>NZ_PJNG01000001.1:3692500-7274739 GCF_002846525.1 Micromonospora sp. CNZ309
AACTTCAGCATGTCCTCCGGCATGACCTGGCTGAAGATGTCGTCGGTCGACCGCTCGGAGACCGACCGGAGCCGGGCGCCGAAGCCCGTGCCACCGTGCCCGGTGCGGGCCTCGATGATCTGGTCGAGCCCGGCGAAGGCGCCACCGCAGATGAACAGCACGTTGGTGGTGTCGATCTGGATGAACTCCTGGTGCGGGTGCTTGCGCCCGCCCTGCGGCGGCACGTTGGCCACCGTGCCTTCCAGCATCTTGAGCAGCGCCTGCTGGACGCCCTCACCGGAGACGTCCCGGGTGATCGACGGGTTCTCCGACTTGCGGGCGATCTTGTCGACCTCGTCGATGTAGATGATGCCGGTCTCGGCGCGCTTGATGTCGTAGTCGGCGGCCTGGATCAGCTTGAGGAGGATGTTCTCCACGTCCTCGCCGACGTAGCCGGCCTCCGTGAGCGCGGTGGCGTCGGCGATGGCGAACGGCACGTTCAACATCCGGGCCAGGGTCTGCGCCAGGTGGGTCTTGCCGCACCCCGTGGGGCCGAGCAGCAGGATGTTGGACTTGGCCAGCTCGACGGCGTCGCTGCCGGAGCCCGGCGCGCCGGCCGCCTCGGCCTGGATCCGCTTGTAGTGGTTGTAGACCGCGACGGCGAGCGCCTTCTTGGCCTGGTCCTGCCCGACGACATAGGTGTCGAGGAACTGGCAGATCTCCATCGGCTTGGGAAGCTCTTCCCACTTCACCTCGCCGGACTCGGCCAACTCCTCCTCGATGATCTCGTTGCAGAGATCGATGCACTCGTCGCAGATGTAGACCCCTGGGCCCGCGATGAGCTTCTTGACCTGCTTCTGCGACTTACCGCAGAACGAGCATTTCAGTAGGTCGCCGCCGTCACCGATCCGTGCCACCTACGTTCTCCCTGCACTCGTCGACCGGAGACCCCGGCCCTCGCCTGCGGACGTGGAAGCGCCCGCCTCGTTTCACCCCGCTCGTTCACCCCGCCGGCGGACCGGTGGAGCCGCACAGACCCGACGTTACCCGCTGGCGGAGGTTTCTCCGACCCCCAAAACGGGTGTGTCAGACGGTCGGCCGGGAGCGGACTCCCGGCCGACCTCGACCCGAGCTCATCAGCTGGCGGCGTTGGCCGCCAGCAGGCCCTTCTTGCGGCTGGTGAGGATGGTGTCCACCAGCCCGTACTCCTTGGACTCCTCGGCCGTCATGATCTTGTCACGGTCGATGTCCTTGCGGACCTTGTCGAGCGGCTGGTTGCAGTGCCGGGAGAGCATCTCCTCGAGCTGCGTCCGCATCCGCAGGATCTCCCGGGCCTGGATCTCGATGTCCGAGCCCTGCCCGTAGCCGCCCTCGGTGGCCGGCTGGTGGATGATGATCCGCGAGTTCGGCAGCGCCATCCGCTTGCCAGGGGTGCCGGCGGCCAGCAGCACGGCGGCCGCGCTGGCGGCCTGGCCGAGGCAGACCGTCTGGATGTCCGGCCGGACGTACTGCATGGTGTCGTAGATCGCCGTCATGGCGGTGAACGAGCCACCGGGCGAGTTGATGTACATGATGATGTCGCGGTCCGGGTCGGTGCCCTCGAGCGTCAGCAGCTGCGCCATCACGTCGTTGGCCGACGCGTCGTCGACCTGGACGCCGAGGAAGATGATCCGGTCCTCGAAGAGCTTGTTGTAGGGGTTGGACTCCTTCACCCCGTACGACGTGCGCTCGACGAACGACGGCAGGACGTAGCGGTTGTGCACGGCCGCGAACTGGGGCGGCAGGCTCAGGTCGGTCATCGTCAGCTCCTCAGCTCAGGGTCCCGGCGCCATCCGGAACCTGGGCGGCCCCGATGATCACCTTGTCGATGAAGCCGTAGTCCAGGGCCTCCTGGGCGGTGAACCAGCGGTCGCGGTCGGAATCCGCCTCGATCTGCGCCTGGTCCTGACCGGTGTGGTGCGCGACCCGCTCCTGGAACATCCGCTTGGTGTAGAGCATCTGCTCCGCCTGGATGGCGATGTCGGACGCGGTGCCGCCCAGACCGCCGGAGGGCTGGTGCATCATGATCCGCGCGTGCGGCAGGGCGTAGCGCTTGCCCTTGGTGCCGGCGCAGAGCAGCAGCTGACCCATCGACGCCGCCATGCCCATCGCCACGGTCGAGACGTCGTTGTCGATGAACTGCATGGTGTCGTAGATCGCCATGCCGGAGTAGACGGAACCGCCCGGCGAGTTGATCCAGAGGTTGATGTCGCGGTCCGGGTCCTCCGCGGCGAGCAGCAGGAGCTGCGCGCAGATGCGGTTGGCGACCTGGTCGGTCACCTCGCTGCCCAGGAAGATGATGCGCTCCTTGAGCAACCGGTTGTAGACCGAGTCGTCGAGGTTGCCAATGGTGTCGCCACCGCGGGCATCGATCGCCCGGAGCGGCTTCGCTTGGATGTGCATGTCGGTCATGGCAGCCCTTCGCTCTCCGTACCGTCCTACCCGACACTAACCGCTCAGCCGGATGGCAGAGCGCCGGTCCGGGCAGTGTTCGCTATCAGCGCAGCACCGCCGAGGCGTACCCGAAAAGGGAATCGGCCGCCGTCCACCGCTGGCGGCGGACGGCGGCCTTCCCCGACGATCAGTGCTCGTGGTCGTGCTGGTGCTCGGCCTCGCTCTCGGCGCGCAGCGCGTCGAGGGTGACCTCGTTGCCCGCCGAGTCCTTGATCTTGATGCGCTCCATGACCGACGCCAGGGCCTTGCCCCGCCGCACGTCACCGAAGACGGCACCGGCCGCGCCCGAGCGGACCAGCTGGTCGTAGTACTGCTGCGGAGCCATCCCGGCGCGCTGGGCCCGGTGCACGATCTCGTGGCCGAACTCGTCGTCGGAGACCTGCACGTCCTCGGCGTCGGCGAGGGTGTCCAGCAGCAGCTGGACCTTGACGCCCTCGGTCGCCGCCTCGGTCAGCTCGGCGTCGATCTGCTCCTCGGTCTTCTCCTCGGCCGCGAGGTATTCCTCCAGCGAGGCGCCGATCCGCTCGAGCTGGTCGACCATGGCCTGCTTGCGGCTCTCGACCTCCTCGCGGACGATGCCCTCCGGCGCGGGCACCTCGGCGGCGGCCACCATCTGCTCCAGCGCCTTGTCACGGGCGGCGTAGATCTGCTCGACCCGCTTGCCCCGGGTGACCCGCTCGCGCAGGTCGCCGCGCAGCTCCTCGATGGTGTCGAACTCGCTCGCCATCTGGGCGAACTCGTCGTTGAGCTCCGGCAGCTCCTTCTCCTTGACCGTGCGGACGGTCACCGCCACCTCGGCGTCGCGGCCGGCGAAGTCGCCGCCGACGAGCTGGGTGGTGAAGCTGGTGCTCTCGCCGGCGGACAGGCCGACGACGGCCTCGTCCAGGCCCGGGAGGAGCTGCTTGCTGCCCACCTCGTGGGAGATGTTGCTGGCGGAGCCGCCCGGCACGTCCTCGCCGTCGACGGTCGCGTTCAGGTCGATCTGGACGTAGTCGCCCTCCTGGGCGGCCCGCTCGACGGTCTTCAGGGTGGCGAACCGCTCACGCAGGCTCTTCACCTGCTCGTCGACCTCGCTGTCGTCGATCTGGAGCTCGTCGACGGTCACCTCGATGGTCGCCGGGTCCGGCAGGGTGATCTCCGGGCGGACGTCGACCTCGGCGGTGAAGTTCAGCGAGTCACCGTCGTTGAACTCGGTGATCTCGACCTCGGGGCGGCCGAGCGTCTTCAGGTCGTGCTCGCGGACGGCGGCCAGGATGTTCTGCGGGATGGCCTCCTGCACGGCCTCGTTGAGGACGGTGCCCCGGCCGACCCGCTGGTCGATCACGGCCGCCGGAACCTTGCCCTTACGGAAGCCGGGCACCTGGACCTGCTGTCCGATCTCCCGGTACGCCTTCCTGAGGCTCGGCTCGAGCTCGACGAACGGCACCTCGATGGCGAGCCGCACGCGCGTCGGGCTCAGAGTCTCGACGGTGCTCTTCACAGGCGTACTCCTTGACGGATCTCGGTTTTAGTCTGGGCGTGATAAGCCCATCGAGTGTAGGCGAGCCGGCCGGACGCACCGGCAGCGGCCGGGAACCGCGCGAAGGGCGACCCCGGCGGCCGGCCGCGGACGACAGTCGGGGTGGCGGGATTTGAACCCACGGCCCCTCGCTCCCAAAGCGAGTGCGCTACCAAGCTGCGCCACACCCCGTGGCGACGAGCAGTCTATGCCGTCGCGGCCCGCCGGAAGTCCCGGGGCGTCCCTCAACGCGCCGAAGAGGGACCAACCGGGCATCCGGGCGCTGCGGACGGGTCGCGGGGACCCGCCGGGACACGGCTGAGCGGGCGGCGCGGGTCATTGGGTACGCTGTCGGCGCGCCCTGCGGTGGCAAGGCGCATGCGGGCGTAGCTCAATGGCAGAGCTTCAGTCTTCCAAACTGACGGTGCGGGTTCGATTCCCGTCGCCCGCTCCAGCAGTACCGGCCCAGGCCAGCGACATGATCGCCGAGCCTGGGCCGTTCTTGTTCCGACCGTACGGATCTTGGGGCCAGCGGCGCCGGCCGTGCCGTGGACCGGGGCTAGAGGCCGTAGACGGTCAGCTTCGTGCCGTCGGTGACATACACCCTGCCGTAGGTGACCACGAGCTGGTCGACCGCGCCGGTGAACGCCGGCGCTTTCAGCGGGGCACCGTCGACCGGGTTCAGGGTGTACACCCGGTCGCTCTTGGCGGTGACGTACAAGACACCACCCGCGATGATCGCCCGCTGGTGCTGGCTTTCCGAAATGCTCCGGCTCCAGATCGTGGCGCCGGAGCTGCGGTTCAACGCGGAGACGGTGCCCCCCGTGGAGGTGACGTACAGCCGGGTCGGGGTGACCACCACGAACCTCGGGTACAGGCCCGACGCGAGCCAGGTCAGGGTGCCGGTCGTCGCGTCGAGGACCTGCAGGCTGTGCCCCCACCCGACGTAGAACCTGGTCCCCGTCTCGTCCGCCGCGAGCGGCCGGTACTCGCGGTCCTGAGTGGTGTGGACGACTCTGCCGGTGCCGATGTCGACAATGGTGCTCGTCAGGGGTCCGGCGCCCAGTCCGGTCCCGGAGACGAGGACGCGACCGTTCGCCGAGACCGGCTGTCTCATGTGCTGGTCGCGCTGCCACAGCAGCTGCCCGTCGGCGAGGCGGTAGGCACGTGTGTCACTGCTGTAGCGGCTCTCGCCGGAGAGCACGACGACATCCCGGTCGACGAGGATCTGCGTGACCACGCCCTCGTCCTGGAAGTCCCGGACCACCGTCCCGGTCGCGGCGTCCAGGACGAAGACCTGGGTGGAATCGGCGCCGGGCATGGCCGGGGGATCGTTCACCGCCCAGACGATCCGGCCGGCCGTGTGGACGAGGTGCGACGGCCCGCCGTACCTCTCCGGGTCCGGCTCGAAGCGCCACTTCCGCGCGCCGGTCTCCTCGTCGGTGGCCGTGACACCGACGTCGTCCCGGGTGTACACGAGTCCGTCGGCGACGACCGGTGCACGCTGGCCGGTCCGGGCCGGGGTGCCGGCGTACGCGAGCTTGAGGTTCGGGACGGTCGGGACCGTCACCTTCGACTCGTTGGGATTGAATCCGCTGTTGCTGACCAGGTAGCCGGACATGGCCCACCAGCCCGTGCCGCCCGCGGCGGCCGGCGCCGCCGGCATCGCCACCGTCGCCGCGAGCACTGCGGCAACGGTCAGTGCCCTTAGCGAAGGCTTCACTCGTACCTCCCCGTTGGCGCGGCGTCGCACGACCCCGCGCTTCTGTCCTCCCTGCCGGCGCCGTGCCGGGATGCGTCCCTGCTGCCTCGGCGCCGCAGTGCCGGTGATCCTATGGCTCGAACGACGTCCATGGTTGTCTGCCGACGGCACGTTGGAGCAGGGCGTGACCTCCGGACGTGAGCTGACAACCGCACGAGGTGCGTCGCTTGCAGCAGATTCCTCACGCATCGAGACAGATGCGTCGAGGCGTGGAACGCGCGCTCGCGGCACGGACACCACCATCCGGTGCGACGGGTTGCGCACCACCCCGTGAAGAGACCGATGTGTGATCTCAGCCGGCAGCTGCGCGGCGCCGCTACCGTGTTGCCCGTGACGACCTACGAGGCGGGCGCAACGGCCGTGGACCTTCTGCTCGCCAGCGCGGCTGTCGCCCTGGTCGGGTCCGCTGCATGGGTGGTCATCCACAGTCGAGGCGCGTCGACGGTGCGGCTGTTCGGGCGGAGCCTGCACCGCCCCCGGTTGTGGGCCGCAGGGGCAGCCTGCATGGGCTGCTACGTTCTGCTGGGGCTGGGAAGCCTCACGGAGGTCACGCCCGGCGCCTGGCGCACTCCGAGTCGGTGGATCAGTGGCGTGCTGTTACTGGCTGCGTTGGCTCTGCTGGTCACCCACGGAATCCTTGATCACCGCGCCAGGCGTCGGACCGGTCGTACGCAGCAATCTGGGCCGTGACGGGAGCCGGCGGGCCGGCCGTCGTCGCAGGGCGGCGTGGACGGCATCACCTGATCGGCGACCCACCGTCCACCGGGATGGTGTGGCCGTGGATGAAGGAGGCGTCGTCGCTCGCGAGGAAGCAGACCGCCCGGGCCACCTCGTGGGGTTCGCCGTACCGGCCCGCGGGGGCCTGCATCGTCAGGTCGTAGAACGGGAAGTCGCTGGTGATCTCCGCGCCCTCGAACGCTGCCGTCTTGATGACGCCCGGTCCGATGCCCACGGCGCGGATGCCCCGGTGGCCGTAGTCGTAGGCGATCTGCTTCGTCAGCCCGATGACACCGTGCTTGGCCGTGGTGTATTCGGCCCCGACCTCGCTGGCGACCAGCCCGGATGCTGAGGAAACGTTGATCACGACGCCGCTCCCACGCTCCAGCATGTGGGGAAGCGTGGCCTTCGTCGCGAGGAAGACCCCCTTCAGGTCGACCTCCATGACGCGCTCCCACTGGCTGGTCTCGATGTCGAGCAGCGGGAGGTAGGCGCCGAACACGCCGGCATTGTTCACCAGCACGTCGACGTGGCCGTACGCGTCGACGGCGGCGCTCACCATGCCGTGGACCGAAGCCTCGTCGGTGACGTCCGCCGCCACCCCGGTCGCCTCGCCCCCGGCGGCACGGATCCGGTCGACCGTCGCGTCGGCGCGTTCGCGGGAGAGGTCGGACACGACGACCTTCGCCCCTTCCTTGGCCAGCTCCACGCACATGGACTGGCCGAGGCCGGAACCGACCTGATCGGGGCTGTATCCGCCCCCGGTGACGAGCACGACCTTGTCCGTCAGTCCGCGCACGCTCAATCTCCCGTCTAGGTGGGGAAAACTCCCTGGCCGATCGGCTCGACTCCTGTCGGACTGCTCGGGGCTGCGACACCCGAGGTCCGCCGGCTCACGGTAAGTGCCCAGGTCGGTTCGGACAGCGGGATCGTCCGTCGGTACGCCCATCGGGTGCCCGCCGATCACCGCGGTAAGCCGTAGGACGCCGGACAGCCACGCCGCCGCGTCGCCATGCCAACACGCGCCAGCAGCCGACCCGCCAGCCGTCAGCGGGCGGTCACGATCGGGCAGTACGGCACCGCGACATGGTACCGAAACACCGCCGGGCCGAGGCGGTAGTGAGCATATCAGGTCGCTTTGCCTATCACTCACCTATCGTGGCCATTGATCGCGCACCAGAGCATGTCGAGGCGGAGCAACAACCGCCCTGTCGAAAAGGTGGGAAATGGCGAAGAAGGTTGCCGTCAAAGTAAACGAGGATGCCATCGTCTGGAAGGAGTTCACCAGCGCCAAGGGGAAGAAGTACGAGGTGGGCCACCTCGGCGAACCCGACGCGGACCAGGGCGGATCGGCTGCGCCCAAGGGGAAGACCGACTTCGGCATCAGCTGCAACTGGCCCGTTGGTGGAAACGACTGGATAACCACCGAGGCCAGTTTCAAGACCACGACGGCCATCTCGAGGTACAAGCTGCACTCCAATACCGACATGTCGGGGGAAGAAGTCGGCGGCTATGCCTACCGGCTGGAATTCTCCAACGAAGAGCACTACGACTACGACTTCTTCGACCAGGAAGGTGACAGTTACCGGTGCAACACCTTCAGCAATACTGACCATTTCGTCCGGTACAACTCGGAGAAGCCCACGATCGCGTACATCAGAGGTAGTTAGCGTCGAGAGCGGTTGGTGGCACCGCACCACCGCCAGGTGGGTCCTCGGGTACTGGTCGGCGAGCGACGCCACGGCGATCGGAAGGCGACCGCCGTGCGACGTGGGTAGCCTTTCGACGTGGAATTTGATGATCTTCCGGCTGCGGAGTTCGCGTTTCCGGGACCGCTGCGGGACAGCCTGGTGGCCGCGATCCTGGCCGGCACGAAGACCTCGACGTCCAGCCTCGTGCTCGGCTACGAGCGGTCGGACGAGCCGATGCCCGAGGTGGGCCAGCGCTCGGCGGTGCTCGACTCGGCGGGCCAGCGGGTCGCGGTCATCGAGGTGACCGAGGTACGCGTGGTCCGGCTCGGCGACGTCGACCTGCGACACGCCCTCGACGAGGGCGAGGGGTACGAGTCGGTGGCGCAGTGGCGGGCCGGGCACGAGACGTTCTGGCACAGCGCGGAGGTACGCGCGGAGCTGGGCGATCCGGGCTTCACCGTCCACGACGACACCCCGGTCCTGCTCGAACGCTTCCGGCTGCTGCACACCGTCTGACGACGGTATCCGGCGGCCCGGGCGTGCGGTTGCGTACGCCTGCACGCCCGGGTCGCCGCCGCTCAGCCCCAGTGCTGCGGGGCGGGCTGGCGGGTGGTGGCGTTCAACCGGTTGAAGAAGTTGGTGGTGGCGAGCCAGAGCACCAGCGCGGCCAGCTCCTTCTCCTCGAAGTGCCGGGCGGCCTCGTTCCACACCTCGTCCGGCACGGGGTCGGCCCGGTCGGCGAGCCGCGTGGCGGACTCGGCGAGCGCGAGCGCGGCCCGCTCCGCGTCGGTGAAGTACGGCGTCTCCCGCCAGGCGGCCAGCGCAAACAGCCGCTCCTCGGTCTCCCCCGCCTTCCGGGCGTTGCGGGCACCGGAGTCGACGCAGGCGCTGCACCCGTTGATCTGGCTGGCCCGCAGGTGGACCAGCTCCAGGGTGCTGCCCGGCACCCCGGCCGAGTGGGCCGCCTTGTAGAGCAGATTGATTGCCTTCACCACGTCGGGGAGCAGGGTCGCGGGGTTCTGCATACGGGCCTGTACGGACATCGCGTGCCGTCCTTCCTGTTACGCTGCCGACGCCCCCGCCGCAGCGCTTCCTTCTTCGTCACCCTGCTGTCGACGGTCGGAGGGGCGACGTGACAGATGTGACCCGGGCCACACAAGGGCCGGAGGCCGACCGGGATGGCGATGCCGTGAGCGACACCGACCTGCTCGCCGTGCGCTTCGAGGAGCAGCGCCCCCGGCTGCGCTCCGTGGCCCGACGGATGCTCGGCTCCGGGGCGGAGGCCGACGACGCGGTCCAGGACACCTGGCTGCGGCTCAGCCGCGCCGACGTCGACGGCATCGAGAACCTGCCGGGCTGGCTCACCACCACCGTCGGGCGGGTCTGCCTCGACCGGCTGGGCTCCAGCGCCGCGCGGCACGAGCGGCCCACCGACGTGGCCGCCGACGAGTCGACCACGTCCGCGGCCGGCGAGGCCGACCCCGAGCGCGAGGCGATGCTCACGGAGTCGGTCGGGCGTGCGCTGGACGTGGTGCTGCGGACCCTCGGCCCCACCGAGCGGCTCGTGTTCGTGCTGCACGACATGTTCGCGGTCTCCTTCGACGAGCTCGCGCCCGTGGTCGACCGCAGCCCGGCCGCCGTACGGCAGATCGCCAGCCGGGCCCGCCGGCGCGTGCAGGGCGGGTCGCCGGCGCCGGAGGCCGACCGGGCGCGGCAGCGCGGGGTCGTCCAGGCGTTCCTCGCCGCGTCCCGCGAGGGGCGCTTCGACGACCTGCTCACCCTGCTCGACCCGCACGTCGTCCTGCGCTCCGACGCGGCGGCCGTCGCGATGGGCGGGGTCGGCGAGGCTCGCGGCTCGGCCACGGTGGCCGACTTCTTCTCCGGCAAGGCGCAGGGAGCGGTGCCGGCGTTCGTCGACGGCGCGCCGGGAGCGGTGGTGCTCGTCGACGGCCGTACGCGCCTGGTGCTCAGCTTCGTGGTCACCGACCGGGTCCTCGGCATCGAGGTGGTCGCCGACCCCGACCAGATCGCCGGGCTGGACCTGATCGTCGGCTGACGGCCCGCGTAGCCTGAGCCGTCCGTCAGGGCGGGATCGGCGCCGGTGCGGCTGCTGCGTACCATGCGGGGCCGGGCATCCCCTCGTCCCGCGGAGGTAACGGCAGATGGCAGGCCAGCACGAGGGGTACGCCCTCGGCGTCGACCTCGGCACGTCCCACACCGTCGCCGTGCTGCGCCGGCCCGACGGGCACACCCGCCCGCTGCTCGTGGACGGGCAGCCGATCATCCCCTCCGGCGTGTACGCCGACGCGGACGGGCTGCTGCACGCCGGCCGGGACGCCCAGCGGCTGGCCCGGACCGACCCGGGCCGGTACGAGCCCAACCCGAAGCGGCGCGTCGACGAGCCCTCCGTGCTGCTGGGCGATCGCCGGTACCCGCCGGCCGAGCTGCTGGCCGCGACGCTGCACGCGGTGGCCCGGGCGGCCGTCGAGGCGGTCGGGTTCCTGCCTCCGGCGGTGCTCACCTGCCCGGCGACCTGGGACGCGGCCCGGCGCCAGGTGCTGGCCGACGCCCTGGCGGCGGCCGGCTGGCCGTCGGCGGCCGAGCACACGCTCTCCGGTCCCACGCCGCCGGGCACCCGGCTGCTGCGGGAGCCGGTGGCCGCCGCCCGCTACTACACCCAGGTGCTGCGCCGCCCGGTGCCGGTGGGCGGGACGATCGCGGTCTTCGACTTCGGCGCGGGGACGCTGGACGTCGCGGTGCTGCGCAACGAGGGCGCGGACCCGTGGGGCGACTCCGGGTTCACGGTCGTCACGGCGGGCGGCGCGGACGATCTCGGTGGCCTGGACGTGGACGCCGCCCTGCTGGGTCGCCTCGGTGAGCTGGTGGCCGAGGCGCACCCCGACCGGTGGGCGCGGCTGACCCGTCCGGAGTCCGCGACCCAGTGGCGGGAGCGCCACGAGCTCTGGGAGAACGTCCGGGGCGCCAAGGAGATGCTGTCGCGGGTGCCGGCCGCGCCGGTGGCCGTACCGGGGGTGGAGGCGGCGGTCACGCTCACCCGGGCCGACCTGGAGCGGGTGGCCGCGCCGCTGCTGGGTCGGGCGGTGGCGGTGGCCCGGGAGGTGATCGCGGCGGCCGGCCTCGACGCGCAGCAGCTCTCGGGCCTGTTCCTGGTCGGCGGCGCCACCCGGATGCCGATGGTGGCCCGGCTGCTGCACGCCGAGCTGGGCGTCGCCCCGACCGTGTTGGAGCAGCCGGAGCTGCCCGTGGCCGAGGGGGCGCTGACCGACCTGCCCCTGCCCCGGCGCGGCCGTGCCGCCGACGCCTTCGCCGCACCCGCCGTCGCACCGGCGCAACCGGCCGCGCCCGCCGTGCCGGCGAGACCGGCCGGGGTACCACAGCCCGATCCCGCCGCGCCGGCACCACAGGCCGCCGCGTCGACACCGCCCGGCCTGACGGCGCAGCCCGGGTCCGTCGGCGGGCCGCCGTACGAGCCGGCCGCGCCCCACCGGCCCGCCGCGCCGGGTGGGGGTGCCGGCGGCCAGGACGGCAACGCGCCGACCGTGCCCGCCGGCCCGGCCCCCACGCCGACCGCCGTCGGCGGACCGGAGGGCGTCACGCCGGCCCTGCCCGCCGGGCTCGCGCCGACCATGGTCGCCGGCCCGCCGACCGCTCCGACCGTGCCCGCGACACGGTCGCCGGCCACCCCGTTCGCCCCGCCGGGCGCCGGCCCGTCGTCGTTCGCCCCGCCGGGCGCCGGCCCGTCGTCGTTCGCGCCGCCGGACGCCGGCCCGTCTCCGGTCGCACAGGCGTGGGCGCCGGAGGCTCACCCGTCGTCGGGCGCACCGGCCGGAGGCACGGCACCCTACGCACCGCCGGGCGTACCCCTGGGCGGTGCCGCGGGGGCGTGGTCGGGCGTACCCGTCTCCGGGACGCCGGTGTCGCCGTCGCCCGGCGGCGGCCGGAGCGGGCTGGCGCTCCCCCGACGCCGGGCGCTCTGGATCTCGCTCGCCGCCGTCCTCGCGCTGGCCGGCGTGGCGACCGCGGCGGTGCTGTACCTGACCCGGGACCGCTACCCGGCCCTGGAGTTCCGCACCGTCGACCAGCTGACGCGGGTGCCCGCCGGCACCGAGCGACCGGCGGACATGTTCACCGCCGTCCTCGGCGACCGGGCGTACCTCGGGTATCCGCTCGGCGACGGGCGGCTGGAGGTGGTGGCGGTCGACGCCGGCACGGGCGCGGTGAAGTGGCGCAGGCAGACGGCGGCGACCTCCGAGCGGTGGGAGCGGATCGTCGCGCTGCCCGGCGCGGTCGCGGTCGTCGCCGACGCCATCGGCGACGACACCCCCCGCGACCTGGTGCTGCTCGACGGCGCCTCCGGCGACCAGCGGTGGCGCCGGCCGATCCTGGGCGACGACGACGTCCTCTTCGGCGACGGCGTCGCGGTGCAGGTCGACCGCACCGGCAAGCGGCTCGTCGGGCTGCGCCTGCGCGACGGCGGGGAGATCTGGGCGCAGCCCAGCCCGCGCGACGAGTACGACAACACGCGCACCGCCGTCCACCCGGTGACCACCGACGAGGCGCTGGCCGGCCCGGCCTTCCTCGACGGTTCCCCGCGCGATCCGTGGCGCGGGGACGTCAGCCGGATCGTGCAGGTGGGCGCGGACCGGTCCGTCCGGCTGATCGAGATGGGCAGCGGCCGGGTGGTCTCCACCCGCGCCGGGGTGGCCGACCACGACGACCTGGTGGTGGCGCACGGGGACCGGCTCTACGTGGCGCGCGACGACGCCGGTTACCAGCTGCTGGCGTACGACCTGACGAGCGACGCCCAGCCGAAGGTGCTCTACACCGCAGAGGACGACCGGCGACGGCCGAAGTCGCTGGTGCCCTGCGGCGAGCACCGGGCGTGCCTCCTGGAGGTGACCGGGGGCGACGACGAGACCGCCGAGGTCGTGGCGGCGACCGAGGAGAAGTGGACCCGCTGGAAGGCGCCGGAGGCGACCCTGCTGGTGCCGCTCGGTGAGCACCTGCTCGCCCGACGGACCACCCCGGAGGCGGCCGGCACGCTGTTCGGCCCCGACGGTCGCGCCGTGCTCTCCGAGCGCGGCGGGGTGGCGGTCCGGCTCGACGCGGGCAACGTGCTCCTCCTCGCCGACCCGCCGAGCTCGATCGAGGACGACCGCAGCGTCGCCGGGATGTCCGTGGGCTCGGGCGAGGTGGCCGAGCTGGGCCAGTTGAAGGACGTACGCAGCGACAGCTGCTCGTGGAACACCAGCGTCATCGTCTGCGGCGCCGGGAGGCGGAGCGGGGACGCCGGGGCACGGTCCCCGTACGGATTCGTGCTCTACCGGTTCGCCGAGTAGCCGATTCCCGACAGCGATTCATAACGATCTATATAGCCGATAGCCTCCTCTCAACGGCCAGGCAGCTTCGCGTCGGTCACGAGCCGGCGCGGGGCCGACAGGAGGAGGACCGGCAGATGACACTTCCCCGTACCCGGCGATGGCGCGCCCGCGCGGTGGGCGTACTCGCCGCCGCCACGGTCGTCGCCGCGATGGGCACCCCCGCGGCGGCGGATACGGCCACCGGCGGGATCCTGCACGCCGACGCCGCGGGCGCCGTGACCGACGCATACGTGGTGGTACTCAGGGACGACGCACTCGGGCACGCCGATGGTCGGCGGGCCGCCGTCACGGACGCCGCCGGCCGGCTGGCCGACCGCTACGGGGCCACCGTCGGCCGCGTCTACGGGCACGCGCTCAGCGGATTCGTGGCGCACCTGCCCGAGCGGGCGGCCCGACGGCTCGCCGCCGACCCGGCCGTGGCGTACGTGGAACGGGACCGGGTGGTGACCCTCGTCGGGCCGGGCGTGCAGCTCAACCCGCCGTCGTGGGGGCTGGACCGGATCGACCAGCGCCGCCTCCCGCTCGACGGCCGGTACGCCTACCCGAACACCGCGCACAACGTGCACGCGTACGTCATCGACACGGGCATCCGGAGCACGCACGGCGACTTCGGCGTCCGGGCCAGCGGCGGCGTCGACCTGGTCGACGGCGGCCCGGCGGACGACTGCAACGGCCACGGCACCCACCTCGCCGGAACCGTCGGCGGCACCCTGCACGGGGTGGCCAAGGAGGTGCGGCTGCGGCCGGTGCGGGTGCTCAACTGCGCGGGCAGCGGCACGTTCTCCCAGGTGATCGCCGGGGTGGACTGGGTCACCGCGAACGCGGTGCGGCCCGCGGTGGCGCTCATGGCGCTCGGCGGCGGCGCCAGCACGACGCTGGACGCCGCGGTGAACCGTTCGATCTCCTCCGGGGTGACGTACGCCGTCTCGGCGGGCAGCTCGAACGGCAGCGCGTGCAACTACTCGCCCGCGCGGGTGGCGGCGGCGCTCACGGTGGCCGGCACCACCAGCACCGACGCCCGGATGCCGAGCGGCAACTACGGCAGTTGCCTCGACCTGTACGCCCCCGGCGCCAACATCCGGTCCACCTGGCACACCAGCGACACGGCGGTGACCACCATCAGCGGCACCTCGATGGCCGCCGCGCACGTCGCCGGGTGCGCCGCCCTCGCGCTCTCGGCCAATCCCACCTGGAGCCCCGCGCAGGTGGCGGCGCACCTGAACGGCCGGGCGACGATCGGGGTGGTGACGGGCGTCGTCAGCGGCACGCCGAACCGCCTGCTCTACTGCGGCCCCTGACCCCACGCGGCCCTGGTCCGCGCGGCCCGTCGCACCGGCGGGCCGCGCGGCTCACCCGCGTCCACAGCCTGCGGCTGCGGCTGCGGCTGCGGCTGCGGCTGGAAGATCGATTCTTGTCGACCCTTGTCCGCGCCCGACCCGCCGACTACCGTTCAATCGATGATCGACTATCTGGTCATCGGCGGGGGCATCGCGGGCGCCAGCGCCGGACACCACCTCGCCGCGTACGGGACCGTGGTGCTGCTGGAGATGGAACAGGTCCCCGGCCAGCACTCCACCGGCCGCTCGGCCGCCGTGTTCTCCGAGTACTACGGCGGGTCGGCGGTGCGCGCGCTGACCCGGGCCAGCCGGGGCTTCCTCACCGCGCCGCCGCCGGGATTCGCCGAGCACCCGCTGCTCACCCCGCGCGGCGTGCTCAGCCTCTGCCCACCCGGCAGCGAGGACGCCTTCGAGGAGGCGCTGCGCGACGGGGCCGAGGTGGACCCGCCGGCCCGCGAGATCGACGTCGCCGACCTGCCCCGGCACTGCCCCGTCGTGCGGCCCGAGTGGTGCCGGCGGGCGATGGTGAAGCCGGCCGTACGGGACCTGGACGTCGCCGCGCTGCACCAGGGGTACCTGCGGGGCGTCCGGGCGGCCGGCGGCCGGGTCGTGTGCGGCGCGCGGGTGCGCCGGCTGCGGCGGAGCGGCGGCGGATGGCAGGTCACCACGGACGCCGGCGAGTTCACCGCCCGGGTCGTCGTCAACGCCGCGGGCGCCTGGGCCGACGAGGTCGCGACGGCGGCCGGCGTACGACCGGTGGGGTTGACGCCCCTGCGGCGCACCGCCTTCCTGGTGGACGCGCCGGCCGGCGTCCCGGCGGTGGACTGGCCGATGGTCAACGACGTCGACGGCAGCTTCTACTTCAAGCCGGAGTCGGGACGCCTGCTGGTCTCCCCGTGCGACACCACCCCGGCGCCGCCCGGCGACGCCCGTCCCGAGGACCTCGACGTGGCGATCGGCGCAGACCGGGTGCAGGCGGCGACCACACTGGAGATCCGCCGCGTCCACCAGCCCTGGGCCGGGCTGCGGACCGCCGCCCCGGACGACGTGCCCGTGATCGGCCCGGCGACCGACGCGCCGGGCTTCCTCTGGATGGCCGGGCTCGGCGGCTACGGCGTCCAGACCTCCCCGGCGGCGGGCGCCCTGCTCGCCGCGCTGGCGGTCGACGCCCCGCCCCTGGTCGACCCCGCCCCCTTCTCCCCCTCCCGCTTCCCCTGACACCACCCGCCCCCCCCGACCCCCGACCCCCGGCCACCGGCCACCGGCCACCGGCCACCCGCGTCGATCATGAGGTTGGCGGCAGCCGAGGAGATCGACTTCGCCGCCAACCTCATGATCAGCGGGGCGTGGAGGTGGGTGGGAGGTCAGCCGGAGTGTTGGTTCGCGGGGAGCGGCGGGGCAGCATCGTCCACGCCGAGAGGGCCGCCGACACCAGCGCCGCCAGCAGCATCACCTGGAAGACCGCCGGGTAGCCGGCCACGCTGGCGACCAGGCCGGCCAGCGGCGCCCCGGCCACCAGGCCGATGTCCCAGAACGAGGTGAACGCGCCGAGCGCCGCCCCCTGGTGGGCCGGGTCCGTGCGGTTGATGACCAACAGGGCCAGCGCCGGGAAGAGCAGCGAGAGCCCGGCGCCGATCACCAGCCCGCCGAGGACCGCGACCAGCAGGTTCGGCGCGACCGCGACGAGGAGCAGCCCCACCGCCTCCACCAGGGCCGACCCGACGGCCACCCGGCCGGCACCGAGCTTGTCGGGCAGCCCGCCCACGAAGAGCCGGACCCCCACGTAGGTGAAGCCGAACGCGTTGAACGCCGCGATGCCGTTCTCGACTCCCCGCTCGGCCATGTGCAGGGCCACGAACGCGGCCAGCGCGGCGTAGCCGAACCCGGCCAGGGAGAGCGCGACGCCAGGGACCACCGTACTGCGCGGCAGGAGGCCGGCCCGGCCCGCCGGGCTCGCCTGCTGCGGCCCCGGTCGGGCGGCGACGAGCGCGGCCCCGGCGGCCGCCGTCAGGATCGCGAACAGCCACACCGCCGGATAACCGGAGGTACGCAGCAGCACCGCGCCGAGCAGGGCGCCCAGCGTGATGCCCAGCCACATGTGGATGCCGTACAGGCCGACGACGCGGCCCCGCCGGTCGGCCGGCGCCAGCGCCACCAGCCAGGCCGCGCCGGCGGTGTAGACGGCCGCCTCACCGATCCCGTGCAGGACCCGGACGCCGACCAGCACGCCGACGTTGCCGGCCACCAGGTAGGCCGCCCCGGCGGCGGCACACACCAGCGCCCCGCCCAGCATCACCGTCCGGTACCCGTGCCGGTCGCCGATCCGGCCGGCGATGGGCCGGGCGATCACCGCGGAGACCGCGATCGCGGCGATCACCACCCCCACCTCGACCCGGTTGCCGTCCAGCTCGTCGAGCACGTAGAACGGCAGCACGGCCAGGGACGCGCCGACGCCGAGCAGGCCCAGGAAGATCGCGGCGAAGAGCGGCGCGATGGGCCGGTAGAACAACAGTTTTCCGCCGGTCATGGCTATGCGACGACGCTCCTAGGCCGGTACTACGTGGAAGAAGTGGGTCGGCAGGTGCACGGCCAGCCCCTCGTGGATCTCGGCACAGACGGCCGGTCCATCGATGGACAGGGTACCGGGCGGCGGGGTGCCGACGCGGATCGCGGACCGCCCCGCGTCCAGCAGGCGGGCCGCCATCGCGAAGTCCCCCACCACCGCCTCGCCCGGCGCCACCATCCGCGTACGGCTGATCTGGACGCCGTTGCGGGTCAGGTCCGTCAGGAGGGAGCCCTTCCCGAGCAGGTGGGTGTAGTAGTCCCTCGGGTTGACGATCATCGCGTGCGGGGTGGCCCCGGTCTGCTCGATCTCGTCGCAGGCGGCGAGCAGGCCGCTGAGCCAGTCGTGCCGGTACGGCAGCCGCCCGATCTCCGGGTGCCGCAGCAGGCCGCCCTCGCCGATGGTCAGCGCCTGGTTCTCCGCCGTGGCGAGGCGGACCAGCAGCCGGTAGTCGATGAAGGAGGCCACCGCCTCCGGGTCGTCGGCGAGTTCCTCGGGGATGCGCACCCAGGCGCGGATCGGGTGCACCCCGGCGGAGGCGGTGCCGAACCGGAAGGCGGCCTCCCGGCGCAGGCCCGACTCGTGCACGGCGGCGGCCTCGCCCGCGTCGGGCCGGCCCTCGGACCAGAACCGGACCGGCTCCATGCCGACCGACCGCTTGCGGAACAGGTTGCGCACGGTCACCCGGGGGCGTTCCTTGGTCGGCTGGAAGGCGTCCGTGATGGTGTAGTCGAAGCGCACCTCGGCGCCGGCGGGATCGTCGGCGTACGCGCGGGCGAACAGCTCACCGGGCGACAGCGTCGGCGACGCGGTCACGGGTGGCGCGGCGGTGATGGTCATGAGTCCTCCCCGATGCAGATGGCGTGCCGGATCAGCCGCTGGTAGAAGGGCTGGTGGTGGTCGTGGTACGACCGCAGGGTGTCGTTGTTGGCGACGGTCACCTCGAAGGACTTCTCGACCGGCGAGAACCCCGAGGTGCGTTCGACGTCGAGGTGCCACTTGCGCGTACGCCGCCACTCGGCCCGCTCCCCCGGCGCCCAGTTCAGCGCCTCGGGCAGGAACGGCAGCCCCACGGCCCCGCACCAGGCCGACACCGTCTCGGCGGGGTGCCGCAGCAGGTCCTCGGCCCGGATCACCACCGGCGGCCGGTGCGCGGTCCGGCTGACCAGGTCGAACAGCTCCCACTGGTGCTCGAAGCCGATCTCCGGGCAGGTCACCGTCGGCTTGATCGCGTAGTGCGAGCTGATCGTGCGGGCCGGTTCCCGGACGATGAAGGTGTGCGTGACGTCCGCGATCGCCCCGGGATCGGCGAACAGGTGCTCGTAGCGGTATTCGAGCGTGTCCTTGACGAAGACCGTCCGGTCCCGGCCCAGCTTCCGCAGGTGCGTGACGACCTCGGCCGCGTCGGTCACGGTGACGGTACCGCCGTCCACGCCGGGCAGCTCCACGTGCCCCTCGTCGACGAGGGTGACCAGGGGCTCGTGGACGACGGTGACGTCGCCGCGGGCGATCATCATGCGCAGGAACGCGGTGGAGAGCGCCCGGGGGTGCGCCCACATGGCGATCACCGGCATGCCGGCCTCCCGTACCGCGTCGGCCGGCGCTGCGACGCGGCCCGGTGGTGCGCCGCGCTCACTGCGACCACGACGTGGGCTTGCGGTCCCACCGGTGGCCGCGCAGCGTGTCCAGCATCCCGGCGTCCAGCGGTACGCCGTCGCTGACGGCCAGGTTGGCGCGCACGTGCTCGACGCGGCGCATGCCGGGGATCACCGTGCTGACCGCCGGGTGGTGCAGGATGAACCGCAGCGCCAGCTCCGGCATGGTCATCCCCGCCGGCACGTCGGCGGCCAGCCGCTCGGCGCGCTCCACGCTCGGCAGCAGGTTCTCCGGCCCGAAGTACGTGCTGCGCCAGTCCTCCTCCGGCCAGGTGCTGTCGGCGGTCAGCGTGCCGGTCAGCGTCCCCTCGTCGAACGGGACGCGGGCGATGATCGCGATGTCGTCGCGCTGCGCGCGCGGGAACAGCTCGTCCTCCGGCGCCTGGTCGAAGATGTTGTAGATGACCTGCACGACGTCGATCAGGCCGGTGTCGAGGGCGGCGTGGCAGTTCGTCGGCTCCCACCGGTTGACGCTGATCCCGACGCCGTCGACCACGCCCTCCCGCTTGAGGTCCGCGACGGCCTCCTGCCAGCGGCCGTCGGCGGCCCAGCGGTCCTCCCAGACGTGGAACTGGAGCAGGTCGATCCGGTCCACGCCGAGGTTCTCGAGGCTGCGGTGGGTGAACTCGCGGATGTGCTCGGCCGGGAAGACGTCGTCCAGGGTGTCCTGGGGGCCGGGCGGCCACTCGCGGTTCTTCGGCGGGATCTTGGTGGCCAGGTACAGCCGGCGGTCCGGGTGCCGGCGCACCAGGCCGCCGAGGAGCTGCTCACTGACGCCCCGCCCGTAGACCCAGGCGGTGTCGAAGAAGTTGCAGCCCCGTTCCACCGCCTCGTCCAGGCAGGCCGGTGCGGTGTCGTAGTCCCAGCCGGTGAAGCCGCCGGGTCCACCGCCGATGCCCCACATCCCGTACCCGACCTCGCTGACCTGCCAGCCGAGCCGACCCATCCTGCGGTATCGCATTCCACTCCCTCATCCGTGCCGGTCATCGCGTCGCGCGCGGCCGTTCACCCTGGTCCCGCCGGCAGCAGCAGCCGGTCGGCCGCCCGCCCCTCGTGCTCGCCCAGCCAGGCGCGGTAGGCGCCGACGGACGGGCCGAGCCGGTGGTCGGTGAAGCCCCGGCGCCGTTCCAGCTCGGCGCAGCCGTCGCGCCGGAAGAGCCGGGGGTTGTCGGTGAGCAGCGTCGCGAAGACCGCGCGCAGCCGCTCCTCGTCGGTGCCCGCGCCGGGCGGGAAGAGCGCCAGCAGTACGGCGGCGTCACGGTCGCCCTCGCCCGCCGCCTCGCGCAGCCCCGCAAGGAACCGCCCGCAGCTCACCCGGGGCAGGGCGTCCGCGCCGCCCAGCGGCAGGTCGGTGAAGTCGACGCTCACCGGGTGCAGGACGTGCAGCGTGCCGCCCCACTGGCGCGGGTCGACGACCGTGGCGACGATCCGCCGGGCGGCCCAGTCCACCGGCGTCCAGTCGGAGCGCACGGGCGCGTCGGGCCGCATCCGCAGCCGGTGGCAGGCCGCCAGCAGCAGGTGGGTCAGGGCCCGGGGGTTGGGGTGGCCGTCGTCGGCCGCGGGCATCACCTCGCCGAGGCGCAGCACCGTGATGGTCGCGCCCCGCCGCCGGGCGTCGTCGAGGTACCGCTCCGCCACCCACTTCGACCGGCTGTAGCCGCTCGTCGGCGCGACGGCGAGGGCCGGGTCGTACGTCTCGGGCAGCGGCTGCGGATGGCGGGCGGCCTCGCTGTCGAGGACGCCGAGGGTGGAGACGTGGTGCAGCGGCTTCGGCCGGCCCGTCAGGCACAGCCGCAGCAGCTCGGCGGTGCCGAGGACGTTCGCGGCGCGGTGGGCCCGGTAGTCGAACAGGAAGTTGACCAGCGCCCCGGCGTGCAGCACGAGGTCGCAGTCGTGGGCCAGCCGGTCCCACGCCTGCGGGGTCAGGCCGAGGGCCGGGCGGCCGAGGTCGGCCGCGTACCCGTGCAGGCGCAGGTCGTAGCCGGGCCGCCACAGGCCCCGCTCGGCCAGCGCGCGCACGACGCGGGCGGTGGCCTCGGCGTCGTCGGCCGCGCGGGCCAGGCACAGCACCCGGACGTCGGTGGTGGCGAGCAGCTCGTGCACCAGGCGCGCGCCGACGAATCCGGTGGCTCCGGTGACCAGGACCGTACGCGGCGCCCGGCGCCGGCCGACGGGGCGTACGGGCAGGTCGGCCGGGATCTTCGCGTCCCGCTCCACCAGCTCGTCCTCGGTCTCGGTGGGGTCGGCCGCGCGCAGCCGTACGGCGAGCGCCCGGGCGAGCCGGGCGGCGCTGCGGTGGGTGAACAGGTCCTGCACGCCGACGCGCAGGCTCTGGTCCGCGCCGAGGGCGGTGACCACGTCGAGGGCCTGGAGCGAGTCGCCCCCGGCGTCGAGGAAGTCGGTGTCGGGGTCGAGGTCGGGTCGGCCGAGGACCGTCCGGAACACCCCGAGCACCCGCTCGGGCAGCGTCCGCGCCTCGGCGGGCGCTGCCGACGGACGGATCCGGTCGGCGAGCGTACGGTCCAGCCATGCCTCCAGCGCCTGCCGGTCGACCTTGCCGTTGCCGGTCAGCGGTAGCGCGTCGCGCACGACGACGTGCCGGGGCACGTGGGTGCGGGGCAGCAGCCGCCGCAGGTGCGCCCGCGCCTGCGGCTCGGTCACCTCGGGGTCGGCGGCGAGGAAGAGGGCCAGCGACTTCCCCCGGTGCTCGCGGGCGAGCAGGACCTTCGCCTGCCGTACGCCGGCCAGCCGGGTGGCGGCGGTCTCGATCTCGCCCGCCTCGATCCGGACGCCGTTGACCTTGAGCTGGTGGTCGCGCCGGCCGGCGAAGTGCAGCCGCCCGTCGGGGGCGATCCGGCCGAGGTCGCCGGTGCGGTAGAGCCGGGCACCCGGGATGTCGGGCAGCGGGTTGGGCACGAACACCTCGGCGGTGCGGGCCGCGTCGCCGAGGTACCCCTCGCCCAGGCACACGCCGCCGATGACGATCTCGCCCGTCTCGCCCGGCGGCAGGGGCCGCAGCTCGTCGTCCACGACGGCGGCGTAGCAGTTGTCGATGGGTCGACCGATGGGGATGACGTCGCCGTCGCTGCGGCCGACGGTGTGGAAGATCATTCCGATCGACGCCTCGGTCGGGCCGTAGCCGTTGGTGACCGCCACGCCCGGCACCAGTTCGACCAGCCGGTGCACCGCCCAGGGGTCGATCTCCTCGCCGCCGACGATCACGTTTCGCAGCGAGGCGACCGCGCGTCGGGCCGCCGGGTCCCGGTCCAGGACCGACACCAGCGCGCCGAGCACGCTCGGCACGAAGTCGGTCATCGTGACGGTCTCGTCGGCGATGGTCCGGACGGTCCGCTCGACGTCGAGGAACCCGCCCTCGACCGGCACCACCGTCCGGCCGCCGGTGGTCAGCGGCCAGAACATCTGCCAGACCGACGAGTCGAAGGTGTGCCGGCTGTTCTGGAGCACCACCTCGTCGCCGGTCGCCGCGAAGTGGCGGGTCATGAACCGCAGCCGGTTGGCGATGCCGTCGTGCCGGTTCAGCGCGCACTTCGGGGTGCCGGTGGTGCCGGAGGTGAAGATGCCGTAGATCAGGTCGGCCGGGCCGATCGGCACGCCGGGCCGGCGGCGGGTCGGGGTGATCTCGTCGAGGTCGACGGGCAGGCAGGGGACGTCTCCGGTGTCGGGACGCGGGCCGGTGCCGCGTACCACCGCGAGCCGGGGCCGGACCACCCGCAACGAGGCGTGCAGCCGGTCCGCCGGCCAGCCGGGATCGACGGGTACGAAGGCCGCGCCGAGCTTCATCAACGCCAGGTCGACGACGGGCAGTTCGAGCCCGTCGGCGAGCAGGACGGGCACCACGTCGCCCCGCCGGACGCCCCGCCCGGCCAGTGCGGCGGCGACGCCGTTGGCCAGGTCGTCGAGTTCGCGGTACGTCAGCGAGCGGCCCCGGAACGACACCGCCCGGCGGTGCGGGTGCCGGTCGACGCGCTCTTCGACCATGCCGGGCACGGCCAGGAAGGGCCGGTCGCCGTACGGCGTCCCGGCGGCCGCCACAGGGGTGGCGGTGCACCGGCAGGTGGGCCCGTCGGAGACGGGAACCGCCGCCGCGGATCCGGTGTCGCCCGCCCTCATCACGCCTCCTGTCCCCGTGCCCGCCAGGCCTGTCGTCACGCCGCGGACGGGACGAATCCGACCCGACGCACAGCAAGGGTAGTTATCGGCACCGGTCGATGCCCTGGCTGCTGGTCAAGGACATTAGAGGGCCGATCGAAGGGAGGGAATATGCAACTTTCTGCTACATCGATTCCTGTCACTTGGAAGTGGCGACCGCGCCCCCGGGCGGCTCCCCGTGCGCCGCCCGTCCGGCGGACACGCCTTCCACCAGGGAATCCTTCGCCCGCACGCCGGCGTACGCGGAGATTCCACGCTGGACCACCGGCCGCGCGTGGAGGCGGGCCGACGGGCGGACGGACCGCCCCCGCCACGCGGACGAGCAGGCACGATGACGCGCGGTAGCCGGCGATGTGCGGGCCGCTGGACCGACCCCGCCCCAGACGCGGGCGCGGTGACGGCGGCGGTCAGGCCGGGGCCGTACGCCGCCGCCTCGTCCTGGTCACCGCCGTCATCGCGATCAGCTCACCCTGCGCTCGTGACCCTGCCAGAACCGCTCCCGCAGCTCGCGGCGCAGGATCTTCCCACTGGGGTTACGCGGCACCCGGTCGATGAACTCGTAGTGCAGCGGCTGCTTGAAACCGGCCAACTGCCCCCGCAGATGCAACGCCAGGTCACGCTCGTTGAGCTGCTCGCCCTCCACCGGCACCACGAACGCGTACACCGCCTCACCCCAGCGCTCGTCGGGCACCCCCACCACCGCCGACTCGGCGACCAGCGGATGCCGGCCGATCACGTTCTCGACCTCCGCCGGATAGACGTTCTCCCCCGCCACGATGATCATGTCCTTGATCCGGTCACGGATGAACAGGTAGCCGTCCTCATCCAGCACGCCCGCGTCCCCGGTCACGACCCACCCGTCGACCAGCGTCCTCGCCGTGGCCTCCGGCATGTTCCAGTACTCCACCATCACGCCCGGCGAACGCAGCCAGACCTCGCCGACCTCACCCGCCGGCAACGGGTTGCCCTTGTCGTCGGCGACCCTGACCTCGAAGCCCGGGTACGGCAGCCCCGCCGACTGCATCTTGCCGCTGTCGGGCGTGTGGTCGGCCGGGGGCAGGCAGACGGCGGAGTTGCCGGTCTCGGTCAGGCCGTAGATCTGGGCGAACTCGCAGCCGAAGCCCTCGATGCAGCGGGCCAGCAGCGCCGCCGAGATGGGCGCGCTGCCGTAGACGATCTTCCGCAGGGAGGCGAAGTCCGCCTTGGTGACGCCCGGCTCCGCGAGCAGCAGTCGCAGCATCGAGGGCACCGCGAGGATGGTGGTGACGCGCAGCGTCCTGATCAGCTCCACCGCGCCGGCCGTGGTGAACTCGCGCATCACCACGTTCGTGGCCCCCGAGGCGAAACCCATCGCCGCCCACGACAGGCCGCCGATGTGGAAGCCGCCGTTGCAGAGGAGGCTGACGTCGCCCTCACGCAGGTCGAGCCAGTCCAGGTCCGCCGAGGCGAGCCCGTCGCGTACACAGAAGAAGCTGCGGTGCGCGAGGACGACGCCCTTCGGCAGGCCCGTCGTTCCGCTGGTGTACATCTGCACCAGCGGCGTGTCGGAGGTGACCCTGGTCAGGACGTTCGCGTCCGGCTGGGCCGACACCCAGGCCGCGAAGCCGGCCCGGGCCACACCGCCGGAGTCCAGCGCGACCACCTGCTTGAGCATCGGCAGCTCCGGCGCCAACTTCTCGGCCACCGCAGCCGAATCCGAGTCGACGAACAGCAGAGCGGCACCCGAGTCACGCAGGATGTGCTCGACCTCGCCGGCAGCCAACCGCCAGTTGATCGGCACCAGCACCACACCGGCCTTCGCAGCCCCGAAGAACAGGTCGTAGAAGTGCTCGGACTCCCTGCCCAACCAGGCGATCCGGTCACCAGGGCGCAACCCCGCCGCCTGCAGACCACGCGCCACCTGATTACTGACACGATGCAGCGTCGCGTAGTCGACACGCCGACCCTCGCAGATCATGGCGACGGCGTCCGGCTGCTGGGCGGCGTGCCTGCGCGCCACGTCGACGAGCGTGCGCAACTGAACAGTCACCGGGTCCTCCTCAGTGGGCGTACGGATGGAGGCGACTCACGCCGCGTCAGCCGCGAGACGCATGCCGGGCGGGTTGACCAGAGCCATCCGCACCTCGCCCTCGGCGATACCGCCGTCGCCGCTCCCCATAGTGCGCGAGCGCGAACTGAACGTAATCAGCGCGCGTCCACCTCCCGGTAACAGTGCAAGAACTGGCCCCGCGGGGCCCGGGCGACCAGGCGGTCCAGCAGCACACCCGGCGACCGGGCGGGCGCACCGGCAAGGGCCAGCCGGAGCACGCGTGCGGGGGCCCGGCCGGACGAGCCGGCCGGGCCCCCGGGGGAGTCGCGGTTCAGCCGCCGAGGCTCGCCGCCGCCGAGGCGATCGCCGGGGCGAAGGTGCTCACCTGGGTGTAGACGCCGGGGTAGTACGGCCGGGCGCAGCCGTAGCCCCAGCTCACGATGCCGACCTGGATCCAGGCGTTGCTCGCGTCCCGCCGGAACATCGGGCCACCCGAGTCACCCTGGCAGGTGTCGACGCCGCCGCTGGTGTAGCCGGCACAGATCTCCTCGCTCGCGATGATCTGGCCGCCGTAGTAGGAGTTGCAGGTCGCGTCGCTGACGAACGGCACGGTGGCCTTGCGCAGGTAGCGCTGCTGCGCGCCGCCCTCGCGGGTGGCGCCCCAGCCGGCGACCGTGAAGGTGCCGTTGTCGTACGCGGTGCTGGTGGCGATCTTCAGCGTCGGGAGCGTGGTGACCGGCGTGGCCAGCCGGATGAGGGCCCAGTCCTTGCCGTTGCCGTTGTAGCCGGGCGCCCGGTAGACGTAGTTCGAGCGCACCTGGATCCGGCTCGACGACTGGAGGTCCACCACGCCGAGGGTGGCGGTGATGCTGGTGTTCGTACCGGTCCCGCCGACACAGTGCGCGGCGGTCAGCACCAGGCGCGGGCTGTAGAGCGAACCGCCGCAGCCCATGGAGAGCCGCACCATGAACGGGAACTCCCCCTGCGCGGCCAGCGTCCCGCCGACGACGTACGGGGTCACCTCGGGCCCGGGCTTGGCGGAGGCCGGAACGGCCAGGACGAACGAGCCGGCGGTGACCGCCACCAACGCGGCGGCCAACCGGCCGACGAGTGTGCGCCAACGGACCATGGGAGCCTCCCGAACCCTCGCGGCGCGCCGAGGCGGTGCGCCGAAAACCGATGGCGGGAGCCTATGGATAGATATCGATCGATGGCAATGGCTCGACACATCCCGCGTCGGTCATACCGTGGCCCGACGGGATCCGACCGCCCGACCGGACGCCGCCCGTTTTGCACCGGGACCGCCCGGGTAGGGCCTTGGCATGGACACGAACACGAAGGCACACCTCGTTGGCGGCCCCCGCGACGGCAGCACCATCGACGCGGGCGGCGACGCCCTCCTCGAGGTGGAGATCGACGGCATGATGCACCGCTACGTCCGGACCACCAGGCAGCACGGCGAGGACGGCACGGTCTACAACTACGACGGAATGGTGGCCCCCGACGGCGGGGAGCCCGGCGTCGAGGACCCGGAGGCCCGGGTGGCCTCCCCGAAGGCGGACGCGGAGGGCCACGGCGGGAAGCACTGAGCTGCGGATCAGCCCCGGCCGGGCACGGATGAACCGCGCCGGGCCGGGTAAGCAGCCCGCGACCTGGTGGAACGACCGGAGGTCGCGAGACCCCGCGACCGGACGCGCGGGCGGGCGGCGCAGGCCGGCCCGCCCGGGCGTACGGTCAGTTGTTGCTGATCCAGTTCCAGGCCGACACGACCCACTCGGTCTGCTGGAGGTAGGCGATCCCGAGACCGGCGAGGAAGACCGCCGTCACCAGGTGCGCCCCGCGCGCACTGCGCCGCACCCGGCCCAACTGCCGCTCCAGCACCACCCGACCGAGCAGGCGGGCCAACGCGAACAGGCCGGCGGCCACCAGCAGGCTCAGCAGGAAGATCAGGAACGGGCCGGCGAGATCGCCGCCGCCCGAGATGGCCCAGATCCCCCAGCAGACGAAGGCGAAGAGCGCGCCGGCGGCACTCCACTCGCCGCCGCGCTTCAACTGCTCGACGTGCCAGCTCAGCGGCCGGCGCGGGGCCGGCGCGTCCGGCCAGCCCGTGCCCGTCGGCTCGTGCTCGACGACGGGGAACGGCTCCGTGCGCGACGTACGGGACTGCCCGACCGAGGCCACCCCCCGCTGGAACGCGTCGCGCTGCGGCGGCACCCCGACACCGGGCTGCGGCGGCACCTCGACGGTCCGCTCGGCCCACGGCTGCGTCTGGTCGACCATCTCGTCCCTCCCCTGGACCGACGGCGACCACCGGCCGCCGTCCGTTCCGAGGGTAGCCAGCCGGCAAACCGGGCGCCGAGGCCGCACCGGGGCACGGCACCCGAACCGGCGGCCCGAGCACGGGCCGGCCGGGCCTGGCGCCGGACTCAGGGCCGTGGCGCCGTGACCGGGGTCACCGCCCACCCGCCTCGGCACGCTTCCACCGTGCCACCCGGCTCGTCACCCTTCCCCGCCGCGCCACCCGGCTCGGCACGCGCCCCGTCGCGCCTTCCGGAGGAGGGCCAGCGCTCGACCGACGGCGGCGCGCGCCCCGGCGCGGACCGGGCCGGGGCGGTACGGTCGGCTGATGGGGGAAACGGAGCGCCGCCGGCGCCGGCTGCGGCACCCGACCGGTGACACGGGCGGGGCCGGCGGCCCGAACGCGACGACCGCCGGGGTGCACGACGGCCCCGAGCCCCCGCGTGCCCGCCGCAGCGGGCCGGGCGACGAGGGCGACCGCGGCCTGCGGGGTCTCGTCGGCCCCGGCTCCTCCCAGGTGAGCGTGACCGCCGCGATGCGGGCCCGCGACGCCGCCCGCCCCACGGACGAGGACCTGGCCGCGGCCGAGGAACGCGTGGTGATCATCCGCCGCAACTGGACGCCCCGCGAGGACCTCCCCCGCCGCTGACGGCGGACCGTGGCGGGAGCCACGACGGCGGACCGTGGCGGAACCGGTCCCTCGGGGCCACGAACCCTCCCGGATCCACCAGCCTGGCGGCGCCCGGAGTCACCCGGGCGCCGGGACGGCCGGTCGGGCGGTCAGGGCAGCGCGGGGAGCTGGCGGGTGCCCTCGTAGTCGGCCACCTGGGCGATCCGGCGAGCGTGCCGCTCGTTGCCCGAGAACCCGGTGGTCAGGAACGCCTCGACGATGGCGGTCGCCTCGTCCAGCGTGTGCTGACGGGCGCCGACCGCCACGACGTTCGCGTCGTTGTGCTCGCGGGCCAGCTGGGCGGTGTCGATGCTCCAGGCGAGGGCCGCCCGGACGCCGGCCACCTTGTTCGCGGCGATCTGCTCGCCGTTGCCCGAGCCGCCGATGACCACCCCGAGGCTGCCGCCGTCAGCCACCACCCGGTCGCCGGTGTGCAGGCAGAAGGCCGGGTAGTCGTCGTCCGGGTCGAAGGCGTGCGGGCCGACGTCGATAACGTCGTACCCCTCCTTGGTCAGGTGGTTGACCAGGTGCACCTTCAACTCGAAACCGGCGTGGTCGGATCCCAGGTAGACGCGCATACCGCGCAGTCTGTCAGGCCCGCCTCCGGGGCGGCGCGCGGGCGGCGCCCCGGAGGCGGATTCGTCACAGGGTCAGCGGGACAGCTCGGCGACCACCAGGCCGCCGCGCGCCTTCGGGGTGAACCAGGTGCTCTTGCGCGGCATCTTCTCCCGCGCCAGGTTGACCGCGACGAAGTCGTCCACCGTCACCGGTGCCACCAGCACCGCCAGCTCGGCCCGCCCCGCGTCGACCTCGCCGGTCAGCCAGCTCGCCGGGTAGTCGCCGCCGACGTAGGTGATCCGCTTGTCGCCCGGGTCGAGCCCGAGCGCGTCGCGCAGCAGCAGCCGCTCGACCAGCGCGTGGTCCAGGTTCTCCAGCCGGTTGTCGCCGACGTGCGGCAGGGTGACCGCGTACCCCTGGCCGGCGAGGCGGAGGTGCACGGTGCCGCCGGCCGCCGGGACCTCGACCGGGCCGTCGATCGGGTTGATCTCCGCGCCGGCGGCGCGCAGCCGGGCGAGCAGGTCGTCGGCGGTGGTGGTCAGCTCGCTGACCAGCCGGTTGTAGGGCTGGATCGCCACCGACGCCGGGGTCGTGATCACCGACAGGAAGCGCGGCAGCCCGCCGGTCTGGGCGGCGAGGCTGCGGTGGTTGCCGTCGGCCACGACCAGCTCGCCGCCGCCCGCAAGGGCGGTCAGCTCGTCCTGGCTCGGGCCCGGGCCGAGCAGCCAGATGGCGTGGGTGCGCCCCGCCTGGTCGGTGTCGGTCGCCGCCGGCGCGCCGGCCGCGTCGGTCGCCGCCGCCAGAGCGGCGTGCAGCTCGTCGCCGCGCCCGGTCTGGAGCAGGAGTACGGGCGACAGCAGGTGGCCCAGCGCCTCGGCGAGGGCCACCCGCTCCCGCACCTTGGCGATGAAGACGTCCTCGTTGCGGATGACCAGACCGGGCTCGTCGGCACGGGTGGAGATCTGGTCGGTGTCGACCATGGCGAAGAGCCCGTACGCGTTCTCCTCCCCCGGCGCGCTGATCCGGTAGAGGACCACGACCTGCTCGGCCGGGGTGTAGCTGCCGTCGGCCTTCGCCTCGGCGAGCCGGGTCACCGCGTCCGGCAGGGCGTCGAGGAAGGACTTGCCCAGGCTCTCCGGCGCCCGATGCGGCATCTCGATGCCGAGGGCACTGTGCGGGTTCGCCTCGATGATCGCGGTGATCTCCGCGTCGTCGGCGAACTCGTCGTAGTTCTGCGCGCCGGTGCCGCCAGTGGTGATCCAGGCCCGGGCGATCGGATGCACGACCGTCATGTGCGAAGACGCTACCGGCGGCGCGGGACCCGCCGACGCGGGACCCGCGCGTGGTCCACCAGATGAAAGAGCTACCGGGCGGGCGCCGGGTTCAGGCGGTGCGGTCGGACTGTCCCGCCGCCCGGCGGTGCCGACCGCCCGGCGTGGGAGCGCCCGCCGGTCGCCGGCCCGGCACACCCGGCCCGGCGGGAACGATCCTGCGGGACCCGGCCGACGCCGCCGGCACCGGCCGATGCTCGGCGGGTAGGACGGGCGCCACGGACCGGTCGGCGGGCAGGACGGGCCGGTGCTCCGCCGGCGCCACGGGCCGGTCGGCCGCCGCGACGGGCCGGCGCCCGGTCGGCGGGGTCAGCCGGGAGGTGGCCGGCACGCGGGCGACGCCGACCACGATCGGTGGGGCGAGCAGGTCCACCATGTGGGCGGGAAGGTCGGGACGGAGCGTCGGCCAGCGGGAGTCGTCGACCGACCAGTACGCCGTGTCCGGGCTCTCGGTCACCCCCTCCCGGGTCGACGGATCGTCACCGGGCACACGGTGCTTGGCCATCGGTTTTGCCTCCACGAGCTGCGGGGTGCGGCCCTGCGGGTCGCTGCGGCGGACACCGGGGCCAACGATCCCGCCGCCGTCCCGGTGACGCCCCGCACGCCCTTCCCGCCCCTGCTCACCCCCGTCCCATGGCCCGGGCGAGGGGTCCGGGCCGGGAATCCGGCGCCGGACCCCTCGGGTCGGCGGGAGAGCGGTCAGTCGAAGATCGGGTCGAGGTCCCGGGAGCGCTTGAGCTCGTAGAAGCCGGGGGTGGCGGCGACGAGCAGGACGCCGTCCCAGAGTCGGCCGGCGGCCTCGCCCTTGGGCGCCGGGGTGATCACCGGGCCGAAGAAGGCGACCGTGCCGCCGTCGGGACCGGGAGCGTGGATCACCGGGGTGCCGACGTCGGTGCCCACCGGGCGCATTCCGGCCTCGTGGCTGGCCCGCAGCGCCTCGTCGTGGTCGCTGCCCTCGGCGACGTCGGCCAGCGCCGGGTCGAGCCCGACGTCGGTCAGCGCGGCCACGAACAGCTCCCGCGTGAGCTTCTCCCGCCCGAGGTGGATCCGGGTGCCGAGCGCGGTGTAGAGCTTCCGGACGGCGTCCTGGCCGTACCGCTGCTCCACCGCGATGCAGACCCGCACCGGGCCCCAGCCGGTCCGCATCAGCTCCTGGTACTCCTCGGGCAGGTCCCGGCCCTCGTTGAGCACCGACAGGCTCATCACGCGGAACCGGACGTCCACGTTCCGGACCTTCTCCACCTCCAGCAGCCAACGGGAGGTGATCCACGCCCACGGGCAGAGGGGGTCGAAGAACATGTCTACGGCGGCACGCTCGCTCACGGCTGGTCCCTTCGAGACGGGGGTACGCCGGCCTCCCGGCGCCTCCTGCGATCTTCACCCCGGCAGGTATCGACCGACAGCGGAATGAGAGCGTGACCTCGCCCACCAAGGGGTGTTCGTGCATGGAAGACTCGAATCCGGCCGTCACGAGCGGCCGATCACGGCGCCAACGGGGCGTGCGGCGAGACGGGATGGAGACGAAAGTGCCGGGAGTGCGCAACCTGACGCAGGTCGAGGCCACGGAGCGGGCCCGCCTGCTCGACGTGACCGGATACGACATCAGTCTGGACCTCTCGTCCGCCGTACGGGCGGCCGAGGCTCGCACCTTCCGTTCGAGGACCGAGGTCCGGTTCCGGTGCACGGAGCCCGGCGCGAGCACCTTCATCGAGCTGGCCGCCGACTCCGTACGCTCCGCCACGCTCAACGGCGCCCCGGTGGACCTGGGCGACTGGTCGGCCGAGAAGGGCCTGACCCTGTCGGGACTGGACAGCGACAACATGCTCGTCGTCGAGGCGGACTTCGCGTACTCGAACAGCGGGCAGGGGCTGCACCGCAGCGTCGACCCCGTCGACGGTGAGACCTACCTCTACAGCCAGTTCGAGACGGCCGACGCCCAGCGGGTCTACGCCTGCTTCGACCAGCCCGACCTGAAGAGCGTCTACACCTGGCACGCCACCGTCCCGGAGCACTGGAAGGTGATCTCCAACATGCCGGTGGAGCGGGAGGAGGCGGCGGGCGAGGGGCTGAAGACGGTCCACTTCGCCACCTCGGTGCGGATGAGCACCTACATCACCGCCCTCTGCGCCGGGCCGTACCACGAGGTGCGCGACAGCCACGACGGCATCGACCTGGGCGCGTTCTGCCGGGCCTCGATGGCGCCGCACCTCGACTCGGACGACCTCTTCCTGGTCACCAAGCAGGGCTTCGACTTCTTCCACGAGCAGTTCGGCGTGCGCTACCCGCTGCCCAAGTACGACCAGCTGTGGGTGCCCGACTTCAACGCCGGCGCGATGGAGAACTTCGGCTGCGTCACGCACGCCGAGGCGCACTACCTCTTCCGCTCGCAGGTGACCGACTACGAGTACGAGCAGCGGGCCAACACGATCCTGCACGAGCTGGCGCACATGTGGTTCGGTGACCTGGTCACCATGCGCTGGTGGAACGACCTGTGGCTCAACGAGTCGTTCGCCGAGTGGGCCAGCCACTGGTGCAACACCCACGCCACCCGCTTCACCGAGGCCTGGACGACGTTCCTGTCCATCCGCAAGAACTGGGGCTACCGCCAGGACCAGCTCTCCTCCACCCACCCGGTCTACTGCGAGATGCCGGACCTGGAGGCGGTCGAGGTCAACTTCGACGGCATCACCTACGCCAAGGGCGCGAGCGTGCTCAAGCAACTCGTCGCGTACGTCGGCGAGGAGCCGTTCCTGGCCGGGCTGCGCGCCTACTTCGCCAAGCACGCCTGGGGCAACGCCACCTTCGACGACCTGCTCTCCGAGCTGGAGGCGGCCTCCGGCCGGGAGCTGCGCAAGTTCGCCGCCCAGTGGCTGGAGACGGCGCAGGTCAACACCCTGCGCCCGGAGCTGACGATCGGCGCGGACGGCACCTACGAGCAGGTGGTCGTGCTCCAGGAGGCGCCCGCCGGGCACCCGACGCTGCGGACCCACCGGATCGGGGTCGGCCTCTACGACCTGACCGACGGCCGGCTGGTCCGCCGCGAGCGCCACGAGGTCGACGTCACCGGCGACCGCACCGAGGTGCCCGCGCTGCGCGGCGTGCCCGCCGCCGACGTGCTGCTGCTCAACGACGACGACCTCACCTACACCAAGCTGCGCCTCGACGAGCGGTCGATGGCCACCGTCGTGCAGCACATCGCCGGCTTCGAGTCGTCGTTGGCCCGCGCGCTGTGCTGGACCGCCGCCTGGGACATGACCCGCGACGCCGAGCTGGCCGCCCGTGACTACGTGGCGCTGGTGCTGGCGGGGCTGCCGGCCGAGACCGACATCAACCTGGTCAACGCGGCCCTGCGCCAGGCCAACACGACGCTCACCTACTACGCCGACCCGGCCTGGGCGCCGACCGGCTGGGCGGAGCTGGCGCGCACCGCGCGTACGGCGCTGGCGGCGGCGGAGGCGGGCAGCGGCTTCCAGCTCACCTGGGCCCGCGCGTACGCCCAGGCGGCCCGCTCGGCCGAGGACCTCGCCACCCTGCGCGGCTGGCTGGCCGGCAACGACGTCCCGGCCGGCCTGGCCATCGACACCGAGCTGCGCTGGGCCGTGCTGGACGCCCTGGTCGCCAACGGCGCGGCCGGCACCGCCGAGATCGAGGCCGAGCTGGCCGGGGACCGGACGGCCAGCGGCGAGCGGGAGGCCGCGTACGCGCACGCGCTGGTGCCGACGGCGGAGAACAAGGCCGTGGTCTGGGCCGAGCTGACCGGCCCGGAGGCGCTGCCGAACTGGCGCAACCGGGCGCTGTTGCAGGGCTTCACCCACCCGGCCCAGACGGAGCTGACCGCGCCCTACCGGGAGAAGTACTTCGCCGTGGTGGACCAGGTCTGGGGCAGCCGGGACAGCGAGCCGGCGCAGGAGTTCGCGCAGCTGGCGTACCCGATGTTCCTGGTGGACGAGGAGACGGTGGCGGCCACCGACGCCTGGCTTGCCGGCGACGGCCACCCGGCGTCGCTGCGCCGCCTGGTGGCGGAGGGCCGCGACGGCGTCGTGCGCGCCCTGCGGGCCCGCGAGCGGGACGCCCGCGGCGCCTGACGTACGCCCGACACGGTGAAGCCCGGTCCGCTGTGCGGACCGGGCTTCACCGTCGGACGTCGGGTGGGCTCGGGGTCGGTCAGCCCTTGCCGGCGTGGCTGGCGAGCTGGTCGAGGCCGTTGATGATGCCGCCGGCCAGGTCGCCGCCGCCGAACGCCGCCACCATGGAGAGCGCGGCGAGCCGGGCGTACGTGTCGGGGATGCGCTTGCGGGCGTGCCGGCCGGTGACGATCTCCAGCTGCCGCTGGTTGGGCGACACCGCGATCAGGACCGACCGGTCGGGCTCGGCGAGCTGGCGGTGCAGCCGCTCGGCGTGCTCCCGGATCGGCTCGTCGAGGCCGCCGACGAAGACGGAGAAGACCAGGCCGGTGCCCTGGTCGGCCAGGCGCAGGGCCTCGTCGATGCGCAGCAGCTGGCGGGTCGAGAACGGCCCGTCCAGCACCTCGGGCGGAGTCCCGGCCTGCTTCTCACCAACGGTCACTTGCGCCTCCGGTTCCACCGGCCGGCGCCTCGACGCCGGCCCGCTCGAGCTTGTGGCTGGTCAGCGCCGGCGCCTGCGCGCCCGCTGCCAGGGCGGTGCCGGCCGAGTCGGCCAGCTGCTCCGGCCGGCCCAGGAACCAGACCGGAGTGAAGTCGAAGCGCCGGCCCGGTCGGTAGCGCTTCGCGCCGCCACCGCCGCCACCACGGTTACCGGCGTACGCCAGACCGGCGATCACCAGCACCGCGGCCGCCGGGATGCCGACGAAGACCAGCAACGTCTCGGTTACAGACAATCCCAACGCCCCCAGGCGGAAGAAGAGACCTCAAGGATCCGGGTCGGGTGGACGATCATGGCGCCGACCGCCCGACACCGCTGCCATTCACGTTAGCGGAGCCCACGGCCCGCCAGATTGCGGGGTGGCGATCCCATCCGCCACTGGAGTGCTCCAGTTGCGCAGCCGTGGCGATCAACCTCGCGTCGTCGCCGTACCGACCGGTCAGCAGGACCCCCACGGGCAGCCCCTCGGCGGTGACGCCCACCGGCAGCGAAACCGACGGATCGCCCGTGACGTTGAAGACCGCGCAGTACGGCGAGAACCGGCGTTGCCGGTCGAAGTCCTCGGCCGGGTCGCCACCGGAGGCGAACCAGCCCAGCGGCGCCTGCGGCGCGGCGAGGGTGGGGCAGAGCAGCAGGTCGCAGCCGGCGGTACGGCGTACGCCGAGGCGTACCTGCGCCTGGAGTTCGCCGAGCGTGGCGGTGAGGGTGCCGGCGGAGATCTCCGCGCCCCGGGCGCGCAGGTGGCGGGTCAGCGGCAGCAGGTCGGTCTCCCGCCCGGGCGGCACGGGCGCGAGCGCCAGCACGTACCAGACGATCTCGAACAGCGGCCACACGGCGGGCCCGAGGGGCGCGGGGACGTCGACCACCTCGTGGCCGGCGGCGGTCAGCAGCGCCGCGGCCCGGTCCACGGCGGCGAGGCAGTCGGGGTGCACCGGCTCGTCGGCGAGCATCGGGGCGGTGAACCGGCCGACCCGCAGCCGCCCCGGGTCGGCCCGCCGGGCCGCGCCGAGCCAACCGCCCTCGGGCGGGGCGGGCGCCAGGTAGGGCTCGCCGGGCACCGGCCGGGCCAGCACGTCGAGCAGCGCCGCCACGTCGGCGACCGTACGCCCGATCGGCCCGTTGGTCGGCAGACCGTAGGCGCCGAAGCCCACCGGCCCGCCGGAGACCAGGCCCCGGCTCGGCTTGTAGCCGACAAGGCCGCACAGCGACGCGGGGATGCGCAGCGAGCCGCCGCCGTCGGAGCCCTGGGCGACCGGGACCAGCCCGGCCGCGACGGCCGCCGCCGCCCCTCCGCTGGAGCCGCCGGCGGTGTACGCCAGGCCCCACGGGTTGCGGGCCGGCGGCGCGACCAGCCCTTCGGAGTAGAGCGAGCAGCCCAGCTCGGAGGTCGTGGTCTTGCCCAGGCTCACCAGCCCGGCCTGCGCCATGAACCGGACCACGTCGGCGTCCACCGGCGGCACGAAGTCGGCGAACGCCGCCGAGCCGAACGTGGTGCGCACCCCGGCGGTGAGGGTGAGGTCCTTGATCGCGGTCGGCACGCCGTGCAACGGGCCGCGCTCGTCGGCCGGTACGGCGTCGGCGGCACGGGCCGCCGCGCGGGCCCGCTCGCCGGTGACCGTGACGAACGCGCCGACGGTGTCGCCGAGCGCGTCGACCCGGGTCAGGTGGTGCTCGACCAGCTCGACGCTGGACAGCTCGCCGCGGGCGATCGCGGCGGCCTGCTCCAGCGCCGTCAGGTCGTGCGGCTCGGCCATCCCCTCATCCTGCCCGCCCGGCCGCCACTGTGCCGTACGACACGGCCGGCCCACGGTGCGACGCGCGCCATATCCCCCTGACATGACCACATCGGGATGACCGCCCACCGGCACCCGGCCCGCAGGATGGACCCGATCGATGGCGATCACCGTCCACCCGGTGGCCCCCGCACCGCCGCCACCGACCCCCACCCCCGCAGGGAGCGTCGCCGTGCAACCTCTACCCGCTCTGCACCCCGTCCCCCGCCGCCGCTGGTCCTCGCGCGCAACCCGTCCGCTGCTGGCCCTCGCCCTGGTCGGCGCGAGCCTGGCCGCCGCCCCCGCCGCACCGGCCGGCGCCCGGGACCTGCCTACGGCCGCGCCGCTCGCCGCCAACCCCTACGAGCGCGGCCCGGCGCCCACCGTGGCCAGCATCGAGGCCACCCGGGGCCCGTTCGCCACCGCGCAGACCACCGTGGCCGCCAGCAGCGTCAGCGGCTTCGGCGGCGGGACGATCTACTACCCGACGAGCACCGCCGAGGGCACCTTCGGCGCGGTCGCCATCTCCCCCGGCTTCACCGCGCGCCAGACCTCCGTCGCGTGGCTCGGCCCCCGTCTGGCCTCGCAGGGCTTCGTCGTCATCACCATCGACACCCGGTCCGTGTGGGACCAGCCGGCCAGCCGGGGCACCCAACTGCTGGCCGCCCTGGACTACCTGACCAACACGAGCACCGTCCGCACCCGCATCGACCGGAACCGGCTCGCCGTGATGGGCCACTCGATGGGCGGCGGGGGCAGCCTGTCGGCGGCCAGCACCCGGCCCGCGTTGCAGGCGGCGATCCCGCTGACCGGCTGGCACACCCAGAAGAGCTGGTCGACGGTGCGCGTACCGACCCTGGTCATCGGGGCCGAGAACGACACGGTGGCCCCCGTCTCGTCGCACTCGGAGCCGTTCTACACCAGCCTGCCGGCCACGCTGGACAAGGCGTATCTGGAGCTGAACGCGGCCAGCCACTCGGCGCCCACCTCGTCGAACGTGACGGTGGCGAAGTACAGCATCTCCTGGCTCAAGCGGTTCGTCGACGACGACACCCGCTACGAGCAGTTCCTCTGCCCGACCCCCCGGGGCACGGCGATCGAGGAGTACCGGGACACCTGCCCGCACTCCTGAACCCACAGCTCCGGAGCCGTCGCGCGCACTGGGGGCCGCGACGGCTCCGGATTCCACCCGCCGGGCGGCGCCGGGCCCCTCGGGGACCGCGCCGCCCGGACGCGGCTCAGGAGCGGGCGCCGAGGAACCGCAGCGCGTTGCCGCCCAGCAGCAGGTCGCGCTGCTCGCCGGTGAGGAAGTCCGCCTCGCGCACCACCCGGCCGACCGGCCGTTCCCCCAGCGGGTACGGGTAGTCGCTGCCGACGAGCACCCGCTCGGCACCCATCGTGTCGACCAGCAGCCGCAGGGCGGGCGCGGAGAAGACCACCGAGTCGACGCAGAACCGGTCGACGTACGAGCTGGGCGGGGCGGTGGAGGCACCGCGTACCAGGTCGCCACGGCGGTGCCAGGCGTTGTCGGCCCGGCCCAGCCAGAACGGAAAGCTGCCGCCGCCGTGCGCGAAGCAGATCCGCAGTGTGTCGGGCACCCGGTCGAAGACGCCGCCGAGGATCAGCGCCAGCACCGACAGGTGCGTCTCGGCGGGCATCCCGGCGAGCCAGCGGGCCATCCACCGGTCCAGTCGGGGGCCGCCCGGCATGTCCCACGGATGGACGAAGACCGGTGCGCCCACCTCGGCACAGTGCGTCAGGAACTCCACGATCCCGGCGTCGTCCAGGTCGCGGTCGCCGACGTGGTTGCCGATCTCCACCCCAGCGTGCCCGGCCGCGAGGCAGCGGTCCAGCTCGGCGCAGGCCGCCTCCGGGTCCTGCAACGGCACCTGACAGAACGGCACCAGCCGGTCGCCACCGGCGGCGGTGACCTCCAGGGTCAGGTCGTTGAAGATCCGCGCCACCTTCACTGCCTGCTCGGCGGGGCGGTCGTAGCTGAAGAAGACCGGGGTGGGCGAGACGACCTGCACGTCCACGCCGTCGGCGTCCATGTCGCCGAGCCGGGTCGGCGCGTCCCAGCACTCCGCCCCGACGGGGCGGAACTCCGTCTCCCCCACCATGATCATGGCGGCCCGCTCGGAGTCGACCCGCAGCCGGGGCCAGTCGGACCCGCCGCACGCCGCGCCGAGGTCCGGCCACCCCTTCGGTACGACGTGCGTGTGCACGTCGACCACCGGCGGCCGGGCCTGCCCGGGATCGCGCATCAGCCCTTGCCCGGGTGCAGCGCGCCGCAGTTCGCGCAGGTACGCGCGGCCTCGTCGGCGTAGAACGCCGCGAAGACCGGGGGCAGGTCGGCGGCGATGTCCCGGACCTGCAACTCGACCTCGTGCACCTTGTGCCCGCACTCGGCGCAGTACCACTGGAACTTCTCCAGCGTGCCCTCCTCGCGGACCCGCTCCACGACCACGCCGATCGAGCCGGCCTCGGGGCGCTGCGGCGAGTGCGGGGTGTTGCGCGGCAGCATCCACATCTGACCCTCGCGCACGTGCACCGTACGCGGCCCCTCCGGGAGCATCAGGTTGATGTGCATGTTGCCCTTGACCTGGTAGAAGAACTCCTCGTACGGGTCGACGTGGAAGTCGGTGCGCTGGTTGGGCCCGCCCACGACCATCACGATGAAGTCGTCCCCGCCCGGGAACATCTCCTTGTTGCCGACCGGCGGCTTGAGCAGGTGCTGGTTCTCCGCGATCCAGCCCGGGAAGCTGAACGGCTCCGCGATCTCACTCACGACTGACCTCCTGACGGAAGAAGGGCCACGGCCTGGATTTCGATGAGCAGGTGCGGGTGGGGTAGTTGGTGCACGGCGACGGTGGTGCGGGTGGGGCCGGTGGTGTCGAAGTATTCGGCCCAGACCTGGTTGTAGCCGCCGAAGTCGTTCATGTTGACGAGGTAGGTGGTGACCTGCACGAGGTCGCTCAGGTCGGCGCCGACCGTCCGCAGCAGGTCTCGGATGTTGTCGATGACGGCCCTGGTCTGCGCGCGGATGTCCAGGTTGGTCGTGCCCAGTTCGTCGACTTCGACGCCGGCGAAGGTGTTGTCGGGGCGGCGGCTGGAGGTGCCGGAGACGAAGACGAAGCCACCGGCGACCTTGACGTGTGGGAACGCGCCTCGGGGTACGGCTTTGCCGGCGACGACGTGCGCCTGTGCGCCCGTGCCATGGCCTGCTGCCGTGCCCTGGCTCGCGGTCGTGTCCTGATTCGCGGTGGTGCCCTGGTTCGCGGTGGTGCCCTGGCTCGCGGTCATGCGGTGGCTCGCAGGGTGGTGGTGCCGAGGTGTTCGACGACGGCGCGGACGTGGGCGCCGGGTTTCAGGGGCACGGCGGCGGTGGCGGCGCCGGCGAGGAACACCCACCCTTCGCGCAGGCGTACGCCGTGGCGGCCGGCGAGGCGGATGCCCTCGTCCAATGCGCGGCGGGGGTCGCCGAGGATCGCGGCGGTCGAGCCGACCTGCGCCACGCGTCCGTCGATCTCCAGCAGCACACCCAGGTTGTCCAGGCCGTCCGGCACAGGAGACCACGGGCCGATGACGAAGGCGGCGGCGGAGGTGTTGTCGGCGATGACGTCGGGCAGGGAGAACGTGAAGTTCGCGTAGCGGGAGTCGATGACCTCGATGGCGGGTGCGACCGCGCGTACGGCGTCGGTGAAGTCGCCGACGGGCTCGCCGGGTTCGGGGAGGCGGTCGAGGAGGAACGCCACTTCGGGCTCGACGCGGGGGTGGATGAACGCGGTGGGGTCGAGGGTGCCGCCGTCGGGGATGCGCATGGTGTCGGTGAGCCGGCCCCAGATGACCTCGTCCACGCCGACCTGCGCCATCTTCGCCTTGCTGGTCAGGCCCATCTTCAACCCCACCACACGCTCGCCACGATCCAGTCGACGCTGGATCAACGCGGTCTGCACCCCGTACGCGGCATCCACGTCCAGACCGGTTTCGGCGGCCAGCTGCGCGATCGCGGTGGCGGTGTCCGCCGCCTTACCGAGCCGTTCAGCGATACCGGCGGTGTCCGGCCCGATCATGATGTCTCCTTGCCGGCGAGGTCCAGTGCCACGTCCACGATCATGTCTTCCTGCCCGCCGACCATCCGGCGGCGACCCAACTCGACCAGGATCGAGCGCACGTCCACCCCGTACTTGTCCGACGCCCGCTCCGCATGGCGCAGGAAACTCGAATACACCCCCGCATACCCGAGAGACAGGGTCTCCCGGTCGACCTGCACCGGGCGGTCCTGCAACGGACGCACCATGTCGTCGGCGGCATCCATCAACGCGAACACGTCACAACCGTGCTCCCACCCGTGCAACTCCGCCACCGCCACGAACACCTCCAACGGCGCGTTACCCGCCCCCGCACCCTGCCCCGCCAGCGACGCGTCCACCCGCACCGTGCGACCCGACGGCGAACCCAGCGGCCCGTTGCCGGCGATGCGGCCGTGCTCGACGGCAATCACGCTGTTGGCGACGCCGAGGGACAGGTTGTGGTGGGCGTGGATGCCGATCTGCGTATCCGCGTTCAACACCTGCCGGTAGGCGTCGACGCGTTCGGCGACGTCGGACATGAGGAGCCGGCCACCCGAGTCGGTGACGTAGACGCAGTGCGCCCCGTACGACTCCATCAACTTCGCCTGTCCGGCGAGGCCGGCCGGGTCGTTCATGTGCGACATCATCAGGAACCCGGACACGTCCATGCCGTTCTCCCGCGCCCACGCGATGTGCTGCGCCGAAATATCGGCCTCCGTGCAATGCGTCGCGATACGCACACTCGTCACCCCGAGCGCCTTCGCCGCCTTGAGGTCGGCGATCGTGCCGATCCCCGGCAGCAGCAACGTGGTGAGCTTCGCGTTCGTCATCACCTCGGCCGCCGCCGCGATCCAGTCGGCGTCACTGGCCGCACCATGACCGTAGTTCACACTCGAACCGGCGAGCCCGTCGCCGTGAGCGACCTCGATCGCCGCCACCCCCGCCGCGTCCAACGCCGCCGCGATCGTGCGGACCTGCTCCACGGTGTAGCGGTGCGCGACGGCGTGCATGCCGTCACGCAACGTCACGTCCTGGATGTACAGATCAGTCACCGGGTCACCTCCACGACATCCCGACCCACGCCATCGCCACCAGCGCCGCCATGGCCCGCGCTGTCGCCATCAGCGCCGTCGCGGCCCGCGCTGTCATGGCCAGTCGCTGCCGATCGCAGCCCGACCAGCCGCTCCGCCGTACGCAGCGCCGCCGACGTCATGATGTCCAGGTTCCCCGCGTACGCCGGCAGGTAGTGGCCCGCGCCGGAGACCTCCAGGAACACCGACACCTGCAACCCGCTCAGATGCCGACCCAGCGACGGCACAAAGGTGTCGACCCGGTCGAACTGCACGTCCTGCTTCAACCGGTACCCCGGCACGTACTCCTGCACCGCCGCCACCATCTCCGCCACCGATGCGGCGATCGCCGCCCGATCGGCGTCGGCATCGGGGCAGAGGCAGTAGACCGTGTCGCGCATCAACAACGGCGGATCCGCCGGATTCAACACGATGATCGCCTTACCCCGCTGCGCACCACCGACCACCTCGATCGCCCGCGCCGTCGTCTCCGTGAACTCGTCGATGTTCGCCCGCGTCCCCGGCCCCGCCGACCTGGAAGCGATCGACGCCACGATCTCTCCATAGACGACGGGAGTCACCCGACCGACGGCCGCGATGATCGGCACCGTCGCCTGCCCACCACAGGTCACCATGTTCACGTTGCGCTCGCCCAGATGCTCATCCAGGTTCACCGGCGGCACCACATACGGGCCGATCGCCGCCGGGGTCAGATCCACCACCAGCCGACCATGCGCCGCCAGCACCGCGTCGTTGCGCCGATGCGCACCCGCCGACGTGGCGTCGAACACCAACTCCACATCCGCGAACTCCGGCATCCCGACCAGACCGTCGACACCCTCGGCGGTCGTCGCCACACCCAACCGGCGGGCCCGCGCCAACCCGTCGGAGTCGGGGTCGATGCCCACCATCGCCACCATCCGCAGCGACTCCGACAACCGCAACACCTTGATCATCAGATCGGTGCCGATGTTGCCCGACCCGATCACCGCCACACCGACGCTCACGACGTACCCCTGTCACCGAAGACCGCACCGGCCGCCAACCCATCCCGCACGGTCACGACGCCTCCGCCGAGAAACACGTACGCACCGAACCCAGCCCCGAGATGCGCGCCTCGTACGCCGCACCGGGCGTCACCGGCACCATCGGGCCGAGCGCCCCGGACAGCACCACATCACCGGCACGCAACGGATCACCCGAGCGGGCGAGGGTCTGCGCCAACCACTGCACCGCGTGCAACGGATTGCCCAGGCACGCCGCACCCGCCCCCACCGACACCGGCTCACCCGCCTGCTCCAGGACCATCCCGCACAGCCGCAGGTCCACATCGGCGAGCCGACGCGGCGCCGTACCCAGCACGAACAAGCCACTGGAGGCGTTGTCCGCCACCGTGTCCACGATCGAGATGTCCCAACCCGCCACCCGCGAATCCACGATCTCGATCGCCGGCAACACGTGGTCCACCGCCCGGATCACATCCGCACTGGTGATCCGCTCGTCCGGCAGATCCGCACCCAAGACGAAGGCGACCTCAGCCTCCACCCGGGGCTGCAACAGTCGGCCCATCGGCACCTCGGCCCCGTCGGGCACCGCCATGTCGTCGGTCAACACCCCGAAGTCCGGCTGGAACACACCGAAGCTCTCCTGCACCGCCCGCGACGTCAACCCGACCTTCGCACCGACCCGCCGATGGCCGCGCTGCAACCACTGCCGCACCTGGAGCTGCTGGACGAGGTACGCAGAGGTGACGTCCCCCTCGGGCAGCAGCCGTCCGCGCAGCGGCGGGCAGGGCTTGCCGCTCTCGCGCGCCTCGACCAGCTCCCGCGCCGCCGCCTCGTAATCGACGCTCATGTCAGCTCCCCACTCCGCTCGCCGCCGCCACGACACTCCGCGACACCCATGCGCTCGCCACGCCCGCTCATGTCAGGTCCACGCAGACGTTGGTCAGCTCGGAATAGAAATCGAGGGAGTGCACGCCACCCTCACGCCCGATACCCGACGCCTTCACCCCACCAAACGGCGTCCGCAGATCCCGCAGGAACCACGTGTTCACCCACACGATCCCCGCATCCAACCGCATACCGGCCCGGTGCGCCCGACCCACATCCCGCGTCCACACCGCCGCCGCCAACCCATACTCCGTACCATTCGCCAACGCGAACGCCTCATCCTCATCATCGAACGGCGCCACATGCACCACCGGCCCGAAGATCTCCTCACGATTGGTCCGCGCATCCGCAGCAAGCCCCGTCAACACCGTCGGCTGCACATACGCACCACCATCACGTGCATCACCAAACGCCGGCACACCACCACCGGCCAACACCTGCGCACCCTCACCACGAGCCAGGTCGTAATAGCCCAACACCTTGTCGCGGTGCTGACGCGAAATCAGCGGCATGTTCACCGTCGCCTCGTCCGCCGGCCACCCGAACGACAGCTCACCAGCGCGCTGCGCCAACCGGGCCGTGAACTCCTCGAACACCGGCCGCTGCACATAGATCCGCTCCGTGCACAGGCAGACCTGACCGCCGTTGGTGAAACTCGACCGCACCGAACCCGCCACCGCCGCGTCCAGATCCGCATCCGCGAAGACGAGCCCGGCGTTCTTGCCACCCAACTCGAACGACACGGCCTTCACGCCATCGGAGGCGGCCCGCATGATGGCGCTGCCGGTCGACGACTCGCCGGTGAAGGTGATCGCGTCGACGTCCGGATGACGGGTCAAGAACTCGCCCGCCGAATCCGGACCGAAGCCGTGCACCAGATTGAACACACCCTCCGGCACCCCGGCGGCGGCCATCACCTCGGCGAGCAGGGTCGCCGAGGTGGGCGTCTCCTCACTGGGCTTCACGATCACGGCGTTGCCGCAGGCCAGCGCGGGAGCCACCTTCCAGGTGAGCAGCAGCAGCGGCAGGTTCCACGGCACGACCACCGCCACCACCCCGACCGGCTTACGCACCGCATAGTTCAGCGCCCGGCCGCCGGTCGGGGTGACCGTGGTGAAGGACTCGGTCGGCGCGGTCGCCACGATCTCCGCAAAGGCGCGGAAGTTCGCCGCACCACGCGGAATGTCCAACGTGCGCGCCTGCGAGATCGACTTGCCGGTGTCGGCGACCTCGGCGGTGACCAGGTCGTCGAAGCGGCGCTCCAACTCGTCCGCGACCCGACGCAACACCTCGGCGCGCTCCCGCTCCCCCATCCGGCCCCACGGCCCGCGCAGCGCGGCCCGCGCGGCGGCGACGGCGTCGTCCACACACCCCTGGTCGGCCTCCACCACCTCGAAGACCGGCTCACCGGTGACCGGACTGCGCTTCGTGAACCGCCGCCCCACATCGACGAACTCACCACCGACGAAATTGCGCAGGAGCGGCGGGCCGTCGGGCGCCCACCCGGCCATCAGCCGGGGATCCCAGGTCACGGTCATCGACGCCTCCCTCGGCTGATCGTGAGGCCGACCGCGCCGGCCAGCAGCGCCACGGCCCCGGCGGCCACAGCCCCGAGCAGGCGGTGCTGCCGGCGGACCCGGCGACGCACCTGGGCGTACGGGGTGGTCGAGAAGGACACCAGTTCGTAGCGGGAGACGTACCGGCCCGGCAGCAGCCGCTCCAGCGCGTGCTCGACCTTGCGGCCGGCCTGGAACAGCGGCGAGGCGACCTTGTCGCGCATCTCCACGAAGTTGGCCAACGCCATCTGCGCGATGGCCTCGGCGTTGTCCTGCCGGCGCTGCTGGAAGAGCGGCAGCGCCTCGGACCAGTCGTCGGCGCACTCGTCCAGGCAGCGGTCCAGCTCGACGACGTCCTCGAAGGCGCAGTTCGCGCCCTGGCCGTAGAACGGGACGATGGCGTGCGCCGCGTCGCCGAGCAGGCCAACCTTCCCGTACGCCTGCCACGGGGTGCAGCGGACCGTGCCGAGCACGCCCACCGGGTTGTGCTGGTAGTCGTCGACGAGGCCCGGGGCGAGCGGGGGCAGGTCCGGGTAGTGCTCGGCGAAGTGCCGCTCGATGGCCGCCGGGCTGCCCAGCGAGGCGAAGCTGGCGGTGCCGTGGGTGGGCCAGAAGAGCGTGCAGGTGAACGAGCGGTCCGGGTTCGGCAGCGCGATCATCATCGAGGTGCCGCGCGGCCAGATGTGCAGCGCCTGCGGGTCGAGGGCGAACTCCCCGCCCAGCGGCGGGATCGTCAGCTCCTTGTAGCCGTAGTCGAGGAAGTCGACGCTCTCGGTCAGCAGCCCGTACGCCAGCAGCTGCCCGCGCACCGCGGAGCCGGCGCCGTCGGCGCCGAGCACGACCGACGCGGCGGCCGCGACCGTGCCCTGCGGGGTCTCGAAGGTCATCTCGCCGCTGGTCGCATCGAGCCCGACGAGCCGGTGGTCGAAGGCGACCCGCACCCCCGGCAGGCTGGTGGCCGCGTCCAGCAGCGCGTTGTTCAGCGCGCCCCGGCTGATCGAGTTGATCGCCCGGTCGCCGGAGGCGCTGTACGACTGGAACTGCGCCTCGCCGTCCACGGGGTGGATCATCCGGCCGCGCATCGGCAGCCCGTCCGCCAGCACCTGCTCGTCGAGCCCGATGCGGCGCAGCGCGTCCAGGCCCCGCTCGGAGAGCGCCAGGTTGATGGAGCGGCCCCGCTCGACGGTGCCGGTACGCGGGTCGGGCCGCCGCTCGTAGAGCGCCACCGGGTAGCCGCGCCGGGCCAGGAAGCAGGCCAGCAGACAGCCGGCCAGGCCCGCGCCCACCACCGCGATCTCGTTGCGTTCCTCGGTCTCGGTCATCGGTTCACCTCCGCCACCGTGGCCGCCAGCGCCTCGGCGGCCCGCCAGCAGTCGTGGAACGTGGAATAGAGCGGCACCGGGGCGAACCGGATGATGTCCGGCTCCCGGGCGTCGGCGATCACCCCGTGCTCGTGCCGCAGCCGCTTGGCCAGCTCGGCCGCGCTGCCCGCGCCGATGCGCACCGAGAGCTGGCAGCCGCGCCGCTCCGGCTCGCGCGGGGTGACCACGGTCAGCGGGCGGTTCGCGGTCACCTCGTCGAACAGCCCCGCCAGGTAGCCGGTGAGCCGGAGGCTGCGCTCGCGCAGCGCGGGCATCCCAACGGCGTCGAAGAGCCCCAGCGAGGTCCGCACCGGGCCCATCGCGAAGATCGGCGGGTTGGAGATCTGCCAGGCCTCCACGGTGGCCGGCGGCCGGGACACCGGGGTCATCTCGAACCGGGTGGCCGCCTCGGTGCTCCACCAGCCCTCGAAGCGGGGCAGATCGGCGTCGCCGAGGTGCCGCTCGTGCACGAAGACCCCGGCCAGCGCGCCGGGGCCGGAGTTCAGGTACTTGTAGGAGCACCAGGCGGCGAAGTCGACGTCCCAGTCGTGCAGCGCGAGCGGGACGTTGCCGGCGGCGTGTGCCAGGTCCCAGCCGACCACGGCCCCCGCCGCGCGGCCGGCGGCCGTGATCGCCGGGATGTCCATCAGCTCGCCGGTGAGGTAGTTGACCCCACCGAGCAGCACCAGCGCCACCGTGTCGCCCTCGGCGGCCAGGAAGGCGGTCACGTCCTCGGTGCGCAGGGTGTCCTCGCCGGCTCGCGGCCGAAGCCGGACGACCGCGGTGTCCGGATCGAGGCCGTGGAAGCGGGCCTGGCTGCGCACGGCGTAGCTGTCCGAGGGAAAGGTGCTGTCCTCGATGACGATCCTGGTGCGCGCCCCGGCCGGCCGGTAGAAACTGACCATCAGCAGGTGCAGGTTGACGGTCAGGGAGTTCATCACCACGACCTCCGCCGGGGTGGCGCCGACCAGTCGCGCGGCCGGCGCCGTCAGCAGCTCGTGGTACGGCAGCCAGGGGCGCTCGCCCTCCAGGTGACCCTCGACGCCGAGCCGGCCCCACGCGTCCAGGTCGGCGGCGAGTTCGTCGCGGGTGGCCCGGGGTTGCAGGCCGAGGGAGTTGCCGGCCAGGTAGGCGGCCTCGGGGTGCCGGCCGCCGTCGGCCGGCGGCACGTGGAACAGGTGGCGGTGCCCGGGATCGGCGGCGTCGAGGCGGCGTGCCTCGGCCTCGCCGTCGGCCAGCCCGAACGACTCAGGTGCTCCGGTGTTCATGGGGTTGTCTCGCTCTCGGGTCACATCGCTGTCCGGGCCGACCACAGCTCGGGGAAGACCACCCGGGCCATGCTGCGCTGCAACCACGCCAGTCCGGCGGAGCCGCCGCTGCCGACCTTGGCGCCCATTGTGCGCTGCACGGCCTTGACGTGGTGCTGTCGCCAGTCGCCGAACTGCTCGGCCACCTCGGTCAGCGCCTCACCCAGCATCCGCAGGTGGTTCTCCGGGCCGGGCTCGGCGTAGATCCGTACCCAGGCCGCTTCGACGGCGGCGTGCGGCTGGTGCTCGGCGGTGAACTCCCGGTCGAGCAGGTCGGCCGGCAGGTCGTGGCCGTGCCGGGCCAGCAGGGCGAGCACGTCGTCCCAGAGGCTCGGCGCCCCCAGGGTGGCGCGCAGCTCGGCGTACACCTCGGTCTGTCGCCGGAACGGCCGGATCAGCGTCTCGTCGCGGAGGCCGAGCAGGAACTCCAGGTGGCGGTACATGGCCGACTGGAAGCCGGAGCCCTCGCCCAGCAGGTTGCGGAACCGGTTGAAGTCGGCCGGGGTCATCCAGCGCAGCCCGTTCCAGGCCGCGTTCAGCCCCTCCAGGTGCAGCGCGGCGCGGCGCAGCGGGGCCAGCGCGTCCCAGACCCGGTCGGCCCGCAGCAGCCGCTGCGTCTCGCGCAACTCGTGGCAGGTCAGCCCGAAGTACAGCTCCATGATCTGGCTGACCATCAGGAAGGACATCTCGCCGGGGTCGTCGCTCAGCGGCTGCTGCAACTGGTGCAGCGTGCTGGCGTGCACGTACGCGTCGTACGGCACCCGCTCGGCGAACTCCAGCGTCGGTTCGCCGCCGTTGCGGGCGGCGCGGGCGGCGCGCTGCCGCGGGGTCGCCGGGCGCACCGCCGCCTGGACGGGTGCCCGCAGCTCCGTCTGCTCCACCGGTTGGCCTCCCTCTGCTCTGCGTCACCCGGGACGACCGACGGTCGGCCGTTTTCGGGGTGACCGACATGATCTCTCGGCGGAACCCCTGATCGGAATGCCGGATCAACGGCACGCAGGCCCTCTGACCTGCGGCGCGGAAGGCATGAGCTGGATTCGGGTTTGAGGAAGTAAGGTCGCCGCATGGACGACATGGACTGGGCGCTGCTGCGGGAACTGCAGGCCGACGCGCGGCTCTCCTTCAGCGAACTCTCCCGCCGGGTGCACCTGTCGCCGCCGGCCGTGGCCGAGCGGGTACGCCGGCTGGAGGAGTCGGGCGTGATCACCGGCTACCACGCCCACGTCGACCTGACCCGGGCCGGCCGCACAGTGGTCGCGCTGATCCGGATGTCCTGCTACGGGTCGCGGTGCATCCTGCACGACCCCGACGTGGCGGGGTGGCCCGAGATCCTGGAGATCCACCGCATCACCGGCGACGCGTGCAGCATGCTCAAGGTGGCCGCCGGGTCGATCGACGACTTCGAGGCGGTCATCGACCGGCTCGCCCCGTACGGCCAGCCGTCCAGCACGATGGTGCTCTCCACTCCGCTCCGGTGGCAGCCCGTGACCCCCCTGCCCCCCGCCGACCGGCCCCGCTGACCCACCCCGGGTTTGCCCCCCGGCCAGCGGGAAAGCAGGCCCTGTTGCCCGGGGAGGATTTCCGGTGATCGTCACCGGAAGGGGGGATCATGCCGGTGCTCACAGCGTTCCAACGTGCCCTGATGCGCGCCCTGACCGTGCTGGGCCTGGTCGCGGCGTTCGTCCTGACGACCGTCGCGCCCGGCTGGGCGGGAGAGAACACCTTCGTCGAGGTGGTGCCCAACAGTGCGCAGGCCGGCACCCGGGTCAGCATCCGGGCCGGTTGCGACAACGCGAACAACCGCCAGGCCGACGTGCGCTCCGACGCATTCGGGCGGGTGATGCTGCGACCGGACAACGGCTTCCTGACCGGCCAGGTCACCATCCCCGGCAGCAAGGAACCCGGCGACTACCCGGTCGACCTGCGCTGCGACAACGGCAACACCGCGACCACCACGCTCACGGTGCTGAACATGGAGCAGCCCAGCAAGGGCCCGGCCACCGGGGGCGGTGGCACCGCCGGCGCCTCGGGCACCGGCTCGATGCTGATGGTCGGCGGCCTCGCGGTGGTGGCGCTGGCCGTGGGCTTCGGCTTCCTCGGCAACCGTCGCCGGACCGGGTCCGGTTCCTGACCCGCCGTCGCCATGGCCGGCTCGAAGAGGCGTACCAGGCGATCCGGGCCGGGCCGGGTCCGGGCGGCCACCCGGCGGACGCTGCGGGCGTCCCGCCGGGCGGCGGCCGCGACGGCCCGCCGCTTGCGCCGGGTGGCCGGGGAGGCGGTGTCGGCGAGCGTCGCCACCACCGACCCGGCCGCCGGTCCGCTGCCCGCCCGACCCCGCTACCGCCGGGTTCCGGCCGGCGGGCGACTGGCCTCCGGCCGGGGGCCGGGCCTGCCGGTCCTGGTGATCGCCACGCTCATGGCGCTCATCGTCACCATGCTCGGGGTGGAGCGGATCGCGGGCGTGAGCGTGCTGCCGGAGCGGTTCCTCGCCGGGCTGCGGCCCGCGCCGAAGAAGTTCCCGGTGCTGCCCGCCAGCCGGCCGGTCGGCATCGCCATCGACCCGATCGACGTCCGGGCGCCCGTGCACGCGGTCGGCATCGCCCCGGACGGCAGCATCGCGGTGCCCGACGCCGCCCGCGCCCAGGAGGCCGGCTGGTACGACCAGGGCCCGACCCCCGGTCAGTACGGGCCCTCGGTGATCGTCGGGCACGTCGACACCAGCACCGGGCCGGCGGTCTTCCACAAGCTGCGGGACCTGCGGGACGGCGACCGCATCGAGGTGGCCCGGCAGGACCGTTCGGTGGCGGTCTTCGAGGTGGACTCCGTCGAGCGCTTCGGCAAGGACCGGCTGCCGGTGGACGAGGTCTTCGGGGACTTCAGCCGCCCCCGGCTGCGCCTGATCACCTGCGGCGGGCGCTGGGTGGGCGGCGAGACCGGGTACGCCGACAACGTGGTGGTCTTCGCGTCCCTGGTCCGGGCCCGTCCGGCGTGACCGGTGGCAGCGCCTCCTCGGCGACCGCCGGCACCGGCCGCGAGCGGCTCCGCCGGGTGCGGCTGTTGACGCTCGACGCCGCGACCGCCGGGCCATGCGCCGCCGCCGCGTTCGGCGGGGCGGGGCGACGGTCAGGCGGCCTCGGGCTCGCGCAGGTCGAGCCAGTCGGACCAGCGAGGGTCCGGCGCCCGGTGGCCGAGCACCCGCCAGGCGGTGCCTTTCGGGGCCGCCGGCAGCGAGTGCAGCCGCCAGCCCAGCTCGGCGGGGGTCTTGTCGCCCTTGGTGTGGTTGCACCGGGCGCAGGCGGCCACGACGTTCTCCCAGGCGTGCCGGCCGCCCCGGCTGCGGGGGAAGACGTGGTCGATGGTCTCGGCGGGCCCCCGGCAGTAGGCGCACCGCCAACCGTCGCGGGCGAAGATGGCGCGGCGGGAGAGCCCGACGTGGGTGCGGTAGGGCACCCGCACGAAGCGGGTGAGCCGGACGACCGACGGCACCGGCAGCGCGTCGTGGGCGCTGTGCAGCATGCCGTCCCCGTCGGCGACGCAGATCGCCTTGGCGGAGAGCACGAGAATGGCGGCTCGACGCACCGACACGACGCACAGCGGCTCGTAGGTGGCGTTGAGGACCAGCGCACCGGAGCCCACCGTGGGTCGTATGTCAGGCATCGCGTTCACCCTCCCGGTTCAGCGGCCCCTACTCGCCACCGCCGACCGGAAACGGGCGCAGTCGCCCACCACGGCCGACGCCGGCCGGATCACCGACGTCCGTGCGCCCATCGTCCCTGATCGGCCCCCGGATTGCACGCACTAATGTCGGAAGCCGATCGGGCATCACCCGGAAACGGGCAGATCCGCCCTCTGAGCAGCGCCGGACCCTTCCCACGCCGCCGGCCGCCCGGCGCCCGCCACCGCGCCCCACCGCCCCGGAACCACGATCCGATGATCATGTTTACGCATTGAATCCGGTAAACACGATCAAGGAGAATCGTGATGGCTGGAGTGGCTGACGTCAGGCGGGAATCCACCATGGGACGCCGGCGGGAGCAAACGCCCACGAAGGCCGTTTCCGGCGTACACGGCGGGCCGCATTCGATCACCGACCGTGCGGTGCGATCCGGTGCCGTCTCCTTCGCGCGTCGCCGGCCGCGTCGGGCGTCGACACGGGCCCCGTCAGACCCGCACCAGGGAGGACAGCAGTGCCGCGGTCTCCTCGGGGCGGACCAGCACGGCGGCGTGGCTGACGTCGAGGGACCGGACGTCGAACGGGTTGTCCGGGGTGAGCTCGTCGGCATCGGCGATGAACCGGTCCTGGAGCGCGATCGGCATCGCCCGGTCGGCGGTGAGCCGCACGTAGGTGCGGGGGACGCGACCCCAGGTCTCGGGGTCGGCCCGCTCCTCGCCGGCGTCCAGGCTCTCGTCCGGCTCCAGGGTGTTGAGGTAGCCGTGGAACTCGTCGTCGGTGCCGTCGGCCAGGACCGCCTCCCGGAGGATGGCGAGCAGTGCGGGGTCGGCGGTGCGCCAGTTGAACCGCAGCGCGCCGAGTTCCATCGGGTTCGCGGCGAGCAGGCCGCCGACGTCGTTCAGGGCGCTCGACGCGTTCTCCGCCGAGGCCTGGTAGCCGGCCGGGGTGTCGGCGGCGCAGCACCACGCCGAGATGTAGACCAGGCGGTCCACCAGTTCCGGGGCGGCGTTCGCGACCCCGGTCAGGGTGAGCCCGCCCCGGCTGTGCCCGACCAGGATGACGGGCCCGTGCTCGCGTACCCGCCGCACGACGTCCAGGACGTGCGCCACGTTGTCGGCGTGGCCGATGCCGGCCATCGCGCTCGGCGTGGTCGCCAGGGCGGCCAGGTCCTGCGGGGCCTGGTACGCCGCCGGGAACGTCGCGCCGAAGCCGTGCCCGGGCAGGTCGACGGCCAGCGAGCGGTGCCCGCGCAGGGCCAGCTCCCGCTGCATGGGCGCCCACGTGAACGAGTTGCTGCCGGCACCGGGCACGAAGACGAAGGTGGAAGCTGTCATTTGATCATGGTAGGTGCGCTGCCACCTCGCATTCCCGGGGGCACACCTGGCCCGTACGCCCGCGCCCGGCCGCACGCCTCAGCCGGGGCCGGGTCACGACGCGGAGGGTCGACGGGATCCGGCCCCGCCGGGTGCGGTACGAAGACAGCGTGACCGTTGCCAGCCTGACGCTGCCCGCCCTGCCCGCCGTCGAGGCGCCGGACCCGGCTCCGTCGCCGACCTGTCTGGACGACGCCCTCTGCAAGAGCGTCTACGACATGACCGGCTCGGTGTGGTTCGCCGAGGGCAGCTACTGGATCCTGCTCAAGCCGCTGCGGATCGTGATGATCCTGCTGCTGGCGGTCGCCGCCCGGTGGCTGGTGCACCGGACGATCCGCCGACTGGTGCGGACGACCACCGACGCCGGCGTACCGACCATGCTGCGTCCGCTGCGCGAGCGGATCCCCACCGCCGCCGGCGAGCCCGGCGAGTTCGTGCCGGAGCGACGCCGGCAGCGGGCCGAGGCGATCGGGTCGGTGCTGCGCAGCCTGAGCACCGCGTTCATCTTCGGCATCGCGCTGCTGATGATCCTCAAGGAGTTCAGCTTCGACCTGGCCCCGCTGCTGGCCAGCGCCGGCATCGCGGGCGTGGCCCTGGGCTTCGGCGCGCAGAGCCTGGTCAAGGACCTGATCGCCGGCCTGTTCATGCTGATCGAGGACCAGTACGGCGTCGGCGACACCGTGGACCTCGGCGAGGCGACCGGCGTGGTGGAGTCGGTCGGGCTGCGGGTCACCACCGTGCGCGACGGGCGGGGCGTGCTCTGGTACATCCGCAACGGCGAGATCGTCCGGGTGGGCAACAAGAGCCAGGGCTGGGCCCTGGTGGTGGTCGACCTGCCCATCGGCTTCGCCGGCACGGAGGAGGCCACGGCCGTGCTGCGGACCGCCGCCGCGTCGGTGGCGATGGACCCCGACCTGGCGCCGGAGATCGTCGAGGCGCCGGAGGTGCTGGGCGTCGAGCAGATGACGGTCGACGGCGCGGTGATCCGTACGGTGGTGAAGACGAGCGCCGACGGGCAGTTCGCCGTCGGCCGGGAGTTGCGCCGCCGGCTCGCCGAGGCGCTGGAGAATTCGGGTATCACCGCGAAGATCGCCGCCGCCCGGCTCTATCCCGGCATCCCGGTCCGCGCCCCCGGCGAGACCGGGCAGGGGGGCGCCACCTGAGGCGCCGGGGCGACGGCCGGCGGGGGTCGCGAGCCGGGCGGCCCCTCGGGTATCGTCCGTTCGTTCAGTCGGGGATGCGACGATCAACCCCTTCGCCCTAGCCAGTCGTCGGACGATCGGGCAAAATCCGGTGCACGCGCTCCCCCGGAGCGTGATCACGTCCTCGCTGATCCGTAGATCTGACGACGGTTCCCGGGCCGTCCATCACAAGTGGCCCGCCCAGGGGAACGATGGAGGCGACGGTGCCTGACGAGCGACCATCCCCGGAGGGTCCGGCTACCTTCCGCGAGGTGTTCGCCAATCGCGAGTACGGCGCCGTCTTCACAGCGAGCGCTCTCTCCTGGATCGGCGACTACATCGCCAAGGCCGCGGTCACCCTGCTGGTCTACGAGGAGACCCGGTCCGTCGCGCTCTCCGCCGCCGCCTTCGCGGTGAGCTACCTGCCCTGGCTGGTCGGCGGTCCCCTGCTCGCCACGCTCGCGGAGCGGCACCGCTACCGGCAGGTCATGGTGATCTGCGATCTCGTCCGGATGCTGCTGATGGTGTGCATCGCCATCCCCGGCATGCCCGTCGCGATGATCCTGGCCCTGCTCTTCGCCACCACCCTGGCCAATCCACCGAGCCAGGCCGCCAAGTCGGCGCTGATCCCGCTGATCCTCACCGGGGACCGCCTGGTGGTCGGCCTGTCGATGATCAGCAGCGTCGGCCAGGCCGCGCAGGTCGTCGGCTACCTGGCGGGCGCGGCCATCGCCGCGTTCGATCCGACCGCCGCGCTGCTGGTGAACGCCGCGACCTTCGCCCTGTCGGCCGCGCTGGTGCGCTTCGGCGTGGCCGACCGGCCGACGGCGATGACCGCCGCGCACCGCAGCCACCTGCTGCGGGAGACCGCGCAGGGCTTCCAGATCGTGTTCGGCACCCCGGTGCTGCGGGCCATCGCCGTGCTGGTCTTCGCGGCCATGCTCTTCTCCGTGGTGCCGGAGGGCCTCGCCGCCGCCTGGGCGAACGAGCACGCCGGCCAGTTGGACGCCGGGGCCGCCCAGGCCATCATCATGGCCGCGAACCCCGTCGGCTTCATCCTCGGCGGGCTGATCGTCAGCCGGGCGTTCGGACCGGACCGCCGGCTGAGTCTGATGCGGCCGTTGGCGGTGCTCTCGCCGCTGGCCCTGGTGCCCGCCCTGCTCGACCCGCCGCCGCTGGTGGTGGCGCTGCTCGCCGCCGCCTGCGGGTTCGCCGTCGCCGGCATGCTGCCGGTGGCCAACGGGCTCTTCGTCCGGGCCCTGCCCGACGGTTTCCGGGCCCGCGCCTTCGGCGTGATGGCGACCGGCGTCCAGGTCATCCAGGGCCTGGCCGTCCTGGTGACCGGGCTGCTGGCCGAGCGGTTCTCCATCCCGGTCGTGGTCGGGGTGTGGAGCGCGGTCGGGGTGCTGCTGATGACGCTCGCCGCCCTGCACTGGCCGAGCCGCTCGACGATCGACGCGGCCATCGAGGCGGCCCAGCAGCCGGGCGCGTCCGCCCCCCGGCAGGCGGGTCAGGGCATGCCGGAGCGGCACGGGGAGGAACCGGCCGGCAGGCCGGCGGGGCGCTGGGCGGTCGCCCCGGCCCGGCGGGACGGCAGCGGCACACGGTGACCCGGCCCACAGCCGGCACCCCCCGGTCGGCCGGCGCGGCACCTGGCAGGATGGAACGGTGAATGCCGCAGGTGAGTCCGACCGGCCCGGTGCGTCGATGACCCTCTTCGAAGCGGTCGGCGGCGAGCCCACCTTCCGCAAGCTGGTGGACGAGTTCTACGCCGGGGTCGCCACCGACCCGCTGCTGCGCCCCATGTATCCCGAGGAGGACCTGGGCCCGGCCGCGGACCGGCTGGCCCTGTTCCTCATGCAGTACTGGGGCGGCCCCAACACGTACTCGGCGCAGCGCGGACACCCGCGGCTGCGGATGCGCCACGCGCCGTACCGGATCGGCGCCGCCGAGCGGGACGCGTGGCTGCTGCACATGCGCCGCGCCGTCGACCGTCTCGCCCTGCCGCCGGAGATCGCCACGGCGCTCTGGGACTACCTGGAGCGGGCCGCCTTCTTCATGGTCAACGCAATGGAGGACCCGGCGGGCCCGGCCTGACCCCGGTCGGCCCGACCGGGGTCGTGCGCCGATCCGCGCCCGGCACCGCCGGGACGGCTCAGAGCAGGGCGCCCTCGTCGTGCAGCCAGTCCACGAAGCTGGTGGCGACCGCCGCGCCGCAGTCGAGCATCTCGACCAGCAGCGCGTCGTGCGCCCCGGCGCCGAACGGCACCTGCAACTCCGCGTAGATCGGCAGCTGGCCGCGCTCGGTCGGGTCGCCGATGTAGGCCTTGCAGAAGCGGCGGGTGTGGTTCCACTCGTTGACCACCCGGTAGGCGCGGTCGGCCCAGTCCGGCGGCACCGTCGCGTGTGGACGGGCCCGCATCACCAGGATCTCGTCCTCCGGACCCTCCAGTGTGACCAGCACGGCGTGCCGCTCCCACATGGCCAGCAGGTTGCCGTCGCCGTCGGCCAGGTAGCGCACGTCGAGCATGTCGAGTGCGTCGCAGACGCGGCGCAGGGTGACCGGCTCGACCGTGGCGGGCATGTCCGCGATCACGGCTCGCTCCGTCGGTGGGCAGTCGTCTCCCGGCTGACGCGGGGTCGGTGGTCCGACCCGGACGGTGCTCTCCACTGTGACCCCGCTCCGCCTTTCCGGGTCGCCGCCGCCGTTGGCGGGACCGGGGCGCCATGACCACCACGGCATCGCTCGCGCACCTCACTCCCCAGCGGATCCACTCGCCTACGGTGCGTTGGATCCGAGGATGGACGGTACCCGGACAGCCGGGTTGAGGCACCCCCCCAACGGCAGCCCCAGGACAGAAGAATGAATGCGGGTCATCCGAACGGATGACCTCAGAGCGGCCGCACGGCAAGTTCCGTGGCCTTCTGCGACCAGATCGCTCCGTACGGTCCCACCAGTCCGACCCAACGGCCGACCGTCCGCACCTGGACGTCGCCCCCGTCCCCCGTCTCGGCCGACCCCTCGGACGCCCCCAGGAAGCCCATCCGGACCAACCCCTGGACCATCCGCTGGGTCACCTCCACCGGCTCGCCGGGTGGGTCGTCCGGGGTGACGACCACCGGCACGTGGTCGAGCAGCGCGTCGCGCAGCGCCCGTTGCCCGACGGCACGGCCGCCGACGCCGTGGGTGCCGGCCTCGCGCAGGGCGTCGGCCGCCGCCGCCGCGACCCGCCGCAGCTCGCCGCCCGGCAGCGTCTCCACCCGGCGGCTCGCCGTGGGCGGCAGCGGCCAGCGCCACCGCTCGTCCCGCCGCGTCGGCAGCGCCGCACCGCCCGCCGCCAACTCGGCAAGCAGTTCCCCGGCCGAGACCGTGGCGTCGCCGGGGCCGTCGCCGGCCACCGTCCGGACGACCAGCACACCCCACGGCAGACGCCCCCAGAGGGCCGTACGGCCCCGCACACCGCCGGAGCGGAGCCGGACCGGCGCGTCGCGGTCCAGCCGGACGAGGCGGGCCAGGAAGGCCCCGGCGTCGGCGGCGTCCGCGATCCCGTGCCCGCCGCCGACCGGACCGCCGCCAGCGGCCCGCCCCGGGGCGGCCGGCCCGTCGGTCGCCGTCACGCCGCCGGCTCCTGCGGCGCGTACGTGAGCAGGAACGTCCGCTCCTCCGGGGTGATCCGCCGGGGCCGCTGCCGGGTCAGGTCGAACGGCACCAGCACCGAGCGTGCGCGGCTGGCCAGCACGTCACCGTCGAAGAGCTCGTAGGCGACGGTGAAGGACGCGCCCCGGATCTCCTCCACCCACAGCTCGATGCGCACCGTGGGGGCGGCCTCGGCGGTGGCCCGGCCGAGGGCGTACTCGACCGGGCGCAGGTAGTCGATCTCGTGCCGGCTGATCACGACGCCGTCGGCGAACGAACCCACGCCCCACGCCCGGCCGCCGGCGAACATCAACGCCACCCGGGCCTCCTCGTAGAGGGTGAGGAAGCGCGAGTTGTTGATGTGCCCGTACGCGTCCAGGTCGGACCACCGCAGGGTGCAGTGGTACACGAAACGGTCTGCCACGTCAGTCGCGGGTCAGCTTGCGGTAGGTCACCCGGTGCGGTCGGGCCGCCTCCGCGCCGAGCCGGTCGATCTTGTTCTTCTCGTACGCCTCGAAGTTGCCCTCGAACCAGAACCACCGGGCCGGGTCCTCGTCGTCGCCCTCCCACGCCAGGATGTGCGTGGAGACCCGGTCGAGGAACATCCGGTCGTGGGAGATGACCACGGCGCAGCCGGGGAACTCCAGCAGCGCGTTCTCCAGGCTGGAGAGCGTCTCCACGTCCAGGTCGTTGGTGGGCTCGTCGAGCAGGATCACGTTGCCGCCGATCTTCAGCGTCAGCGCGAGGTTGAGCCGGTTGCGCTCGCCGCCGGAGAGCACCTTGGTCGGCTTCTGCTGATCCGGCCCCTTGAACCCGAACGCCGCGATGTAGGCCCGCGACGGCATCTCGACCTTGCCGACCATGAGGTAGTCCAAGCCGTCGGAGACGACCTCCCAGACGCTCTTGTCACCGTCGAGGCCCTGCCGGTTCTGGTCGACGTACGACAGCGAGACGGTGGGGCCGACCCGGACCTCGCCGCTGGTCGGCTGCTCCAGCCCGACGATGGTCTTGAACAGGGTGGTCTTGCCGACGCCGTTCGGACCGATGATGCCGACGATGCCGTTGCGCGGCAGCGAGAACGACAGGTTGTCGATCAACAGCCGGTCGCCGAAGCCCTTGCTCAGGTTCTGCACCTCGATGACCGTGTTGCCCAGGCGCGGGCCCGGCGGGATCTGGATCTCCTCGAAGTCCAGCTTCCGGGTCTTCTCCGCCTCGTTGGCCATCTCGTCGTAGCGGTCGAGTCGGGCCTTGGACTTGGTCTGCCGCGCCTTGGCGTTGGAGCGGACCCACTCCAGTTCCTCGGTGAGCCGCTTCTTCATCTTGGCGTCGCGGCGGCCCTCGACGGCGAGCCGGGCGGCCTTCTTCTCCAGGTACGTGGAGTAGTTGCCCTCGTAGCCGATGGCCCGGCCGCGGTCCAGCTCCAGGATCCAGCCGGCCACCTTGTCGAGGAAGTACCGGTCGTGGGTGATCGCCATGACGGTGCCGGCGTACTTGGCCAGGTGCTGCTCCAGCCAGGAGACGCTCTCCGCGTCCAGGTGGTTGGTGGGCTCGTCGAGCAGCAGCAGGTCGGGAGCCTCCAGCAGCAGCTTGCACAACGCCACGCGGCGGCGCTCACCGCCGGAGAGCTGGGTGACGTCGGCGTCCGGCGGCGGGCAGCGCAGCGCGTCCATCGCCAGTTCGAGCTTGGAGTCGATGTCCCACGCGTCGAGGTGGTCCAGCTCCTCCTGGAGCCGGCCCATCTCCTCCATCAGCTCGTCGGAGTAGTCGGTGGCCATCTGCTCGGCGATCTTGTTGAACCGCTCCAGCTTGGCCTTGGTCTCGGCGACCGCCTCCTCGACGTTGCCGAGCACGGTCTTGGCGTCGTTGAGCGGGGGCTCCTGGGCGAGCATGCCGACGGTGTAGCCGGGCATCAGCCGGGCCTCGCCGTTGCTCGGCTTGTCCAGTCCTGCCATGATCTTGAGGAGGCTGGACTTGCCCGCGCCGTTCGGGCCGACCACACCGATCTTGGCCCCCGGCAGGAAGCTCAGCGTCACGTTGTCGAGCACGACCTTGTCGCCGTGCGCCTTGCGCGCCTTCTCGAGGACGTAGATGTACTGGGCCACGGTGTGGGCTACCTCCGTAGGGTTGCGACTGGGGCCGGCGGGCGCGGGCGCGGGCTTCGACCTCCGCCCGCCGCCGCCGGCCGGTGGCCGGCCGCACGCACGCCATCCTCAATCCTGACAGGTACGCGGCGCCGCGCCCACATCACCCCGCCTCCGACGCTCCGGACGCGGCGCGCCACCCCTGCTTCCGGAAAGGGGTATCGACAAGATCACGCCAGGGGTTGGACCATCGTGGGAAGGGTAGGTGACTCCGGCACGGGGCCCCAGAAGCCGCAGCTACGCTCAGTACGCTCATTCGCGGTTGACCCGTCAGCACCCGGAGGTGGCCGAACGTGACCGTCCGCAGCTCCTTTGTCGTAGTGGCGAACCGGCTACCCGTCGACGAGGTGAGCACCCCCGAAGGACGGCAGTGGCGTCGCAGCCCAGGAGGGCTGGTGACCGCACTGCATCCCGTCCTCGCCGAGCACCAGGGCACCTGGGTCGGCTGGGCCGGCGGCACCGGCGCCGCCCCCGAGCCCTTCGACCTGGAGGGCATCCGGCTGCACCCGGTACCGCTGAGCGCGGAGGAACTGGAGCGCTACTACGAGGGCCAGTCCAACGCGACGATCTGGCCGCTCTACCACGACGCGGTGGAGACGCCGGCCTACAAGCGCCGCTGGCGCGAGGCGTACCGCCTGGTCAACGCCCGCTTCGCGGAGGCCGCGGCGGAGGTCGCGGCCGAGGGGGCGACGGTCTGGGTGCAGGACTACCAGCTCCAGCTCGTCCCGGCGATGCTCCGCGAGCTGCGGCCCGACCTGCGGATCGGCTTCTTCCTGCACATCCCGTTCCCGCCCATCGAGCTGTTCATGCAGATGCCGTTCCGCACCGAGATCCTGCGCGGCCTGCTCGGCGCCGACCTGGTCGGGTTCCAGCAGCGCCTCGCCGCGCAGAACTTCGTCCGGCTGGCCCGGCACCTGCTCGGGCTGCGCTACGAGGGGCAGATGATCCAGGTCGACGGCCGCCAGGTGAAGGCCGGCGCATTCCCGATCTCCATCGACACCAGGGAGATGGAGCGGCTGGCCACCGACCCGGCGATCCAGGCCCGGGCGAAGGAGATCCGCGAGGAGCTGGGCAACCCGAAGACGATCATCCTGGGCGTCGACCGGCTGGATTACACCAAGGGCATCGAGTTGCGCCTGAAGGCCTTCCGCGAACTGCTGGCTGACGGAAAGTTGACAGTTCCCGATGCGGTCATGGTGCAGGTCGCCACGCCCAGCCGCGAGCGCGTGGAGCACTACCAGGCACTACGCGTGAAGGTGGAGCGCGAGGTCGGTCGGATTAATGGCGAATTCGGCAGGGTCGGCGTGCCGGCGGTGCATTATCTGCATCAGTCGTACAGTCGCACTGAACTGGCCGCGATGTACGCCGCCGCGGACGTGATGATGGTGACCCCGCTGCGAGACGGAATGAACCTGGTAGCCAAGGAGTACGTCGCATCGCGCGCCGACCAGGGCGGTGCACTCGTGCTCAGCGAGTTCGCCGGCGCCGCAACCGAGCTGCGTCAGGCGTTCCTGTGTAACCCGCACGACCCAGACGCGGTCAAGGACGCCCTGCTGAGGGCCGTGCATGTCGAGAAGCCGGAGGCCCGCCGCAGAATGCGGACAATGCAACGCCACCTACGCACCCACGACGTGGGGCACTGGGCGAAGTCGTTCCTCACCGAGCTCGGTGTGCCTCAATCGGAGGTCGCGTGAACGCCGCCAGCGAGATCATCACCCCGGCGGCCGGCACGATGGACCCGGAACTGCGCGCCGCCATCGGCCGCATCGCCCGGGTGCCCCAGCTTCTGATCGCCTGCGACTACGACGGCACCCTGGCGCCGATCGTGGAGGACCCGAGCAAGGCCGTGCCGCTGCCGGAGTCGGTGGCGGCCGTCCGGGCCCTGGCCGCCCTGCCCCAGACCACCGTGGCGGTGGTCTCCGGGCGGGCCCTGCGCGACCTCGCCGCGCTCTCCCGGCTGCCCAGCGAGGTCCACCTGGTCGGCAGCCACGGCTCCGAGTTCGACATCGGGTTCGTCGAGCGGCTCTCCCCCGAGCTGATCGCGGTCCGTACCCGGCTGCGCGACGCCCTGCGCGAGATCGCCTCGGCGCACCCGGGCATCCGGCTGGAGCGCAAGCCGGCGAGCGTCGCCGTGCACACCCGCGGGGTGGCCCCGGAGGTCGCGGCAGCCGCCATCGAGGCGGTCCGCAGCGGCCCCGCCACCTGGGACGACGTCACGGTCACGCAGGGCAAGGAGGTCATCGAGCTGTCGGTGGTCGCCACCCACAAGGGCACGGCCGTCGACCAGCTGCGCACCCAGCTCTCCGCCAGCGCGGTGCTCTTCATCGGCGACGACGTCACCGACGAGAACGCCTTCGGCAACCTGCACGGGCCGGACGTCGGCATCAAGATCGGTCCCGGCGACACCAAGGCCGGCTACCGGGTCGCCGAGCCGATCGAGGCCGCCCGCGCCCTCGGCCTGCTGCTGGAGACCCGGCGGCACTGGCTCTTCGGCGAGCGGGCGGTCCCCATCGAGCGGCACTCGATGCTGGCCAACGGCCGGACGGTGGCCCTGCTCACCCCCGAAGCCAAGGTCACCTGGCTCTGCCACCCCAAGCCGGACTCGGCGGCGATCTTCGCCGACCTGGTCGGTGGCAGCCCGGCCGGGCACTTCAGCGTCGCCCCGGAGCGCGGCGGCATCCCGCTCGGCCAGCGCTACCGCTCGGGCACGATGACCGTCGAGACCCGGTGGTCGGGCCTGACCGTCACCGACTGGCTCGACAAGCCGGCCAGGGAGACCACGCCCGACGGCCCGGCCGTCGTCAGCGGCGACTCGACCCTGGTCCGGGTGCTGACCGGCTCGGGCCGGGCCCGGCTGGAGTTCGCGCCCCGGCCCGAGTTCGGCCAGGTCGCGGTGCAGTTGCAGCCGATCGGCGACGGCCTGCTGGTGCTCGGCTCCAACGAGCCGGTCGCGCTCTACTCCCCCGGGGTCGAGTGGCAGGTCACCAACGACGGCGGCTACGAGACGGCCAAGGCGGTCGTCGACCTCTCCGCCGCCGGCGGGCAGGTCGTGCTGGAGCTGCGCTTCGGCACGCACAGCCTGGAACACCACCGGCTGCCGGTGCACGAGCGGCAGACCCTGGCCGAGCAGCCGTGGAAGGACTGGGTGGCCACCCTGCGGCTGCCGAGCACCGCCCGGGACCTGGTGGTGCGCAGCGCGCTGACCCTGCGCGGGCTCTGCCACGAGGCCACCGGTTCGATCCTGGCCGCCGCGACCACGTCGCTGCCCGAGGAGCTGGGCGGCGTCCGCAACTGGGACTACCGCTACTGCTGGCTGCGGGACGCGGCGATGACCGCGCGGTCCCTGGTCGACCTGGGCTCGATCGAGGAGGCCGAGGCGCTGCTGCGCTGGGTCGACGGGTGCATCGAGCGCACCGGCGGGCACCCGGAGCGGCTGCACCCGCTCTACACGGTCGACGGCTACGAGCTGGGCGCCGAGGCGGTCATCGACACCCTGCCCGGGTACGCCGGCTCCCGCCCGGTGCGGGTCGGCAACCTCGCCAACCACCAGCTCCAGCTCGACGTGTTCGGCCCCATCGCGGACCTGATCGCGGCCGTCGCCGACGCCCGCGGCTCCGTACGCGAGGACGAGTGGCGGGTGCTCGACAACATGGTCGAGGCGGTCCGTCGCCGCTGGCACGAGCCCGACCACGGCATCTGGGAGGCCCGCCTCCCCCCGCGGCACCACATCTTCTCGAAGGTGATGTGCTGGATGACCGTCGACCGGGCGCTGCACGTCATGCGCCAGCACGGCGGCGAGGACCGCCCGGAGTGGGTGGAGCTGCGCGACCGCATCGGCGCCAACGTGCTGGAGTACGGCTGGCACGAGACCGTCGAGGCCTACAGCGTGGCGTACGGGGACGAGGACATGGACGCCTCGTCGCTGTGGATCGGGCTGTCGGGCCTGCTCCCCGGCGACGACCCGCGCTTCCTCTCCACCGTCCTGCGGATCGAGGCGGACCTGCGCAGCGGCCCGGTCGTCTACCGCTACCACTGGGACGACGGCCTGCCGGGGCGCGAGGGCGGCTTCCACATCTGCACGGCGTGGCTCATCGAGGCGTACCTGCGCACCGGGCGGCGTACCGACGCCGAGGAGCTGTTCTCGCAGATGGTGGACACCGCCGGCCCGACGGGCCTGCTGCCCGAGCAGTACGACCCGATGGCCGAGCGCGGGCTGGGCAACCACCCGCAGGCGTACAGCCACCTCGGCCTGATCCGCTGCGCGCTGCTGCTGGACAACATGCTCAAGCAGTGACCTGACCAGCGAAGACGGCGGCCGGAGAGAAACTTCTCTCCGGCCGTCGTCGCTCATTCCACGGGGTCAGCCTGACCGCCCGGAGCGAGCGGGCTGTCCGGAAGTCCCGCAGCGCCAGCCCCGGCGAGGGTGTCGACCACGTCCCCCAGCACCACCACGGCGGGTGGGCGCAGCCCCGCGGCGACCACGTCGGCGGCCACCGCGCCGAGCGTGGAACGCAGCACCCGCTGGGCCCCGGTGGTCGCCTCCTGCACCACGGCGGCCGGCGTCTGCGCCGGCCGGCCGTGCGCGATGAGCGTCGCGGTGATCGCCGCGAGGTTCTTCAGCCCCATCAGGACGACCAGCGTGCCGCGCAGTCCGGCCAGCGCGTCCCAGCGGACCAGGGAGGCCGGCGAGTCGGGCGCGACGTGCCCGGAGACCACGGTGAACTCGTGGGCCACCCCCCGGTGGGTGACCGGGATGCCCGCCGCCGCCGGGGCGGCGATCGAGCTGGTCACGCCGGGGACCACGGTCACCGGCACGCCGGCCGCCGCGCAGGCCAGCAGCTCCTCGCCGCCACGGCCGAAGACGTACGGGTCGCCGCCCTTGAGCCGCACCACGGACCGGCCGGCGAGGGCCCGGTCCACCAGGATCCGGTTGATCTCCTCCTGGGCGCGGGACGGGCCGTAGGGGATCTTGGAGGCGTCGACCAGTTCGACGTCGGCGCGCAGCTCGTCGAGGAGCAGGCCGGGGACGAGCCGGTCGGCGACCACCACGTCGGCCTCGGTGAGCAGCCGCCAGCCCCGGACGGTGATCAGCTCCGGGTCCCCGGGGCCGGCGCCGACAAGTGCCACCCGCCCGGGCCGGGTGCCCGACGTCGTCCCCTCCGGTGCCGCGGGCGTCGACAGGGTGCCCTCGCGCACCTCCAGCAGGGCGCGCACGGCGTCGCGGACGGCCATCGCCCGGCGCGGGTCGCCCCCGCCGAGCACCGCCACGGTCACCGGCCCGTGCCGGGTCACGGCCGGGGTCCAGGCGGTGGCGGCGGCGCGGTCGTCGGCGCGTACGCAGAAGATGCGGCGCTCGGCGGCGGCGGCGCTGACCGACGCGGCGGCGAGCGGGTCGTCGATCGCGACCTGCACCAGCCACGCGCCGTCCAGGTCGTCGGGGGCGAACCGGCGCGGCGCCCAGTGCAGCCGTCCCGCGTCGACGTGCGCGCGCAGCGCCGGGGTCAGCTCCGGCGCGACGAGCAGGACGTCCGCGCCGGCGTCGAGCAGGGCCGGCACCCGCCGGGTGGCCACCGCTCCCCCGCCCACCACGACCACCCGTCGGCCGGCGAGGCGCAGGCCCAGCGGGTACGGGTTGCCGCTCACGCCGCCCTCCCGCCGCCGGGCGCGCCGGTTCGCCCGCTCACTTCTCGGCCACCCCCGCCGAGTCGAAGGTGGCGACCTCGTGCAGCACCCGGACCGCGCCGGTGACCACCGGCAGCGCGAGCAGCGCGCCGGTGCCCTCGCCCAGGCGCAGCCCGAGGTCGATCAGCGGCTCCAGGCCCAGCCGGCGCAGCGCGACCGTGGCGCCCGGCTCGGCGGAGCGGTGCCCGGCCACCATGGCGGCCACGGCGTGCGGGGCGAACGCCGCCGCGGCGAGCGCCGCGGAGACCGCGATCACCCCGTCCAGCAGCACCGGCGTGCGGCGGGCGGCGGCGCCCAGGACCAGCCCGGCCAGCGCGGCGTGCTCCAGGCCGCCGACGGCGGCCAGCACGCCCAGCGGGTCGGCCGGGTCGGGGGCGTGCCGGCGCAGCGCGGCCCGCACGACGGCCACCTTGCGGGCGTACGTCGGGTCGTCGACCCCGGTGCCCCGGCCGGTCGTCTCCGCCGGGTCGATGCCGGCGAACGCGGCGATCAGGGCGGCGGCGGGCGTGGTGTTGCCGATGCCCATGTCGCCGGTGAGCAGGATGCCCGCGCCGGCGTCGATCAGCTCGCCGGCCACCCGGATGCCGGTCTCGACGGCCGCGCGGGCCTCGTCGCGGGTCAGCGCGGCGGTCACCGCCAGGTCCCGGGTGCCGGCGCGGACGTTCGCCGCGACCAGCCGGGGCTCGTCGCGGGCCGGCCGGTCTCCGGCGTGCCCGCCCGGCGCGGCGACCGGCAGCGCGGTGGCCACGCCGACGTCGACCACGGTGACCGAGGCGCCGGCCTGCCGGGCGAACGCGTTGACCACCGCGCCGCCGGCGAGGAAGTTGCCGATCATCTGGGCGGTGACCTCCTGCGGCCAGGGCGTCACCCCCTGGGCGTGCACGCCGTGGTCACCGGCGAAGATCGCGACGGCGGCCGGCTCGGGCAGCGGCGGCGGGCAGTGCCCCGCCAGGCCGGCCAGGCGTACGGAGAGCTCCTCCAGGGCGCCGAGGGAGCCGGCGGGCTTCGTCAGCCGCCCCTGCAACTCCCGGGCGGCGGCCATGGCCGGCTCGTCGGGCGGCCGGATCGCCGCGATCGTGGTCTCCAGCATCACGCCTCCAGGATCTCTGCCAGTACCTCGGTGAACGCGTCGGTGGTGGCCCGGTCGCGTACGGCGACGCGCAGCCAGTCCGGGCCGAGACCGGGGAAGGTGTCGCCCCGGCGCACCGCCCAGCCGCGCCGCCGCAGGGCGAGCCGCACGTCGGCGGCCCCGGGCACGTGCACCAGCACGAACGCGCTGGCGGGTCGGCCGGCGACGCGTACGCCGGGCAGGGTCGACAGGCGGGCGACCAGGTGGTCGCGGTCGGCGGCGAGCCGGACGGCGATGGCGCGCTCGGCCTCGACCGCGACGGGCGTGGCGCAGGCCGACGCGGCCGCCAGGGCCGGGGTGGAGACGGCCCAGAGCGGCTGGGCGGCGGCCAACCGCTCCAGCAGCGCCGCCTCGCCGAGCAGGTAACCGATCCGCAGGCCGGCCAGTCCCCAGGTCTTGGTGAGGCTGCGGACCACCAGCAGGCCGGGCAGGTCCCGCCGCGCGGCCAGCGACTCCGGTTCGCCGGCCACGCCGGGGGTAACGGTGGTGTCGGCGAACGCCTCGTCGACGACCAGCACCCGGCCGGGCCGGGCCAGGGCCGCCAGGTCGGCGGCCGGGTGCAGCACCGACGTGGGATTGGTCGGGTTGCCGATCATCACGAGGTCGGCGTCGGCGGGCACCCGGGCCGGGTCGAGCCGGAAGTCGTCGTCCGCGTCGAGCAGCACTCGCTCCACCCGGTGCCCGGCGGCGCGCAGCGCGGCCTCGGGCTCGGTGAACTGCGGATGCACCACCACCGGCCGGCGCACGCCGGTCAGCGCCCGGGCGAGCAGCACGAAGCCCTCGGCGGCGCCGGCGGTGAGCAGCACCTCGGCGGGCGGGCGGCCGTGCCGGGCCGCGACGGCCGCGCGGGCCGGCCCCGGGTCGGGGTACGCGGCGAGGTCGCCGAGCGCGGCGGTGATCGGGTCGGCCAGCCAGTCCGGCATCGCGTCGCGCCGCACGTTGACGGCGAGGTCGACCAGCCCCGGCCCCACCTCGGCGTCCCCGTGATGGGCGAGGTCGGGCCCGGCCTCGGGGCGGATGGCTTCGGCCCCGGGCCCGGCGGCTTCGGCCTCGGGCCCGGGTCCGGGTCCGGGGCCGGGGCCGGCTTCGGGCCCGCTTGCGGGGAGGGTGTCGGTCGGCTGACCACGCATGTCCGCGATCCTGCCGGGAAGGTGGCGCGCGGGACAGCGCATCCCGGCGTGGGCCGCATCACCACACGGGCGTTCATGAATATTTCTCAGGTACGAATCGGAAATGTCATAACTTGAGCGTGTGAGCAACCGACCCCTTGCTGCCGCTGGTCGTCTCGTTCCCCTCCTCCGCGCCGGACTGATCGCCGGCATCGTGGTCGCCGCCGTGGCGTACCCGGTGGCCGCCGCCACCGGCCTCGGCGCCAAGGTCACGGCGCACGCCATGGAACACAAGACCAAGATCCTCACCACCGCGCTGCCGGCCGAGACGTCGTACGTCTACGCGCCGGACGGCAAGACGGTGCTGACGATGTTCTACGAGGAGTACCGGCAGTACACGAAGCTGGCCGACATCTCGCCGAACATGCAGCAGGCGATCGTGGCCGCCGAGGACAACCGCTTCTACCAGCACCGGGGCGTCGACCCGAAGGGCGTCGCCCGCGCCTTCGTGGCGAACGCCCGCTCCAGCGGCGTCTCCCAGGGCGCCTCCACGCTCACCATGCAGTACGTGCGGATGGCGCTGCGGGACAGCGCGAAGACGCCGAAGGAGGTGCAGGAGGCCACCCAGCAGACCAGCCTGCGCAAGGTCCGCGAGATGCGGATGGCGATGGACCTGGAGAAGGAACTGAGCAAGGACCAGATCCTGGAGCGCTACCTCAACTCCGCGTACTTCGGGCACCGCGCGTACGGCATCTACGCGGCCAGCGAGATCTTCTTCTCCAAGGCCCCCAAGGACCTCAGCCCCGTCGAGGCGGCCACCCTCGCCGGCCTGGTCAAGTCCCCCTCCGAGTACGACCCGGCCAGCTCCGACCAGAAGGAGGCCACCGGCCGACGCAACTACGTGCTCGACCGGATGGCCCAGCTCGGCTACCTCTCGCCGGACGCCGTCACGCAGGCGAAGTCCGAGCCGATCCGGCTCAAGCTGACGTACCCGCCGAACGACTGCGCCGCCGTGCCCGAGAAGTGGAACAGCTGGGGCTTCGCCTGCGACTACCTGAAGAACTGGTGGAGCGCGCAGCCCGCGTTCGGCGAGAACCGGCTGGAACGGATGGACAAGCTGCGCCGGGGCGGCTACCGGATCGTGCTCAGCATGGATCCCAAGATCCAGGAGGCGGCGGAGAAGAACGTCGGCACCAAGGAGAACACCGGCAGCCCCTTCGCCAACGGCATCGTGGTCTCCGAGCCCGGCACCGGGCGGGTCAAGGCGATGGCGGTGAACCGGACGTACTCGCTGGACCTGAGCGAGAACGGGCAGAGCTCCAACCCCGAGGCCGGGCCGAACGTCAAGGCGAACTACCCGAACACCGTGGCGCCCCTGCTCGGCGGCGGCGACCTGCCGGGCTACCAGGCCGGCTCGACGTTCAAGATGTTCCCGATGCTGGCCGCGCTGGACGCGGGCATGCCGCTGTCCACCTCGTTCAACGCACCGCACCGGTACCGCTCCGAGGTCTACGACGGCTGGTCGCCGTCCAACGCCAGCGGCGCGATGAGCGGCAACCAGACCATGTGGTCCGGCTTCGGCAAGTCGGTGAACACGTACTTCGTGTGGCTGGAGGAGCAGGTCGGCGCGGACAAGGCGGTCCGCCTGGCCGAGCAGCTCGGGCTGCGCTGGCGCACCGACGTCGACCGGGAGCACGCGTCCCCGGCCAAGGCGAAACAGTGGGGCGCGTTCACCCTCGGCGTCTCCGACGCCACGCCCCTGGAGATGGCCAACGCGTACGCCGCCATCGCCGCCGACGGCCGCTACTGCGAGGCGATCCCGGTGCAGGCGATCTACAACCGCGACGGCACGCCGACCACCTGGAAGACGGCCTCCGGGATCGAACGCGAGGTCGCCAAGCCCCGCTGCCGGCAGGTGGTGAACGCCGACGCGGCCCGCGCCGCCACCGACGCCGCCCGCTGCCCGACCGGCGACACCCCGGCCCGGGGAAGCTGCGGCGGCTGGTCGACCGCGGACAGCGTGCGGGGCACCGTCGGGCGCCCGGTGGCGGGCAAGACGGGCACCACCGACAGCACCCGGTCCGCCTGGTTCGTCGGCTACACCCCTGAGCTCGCGGCGGCCAGCTTCATCTCCGACCCGGACAACCCGTTCAACGCGGTCGGCGACGGCCAGTCGCAGATCCCGATCAAGGCGGTGGCGCAGACCCTCCGCGACGGCCTCAAGGGCCAGCCCACCCGCCAGTTCACCCCACCCTCGGACCGCATGGTCGGCTGAGCCGCCCGTATCGGCCTGGCAGGCCGGGGCGCCCGTGTCGGCGGGGCAGGCCGGGGCGCCCGTATCGGCCGGGCAGGCCGGGGCGCCCGTGTCGGCGGGGCAGGCCGGGGCGCCCGTATCGGCCGGGCAGGCCGGGGCGCCCGTGTCGGCGGGGCAGGCCGGGGCGCGTCAGCGGAGGTCGGCGGAGACGAGGGACCAGACCTCCAGGTCGACCCGGCCACCCCGGACGAAGCCGGCGTTGCGGAGCAGGCCCTCGTAGCTGAAGCCGCCCTTCTCGGCGACCCGGCGGGAGGCCAGGTTGCCGGGGGCGACCCGCAGCTCGACGCGCTGGAAGCCGTGTTCGAGGATCAGCGCGATGGCGAGCGCGTCGACCGCCTCGACCGCCAGGCCGAAACCCCGGGCGTGCGCCGCCATCGCGTAGGAGACCTCCGTGCACCGGGCGCCCCAGTCGGTGCGCCGCGTCCACAGGCAGCCCACCACCCGGTCGTCCTCCCGGCGTACCACCGCGTAGTGGTCGCCGTCGCCGCTGTCGCGTCGTTGCCGGGCCAGGTCGGTGCACCAGGCCAGCCCGTCGATCTGGCCCGAGGTGTCGGCCAGCGGCAGCCACCGCTGGGTCTGCCGGTCGCCGAAGACCTCGTCGGCCGCCGCCGCGTCGGCGGCGGTCAGCGCGCGTACCTCGGTGCGGGGCGTGGAGACCGTCAGCGCCGGGAAGCGCCGCACGGCCACCTGACCGATCACGCGGGCACCCCGTCGGGCCGGGCGGCCACGGGCTCGGCCGCCGCCGCGTCCACGAGCCGGGCCGCCAGCCGCGGGTACGCCGCCCAGTGCAGGGTGAGCTGCGAGGCGTGCACGCCCCGCCAGACGAAGCCCTCGGGCGCCCCGCCGTCCCAGCTCCACGCCGGCCGCGCCCCGGCGCGCGGGGTGAGCACCCCGCTGTGCTCCTTGTGCCCGGTCACCACCGTGCCCGCCGGGCCCACGAGGCTGTCCGTCAGCGCGGTCGCCTCCCGGTAGCCCACCACCAGGCCGTCACGGCGGGTGCCCACCGCGTCGAGCACGCCGCACATGGGCAGCCCGTCCAACTCCCGGGCGAGCCAGAGCAGGCCGGCCCCCTCGGCGACGACGGGCCGCCCGGTGCGGGCCAGCTCGGCGACCGCGATGCAGAGCCGACGGTTGGCGGAGAGCTGCCCGGCGTACGACTCGGGTAGCCCGCCGCCGACGACCAGCGCGCCGGTGCCGGCGGGCAGCGCCTCGTCGTGCAGCGGGTCGACCGTCACCACCTCGGCGCCGGCCGCCCGCAGCAGCTCGACGGTCTCGGGATGGCTGTAGCTGCCGCCCGGCGTCCCGGCGACCGCGACGACGGGGCGTGGCCCGGACGGCGCCGGCCCGGCACCCTCGCGCCCGGCCTCCGGCGTCCAGGGTGGCGCGGGCAGCGGCGGGGCGGAGCGGGCCAGGCCCAGTAGCCGGTCCAGCTCGACGGTGGCGGCGACCGCCTCGCCGAGCCGGCGGACCGCCCGGGTGGCCTCGTCGGTGCGGGCGAGCGCGGGCACCGCCCCGTAGCGGCGGGCGGGTAGCACGGACGGCAGGTCCTGGCGGCGCAGCGCGCCGTAGACCGGTACGCCGATGTCGTCGAGCGCCTCGCGCAGCAGCTCCTCGTGCCGGGAGGAGGCCACCCGGTTGAGGATCACCCCGCCTAGCCAGAGCTGCTCGTCGTACGACCGGAAGCCGTGCACCAGGGCGGCCACCGACTGCCCGGTCGCGGCGACGTCGACCACCAGCACGACCGGGCTGCGCAGCGCGACGGCCACGGCGGCGGTCGACTCGCGCTCCGGGCGGCCGGCGAGACTGTCGTACAGGCCCATGCTGCCCTGCACCACGGCGAGCCCGGCGCCGGCCGCGCCGTGGCCGACGAGCGGGACGATCCGGTCGGCGCCGACCAGCCGGGGGTCGAGGGTCCGCCCGGGGCGACCGGCGGCCAGCCCGAGGTACGCGGCGTCGACGCGGTCGGGGCCGACCTTGAATCCGGCGACGTCGACGCCCCGGTCGGCGAAGGCGGCGAGCAACCCGATCGCCAACGCGTTCTTGCCGTGGCCGGAGGACGGTGCGCTGAGCACCAGGCGCGGCACGACGGTCATCATCGACTCCCTGCGGGGCGGCGGGGGACCTGCGAAGGGCCGACGGCGCGGTCCGCCCGCGTGACGATAGCCCAACCGACCGTCGGGTGGTCGCCGCCGAACGGGCGTGCCGGCGGTGTCGCGCCGCCGCCGGGCGGAGCCCGTCTGCGGTGTCGCGGCGGCGCCTGGCGGGTTCGGGCGTCGAGGTCCGGCCCGGCGGGGGCTGTCGCGGCGAGTGCCTCCGGTCACAGGGGTAGCCTCGTGTGCGTGTACCGGTTCCTGCTGACGCCTCGCTGGCTGGGCATTCTCGTGCTGACCCTGGTCGCCGCCGCCGTGATGGTGCTGCTCGGCAACTGGCAGCTGGACCGCTACCAAGGCCGCACGGAGATCAACGAACGGATCGACGCCGGCCTGCGGATGGACCCGGTGCCGCTGCGCGACGTGCTGCCCGCCCCGACCGGCGGCAGCGGCACTGCCGGCCCCGCCCCCGCCGCGGAGAAGGCGTGGACCAAAGTCACCGTGACCGGTCGCTACGACCCGGCGAACGTGGTCCTGGTCCGGGGTCGCTCGGTGGATCGCACCGTCGGCTTCGAGGTGGTCACGCCGCTGGTGCTGGCCGACGGCACCGCCGTGCTGGTGGACCGGGGCTGGATCCCGCCGGCCCGGGGCGGCGACGCGACCGTCCAGCCGGACGTGCCGGCCCTGCCGTCCGGCGAGGTGACCGTGACGGGGCGGGTGCACCTGAGCGAGAGCGGCTCGGTCGCCGTCACCCGGCGCGACGGCAAGCTGGAGACCCGGCGCGTCGGCGTGCCCCGGCTCGCCCGCGAACTGCCCTACCCGGTGCACGGGGCATACCTGCTGCTCGACGAGCAGTCCCCGGCGGCCGAACCGGTCTTCAAGGACGTGCCGGTCGGATACACCAACAACTGGCAGAACTTCGGCTACGTCGTGCAGTGGTGGATCTTCGCCGCGATGACCCTCTTCGGCTACGGCTGGGTGGCCCGCCGGGAGGCCCGCCGGCTGGCGGGCGTGGAGCCGAAGCGGCCCGTCGACCGGGCCGCCGAGCCCGCGCCGCAGGGCGCCGCCTGACCGGTCCCCCACGGGACCCGGCCGGCCCCACGACGCCGCACCACCCGGGGCGGATGCCGGGCGGCCCGCCGGCTCAGCCGGTGACGCGGCCGGCGTGGATGGCGCGTACGGCGTCGATGGTGTCGGCCTCCGCCGCCGTCTTGTCGTCGCGGTAGCGCAGCACCCGGGCGAAGCGCAGCGCCATCCCGCCCGGGTAGCGGGTGCTGGTCTGCACCCCGTCGAAGGCGATCTCGACCACCTGCTCGGGGCGGACCCGCACCACCCAGTCGCCGCGCTCGACGGCGAGGCCGAGGAAGCGCTCGGTCTGCCAGCGCAGCAGCTCGTCGGTGAGGCCCTTGAACGTCTTGCCGAGCATGACGAAGTCGCCGGTGCGCGGGTCGCGGGCGCCGAGATGCAGGTTGGACAGCCAGCCCTGACGCCGCCCGCTGCCCCACTCCACCGCCAGCACCACCAGGTCGAGGGTGTGCCGGGGCTTCACCTTCACCCAGGCCGCGCCGCGCCGGCCGGCGTCGTAGGGGGCGTCGGGCGCCTTCACGACGACCCCCTCCTGGCCGGCGTCGACGGCGGCGGCGAACGCTTCGCCGGCCGGCCCGGGGCCGTCGACCTCCACCCGGCCGACCAGCAGCGAGGCGTCGACGGCGACGTCGAGCGCGGCCCAGCGCTCCCGGCCCGGCCGGTCGACGAGGTCGTCGCCGCCGAGGTGCAGCAGGTCGAAGAAGTAGGGCGTCAGCACCGTCCCGCCGGTGGTCTCGGCGGCGGCGCGCACGGCCGGGGCGACCGGGGCGCGGCCGGTGCCGCCCGACGTGGTGCGCCGCGCCGCCCGGCTCGACGTCTGCTGGAAGGGCAGCGGCCGGCCCGTCTGGTCGAGCCCGATCGCCTCCCCGTCGAGCACCAGCTCGCGGGCGGGCAGCGCCCGCACGGCGGCGACCACCTCCGGCACGCGGGCGGTGATGTCGTCCAGGCTGCGGGTGAACACGGCGATGTCGTCGCCCGAGCGGTGGACCTGGATCCGGATGCCGTCGAGCTTGACGTCGACCACGGCGGGGGTGCCGGTGGCCGTGAGCGCCTCGTCGACCGAGGGCGCGCTCTGCGCCAGCATCGGCGCGAGCGGGCGGCCGACCTGGAGGCCGAAGGCGGCCAGCGCCGCCGCGCCCCCGTCGAGCGCGGCGACCGCGACCGCGCGCAGGTCGCCGGCGAGCAGCAGCGCCCGGCGTACGGCGGCGACCGGCACCTCGGCGGCCCGGGCCACCGCGTCGGCGAGCAGCCCCGCCTGCGCGCCCTGGCGCAGCTCGCCGCTGAACAGCCCGGTGAGCAGCCGCTGTTCCTCGGCGGTGGCGGCGGCGAAGAGCGCGCCGAGCAGTTCCCGGCGGCGGGCCTGGGAGCCCGGCCCGTGCACGGACGCGATCTCGTCGATGGCCGCGTCGACGGCGGCCACGGTCAGGGTCGGCTCGGCGGCCGGCGGCGGCAGGTCACGCAGGCTCGCCCAGCCCACCCCGGTCTGCCGTTGGCGCAGCTCACCGGCCAGCCAGCCGGCGCCCGCCGGCACCTCGGGCGGGTCGAGCGCCCGCAGCGCGGCGGCGAGCAGCTCCACCTTGGCCCGCCGGGCCCGGGTGGCGCCGACTGCGGCGGAGGTGGCTGCCAGGTCGAGGAACCGCACGGGCTCCATCCTGCCAGCCACCCCCGACACGACCCCGGCATTGCCGTGCCCGGGCCCCACCGGCCTGCCCCGCCGCCAGCGACGCGCCGAGAACTTCGGCCCGTCACGCAGCGGGCGGGTCAGGCCGAGACGGGCTCCTCGATGCGCAGGCCGCGGGCGCGGATCTCCTCGGCGACCCGGGAGAGCACCGTGTCGAGCGCGACCAGCGCCGCCGACAGGTCACCGAGCTGTTCCTTGAGCGTGTCCTCGGGCCACGCGGAGACGTCGACGTCCCCCAGTGCGCTGACGGCGGCCTCGAGCCGGCCCATCACCTCGTTCGTACGCATGTTCGAGAGGCTATAACAAGCCCACGGGCGACACACCGCAAACTCCCACATCGACCCGGAAGTTACGGTTCCGACACCTACCGCCCGTCGACGCCCGCCTCGGCCACGTTCCTGAGCAGCAGGGCCTCGGCCAGGCAGACCCGGGCGAACTCCCCGAGGTGCAGGCTCTCGTTCGGGCCGTGCGCCCGGGCGTGCGGGTCCTCCACGCCGGTCACCAGGATCGCCGCGCGGGGGAACATCTCCTGGAAGGTGGCGATGAACGGGATCGAGCCGCCGATGCCGAGGTCCACCGGGGCGGTGCCGTCCCAGGCGGTCCGGAACGCCGAGCGGGCCGCGTCGAACATCGGCCCGGACGCGTCGATGACGCACGGGTCGCCGTCGTGTTCGAAGGTGAGCGTCACCTGGGCACCCCAGGGGGCGTGCTTCTCCAGGTGGGCGCGCAGGGCCGCGTACGCCCGCTTCGGGTCGTCGCCCGGCGCCAGCCGTACGCTCAGCTTGGCCTTGGCGGCCGGCACCAGCGCGTTCGGCGCCTCCCCGGTGGCCGGGGCGTCGACGCCGAGCACCGCCAGCGCGGGCTTGGTCCAGAGCCGGTCGGTGATCCGCCCGGTGCCGAGGAGGCTCACGCCCTCGGCCAGCCCGGCCTCGGCGCGGAAGCGGTCCTCGGGGTAGTCGACGCTCGCGCCCTCCCGGGCCGCCAGCCCGTCGACCGCCACGTCGCCGGCGTCGGTGTGCAGGGTCGCCAGCAGCCGCGCCAGGGCGGTCAACGCGTCCGGCACGGCGCCGCCGTACATGCCGCTGTGCACGGCGTGGTCGAGGGTGCGCACCTCCACGAAGCAGTTGACGATGCCGCGCAGGGAGGTGGTCAGCGCGGGTACGCCGATGTCCCAGTTGGCGGAGTCGGCGATGACGATGACGTCCGAGGCGATCTCGTCGCGGTGCTCGGCGAGCAGCCGCTCCAGCGAGTCGGAGCCGTACTCCTCCTCGCCCTCGATGAAGAGCACCACGCCGACCGGCAGCGCGTCACCGTACGCGCGCAGCGCCGCCACGTGCGCCATGATGCCGGCCTTGTCGTCGGCGGCGCCCCGGCCGTAGAGCCGCCCGTCGCGCTCCACCGGCTCGAACGGGTCCGACTCCCACAGCGTCAGGTCGCCGACCGGCTGCACGTCGTGGTGGGCGTAGAGCAGCACCGTCGGCGCCCCGGGCGGGGCCGCCTTCCTCCCGATGACCGCCGGCTGGCCACCGGAGCGCACGATCTCGACGTCGAGACCGCAGCCGCGCAGCAGTTCGGCAACCGCCTCGGCGGAGCGCTCCACGTGCGAGTGGTCGAAGCCCTCGAACGCGATGCCGGGAATGCGGACGAGGCGTTCCAGGTCGGCGCGGACGCCGGGCATCTCCCGCTCGACGGCGGCCCGGACCTCGGACTCGGACATGATCGGTGTGGTCATGACCGGCATCGTATGCCGGCCTTACCGACCGCACCGCCCGAGCCCGCCGCGACGGCCTCGCCCCAGGCCGCCCGCCGACGCGGCGACCTGGCTCCCGGGCGGCAGACGGCGCACGGCGACCTCGCTCCCGTCGGATCGCGGCGCCCGTGGCCACCCGCCGCAGCCGAGGGCCTCAGCGGCGGCGGACGTAGTAGCGGGCGGCGTCGTGCGGCAGGCCCGGGGCGCCGTCGACCACCAGGTCCGCGCGCGCCTCGGTGCCGTCGGCGGCGAAGTGCGCCCGCTCCCCGAGGTGCCAGCGGCGCAACTCCGGCAGGATCGCCCGGCCGTCGCGCTCCAGCGCCCGGGCCAGCCGCAGCGGCGCCGGGGCGGTGACGAAGACGGCCAGGGTGAGGTCCGCGGCGACCGCCGCCCGCGCCGCGCTCACGCCCTCGACGAGGAGCACGGACGCGACCGGTACCGGCACCGGGCGCGGCAGGAAGGTCCGGCGCACCCAGCTGTACCGGCGGTACGCCCCCGGCCGCCCGGCGCGCAGCGGCCCGAGCACCCACTCCTCCAGCCGGGGCCAGAAGGTGAGCTGGTCGTCCCAGCCGTCCAGCAGGTCGTCGGTGTGCACCACCGGCACCGGACCACCGCCGGGTAGGGCGGCGAGGGCGTCCGCGAGCCGCGCCGCGAACGCGCTCTTGCCCGCGCCGCTCGGCCCGTCCACCGCCACCAGCCGGGTCCGTCCCAACCGCGCCGGCCCGGCGAGCACCCGCCGGGCCAGCCGGTCGTACGCCTCGATCACCGCCACCGCCACGTGGCCGACGGTAACCAGCCCGGACGCCCGACCACCGCGCGGGTCGGAAGCGCGTCGGCGCAGCCGTCGGTCCGCTGCGTGGGCGCCCTGCGTGTCCGCCAGGCGCTCCGATCGGGGGTCGCCCGAACGAGCGGTCGTCGGCTGGGCCGGGGCCATTCCTCGGGCGGAGCCCGGAACGGGGCGGGATGATCTGCTGGTGTCCCACAGCGTGATGAGTCCGGGCGTCGACGCCCTCCTGGAACAGGCCCGCGCCGGGGTACGCCGGCTGACCCCGCACCAGACCGTCGAGGCGGTCCGTACCGGCGCGTTGCTGGTCGACACCCGCACCGACGCACAGCGGCGGGAGCAGGGCGACCTCCCCGGCGCCATCGTGATCGACCGGACGGTGCTGGAGTGGCGGCTCGATCCGGCCAGCGCCTGGCGGATACCCGAGGCCACCGGGTACGACCAGCGCATCGTGGTGGTGTGCCGCCAGGGCTACAGCTCCAGCCTCGCCGTGGCGAGCCTGCGGGCGCTCGGGCTGCACCGCGCGACCGACATGATCGGCGGCGTACAGGCGTGGCGCGAGGCGGGACTGCCCATGTCCGACCGCCCCGCCGACATCCGCCCCTGAGCCCACCGTCCCGCCCCCTCACCCCACACCGCGCGCCCCGCGTGCCCCCGCAGCCCGCAGCCCGCAGCCCGCAGCCAATGATCAAGAGATTTGCGCGCTGATCCGGGGTTCCACAGGACGCAAACCTCTTGATCACTCCGGCGAGACGCGGGGCGCGGGTGCGCGCGGGGCGCGGGTGCGCGCGGGGCGCGGGTGCGCGCGGGGCGCGGGTGCGCGCGGGGCGCGGGTGCGCGCGGGGCGCGGGTGCGCGCGGGATTCGGGTGGGGCGGTGGGGTGGGGTGGGTCAGGGGGTTCCTGGGGCTCCGGGTGGGATGAAGGGGAGGGTGGCGGGCGGGCCGGACTCGACGAGGCGCCAGAGGGCGTCGGTGTCGAGGTGCTCCTCCACCAGGTCGCCGAGCAGGTCCAGGGAACGCTCGCGGACGGCGGCGAAGGTCGTGTCGGGGGCCACCGTGAAGCCGGTCCGGCCGGCGAGTCGGGCCACCTCGGTCAGGAAGCGGCGGCGGAACCCGTCGGACTCGAAGGCACCGTGCCAGTGGGTGCCGTGCACGGCGCCCAGCACCGCCCCCTCGCCGCTGCCGTCCGCGCAGGTCAGTAGCGGGGTCAGCGCCGGGTCGGCGTGGGAGACGTACCCGTGGTGGATCTCGTAGCCGCGGACGAGGACGTCGCCGCCGGCGGTGCCGGTCGACTGGCGGACGGTCTTGCGCGGATCGAAGGTGACCTCGATCGGCAGCAGGCCCAGCCCCGGTACGCTCCCCTGCCGGCTCTCCACGGGGTCGTGGATCTCCCGGGCCAGCATCTGGAAGCCGCCGCAGATGCCGAGCAGCGGCCTGCCCGCCGCCGCGTGCGCCAGTACGGCGTCGGCCAGGCCGGTCTGCCGCAGCCAGGCCAGGTCGGCCACGGTCGACTTCGAACCGGGCAGTACGACCAGGTCGGCGGCGGCCAGTTCGGCGGGCTCGACGGTCAACCGGACCCGTACGCCCGGCTCGGTGGCGAGCGCCTCGACGTCGGTGGCGTTGCTGATCCGAGGCAGCCGGACCACGGCCACGTCCAGCCAGTCGGTGCCGCGCGGGGCGGCCGGTCGGCCGAGCACCCGGCCGTACGCGAGCGAGTCCTCCGCGTCGAGCCAGAGGTCGAGCGCCCAGGGCAGCACCCCGTACGTGGGGCGACCGGTGACCTGGCGCAGCATGTCCAGCCCCGGCCGGAGGAGCCCGAGGTCGCCCCGGAACTTGTTGATCACAAAGCCGGCGATCAGCGCCTGGTCGGCCGGGTCCAGCAGGGCGAGGGTGCCGAACATCGAGGCGAAGACCCCGCCCCGGTCGATGTCGCCGACCACGATCGTGGGCAGGTTGGCGTGCCGGGCCAGGCCCATGTTGACGTAGTCGCCGGCCCGCAGGTTGATCTCCGCCGGGCTGCCGGCCCCCTCACAGATCACCACGTCGTACGCGGCCCGCAACTCGGCGAGCGCCGCGTACGCCGTCTCGGCGAGCCGGGGTCGCAGCTCGCGGAAGTTGCCGGCGGTGACCGTGTCGACCGCCTCGCCGAGCAGCACCACCTGACTGGCCAGATCGCTGCCGGGCTTGAGCAGCACCGGGTTGAACCGCAGGTCGGGGGCGAGGCCGCAGGCGGCGGCCTGCATCGCCTGGGCCCGCCCGATCTCGCCGCCCCGGCCGTCCGGGCCGACGACGACGGCCGAGTTGTTGGACATGTTCTGCGCCTTGAACGGCGCCACCTTCACGCCCCGGCGGTGCAGCCAGCGGCAGATGCCGGCGGTGAGCACGCTCTTGCCCGCGTCGGAGGTGGTGCCGGCGACCAGCAGGCCGCCGCTCACCGGTGGCTCCCGAGCCCGGCCGTACCCGCGCCGCCCCCGCCGACGCCGCCCCGCCCGAGGATGGTGCGGCCGTCGGCGGGCGCCCCGGCGACGGCCCGCCCGAGGACGACGGGGCCGGCGACGGCCCGCCCGAGGACGACGGGGCCGGCGACGGCCCGCCCGAGGACGACGCGGCCGGCGACGACGCGGTCCGCAACGACGGCCCGCCCCGGGACGACGCGGCCGGAGACGTTGCGGTGCAGGGCTTGGCGGCCGAGGGCACCCGCCAGCCGCCCGAGCGTGAGCGGGTAGGCGGCGGCCAGCCCGAGCGCCGCCAGCCCGACCGCGCCGGAGATCCGGGCGGCCCGCTTGAGGTGCCGCGCCTCGGGCCGGGGCCCGTCGCCGAGGAACGGGCGCACCTCGGAACGGCCGAAGTAGACGTTGCGCCCGCCCAGCCGTACGCCGAGGGCGCCGGCCATCGCCGCCTCGCACTGCCCGGCGTTCGGGCTGGGATGGTCGTTGCGGTCCCGGCGCCACACGTGCAGCGCGCGTTCCCGGTCGCCGTGCGCGGTGGGCGCGACCGCGATGGTGAGCAGGCCCGTCAGCCGCGCGGGCACCAGGTTGAGCAGGTCGTCGAGGCGGGCGGCGGGGGTGCCGAACCGGGCGTACCGGGGCGAGCGGTGGCCCACCATCGCGTCGAGCGTGTTCGCCGCGCGGTAGCCGAGCAGGCCGGGCAGCCCCGCGACGGCGCCCCACAGCAGCGGGGCGACGACCGCGTCCGAGGTGTTCTCGGCGAGCGACTCGACGGTGGCGCGGGCCAGCTCGGGCTCGTCGAGCACGGACGGGTCCCGGCCGCAGAGGTGGCCGAGCCGCTGCCGGGCGGCCGGGAGGTCGCCCGCGCGCAGCGCACGGCCCATGACGGTGGCCTCGTGCCGCAGCGTACGCCCGCCGAGCACGGTCCAGGTGCCGGCGGCGACCAGCGCGGCCCGGGCCACCGGCCGGCGTCGGGTGGCGACAGTCGCGGCCACCCCGAGCAGCACCGGCGCGCCGACGGCCAACGCGGTGAACGCCGTTCCGGCCAGCCGGTCCGGACGGTAGATCCGCCGTTCCAGGGCCCCGGCGGCGCGGCCGAAGCCGGCCACGGGGTGGTACCGACGGGGGTCGCCGAGGAGCGCGTCGAGGGCGTACCCCGCGACCAGTCCCGCCGCGGTCGCCACCGGCGTCGCCTGTCGCACCCGCCACCACCTCCGGCCGGCCAGCCTAGCCGAGCGCCCACCCGTCCCCGGCCGAACACCCGACCATCCGCACCCCGCCCGTCGGCGCCCAACCGCGCCGAGCCGCGCACCGCCCGTCGGTGCCCAACCGCCGAGCCGCGCCGCACCGGTCTCCCGCCCCTCCCCGACGGTCCGGTCGTCCGCCGAAGCACCGCGGGCGACACGCGGGGTGACGACGGCACCGCCGCGCCACCCCGCCCCCGTCGTGTCACCCGGGTGCGGGCGGTCACGCGGGCTGCGGCACCCGCCCCCGGCCCCGCCGGCCACGACCGGCCGGAGAGCCACCCGCCTCGGCCGCCTCAGCCTCCTCGGTTGGCAGATTCGAGGGGCCCGGCAGACCCGAAGCGCCCGAGGAGCCCGACTCCCCCGCCGTCGCGTCGCGCCGACCACCCCGGGCACCCGCTGCGTCCCCCGCCGAGCCGGGCTCGGGGACCGAGCCGGACCCAGGCGTCGGGTCGTCGTCCTCCCGCTGCGGGTCGTGGGGCTCCTCGCCGTGGGGGTCGTCCACCGGGTCGTCGAAGGGGTCGAGGGAGTTGTCGGCGACGGTGTCGGCCGGCAGGGCGCGCCCGGCAGGGAACGCGCCGAAGTCGGGATCGAAGTCGTCGTCGAGCGGCCGGCGGTCGGGCAGGACGGGGGCCTCCTCGTCCGGCACCGGCTCGGTCGCCTCGCCGTGCACCCGGTGCTCGGCCTCGGCGTCCTCGACGGTGCTGGTCGTCATCGTCGGCCGGTTGCGCTGGAACCGGCTGCGGCCCCGGGACAGGTCGTGGCCGACGGCGACAGCCTCCAGCTCGTAGAGCGAACGGTGGTTGCCGGCGTCGTCGGTCCAGTCGCGGGTGTAGAGCCGGCCACAGACCACCACCGGGTCGCCGACCATCACGGAGGCGGCCACCCCCTCGGCGAGCTTGCGCCAGCAGTTGACCCGGACGCGCAGGCTGTTGCCGTCGACCCAGCGCCCGCTGTCGCGGTCGAGACGGCGGGCGGTCGAGGCGACCTTGAAGTTGGCCACCAGGGTGTTGCTCTGGGTGGTGCGACGCCATTCCGGCGCGGTCAACACGTTGCCCACGATCGTGACGTAGGTGTCGAACATCGTCCCTCCAGGGGGAGATCGGGCTTGCCACGGCGAGTCGACTCGGTGCCGAGCCTGGGCCCTCGACGCGGGGGCGCGCCAGCACCGCGCGTCGACCTGTGGACAACGGGACCGCCTGTGGACAAGAACCTGATCAAGGTCCCGGTGTGCTAGGGCCGGTCGGCCCTGGGGAGCCCGCGCGATCGGTCCGATGATCTGGAGGCGAGCCGCCCGCCGGCGACGGCCGCAGCACCAGGCCCGCCGTCCGGCGGGAGCGCAGCCAGAACCGCCGGCGGCCGGGCGCCCGCGCCCGGGGTGAGGCGTCACGTTCCGGACGGAGCGGGACGGGGTATGGAGCCGATCAACCGCACCGCCGACAGCACGACGAACGAGAGGTCAGCGATCATGAAGATGACCAGCACCGCAGCCGCCACCGTCTCGGGCGAGGTGCGGCGATGAGCGCCGTCGCCAACCCGGCCACCGTGGCGGAATGCCTGCGGGTCGGCGCGGGGTTCTCCCAGGGCGACCGGAACTGGATCGCGGAGCAGTTCGCCACGCTCGACTCGCGGCTGGCCGGGTTCCACGCCGACGCCACCGAGCTGGAGGTGTCGGTCAAGGATCGGGAGGCCAAGGGTCAGAAGGTCACCTTGGAGTGCTGGATCGCCGGCCGCCAGAAGATCGTCACCACCTCCGGCGAGGAGGACCTGCACGCCGCGCTCAACGACGTCCGGGACGACCTGCGGCGGCGACTCAACGACGCGAAGACCAAGCAGGAGCCGCGGCACAACAAGCACCTGCGCGACGTACCCCCGCCGGTCGTCGAGGTCGAGCCCGACACCGACCCGGCCCGCGCCGAGGCCGAGACCGTCTGAGACGTACGCCTCAGGCCCCGTCCGCCGGGTGCGGGCGGGCGGGGCCGGACGGCGCCCGGGGCTACCGCCCGGTAGCTTGCCGGCGTACCGTCGCGGTCGTGGAACCGGACGTGCTGGGCCCGCCGTACGAGCGGCAGACGATCGACCTGGGCACCGACGACGAGGGGCCGGTGGTCGCCACCCTGGTCCGTCGCCGGGCCGACCGCCCCACGGGGCGGGCCGTGCTCTACGTGCACGGCTTCACCGACTACTTCTTCCAGGGCCACCTCGGCGACTTCTTCGCCGAGCGGGGATGGGACTTCTACGCCCTCGACCTGCGCAAGTACGGACGCAGCCTGCGGCCCCACCAGACGCCGAACTTCTGCCGCGACCTCAGCGACTACTTCCCGGAGCTGGACGCCGCCGCGCGGATCATCCGCGAGGACGACGGGCACGACACGCTGCTCGCGATGGGTCACTCCACCGGCGGGCTGATCCTGCCGCTGTGGGCGCACGCCCGCCGCGACGCCGGGATCATCGACGGGCTCTTCCTGAACAGCCCCTTCTTCGACATCAACGCCCCCTGGCTGGTCCGCCGCCCCCTCGCCGCCGCCGTGAGCCGGCTGGGCCGCCGGGCGCCCCGCCGGGTGCTGCCGTTCGGGCTGGGCACGGTCTACAGCGAGAGCATCCACGCCGAGCACCACGGCGAGTGGAACTACGACCTGACCTGGAAGCCGCTCGCCGGGTTCCCCGTGCGGGCCGGCTGGCTGAACGCCATCCGCGGCGCCCAGCGGCAGCTCCGCGCCGGCCTGGACATCCAGGTGCCGGTGCTGCTCGCCTGCTCGACCCGCTCGTTCAGGGGAAAGAAGTGGCACGAGTCGGCCGCGCTCGCCGACGCCGTCCTGGACGTCGAGCACATGGTCCGCTGGGCTCCCCGCCTCGGCCGGCACGTCACCGTGGCGCGCTTCGACGGCGGGATGCACGACCTCACGCTCTCCGGCACCGCCGTACGGGAAAAGGTCTTCCAGGAGGTCGGACGCTGGGCCGACGCGTTCTTCGACGCCGGGCCGACGGCCCGCGCCGGAGAGCGCCCACCGGCGAGCCGGCAGCCGGCGGACGACACCGACCCGGCGGACGCCCCCGCGCAGGGCGGCTGAGCGTCGCCCGCCCGCCGATCACGCCCTCACCGACGGGCCGCCGGCCTCACGACGCGTCGACGGCCGCCCGGATGCGGTCGAAGGTGGCCAGCGGGTGGCCGCCGTCGCGCGCCGGCAGCACCAGGCCCAGGCACCGCAGCCCCGGCCCGCCCGCGCCGTCGGCCTGCACGCCGAACACCGGCGCGCCGACGTAGCCGGCCGGCAGCTCCGCCATGAGCCGCACGACGCCGCCCACGCGCGCCACCCGCTCGATCGCCACCTCCAGCGGCCTGGCGCCGCCCGCGCCGACGCCGTGGGCCAGCACGACCGCCGAGCCGGGCTCCGCGCCGATCCGGGCGATCGCGTCCCGATCGGCCGCGATCGCGTCCGGCACCTGTTGGGTACGCCACCGCCAGCCCTCCCCGGCGGCGTGCTCGTGCAGCGCGACAGTGGGCAGGACGGCGACGCCGAGATCCCCGTGGTGCCGCCACCGGTCGGCGAGGTCGGGCAGGGCCACGGCGTCGGCGGCCACCCCGGCCGGCTCGGTCACGCTCGCCCGCAGCCCGATCTCCCCCGCCCCGGCGTGGGTGAGCGCGTCGGCGGTCAGCAGGTGCTCGCGCCCCCGCCCGCTGAAGAGGAACGCGGTGCCCTCGCCCCGGTCGTCCGCCGCGCCGGCGTCGGTCCGGCGGATGGGCAGGATCGCGCGGCCGAGGAGCTGGCACAGCTCGTAGGCGACGTCGTTCTCGGTGTCCGGGTCAAGCAGCACCAGCCGAGGGTACGGGCCGACGCACCCCGGGCCGCGCGGACGGCGGAACCCGAGTGACCGACGCCGGGGACGCGTGCGACCCTGGTCCGCGACGTGGAACGCGACCACCCGTTCCACCGGTCACCCGGTGGGCGGCGGTACCCTTCTCGCGCGACACGCACGCGCGCGCCCGTAGCTCAGCGGATAGAGCAGGGGACTTCTAATCCCAAGGCCGCAGGTTCGAATCCTGCCGGGCGCACAGGACTTTCTCTCGGCCGATCATGCCGCGTGGTGCGGCGCGTGGTGCGAACGAGCTAGCTTTGCCGCGTGGCAACCTCGAACGGACGTCGGAAGCGGCAACGCGGCGAGATCGCAACCCTGCCCAGCGGCTCACTGAGAGTGAAGGTGTATGCGGGCGAGGATCCGATCAGCGGCAAGCGGCACTACCTGACCGAAGTCATCCCCGCCGGCCGCACCGCTGCCAAGGAAGCGGAGAAGGCGCGCACCCGGTTGCTGGCCCAGGTGGACGAGCGACGCAACCCGCGCACCCGCGCCACACTCGACCAACTCCTAGACCGGTGGCTTGAAGTGGCCGACATCGAGGCCACCACCCGCATGGGCTACGTGAACAAGCTCAACAAGCACGTACGGCCGGTGCTAGGCAAACTACCGGTCGGCCGGCTCGAACCCGAGACGCTGGAGTCGTTCTACGCGAGCCTGCGCCGCTGCCGCGACTGGTGCGGCGGCAAGGCGTACGTGAAGCACCGCCTAGAGGGCGAGCACACCTGCACAGCGAAGTGCCGGCCGCACGTCTGCAAGCCGCTCAGCGCCTCGTCAGTGCGGCAAATCCACTGGATCCTCAGTGGCGCCCTCAGCCGCGCTGTCCGGTGGCGCTGGATCGCTGTCAACCCCGCCAGCCAGGCCGAGCCTCCCGCACCGCCGCATCCCGACCCACAGCCGCCGAACCCGGCCGACGCCGCGCGCATCGTCAACGAAGCGTGGCGCGACCCGGACTGGGGTGCGCTGGTCTGGCTCGCGATGACCACCGGCGCCCGGCGCGGCGAGCTGTGCGCGCTGCGCTGGCACCATCTCGACCTGGCCGCCGGTGTGCTGACCTTGCGGCGTAGCTCCTACCTGGACGCAGACGGCGAGCTGCGCGAGAAGGACACCAAGACGCACCAGCAACGGCGGGTAGCGCTCGACGCCGAGACGATCGAAGTGCTGCGCGAGCTGCACGGCCGGTACCTCGACCGCCTGGCGCAGCTCGACGCCGAGCCCGAGGCCACTGATTACGTCTTCTCCCCCGAACCGGACAACAGCCGCGGCTACCGGCCCGACACCATCACCCAGCGGTACGGCCGGCTCGCCACCCGGCTCGGCATCAGCAGCCACATCCACGCTCTGCGCCACTACTCGGCGACTGAGCTAATCAACGCGGGCGTCGACGTACGGACGGTCGCCGGCCGGCTTGGTCATGGCGGCGGCGGAACAACCACGCTCAGGGTCTACGCAGCCTGGCTGTCGGAGTCAGACCAGCGCGCGGCAGGGACGCTGGCCGCACGGATGCCGCCGCGCCCCGCCGCGCCGACGCAACGCCGTGTGGCACGCAGCCCCTATCAGACGATCGCCGCCGACCTGCGCAAGCAGATCACGGCCGGTCGGCTACGGCCCGGCGACCAGCTCCCAGCGGTTGCCGAGCTGGCTTCGGCGCATGGCGTGTCGGTCGGAACCGCTCACCGCGCCGTGGCGCTGCTGACGGCGGAGGGCTTGGTAAGCGTCATCCGAGGTCGCCGAGCGACCGTCGCAGACCCTCATCTATGACGGCGACTCCCGCATTACCAGATCAAACTGCCCGTCCCGTACACCTGGACACATGGCGGCCCAGCAGCGGAAACACCTCTCGACATCTCGCACCACTCCCCCGTCGTCGGTCGACCTCTTGCGGACTGGATGCGGACCAGGACGGGGGCAGGCTTACGACCTTCCGATGCCCGGCCGAGACTCCTGCCATGCGGTCAGGCCGGCGGGCAGCGTGGCGGATAGGCGAATATAGTTGATCGATGCATGAGCGCCTAGTTCAGGAGTGCATAGCCCTCCTCAACAGCATCACGGAAGCGACGATCAACGCGGTGCAGACACCACACAGCGACGGATCGGTGAAGGCGTTGGAGGTGGCGCGGGACGAACAGTTGGGCGATGGCATATTTCCCATCCCGTTCGCCTTTGCCCACGAGATGCACGAGACCTTGGTCTACGGGGCGGGAGAGCGCCTAATCACCCTCACCTGGTGCCTGAACACACGCCCACCTCACATGCTGAGCGCGAACGAGTTGGCCCGCGCGACCGCCGAGGCGGCTGCCGCAGCAGCTTGGCTTGGCGATGCCGCCGCAGACGGCGAGGAACGGATCCAGCGCCTTCTCGGCCTACTAAAGATCTCGGACGAGGAGGAGGCGAAGTTAGGAAAGGCAATCAAGCGGGACCTCACGTCTGGCGGAACTCAACTTATTCTCGACTGGGCAGAGAACAGAGGAACTCGCGCTAAGGGTCCTGGCTCCAAAACTGACCTCTTGGAGCGGGTTAGCGCCGATACAGGACGGGCAGATTACAGCCGCCTTAGCGCATTCGCTCACGGCACCCTGTGGTCCGTAATCGCCGGATACCTTGAAGTCACCATGGCGCGACAGGGAAACCTCGGGCCTATTCAGGTTCATTCGGTACAAATCGCGACGGTAGCCGCTCACTACATGTTGGCCGGACTACATAGCCTGCTCAGAGTGAAGGGCCACTCGATGGATCAGCTCGCAGGACTGGGTTCCCGGCTGGAGTTGCTCGATGCCCGGACGACACAGGCGTTCCAACACACTGACTGGCACTAAGCGCGTAGCAGGGGCGGCCCTGAATCCGCGAGGAGAAGCCGGCGGCCTTGGGGTTAGAAGAAGATCGCGGATGGCTGGTCAGGTGATGGCGCTCCTGGTCAGCCCGTCCGTCGTTGTCGGGAGACGTCGGCGTCAGTGGGCGGGCTTGGCTGTACGGCCTCGGTCTGCCTCAGACCAGTCAGGTAGACGGGCTTGGCTGTACAGCCACCAGTGGTAGCTCTATCGCCCGTCCGCGAGATCACCCCTCGTTGGTGCCGACCTTGACATTCACGGGCCTGCAGGATGCACGGACATTCCCTAGGATGGTCACCTCAACGCCGCGTTCAAGTGGGGAGAAGGCTCTTGCTGCGGGAGTTCCTATACGTCGACACGCAAAAGGTCAGGTCGCTGCTCGCCCAACTGGATGAGGGAGGAGTCAGCGAGGAAGTCAAAATCACAGAGAAGACTCAAAAAAAGCTCAGTGTAGGGTCCCGCAACATCGCGACCCGCGACTGGGACTCAGGTGCAGAATCCAGCACTACTCGATCCCTGGCGGACGCCGTCTTTCCCGCATTGGAAGATGCAATGCAGACAGCTGGCTACCTCGTCGACATCTCCGACGAGCTTCAGGAAGCGGACTTCTGGAGGGGGGCGCTGCAAGAGACATACCCGGAAGGATCTTTCGTTCGAATCACTGCACCGGCCCGCCTCTTCGACTCACGCTACGTCAATCGCATCTTTGCGGGCTTGTCGTATGCCGCCAACGGTTTCACCGCCCTTAACCCTACGCCGGATAGTGAGCGGCCTAAGGGTAACAAGGGCCGCCCGACGCCGCCGAAGGTCAAAGCAGCCCCACAGCGGGAGTCTCCTGAAGACGAGATCGAAGACTTCCCGGCTGCCCTGTTCGGCGATTCCTTGACCGCCGAACAGCTGCGCGGCTTCGCAAGAATGACTCGCGGCCTATTTCACACCGGCCTGCACCTCATCATGAACCCCGCCGACCAAGAAGGGCTTTCCGTCTCAGTTCGCCTCGAAGAGGGCCGTTCATTCCTTGAAAGTGAAGCGGACGTCCTGTTTGCACGCTATGGCGTACAGGAGCAGGAGTGGACGGTAGTAGGTACGATTGGAAGTCATTCAGATGCCGAAGTCGGAGAGGATTCCAGCAACCCTTTCGACGTACGCTCGGGCGGCATTGACCGTGCTGCGCTTACCGGCATGATCAATGCTCTCGTCAGCGGCGTAGCAAGCTTTGGATTCGCGGACCTTCCTCAGTACCCCGGTTTTTCGATTGTTCCTTTCGCTGTCTATAGGACGATCGTTAGATCGGTAGAGGAACCGCCAGCAGACGGGGCTGTGGTGTAAGGCAACATCGGCGGACCTAAAGGATCTCCTCGTCGGGCAGTCGCCAGACCGTCCGGGGAAGGCTGGTAGCCCTTGTCGTGCCCCATGAGGTGATCCGCCCCCGGCTGATCTCTGAGGAGGGCCGGGGTTCGGGGCGGAGCCCCGAGGTCTTCCGCTCTTGCAGCTCGTAAGCATGGCCGGCCGGCCCGGCCGATGCCGGCCGGAGGTCGCCAGCAGGCCGGGGCCGGGCCGGCGCGGCCCGCTTGCGGGCCGCCTTGCTCGATCTCGTGGCCAATTCGGCAACTGGCTGCCGGCGTCCTCCGCCGATCAGGCGATCGCCCCTGCTCGGCATGATGGGCCTATGCGTTTGCTAGTGCTCGGCGGAACCTGGTTCGTAGGCCACGCGATCGTCACGGCAGCCCTCGACGCCGGATGGGAGGTCACAACGTTCAACCGCGGCACCTCCGACCCCTTCCTAGATGCCGTACGACCGATCCGGGGCAATCGAACCCGCCCGGAGGATGTCGCTGCCCTCGCCGCTGCCGGCCCCTGGGATGCCGTGGTCGACACCTCGGGATACGTGCCGAGGAATACCCTCGACGTGGCCCGTGCGCTCGCTCCCGTCGCCGGTCGCTACGTCTTCATGTCGACGGTCAGCGTCTATCGCGACTGGCCGCTGAAGCCGCTTAGCGAACGGTCCGAGGTGCTCTACTGCCCGCCGGACGCCGGCCCGGACTACGGCACCGACACCGAGGACGGACCGACGCAGTACGGCTACCAGAAGTCCGGCTGCGAGGCAGCAGCCGCCGCCGCGTTCGGAGCTGACCGGACGACGATCCTGCGCCCCGGTGTCGTGCTCGGCCCGCGTGAGTACGTCGGCCGCCTGCCGTGGTGGCTGCGCCGTGTGGCTGCCGGCGGGCAAGTCCTAGCCCCCGGCTCCCCCGACCGCACGATTCAGCCGGTCGACGTGCGCGACCTGGCCGCGTTCGCACTTCACACCATCACCGAAGATTCCTCCGGCGCGTTCAACGTCTGCGCCCCGGTGGGCGGCGCCACCTTCGGCGGGCTACTGGCCGACTGCGCCCACGCCACCCAGGCGGACGCTTCCTTCGAGTGGGTGCCCGATGAGGTGTTGCTCCGCCAAGGCGTCCGGCAGTGGTCCGAGCTGCCCCTCTGGCGCACCTTCGACGGCGTGTGGCGCGTCGACACCGCCAAGGCTCAGGCTGCCGGCCTGCGCTGTCGGCCGATCTCCCTGACCGTCCGCGATACCTGGCGGTGGATGGTGGAGAGCGGCGAAGTCAGCAACCACGACCGCGCCGCCGAGATCGGCATCAGCCCAGAGAGGGAGGCGCAGGTGTTGACCGCCTGGCGGCAGTCAGGCGAGCGGGCGCGCTGAGGTTTCCGACAGCCAGACCGAGATGCGCTCGGCGAGCTGGCGCGCGTCGGCGTCGCGGTCCCACGGCGACTGGCTCAGCAGGCGCTCGATCCGCGACAGCCGGCCAGTCAGCGAGACGTTGCGCTTCTGCGGTGGCAGGTCCAAGACGGTACGCAGCGCTTCGGCCGCGCCGTCCTTGTCTCGCATGTGGAGGTGGGCAGCGGCTACGTCGATCTGCGTCCCATTGATCTGCGAGTACGGCCGCCTGGGCGACGGCAACGCCTCGTACACCTGCAACGCCTCTCGGGCGTACCTCGCGGCCTGCTCGCCGTTGCGGAGGTCAAGCCATGCCGCCGCCGCACATGCCGCCGCCCGCGCGTCGCCGAATGCGAACTCCCCGCCGGTAACGGTGGCAAGTTCGTCGGGTCGATCCGCCGCCGTTTCCCTGTCTCGCTGAGCCGCATGCAAGACGGCCGCGACTGAATCGGAGTCGGCGAGCAGGGCGTGAGAGCGGGCAGCGACATAGCGGAGCCTCAGTCTCGGCTCGCCCTCCGGTGCCGTTCGCATAGCGCGAGCGAAGTAGCTCAGCGCGGAATCAGGCTCGTTACGCCAGTTTGCGAGAGTCATTTGCAGGCCATAGGTCCACGCCTTCAATGACGCATGTCTGGCCAAGTCGGCGTACTGCGTCGATGCCCTGGCCAGCGCCGCCGATTCGTTCCAGTGCCCGAGATCGAATGCGGTGGAGGCCATCAGGGAAGCACTCTGGCCGATAACCACGTAGAGGTCGGCTAACTCGACCGGCCGACGCGTGCGCTCCACCAATGCCCTTGCCTCGTCTCGCAACCGGCGGGCACTGCTGAAGACATCGAAGGCTGGCATGCCCCCCGACCGGGCGAGCAACGTCACGTCTTCCTGCAAAGACTCGATAGAGTCGTGTGGCAGGGCCAGGCTCAACAGCAGAGAATCATTGGCGACCGAGTCGGCAGCAGCGCTCACAGCATCGACAACACTGCCGCCGCTGCCAGCATTTCCCTCCAGGCGCCCCGCGCTGAGCATTTCGAAGAACCGGGAACGAGCCGAATCCGCGACACGGTCCAAGGCGGCATTCAGCAAGTCTTGATTGGCATTCCCAGGAACAGTATCGGGTCGACTATGCCAGTACGCGACCGTCCTTGTCGCGATTCCCAGCCACCCCGCGAATCCCTCGTTCGTCATACCGGCGGCAGCTTGAAGCGAACAGGCGAGGCTCCCTGTCCACCGCCCTACCGTCGCCACCGTGGTCTCCCGAGCTTGCAAGTTGCATCGGATTGCCGAGCGTTGCACTGGTTTTGCATGGGCGCTCCGCTTCTTTCCGACTTCACTGGGTCTCAGCAAGCCGAACGTAACGCCAAGCACAGACTACTGAGGAGACTCCCGTGGCTGAACCCCTCGCCGCCAAGAACGACCGCCCTCGGTTCCGGTCGGTCGCGGACACCGCAACGATTCTCGGCATGTCGGAGGTGACCCTCTACCGCGCGATCCACGCCGGCCAGTTCCCCGCCATCAAGGTCCGTGGCCGCTTCGTGATCCCGGCACGCGCCATCGACGAAATGGAAACATCCGCGCTGGCGTACGGCCTGGTGGACGCCAGCAACTACGCGTTGCGGCCCGCCGGTTGACCGCTACCGGGTGGCCCGCTTCGGCCCCGGCGGCGCAGGCGGGACACTGTGCTCCCGAGCGAGCTTCCGGACGTAGGCACCGCTGAACGGCGACAGCCGCTCGACCTCAGCCGGACCGACACCATCGCGGAGCGCCGCAACCACCGCCGCAACCACCGCCGCACGTGCCGCTTCGTGAGCAGCTTCGGTACGCCGGTACCGCTTCGTAGCTGCTGACAGCTCATCTCGCGCATCACTCATCGGACCAACATACCGCCACCCCCTTGCGCAACAGGCTCGCGTATCGCTACCTTGTTGCGCAACCAGGGCGCGCATCTAGAGCGCCGGATCAGTCAGAAGGGACATGCAAGTGACTGAGTCGAACCACTCCCCCGAGGTCGAGCCGAACGCCGCTGAACTCTCCGAGATCGAGCAGGAGTTGCCGCTGATCGAGGCCGAGGTTCTGTTGCTCGACGCGCAGATCGTCGTGCTGACCAGCGACGCCGGCCCGACCGAGTTGGACTGGCAGCGGCTTCGGCGGGCGCAGCGCCGGGTGCTGCGTGAGGCGCGTGCCCTGCTCGCCGTTCGCTCGGCCGACGGCCGGGCCGCGTAGGCGGATAGCGCCATGAGCCGTCGCTACCCGATCCACCGCCCCGCTGACGACCCCCGCTTCACGTTCGGTCTGGCGCTGGACGTGGCCCAGGTGCTCGCCGCGCACGGCTACCCGTCGATGGCCGAGCCGTACGACGGGTGCGGAGCGGACCTGGTGGACCTGCAACAAGCCCTGTTCTCGCTCATCTACGGCACCGACGTATCGGAGGGACACCTGTCATGACCGCCCCCACGCTGTCGGCCTTCCCCCGGCCGGTCGAAGACCTGATCCCCGCCGCCCGCGACCTGGCCGACCAGCTCGGCGAGATCCCGTCGCGCAACCGCATCAAGAAGGAGCTGCGGGTGGGTGGTCCGAAGGCTGACGCGATCCTCGCCGCGCTGACCCGCACCGACACCCCACCGGCCACCACCGAGCCCACCACCGACCCGGCCGACACCACCCCGGACCCGATCGTTGACCCGGTCCCGGCACCGGACCTGCCGCCGGCCAGCGACGGCACCTCGCCGGTCCTGTCGGAGCAGGCAGCACCCGTCGCAGACCTGGGCACCAACATCACGACCGAGGTTCTCCCGGCCGACTCGACGGACAACCGGCGGGCGGTGGTGTGGCCGGTGGTGCTGCTGGCCCTGCCCGCGTTCGTGGCGATCTGGTCCGGGTGGGTCGGACTCGGCGGACTCACCGGGTTCGGGGTGGTGCACCCGCTGCCGGGCATCTGGGACAGCTTCTCCATCAACTCGGCAATCACCCTGCCGATCGGCGTGGAGACGTACGGCGCTTACGCCCTCTACGTGTGGCTGTCCGGTCGGGTGCCGGACCTGGCCCGCCGGTTCGCCAAGTGGTCGGCCATCGCATCGCTGCTCGTCGGCGCGCTCGGCCAGGTCGCGTACCACCTCTTGGTTGCGGCCGGAGTCACGTCGGCCCCGTGGTGGATCACCACCGCCGTGGCCTGTCTGCCGGTCGGGGTGCTCGGCATGGGCGCCGCCCTGGCACACCTCGTCCGCACGCACGACTAGTTCCGCCCGGCGGCGCGGCCACCTGGCTACCAACCTGCGCCGCGCCGCCGGCCCTCCACCCCTCAGCCAACGACCTCGGGAGAGACCACCCATGTTCGCAGATCCCACCGGCCGCCACGCCGCCGCGTTCGCTGCCGTCTTCGTCGCCCTCTACGTCGCCCACCAGGTCGCCGACCACTGGGTGCAGACGCAGCACCAGGCCGACTGCAAGGGCCAACCCGGCTGGCCCGGCCGCGTCGCCTGCGCCGCCCACGTCGCCACCTACACCCTCACCGCCCTGTTCGCCCTGGTGCTTCTGATCGCCGGCACCGGCCTGCGGCTCGACCCGTGGGGCGTGACGGTCGGGCTGACCATCTCGGCCGTCTCCCACTACATCGCCGACCGACGCACCCCTCTCAAGCGCATCGCCGCCGCGCTCGGCTCGGCCCGCTTCTACGCCCTCGGCGCACCCCGACCCGGCCACGACGACAACCCGTCGCTTGGCACCGGCGCCTACGCCCTCGACCAGTCATGGCACATCGGCTGGCTGTTCATCGCCGCCCTGTTGGCCTCGGCCTGACCACCCCCGTGGGGCACCCGCTCATCACCGGGTGCCCGCGCGGAGGTGGCCCGACCGGACCACCCCGACCCGCAAGGAGACAGCGTGACGAGCTGCGCGCACCCCGCCTTCCACTACACCTACGCCAACGGAAAGAAGTACATGGTCTGCACCCAGTGCGGAGCCGTGTGGGAGATCTGACCCAGCCGACACGACGAGAGGAACACCACTGATGGCAAGCATCTCGATCGGCTCTACCGGCGGACGCATCACCACCGGCAACTCCCAGTTGTGGTGCCCTGCCTGCGGCAACGAGACCAACTGGCGCGACATCACCGCCAACAACCAGCGCACCTACGCGACCTGCGCCGACTGCGGCAACCGCATCTCCGTCAAGAGCTGACCCTGCCCGGCGGCGCGGCCACCTGGCTACCAACCTGCGCCGCGCCGCCGGCCCTCACCCACCGCCACGAACCCTGATGGAGGAACACCCCATGACGTCCCCCCGAGACGAAGACAACTTTGACTGGCGGGCCGCCGAGCGCGACCTGACCGGAGATGCCCCCGACACCAACGTTGTCGACCTCGACGCCGCCCGCGCCGCCCGCACCACCGACCCCGATGACGGGCCGGTGCTGGTCGACTCGCCCGCCGCGCAGCGCACGCCGCGGTTCACCCTCGACGGCGTACGCGCCGGTCAGCGCCGACCGATCCTGCCAGCCTGGCTGCGCTCGTGCGCCGAGCTGCGCGACGCGATGCGCTGGGCTGTCGGGCACCTGCTGCACACCACCGCCTACCACGCAACCCGCCTCCCCAAGTACGCCGGCAAGCTCGCGTTGCGCTCTCCGGCGGGGGCGTGGCGGCTGCTGTCCGGGGCTACCCGGTGGGTGTTCGACTGGGAGGGTGAGCGGCTGCGACAGGCCACCTCCGAGACCCGCGACGGGGACCTGTACCTGAAGCTGTCGCGGCAGCGTGACCGGCGGGTGCGGTGGCGCGGCATCGTCGCCACCTTCACCGTCGCAATCACCCTCGCCGGTGGCGTGACGGTCGCTCTCGCGCCGGAGTGGGCACGGTGGGCAGTGCTCGCACTGCTCGTCACCCTGTGCGGAATGCTCGGTCAGCCGGCCGACAAGCCGCTGCTCGACACCGCCGTGGTCGTCCCGCGTGTGGCGCGGCTGACCTCGGATGTGGTGGTGCGCGCCCTGGCCGTGCTCGGCATCTCCGGCATCACCCAGGCCATCGCCAAGCAGGGACAGCGGGCGATCGCGTTCACCGCCCCCATCGTGCGCGACGGCCCCGGCTGGCGAGCCGACATCGACCTACCGCCCGGCGTCACCGCCGGAGACGTCATCGAGCGGCGCGACCGGCTCGCCGCCGGCCTCACCCGGCCGCTGGGCTGTGTTTGGCCGGAGGGGCAGCCGGAGGTGCACCCGGGGCGGCTGCTGCTGTGGGTGGGCGATCAGGACATGGCCGCGACCCCGCCGAAGCCGTGGCCGCTGCTCAAGGCGTCCGGTGGGTTCGATCTGGGGCGTCCGGTGCCGTTCGGCACCGACCCGCGCGGCCGGGTCATCTCGATCGAGATGCCGTACACGAACGTGCTGATCGGGTCGATCCCGGGCTACGGCAAGACGGCCGCCACGCAGGTGCCGATGCTGGCCGCAGCCCTGGACCCGTACGCGGAACTGTGGTGCTTCGACTTCAAGGGCACCGGCGGCCTCGACCCCCTGGAGAAGGTGTCCGCCCGCTACGCCTCGGGGCAGGACGACGACACCGCCGAAGAGGGCCTGTTGGCGTTGCGGGAGCTGCGCAAGGAGTGCCAGCGCCGCGCCGCCGTCATCAAGGGACTCCCCAAGGCGGTGTGCCCGGACAACAAGGTCACCCCCGAACTGGCCCGCCGTAAGAAGTTGGGCCTTCACTGGCTCGTCGTCGCCCTCGATGAGGTGCAGGAACTGTTCTCGCACCCGGAGTTCGGCAAGGAAGCCGGCGAGCTGGCCGAGAAGGTCATCAAGCTGGGTCGCGCCCTGGGCGTCATCCTCGTCGTGGCCACCCAGCGGCCCGACGCCAAGAGCCTGCCGACCGGTGTGAGCGCGAACGCGGGTACGCGGTTCTGCCTGCGGGTCATGGGTCAGATCGAGAACGACATGATCCTTGGCACCTCGGCCTACAAGAACGGCATCCGGGCGACCATGTTCGCCAAGAAAGACAAGGGCGTCGGCTACCTGGTCGGCGCGGCTGACGACGCGCAGATCGTCCGGACCTTCTACGTGGACGGCCCCACCGCCGAGAAGATCACCGACCGGGCGCGCGCCCTGCGGGAAGCGGCCGGCACCCTGACCGGCCACGCCATCGGGCAGGCCACGCCGACCCCGGCGGCACGCCGGGACACCCTGTTGGACGACATCCTCACCGTCGTTCCCGCGACGGAGCCGAAGGTGTGGGCCGAGACGCTGACCGAACGGCTCGCCGACCTCAACCCCGAGGCGTACGGGGACCTGACCCGGGACCAGTTGACGGCCGCGCTCAAGCCCTACGGGATCACGACCGGGCAGGTGTGGGGCGCCGACCCGGCCACCGGCAAGGGCGCCAACCGGCGCGGCATCGAACGCGCACACATCACCGATGCGGTTGCGGAGCGTAACAAGCGGCGAGGTGACAAAGCCGCCTAAGCCGGACAGCGATCGGGTGCTAGGTCTAGCGGCATCCCCCGCTAGACCTAGCACCCCCGCTAGCACCACACCCCAGCCCTGGCCAGCGCCCTAGCCACTAGCGGCGTCGCCCCTTCGCACCCTGAAACCGGCTCGTGGAGGCATTCCGTGACCACCCTCGCCCTACTCGCTAGCCTGACCGCTCTCGGTTACGCAACGTGGTACCTCATCCTCTGCGCGGTATCCCCGTGGGGACGCTGCCGCCGCTGCCACGGCGCCCGCTCCCACCGCACCGCCATCGGCACCCGCCGCGACTGCCACCACTGCGATGCCACCGGCATCCGCGTCCGCACCGGCCGCCGCATCATCGACCACATCCGCACCGAGTACCGGTCAGGCAACCAGTGAACCGCCGCACCGGCCCTGACCGGCACACCGGATGGTGCGCCAGGGACCACCGCTGCAACCTCGCCGAACACCGCTCCGCAGAGATCCTGGTCGACCTGCCCGGCCACGCACGGGCCGTCCTCGTCCGCGTACGGGCCAGTGACGGCCGCGAACACGCCGAGATCCGCGTACGAGTTGCCCTAGCCGACGTCGACCCGGCCGCCCGCCGCCAGCTCGGCACCCTGCTCGCCGGCCTGCGCGACCTGGTGACCCACGCCGCCGCAATCCGTCAGCCACGTCCCGGCCGCACCGCCGCCTGACTTTCCTCTCCGACTCACGACAGGAGCACGTCATCGTGACCCGACCGCCCGCACACGACCACGCCGCCGAGCAGGCCGTGATCGGTGCTGCGCTGCTCAACCCGTCCGTCGTCGCCGACCTCGCCACGACGCTCGCCCCGGCCGACTTCCACCGGCCCGCGCACGGCCGGCTGTGGGAAACGCTCTGCGCGATGCACGCCGCTGGCGAACCGGTCGACCCGATCGCTCTGGCCGCCCGCCTCGCCGCAACCGGCGACCTCGCCAAGGTCGGCGGTGCCCCGTACCTGCACACGCTGATTGCCGCCGTCCCCACCACTGCGAACGCAGGCCACTATGCGCGGATCGTCGCCGACCACGCCCGCCGCCGCCAGGTCGCCAACCTCGGCGCCTACTTCGCCGAGAAAGCCGACCAGGGCGCCGACGTCGCCGACATCCTCGCCACCGGCCGCGCGATGCTCGACCACGCCGCCACCGGCACCCAATGGGCACCGCTGATCCCGCTCGGCGACCGCCGGCACCTCCCCGAGTTTCCGGCCTACGTGCTGCCCGAATGGGTCGCCGAGCACGTCTACGCCGTCGCCGAATTCACCCAAACCCCCGTCGACCTGGCCGGCTGCATCGCCCTCGCCGCCCTCTCGACCGCCGCCGGGGGCCGCGCCGAAGTGGAGGTACGCGGTTCCTGGCGCGAACCCACGAACCTGTTCACCGTCGTCGTCCTGCCGCCGGGCTCCCGCAAGTCGGCCGTGTTCGCCGCGATGACCGGACCGCTGCTCGCCGCCGAGAAGATCCTTGTCGAACGGACCAAACCGGCGATCGTGGAGGCCGAACTTGCCGCCCGCGTCGCCGGTAAGACGGCGGAGAAAGCCGCCATCGCCGCCGCGAACGCCGACGCGTCCGGCCGAGACACCCTGCTTGCCGAAGCGACCGCCGCCGCGATGAACGCCGACGCCGTCACCGTGCCGGTCCTGCCGCAACTGGTCGCCGACGACGTCACCAGTGAGGAGGCCGCTTCCCTGCTCGCCGAGCAGGGCGGACGCCTCGCCGTGCTCTCCCCCGAAGGCGGCATCTTCGCCACCATCGCTGGCCGCTACTCCGGCACCCCCAACCTGGAGGTCTTCCTCAAGGGCCACGCCGGAGACATGCTGCGCGTCAACCGGCGCTCCCGCGCCCCCGAACACGTCGAGCACCCCGCCCTCACCCTCGGCCTGGCCGTGCAACCCGACGTGCTGCGCGACATCGCCGACATGCCCGGCTTCCGCGGCAAAGGACTGCTGGCCCGAATCCTGTTCAGCCTGCCGGAGAACACCGTCGGGCGCCGAAAGATCGGTGCCGACCCGGTACCCGAGCCCATCGCCACCGCCTACACCGCCAACCTCGGTGCCATGGTCGCCAGCCTCGCCGAATGGACCGACCCGGCCGTGCTCCCGCTCACCCCGGAAGCCAACGAACGGGTACTGGATATCGAACGAGCCGTAGAACCACGCCTCGCCCCCGGTGCCGCGTGGGGACACGTCGTGGACTGGGGCAGCAAGTACACCGGCGCAGTGGTCCGCATCGCCGGGCTGATCCACCTGGCCGAACACCTGCGCGACGGCTGGGGTAGGCCGATCACTGCCGAGACCATCGAGCGGGCCGCGCTGCTCGGCGAATACTTCGCCGCTCACGCCCTAGCCGCCTTCGACGACATGGGCACCGACAAGAGCACCCGGTACGCCCGACTCGCGCTCGCCTGGATCGAACGCACCGGCTCCACCACGTTCACCAAGAAGGAGCTGTACCGGGCCGTCCGCAGCCAGATTCCCACCGCCGCCGACCTCGACCCCGTCCTGTCCCTACTGGAAATCCACGGCTACCTGCGCCAACTCGACCCGCCCGCCCGCACCGGTGCCGGACGGCCACCGTCGCCCGCGTTCCTCGTTCACCCCGACGTGCACCAGACCAACGGCACCGTCCACGCCCTGCCCGCGACAACAGGCCGCAGACCCGCGTAACCCGCTGGCCCAAATGGTCGCAATGGCAGAAACCCCGGCGTGGTCAGGGTTTCTGCCATTCTCACCATTTAGACCAAGGCCGTGTGTCATGTGCGCCGCGACCGGACCTGTCGACCTGGCGATCGCGAGACGTGACACAGGGCAGCGATCTCGTGACGGTCACTGGCATCTTGCTTGCGGCACTACTACATCCTCGCGGCTGTCGCGTACCCGACATCCGTGGGATGTCAAGCAACCCACTACCACCGTAGGCTGTAGCCACGCTCGGGTGGCGGGGAGGGTAGCCGCCCTCGCGGAAGCACAAGAGGTTCTTAAGCGCACCAAGTTGCGGGCCGTGGCTAGGAGTTGGCTTTGCGTCGACAACGACGAGCACCAACTGCTCGTAAATTCACCGGGAACCGTGACCTACCTATGGACCGCGTGTTGCGGAACAAGCAGCGGCACGATACCAGCGATTCCCTATCCAAGCTCCTAACGGCGGTCGCAACAATGTCGGGTGTTGCGGTAAGCCTCGCGGCTCTTGTGAGGGACTTGCGAGGAGCGCCCGAGGCTAGCGCAGAATTCCCCGTGTGGCTGCTGGCTGTACCGATCATTGCGACTGTCATTGGTGCTGCGCTTGCGGTCGCGATGCCGACCTTACGACGAAAGTCAAATGAGCCGTCATTTTCGATCGAAGAAATTCGCGACCCTGAGCTCCGACTATTGACGTCTAATCTCGTCCGAGATCAGGCCAGCTTCAATGAATCGCTGCAGAACCTTGAACATGAGGCAGGAGACGGTCGTTGACCTCGAATCCGACAATACCGACGACCACGCCTCCTAACGTCGCCATCGCCGCGAAACGCATCAATGACGAATTGAATCGTCGACAAAGCGAGCCGATGTCTATCAGTTCCCGCGCACGAGCGAAGCTCGAACTACTGCAAACGGAGTATCTCGCCGACGTCGCGCAAGACGCGATTCGAGATGCCCGGAAACATGGGCTTGCCACTGTTGACGAAAGCCATGTCAATGCGGCCGCTGCCCGAAACGGCTCCGGAGCCGGACCGGGCCCTTTCGCGAGCGTAGCGAACACGTTGGGCGGCGTGTTTGCGGGTGCTGCCCTCGCCTCAACGTATGCCATCATGTTTACCGAGGACAAGCACGGCACTTCGGAGATAGTAACTGCAATAGCCCTCTCCATATTTGGATTTTCGCTTCTGGCCATCGGCTTGACACTGACCTTTACTAAGCGCGGCTAACAGAGGCCGTGGTTGGGACTCAACCCTGCTCGCGGGAAAACTGAACAACTAGGTCCAGCACGGCTCTCCCGCGCCTTCCTTCTTTCAGCGCCCCCGCCGGAGGCGCAGTAACCGCAACCACGCGACCGCCGCCAGCTCGCCGACACGGCTGGCGTGCGCCTCCCTACGCCGCGCGGGCTCGTGGCCGCGCGGCCCGACCGGCTGCCGGCCCACCCTCTTCTGGTCAACGGTCTGGCGTTCTGCGGCCCTCTGGGCTTTCCACTATCCGCGCCAGCCGCCAGGCACCGGCGTGACGGCCGCAGAGCGACAGTGGCAGCGGCCGGCGCGCGCCCAGCCGGCGGCGCGTGCGGCCCGTTCAGGGCCGCCTTGAGGGCGTGCAGAAGGCCTGAACCACTTCACATACGTCCGACATCACCCGAATCCAGTCAGACGGACAGCCTTACGCAGTGGCGACCTACAGAGCGTTACGACACCTTGAATGCGTCAGCCCCGTCAACTCGATCAACCGTGGAGCTATTCGTGGTGCGAAATGCAGGTCACCACGGAAGGTCAGGCATACCAGGGAAGAGGTTTTTGCAGCTAGAGCGCCTAATGAAGCCAGAGATCATGGGGCTAACACCACTTCTAATCCCAAGGCCGCAGGTTCGAATCCTGCCGGGCGCACAGGTACTTCTATCGACCGGACGGCTCCCGTGGGGCTATTCGTGGAGCCATCGAGCTAACACCGGCCCCGTGCGAACCACATGGGGACTCACGCCGGCCGCGGTGGCGCATCGCCTTGACGACCACCGGCGCACCGGCTCTACTAATCGCCGTGGTGGATAGAGCCCAGGTCCCTCTGCCCGAGGACATCCCCGGGCAGGGGTCAAGTCCCGGGCTCTCGGCGAAGGAATACCTCACCGAGCGACTTGCCCAGTACCAGTCCTGGTACGACAAGAAGGCGGTGAAGGCGAAGGCTACCCACCTTCGAACCCGCACCGCTGCCGTGGTCGGGGGTTCCCTGGTTCCGGTCCTCGTCAACCTCGACTTTCCCTACGCCCAGGCGGTGACCACCGTCGTGAGTCTGATCGTGGCCGGGGCGGTGTCGTTGGAGAGTGTGTTCCGCTATCGGGAGCAGTGGAAGAATTACCGGTCGACGGAGCAGACGCTGGGGCACGAGAGGATCTACTTCCTCACACGAACCGGCGTGTACACCGATCTGGACGACGTCGCAGCCTTCACAACCCTGGTCGAGCGCGTGGAGGCGACGATCGCCAATGAGAATGCCGCGACTCTGAGCGTCATGACCCAGGTTGGCTTCGCTGGCGAAGACGGGCAGGCGGCGATCGAACGACAAGGCAGTAGGCAGTAGCCCTGCAGGCGCCGGGGTGGCCGGGGTCGAACCTGTGCCCTCGGGATTCTGCTCTCGAGATTAGAAATGACCGGGGATGGCTGGTCGGGCGGCTATGTCCCTGGCCAGCCCGTCCGTGTTTGTCGGGCGAGGTCGGTCTCAGTGGGCGGCCCTGGCTGCACGAATGGCTGTACAGCCAAGGCCGCACCTCGGCTCCTCACCGGTCAGGGGTGAACCAGGCGAAGGGCCGCTCGATCACCCACCGGTGCCGCCCGAGTCGGCGTGAGGACTCGATACCGCGGATCCCCAGGGTCGGACAGCCAGGGGGACCGATGATCCGCTCGACCGGCTCCGGCACCCACTCCACGTCCTCGGCCACTGCCCCACCGGGGCGCCGGCGTCCAAGGAGTGGTCGATCGGCGGCGACCTGAGCGGAACTGACGTACATCAATGTAGCGTTTCATCGATGTGAAGTGACGGGTCGCTGGGCGACCTGTCGGGGCAGCGCCGCCTCCGCCGTACGGAACGACGATGTCAAGGAGATCGGACCATGAGCGAACATCGGGAGGGGCTACTACGGACGCGATGGCGGCGGGCAGCCCGAAGCGCCGTCGCGGCAGCGGCCTCTGTGGGGATCACCGTGCTGGCCCTCGTGCTCACGGCGGGTGCGGCCACGGCGAGCGCCAGCTCTGACGATCGGGGCACGCCGAACGCCTCGCTCGCCGCCGGGCCGGTGTCCCGGGTCGCCGCAGGCGATCTGCACACCTGTGTGATCCGCACCGATGACGCACTCTGGTGCTGGGGCAACAACTTCTACGGCCAGCTCGGCGACGGCACCACCACGCAACGGACCGCTCCGGTCCGGATCGGCGACACCGCCAACTGGGCGCGGATCGAAGCCAGCATGAGCACCACCTGCGGGGTACGCACGGACGGAACGCTGTGGTGCTGGGGCAGCAACCACAACGGGCAGGTCGGCGACGGCACGACCACGAAACGGACCAGCCCCGTACGGATCGGCGACGGCACCACCTGGGCCAGCGTCAGCACCGCCGCCAACCACACCTGCGCCGTCCAGACCACCGGCACCCTGTGGTGCTGGGGCTCGAACCGCCACGGGCAGCTCGGCACCGGCATGACCCCCTATCGGGCGACCGCCCCGGTGCAGGTCGGCACGGCGACCACCTGGGCGAGCGTCACGACCGGGTACGCGCACACCTGCGCCACCCGCACCGACGGGACGCTGTGGTGCTGGGGCAGCAGTTCGGACGGGCAGCTCGGTCTCGGCATCCGGGACTACCGGGCGACACCGACGCAGGTCGGCACCGCGACCACGTGGACCGGCGTGACGGCCGGGTACGTGCACACCTGCGCGGTCCGCGCCGACGGGACGCTGTGGTGCTGGGGCGAGAACGGGTACGGCCAGGTGGGCGGGGGCGTCGGCTTCCAGACCACCCCACTCCAGGTCGGCACCGACACCACCTGGGCGAGGGTCGAGACGGGCATCGACTCGTCGTGCGCGACGCGCACCGACGGCAGCCTGTGGTGCTGGGGCAGCAACGGGTCCGGGCAGCTCGGCGACGGCACCACGACCCACCGGTCGACCCCGACCCGGGTCGGTAGCGCCACCGCCTGGGCGGACAGCCTCGCCGCGTCCTACCACGCCTGCGCGATGCGCACCGATGGCAGCCTGTGGTGCTGGGGCGACAACTCGTTCGGGCAGCTCGGCGACGGCACCACCACCCACCGGTCGACCCCGGCGCAGGTGGCCCTGCCGGGCTGACGCCGGCGTGGACGAGCGGGGCCGTCGGTCCTTGCCGCTGCCGCGTCGGCGACGGCGCGGACCGACGGCCCCGCGCCCTCGGCCGCAGGTCCGGATCCTGCCCGGCGCACCGCTGGGTGGTCAGCGGAGCCGGACGTCGAGGGTCGGGAAGTCGTACCAGGTCAGCTCGAAGGAGGAGCCGCTCTCCGGCACCACCGGGAACACGCCCCAGCTCTCCACCCGCTCCCCCGGCGCGATGGTGAAGGACTCGTCGGGCCGCGTGGTGGTGCACCAGGTGGAGTCGGGACGCACCGTACGGCCGTCCGCCAGGACGATCTCCGAGGAGGTCCGGTCGACCTCGGCGGTCGGGCAGCTCACCGGCCACGGGACGGGCGAGCCGTTGCGGTACGTCAGGTTCAGCCGCAGCTTGCCTCCGGTGGTCCGCGCGCTGACCAACGTGACCGTCAGGCCCGACTGGCTGTAGACCGACTGGTCGAGCTGGTACGTCCGACCGGCAGCCGGGGAGCCCGGCGACGCGCCGGCAGCTGGAGAACCCGACGCCGGGGAGCCCGTCGACGGGCCGCCGACGGCGCCGGTGGCGGCGACCCGCGCGGACGGCGTCGGGTCGGCCGGCCCGGAGTCGCCCCGGTCGGCGAGGAACCAGCCGCCGAGGGTGCCGACCACGGCGAGGCACGCCGTCACGGCGACGAGGGTGAGCAGACCGACGTACCTTCTCGTCACGGTGGGCTCCCGACGGCGGTGAGAACGGCGACGGCGCGAAGGTAGCACCACCGTCCAAAGTCGGCGGCTCGTCGGTGGTGGGGCGTAGCGTCGGGGCATGGAGGTCGACTGGAACGGTGAGCTGCTCGAACAGCTCGACTGGCACTGGCAGCGGCAGGCCCGCCCGCGCCTCGACGGGCTGACCGACGCCGAATACCACTGGGAGCCCGTCCCCGACGCCTGGGGCGTACGGCCGCGCGGGCGCAGCACCGCCCCCATGGCGGTCGGGCAGGGCGATCATCTGATCGAGTTCGCGATGCCGCAGCCCGATCCCGCGCCCGTCACCACGATCGCCTGGCGGATCGGGCACCTCGTCGTGGGGGTGTTCGGTGCCCGCGTCGCCGCCCACTTCGGTGGTCCCCCGATGGACTACGGCTCCTTCGCGTACGCCGGCACCGCCGACGCGGCGCTGGCGCAGCTCGACGAGGCGTACGACCGGTGGGTGGCCGGGGTTCGCGGCCTGGGCCGCGAGGGCCTGGCCCGGCCGTGCGGTCCGGCGGAGGGGCCCTACGCGGACCGGTCGCTGGCGACGCTCGTGCTGCACATCAACCGGGAGGCCATCCACCACCTCGCCGAGATCGCGTTGCTGCGCGACCTGCACCTGCGGCTCGGCTGACCCGGAGGATCGCCGCCGGCACGGACCGGGCGGCGCCCGTGGGCACCCGGGTCGGCGCCGGGTGCCATATGCTGCGCCGGTCGTCACGGGGCACGGGGAGGAACACATGCGACGCTGGCTGTGCGTCACGGCTTCGGCCGCGCTGGTCGCGGCGGCGGTCAGCGGGTGCGGCACACCGGCCGGCACGGACGGGGACCTGACCGACGACTGGCGGCCGGTGGCCGAGGCCCGTCAGTTCACACCGCAGGCCGGCGAGTGTCACGTCGTCGCCGAGCCGACCGCCTACCTCACCAGCCACCAGCCGGTGGACTGCGCGAAGGCGCACCTCGTCGAGACGTTCCACATCGGCACGTTCACCGGCGACCTGGCGGCCCGCCCGGTCCCGCCCCGCGTCGGGTCGGCGGCGATGCGGTCCGCGTTCGCCGAGTGTGACGCCAAGGCCAAGGAGTTCGTCGGCGGCGAGTGGCGCGACGCCCGGTTGTCGGTGCAGGTGGCGCCCACGTCGCCGGCCGGCTGGACGGGCGGCAGCCGGTGGTACCGGTGCGACCTGTTCGAGCTCGACGCGGTGAGCGGCGCCAACGGCGACAACGACTCGGCCGTCAACCGGGCGGGCAGCCTGCGTGGCGTGCTGAAGGCCGCCACCCCGCTGCGGTACGGCTGCGCCGAGGAGGACGACTGGTCGAACCTGCTGGCGGTCCCGTGCACGAAGGTCCACCGCTTCGAGTACGTGGGCGTGTGGACCGCACCGGACGTGTCCTACGACGACGCGACGAAGGACGAGGACGCCGTCCACGCGAAGTGCCGGCCGGTCATCGCCCGCTACGCGAAGGTGCCGGTCGACGGCATGCTCCGCTACCGCACGGGCAGCACGTACCGGTTCCCGTCGGAGCAGGCGTGGGCGCGCGGCGACCGGGGGGTGCGCTGCTGGTACTGGTCCAGCGGAAAGAAGCTGACCCGCTCGATCGCGGGCGGCGGCACGAAGGTCCTGCCGATCAACTGACCGGGCGTCCACAGGGACGGGTGGGCAGGTCAGCGGCCTGTCGGCGGCACCGGGAAGAGCTGACCGACCGGCGACACGGCACGCACCGAGGGTGATCGTGGGCGGATGCTCGTGCTATTCTCCGGCGTCGATCCCCCGTTTTGGCCCGGATCGGGTCGTTGTCGCAGAAGGACCCTCTTTCCCGATGCCGGCCGTCGCCGCACCGACCACGTCGCCGACCTCGCTGGACACTCCGGCCGGTGGCGCGTTCACTCTCATCTTCACCCGCCTGCCGGCGCTGCTGCGCCTGGCCTGCGGCCTGGTCGGCGCGGTGGTCGCCCTGGCGGTGCGTACCCCGCCGGTCGAGCCGGCGCTGCTGGTTCCGGCCGTCGCGGCCCTGACCGCCTGGTCGGTCTGGTACGCGTTCCGGGCGCTGCGCCACGGCATCGGCCGCCCGATGGTGCTCGGCGACGTGGCGCTGACCGCCGCCGCCTGCCTGGCGATGCCGGTGCTGGTCGCCCCGGAGGTGCTGCCCGGCGAGGTGAGCTGGATCGCGGTGCTGGCCAGCACCACGGTCCTCAACGCGCAGGCCAACGCCCCCATCGGTTGGTCGGTTCCGGCGGGGCTGCTGGTGACGGCGGCGTACGCGACCGGCGCGCACGCCGCCGGCCAGCCCGACGAGGCCGCCGCGCACGCGGTGACGCTGCTGGTGCAGACGGCCTGCGGCGCGCTGATCACCGCCATCATGCGGCGGCGGATCGGTCGGGCCGACGACGCCTTCGTGGCGCACCAGCGGCTCACCCGGGAGTCGCTGGTCGCCCGGACCGCGCGGGACGCGGAGCGGCGGCAGAACCGGGATCTGCACGACACGGTGCTGGCCACCCTGACGATGGTCGGGCTGGGCGCGGTCGCCGGCCCGTCCGCCGCGCTGCGCGAACGGTGCGCCGCCGACCTGCGGACCCTCACCGCGCTGGCCGACGCGCGGTCCGCGCCCGAGGAGGGGCCGGTGCCGCTGGACGGGCGGCTGCGGGCGGTGCGCGCCCGGCTGCCCGAGCTGCCGGTCACCACCGAGCTGGCGCCGTGCGTCGTGCCCGCCCCGGTCGCGGAGGCGCTCGCGGAGAGCACGTACGCGGCGCTGTCCAACGTGCTGCGGCACGCGCCGGGCGCGTCCGCCGCGCTGCGGCTGAGCCGGGTCGCCGACACCGTCGTGGTCGAGCTCGCCGACGACGGTCCGGGCTTCGACCCGGCGGCCGTCCCCGCGCACCGGTACGGGCTACGTGAGTCGGTACGCGGCCGGATGTCCTCCGTCGGCGGGCGCGCCGAGGTCGACTCGCGCCCCGGCGCCGGTACCCGGATCCGGTTGGAGTGGCCCCATGTCGACTGAGACGACGACCGCCCCGGCGACGGCGGTGCCGGTGGCGCGTACGCCGGACGGGGGCCGGTCCCCGGTGGACCCGGCGGCGGCGGTGGCCGCCGCCTCCGACGGTGGCGCCCGGGTCGTGGCGGTGGTCATCGCGCTGGCCTGGCACACGGCGATCGCGCTGCCCGCGGTGCTGGGCGCGTGGGCGGAGCTGGCCGCGCCGGCGGTGGTCCTCGCCGGCTGGCTGCTCGTGGCGGCGGTCGGGGTGCTGGCCGGCCTCCGGCTGCTGCGCGGCGCGCGCCTGCCGGCCTGGCCGTTGGTCGCGCTGCTGCTGGTGGTCGACGCGGTGGTCGTCGCGGCGGCCGGTGACCGGCAGCTCTTCACCGCCGCGAACTGGGTGTGGGGCACCCTCGGCTGGTTCTTCGTCCTGGTGCTGTGGGGGCGTCGGGTCTACGGGCTGATCGCGGCGCTGGGCGTACACGCGCTGATCGCGCTGGCCGGGGTGCTCGGCCACGGCGCGACCGCCCCCGCCGACCTGGCCCGGTACGCCATGTCCGTCTACGCCACGTCGACCCTTCAGGTGGCGGTCCTCGTGGGCGGCACGGCGATCGCGAGGCTGGCCCGGCAGCGGGCCGGCGCGGCGGCCGCCGCCCACGCGGCGGAGGCCGAGCGGGACGCCGCCGAACGGGCCCGGCGGGAGCGGCGCGCCCGCCTCACGCTGGCCGGCGGCGCCGCCGAGGAGGTGCTCGCGGAGCTGGCCGCCGGCCGGGCCGACCCGGCCGACCCGGACGTGCAGCGGCGGGCCGTGCTGGCCGCCGCCCGGCTGCGCCGGCTCATCGCCGAGTCCGACGACGTGCCCGACCCGCTGCTGCACGAGCTGCGGGCCGCCGCCGACCTGGCGGAGCGTAACGGGCTCCCGATCGACCTGGTCACGATCGGCGACCCGCCGCCGCTGCCGGTGCAGGTGCGTCGCCGGCTGGCCGACCCGCTCACCGCGCTCCTGGCCGACGCCCGGGGCTGGGCCCGGCTGACCGTGGTCGCCGGTCCCGACGAGGTGGTGGTCAGCCTGGTCACGCCCGACCGGGCCGGCCCCGACACCGCCGGACCGCCGGGCGACGACGGGCGGGTGGAGTACCTCTACGAGCGGGACGGGGAGATCAGATGGGCGCAGACCCGGTGGCGGGGTTGACCGGTGGTCGGTCGGTGGGCGTGGCGATCGTGGACGACCACCCGGTCGTCATCGAGGGCGTACGCGTCTGGCTGGCCGCCGAACCCCGGCTGCGGGTCCTGGCGACCGGTGACGACCCCGACGCCGTGCTGCGGGCCGCGCCCGACGCCGACGTGATCCTGCTCGACCTGCGGCTGCACGGGCGGATGGCCCTGGACAAGCTCGCCGAGCTGAGCACGGCCGGCCGGCGGGTGGTGGTCTACTCGGAGCACACCGACCCGCAGACGATGCTCGCCGCCCTGGACGCCGGGGCGGTGGCGTTCCTGGCCAAGCACGAGGGGCGGGAGCACTGCGTGGCCACCGTGCTGGCCGCCGCCAGCGACCGCCCGTACGTGCCGCCGGCGCTCGCCGGGGCGATCGTGGGTGACCCCCGCCCGGACCGGCCCGCCCTGTCCGACAAGGAGCGCGAGGCGCTGCTGCTGTGGTTCCAGTCGATGTCGAAGGCGTCGGTGGCCCGTCGGATGCGGATCAGCGAGCACACCGTGAAGCAGTACGTCGACCGGGCGCGCATCAAGTACACCCGAGCGGGGCGACCGGCCGCCACTAAGGCGGCGCTGCTCGCCCGGGCGATCGAGGACGGCCTAGTCCGGCCGGAGGAGATCGGCATCTACCGGTCACAGGCTTCCTACGACCGGCCGACCCCCTAACGGGCGTCATGACAGCCGGCCCGGGGGTCGGCGACGCTCGTGGTCAGATGCCGTCGGCAGCGGAGGTCATGACGATGCACGATGACGCGTCCCCCTTCTTCATCGCCCCACACCGCTTCGACGCGGACGACGACGTGACCCCGGCGCTGGACCGGCGGCACGAGCTGGTCGTCGAGGCCGGCGAGCGGGTGCTCGCCCGGCGCCGGCTGCACGCGTCGGGGCACCTGCTCGGCCCGACGGAGGCGCGGCAGCGGTGGACGTTGCCCGAGCCGGTGGCGGTCACCGTCACCGACCGGCGGATCGCGTACGCCGGTGCCGGGCCGCAGCTCGCCCTGGTCGGCGGGGCCGGCGCGGGCGCGCGGCACCGCCGGGGCGTGCGGCTGCCGGGCCTGATCAGCGGTCAGATCCGCTGGCAGTGGCCGTCCCGGCTGGAACTGCTGGCGGCGGAGCACGGGGAGCACGCCCGCATGCTGGTGGTCTGCGACGCGCTGCGCACCATCCAGCAGCCGGCTCTCGGATTCACCGGTCCCGCCGGGCAGATCGTCGAGCTGACCCGCCTGGTGCGCCGGGCGGTGGCCGGTTTCCGGCTGACCCACCCCGAACTGGTCGACCTGTCGCCGCCCGAGCGGGACGTGCTTGCGGTACGCGCGGGGGCCGGGCCGGGCGCCGGCGAGACCCGGATCACCCTGCCCGGGTCGCTGCCGGTCGAGTTCCAGTCCCGGGAGGACTACTACCGGCCGGGATGCGTCGGCCGTGGGTGGCAGGGGCCCGCCGCCGGCGCCGCCTCCGGGCATAGGTGAAGCCGACGGTACGGGCGGCCGTCCCGGCGCCGAGGACCACGTGCGCCGGGGCGTAGTGGTGCCGGAAGCCGTCAGGCGCCGGGCGTAGACGGTGCCGGGCGGCTGTCATCGCGTTGGGCGTAGACGGTGCCGGGCGGCCGTCACCGTCGGGCGTAGCGCCGCGGGGGATGTCAGGCGTCGGGGTCCACCGCGGCGGCCCGGCGGCGCACCTCCAGCTCGGCGGCCTCCTCCAGGGTGGGGGCCGTGCCGCCCAGGTGCACCGGGAGCCACCAGGTGTCGTCGGGGCCGGCCGGCTTGTCGGGGTAGTTCCGCTGGGCACGGTCGACGAGCGCGGTCAGCCGCGCCTTCAGGTCGACGGTCATCGCGTTGGCGTCCGGGTAGTCGGCCGGGTCCATCGGCTCGCCGACCAGGATGGTGATCGGGATGTGCCGGCGGTTGAGGGTGCGCGGCCGGCCCTTGGTCCAGAGCCGCTGCGTGCCCCAGATCGCCACCGGCAACACCGGCACGCCGGCCTCGGTGGCCATCCGGGTGGTCCCGCTCTTGAGTTCCTTGACCGTGAACGACCGGCTGATCGTGGCCTCGGGGAAGACGCCCACCACCTCGCCGCGCCTCAGGGCGCTGACCGCCGTCGCGTACGACCCGGCACCCGCCCGCCGGTCGACCGGGATGTGCCGCATGCCCCGCATCAACGGGCCCGAGATCTTGTGCGTGAAGACGGACTTCTTGGCCATGAACCGCACCAGCCGCTTCGCGGGGTTCGCGCCCAGCCCGCAGAAGATGAAGTCGAGGTAGCTGATGTGGTTGCTCGCCAGCACCGCCCCGCCCGTACGCGGCACGTGGTGCGCACCCTCAATGGTGATCTTCAGGTCGAGGACCCGGAACATCGTCTTGGCGGCAGCGATCACGGGCGGGTACACGAGTTCCGGCATGGCGCGAACTTACCCTGCCCGGCTGAAGGCCATGCCGACCCGCCAGGGGTGGCGGCCCCGGGTGGCGGCCGGCCGGCGGCGCGCGGTCGGGTCGCGCCGCCGGCCCGGTCGCGTTAGTCGGTCAGCCGGTGCATGTCGAGGCGGCCCCGGGCGAACGCGTCGACGCGACCCCACCGCCCCGGAATGTCCAGCACCTCGATCCGGCCCATCCCGATCGGCAGCCGGGGTTCCACCGCGAGGTGCCCCTCGTGCGGCTCCAGGCCGAGCATCGTGCGCAGCAGCAGCAGTGGCGTGCCGGTCGACCATGCCTGCGGGCTGCACGCCGTCGGGTACTCGACGGGAAACTTGGTCAGCTCGCGCGGGTAGCCGCCGAACGCCTCCGGCAGCCGCCCCTCGAAGTAGGTGGCCGCGTCGAGGATGCCGCTGGCGATGACCGCCGCCTCCTCGGCGAAGCCGTACCGGCGCAGACCCCAGGCGATGAACGAGTTGTCGAACGGCCAGATCGTGCCGTTGTGGTAGCCGATCGGGTTGTAGCGCACCTCGCCCTCGGCCAGCGTGCGTACGCCCCAGCCGGTGAAGAGGCGGGGCCCGACCAGGTGCTGGGCGATCTTCTCGGCCCGGTCGTGGTCGACGATGCCGCTCCAGAGCAGGTGGCCGATGTTGGAGCTCAGCACGTCGCACTGGCGGCCGTCCGGGTCCAGGGCCAGGGCGTAGTACTCGCCGTCGTCCACCCAGAAGTCCCGGTTGAACCGTTCCTTCAGCGCCGCCGCCTCCCGCTCCAACCGGTCGGCCAACTCCGGGTCGCCCCAGAACTCACGGGCCAGCCGGGCGGCGCGCACCTTCGCGTCGTACGCGTACCCCTGCACCTCGCAGGTGGCCCGGGGGAACGGCGGCAGCGTGCCGTCGCGGTAGGAGATGGAGTCCCAGGAGTCCTTCCAGCACTGGTTCTCCAGGCCGGTGTCGGTGTTGCGCCGCTCGTACCAGATGTAGCCGCTGCCGACCAGGTCGGCGTAGTCGTCGATCCACTTCAGCGCCGCCCGGCACTCCCGCTCCAACTCCCTGACCAGCCCGGCGTCGCCGCTCCACTTCTCGTACTCGTCGAGCAGCACCAGGAACAGCGGGGTCGCGTCCACCGACCCGTAGTACGGCGAGTGCGGCTGTTCCTCGAAGGCGGCGGTCTCGCCGTAGCGCATCTCGTGCAGGATCCGCCCCGGGTCCTCGTCCCGGAAGTCGTCGAACCGGGTGCCCTGGAGGGATGCCAGGATCCGCAGCGTGGTCTTCGACAGCTCCGGCGTGAAGGGCAACGTCTGGAGGCAGGTCAGGATGCTGTCCCGGCCGAACATCGTCATGAACCAGGGCAGCCCGGCGGCGGGTAGCGTCGCCCCGCCCAACGAGAGCGGCGAGAAGCGCAGCGCGGCCAGGTCGATGAGGCTGCGCCGGTACGTGGCGGCGACCCGGTCGTGCTGGCTGTTCACCTTCGGGGCCCGGGCGATCCACTCCTCCAGGTCGTGCTGGAGCGCGAGCCGCTCGGTGGCGTGCGCCCGCAGCCCCATCCGCAGGTCCCGGCCGCCCGAAGAGGCCGCCACGGTCTTGACGTCGATCTCGGCTTCCCACCGCTCGTTGGGTTGGAGGTGGATCGAGTACGCGAAACCCCTGCGGTCGTACCGGGGCGACGGGGACGCGGAGATCAGCGTCTCCCGGATGAAGTTGCCCCGCCGGTAGCCCAGGCGCAGCCGGTCGGAGTCGGCCTCCGTGTAGATCTCGCCCTTCTTGTTGAGGATCTCGTCCTTGACCTGGAACAGGTCGGCGAAGTCGGACGCCGCCTCCATCCTGATCTCCAGGTCGACCGGCTTCTCGTCGTGGTTGAGGATGGTGAGCGTCTCTCGGAAGCTGCTCCCCACCGCCCGCTCCCGGACAATCGACAGCTTGGCGTCGACGTAGTGCGTGGCCATCCCCGGCACCAGGAAGAAGCGGGCCTCGTAGTACTGGAGGTCGTCGTACGACAGGGGGGTGAGGCGCTCCCCGTTCAACGTCAGCACCCACGTCGACAGGTAGCGGGTGTCGAGCGCGAAGAACCCCGTCGGCTCGCTCGGCGTCGCCTCGATGTCCCCGGTGTCCTCCGACACCACGAAGGTGCTGCCGTCCAGGATGCGGACCGTGTTGCTCTTCGCCATCACTGCACCTCCGTGTAGCTGTGGAAGCGCCGGCGGGGCCCGCGGGCGTCCGGGTGGCTGGGGAAGAGCCGCTCCATCTGCAACACCAGCTGCAGGTTTCCGCTGACCGTCATGTCCCCGCGCAGCAGCGCCGCCACCCCGTGCTCGCGGCCGGCGGCGAGTTCCTCGAAGAGGGCCGGGCTGGTGCCGACCACCGTGTCGGCCTCCTGGTCCTCCCGGCTCACCTGGAGCCGCCCCCGGTCGACCCGCAGCAGCCAGTGCGTCGTCTGCGCCCCCTCGTGCAGGTCCAGGCGCAGGGTTCCGGAGGACTTCGCCAGCAGGGGGTCGTACCCCCGCCGGTCGAGATCCTCGAAGAACCTCGTCGTCGCGTCCACCATCGGGTCCTCTCCTCCCCGTCGGTCAGTTCCGACCAGGGGTCCCCCTCCGGCGCCGGGCCAACCTCGCCCGGATGGGGTGAGTCGCTGCCAGCCGACCAGGCTGAGTCGCTGCCGCCGGAAACGCTGATACCTGAGCGGTATGAACATGCCTCTGTGGTATCGAGTGACAAGGCACTACACCGCCAGCCGTCGCACACCCCGCCGGCAGGCCCTGCCATCGGGCACCTCCGGGCGCGCCGCAAGAAGGTGGTGTCGGCCGCATGTCGCCCCGGGCGACGGCGCCACGCCCATGGTCGAGACGCGACGCCGGCTCCCCGTCTCGGGGAGCCGGCGTCGCCGCGGCGGACGGGTCAGTTGTTCGGTTCGTCGGCGCTGATGTCGGCGAGCACCGACTGCGGCTCCCGCTCCACGGCGAGGTCGCCCATCGAGACCAGGCCGACCAGCCGCCCGTCGTCGATGACCGGCAGCCGGCGCACGGCGTACGTGCGCATCAGGTCTGCGGCGGCCACCGCGTCGTCGTACTGGCTGACCGTGATCACGTCCTTGCTGGTGATCCGGTTGAGCGGGGTCGAGTTCGGGTCCATGTTCTCGGCCACACCCCGTACCGTGATGTCCCGGTCCGTCACGATGCCGATCACGTCGTCACCGTCGGTCACCACCACGTCGCCGATGGCGCTGTCGCGCATCTCCTGCGCAGCGGCGGTCAGCGTGTCGTTGCCGTCCATCGTCACCAACCGGGTCGTCATGAACTCTCCGACCGTTGTCATGGTGCTCCCCTCTCGGTGTCGGCACCGCCGTCTACCCGCCGACCGCACGGGGTAACGCGAGGCGCCCCTCGGCGACCATCGCCCGCCGTGTGCTGGCGCGACCGGGGGCCCGTCGGAGGACGCGACGGGCCCCCGCCGAAGCCGACGGGGGCCCGGAGAGGCGTGCCGGTCAGCGGCGCTCGGCGGCGACCAGCTCGGCGAGCTGCACCGCGTTGAGCGCGGCGCCCTTGCGCAGGTTGTCGTTGGAGCAGAACAGGGCGAGGCCGTGCTCGACGGTCTCGTCGGCGCGGATCCGTCCCACGTAGGTCGGGTCCTGGCCGGCCGCCTGCAACGGGGTCGGCACGTCGGCGAGCGCCACGCCGGGGGCGCCGTCGAGCAGCTCGCGGGCCCGCTGCGGGGTGATCGGGCGGGCGAAGCGGGCGTTGATCTGGAGCGAGTGGCCGGTGAACACGGGCACCCGGACGCAGGTGCCGGAGACGCGCAGCCCGGGGATCTCCAGGATGCGGCGGCTCTCGTTGCGCAGCTTCTGCTCCTCGTCGGTCTCGAAGCTGCCGTCGTCGACGATCGAGCCGGCGAGCGGAAGCACGTTGAACGCGATCGGCCGGGCGAACGAACGGGGGGCCGGGAACTCCACGGCCGTGCCGTCGAAGGCGAGGCCGGCGGCGTGCTCGGCGACCTTGCGGACCTGCTCGTCGAGTTCGGCGACGCCGGCCAGGCCGGCGCCGGAGACCGCCTGGTACGTCGAGACGACCAGGCTGACCAGCTCCGCCTCGGCGTGCAGCGGCCGCAGCACGGGCATCGCGGCCATCGTCGTGCAGTTCGGGTTGGCGATGATCCCCTTGGGGCGTACGGCGGCGGCGTGCGGGTTGACCTCGGCGACGACCAGCGGCACCTGCGGGTCCATGCGGAACGCCGAGGAGTTGTCGATGACGACGGCGCCGGCGGCGGCGACCCGCGGCGCGAGCTCCTTCGCGGTGCCCTTGCCGGCGGAGAAGAGGGCGATGTCGAGCCCGGAGTAGTCGGCGGTGGCCGCGTCCTCCACGGTCACCTCGCCGTCCCGCCAGGGCAGGGTGCGCCCGGCCGAGCGCGCCGAGGCGAACAACCGCACCTGCTCCGCCGGGAACTCCCGCTCCGCCAGCACCTGCCGCATCACGCCACCGACCTGGCCGGTGGCCCCCACAATGCCGATCCTCATGCCCGCGAGGCTACCCAGCCGGGCGGCCCGACCGGGAACGCTTTCCCACCCGCCGGGGCCGCGACGGCGTCGCGGTGGTCACCCCCGCAACCGCCACGGGACGAAAACGACACCGCCGGGAGGGCCGGTGGGACGGGAGGATCGTCAGCCGGCGGGGCGAACCACCGCAGCATCCACGTCGGCCGCCCCCGGACGGGACGCGGCACCGGCCGGGGGCGGCGCGACGCACGTCACACCGCCCCGGCCGGTCAGGAGGCGTACTCGACCAGTTCGCCCAGGCCGGTGCCGACGAGTTCGTCGCGGATCACGGCGGCGTCGCCCTCCACCACGAGGGTGAGTTCCTCCGGGCGCAGGTGCGCGGCGGCCGCCGCGGAGACCTGGGCCACGTCGGCGGCGAGCAGCGACTCCCGCAGCCGGGCGTGGTAGTCGTCGGGCAGGTCGTACACGACCAGGGTGGTCAGCGCGGCGGCGATGGCCCGGGGGCTCTGCAACTCCACCGAGAGCTGCCCGGCCCGCCAGGAACGCGCGACCGCCAGTTCCTCCTCGGTCACCCCGGTCTCGCGGGTACGGGTGATCTCCCCGACGGCCTCGACGACGGCCGGCGCGGTGACGGCCGTCTGCACGCTGGAGCTGACCCCGAAGCGGCCGAACCGGCGGGACGAGGCGAAGTCGCCCCGGATGCCGTACGTGTAGCCGCGCACCTCGCGGATCAGGTGGTTGAGCCGGGAGGTGAACGCCCCGCCGAGCACCGTGCCGGCGAGCGTCATCGGCACGTGGTCGGGGTGGGCGCGGTGCGGCGACGGGTGGCCCAGTCGCAGCGTGGACTGCACCGACCCGGGCCGGTCCACGAGGATGATCCGTCGGCCGGAGCGGGTCGGCACCTCGATCGGGCCGCCCTGCTCGACCGGCCCGCCGCCGGTGCCGGCGAAGGCCGTCGCGCCGAGCGCGTCCAGGTCCAGCCGGTCCAGGTCACCCGCGACGATCAGCGTGCCGGGGCGGATGAACCACTCCGAGTGGAAGACCGTGACGTCCTCGACGTCCAGCGCCGCCACCGACTCCGGGTCGCCGTACATGGGGCGGCCCCAGCGGTTGCCGGCGCCGAACAGGTCGGCGCGCAGTGCCGCGTCGGCCCGCGGGCCGGGGTTGGCCCAGTCCATCCGCAACGCGGTCGCCTCGTCGTCACGCACCCGCCGGACGTCGTCCGGGTCCAGCTTCGGGGTGCGTACCGCCTCGGCGAGCAGCTCCACGGCGGCGCTCAGCCGCTCCACCGGCACCTGCACGCTCACCTGGAAGGAGTCCCAGTCCAGGCCGATCACCAGCTCGGTGCCGAGCCCTTCGATCGCCAGCGCGTACGCCGTCGCGTCGCGCTGCGCGGTCCCCTCCTCCAGGGCCTTGGCGAGCACCGCGCCGAGCCCTTCCTTGCCGGTCGCTTCGCGGCCGGCGCCCGCGTCGAGCAGCAGCAGCGCCACGGCCAGGTTCTGCCCGGGCAGGTGCGCGGCGACCACCTGACCACCCGCCACCGTGCGGCGGACCACCTGCGGGAACCGGTACGGGCGGGCGGCGCCCGGCCCGGGACGGTCAGCGATCAGCGTCATCAGGGCTTCTCCTCGGGCAGGTAGGTCAGGGCCACCCGGTCGTCGGCGGCGAGCACCTCGGCGGCGGCCTCGGCGATCTGCTCGGCGGTCACCGCGAGCCAGGCCGGCAGCCGCTGCGCGGCCTTCGCCGGGTCGCCGAACTGGGTGGCGTAGCGCCCGAGCGTGTCCGCCCGGCCGTCCACCGTGGACATCTGCCGCCACCACGAGGTGCTCAACAGGGACTTGGCCCGGTCCAGCTCGGTGGCGGTGACCGGCACGGTGGCCAACTCGTCGACCACCTCGGCCAGCCCGGCGCCCAGCCGTTCGGCGCTGACCCCGGGGCGGGCCGTGGCGGTGGCGATCAGCGGCGCGGGGGCGTGCGCCAGGTCCACCCCGTACGCCCCGACGAGGTCGGGCTGGGCGATCCGCTCCCCGTCGGCGAGGCGCTGGTAGAGGCGGCTGCCCCGGCCGCTGCCCAGCACGGTGGCGAGCACCGTCAGCACGTCGTAGCCCGGGCTGCCGAAGGGGTGGGTGCGGTGCGCGACGTAGACGCGCGGCGCCGGCACGTCGGCGGTGACCGTCTCCACGGCGGGTCGGCCGGTGGCCGCGACGGTCCGGCCGTCCGGCGCGGGCGGGATCTGCGCGCGCGGCGGGATCGCGCCGAAGTACTTGTCGGCCAGCGCGAACACCTCGGCGGCCGAGGCGTCACCCACCACGGTGAGCACCGCGTTGTTCGGCGCGTAGTAGGTCTGGTGGAACGCCTGGAAGGTGGCCAGGTCGGCGGCGTTGAGGTCGGCCATCGACCCGATCGTGGCGTGGTGGTAGGGGTGCCCGGGCGGATAGAGCAGCGGCAGCAGCCGCAGCCAGGCGTCGCCGTAGGGCACGTTGTCGTAGCGCTGGCGCCGCTCGTTCTTGACCACGTCCCGCTGGTTGTCCAGCGTCTCCTGGGTCAGCGCGGGGACCAGCCCGCCCATCCGGTCGGCCTCCAGCCACAGCGCCAGTTCGAGGTGCTCGGCGGGGACGGTCTCGAAGTAGTTGGTGCGGTCCGGATTGGTGGTGGCGTTGAGCGAGCCGCCCGCGCCCTGCACCAGCTTCATGTGCTCGGTCTTCGCCACGTTGACCGAGCCCTCGAACATCAGGTGCTCGAAGAGGTGGGCGAAGCCGGTCTGCCCCTCGGGCTCGTGGCGGGAACCGACGTCGTACCAGAGGTTCACCGCGACCGCCGGGGCGGTGCGGTCCTCACTCACCACCACGCGCAGGCCGTTGTCCAGGCGGGTGGTCTCGATGGGCCAGGGGTAACCGCTGTCGGGCATGGCACGACGCTATCCGATCGGGGGTCGCGCAGCGGGACGCGCCGCACGCGGCGAGGCATCGACCGCCGGCCGCCGGGTACCGGGGAGGCATGCCGCCTGCCGCCACCGTGACCGACCGGGCCGCCGTCGCGGTCGAGAGCGCGACCGCCGCCCTGACCCGGCTGCGCCGGGCCCGCCTGCTGCATCCCGCGGGCCGCTCGTTCGCGGGCGAGGTCGCCGTCTGGGGTACGCCGGGACCGCCGACCGGGGTGCCGCTGCTGGATGGTCCGGGGCGTTTCCCGGCGACCGTCCGGCTCTCCAAGGGCGTGCCCACCCCGGGTGCCTGGCCGGACGTGCTGGGGCTGGCCGTGCGGCTGCACTCCGACGCGGGCCGGCCGTTCGACCTGCTGGTCAGCTCCAGCGGGGCCGCGCCGCTGCTGCGGAACCTGCCGCTGCCCCGGCGCCGCTTCGCGGGGACGTACAGCACGATCATGCCGTTGCGTGCGGGCCGGCGGCGGCTCTTCCTGGCCGCGCTGGCCGACCCGGAGTCGCCCGACCTGGGCCGCAGCCTGGCCGAGGTCGCCGCCGCGGCCCGGGCGGACGCGCCGCGCCTGGTGCTCGCGGTCGCGTCCGCCGTCGGGCCCTGGCGGCCGTTCGGGCAGGTCAGCCTCGGTGCCCAGCTCAGCGCCCGCGAGGACGCGGCGCTGGCCTTCGACCCGATCGGCAATCTCCCGCCGGGGCTGCGGGCGGTCGGCCCGATCGCCTGGCTGCGGGAGCACACCTACCGGGCCTCGCGCCGGGCCCGGGGCGCCGTGGCTCAGTCGGGGGGCTCGATGGGGGTCACCGTCTGATCGGAGGTACGCCGCTCCAGCACGGTGTCGGGGGCGGCGTTGCGGTCCTCCTCCCGGAGGTCGGACTCGGCGAGGATGGCCTCCGCCTGCGCGTGGGGGTCGTCGCTGCCGGCCGCCGCCTCCTCGGGCAGCAGGTGTGCGCGGGACTCCACCCGTTCCTGGTCGCTCTGCTCGTGACTCATGACCGCCCACATACCCCATCGGCGCCTCCGGCACGCCGCAAGATCGCGCCCGGCGGGCGGTCAGGAACGGAACGGGCCCCGCACCTCGTAGGTGATGCCCCCGGAGGAGGACCCGGACGTGCCGCGCTGCGACGAGAAGTAGAACCGGCTGCCGTCGGGCGAGAACGCCGGCCCGCAGATCTCCGACGAGGACTGGCCGGTGATCCGCAGGAACGGGGCGACCACCCCCGCCGGCGTGATCACGTTGATCTCCATGTTGCCGCCGTCCTCGGCGACGTAGAGGTCGCCCGAGCGGGCCCCGGTGATGTTGTCCACCCCGGTCAGCGGCGCCGTCCCGGAGACCAGCGAGTCGTCGTACGCCAGGTCGATGCGCTGCTCGACCGCGTCGTAGGCCCAGACCCGGTTGTCGCCCTTGGTGGTGAACCAGCAGGTGCCGTCGGCGTACCAGCAGCCCTCGCCGCCGTTGAACCTCTTCGCCCCGGAGACCTGGTTGCGGGTGAGCGTGGGCGAGCCGTCCGGGTCGGGGACCCGCGCCCAGCTCACCGGGCCGCTGGTGCCCGTGCCGGCGACCAGCACCTCCAGCGTGCCGGCCGAGAGGTCGCCCCAGGTGGTCGGCCGGAACCGGTAGAAGCAGCCGCTGGTCTCGTCCTCCGTGAGGTAGACGACCTGCCGCTCCGGGTCGCAGGCCGCCGCCTCGTGGTTGAACCGGCCCATCGCGGCCCGCCGCACCCCGGCCCGGCCGCCCTGCGGGTACGTCTCGTAGACGTATCCCCGGCTGACCTCCTCGCCGGAGAGCCAGGTCCCCCACGGGGTCGCGCCGCCCGCGCAGTTGCGGTTGGTGTTCGACAGGATGCGGTACGCCGAGGCGACGCTGCCGTCGGCGTCGAAGCGCACCGCCGAGGCCCCGCCGGTGGTCAGGATCTCGGAGTTCGAGACGTAGATCCATCCGGTGCCGGCGACGAAACAGGCGCCGCCGTCGGGCGCGTCGTGCCAGGTGTACGACGTCCCCGGCACCGTCTGCCGGGAGCGGGCGATCACCCGGCTGGTGAAACCGGCGGGCAGCTGGATGCCGTTGGCGTCGGCCGCGCCGAGCGGCCCGTACGGGCTGGCACCGGGCTGAGCAGGGGCGGCCAGGGCGGCGCCGGCCCAGAGACTGCCGGAGAAGGCGGCGGCGCCGCCGAGGACGGTGGCGCGCAGGACGGAACGACGGTCCATCGGGAACCTCCGGGGAACAGCGGTCGGTGTCGATGAAACTACCGTCGCAGACATCGATGGAGGTGAACACGAAGCGAGTCTTTCCCGACGACCGGGTGGACCTTCCCGCACGGTCGGGTACGCTGGGCCGCGTGACGCGTTCGTATCGATGGTTTAGGCAGCCGGCTCGCACGCCGGTGACTTCACCATGATCTGACGTCACCACATTCGAGCCGGCCGGGCAGGAGCTTCCGTTCCTGCCCTTTTGCGTACGAGCAGCCGGCTCGACCCGGGCACCGGCCCCGGGGCACGGTCGGCGGAAGGACTCCCACCGTGACGACCCCGGAGACCGATCGGGTCAGCGACCAACGCATCGACCGCGTCGTGCCGTTGACCACCCCGGCCCTGCTGCACCACGAGCTGCCCCTCGACGACACGCTCGCCTCGGCCGTACTGGCCGGGCGACGGGCGGTCGGCCGCGTGCTGGACGGCGCCGACGACCGGCTGCTGGTGGTGGTCGGCCCGTGCTCCGTGCACGACCCGGCCGCCGCGCTGGAGTACGCCCACCTGCTGCGCGAAGCCGCCGCCCGGGTGGCCGACGACCTGCTGGTCGTGATGCGGGTCTACTTCGAGAAGCCGCGCTCGACGGTGGGCTGGAAGGGCCTCATCAACGATCCGGGGCTGGACGGCTCCGGCGACGTCAACACCGGCCTGCGTACGGCCCGCGCCCTCCTGCTCGACGTGTTGCGCCTGGGGCTCCCCGTGGGCTGCGAGTTCCTCGACCCGATCACGCCGCAGTACATCGCCGACACGGTGGTGTGGGGAGCGATCGGCGCGCGGACGGTGGAGAGCCAGGTGCACCGGCAGCTCGCCTCCGGCCTGTCGATGCCGATCGGCATGAAGAACCGCCCGGACGGCAGCATCGGCACCGCCGTCGACGCCATCCGGGCGGCCGGCGTACCGCACGTCTTCCCCGGCATCGACGTCTCCGGCACGCCCGCGATCCTGCACACCCGGGGCAACGCCGACGGGCACCTGGTGCTGCGCGGCGGGGGCGGCCGGCCGAACTACGACGCGGAGTCGGTGGCCGGCGCCCTGGAACTGCTGCGCGCGGCCGGCCTGCCCGAGCGCGTGGTGATCGACGCGAGCCACGCGAACAGCGGCAAGGACCACCGCAACCAGCCGAGGGTGGCCGCCGACGTGGCGGCCCAGCTCGACGCCGGGCAGCGCGGCATCGTCGGGATCATGCTGGAGAGCTTCCTGCTCCCCGGCCGCCAGGACCTCGACCCGACCCGCGAGCTGACGTACGGCCAGTCGGTCACCGACGCCTGCATCGGCTGGGACACCACCGGGGAGGTCCTCAGCCACCTGGCCGCCGCCGTCCGCACCCGCCGCCGCACCGCCGTACCCACCTCCGCCTGACCCCTACCCCCCTCCTCTCCCCTACCCGCCCCGCCCCCGCCCCCGCCCCCGCCCCCGCCCCCGCCCCCGCCCCCGGTGATCATGAGGTTGGCGGCGAAGTCGATCTTCATTACTGCCGCCAACCTCATGATCGCCGGGAGGCCAGCGGGCGGGAGAGCGGCGGATGGGACGGCGGGCGGACGAGACGGCGGGGAGGGTGCGGGAGGGCGAGGCGGCGCGGGAGGCGGAGACGGACAGTGCTGACGGACAGTGCCGCCCCCGGGCCCTAGGGCTCGGGGGCGGCACCGGTGTCGGTATGCAGGTCGCCTCTCGGCGAGTGGCACGACGCGGCTCCAGCCGGACGGTATTCCGCGAAGGCAATTAGGTGAGGCCCGGGGACACTGGACACACCGACACCTGACTCAACCGGCGACCCGCCGCCGGTGTTCCGGCCCCCGCCATGACCGCCGTCACAGCCCGGCGACTCCGCATCGGCCGGTCCTGGCGTGGGCGCCGTCGGCCTGGCGCGGGCACCGTCGGCGCGGACCCGTGGAAGGCGAGGCGGTGACGTTTGACCGGTTCGGACGCGGGTAGCTGACCGTCGTGACCGACGACGCACCCGTGACGGACGCGCCCGTGACCGAGGAGCCGGACACCCGGCGCCTCGACGACCTCCTTGAGGATCTCTACCACGGCCAGGAGCGGATCAGTCAGGCGGACATCTACCGTCGGGCCGTCGCCGCCGAACTTCCCGCGCAGCTTCTCACCCGCATGGCCGCCCTGCCCGAGGGCGAGTACGCCGTGGACGAGGTGGCCGACCTGCTCGGCGGTTCGGTCGCCTGACGCCCGGCGGCCCGGGACCGGCACGGCCCCGGCGGGCCGTGGCGATCCGTCGTGGGCGATACCGCCGCCCCACCCGTCCCCCGGGGCGGACGGCCTTCCGCACCGGAGGCCGACGAGCAGTGAGGAGAGCGAGATGTCCCACCACGAGGAAGAGCACGAGAAGTTGCCGGCGCTCGGTCAACCCCCCGGGGGCCGGGACACCCTGCCGGAACCGGACTTCGCCAACGAGCACGACCGTACGGCGGTCGACCGGGACATCATCACCGGGGCCGACGCCGACGAGCGCGAGCCGGAGACGTCCCGCGGCTGGGCCGGCGAGGACCACGGCACGACCCCGACCTGACGCGGCGCGACCACCAGGCGCAGACCGACCCGGCGCTCCGGCAGGGCCACGACAGCATGCCGGGCCGCCGGGCGGAGCCGAGACAACCGGGGGCGACGGCGCACGACAAGCACAGGCACCGACGAAGGGGACCGGCTAAAGCCGGCCCCCTTCGTCGTACGTCGTCAGTCCTCGTCGTGGTCGCCGCTCTCGGCTGCCTGCTGGGCCACCGCGTACGCCATCTGGAGGAAGTCCGAGGCGGCCACGGCGGTCAGCGCGGTCGCCACCAGGCGGGTCAGCCGGGGGGCGAGCACCAGCCCGCCGGTGAGCCCCGTGGCAACCCAGACCGCGAGGCAGAACGGGCAGCTCAGCAGCTCCCCGATCGCATGCCGGGTGGAGCTGCCCTGGTCACGGACCTGCTCCATCACCTCGCCGCTGCCGATCGGCTTGTCGTACCGGGTGAAGGGCGCCCGCAACGGGCTCGTCACCGCGTCCTTCGACAGCAGCCGGCTCAGCTTGTGGGTGGCGATGCTCAACAGCACCACGTCGGCCGGCGCGGGCCGGTCGGGCACCGGTCGGCCGGTCGCCCGGACCAGGCCGGCGATGCCGGCGGTCACCCCGGCGTAGGTGCCCATCGCCGCCAGGTAGCCGCCCAGCGGCCGGTGCTCGTGCGGCGCGTACGCCTGGCGCAGCCGCGCCACCTTCTCCTTCAGGGCGGTCACCCGGTCTCCTCTGCTCTTCTCGCTGGTGTGGGCCGGCTCAGCCGGCCTGCAGGTTGTCGGCCACCACGCGGGCGAGGCTGTCCAGCGCCTCGTCGGCCAGTCGCTCGGCGTCCGGCCCACCCGTGAGGTCGAGCCGCATCCGGGCGCCACCCGCCTGGGCGGGCTCCACCCTGATCTCCGCCGACCACTCCTCGGCGCCGCTCCACCGGGCGCGCAGTTCCTCGGCGCTGACCTCGTCGGCCGGGCTGCCGTCGGCGCGCAGTGCCTCGGGCAGCCACGCCGACGCCCGGGCGGGGTCGGTGGCGGTGTTGAAGACCACCTCCGGCGGCGCGGACATCCCGCGCTCGGCGGACGCCATCAGGCGTCCCGCAGCCGGCTCGGGTCGACCTCGCGGCCGGGGTGCCGGGCGAGGTACTCGGTCTCCAGCTCCGCCGTGCGGCGCAGGTGGTTGGCGAGGGCGGAGTCCGACGCGTGGCGCAGCGTGTCCAGGCGCGTACGGTGCAGGCTGTGCATCTCCCGGACCAGGTCATCGTCGGCCAGCTCGGCCGGGTCGACGCCGAGCAGCCCGCCGTCGGGTTCGTCCGCCTCGCCGGAGGCCCTGTCGTGGACGTGGTCGCCGTCCCACTCGGGCATCCGCTGCTCCGGGCTGCCGAAGTCGTCCTGCCGTACCGATCCCGTCATGATCGACCCCCTGCTCTGGTTTGGGCTCGCGTCTAGACGGATGCCCACACCCGGTGACACCAAACCAGAGCGCCCTACGACGCCGCGTCGGAGACCGCTGCCGCCCCCGGTACCCTCGATGCCATGAAACGGCTCTGGACCCCGGCGTGGATCGCACGCCACGTGGCCATGGTCGTGCTGGTCGCCGGCTTCCTGGCGCTGGGCTGGTGGCAGGTCAGCCGGGCCGCCGCCGGCAACGCGATCAGCTGGGGCTACGCGGTCGAGTGGCCGATCTTCGCGGGCTTCGTGGTCTTCGTCTGGTGGCGTGAGGTCCGGCACACGCTGCGGGGGCCCGCGGCGCCGGCCGACGCCCCCGGGGAGGCGCCGGCCGACGCCCCGCAGGCCGCCGCGACGCGCCCGGTCGTACGCCGGCCCGTCCGGGTCGCCCGCGTGTCCGCGGCTGCCGACGGCGGCGAGGACGGCGACCTGGCCGCCTACAACCACTACCTGCAATGGCTGAACGACAACCCGGGCGCCAAGCCCGGTGACTACCCCGGCTGAGGCCGGACGCGAAAGGACGGACGACGGTGGGCGCAGCCCTGACCCGGTACCGAGTCATCGCCTGGATCGTCGGCGTGGCGCTGATCCTGCTGGTCGTGATCGGCATGCCGATGAAGTACGCCTTCGACGAACCGATCCTGGTGGAGACCGTGGGCCAGGCGCACGGCTTCCTCTACATGCTCTACCTGGTGGCCGCCTTCGACCTGTCCCGCCGGGCCGGCTGGCCGCTGAAGCGGATGGTCCTGGTCATGCTGGCCGGCACGGTGCCCTTCGTCTCCTTCTTCGCCGAGCGCCGGGTCAGCTCCTGGGTGACGGCGGAAGAGTCCGCGCGTACGCCGCAGCCGGTCGCCGGCTGACACCGGTCACCGGTTGGGCCGCCACGGGTCGACCGAGGCGGGCGGGTCCTCCCAGCCGCCGTAGCGGTTGATCTCCCGGGCCCGGCGCAGGGCCCGGGAGACCTGGCCGAACTGCCGCTCGTCGTCGCTGCTGAACAGCAGCACCCGCTCGCCCCGGCGTCGCCCCCACAGCTCGTACGCGGGCGGTCGCCACCGGTCCCCCACCAGCGCGACCAGCACCGGCAGCAGGAACACCAGGCCCAGCACGAGGTACGCCCCCGCGGTGAGCCGTTGCAGCCCGCCGGTGAAGCCGAGCAGCAGGCCGACGCCGCCGATCATGGCGCCGGTGACGACGACGGCCCGCACCGCGACGCGGTCGTGCGGGCCCCGGCCGGTGTGCAGGTGGGTCAGCTCGGTGACCTGCCAGCTGTTGCGTCCGACGGTGAACCGGTCGACCGTGACGATGATCCCGGGTCGGGCGTAGAGGAGGGTGTTCTTCGCTGCGGTCACCGGCGGTGACTGCGGCTGTCGGGTGGCGCCTTGAGGGTTCACGGTTCTACCTCCCACGGCTGGTGCCGGGTCGGCTCCCGTCGACGGTCTCGCGTCGGTGCCGGTCGACGGGATTCCCGGCTGCGCGCTTCATTGTGTGGCGCACGTGCCAGCCCCGACGGCGATTTCGGCTCGCGTCCGGGGCGGGCGGCCCCGCCTCCCGTCGCTTCCGGCCACCGTGTCGGTCTTGTCGGTCATAACGGACCAGCGCCCGGCAGCATGCGTCGAGAACGACCAATGGCACACATCATCGCAAAATCGTCAATAGCCGCAGAGACCCGCGAGGAGCCGGGGAAAGTTGATCACTCTACGTGTCCCCGGTGATCAACAATTTCCGTCACTCCGCGAACATTCGACCCAGCTTCAACTGCGCATCACTCCCGCCCCGGGATAGGTTGTCCGGGCCGGCCCGGTCGATCGCCGTCCACCCGGACAGCACCGGCCCGGTGTCGTCGGGGGCCTCAGCAGCCCGCGTCGGCCGATGGGAGAGGAGCCTTCCGCTCTTGTCGTCCCTCAGGAACACGCTGCGCGCCCTGGCGGTCGCCGTGGTGTCGGCCACGCTGCTCGCACCGGCGGTACCCGCCCGGGCCGAACCGTCCCCCGCCGAGCTGACCCGGCGGATCGAGAACTCCTCCGCGAAGCTCGAACACGTCGTCGAGGCGTACAACAAGCTCCGCGAGGAGATCAAGGCCAACCAGGCCGCCGTGGCGCGGGTGCAGAGCCGCATCGGCCCGCTGGAGCAGGAGACCGAGCGGAGCCGGGCCGACGTCGGCGAGATGGCGGTAACCGCGTACAAGACCGGCAGCAACCTGACCACCGCGGACGCGCTGCTGCGTCCCGGCGGCGCCGACACCCTGCTGGACCGGCTCGGCATGCTCGACCAGCTCACCCGGCAGCGGCAGGCGAAGATCACGAACTTCACCGGCAACCAGCGCCGGCTGCTCGACGAGAAGACCCGGCTGGAGGTCACGCTGGGCCGGCAGGCGGCACAGGCCCGCGAGATGACCGCCGCGAAGAAGCGGATCGAACGCGACCTGGCCGAGCTCTACGAGCTGCGCCGGCAGGCGTACGGCCGGGCCACCGAGAAGCCGGCCGCCCGGCCCGACAGCGCGAAGCAGGCCCCGGCGGTCTCCGGCCGGGCCGGCGCCGCGGTGCGGTACGCGTACGGCGCGCTCGGCAAGCCGTACGTCTGGGGCGCCGACGGGCCGAACGGCTACGACTGCTCGGGGCTGACCTCGGCGGCCTGGCGGGCCGCCGGCAAGTCGCTGCCGCACAACACCCGGATGCAGTGGGGCGCGGTGACCCACATCAGCCGCAGCGAGCTGCGCCCGGGCGACCTCGTCTTCTACAGCGGGCTGGGGCACGTGGGCCTGTACGTCGGCGGCGGCCAGGTCATCGACGCGCCGAGCGCCGGTCGCAACGTGCTCAAACGGGGCATGAACCTGATGCCCATCCAGGGCTACGGCCGGGTCCGCTGACCTCGACCGAGTACGGCGAACGGCCGGCGTCCCCCTATCGGACGCCGGCCGTTCGCCGTTGTTCCTACCCTGCTCAGGCCGCCTGGAGCCCCTCGGCCCTGGCCAGCTCGCGGAGCCGGCCGAGCGCCTGGATCTCCAGCTGACGGATCCGCTCCCGGGAGAGCGAGAACCGCGAGGCCACCTCGGTCAGGGAGTGCTCCCGGCCGTCCTCGAGCCCGTAGCGGGCCCGCATGATGCCGGCCGAACGGTCGTCGAGGTGGTTGAGCAGGCCCTCGATCCGCTGCCGCTCCAGCCCGGTGAGGACGATCTCCTCCGGCGACGGCGCGTCGCTGTCGGCGACCAGGTCACCGAGGTTGGTGTCGCCGTCGTCGCCCACCGGGGTGTCCAGCGAGACGGTGTCCTGCGACCAGCGGACCAGTTCGTTGACCCGCTCGACGGTGACCCCGAGGGCCGTGGCGATCTGCTCCGGCTCCGGGTCGCTGCCCAGCTCGCGGGTGAGCTGGCGGGCCACGTTACGCATCCGGTTGACGTCCTCGACCAGGTGCACCGGCAGCCGCACGGTGCGCTCCTGCTGGGCGATCGCCCGGCTGATCGCCTGGCGGATCCACCAGGTCGCGTAGGTGGAGAACTTGTAGCCGCGCACGTAGTCGAACTTCTCGACCGCCCGCACGAGGCCGGTGTTGCCCTCCTGGATCAGGTCCAGCATGGGCATGCCCGAGCGGACGTAGCGGCGCGCGATCGACACGACCAGCCGCAGGTTGGCCCGGATGAACAGGTCCTTGGCCCGCTCGCCCTCGGCGACCAGGCGTTCCAGGTCGTCCCGGTCGACACCGGCGGGGACGCGGTCCGCACCGAGCAGGTGCTCGGCGTAGAGGCCGGCCTCGATAGCCTTGGAGAGGTCGACCTCCTTGGCGGCGTCCAGCAGTGGCGTCCGGGAGATCTCGTGAAGGTAGACGCCGACCAGGTCGCGCTCCTCGGCAACCTCGTCGGTTCGCATGCCGATGTTCTTGTCCACGTTGCCCACGGTCCCCTCGCTCGCGCCGGTTGCCCGGTTCCTTGCCATCCCCACGTCCATCAGCCCTCCCCGTAACTTCCGCTGTGCCCACCGGTGCTGACACCTACACAACAGTTGAGACGTGTCGGGGATTCCATGTCGTGAGTCGAAACTGTCACGAATGCCTGATAATCCGCTGAGAGCGCGGTCCATGTTTGCTGTCAGCACCCCATGCGGCGGCTCTCGCGGGCACTACACCAGGGGCGGCGGATCGACGTGTCGTCGTCTCCCGATCCATGGCAGCACCGCCCCGGCCGGAGACGCAGCGACCCGGGTCACCGTCGCGCTGCGATCCTGGTCACTGCCAGACACGCAGCGGTGGACGGCTCGGTTCATCCACGCCCGTGGTAATACCCCACCCCCCGGTGAACAATCCGCCGCGCCATCGCATGCCCCCGCGTGACGGGGATCGCAGGAAGGGGCCGGGCGGGCGGTGGGGCGGGATCAGGAGGCGAGCAGGGCCAGGGCGCCGCGGACCTGGTCGGCGGAGCGGGCCAGGGCGGCCCGCGCGGCGGACACCTCCACCCCGGAGACGAGCGAGACCAGCGCCACCTTCATGTCGCCGTCGGCCTCGACGAGGGCCCGCCGGCAGATCTCCTCCGAGCAGCCGGTGGCCTCGATCAGGATCGAGATCATCCGACCCCGCAGCTTGGCGTTGGTGGCGACCATGTCGATCATGAGGTTCGAGTAGACCCGGCCCAGTCGGACCATCACTGCCGTGGAGAACGTGTTCAGCACCAGCTTCTGCGCGGTGCCCGCCTTCATCCGGGTCGACCCGGTGACGACCTCCGGCCCGGTGTCCACCCCGATGAAGACGTCCACCGACCGGGCGGCCTCCGCCTCCGGGTTGGCGCAGAGCAGCACGGTCGAGGCCCCCTTGGCGCTCGCCGCGGCGAGCGCCCCCAGGACGTACGGTGTGCGTCCGCTGGCGGCGAGTCCGACCACCAGGTCCCCCGACCGTACGCAGTCGGCGGCCTCGGCCGCGCCGCCCCGGTCGTCGTCCTCGGCGTCCTCCACCGCCCGCCACATGGCCTCCGGCCCGCCGGCGATGTGCGCGCAGAACCAGTGCCGGGGCGAGTTGAAGGTGGGTGCGAGTTCGGCGGCGTCGAGCACGCCGAGCCGGCCGGAGGTGCCGGCGCCGAAGTAGTGCACCCGGTGCCCGCCGCGCAGGGCGGTCACCGCCAGGTCCACCGTCGCGGCGATCTCGTCGAGGACGGCGGCGACGGCGCCGGGCACCCGCCGGTCCGCCTCGTTGATCACCGTGAGCACATCGCGGGTCGACATGAGGTCGAGGTCCGCGCTGAGCGGGTTGCGCCGCTCGGTCGGCGCGCCGACCCGGATCACCGGCCGCGCCGTCATCGGAGCCGTCACCTCGTGGGGTTCCACCGCGCCCGCCGTCATGCCCGCCTCCGTCCCGGGCCGATCCGGTGTGACCGGACCGCCTCGGCTGTCGCTTCGAGGGCCTTCCTGGCCCGGGACCGGTTGCGCGCGGCCACCCCCACGAAGAGGCAGTCGACGACGGTGAGCTGGGCCAGCCGGCTCGCCATCGCACCGGAGCGGTAGGTCGTCTCGCGGGCGGCCGTGGTGAGCACGAAGTCGGCCACCTCGGTGATCGGCGACCGGGGGAAGTTGGTGAGCGCCACCGTGGACGCTCCCCGGGCCCGCGCCTGCTCCAGCACCTCGATCACGTCCGAGGTGGTGCCGGTGTGCGAGATGCCGACGGCGACGTCGCCGCGCCCGAGCAGCGCGGCCGACGTCAGCGCGGTGTGCACGTCGGGGAAGTAGAAGGCGGTGCGGCCGATGCGGTGCAGCTTCTGCTGGAAGTCCGAGGCGACGAACCCGCTGGCGCCCGCCCCGTAGACGTCGATCCGGCTGGCCCCCGCGATGGCGTCGACGACCTGCTCGCAGATCGCCGGGTCGAGCTGCTCGGCCGTCTCCTCGACGGCCCGCGCGTCGTTGAAGGCGATGGTCGCGATGATCTGGGCGAGGTCGGCGCCGGGCGGGATGTCGCCGCCGACGACCCGGGCGTCCGGCGGCTCGACCCGGCGGGCGGCCTCGGCGGCGAGCCGGATCCGCAGCTGCGGGTAGCCGTCCATGCCGACCGACCGGCAGAAGCGGATGACGGTCGCCTCGGATGTCTCCGCGGCGGTGGCGAGGTCGGTGATCGTCCGACGCGCGGCGTCGGCCGGGTCGGAGACCACCAGCCGGGCGACCCGCTGCTCGGCCGGCGACAACGAGGGGAGCAGGCCGCTGATGTGGACGATCAGCCCACCCGGCTCGTGACTCGCAGAAATCTTCGGACTCTTCGCCACGGATGAAACTTACTTTCACGAGGCGTGAGCGTCAACCATGACTGGGCGTATTGGGAAAAGTACCGCCCGCCCGGACGTGCCGTTTTGCCCGTCGGTGCCATTCCCACGAACGGTGGCCCCTCCCGGCGCGACCCACGCGAGGGCTGCGGGCCACCGATCCTCCCTCTCCTGGTGCAGACGATGCCACCTCACGGCCGCGCCCGATGCCCCGGGCACCCGACGGGACCCGTCGGGCAGCCGTCGCCCGCGCACCGCCCGCGACCGGCCCGGACGGCCGACCGCGTTCAGGCCGTCCCGCCGCGCCCGCGCCGGTTCAGACGGTCAGCCGGGCGATCGCGACCGGTTCCGCCCCCGGCGGGACGGGCACCACGGCGGGTCGACTCCCACGGCCGGCCGGCCAGCCGTCGCGCCCCTCGGCCGGCCGGTCGTCGCGGTCGTCGGCGGACGCCAGCCAACCGGCCATGTGGGCCTGGATCTGCCGGGAGACCTCCTCCGGCGGGCGCCCGGCGTCGACCACCACGAAGGTGGGGTACTCCGGCAGCGTCCGGTAGGCGGTGTCCGCGTCGGTCAGGTAGCGCATGCTCTCGTGGTCGGTGCCGCGCTGCTCGATCCGCCGGTACGCCTCGGCGGGATCGACGGTCAGCAGGAAGGTCACCTGCGGTCGCGGGAACATCCGGTAGCCGGCCCGGGCCAGCCGCTCCCAGCGCTGCCCCCCGTGCGCCCGGATGCTCGCGTACTGGCAGGCGGAGTAGCGGTCCATGACCGCGACCCGGCCGGTGGCCAGGCAAGTGAGCAGGGCGACAGCGATCGCCAGCCAGCGGAGCACGGACTCCACCGCCAGCATGCCGTTGCGCCCCACGAGCCGCTGGGCATCGGGGCGGCCGAGACGGTGCGCGAGGCGTCCCAGCCAGCGCCGCCCGCCGGCGTTGCGGTGGTAGGTGGCGGGGCAACCCGCCGCGGTCAGCGCGTCGGCGAGCCGGTGCGCCTGGGTGGTCTTGCCCGAGCCGTCGATGCCGATCAGGGCTACGGCGCGCAATCGGGCCCTGCCGCGCCGTGCCTCCGGTGATCTGGACACCCTGCACAGACTATCCGACCCGCGCTCGCGTACCCGGGAGTTTTGTGCTGTGTCCTCCCGGTTGACCCCCACCGCCCCGCCTGCCAGGTGTGGGCCGCGGGGATGCCGGGTACCGGTATTGGATCAGCCGCCCACCACCATCGACGGGAGACGCCAATGGCAGAGCGCGGGGACGAGAGCCTGGTGCACACGCTGAAGAAGGTCGCCGCCGTGCTCAAGCAGGAAGAGATTCCCTTCGCGCTCGGGGGCAGCTTCGCGGTGTACGCCCACGGCGGTCACTCCAGTGACCACGACGTCGACTTCCTGATCCGCGAGGTCGACGTGGAGCGCTCCCTGGAGGCGCTGGTCGGGGCGGGCTTCACCGCCGAACGGCCGCCCGAGGACTGGCTGGTCAAGGTCTTCGACGACGGCCGCATGGTGGACCTGATCCACCGGCCGATCGAGACCCCGGTGACCGAGGAGACGTTCGCCGACACGGTCGTACGACCCGTCGACGCGATCCACATGCCGGTGCTCTCGGCCACCCAGCTCATGGTGCACAAACTGCTGAGCTTCTCGCAGCACTACTGCGACTTCGCCCGGGGTCTGCCGCTGGCCCGTTCGCTGCGGGAGCAGATCGACTGGGAACGGGTACGCAAGGAGACGCAGCACTCACCGTACGCGGAGGCGTTCCTGGTGCTGTTGGACCGGCTGGAGGTGGTGCCGCACTCCGGCACCGGCGAGGGAGAGGGGACACCGTGACCGAGCACCGCGACGTCGCCACCGGACCGCCCGACGAGTACGTCGAGGCCGAGGTCCACCGCCTGCTCACCGAGGACCCGGACGTGGCCGAACAGGGAATCACCGTGGTCCGCCGGGAGCGCGGCCTGATGCTCTACGGCGAGGTCGAGAGCCCGCACCGTCGGGAGGAGATCCTGCGCCGGGTCGCCGAACGCTTCCCGGACGTGCCGATCACCAGCGACATCGGGGTGATCCGCGCGCAGGCGCCCACGGAGATCGAGCAACTGCCCTGAGGAGGTTCCATGGTGATCCGGATCGCCGCCGTGGGCGACGTGCATCTGGACGAGGACGTCGTCGGCCGGTTCCGGCCGGCACTGGACGAGCTGCCTGAGCACGCCGACGTGCTGTTGCTCGCCGGCGACCTGACGCGGCACGGCACCGAGGCGGAGGCCCGCTGCGTCGCCACCGAGTTCGGCGGGCTCGGCGTGCCGGTGGTGACGGTGCTCGGCAACCACGACCACCAGTGCGACCAGGTACCGCAGGTGGTCAAGGTGCTCGAGGACGCCGGGATCACCGTACTGGAGGGCGACGGCGTCGTGCTCGACTGCGCCGGCGGCCGGCTGGGCGTGGCCGGGGTGAAGGGGTTCGGTGGTGGGTTCGCCGGCCGCTGCGCCAGCGACTTCGGCGAACCGGAAATGAAGGCCTTCGTCCGGACCACCACCCAGAGCGCGGACGCCCTGTCCGCCGCGCTGCGGGGGCTGGACTGCGACGTGCTGGTGGCGCTGACCCACTATTCGCCGGTGCCGGACACGCTGGCCGGTGAGCCGCTGGAGATCTATCCGTTCCTGGGCTCTTACCAGCTCGGGCAGGCGATCGACTCGGCGCCGACCGCGCTGGCCCTGCACGGGCACGCGCACGCCGGCACCGAGCGGGGCACCACGCCCGGCGGGGTACGCGTCCGCAACGTCGCCCACCCCGTGATCAAGCAGGCGTACAGCGTCTTCCACCTGGGCGACCACCTCGATCAGGCACAGGTTTCCGGCGTCGGTAGCTCGGGTATTCAGCAAACATGGAGCTGATTCTCTGGATTCTCGCAGTCGTACTCGTGGTCGCCGGCATCCTCGCGCTGTTCCGGCGGCAGATCCTGTGGGGCGTCGTCCTCATCGTGGTCGGCCTGCTCGTCGGGCCGGGTGGTGTGAGCATCTTCAATTGACGAGGCGGCTACAGGCCGCCGTTCAGGACCCACCGGGGTCGTCGTGCCCGGAACTCCGTCCTCCCGACAGGAGCCTCCGGCCATGACGACCCCGGTGTCGTGCCGTCCGGAGGGTGACGGCGGGTTTACCGCCCTCACTTTGCGGAGATATCTCGGCCATGGAGACGTCTCGGAGCGCTGAACGGACCGGCGGCGCCCGGCAGTGGTGGGCACTGCTCGGCTTCGGGGCGGCGGTCTTCGTCGCCGCGGCGATCGGCGGGCTCGGCGTGCAGGGCACCTCGACCGAGTACGCGGGCCTCGAACAGCCCGCCTGGGCGCCGCCGTCCTGGCTCTTCGGGCCGGTCTGGAGCCTGCTCTACGCGATGATCGCGGTGGCCGGCTGGCTGGTCTGGCGGCGGGTCGGCTTCGGCCCGGCCCTCTGGGCGTGGATCGCCCAGTTGGTGCTCAACGCGATCTGGACCCCGCTCTTCTTCGGCGCCGGCCGCTACGGGCTGGCGTTCGTCGAGATCCTGCTGATGTGGGTGGCCATCGGCGTGACGGTCGCGCTCTTCCGCCGGGTGTCCCGCCCGGCGACGCTGCTGATGCTCCCCTACTGGGCCTGGGTCACCTTCGCCGCCGCGCTGAACTTCGCCATCTGGCGCCTGAACAGCTGAGCCGACCCGACGACGGCACGGGGCCCCGGCGTGCAGCCGGGGCCCCATCACCCGCTCAGCAGCGGGGCACGCCGGGGATGTAGCCGTCGTAGCCCGTGTAGACGTACGCGTCGGCGATGTAGCGGCCGGAGCCGATCCGGTCCCAGATGGTGCTGGTGCCGTAGGTGCCGGTGACGCTGGTGCCGCTGGTCTGGCAGTAGATGGTCACCCGCGCGCCGTCCGCGACGGTGCCCACCGCGGTGTAGCCGGTGCCCGGGCCGGAGCGGACGGTCAGCGCGGTGCCGTTGGTGTTGACCGTGCCGGAGCCGGTGCTGCTGGCGCAGCCGTTGTCGCTGGTGTAGGTCTTCGTGCCCCAGTAGTAGGCGAGCGCGCCGTTGAACCGCACCTTGATGTCGGCGCCGTTGAGCCGCTGCTCGTAGTGCAGGTGCGGGCCGGTGGAGCCGCCGGTGCTGCCGACCCAGCCGATCACCTTGCCGTAGCCGACGGTCTGCCCCACGGAGACGTTGAAGCCGGTGAGGTGGGCGTAGTAGGTGGTGTACCCGCCGCCGTGGTTGATCCGGACGTACTTTCCGTAACTGGTGCCGCCGAGGTCACGAACGATGTCCACCGTGCCCGAGGCGCTCGCCACCACCGGGTCGCCGAGGTCGTCGGTGCGGTTGAAGTCCACCGCGTACGCCGGGCTGTGGCCGGTGCGCGTCTGCCCGGACCAGGACTGCCCGCACGGGAACGGCACCTTGAACGTGGGGGCGGCCATCGCCGGGGCCGCCGGGACGACCAGCGCGCCCACCGCCAGCAGACCGGCCGCCAGCAGGCCCAACCACCGCTTGCCCATCCAACACCTCCTATGTCGAAATCCTTCGATCAGCTGCCTTCAGCGTGTCAGAAAATGACATCGATGGAAAGGGGTCGAATTCCCGTGTGGGAGCGCGCCCACCAGGGGGACTACGGGTTTCCGGATTGTTACTTCCTCGTGTCCGGTTAGGGGTGGACCAGGCCAGATGCAAGCGCTTACATGTGGTGACGCCCATCGGACCGGCGCGGGTTCGATCCCTGACGCGCCGGCAAGGAAGGAGAACGGCATGGCGTTTGCCAGATCACGCCAGGCTTTCGCGATCGCCGGCGTACTGGGGCTGGCGCTGAGCGCCACGGCCTGCGGCACCGGCGACGACAAGAAGAGCGACACCGCGGGCTCCGCGGAGTGCGCCGCATACGAGAAGTACGGCGACAACGACGGCAAGAAGGTCACGATCTACTCGTCGATCCGGGACATCGAGGCCGACCGCCTCGCGGAGTCCTGGAAGCAGTTCGAGGACTGCACCGGCATCGAGATCGACCACGAGGGCAGTGGCGAGTTCGAGGCGCAGCTCAACGTCCGGGTCGACGGCGGCAACGCCCCCGACCTGGCGTTCATCCCGCAGCCGGGCCTGCTCAAGCGCTTCGTCGACTCGGGCAAGCTCAAGCCGGTCGGCGCCGACACCAAGAAGATGGCCGAGGAGAACTACCCGGCCGACTGGCTGAAGTACAGCACCGTCAACGGCCAGTTCTACGGCGCCCCGCTCGGCTCCAACGTGAAGTCCTTCGTGTGGTACTCGCCGAAGACCTTCAAGGAGAAGGGCTGGACCGTCCCGACCAGCTGGGACGAGCTGATCAAGCTCAGCGACCAGATCGCGGGCACCGGCACCAAGCCGTGGTGCGTCGGCATCGAGTCGGGTGAGGCCACCGGTTGGCCGGCCACCGACTGGATCGAGGACCTGATGCTGCGGACGCAGACCCCCGAGGTCTACGACCAGTGGACGAGCCACGGCATCCCGTTCAACGACCCGAAGGTCGCCGAGGCCCTCGACAAGGCCGGCACCATCCTCAAGAACGAGAAGTACGTCAACGGCGGCTTCGGCGGCGTGAAGAGCATCGCCACCACCTCCTTCCAGGAGGCCGGCGTGCCGATCACCACGGGCAAGTGCGCGCTGCACCGCCAGGCGTCCTTCTACGCCAACCAGTGGCCGCAGGGCACCAAGGTGGCCGAGGACGGCGACGTCTTCGCCTTCTACTTCCCGGCGATCGACGCCAGCAAGGGCAAGCCGGTGCTGGGTGGCGGCGAGTTCGTCGCGGCCTTCAACGACCGCCCCGAGGTCCAGGCCGTGCAGACCTACCTCGCGTCCGGTGAGTACGCCAACAGCCGCGCCAAGATCGGCGACTGGGTGTCGGCCAACAACAAGCTCGACCTGGCCAACGTCGCCAACCCGATCGACAAGCTCTCCGTCCAGATCCTCCAGGACAAGTCCACCGTCTTCCGCTTCGACGGCTCGGACCTGATGCCGGCGGCCGTCGGCTCCGGGACGTTCTGGAAGGGCATGGTGCAGTGGATCAACGGCAAGGACACCAAGACGGTCCTCGACGGCATCGAGGGCAGCTGGAAGTGATCTGAACCGGTGGGCCGGTCCGCGTACGCGGACCGGCCCACCGGCTGATCAGAGACCTGGGAGGGTCGATGGAGTTCGACTTCGCTGAGGAACAGCCGAAGTTCCTCATGCTGATGTACGGGCTGATCGCTTTCGTCGCGGTGGTGGGCGGTCTGCTCCTGCTCCTCGACGTGGTGCCGGCCTGGTTCGCCCGCCGCCGGGAGGAGCAGATCATTGCCGCCTCCGCGAGCGGCGCCCCGCTCCCCCGCCGACGCAAGCCGCGCGAGGGCGTGTTCGCGCTATTCTTCCTGCTGCCGACGCTGCTGCTGCTCACCATCGGGCTGGTGGTCCCGGCCATCCGCACCACGTTGCTGTCGTTCATGGACGCGAACAGCAACGACTGGGTTGGGCTGCGCAACTACGGCTGGATGTTCTCCGAGGACTCCATCGTCCGGGTGTTGATCAACACCTTGATCTGGGTGCTCCTCGTGCCGCTGGTGGCCACCTCGTTCGGTCTGCTCTACGCCGTGATGGTGGACAAGGCCCGGTTCGAGGCGGTGGCCAAGTCACTGATCTTCCTGCCGATGGCGATCTCCTTCGTCGGCGCGAGCATCATCTGGAAGTTCGTCTACGCCTACCGGGGCGACGGGCAGGAGCAGATCGGCCTGCTGAACCAGATCGTGGTCAGCCTCGGCGGCGAACCGAAGCAGTGGCTGCTGGACTCGCCACTGAACACGCTGCTGCTGATCGTGATCATGGTCTGGATCCAGGCCGGTTTCGCGATGGTGGTGCTCTCCGCCGCGATCAAGGCGATCCCGGCCGACATCGTGGAGGCGGCCCGCCTCGACGGGGTCACCCCCTGGCAGATGTTCTGGCGGATCACCATGCCGAGCATCCGGCCGGCGCTGATCGTGGTCGTGGTGACGCTGTCGATCGCCACCCTCAAGGTCTTCGACATCGTCCGGACCGGCACGAACGGCAACTACGACACCAGCGTGATCGCCAACGAGATGTACAACCAGGCGTTCCGGTACGGCCAGAACGGGCAGGGCTCGGCCCTGGCGGTCTTCCTGTTCGTCCTGGTGATCCCGATCGTGATCTACCAGATCCGCAACATCCGTCAGCAGCGGGAGGGCTGAGATGACCACCGCAACGCCCACCGTCGCCGCCGGCACCCAGAAGACCGGTGGCCGGGGCCCCAGCGCTGCCGGACGGGTCCGCAAGCGGCTCAACAGCCGTACCGCGACCCTCGTCTCGATCGTCATCGCGGTGCTCTGGACCATCCCCACCTTCGGCCTCTTCATCTCCTCGGTGCGGCCGGAGGACGAGATCAAGTCCAGCGGGTGGTGGACCTTCTTCACCAACCCGTCGTTCACCCTGGAGAACTACCAGGAGGTGCTGTTCGGCCGGTCCTCGTCGTCCGGGCAGCTCGCCAGCTACTTCATCAACTCGCTGGCGATCACCATCCCCTCGGTGCTCTTCCCGCTCGCCTTCGCGGCCCTGGCCGCGTACGCGCTCGCCTGGATCAACTTCCGGGGTCGGGACTGGATGTACATCGCGATCTTCGCGTTGCAGATCGTGCCGCTCCAGATGGCCCTGGTGCCACTGCTGAAGTTCTTCTCCACCGGCGTCACCATCGGCGGGGTCACCGTCATGCCGGCCTGGGACCTGGTCGACGAACAGAAGTTCGCGCAGGTGTGGTTCGCGCACACCTGCTTCGCGCTGCCGTTCGCCGTCTTCCTGCTGCACAACTTCATCTCGCAGCTCCCGGGTGACCTGATGGAGGCCGCCCGGGTCGACGGGGCCACCCACCCGAAGATCTTCCGCAGCATCGTGCTGCCGCTGATCACCCCCGCGCTGGCCGCGTTCGGCATCTTCCAGTTCCTCTGGGTCTGGAACGACCTGCTGGTCGCGCTGATCTTCGCCGGTGGCGGCAACGAGACCGCCCCGCTCACCGTCCGGCTGGCCGAGATGGCCGGCACCCGGGGCAACGAGTGGCAGCGGCTCACCGCCGGCGCGTTCGTCTCGATCGTCGTACCGCTGATCGTCTTCCTGTCCCTCCAGCGCTACTTCGTGCGCGGCCTGCTCGCCGGCAGCGTCAAGGGCTGAGGCGTCTCCGCCGCCGCCGGTGACCCGGCGGCGGCGGAGCTGGGCGGAGCGGGGGGGTCCGTGACGAAGATCGACGATGTCGCACGCCTGGCCGGGGTCTCCACCGCCACCGTGTCCCGGGCGCTGCGGGGGCTGCCGACGGTCTCGGCCGCGACCCGGCGCCGGGTGCTCGCGGCGGCCGAGCAACTGGAGTACGCCGTCTCGCCGAGCGCCTCGCGGCTGGCCGGCGGACGCACCGGCACCGTCGCCGTCGTGGTCCCCCGCATCACCCGGTGGTTCTTCGGCACCGTCGTGGAGGCGGTCGAGGACCTCCTCCAGCAGGCGGGCTACGACCTGCTGCTCTACAACCTCGGCGGGCGCGAGCAGGTGCGCCAGCGGGTGCTGCGCACCGCCAACCTGCACAAGCGGGTCGACGCGATCATGCTGGTCGCCACGCCGCTGCGGCCAGCCGACCTGACCGCCCTGACGAAGCTGAAGCTGCCCGGGGTGACCATCAGCTCCGGCACGGTGGTGCCCGACTGGCCCTGCGTACGCATCGACGACGTGGGCGTCGCGCGCACCGCCACCCGGCACCTGCTCGACCTGGGCCACCGCAGGATCGCGCACATCTCCGGCGATCCCGACGACGAGCTGGCCTACACCACCCACCTCGACCGCCGGCGCGGCTACCGGGAGGCGCTCGCCGCCGCCGGGATCGAACCGGACCCCTGCCTCGACGTCGAGTCGCAGTTCACCATCAGCGGCGGCACGCGGGCCACCGAGGAGCTGCTGCGGCGCGGCGACCCGCCGACGGCGATCTTCGCGGCGTGCGACGAGATGGCGATGGGAGCGATGACCGCGCTGCGCGACGCCGGCCTGCGGGTGCCGCAGGACGTCAGCGTGATCGGCGTCGACGACCACGACCTGGCCAGCGTCCTCGGGCTCAGCACGATCGCCCAGCCCGCGGCGGAACAGGGTCGCCTCGCGGCCCGGATCCTGCTCGACCCGCTGCACGGCGGGGCCCGGTCGTCGTGGGGCGGCCCCTACCTCGACACGCCCGGGGAACCGGTGATCCTGCCCACTCGCCTGATCGTGCGTGAATCGACGGCGGCACCGCGGGCACACTAACGGGAAACCGCCGCCGCCCGGCAGCGCCCGACCGTCCGGCTCGACACACGGGAGAAGGCCCTGAACAGCAACCCGACGCACCAGGACACGCCCGCCGGCCCCGCCACCGGTTGGTGGACCAGGGCCACCATCTACCAGGTCTACCCGCGCTCGTTCGCCGACTCCGACGGCGACGGCATCGGTGACCTGCCCGGCATCACCGCCCGCCTGGACCACCTCGTGGAACTGGGCGTGGACGCGCTCTGGCTGTCGCCGTTCTACCCGTCGCCGCAGGCCGACGCCGGGTACGACGTGGCCGACTACCGGGACGTGGACCCGCTCTTCGGCACCCTCGCCGACGCCGACCGGCTGATCGGCGAGGCGCACTCGCGGGGCCTGCGGGTCATCGTCGACCTGGTGCCCAACCACACCTCGTCGGCACACCGGTGGTTCGCCGCCGCGCTCGCCGCCGCCCCCGGCAGTCCGGAGCGCGACCGCTACGTCTTCCGCGACGGCCTCGGCCCGGACGGCGCGCAGCCGCCGAACGACTGGCAGAGCGTCTTCGGCGGGCCGGCCTGGACCCGCGTCACCGAGGCCGACGGCCGCCCCGGCCAGTGGTACCTGCACCTGTTCGACTCCGGCCAGCCCGACCTCAACTGGGACAACCCGCAGGTGCGGGAGGAGTTCCTGGACGTGCTGCGGTTCTGGCTGGACCGCGGTGTCGACGGCTTCCGCGTCGACGTGGCGCACGGCCTGATCAAGCAGGCCGACCTCGCCGACTGGCAGGAGCCGCAGGAGATCCTCTCCGGCCAGGAGGTCGACAAGCCGCGCCCACCGATGTGGGACCAGGACGGCGTGCACGAGATCTACCGCGAGTGGCGGCGCCTGCTGGACGGCTACCCGGACGAGCGGATCCTCGTCGCCGAGGCGTGGGTCGAGCCGGCCGAGCGGCTGGCCCGCTACGTCCGCCCCGACGAGATGCACCAGGCGTTCAACTTCGAGTACCTGCTCGCCTCCTGGACCGCGCCGGCCCAGTACGCGGTCGTCACCCGCTCGTTGGAGGCCACGGACGCCGTCGGCGCCCCGACCACCTGGGTGCTCTCCAACCACGACGTGGTGCGGCACGCCTCCCGGCTGGGGCTGCCGATCGGCGTCAAGCGGCCCAACGGCATCGGTGCCGGCGACCCGCAGCCCGACGCCGCGCTCGGCCTGCGCCGGGCCCGGGCGGCCACCCTGCTGATGCTCGCCCTGCCCGGCACGGCCTACCTCTACCAGGGCGAGGAGCTGGGCCTGCCGGAGCACACCACGATGCCCGACGAGGCCCGGCAGGACCCGACCTGGACGCGCAGCGGCCACACCGAGCGGGGCCGGGACGGCTGCCGGGTGCCGATCCCGTGGGAGGCCGACGCGCCGTCGTACGGCTTCGGGCCGACCGACGCGAGCTGGCTGCCGCAGCCGTCTAGCTGGGCGGAGTACGCCCTGGACCGGCAGCGGGACACGCCCGGCTCGACGTACGAGCTGTACCGCACGGCGCTGCGGCTGCGCCGCGAGCACCGGCTCGGCGAGGGCCCGCTGGAGTGGCTCGCCTCCGGCGACGAGGTGCTCTCGTTCCGCAACGGCGGGCTGACCGTGCTGACCAACTTCGGCGACGCCCCCGTGCCGCTGCCCGCCGGGTCCGAGCTGGTGCACGCCAGCGCCCCGCTGGACGACGACGGCGCCGTCGGGACCGACGTGACGGTCTGGGTCCGCCCGGCCTGACGCGGCAGGGGTCCCCGGGCAGCGCCACACGCTGCCCGGGGGACCCTCCCCGTGGCCCGGTCGGCCCGGCCCGTACGCCTACAGGCGCTCGGCGCGCTCGTGCAGCAGGTCGCGGACGGCGGCGATGTCGTCCGGCGAGGTCCGTGAGGCCAGCCAGTACATGACGCCCGTCGGGATGAAGAAGAGCTGGAAGGCCGCCAGCCCGACGGCGTAGTTCAGCGGCGGCGGGAAGGCCGCCCGCAGCCCGTGGAAGGCCACCCCGACCAGCCCGTTGCCGGCCGCCCGGCCGACGCCGTTGACCAGGTTGCCGAGGCTGTAGACGGTGCCCCGGTGCTCGGGCGGGTTGACGTCGGCGATCAGGGCGAACCAGTTCGGCGAGTTGGCCGAGGTCAGCGCCAGGGCCACCACGGCGGTGAGCAGGCTCAGCCCGACCGTCGGCTCGGTGACCACGCTGCCCAGCACCGCCCGGACGACCGCTCCCGTGCCGGCTCCGTCGGGCACGTCGATGCGGATCGGCACGAAGAAGAGCACCAGGTAGAACGGCAGCGCCGCGAGGATGCCCACCGCCGCGACCAGCGCCCGGCCCCGGGGCGTACGCCGTTGCAGCGCGTCGCCGACCAGCCCGCCCACGATGGAGAGCACCCCGCCGAGCTGGAACAGGGTGGCGAAGACGCTGCCCACGATCACGGCGGTGGCGGCGGAGTAGCCCTGGTCCTCGGCCCGCTCGGCGAAGAGCACCGGCAGCCAGACCAGCGACCCGAACGCCGCCTGGGCGGTGAGGCCCTGGAGGACCAGCCAGCGGTTCGTCCGCCGGCTCAGGATCCTCGGCAGGTCCGCCCGGCTGATCCGGTAGTCGTACTCGGCGCCGGTGGCCAGCGCGTCGGCCAACTCCGGCTCGCTCTGCCCGCGCCGGATGTCGTACGTGAACAGGTAGGCGACGGTGGCCGCGACGCCGACCACCGTCAGCAGCAGGAACGGCCGCCGCCAGTCGGCGGCCCCGAGCAGCCCGCCGACCAGCGTGCCGGCGAGCGTGCCGACGCCCTGGGACAGCCCCCAGAAGCTCATCACCAGCCCCCGGCGGCGGGGCGAGATCAGGTCGGTGACGACCGAGAACCCGACCGAACCGACCGCGCCCAGGCCGACCGCCGCCAGGATCTGCGCCGCCAGGAAGGCCGGATAGTTCGCCGCGAGCGCGCTGCCGCCCGTGCCGAGCGCCCAGATGAGGGTGCCGACCATCAACAGCGGCTTGCGGTTCGCGCGGTCACCGACGTACGCCCAGCCGACGGCGGCCACGGCGCTGGCGAGGAAGCTCACGGCGGTGACCAGGCCGAGCAGCCGCTGCGGTACGTCGAAGGCGTCGGAGATGGGCCCGTACAGCGGGGGGACCAGGCCGATCGCCACGTTGTCCAGCGAGGCGAGCAGCACGAAGACCACGACGCTGTAGAACCGGTGCGCCGGCGTGCCGCCCCGGGCCCGCGCCGGCCCGCCCCTGGTCAAGGTCATGTTCGGCAGCCAACCAGGATCAGGTCACGAGCGGGTGACGACGCGCGGGCGCGCCCGAGCCCTCAGAGGTAGCCGCCGATCGCGGGCGCGGCGGCGGGCGTGACCGGCGTGCCCGCCCGCAGCGCGTACAACTCGGCGAGGGTGGCGCCCCGCGACGGCACCTGCGCCGAGGTGCCCAGCCAACCGGCCGCCTCCTCGTACGACAGCGGGCCCACCTCGATCCGGGCCAGGCAGCGCCCCGGGCGGACCACCGCCGGATGCAGCCGGGACAGGTCCTCGTTCGTGGTGATGGCGACGAGCACGTCGCGCCCCTGCCCGAGCAGCCCGTCGGTGAGGTTCAGCAGCCGGGACAGGGCCTGCCCGGCGGCCTGCTTCGCCTCGCCCCGGATCAGCTCGTCGCAGTCCTCCAGGATGAGCAGCCGCCACCGGCGGCCCGTGCCCTGCTCGCCGTCCTCGTCCCCGACCGCCACCTCGGACAGGTACGCCGTGTCCGCGAAGAGCACGTCCGGGTCGAGTACGGCGTCGACCTGGCACCAGTCGCGCCACTGCCGGGCGAGGGCGCGCAGCGCGGTGGTCTTTCCCGTCCCCGGCGCCCCGTGCAGCAGCACCAGCCGGCCGGAGAGACGCTCCGGGGTGGTCGCCATCAGCGCGTCGAGCGCCTCGCGGGCCGTCGCGGTGTAGTTCGGCCGGATCGCCGCCCAGTCCGGCGCGGCGATGGACCGTACGTCGCGCTGGCTGCCCCGGCGGGGGTTCTGGTGCCAGAAGCCGATCCGGCCGGCGCCCGGGTCCTCCGGTTCGGCGGCGCCGTCGACGATCCGGTCGAGAGCCGGCCGGCCCACCTCCTCGGACACCGCCGTGACCGTCACCTCGGCGCCGCGTCCCTTCCAGGTGACCACCCGGGCCGTCCAGCCGTTGCCGGCCAGCAGGCGGGACAGCTGGCGGTTCTCCACGGCCGTGCGGAGCAGTCGCCCGTCCGGGGCGGTCAGCGGCGCGTCGGGGCGCACCCGGGAGAGCCGGACGGTGTGCGACCACGGGTGGCGGCCGGTGACGAAGTCAGCCAGGACCAGCGCGTCGATGACGTCGCAGGGGGTGTCCGCGTCGTCGTACTGGAGCATCGAGGGGATGCCGGTGCCGGGTGCCGCGTCCGTTTCGGGGGTGGTCCGCATCCGTCGATGATCGCGAGCCGGCGCGCGCCCGTACAGCCGTTTACCCCGCCACGGCGTCGATCCGGTCGAGGAAGTGTTCCCGGGCGGCGGCGTACCGCTCCCGAACGGCGGGGACGGGGGCGTCCGCGTACTCCTCGGTGCCCGCGACGGACCACGCGGGGGGTGCCGCGCCGCCCAGGGCGACCCAGGCGGCCTGGCGGGCGGCACCGTCGGCGACGTACTCGCCGGGGGGCGGGACGACCACCGGCACCCCGAGGACCTGCGGTGCGATCCGGCGCACGGCCACCGACCGGGCTCCGCCGCCCACGAGGATCACCCGGCGGACCGTGGCGCCCTGGGCGGTGAGCGCGTCGAGGCCGTCGGCGAGGGCGCAGAGCATCCCCTCCACGGCGGCGCGCGCCAGGTGGGCCGCCGTCGAGGTGCGCAGGGTCAGCCCGTGCAGGGCACCGGACGCCAGCGGCTGGTCGGGTGTCCGCTCGCCCTCCAGATAGGGCACCATGACCAGCCCGTCCGCGCCGGCGGGGGCGGAGAGCGCCAGCCCGGCCAGCTCGTCCAGGTCGACCCGGAGCATCGCCGCGGCGGCGTCGAGCACCCGGGCCGCGTTGAGCGTGCAGACCAGGGGCAGGAAGCGGCCGGTGGCGTCGGCGAAGCCGGCTACCGTGCCGCTCGGGTCGGCGGCCGGGGCGTCGGCGACGCTGGACACGGTGCCGGAGGTGCCGACCGAGAGGACCACGTCGCCCGGGCCCGCGCCGACGCCCAGCGCGGCGGCGGCATTGTCCCCGGTGCCGGGGCCGAGCACCGCCCCACCGGCGGGCAGCCCCGACAGGACGTCGGGGCGTACGGCGCCGGCCGGCTCCGCCGGACCGAGCACCGCCGGCACGTGCGGCCGCCGGCCGAACGCCCGCTCCAGCAGGTCGAGCCGGTAGTCGCCGGTGCCCGGGGACCAGTAGCCGGTGCCGCTGGCGTCGCCCCGGTCGGTGCGCAGCGCCGCCAGGTCGGGCGCGCCGGCCAGCCGCCAGGTCAGCCAGTCGTGCGGCAGGCAGACCGCCGCCACCCGGGCGGCGCGCTCCGGCTCGTGCCGGGCCAGCCAGCGCAGCTTCGTGGCGGTGAAGCTCGCCACCGGCACGCTGCCCACCGCGTCGGCCCAGAACCGGCGCCCGGTCTCCCCGCCGCCGGCCTCCTCGACCAGCTCGGCGGCGGCACCGGCGGAACGCGTGTCGTTCCACAGCAGCGCCGGCCGGACCACCTCGCCCGCCTCGTCGAGGCAGACCATGCCGTGCTGCTGGCCGGCGACGGAGACCGCCGCCACGTCGGCCAGCCCGCCGGCGGCGTCGACCGCCGCGCCCAGCGCGGACCACCACGCCGCCGGGTCGACCTCGGTGCCGTCCGGGTGCGGCGCGCGGCCCTGCCGCAGCAGCGCCCCGGTCTCCGCGTCCCGGACGACGACCTTGCAGGACTGGGTCGAGGAGTCGACCCCCGCGACGATCGGCATCGCCGGCGGCCCTCAGCGGGCGCCGAGCAGGTGCTCGACGGCGAGCTGGTTGAGCCGGACGAAGCCGAAGCCCTTCGCGGCGGCCACGTCGACGTCGAACTCCTCGAACGCGGACCGGTCGGCGAGCAGGTCGGCGTAGCCCTCCCCCGGCGCCAGCGTCGACGTGCCCAGGTCGGCGACCCGGCTGGCGGCCAGCGCCTCGGCGACCTCCGGGTCGGCCCGGAACGCCGCCGCCCGCTCCTTGAGCAGCAGGTAGGTGCGCATGTTCGCCTCCGCCGACGCCCAGACACCGGTCAGGTCCTCGGTGCGCGAGGGCTTGTAGTCGAAGTGCCTCGGGCCGTCGTACGCGGGCCCGCCGCCGGGGCCGCCGTGCTCCAGCAGGTCGACGAGGGCGAACGCGTTCAGCAGGTCGCCGTGGCCGAAGACGAGGTCCTGGTCGTACTTGACGCCGCGCTGGCCGTTGAGGTCGATGTGGAACAGCTTGCCCTGCCAGAGCGCCTGGGCGATGCCGTGGGCGAAGTTCAGGCCCGCCATCTGCTCGTGCCCCACCTCCGGGTTGAGCCCGACCAGCTCGGGGCGGGCCAGGGTGGAGATGAAGGCCAGGGCGTGCCCGACGGTGGGCAGGAGGATGTCGCCGCGCGGCTCGTTGGGCTTGGGTTCGAGGGCGAAGCGCAGGTCGTAGCCGGAGTCGACGACGTACTGACAGAGCACGTCGACGGCCTCGCGGTAGCGGTCCAGGGCGGCGCGCACGTCCTTGGCGAGGTCGTACTCGGCGCCCTCCCGGCCGCCCCACATCACGAAGGTGCGGGCGCCCAGCTCCGCGGCGAGGTCGACGTTGCGCAGCACCTTGCGCAGCGCGTAGCGCCGCACGTCGCGGTCGTTGCTGGTGAAGCCGCCGTCCTTGAAGACGGGGTGGGTGAAGAGGTTGGTGGTCACCATGGGAACCACCAGGCCGGTCTCGTCGAGCGCCTTGCGGAAGCGGGCCACGTGCCGGTCGCGGGTGGCGGCGTCCGCGCCGAAGGGGATCAGGTCGTCGTCGTGCAGCGTGATCCCGTACGCGCCCAGTTCGGCGAGCCGGTGCACCGCCTCGACCGGGTCCAGCTCGGGCCGGCTGGCGTCGCCGAACGGGTCGCGGCCCTGCCAGCCCACCGTCCAGAGGCCGAAGGAGAACTTGTCGGCGGGAGTGGGACGGGGTGCCATGGCAGACCTCCGGGGTGTCGTCCGCTATTTGTTCAGTGGTTGAATTATTTGGCCGGCCTGTGGCAGTGTCAAGGGGTGACCCGACCCGACGCCCCGCCCGGGCCCGTACGCCAGGGCAGCCTGCGCGAGTGGAACCTCGCCGTGGTGCTCGGCCGGATCGCCGCCGCCGACCGTCCCCCCTCCCGGGCCGAGCTGGCCGCCGGCACCGGCCTCACCCGGGCCACGGTCTCGGCCGTCGTGGAGGACCTGCTCGCCGGCCGGCTCGTCACCGAGGCGGAGCCGACGCCGCGCACCGGCGCGGGCCGGCCGTCGAGGGGCCTGGTGCTCGCCACCGACGGGCCGGCCGGGCTCGGCCTGGAGATCAACGTCGACTACCTGGCCGCCTGCGTGGTGGATCTCGCCGGCCGGGTCCGCCACCACACCGTGCGCCGCGCCGACCTGCGGCCCCTCTCCCCCGCCGAGGCGCTCGCCCGGCTCGCGGACCTGGCCGCGCACGCCCGCGCCGACGCCACCCGCGAGGGGCTGACCCTGGCCGGCGCGGCCCTCGCGGTGCCGGGCCTGGTCGACGACGCCGGCCTGGTCCGCCTCGCGCCGAACCTCGGCTGGCGCGACGTGCCCGTGCCGGCGCTGCTCGGGAAGGGGCCGCCGCTGACCGCGCACGTCGACGGCGTGCCACCGCTGGTGGTCGACAACGAGGCCAACCTCGCCGCGCTGGGCGAGCTGCACGCCGGTCCGGCCGGCCGGCCCAGCTTCCTGCACGTCTCCGGCGAGGTCGGCATCGGCGCCGGGATCGTGCTCGACGGTGCCCTCTACCGGGGCGCGCGCGGCTGGAGCGGCGAGATCGGTCACCTCCCGATCCGGCCCGACGGCCCGCCCTGCCGGTGCGGCAGCCGGGGCTGCCTGGAGACGTACACCGGTCAGGAGGCCATCCTCGCGGCGGCCGGCCTCGCCGGCGCGGACCTGCCGGCGGACACCGCGACGACCCGGCTGGCCGAGCTGGCCGGGGCCGGCGACCCCGCCGCGCTGCGGGCCCTGGCCGGGGCCGGGACCGCCCTGGGCGTCGCCCTCGCCGGCGTGGTGAACCTGCTGGACCTGAACACTGTGGTGCTCGGCGGCGGATACGCCCCACTGGCGCCGTGGCTGCGCCCCCCGGTGCTCGCCGAGATCTCCCGGCGGGTGCTCACCGCGGCCTGGTCCCCCGTCACCGTCCGCCCGGCGACCCTCGGCGCCGCCGCCGCGGCCGTCGGCGGGGCCGGTTCGGTGGTACGCCGGATCCTGGCTCGTCCGGCCGGCTGGCTGGCCCGCCCGACCTGAGCCCCATTCCTCCGATGGCGACGCGGCCTTGCCTCGGTACGCTTGCCCCGAGGCAACGACCCACATCCGAGGAGTGCACGACCAGCATGCGCACAGGTCGACAGACCGGGGCGCCCGGCGAGCGGCGGTGACCACCGCTTCCCGAGGCGGTGTCACGGGCCCGGCCGACGGCGGGCGACCCGCCCACCCCCACCCCGGCAGCACGCCGGCCGACTCCCGGCTCACCCGCGAGGTGCTCGACGGGCTCACCGAGGCGGTCGTGACGGTCGACCGGGCGGGGCTGGTGACGCTGGTCAACGCGACGGCCACCGCGCTGCTCCCCGAGCTCGCGCCCGGCACGGACCTGCGCGCCTGCCCGGTGCCGGCCGTGGCGCGCGCGGTCAACGCCGGGGCGGACGGCTTCGACGCCGAACACGGCGGTCGCCGCCTGCGTGGCGTGCGGCGCGACCTGGCCGACGGGCGGCACGCCTGGTACGTGCGGGACGTCACCGAGGAACACGCGCGCACCGAGGCGCTGCACGTCGAACGGTCCCGCACGATGTTCCTCGCCCAGGCCGGCAACCGGCTCGGGCTCTCCCTCCAGCGCGAGCAGACGCTGCGCACCACCGCGACCCTGCCCGTGCCCTATCTCGCCGACCTGGCTCTGGTGGTGCACCTGCCGCCCCCGCCGGCGACGGATCAGCCGCACTGGATCCGGTACGACGGGACCGGAGCCGCCCCGGCGACAGGCCTGGCGACGTGGCCGTTGACCGGCTCGCTGCCCGGTCTGGCCGAGGCGCTGGCCGGCCACGCGGTGGGCCCCTCCCCCTGGCCGGACGCGGAGGCGGCCGACCCGGCCACCATGCTGCCGGCCGACTTCGGCCGCCCCGGCACCGTGCTGGTCAGCCCGATGCGGGGCGCCGGGCGCACCATCGGCGCCCTGGTGCTGGTCCGCCGCGCCGGGCGCGCCGGCTTCGACGGCCGCGACGTCGAACTCGCCCGGGAGTTCGCCACCCGCGCGGGCACGGCCCTCGGCGCCGCCGACCTCTACGGCGAGCAGGTCCACCTGGCCCGGGTGCTCCAGCACAGCCTGCTCCCGCCCGACCTGCCGGCCGTAGCGGGCGCCACCCTCGCCGGCGGTTACCGGGCGGCCGGCGACCGGCTGCGTATCGGGGGCGACTTCTACGACGTGTTCCCCGTCCCGGGGGGCGCGATCTTCGCGCTCGGCGACGTGGCCGGCAAGGGCGTCGGCGCGGCCGTGCTCACCGGCAGGGTCCGCCAGTCCCTGCGGACCCTGCGCCTGGTCGAGCAGCGGCCCCTGGAGCTGATGCGGCTGCTCAACCAGGCGCTCTTCGACGCCCCGGACGCCGCCCGCCGCAGCCAGTTCACCACCCTGCTGCTCGGCACCCTCGACGCCGCGGCCGACGGCGGGTTCACCGTCCGGATCGCCGGCGGCGGCCACCCGTCCCCACTGCGCGTACGCGCCGACGGCGGGGTCAGCCCCGTCGCGGTCGGCGGGATGCCGGTGGGCGCGCTCGCCGCCGCCCGCTTCGCCGAGGCCGAGTTCCGCCTCGCCCCCGGTGAGCTGCTGTTCGCGTACACCGACGGGGTGGTCGAGGCGCGCGGCGGCCCCGGCGGTCAGGAGATGTTCGGTGAGGAACGGCTGCACGCGGCGCTGGCCGCGGCCGCCGGGTCGACGCCGGCGGAGCTGGTAGACCGGCTGCTGGAAGCCCTCGACGAGTGGCTCGACGGGCAGAGCCAGGACGACATCGCGATGCTGGTCGTCGCGGCGGCGCCGGCCTGACCCGCCCTCGGGTCGAGCGGCGGCGCCCCGGGCGGCTCGACGCGGAGGCACGTCGACGTCGTCGACCCCGAGCGCCTGTGCCCGGCGGGGCGGGTAAGGACCACGTCGGTCGCCGTGCTGCCGGGAACGTGACGGCCTGGTCGTGGGCGGGGCGCCCGGGTCACGCCGTCCTGGCCACCCGCGGCCCGTCTTCGGACCGCTCCTGCGTCGGCAGGCTCGCCGGGCGCTCCCTCGGCACGCCCGGCCAGGGGCCGGTCTCCTCGACGGACTCCACGGACGCGTCGCGGTGGCGCGCCGCCTCGTCGAACTCCCGCATGCCCCGCAGCAGGGCCTGCCGCCCCTCGGGGGTCATGTCGGCGAGGATCGCCGCGAGCTGCTGGCGCCGGTCGTCCCGCAGCTCCGCGAGGAGCCGGCGTGCCTCCGGGGTGAGGTGCAGCGCGATCTCCCGCCGGTCGAACCGGCCGGGCTCGCGTTCCAGCATCCCCGCCGCCACGAGGCGGTCGCAGAGTCGGCTGGCGGAGGAGAGCAGCATGTCCAGCCCGGTGGCCAGGCGGCGCAGGTTGATTCCCTCGTGCTGCTCGACGAGCATGATCGCGCGCAACTGCGCGCCCGAGACCCGACTGGTCGTGCGCTCGCGCGCGGCCTCCCAGACCGTCAGCAGGGCACCGGCCACCGCGTCGAGCTCGACGGCCATACTCGTCTCGGGTCCGTCGGGACCGTGTACTTCCGCCATGGTGGGCCCGAGACTACTCCGAATCCACTGGTCTGGGCTCGTGATGAAGGAGCGATGATGAGCGAACCGGTCAACCGGGCACGGCACGTCCTCAACGAGGCGCCCGCCGACCTCCTGCTGGACCGGATCGCCGACGTCCTGACCGCGGGCTACGGGACGACCCGGGTGGAGCTGCTCCAGGTCGACTACCGGCTGGCCGCCCTGCTGCCGCTGCTCGGGGACGAGCCCGTCACCGCACCGGGGCACCCCGCGTGGCGCTGCTTCGACCACCAGACCCCGATCGTCGCCGACGACACCGGCTACCTCCCCGTGTCGATGCGCGGTGAACGCCGGGGCGTACTGGTGGTGGCCCCCGTGCCGACGCGGCCGGGCGCGCTCGACGAGCTGACGGAGATCGCGACCGCGCTCGCCCACGAGATCGCCGCCGTCACCGAGGGCACGGACGTGTACCGGATGGCAAGCCGCAGCCGGCGGCTCACCCTCGCCGCCGAGATGCAGTGGGAGCTGCTGCCCGGCCGCAGCCGGACCCGCCCGTCGTTCCGCCTCGCCGGGCAGCTGGAACCGGCGTACGCGGTGCGCGGCGACAGCTTCGACTGGTCCGACGACGGCACCCGGGTCTGGTTGTCGACCATCAACGGCACGGGCGAGGGGGTGGCCGCCGCGATGCTGACCTCGCTCGCCACCCACGCGCTGCGCAACGCCCGCCGGTCCGGGCTCGGCCTCGCCGACCAGGCCGCCCTCGCCGACCAGGCCGTCTACGACGTGCACCGGGGCGACCGGCACATCGCGGCGCTGCTGATGGAGCTCGACCTGCGCTCGGGGCGGCTCACCCTCGTGGACGCCGGGTCGCCCCGCCTGATGCTGCTGCGCGACGGGGACGTGCGGGAGCTGCCGCTGGAGCCGCAGTTCCCGCTCGGCATGTTCGAGGCCACCGACTACCACGAGCAGCGCTTCGAGCTGTGCCGCGACGACCGGCTCTTCGTGGTCAGCGACGGCGTCATCGACGCCACCGGGCAGAGCGTCCGGTACGGCGAGAGCGCGCTGGACCGGTTCCTGCGCCGGACCGGCCCGATGGAGCCGCTGGACGCCGTCCGCTCGCTGATCGGCGACCTGCGCGCGTTCGTCGCCGGCGACCTGATCGACGACGCGGTGGTGGTCTGCCTCGACTGGACGGGCCCGCAGGACTGAGCGGGCTCAGTACGCCCCGCGACTGTTGACCACCGCGCCGAAGGTCTTCCACAGGATCGTCAGGTCGGCCGCGAGCGACCAGTTCTCCACGTAGTAGAGGTCGAGCCGGATGCCGTCCTCCCAGCTCAGGTCGGACCGGCCGCTGACCTGCCAGAGCCCCGTCATGCCCGGCTTGACCAGCAGGCGGCGGGCCACGTCGCCGTCGTAGCGGGCCACCTCCGAGGGCAGCGGCGGACGGGGGCCGACCAGGCTCATGTGCCCGAGCAGGACGTTGACCAGCTGCGGCAGCTCGTCCAGCGACCACTTGCGCAGCAGCCGCCCGATCCGGGTCACCCGCGGGTCGTCGCGCATCTTGAACATCAGGCCGTCGGTCTCGTTGCGAGCGGCCAGCGCGGCCAGCAGGGCGTCGGCGTTGACCACCATGGTGCGGAACTTGTAGACGCCGAACTCCCGCCCGCCCTGCCCGACGCGGGTCTGCCGGAACAGCACCGGGCCCCGACTGTCGATCTTGATGGCCAGCGCGATGGCGGCCAGCAGCGGCAGCAGCAGCGTCAGGGCCACCGAGGAGACGGCCCGGTCGACGAAGCCCTTGACCAGCTTGCGGGCCCCCCGGAACTCCGGAGCCTCGACGTGGATCAGCGGCAGCCCGGCGACCGGCCGGGTGTGGATGCGCGGGCCGGCGACGTCGGTCAGCGCCGGGGCCACCACCAGGTCGATGCCGGTGCCCTCCAGCTGCCAACCCAGCCGCCGCAGCCGGGTGGCGGTCAGTTCGCCGGAGGCGGTCACCGCGACGGTGTCCGCGCCGATGGCGGTGGCCGCCTCGGGGATGCCCCGGAACGAACCGACCACCGGCACGTCGCCCAGCCGCTGGGCCACCGGGGCGAGCAGCGCGTCCGGGATGCACGCGCCGACCACCTGGTAGCCCGCGTACGGCTCGCGGCGCAGCGTGTGCACCAGCTCCAGCACGTGCGCGGTGTCGCCGACCACCAGCACCTTGCGCGACCAGCCGGCGCCCTCCGACCGTGCCCGGTGCAACCGCTTGCGGGCGGCGAACCGGGCCACCTCCAGGCCGAGCATCCCGACGGCGAACGAGATGCCGAGGAATCCCCGGGAGACGCCCACGTCGGCGATGTAGCCGGCGATCGCGATGCCGCCGGCGAGGCGCAGGCTGGCGGTGCCGATCCGCCGGTACTCGTCGGCGCCGTAGCCGAGGACGCGGTCGTCGTAGCAGCGCAGCACCCGCAGCGAGATCAGCCAGGCGAGCACCAGCCCGGGGGCGACCAGGACGTAGGGGATCTTCGAGCCGCCGGGGGCGTCGTCGCCGAACCGGGCGACGTAGCCGACGAGCACGGCGACGGTCAGGACGGTGGTGTCCAGCACCACCAGGGAGCGGACGTAGGCGCGCTCGCGGGTGCGGGCCGGCCCTGGTCGTGGTTCGTCCGGTCTCGACGACGTGCTGGCGGGGGTCAACAGCGTCGCTGAGGTCACCGGCCCTCCCCACTTCGGTCGCCGACGGCCCGCCGGTCGGGCCCGGGTCGCGGGCCCGTCACGGGGGCACCAGGACATCCTGCCCCGACAACCATGGCCGCCGATTGCTTCGGACGCATTACCGTCACTACTTTCCCCGAGGAACCCCTTTCGGGGAAAGGGCCCACGGCACCCGGTCCCGTACGCCGGACCCGCTCCGCGCTGCGTGGCGGCTCAGGCCGGAGCCTTGCGCAAGGCGATCGCCTTGAGGAAGATGTCGCCGATCTTGGTCGGGTCCTCGGTGACGAACGCCCCGCCGCCGGTGACGTCGGTGATCGACTTCAGCTCGGCCTTGCTCACGTCGCTGCCGATACCGATGATCACGACCTGCACGGGCCGCTCCGGGTCCTTGATCTTGTTGAGTTCGCCCAACAGCTTCTGCTGCGTGATGCCGTCGGAGTCCTCGTTCTTGCCGTCGGTGAAGAGCACGATCGAGTTCACCCGGCCGGGCTCCCAGTTGTCCTGCACCTTCTGGTAGGCCGCCAGCACCGTGTCGTAGAGGCCGGTGTTGCCGGTCGAGGAGCGGATCGAGCCGAGGGACTGCTCCAGCTTGCCGCGCTGGCGGGACAACGGACCGATGGGCAGCAGTTCCCGGTGGTCGCGGGCGCCCACCAGCTGCGTGGAGAACGTCCAGAGGCCGATCGACCAGGAGTCGTCGAAGAGGTTCAGCCCTCGACGGGCCGCCTCGACGGTGACCTGCTGCCGGGTCGCGTTGCCGGCGTTGGCAACCTTCTCCTTCATCGAGCCGGAGACGTCGATGACGGCGAGCATCCGGCCGGACTGGGTGGCGATCGACCAACTGGAGACCGCCCGGTCCATGGCCTGCGGGTCGAGCCCGCCGGCAGCCGAGCCGCCGCCGTTGGTCGGCGGGGCGGGCGCGCCACCGGCCGGGCTGGGCGCACCCTGCGGCGCGTCGAAGCCCGCGCCCCAGTTGCCGTCCGGCGCGCGCAACGACCGGCTCGCCAGCCGGTCACGGAAGCTGTCGCTGCTGAGCACCTCGTAGAGCACCCGCGCCGCCGACGCCTTGGCCGGCTCGATGCCGGGCAGCACCGCGTACGGGTAGTCCAGCGCCGCGGGCGCCGGCTCCAGGTAGAGCGCGGCCAGCCGCACCGGCGGCTTCTTGCTGTTGTACTGGATCACGTCCTCTTCCGAGAGCGCCGCCGCACCCAGGCTGCTCGCGATCGTCGTCGGATCCGAGGCGGTGGGGAACCGGGCGAGCAGGTCCGGCCGCAGCGCCGAGCGGTCGGTCGCCAGCGCCCGCAGCGCGGCGACCTTCTCCTTCTCGGCGTCGGGGCCACCGGAGGCGCTGGCGGCGGCCGTCAGCGAGAGCAGGCCGGACAGGCCGGCGGCGTCGCGGGTCGGCTCGACGATCCCGGTGCGCAACGGCTTGTCGCTCTGCACCTGTTGCAGGAGCTGGGTCCAGCTGAACTTCTTCTGCGGCCAGCCCAGCCGGGTCGCGACCGGCTCCGGCATCGCCACGACCACCGGGCTGCGCGCGATGGACGCCCCGTTGCCCGGCTCGAAGGCGGTGGCGCCGCCGGTCTTGAGCCGCAGCAGCCACGTGGAGGAGTCGGGCACCCAGACGTCCGGGCTGACCGACGTGCCGCTGGCCTGCCCCACGCCGGCCAGGGTGACGCCGTGCTTGGCGGCGACCGTCGCGGCCACGTCGACGGGATCGGACGCCGTGACGTTCACCGCGATGCAGGTGTCGCCCACCGCGGCGCCGTCCTTCACCCACTGCGCGGCGGCGTCGTCGACCGCCGGCGCGAGTTCGGCCGCCACCGCGACGGAGAGTTCGAGCCGCCCCGAGCAGTCGGGTTGCGCCAGCTGCCGGTAGCCGAACCAGCCGCCGGCCGTGACGGCGAGGACGCCCACGGCGGCGGCGGCGGTGGCTGCGTGGAGGTTCGTACGCATGCGATGGCGGCCTGCTGACACGCTGACCATCTTGCGGACCTGTCGGGACAACTGCCACGGCCGTTCGGACGAAAGTTACGCAGGAGAAATAGTTGATCGCCAAATCGTCACTTAACGTGACGACGCTGCCCCGCAGGAGTGACGCCGTGGGTGTCGTGGCTGGTCAGGGCAGCACGCAGGTCGGGCTCGGCACCGCCACGGGCTCCCCGACCGGAGCCGGCACGCCGGTGGCCGCGTCCACCCGGAAGACCCGGACCATGTCGGCCCGCTCGTCGGCGACGTAGAGGTGCTCCCCGGACCGGGCGAAGTGCCGCGGCCACTCGCCGCCCGTGTCCACCTCGGCGACGAGCTCCGGCAGCTCACCGGAGACGGCGAAGACCGCGACGGTGCCCACCCCCCGGTTGGCGACGTAGAGGTGCCGCCCGTCCGGGCCGACCGCGATCTCCGACGGCTGGACGTGCCCGGCCCGGTCGCTGGCCTCGACCCGGCCCCGCTGGTGCAGCGCCCCGTCGTCGGTCAGCTCGTAGGCGGTGACCGAGCCGTCCAGCTCCCCCGCCACCCAGCAGCGCCGCCCGTCGGGGTGCCGGGCCAGGTGCCGGGGACCGACGCCGGCGGCCGTACGCACCCGGGGCGCCCGGGGCACCAGTCGGCCGGTGGCGGCGTCCAGGTCGTAGCGGTAGATCGAGTCGGTGCCGAGGTCGACGGCGAGCAGCGGGCCCCGGCCCGGAGCCGGGTTCACCATGTGGGCGTGCGCCCGGTCCTGGCGTTCCGGGTCCGGCCCGTGCCCCTCGTGCGCCACCAGGTCGCTGCGCTCGCCGGGCACCCCGTCGGGGTCGAGCGGGAACACCGTCACGCTGCCGCCGCCGTAGTTGGCCACGACGAGGTGGTCGCCACCCGGCACGACCGCCAGGTGGCAGGGCTCCGCGCCCCCGGTGGGCCGGCTGCCGAGCGGGGTGAGGTCGCCGTCGGCGCCGACCCGGAAGGCGCTCACCTGCCCGTCGGGCAACTCGCTCACGGCGTACAGCACGGGCAGCCGCGGGTGCCGGGCGAGGAACGACGGCGAGGGGGTCGTCGCGACGGTGCCGAGCGGGGTCAGCTCACCCGACGCGGGGTCCCGCCGCGCCGCGACGATGCCGGTGCCCCGACCCCCGCTGTGCGCCGTGTAGCCGCCGATGTGGACGATCTCGCCCTGACCTGTCACCGGATCCGCCCTCCGTCGATTCCCGTACCGATCCCACCAGCCTTCCCGCTGGGCCGCCCGCTTAGCCCCGAAAACCCCGCCGAATCGCGGCGGCCCGGCCGGGCGGACGCCCGCCGGGACCGCCGCCGTGGGCGGTCAGGCCGTGGGCACGGGCTCGCCGCGCTGCCGGGCCACGTGCTCGACCAGCTCGATCAGCACCTCCTTGCCGGACTGCCGGTCCCGCGCGTCGCAGAGCACCAGCGGCACGTCGGGGTCGAGGTCCAGCGCCTGGCGTACGGACTCCAGGCTGAACTTGCGGGCGCCGTCGAAGCAGTTCACCCCCACCACGAAGGGGACGCCCCGCTGCTCGAAGTAGTCGATCGACGGGAAGCAGTCGGCCAGCCGACGGGTGTCGGCGAGCACCACCGCGCCGAGCGCCCCGAACGCCAGCTCGTCCCAGAGGAACCAGAACCGGTCCTGTCCCGGGGTGCCGAAGAGGTAGACCTGGAGATCGTCGTTGATCGTGATCCGGCCGAAGTCCATCGCGACCGTCGTGGTCGACTTCGCCTCGACGCCGGAGAGGTCGTCGGTGCCGATGCTGGCGCCGGTCAGCACCTCCTCGGTCTGCAACGGCCGGACCTCGCTGAGCGCGCTCACCAGCGTCGTCTTGCCGGCGCCGAACCCCCCGGCGATCAGGATCTTGAGCGCGAGCGGGATCCGAGAGCCGGATCCGGTTCGGTCATAGCGCACGGAGTCCACTGACCACCGCCTTGAGGATGTCGTCGTCGGGCAGGTACGTGGCGGCTGTCGGCTGGTGCACCGCGACCAGGCCCCGCGCCAGCAGGTCGCCGAGGAGTACGCGGACCACGCCCACCGCGAGGTCGAGGTCGGCCGCGAGTTCCGCGACGGGGACCGGCCGGGCGGCCAGCTCCACCAGGCGCCGGTGCTCGGGGTGCAGCTCGGGATGGGCGGTCGGGTCGGCGGCCGCCTCAGCCAGCACGAACGCGACCAGGTCGAACCCGTCGGCGGCGGAGCGCACCCGCCCCCCGGTGAGGGTGTAGGGCCGTACGACCGGGCCGGCGTCGTCGTCCAGCCACTCGTGCTGGGGCCCGGGCGATTCAGCCCGCATCGGCGACCCCCGCCGCCGGCCGGGCGGGCGCGCTCAGGTTCTCCCCGACCCGGGTGACGAGCATCGCCATCTCGTACGCCACCAGGCCGATGTCCGCGTCCGCGTCGCTGACGACGGCCAGGCAGGCACCCTGCCCGGCGGCGGTGACGAAGAGGTACGCGGACTCCATCTCCACCACGGTCTGCCGGACCGCCCCGCCGGCCACCTGCCGGCTCGCGCCCCGCGCCAGGCTGGAGAAGCCGGAGGCCAACGCGGAGAGGTGCTCGGCGTCGGCGCGGTCCATGCCGGCGGAGGAGCCGATCAGCAGCCCGTCCGCCGAGAGCACCACCGCCTGCCGGGCGGGCGGCACCCGTTCCACCAGTTCGTCGAGCAACCAGTCGAGATCGGCGCTCTGCCTCGTCGGATGCATCAGGCGTCCCTCTCAGTCGCGGTCATCGGTTCGGGGTCCACCGGCCGCTCGGCCGGCGTCGGGCTCGGGTCCGCGCGTGGCCGGCCCGGCCCGTCGGCGGTGGCCTGCCCGGGAGCCGCCGCGGTGGCGTGCGGGGCGGCCTGCCCGGAAGCCGGGCCGGTGGCCGTCGCGGCGGAGGCGGCCCGCTCCGAGGCGGGTCCGGTGGCCGTCGCGGCGGAGGCCCCCTCCGGGACCGCGCCGGTGGCCGCCGCGCGGCCTCGGGCGGTGCCGGCCTGGAGGGCGGACATGGCCCGCCGTGCCTCCTCCGGGCTGCGCGGGGCGGGACTCTCGATCACCGGTTGCCGCAGCGTCGGGCCGTCCAGCGCGGACCCGCGCCCCGGGCCGTCCCCGGCGGTCGGCCGCCCTCCGCCCGGGGCCGCCGCCCGGGGCCGGACCGCCGCCGGCCGCCGGCGCACCCGCCGCGGCAGCCCGTCGATCTCCCCGACCGCCTCGACGGGGGCCGGGCCGCCGGAAGCCACGCCGTTCGGGACCGGACCGCCGCCAGCCGCGCCGCCCGGAGTCGGACCGCCGCCAGCCGCGCCGCGCGCTGCGGCACCTCCGGACGACGGGGCCGGCCGCGCGGGGGCCGGAGCCGCCGTGGCGGGCTCGGCGGAACGGGCCGGGCGGGGCAGCGTGCTGAGCCGGCTCGCCCGGGCGAGCCGGCGCTCCTCCGGGGTCCCCGTGGCCGGGCTTGCCACCGGCGGGCCGCCGGTCGGGGCCAGGGCGGGCTCGTCGGTGACCAGGTCGGCGGGGATGAGCACCACGGCGGTCAGCCCGCCGCCGTCGGACGGGCGCAGCCGCACCCGGACGCCGTGCCGGGCCGCCAGCCGGGCCACCACGAAGTGCCCGAGGCGGGCGGTCTCGGTCGGCTCGAAGTCGGGCGAGCGGGCCAGCCGCCGGTTCGTGTCCTCCAGCGCGGCGGCGGACATGCCCAGGCCCCGATCGGTGATCTCGATCGCGTAGCCGTTCGCCACGTGCTGCCCGGCGACCTCGACCCGGGTCTGCGGCCGCGAGAACGCGGTGGCGTTCTCGATCAGCTCGGCGAGCAGGTGGATCACGTCGCCGACGGCCCGACCCAGCACGCCGGCAGGCGCCACGGCGGTGATGTCGACCCGGTCGTACGACTCGACCTCGGAGATCGCGCCCCGGACGAGGTCGACCGTCGCCACCGGGTTGCGCCAGCCCCGGCCCGGGGCCGCCCCGGCCAGGATGACCAGGTCCTCGGCGTGCCGCCGCAGCCGGGTGGCGAGGTGGTCGACACGGAACAGCTCCGCCAGCTCGTCCGGGTCCTCGGTGTGCCGCTCCATCCGGTCCAGCAGCGCGAGCTGCCGGTGCACCAACCCCTGGCTGCGCCGGGCGATGTTCAGGAACACCTCGTTGAGGCCGCGCCGCAGGGTCACCTCGTCGACGGCCGACTGGACCGCGGTGCGCTGCACCTCGGTGAACGCCCGCGCCACCTGACCGATCTCGTCGCCGCCGTACTCCAGCGGGGGCGCCTCCCGCGCGACGTCGACCTGCTCGCCCCGGCGCAGCCGGGCCACCACGTCGGGCAGCCGGCGCTCGGCCGTCTCCAGCGCCGCCGTGCGTACGCCGGTGAGCCGGTGCGCGAGGTTGCGACCGACCCGCAGCGCCACGAGGACCGAGACCACGACGGCGGCCAGCCCCAGCACGCCGGCGGCGGCGAGCCGGACCAGGATGCGTACGGCCGACGGCACCGACCGGTCGGCGAGCCCGTCGGCCTGCGCCAGCTCGAACTTCCGCAGCGCCTCGTGCACCGCCTGGTAGCTCTCCTGCCAGGCGGCCGGGTCCACCGCCGGTCGCGTGGTGGACCCGGCGCCGACCAGCGTGTCCTGCATCGCCCGCAGCCGACCGAAGGCCTCCCCCTCGGTCAACCGCTGGAACGCGGCGCGCTCGGCGTCCGGCAGGTCGGCGACCGCCGTCTCGGCGAGGAACCGCTGGTTGCCGATGGTCTGCACGAGCTGGAGATGCTCGCCGTCGGCGAACCGGCCGGCGGTGAACGCTCCGGCGAGCAGGGCGTCGGTCTGCCCGAGCAGCTCCCGCGACCGGCCGAGCGCGGTGACGGCGAGGGCCTGCCGGTTGAGGTCCCGGTCCGGCAGGCTGGCCATCGCGGAGAACGCCTGGAAGGCCGAATTGATCAGGCCGCTGTAGAGCCCGACCGCGCCTGCCCGGTCCACCGCCCGCCGGTCGATGAAGCCCCGCCCGGCCGGCAGCGCCTCCAGGGCGGTGACCAACTGGTCGAGCCGGGCGTCGAGGATGTCGTCGGCGGCGTCGCGCAGGTCCTCCCCGCCGACCCGGCGGCGCAGCTCGGCGATCGCCCGGTCGGTCCGCTGCCGCTGCTCCGCGAGCCCCGGTGCGTCGCCGTCGCCCGCCAACTGCACCACCGACAGCCGGCGCTCCCGTTGCAGCTCGGCCACCACGGTCTCGCCGGGACGACCGAGGTCGTAGAGGAGGGTGCGGGCGGCGAGCAGGTCGAGGGCGGGCCCGAAGGTCAGCGTCGTGGCGAAGATCCAGAGCGCCAGCAGCGCGGTCACCGGCACGACGACCAGTGCGGTCAGCTTCGAGCGGATCGGCCAGTCGCGGGTGTTCAATCAGACCTCGCCCGGAAGGTGTGGCTGCGGGGGCGCCGGCGCCGGCCGGGCAGCGTCGCGGTCGGACCGTTCCGGCCCGCGGTTGCCGGGCAGGTCCGGCGGACGCCTTGGGCAGGATACGTAATCCTCGCCCGATGCACTACCGTCCGTCGCGTCGGGCCCACCGGACCGATCGTCCACAGTCGACGAACGCCCCGCCGGAGGGCCGGCGGGGCGTTCGTGGGCGGTACGGGTCAGGCGTCGACGGCGATGCCGAGGCCCTCGGCGACGCGTCGGCCGTAGTCGGAGTCGCACTGGCTGAAGTGCCAGACCATCTTCTCCTGGATGTGCTTGTCGCACTGCGACAGCAGGGTGGTGAGGTTGAGGATCAGGTCGTCGCGCTCCCAGTCGTCCATCTCGCGGTAGCGCCGGCCGGCCTGGGAGTAGTTGTTCTGCCGCTCGATCGGGGCCTTCATGATCTGGCCCGAGACGAACGGACGGTACTCCCGGTAGGACTCGTCGGCCTCCTGGAGGCCCGCGACCGAGGACGGCTCGAAGTTGATGTGCGGGTTGGCACCACGGTTGTCCACCCCGTACGACATCTGGCCGCCGCCCTGGTTGGTGCTGACCTGGACGTCCTCGCGCGGCCGGTTGATCGGCAACTGGAGGTAGTTCGGGCCGACCCGGTAGCGCTGGGTGTCCGAGTAGGAGAACGTCCGGCCGACCAGCATCTTGTCGTCGGAGAAGTCGATGCCGTCGACCAGCACGCCGGTACCGAAGGCGATCTGCTCGTTCTCGTTGTGGTGGTCGGTGATGTTGCGGTTGAGCGTCATCATGCCGACCGGCAGGTAGGGGAAGTCCTCCTCCGGCCAGATCTTGGTGTCGTCGAGCGGGTCGAAGTCCAGCTCCGGGTGCTCGTCGTCGCTCATGACCTGGACGTTGAGCTCCCACTTCGGGTGGTCGCCGCGCTCGATCGCCTCGTAGATGTCCTTCGAGGCGTGGCCCAGGTCGGTGGCCTGGATGGCGTCCGCCTCGGCCTGGGTGAGGTTGTGCTCGCCCTGCTGGGACAGCCAGTGGAACTTGACCAGCACGCCCTCGCCCGCGGCGTTGACGAGGCGGTAGGTGTTCACCCCGGAACCGCGCATCGTCCGGTAGTTCTTCGGGATGCCGTACGGGGAGAAGAGCCAGGTCAGCATGTGCATCGACTCCGGCGTGTTCGACATGAAGTCGAAGATCCGGTTCGGCTCCTGACGGAAGGTGACCGGGTCCGGCTTCAGCGAGTGGATCACGTCGGGGAACTTGATGGCGTCACGGATGAAGAAGACCTGGAGGTTGTTGCCCACCATGTCCCAGTTGCCGTCCTCGGTGCGGAACTTCACGGCGAAGCCGCGCGGGTCGCGGGCCGCCTCGGAGGAGTCCCGGCCGCCGATGACGGTGGAGAAGCGGATGGTGACCGGGGTCTTCCTGCCCTTGGTCTGGAACAGCTTGGCCCGGGTGTAGGTCGACGCCGGCTGGTCGCCGATCGTCCCGTACGCCTCGAACTCGCCGTGCGCGACGAAGCCGCGGGCGTGCACCACCCGCTCCGGGATCCGCTCCCGGTCGAAGTGGCTGATCTTCTCCAGGAAGTGGTAGTTCTCCAGCGTCGCCGGGCCGCGCGAGCCGACCGTCCGCTGCTGCTGGTTGTTGTGCACGGGGTGACCCTGACGGGTGGTGAGGATCGGCTTGCTGGCCTGCGGGTCGCTCATGGCTCTCCTCCAGATCGGTGTGGCGGCTGGCGTCAGCCGTGTCGCGGCTGGCATCCGGGGCACCGGCCCCAGTACGTGACCTCGGTGGACTCCACCTCGAAGGCGGAGGCCCCGGGGTCGAGGCAGGGCCCGGGGGCCCGCTTGCGCCGGGTGTCGACGATCGCGCCGCAGTCCCGGCAGACCAGGTGGTCGTGGTCGTCCCCGCCCAGCTCGTACCGGGCCGGCCCGCCGGCCGGGGCGAACCGGCGCAGCAGGCCCGCGCCGGTGAGCGCGCGCAGGACGTCGTAGACCGCCTGGTGGGAGATCCGCCCGAGGCGGACCCGGGCGAGTCGGGTGATCGTGTCGGCGTCCAGGTGCGGCCGGTCGCGCACCGCCGCGAGCACCGCGAGCCGGGGGCGCGTGACACGCAGCCCCGCAGCTCGCAGGCGTTCGACGTCGGATCCGACCGGCATCACCCCACCCAAGCTCGTTTTCTGGAACGAGTCAAGTTTTGGGCCCCGATCGCGCTGTGTGACTCGTCATGCCCGAGCGGGGAAGGGGCCGCCGCCGGGTTCCTTCAAGGAAAGTGCGCCGGAACGGGATTGGCGATCACCGAGCGGAGGGAATACCACCCACGAAGGAGGAGCCATGTCGCCCACGCAGGTAATCGTCATAGTTCTCGTCGTGCTGGTGATCGCGGCCGTGGCCGTGGCCGCCCGGTCGTACGCCCGCCGCCGCGCGCTGCGGTCGCGTTTCGGGCCCGAGTACGACCGCGCCGTCGCCGAGCAGGACAGCCGGACCGCCGCCGAGCGGGAACTACGGGAGCGGGAGCGTCGCCACGCCGATCTCACGCTCACCCCGCTCGCCCCCGAGTCCCGGGCCCGCTACGCCGCCGCGTGGGAGGAACTCCAGGTCCGCTTCGTCGACTCCCCCGCCGAGACCGTAGGTGACGCGGACGAACTGGTCACCCGGCTCATCGCGGAACGGGGCTACCCCACCGGCGAGTTCTCCGACCAAATCGCCCACCTCTCCGTGGAGCACGCCCGCACCCTGGGCCACTACCGCGACGCCCACGAGATCCACCTGCGCAACTCCCGGGGCGAGGCGAGCACCGAGGAACTGCGCCAGGCCGTCGTCCACTACCGCGCCCTCTTCGCCGACCTGCTCGGTGAGGAGCCGGTCGCGGCCCGACCGGCAGAGCAGCGCAACCCGGACAGCCAGCACGACGCCACGAGCCGCTAGGAGGATCACCATGCGCCAGGAAGAGCAGCGGGTGGGCAACGAACACCCCGAGGCCGTCCGTTCCGAGCCGGTGCCGGTGCCGCCTCCGGGCGACCGAGCCGGCCGCGCCGACGTACCCGAGGACGCCCTCGACGACCGGGGCACCTTCGACGACCCGGCGGTCGCCGGCGACGAGCCGTCGCGCGGCCGGGGCACCGGCAGGACCCGCACGGACGGGCGGGACGCCGACGGCGACCGCGCCGAGTTCCACGAGCCAGGGCCCGTGCCGACCGCCTTCGGCGCCACCAGCGTCGGCGGCGCGGTCGCCGCGTCCGCCCTGGCCAGCCCGCTTCCCGAGGACGAACCCGACCCGCGTACGGAGTCGACCGCGCGGCCGGGCGACGGGGCCGCGGACGGCCCCCGGGAGGGCCGCCGGGCGGACCCGACCGCGGAGTTCCACCGCTCCGTCGGGCTCGGCGACGCCCGTCCCGACGAGCGGCAGGCCCGCCGGGGCGACGCGGAGGTGCTGCCTCCGGACGCCGTCGACGGCCGCCCCGAGCGCCGGGCCGACCTGACCGACGACGCGGAGGCCGGTGCGGCCGGGTACGGCAGCGCCACGCCGGCCATGGTCGACCCGGACGCCGAGCACGCGCCGGCCGGACGCGCGGGCGCCGGAAAGCTGGAGGCCGCCGGGATGGACCGGCCGGCGGGCGCCACGGTGGCCGCCGAGCCGGCCAGCCTCTTCGACCCCGCGATGGCGCAGGGCTTCCGGGACCGCTGGCGGGACGTCCAGCTGCGCTTCGTGGACGACCCCCGCGCGGCGGCCGGGGAGGCCCAGTCGCTGGTCGACGAGGCCATCCAGGCGCTCTCCTCGGCGCTGTCCGCGCAGAAGAACAAGCTGGGCGGCTGGCAGGACGCCGGTTCGTCCGACACCGAGCAGCTCCGGATGGCCGTCCGCCACTACCGCGACTTCCTGGACCGGGTCCTCGGGCGCTGACCCCCGGTTCCCACGAGGCGCCCCCGGCCGACCGGCCGGGGGCGTCGTCGCGTCCACGGCCCGGGGCGCCACTGCCGTCGCCTCCCGTGCACGGCCGCAGGGCCCGGTGGCCCGGCCCGGTGGAGGCGCCGCCGCGTCGGCGGGTCCCGGCGGGAGGGCGCCGTGGCCGGTCGGACCGGGCAAGCCCGCAGCGGACGTTTGACGTCGACTTCTTCCTCTCCGGGCGCTCCCTGCCCGCCTGGGTGACCGGCCTGGCCTTCGTCTCCGCCAACCTCGGCGCGTTGGAGATCATCGCCGGGGTGAACCTGTACGCCCTGGCGCTGATCATGCAGGCGCTGCTCGGCTGGCCGCTCTGGGTCGCCATCGTGATCGGCGCGCTGATCGTGCTGGCGTCGCATGGACAACCTCAACCCCCACGGGCACGACCGCTCGGTCAGGGCCGCCGAGGAGGCCCGCCGCCGCTCGTCCGCCGCCCGGCTGTTCGACATCCGCCGGGTGATCGGTGGCCTTTTCACCGCGTACGGGACGATCGTCACCCTGATCGGGATCTTCGACGGCGATTCATCCGTGCAGAAGGCCCAGGGCGTCCGGATCAACCTCTGGGCGGGCCTCGGCATGCTCGTCTTCGGCGTGCTGATGCTGCTCTGGCAGTGGCGCAACCCGGTCGAGCCGCCGGAGACCTCCGAGGAGGAGGCAGCCGTCCCGCCGCCGGTGACCGGCATGGGCACCGTCACGCCGGGTACGCGAGCGGGATCAGGAGACACCACCTGGTGACGGGAGGGCAGCGACATGACGGATCGTGACCGTGACCGGCCGCTGGAGGAGAGCCCGGAGATGGCCGCGGCGGCCGAGGACGACACCGGCATCGCGCAGCTGATGACCGGGGGCGGCGCCGATCGCGACACCCCGTCGTTCACCGGGCCCGGGGACGGGGCGGGTGGCGACGAGCTGATCGGCGATCCGTACGCCGCCGGCACCGGCGCGACGGGCACCGGCACGGGCGCGGCCCCGGACGACATCCGCACCGGGGCGGAGCAGCCCTGGGAACCGGAGGACCTGGTGGCGGCCCGGGGGCAGGACATCACGCCGGAGAACGTCGAGCGGGCCCGCCGGGACCTGGCCGAACTGGGCCGCGCCGCGATCGAGAAGACGGTGCCCTGACCGGCGTACGCGAGGGGGCCCCCGCCCCGACCGTCGGACGGTCGGGCCGGGGGCCCGGGGAACCTGCCGCTGGAGCGCCTCACCTACTGCCAGCGGCGGGTGGGCTCCGGTCTCAGAGCGCCGGGTACGCGTTCTGCATGAGCTGCGTGAACTGCGCGGGGAACCAGGCGCCCGAGATCGGGGCGTCCGGCAGGGCGCCGCTCATGCTGTTGCCGTTGCGGGCGTTACCGGTGTAGGTCGGGTCGCACATGCGGTCGAAGCCCTTGCCCTCGTTGTTCGGGATCTCCTTGCTGGAGCCGTCCGACTCGCCCGGGGGCTTCACCCAGACGTAGGCGTCGATGCCCGGCTCCGGCGCGGCCTTCGGCCGCTCGCCCAGGCCGGCCCCGGCCTGGTTGCACCAGTTGCCGGTGTGGAACCGACGGTCCACGCGGCCGCCGTCGACGTAGGTGTCCACGTTGGTCGTCGCGCCCGGGCCGGTGGGCCGGGCGGTGCCGCCCCAGCCGTTGCGGGAGGTGTCGATCAGCATGCCGATCTTCGAGTCGAAGCCCTTGGCCACCAGCTCGTTGCGGAACGCCTGGGCGAACGAGAGCTCGTCCACGTAGAAGTTCCAGTCGACCCACTTCGACTGCCGCACGGTGGTGCCGTTGACGTTGTCGGTCACCTTGAAGTGCGGCTCACGCAGCGCCGAGTAGTTGGCGGTGTTGACGATGAAGCCGTGCACGTTGTTCACCGTGCTGCCGGAGGCGACGGCGGCGTCCTTCAGGATCTGCGCGGTCGGGCTGAAGTTGCTGTCCCAGCCGATCCAGCCGTGGTGCGCGGCGTCGATGTAGTTGTAGACGTTGCCGATCGCACCCAGCTTCGACAGGGCGTAGCCGACGCCGTTGACGTAGGCGCCGTTGGCCTTCACCGTGTCGCACATGACCGTGCCGCCGGGGTTGCCGGAGGTGTTGGTCACCAGGTTCGGCAGCGAGTCGATCTCGATGATGTTGACGATCCGCAGGCTGGCGTACTTCGGGTCGCCCTGGATCGCGGCGATCGGGTCGATGTACTCGGCCTTGTAGCGCGGCAACTCGTCCGGGCCCAGCTCACCGTTGGACGCCAGCGCCGAGCAGTCGCGGCCGGGCAGGTTGTAGATGACGAACTGGATGTAGTTCGCCCCCTGCTCCAGCGCCTTGTTCAGGTGGTCACGGACACCCATCGCGCCGTTGGAGCTGCTGTCCGGGGTGCCGTTGATGGCGGCGATCCGGTCGATCCAGACGGCGGTCGGGTTGTTCGACACCCGGTTGCCGCCGGGCACCGACTCGGCCTTGGCCTTCCACTCCGGGTTCACGTACCCCTGGGCGTTCAGGTACGGGTTGTCCACCCGCTGCCCGGGCGGCGGGGTGGTCGGCGGCGGGGTGGTCGGCGGCGGCGTCGTGGGGGGCGGCGTCGTCGGCGGGGCCGTGGTGGGCGGGGTGGTGGTGGGCGGGGTGCCGCCGTTGCAGGTCACGCCGTTGAGGGTGAACGAGGTGGGCTTCGGGTTGCTGCCGCTCCAGGCGCCGTTGAAGCCGATGCTCACCGTGGCGCCGCTGGCCACCGTCCCGTTGTAGGACTCGTTCTGCGCGGTGACGTTCTGGCCGCTCTGGGACCAGCGGGCCGACCAGCCCTGCTGCACCCGCTGGCTGCCGTCAGGGAAGGTGAAGCCCAGCGTCCAGCCGTTGAGGGCGTCGCCGATGTTCTTGATGTTGACGGTGGCGGTGAAACCGCCCTGCCAGTCGCTGGTCGTGTACGACACGTCGCACTGGGTGGCGGCGTGCGCCACGGTGACCGGCAAGGTCACCAGCCCGCCCGCGACCAGGGCGCCCGCGCCACCGAGCGCGAGGGCCCGGCGGGGGCCGGACAGCCTTCTCCACACATTCATGCCACTGATCTCCTTGGGCGAGACCGGATCCGCGAACGGCCCGGCGTTACGGCCCGATGGGCGTCCTGCGTGGACGACCGCCGGTACCACGGGTTTCTTCGGGGGGTGCCCGACCCGGACGGGCGTGTTGGTGGTGGTCCGACCGGCAACGACGTGCCGACCGGGAGGCATGACGTCGTCCGGCGGACCGGTGCCCTCGACTCCTGCCTGCGCGGTGTGGCTCCCCGAACCGCGTGCAGCGATTCTTGCATGGGAGCGCTTCCATGGCAATGCCTCGATGAACCAGCCGAGGCCGCCGGGGCCGGCGACGCCTGGTGGGGCGGGCGGGACGGGACGATCCGGCCGAGGTGGCGTCACGCCGCCCGAGGAGCACCTGCGCACGCCTGCGGTGGCGAACCGCCCGGCTCGCGCGGCGGCCGACTAAAGCGGCGTAGCGGCACTAGAGGGCGTAGTTCCACGAAGCCACGAAAACACGAATCTTTCCCTTCATAGCTCATGAAACGGTCTAACGTCATCGGTAGCTCGGTTGTCACCGAGCCCAGGACAACAGGGATGGAGTGACGCAGGTCATGGCAAACAAGATGCTCGGGAAGGTCGTTGCGGGCGCTGCCCTCGGTGGTGCTTCCCTGCTCGTGTTCACGCCGGGGATCGCGTTGGCGGACGGCGGCCACCACGAGGACGAGGGCAAGGTCTACGCCAAGCCGCACGTCGTCAAGGCGGGCGACACGGTCAAGCTGATCGAGGTCTGCCCCGAGTCGCAGGAGCACGCCTACGTGTGGTCGAAGGTCACCGGCAAGGTCAAGCTCAAGCCGGCCGAGGGCCGGGGCGACTGGCGTGGCGGCGACGAGGACTCCCGCGACCACGACAAGGGCCGCGACCACGAGGACAAGGGCCGCGACCACGACAAGGGCAAGGACCACGACAAGGGCCGCGACCACGACAAGGGCAGGGACGGCAAGGACGAGACCCCGAGGCCGCAGCCGCCGGCCAACGGCACCGGACAGCCGCAGCCGCCAGCCAACGGCGGTCAGCCGCCGGCCAACGGTGGCCAGCCGCCCGCCAACGGCCAGGGTGGCGGCGCCGCCGACGCCGCCGACGCCGCCGAGGGCGAGCGCGACTGGAAGGGCTACGAGCACGGCCAGGACGCCGAAGGCGACCGCGGCGACAAGGGCCACGACAAGGGCGACCGCGAGGGTCGCGAGCACGAGTACGGCTCGGAGAGCTACGGCTCGGACGAGTACGACCGCAAGAGCTGGTCGGACGAGTACGACCGCAAGGGCCACGACAAGGGCTGGTCGGACGAGGAGTCCGAGGGCAACGGCAAGGGCGAGGACCGCTGGGAGCACAAGCGGGACTTCGTCTACTACGGCGAGGCCGAGGTGTCCGAGGACGCCAAGCCGGGCCGCTACGAGCTCAAGGGCTCGTGCGGCGAGGGCGAACTGGTCGTGCTGCCGCGCGGCGGGGTCGACGGTGGTGACGGTGGCGCCGTCGCCGGCACCGACCGGGGCCTGGCCGCCGGCGGGGCGAGCCTGATCGGCGCTGCCGCCCTGGGCGGCCTCGTGCTGATGCGCCGGCGTCGGACCGATGAGTCCTTCGTCTGACACGACGGCGACACCGGCCGGCGGCCGTCACGGGACACCGTGGCGCGCCGCCGGCGCGGCCGTCGTCGTCGTGGTCGCCATGGTCGGCGCGGGCCTGATCGGCGCCTCGCTCAAGACCGCGCCCGCTCCCCTGCCCCCGCAGCCGCTGGCCGCACCCGTCAGCACCGGGCCGGCGGTCGCCGACGTGCCCGCCCCCGACGCGGACCCGGACCTCGGCGACGCCACCGGCCTGGCCCGCTCCGCCCCCACCACGATCACCATCCCCCGGATCGGGGTCGACGCCTCGATCATGCCGCTCGGCACCAACCCGGACGGCACCGTCCAGGTGCCCCCGCTCGAACGGGCGCAGCTGGCCGGTTGGTACGAGCCGGGGCCCAGCCCGGGTGAGATCGGCAACGCGGTCATCGTCGGGCACGTCGACTCGGCGGAGATCGGGCCGGCGGTCTTCTTCTCCCTCGGCGCCCTGCAACCGGGCGACACCATCACCGTCACCCGCGAGGACGGCCAGCAGGCCACCTTCACCGTCGAGTCGGTCAAGGCGTACCCGAAGACGCAGTTCCCGACCGAGCAGGTCTACGGTCCCAGCGACCGACCCGGCCTGCGCGTGGTCACCTGCGGCGGAACCTTCGACAAGGCCGCCGGCAGCTACCCGGACAACGTGGTCGTCTTCGCCTCCATGCCGGTGTGAGCCGGCCGCCGCGCGGAGGGCGCCGCCCGGCACGACGCGGCCCGGCCGGTCGGGACACCGACCGGCCGGGCCGTCCGCCGTAGGCGTCAGGCGGCGGCGGAGGTCCGCACCAGGGTGCGGATCTGGCGCAGCAGCACCGACAGGGCGGCGAGGTCCGCCCGGGACTCGTCGAACTCCCCCATCGCCCGCTCGGCGCGGTGGATCGAGGTGGCGTTCGACTGCTCCCACTGCGACACCCGCTCCTGCGGCGACAGGGTGTCCGGCGTGGAGTCGAGAACCTCCACGGTCAGCGCGGCCAGCGCGGCGTACAGGTCGTAGCGCAGCGCCATCCGGGCCAGCGTCTGCCAGCGGTCCTCACGCGGCAGCAGGGAGATCTTCGACAGCAGCGAGTCGACCCGGAAGCGGTCGGAGAGCACGAAGTAGACCGAGGCCACCTCGCCGACGTCCCGCCCACTGCTCGCCGCCGTCTCCACCACGTCGAGCAGGCCGAAGCTGTACATCAGCCGGGTCGCCAGCTCGGCCAGGTCGCGCGGCAGCCCCCGCCCGATGAGCGAGTCGATGTGCGCCGCGAGGGACTCCCGCTCGCTGCCGTGGAAGCGCTCCTCCAGGTCGGGCAGGAGCCGCGCCACCCCGTCGCGCAGCCGGGCGATCTCCGCCGGCACGTCGATCGGCGAACGGCGGTTGGTGACCAGCCACCGCACCGCGCGGTCGAGCAGACGCCGGGTGTCCAGGTAGACGCTGGTCTGCAACTCGGGGTCGACCTTGTTGTCCAGGTCCTCCACCGCGTCCCAGAGCGCGCGCAGCCCGAACACCTCGCGGACCACCACGTACGCCCGGATGACGTCCGCCGCCGGGGCCGCCGTCTCCTCGACCACCCGGAAGACGAACGAGATGCCGCCCCGGTTGATCGCCTCGTTGACGAGCACCGTCGTCACGATGTCCCGGCGCAGGCGGTGCTGGCCCATCCGGTCGGCGAACCGCTCCCGCATCGGCGTCGGGAAGTAGTTGACCAGGACGTCGGTCGTCCACTCCTCGTCCGCGAGCCCCTCGGCCAGGATCTCCGTCTCAAGGACGATCTTGACGTACGCGAGCAGCACCGCGAACTCCGGCGCGGTCAGCCCGGACTCGGTCCGCACCGCCAGCTCGTCGTCCGGCGGCAGCGCCTCCAGGGACCGGTCCAGCGCCCCGGAACGCTCCAGATCCGTGATCATCCGCCGGTGCACCGGCAGCAGCGAGGCGGCCTGCGCCTGCGCGTTGTTGATCGCCCGGGCCTGGTCGTAGTTGTCCCGCAGCACCAGCTCGGCGACCTCGTCGGTCATCCCCGCGAGCAGCTCGTCGCGCTCGGGCAGGCCCAGCGCGCCGTCCGCGACCGCCGTGTTCAGCAGGATCTTGATGTTCACCTCGTGGTCGGAGCAGTCCACCCCGGCCGCGTTGTCGATGAAGTCCGTGTAGATCCGCCCGCCGGTCTGGGCGTACTCGATGCGCCCGAGCTGGGTCCAGCCCAGGTTGCCGCCCTCGCCCACCACCCGGCAGCGCACGTTCCTGCCGTCCACCCGGATGGCGTCGTTGGACTTGTCGCCCACCTCCGCGTTGGTCTGGCTGGAGGCCTTCACGTACGTGCCGATGCCGCCGTTCCAGAACAGGTCGACCGGCGCGGTCAGGATCGCCTTCATCAGCTCCTGCGGGGAGAGCTGCTCCGTGTCGGCGTCCAGGCCTAGCCGCTCCCGGACCTGCGCCGAGATCGGCACCGTCTTGGCCGTACGCGGGTACACCCCGCCGCCGGCCGAGATCAGCTCCCGGTCGTAGTCCTCCCACGACGAACGGGGCAGGTCGAACAGCCGCTTCCGCTCGGCGTACGAGGACGCGGCGTCCGGGTCCGGGTCCAGGAAGATGTGCCGGTGGTCGAACGCGGCCACCAGCCGGATGTGCTCCGACAGCAGCATCCCGTTGCCGAACACGTCACCGGACATGTCACCGACGCCGACCACGGTGAAGTCCTGGGTCTGGGTGTCGTGGCCCATCTCGCGGAAGTGCCGCTTCACCGACTCCCAGGCGCCCCGGGCGGTGATGCCCATCTTCTTGTGGTCGTAGCCGGCGGAGCCACCGGAGGCGAACGCGTCGCCGAGCCAGAAGTTGTGCGCCGTGGAGATCTCGTTGGCGATGTCCGAGAACGTCGCCGTGCCCTTGTCCGCCGCGACCACCATGTACGGGTCGTCGCCGTCGTGGCGGACCACGTCCTCCGGCGGCACGATCTCGCCGCTGACGATGTTGTCCGTGACGTCGAGCAGGGCGGAGATGAACTCCTTGTAGCAGATCACCGCCTCGTCGCGGTCCCCCGGCTTCTGCTTGAGCACGAAGCCGCCCTTCGCGCCCACCGGCACGATCACGGCATTCTTCACCATCTGCGCCTTGACCAGGCCCAACACCTCGGTGCGGAAGTCCTCACGGCGGTCGGACCAGCGCAGCCCGCCACGGGCCACCGGGCCGAACCGCAGGTGCACGCCCTCGAAACGCGGCGAGTAGACGAAGATCTCGAACTTCGGCCGCGGCGCCGGCAGGTCCGGGATCGCCTGCGGGTCCAGCTTGAGCGCCACGTACGACTTCGGCCGCCCGTCGGAGCGCTTCTGGTAGAAGCTGGTGCGCAGGGTGGCCTGGATCATCGTCAGGTAGGCGCGCAGGATCCGGTCCTGGTCGAGGCTGGCGACGTCGTCCAGCGCGGTCCGGATGTCGCCCACCAGCTCGGCGCTGCGCTGCTGGCGCCGCTCGTGGCCGTCCTCGCCGGGCGCGAACCGCACCTCGAACAGCTCCACCAGCAGGGTGGCGATCCTCGGGTACGCGATGAAGGTCTGCTCCATGTACTCCTGGGAGAAGACCGTGCCGGCCTGGCGCAGGTACTTCGCGTACGCCCGCAGCACCACCACCTGCCGCCAGGTGAGACCGGCCCGCAGCACCAGCTCGTTGAAGCCGTCCACCTCGGCCTCGCCCCGCCACGCCGCCGCGAAGGCGTTCTCCACGTGCGGGCGCACCTCGGACAGCTCCTGGTGCCCCTCGGGCAGCCGCAGCCCGAAGTCGTAGAGGTAGACCCGACCGTCGATCCGGTCCACCTCGTGCGGGTGCTCGTCGACCACCTTGACGCCGAGCGAGTGCAGCACCGGCAGCACGGCGGAGAGCATCATCGGCTCGCCGTAGCGGTAGACCTTGAAGCGGACGTCCATCGCCTCGTCGACGTCCGGCCCCCGCCCGCCGGCCCGCGGCGCGAGCTGCTTGCGGAACAGGTGCATCTCCAGCTGGCCGGGCTCCTCCAGCAGCTCCAGCTTCGCCAGGTCCTTCATCGCCTCGTACGGCGTGTGGCCGTCCTTGTAGCCCTCGGGGAAGGCGTCGGCGTAGCGGGTGAACAGGTGCTTTGCCTGCTCGTCGCCGAGCTTGCGCTCCAGCACCAGCCGGTAGTCGTCGTCCCACAGCCGGGTGGCGTCGGCCAACTCCTCGGCCAGCAGGTCGGCGTCGATGTCGCCGGGGACCTTCGTGGGGTCGGTCCGGACGATGAAGTGCACCCGGGCGAGCATCGACTCGGTGACCCGGGTCGTGTAGTCGACCCCGACGCCGTTCAGCTCGCGCAGCAGGATGTCCTGCATCCGCAGCCGGTTCTGCGTGGTGAACCGGTCCCGGGGCAGGTAGATCAGGCAGGAGATGAACCGCCCGTACGCGTCGCGGCGCAGGAACACCCGCAGCTGCCGGCGGCCGGCCATCCGCAGCACGCCGATCACCGCGTGGTAGAGGTCCTCCGTCTTGATCTGGAACAGCTCGTCGCGCGGGTAGGTCTCCAGGATCTGGAGCAGGTCCTTGCCGGAGTGGCTGCGCTGGCTCAGGCCGGAGCGGTCCAGCACCTCGGCCACCTTACGGCGCACCACCGGCAGCTCCTGCACGCTGGTCCGGTACGCGGCCGTGGAGAACAGGCCGAGGAAGCGGCGCTCGCCGACCACCTCGCCGGACTCGTTGAAGACCTTGAAGCCGATGTAGTCGAGGTAGGCGGAGCGGTGCACGGTGGCCCGCGAGTTCGCCTTCGTGATGATCAGCAGGCGCTTCTCGGTGACCCTATCGTGCGCCTCGGGCGTCATCGACGACAGCGGCCGGGCCTCCGGCGAGTCCTGACGCAGGATGCCCAGCCCGGTGCCGAGCACCGCCTCCAGCGCCTGGCCGCTGCCCCGCTCCCCGTCTCCGGCGGTGTCGACCAGCCGGTACTCCCGGTAACCGAGGAACGTGAAGTGGTCGTGGGCGAGCCAGCGCAGCAGCTCCACCGAGTCCGTGATGTCCTTCTCCGGCACCGGTGGGCGGTTGTCCGACGTCCGCGCGGCGGCAAGCTCGTCGGCGAGGGCGAGGGCCCGCTGGCGCATCTTCGGCCAGTCCTCCACCGCCTCCCGCACGTCGGTGAGCACCCGCTGGAGTTCCCGGCGCAGCCGGTCCCGCTCGGCGGCGTCGCGTACCGGGTCGACCTCGATGTGCATCCAGCTCTCGACGATGTCGCCGGCGATGGCGTCGTCGGGCTCGACGTCGGCGGAGACCTCGACCAGCCGGCCCAGCGGCTCGCGCCGGACCACCACCAGCGGGTGGACCAGCAGGTGCACGTCCAGGTGGTGCGAGTTGAGCAGGGCGGTCACCGAGTCGACCAGGAACGGCATGTCGTCGGTGACGATCTCGATGACGGTGTGGTGCTGGTCGGCGTCGGGCTCGTGGATGCGCAGCTTCAGCTCGCCCGGTACCCGCTGCTGGGCGAGGTCGCGGTGCGCGCGGGCCGCCTCCAGCATCTCCTCGGCGGTGAAGCCGATCAGCTCCTCGTCCGGCGCGAACCGCCAGAAGCGGCTGACCAGGGTCGCCGCGTCGTGGTCGTCGCCGGCCAGCGCGACCGCCTGGGCGACCAGGCGCTCCACGTTGGGAACGGGCTCGTCGAGCTCGTTGTCCTCGACGTCGTCGGCCAGCGCGTTGGCGGGCAGACCCAGGTCGTAGAGGGTGTCGATACTCGAACCGGTCATCCCGGTCACTCCTGTGTCGAGCCGGCCGAAGCCGTCCCCGTCGGTCGCCGAATCGAAGCTGTCGTCCCGGCTGGTGTCATCCTGCCGGAGGTCGGGTCCCGGTTTGATCGCCGGACGCCGGTCCATCGGTGCCACTCCCCTCGACCCACCGCGTTGTGGGTCACTCTGCCGCCCAGCCTAGGCCCTACCGTTCCGCCCCTTGCTCGGCGGACCTCAGTGCGGACGTCCGGTTCCGGACTTCGTCCTTTCACCCGTTGCGGGTACGAGGTTGGCCGGTTCGGGAGTACCCCGCCTCCAGTCGTTCATCACCCCGTCACCGACCTCTCTTTCCGCACGTCGCGGTGCGGGGGGACGGTGCGGACGGCACCGCCGTACTACCGTGCAGGGCAGTTCCGAGATCGGAGATCCGTTCCATGCGCCTGTCGTACCCTCGCCGCCCCCGCCGCAACCGGCTCCGCCCGGCACTGGCGCTGCTCGCCGCGACCGCGCTCGCGGGCGGCGCCCTCACCGCGTGCTCGGGCGGTGACGGCCCGGAGCGCGAGGTCGACGCGTTCCTCGCCGGCTGGCGCTCGGGCGACCTCCAGGCCGTCGGCTTCGTCGACCCGACCGGCGCCAAGGTGCCGGCGGCCGACGTCGTCCGCGAGCTCAAGGAACTCTCCGGCGAGCTGGCGGCCACGCCGCCCACGCTCACGCGCCGGGGCGAGGCGAAGGTGACCAAGGACGTCGCGACCGCGGTGGTCAAGGTCGACTGGGCCCTCCCGGGCGGGACCCGTTGGGCGTACGAGCGCCCGGTGCGGCTCACCCTCGGCGGCGACGAGTGGCGGGTGATCTGGGAGCCGCAGCTGGTGCAGGAGCAGCTGACCCGGGGCGACCGGCTGGGGCTGCGCCGCGACACCGCCACCCGGGCCGCGGTGCTCGACGCCGCCGGTCAGCCGATCGTGGCACCCCGGCCCGTGGTGCGCGTCGGGCTCCAACCGAGCGAGGTCACCAACGCGGCGAGCCTGGCCCGCAAGCTGGACGCCGCGTTCCGGGCGATCCGGCCCGCGATCACCCCGCCGGTGGACCTCACCGACCTGCCCGAGCGGCTCGCCGACGCGGATCCCGGCGCGTTCGTCGAGGTGGTGACCCTGCGGGAGGAGGCGTACCGGCAGATCAAGGCGCGCATCTACGACCTGCCGGGCACGAAGTTCCGCAGCGACAAGCTCGACCTGGCCCCCACCCGCGAGTTCGCCCGGGCGGTGCTCGGCTCCGTCGACCCGGCGCAGGCCGACGACCTCGCCCGGCACCCCGACCGCTACGAGGCCGGCGACCTCGTCGGCCACGGGGGCCTCCAGGGTCGCCACGACGAGCGGCTCCGTGGCGCGGCGGGGCTGACCGTGATCACGGAGCGTCCCGGCCCGGACGGCACGCTGGTGCCCACCGGCACCGAGGTGTTCCGCAGCGAGCCGAAGCCGGGGCAGCCGGTCAAGACCACTCTCGACGTGCCCACCCAGAACGCGGCCGACGCCGCCCTGCGGGCCGAGAAGCGCCGGGCGGCGCTGGTGGCGGTACGGATCAGCGACGGCGCGGTGCTCGCCGCGGCCAACGGGCCCGGGGCGGCCGGGGAGAACCTGGCCTTCACCGCCCAGGTTCCGCCGGGCTCGACCTTCAAGATGGTCAGCGCGCTCGGCCTGCTCGACCGGGGCGCGGTCACGCCCGACGCGACGGTGGCCTGCCCGAAGACGTTCACGGTCGACGGCCGGCCGTTCAAGAACTCCGACAACTTCGTGCTGGGTCCGGTGCCGTTCCGCACCGACTTCGCCAAGTCCTGCAACACCGCGTTCGCCGCGCTGGCACCGAAGCTCGGCCCCGACGGGCTGGCCGTGACCGGCCGCTCCCTCGGGCTGGAGGGGCAGTGGGACGTCGGCCTCGACGCCTTCACCGGCAAGGTCTCGGCGAACGGCGGCGCGACCGAGCAGGCCGCCGCCGCCATCGGCCAGGGCACGACGCTGGTCAGCCCGCTCGCCATGGCGTCGGCCACCGCGGCGGTCGCCCGGGGCAGCTTCGAGCAGCCCAAGCTGGTGCTCGACCCGGCTCCGGCCCAGCCCGCCGCCCCCGGCCCGCAGCTCAAGCCGGAGTCGGTGCAGGCCGTACGCGCGATGATGCGGGAGGTGGTCACGGCCGGCACCGGCAGCGCGCTGCGGGACGTGCCGGGCGCGCCGGTGCACGGCAAGACGGGCACCGCCGAGTACGACGACAACCCGGCCCACACCCACGCCTGGTTCGTCGGCTGGCAGGGCGACGTCGCGTTCGCGGTCTTCGTGGAGAAGGGCGGCGCCAGCACCGCCACCGCCGTCCCCGCCGCCGAGCGCTTCCTCCGCGCCCTCGGTCGCTGACCAGCCCCACCGGCGCCGCCTGCACCCTCCACCCCCGGCACCCTCGGCACCCTCGGCACCCCGGCACCCCGGCACCCCGGCACCCCGGCACCCGCCGCACACTCGTACCCTTCGCACACCCGGAACCGTCCGCAACCGGAACCGGCGGCGTGGGGCACCCGTCGGCACCGCCGCTTCGCGATTCACGCGGCCACGCCCTGGTCGGCTTCGTCCGTCACGGGTCGGCGACGGCGACATGTAGTTGCGGCTGCCCTCGGCGCCCCGGCCGGCCGCCGCATCGGGAGCCCACCTGCCCTACCGCCACGAAGCGAGCATTGGTGATCAGGACGCCATGGACGTTAAAGCCGCCCGGTAACGTCCATCGCGTCCTGATCACCAACGGGCGGCAGCGTTCCCGCGCAACCGGCGCGACGCTGTCGAGCTGCCCCTACCGACGGGGCAGGGGCCGACGCCGCCGGACGCACGTCCGGCCATCCACTGGTGGAACGTCATGTGTGTCAAAACCTGTCGGTGACACCCATGACGTTCCACCCGTCACCTCGGGCGCCACCAGCCTCCGCGACCGGACTCGGCAGGCTGCACCGGCCCCAGCTCGGTCGGTCTGCCTCGACCGCGCCCGCCTCGACCGTCTCGGGCACGTGCCAATGGCCGCCCCACCGCGGCATGCTCAGCCACGCGCCACCAGCCGCCCCACCGCTACGGTGGCGGGCAGGTGGGCGCATAGATGGGGCAGCTCGACAGTCAGGCGATACCGGCGGCAGATGGCGAGGTGCCGTCCTCGGGCGCGGGTAGCGGGTCGCCCGGGTCGAGGTCCGCGAGCGGTGCCCGGCGCAGCAGGCCCGGGCCTACGGAGGCTGGCGGGCCGACGGGTTCCGGCTCGGCGGGACCGTCGGAGGCGGCAACCGGGGCCACCGGCCCGAGCGGCCGGAGCGGGGCTGGCGGACCGTCCTCGGCACGCTCCTCGGCGCCGCCCGGGTGCCGGTCGTCGCCGTCGCTGCGTGGAACGGGGGCGGAAACGAGCGCCGGGGCGGAGGCCGACGGAGGCATGGTCGGCACCTCGGGACGACCGTTGCTCCGCCGCGTGGAGGGCACGACCGAGCCGGCAGACGCCGGCGACACCGCAGACAGCCCAGCAGGCCCCGCAGACGGTCCGGACGACACCGCAGACAGCCCGGACGAAACGGCAGAGGTAGACGGCACGCCGGGGGCGGCAGACGACGACGGCACGCGCGGCGCGGCGGACGCAGAGGGCGTGGTGGGGGCGGAGGGCCTGCTGGGGGCGGCAGAGCGTGACGGCGCGGACGGGGCGGCGGACGCCGACGGGCCCGGCAGCAGTCGGGGTGGCGACGCCGCCGGCGCGGAGACCGGACGCAGCCCGGCGACCACGGTGTTGACGATCTCGGCCGCGTACGCGCCGTCGGGGTCGTAGTCGGGGTCGAAGACGGTCAGCTCGACGCCGAGGCAGTGCGGGGTGTCGACCAGGCCGGCGAGCAGGATCTCCAGTTCGGCGAAGGCGATCCCGCCCGGATCGGGGGCGTCGACGGCCGGCATCACGGCGGGGTCCAGCACGTCCACGTCGATGTGCACCCAGTAGCCTGCGCAGTCGGCGAGTTGCTCGTGCGCCCACTGCGCCGTACGCGCGGCGCCCTCGGCGCGCAGCGCCGGCACCGGTCGGGTGGTGATCCCGGCGGCCTGGAGGTCCAGGCGGTACTCGTCCTGCGCCCGGATGCCGAGCACCACCACGTCGATGTCCCGGAAGTACGGCCGACGGCCCTCGATGGCGGCCAGGTCGGCCTGCCCCCGCCCGGTGACCAGGGCGAGGTCCTCGCCGGCGGCCGCCCCCACGTAGGAGGCGTTGCCGGGGTGCCGGAAGTCGGAGTGCCCGTCGACGAAGACCAGCCCGATGCGCCCGCCGACCGCCTCGCCGAGCCGGTGCATGGCCAGCGCCGAGCCGAGCAGGATGGAGCAGTCGCCGCCGAGCACCAGCGGGAACTCGCTGCGGTCGATGATGGCGCCGATCCGCTCCGCGAGCGCCACCGAGTAGTCGGCGATCTCCCGGGCGTGGCAGACGCCGTCACCCGGTCGCCAGTCGCCGGGGTCGTAGCGAGGCGCCGTGAGGCAACCGGCGTCGCGGGCGCGCAGCCGGGCGAGCAGCCCCTGGTCGCGCAGCGCGCCCGGGGCCTTACCGCAGCCGGGGACCGAGGTGGACGTGGGTGGGCGCAGGCCGAGGTTGCTGGGCGCGTCGAGGACGGCGATCCGGCGCATCATGGGCTCCCGTCCTCGAGGTGTCGGGCGGGCCGGCCGGAACGCCGGCCCGCGCTGGCGTGCTACAGGTTCAGGGCGCGCTCAGGAACAGGGCGGGCCCGGAACAAGGGTGCTCAGAACAGGGCGCTGGCCAGGGCCCGGCGCGCCGAGGCGACCGCGGGATCCTCCGGCCCGGCGACCGTGAAGAGGCCGACCAGGTGCTGGCGTACCCTCTCCCGCTCGTCGCCGGCGGTGCGGCGGACCAGGCCCACCAGGCGGGCGTACGCCGCCTCGGCCTGACCGCTGAGCACCTCGATGTCGGCGGCCAGGAGCTGGGCCTCGACGTCGTCGGGGTTGGCCTGGGCGGCGGCGATCGCCGCGCCCGGGTCGGCCCCGGCCACCCGGCGGGCGAGCCCGACCTGGGCGAGGCCCGCCTCCGCCGCGGCGTCCGCCGGCGACTCGGCGAGGATCTTGCGGTACGCCCGCTCGGCCGCGTCGAGGTCGCCGCTCATCAGGGCGTCGTCCGCCTCGTCGAGGCGCGGGTCCTCCGGCTCCTCGACGCTCACGCCACCGGCCTTGAGCACCGCCTGGATCCACTGCCGCAGCTGCGCCTCGGGCACCACGCCGGAGAAGGCGTCGATCGGCTGGCCGCCGACGACCGCGTAGACCATCGGGATGCCCTGCACCCGGAACATCTGGGCGATCCGGGGGTTGGCGTCCACGTCGACCTTGGCGAGCACCCAGGCGCCGCCGCCCTCCGCGGCCAGCCGCTCCAGCACGGGACTCAGCTGCTTGCACGGCTCGCACCACTCGGCCCAGAAGTCCACGATCACCGGTGTGGTGAGCGAGCGCTCGAGAACCTCGGACTGGAATGTCGCCTCGCTCACGTCGATGACGGCGACGCCGCCACCGGTGGCGCCGGGGAAGTCGGCGGAGGGGGCGGACTGGGCCGGGGTGGCGGGGCGGGCAGGGGCCGGTGCGGGGGTGCGCAGCGCGCTGAGGTCGACCGCGCCGCGGGTGAAGATCGACGAGGTGATCCGTGGGTCGCTCATGGTTACCTAGTCTCGCACGCGACCCGCCGAACTCAGATCAACCGCGACGGCGACAGTTGCGACTGTCACGGCTGCTCCCGCCCCTGCCCCGCCCTCCCGTCCGGCACTGCGGCGACCATGCGCCCGCGCCCCCGGCACGCGGACTGCGTGGTACCGGCGGGGGCGCGGAGACAGGGGTCGCGGAGTGCGGGTGACGGAGGGGCGGGGCCGGGAACGGGTGGGTCAGAAGCGGGCCGGTTCGCGGTAGACGCCCCACTCGGCGCGCAGGGCGTCGCAGATCTCGCCGAGGGTGGCTTCGGCGCGTACGGCGTCCAGCATGGCCGGGATCATGTTGCCGTCGGTCCGGCCGACGGCGACCATCCGGTCGATCGCGGCCTTGACGGTGGCCTCGTCGCGGCCGGCCTTCCGCTCGGCCAGCACCCGGCGCTGCTCCAGCTCCACCTCGTGCGAGATGCGCAGGATCTCCAGGTCCTTGGCGACCGTGCCGGTGTGGCAGTTGACGCCGACGATCCGCTTGTCGCCCTTCTCCAGCGCCTGCTGGTAGACGAAGGCGGACTCGGCGATGTGGCCGGTGAACCAGCCGTCCTCGATGCCGCGCAGGATGCCGGAGGTCATCGGCCCGATCTGGTGCGGCCCCTCCCCGCCGAGCTGCCGGATCCGGGCGAAGATCTCCTCCGCCTCGGCCTCGATCTTGTCGGTGAGCGCCTCGACGTACCAGGATCCGCCCAGCGGGTCCGCCACGTTGGTCACCCCGGTCTCCTCCATCAGCACCTGCTGCGTACGCAGGGCGATCTCGGCGGACTCGTCGGTGGGTAGCGCCAGGGTCTCGTCGAGGGCGTTGGTGTGCAGCGAGTTGGTGCCGCCGAGCACCGCCGCGAGCGCCTCCACGGCGGTACGCACCACGTTGTTGACCGGCTGCTGGGCGGTCAGCGACACCCCGGCGGTCTGCGTGTGGAACCGCAGCCAGAGGGCCTTCTCGCTGGTCGCGCCGTATACGTCGCGCAGCCAGCGGGCCCAGATCCGGCGGGCGGCCCGGAACTTGGCGATCTCCTCGAAGAAGTCGACGTGCGAGTCGAAGAAGAAGCTCAGGCCGGGCGCGAAGACGTTGACGTCCAGCCCCCGGGACAGGCCCAGCTCGACGTAGCCGAAGCCGTCGGCGAGGGTGTACGCCAGTTCCTGCGCGGCGGTCGAGCCGGCCTCGCGGATGTGGTAGCCGGAGACCGAGAGCGGCTTGTAGCGCGGGATCTCCCGGGCGCAGTACTCCATCAGGTCGCCGATCAGGCGCAGGTGCGGCTCGGGGTCGAAGAGCCACTCCTTCTGCGCGATGTACTCCTTGAAGATGTCCGTCTGCAGGGTGCCGTCCAGCTTGGACAGGTCGGCGCCCTGCCGCTCGGCGGCCACCAGGTACATGCAGAACACCGGCACCGCCGGCCCGGAGATGGTCATCGACGTGGTGACCCCGGCCAGGTCGATGCCGTCGAACAGCGCCTCCATGTCGGCGGCGGTGTCGATGGCGACGCCGCAGTGGCCCACCTCGCCGAGCGCCTGCGGGTCGTCGGAGTCCCGGCCCATCAGCGTGGGCATGTCGAAGGCGACGGAGAGGCCGCCGCCGCCGGCGCCCAGGATCATCTTGTAGCGCTCGTTGGTCTGCTGGGCGTTGCCGAACCCGGCGAACTGCCGGATCGTCCAGGTCCGCCCGCGGTAGCCGGTCGGGTGCAGGCCCCGGGTGTACGGGTACTCGCCCGGCCAGCCGATCCGCTCGAAGCCCGGGTAGGCGACACCCTCCGGCGGCCCGTAGACCGGGTCGACGGGCATCCCGGAGAGGGTGGTGAAGTCGGCGTCCCGCTTGCGCGCGGCGTCGTAGCGGGCCTGCCAGCGTGCCCGTCCGGCGGCGATCTCGTCGGCGTTCATCCGCGGGGCTCCTCCTCGAGTCCTCGACTGCACTGCGAGTGTAGAGCCCCGACCTGAACGATCGCTAAGTAACCTCGTACCGGCAGGTAACCTGGGCCGCCCGACGCCTCACGCGACGGGTGCCGCGGGACCGCCCAGGGCCACGTCGTCGACCCTGATGTTGATCTCGTCGACCCGCAGCCCGTACGCCTCGACCGCCCCGGCGACCTGCGCCCGGACGTCGGCGGTCACCTGCGGCACCGCGCGGTCGGCCTCGATCACGATGACCAGGTTGACCACCGCCGCGCCGTTGGTGACGTGGGCCGAGCAGCCGCGGCGGGCGTCGCCGACCTGGTCGAGCCCGACCTTGTCCAGCACGGCGTTGAAGAACCGGGCCACGTCCCCGCCCAGCTCGACCACGCCGGGCACGGACCGCGCGGCGGCCACGGCGATCTTCTCCACCACCTCGTCGGACACGTGCGTGCTGCCGCCCGCCACCGCACCCGGTGCCACCGGCAGCTCCTGCGTCGCCTCGTCAGCCATGATCTCCCCATACGTCGCACCGCACCGCCCCGCGCCGTCGGGGCGAGGCGGTGCGAGCGTACTAGGCGGACGCCGTCCGCAGCGGACGCGCGATCGGCTCAGGAGGCGATCTGGGCGAGCAGTTCGTCGGCCGCCGCGTACGGGTCGAGGGAGCCCTCGGCCACCTTCGCGGCGAGCGCCGGCAGCTCCGTACCGTCGCGCAGGGAACCGATCCGGGCGCGGAGCGCGCCCAGCGCGATCGCCTCGATCTCGGCGGCGGCCCGCGCCTCCTGGCGGCGGCGCAGCTCGCCGTGCTCGACCAGCCAGCCACGGTGCTTGTCGATGGCGGCGGCGATGTCGTCGATCCCTTCGCCCCGGGAGGCGATCGCGCGCACCACCTGCGGCCGCCAGTCGCCCGGGCCGCGCTCGCCCAGGGCGATCATGCCCTGGATGTCGCGGTAGGTGGCGTCGACGCCGTCCCGGTCGGCCTTGTTGACCACGAAGACGTCGGCGATCTCCAGGATGCCGGCCTTGACCGCCTGGATCGCGTCGCCCATGCCCGGGGCGAGCAACACCAGCGTGGTGTCGGCCAGCGAGGCGACCTCCACCTCGGCCTGCCCGACGCCCACCGTCTCCACCAGCACGACGTCGCAGCCGGCGCCCTCCAGCACCCGCACCGCCTGCGGCGTCGCGGCCGACAGCCCGCCGAGGTGGCCCCGGCTCGACATCGACCGGATGTAGACGCCCGGGTCGGTGGCGTGGTCCTGCATGCGGACCCGGTCGCCGAGGATCGCCCCGCCCGTGAACGGGCTGGACGGGTCGATGGCCAGCACGCCCACCCGGTGGCCGCGGGCACGCAGCGCCCGGACCAGCTCGTTGGTGGTGGTCGACTTGCCCACCCCGGGCGAGCCGGTCAGCCCGACCACCTGGGCCTGACCGGCGTACGGGGCGAGCGCCGCCGCGATGCGCGGCAGCGTCTCGTCGCCCGACTCGACCAGGGTGATCAGCCGGGCCACCGCGCGGGGATCCCCCGCGCGGGCCCGCTCGACCAGCATCGGCACATCCCGGCTGCGGCGCACCGGGGGTGCGCCCGCCGTCGGGACGTCGTCGACGATCTCGCTCACTGTGCTGCCTCTACGGGGTCGGCCGGACCGCGGTCAGTGACCGCTCTCGCCGGGGGCCGGGACGTGGATGATCAGGGCGTCGCCCTGGCCGCCGCCGCCGCAGAGCGCCGCCGCGCCCGTGCCGCCGCCCCGGCGCTTGAGCTCCAGGGCGAGGGTGAGCACCAGCCGGGCGCCGGACATGCCGATCGGGTGGCCCAGCGCGATCGCCCCGCCGTTGACGTTGACCTTGTCCGGGCTGACCCCGAGGTCACGGGTGGACTGGATGCCGACCTGGGCGAACGCCTCGTTGATCTCGATCAGGTCCAGGTCCTCGATGCCGAGCCCGCCCTTCTTGAGCGCGTGCTGGATCGCGTTGGACGGCTGCGAGTGCAGGGAGTTGTCCGGGCCCGCGACGTTGCCGTGCGCGCCGATCTCGGCCAGCCAGGTCAGCCCCAGCTCCTTGGCCTTGGCCTTGCTCATGACGACCACGGCGGCGGCGCCGTCGGAGATCGGCGAGGAACTGCCGGCGGTGATCGTGCCGTCCTTGGCGAACGCCGGGCGCAGCTTCGCCAGCGACTCGGCGGTGGTGTCCGGGCGGATCCCCTCGTCCTCGCTGATCACCAGCGGGTCGCCCTTGCGCTGCGGGATGACGACCGGGGCGATCTCCTCGGAGAAGTGGCCGTTCTTCTGCGCGGCGGCGGCCCGCTGGTGGCTGGTCGCGGCGAACGCGTCCTGCTCCTCGCGGGTGATGCCGTGCCGGGCGTTGTGCCGCTCGGTGGACTCCCCCATGGCGCAGCTGTCCCAGGCGTCGGTGAGCCCGTCGAGCGCCATGTGGTCCTTGACCACCACGTCGCCGTACTTGTAGCCGCCCCGCTGGCCCAGCAGCAGGTGCGGGGCGTTGGTCATGGACTCCATGCCGCCGGCGACGACGATGTCGAACTCGCCGGCGCGGATCAGCTGGTCGGCCAGGGCGATCGCGTCCAGGCCGGAGAGGCAGACCTTGTTGACGGTCAGCGCCGGCACGGACATCGGGATGCCGGCCTCGACCGCCGCCTGGCGGGCCGGGATCTGCCCGGCGCCGGCCTGGAGCACCTGCCCCATGATCACGTACTGGACCTGCTCGGGGGCGACGCCGGCCCGCTCGAGCGCCGCCTTGATCGCGACGCCACCGAGCCGGGTCGCCGGGAGGTCCTTGAGGTTGCCCAGCAGGCGCCCCATCGGGGTCCGCGCGCCGCTGACGATCACCGAAGCCATGCCTGCCTCCGAGGGGTGCCGACCTGTACGCCTTAACGATTGTTCGGTCAGACTAGCGTCATGGCTGAGAACTCCCCCGTCGAGACCGCTGCCGACTATGTCACAGACATCGGCCTGCGCCGCATCGACCACGTCGGGGTCGCCGTCGCCGACCTGGACGCCGCGATCGACTTCTACCAGCGCACCTTCGGGATGCGCTGCGTGCACACCGAGGTGAACGCCGAGCAGGGCGTACGCGAGGCGATGCTGGCCGTGGGCCCGGACGCCGAGGGCGGCTGCGTGCAACTGCTCGCCCCGCTGAGCCCGGAATCGACCATCGCCAAGTTCCTCGACAAGAAGGGCCCGGGTGTCCAGCAGGTGGCGTACACCGTGGCGGACATCGACGTCGCCTGCGCGAAGCTGCGCGAGCGGGGCGTGAAGCTGCTCTACGACACCCCGAAGCGCGGCACCGCCAACTCGCGCGTCAACTTCGTCCACCCGAAGGACGCCGGCGGGGTGCTGGTCGAACTCGTCGAGCCCGCCGCCGGGCACTGACCCCACCGCCGGCCCCCGTCACCTGGGCGGGGGCCGGCGCCCACCGCCCCGCCGAGCGCGCCGCTGCGTGGTTCCACCACCGCCCGGACACCTCCGCTCATCGGCCAATGCAGTTTTTCACACAGGACTTCCGGCCCTAGCTACTGTTCAGTAACGTCCCGGCCCACAGGAGCGCGGCCGGTGCCGGTTGTGTCGGACACCGACATGGCGGTCGGCCGCACCGGCGCCGACGATGGCAGCACCCAGGCCCGCGTGGGCGGGGTGCGGACGAACGGGAGGTCGACGTGCAGGACATCCTTGAAGCGATCATGGCGGCGGAGGGATCCGACCGACCCGCACGGGAACTCGCCCGGATCGCCGGCCTGCCGGTACCCGAGACGTACCGCGGCGTGGTGGTGCGCGCCGACGAGACCCGGATGTTCGACGGCCTGGCCACCCGGGACAAGGACCCGCGCAAGGCGCTGCACGTGCAGGAGGTGCCGACGCCGGAGCTGGGGCCGGGCGAGGCGCTGGTCGCGGTGATGGCCAGCGCGATCAACTACAACACGGTCTGGACCAGCATCTTCGAGCCGCTGCCGACCTTCAAGTTCCTCCAGCGCTACGGCCGGCTCTCCGAGCTGACCCGCCGGCACGACCTGCCGTACCACGTGGTGGGCTCCGACGCCGCCGGCGTGGTGCTGCGCACCGGGCCCGGGGTGACGAAGTGGAAGGCCGGCGACGAGGTCGTCGCGCACTGCCTCTCCGTGGAGCTGGAGGACGCGGCCGGGCACGACGACACCATGCTGGATCCGCAGCAGCGGATCTGGGGCTTCGAGACCAACTTCGGCGGCCTGGCCGAGCTGTGCGTGGTCAAGGCCAACCAGCTGATGCCCAAGCCGCGCCACCTGAGCTGGGAGGAGGCGGCCAGCCCCGGGCTGGTCAACTCGACGGCGTACCGGCAGCTGGTGTCGCACCACGGGGCGAACATGAAGCAGGGCGACGTGGTGCTGATCTGGGGCGCCTCCGGCGGCCTGGGCGGCTACGCCACCCAGATGGCGCTCAACGGCGGCGCGATCCCGGTCTGCGTGGTCTCCTCGCCGGAGAAGGCGGAGCTGTGCCGGAAGATGGGCGCCGAGCTGGTGATCGACCGCACCGCCGAGGGCTTCCGCTTCTGGAAGGACGAGCAGACCCAGGACCAGGACGAGTGGCGCCGCTTCGGCGAGCGCATCCGCGAGCTGACCGGCGGCGAGGACCCGGACATCGTCTTCGAGCACCCCGGCCGGGAGACCTTCGGCGCCAGCGTCTACGTGGCCAAGAAGGGCGGCACCATCGTCACCTGCGCCTCCACCAGCGGCTTCCTGCACCAGTACGACAACCGCTACCTCTGGATGCACCTGAAGCGCATCATCGGCAGCCACTTCGCCAACTACCGCGAGGCGTGGGAGGCCAACCGGCTGGTGGCGTTGGGCAAGGTCCACCCCACCGTGTCGAAGACCTACGCGCTGGAGCAGACCGGCCAGGCCGCGTACGAGGTGCACCGCAACGCGCACCAGGGCAAGGTCGGCGTCCGCTGCCTCGCCCCGTCGGACGGCCTCGGCGTACGCGACCGCGAGCTCCGCTCCCGGCACGAGGACGCGATCAACCGGTTCCGGGGCCACTGACCCCGCGGATGAGGCGGGGCCGACCATTGCGGTGAACGGCGATTGCCTTTCCGCCGGGTGTCGGACACTCATTCGAGTGATGCCGACCATGGCGCGACAAAGGGCCGCGGGGTACTCCCGCGGCCCTTTTCCATGTCACGCTCCGTGCCCTCTCCCCTGTCACGCTCCGTGGCGTCCGACCCGCCCGGGACCTGCCAAGATCGGCGATCTGTCCCGCCGTGGACGGAGCTGTAGTTGACCATGTAAAGAGGACACGAAAGCTCGGGACCGCTCTTGCGAAGCACCCTGGGGGGTCTGCGAGTATGTCCCAATGCCCCAGCAGTCCTCCCCTCTTGCGTTCTTCGATAACGCGAACTCGCAGCCCGATTTCACCGTTGGCCTGCGCGGCTACAACACCCATCAGGTCGATGACTTCATCGGCCGGATGACGGCCGCGCTGACCCAGTCCGAGCAGGCCCGCGCCGAGGCCGAGCAGCGGATGAACGACGCCCAGCGCCGCCTGCGCCAGGCCGAGCAGCGCATGAGCGCGCTGGAGCAGAAGCTCGCCGACACCAACAAGCAGCTCGAGGAGAACAGCCGGCCCACCCTCTCGGGCCTCGGCACCCGCGTCGAGCAGATCCTCCGGCTGGCCGAGGAGCAGGCCAACGACCACCGCAACGAGGCCAAGCGGGAGTCGGAGGGCATCCTCTCCGCCGCCCGCCTCGAGGCGCGCGAGATCACCGACAAGGCGCGCGCCGAGGCGGCGGCCATGAAGGCCAACGCCGAGCGGGAGGCCGGCAGCGTCCGCACCGCCGCCGAGCGTGAGGCCGCCGAGGTGCGCGTCCAGGCCCGTCGCGAGGCCGACACGCTGCGCGCCGACGCCGACCGGGAGACCAAGCAGCTGCGCACGGTGACCGCCCACGAGGTCGCCGAGCTGAAGTCCACCGTCGAGCGTGAGGTCGCCACCCTGCGGGCCACCGCCGAGCGGGAGATCACCCAGCAGCGGGCGAAGGCCGCGCGCGAGGCCGAGGAGAAGCGCGCCGAGGCGACCAAGCTGCTCACCGACGCCCGCGACAAGCGCGACAAGGACCTCCAGGCCCTGGAACTCCAGCTCGCCGAGCGCCGGGAGAAGGCCGAGCGCGAGGAGTCCGAGCGGCACGCCGCGCAGGTCGCCCAGACCCAGAAGCTGGTCAGCGAGGCCGAGCAGCGCGCCCACGCCGCACAGGAGCGGGCCAAGGAGATCGAGCAGCGCGCCGAGGCCCGCCGGGTCGAGTCCGAGCGCACCGCCAACGAGACGGTCGACAAGGCCAAGGCACTGGCCGACAAGACGCTCACCGAGGCGAAGGCCGAGGCGAAGCGCCTGCTCACCGAGGCGCGCACCGAGGCCGAGCTGACCACCCAGGCGGCCCGCCGCGAGGTCGAGGACCTCACCCGGCAGAAGGACGCCGTCACCTCGCAGCTCGGCCAGATGCTCTCCGGTCTCGCCGGCATCGTGCCGGGCGTGCCCGCCACGCCGCCCGCCGCGCAACCCAAGCCGGAGGCGAAGAAGGCCGACAGCACCGACGAGCGGGTGACCGCGGAGACGTCCAACTGACCCAGACCGACCACCCGACCGGGGCATGATCGACGGCGCGGGGTGACACCGGGTGACCGGTGCGCCCCGCGCCGTACGCTTTTTCGCGCCAGACGAATTGCCCGGGCGTGTCGGCAGTGAAGTAGGTCCTATCCGGGGCGTCCGTATCGCCCCAGCCGGAGTGGAGGCGTGTGAGGATGGGGGCATGTCGCACGGCGAGGAACTGTTCGCTCTCGGCGGGGACGTGACCACGGAGCCCAGCTTCGAGTCCGCTCTGCGGGGGTACGAGAAACGACAGGTCGACCGGTACGTCGCTCGCGCGGAGCACGAGATCGCGGCCCTGGCGGCCGAGCGGGAACAGGCCTACACACAGATCCACAAGCTGGCCGGCCAGGTCGAGGTGCTCCAACGCGACCTCGCCCAGGCGCGCAAGTCGTCCGGGGCGTTGGAGAACGTCTCCTACCGGCACCTGGGCCCGCGGGTCGAGCAGATCCTCACCATCGCCGAGGAGCAGGCCGACGCGATCCTGGCCGCCGCCAACGAGGAGATCGAAGCTCGCCGGGCCGCCGCCGAGCACATCGTGGACGAGGCCCGCGAGCAGGCCGCCACCGCCCTCAAGGACTTCGAGATCGCGCTGGCCGCCCGCCGGACGGAGGAGGAGCGGCACGGCGCCGCCCGCAGGGCCGAGGCGGACGCCGCGGTCAGGGCGGCCAAGGAGGAGGCCGCCCGGCTGCGCAAGGCCGCCCAGGACGCGCTGGCCAAGGCCCAGCAGGAGGCCACCCATCTGCGGGACGCGGCGAAGGAGATCCACCAGCGGGCCCAGCAGGAGGCGACCAAGCTGCGCGAGGCGGCCAAGGAGGTGCACGCCAAGGCCCAGCAGGAGGCCACCCAGCTGCGCGAGGCCGCCAAGGAGGTGCACGCCAAGGCGCAGCAGGAGGCCAAGCGCCTGGTCGACCAGGCCACCGAGGCCGGCCGGGCCACCCACGCCAAGGCGCAGCGCGACGCCAAGCAGACCATCGACGACGCCGCCGACGCCGGGCGGGCCACCCGGGAGAAGGCCCGCCAGGAGGCGGAGCGGCTCACCACGCAGGCGGCCGAGACCGCCAAGCGCAACCGCGCCGAGACCGAGGCGTACGTGCAGCGGATGCGCACCGAGACCGAGGCGTACGTGCAGCAGGCCCGGGCCCAGACGCAGCAGGAGCTGGGCGCCTGGCGGGCCGGGGTGGAGCAGGAGGTCAACAACCGGCGCGAGGCCGCGGACCGCGAGCTGACCCAGCGCCGCGCGACGGCCGAGCAGGAGTTCACCGCGCGCCGTGACGAGTTGGAGAAGCAGTACAAGACCCGCCTCGCCGAGCTGGACAGGCAGCACACGAGCCGGCACGACGAGCTGGAGTCGGAGTTCGAGGCGCGCCGCACCGCCCTGGAGACGGAGTACACCGCCCGCCGGAACGAGATCGAGCAGGGTGCCGCCGCCGTCCGCCAGGCCGCCGAGCAGGACGCCCTGACGATGCGCCAGCGGGCCGAGGAGGAGGCCGCGACGCTGCTCGGCCGGGCCGAGTCGGAGGCGGCCGAGAAGCGCCGCAGGGCCGACGAGCACGTAGCGACGTCGCGCCGGCAGTTCGAGGAGTACGCGGCCACGACCCAGCAGCACCTGGCCACCACCCAGCAGCATCTCGCCGCCACCCAGCAGGAGGCCGCCGCGAGCCGCCAGCAGCTCGCCCAGGTGATGCTGGAGATCGCCCAGGCCCAGCAGGAGCTGGCCGACCTGCGGCAGGAGACCTGGAAGTCCCGGCAGGAGTCCGACGAGCTCCAGCGCCAGGTGGCGGAGCTGCGGTTGGGCGTACTCGGCGCGGCCGACCGGCCGGGCGGAGCGGACGGCGCCGCCGCCCCGGTCGTGGCGGGCGGCAAGCCTGCGCCGGCCACGGCGAACGGCGGCAAGCCCCGTCCCGACGCGGCCAAGGCCTCGGCGGAGGCGGTCCCGGCCGGCGGGGACACCGCCGACAAGGCCACGGTCGGTGCGGGTGCTGTCCCGGTCGGCGCGGACAAGACCAAGGCGGGCGCGGACAAGGTCCCGGTCGGGGCGGACAAGACCCCGGCTGACACGGACAAGACCCCGGCCGGCGCGGACAAGGCTCCGGCCGGTGCGGGCACGACGGACCAGGCCCCGGTCGGTGCGGGCGCCGGGACGACGGGCGCCGCGGGAGGCGCGTCCTCCTCGGGTGAGAAGCCCGCTGCCGGCAAGGTGGAGCCCGAGGATGCCGGACAGCCGGCCAAGGGCCGGATCGAGCCGGCGGACACCGGGCAGCCGACCAACGGCAAGGTCGCCACCGTGACCACCGTCGACGGGGGCACGGCCAGTGCCGGCGTGGACGGAGAGCCGACCGTGGCGGCGGTACCCGGCGAGGGCGGCCGGGGCGCGACCCCGACGAAGATCACCAGCACGGGTGAGAACGGCAAGCGCCCGGCCAAGCCGACCACCGACGAGCGCAGCGCCAAGCCGAGCAAGGTGGTCGTCGACAAGGACTGACCCCTGGGCACGGCACCGCCCGGCGACCTGGGTCGCCGGGCGGATCTTGGTAAGAAACGCCCGGAGGGACCCGTTCCTACCAAGGTCTCAAGACCCGGGTCTGCCCCACACCCCAGCGGGGGTGTGAGGGTGGCCAGGTGGGTCGGGCGAGCTGCGGGGCGGGTCGGGCTTGCGGCGTACGCTCCCGGGTGGGATCCGTCGACACGAATCGTGGTGGAGCCGTCGGCGCGAATCGATCAGGGGAGGTCCGATGGCGGACGACGGACCGACGGCGTCGAGCGGCGATCGGGAGCCCGCCAGCACCCCGGGACCGGGCGACGGGAGCCGGAAGCCGGAGCAGGCCACCGCGCCCGAGCACAGCACCCGGCCCGCGGGCACCACGGACGGCGGCGAGCCGGCGGCGGGCACCACGGACCGCAGCGAGCCGGCGGCGGGCACCGCGCCCGGCGGTCAGCCCGCAACGGGGAGCACGGACCACGGCCAGCGGGCCACCGGTGCCACGGACGGCGGCGAGCCGGGGGCGAACGGGTCGAGCCGGTTCGGCACGCCGGGGCGGCCGCTGAAGCGCAGCAGCTTCCTGGTCGGCTTCACCGGCGCGGCGGGGGTGCTGCTGGCGTACGCCCTCTATCTGGGCCTGCGCAATGCGGCCGGCATCCTGGTCCTGGTGGTCATCGCGCTCTTCCTCGCGGTCGGCCTGCACCCCGCGGTGGTCCGGTTGCGCTCCTGGGGGCTGCCGCACGGCATCGCCGTGGCGGTGGTCGCGCTGACGGTCGTGCTGCTGCTCTGCGGTGGCGTGTTCGCCCTGGTGCCGCCGATCGTCACCCAGAGCGGGCAGTTCATCGAGCAGCTACCGAGCTACCTGGAGGCGTTGCGCCGCAACGAGACGGTCAACGACCTGGTGGTCCGGTACGACCTCATGGAGCGGTTGCAGAACGCGGCCAACGCCGACACCGTCGGGCAGGCCCTGGGCGGCGTGCTCGGCGGCGCCCAACTGCTCTTCGGCACGGTCTTCCGGGGGCTGACCGTGCTGGTGCTGACCATCTACTTCCTGGCCTACTTCGACCGGCTGCGCGACCTGGGCTACTCGCTGGTGCCCCGCTCGCGCCGGGAGCGGGTGCAGCTCATCGGGGACGAGATCCTGACCAAGGTGGGTGCGTACATGGTCGGCGCGCTCAGCATCGCGGTGCTGGCCGGGATCTCCACGTACGTGTTCGCGCTGATCGTCGGGCTGCCGTACCCGTTCGCGCTGGCCGTGGTGGTCGCGGTCACGGACCTCATCCCGCAGATCGGCGCGACCCTGGGCGCGGTGATCGTCAGCCTGGTCGGGTTCGCCACGGACCTGCCGGTCGGCATCGCCTGCGCGGTGTTCTTCCTGATCTACCAGCAGGTGGAGAACTACCTGATCTATCCGAAGATCATGCGCCGGTCGGTGGCGGTCAACGAGGTGGCCGCCCTGGTGGCCGCCCTGCTCGGGGTGTCCCTGCTGGGTGTGGTGGGCGCGCTCATCGCGATCCCGGCGGTGGCCGCGTTCCAGCTCATCCTGCGGGAGGTGGTCCTGCCGCGGCAGGAGTCCCGCTGACCCCGCCCGGCCCGGGTCGGCCAACGCTGGCCCGGTCAGCCAACGCTGGACCGGTCGGGCGGGTCCGTGACGGAGCGCGGGGAATGGCTCAGCCGGCCTGGCCGGCGGGCGGGCCGGGCACCGGGCGGTCCGCGAAGGAGGCCACCGTGCGGTCGGCGTACGCGCTGACGTCCCCGGTCTCCATCGGGCCGTCCCAGGTCGTCGGCAGCGGCACGGCGGCGGCCGGGCTGACCCGGCGGACCACCTCGTCCAGCACGGTCTCGGCGTCGCCGACCCAGAGGTGCTTCGCCCCGGGCACCCCGACCACCTCGGCCTGCGGCACCGCCGCGAAGCGCTCCCGGGCCTCCTCGGGGCGCAGGTAGTCGTCGAACTCGGGCACCAGCGCGGTCAGCGGCTTGCCCGACCCCGCCCAGTGCTCCAGGTCCGCCGGCGCGGAGAAGCGCAGCGGCGGGGAGAGCAGGATCGCCCCGACGACGGCCGGGTCGCAGCCGTACTTGAGGGTCAGGTCGGTGCCGAACGACCAGCCCAGCAGCCAGACGTTCGGCAACTCGTGGAACTCGGCGTACTCGATGGCGGCGGCGACGTCGAAGCGCTCGCCGACCGCGTTGTCGAACGCCCCCTCGCTGGTGCCGCGCAGGCTGCTGGTGCCCCGGGTGTTGAAGCGGAGCACCGCCAGGTCGGCCAGGGCCGGCAGCCGCCACGCCGCCTTGCGGAACACGTGGCTGTCCATCATCCCGCCGTGCGTCGGCAGCGGGTGCAGGCAGACGAGGGTGCCCACCGGCTCACGGTCCAGGGGCCGGGCCAGCTCGCCGACCAGCCGCAGACCGTCGGCGGTGTGCAGCTCGATGTCCTCGCGGTGGCCGGGCAGGATGGAGGACGCGCGGATCGGTGTGCTCACCCCACCAGTCTCGCCGGTGCGGCCGGGAAGCGCCGGGCGGGGCGGAAACAGCGTGATCCAGATCGCTCAGCCGTAGCGGGGGGCGCCGCGACCGCGCTGCACGACGGGCCCGCGCCGGTCCCGGGCCCGCCAACACCCGCTGTGCCAGTGCCGTCGGTCGGTCAGGTCGCCCCGCCCGTCCGCCGGCCACGCCACCAGGTGCGCCACGCCGGGCCGGATCTCCTGGTCGCAGCCCGGACAGCGGTACGTCTTGGTGGAGGCGCCGCCGCTGATCCCGCGCACCTGCCAGTCGCCGTCACGCCACTGCTGCACCGAGGCGACGCCCTGGCGGACCCGGTCGGAGTCGAGGTGCGTGGCGTCATCGCGGCGGGGTCGGTTGCGACGGGGGCTCACGCCTGCCAAGCGTACGGGCCGACGGCGGGGCCGGCCCGGGGCGGGCGGGCCCGTCCCCGGGTGCGGCGTCGACGCCGGTCAGCGGCGGGTGTGGTCGCGGAAGCCCCGGCCGCTCTTACGGCCCAGGTAGCCGGCCGTGACCAGGTGCTCCAGCAGCGGCGCGGGGGCGAAGCCCGGCTCGCGCAGCTCCAGGTAGAGCTCCCGCTGGATGGCCAGCGCCACGTCCAGGCCGACCACGTCGAGCAGCTCGAACGGGCCCATCGGGTAGCCGCAGCCCAGCTTCATCGCGTGGTCGATGTCGTCGGCCGTCGAGTAGCTCGCCTCCAGCATCTTCACCGCGTCGTTGAGGTACGGGAAGAGCAGCGCGTTGACGATGAAGCCGGACCGGTCGCCGCAGACCACGCCCGTCTTGCCCAGCGCGGCGCAGACGGCGCGGGCGGTGGCGGTGGTCTCCGCCGAGGTGCGGATGGTCTCCACGACCTCGACCAGCGGCATGAGCGGCGCCGGGTTGAAGAAGTGCAGCCCGACCACGTCGGCGGGCCGCTGGGTGGCCATCGCGACGTCGATCACCGGCAGCGACGAGGTGGTGGTGGCGAGCACGACACCCGGCTTGCAGATCTCGTCGAGGCTGGCGAAGAGGGCCTTCTTGACGCTCAACTCCTCGACCACGGCCTCGACGACGAGGTCGACGTCGGCGAGGTGCTCCAGGGTGGCCGACCAGTTGATCCGGCCCAGCGCGGCGTCGCGGTCGGCCTCGCTGAGCTTGCCGCGCACCACGCCCTTGTTGAGCGAGGTCTTGACGGCCTCGAAGACCTTGGCGGACTTCTCGGCGCCCCGGGTCACCGAGACGACCTCGTAGCCGGCCTTCGCGAAGACCTCGATGATGCCGGTGGCCATCGTCCCGGAGCCGACGATCCCGATCTTGGTCACGGCGGCGGGGCCGGCGGACTCGCCCCCCGCACGGGTGCCGTCGCCGAGCGCGGCGTCCGCCGGCACCGGCGTCTGCTCGTCGGGTACGACGACCGGGGAGCCCGGCCGCTCGTAGGTGTAGAAGCCTCGGCCGGACTTGCGACCGAGGAGCCCGGCGGTGACCATCTGCTTGATCAGCGGCACCGGGGCGTGCCGGCGGTCCCGCCCGCCGCGCCGGTACATGGTGTCGAGGATCTCGTACGCGGTGTCCACGCCGATCAGGTCCATCAGCGCCAGCGGGCCCATCGGCAGGCCGCAGCCGAGCTTCATGGCGGCGTCGATGTCCTCGCGGGTGGCGTAGTGCGACTCGAACATGCCGACGGCGTGGTTGAGGTAACCGAAGAGCAGCGCGTTGGCGATGAAGCCGGCCCGGTCGCTGATGGTGACGTCGACCTTGCCGAGCCGCTTGCAGAGCCCCTCCACGTCGGCGACCACGTCGGCGGAGGTGACCACCGTCCGGACCACCTCGACCAGCTTCATCACCGGGGCGGGGTTGAAGAAGTGGATGCCGATGACCTGGTTGGGCCGGCTGGTGGCGACGGAGATCTCGGTGACGCTGAGCGACGAGGTGTTGGTGGCCAGGATCGCCTCGGGCTTGCAGACCCGGTCCAGCTCGGCGAAGATCCGCTGCTTCAGGTCCAGGTGCTCGGGCACCGCCTCGATGACCAGGTCCACGGAGTGCAGCGCGTCCAGCCCGACGGCGAACCGTACGCGGCTCAGCAGCGCGTCCCGGTCGGCCTCGGCGAGCTTGCCCTTGGCCACGGCCCGGTCCGTCGACCCGGTGAGGATGGCCCGCCCGCGGTCGAGCGCGTCCTCGGAGACCTCCACGGCGACGACGTCCACCCCGTTGCGCGCGAACACCTCGACGATGCCGGCACCCATGGTGCCCAGACCCACTACGCCCACGCTGGTGAAATCGCGCGCCACGGCCAGCCTCCTCGATGCTCCGCACGGCCGCATGAACGACCATTAAGGTTATGCGCGCGAGTCTGCCACCTGACGCTGGGTTGTCGAGGCGCCGTGGGAAATTTCACGAGCCCAGCGGGCCTGCGCACCGGTCGCGCGGCGCCGTCGGTCAGCCCACGCCGCATCGGTCAGCCCGCGCCGGTTCGGTCAGTTCGCCGGTTCGGTCAGCCCGCCCCGCGTCGGTCAGCTCGCGCCGCGTCGGTCAGCCCGCCGGACCGGTCAGCTCGCCGCGTCGGTCAGCCTGAGCAACTCGGCGACGAACTCGGCCGGCCGTTCCAGGTGCGGGCTGTGCCCGCAGCCGGGCAGCAGCACCTCGCGGTACGACCCGCCGGCCGCCGCGTAGCGCTCCAGCACCGCCCGGGTCTGCCCCACCATCGGCTGCGCCGGGCAGGCCGCCTCCCCCGGCCAGCCGGGCAGCACGCCCAGCGAGCCCAGGTGGGCCAGGTCCATCATCGCCGTGTCCGAGACGATCACGTCGGCGTCCCCGTGGATCCAGGTGACCGGCGGCTTGCCGGCCACCGCGACCAGCTCGTCGGCGACGCGGAAGTACGCCGGCGAGAGGGCGTTGAGCACGCCGCGCCGGCCCGGAGCGGTGCCGGGCCAGTTCGCCGAGGTCACCGCCGTACCGGGGTAGTTGTCGTCGCCGGTGGCGGTTGAGAGGAGGCTGTCCAGCAGCAGCTCCTCGTCGTCGCCGAGCGAGGCCGGGTCCGCCACGTAGGTCGCCCGCAGCACGGCGCGCGGGCTGGTCGGGGCGTCCACGCCCCGGTCGCCGGCCGCCAGCCGCTTGACGAAGTCGCGGTTGCCGGTGCCGCCGCCGGTGCCGGCGAAGTCGGGGGTGGTCGGCGTGCCCGTCAGGTCCCGGGTGCCGCCGTAGCCGTACGGGGAGACCGGCGCGGCGAGCAGCAGCGCGCCCACCCGGTCGGGGTGGTCGACGAGCAGCCGCATGGCCACCCCGCCACCGAGCGAGTGGCCGACGACCACCGGTTTGGCGCCGGACGGGAAGAGGGAGGGCTCGTCGAGCAGCGCCGCGACGTCGTCGGCGAAGTCGCTGAGCCCCCGGGTCGCGTCCACCCCGACGGTGTCGGTCAGCCCGTAGCCGCGCAGGTCGGGCGCGACCACCCGGAGGGTCGCCGGCAGCCGCCGCACCAGCGGCTCCCAGAAGGCCGCCGACGAGCAGTTGCCGTGGATCAGCAGCGCGGGAGCGCCGTCCGGCGGCCCCGCCACCCGTACCGCCTGGGTGATCCCGTTCGCCGACACCAGCCGCTCTCCGGTCTCCATCCGCCGGATGCTGCCACGGCGGCGGCGGACGCGTCCATGGGCCGGCCCGCCACCTTCGGGCACCGTACGGTGTGTGCCGGCGGCCTCGGTCAGGACGGGGCGGACGACACGGCCGGAACCGCCCCCGGCGCCGGGTCGACGGCCGGGACCGCCACCGCCACCGGGTCGACGGCCGGGACCGCCGGCGGCGGCGCCGGGCCGACGGCCGGGGTCGCGAGCGGCAACGGCAGGGTCGGGCGACGGTCGCGGCGCGGCACGTTGAAGCTGAAGCCCACCGGGTCGGTGCGCGCCACCCCCGGGTCGTAGACGCGCAGTTCGGTGCGGCCGAGCCGGATCACGTCCCCGTCGGCCAGTCGCTCCACGCCGGTGATCCGCCGGTCGTTCAGCCAGGTGCCGTTGGTGGAGCCCAGGTCGGCCAGGGCCGCTCCCTCCCCCGTGAGCCAGACCTCGGCGTGCCGGCGGCTCAGGTGGGCGTCGTGCACCACGACGTCGACGGTCGGCGCCCGGCCGATGACCTGCCGCTCGGGGCCCACCCGGAAGCTCAGTCCCCGCATCGCCCCGCCGGCCACCGTCAACAACGGTCTCAGTTCCGGATGTTCCTCCATGGACAGTCAGCCTCCACCCCGCACGGTCACCCCGTGCGTCAGCCTGCCAGCACCCGGTAGTCGCCCTCCACCGCCGCCTGGTCACCTACGCGCCCCCGGCCGGACACCTCGCGTTCAGCGGTTCGGCGCGCATCGGCCCAAGAATCATCACAAGTCCGGCCGACGGCCGTCCACCCCGTTCCGTGCCCTGTGCGGCCGGTCCGGCGGACGGGACCGCCGTCCGCGCCCCTACCGGCGAGTAATTCTCGGGTCTAGACTTCCGCCATGACGGCTGTGCATGTCCCGGGCACCCCGGTCATCGAGGACGGTCGGCTGGTCTCGACGAGCCCCGCGACCGGAGCGGAGGCCGGACGTCTGCCGGTCGCCACCGCCGAGGACGTCCGGCGGGCGGTCGAGCGGGCCCGCGCGGCCGGCGAGTGGTGGGCCGCGCTCGGCTTCGACGGGCGCAGGGAGCGGCTGCTGCGCTGGCGCGGCCTGCTCGCCCGGCGGATCGAGGAGATCGCCGGGCTGGTGCACGCCGAGGGCGGCAAGCCGGTCGCCGACGCCGTCGTCGAGGTCGTCACCGCCGTCGAGCACGTCGACTGGGCGGCCCGCAACGCCCGCCGGGTGCTGGGCCCCCGCCGGGTCCGCTCGCGGCTCGTCCTGGCCGAGTTCTCCGCCCACCTCGAATACCAGCCGTACGGGGTCGTCGGCGTGATCGGCCCGTGGAACTACCCCGTCTTCACCCCGATCGGCTCCGCCGCGTACGCGCTGGCGGCGGGGAACGCGGTGGTGCTGAAGCCCAGCGAATACACCCCCGTCGTCGGCCAGTGGCTCGTCGACACCTTCGCCGAGGTCGTGCCCGAGCAGCCGGTGTTCACGGCGGTGCACGGGCTCGGCGACGTCGGGGCGGCGCTGTGCCGTTCCGGGGCCGACAAGGTGGCCTTCACCGGCTCGTCGGCCACGGCGCGCAAGGTGATGGCGGCCTGCGCCGAGTCGCTGACGCCGGTGCTGCTGGAGGCCGGCGGCAAGGACGCGATGATCGTCGACGCCGACGCCGACCTGGACGCCGCCGCCGAGGCGTGCGTCTGGGGCGCGCTGACCAACGCCGGGCAGACCTGCATCGGCATCGAACGGGTCTACGCGGTCGAGCCGGTCTTCGACGCCTTCGTCGGCAAGGTGGTCGAGCGGGCCGGCCGGCTGACCGTCGGCCCGGACGACGCGGACATCGGCCCGATCACCATGCCCAGCCAGCTCGACGTGATCCGCCGGCACATCGACGACGCGCTGTCGCGGGGCGGTCGGGCCGTGCTTGGCGGCGCGGACGCCGTGCAGCCGCCGTACGTGCGGCCGACCGTGCTGGTGGACGTTCCGGAGGACTCCGCCGCCGTACGCGAGGAGACGTTCGGCCCGACCCTGACCATCAACCGGGTCCGCGACGCCGACGAGGCCGTCGACCGGGCCAACGCCCTGTCGTACGGCCTGGGGGGTTCGGTCTTCGGTCGGCGACGCGCGGTGGCGATCGCCCGGCGGCTGCGCTCCGGCATGGCGTCGGTGAACTCGGCGCTGACCTTCGCCGGGATGTCCACGCTGCCGTTCGGCGGCGTCGGCGACTCCGGCTTCGGGCGCATCCACGGCGAGGACGGGCTGCGGGAGTTCAGCCGCGCCAAGGCCGTCACCCGGCGGCGGGCCCGGTCGCTGCTGCCGTCGACGACCTTCGAGCGGACGCCGGCCGACGTCGCGCGGCTCGTGAAGGCCATCAAGGTTATGTACGGCAGGTGACTGTCGGATAACCGATCATGAAGGTCCCCGTGTGTGTCCAACGTGGTGGGAGCGGTACATTGCGTTAAATGCGCCCCCATCGATTGCGCTTCCACCTCGTCGACAGTGACCGGTCGTGGAGTGCCCGGCAGCGACGTCGACGCGCCGACTGGCTGGCCCGGACCTTCCCCGACCTGGAGAAGATGCACGTCATCGACCTGGGTGGCCGGCTCGGCACCTGGACCCGTGCCGACATGCGGCCGGCGCGCGTACACGTGGTCAACCTGGAGCGACCGCCCACGGACGTCCCGGACTGGGCGGAGGTCGACCGGGCCGACGCCTGCGACCTGCCGGCCCGCATCACCTCACGCCGCTACGACCTGGTCTTCTCCAACTCCGTGCTGGAGCACGTCGGCGGCCACGAGCGGCGGCTGCGCTTCGCCGACGCCGTGCGCGGGCTCGGCGACCGGCACTGGGTGCAGACGCCCTACCGCTACTTCCCCATCGAGCCGCACTGGATCGCGCCGGGGATGCAGTTCCTCCCCGTACGGCTGCGGACGGCGTTCGCCCGCCGCTGGCCGCTCGGACACAAGCCGACCCGCAGCCACGAGGCCGCCATCCACCAGGTGCTCTGGACGGAACTGCTCGACCGCTCACAGATGCGGCACTACTTCCCCGACTCGCGGATCCTCGTCGAGCGGGTGGCCGGCCTGCCCAAGTCGCTGATCGCCGTCCGCGCGGACGGGCCGCCGGTCCCGCCGCCCTGACCCGGCGGGCCCCGCAGTCGCCGCGGGCGGGCCCGAGGCCGCGCTGCCCCAGGCGTGCCGGAGCAGCGGTTCGGCGGCCGTACGTCAGAAGAGGGTTAGCTCGTCGCGCTCGATGCCGCGCAGCTTGTCGTAGTTCACGACCACGCAGCGGATGCCCCGGTCCATCGCGAGCACCCGGGCCTGCGGCTTGATCTCCTGTGCCGCGAAGACCCCGGCGACCGGCGCGAGCAGCGGGTCGCGGTTCATCAGCTCCAGGTACCGGGTGAGCTGCTCCACGCCGTCGATCTCGCCGCGCCGCTTCACCTCCACGGCCACGGCGCCCTGGTTGGCGTCCCGACAGAGCAGGTCGACCGGGCCGATCGCCGTCATGTACTCCCGGCGGACCAGCGTGAACCCCTCGCCGAGCGCTTCGGGGTTGGCCGCCAGCAGCTCCTGCAGATGCGCCTCCACGCCGTCCTTGCGCAGGCCCGGATCGACGCCCAGCTCGTACGAGGTGTCCTGGAAGATCTCCTCCAGGGTGATCCGCAGCTCCTCGCCCGCCTTGTTGACGACCCGCCAGACGCCGGGAGCCTCCTCCAGCCGGCAGGGCGGGCTCATCCAGTTCAACGGCTTGTACGCCCGGTCGTCGGCGTGGATCGACACCGACCCGTCCGCCTTCACCATGAGCAACCGGGTGGCCGGCGGCAGGTGGGCCGAGAGCCGTCCGACATAGTCCACCGAGCACTTCGCAATGACCAACCGCACCCGACGAGGGTAGCCGAGACCCCGGCCCTCGCCAGCGAGCGGCACTGGCGTGCCGGTGCGATGCTGAGACGGTGCTCGAAGTTCTCACCGGTACGGGTCTCGCCGCCTCGGCGGGGCTGAACGCGTACATCCCCCTGCTCACCATGGGCCTGCTGGCCCGCTACACCAGCGTGATCGACCTGCCCGGCGGGTGGCAGTGGCTGGGCAACGGCTGGGTGATCGCGATCCTGGCGGTGCTGCTGGTCGTCGAGGTCGTCGCCGACAAGGTCCCGCTGGTCGACCACGTCAACGACGTCGTGCAGACCGTGGTCCGACCGACGGCGGGCGGCCTGGCGTTCGGCGCGGGCTCGTCGTCGGAGACGGTGACGGTGAGCGACCCGGGCAGCTTCTTCTCGTCCAACGAGTGGGTCCCCGTGGTGACCGGTGTGCTGATCGCCCTCGGCGTGCACCTGCTGAAGTCCGCCGCGCGACCGGTCATCAACGCGACCACGGCCGGCGTCGGAGCGCCGGTCGCCAGCACCGCCGAGGACGCCACCAGCGTCGTCATGTCGGTGGTGGCGATCATCCTGCCGGTGCTGGTGCTGGCGTTCCTGCTCGGGCTGGTCGTCTTCCTCTTCTGGTTCCTGCGCCGCCGCTCCGACCGCCGCCGGGAACGTCAGGCGGCGCGGGCCGCCGGCTTCCGCGTCTGACGCATCCGGACATGCCGCTGGCCGGCGCCCCGGTTGGGGTGCCGGCCAGCGGCGATCCGTCTACTGCTGTCAGCTGTTCCAGTGCTCGGCCACCAGGTCGGCAGCCTGCTGCTCCCACTGGGCGTAGTGGTCCGGGTACGCCGACACCTGCACCGTCTGCGCGGCCTTCGTCAGCGGCATGTCCTGCCACCCGTCGACCTGCTTCAGACCCTTCAGGAACGCGGTGGTCGAGTACTCGGGGTCGGTGATCTGCTCGACCGTGCCCCAACCGCTGGACGGGCGCTGCTGGAACAGGCCCTGCGAGTCGTGGTCGTTGCGGTCACCCAGATGACCCAGGTTCTCCAGCTTCGACTCCTGCAACGCCGTCGCGATCGACACCACCGCGGCACGCTCGTCCATGCCGGCCTTCTTCGTCGCCGCGATGATCGCCTTCACGTTCGCCACCTGCTCATCCGACAGGTCGATACGCGACTGCGCGCCCTGCACACCATGCGGCACCAGCTTGCCCATGTCCGGCTTGTCGGCCTGCACCGCAACCGCCGTGATCGGCGAGCCCGCCTCGACCTCGACACCGGAGTTGGCGTGGTTCAGCGGACCGGCAGCAAGACCACCGGCGACCGCCAGGCCAGCAACACCAAGAACGCTCTTACGCATGATCGTGTTCATCAGAAACGCTCCATTCGGGGGTCGGCACCCACACCGAAGGGGGATCGGCTACGCGCGGGTGCAAGCACCGTCCGGCGCTCACGAACTCGGCTCAACTCAGGAACCAGGGGATCTCCGGCAGCTCGCCCGGAGGAAGATCAGATCGGCCGCGCCCGCCGGATGCCTGACCAGTGCAGGTCGAAGCTGTCTCGTGGGGGCGGGGACGCCCTCCCGCTTAGCGTTGCGGGATGCCCTTACGCTGGCCGTGACCATGTGTAACCACCGCCGGCCCGCCATCATTCCGGGCCCGGGCCCACCGGCCCGTCGGACAACGTGGCCTGGCCCACTCCGTCGGGGTTGGCCCGCACCTTCTCGGGAAGGCGGCCGGCGAGAGGATGGCGGCTTGGTTCAGCCTCCCGCGACGGCGGCCCTGCTTGGTCGTACGGACGGTGTAACAACCCCGCCGCAGCCACGATTCCGCCCCCACAATGCGTCCGGCCACATCCACAAGTCGGACAAAGCATCCGGGACGGGCGTCGGGTGATGCCCGACGCGGCCTCCGACCGGACCTTGGTGACAAGCCCGGACACCGTGCAGCCAGGCAACAAGGTGGGGCGACCGCCACACCCCGCCCGAATTGCCCGCCTCGCCACACGGGCATGCCAAGAACACCGTTCCACTCACTGGTGATCAGGACGCCATGGACGTCAAAACCGCCCGATAAGGTCCATGGCGTCCTGATCACCAATGCTTGCTTCACCGGCGGCAAGCAGGTGGCTCCCGTTGCGGGCGACCGGCCCTTTGTGCGCCCGGCTCGGGCGGGCCATCCGGGGCGCGTCCGGCCGGGTCCCTCACAGAATCAACCGGACACGGCCCGCGCCAAGCAGCCAGGACAAGGCCCGCGCAATCAACTGGACAGGTTCGCGCAAATCAACCCGGACAGGGCTCGCGCAAGCAGCCGGTTCAGGCAGCAAGCTCGACAGCGGGCACGCAGGAAATGTCAGGCGCTGACATCATCTCCCGGTGCACGTGAAGATCCCCCGCGTTCCGCTCGTCGCGACCCTCACCGCCGTCGTCGCCGCCGCGGCTCTCCTCGTCCTCCCAAGCCCGCTGCGCGCGCCGGCCGACGCTGGCACCTTCCGCATCGCGGCAACAGATCGCGCCCCGGTCACTCCGGAGGCCACAGCCCCCGGCGCGCCCACGGCCACGGCCACCCCGGAGACCACGGGCCCCGCCACGTCCGCGGCGACGGTTCCCGGCGCGACCCCGGTCGGGACCAGGCCGCCCGTCGTCGACCACGGGCCGCGTACGGGGAACAAGGTGGCGCTCACCTTCGACGCCGACATGACGGACGCGATGCGGTACCAGCTGCGCAGCGGCGCGGTGCGGTCGTACGCGAACCTGAAGATCATCGAGCTGCTGGAGCGGGAGCGGGTGCCGGCGACGTTCTTCCTCACGGGCAAGTGGGTCGAGCAGTACCCGGACGTGACCCGCCGGCTCGCCGGGAACCCGCGTTTCGAGCTGGCCAACCACACGTACGGCCATCTGGCCTTCACCCCGGACTGCTACGGCCTGCCCCGCATCGCGGAGCGCGAGATGACCGCCGACGTGGCGCGGACGTTCGACGTGGTGGCCGCGTACGGGGGGCGGCAGACCCGGTACTTCCGCTTCCCGGGGCTGTGCCACGACCGGAAGGCGCTGACCGCGCTGGCGCCGCTGGGGGTGACGGTGGTGGACGGCGACGTGGTCAGTGGTGACCCGTTCGCGACGTCCTGGCGGCCGGTGGTGCGCGCGTCGCTGGAGGGGGTGCGTCCCGGCTCGGTGATCGTGCTGCACGTGACGGAGGCGAACGCGCCGATGACGGACGAGGCGCTGCCGCACATCCTGGCCGGGCTCGCGGAGCGCGGCCTGGAGCCGGCCCCGCTGTCGGAGGTGCTCGGGGTGGGCTGAACCCGGCTCGGCAAAACCCACAAAAGCCTAAAATCGGGGCAAGACACTAAGGAGGTCACCGTGACCGCAGCAGTGGAGATGCCCCGCGTCCAGGAATGTGTCGTGGCGGCGTGCTCGTACAACCACACCAACGACTGCCACGCCTTCGCCATCACCATCGGCAGCCCGGACCACGCGCACTGCCACACCTTCATCGAGATGCCGGCGGTCCGTGGCGGGGTGGACGGCGGCATGACCGCGCAGGTCGGCGCCTGCCAGCGCGCGGACTGCCGACACAACGAGCAGTTGGAATGCCACGCGCCGTCGATCAAGGTCGGCCCCGACAACGACATGGCCGACTGCATGACGTACGCCAGCCGCTGACCTCGCCCGGGGCGCGCCGGACCGGCGCGCCCCACGGGCGGGACCGCACCACCGGCGGAGAGGGCCCCTGGCGACGCGTGCCGCGCCGGCCCGTGCCCGCCCGGCACGTCGGCCAGCGCCACCACGGGCTCTCGCGTTAGCGCAGGCCGTTGGCCTCCCGGACCACGGTGACCAGCTCGTCGATGATCCCGGTCAGGGCGAAGTCCTTGGGCGTGAAGACCCGGGCCACCCCGGCGGCGCGGAGCTGCTGCGCGTCGCCGGCGGGGATGATCCCGCCGACCACCACCGGCAGGTCCGGGCGGCCGGCGGCACGCAGACCGTCCAGCACCGCCGGCACCGCCGCCAGGTGCGAGCCGGAGAGCACCGAGAGGCCGACCAGGTCCACGTCCTCCTCCACGGCGGCGGCGACGATCTGCCCGGCGGTCAGCCGGATGCCCTGGTAGACCACCTCGAAGCCGGCGTCGCGGGCGCGTACCGCGATCTGCTCCGCGCCGTTGGAGTGCCCGTCGAGGCCGGGCTTGCCGACGAGCAGCCGCAGCCGGCCGCTGCCCAGCTCGCGGGCGGTGGCGACGACCCGCGCGCGGACGGCGGCCAGGCCGGGGTCCCCGCCGGAGCCGGCGGCGCCGGTCAGGCCGGTGGGCGCCCGGTACTCGCCGAAGACCTGGCGCAGCGCGCCGGCCCACTCGCCGGTGGTCACCCCGGCCCGCACGCACTGCAACGTCGCCGGCATCAGGTTCGTCGTGGTCGCGGCGTCCGCGCGCAGCCGGGCCAGCGCCGCGTCGACGGCCGCGTCGTCCCGACCGGCCCGCCACTCGCGTACGGAGGCAGTGGCCGCCGCCTCGACGGCCGGGTCGACCTGCTCGACGGACTCGGCGCCGGCGGCGGTCAGCGGCGACGGCTCGGTCTCGGTGAACCGGTTGACACCGACCACCACGTCGGCGCCGGACTCCATCCGACGGCGTCGCTCGGCCAGCGAGGCGACCAGCGCGCTCTTGAGGTAGCCGGTCTCGACGGCGGCCACCACGCCGCCCATCTCCAGCACCTTCTCCAGCTCGACCCGCGCGCCGGCGACGATCTCGTCGACCAGCGCGGTCATCACGTGCGAGCCCTCGAACAGGTCCGGGTACTCCAGCAGGTCCGACTCGTACGCGAGCACCTGCTGCATCCGCAGCGACCACTGCTGGTCCCACGGCCGGGGCAGGCCGAGCGCCTCGTTCCAGGCGGGCAGTTGCACGGCGCGGGCGCGGGCGTCGCGGGAGAGGGTGACGCCGAGCATCTCCAGCACGATGCGCTGGATGTTGTTCTCCGGCTGCGCCTCGGTCAGGCCGAGCGAGTTGACCTGCACGCCGTAGCGGAACCGCCGCTGCTTCGGGTTCTGCACCCCGTAGCGCTCGCGGGTGATCTCGTCCCAGAGCGTGCCGAAGGCGCGCATCTTGGCGATCTCCTCGACGAAGCGCACCCCGGCGTTGACGAAGAAGGAGATCCGCTGCACGACGTCGCCCATGCGCTCGGCGGGCACCTGCCCGGAGTCGCGGACCGCGTCGAGCACGGCGACGGCGGTGGAGAGCGCGAAGCCGACCTCCTGCACCGGCGTCGCCCCGGCCTCCTGGAGGTGGTACGAGCAGATGTTCACCGGGTTCCAGCGCGGCATCTCGCGCAGCGTGTACGCCACGACGTCGGCGGTCAGCCGCAGCGACGCGGCCGGCGGGAAGATGTGGGTGCCCCGGGAGAGGTACTCCTTGATGATGTCGTTCTGCGTGGTGCCGGCGCAGCGGGACAGCTCCGCGCCCTGCTCGGCGCCGACGGTGCCGTAGAGGGCGAGCAGCCACATCGCCGGCGCGTTGATGGTCATGGACGTGTTCATGTCGGCCAGCGGGATGCCGTCGAAGAGGGCCCGCATGTCGCCGAGGTGCGCCACCGGGACGCCCACCCGGCCCACCTCTCCGGCTGCGAGCTCGTGGTCGGGGTCGTAGCCGGTCTGCGTCGGCAGGTCGAAGGCGACCGACAGCCCGGTCTGCCCCTTCGCCAGGTTGCGGCGGAAGAGCGCGTTGGTCGCGGCGGCCGAGCTGTGCCCGGCGTAGGTGCGCATCACCCAGGGGCGGTCGCGCTCGGGCAGCCGGCCGGGGAGTGCCTTCTCGTCCATGGCGGGAGTCTAAGTTACCGTTCAGTCACCAGGGCTGTGGAAAACCACACAGCTCCATGGAGCGGAAACCTGGGTGCGAAGCGCCCGACATGGGCGCGACCACCACACCCCGGCCGGCCCGTCGCCGTGGCCAGGTCGCACACTTGAGGCATGCATGACGAGCTGGCGATCTCCGTGCGGGGGCTGCGCAAGGCGTACGGGGACAACGTCGCCGTCGCGGGCGTGGACCTCGACGTCCACCGCGGCGAGGTCTTCGCCCTCCTCGGCCCCAACGGCGCCGGCAAGACCACCACCGTCGAGATCCTGGAGGGCTACCGGCGGCGCGACGCCGGCGACGTCGACGTCCTCGGCAGCGACCCGGCCCGCCCGGCGCCGGACTGGCGCTCGCGGGTGGGCATCGTGCTCCAGGGCACCGGCGAGTTCGACGAGCTGACGGTCGCCGAGGTGGTGCGCCACTTCGCCGGCTTCTACGCCGACGCGGACGACCCCGACAAGGTCGTCGAGCGGGTAGGGCTGGCCGGCAAGGCGAAGGCCCGTACGCACACCCTCTCGGGCGGGCAGAAGCGCCGGCTCGACGTGGCACTCGGCATCGTCGGCCGCCCCGAGCTGCTCTTCCTCGACGAGCCGACCACCGGATTCGACCCGGAGGCGCGCCGGGAGTTCTGGGAGCTGATCCGCGACCTGGCCGCCGCCGGCACCACCATCGTGCTCACCACCCACTACCTCGACGAGGCGGAGTCCCTCGCCGACCGGGTCGGCGTGATCGCGGGCGGCCGGGTGGTCGAGGTGGCCACGCCCGACCAGCTCGGCAACCGGCGCGAGGCCCTGGCGACGGTCTCCTGGCGTACGCCGGATGGGGCGCGGCAGACGGCGGAGAGCGCGACGCCGACGGCGCTGGTGGCGGAGCTGGCCGCGCGCTTCGGTGGCGAGGTCCCGGGCCTGACGGTGACCCGGCCGACCCTGGAGGACATCTACCTGCGCATGATCGGACACCGATGACCACCACGACGAAGCCGGCCGCGCCGGCCACCACGGCGCCGACCCGACGGCCCGGCCCGGTCGCCCTCAGCCTGCGGCAGAGCCGGCTGGAGATCACCCAGTTCCTGCGCAGCCGGGAGTCCGTCGTCTTCACGATGGGCTTCCCGATCATCATGATCCTGATCTTCGCGGCGATCTTCGACGACGAGATCGCCCCCGGGGTCAGCTACACGCAATACTTCATCACCGGCATGATCGCCACCGGCCTGATGACCGTGAGCTTCCAGAACCTGGGCATCTGGATCCCGATCGAGCGGGACCGGGGCGTGCTCAAGCGCTACCGGGGCACGCCGATGCCGAAGTGGGTCTGGTTCGCCGGCAAGGTGATCATGGTGGTGGCGATCGGCATCGCCGAGACGGTGCTGCTGCTCGCGGTCTCGGTGGCGCTGTTCGACCTGGAGCTGCCCGGCACCGCCGCGAAGTGGCTGACCTTCGGCTGGGTGTCGGTGCTGGGCGTCACCGCCTGCACCCTGTGCGGCATCGCCATCTCGTCGCTGGCCCGCACCGCCCGCAGCGGCTCGGCGGTCGTCACGCCGGTCGCGCTGGTGCTCCAGTTCATCTCCGGGGTGTTCTTCGTCTTCACCGAGCTGCCGACGTGGATGCAGCAGGTGGCGGCGCTCTTTCCGCTGAAGTGGATGTGCCAGGGCCTGCGCTCGGTCTTCCTGCCGGACGCCTTCGGCGCCCGCGAGCCGGGCGGCTCGTTCGAGCTGGACCGGGTCGCCCTGGTGCTCGTCGCCTGGTGCGTGATCGGCCTGGTGCTCTGCCTGACCACGTTCCGCTGGACGACCAAGCGCGACGGCTGAGCCGGACGGGGGCGGGTCACCGCCCCCGTCCGCCGCGCCGACTCAGTACGTGTAGAAGCCCTTGCCGCTCTTGCGGCCCAGGTCGCCGGCGGTGACCATGCGCTGGAGCAGCTCCGGCGGGAAGAACTTCTGGTCCGCGGTGTCGGTGTGGATGTTCTTCGTGGCGTGCATGAGCACGTCCACGCCGGTGAGGTCGGCGGTGGCCAGCGGGCCCATGGCGTGGCCGAAGCCGAGCCGGCAGGCGGTGTCCAGGTCCTCGGCCGAGACCACGCCCGCCTCGACCAGCTTGACGGCCTCGACGAGCAGGGCCGAGATCAGCCGGGTGGTGACGAAGCCCGCGATGTCCCGGTTGACCACCACGACGGTCTTGCCGATCTCCTCGGCGAACGTCTTCGCCGTGGCCAGCGTCGCGTCGCTGGTCTTGTAGCCGCGCACCAGCTCGCAGAGCTTCATCATCGGCACCGGCGAGAAGAAGTGGGTGCCGACGACCGCCTCCGGGCGCCCGGTCACCGCGGCGATCTGCGTCACCGGGATGGCCGAGGTGTTGGTCGCGAGCACCGCGTCGGCCTTGCAGATCTTGTCCAGCGCGCGGAACACCTCGTGCTTGATCTCCAGCCGTTCGAAGACCGCCTCGACCACGATGTCCGCGTCGGCAGCCGCCTCCAGCTCGGTGGTCGGGGTGATCCGGGCCAGGGTCGCCTCGACGTCGGACGCCTCGATCTTCCCCTTCTCGGCGAACTTCTCCAGCGACTTCCGGATCCCGGCCATGCCGCGCCCGGTGGCCGCGTCGTCCAGGTCCCGCAGGGTCACCTGCCAGCCCGCCTGCGCCGCCACCTGGGCGATGCCCGAACCCATCAGCCCGGCACCGACGACCGCGAGTCGACCCGCCATCTCTATCTCCCTCGCCTGTTGGAGTGTCTGTCAGCACCCTAGTCGGCGAGCCTGAACGAGTGCTAAGGCGTGTCCCCGGGGCGACGGCCGGACGCACTCCCCGGGCTTCGCGGCCGGCGACGGCCCGGGCTTCGCGGCCGGGCGACGGCCCGGGCGGGCTCCCCCGGCTTCGCGGCCGGTGTCGGGCGGGGCGCGGCGGCTCAGATGGTCAGGTCCGGCTCCTCCGGGGCGGTGCCGCGCTCCACCTCGACGCCCAGCGCGCGCAGGTCGGCGGCGAAGTCCGGATAGCCCCGGTCCACGTGGTGCACGTGGGAGACCTCGGTGACCCCCTCGGCGCAGAGCCCGGCGATGATCAGGCCAGCGCCGGCCCGGATGTCGGTGGCGCGTACGGGCGCGCCGGAGAGCACCTCCCGGCCCCGGACCACCGCGTGGTGACCGTCGGTCTTGATGTCCGCGCCCAGCCGCATCATCTCGTTGGCGAACATGAACCGTCCGTCGAAGATGTTCTCGGTGATCAGGGAGGCCCCGTCGCTGACCGCGGCCAGCCCGATCGCCATCGGCAGCAGGTCGGTGGCGAAGCCCGGGTACGGCAGCGTGACGACGTCCACCGCCTTCGGGCGGTCGTCCATCCGGATCCGGAACGCGTCGCCCCGGGTCTCCACCAGGCCCCCGGCAGAGACCAGCTTGTCGAGCGCCACCTCCAGGAACGCCGGCTCCACCCCGGTGACGGTGACGTCCCCCCGGGTCATCGCCGCACCGAACGCCCAGGTGCCCGCGACGATCCGGTCCCCCACCGTGGCGTGCCGCACCGGCCGCAGCCCCGGCACCCCCTCGATGCGCAGCGTGGAGGTGCCGGCGCCGGAGATCCGGGCGCCCATCTGGTTGAGCATGGTGCAGATGTCGACGATCTCCGGCTCCCGGGCGGCGTTCTCGATGAGGCTCGGCCCCCGGGCCAGCACCGCCGCCATGACCAGGTTCTCCGTCGCCCCCACGCTGGGGAAGTCGAGCACGATCTCCGCGCCGTGCAGCCCGTGCGGCGCCGACGCGATCACGAAGCCGTGCTCGCCGGAGATCTCGGCGCCCATCCGGGTCAGGCCGGAGACGTGCATGTCCAGGCCCCGCGAGCCGATGGCGTCCCCGCCCGGGTGGGCCACCCGCACGTACCCCCGGCGGGCCAGCAGGGGGCCCAGCACGCAGATCGAGGCGCGCAGCCGGCGTACGAGGTCGTAGTCCGCCTCGGCGCCGGGCTGCTCCGGCACGTCGATGACGACCGACCGTGAGCGGGCCACCCCGTCGTACGCGACCATCGGGTCGACGGGGTCGTCGGCGTCGAAGTGCACGCCGCAGCCGAGCCGGCGGAGCACCTCGCCCATGATCGCGATGTCCGTGATCCGGGGCACGTTGGTGATCACGCTGCGGCCCGGGGCGAGCAGCGCGGCGGCCATCAGCTTCAGTGCCGAGTTCTTGGCGCCGACGACGTGCACCGTGCCGGCCAGGCGCGCGTCGCCGCGTACCCGGATGACGTCGAGATCGTTGACCGCCGGGTCACCGGCGTCGCCGGGCCCCACCCCGGCCGTCCGGACGGCGGTGCCGCCCGGGCGCTCCGGGATCGTCAGGTCCGGTATCCGTAGGCTGTGCGTCATGGCCGTCCACCTCACGCGCATCTACACCAAGGCCGGCGATGCCGGCATGACCAGGCTGAGCAACAACGAGCAGGTGCCGAAGACCGATCCGCGCATCTCCGCGTACGCGGACGTCGACGAGTGCAACGCCGCGATCGGCGTGGCGCTCGCCCTGGGGCAGCTCGACGACGAGCTGCGGGCCGTCCTGGCGTCGATCCAGAACGACATGTTCGACGTGGGCGCCGACCTGGCCACCCCGGTCGAGCCCGACCCGAAGTACCCGCCGCTGCGGGTCACCGAGGCGTACGTCGAGCGTCTGGAGGGCTGGTGCGACGAGTACAACGCACGCCTGAGCAAGCTCGACTCCTTCATCCTCCCCGGCGGCACCGCGGGTGCGGCGCTGCTGCACGTGGCGCGGACGGTCGCCCGGCGCGCCGAGCGGGCGGCGTGGGCCCTGGTCGCGCACGACCCCGATCGGACCAGCTCGCTCCCGGCAAAGTATCTCAACCGGCTCTCCGACCTGCTCTTTATCCTGTCAAGAACGGCAAATCCGGACGGAGATGTGCTATGGGTTCCGGGCGGTAACCGCTGACCACGCGGCCCTCGTGCCCACCGGAGACCCCGGTGGGCACGCTGCACCACGTCGAGGTCTGGGTACCCGATCTGGCCGCCACCGTGCGCGGCTGGGAATGGTTGCTCGGCGAGCTGGGCTGGGCGCCGTTCCAGGCGTGGCCGGACGGCCGCTCCTGGCGGCTCGGCCCGACCTACCTGGTCGTGGAGGAGTCCCGGCGCTCTCCGGGCGGCGGCACGACCGGTTGACTCCCGGCCTCAACCACCTGGCCTTCCACCCTGGAGCCCGCCGGCGGAGGGATCAGGCCTGACCGCCCGGGCGGGTGGGCTCGGAAACCCCCACGGACGAGGGGACGTCAGGCGGCGGGCCAGTCCTGGGAGGCCAGACGCGGCGAGACCGCCCCCGGAGGGGCGGCCTCGAGCCAGGAGAGGAACCCGGTGACGGTGGACCGGGCCATCGCGATCTCCACCGGAGCGTGGTTGCTCGTACAGCGGAGGATGACCCAGTCGGCGGGCATCGAGAGGCGCTCCTGCCCCTCGGGGAGCCGTCGCCGCTCGACGGCCAACTCCTTGCGGGAGAGCACCCGGGTGGGGCGGATGGCGAAGCTGAACAGCCGGTACCAGCGGAGTTCGTCGCCGACGAAGCGGCCGAAGCCCGGAGACCAGCCTCGGCCGTCGAGCATCGTGGAGGTCCGGACGCCGAGCCGGATGATGCCCCCGCTACGAGTGACGACGGCCCGCCGGGCGAAGAGGATCAGAAGTGCGCCGAGGATGACGGCGACGCCGATTCCGACCCCTTCGACGATCTCCATCGGCGTTTCGGCTCAGTGGCTCTGCGCGGCGGAGACCGGGGTGGCGCTCTCGGCCAGGACGGTGACGCCCTCACCGGTCACCGACAGGAAGCCGCCGGCCACCTCGTAGGAGACCTGCTCACCGCCGGGAAGCTTGATGCGCACCTGGCCGGGCTCGGCAAGCTGGCCGAGCAGGGGCGCGTGCCCCGCCAGCACACCCAGCTCGCCCTCGGTCGTGCGGGCGACGACCATCTCGGCCTCGCCGGACCAGACCTTCTCCTCGACGGCTACGAGCTCGACGTGAAGCTGCTTTGCCACGCTGTCTCCTTGCTGCGGCGGCGGATTGTCAAAAGTCTAGTCGTGCCGCCGGCCCGCCCCCAACGCGGGTGGCGAGACCTGCGCCACGACTACTTGGCCTTGTTCTGGAAGTCCGGGTGCTCGAGCAGGAAGGCGTCCAGCTGCCCCTTCTGGAGGGCGGCGAAGAAGTCGTCCACGGCGGGCTGGAACTTCTCGCCCTGGTACTTGCCGTTCTCGACGACCGAGCCGCCCGGCAACTTGATCATCTGGATGGTCTCCGGGCGGATGTCCTTGAGCGCCAGGCCGAAGTCGACCACGCTGTTGCCCCGGCCGCTGAAGATGAGCGACTGCCCGGCCGCCCGCAGCACCCGGTCCAGCTTGACCGGGTTGGTCACCACGTCGGCGCTGAGCGCCTGACCGGCCATGGCCTTGACGAACTGCTGCTGGTGGCGCTGCCGGCCGTAGTCGCCGTCGGGGACACCGTTCTTCGGGTAGCGCTGGCGGACGTAGTCGAGCGCCTGCCAGCCGTCGAGGTGCTGGTTGCCCTTCTTGTAGACCGCCTGCGGGCCGACGTAGCCCTCGCCGTTGGGGTTGCCCTTGCGGTGCTTGCCGTCCGGCTCGCGGTGCTCGGAGCGCACCTCGCGCTCGATGTACATGTCGACGCCGCCCATCGCGTCGACGATCTTCTTGAAGCCGTTGAAGTTGATGATCGCGCCCGCGTCGAAGCGCTTGATGCCGGTGACGTTCTGGACGGTGGTGGCGAGCAGCTCGAAGCCGCGCGCGGCGTCCGGGTTTCCGCCGGGCACCCGGCTGCCGTACGACATCGCCGCGTTGAGCTTGTCGGTGCCGCCCCTGAACTCCGCCCGGCTGAACGCGGGGATCTCCACGAGGAGGTCGCGCGGCATCGAGAAGAGGTAGGCGCGGTCCATCTCGGCGGGCACGTGCAGCACCATCACCGAGTCGGCCAGCGGCGGCATCTCCGGATTGCGCGGGTCGATGCCCACCAGCAGGATGTTGAGCGGGCCCTTGATGTCGCTCTTACGCTCCTTCGCCCCGGCCGCCTGGTCGCCGAAGAGGTCGGCTTTGCCCACGGCCCCCTCGTAGCGGGCCATCAACGCCTCGGCGCCGACCAGCACCGCGCCGCTGAGCAGCATCAGGACGGCACCGAAGACGGTGCACACCCGGGCCCAGCGCGGCACCCCCGACCACCTGGACGGTTTACCGCCGGCCTTGTCGGCCTTACCCACGATCATCTCCGTTCGTCACGCCCACGATCAGGAGACGGGCGCATGCAGCCGGTTCGTTGCGATCGACGCCCACGCGGTGGGTGGGCGGATCGACGGTACCTCGCGTACGACATGATCGCCGAGCAGGCGGAACCGGGCGACGGTGATGATAGGGCCCGAAGATGAACGAAAGGCCGCCCCGGCGTTGCCGGGGCGGCCTTTCTTCAGGACCGACAGGTCAGCCCTTCATCAGCTCCGCAGCCTTGCGCTCCAGGTCCTCCAGGCCACCGCACATGAAGAAGGCCTGCTCGGGGAAGTGGTCGTACTCGCCCTCGCTGATCTTCTTGAAGGCCTCGATGGTCTCCTGGATCGGGACCGTCGAGCCCGGCACGCCGGTGAACTGCTCCGCCGCGTAGGTGTTCTGCGACAGGAAGCGCTCGATGCGCCGCGCGCGCTGCACGGTGATCTTGTCTTCCTCGGAGAGCTCCTCGATGCCGAGGATGGCGATGATGTCCTGCAGGTCCTTGTACTTCTGCAGGATCCGCTTCACCTCGGTCGCCACCGCGAAGTGCTCGGCGCCGACGAACTCCGGGGCGAGGATCCGGGACGAGGACGCCAGCGGGTCCACGGCCGGGTAGATGCCCTTGTCGGAGATCGACCGCTCCAGGTTGGTGGTCGCGTCGAGGTGGGCGAACGTGGTGGCCGGGGCGGGGTCGGTGTAGTCGTCCGCCGGCACGTAGATCGCTTGCATCGAGGTGATGGCCTGGCCCCGGACGGAGGTGATCCGCTCCTGGAGCTCGCCCATCTCGTCGGCCAGGGTCGGCTGGTAACCGACCGCGCTCGGCATGCGGCCGAGCAGGGTGGAGACCTCCGAACCGGCCTGGGTGAAGCGGAAGATGTTGTCGATGAAGAGCAGCACCTCCTGCTTCTTGACGTCGCGGAAGTACTCCGCCATGGTCAGCGCGGAGAGGGCGACCCGCAGCCGGGTGCCCGGCGGCTCGTCCATCTGGCCGTAGACCAGCGCGGTCTTGTCGATGACGCCGGACTCGGTCATCTCGGCGATGAGGTCGTTGCCCTCGCGGGTGCGCTCACCCACGCCGGCGAAGACCGAGGTACCACCGAAGTTCCGGGCGACACGGGTGATCATCTCCTGGATGAGCACCGTCTTGCCGACGCCGGCACCGCCGAACAGGCCGATCTTGCCACCCTTGACGTACGGGGCGAGCAGGTCGATGACCTTGATGCCGGTCTCCAGCATCTCGGTCTTCGGCTCCAGGTCCGCGAAGGCCGGGGCCTTGCGGTGGATGCCCCAGTGGTCGTCGGGCTGGAGCGTCTCGCCCTCGGTCAGGTTGAGGCACTCGCCGATCGCGTTGAACACGTGGCCCTTGACCGTGTCGCCCACCGGAACGGTGATCGGCGAACCGGTGTCGCGCACCTCGGTGCCGCGGACCAGGCCGTCGGTCGGCTGCATCGAGATGGCGCGGACCATGTTGTCACCCAGGTGCTGGGCGACCTCCAGGGTCAGCGTCTTCTCGCCGCCCGAGAGCGTCACGTCCACGTGCAGGGCGTTGAACAGGGCCGGCATGGCGTCGCGCGGGAACTCGGCGTCGACGACCGGGCCGATGACCCGGACCACGCGACCCGTGGCCGTCTTGGTCTCTACTGGGGCAGTCATCACACTTCACTTCCCGACGCGGCCAGCGCGTTCGCGCCGCCGACGATCTCGCTGATCTCCTGGGTGATCCCGGCCTGGCGGGCCGAGTTCATCTCACGCGTGTACTTCTCGATCATCTCTTCGGCGTTGTCGGTGGCGCTCTTCATCGCCCGCCGACGGGCCGCCGACTCGCTCGCCGCCGACTCCAGCAACGCCGCGTAGATCCGCGTGTTGATGTACTTCGGCAGCAGCGCGTCGAGCAGCGCCTCCGCGTCCGGCTCGAACTCGTAGGCCGGCAGCGCACCCTCGGCGCGCGGCCGGTCCTCCACCTGCATGGGGCCGATGACCTTGGCGACCGGGGTCTGGGTCATCAGGGAGTGGAACTCGGTGTAGACGATGTGCAGCTCGTCGATGCCGAGCACCCCGTCCGCCCCGGCGCCACCGTCGACGTCGTCCGCACCGGCGGTGAACGCCTTGATCAGCGTCTCACCCACCGCGCGGGCGTCGGCGAAGGTCGGCTGCTCCGAGAACCCGGTCCAGTTCGCCTCGATCGGCCGGTCGCGGAACCGGAAGAACCCGACGCCCTTGCGCCCGATGACGTAGAGCACCGGCTCCTTGCCGTCGGCCCGCAGCCGGGCGATCAGCGACTCGGCCATCTTGATGGCGTTGGAGCTGTAACCACCGGCGAGGCCGCGGTCGGAGGTGACCAGCAGGACGCCCGCCCGCCGCACCTTCGGACGCGGGGTGAGCAGCGGGTGGTCGATCTGCGCGTTGGACGCCAGCGCCGTGAGCACACCGGTGACGGCCTGGGCGTACGGCAGGGACGCCGCCACGCGGGCCTGGGCCTTGGCGATCCGGCTCGTCGCCACGAGCTCCATCGCCTTGGTGATCTTCTTCATCCCCTTCGCCGAGCGGATCCGTTGACGAAGAACGCGTACCTGGGCCGCCATGGATCAGCCCTTACTGGTTCTCGGCCGGACGGTCGCCCGCGCCGTCCCGGTAGCGGGTCACCGTCTCACGGTTCTCGTCGCCCTCCAGCGGCGAGGCCGGGGCCTCGTTGATCCGCCGCTCGTCGGCCTTGCCGAGGAAGACCTGCTTGAAGTCGGCGATGGCGGCGTCGAGCGAGCCGATGATGTCGTCGTTCCACTGGTGGTCGGCGATGGCGGCCAGCACACCCTCGTGCTTGTGGCGCAGGTACTGGAGGAACTCCGACTCGAAGCGGCGGATCTCCCCGACCGGGATGTCGTCCAGCTTGCCCTCGGTGCCGGCCCAGACCGAGACGACCTGCTCCTGCACCGGGAACGGCGAGTAGTTCGCCTGCTTCAGCAGCTCGACCAGGCGGGCGCCGCGGTCGAGCTGGGCGCGGGAGGTCTTGTCCAGGTCGGAGGCGAAGGCGGCGAACGCCTCCAGCTCGCGGAACTGGGCCAGGTTGAGCCGCAGCGAGCCGGCGACCTTCTTCATCGGCTTCACCTGCGCGGCGCCACCGACCCGGGAGACCGAGGTGCCGACGTTGATGGCCGGCCGGACGCCCTGGTTGAACAGGTCGGTCTCCAGGAAGATCTGGCCGTCGGTGATGGAGATGACGTTGGTCGGGATGAAGGCCGAGATGTCGTTGGCCTTCGTCTCGATGATCGGCAGGCCGGTCATCGAGCCGCCGCCCAGCTCGTCGGAGAGCTTCGCGCAGCGCTCCAGCAGACGGGAGTGCAGGTAGAAGACGTCACCCGGGTACGCCTCGCGGCCCGGCGGGCGACGCAGCAGCAGGGACACGGCGCGGTACGCCTCGGCCTGCTTGCTCAGGTCGTCGAAGACGATGAGGACGTGCTTGCCGCCGTACATCCAGTGCTGCCCGATGGACGAGCCGGTGTAGGGGGCGAGGTACTTGAAGCCGGCCGGGTCGGAGGCCGGGGAGGCGACGATCGTGGTGTACTCCATCGCGCCCGCCTCCTCCAGGACGCCCTTGATCGAGGCGATCGTGGAGGCCTTCTGACCGATGGCGACGTAGATGCAGCGGACCTGCTTCTTCGGGTCGCCGGAGCGCCAGTTGTCCCGCTGGTTGAGGATGGTGTCCAGCGCGACGGTGGTCTTGCCGGTCTTCCGGTCACCGATGATCAGCTGACGCTGGCCGCGACCGATCGGGGTCATGGCGTCGACGGCCTTGAGGCCGGTCTGCAGCGGCTCGTCCACGGACTGTCGGGACATCACGTTCGGGGCCTGGAGCTCCAGCTCGCGGTAGCCCTCGTTGGCGATGTCGCCGAGCCCGTCGATCGGCTGGCCGAGCGCGTTGACCACACGGCCGAGGAAGGCGTCGCCGACCGGCACCGAGAGCACCCGGCCGGTGCGCTTGACGCGCTGCCCCTCTTCGAGCTTGGCGGAGTCACCGAGAACGACGACACCGATCTCCCGGACGTCGAGGTTCAGCGCCACACCCAGGGTGCCGTCCTCGAACTCCAGGAGCTCGTTGGTCATGGTCGAGGGGAGGCCCTCGACGTGGGCGATGCCGTCGCCGGTGTCGGCGACGGTGCCGACCTCCTCGCGGGAGAGTTCGGACGAGTAGGAGGAGACGTAGCGCTCCAGGGCGCCGCGGATCTCCTCCGTCGAGATGGTCAGCTCGGCCATCCTCTGCTTCCTTAAGTATCAGGGGCCCGGGATACCTAGTACCGACCGGTCCGAATGGCGTCTATGTCACAGGCACTGGGCGGCGCTGCCGCCTCAGCGCTTCGCGAGCGCGTTGCGGCTCTCGTTGAGGCGGCGCAGGACGGTGCCGTCGTACAGGTCGGAGCCGACCCGCACACTGACGCCACCGAGAACCGAGGGGTCCACCGTCTGCTTGACGGAAACCTCTCGACCGTATATCGCGGAGAGGCTGGCACCCAACCGGTGCTCCTCCTCCTCACTCAACGGGGCCGCGGCGGTCACGTACGCCACCTGCCGGTCCCGCCGCTCGGCGGCCAGCTCGACCAGCCGGCTGAGCGCACCGGAGAGGTTGCGTCCACCGAACCCGGCGAGCGCGACCCCGATGAGGTAGCCGGTGATCGGCCGGGCCTTGCCGGCGAGCAGCTGGTCGACCAGCGTGGCCCGCCGGACGGCCGGGACGGTCGAGTCGGAGAGCGCGCTGGACAGCTCCGGCGCACCGGCGACGACCTGCCCGAAGCGGAACAGCTCGTCCTCGACCTCGCCCAGCTCGCCCGCGGAGTCGGCGCCGGCCAGGAGAGCGTCGACGCCCAGCCGCTCGGCGGCGTCGAGCAGCTCCGAGGGCGCCGACCAGCGGCCGGCGACCAGCGAGGCGATCAGGTCCAGCGCCTCGGCGTCGACCTTGCCGCGCAGCAGCTCGCCGAGCAGCCCGGCCCGGTCGGCACCGCTGCGGGCCGGGTCGGAGAGCGCCCGGCGCAGCCGCGGCTCGCGCCGCAGCAGGTCGGCGACGGAGAGGATGGCGTCGGCGGTGGTGGTCACCGCCGACGGCTCCGCACCGCGGACGTACGCGTCGAGGCGCTCGGCCGCGACCTTGTACGACTCCCGGCTGGCGGCCTGCATCAGCGGGCCCCCGCGCTCTCGAGGTTGCTCAGGAACCGGTCGACGGTGCCCTTGCGACGCGCCTCGTCGGCGAGGGACTCCCCGACGATCTTGCTGGCCAGGTCGACCGCGATCGTGCCGACCTCCGTGCGCAGCTCGCGCACGATGGTGGCGCGCTCGGCGGCGAGCTGCTCCTTGCCGGCGGCGATGATCCGGTCGGACTCCTCCCGCGCCTTGGCGAGGATGTCCTGGCGGATGCCCTCGGCGTCGGCCCGGGCGTCGTCCCGGATCCGGGCTGCCTCGGTACGCACCTCGGCGAGCTGGGCCCGGTACTGCTCGAGCACCTGGTTGGCCTCGGCCTGGGCGGCCTCGGCCCGCTTGAGCCCGCCCTCGATGGCGTCGACCCGCGCCTGGTACATCGCCTCCATGCGGGGCATGACGAACTTCAGCAGGACGAAGCAGAGCAGGGCGAAGGCGATGGTGCCGACGACCATCTCCTGCCAGATGGGCAGGATCGGGTTGTGCTCCACACCTTCTGCGGCGATGAACATGTCAGACCTCCGGGTCGGGGGAAAGCTCTCGTCAGCCGCCGACGGCGAAGGCGAGCACCAGGCCGAAGAGCGCGAGCGCCTCGACCAGGGCGAAGCCCAGGATCAGCCAGGTGCGGTTGTAGCCGGCGGACTCCGGCTGGCGCGCGCTCGACTGGATGTAGGCCGCGAAGACCAGGGCGACACCGATACCGGGGCCGATGGCGGCGAGGCCGTAGCCGATGGTGTTGACGCTACCGCCGATCTCGGCAAGAACAGTCATTGCGGGTATTCCTCCTGTTCGACGCGTGAGGTCTCACGCGTACGCGGGTCGGTACCAGAAGCTTGGTCGGGCCGGGTGGCCCGCCGAGCCCGATCAGTGCTCGTCGGCGAGCGAACTTCCGATGTAGTTCGCGCTCAGCGTGACGAAGACGTAGGCCTGCAGCACGGCGACCAGCACCTCGAAGAAGGCCATCACGATCGCCATCAGGAAGGAGAAGATCGAGGTCACCTGGATGAACAGGCTGCTCGAGTTGAGCATCACGAAGCCGCCGATGGTGAAGACCAGCAGCAGCAGGTGGCCGGCGAACAGGTTGGCGAAGAGCCGCAGCGCCAGCGTGACGGGCCGGACGATGAACGTCTGCATGAACTCGATCGGGATCAGCAGGATGTGCATGGGCCACGGCACGTTCGGGATGATCAGGCTCATCTTGAGGTACTTGCCGAGGCCGTGCTTGCGGGCGCCGATGTAGAGGTACATCACGTAGGAGATCGCCGCGAGCACGATGGGGAACGCGATGTGCGAGTTCGGCGAGATCTGCAGACCGGGCACGATGGCGAAGAGGTTGGTCAGCACGATGAAGCTGAACAGCACCGTGAAGTAGGGCGCGAAGCGGATGCCCGCGTTGCCCATCTGTTCGCGGGCGATGTTGTCCCGGACCAGGCCGTAGACCGACTCCGCGTACCACTGGGCCTTGCCGGGGACCAGCTTGGGCTTCCGGTAGGCGAGCATGAAGAAGACGATCAGCAGCGCGACCGCGAGCCAGACCATGATCCCGAACTTGGTGACCCAGGGGCCAGCCACGTCCGGCGGGTAGAAATCTCCGACGCTGGGGGGCCAGGGAAGCCCCTCGGCGGCGACGAGCTGTCCACTCACCGTGTCATCCTCCGCACTCGACAGACCCGGGCGTGCTGGCACTCAAGCACTGAGCCTCTTCATGATCAGGTAAATCGCTCCGGCCGCGCCGAAGATCATGCCGAGGGCGACCCCGACGCCGGTTCGCAGATCGAGAAGTCGCTCCGCCAACCACCCGAGGAAGCCCCACACCACGATGCCGGCGAGTAGGTAGCCCAGAACGGCCCCTGCCGCGCCTTCCGACGAAGGGTCGTCGGACCTGCGGGGGTGTGGGTCTTCGGCCATGACGTGGCGAACAATATCAGCAGGCACGCGCGGGAGTGTGCGGCACCCCCCACACTGCGGACAGCGTGCGGGCCGTGGTGCGGGCGCGAAAGTCGTTGGTCAGGTTACTCCCGTGCGGCCCGCGGCGGCAGCCCGAAATGCCGGACGCAGATCCGACAGAACGCTCACTCACCGCGTCGCTCGAATGTGGGCAGCGGCGAGCGCAGGGCCCAGGCGAGGTGGGCGCCCGTCCAGACCACCACGGCCGCGATGATCGCCACCCCCATGTCCGGCAGGCCGGGCCAGCCGGTGGCCGCCACGGCGGCCATCGCCACCCCGAGCACCACGATCTTCGTGGCGTAGGTGACCAGCCCCACCGACATGATCATCCGTGGATTGACGGCGTCGGCCCAGGCCACCGAGACGCCGGAGACCAGGTAGCTGACGACGACCAGCGCGATCCCGGCGGCCACGCCGGCCGCGCCGGTGCCGCCGCGCAGCACCGCCGCGGTCGGCACCGCGACAAGCGCGAGCACCCCGCAGGCCAGCAGCGGCAGGCGAAGGTGCGGCAGCCGCGCCCGGATGGCGCCGGGCTCGCCCGCGCGCGGCTCGCTCATCGGGGGTACGCCGGGAAGGCGGCGACCAGCGCGGCGACCTCGCCGGCGATCCCGGCGAGGGTGTCGGCGCCGCCCGGGGCGGCGGGATCGGTGCGTACGGCGCGGGCGATCAGCGAGGCGACCTGGCGCATCTCCGGCTCGCGCATGCCCTGGGTGGTGACGCTCGGGGTGCCCACCCGGATGCCAGAGGCAACCATCGGCTTCTGTGGGTCGTACGGGATCGCGTTCTTGTTCAGGGTGATGGTGGCGGCGTCGCAGCGCGCCTCGGCGTCGGCGCCGGTGACCCCGACCTCGCGCAGGTCCACCAGGGCGAGGTGGGTGTCGGTGCCCCCGGAGACCGGGCGCATCCCCTCGTCGGCGAGCCCGGCGGCCAGTGCCCGGGCGTTGGCCACCACCCGCTCGGCGTAGGCCCGGTACTCGGGCTGGGCGGCCTCGCGCAGCGCGACCGCCTTCGCGGCCACCGCGTGCATCAGCGGGCCGCCCTGGGTGAACGGGAAGACCGCCTTGTCGATGCGCTGGGCCAGCGACTCCCGGCAGAGGATCATGCCGCCGCGCGGCCCGCGCAGCACCTTGTGCGTGGTGGCGCAGACGACGTCGGCGTGCGGCACCGGCGACGGTACGGCCTGCCCGGCGACCAGCCCGATGAAGTGCGCGGCGTCGACCATCAGGTACGCACCGACCTCGTCGGCGATCTCACGGAACCGCGCGAAGTCGATCAGGCGCGGGTACGCCGTCGCACCGCAGATGATCATCTTGGGGCGGTGGGCCCGGGCGAGGTCCCGCACCTCGTCGTAGTCGATCAGCTCGGTGTCCGGCCGGACCGTGTAGCCGACGGTGTGGAACCACTTGCCGGAGAAGTTCACCCGGCTGCCGTGGGTCAGGTGGCCGCCGTGCGGCAGGTCCATGGCGAGCACCGTGTCCCCCGGCTGGACCAGCGCCGCGTACGCGGCCAGGTTGGCGCTCGCCCCGGAGTGCGGCTGGAGGTTGGCGTGCTCGGCGCCGAAGAGCTCCTTCGCCCGCGCGATGCCGATCTCCTCGGCCCGGTCGACCTCGGCGCAGCCGCCGTAGTAGCGCCGGCCCGGGTAGCCCTCGGCGTACTTGTTGGTCAGGGTGGAGCCGAGCGCGGCCAGCACGGCCGGCGAGGTGAGGTTCTCGCTGGCGATCAGTTGCAGGCCGCCCCGGAGCCGGTCCAGTTCGCCGAGCACCACCCCGGCGATCTCCGGGTCGGTCGCGCGGAGCTGGTCGAAGTCCGGCCCCCAGAAGGTGCTCGTCTCAGTAGCCACAGCGCCAGAGTCTATTGGGCCGCACACTGGAGACCGTGAGATGCCTGGTCACGGGAGCGACGGGTTACATCGGCGGGCGCCTGGCGCCCCGGCTGCTGGCCGAGGGGCACACGGTGCGGTGCCTGGCCCGCAAGGCGGGACGGCTGCGGGACGTGCCGTGGGCGGCGCAGACGGAGATCGTCGAGGGCGACCTACGCAGGCCGGAGACGCTGCCCGCCGCGTTCGCGGGCGTGGACGTCGCGTACTACCTGGTGCACTCGCTCGGCCAGGCCGGCTTCGAGGCCGCCGACCGCGAGGCCGCCACCCGGTTCGCCGAGGCCGCGCGCGCCGCGGGCGTACGCCGGATCGTCTACCTGGGCGGGCCGGAGCCGGCGGCGGACCGGGAGGTCCCGTCGGCGCACCTGCGCTCGCGGGCCGAGGTGGGGCGGATCCTGCTCGACAGCGGGGTGCCGACGGCGGTGCTGCGCGCCGCGGTGATCATCGGCTCGGGGTCGGCCTCGTTCGAGATGCTGCGCTACCTGACCGAGCGGCTGCCGGCGATGGTCACCCCGCGCTGGGTCCGCAACCGGATCCAGCCGATCGCCGTCCGCGACGTGCTGCGCTACCTGGCCGGCTGCGTCGACCTGCCGCCGGAGGTCAACCGCGCCTTCGACATCGGCGGGCCGGACATCCTCACCTTCCAGGACATGATGCAGCGGTACGCGCGGGTGGCCGGGCTGCGCCGGCGCGTCATCGTGCCGGTGCGACCGCTGACGCCGTCGCTCTCCTCGCACTGGGTCGGGCTCATCACCCCGGTGCCGAACGCCATCGCCCGGCCGTTGGTGGAGAGCCTGGTCCACGAGGCCGTAGCCCACGAGCACGACATCGCGCGGTACGTGCCGGACCCGCCCGACGGGCTGACCAGCTTCGACCAGGCGGTCGCGCTGGCCCTGTCGAAGGTGCGCGACGGCGAGGTGGAGACCCGCTGGTCGACGGCGAGCGGGCCCGACGCGACGGCCGAGCCGCTGCCCAGCGACCCGGAGTGGTCCGGCGGCACCGCCTACACCGACGTCCGCGAACGGGCGGTGCACGCGCCGCCGGAGGACCTGTGGCGGGTCATCGAGGGCGTCGGCGGCGAGCACGGCTGGTACTCGTTCCCGCTGGCCTGGACGATCCGGGGCTGGCTGGACCGGCTGATCGGCGGCGTGGGGCTACGCCGTGGCCGGCGCGACCCGCACCGCCTCCAGGTCGGCGAGGCGCTGGACTTCTGGCGGGTGGAGGAGATCGTGCCCGGCGAGCTGCTGCGGCTGCGCGCCGAGATGCGGCTGCCCGGCCGGGCCTGGCTGGAGATGCGCGTGCTCCCCGGCGCCGACGGCGGCAGCCGCTACCAGCAGCGGGCCGTGTTCCTGCCGCGCGGGCTACCCGGGCACGCCTACTGGGGTTCCGTCGCGCCCTTCCACGCGGTGGTCTTCGGCGGAATGGCCCGCAACATCGCCCGCCAGGCGGAGCAGGAGGCCCACCGGCCCGCCGCCTTCCTACGCCGCTGAGGCGGCCCCCGCGCGGGATCCGAGCCGCCCGCCGGGCCGCCCGCGCGGGCGCACCCGCCGGGGGGCGGGGCACGGCGGCTCGCGGGCGGGCTCAGTTGCCGGCGCGGGCGCCGGTGAGCTGGAAGGCGGTCGCCTCGCTCGGCGGCACGAAGTCGCGCACCGGCTCGTCGCGCAGCGCGAAGGAGAGCACCTCCCCCACCGCCTCGACCAGCTGCCTCTGCACCCGCTGGCCGACCGCGTCGCCCGGGTCGTCGGGGTTGGCGGCGATCGAGGCGACCGCGAGCTGTGGGGTGAAGGCGACCACGGTCTCCGTCGCGTACCCGTCCGAGCTGCCCGTCTTGCCCGCCACCGGCCGGCCGAGCTGCCGGTGCAGCCTCTCGGCGGTGCCGCGGTCGCACTCCCGGTACATCGACTGGTCGCCGACCGGGCAGCGGGCCGCGTCGGCCGCCGCCCGGGCCACGTCCACGTCGACCGCCTGGCGGCAGTTCGGCTGCGCGGCGGCCACCGGCCGGCCGGCGGCGTCGGCGATCGAGACGACCGGCAGCGGCGCGCACCACGACCCCTCGGCCGCCACCGCCGCGTACGCGCCAGCCAGGTCGAGCGGGGTGGTGGCGGAGACGCCGAGGGTGAACGGTCCCCACTCGCGCGCCCCGTGGCGGGCCAGCCGCGCGTCGTCCTCGGAGCGGAAGACGATGCCGAGCCGCTCGGCCATCTCCACCACCCGGTCCGCGCCGACCCGCTCGGTCAGCCAGGCGAAGTACGTGTTGACCGACTCGCCGAACGCGGTCCACATGGTGTGCCGGCCGTCCATCGAGGCGCTGGCGTTGCGCGGGCACCAGTACCCGTCGCAGCTCGCCGTCGCCTCGGTCACCGAGTAGTCCGTCACGATCCGCGCCGGCGCGTCGAACTCCGTGCTCAGCGGCAGCCCGGCCTCCAGCGCGGCCAGCATCGTGAAGAGCTTGAACGTGGAGCCGGCCTGGTAGCCCTCGATCGCCCCGCCCCCGGCGACCAGCTGGTTGACCGTGTTCGGGTGGTTCTTCTGCCCTGCCGGGTTGGCGGTCACGCCGTAGTTCCGGTTCACCGCCATCGCGAGCACCCGGCCCGTGCCAGGCTGGACCACCGCCGTCGGCGCCGCCCGGCGGTCGTCCACCGGATAGATCCGGCGGACCTGCTCGGTGGTGGCGCGCTGCACCGCGGGGTCGAGCGAGGAGACGATGGAGAAGCCGCCCCGGCGCAGCGTGAGCTGCCGCTCGTCGACCGTCGCGCCGAACGCCGGCTGCGCGTTCCACCAGCGGGTGAACCAGTCGCAGAAGAATCCCCAGTCGTTGTGCTCGGCCGGCACCGCCGTGCAGTCGTTCGGCGTCTGGCTGGGCCGCAGCTTCAACTGCTCGGCCTCGGCCAGGGCCGCCGCCTCGGCCGGCACCTGCCCGGACTCCACCAGCCGGTCGAGCACGTACGCCCGACGGGCGAGTGCCGCGTCCGCGTCGCCGTTGATGGGGTCGTCGGTGTGCGGGGAGCGGACCAGGCCCGCCAGCAGCGCCGCCTCGGCCAGGGTCAGCTCCGCCGGCGGCTTGGAGAAGTAGCGCCGGCTCGCGGCGGCCACCCCGTACGCGCCCGCCCCGAAGTAGGCGATGTTGAGGTAGCGGGTGAGGATCTCGTCCTTGGAAAGCTCCCGCTCCAGGGCCAACGCGTACCGCATCTCCTGGATCTTGCGGGCGGTGGTCAGCTCGCTGGCGGCGGCGCGCTGCCGCTCGCTGAGCCGGGGGTCGTTGCTGAGCACGTTGCGGACGTACTGCATGGTCAGCGTGGACGCGCCCTGCCTCGTCGTGCCGTCGCGCTGGTTGACCGCGAAGGCCCGCACCACGCCGCGCAGGTCGACGCCGCGGTGCTCGTGGAACCGGGTGTCCTCGGCGGCGATGATCGCCTGCCGCATCACCGGCGCCACCTCGGCCAGCGGCACGTCCACCCGGTCCTCCTGGTAGAAGGAGGTGATCAGGGTGGTGCCGTCGTTGGCGTAGAGGTTGGAGCGCTGGGGCGTGGGCGGCGTGCGCAGCGTGTTCGGCAGCTCCGAGTACGGCGCGGCGAGCGCCGAGAACCCGATCCCGAAGACCAGCGCGGCCGGGAGGGCCGCCACCGCGAGCGCCAGCCCGGCCAGCACGCCGGCGATCAGCACGGTGAACAGTTTGTCGAGGCGTGCCCGGGTCATCAGCTCTCCCCGCAGGAGCCGGTCAGGACCCACCCAGAATGACCCGAATGTCCCTCTTGACCGCGCCTTTCCCCCAAACCCGCAGGAAACTCACGCGCGGGGGTACCTCGGGCGGGTTACGGCAGGAGCGCGGCCGCGAGGGGGTGGACGGTCTCCTCGATCTCGTCGGCGACCCGGCTGAAGCACTGGTCGCCGCGACCCCACGGATCGTCGAGATCGTCGGTGGGCAGCGCCGAGGCGCCCAGGCGGGCGGCGTGCGCGGCCGCCACCAGGGCCACGCCCCGCGCGTACACCCCGTCGGGGGTCGCCTCGGCCGCCGGCAGCCCGGCGGCGTCCACCCCCGCGAGCAGCCGGCCGAACTCGCCCAGCACGAACGTGCGGGACGCGGCGTCGGGGCGCAACGCCACCACGTAGTCCTGCTGGTCGGCGGTGGCCGTGAGGACGAGGTCGGCGGCGTCGATGTGGTCCGACCGCAGCTTGCGCGCGGCGAAGCCGGCGACGCTGCCGCCCCGGGCGGTCACCTGGCGCGACGCCGGCGGGTTCATCTCCTCGCCGGCGTGCCAGCCGCCGGTGCCGGCGCTGTGGCTGTGCAGCAGCTCGTCGGCGCGCTCCGGATCGACCTCGCGGCGGGCCAGCCGTTCCCGCACGGCGAGGGCCAGCAGCCGCTCGGCCATCGGCGACCGGCAGATGTTGCCCATGCACACGTGCAGCACGGTGAACGGAGGCACTCAGACCCCCTGGCCGGCGAGGATGTCGGGCACCACGTCGCGGAGCTTCTCGATCGGGACGGCGCCCTGCCGCAGCACCTGCGGCACCTCGCCGGTGAGGTCGACGATCGTGCTCGGCACCGGGTCCGGGCAGGGCCCGGCCTCCAGGTAGGCCCGCACCGAGTAGGCGAGCTGGTCGCGGGCCTCCTCGGCGGTGAGGGCCGCCGGCTGGCCGGTCTTGTTGGCCGAGGCGACCGCCATCGGGCCGGTCTCGCGCAGCACCTCCAGCGCCACCGGGTGCAGCGGCATCCGCACCGCCACCGTCCCCGAGGAGTCGCCGAGATCCCAGCGCAGGCTGGGCGAGTGCGCCACGATGATGGTCAACGCCCCCGGCCAGAACGCCTCGACGAGGTCCCGGGCCGCCTGGGGCAGCGAGTAGACCAGGCCGTCGAGGGTGTGCCGGGAGCCGATCAGCACGGGCGGCGGCACCTGACGGCCACCCTTGGCGTCCAGCAGGGCCTTGACCGCGTAAGGGGTGAACGCGTCCGCGCCGATCCCGTAGACCGTGTCGGTCGGCAGGACGACCAGCTCGCCGTTCTTGACCGCCTCGATGGCAGCGGCGATGCCGCGGTCCCGGTCGGCGGGCGACCGGCAGTCGTAGAGCATCACGAGGAGTCAGTCTGCCACGTCGCCCCGGCGGCGGCGTGCTGGCCGTCCGCCCGGCGGGACGCGGTCGCGAAGCGGGGCCGCCCGGCCAGGTCCGGGTGGCCGGCGACCGCCTCGAACCGGCCGTCCGCCGCGAGCAGGTCGGGCACCGCCGTGCCGTGCGTGTCGTCGTGCTCCACGCCGAGCACCCCGCCCGGGCGCAGCAGCGCCGCCGCCCGGGCGATCACCGGACGGATCACCGCCAGGCCGTCCGCGCCGCCGAAGACCGCGCTCGCCGGGTCGTGCCGGCCCACCTCCGGGGGTACGGCGACGTCCGACGGCACGTACGGCGGGTTGCACAGCAGCACGTCGACCCGGCCCACCAGGTCGGCGAGCAGGTCGGCGGCGGTGACGTCCGCCGCCACCACCTCGATCGGCCGGTCCCCGGCGGCCGCCCGGGCCGCCGCGTTGCGCCGCAGCCAGGGCAGCGCCGCCGTCGACCGTTCCACCGCCACCACCCGGGCCGCCGGCAGCTCCTGGGCGACCGAGAGGGCGATCGCCCCCGAGCCGCTGCACAGGTCCACCACCAACCCGGCGCCCAGGCGTCGGCCCTGCGCGATCCCCCAGCCGGCGAGCAGCTCGGTCTCCGGCCGGGGCACGAAGACGCCCGGCCCGACGGCCAGCTCCAGGTGCCGGAAGCCGGCGCTGCCCGTGAGGTGCTGCAACGGCTCCCGCCCGGCCCGCCGCGCGACCAGCTCGTCGAACCGGTCGAGCTGGTCGGCGGTGAGATCGTCGGCCAGCGCCAGGCGCCCCCGGGGCACCCCGAGCACGTACGCGGCCAACTGCTCCGCCTCGGCCCGCGCCGAGGCGATCCCGGCGTCGGCGAGGGCGCGGGACGCCCGGGCCAACGCCACGGAAGGGCGCTGCCGTCTCGTCCCTTCGGACGGGTGTTGCGGCACGGTGGTCACGAGATAATCATGGGGCGTCGCGCTGGACATCACGAGCGGATGCGTCCGGACGCACACCGACAGGAGGTCGCGGTGGGTTGGCTCGACCGGGTCACCGACCAGGTTGACGCCCTGACGCGGGCGCGGACTCTCCAGGAGTCCAGCCGCTCCGCCGAGGCGTACGCTATCCTCGACCGGGTCATCACCACCACCACCGACCCGTACGCGCGGGCCGACGCCCTGGTGCAGCGCCTCTCCGCGGTGATCAACCTGGGGCGCACGGCGGAGTACACCCGGGCCGTCGAGGAGGCCTCCACCGCCGTCCGCGACCTCGCCGAGCCCTACCTGCTCGGGCACCTCAACGCGCTGGCCGCCCTCGCCGCGCACCACCAGGGCGCGCCGGACCGCTGCGTCACCCACCTCGTGAAGGCGGCGCGGGCGCTGGGCGCCGTGGCGGACCCCGACCGGGACACCGCGTGGGGCTGGCACGACCTGGCGATGGCCTACTCGTACCTCAGCTTCCACGGCTACGCCCTCGGCGCCATCGAACGGGCCCGGCAGCTCGGCGGCGCCGCCAAGATCCCCGAGGAGACCTTCGCCGCCCCCGGCATCCGGCTGCGCAACGCCGTGGCCCTGGACCACAACGGCGACAGCGACGGCTGCCTGCGGGTGCTGCGCGACGTCGCGGCCGACCTCGACCGGTTCCTGCGCAGCGGTCGGGCCGGGAAGCTGCGCCCGAGCAGCCTGGCCGCGTACGGCTACGCCGCCGCCCGGCAGGCGGCCCTCGGCGACCGGTTGGACGCCGACACGGATGCGGCCCCGGCCCGGCTGCTCGGCCACGGCGGCGACAGCGCCCGCGCCCGTGACATGCGCCAGCTCGGCCAGGTCTGCCTGGCCGTCGCCGAGGGGCGGCCGATCGAGGCCGTCACCCGGCTGGACACCGTCCAGGTCTCCACCGAGACGCTGGGCGCGGCCGAGCCGGCCCGGCTGCGCAGCATCGCCCTCGCCCGCGCCGGCGACCACGCCGGGGCGCACCGGGCCGACCGGCTGGCGTTCCGGCTGGCCGCCCAGCGCAACGACCGGCTCCGGGACGTCTACATCGACGGCATCGCCGCCCGCATCGACCACGAGGAGATGCGCCGCGAGGCGGCCCGCTTCGAGGGTGAGGCGTTGACCGACCCGCTGACCGGGCTGCCCAACCGGCGGCGGCTGGAGCGCTACATCGCCACCGTGGTCTCCCACGGCGACCGGGTGGTGATCGGCGTCTGCGACCTGGACGGCTTCAAGGCCGTCAACACCCGGCACGGGCACCACTCGGGCGACCTGGTGCTCCAGCGCATCGCCGGGGTGATCAACCGGGTGATGCGCCGGGGCGACTTCGTGGCCCGCTACGGCGGGGACGAGTTCGTGGTGGTGCTGCCCGGTGCCGGGATGGCCGAGGCGGCCGAGGTGGGCCGCCGCATCGACGCCGCGGTACGCACGGAGGACTGGGAGTCGCTGGTGCCCGGCACCCCGGTCGGCGTCAGCGTCGGCTTCGCCGAGGTGGGCGCCACCGGCCCGGGCCTGCGCGACGCCCTCGGCACCGCGTTCGAGGCCGCCGACCGCGCGATGCTGGCGGCGAAGACCCGCCCCCGCGCCTCCTGACCGCGCCGGCGGCGGGTCAGCGGCGGGTCAACTCGGTGTCGCCGGCCAGGCGGGCCGCGCGGTCGGCCTCGACGAGGGCGTCGAGCACCCCGTCCAGGTCGCCCGCGAGCGCCAGGTCCAGGTTGTACGCGGTGTAGCCGATCCGGTGGTCGGTGATCCGGTTCTGCGGGAAGTTGTACGTGCGGATGCGCTCGGAGCGGTCCACGGTGCGCACCTGCGCCTTGCGGGCGTCCGAGGCGGCCGCGTCGGCCTGCTCCTGCGCCGCCGCCAGCAGCCGGGCGCGCAGGATCCGCATCGCCTGCTCCCGGTTCTGCAACTGGGACTTCTCGTTCTGGCAGGAGACCACGATCCCGGTCGGGACGTGCGTGATCCGCACCGCCGAGTCGGTCGTGTTCACCGACTGCCCGCCCGGGCCGGAGGAGCGGAACACGTCGATGCGCAGCTCGTTCGGGTCGATGGTGACGTCGACGTCCTCTGCCTCCGGCAGCACCAGCACGCCGGCGGCGCTGGTGTGGATGCGCCCCTGCGACTCGGTGACGGGTACGCGCTGCACCCGGTGCACGCCGCCCTCCCACTTGAGCCGGGACCAGACGCCGTTGCCGCCCTCGGGCACGCCCTTGGTCTTGATCGCCAGCGAGACGTCCTTCACCCCGCCCAGGTCCGAGTCCTGGGCGTCGATGACCTCGGTGAGCCAGCCGCGCCGCTCGGCGTAGCGGGTGTACATGCGCAGCAGGTCGCCGGCGAACAGGGCGGACTCCTCGCCGCCCTCCCCCGCCTTGATCTCGACGATCACGTCCTTGGCGTCGTGCGGGTCGCGTGGGATCAGCAGCTCCGCCAGCCGCTCCTCCAGCCCCGGCAGGCTCGCCGCGATCGACTCCGCCTCGGCGGCGAAGGACGCGTCCTCGGCGACCAGCTCGCGGGCGGCGGCGAGGTCGGCGCGGGCCTGCTCCAGCTCACCGGCCGCCTTGTGCAGCGGCACCAGCTCGGCGTACCGGCGGCCGACCCGGCGGGCCGTGTTCTGGTCGGCGTGGATGGCCGGGTCCGCCAGCCGCTTCTCCAGCTCGGCGTACTCGTCGAGGAGGGTGGCCAGACGCTCGCTGCTCATGCGGGGGAGGCTCCTTCGACGACGAGGGCGGGACCAGTGGGAATACGGACGGCGCCCGCGTCCGGCACGAGACCGGACGCGGGCGCCGAACGAGGAGCTACTTGGCCTTCTTGGCCTGAACCTTGGCGTACTTCTGCTGGAACTTCGCCACCCGGCCCGCGGTGTCCAGGACGCGCTGCTTGCCGGTGTAGAACGGGTGGCAGGCGCTGCAGGTCTCGACGTGGATCGAGCCGCCCTTGGCGGTGCTGCGGGTGGTGAACGTGTTGCCGCAGGAGCAGCTGACCTCGGTGGTCACGTACTCCGGGTGGATGTTGGACTTCATCTCGCCTCGGTCCTCTCGTGGGTGGTCGCCGGGTCGCCGTCGGTGTCCGTCGCGGCGTGCGACGGGCTCGGGCGTGAACCGGAACCGGTGGCCGATTGACCAGTGTGCCATGGGCGGACGCCGGCCCGGCAATCGGGCCGCACGGCTGGTCCGGCATCGACAACGCCCGCCGCACCTCCCGCATTCCCGCAGCGTGGCCGGGCATTCACCCCGGCACGGCCGCCGTCCGGGCGTGCCCCGCGCGGGGCACGGCGCGGGAGGCGACGCGACCACCGACGTCCGGGTCGTCGCCCGACCGGCCGGCCCGCGCACTCCCGGGAGCGCGGAGGGCCCTCCGGACTCCCGGGAGTGCGCGAGGGCCCCCTCCGGACGGCTGCCGCCGGAAGGGGCCCTCCGCACCTGTCAGGCGGCCGGGGCCTGGGCGGCGGCAGTCAGGGTGATCGTGGCCTCGGCGTGCGCGCCGTTGACCGCGACGGCCAGCTTGACCTGGGCGCCGGGGCGCAGGGCCGTGAGCTTGCCGGTCGCCGGGTCGAAGCGGGCCACGTGCCACGGCCGCAGCCCGAGGACCGAGCCGACGTGCACGTTCGGCGAGGCGGACCAGTCCGCGCTCACCGGCGCCGCCACCGGCACCGTACGCCCGCCAGGCTGGGTCACCGCGGCGGTGACCGTCGCCGGGGCGCCGACCGCGACGCCGGCCGGGGCGGTCAGCGCGAGCGCGTCGACGTGCGCGTGGGTCTCGGCGGCGACCCAGCGCGGGCCCTCGACGAGCGGGTTGCGTCGCGCCCGGTCGGCCTCGGCCGGGCTCACCGGGTCCACCCCGAACTCGGTCCACCCGGTGAAGCCGCCCTGGTCGGCCGGGGTGGAGGGGTTCTTGCCCGCGTTGCCGTTGATCAGGTACGGCACCCCGTCGAGCCGGTCGGCGTGGAAGGTGCCGACGTGTCCGCCGACGAAGGCCGCGCCCTTGCCGGTGCGGTGCTGGAAGTCGGCCAGCCACTGCTCCAGCAGCGCCGCCTCCTTCCGGTCGCCGAGCTGGCTGGCCTTGGCCGGGCTGGGGTCGCGCGGCGGGTGGTGGTGCAGCACGACCACCGAGCCGACGGCCGGGTCGCCGGCCGCCGAGTCGAGCGCCTCGCGCAGCATCCGCACCTGGTCGAAGCCGCCGCCGCGCAGCGAGCCGGTCGACGAGTTCAGCGTGACGAACCGGGTGCCCTTGTGGTCGAAGGTGCGCTCGGTGTCGCCGAAGGCGGCCCGGAAGTTGGCGATCGGGGCGCCCATGATCTCGTGGTTGCCGGGCACGTAGTAGTACGGCACCTCGCCGCCGAGCTCCTCGTCCAGCAGCCGCTTGGCCAGCGCGAAGTCCGCCGGGTAGGCGGTGTCCACGAAGTCGCCGTTGATGACCAGGAAGTCCGGCTTCGCGGCCTTGACCTCGCGCAGCGTACGGCGGGCCTGGGCGACCAGGTCGCTGTCCGGGTTCGCCGCGACGAACTGCGCGTCGGACAGGACGGCGAAGCGCCAGGGCGCACCATCCACAGTGCCGTCGCGCAGCACCACCCGGTCGGTACGCGGCTTCTCGGCCGGCACGTCGACCGTCGGCGGCACCTTCGCCACCAGGTCGTCGATGATGACCTCGCTGCGGTACTGCGCGGCGGCGTTGGTCTCCGCCACGTAGAACCGGCGGACCCGCACCGGGTACTGCACCCCGGCGGGGACGGCGAACTCGACGTACTTCCAGCCCGTCCAGGTGATCAGCGGGCCGCGCAGCACGTGCTGGGTGTCCTGGGCGTCGTGCAGGTGCAGGCTGGGCCACTCCCCCGTGCCGTTGCCGTGGACCCACATGCCGAACGCCTGCGGCTGGCCGGGCACCGTGATCCAGGCCGGCGGGTCCGCGTACGCGGCCCGGGTGCCGGTGGACTGGCTGAAGTCGTACGTCATCTTCAGGCCCGTGCCGGTGCGGCCCGGCGCGGGCGCAACGGCGCCGCTGGCCCGGGCCTGGCTGAACTTCCAGGCCGCCGCGTCGTCGAAGCCGGCCACCGGCACGTCGGTGAGCCCGACGGTGACCGGCAGGACGGTGCTGTTGCGGCCGACGTGGACGGTGACCAGCGCCGAGCCGGTGTCCCGCAGGGCGGTGACGGCGAGGTTGCCGTCGGCGGTCGGGGCGATCTTCAGCAGGTCCCTGTCGTAGTCGAGCTTCAGGTCGGCCGGCTCGATGGGGGCGGTGTTGCCCTCGGCGTCGTAGCCGACGACGCCGAACAGCGCGCTGCCCTGGGCACCGGTCAGGCCGACCCGCTCCACGGTGGAGTCGATCCGGGCCAGCGGCCCGAGCACGGTCAGGTCGAGGGTGCCCCGGGCCGCGCCCCGCGAGGCGGTGACCGTGGTCTTTCCGGGCAACCCGGCACGGAACCGGCCCTTGCTGTCGACGACGCCGTGCACCGCCGGGTTGGCCCGCCACGTCGGCGCGCCGGCCGCCGGGCCGTACGTCTCGTCGTGGCCGGCGGCGGTGAGCCGCCGGGTCAGGCCGGGGAAGACACGGTCGGGTCGGCCGCCGCGCACCGGCGCGACGCCCGGGGCGGTCGTCGGGTCGCTGGCGGTCTCCAGCCAGTACCCGGTGAGCCGGCCACTGCCCTTGGGCGCGTAGATGGCCAGGCCGTTGGGCACGGCACGCTCACTGCCGTCGGACGGGCTGTTCTCCACCTGTACGGCCGCCGCGCCCGGCTCCCGGGCGAGCAGCGTGGACGAGCCGCCGCCGTCGAGGTTGAGCGCGTGGTGCGCGCCGAGTTCGGCCATCATGCGGCCCATCTCGGTCTGGGTGACGCCGCGGCTGTCGACCTGCCGGCCGTCCACGGTCAGCATGATCATGCGTCGGCCGTCGGCGGAGAAGCCGACGGAGGTACGCGGGGCCAGCGACGTGTCGGCGATGCTCTGCACCACCCCGTCGCGGACCAGCACGTTGCCGCCGCCGACCGCCGCGTGCAGGTTGCTGCCGTCGGCCGGCTTGGGCCGGTAGGCGACCGTCACCGCGTCGCCGGGGCGCAGCCCCGCGAGGGCGTCCGCACCCGCGTCGCGGCCGAGCAGCACGGTGGTGCCCGCCGGGACCGCCCCGCTGCCGGCCGTGCCGGCGACGGTGACGACGCGGCCGTCGACCACCGTGACCTCCGTCACGCGGGCGGCGCCGGAAACCGCACGCTCCCGGGTGTACGACCCCCAGAGCGCCGTGAACACGCCGATGCCGTTCGCCTGGATCATGTTGTTGAACTGCGTCAACGTCACCGGGCCGGTGGGCAGCGTCGCGGTGCCGTCGAAGTTCACCTCGATGACCCGGCCGAGCCCCTCGGTGGTGATCGCGACGGCGTTGCGGTGCCCGCTGACCGCCGACTGGACCAGTTGCCCGTTCCGGATCCCGACGCCCTGGGCGGCACCGGAGTTGTTGATGTCGAAGAAGTCGCCGTTGACCGCGGCAACCGCCCGGGCCGCGTCGACGGCGCCCCGCAGCGGCTCGGCCCGGCTGACCGCGCCGGAGTTGACGTAGTCCACGGTGAGGCCGCCGGTCAGGTCGGCCGTCAGCGCGTCCGCGCGCAGCCAGCCGTCGGCGTCGTACCGGTCGAAGGAGGTCAGGGCGAGGCCCGGGGCGACCGGGCGGGTGGTCTTGGCGGTCTCCAGCCCGCCGGCCGGCTCCACACCGGTCGGTGCGGCGGCGGCCGACGTGCTCGCGGCGGGATCGCCCGCGAGCGTCACGGAGTCCGCGGAGTACGAGGAGGCACGTGGTGCGTCCTCGGCCGCGGTGACGGAGGGATCGGTGGCCGGAGCGGGCGCACCGGCGTTCGCCGGCACCGTGCCGGCCAGGGTGAGCAGCGGCGTCAGCAGCAGGACGCCTGCGAGCCGGGCGGATCGTCTGCGGGTACGCATGGGCGACAGTCAACCGGACGGTGAATAGAAGTTTCAATACCTGCCAGCCAAAGCGAAGGAAAACTCCGCCCGTCGGGTTGCCACCGCCCTGAGCCGCAGCGCGGTCTGCGCCGCGCCGCACAGCCGCCGCGCCCACCCCCCTTCACCCTCCATCACGGAGCGTAGGGTCCGCGCTCCTCTCCCACCTCCGACTCCTTCCCCTTTGCTCTGCATCCACATAGGCACCAGGCACGCACGGTAAGCGGTGCGCATATGGATGCAGAGCAAAGGGAGCGTGGAGAGTGGTGTGGCGGCTCCGGCCCTTTCGGCGAATCACCTGGTCAACAGGCGTCAGCAGCGACAGCCCAGCCGTCGGGACGCGCCACTCGACCACAATCAATCACGCAGGGTGACGCCGGGTTCGAATCAGGCCTTGGTCACCGACAGCAACTCGGGCGATCGGCGATGTCGATGACCCGTGGCCGGCGCTGCCGGCAGCTCCGCCGCCAGAGACGACGAGACCAGGCCCGGAACGCGGGAGGGGCACGGCCGGACGGCCGTGCCCCTCCCGCTCGTCTCACCCGGGGATAGTCACTCCCCCGGCGTCGACTTCGCAATCTGCATCAGGAACTCGATGTTGGTGCGGGTCTGCTTGAGCTTGTCGAGCAGCAGGTCCAGCGCCGCCTGCGAGTCCAGCGAGTGCAGGACCTTCCGGAGCTTGTGGATGATGGCCAGCTCCTCCGGCGCGAGCAGGATCTCCTCCTTACGCGTGCCGGACGGGTGGATGTCGATGGCCGGGAAGATGCGCTTGTCGGCGATCTTCCGATCCAGCTTCAGCTCCGCGTTGCCGGTGCCCTTGAACTCCTCGAAGATGACCGTGTCCGCCATGGACCCGGTCTCCACCAGCGCGGTGGCGAGGATGGTCAGCGAGCCGCCGTTCTCGATGTTGCGGGCCGCACCCAGGAAGCGCTTCGGCGGGTAGAGCGCCGTGGAGTCGATACCACCCGACATGATCCGGCCGCTGGCCGGTGCCGCCAGGTTGTACGACCGGCCGAGGCGGGTCACCGAGTCGAGCAGCACGACCACGTCGTGGCCCAGCTCGACCAGGCGCTTCGCCCGCTCGATCGCCAGCTCGGCCACGGTGGTGTGGTCCTGCGGCGGACGGTCGAACGTCGCCGCGATGACCTCGCCCTTCACCGACCGCTGCATGTCGGTGACCTCTTCGGGCCGCTCGTCCACCAGCACCACCATCAGGTGGCACTCCGGGTTGTTGTGCGTGATCGCGTTCGCGATGGCCTGGAGCACCATCGTCTTGCCCGCCTTCGGCGGCGACACGATCAGCGCACGCTGGCCCTTGCCGAGCGGCATGACCAGGTCGATGACCCGGGTGGTGAGGATGTGCGGCTCGGTCTCCAACCGCAGTCGCTCCTGCGGGTAGAGCGGGGTGAGCTTGTAGAACTCCGGCCGGCGCTTGGCCTCGTCGGGCTCCATACCGTTGATGGTGTCCAGCCGCACCAGCGGGTTGTACTTGTCCCGCCGCTGCTCGCCGTCGCGCGAGGCGCGCACCGCACCGGTGATGGCGTCACCGCGCCGCAGGCCGTACTTCTTGATCTGCGACATGGAGACGTAGACGTCGTTCGGGCCCGCCAGGTAGCCGGTGGTCCGCACGAAGGCGTAGTTGTCGAGCACGTCGATGATGCCGGCCACCGGGACGAGCACGTCGTCCTCGCCGACCTGCGGCTCGCGCCCGCCGTCACGCCCGCCGTCGCCGCCCTCGGCACGCTCGCCGCGGCCACGGCGACGGTCCCGGAACCGGCTGCGCCGGCCACGCCGGCCGCCGCCCTCGTCGTCGTCGCCGTCGTTGTCGCGCTCGACCCGCTGGCCCCGGTCGCCGCGCTCGTTACGGTCGCGGTCGCCCCGCTCGGCACGCTCGCCACGATCGCTCCGCTCGTTGCGGTCACCGCGCTCGGCACGGTCACCGCGCTCGGCACGCTCAGCGCCACGCTCGGCACGGTCACCGCGCTCGGCACGGTCACCGCGCTCGTTGCGGTCGCCACGCTCGTTGCGGTCACCGCGCTCGGCACGGTCGCCACGCTCGGCACGGTCGCCACGCTCGGCACCGCGCTCCGCACGCTCAGCGCCCCGCTCGCTGCGGTCGCCACGCTCGGCACGGTCGCCACGCTCAGCGCCCCGGTCGCCACGCTCAGCGCCCCGCTCGGCACGGTCAGCGCCCCGCTCCGCACGGTCGCCACGCTCGGCGCGGTCACGGCCACGGCCCTCGGCACGCTCGCCGGCCTCGGCCTCGTCCGTACGCGTCTCGGCCGGACGGGCCTCCGCGGGCCGCTCCGCCGTGGGACGCGTCTCCGTCGGGCGGGCCTCCGCGGCCCGCGCCTCGGAGGTGGCGGCCCGGCTGCGCCGGGTCCGGCCACGCGGCTCGGCCTCGACCGCCGCCGGCTCGGCCGGAGCCTGCTCCGCGGCGCGCCGCTCGGCCGCCGGCCGCTCGGTGCTCTCGCGGACCTCGGCGGGGGCCTCCTCCCGGGTGGGAGCGGCAGCGGCCTCGGCCCGCGGTCGAGGGGTCCCGGCGGCGCCGCCGCCCTGCCGCTCGGAGATCGCGCTGATCAGCTCGCCCTTGCGCATGCGGGCCGTGCCCGAGATGCCGAGCGACGCGGCCAGGCTCTGCAGCTCCGGCAGCAGCATCGCCGACAGGCCGGTGCCGCTACGCCGACGACGGGCGGGGGCGGCGGCGGTGGTGGCATCGCCAGCGACGTTGGAAACATCCGACGTCACGTCGGTGGTGTCGCTCAATGGATTCCTTCCCTCGATAGGCCGGGACTGCCCGGGGTCGAAAAGCAAGGTGGCCGGGCGGCCTCGGTGCACCCGCCTCGCAAGGACGCGTCGCGGGAGTCTGTAACACAGCAGCCGGTCGGTTTCCCGACTCACCAAACGTCGGTGAGCAGGTCTCGCCGTCTGCGGCGACCTGTGAAGACTGCGGTGCGGCGTGGGCCTAGGCAGGGGTGACGGGCTGACCGCCGAAAGCTTCGGGGGTGCGCCGACCCGCAGGGAGATCGCATGCTTCGCGGCTGTGCTAAGTCTAGAGCGTAATCAACTCTTCCGACCTGCGGCAACAGGGTCCCGCTCTGCGTGTCCCAGTCTACCCCGGGCAACCTGTGCTCCGCGCCCGTCTGGATCCAACCGCCGGACCTGCCAACCTGTTCCCGCCTCGAAGCCCTCGGGCGGGTCGCTCAGGGCCAGCACGGTGGGGCCCGCACCGCTGACCACAGCGGCCACACCGGCCTCACGCAGCGCTTTCACCAGGGCGGCGGTGCCCGGCATGCCCGGCGCGCGGTAGTCCTGGTGCAGCCGGTCGACCGTGGCCGGCAGCAGCAGAACGGGGTCGGCGGTCAGCGCGTGCACCAGCAGCGCGGCCCGGCCGGCGTTGAGCGCCGCGTCGACGTGGGGCACGGTGGCCGGCAGCGCGGCCCGCGCTGCCGCCGTCAGGCCGCGCTCCGCCGGCACGAAGACCACCGGTCGTACGCCGTCGGCGACCGGCAGCGACACCGCGCGGGCGCCGGACGGCTCCGTCCAGGCCAGGGTGAAGCCGCCGAGCAGGCACGGCGCCACGTTGTCCGGATGGCCCTCGATCCGCGCGGCGAGGTGCAGCGCGGCGTCGTCGTCGAGGCGTGCCTCCCCGTCGGTGACCAGCGCACGGGCCAGCAGTACGCCGGCGACGATCGCCGCGGACGAGGAGCCCAGCCCACGGGCCTGCGGGATGCGGTTGACGCACTCCACCGCCAGCCCGGGCGGCTGCCCGCCGAGCACGTCGAAGGCCGCACGCATGGCGCGGACGACCAGGTGCCGGTCGTCGGTCGGCAGCTCCCCGGCGCCCTGCCCGGCCACGGCCACCGTGACGCCCTGCGCCGTCACCTCGGCGGCCACGTCGTCGTGCAGCGCCAGGGCGAGCCCCAACGCGTCGAACCCCGGCCCCAGGTTGGCGCTGGTGGCGGGGACCCGGACCCGGACCGGGCCGGAGGTGAAGTTCTTCGGCACGGGCTCATGGTAGGGCTGCGCACCGACGACGCGAATCTCCGCCCGCCGGCTGGGACGGGCCGGACGGCTGACTGCTCCGGCGGCCGGTGGCGGCGCTGTGGTTCCGTTAGCCTGGCCCGACCGACGGCGGCTGGAGGCAGGGATGCGCGAATTCGGGTACCTGGCGACGATGGCCGCCTTCGAGACGCCCACGGTGCTGGTGCTGCTGGTGGGCCTCGTACTGGTCGCGACCGCCGGGCAGCGGCTGCCCCGCAGACCCCGGATGCTGGCGCTGTCGGGGCTCGCCGTGCTGCTGGTCGGTGCGCTGCTCGGCGCGGCCTGGACGCTGCTGCTGCCCCGGGTGTTCGGCTCCGACTGGGGACGCTCGAACTTCCAGCTGCTGAACCTGGCCCACGGCGGGGTGCAGGCTCTGGCGTACCCCCTCGGGACGGGTCTGCTGGTCGCGGCCGTGCTGGCCGGGCGGCGGGCGCGCGGCGCGGAGGCCGGTCCGTTCGGCGACGGCGGCCAGCCGGTGCCGGCCGCGCAGCCGGTGCCGCAGGCGGGCGTGGGGTGGGACGCGGTGGGCGGAGCCGACGTGCCGGCGCAGTGGGACGGGCGGTCCCGGCCCGACGCGCCGACGGGCACCGCGCCGGACCGGCCCTGACCGCCGGGTGGGTCAGCGGGCGGGGGTCGGGGCCGGCTGCCCGGCCGGGTCAGTGAGCGAGAGCCGGCGGGTGGCGATCCGCCAGCCGATCGCGTAGACCACCGTGACCAGGCCGCAGGTGGCCAGCACCACCCGCTCGTCCACGGTGTCCACCACGGCGGCGACCGCGAGCTGGCTGACCGAGACGGCGAGGGTCGCGAGCATCATGTCGGTGGCGAAGACGCGGCCCCGCAGCCGGTCCGGCACCTCGCCCTGGAGGGCGAAGTTCGACATCACCCAGTTGCTGCCGCCCGCGAAGTGGGCGACGAAGACCAGGGCCAGCACCAGCGGGAACCAGCGGGCGACCGAGGTGCCGAGGTAGGCCAGGCCGTAGAGGGACATGGACAGCGCGAGCCCGGGCAGCAGCCAGGCCCGGTTGGTCAGCACCCGGCGCATCAGGATCGGCCCGACGAGCGCGCCTGCCCCGCGGACCGCGAAGAGCAGCCCGGTGCCGACGGGGCCCACGCCGTACACCGCCGCGAGCAGCGGAAACACCGTCAGCACGCCGTTGCCGAGGCCGACCGCCGACTTCACGGTGACCAGCGCCAGGACCCTCGGCCGGTGCCCGATGTAGCCCAGCGCCTCCCGGATCGCGGGCCACGTCCGCTGCACCGGCAGCGCCGCGTCGCGGGGCGCCTGCAACGGCCGGCGGATCAGCGTGGCCAGGCCCGCCGCGACCACCAGGCCCACGGCCGCCACCCAGAAGCAGGCGTACGGGCCGACGGCGGCGCTGAGCACGCCACCGAGGGACGCGCCGACGACGGTCATCGTGCCCCAGGCCGACCCCGCGACGGCGTTGCCGGCGGCCAGCTCGTCGGGGTCGAGCACGTTGGGCAGGGCCGCCTGGGCCGCCGGGGAGTAGAACGCCTTGGCGACCGCCACCACGCCGATCCCGGCCATCGCCAGCCAGGCGGTCCCCGCGCTGCGCACCCCGAGCAGCAGCAGCACGCCGAGCAGGGCTGCGACGTTCGAGATGATCATGATCTTGCGGCGGTCGAAGCGGTCCGCGATCGTGCCCGTGTACGGCAGCAGCAGCGCCACGATCCCGGTGTCGACGGCGAGCACCAGCGCGCCCCACACGCCGCTGCCGGTCAGGTCCGGCAGCAGCACCAGCAGCGGCACCATGACGAACCAGTCGGCGCCGAAGACCACCAGCTCGGCGAGGAACAGATTGCGGAAGTTGCGGTTGTGGGTGAGGACCGAGACGGTGGACGGCACGTCCGGGACCCTACCGGGCGGCGACCGGCGGGCCGGGCGTACGGCGGGTACCTGCCCGAACGCGGACACCCCCGGCGGGTGAGACCCGTCGGGGGTGTCCGCCGACCGCCGTTACTCGGCCGGCGGCAGCGGGGACTTGCGGCTCTTCGGCAGCCGCAGCACCTCGAACTGGTCGGTGCCGTCCACCAGCGCCCCCGACGGCGTCGGCCGGGGCACCGGGGCGCCCGCGCCCTCGGCGGTGGACGCCGGGCCCGCGGGCACCGGGACCGGCTCGGCGGCGGGCGTCCCACCGTCGTCGCCGGCCGGGTCGCCGTCGCCCGTGCCGGTGGCCGGGGCCACGCCGCCGGAGCGGCGGGCCCGGCGGGCACGGAACGACTCCTTGGTGTTCTCCGCCATGGCGTAGAGCGTCGGCACCAGGATCAGGGTGAGCAGCGTCGAGCTGAGCAGACCACCGATCACCACGATGGCCAGCGGCTTGGAGATGAAGCCGCCCTCCCCGGTGAGGCCGAACGCCATCGGCAGCAGCGCGAAGATGGTGGCGACCGCGGTCATCAGGATCGGCCGCAGCCGGCGCCGGCCGCCCTCGACCACCGCCTCCTGGACGCCCATGCCCTGGGCCCGGTACTGGTTGACCAGGTCCAGCAGCACGATCGCGTTCGTCACCACGATGCCGACCAGCATGAGCACGCCGATCAGCGCCGGCACGCCCAGCGGGGTGCCGGTGGCGAGCAGCAGGCCGATCGCGCCGGTCGCCGCGAACGGGATGGAGACCAGCAGGATCAGCGCCTGGACCAGGCTGCGGAACGTCGCCACCATGATCAGGAAGACGATCGCGATGGCCGCGAGCACGGCCAGACCAAGGTCGGCGAAGGCCTCCTCCTGGTCGGCGCTGACCCCGCCGATCTCGAAGCTCGCCCCCGGCACCTTGATGCCGTCCAGCTTCTTCTGCAACTCCTGCGTGATGGCCCCGAGGTTCGAGCCGGTGGCCGTACCGGTGACGGAGACGCTGCGCTCGCCGTCGATCCGGCTCACCTGCTGCGGGCCCTCGGTCTGGGTGACCTCGGCGATGTCGTCGAGCTTCACCGGCCCGACCGGCATCGCGCGCAGCTCCGCCACCGTGGTCGGCGGCTTGCCCGCGAACCGCAGCACCACGTCGCGCTGCCCCTCGTCGAGCGTGACCTGCCCCAGGGGCGAGCCCCGGAACGCCTGCGCCACCACCTGGCCGACGGCGGCCTCGGTGAGCCCGACCCGGCCGGCGGCGACCCGGTCGACGGTGACGTCGACGCGCGGCACCCGCGTGGCGAGGCTCGTGGAGACGTCCTCGACGCCCGCCAGCCCGGCCATCGCCGTACGGACCTCCTCGGCGGCCCGGGCCAGCGCCTCCTGGTCGGCGCCCTGCACGACCACCTCGATCTGGTTGGCCGCCGCCCCGCCCTGACCGGCGCCGAAGCTCACCTCACCGATGCCCGGGCCCAGCGCGTCGAACTCCCGGCGCAGCTTCTCCCGCATCTGCTGGGCGTCGGTGCCGTCGCCGAGGGCCAGCGACCAGTTGGCGACGTTGTTGCCGCCGCCGCCGAACGGGTTGTCCCCGCCGCCGGCCGTGACCTGGTACGTCTCGACGTCCTCGGTACGCTCCAGCACCGCCTCGATCTGGCGGGCCGCCGCGTCGGTGCCGGCCAGCCCGGTGCCCGCCGGCAGCTCCTGGGTGATGCTCAGCGTGTCCTGGCCGGAGTCGTCGATGAAGTTGGTCTCCAGCTGCCGGGACAGGCCGAAGGTGCCGAAGAGCACGAGCATGCCGAGCCCGAGCGTGATCCACCGGGTGGCCCGCTTGCGGGTCGCGAACCCGATCACCGGCAGGTACGCCCGCTGCAACGGGCTGCGCAGCTCCTTCTCCTCCGCCGCCCGGCGCAGCGCGGCGTCGTCCGCCGTGCCGGTCGGCGGCTTCAGGAACCAGTACGCGAGCACCGGAATGACGGTCAGCGAGACCAGCAGCGAGGCGAGCAGGGCCACCGTGACGGTGATCGCGAACGGCGCGAAGAGCTGCCCGACGAAGCCGCCCACCAGCGCGATCGGCGCGAAGACGGCCACCGTGGTGAGGGTGGACGCGGTCACCGCCCCGGCCACCTCGCGGACGGCCGCGAGGATCGCCTCCCGCTTCGGCTCGCCGTACTCCAGGTGTCTCTTGATGTTCTCCAGCACGACGATCGAGTCGTCGACCACCCGGCCGACCGCGATGGTGAGCGCGCCGAGGGTGAGCAGGTTGAGCGAGTAGTCGCCGATCCAGAGGGCGAGCAGCGCGACCACCACCGAGAGCGGGATGGAGACCGCGGTGACCAGCGTGGAGCGGACCGACAGCAGGAAGACCAGGATGACCACGACGGCCATGACCAGGCCCAGCAGGCCCTCGGTGGTCAGGGTCTCGATGGACTTCTCGACGAACGGCGCCTGGTCGAAGACGACGGTCAGCTCGGCGCCGGAGGCCCCCCGCAGGTCGGCGAGGCGGTCACGGATCTCGTGGGAGATCTCCACCGCGTTGCCGTCCGGCGCGGCGGTGATCGCGATACCCAGGCTGTCCTTGCCGTTCGTGCGGGTGATCGCGGTGGCCGGGGCGAGCTGCTGCTCGACGGCGGCCACGTCGCCGAGGCGGACCGGGGCCGCCCGGCCCGTCGCCGGCGCGACGACGACGCCACGCAGGTCGTCCAGCGTCGCCAGCCGGGTGCCGACCTGCACGGGGAGGGCACGGGTACCGTCGGTCACCGCACCGGCCGGCACCGTCACGCCGTTGGTCTTCAGCGCCGCGCCGAGGGCGGTCGGCAGGAGCTTCGCGGCCGCCATCTTGGCCGGGTCCGGGGTGACCACCACGACGTCGTCGCGGGCACCGGTCAGCTCGACCGTCCGTACCCCCTCGATCGCCTCCAGCTCCGGCACGACCGTGCCCCGCAGCTTCTCCGCGAGGACGCGCTGGTCGTCACCGCCGGAGGCGGCGAGCACCACCGCGGGCAGGTCGTCGGTGCTGCCGGCGATGACCTGCGGGTCGACCCCCTCCGGCAGCTGCGCGTCGATCCGGTTGAGCGCGGTCTGCATCTTGTTGACGACGTCGTCCAGGTCGGTGCCGAACTCGTACTGGACCTGGACGGTCGCCGATCCCTCGCGGGAGGTCGAGGTGACCTGGTCCAGCCCGGGGATGCCCTGGAGGCTGTTCTCGATCGGCTCGGTGACCTGCGACTCGACCACCTCGGGCCCGGCGCCGGGATAGACCGCCACGATGAACGCGGCCGGGAACTCCAGCGACGGCAGGAGCTGCTGCTTCAGTGACGGTACGGCGAACGCCCCGAACAGCGTGGTCACCACCGCGATGAGGGCGATCAGCCCCCGGTTGGCGAGGCTGAATCTGGCGAGCAGCGACATCGGCGTGACTCACTCCTGGAAAGGCGATTGGCGGGGGTACGGATTCTCTCCCACCCCGCGCGGGCGGCCCCGCTCGCCCCTGCCTCCGTCCGATGCACAGGACTCGCCTCCGCCGCGCGGCGTCCCTCCCCGCCACCGTCGGCCCGACCCGGCCGGCCTCGGCCCGACCCCCGGGGCTCAGGCCAGGTCGAGACAGCGGGCGGCGGCCAGGGGGTCGTTGGCGATGGTGGTCGGCACGGGAGCGGTGGAGATGGCCCACTCCGGGTCCTTCAGGCCGTGGCCGGTGACCGTACAGACCACCGTCGAGCCGGCCGGGACCCGACCGGCGGCGGCCTGCTGGAGCAGGCCGGCCACGCTGGCCGCGCTGCCCAGCTCGACGAAGACCCCGACCTCACGGGCCAGCAGCCGGTACGCGGCCAGGATCTCCCGGTCGGTGACGGCGGCGATCAGGCCCCCCGAGGCGTCGCGGGCGTCGACCGCTCTGGTCCAGCTCGCCGGGTTGCCGATCCGGATGGCGGTGGCGATCGTGGACGGCTCGCGGACCACCTGCCCGCTGACGATCGGGGCGGCGCCGGCCGCCTGGAAGCCGTACATCTTGGGGGTTCGGGTGGCGTTGCCGTCCCGCAGCTCCTCGCAGTAGCCCATCCAGTAGGCGGAGACGTTGCCCGCGTTGCCGACCGGCAGGCAGTGGATGTCGGGTGCCTCGCCCAGCGCGTCGACGATCTCGAACGCGGCCGTCTTCTGGCCGTGCAGCCGGTCGATGTTGACCGAGTTGACCAGGGCCACCGGGTAGTCCTGGGCGAGCTTGGCGGCCAGCGAAAGGCAGTCGTCGAAGTTGCCGGTGACCTGGAGCAGCTTCGCCCCGTGCACGAGCGCCTGGGCCAGCTTGCCCAGCGCGATCTTGCCCTGTGGCACGAGCACCGCGCAGGTCAGCCCGGCGCGGGCCGCGTACGCCGCGGCGGAGGCGCTGGTGTTGCCGGTGGAGGCGCAGATGATCGCCTTGTTGCCGGCCTCCACGGCCTTCGAGACCGCGAGCGTCATGCCCCGGTCCTTGAACGAGCCGGTCGGGTTGGCGCCCTCCACCTTGAGGTGCACGTCGCAACCGAGCCGGGCGGAGAGCACCGGGGCTGGCAGCAGCGGGGTGTTCCCCTCGTGCAGGGTCACGACCGGGGTGGCGTCGGTGACCGGCAGCCGGTCCCGGTACGCGTCGATCAGACCCCGCCACATGTCGCTCTCCCTCGCCTCGTAACGCCCCGCCGCGCGGGGTGCCCCTTGAGCCTGGACCAGCATCGCCGGGCCGCCGCCGCCGCACCCGCAGTTAACCACCAGGCGAGACGCGTGAGCGCCCGCCCCGCCGGGGCGCCGGGCGGCACCCGCACCGGCCGCCCGGGCCGCGCCCCGCAGCCACCGGACGGGTCAGCCCGCGAACCGGAGGCATCGGCCGGTCAGCCCGCCCACCGGCCGGTCGGTCAGAGCCCGCCCTCGACCCGCAGCACGCTCGCCACCGACCGGACGATGTCCAGCCCGCGCAGCTCCCCCACGGTGGCGGCGAGCGCCGCGTCCGGGGCCACGTGGGTGACGATGACCAGGTCGGCGTCCTCGCCCCGGCCAGCCGCGCCACCGCCCGCCGGGCCCTGCCGCACGGTGGCGATCGACACGTCGTGCCGGGCGAACACCCCGGCCACCGCCTCCAGCACACCCGGCCGGTCGGCCACGTCGAGGCTGATGTGGTAGCGGGTCAGCGCCTCCCCCATCGGCCGTACGGGCAGGTCGGCGTACGCGCTCTCGCTGGGCGAGCGCACCCCGGCGAGCCGGTTGCGGGAGACCGCCACCACGTCGCCCAGCACCGCGCTGGCCGTCGGCGCGCCACCCGCGCCCCGGCCGTAGAACATCAGCGGCCCGGCCGCCTCGGCCTCGACGAAGACGGCGTTGAACGCGTCGCCGACGCTGGCCAGCGGGTGGCTCAGCGGGATCATCGCCGGGTGCACCCGCACGCTGACGGCCTCCCGGCCGGCGGCGTCGGCGCCCCGGGCGGCGATGCAGAGCAGCTTGATCGTGCACCCCATCGCCTTGGCGCTGGCCACGTCGGCCGCCGTGACCTCGGTGATGCCCTCCCGGTGCACGTCGGCCGCGCCGACCCGGGTGTGGAACGCCAGCGAGGCGAGGATGGCCGCCTTCGCCGCCGCGTCGAAGCCCTCCACGTCGGCGGTCGGGTCGGCCTCGGCGTAGCCCAGCTCGGTGGCCTCCTCCAGCGCCTCCGCGAAGCCGGCGCCGGTGGCGTCCATCGCGGAGAGGATGAAGTTGGTGGTGCCGTTGACGATGCCGGTGACCCGGTTGATCCGGTCGCCGTGCAGCGACTCGCGCAGCGGGCGCAGCAGCGGGATCGCGCCCGCCACGGACGCCTCGTAGTAGAGGTCGCCACCGCCCTCGGCCGCCGCGTCGTGCAGGGCGGCGCCGTCCTCGGCGAGCAGCGCCTTGTTGGCCGTGACCACGCTCTTGCCGGCCCGCAGCGCCTCGACCAGCCAGCCCCGCGCCGGCTCGATGCCGCCGACGACCTCGACGACCACGTCGACGTCGTCGCGCTTGATCAGGCCGAGCGCGTCGGTGGTGAACAGGGTCGGGTCGACCGGCAGGTCACCCCGGTCGCGGCCGAGACGGCGTACGGCGATGCCGGCGATCTCCAGCGGGGCGCCGATCCGGGCGGCGAGGTCGGCGGCCTGCCCGTGCAGCAGCCGGACCACCTCGCTACCGACCGTGCCGCAGCCGAGCAGTGCCAGGCGCACAGGTGACGTCATCCCACATCCAATGCGAGCAGGTCCTCTTCGGTCTCCCGCCGGACGATCAGGCGCGCCTGGCCGTCGCGCACGGCGACGACCGGGGGGCGGGGCACGTGGTTGTAGTTGCTGGCCATGCTCCGGCAGTAGGCACCGGTGCCGGGCACCGCGACAAGATCTCCGGGCTGCACGTCGGCGGGCAGGAATTCATCCTTCACCACGATGTCCCCCGACTCACAATGCTTTCCCACCACGCGGGCGAGCATCGGCGCGGCGGCCGACGCCCGGGACGCCAGCGTCGCCGAGTAGGACGCGTCGTAGAGGGCCGTCCGGATGTTGTCGCTCATCCCGCCGTCGACGCTGACGTAGGCACGACGCCCGTCCGCCGCGTCACCACCAGTGCCTACCGGCACGGACTTGACCGTGCCGACCTCGTAGAGGGTGAACACGGCCGGTCCCACGATCGCCCGGCCCGGCTCGATCGACAGGTGCGGCACCGCCAGCCGCTCGGCGGCGCACTCCGACTCGACGATGCGACGCAGCCGCTTCGCCAGGTCCTGCGGGGAGGCCGGGTCGTCCTGGGTCGTGTACGCGATGCCGAAGCCGCCGCCGAGGTCCAGCTCGGGCAGCTCCACCCCGCGCGCGTCGCGGATCTGCGCCTGGAGGCCGAGCACCCGGCGGGCGGAGACCTCGAAGCCGCTGGCGTCGAAGATCTGCGAGCCGATGTGCGAGTGCAGGCCGCGCAGCTCCAGCACGCCCTCGTCGAGCACCCGGAAGGCCGCCTCGGCCGCCGCCCCGCCCGCGAGGGAGAAGCCGAACTTCTGGTCCTCGTGGGCGGTGGCGATGAACTCGTGGGTGTGCGCCTCGACACCGACCGTGACCCGGATCAGCACCCGGGGGCGGACGCCCCGCTCGCGGGCCAGCGCGGTGAGCCGGCCGATCTCGTCGAACGAGTCGAGGATGATGCGGCCCACCCCGGCGTCGAGCGCCCGGGTCAGTTCGCGTACCGACTTGTTGTTGCCGTGGAAGCCGATCCGCTCGGGCGGCATCCCGGCCGACAGCGCGGTGGCCAGCTCGCCCCCGGTGCACACGTCGAGGTGCAGGCCCTCCTCGGCGATCATCCGGACCACCGCGCGGCAGAGGAAGGCCTTGCCGGCGTAGTAGACGTCGACGCCGTCGAAGGCGGTGCGGAAGTCGCGGCAGCGCGAGCGCAGGTCGTCCTCGTCGAGGACGTACACCGGGGTGCCGAACTCGGCCGCGATGTCGCGGACGCCGAGCCCGGCCACGGCCAGCACGCCGTCGCCGCCGCGGGTCACGTTGCGCGGCCACAGCGCCGGCACCAGGGCGTTGACGTCGACCGGCGTACGCAGCCACGCCGGCCCCCGGCTGCCGATGTCGCCGTGCAGCGCACCGGCCTCGTGAGCACGCATTACCGCTCTTCCCTTCGCGCCTGCGGGGCTCGCAAGCTCACTCCTCGCGCTCGCATCACCCGACCTTCGCTTCGCGACTGCGGGGCTCGCAAGCTCACTCCTCGCGCTCGCATCACCCGACCTTCGCTTCGCGACTGCGGGGCTCGCAAGCTCACTCCTCGCGCTCGCACTGGTGAGCTACATCCTCTCCGGGGCCGAGACGCCCAGCAGGCGCAGGCCGTTGGCGATGACGGTGCGGGTGGCGTCGTTCAGCCAGAGCCGGGCCCGGTGCAGGTCGGTGGTCTCCTCGTCGCCGCGCGGCAGGATCCGGCAGTCGTCGTAGAACCGGTGGTAGGCCCCGGCCAGCTCCTCCAGGTAGCGGGCGACCCGGTGCGGGCCCCGCAGCTCGGCCGCCGCCGCCACCACGGCGGGGAACTCGGCGAGCGCCTTGAGCAGCTCGTTCTCCTTCTCGTGGCCGAGCAGCTCGGGGCGGAACGCCTCGGCGTCGCCCCGGGTCAGCCCCACCTCGGCGGCGTTGCGGCCCACGCTGGCCGTCCGGGCCGCCACGTACTGCACGTAGTAGACCGGGTTGTCGCGGGTGGCCCGGGTCCACAGCTCCACGTCGATGTCGATCGGGGAGTCGCTGGAGTAGCGGGCCAGGGCGTAGCGGGCGGCGTCCACGCCGATGGCGTCGACCAGGTCCTCCAGGGTCACGACCGTGCCGGCCCGCTTGCTCATCCGGACCGGCGCGCCGTCGCGGACGAGGTTGACCATCTGACCGATCAGGATCTCCAGGTTGCGTTCCGGGTCGTCGCCGAAGCACGCCGACATCGCCTTCATCCGCCCGATGTAGCCGTGGTGGTCGGCGCCCAGCATGATCACGACCCGCTCGAAGCCGCGCTCCCGCTTGTCGAGGTAGTAGGCGCAGTCCGCGGCGAAGTAGGTCCACTCGCCGTTGGACTTGCGCAGCACCCGGTCCTTGTCGTCGCCGAAGTCGGTGGTGCGCAGCCAGGTCGCGCCGTCGGACTCGAACACCCGGCCCTGCTCGCGCAGCCGCTGGAGCGCCAGGTCCAGCTCGCCCCGGTCGTGCAGGTCCTTCTCGTTGAAGTAGGTGTCGAACTCGACGCCGAAGCCGCGCAGCGAGGACTTGATCTCGGCGAACATGAGCTGCACGCCCTCGACCCGGAAGACCTCCTGGGCGGCGGCGTCGTCCAGCTCCAGCACGTCGGGCCGGATGCCGCGCACGGCGTCGGCGATCTCGTTGATGTACGCCCCCGCGTAGCCGTCCTCCGGGGCCGGCTCGCCCTTGGCGGCGGCGAGCAGGGAACGGGCGAACCGGTCGATCTGGGAGCCCGCGTCGTTGAAGTAATATTCCGTGCCCACCTCGGCGCCGGTGGCGCGCAGGAGCCGGCTCAGCGCGTCGCCGACCGCCGCCCAGCGGACGCCGCCGATGTGCACCGGGCCGGTCGGGTTCGCCGAGACGAACTCCAGGTTCATCCGCTGGCCGGCGAGCCGGTCGCTGCGGCCGTACGCCTCGCCCGCCTCGACGATCGCGCGGGCCAGCTGGCCGGCGGCGGCCGCGTCGAGCCGGATGTTGAGGAAGCCCGGGCCGGCGATCTCCACCGACTTGACCCCCGGGGCGCGGCCCAGCTGGTCGGCCAGGGCCGTCGCCAGCTCGCGCGGCGGGACGCCCACCTTCTTGCTGAGCTGGAGGGCCAGCGTGGAGGCGTAGTCGCCGTGCTCGGGGTTGCGGGGTCGCTCGACCACCGTCCGCTCCGGCAGGGCGGAGCGGTCGAGGCCACGCTCGGTGAAGACGGCGTGGGCTGCGGAGAGGACGACCTCGGCGAGTTCTGCGGGAGTCACCGATCCATGTTATCGGGGGTAGACTCGGCACCCGCGGCGGCGACCCAGTGTGTGAGACCGGCCCGCCGGATCCCCTGACCGACCGACCTGACGAGGCACGATGAGCATCAGCACACCGGGTGGCGGCCCCGAGCGGCGCCCGAACGTGGTCAGCACCGGCAAGAAGCCGGCGGCGGGCCGGCCGGCAGCAGGCGCCAAGGCCGGGTCCGGCGGCGCCAAGCCCGGTTCCACCGGCGCGAAGACCGGGTCCACCGGTGCCAGGGCCGGGTCCGGCAAGCCGGCGGGCACCCGCCCCGGCGCCGGCGGCAAGGGCCGCAAGCCCATCGCCCCGGTGAAGGTGAGCCAGGGCCGCTCGTGGGGGCCGATCGCGCTCTTCGTCGCCGTGGGTGTGCTGGCCGTGGCGATCATCGGTTACGGCGCCTGGGCGACGTTCCAGGGCGCCAAGCCCTGGGAGGACCGGGCGGACGCGATCGACGGCATCGTCAACTACCGCGAGAAGGACAAGGACCTCGTGGCGGGCGGCAACCACAAGACGGGCCCCATCACCTACACGGTGCTGCCGCCGGTGGCCGGCCCGCACAACGCGGCCTGGCAGAACTGCATGGGTGACGTCTACCCCGCCCAGATCGCCAACGAGCACGCGGTGCACAGCCTGGAGCACGGCACGGTCTGGATCACCTACCGCCCCGACCTGCCCGCCGACCAGGTGACGAAGCTCGCCGACAAGGTGCGGGGCAAGGAGAAGCTGATGCTCAGCCCGTTCGAGGGGCTGGACAAGCCGATCTCGCTCCAGGCGTGGGGCTACCAGCTCAAGGTCGACAACGCCGACGACGGCCGGATCGACGAGTTCATCAAGACGCTGAAGGTCAACGCCTCGGTGGAGGGCCCGACCGCGCTGTGCAGCCAGGGCATCACCGCCACCGGCACCACCCCGCGTGACGACGCCCAGCAGATGCCGCAGGGCTGAGGAGAGCGATGAGCATCCCGACCATGACCGAGACCAGTGAGCCGGCCAGCCCGGCTCCGGAGCAGCGGCGCCGACCGGCCCGCTGGGGCACGGCCGCACTGGCCCTGGCCGTCGTGGTCGGGCTGCTCCTCGGGTACGCCGGCGGCCTGCTGACGCCCCGGCTGACCCGGCCGGGCGACGCCTCGGCGGAGGCGGGCTTCGCGCGGGACATGATGACCCACCACGCGCAGGCGGTGGAGATGGGTCTGGTCGCCTTCGACGAGGGCAGCGACCCGGAGGTCCGCAGCATCGGCGGCGACATCGCCACCGCCCAGCAGGGCGAGATCGGCACCATGCACACGTGGCTGCGTTCGTGGGGGCTCGACCCGGCGGGCAGCGAGCCGTCGATGTCGTGGATGTCCGACGGCGCCGGCCTGGTCAAGAACGGCCTGATGCCGGGCATGGCGACCCCCGAGGAGATGGCCAAGCTGCACGCGGCGCAGGGCCGGGAGCTGGACGTCCTCTTCCTGCAACTGATGATCAAGCATCACCTGGGCGGCATCCACATGATCGACGGCATCCTCGAGGTCAGCGACGAGCCCGACGTCGTCAGGACGGCGCAGACCATGAAGAACACCCAGCGCAACGATCTCACCAACCTCCAGAACGCGCTCCAGCGGCTGGGCGGCTGACCCGCCCCGCCGTACCGCCCCTTCGTCGAGAGGTCCGTGGCGCCGCAGGCTCACCCCGGCGGCCACGGACCTCTCGCCGTCTCGCCACCGGGCCGGCCCGGCGCCACCCTGTCCGGTTTGACGGCTTAGTGACGTGACGGGCAGTCCGACCGATTGCGACACTAAGAGAGTTTTCTCCATACATATCGTGACCAGTTGCGATTCGGGCTCGTTGCGCAGGACGTGGGGGTTGCACTGAGAGACGCACGGCGTTCGGTCACCAGCTGGTGCCGGCGCCACACCATCGGCGGTGACGGGGCGGTGGCAGCCGTCCGTCGCGGACAGCGACAGGGCGAGCCGGGAACGCTCAGTCGCGAACAGGAGCTCGAACTCATCGACGTCCTGCGGGGCGTCTACCCCGACGAGCTGGGCCTGGACGAGGAGCTGTGGACGCGGCAGAGCCTGCACGCCCTCATCCAGCGCCGATTCGAGGCTCCCATGGACGCCGGGGCGGTCGGGGCCTACCTGCGGGCCTGGGGGTTGGGCCCGCGCGAACCCCGCGAGCGCGCCTGCGGCCTCTGCGTCGGCGCGGTCGAGCGCTGGGTACGCAGCGAGTACCCGGCCATCACCCGGGCAGCCCAGGAGCACCTCGCCGAGGTCTACTGGATCGGCCGCGTACGCCTGCGCGGGACGATGCCGGCGGCGGACGTCATCTCCGCCGTCTCGTCCCGGGGCCGCGTACGCTTCATGATCACCACGCCGTCGGTCGACCCGCCGCTCCCCCGCGACTTCGTGCTGCGGCTCAGCGGCGAGGAGCAGCGGACGGTGCACCTCATCGTCGACGGCTCCTGGCCCCGCAACGAGTGGCCCCGACGCCTGCCCCGCCGCATCGTGCTGCACCCGTTGCCGAGCTGCGGCCGCGCCGTCGCCGCCTGACAACGCCGGCCGGCGGCGTCGGCGAGTGGAACGTCAGGGGTGTATCCGGCGCCGGGAGACAACCATGAGGTTCCACTCGCGCTGCCCGGAGGCTTCCGTCAGCCGTGTCTGGCGGCGTTCGGCGCAGGGGGAACAGGCAAGGGCGACACGAGGGCGGACGCCGGATACCGATTCGGCATTCCGGGGAGGCGTTTGCTAGTCTTCTCCAGTCGCTGAGCCCCCGTAGCTCAGGGGATAGAGCACCGCCCTCCGGAGGCGGGGGCGCAGGTTCGAATCCTGCCGGGGGCACAAGAGAAGACGACACGAAGGGCGGACGCCGGCGCGTCCGCCCTTCGTTCATCTCTGTCAGGCCCGGGACGCGGTCGTGCGCGCCCAGCGCAGCAGCGCGGTGAACGCCAGCGCCGCCGTCACCGCCCCGCCCACCAGCCGCACCCGGTGCCCGGCGACGAACTCGGCCGCGACCTGACGCAGGTACTCCGGGGAGTGCGTGCCGACCGGGTCCACGAACATGATCTCGTTGCGCGGCCAGAAGAAGAAGACGGAGAACAGGAACTCGCAGGCCACGAAGACCACCGCCGCGCCGGCCACCCACCAGCGCAGCCGGCGGTCGCGCCAGGTGAGCACCGCCGCTGCCAGGCAGGTGAGCACGACGGACGCGCCGAGCGGTGGGAAGTAGTCGCTCGGGCCGCCCGCCACCAGGAACTCGCGGGCCCGATCCAGCGACGCGGGCGGGTCGCCGAAGATGTTCGGGTAGAGCATCACGGTCTCGGCGGCCACGCCGCCGAACGACATCATCGCCGTCCACACCAGAGCGACGAGCACCGCCCAGGTCAGCCTGTCGCGGGTCATGGGTCCTCCTGCCGGTCCGTCGACGCCGGTCCCGACGCCGTCCGCTGGGTCGTCGTCGACGCTAGGTCCGCCGCCGCCGCCCGCCTGCCGCCCGCAGGCGCGAACGCGGGGTCGCCTGAGGACGTACGGGGCCCAGGCCCGGTCGCCCGGCCACGCAGTCGGGGACCGCCTCCCGACGTAGCCGGCCGACACACCGTCGCGGCGGACAGACCGACGCGGCCGGCGGCGAACGACAGGCGGGCACGACCAGCGGCGGGCGACGGGCGGGCACGACCAGCGGCGAACGACAGGCGGGCACGACGGGCGGCGGGCGACGGCCCCGGGGAGGACGGTGCGCGTACGTCAGTCGGCGGCGCGACGGGCGCGGGCCCGGCGCTTGCCCTCGTGCATGGCCTGCACCCGGGCGATCGGGATGGTGTGCCCCTCCGCGACCAGGTCCGCCGGGAGTCGCTGCGGCGCGGGCAGCCGCTCGGCCCAGGGATCGCGCTCGGCGACGAGCGCCGGGGCGGTACGGATCGTGAAGTCCGCCGGGACCACGTCGCCCAGGTCGGCCCAGTCGACGGGGAAGGAGACCGGCACGCCCGGTCGCAGCCGGGGACTGTAGGCGGCCACCACCGTCGCGCCGCCGGCCCGGGTCGAGTCGACGAACACCCTGCCGCCCCGGTCCTCGCGGATGAAGGCGGTGGTGGCCAGCGCCGGGTCCAGCCGTTCGGCGCGGGCCGCCACCGCCCGGGTGGCGGCGGCCATGTCCTCGACCGTGGCACCCCGCGCCACGGGCACGAAGACGTGTACCCCCTTGGCGCCGCTGGTCTTGACCGCTCCGGCGAGCCCCGCGTCGGCGAGCGCCTGCCGGACCAGCCGTGCGGCGGCGACCGCCAGCGCGAAGGAGTCCCCCTCCGGCGGGTCGAGGTCCAGCACCAGGTGGGTGGGGCGGTGCAGGTCGTCGACCGTGGCGAGGGTGGGGTGGTACTCCACCGCACGCTGGTTGGCGAACCACAGCAGGGTGCGCCGGTCGTCGCAGAGCGCGTACGAGATCTCGCGGTGCGACGCCTCGGCCCAGACCGGCGTGCGGGCCACCCAGTCCGGGGTGTACTTCGGCAGGTTCTTCTGCATGAACGGCGGCTGCCCCGGCCGGACCCGGATCACCGACAGCGGTCGGCCCCGCAACTGGGGCAGGATCCGCTCGTGCACCGCGTCGAGGTAGTCGACCAGGTCCCGCTTGGTCGCGTCGGCGCCGTCGAACAGCGGCTGGTCGAGGTTGGTCAGCGACACCCCGTCGCGGGTCGCGTCAGCGCCACTCATCCGACCACCTTCGCGGCCCGTTGGCCGGCGGTCAACCGGACGCGGCGGTGCGAACCGCGACGAACGGATCGTCTCCCGCCCCGCCGTCGTCCGGGACCGTGAGGTCCGCTCACGGGGGCGGCGCCTCCTCGGTGCACGGTTTGTTACCGGGGCAATCCCCTGTGACCATGAGGCGGAGCGTGAGGAGACACTTCCATGTCCCAGGGGAACAGCGATGCGACCGTCGGCCGGGCGGCGCAGGCGTACGGGGCGGCCGGCGAGCCCTGCACGCCCGGTCGGGCCAAGGCGTGCACCGTCCGCGAGGTGCTGGACCGGGTGGGCGGCAAGTGGAGCATCGGCATCCTGGTCGCCGCCTCCCCGGGCCCGGTGCGCTTCACCGAGTTGGAGCGCTGCGTGGAGGGCATCAGCCGCCGGATGCTCACCCTGACCCTGCGCAACCTGGAACGCGACGGGCTGCTGCACCGCAGGGTCTACCCGACGGTGCCGCCGAAGGTGGAGTACACGGCCACGCCGATCGCGCTGGAGCTCTACGGGTCGCTGGTCGCGCTGACCAGCTGGGCGGAGCGGCACCGGAGCGCGATCGCCGACGCCCGGGCCGCGTACGACCAGGCACACGGCGCGGCCGACCAGGGCGGCGGAACCCCCGCCGGAGGCTGCCCCGGTCGGCCGGGAACCGGTAAACCCCGGTCGCCTGTGGGGAACGCCACGCCCCCGATCTGACCGATCGGTCAGGGTCTGACCGATCGGTCAGGCATGCTGGTCGGGGAGGTGGGCCGGCATGGCGCGGATGGTTCCGGAGACGCACGACGAGATCCTCGTGGCGGCGGCCCGGCTCTTCGCGACGACCGGCTACCGGGGCACCTCGTTGCAGGACATCGCCCGCGAGGTGGGCTGTTCCAAGGCGGCGGTGCTCTACCACTTCGCCAACAAGGAGGCCATCCTCACCGAGTTGATGGCGCCGGCGATCGGCGTCCTCCAGGCGCTCGACGAGCGGATCCGCGCCCAACGCGGCGCGGCCGCCCAGCGGGTCGCCGCCGAGGGCTTCGTCGACCTCGCGGTCCGCTTCCGGCGCGAGATCGCCCTGCTCCGGGGCGAGTTCCCGGAGCTGCTCCAGCAACCCGCCTTCGCGCACATCCAGCGGATCTCCGAGCGGCTGGTCGACGCGCTCGCCGGGCACCCGCAACGCCCGTCCGCCCGGATCACGGCGCTGGTGCTGCTCGCCGGCATCTCCGAGACCTGCGGGGAGTTCGCCGACGTCGGCGACGAGGAGTTGCGCGACGCCCTGCTGGCACTCGCCCGACGGGCCCTGGAGCCCGTCGACTGATCCCGTTTCCACCATCCACGACCGAGGACAAGGAACTCATGGCCACCCTGCTCTACCGGCTCGGCCGGGGCTCGATGCGCCGGCGGCGACTCGTCGCGGCGATCTGGCTCGTCGTACTCGTCGGCCTCGGCCTCGCCGCCGCGACCCTGCGCGGCCCGATAGCCGACAACTTCACCATGCCCGGCACGGAGTCGCAGCGCGCCCTCGACCTGCTCGCCGAACAGTTCCCGGCGGCCAGCGGCGCGACCGGCACGATCGCGGTCAAGGCGCCGGCCGACGGCGCGCTCGCCAGCCCGCAGGGGCAGGCCGTGGTGAAGGAACTCACCCAGCAGGCGGCGACGCTGCCCGGCGTCGTCGGCGCCGTCGACCCGTTCCAGGTGGGGGCGGTCTCCCCCGACGGCCGGTACGCGCTGGTCCAGGTCCAGTTCGCCACCGGCGCCGACGAGGTGACCGACGCCCAGCGCGACGCGTACGAGAAGGTCGGCGAGCGGGTCGAGGCCCAGGGCTGGGAGGTCGCGCCCGGCGGCGAGGTGCTCAGCAGCGTGCCGGAGGTCGGCTCGACCGAGGCGATCGGTGTGGCGGTCGCCGCGATCGTCCTGGTGGTCACGTTCGGTTCGCTGGTGGCGGCCGGGATGACGATGCTCAACGCGCTGATCGGCGTGGGCGTCGGCATGGCGGGCCTCTTCGCGATCAGCAGCGTGGTCGACCTGAGCAGCACCGCCCCGATCCTCGCCCTGATGCTCGGCCTCGCGGTCGGCATCGACTACTCGCTCTTCATCACCTCCCGCTACCGGCAGAACCTGATGGAGGGGCTGCCGCCGGACGAGGCGGTGGGCCGCGCCGTGGGCACCGCCGGCTCGGCCGTGGTCTTCGCCGGCGCCACCGTGGTCATCGCGCTGGCCGGGCTGGCCGTGGTGAACATCCCGTTCCTGACGGTGATGGGTCTGGCCGCCGCCGGTACGGTCACCGTCGCGGTGCTGGTCGCGATCACCCTCCAGCCGGCCCTGCTCGGCTTCGCCGGCCGCCGGGTGCTGCCCCGCAAGCTGCGCACCACCGTGCCGGCCGGGGACGCCCCGGCCGGGGACCGGGCGGTCGACGCCGCCGAGGCGGGCACCACGCCGGCCGAGGACCGGTCGGGCTTCGGGTTCCGTTGGGCGCGTCTCGTCACCCGGTTCCGGGTGCCGGTCATCCTGGTCGGGCTGATCGGGCTGGGGCTGCTCGCGCTGCCCGCGCCCGACATGCGCCTGGCGCTGCCCGACGCGGGCACCGCGCCGGTCGGCTCGCCGGCGCGGGCGTCGAACGACCTGATCACCGAGGGCTTCGGGCCGGGCTTCACCGGCCGGCTCGCGGTGGTGGTCGCCGGGGACACCCCGCAGGCGACCTCGGCCGCCATCCCCCAGGTCACCGCGCTCGTCCAGGGCACCGAGAACGTCCTCGCGGTGGCCCCGCCGCAGCTCAGCCCGGACGGCCGGACCGCGCTGCTCGGGGTGGTGCCGAAGACCGGCCCGACCGACGAGGCCACCGAGACCCTGGTCAACGACGTACGCGCGAAGGTGGGCGAGTTCCGCGACGTCGAGGTGCTGCTGACCGGCGCGACCGCGATCGGCATCGACGTCTCCGAGAAGCTCTCCGACGCCCTGCCGGTGTACCTGCTGCTGGTGGTGGGCCTCTCGGTGCTGCTGCTGATGCTGGTCTTCCGTTCGCTGCTGGTGCCGGTCAAGGCGGCGCTGGGCTTCCTGCTGACCGTCGCCGCCACCTTCGGCATCACCGTGGCGGTGTTCCAGCAGGGCCACCTCGCCGACCTGGTCGGCCTGGACACGCCCGGCCCGCTGGTCAGCTTCCTGCCGATCCTGCTCATCGGCATCCTGTTCGGCCTGGCGATGGACTACGAGGTCTTCCTGGTCTCCCGGATGCGGGAGGACTTCGTGCACGGCGACACCGCGCAGCAGGCGACCATCAACGGGATGGGGCACGGCGCGCGGGTGGTGACGGCCGCCGCGCTGATCATGATCTCGGTGTTCGGGGGCTTCGTCTTCCTCGACGACCCGGTCATCAAGTCGATGGGCTTCGCGCTCGCCATCGGCGTCGCCATCGACGCGTTCGTGGTCCGGATGACCATCGTGCCGGCCGTGATGTCGCTGCTCGGCAAGCGGGCCTGGTGGCTCCCCCGCTGGTTGGACAGGATCCTGCCCAACGTCGACATCGAGGGCGAGGGCCTGCGCGCCCACCTGGACGACAAGACCCCCACCCGGGCCTGACCCGACTGGGTCCACCATGCAGTCGTGGTGCCCCGCCCGACCGGCGGAGCCGGCTGGAACGGGCACCACGACTGCATGGTCACCAGGAACGGAAGGGCCTAGACGCCGGCCGGGTAGGTTTCCATCTCGCCCGGGCTGCTCAGCGCGGGCAGGGGGTGCAGGGTGGTCGTCTCGTCGCACCAGACGAAGGCGTCGTAGCGCTCCCCCAGGCGGGTCGGCACGTAGTTGCCCCACGACTCGAAGGACGGGTCGTAGACCACCCCGATCGCCCGATGGTCGGCGGTCCCGGTGACCCAGCCGGGCTGGTCGTCGCCGCCGAAGACCAGTACGGCCCGCTCGGGCATCAGCTCGTGCAGCCGGTGCTCGACCGAACCTGGGCGGGCCGGCGGCACCACCATCGCCTCGGCCGGCGACCCCCAGCGGGGCGCGGCGAGCACCGTGCCCCGGTAGCCGCCGAAGCCGACCAGGACCACCTCGTCGGCGCCGTGCCGCTCGCGGGCCAACTGGCCGACGTTGACCATCCCGTCGGCGGCCATGTCCGTGGCCCGGGCGTCGCCCACGTGCGTGTTGTGCGCCCAGACGACGCCCCGCGCGCCCGGTCCGTAGCGCTCCAGCAGCCGGTCCAGGGTGTCCGCCATGTGCGTGTCCCGGATGTTCCACGACTCCGGCCCGCCGCGCACCATCGCCCGGTAGTAGCGCTCCGCCCCGGCCACCACCTCCGCGTTCTGCCAGGCCGAGAAGCTGTCCGGGCCGTCCGCGGCGGCCTGTTCGCGGGTACGCGCCAGCAGCCGTACGACCTCCTCCTCGCAGCGGGCCGAGACGAACCGGCTCGCCATGCCGTACTCCTCGACCCGCTTGCCGTACGGCTCGAAGCAGCGGTACGCGTCCTGGGCCGCCTCCAGCGAGCCCGGGTCCTCCTCGCCGAGATAGTCGAAGATCGCCTGCATGGACTCCCAGAGGCTGTAGACGTCCAGCCCGTGGAAGCCGGCCCGGGCGCCCTCGGGCCGCTCCACGTTCCACGCCCGCAGCCAGGAGCAGAAGCGCGACACCTCGGCGTTCGCCCACATCCACGTCGGCCAGCGCTCGAAGCGCTCCAGCGCGACGCGCGGGTCGGCTGCCCCGCCCGGGGCGGCGGTCACCGAGCGGTGCACCCGGTCGCAGTCGGGCCAGTCCCCCTCCACCGCCACGAAGGAGAACCCGCACTCGGCGATCAGCCGGCGGGTGAGCTGTTCGCGCAGCCGGTAGTAGTCGTAGTTGCCGTGCGTCGCCTCGCCGATCATCACGATCCGGGCGTCCCGGACGCGCTCCAGCAACGGGTCGAAGTCGCTCGGCGCGCCGAGCCGCTGAACCAGCATGGGGGCGGCTACCCGGCGCGCCGCCGGGCAAACCGCCGATCGTCGATCGGCGGGCGTGTGCCGGCGGGCTGAGCGGGTAGCCCGCCGGCATGACCGTCACCGGCGTGCAGTTGCAGGAGTACCTGGCCGGGCTCGACTACCCGGTCTCCCGCGAGGACCTGGTCCGCTGGGGCCAGGAGAACGGGGCCAGCACGGAGATGCTCCAGACGCTGCGGGCCCTGCCGGCGGAGGAGTTCGGCTCCCCCGCCGAGCTGAGCGAGGCCCTGAACACCCTGGCCTGATCCCTCAGCGGGCGTGCAGCAGCCGGAACAGCACCAGCCACTGCTCGGGCCAGACGTGCCCGACCGGGGTGGCCGGGTCGAGCCGGGTCGCCCGCAGCGCCGCCGCCAACCGCGCCCGCGGGTGGTGCCGGGCGAGCGAGGCCGCGAGCGAGCCGCCGACCCCGTCGAAGCCGATCTCCACCATCCGGCGGTACGCGGGCAGCGCCGACGCGGCCAGCAGCGGCTCCGGGCGCCGCTCGATCCGCAGGATGCCGGCGTCGACCCTCGGCACCGGCCGGAACGCGGTGCGGGGCACCCGCCCGGCCAGCCGCCAGCCGAACTCCGGCCAGGTCGACACGGTCAGCCTGGTCCACCGGCCGTAGTCGCCGCCGCGTCGCCGGGCGTACTCCAACTGGGTGAGCAGGGTGGCCGCGCGCAGGCCGGGCGCGGCCAGGCACCAGCGCACCACGGCCGAGGTCAGCGACCAGGGGATGTTGCCGACCACGTCGAACTCCTCCGGCGGCGGCGCGGCGGTCAGGAAGTCGGCCTGCCGGTGCGTCACGTTCGGCAGGGCGGCGCAGACCCGGGCCAGCTCGGCGCCGGCCGCCGGGTCCACCTCGTACGCCGTCAGGTGCCGGCAGCGGGCGGCGAGCGGCCGGGTGAGCTGGCCCCGGCCGGCGCCCACCTCCAGCAGGAGCCGGTCGGGTCCGGGCCGGGCGGCGTGCACCACGCGGGCGATCGCGGCCGGGTCGGCGAGGAAGTTCTGGGACAGTACGCGACGGGACCGGTCGCGTTCGGTTGCTCGGGTACGGCGGGGCGCCACGGTTCGTCGTCCTGTCTGTCGCCGTGCGGCGACGGAGCGGACAGGCAGCCGCGAGCGCGGGCCTGTCCGAGGATTCGGGGACTCGGACGGCCCTGGGCGGGACGCGGAACGCGGGATCGGCGGCGCACCACAGGCGCCACGCCGGCGTGCACGACCGGGGCGGCGTCAGCCCCGGGTCGGCACCCGGACGAGTGGCGGGGGCGGCGTCGCGCCCGGGGTCACCCGGGCGGTGGCGCCGCGCGTGCGGTGCGAGGTCAGTCGCGGGTCGCGCCGGCCAGGGCCGGACGCCGGACTCGCGGGCGGGCCACCAGCAGCGACCCGAATGCGGCCGGCGTACCGACCGCCTCGATCAGAGCGTGCGCGGACATGCGGCGACCCTAACCGCGCCCGTCCGCCGGAGGCGACCGCTTTTCCGCCTCGGCGGTGCGGCCCTCAGGCCGGCAGGTCGACGGTGCGGCCCTCGGCGCGGGCGGTCTCGGCGGCGGCCAGCACGGCGACGACCTCGCGGCCGAAGCGCACGTCGCAGCGGTGGTCCCGGGTGCCGGAGCCGATCTCCTCCAGCAGTTGGTCGATGGCCACCCCGAAGGCGGTCGCCGCGTCGCCCTGGCCCGCCGGAGCGGTCTCGACGCCGTTCTCGCCGTAGAAGACGAACTCCCGGGCCACCGCCTCCTGCGGGCCGTCCAGGGTCAGCGACACCGTGCTGGTGGCGACCCCCTCGTGGGTGAGGAGCAGGTGGACGAGCCCGTTCGGCCCGTCCATCGCGGCGACGCGGGTGACCCGGCCGAGCACCGGCAGGACGAACGACAGCGCGTGCGGGCCGATGTCCCACAGCGCGCCGTGCTCCCGGCGCCAGGACGAGGCGCCGTAGGGGCTGCCGGGCTGGAAGATGGACGCGAACCAGAGCGCCCTGGCGGTGTGCCACCCGCCGACGGCGGCCGTCGAGGCGAGGAAGGCGGCTACGTCGGGCCGGTAGCGACCGGTGAAGAAGACCACCGAGGCGACGCCCGCCGCCTGCGCGGCGTCCACCACGCGGTCGGCGTCGGTCACGCTCAACGCGAGCGGCTTGTCCAGCAGCAGGTGCCGGCCGGCGGTCGCCGCGCGGACCGCGATGTCGGCCTGGACGTCCGGTGGGAGGGCGACGGCGACCGCGTCGCACGCGTCGACGAGCGCGTCGACGTCGTCGAACGCCGGCACCCCGTAGCGCTCGGCCAGGGCGGCGGCCTTGCCCGGGTCCCGGCCCCACACGCCGGCGAACGTGACCCCCGGGTGCGCGTCCAGCGCCGCGCCGTGCGTCTCGGCCGCCCAGTGACCGGTGCCGAACAACCCGAACCGCACCACGAGAACCTCCACGTCGTCGTCACACCACGGTACCCGCGGCCGGCAGTCGCGCCGGTCCCGTGCCGGAAGTCGGGGCGCGCCCGCCGCCCCGTCCCGGGGTCGGGGCGGCGGGCCCCGCCGGTCGTACGCCGGCGGGGCGGGCCGCCCGCTCAGGCCCCCAGGGCGACCGTCAGCCGCTTCGCGGCGGCCTGCGCCGCGTCGGTGCGTACGACGCCGGCGAACTCGCGGGCCCGGGCGGCCACCTCCGGCCGCAGCGCGGCGGCGAGAGCCTCGGTCAGCGACTCGACGGTCGGCACCGAGCCGGGGTGTGCGGTGCCGATGCCGAGCGCGGACACCCGGCGCGCGAAGTAGTGCTGGTCGTACACCTGCGGGATGACGACCTGCGGCGTCCCGGCCCGTGCGGCCGTGGTCGTGGTGCCCGAGCCGCCGTGGTGGACCACCACGGCCACCTCCCTGAACAGCGCCTGCTGGTTCACCTCGCCGACCACCAGGCAGTCGGGTGCCCGGTCGCTCAGCGAGAGCGGCGCCCACCCCCGGGAGACGATGAGCCGGCAGCCGACCGCGCGCACGGCCTGCACGGCCGTCTCCAGCAGGCCCGGGGGTGCGGCGACGCTGCCGAATCCGACGTAGACGCACGGCCCACCGGCGTCCAGGAAGGTCGTCAACTCGGCCGGCAGGGCCCGCTCGTCCGGCAGGAGCCAGGCGCCCGGCTGGTAGACGGCCGGGTCGGCGGCGTCCGGCCAGGGTGCCAGGGTCGGGTCGGTGGCCAGCCACGGCTGGTCGGTGTGGATGTGGTCGCTGACGTCGTCGACGGTGCCCAGCCCCACCGCCGACCGCAGCGCGTTGAGGGGCGCGGCGAAGGTGTCGTTGACGTGCCGCAGGTTGGCGGCCCACAGGTCGCGGTTGTCCGCCGACGCGGGCGCCGGCGCCTCCCCGAGCACCGGCAGCGGTAGCGGGGGGTGGTGCGGTGAGGGAAGGGCCGCCGGGCAGAGCGCCGCGAAGACGTACGGGATGCCGCGCTTCTCCGCCACGGTGCGGGCGGCGATCTGGAGGCCGGTCGACGCGACGAGGACGTCACAGTCCCGGGCGGCGGCCGACAGCACCTCGAACTGGATGCCGATGGAGGACTCGGCCAGCTTGCGTACCTGTGCGGGCGAGGGTTTGGGCACGACGGCCCGCGGCCTGGGCGCCGCCGACCTGCGCCAGGGCGGGCCGACGGGCACGAAGGGAATCCTGAAGGTGGCCACCCAGCGGGCGAAGTCCGGCGGGGCGCAGAGGCGGACCTGAAGGCCGAGGGCCTTCAGGCGCGAAGCGAGCGCCACCAGTGGTTGGACGTCGCCACGCGACCCGAGAGTCGACAGCAGTACGCGCATGCTACTCGCCTTTCCGTCTTTTACGGCGGATCCGGGCGCGGCGGGACAGGCCCGACACCCTTGTCGGGCCTGGCCGCACCATCGATCTGCTATCCCCGCGTCGTGGCGCGCCCCGGCGCCAGTGCCGGGGGGCGCGCCTTGACGGCGGTCTGAGCGGGTACCCGGCGCGCGGCGCCGGCCGCGGGCTGGAGGGCTCGCAGGGTCAGTACGTGGCCGAGCCCCTCGACCGCGCGCAGTTCGGCCGTGCACGCCGCGGCCTGCGCCTGGCGCAGGTAGTCGAGCGTCTGCGGGTCGGCCGCGCACATCCCCGGCGTCGAGTCGGCGGTGGCGACCAGGTGGACCTCGCCGGCCAGCACCAGCGAGGCGGAGATGAACTGGCAGAGTTCCGGCCACAGCAGGTACCGCCAGAAGTCCACGCTGATCACCGCGTCCAGGCTGCCCGGCGGCATGGGCGGGGCGACGCCGAGCAGGTGGAAGTTCGTCCGCCCGATGGGCGCGGCGTAGTCGAAGGTCAGCGCCGAGGCTGGCAACCCCGACTCGGCGCGGCCGGTGCCGATCCAGAGCGTGCGGTGCCCCCGCAACTGGCCGGCGAGGCGCGCGGCGGCGGGCCCGATGGCGCAGGCGGACCGCTCGACGCACTCGTCGATGAGCGCCCGGTAGTGCAGGATCCGTCGGATCGCCTCGTACCCCATGACGGCGGTGAGGAACTCCCACTCCAGGCAGGGATAGAGCCGGGCGGCCTGCTGGAAGTTGGCCTTCATCTCCATCCAGTTGCGGGTGATGTTCTTGTGGTGCGGCAGGTGGACGACCCGGGCATCGTCGTCGTAGCCGAAGTTGACGCCGTCGGGCAGGCTGCGGTCGACGCGGTAGAACAGCTCGACGTCCTCCACGCCGTAGCTCAGGCCGAACGCCTCCCGGTAGCCACCGACCTGCGCGAAGTGCGCGCTGGACAGCGAGATGTTGTGCGTGTAGGCGATGACCCAGCCGGCCCGGAGCCACTCGCCGCCGTCGTCCGGGAGCCCCGTGGCGAACCGCAGGTCGCCGCCGTGCGGGAAGGCGCGCGCGATCGCGTGCGACTCCCCGGCCAGCACGGCGGGCAGGTCCGCGAGGCCGATCTCGTCCCGCCGGCCGATCAGCACCGCCGCGTTGCCGGGCGTGCTGTGCCAGGCCAGGTGCCGCTCCAGCAGGTCGGGCACCGCCCACGAGTCGGCGTCGAGGAAGACCAGCAGGGGCGCGGAGGCGCGGCGCGCCCCCTCGTTGCGGGCGACGGAGCGGCCCTTGCGCTGCGCGAGTTCCAGCACGCGCAGGCGGAGACCGGCGCCCTCGGCGAGAGCCTCGGCGTACCCGTCGGACGAGCCACCGTCCCGGACCACGATGACCTCGAAGCGTTCCGGCGGCAACGTCTGGCGGGTCAGTGCCCGGAGGGTCAGCGCGAGGCACTGCGGGTCCTGGTACGTCGGCATCACCACGCTCAGCACCGGGGGGATGGCGGGCAACGACATGGCGATCCTCTCCGTCAGACGAACTTGCCGTCGGAGGTCGGCGACGTCGTCAGAGGATAACGCTCCGCAACGGCGTCCTTACGCATAAATAGGGGTCGATAGGGGTGCACTGTCCCTTCACGACGGTCATCGCCTCGGCCGGACCCATACCCACGCCCACCCGAACCCACACCGGGCGGATGCCGGACATCCGGGGACCGGATCCGTCGGCCCCGGATCGCCCCCCGGCACCGACGACGCCGGTTCGCCGAGGCGGGGCGGCGGGTGACAGGGTGTACTACGCGGGTTAGTAGGCTGTGCCGGTGACCGAACCGCACTCCGGATGGCCCCGGTGACCAGCGCAGCGACGGCGGGTTCGCCGGTGGACGGGCTCCTCGCGACAGCCTCGATCGTGTTGTCGCTCCTCGTCGCCGCGTGGGCGCTGGTCGCCACGCTGCGGCACCGCGCGCCGGACCGGGTGCAGTTCGCCGGCCTGGCCGTGCTGGAGGCGGCGCTGCTCGCGCTCGCGGCGGTGGCGCTGGTCGCCCTCGGCGGCGGCGAACGGCCGGACGAGCCGGGGGCCTTCTTCGGGTACGTCGCCACGGTGGTCTGCCTGCCGCCGCTGGCCTGGGTGCTGGCCCGGATGGAGCCGACGCGCTGGGGCTCGGCGATCGTCTGCGCGGTCTGCCTCGTCACGCCGGTGGTCGTCGTACGACTCCAGCAGACGTGGGAGGTGCTCGGTGGCTGACGTGCGCGCCCCGGAACGGAAGCGGACCAACGCCGGCCCCGGACGGCTGCTGATCGCGGTCTACCTGCTCTTTGCGATCGCCGCGACGAGCCGCGCCGGCCTCCAGATCGCCACGAAGTTCGACGAGGCGCCCGTCGCGTACCTGCTCTCGGCCCTCGCCGCGGCCATCTACATCGTCGCGGCGGTGGGGCTGGCCCGCGCCGGCGCCGCCGGCCGGCGCGTCGCCCTGGCGTGCTGCGCCGTGGAGCTGGCCGGGGTGCTCGGCGTCGGCACGCTCAGCCTCGTCGACCCGGAACTCTTCCCCGACGAGACGGTCTGGTCGCGGTTCGGCAGCGGGTACGGCTACATCCCGCTGGTCCTGCCGGTGCTCGGCCTGCTCTGGCTCTGGCGCACCCGCCCCGCCGCGGCCTGATCCCCGGCGGGCGGTTGCCCGCCGGGGCGTACGCGGGGGTCAGTCCTTGGGGCCGCCGGCCACGTAGATGACCTGGCCGGAGACGAAGGAGGCACCCTCGCTGGCCAGGAACGAGATGGCGTGCGCGACGTCCTCGGGGCGGCCGACCCGGCGTACCGCGATCTCCGACTCGGCGTGCTTCTGGAGCGCCTCGAAGTCGACCTTCATCCGGGCGGCGGTGGCGGCGGTCATGTCGGTGACGATGAAGCCGGGCGCGACCGCGTTGACGGTCACCCCGAACGGGCCCAGCTCGATGGCGAGGGTCTTGGTGAAGCCCTGGAGGCCGGCCTTCGCGGCGGCGTAGTTCGCCTGGCCCCGGTTGCCCAGCGCCGAGGTGCTGGAGAGGTTGACGATCCGGCCCCACTTCGCCTCGACCATGTGCTTCTGGGCGGCCTGGCTGAACAGGAACGCGCCGCGCAGGTGCACGCCCATGACCGTGTCCCAGTCGGCGTCGGTCATCTTGAACAGCAGGTTGTCGCGGAGCACGCCGGCGTTGTTGACCAGCACCGTCGGGGCGCCCAGTTCGGCGGCGACCCGCTGCACGGCCGCCTCCACCTGGGCCCGGTCGGACACGTCCGCGCCGACGCCGAGCGCCCGGCCGCCGGCGGCGACGATGGCGTCCACGGTCTCCTTGGTCGCGGACTCCTCGATGTCGACCACGGCGACCGCGAGGCCGTCGGCCGCCAGCCGCCGGGCGGTGGCCGCCCCGATCCCCCGCGCCGCCCCCGTGACGATGGCGACCCGCTGCTCCTCCGACATGCCTACCTCCCGGTAACTTGCGCTCGATCGAAGGAGCTTAACCCAGGCGTACGCGGCGCCGGTCCGACGCGGGACGCCGGCTCCCGTGACCCCGTCGCGGCCGACGGGCTCACGAGCGTCGTCCGGCTACGCTCGCCGCCGTGGAGGCAGTGGAGATCGAAGCACCCGTCGTCGGCGTCACCGTCTATCCGGACCGGGCCCGGGTCACCCGCCGGGGCAGCACCAGGTTGGGCGCTGGCGAGCACCGGGTACGCGTCGCGCCGCTGCCGCTGGGCGTGCGGCGGGACTCGCTGCGCGTCGGCGGCCGGGGCGCGGCCACCGTACTCGGCGTGGACGTCACGACCTGGCGGCAGGCACGCAGCGCCGACGGGCAGGTCCGCGAGCTGGAGCAGCGCAGCCGGGAGCTGGCCGACGAACTGGCCGAGGTCGACGACGCGTACGAGATCGAGACGCAGCGGGGGCAGTTCCTCACCCGGCTGGCCGACCGGGCCGGCGCCACGTACGCCCGCGCGCTGGCCGCCGGCGACGCCGCCCCGACCGACGTGGCCGCCTTCGCCGACTCGGTGGCGGGCCAGCTCGCCGACTCCCAGCGCCGCCGGCGCGGGCTGGACCGGCGGCGTTCCGACCTGGCCGAGGAGCGGGCGGTCGTCGAGCGGGAGTTGGAGGCCGCGAGCGGCAAGCGGGCACCGGACCGGCTGGCCGCCGAGGTGACGGTGTCGGTGGACGCCGACGACGACGAGCTGGACCTGGAGCTGAGCTACCTGGTCGACGGGGCCCGCTGGCAGCCCTCCTACGACCTGCGGCTGGTCGACGACACCATGACCGTCACCTGGTTCGGGCTGGTCAGCCAGGACACCGGCGAGGACTGGCCGGAGTGCGCGCTCGAACTCTCGACGGCCCGGCCAGCGGCGGCGACCCGCGTACCCGAACTGACGCCCTGGTACCTCGACCGGCTCCGGCCGGTGCCGCCGCCGATGCCGAGGGCGGCCAGCTTCGGCGCGATGTCGGCACCCGCCGCACCCGCCGGTCCGCCCGCCGGGGCCGTGGCACGGTCCGGCGCGCCGCGCCCCGAGATGCGCGAGAGCGTGGCCACCGTCGAGCAGGGGGTCACGGCGGCCACCTACCGGCCGGCCCGCCCGGTCGCGGTGCCGGCGGACGGCAGCGCCCACCGGGCCACCATCGCCGTGCTGGAGCTGCCGGCCCGGTTGGACCACGTGACCGCGCCGGTCCGCGCGACCGAGGCGCACCTGCGGGCGACCGTACGCAACACCTCGTCACACACGCTGCTGCCCGGCCCGGCGGCGGTCTTCCACGGTGCCGACTTCGTCGCGACCACCCGGCTGCCGACGTGGGCGCCCGGCGAGGAGACCGAACTGGCCCTCGGGGTGGACGACCGGGTCCGCGTGCAGCGCGAGCTCAGCCGGCGCTCCGACACCCGCGCCACCCTCGGCTCGACCCGGCGGCGGGACGTGGAGTACCGGATCAGCGTCGCCAACCACACGCCCCGTCCGGCGACCGTGGAGGTGCGCGACCAGCTTCCGGTGTCGCGCGACGAGGCGGTGGTCGTGCGGGAGCCCACCCTCGTCCCGCCCCCGGCCGAGCGCACCGAGCTGGGCGAGCTGACCTGGCGGCTTCGGCTCGGGCCGGGAGAGAGCGGCGAGATCACCCTGGGCTTCCGGGTCGAGCTCGCCAAGGGGGTGGAACTCGCCGGCTGGCGGGAGTGACCGGTCAGAGGCCGCGGCCCCGGCAGAGGCGGATCCACCGGTAGCCGTGGCCGGCCACCTTGAGCCGGTCCAGCTTGCCGACGTCGCCGTAGTTGCGGTCGGCGAGGACGTCGATGGGCAGGTCCGCCTCCGGCTCCAGCGTGCTGAGGTCCACCTCGGCGTCGTCGGTGCCGAGGTTGTGCACGAAGACCATGGTGCCGGTGCGCCCGTCGGCGCGGTGCGCCAGCACGCCCGGGGGCATCGCCACGTCGATGTGGGTGGTCGAGCCCGAACCGATCTCGGGGGCCTCGCGCAGCGTACGGATCATCCGCTCGAACCAGGCGAGCAGCGACTTCGGGTCGCTGCGCTGGGCGGTCACGTTCACCTTCTCGTACGAGAACTCGCCCTTGTCGATGACCGGGCGGACCAGCTTCTCCGGGTCGGCGGTGGAGAAGCCGGCGTTCGGCTGGTACGACCACTGCATCGGGGTGCGGATCGCCTCCCGGCCGGGCAGCGACAGGTCCTCCCCCATGCCGATCTCCTCGCCGTAGCGCAGCACCGGCGTGCCGCGCAGCGAGAACTGCAACGCGTACGCCAGCTCGATGCGGCGGCGGTCGTTGCCGAGCATCGGGGCGAGCCGGCGGCGGATGCCCCGGTCGTAGATGCGCATGTCCTCGTCGGGGCCGAACTCCGCGTACACCTGGTTGCGCTGCTCGGCGGTGAGCCGGGAGAGGTCGATCTCGTCGTGGTTGCGCAGGAAGGTCGCCCACTGCCCGCCCTCGGGCAGCTTCGGAGTGTCCCGCAGCGCCTCGATGATCGGCTCCGGGTCCTGCCGGGCCAGGGCCAGCATCAGCCGCCCGTTGAGCATGAAGTCGAAGAGCATGTGCAGCCGGTTGCCCGAGCCGCCGCTGTCGGCGAAGAAGGTCGGCAGCTGGTCGGGCTCGACGTTGGCCTCGGCGAGCAGGACGGCGTCGCCCCGGCGCCACTGCACGTGCTGGCGCAGCTCGGTGAGGAACTCGTAGTCCTTCGGCGAGTCCGGGTTGCCCGGCTCGGTCAGCTCGATGATGAACGGCACGGCGTCCATCCGGAAGCCGGAGACGCCGAGCTGGAGCCAGAACGACATGATCTTCTTGACCTCGGCACGGACCGCCGGGTTGGTCATGTTCAGGTCCGGCTGGAACTTGTAGAACCGGTGGTAGTACCAGGCCTTGGCGGTGCGGTCGTAGGTCCAGGTCTCATGCTGCTCGCCGGGGAAGACCATGCCCTGGTGCCGGTCGGCCGGCTCGTGGTCGGCCCAGACGTACCAGTCGCGGTACGGCGAGTCGGGCGACGAGCGGGCGGACTGGAACCACGGGTGCTCGTTCGAGGTGTGGTTCACGACCAGGTCGATGATGACCCGGATGCCGCGGTTCTGCGCCTGGTGCAGCAGCTCCGCGAAGTCGCCGAGGGTGCCGAAGCGCGGGTCGACGTTGTAGAAGTCGGTCGCGTCGTAGCCGTCGTCGCGGTTGGGAGACGGGTGGATGGGGTGCAGCCAGAGGCAGGTCACGCCCAGCCGGGCGAGATAGTCCAGCCGGCCGATGAGCCCCCGGATGTCGCCGACCCCGTCGCCGTCGGAGTCCGCGTACGTGTCGATGTCGAGGCAGTAGACGACCGCCTCCGAGTACCACCTGTCAGCCATGCCGAGCTTATGTCTCCGTTCCCGCGCACCCCCAAACACCGGGGCCGGGCACGGCCGGGGTGTTCCGTCAGCCGCGGGGCGCCGGGACGAGCACGAGTCCGCACAGGACCGCTGCGGCCGCCACCGCCGTCTTCCCGCTGTCCCCTGGTCACGCCACGCCCTCCGCCGTCTTCCCGGTTGCCCGGACACCGCCGTGAAGATCAACGAGCCTGCCTGTCGTCCCGACCGTCGCGCTTGAGGGGCGGCGCACGGGCGAGCACCGGCGGTACGGTCACCGGCATGGGAGACGGGCAGCGGCCGATCGACTGGGCCGAGGGTGAGTGGTGGAACGAGCCGGTGCTGGTCGAGGGCGGGCCGGCGGGCGACCTGCTGGTGCAGCCGGCCGGGGGCAGTGACCTGTGGCGGCACACCTCGTACGGCTTCGTCCACGACGACGCCCCGGCGCTGCTCGCGCCGCTGCCCACGGGCGAGGCCGTGGAGGTGAGCTTCGTCCTCGACTACGGCGAGCAGTTCGACCAGGCCGGCGTGCTGGTCCGGGTCGACGAGCGGAACTGGGTCAAGGCCGGGGTGGAGGTCAGCGACGGCCAGCCGCAGGTCGGTGCCGTGGTGACCCGCGAGGTCTCCGACTGGTCGGTCGCCCCGGTGCCGATCTGGGCCGGGCGGGAGGTGACCGTGCGGGTCAGCCGCGATCGGGACGCGCTGACCGTACGGGCCCGGGCCGACGACGAGCAGTGGCGGCTGGTGCGGCTCGCCCCGCTGGCGCCGCAGGCCGTGGCGGTGGCTGGGCCGTACTGCTGCTCCCCCACCCGGGCGGGCCTGCGGGTCCGGTTCACCGGCTGGCGGCGGGGGCCGGCCGACGCGGAACTGCACCCGCAGGAGTGATCGGTGGTGGCCCGGCTCACGGGCAGGTGTGACGGCCGGGCCGCAGGGTAGATGACTCCGATCGGACCCGGCCGGAAGGATCGCGATGGCACTCGCCGAGAACGTCGACCCGACCGAACTCGGCGGCCTGACCGGTTGGGTGGCGGGGGTGATCGACGCCGCCGGTGCCATCGGGGTGGCCCTGCTGGTCGCCCTGGAGAGCATCATCCCGCCGATTCCGAGCGAGATCGTCCTGGCGATGGCCGGCTACCTGGCCAGCGAGGGACGCTTCAACGTCGTGCTGGTGGGGCTCGCCGCCACCGCCGGCTCCCTGGGCGGGGCGCTCGTCCTCTACTGGCTGGGCGCGGCGGCTGGCGAGGACCGGCTCAAGCGCTGGCTCGACCGACTGCCCCTGGTCGACCTCGACGACCTGGAGAAGGCCGACCGCTGGTTCGAGCGGCACGGCCGGTGGGCGGTGCTCTTCGGCCGGATGATGCCGGTGGTACGCAGTCTGATCTCCATCCCCGCCGGAGCAAATCGGATGCCGCTGCCGGAGTTCATCGCGTTCACCACGCTGGGCAGCGGCATCTGGAACGCGCTCTTCGTCGGCCTGGGCTACGCGCTCGGCTCGCGCTGGCAGCAGATCGAGCAGTACAGCAAGTGGTTCGACTACGGCATCATCGCCGTCTTCGTCGTGATGATCGCCTGGTGGGCGGTCAAGAAGACCCGTCGCCGCCGCGACCGCCAGCACGACCACGCGGACGCCACCCCCTGACCCACCCCCGCTCCCTCCCGCCCCCACCGGCGGCGATCATGCAGTTGCGGCGCCCGGGTGGGGGTGGGAGCGGGAGAGAGGTCAGGGGAGGGTCTTCAGGTGGGGGGCCACGGTGCGGGCGAAGGTGTTGCCGTTGGTCACGTCCCAGTTGACCGACCAGGTCATCGCGCCGCGGATACCCGGGTAGGTGCGCGGCGGGCGGAAGCTGCCGCAGTTGGTGCCCCGGGCCAGGCAGTCCAGCGCGGCGTTCACCACGGAAGGCGCGACGATGCCGCCGCCGGCCGCGCCGGGGCCGGCCGGCAGGCCGAGGCCGACCTGGTCCGGGCGGAGCCCGGCCTCCAACTGGATGCAGGCCAGCGCCACGATGAAGTTCACCGTCCCCTGGGCGTACGCGGCGTTGCGGTCGCAGCCGAGCATCGCTCCCGAGTTGTAGAACTGGGTGTTCACGACGGTGAGGATGTCCTTGATGTCGAGCGCCAGCTTGAAGTAGCTGCTGTCCGGGGACTGCATGTCGATGGTCTGCGGGGCCATCGCGATGATCAGTCCCGCGCCGACCTTGGCACGCAGCGAACGCAGCGCCTGCGCCATGTAGGTCGCGTTCAGCCCGTTCTCCAGGTCGATGTCGACGCCGTCGAAGCCGTACCGCTGGATCAGCGCGTGGACGCTGTTGCTGAACGCGACCGCCGAGGCGGCGTCGTTGACCGCCACCCGGCCCGTCTCGCCGCCGACCGAGATGATCACCTTCTTGCCCCGCGCCTGGAGGGCGCGTACGTCGGCGGAGAAGTCGGCGTCGGTGTAGCCGCCGAGGGCGGCCGACAGGCCGGGGTCGACGGCGAAGGCGACCGCGCCGGGGGTGGCGGTGGCGTCGGCGAAGGCGACCGCGACGACGTCGTACTCGACGGGTACGTCACGCAGACGCAGCTCGACCGCCGGGTTGTCGAAGTTGTGCCAGTACCCGGTGAGGATGTGCTTCGGCAGGCCGGTGTTCGGGGGCGGGCTCGTCGGAGGCGGGGTGGTCGGGGGTGGCGTGGTCGGGGGCGGGGTCGTCGGCGGTGCGGTGGTCGGGGGCGCGGTGGTGGGGCTGGTGCCGCCGCCGCACGCCGTGCCGTTGAGCTGGCAGTTGGTGGGCGCGCCCGGCCCGGAGCCGAGGAAGCCGAACGAGACCGAGGCCCCCGGGGCGACGCGGCCGTTCCAGGACCGGTTGGTGAAGGTGTGCCGCTGGCCCGACGAGGTCAGCAGCGCGTCCCAGTAGCTGCCGACGGTGGTCCCGGCCGGCAGGTCGAAGGCGACGGTCCAGCCGTCGACCGTGGCCCCGCCCCCGTTCGTGATCGTGTACTTCCCTTCCCAGCCCGAGCCCCAGTCGGACGTCTTGACGAAGCTGGCGGTCACTCCGGCGGCGAACGCGGGCATCGCCACCCACACCGCGCCGAGCGCCGCGACCACCGCCGTGACCAGCGAGAACACCAGAGATCTGGATCGTTTCACGACACCCTCCACGCCCGGACGCCATCCACCGGCATCGACATTGACGCCCATTATTAAGAGTGTTAACTGTTTCTGTCCAGAGCTGGGCGGTGCGGGTCGGATCCGTGACCGGCTGCGCCGGACTCTCGACGACCGGCGGCACCGCCCCCTCGTCCCCGATACCACACAGGCATCTTTATGCCGCACAGGTATCAGCGTTGCGCGGCAGTGGTGCGCCAGCTTCACGCCCTAAATCAGCGGGATCAGCGGATCAGCGGCGGAAGGTGAACCAGTTGACGTTGACGAAGTCGGCGGGCTGGTCGGGCCGTCCAGCCGTGCCACGCGTTGAACGACTCCGCCTGGATCCTCGCGTACGCGTCCCGCGTCCCGCCGGGCGGTGGAGTCGCCGGCGGCGGGGTGGTGGGCGCGAGGCAACGTGCCGACTCCACAGATGTCAACGCCCATCGATGCGAGCGGGCTCGGGCCGCGGGCGGCGCAGCACCGCCTGCTCCGCCGCCGACCAGGCGGTGGTGGTCACCAGGTAGATCACCGCGGCGAGCGGCAGCACCAGCGCCACCAGCACGGTCGTGTACGGCAGCAGCGGCAGCACCCGGCCGAGCACGGCCGCGCCGGGCTCCTCGGTCGGCGTACCGACCACCGTTCCCGTCGTCGCCGCCGCACGCCGCATCCGCCGCGACGTCCACCAGGCGAGCGCGAGCAGGGCCGCCAGCAGGGCGCCGAACAGCGGCAGCGTCCCGCCGTCCAGCCCGTCGCCCAGGTGGTGGCCCAGCGGCACGCCGGCCAGCAGCTCGTCCAGCAGCCCCGTGCCACCCTCGGCGGTGGTGAAGAGCCGGTACATCACCAGCAGGACCGGGGCCTGGAGCAGCAGCGGCAGGCAGCCGGAGACCGGGCTGGCGCCGTTGGCCCGGTAGAGCGCGAACAACTCGCCCTGCAACCGGGCGGGGTCGTCCGCGTACCGCCGCTGGAGCGCGTGGACCTCGGGGGCGAGCGCCGCGCGGCACCGCTCCCCGCGCACCTGCGCGAGGGTCAACGGCGAGATCAGCAACCGGACCACGACGGTGAGGACGACGATGGCGGCGGCCGTGGCCGCGTCGCCGGCCAGCGGTTCGAGCAGGGTGGTGAACCAGGTGAGCGCGCGGCCGGCGGCGCCGACGGCGTCGTGCAGAGGTGCGAAGGCGAGCATGGGTGACCCCTCGGTCCGATTCCGGAATGCCGGCCCGGCGGTGGGAGTCGCCGGGATGGGCGGGTGAACGGCGGAATCGGCCGCGCGGCGGTGCTACGCGGCCGAGGGGTGCGGTCCGGGCGCGCGGGGCCGGGGACGCCCGGCCGCGTCCGGGTCGACCTGTCGGGGCACCCGGCGATGGCGGGCCCGGGCGCGCAGGGCGGCGGCCCGGCCGGCCCGGGGCGCGTCGGCGACGCCGGCCACGTGCGCCGCGAACGCGACGGCGAGCAGCGCCACCGCGACGAACGCGGCTCCCGCGAGCAGCCCGGCCGGGCGGTCGGCGAGCAGCGTCAGGTGGACGAGGGCGTACGCCCACATCCCCACCACGATCCCCAGCGGCCCCGGCACGACGATCAGCCTAGGACCCGTTGTCACGCCGCCCCGGCCGTTCGGCTGGTGCCGGCGATCTTCGGGCGACACGCCGGGCCGCGTTTCCCCGCCTCCACACGGTGGGTAACCACTGACCGACCGGCGCGGACGGGCCGCTACCGGGGTGAACGGACGGTGGTGACGATGACCGGCCAGGTGGCGGAGGCTCCGAGCGGTACGGCCGAGGGGACCGACCTGCTCACGGTGGGTGTCGAGGAGGAGTTCCTGCTCGTCGACCCGCACACCGGGGCGGCGGTGCCCGCCGTCGACCTCGTCATGGAGCAGGTGCCGCCGGAGCTGCGCGGGCAGGTGGAGCGGGAGTTCCAGACCAGCCAGATCGAGATCGGCAGCCCGCCCGGCCTGGAGCTCTCCTCGATCCGGCACTCCCTCGGCGTGCTGCGGGCCGCGCTCGCCGACGCGGCCGAGCGCGCGGGCGTGCGCTTGCTCGCCATCGGCACCGGGCCGGTCGACGGTCCCGTGCCGCCGGTGGTCGACAAGCCCCGCTTCGACCGGATGATCGAGCGGTTCCGCCTGCTGGTCCCCGGCCCGGGCAACAACGGGATGCACGTGCACGTCGGGGTGCCCGACCCGGACACCGGGGTGCGGGTGCTCAACCACGTCCGGCCCTGGCTGCCGGTGCTGCACGCGGTGACCACCAACTCCCCCTTCGCCCGGGGCGAGGACAGCGGGTACGCGAGCTGGCGGTCGGTGGAGTGGGAGCGCTGGCCGTCGGTGGCGCCCACCCCGTACCTGGAGTCGCACGAGCACTACGAGCGGCTGATCGGGCAGCTCATCGCCAGCGGGATGATGCTCGACGAGGGGATGCTCTACTGGTACGCCCGCCTGTCGGCCAAGTACCCGACGGTGGAGATCCGGATCGGCGACGTCTGCCCGTCCGTGGACGACGCGGTGCTCGTCGCCGCCCTCGTCCGGGCCATGGTGGCGACCGCGCTGGACGACATGGCCGCCGGGCGGCCCGCCCTGCGCACCGACCACCACCTGCTGGTCGCCGCGCACTGGCGGGCGGCGCACGACGGGCTGGAGGGCGACGGCGTCGACCTGACCGACGGCGAGCTGCGGCCGGCCTGGGAGCTGTTCGACCAGTTCGTCGAGCGGCTGCGCCCGGCGCTGGAGCGCCACGGCGACCTCGACGAGGTGACCGACCTCGTCGCGGGGCTGCGCCGGCACGGCACCGGGGCGGCCCGGCAGCGGGCGGTCTTCGCGCGTACCGGCAAGCTCGTGGACGTGGTCTCCGACGTCGCGCGGCAGACCCGCGGCGCGGACCGCTCGTGACAGGATGGTGCCCGTGGCGCAACGGCTGATCGTCATCGGTGGGGACGCCGCGGGAATGGCGGCGGCGTCCCAGGCGCGGCGCCGCCGCGACCGCGACGACCTGGAGATCGTCGCCTTCGAGCGGGGGCACTTCACGTCGTACTCGGCGTGCGGCATCCCGTACTGGATCAGCGGGCTGGTGCCCGATCGGGACCAGTTGATCGCCCGCGATCCGGAGACGTTCCGGGAGAAGTTCGACATCGACGTCCGGCTCCGGCACGAGGTGACCGCCATCGACCTCGACCGGCGCGAGGTCGTCGCGCGGGACCTCGAAGGCGGCGGCGAGGTCCGGGAACGCTTCGACACCCTGATGTACGCCACCGGGGCGCTGCCGAAGAAGCCCGGCTGGGCCCACACCGACGCCGGCGGGGTCTTCGGGATGCAGACCCTCGACGACGGCGCGGCGCTGCGCGCCTGGCTGGACGCCGAGCCCCGGCCGCGCCGGGCGGTGGTGATCGGCGGCGGCTACATCGGCGTGGAGATGGCCGAGGCGCTGATCCAGCGCGGGCTGGCCGTCACCCTGGTCGAGCAGGCCGAACAGCCGATGGCCACCGTGGACCCGGACATGGCCGAACTGGTCACCGACGCGATGCGGGGCATCGGCGTCACCATCCGTACCGGCCTCGGGGTGACCGGCCTGGAGGAGACCGGGGGCCGGGTGTCCGCGGTGGTCACCGCCGAGGGGCCCATCCCCGCCGACGTGGTCGTCCTGGGTCTGGGCGTACGCCCCAACACCGCGCTCGCGGAGGCCGCCGGCCTGCCGTTGGGCGACACCGGTGGGATCCGGGTGGACCGCCGCATGCGTGTGCAGGGGGTGCCCGACGTCTGGGCCGCCGGCGACTGTGTGGAGACCGTGCACCGGGTCACCGGGCTGCCGGTGCACGTGCCGCTGGGCACCCACGCCAACAAGCAGGGCCGGGTCGCCGGCATCAACATCGGCGGCGGGTACGCCACCTTCGCGGGGGTGATCGGCACGGCCGTCACCAAGGTCTGCGAGCTGGAGGTCGGGCGCACCGGGCTGCGCGAGAAGGACGCCGCGGCGGCGGGGTTCGAGTTCGTCTCGGTGATCGCCGAGTCGACCAACCGCGCCGGCTACTACCCGGGCGCCCGGTCCATGACGGTGAAGCTGATCGCGGAGAAGCCCAGCGGGCGGCTGCTCGGGGCGCAGATCGTCGGCTGGTCCGAGGCGGCCAAGCGGATCGACACCCTCGCGGTGGCGCTGTGGAACGGCATGACGGTGGACGACATGACCGCGCTCGACCTCGGCTACGCCCCGCCGTACGCCCCGGTCTGGGATCCGGTGCTGATCGCCGCCCGCAAGGCCGTCGACGCCCTGGCCGCCGTCGGCCGCTGAGGCGGGAGCGTCCCGGAACCCGCGCAAGGCTTTGTCGGGGGTGGCGGTTAGCGTGTGCCCGCGCTCGCCGCGCCGGCCACGTCGGGCCGGTCGCTGACCCCTCGGAGGCACCCCATGTCGCAGGAGACGACCTACCTCGAACTGTCCGAAGTGGACGGTGCGCACAAGTTCTACGAGGTCGTCGTCGACGACGCCGCGCTGACCGTCCGCTACGGCCGGATCGGTGACCAGGGCCAGGTCAAGACCACCGCCTACGCCGACAACGCCAAGGCCCGCGCGGCGGCGGCGAAGAAGATCGGCGAGAAGGTCCGCAAGGGCTACGCCCCGGCCGTGCCGGGGGTACGGCAGAAGCGCGCCGTCTCGCGGCGGCAGATCGTCAGCACCCGCTCCACGGCCCGCACCGCCCCGGTGCTGTGGCGCTACGACTCCGGCGCCCCCGCCTTCGGCATCTTCGTCGACGGGCAGAGCTGCATGGTCGGCAACGAGCGGGGCGTCATCACCACGCTCGGCCACGACGCCCGGGTGCTGAACCAGGTCCGCCTTCCCGACGGGGTGAAGTGCATCGTCGCCGACGACGCCTGGATCTACGCGGGCTGCGACGACGGCAACGTCTACGACCTGTCCGGCAAGGTGCCCCGGGTGGCCTACGAGATCGCGCCGGAGATCGACATCTACTGGCTGGACATCCACGACGGGGTGCTGGGCGTCTCCGACGCGGGCGGCGGCGTCGTGGCCGTCGACCACGAGGACGAGTTCCTCTGGCGCCGGCAGGGCCGTGGCCGGTCGGCGTGGATGGTGCGCTGCGACGCCGACGCGCTCTACCACGGCCACTCGCAGGGCGTGACCGGCTACGACTGGCGTACGGGCCGGGAGCTGTGGCACACCCCGACCGGCTCGGTGCTCTTCGGCTGGCAGGAGCCCGGCGCGGTGTTCGCGGGCACCGGCACCCGGGAGGTGGTGCGCCTCGCGAAGGACGGCCGTGCCGAGCGCCGCTACCGCTGCGACGCCCCGGTCTTCTCCTGCGCCACGGCCGAGGGCGGCCGGTACGTCTTCGCCGGCGACAGCCAGTCCTCGATCTACTGCTTCGACGCGGCGGGCAACCGGCTGTGGAAGCTCGGCACGGGCTGCGGCTCGGCCTACTCGATGCAGTACCACGAGGACCGGCTCTACGTGGTCACCACCGGCGGCTATCTGGCCTGCATCGACGCCAGCGAGCCGGCGATCCGGGCGGCGGAGGCCGGCAGCGTGCCGGAGGTGGTCGACGTCAAGGCCCCGCCCCGGATGCCCGAGCCGGCGGCCTGGACGACGGTCGAGGTGACCAGCGACGCCGACGGCGGCGTCATCGTGCAGTGCGTCGAGGACCGGGGCCGGCTGCGCGTGCACGTGGTCTCCCCCGGCTACCACCGGGACTGGTCCGTGCAGTTCCCCAAGGGCATCCGCGAGCCCGGCGCGCGCTACCTGGTCACCCAGGTCCGCGAGTCGGGCCGGGGCGGCTTCTACCGCGCCCACGGCGACATCCGCCGGCTGCGCTGACAGCTCCGGTCCGGGGGCGGTGCGGGACCGCCCCCGGACCGGTCAGCGGCGTTCCCGGCGCACCGCGCGGCGGGGGGGCGGATCGAAATCGGTTGTACGGGGCCGGTCGGAATGGCCGAGGATGCCCGGATGGCTTTGGAGCTGGAAATCCCCGACGGGCTGGGCTGGGTGCGGGGCACGCCGGCCGGGCGGGAGTGGCTGGCGGCGCTGCCGGAGCGCCTGGCCGCGTGCGTCGAACGCTGGCAACTGCGGGTGGGACGCCCCTACCCGTACGCCTTCGTGTCGCTGGCCCTGCCGGCCGAACTGCCCGACGGCACGCTGGCGGTGCTGAAGCTCCAGTACCCGGACCCCGACAGCGTCCACGAGGCGACGGCGCTCGACCACCTGGCCGGCGTGGGGGCGATCCGGCTGCTCGCGCACGACCCGGAGCGGCGGGCGTTGCTGGTCGAGCGGTGCGTACCCGGCACGCCGCTGCACGAGTTGCCCGCCGACGCGGCGCTGGACGCGGCGGTGGAGTTGCTGCCCCGGGTCTGGCGCCCGGCCGGCGCGCCGTTCACCCCACTCGCCGAGGAGGCAGCCGGCTGGGCGGAACGGTTGCCGGCCAACTGGGAGCGGGCCGGCCGGCCCTACGAGCGGCGGCTGATCGACACGGCGCTCGGGCTGTTGGCCGACCTGGCCGACAGCCAGGGCGAGCAGGTGCTCGTCAACCAGGACCTGCACGCCGGCAACGTGCTGCGGGCGACCCGGGAGCCGTGGCTGGTCATCGACCCGAAGCCGCTGACCGGCGAGCGCGAGTTCGGGGTGGTGCCGCTGGTGCGGGGCGCGGAGCTGGGGCACTCGCCGGACGCCGTCCGGCACCGGCTGGACCGGCTCAGCGCGGAGCTGGGGCTGGACCGGGAGCGGGTGTGGGGCTGGACGATCGGGCAGACGCTGGCCTGGAGCATCGGCGAGGGGGAGGTCTTCCCCAACCAGGTCGAGGTGGTCCGCTGGCTGCTCGACGGGGCCTGAACCTAACGAGCCCGGGGATGCCGGTCCCTGCCGTCCTCGGTCGGACCCCGGCCACGGCCATACGCGCCTGTCGAGCTGCCCGCACGGACGGGGCAGCTCGACAGAGGCGCCGCGAAGCGTGCAACAGCGGGCGGAGCGGTCAGGACGGTTGGCAGGTGGGGCACCAGTAGAGGTTGCGGCCGGCCAGCCCGCCCCGGCTCACCGGCGTGCCGCAGACGTGGCAGGGCTCGCCGGGGCGGCGGTAGACGTACACCTCGCCGCCGTGCCGGTCGACGCGGGCGGGGCGGCCCATCGCCTCGGGCAGGTGCGCGTCACGGACGGTGTCGATCCGGCCCCGACCGACGGCGAGCCGCATCAGTGCCACCAGGTCGGCCCAGAGCGCGTCCCAGCCGGCGCGGGTCAGCCGCCGGCCGGGCAGCGTCGGCGGCAGACCGGCCCGGAACAGCGCCTCGGTGACGAAGATCAGCCCGGTGCCGGCCACCACCGACTGGTCCAGCAGCAACGCCGCGAGCGGCGTCGGGCTGCGGGAGATCCGGGCGTACGCCCGGTCGGGGTCGGCGTCGGCGCGCAGCGGGTCGGGACCGAGCCGGCCGCGCAGCGCCGCCACCTCGGGCGGGGTGAGCAGCTCGCAGGCGGTGGGGCCGCGCAGGTCCAGCCAGTGCCGGTCGCTGGTCAGCCGCAGCCGCACCTGGCCGACCGGCTCCGGCGGCTCCCCGGCGCCGTCGGCGAACCTGCCGTAGAGCCCGAGGTGCACGTGCAGGGTCAGCTCGCCCGCGTGGTGGTGCAGCAGGTGCTTGCCGTACGCCTCGGTGGTCTCCAGGACCGTGCCGGAGAGGCGGGCCGCGCCCTCGGCGAAGCGGCCCTGCGGGCTGGCGGCGTGCAGCTTGTCCCCGCCGAACAGCTCGGCGTGCCGCGCCGCCAGGCGGTGGATGGTGTGTCCCTCTGGCACGGGTGCCAAGGATAGCCAGCGCGGGGACCGGGCCGGCTCGCAGAATGTCAGGCCGAGTTCACCTGCGCGTGGCGGGACGGTCGGGCCGCCTCGGCATAGTCCCAGCCGTGGACGGTGCCGAGACCCCAGCCGACCGCCCGACGTTGTCCGTCGTCGTTCCGGTGCACGGCGTCGAGGCGTACCTCGCGACCTGCCTCGACTCGATCCTCACCCAGCCGGGCGCCGAGGACGTGGAGGTCGTCGCGGTCGACGACGCCTCGCCGGACGGCAGCGGGCGGCTGCTCGACCGGTACGCCGCGCGCGACCCCCGGGTGCGGGTGGTCCGCCTGGCTGAAAACGCCGGCCTGGGCGGCGCCCGCAACGCCGGCGCGGCCCGGGCCACCGGCGACTACCTCTGGTTCGTCGACGGCGACGACTGGCTGCCGCCCGGCGCGGTCGCGGCGGTGCGGGAGCGGCTCGCGGACACCCGCCCGGACGTGCTGATCGTCGACCACGCCGAGGTGTTCCCGGACGGCCGGGTGGTGGCCCGGCCGTCCGGGGTGGCCCTCGGGGGGCGGCACCTGCCGCTGCGGCTCGCCGACCGGCCCGAACTGCTCATGCTCGCCCAGTCCGCGTGCACCAAGCTCGTCCGCCGCGCGTTCCTGGCCGAGTCGGGGCTCTCCTTCCGGCCCGGCTGGTACGAGGACTGCGCCTACAGCCATCCCCTGCTGATCGCCGCCGGCAGCATCGACGTGCTGGCGCGGGACTGCTACCACTACCGGCAGCGCCCCCGGGACCGGATCACCGCCACCCTGAGCACGCGGCACTTCGAGGTCTTCGACCAGTACGCCTCGGTGTTCGGCTGGCTGGCCACCACCGGCGGCGACACCCCGGACCGCTTCGGGCCCGACCTGTTCCGCGTCATGCTCGACCACTACCTGGTCATCGTCGGCAACGACTTCCGGCTGCCGCCGGAGACCCGCCGCGCGTTCTTCCGCCGGATGGCGGCGGACTACCGGCGGTGGCTGCCTCCCGCCGGCTACCCCCGGCCGGGCGGGATCGCCGGGCTCAAGCACCGGATGGTGCGCCACGACGCCTACCTCGTCTGGGCGGTCCTGCGGGCCGCGCACCGCGCGGCGGGCCGGCTGCGCACGCGGGCCGGGACGAAGCGGTGAGGAACGTGAAGTACCTGATCACCGGTGGCGCCGGTTTCATCGGCAGCACCGTCGGTTCCGCGCTGCTGGACCGGGGCATCACGCCGGTGATCCTCGACGACCTGTCGACCGGCCGGGCCTCCTTCGCGGCCGGCCGCCCCTTCTACCGGGGCGACGTCGCCGACGGGGACCTGGTCGACCGGATCTTCGCCGAGCATCCCGAGATCCGGGCCACCGTGCACTGCGCCGGGGTGATCGTGGTGCCCGAGTCGACCCGCGACCCGCTGCGCTACTACCGGGAGAACCTCGCGAAGTCCGTCGAGCTGGTCCGCCACCTGGTCCGCAACGGGTGCCGTCGGGTGCTGTTCAGCTCCACCGCCGCCGTCTACCGGCCGGGTGCCGACTTCGCGGTCGACGAGTCCTCCCCCGTCGACCCGATCAGCCCGTACGCCCGCACGAAGGCGATGGTGGAGGCGGTGCTCGCCGACTGCGCGCGGGCCGGTGAGCTGCGGGCGGTGGCGCTGCGCTACTTCAACCCGATCGGCGCCGATCCCCTGCTGCGCACCGGGCTGCAACTGCGCCACCCGACGCACGCCCTGGGTCGCATGATCGAGGCGGCCAGCACCGGCACGGAGTTCCGCGTCACCGGCACGGACTGGCCCACCCGCGACGGCAGCGCCGTCCGGGACTACGTCCACGTGTGGGATCTCGCCCAGGCCCACGTGGCGGCGCTGGCCCGCTTCGACGAGGTGGCGTCCGCCGGCCCGCACGGGTACACCGCGCTCAACATCGGTACCGGGGTCGGCACCACGGTGCGGGAACTGCTGGCCGCGTTCGCCGCGGTGACCGGGCGGCCCCTGCCGTACCGGGAGGCCCCCCGCCGGCCCGGAGACGTGCCGGGGGTCTACAACCGCAGCCGCCGCTACCAGGACCTGCTGGGTTGGTCGCCGCGCTTCGGCGTCGAGGACGGCATCCGGCACGCGCTGGAGTGGCGGGCGCTCGACGACCGCCGGCACCTGGCCGTGGCCCCGCTCGCCCTGCGGTAGCCCCGACCGACCCGGGGACCGGCGCGCGGCGGGGCGTCAGGAGGGACGGCGGGCGGTCAGCCGGGCGAGTACCCGCCGGGGGGTCAGTGGCACCACGGAGATCATCAACCGGCCGCTGCCGTCGGTCACCGGCGACACCGCGTACCAGCGTCGTCCCCGCCGCCGGACCACCGGCCGGGGGAACCGGAGCCGGCGGGGCGCGCGCAGCGGCGCGCTCCCGGGCCGGCCGTCGGGCGCGGGCAGCGTCAGGTGTACGGCACGGCGCTGCCCGGTGACCGCGCTGGCGCCCAGCACCTCGGTCACGCTGATCCGGGCCCGCAGCGCGGTGCCGCCGGTGGCCGTGGCGGGACGTACGTCGCCGGCCAGCTCGCCGGCGGTGAGTCGCGGCGGCCCCGGGCAGAGCCGGCCGAGGTCGGGCAGGGGCGTACGCAGGTCCAGGACGAGAGCCGCTCCGGCGTCGGCGTCGCGGTCCCAGCCGATGCCGGTGACCTCGAAGCGGGCCAGCCAGTCCACGGCGTCGGTGACGTCGAAGACGTCGTCGGGCAGCCGGCCGTGCGGCGCCCGGAAGCCCGGGTACGCCGCGTACCGCCGGGTGCCCTCGACGACCGTCGGCGGCACGCCGCGCTCCGCGTCCTGCCGGATCACGTCGACCAGGTCGTCGGGCGTGCCGTGCTCGGCGACCCCGATCCGCAGCCGGGTCTCCACCGGCAGCCGGTCCCGTACGGCGGCGGTGAGGTGCCGCCCGGCCAGCTCCCGTACGCCGGCGTGCAGCAGCCGTCGGGTCGGCGCGTCCAGCCGCAGGAAGTCGTCGTCGAGCAGGGCCGCCACCTCGAAACGGAAGTAGCGCCGCAGCACCGCGTCCCGCTCGTCGCCCGGCGGGATCAGGCCGACGGCGAACTCCACGAGCCGCCGCGCGCAGTCGAGCCGCTCCTGTGCCCGGCTCAGGTAGGTGATGTTGCGGGCGTCCAGCCGCCGCACCGCGTGGTAGTAGTCGTAGTCGGCGAGGACCGTCACCCGGGCCGCCCGGTGGCACGCCTCCAGGGTGAACGGCTGGTCGCTGCCGATCGGCATGTCCTCCGGGTACCGCAGCCGGTGCCGCTCGACGAGTTCCCGCCGGAACAGCTTGGTGTTGGCCAGCGACAGCGGCAGGGCCGAGTCGGCCAGCCCGACGTCCACCGCCGTGCGGGCGAAGACCTCCTGGTGGACGTGGCGGCTGTTCACCCCCACCACCCGGCCGAGGACGACGTCGGAGCCGTACCGGTCGGCGGCGGCCACCAGCCGCTCCAGCGCCTCGGGGCCGAGGCGGTCGTCCGCGCCGACGAAGAAGACGTACCGCCCGGTTGCCAGGTCGAGGGCCCGGTTGCAGGGCGCCGCCGGGCCGCCGGAGTTGGGCTGGTGCACGACGGTCACGGTGCCCGGATACCGGCGGGCGTAGCGGTCGAGCTGCCGGCCGCTGCCGTCGGTCGATCCGTCGTCCACCGCCACGATCCGCATCCGGTCCGGACCGATGCTCTGCCCGAGCAGCGAATCAAGGCATCCGGTGAGGTACGGCATCGTGTCGTACACGGGCAGGATCACCGTCACGTCGGGCGGCGGGGAGCCGTCCCGGTCCCCCGGGTCGACGGCCACCGGGTCAGCCGACACGGCCGTACGCATCCGTCCCGCCGGCGACGGCCGCCGGCACCAGCCGGGCGTAGACCCGGTCGAGTTCCCCGGCCTGCCGCTCCCACGTCCACCCGGCCAGCAGGGCCGGGTCGTCGTACGCGGCCCGGTACCGGCCGGGGTCGGCGAGGACGGCACGGACGGCGCGGGCGAGGTCCCCGGCGTCCCCGGCCCGGAACACCTCGCCCTGCCCGGTGGCCCGGACGGTGCCCGCCATGGTGCGCACGTCGCTGACCACGATGGGCAGCCGCGCGTGCGAGTACTCGAAGAACTTGGTGATCAGCGCGATCTCGTGGTTGGGCCAGTGCTGGATCGGGATCACCCCGAGGTCGGCGCCCGCGAGCAGGGGCACCACCTCGTCGTGCGGCACGTACCCCCGCACGTGCAGGCGCCCACCGACGCCGAGGTCGGCCGCCCGGGCCGTCAGCGACCGGACGTACTCGCCGTCGGGGTGGTTGACCACCAGCGCGACGTGCACGCCGGGCAGCAGCGGCAGCGCCTCGACCAGGACGTCCAGGCCGCGCTGCGGCGCCGCGGCGCCGCTGTAGACCAGCAGCGGGTCGCCCGCCCCGAGGCCGAACCCCGAGCGGAGGGTCCGCGTGGCCCGTACCGGCTGGTCGGTCTCGCGACGGTCGGGCGCGTTGAGCACCACAGCGGGCAGTTCGGGCAGGTCGTGCTCGCGTTGCAGCAGGCGGGCCAGCTCCGGCGAGACGGTCACCACCGCGTCGGCGTGGCGGGCGTACTCCCGTTCGTGCGCCAACTGGGCGGGCAGCCACCGCACGTTGTCGCTCCAGGGCTTGATGCCGGGCAGGAACTCGTGGGCGTCCCACACCAGGGCGGCCCGGCGGCCGGCCGCCCTGGCCCGCAGCAGCCCCCGCGCGCCCACGCCGAGCATCCGGAAGTCGTTGGCGTGGATCAGGTCGGGCGCCAGCTCGTCGAGCACCGGGCCGTAGGCGTGCTCGTAGCTCCACAGTGCCGGCTGCAACCGGCGCCAGGCGCGGTCGCCGTACAGCCGCAGGCACAGCCGGGTGTACGCCCGCTCGACGGGTGTCCGCAGGCCGAGGCGCCCGAGCAGCGCCGCCGCGTTCCGGCGCGGCGTGCGGGGCGCCGGCGCGCCGGGACGGCCCATCGGCAGCAGCCGGACCAGGGCGTCGCCGATGTGCCACCGGTGCGGCTCGCCGTCGGGCGAGCGGCCCAGCAGGGTGACGTCCCAGCCGGCTTCGGCGGCCGACCGGGCCGACTTCTGCACCCGGGAGTCGCCCTGGACCGCGTTGTCGACCAGCATGACCACCCGGCCCCTGGCTCCGGCTCGAATCTCCATCGTCACCCTTCCGCGGCCGACGTGGCCGGCCGGCCGCGGAGAGCCTATGGCCGGTCGGACCCCTTCTCCGGGCCGTACGGCAAGTCGACGGCCGATGTTCACCCGGCGGCAAGCAAGCCCCGGCCGTGCCGTCGACGGGTGTACCGATCAGAGCGGGCGGGTACCGCAGGGCGTGTTACCGCGCGGCGGACCGCACCACTTCCGTCCGGCCGCGTCTGCCTCAGGAGGTGTGTTGTGGTGAAGATTCCTTCCCTGTCGCGTCGGACCGAGCCGACGCCGACGGATGACGACATCGGCGGCCGGGACCGGAGCGAGGAGGGCGCGCGGGTCGACGGGAGCGCGCGGGACCGGGCGGATGCCACCGGCCGGGACCGGACCGACGACCCCGGCCGGGTCGCCAGCCCGGTGGTGACGGATCGGGACAGCGAGCAGACGACCTACCGCAGCAGCACGGCGCCGGACGCCGACGGGCGCGACGGCGACGGCGACGCCGAGCGGCGGGCGGCCGAGCGGGCGGCGGTCGCCCGGGCCGCCACGGCCCGACCCGCCGACGACGGCCCCCGGCGCGCCCCCCGGACCACCGACTCCGGCCCGACCCTCGAACGGACCCTCGACGGCCGGACGACCGACCTGGACCGCAGCGCGACGGCGCTGGCCGCCCGGACGGACCGGGACCGCACCGGGGAGCACCCGCTCGACGCGGACCGCACCGTGGAGCGGCCCGTCGACCGCGACGGCGACGGCGTCGCCGACCGCGAGCCGGAGCGACCGGTGGTCGCCGGCCCGAAGCCCCGGGCCAGCCTGCTCGCCACGCTGGGGTTGATCGTCGGCGTGGCGGGGGCGCTCTTCGTGCTCACCGGCACCCTCGCCGGATACGGCATCGCGCTCGGCGCCGTCGGCGCGGTCCTCGCGGTGTTCGGCCTGATGGCCACCCGCCGCCGGCACATCGCCGGCAAGACCGACGCGCTGCTCGGCATCGCGCTGGGTCTCGGCGCGGTGGTGCTCGGCGTGCTGGCGATGACCGGTCAGTTCGACTGGCCGACCACCGACGGCGACTGGGTGCAGCGGTTCCGCGAGTGGCTCGACTCACAGTTTGTGGATCGCTTCTAGCGGGCACTGATCGGCTCGCCGGCGATGCGCCGGCAGACGCCGGTGGTTCACCGGCGACGCCCGACCAGCCTGGTGGTTCACCAGCCGGGCAACCCTTTTCGGGGGCGGCGGTTCGCCGCCCCCGAAGTGTCTTCCGGGCCCGGCTCCCGACGGGACGCACCGACGGTGCTCGATACGCAACGAAACATCGTCCAGCACCCTCCAGACGCAACGATCCGTCGGCCTGCGCAACTTCCAGCGGTGGATTCCACCATCGGGGCCGCATAGCGTTGAGCAACGGCGCCAGCCCGTGGGCCGAAGGTGGCCGGGCGCGCCCGACCCTGGGAGCAGGACAATGACGATGGACGCCACCAGCCAGCGCTTCCTGATGTGCCGGCCGACGTACTTCGCCGTCGACTACGCCATCAACCCGTGGATGGACCCGACCGCGCCGGTCGACGCCGACCTCGCCGTACGGCAGTGGGAGCAGCTGCGGCAGACGTACCGGGACCTGGGCCACACCGTCGAGGAGATCGCTCCGGTGCCCGGCCTGCCCGACATGGTCTTCGCCGCGAACGGCGGCACCGTGATCGACGGCAAGGCGATGGCCGTGCAGTTCCGCGACCCGCAGCGCGCCGACGAGGCCCCCGCCTACCGCGCCTGGTTCGAGGCCGCCGGCTTCGAGATGTACGACCCGAAGCACGTCAACGAGGGCGAAGGCGACATCCTGCTGGCCGGCGACGTCCTGCTGGCCGGCACCGGCTTCCGCACCGCGCACGCCTCGCACGCGCAGCTCCAGGAGGTCTTCGGCTACCCGGTGGTGACCATGCAGCTGGTCGACCCCCGCTTCTACCACCTGGACACCGCGCTCACCGTGCTCGACGAGCGGACCGTGGCGTACCTGCCGGAGGCGTTCTCGCCCGGCAGCCGGACCGTGCTGCGCCGGCTCTTCCCCGACGCGGTGCACGCCACCCTGGCCGACGCCGAGGTCTTCGGGTTGAACGCGGTCAGCGACGGTCGGCACGTGGTGCTGCCGGCGCAGGCCACCGGCCTGGCCGCGAAGCTGCGCGACCGGGGCTACGAGACGATCGGTGTCGACCTCTCCGAGCTGCGCAAGGCCGGCGGCGGACCGAAGTGCTGCACGTTGCGACTCCGTCAGGGAAAGGCGAGCCAGTGATCGACGACATGCTGCGGACGCCGGAGGCGATCCGCGACGCGGAGCGGTGGACCGCGCACAACTACCACCCGCTGCCGGTGGTCATCTCCTCCGCCGAGGGCTCCTGGCTGACCGACGTGGACGGCCGCCGCTACCTCGACTGCCTGGCCGGCTACTCGGCGCTGAACTTCGGCCACCGCCACCCGACACTGATCGCCGCCGCGCACGCCCAGCTCGACCGGCTGACCCTCACCAGTCGGGCGTTCGTCCACGACCAGTTCGCCGACTTCTGCCGCGAGCTGGCCGAGCTGTGCGGCAAGGACCTCGTGCTGCCGATGAACACCGGCGCCGAGGCCGTGGAGACCGGCATCAAGGTCGCCCGCAAGTGGGGCTACCAGGTCAAGGGCGTCGCGCCGGGGCAGGCGAACATCGTGGTGGCCGAGGGTAACTTCCACGGCCGGACGACCACCATCGTCAGCTTCTCCACCGATGAGGACGCGCGGGCCGACTTCGGGCCGTACACCCCGGGCTTCACGGTCGTCCCCTACGGCGACCTGGCCGCGCTGAGCGCCGCCATCGACGAGAACACCGTCGCGGTGCTGCTCGAGCCCATCCAGGGCGAGCAGGGCGTCGTCGTGCCGCCGGAGGGCTACCTGCCGGGCGTACGCCGGGTCTGCACGGAACGCAACGTGCTCTTCATCGCCGACGAGATCCAGTCCGGCCTGGGCCGGACCGGGCAGACCTTCGCCTGCGACCACGAGGGCGTCACGCCCGACATGTACCTGCTGGGCAAGGCGCTCGGCGGCGGCATCGTGCCGGTCTCCGCGGTGGCCGCGGACAGCGACGTGCTCGGCGTGCTCCGGCCGGGCCAGCACGGCTCCACGTTCGGCGGCAACCCGCTGGCCTGCGCCGTCGCGACCGAGGTCGTGCGGCTGCTGGCGACCGGCGAGTTCCAGCGCCGCTCGACCGAGCTGGGCGCCCGGCTGCACGCCGGTCTCCGGTCGCTGGTCGGCAGGGGCCTGCTCGCGGTGCGGGGCCGGGGCCTGTGGGCCGGCCTCGACATCGACCCGGCGCTGATGAGCGGCCGGGAGGCGTGCGAGCGGCTCGCCGAGCGCGGGGTGCTCGCCAAGGACACCCACGGCTCCACCATCCGGCTCGCCCCGCCGCTGGTGATCACCGAGGAGGAGATCGACCACGCGGTCGCCCAGCTCGCCGCCGTGCTGGCCGGCTGAGCCCCGTACGACAAGGGCGGGCGTCGGGACCACGGTCCCGGCGCCCGCCGTCGTCTCGCCCGAGGATCAGCGGGGCAGGCGCATCGCCATCGTGGGGGCCTCGGCCATGACCGAGGTCGGCGTGTAGGGGGCGCCGGCGGGAAGCTCGTCGGGCCGGCCGATCTGCACCCCGGGGTAGAGCTCCACCATGTCGCCCTCGGCCAGCACCCGGGACTGCTGCGGCGCCAACGGGACGCGGTCGGCCTCCGCCATCGACCCGCCCGGACGGATGCCCGAGCCGTTGGTGCTGACGTCGGTCACGATCACCTCGCCGACCCGCAGCTCGAACCGGACGTGGCTGCGGCTGATCCAGCGCCGCGCCTCGTCGTTGAGCCACTGCCCGAGCGTGATCCCGCCGGCCTGGTCGGGGGCGCGGCCGACCACCGCCGGCTCGTCCTCGGTGAGCACGAAGCGGCGGCGGATCAGCCCACCCACCCGCACGGCGAGTACGGCGCTGCGCGGTCGCGGACCGGCGTCACCGAGCCGGGTGCCGTGCCGGGGGCAGGTGGGCACGCCGCCGCGCAGCGTGGGCGGCGGCTGCCCGGCGGGGCTGCGCTCCACCACCCGGGCCAGGTCGGCGAAGGCCCCGCCGCCCCCGCCGCCGCCGAAGAGCGCGCAGCCGGGCTCGGCGCAGCGCCACCGCCGGGAGAGCAGCTTCGCGCCGGCCGGCGACCGGTCACCGGCGACCGGCGTGTGCCCGCCGCCGACGTGGGCGACGAAGGCCGGCCCACCGGCGCCGGGCACCGGGGCGAGCACCCGGCCGGCCTGCTCGACCAGCCACGGGTAGCGCCCGCGCAGGCCGTCGGCCCGCGCCCGGGTCAGCACCGGCAGCCCGAGCAGGTCCGCCACCTCCAGCATCCGGTCGCCCGGGTTGTCGAGCACCTCGACCAGCCCGTCGTCGGCCCACCGGCGCACCACCATGCGCTCGTTGGAGGTGAGGTCGGCGTCGGAGAGCAGGGCCCGGTGGACCACCGCGTAGACCGGGACGCTGTCCTCCTCCATCTCACGGGCCAGGGCGTCGATCACCATGCCGAGGCGGAGCAGGCTGGCCGGCCGGCCGCCGTCGAGATCCTGGTAGCGGATCACCTCCGCTAGGTCGACGACCGCCCGCGCCAGCGACGGGTCGGTGCTGACCCGGCCCTCGATGGCGTCCAGCACCTTGCTGATCTCGAATCTCATCCGACGCTCCCCACGATGTCGTCGATCCGCCGAGCCAGTTCCAGGTCACGCCGGGTGACCCCGCCGACCGCGTGCGTGACGCAGCGGAAGGTCAGGGTGCGCCAGCGGATGTCGATGTCGGGGTGGTGGTCCATCTCCTCCGCCGCCACCGCGACCCGGTCGACCACCGCGATGGCCTCCGGGAAGTCGGCCAGCTCCACGGTGCGGGTGATCCCCGCGGGGTCTCCCGACCAGCCCGCCAGGCCACCCAGCTCGTCTCGCACCGCCTCGGCGGTGAGCACGTCTGCCATGGGGAGACCCTACCGGGGCCGGTCGCGACGACGCCGACCAGCGGCGCGAGGTGTGGCCGACCCGGCAGCGCGGCGCTGCGGGGGCCGCCACGGCATAGATGGGCGGCTGTCCGACCGCGGGGTTAGGCTGACCGGCGGCCCGGTCGGGGGCCGCGACGGCGTCGCCCCCGGCCAACCCTGCGTGAGGAGATTCCACGATGAACACTCGACGGCTGGCGACCACGGGGGTCGCGCTCGTCGCCGCGCTCGCCCTCGGTCTGACCGGGTGCGGCACGGGGACGGACGCGGACGCTCCGGCCGGCGACGGCGGCACCACCACCGGCGCGGCGGCGGCCAGCAGCGCCCCCGCCGACGCCCGCGCCGAACTGGGCGCCGCCGCGCAGAAGCTCAACCAGCAGAGCGTCAAGATGAAGCTCACCTCGCCGGTCATCAACGGCAGCGGCGTGATGGACCCGGCCACCAAGACCGGCGACATGACGCTGAAGATGGGCGCGGAGGGCACCTTCCGGATCCTGATGCTCGGCAACGACGTCTACCTGAAGGTCACCGGCATGCAGGGGATGCCGAAGAAGTGGATGCACATGGACGCCACCAAGCTCGGCAAGAGCGGCCAGCTCAACCTGATGCCCGACGGCGACCCGGGCGGCGCGAAGCAGATGGTCCAGAGCGTGGTGGACGTCGAGAAGACCGCCCCGGGCAGCTACTCCGGCATCCTCGACTACACCCGCACCAAGCCCGACGACAAGGCCATCCAGGCTCTCGGTGACAAGGCCAAGGCCGTCCCGTTCACGGCCAGGGTCGACGACCAGGGCCGGCTCGTCGAGTTCGCCATCGACACCCAGGTGCTGCACGAGTCGCTGGGCACCATGATCACCACGTACTCGGACTTCGGCGCCCCGGTCTCGGTGAAGAAGCCCGCTGCGGGCGACACGCAGGAGGCGCCGCAGGAGCTGATCGAGTCCATGGGCTCCTGAGCCCGACCGCAACCGAACGGGGGCGGCGCCGGTCGGCGCCGCCCCCGTTCGCGCGTCGTCACCGCGCGTCGTCACCGCGCAGCGGCCGGCCGACCTCGTGCAGGTGCGCGAGCGCCTGGCGGTACGACTCGACGAGCCCCGTCTCGGCGTACGGGATGCCCTGCTCGGCGCAGTAGGCGCGGACGATCGGCCGGGCCCGGCGCAGGTTGGCCCGGGGCATGTTGGGGAACAGGTGGTGCTCGATCTGGTAGTTGAGCCCGCCCAGTGCCACGTCGACGAGCCGGCCGCCCCGCACGTTGCGGGCGGTGAGCACCTGCTTACGCAGGAAGTCCAGGTCGTCGTCGGCGGTGGGCATCGGCATGCCCTTGTGGTTGGGGGCGAACGAGCAGCCCATGTAGAGCCCCCACAACCCCTGGTGGACGGCGACGAAGAGCAACGCCTTCAGCGGCGACATCACCAGCAGCAGCGCGCCGAGGTAGCCCACGCCGTGCAGGACCAGCAGCAGCGCCTCCACCCGGCGGTGCCGCATCGGGGTGCGGAACCGGCCGTCGGAGTCCCGCCCCACGATCGCCTGCACGCTCGCCACGTGCAGGGCGAGCCCCTCCAGCAGCAGCATCGGGAAGAACAGCCACGCCTGCCGGCGGGCCAGCCGGCGGCCGAAGCCGCGCGTCGCGGCGGCCTGCTCGTACGTCCAGACCAGCGCGCCCGCCCCGACGTCGGGATCCTCGTCCTCGTGGTTGGGGTTGGCGTGGTGCCGGTTGTGCTTGTCGACCCACCAGCCGTAGCTGAGCCCGACCGCCAGGTTGCCGGTGAGCAGGCCGATGGCCTCGCTCGGCCCCCGCCGCCGGAACATCTGCCGGTGCCCGGCGTCGTGGCCGAGGAACGCGACCTGGGTGGTGGCGACGGCGAGGAAGACGGCGACCAGGAGCTGCGCCCACGAGTCGCCGACCAGGCCGACCGTCGCCCAGCCCGCCGCGAAGACGCCCAGCGTGAGCGCGATGCGGGTCACGTACCGCCCCGGACGCCGCTCCAGCAGCCCCGCCCCGCTGATCCGCCGGGACAACTGCGCGTAGTCACTGCCCCGCCGTACCGGCGGTTCCGCCACCGCTCCGAGCACCATCGCGGCTCCCGTTCCTCGATCCCGGCCCGCGCCGGTCGGCGCGCCCTACCCCAGTCTCCGACGAACGGTTGCGCTGAGTAACCCTGCCCACCCCCGGGTCGGGGGTAGGGCGAGCCCTACCCCCGACCCCCTGAACGTGCCGGTCAGCCCATCCGGCCGAGGGCGGCCCGGAGCCGGGCCAGGTCGCGGCGGCGCCGCTCGTAGGTGGTGGCGAGCCCGATCAGCGCGAGCCCGCCGACGGCCAGGAAGATCCACCGGGGCAGCAGGTCCCAGCCACGGACCAGCTCGTGCAGCGCGAGCAGCGCCAGGGTCACGCCGCCCAGCAGCACCGGCGCCTGCCAGCGGCGGGTCGCCCCGGCCAGCACCGCGCCGAGCGCGGCGACGCCCAGCAGCAGCCGCCGCCACGGCTGGGGGTCCGGGGCCACCAACACCGACACCAGGCTCGGCAGCAGGGCGGCCGCCAGCCCCGGGCCCAGCGCCAGCCAACTGGTCAGCCCGGGCCGGGTACGCAGCGCCACCACACCCGCCGCGAGGGCCAGCGCCGCCGCCGGCACCGTGTAGGCCTCCAGCAGCGCCACGTCGCCGGCGGCCAGCAGCAGCCAGCCGCCGAGCAGCTCGCTGCCGCCGGCGATGCCCGCGAAGACCCACCGTCGGCCCGACGACTCGCCCCGGCGCAGCACCCGCAGCGCGACGGCGGCGCCCCACAGCACGCACACCGCCGCGGCGTGGCGCAGCGAGCCCACCGCGAGCAGCAGCGCGACCAGTGCCACCGCCTGGGCCGCCGCGTCCAGCGCCACCGCCACGGGACGCCCCCGGCGGACCGGTACGGCAGCCGCGGCGGCCAGCGTGAGCACCGCGACGGCGAGCACGCTGAAGGCGGCCGTCCGTACGGGCAGCCCGCCGGCCAGCGGCGCGACGACCGCCAGGCCCGTCGCGGCGGCCACCGCGACCAGGGCCCCGGACAGCCGGGCGTCGTCGCGGCGGGCGGCCACGCCGACGACCGTCGCCGCGACCACGAGCACGCCCAGGCCGGCGATCGTGCCCGCCCGGGTGGCGAGCAGCCCGAGCAGCCCGGACGCCGCCAGCACCAGCCCCACCGGCACCCCGACCGGGGCGAGCAGCGGGCGCGGCGCGGCCAGCGCGGCGGCCAGGACCAGGGCGACCCCGCCGAGCAGCGTGACGACCGGCAGCACCGGCCACGGCACGCCGGCGGCCACCAGCAGCACGGGCAGCGCCGCCGCGACGAACGGCACCGCGACCAGCCCGGCCCGCCACCAGGCGGCGCCCGCCGACGGGGCCGCCTCCTGGGCGGTGGCACCGGGCCGGACGAGCGGGGCAGCGGCACCGGGCCGGACGAGCGGGGCGGCGGCACCGGGCCGGACGAGCCGGCCGGCCAGCACCCCGGCCACCGCCAGGGCGGCCAGCGCCAGCCCCACCGGGAGCGCGTCCGGATCGGCGCGGACCGTGGGCGCACCGGACCAGGGCGGCACGTCGCCGTACGGGGCGACGAGCGCCGTCAACGTCACGGGTACGGCGGTGACGACCGAGACCACGAGCAGCCCGACGCCGGCCACCCGCAGTGCGACGTCCGCGCGCGCCGCACCGCCCAGCGACGCCAGCAGCACCGCCACGGCGGCGTAGAGCGTCACGGGTTCGTCGGCCGGTACGACCACCGGCGCCAACCCGACCGCCGGGAGGGCCACGGCGACCCCGACGCAGGCGTACGCCCCCAGGTCGGGCCAGTGCCGGCGGACCGCGAACAGCCCCACGGGCAGCAGCGCGACGGCGGCCAGCGCCGCCCGCGCCTGCCACCAGGCCGGCGCACCGGCGGCGAACAGGGCGACGACCGCGCCGGCCGGCACCGCGAGCGGCACGACGGCCAGCGCCGTGCCGGCCATCCGGCGCTGCGCGGGCGTGCCGCGCCGGCCGGCGGCCGCCACGGCTGTCCCCGCGACCAGCACCACCGCGAGCGCCGCCCCCGCCCCCGCGGGCGCGGCGAACCCTACGACAAGTGCGTGCCCGAGCAGGACGGTCCCGGCGCCCCCCGCCGCCAGGACCGTCCAGGACCGTACGCCCGGACGGCCCACCGCGACGGCGAGCAGGCCCACCGCCGCCACCAGGTCCACGGCCACCACGGCGGGCCAGGGCGACGGCCAGCCGGCGGGCACCGCCAGCGCGACGGCCGCCCCGCCGATCGCGGCCAGCGCCGGCCGTGCGGGCCTCGGCAGCAGCAGCGCCAGGGCGGCCACGGCCAGCGCGATCACCACCGGGAGCTGCCATCCCCGGCCGAGGTCGGGCCCGGCGTCGGCCCCCTGCCACGGCGGCAGCGACCGGCCCGCGGTGACGCCGGCGAACGCGACGGCCAGCAGCACGGCGAGCTGGGCCGTCACGCCGGCCACCAGCAGCGCGCCGGCGCGGGGGCCGGTCCGCCACCCGGCGGGCAACAGCCGCACCGCGCCGGCCAGGGCCACCACGACCAGCGCCGTGAGCAGCGGCGACAGGCCCAGCTCCGCGAGCGGTCGGACCACCGCGCCGGCCAGCACCGGCACCAGCAGCGCGGCGGCCACGGCGCGGAACACCGCCCCGCCGGTGAGCAGCGCGGTGCCGAGCAGCGTCAGCGCCACCAGCAGCAGGGGCGCCCCGGCCAGCAGCGGGACGCCTGCGGCCCGGCCGACGGTCAACGGCACGAGCGCGCAGCAGGCGGCCACGAGCAGCGCGCCGGCGTGCCCCACCCAGGCGAGGACGCGCCCGGCGAGGACCGCCGGCCGCTCGCCCGTCGGACGGGCCGGCACGCCGGCCGCAGCCGGAGTGCCGCCCACCGCACCGGCCGCCGTCGCGGCCTCGCTCGCCGGGCCGCCCCGGCGGCGCAGCGCGACCAGCACCGCCAGGTCGAGCAGCGCCACCCCCAGGAAGACCATCGACCAGCCGGCGGCGTCCGGCCGGGCGTCGGCAGCGAGCAGGGGCAGCACCGGCTGCGCGGTCAGCAGGGCCGCGAACCACGGCACGGTCAGCCCGCTCAGCCGGGCGTACCCGGCCGCGACAGCCGCGCTGGCCCCCCCGACCAGCGCGGCGTACCGGGTGCCGGGCCAGTCCGCCACGCCGACCAGGTCCACCGACCAGGCGGCGTACCCGTCGAGGAGCACCAGCAGCAGGCCGACGGCCGCGAAGGTCTCCGCGGTGCCGCGCAGCCCGCGCCGTACCGCCACCAGGGGCACGGCCAGGGCGAGCGCGGTGAACGCGAACAGGATCAGGGCCCGGCCGGCGACCCCGACCGCCGCCCAGGCGACCGCCGTGAAGACCACCGCGGCGGTGCCCAGCAGCAGCCCACCGAGGACGAAGAGCAGGCTCTGCACCGTACGAGTGGAGGTCTCCGCCCCGCCGACGCCGACGGGCACCGGGGCGACCGGCCCCCGGCCGGGCCAGGCCGGCGTCGGGGTGCTGGCCGGCGGGGTCACGCCCGGCGCGGGGCGTACCGGCGCGGGGGCTGCGGCGGGCGCGGGGCGTACCGGCGTCGTGGTCGCGGGAGCCGTCGGGCGCGGCACGGGGAACTCCGCGCGGATCGCGGCGGCCAGTGCCGCGCGGCGCTGCCGGGTCGCGCCCAGCCGGTCGACGAGCCCCTGGTACGCCGCGCGGGCCCGCTCGACCTCGCCGCCGAGCGCGACGATCTCCCGGTCGAGCCGGACCACCTCGGCGGCGGCCGGGTACGGCGGTCGGCCGCAACCGGAGCAGCCGGAGCCGAGATCGGCCGACGCGCCGCAGGCGGGGCAGGGATAGCCGGTGTTCTGCACCCGGCCATCATGGTGGCCGGGAGATCACCTGAGAAGAGTGCGGATACTCAGGGCCGGGTGTGCTCGTGCACCCAGGTGGCGTAGCCGGGGTCGCCGCTGTCCACCCGGGTGACCAGGATCTCCGGCACCTCGTACGGGTGGCTGGCCCGGATCTGCTCCACCAGCGCGGCGGCCCGGTCGGGCGCGGTCTTGAACTGCACCGACCACTCGGTGCTGGTCTCCACCCCCTCACGCCACCAGTAGGTGCTGTCCACCTGACCGCCCACCTGTGCGCAGGCCGCCAGCCGACCCGCGACGGCCGCCGCCGCCATCACGTCGGCGACCGAGCGGGCGTCCACCACCGTCGTCACCACGCAGATCTGGTCCACCAGCGCACCCTACGCGGCACCGTCCCGATTGGCCGCGATCCACTCGTCGATCCGGGCCCACCAGTCGAAGAGCCAGTCGATCCGCTCCTGCCGGCCGGCCGGTACCTCCTCCGGCGGCACCGACCAGAAGCGCATGGTGATCCGCTTGTCCATGGGTAGTTCCCGCCACACGTCGCCGATGGTGAGCATCCGGTCCAGGCCGGTGTGCGCCACGAAGATCACCCCGGCGTCGGGGGCGGCGTCCAGCGCGGCGAGCAGCCCGCCCGGCTGCGGGGCGAGCACGTGGCGCAGCCGTTCCGCGCGCCGCGCCATCCGCTCCAGGCCGAGACCGCGCAGGCGGTCGATGGCCCGCAGCCGGCGGCCGGGGGTGAAGTTGCCGCCCTCCGGGAAGATCACGAAGGCGTCGTCGTCGTCCAGGCCCTGCGCCAGGTGCCCGATCTGCTCGGTCACCGATCCCCGGCCCTCCGGGCCCGGCGCGAGGAAGCGGTTGGGCAGCCGGTTGAGCAGCACGTCGACCGCCGGATCCCACTGGAGGCTGTCCTTCAGCACGATCCGCGGCTCGCGGTTGAACCAGTTGACCAGGGCGTGGATCAGGATGAACGAGTCGCCGGGGCCGGCGTGCCGGCAGAGCACCAGCTCCGGCCGGCCGGGCAACGCCGTGTCGGGGTCGGTGCCCACCACGTCGATGTTCAGGTGCAGCGCCCAGCGGGCCTGCCAGAAGAGCACCCGCAGGAACCAGCCGGCGAGCACGTAGTGGGCCCGCTGGAAGCCCGGCGACCGGACCTGCCAGCCGAAGCCGGAGGCCACCCAGAGCAGGAAGAGCGCGAGCAGCGCCGCCGCGTCCCAGACCAGGTAGACGCAGCCGAGCCAGAGCAGGCGCAGCGGGCGGAGCCGGCCCGGGACCAGCGGCGAGACGGCCGCCGCGAGCAGCGCCCAGACCGGCAGGGTCGTCACCACCAGGAAGGCGAGCAGCACCACGCCGGGGGCCAGGAACAGCCGGCGTGCCCACCGCGGCGGCAGGGGCATCAGTGGTCCAACTGCGTCGCCAGGTAGCGCCGGGAGGCCGTGTAGGCGCGGCTGATCCGCCGCCCCACGGCCGCCATGTCCCGGTAGGCCCACGGCGTGTCGTCGCGCGGCTCCAACCCCCCGGTGGGCAGCACGTGCACCTCCACCCCGTCGGGCAGGGCCGCCATCTCCCGGGCGAACCGGTGCCGCCGGGCGATCTCGAACGCGACCTGGGCGATCTCCCAGGGCCGCCGGGGCGGGCTCAGCTCCCGTTCGATCCGGCCCACCTGGAGTACGAAGATGCGCTTCGCGCCCACGGTGACCGCCTCACCGATCGGGATGGAGTTCACGATGCCGCCGTCGATGTAGTGCTGGTCGTCGATGCGGGCGGGCGGCAGCAGTCCCGGCACCGAGGCGGAGGCGAGCACGGCCGGCACCAGCGGCCCACTGTCGAACCAGTGCTCGGCGGCCCGCTCGATGTTGGCCGCGCAGCAGCGGAAGGGCACCTGGAGGTCGGCGAAGGTGGTCTCCGCGCCCAGCTCGGCCTCCAGCAGCTTGCGCAGCGGGCGGGGCGAGTGCAGGTGGGTACGGGCGGCGAACCGGCGCAGTTGGCGGGCCACCGAGTCGCCGTACACCTCGCTCGCCTCCGGCGAGGCCCAGAGCCGGACCAACCGGTCGGTGACCGCCTCGGACGGTTCGGCGGCGACCAGCGCGCCGTTGACCGCCCCGATCGAGGTGCCGAGCACCACGTCGGGCCGGATGCCGGCCCGGAACAGCGCCCGCAGCATGCCCACCTCGACCGCGCCGAGGACTCCCCCGCCCCCGAGCACGAACGCCACCGGTCCCCGCGACATGGCTTCATCCTGGCACGGGCGCGAAAGGGGCCATCCGGTGCCGCCCGGCGTGGTAGCCCGGGCGGCACCGGCGGTGGGGTCCCGGTGCCACCCGGGAAGGGTCCGGCCCCGCGAGTAGCCGACCGTTGACAGGCCCGACACATTCACGCAACCTGATAGCGCTCCCACAGCGAGGCAGGTGCTATCCGTGAAGCCAGCACTGCACCCCGGCCGGTTGCTGGCCCGCCGGTACCGGCTCCTCGACCAGATCGGCGCCGGCGGCATGTCGGTTATCTGGCGGGCGCACGACGAGGTGCTCGACCGGGTCGTGGCGCTGAAGGTGCTCGCCCCGTCGCTCGCCGCCGACGCCCGCTTCCGCGACATGGTGCGCGAGGAGGCCCGCGCCGCCGCCCAGCTCGTCCACCCGCACGTCACCTCGGTGCACGACTACGGCGAGACGGTCGCGCCCGACGGGTCGATCACCTCGTTCGTGGTGATGGAGCTGCTCGCCGGTGAGGAGCTGGAGGTCCGCCTCACCGAGGGGCCACTGCCGTGGGCCGAGGCGGTCGAGGTCGGCGCCCAGGTGGCGGACGCGCTCGCCGCCGCCCACCGGCTCGGCATCGTGCACCGGGACATCACCCCGGCCAACGTGATGATGACCCGGGCGGGGGTCAAGGTGCTCGACTTCGGCATCGCCACCCGCATCGGCGCGCCGGACGACGACGAGGACGGCGGCACCTTCGGCACGCCCGCGTACGTCGCGCCGGAACGCCTCGACGGGGCGCCCGCGCAGCCGGCCACCGACGTGTACTCCCTCGGCGTGCTGCTCTACGAGGCGCTGACGGGTCGGGTGCCGTACCCGGCGGACACCTGGGAGCAGCTCAGCGAGGCGCTCGCCGGTGACGGCCCGCCCCCGCTCACGGACATGCCGGGCCTGCCGCCGGAGGTGGCCCGCACCTGCCTGCGCTGCCTGGAGCGCGACCCGCTGGATCGCCCCACCGCCCGCCAGGTCGCCACCATTCTGCGCGACCAGCTACTCCCCGCCGATCCCCAGGCCGCCACGATGCTCGCGCCGACGGTCACCCTCCCGACACTGCCGCCGCCAGCGGGTGCCTCCACCCCGCCGATGGCCGGACCGGCTGAACCGGCGGAACAGAACCGACCGGCGGAACCGGCCGGGACGACGGGACCGGGCGGCGCAGCGGGACCGGCCGGGACGACGGAACCGGCCGGGACGACGGAAGGGCGCGGGACGGAGCAGGACGGCGGGGCCGAGTCGCGCAGCGCCCGGCTCGCCCGGGAGCGCCGGCGACGCCGCCTGCCCCGGCCGGTGCTGATCGTGCCGGTCGTACTGCTCGTGGGGGTGGCCCTGGCCGTGCCCGCGATCCGCCAGGAGGAGACGACGCCGCCACGGTCGCTGCCCACCACGGGCCCGTCCGATCCGCCGGCCACTTCCACGCCGACGGCCGATGCCGCACCGCCCCCGGCGGCCTCCCCGCAGCCGACGTCCGCCGCGCCGGTCGCGCCCCGGCCGACCCCGTCGCCCCCCGGACGCGACGACCTCATCGAGGCGGCCAACCGGGTCGACGGGCTGATCGGCGCGGGGCTCGACGACGGCGGGATCCGGGCCGACGTCGGCCTCGACTTCCGCAACGAGCTGCGTAACCTGACCGACGCGGCCCGCGCCCGCTCGGGCGACCTCGGCGAGCGGATCGCCCGGCTGCGCGAGAAGGTCGCGGTCCGCCGCGGCGAGGGTGCCGTCACCGACGCGTACGCCCGGCGCCTCGACAGCGCGATCAGCGCGCTCGGGGCCGCCCGCGTCTGACGGCGGCCGTCAGCGGGCCCGGGCCCGGACCGGCTCCCGGGCCGCCCGGTCCGGGGCCGTCCGCGCGATGAAGCGGCGGTACACCTCCTCGTAGCCCGTGGCCATCCGCTCCGTGGAGAAGCTCTCCGCCACGTGCGCGACGCAGGCCGCCGGGTCGAGCTCCGTCGCCGCGCGCAACGCGCCGGGCAGCTCGTCCACGCGCTCGCAGATCAGGCCCGTCCGGCCGGACCGGACGAGTTCCGGCACCGCCCCCCGGTCCAGCGCCACCACCGGCGTGCCGGTCGCCATCGCCTCCACCATCACCATGCCGAAGGGTTCGTCCCACTGGATCGGCATGATCAGGCAGCGGGCCTCGACCAGCAGCCGCAGGGCCTCGGCCCGGTCGGCGTCGAGCACCACCCGGACGTCCTCGCCGAGCAGGGGCCGGACCACCTGGTCGTAGTAGCGACGCTCGGCCGGCTCGTTGCACTTGCCCGCCAGCACCAGCGGCAGGCCGGCCTCCCGGCACGCCCGGATGGCGAGGTCCGGGCCCTTGTCGGGGCTGAACCGGGCCAGCCAGAGCACCGGCCCCCGCCCGGGTGCGCTCTTGTGCGGCACGCCCCGGACGTCCATCGCGTTGTGCACCGTACCGACCCAGCCCAGCGCCGCGTTCAGGCGGCGCTGGGCGTGCGAGATGGCCACCAGCCCGACCCCCCGGTCGGTCTCGCTGAGCACGTCGCCGTACTCACCCACCGGGTTGCCGTGCACCGTGGCCACCGTCGGCACGGCCCGGTGGCCGGCGATCAGCGGGCCGATCGTCGTGTGGTCGTGCACGACGTCGAAGTCCCCCGCGTGCACGCGGTGGTTGACCCGGGCCAGGTGGGCCAGCTCGGGCAGCGCCTCGCCGAGCCGGTCGAACTGGAGTTCGGGCACCGTGGAGACGAACGCGGCCGCCGTGCCGTGCTCCTGGCCGGCCCCGAAGACGGTGACGGCGTGACCCCGGTCGACCAGCGTCTCCACCAGGCCGGTCACCACCTGTTCCAGGCCGCCGTAGCCGGGCGGCGGCACCGACAGCCACGGCGGCACCACCATCGCGATCCGCAACGGCCGCGCTGCCGATCGGTCGGGCGACGGACGGTCGACGGCCACGGACACCTCCCAGTCGGTCACTGCTGTGGAGCACCGGCCGCCCCGCCGCGACCGTCCCCCGGCCGCGCGGGCGGAATCGGCGCCGGTTTCCCGAGGGCGGCACCACTAAACGGGACGCCGTGGGCGGGTCACCCGCCCACGAGAAGACGGTCCCGCACCGCCCGCACCCCCTCGGCCGACCACGCCACCCGCTCCGCCTCGTCCCGCTCCCACCAGGAGCGGACGACCCCGGTGAGCACGACCGTGTCCCCGTCCAGCTCGACGGTCACCCGCTCCGTACCGATGCCCCGACCCAGCGCCCGCTGGAGGTCGCGCCGGGTCCGACCGGTGTCGGGACGGGTGACGGGCCGCACCTCGACCAGGTTGGTCACCCCGCGTACGCCCCGCAGCCGGCGCAACTCCCGCTCGGCGGTACGCCGCTGCCAGCCGAACTCGACCTCGCCGCGGAGCATCACCCAGCCGTTGGCGACGGTGACGTCCAGCCGCTCCGCCGGGACGAAGCTGTCCCACTCCAACGCCCGGCCCGCCGCGATCGCGATCTCGGCGTCCGTACGCCCCGGCTCGCCGGGCAGGCGCACCTCGACGTCGTCGGCGACCGCCCGCACCCCCCGTACGCGCTGCGCGCAGCGTTGCGCCGCCCACTTGCGCGCGTACGCGTCGACCTGCCCGGTCAGGGTGACCACGCCGCCGTCGACGCTCACCCCGATCTCGTTGGGCTGCACCTGGGCGTCCCAGGCCAGCTCGTCGAGCACGTCCCGCTGGATCCGCTCGTCCGTCCGGTCGGCCGCTGCCGTGGTCATCGCACCCCTCCGTACGCCTCGCCGGTCCTGCCTCTGCGACGGTGCCGGCGCGACGGGTGACGGCGGTTCACCCGCACCGGGTGAACCGCCGTCGAGAGTGAGCGGCGGGTGACGGAGCCAACCCCCTTGGCCCCGCCACCCGCCGCCGGAGGGAGGAGGAATGTCTTCGGTTACCGGTTACGACGTCTCGGCGAGCGTCACGGTTGCCCTGGCCTCGGTGCCGTTGCGCTTGTAGGTCACCTCGACCCGGTCGCCGACCTTGCCGGCCTGCACGGCGCCGACCAGGTCGTCCGAGTCGTTGACCACCTTGTCGCCGAACCGGGTGATCACATCGCCGCGCTGCAACCCGGCCTTCTCGGCGGCGCTGCCCGGCGTGACCGCCGCGACCAGGGCGCCCCCGCCCTCGGCGGCGGTCACGCTGACCCCGAGCGACGGGTGGCTGACCTTCTCGCCGCGCTGGAGCTTGCCGGCCACGTCCTTGGCCTTGTTGCTGGGGATCGCGAAGCCGACGCCGATGTTGCCGCTGCTGCCCTGCCCGGCGGTGGCGATCGCGGTGTTGATGCCGATCACCTCGCCCCGCGTGTTGACCAGGGCGCCGCCGGAGTTGCCCGGGTTGATCGGCGCGTCGGTCTGGAGCAGGCCGGCGATCGAGGAGGCGCCCTGGTTGGGCTCCTGCCGCTGCTCGCCGCTGCCCGCCTGGATGGTGCGGTCCCGGGCGCTGAGGATGCCGGCGGTGACCGAGCCCTGCAGGCCCAGCGGGCTGCCGAGGGCGAGCACCTGGTCGCCGACCTGCATCGCGTCGCTGTCGCCGAACGTGGCGGCCTTCAGGCCGCTGACGCCGTCGGCCTTCACCACCGCCAGGTCGGTCTTCGGGTCGGTGCCCCGGATCTGGGCCTGGGCGGTCTTGCCGTCGGCGAAGGTCACCACGACCTTGCCGTCCGTGGCGGAGGCGATCACGTGGTTGTTGGTGAGCACGAAGCCGTCGGCGGTGAGGATCACGCCGGAGCCCTCGCCGTTGCCGGTCGCGATCGACACGACGCTGGGCTGCACGGCGGCGGCGATGCGGGGCAGGTCGGCGCCGTTGATGACCGGCGCGGCGGAGTAGGTGCGGGTGATGCCCGAGTCGCCGTCGACGGCCAACGCGAGCGCCCCACCGGCGACGCCCGAGCCGAGCATCAGCGCGAAGACCGCCACCCCGGCGCCGGCGAACTTGGCGATCCGGCCGGGCCGGGGGCCCGTCTGCGGGGCCGCCCAGGGCGGCACCGGCTGGCCGGAGGGGTGCGGCTGGTGGCCGTACGGCTGTCCCGGCTGGCCCCCGCCGCTCCAGCCGGACTGCTGGCCGTACCAGGGCCCGCCGGGCTGACCCGCGAGGTGCGGGTGACCGGGCTGACCGGCGGCGTACGGGTGGGCGGGCTGACCCGGCTGGTGCTGGCCGGGCAGCGGGTACTGCGGGGCTGGCGCGAAGGGGCCCGGCGGGGCGGGCGGGGCGGGCGGGCCGGCGGCGTCGGGGGCGCGGGCCGGCCCGGCGGCGGACGGGGCGCCGTCGCCGGTGGTCGCGCCCGGCTCTCCGGCACGCGGTGCGTCGCCGCCGGCCGGGACGGATCCACCGGCGGCAGGGGCGGCCGCGCCGGCGGGATGCGTGGTGAGGCCGACCGTGGGGGCGTCGCCGGACGTGGTGGCGAAGCCGACGGTCGGGGCGGAGTCGGACTGCGCGCGCTCGGCGCGCGGCAGCTCGGCGGTGGGGTGCGACGGCTCGGCGTCGGGGTGGGCCGGCCGGCGCTGCGGGTCGGACTCGTGCTCGGTCATGTGTCCACCTTGACGCGCACCACTGCGATCCGCCTGGAACCGACCTGAATGTTGGCTGAAAGTCACTCGCCATCGCCCTCGACGTACGGCACCAGCGGGAGTCGGACCCGGAAGGTCGCTCCCCCGCCGGGGGTCTCGGCCACCTCGACCGTGCCGTGGTGGGCGCGCACCAGCGCCGCGACGATGGCCAGGCCCAGCCCGGTGCCGGTGTTGCCGCCGGCCCGCCGGGTACGTGCCGCGTCCACCCGGTAGAAGCGCTCGAAGACCCGCTCCGCCTGCTCCGGGGTGAGCCCGGGACCGGTGTCGACCACCTCCACCACGGCCAGGTTGCCCGGCTCGGCCCGCAGCCGCAGGGTCACCCCGGCCTCCGGCGGGGTGTGCGTCAGGGCGTTGGTCATCAGGTTGCCGATGACCTGGCGCAGCCGGGCGTCGTCGCCGTAGACCACCAGCGGGCCCGAGCTGGGCGCCACCTGCAGCTCGATCCGGCGCTCGGGCGCCGTCACCCGGGCGGCCTCGACCGCCTCGCTGGCCAGCACCGGCAGCTCCACCGGGGCGAGGGCGAGCGGTCGCTCCCGGTCCAGCCGGGCGAGCAGCAGCAGGTCCTCCACCAGCAGCCCCATCCGGGCCGCCTCCTGCTCGATGCGCCGCAACAGGTCGGCGGTCTGCTCCGGCGCGCTGGCCGCACCCTGGCGGTAGAGCTCGGCGAAGCCCCGGATGGTGGTCAGCGGGGTCCGCAGCTCGTGCGAGGCGTCCGCCACGAACTGCCGCATCCGCTCCTCGGAGCGCCGGGCCCGCGCCTCGGAGGCCCGCGCCGCGCCGGCCGCGTCCCGGGCCACCGCCTCGGCGGAGCGGGCGGCCAACTCCGAGGCCGCCCGCGCGGTGAAGGCGACCTCGATCTGGTTCAACATGGCGTTCAACGCCCGGGAGAGCCGCCCCAGCTCGGAAGTGGGGAAGGGCTGTCCCTCCTCCGGGTCGGGCACCCGCCGGGTGAGGTCGCCGCCAGCGATGGCCGCAGCCGTACGCTCTATCTCCACCAGCGGTTTCAGGCTGGTCCGCACGATCGCCGCGCCGATGGAGGCGAGCAGGATCAGCACTGCGGTGCCAGCGAGCACGTCGATCCAGACCAGGCGCTTGACCGCTAGGTCCACGTCGGTGAGGTGTTGCCCCACTGCACCCATCTGTCCGTTCGGCAGCTGTGTGTAGAGCATCCGCCAGCGGCTGTGACCGTCGCGGGAATGGACGGTGAAAGGCTCGCCGACCAGCTCCGCGAAGCCCTGCTCCGTCGTCGGCCACGGTGGCAGGTCCTCCGGGCGCAGGTTCGGGTTGAAGTAGCCCGCCCTCGGCTCGCCGTTGACGACCGCTAGCACGACGAACTCGCTGGGCAGGCCGAACTCGGTGGACCTGCCCTGCAGTAGCAGGTCCACCGCCCGGGACATCGTGCTCTTGGCGAGCCGCAGGTCCTCGTCGACCTGTCCCTCCAGGTAGCTGCGGAGGAAGAAGGTGGTGGAGACACTGATCACCACCAGCGCTCCGGAGACCAGGGCGAGGACGGAGGCCACCAGCTTGAGCCGTAGCGGCACCCCGCGCAGCTGGGCCTTGCCCTGGTCGAGCGGTTTCACGCCGCCGGCTTGCGCAGGACGTAGCCGACGCCCCGCAGCGTGTGGATCAGCCGGGGCTGGGTGTTGTCCACCTTGCGGCGCAGGTACGAGATGTAGGACTCGACGATGTTGTCGTCGCCGCGGAAGTCGTAGTTCCACACGTGGTCGAGGATCTGCGCCTTCGACAGCACCCGGTTGGCGTTCAGCATCAGGTAGCGCAGCAGCTTGAACTCGGTCGGCGAGAGCTGCACCCGCTGCCCGGCCCGGTGCACCTCGTGGGTCTCCTCGTCCAGTTCGAGGTCGGCGAAGGTGAGCCGGGAGGGTGCCTGCTCGCCGCTGCTGGTGCGTCGCAGCACCGCCCGGATCCGGGCGGTCAGCTCCTCCAGGCTGAACGGCTTGGTCACGTAGTCGTCGCCGCCCAGGGTGAGCCCGCGGATCTTGTCGTCGGTGGCGTCGCGGGCGGTGAGGAAGACCACCGGCGTACGGGTGCCGCCCTCGCGCAGCATGCGGATGACCTCGAAGCCGTCCAGGTCGGGCAGCATCACGTCGAGCACCACCAGGTCGGGCCGGTGGTCCTTGGCGGCGTTGAGCGCGGCGCTGCCGCTCGTCGCGGTGGCCACGTCGAAGCCCGCGAAGCGCAGGCTCGCGGAGAGCAGTTCGAGGATGTTGGGGTCGTCCTCGACGACGAGCAGTCGCGCCTCGGTCTGGGTAGCGGCCATGCCGCCCATCATCCGCGCTCTCGCTGCGTCCGCGCTGGGCACTCGCTGGAAAGAACCTGTGAGACGGTCGTCGCTCAGCGCAGCAGCCGGCGCAGCCCGTCCAGCGCGCCGTCGAGCAACCGGGCGGCCGTACGCAGCTGCACGTCGCTCGGCCGGCGGGCCCGCACCAGGGCGGCCGCCTCGGCGGCGAAGGCGGCCAGTCGCTGGTCGAACTCGTCCAGCGGCGTCGAGGCGGGCTCGGGCGCCGACGACGGGCCGGCGGGGGGCGCCGGTGCGGGACCGGGCGAGGGGCGGGCGTCGGTCCCGGGCCCGGGGACCCCCAGAGCGTACGGCGGGGCCGCCGGGCCTCGCGCAGCTCCCGCTTCAGGTCGCGCACGGAGCCGCGTACCTCGTTGCGGAGCTCCCCGGCCAGCGCGGACAGCTCCTCCACCGAGGCGGCGACGTCCGACTCCAGGGCGGTCAGCTCGCCGGCCCGCTGCCGCAGCTCGGCCCGGCCCGCCTCGGTGATCTCGTAGACCTTGCGGCCTCCGACGGCGGTGCGGGTGACCAGCCCGCCGGCCTCCAGCCGCTGCAACCGGGGGTAGATCGTGCCGGCGCTGGGCGCGTAGAGGCCGAGGAAGCGGTCCTCCAGCAGGCGGATCAGCTCGTAGCCGTGCCTGGGGCCGTCGTCGAGGAGCTTGAGCAGGTAGAGCCGGAGCCGCCCGTGGCTGAACACGGCGGTCACGGCAGCTCCTCCTCGTCCACGGGCGAGACATTAACGCGATACATCGCGACACCACAACCGCCGTGGCGGCGCTCCGGTCGGGACGCGGTACCAGGGCTCAGCAGGCGGCGCGCAGGTCCCGGGCGAGATGCGCACGCCGGAACCCCACCGTGGCCAGGCGCCGCAGGTCGGCGCGGTTGTCGTGCATGAGCTGGACGTGGAAGTAGTTGACGTACTCGAGGACGGCGAAGATGCCGAAGGCCAGCCCCGGGTACGACTGCGCGCCGGGCGTCCGCACGGCGGCCACGGCGCAGGCGGCGAGCACGGCCGCCAGGAGGACCGGCAGGGCGGCCCGCGCGGTGGCGAAGAGGCGCAGGCCGGGCAGGCGCGACCGCCCGGGGCGCAGTTGCCGGAGCTTGAGTGCCCAGTACGCAGCGCCCACCACGAGCAGGGCCGCGACGGACCCGAAGCCGGCGATGTTGGCTGCCGTCAGCGGCACGTCCACCACCCGGAACCACAGCCACGCCTGGAGGGGGACGTTCAGCAGCTCCCACCCGGCCAGTGAGCGGAGCCGACGCCGGGCCGCCTCGCGCGTCGGGCCGGCCGGCGGATGGGTCCTGGGCACGTCCCTCACGATGACACAGCGCCGGCCGCGCACCCGACGGGCACCGGGGCCGGGAAGGGCGCACACCCCACACCGGCGCACCGGGGAAGAGGATCAGGCGGCCAGGTCGAGCCCCCGCCTGCGGGTGGCGGGCGGGGTGACGGCCGCGAGGTGCACGACGGACTCGGCCGCCCGGGCGAGCAGCCGCCGGTCCGCGCCCGGGTCGGGGTGCAGGGCGGCGGAGACCGTCACCCGCACCTCCAGGTCCCGGGCGGCGAGCACCCGGCGTACCGAGCGGAGCAGGTCGTCGTCGCCGACGAAGGCGGCGGCCGTGGTCGGCGCGCCGGTCGCGGCGCACCGGTAGCCGATCCGCAGCGGCACCACCGGCGTCCCGGCGTCGATGGCCGCCTGGAACAGCGCCGGACGGAACCCGCGCCCGGGCCGGCAACCGGCCGCGTCGGCGGCGCCGCACCACGTCGTACCCTCCGGGAAGACCGCGACCGGGCGACCGGCGCGCAGGTCGGCAGTGACCCGGGCCACCGTCGCGGGCAGGTCGCGAGGGCGGGAACGGTCCACCAGGACGGTGCCGGCCGCCGCGGCGAGCAGCCCCACCAGCGGCCAGGACCGGACCTCCCGCTTGGCCACCATCCGGGCCGGCGCGACGGCCAGCAACGCCAGCACGTCCAGCCACGAGGCGTGGTTGGCGACCAGCAGCGCCCGCCGCCGGGGCGGCCGGCCGCGCGCCACCAGGCGTACGCCGAACGCCCGCAGCGTCCACCGGGCCCAGCCGCGCACGGCCGCCGCCCGGGCGGCGGCCGGCAGCACCGGCAGCAGCACCGCCAGCCCCGCTCCCGCCGCCAGCATGCCGAGCACCGCGAGCAGCCGGGCGAGCCGGCGGGGCGGCGACACGGCCGGTACCTCGCCGGCGGCCGGCAGGCACGCCGGCCCGCAACCCGACGCGGGCAGCCAGAGGCGTCCGACCGCGCTCACCGCTCCGCCCCGCCGAGGAAGTGCCGCAGGTAGCGGGGGTTCATCCGGTCCAGGGAGAACAGCACGTAGAAGTCGGCCACCCCGAAGTCCGGGTCGTACGCCGGCTCGCCGCCGACCCAGGCGCCGAGGCGCAGGTAGCCGCGCAGCAGCGGCGGCACGGCCCGCGCCGCCGAGCCGTCTGCGGCCGGGCCCCTCGCCGCGCCCGGCTCGGCGAACCAGGGGCGCCTCGGGCGTACGCGCAGTCGCGGCGGGGCCAGGTGCCGCGCGGAGACCTCGTCCCACACCCGCGCGACGGTCCCGCCCCCGTCGGCCACCGGCACCGACGCGCAGCCGCCGAGCCAGCGGGACCCGCGCAGGTGCAGGTAGCGGACGATGCCGGCCCACATCAGGTTGATCACCGCACCGGAGCGGTGGTCGGGGTGCACGCAGGAGCGGCCCGCCTCGACCAGGTCGCCGCGGAGCGGGTCGAGCGCCCTGAGGTCGAACTCGGTCTCCGCGTACCGCCGGTCGGTGCGCCCCGGCGGGAGCAGCCGGTACGTGCCGACCACCTCGCCGGTGCTCTCCCGCCGGACGATCAGGTGGTCGCAGTACGTGTCGAAGTCGTCGACGTCGAGCCCGGCGGCGCCCGGGCGCAGGATCGCGCCGAGTTCGGTGGCGAACACCTCGTGACGCAGGCGTTGCGCGGCCGCGACCTCGCTCGGGTCGTCGGCGATCAGCAGGGTGTATCCGCTGGTCGTCAGGGGTGCGCCAGCGGCGTGCAGAACGGCCATGGGACCTGTGTAGGCGGCCCGGGTTGCCGGCCGGCGGGGTGAGCGGTGTCGATGAGGTGAACGGCCCGTGCCGGAGTCGGACGGACGGCGTGCGAGGCTGCCGGGGGCGTACCGGCGACGGGGCCGGGCGTCGCCGCCGGAGGTGTCTGATGATCATCGAGTCGCGTTTCAACGGGCCGCCCGGCTCGGGCAACGGCGGCTGGAGCGCCGGGGTCTTCGCCGAGGCCGCCGGCCCGGGGCCGGTCGAGGTCACGCTGCGTCGCCCGCCCCCGCTGGAGACCCCGCTCACTCTCGCCGACGGCGAGGTCCACGACCCGCGGGGCCTCCTCATCGCCCAGGTCCGCCCCACGGAGGACCCCCGGGCGGTGGTGGCGCCGGTGGAGCTGCCGGCCGCGCGGGCCGCCTCGGCGGCGTACCCCGGACTGGTGGAGCACCCCTTCCCGGGCTGCTACGTCTGCGGTCCCGACCGCCCCGACGGGCTGCGGATCTTTCCGGGGCGGCTGCCGGACGGCCGCACCGCCGCGCCGTTCCGGGTGCCCGCCGCGGTCACGACGCCCACCGTCTGGGCAGCGCTGGACTGCCCCGGCGGCTGGGCGGTGATCGCCCCCGGCCGGCCGTACGTCCTCGGCCGGATCGCGGCGGTGGTCGCGACGCTGCCGGAGCCGGGCGACGAGTGCGTGGTGACCGGCGTCATGGTCGGCGGCGAGGGCCGCAAGGCGCTCGTGCACACCAGCCTGTACGCCCCCGACGGCGCCCTCCTGGCCTGGGCCCGGGCAACCTGGATCGCCGTGGCGGACGACGCCGGATAATCGTCCCTGGGGATGAGGGCCTCCTGCCTGAGGCGGAGGTCGATCTAGGAAGCGCGCCTGATTGACCTGGTTGCGCCCGCCCGCCACGCTGTGTCACGGCGTACCCCGACGCCACCGCACGAAGGAGAGCAATGACTGACGGGCAGAGAAGCCCCACCGGTGACGGTCAGATCGTGGTGTCCGGCCTGACGAAGCAGTACAAGAACGTACGGGCCGTCAACGACCTGTCGTTCACCGTCGAACCGGGGCGGGTGACCGGCTTCCTCGGCCCCAACGGCGCCGGCAAGACCACCACGCTGCGGATGCTGCTGAACCTGGTCACGCCGACCAGCGGGACGGCCACCATCGGCGGGCGTCGGTACGCCGACCTGACCGACCCGCTGCGGCACGTCGGTGCCGTGCTGGAGGCGTCCAGCGCGCACAAGGGCCGCACCGGCATCAACCACCTGCGGGTGATCGCGGCGGCGGCCGGGCTGCCGAAGCAGCGGGCCGACGAGGTGCTGGCGCAGGTCGGGCTCACCCCGGCGGCGAAGCGCAAGTTCAAGGGCTACTCGCTCGGCATGAAGCAGCGGCTCGGCATCGCCGCCGCCATGCTGGGCGACCCCCGCGTGCTGGTCCTCGACGAGCCCGCCAACGGGCTCGACCCGGAGGGCATCCGGTGGATGCGCGGGTTCCTCAAGAACCTCGCGCACGAGGGCCGTACGGTGCTGGTCTCCAGCCACCTGCTGTCGGAGATGCAGCTGCTCGCCGACGACGTGGTGATCATCGCGGCCGGGCAGCTCGTCCGGCAGGGCACGGTCGAGCAGGTGATCGGCTCGATGGCGCAGGGCATCCGGGTGCGGGTGCGCACCCCGCAGGCCGACGCGCTGATCGCCGCCCTCAAGGAGGGGCCGGCCACCGTCGACCGCGACGAGCACGGCGTCCTGCTGGTGGGCGGGGTGGACGCCCCGACCGTGGGCCGGGTCGCCCTGACGGCGGGCGTCGAACTGCACGAACTGACCACGGAACGGCCCGACCTGGAACGGGTCTTCCTGGAGCTGACGGCCGGAAAGGCGGGCATCCGATGAACCTCGTCCGGTCCGAGCTTCTCAAGATCCGTACCACCAGCACGTGGTGGTGGCTGGCCATCGCCGCGTTCCTGTCGATCGCGCTGGCCTTCGCCTTCAACGCCTGGGTCGCCAACGAGACGTTGAACGGCAACGCCGAGGAGCTGGGCGTCACGGGCGACGCGGCCTCCGCGCCGGCGCAGGCCGCGAACCTCTACACCTCCGGGCAGTACCTGGGCCTGATGTTCGTGATGCTGATCGGCATCCTGATGGTCACCAACGAGTTCTTCCACCAGACGGCGACCACCACGTTCCTGGCCACGCCGCGGCGCACGTCGGTGATCCTCAGCAAGCTGGTCGCAGCCAGCCTGCTGGGCATCGGCTTCTGGCTGGTGACCACGCTGATCGACCTGGCCGCCGGGGCGGTGTTCCTGTCGGCCAACGGCCACGGCACCATGCTCGGCGAGTGGGCCGTGCAGCGGGCGCTGCTGCTCAACCTGCTGGCGTACGCGATCTGGACGGTCCTGGGCATCGGCATCGGCACGCTGATCACCAACCAGCTCGGCGCGGTGATCACCGCCGCGGTGCTCTACCTCGTCGGCACGCAGGTGGTGGGGCTGCTGTTCATGCTGCTGTCGAACCTGCTGAACAGCGAGGCCGTCGTCAAGTGGCAGGTGATCTGGCCCGCCATCGCCTCGACCGTGATGGTCAGCGAGGGCCAGACGGACTTCACCCCCGCGTGGTGGGTCGGCGCGCTCGTGCTGATCGGTTACGCGGTGGTGAGCGGGGTCGCCGGTGTCCTGATCACCCGGCGGCGCGACATCTCCTGACGGGTCCGCCGTGACGCCGGGGCGGGGGTGGTGCCGGGCACCACCCCCGCCCCGGTCGCACCGGGCTCCGCCCACATGTCGGGCCTTATCAGGAGCCGACGGAACACGCAGCGTTTGGTGAACTTCTGGCATCTTCTGTGAAACCGGCCACGCGTCGGAGGCGGAAATGCCTGTGGCATCCGTACGGCGTAGCCTGGGAGCCGTCTCGTGCGCGCTCGAAGGCAGGGCGACACCGGACACCGCGTGCCACACAAACCCGCGTGAAAGAGGCGATTACCGGCCGTGTCGACCCAGCAGACTTCGCAGGAGAACCCACTGGCGGGTTTCGGTCCGAACGAGTGGATCGTCGAGGAGATGTACCAGCGCTACCTCGCCGACCCCACCAGCGTCGATTCGGCCTGGCACGACTTCTTCGCGGACTACCGCCCGGCGCCAGGCGCCGGGAAGCCGCGCGGAGCTGAGCAGGCCCCGAAGCCGGCCGCCGCACCGGAGCCCGCCGGCCAGCAGGAGGCGGCCACCACGGTCGCCCAGCCGGCCGAGAAGAAGCCGGAGCCGAAGCCGGAACCCAGGGCCGAGCCCAAGGCGGAGAAGCCCGCCGCCAAGGCCGCCCCGGCCAAGCCGGCGGCCACGAAGGCGGCCCCCGCCAAGCCGGCGGCGGCCAAGCCGACCGCCACCGGCCCGCAGACCACCCCGCTGCGCGGCGTGGCGGCGAAGATCGTCCAGAACATGGACGCCTCGCTGGCCGTGCCGACCGCCACCAGCGTGCGCGCCGTCCCGGCAAAGCTGCTGGTCGACAACCGCATCGTGATCAACAACCACCTCACCCGTGGGCGCGGTGGCAAGGTCAGCTTCACCCACCTCATCGGCTACGCGATGGTCCGCGCCCTGGTCGCCCATCCGGAGATGAACAACTCCTTCGCCGAGGTCGACGGCAAGCCGGTCATGGTCCGGCCGGAGCACGTCAACCTGGGCATCGCGATCGACCTGGTGAAGCCGGACGGCAGCCGCAACCTGGTGGTCCCCTCCATCAAGGCCTGCGAGCAGATGGACTTCCGGCAGTTCTGGCAGGCGTACGAGGACGTGGTCCGGCGCGCCCGCCGCAACGAGCTGACCATGGAGGACCACTCCGGCACCACGATCTCGCTGACCAACCCAGGCGGCATCGGCACCGTGCACTCGATGCCGCGGCTCATGCCGGGGCAGAGCGCCATCATCGGCGTCGGCGCGATGGAGTACCCGGCCCCCTACCAGGGCATGTCCGAGGCCACCCTGGCCGAGCTGGCCGTCAGCAAGGTCATCACCCTGACCAGCACGTACGACCACCGGATCATCCAGGGCGCGCAGTCCGGCGAGTTCCTGAAGGTGATGCACGAGCTGCTGCTCGGCGAGCACAACTTCTACGACCAGATCTTCACCTCGCTGCGCATCCCCTACGAGCCGGTGCGCTGGATGCGCGACGTCGCGGTCAACAACGAGGGCCAGATCAACAAGACCGCCCGGGTGCACGAGCTGATCCACGCGTACCGCGTGCGCGGCCACCTGATGGCCGACACCGACCCGCTCGAGTTCAAGATCCGCAAGCACCCCGACCTGGACGTGCTCCAGCACGGGCTGACGCTCTGGGACCTCGACCGCGAGTTCCCCGTCAACGGCTTCGCCGGCAAGCAGCGGATGAAGCTGCGCGACATCCTCGGCGTGCTGCGCGACTCGTACTGCCGCCGGGTCGGCATCGAGTACATGCACATCCAGGACCCGGAGGAGCGGCGCTGGATCCAGGAGCGGATCGAGCGCAAGTACGAGAAGCCGTCGGCCGACGAGCAGAAGCACGTGCTCAACCGGCTCAACGCCGCCGAGGCGTTCGAGACCTTCCTCCAGACCAAGTACGTCGGGCAGAAGCGCTTCTCGCTGGAGGGCGGCGAGTCGCTGATTCCGCTGCTCGGCGAGGTGCTGGAGGCCTCCGCCGAGGGCGGGCTGGACGAGGTCGTCATCGGCATGGCCCACCGGGGCCGGCTCAACGTGCTGGCCAACATCGTCGGCAAGCCGTACGAGAAGATCTTCTCGGAGTTCGAGGGGCACCTGGACCCGCGCTCCACGCAGGGCTCCGGCGACGTGAAGTACCACCTGGGCCAGAACGGCAAGTTCACCACGCCCGACGGCGACCACGCGGTCAAGGTCTCGGTGGTGGCGAACCCGTCGCACCTGGAGGCCGTCGACCCGGTGCTGGAGGGCATCGTCCGGGCCAAGCAGGACCGGATAGACCTCAAGCTGGAGGGCTACACCGTGCTGCCGCTGGCGGTGCACGGTGACGCCGCCTTCGCCGGTCAGGGCGTGGTCGCCGAGACCCTCAACCTCTCGCAGCTGCGCGGCTACCGCACCGGTGGCACGGTCCACGTGGTGGTCAACAACCAGGTCGGCTTCACCACCGCCCCGGAGTACAGCCGCTCCAGCCTCTACAGCACCGACGTCGCCCGGATGATCCAGGCGCCGATCTTCCACGTCAACGGCGACGACCCCGAGGCCGTGGTCCGGGTCGCGCGGCTGGCCTTCGAGTACCGGCAGGAGTTCAACAAGGACGTCGTCATCGACATGGTCTGCTACCGCCGGCGCGGGCACAACGAGGGCGACGACCCGTCGATGTCCAACCCGCAGATGTACAAGATCATCGACTCGAAGCGCTCCGTCCGCAAGCTCTACACGGAGGAGCTGATCGGGCGCGGCGACATCACCGTGGAGGACGCGGAGGAGCTGCTGCGCGACTACCAGTCGCAGTTGGAGCGGGTCTTCAAGGCCACCCGGGACGCGGCCACCACGCCGCGGCAGCTCAGCCGCCCCAAGCGGGAGGACGAGCCGGAGCCGCAGGTGGAGACCGCCACCGACGCCGCCGTCGTCAAGGCCGTCGGCGAGGCGCACGTCAACCTGCCGGAGGGCTTCACCCCGCACAAGCGGATCCAGCAGCTGCTCGACCGGCGGGCCAAGATGTCCGTCGAGGGCAACATCGACTGGGGCTTCGGCGAGATCATCGCCTTCGGCGCGCTGCTGCACGACGGGGTCACCGTCCGGCTCGCCGGGCAGGACTCCCGCCGGGGCACCTTCGTGCAGCGGCACGCCTCCGTGGTCGACGCGCAGACCGGCAACGACTACCTGCCGTTGCAGTCGCTGACCGGCGACGGCGAGCGGTCCCGGTTCTTCGTGCACGACTCCCTGCTCAGCGAGTACGCGGCGATGGGCTTCGAGTACGGCTACTCGGTGGAGAACATCAACGCGCTGGTGTGCTGGGAGGCGCAGTTCGGCGACTTCGTCAACGGCGCCCAGTCGGTCATCGACGAGTTCATCTCCTCCGGCGAGGTGAAGTGGGGCCAGCGCTCCGCCGTCACCCTGCTGCTGCCGCACGGCCACGAGGGCCAGGGCCCGGACCACACCTCCGGCCGCCCAGAGCGGTTCCTCCAGATGTGCGCCGAGGACAACATGCGGGTGTCGATCCCGACCACCCCGGCGAACTACTTCCACCTGCTGCGCCGCCAGGCGCTGTCGCCGAAGCGCAAGCCGCTGGTGGTGTTCACGCCGAAGTCGCTGCTGCGGCACAAGCTCTGCGTCTCCCCGGTGGAGGACTTCACCACCGGCACCTTCCAGCCGGTGCTGCCCGACTCGGGCGCCCCGGCGCCGGAGCAGGTGAAGCGGGTGCTGCTCTGCTCGGGCAAGGTCTACTACGACCTGTTCCAGGCCCGTAACGAGCGGGGCGTCACCGACACCGCGATCATCCGGATCGAGCAGCTCTACCCGATGCCGGTCGAGGAGATCCGGGCCGCCCTGGCGGCGTACCCGCACGCCGAGGACTTCGCCTGGGTGCAGGAGGAGCCGGCCAACCAGGGCGCCTGGTCGTTCGTCGCGCTCAACCTGCTGGAGCACCTGGCGGACGTACGGCTGCGCCGGATCTCCCGCCCGGCGGCGGCCGCCCCGGCCGTGGGCTCCGCGAAGATGCACGAGGTCGAGCAGACCGCGCTGATCGAGGCGGCCCTGCCCCGCCCGTGACCTGACGCACCGCCGAGCGCACCGGGGCAGAGCCCGTCGACCCTGACGGCTCTGCCCCGGTCGCCGTCCCGCCTCCGCCGCCGGCAGGCCCCCGGCGGCACCACGGCCCGCACAGCACAGCGACGAAGAGGGAACCGACAGCATGTACTTCACCGACCGCGGTATCGAGGAACTGGTCGAACGCCGGGGCGAAGAGCAGGTCAGCATGGAGTGGCTCGGCGAGCGCCTGCGCGACTTCGTCGACCTGAACCCGGAGTTCGAGACCCCGATCGAGCGCTTCGCCACCTGGCTGGCCCGCCTCGACGACCCCGACGACGAGTAGCCCCTGCCTGGACTGCGCCGGGCTCCGCGACAACTTCATGATCGACGAAAGGGGGCGAAGGACCCGAGCCGGGAATCCGAAGATCTTCTAGGGTGGGTGGGTGGCGCGGAGTGTGTACCTGACCAGCGTGGGATCCGGCGGCGGGAAGTCGACCGTCGCCCTCGGGCTCGCGGAACTGTTGTCCCGGCAGGTCGAGCGGATCGGCGCGTTCCGACCGCTGGTACGCGGGCAGGGCCCCGATCCGATCCTCGCCCTGCTCAGTGACCGCTACCGGATCGAGCTGCCGCTGGCCGAGCTGAGCGGCACCAGCTACGCCGAGGCGACGGCACTCGTCGCCGACGGGCGGCGCGAGGAGCTCATCAGCGGCATCGTCGAGCGCTACCGGGAGGTCGAACGGCGCTGCCCCGCCGTGGTCGTGGTGGGCAGCGACTTCGCCGACGGCGGCGACGGCGCCGGCCCCCGCGAGCTGGCCTTCAACGCCCGGCTGGCCACCGAGTTCGGCAGCGTGGTGGTGCCCGTCATCGACGGCTTCGAGCAGGAGCCGGCGGCGATCGCGGCCGCCGCACGCGGGGCGTACCACGATCTGGAGGACCTCGGGGCGACGGTGCTGGCGGTGATCGCCAACCGGGTCCCCGGGCCGATGACGCTGCCCGAGCTGCCCGTCCCCACGTACGCCATCCCGGAGGTGCCGACCGTGTCGGCGCCGACGGTGGCCGAGGTGGCGGCGGCGCTCGGCGCCACCCTGCTCGCCGGCGACGACGACGCGCTCAGCCGCGACGTGCTCGACTACGTGGTCGGGGCGGCGCACGTGCCGACCCTGCTGGACCACCTGACCGAGGGCGCCCTGGTCATCACCCCCGGCGACCGGGCCGACCTGCTGGTGGCGGCGAGCGCCGCGCACGTGGCCGGGCAGGTCTCGGTCTCCGGACTGGTGCTGACCCTCGGCGAGCGGCCGGACCCGCGCGCGATGCGGCTGGTCGAGGGGCTCAACACGGGGCTCGCGGTGCTCTCCGTGCCCAGCGACAGCTACGACACGGTCGCCGCGTCCAGCCGGATCGAGGGGCGGCCCAGCGCCGCCAACCCGCGCAAGGTGGAGGCCGCGCTCGGCGCGTTCGAGCGCTGCGTGGACACCGACGACCTGGCCCGCCGGCTGCGGGTCAGCCGCTCCGAGCGGGTCACCCCGCTGATGTTCGAGTACGACCTGATCGACCGCGCCCGGACCCGGCGCCGGCACCTCGTGCTGCCCGAGGGGTCGGAGGAGCGGATCCTGCGGGCGACGGAGATCCTGCTGCGCCGGGGCGTCGCCGACATCACCCTGCTCGGCCGCCCCGACGACATCGCCCGGCGCACCCGCGAGCTGGGCATCGACATCACCGGCGCGCAGGTGGTCGACCCCGTCGCCAGCGAGTGGCGCGACGAGTTCGCCGCCACGTACGCCAAGCTGCGCGCGCACCGGGGCATGACCCTCGACCTGGCCCACGACGTCGTCGCCCAGCCCAACTACTTCGGCACGCTGATGGTGCAGACGGGGCACGCCGACGGCATGGTCTCCGGCGCGACCCACACCACCGCCGCCACCATCCGCCCCGCGTTCGAGATCATCCGCAACGTGCCGGGCGTCTCGGTGGCCTCCAGCGTCTTCTTCATGCTGCTCGCCGACCGGGTGCTGGTCTACGGCGACTGCGCGGTCAACCCCGACCCGGACGCCGCCCAGCTCGCCGACATCGCCATCTCCTCGGCGGACACCGCCGCCCGGTTCGGCATCGAACCACGGGTCGCGATGCTGTCCTACTCCACCGGCAGCTCCGGAGCGGGCGCCGACGTCGAGAAGGTCGCGGCGGCCACCAAGCTCGTCCGGGAACGCCGGCCCGACCTGCTCGTCGAGGGGCCCATCCAGTACGACGCCGCCATCGACCCGGCGGTCGCGGCGACGAAGCTGCCGGGCAGCGAGGTCGCCGGCCGGGCCACGGTCTTCATCTTCCCGGACCTGAACACGGGCAACAACACGTACAAGGCGGTGCAGCGCTCCGCCGGGGCGGTGGCCGTCGGGCCGGTCATGCAGGGCCTGCGGCGGCCGGTGAACGACCTGTCCAGGGGCGCCACCGTGCCGGACATCGTGAACACCGTGGCGATCACCGCCATCCAGGCCGCAGCCACCGAGGAGTCGTCATGAACGCGCCCGTCGACGGTGCCCCCGCGCCGCAGGAGACCGGCCGGGTCCTCGTGCTCAACTGCGGGTCGTCGTCGGTGAAGTACCGGCTCTTCGACGACGACCGGGTGATCGACAAGGGGACCGTGGAGCGGGTCGGCGAGGCCGGTGGCGGCCCGGCCGACCACGAGACGGCCGTCCGGGCCATCCTCGACGGGCTGGACCTGAGCGGGCTCGCCGCCGTCGGTCACCGGGTGGTGCACGGCGGGAAGCGGTTCGGCGAGCCGGTGCTCGTCGACGACGCGGTGCTGACCGCGATCCGCGACCTGATCCCGCTCGCACCGCTGCACAACCCCGCCAACCTGACCGGCATCGAGGTCACCCGGGCGGCGCTGCCGCAGGTGCCGCAGGTCGCCGTCTTCGACACCGCGTTCCACCACACCCTGCCCGAGGCCGCCGCGACCTACGCGATCGAGCGGGCCACCGCCGAGCGGTACGGCATCCGGCGCTACGGCTTCCACGGCACCTCGCACGCGTACGTGTCGCGACGCACCGCCGAACTGCTCGGCCGCCCGTACGCGGAGGTGAACACGATCACCCTGCACCTCGGCAACGGCGCGAGCGCCTGCGCGGTGGCCGGGGGCCGGAGCGTGGCCACCTCGATGGGCATGTCCCCCCTGGAGGGCCTGGTCATGGGCACCCGCAGCGGCGACCTCGACCCGACCGTGATCTTCCACCTGCGCCGGGAGGGCGGGCTCTCCGTCGACGAGATCGACGACCTGCTCAACCACCGCAGCGGCCTGCTCGGGCTGACCGGCGCCAACGACATGCGCGAGGTGCTCGCGCGCCGGGCGGAGGGCGACCCGGCGGCGACGCTCGCCTTCGACGTCTACTGCCGGCGGATCACCGGCTACGTGGGCGCGTACTACGCCCTGCTCGGCCGGGTGGACGCGGTCACCTTCACCGCCGGCGTCGGCGAGCACGCCGCGCCGGTACGCGCCGCCGCCCTGGCCGGCCTGGAGCGGCTCGGCATCGCGGTGGACCCGGAACGCAACGCCGGCAGCGGCGACCGGGTCGTCTCGCCGGAGGGCGCCGAGGTGACCGTCTGCGTCGTCGGCACCGACGAGGAGCGCGAGATCGCCCTCCAGACCCGCGCGGTGGTCGCCGCAGCCGACTGACCTCGCTCAGCGTCGGCCCCGGCAGGACGCCGTACGCTCAGCGTCGGCCCCGGGCGCGACGCCGGGCGGATCGGGTGCGCCGGACCCGGTCGCGTCCCGGCCCTCGGCGCGGTGGTGCGGGGGTGGGCCGGTCGAACATCCCGGTCGGGACGAGGGCCGCGAAGACGAACGCCCCGCCCGCCGTGGCGACCAGCAGCCCGAATGGGATGCCACCCCAGGAGTTGAGGAAGAAGACCGAGTCGTCGGTGACGCCGTTGGCGGCGACGAACTCACCGGGGCGCTCCGGGTCGACCCAGAGCGTCATCACCTCGGGCGGATCGCGCAGGCAGCCACTGGCCGGGCCGCAGAGGATGCGCTCGTTGTGCCGGACGCCCTCGTAGTCGTACCAGACCTGGACGGTGTCGGTGCCGCCGCCGCGTCCGACGGTGTCGCGCCGGTCGGTCACGGTCGCCCGTACCGGGACGCCGTCCGCCCGTAGCCGCTCCGCCTTGGCGTGCAGGTGCCACTTGTACGCACCGGTGGCCACCGCGTTCGTCAGCCCCGCGAGCAGCAACACCAGGCCGAGGGCGGCGCTGCCCCGACGGATGCCGCGAAGACCGGAGCGGAGCCTCCGCCACCGCCCCGGGGGCGCGCGCCGGACGCCGCGTGCCGGACGGCGTGACGGGAGTGCCCGGCCCCGGGTCACCTGCTGGTTCCAACGCCGGTCAGCTCAGGGCGAGCCAGGCGAGCAGGGCGACCAGCACGACCGCGACCGCCGCCGCGCCGACGAGCAGCGGCGTCCGGGAGGCGCCCGCCGGAGCCTCGGGCTCGGCGGTGTGGGCGTAGGCGCGGAACGCCTCGGTGTTGCCGCTCGGGTCGGTGCGGTTCTCAGACATGGCGGTGACCCTAGCCAAGCCGGTTCCCCGCCGCCGTCCCCGGCACGCGTACCGGGGTCAGGTCGAGCCGGCCGGTGGAGACGATCCGCCCGGGTGGCGGGGGCGTCCGGTCCGGACGGCGGGACCGCCGCGGGCCGCCGGGCACCTACCGTGAAGCCGTGGGGATCAAGCGGCTGGTCGCCGTACTGATGACGACGCTGCTGGCCGGGTGCTCCCCGGCGGCCACCGCCGCGCCCGGCGCACCGCCGCCGCCGCGCCCGGCGCCCGTGGCGGCCTACGCCGTCGGCGTACGCACCTTCACCGTCGATCCGGCCTCGGCGCGTCCCCTGCCGGTGACCCTCTGGTACCCGGCAGATCGCGGCGCGGTGGCCGCCGGCCGCTTCCCCGTGGTGGTCTACAGCCACGGGCTGCACAGCCTGCCCGAACTGCACGCCGGGCTGACCACGCGCTGGGCCGCCGCCGGGTTCGTGGTGGCCGCCCCGGCCTACCCGCACACCCGGCGCGGCGCGGTCCGGTTCAGCCGCGCCGACGTACGCCACCAGCCGGCCGACGGTTGGCGGCTGATCCGGCACCTGGTGCGGCTCGACGCCCGGGCCGGGGACCCGCTCGCCGGGCACCTCGACGTCGCCCGGATCGCCGCCGCCGGCCACTCGGCGGGCGGCTTCACCACCGCCGGCATGTTCACCTCCGGGCGCTCGGGGCGGCTGCGCGCCGGCATCGTGATCGCCGGCGGCGGCATGGCCGGCAGCTTCGCCGGGCCGGCGGCCCCGCTGCTCTTCGTGCACGGCACGGCGGACCGGATCGTGCCGGTGACGGTCGGCCGCGCCGCGTACCACCGCACCATCGGCCCGTCCACCTTCCTGAGCCTGCTCGGGCAGGGCCACGGCGAGTACCTGAGCCCGGGCCTGCCGGGCTTCGACCAGGTTCTCGCCACCACCACCGACTTCCTCCGCTGGACGCTCTACGGTGACGAGGCAGCCGGCCGCCGCCTGCCCGCCGACGCCCGCTCCCCCGGCGTGACGGCGTACGAGACCCGCCTCGCCCGCTGATCCCTCCCGTGCCGGCGCGGGAGCCGGACATGCCCCCTGCCGCCAGCGCCCGCTCCCGCCCGCGCCCCGCTCCCGCCACCGGTCACCGCCGGGCCGAGCAGACAAAGGCGCGTGCGCGGGAGGGACCATCCGGCTACGGTGCCGCTGTGGACGATCTCGCGAGGCGGCAACTGGACGGCATCGCGGAACTGGCCGGGCTCGCGGCGGCGGCCGGCATCGAGGTGTGGCTACGCGGCGGCTGGGCCATGGACTTCCACCTGGGCGAGGTCACCAGAGCGCACGTCGACGTCGACTGGTACTGCTGGCGCGCGGACGCCGACCGGCTGGCCGACCTGCTGCGCGGACGCGGCTGGCGGCCCGACCCCCGGATGCCCGTCGACCTGCAACTCGACCTCGTCCGAGCAGACGTCGAGATGAGCGTCGCGTACCTGGCGCGTGACGCGACGGGGCAGGTGGTGGTGGGTGCCGGGCCCTGGGCGGGCACGGCGCTGCCGGACGGCATGCTGACCGGCCCGCCCGGTCGCATCGGCCCGCTGGCCGTACCGATGATCTCGGTGGCCGCGCAGATCGAGTTCAAGGAGATGTTTCCCGTCTGGATGCCGGACCGGCCCCGGCGAGACAAGGACGCCGCCGACCTGACCCGCCTGCGCGCCCGCGTCGCCCCCGAGCCGCGCCCATGATCGGTTGACGCTCCGCCGGGCTCCCGACCGCGTCCCGCCCGGGCCAGCAGCAACGGATCCTGAGGCACAGCCCGACGCCGCCGAAGCGCAGGCCGGCTGCCGCCCGAGGCGCAGACCGACGTGCACGGCACCGGAACGGCGAGGCAGGAAGGGGGCGGACGGGCACCCGGGGAGCGCCTGCGTCGATCCCCGGTGGGCCGGGGCGAGCCGCGAGGCACAATCGTCTCCATGCCGCGTCGTGTCACCCCCGCCCTGCTCGCCTCCGCGCTGTTCACCGCCGGTCTGGTCGGCTGCTCCGACGACGCCGGGCCGGCTCCGCGGGAGGCGGCTCCGCAGGTGACCGCCCCGGCGCCGCCCTCGCAGGCGGTCACCCCCGCCCCGCGGGTGCCCGCCGGCACCGCGCCCGGCAGGGCCTTCGCCGTCGGCGTACGTCAGTTGAAGCTGAACCGCGACGGGAAGCGGCCGCTGCCGGTGACCGTCTGGTATCCGGCGGCCGGGAAGCCCGGCGGGCAGCCGGCGGGGTCGGCGGACGCCGCCACGGGGAAGTTCCCCGTGGTGATGTTCAGCCACGGGTTGGGCGCCCGGCCGGCCGACTACAGGGCGCTGCTGACCCGGTGGGCGGCGGCCGGGTTCGTGGTGGCCGCGCCGACGTTCCCGCACACCGCCTCCGGCAGCGACGGCAACGTGCTCGACGTGCTCAACCAGCCGGCCGACGTGTCGTACGTGCTGACCCAGGTGCTCGCCCTCGACGGCAGGTCCGGCGACCCGCTGCGCGGCCGGCTCGCCACGGACCGGGTGGCGGCGGCTGGGCACTCCGCCGGCGGGGTGACCACGATCGGCCTCTTCACGACCGGCCGGGACGAGCGGCTGGACGCCGGGGTGGTCTTCGCCGGCACGGCGCTCGGCGTGGGTACCGCCTTCGCGGGCGCCGCCGCCCCGCAGCTCTTCGTGCACGGTGAGGCCGACGAGGTGGTCGAGTACGCCGCCGGCAAGGCCGTCTACGACAAGGTGCCCTGGCCGAAGGCGATGCTGAGCCTGCCGAAGGGCGACCACGGCCGGGCGCTGCTCAGCGACGGGGCCGCGCTGCGGGTGGTCGCCGACACCACGGTCGAGTTCCTGCGCTGGTCGCTCTACGGCGACCAGGCCGCCAAGGGCCGCATCCCGACCGACGCCGCCCGCGACGACGTCGCCACCCTCGACAACCGCCTCTGAGTCAACCGGTGGCCTCCCCGCTCGGGGGCGGCCACCGGTGCGTGCCTCAGGCGGTGTGGTCGACGACGACCTTGCCGAAGACGTCGCCGGAGTGCAGGCGGGCGAAGGCGTCGGCGACCTCGCTGAACGGGACCACGGTGTCCACCACCGGGCGTACGCCGCGCTCGGCGCAGAACGCGAGCAGGGCGGCCAGCTCGTCCGGGGTGCCCATCGAGGTGCCCAGGATCTCCAGCTGCATGGCGAAGACGCGGCGCAGGTTGACCTTGGGCTCGTGCCCGCTGGTGGCGCCGGAGACCACGATCCGGGCCATCGGCGCGGCGGACTTCAGGGAGTGGTCGAAGGTCGCCGCCCCGACCGTCTCGATGACGACGTCGACCCGCTCCGGCAGCCGGGCGCCGGGCTCGACGGCGGTGGCGCCCAGCTCGGCGATCCGTTCCCGCTTGGCGGCGTCGCGGCTGGTCGCGTACACCCGCTTGCCCATCGCGACGGCCAGCGCGACGGCCGCGGTGGCCACGCCCCCGCCGGCGCCCTGCACGAGCACGGCGTCGGCCTCGTCGACCCGGCCCCTGGTGGTCAGCATCCGCCACGCGGTCAGCCAGGCCGTCGGCAGGCAGGCCGCGTCCGCCGCCGCCAGGCCCGCCGGCAGGGCCAGCAGGTTCGACCGGGGTACGGCGACCCGCTCGGCCAGCGTGCCGGGGAAGTGCTCGGAGAGGATGGAGACGCCGCGCGGGTCCCCCGGGGTCGGGATCACCGGGTAGACGACGACCTCGTTGCCGTCCGGGTCCACCCCGACGGCGTCGCAGCCGAGGATCATCGGCAACTGCTCCGCGCGCAGCCCGACCCCCCGCAGGGACCAGAGGTCGTGGTGGTTGAGGGAGCTGGCCCGCACCTGCACGGTCACCCAGTCGTCGGCCGGGTGGGTCGGCTCGGGCTGCTCGCCGACGGTGAGCGCGGCGAGCGGGTTGGCGTCGTCGAAGCGGGAGGCGAAGGCGGCACGCATGATCGGCACGGTAACAAGCCGAGCCCCCGACAAGAAGGGCACCGACGCGCGGAGGGGCCCTTTCCCGCCGTCGGGCGACGGGAAAGGGCCCCTCACACCGTCAGCGGGTGACGCCGTCGCGGCGGGCGGCCTCGGCCACCGCCTCGGCCACCGCGGGGGCGACCCGGGGGTCGAGCGGGGACGGCACGATCGCCTCGGCGGTGAGCGACTCGGCCACCACGCCGGCGATGGCGTCGGCGGCGGCGACCTTCATGCCCTCGGTGATCCGGGTGGCGCGGGCGTCCAGCGCGCCCCGGAACACGCCCGGGAAGGCCAGCACGTTGTTGATCTGGTTGGGGTAGTCGCTGCGGCCGGTGGCGACGACCGCGACGTGCCGGGCGGCCACCTCGGGGTGCACCTCGGGCGTCGGGTTGGCCAGCGCGAAGACGATGCCCCCGGGGGCCATGCCGGCGATCGCCGCCTCCGGGATCTGCCCGCCCGAGACGCCGATCAGCACGTCGGCGCCGCGCAGCGCCTCGGTGACGTCGCCCTCGCGGCGGCCGGCGTTCGTGCTCGCGGCCAACTCGGCCTTGCTGCCGGTCAGCTCGGACCGGTGCCGGCCGATGATGCCCTTGGAGTCGCAGACCACCACCTGGTCGGGGTTCACGCCGCCGGCGACGAGCATCTTCGTCACCGCGACCCCGGCCGCGCCGGCGCCGCTGACCGTCACCCGCAGGTCGCCGAGCTTGCGGTCGAGCAGCGCCGCGGCGTTGCGCAGGGCGGCGAGCACGACGATCGCGGTGCCGTGCTGGTCGTCGTGGAAGACCGGGATGTCCAGCGCCTCGTCGAGGCGGCGCTCCACCTCGAAGCAGCGCGGGGCGCTGATGTCCTCCAGGTTGATCCCGCCGAACGACGGGGCCAGCGCGCGCACCACGGCCACGATCTCGTCCACGTCCTGGGTGTCCAGGCAGACCGGTACCGCGTCGACCCCGGCGAACTGCTTGAACAGCACCGCCTTGCCCTCCATCACCGGCAGCGACGCGCGCGGGCCGATGTTGCCCAGCCCGAGTACGGCCGAGCCGTCGGTGACGACCGCGACGGTGTGCGACGCCCACGTGTAGTCGTCGGCGAGCGTCGGGTCGGCGGCGATCGCCTCGCAGACCCGGGCCACACCCGGGGTGTACGCGAGGGAGAGGTCCTCCCGGCTGGTCAGCGGGACGGTCGAGGCGACGGCCATCTTGCCGCCCCGGTGCAGCCGGAAGACGGGATCAGCGGGGTCCACGGGGGACGATGACATGGTGACTCCATGATCTGTCGAGCAGACGGAGCGGCCGGCGCGGACGCGAGGTGAGGCGCCGAGCGGCGGCACGCGGTGCGGGGGTCACCCGGGCACGCCCCGAGCATAGTGTCGCGACCGTCACACCGATGTGAGCGGGGTCATATCCGACGGGGGCGCACCCGGGCGGGGCGGGGCCAGTAGCGGGCCACCACGCGACCCCGCACGTCGGCCACCCCGTACGCCCGGGAATCGTCGGCGATCAGGTCGTTGTCGCCGCGCAACCACCAGCCGCCGTCCTGGGCGCGTACCGCGCGCTTGACCACGAGCAGGTCGGGGCGGCTGCGGAAGACGGCGACCACGACGTCGCCGGGGCGCACCGCCCGGTCACCCGGGCGCACCAGCACCGCGTCGCCGTGCCGCAGCGTGGGCGACATGGAGGGGCCGGTCACCAGGACGGCGGTCAGCGGCCACCGCAACCGGGGGCCCACCGCCGGGTAATCGGTCCCCATCGGTTTCCCCTCCACCCGGCCTCCCCGGAGCGCGTCCAGGAGTAATGTCGTCTTGGATCATCGCAAACTTCCCATGGAGGATCCTGATGCGACTTCCGCGCATCCTTACGCCCCGCGTGACCGCCAGCGCCCACTGCGACCTGCCCTGCGGCGTCTACGATCCGGCCCAGGCCCGGATCGAGGCCGAGTCGGTGAAGGCGATCTGCGAGAAGTACCAGGCCAACACCGACCCCGAGTTCCGCACCCGCGCCATCCTGATCAAGGAGCAGCGCGCCGACCTGGTGAAGCACCACCTGTGGGTGCTCTGGACCGACTACTTCAAGCCGGCCCACTTCGAGAAGTACCCGCACCTGCACCAGCTGTTCAACGAGGCCACCAAGCTGGCCGGCGCCGCCGGCGCGAAGGGCGGCACCGACCCGTCCAAGGCCGACGAGCTGCTCCAGAAGATCGACGAGATCTCCAAGATCTTCTGGGAGACCAAGCAGGCGTGACCCTCACCGGTCCGCCGACGATCCGGCCGGCACGCCCCGAGGGCGTGCCGGCCGTCGTCGTCGTGGCGCCCGGATCGGCCGGCCACGAACCGACCCCCACCGGCTCGGTGGCGACGCGCTGACGGGTCCCGCCGCGCGGGAACGTGGCGGTCCCCACACGTGCGGGCGACCGAGCGGGTAGAGTCCCCGACCGGGGGGATGAGTGGTGACTCAACTGACCGGGCAGCCGACGACCGACGACGACGTCGTGCACCTCACCGTGCCCGCGGACGGGGGCTACCTCGGGGTGCTACGTACCGCCACCGCGGGGCTCGCGGCGCGGCTCCAGTTCGCCCTCGACGAGATCGAGGACCTGCGGATCGCCGTCGACGAGGCGTGCGCGATGCTGCTCGCCATCGCCACCCGCGACGCGGAGCTCGACTGCCGCTTCGCGGTCACCGACGACGCGCTCACCGTGGAGGTGACCGTGCCGACCGTGCGTGGCGCCACGCTCCCCGCCGAGTCGTCGTTCGCCTGGAAGGTGCTCACCGCGCTGACCACGTCCGCGGCCGCGACGGCCGCCGACGGCAAGGCCACCATCTCGCTGCTCACCCGACGCGCCTCCGGCTACTGACACCTCGGCCCGGCGCCACGCCGGGCGTCACCCGAAGCCGAGGGCCCGGGTGGTGGGGGTGCTGACCAGCAGTGCGGTCACGCCGAGGCCGAGCGCGATCAGCGGTACGCCGAGCCACCCCATGCCGCCCTGGATCATGAACCACCCGATCGGCAGCAGCATCAACTGGAGCACGATCGCCGGGGCCCGGGCTCCCGCCCGCCGTCGGGTCAGCGCGCCGCCCAGCGCCCAGAGGGCCGCCGCCGCGCCGATGGCGAACGCGGTCACCAGCAACGCCGACGTGAGGTCGGTGGTGGTGGCGGTGAGGTCGGCCCAGAGCAGCCACGCGGCGACCAGTCCCACGGCGACCGCCTCGGCCCGCAGCAACCGGACCGCCCAGCGGAGGGTGACGGGGAACGGGTCGGAGTCGATGGTCACGCGCGCCACGATACCCGTGGTGGCGCGCGGTACAGTGCCGCCCATGCGGGCCGTCCTGGTGGTCAATCCGAAGGCCACCACCACCAGCGAGCGCAGCCGGGACGTCCTGGTCCGGGCACTGCGCAGCGAAGTCGACCTCTCCGTGCGCTACACCCGACGGCGGGGCCACGCGACCGACCTGGCGCGCGAGGCGGCCGAGGAGGGCGTCGACGTCGTCGTCACGCTCGGTGGCGACGGGACGGTCAACGAGGTCGTCAACGGGTTGATGGCGGCGCAGCCGCCGACCCTGCCGAACGGGGCCACGCCGGCCGAGCGGCTGCCCGCCCTGGCGACCGTGCCGGGGGGCTCCACGAACGTCTTCGCGCGGGCGCTGGGCCTGCCCCGGGACTGGCCGGACGGGACCAGCATGATCCTGGAGGGCCTGCGGCTGGGCCGGTACCGGACGATCGGGCTCGGCCGGGCCGACGACCGCTACTTCACCTTCTGCGCGGGCTTCGGCGTCGACGCGGCCGTCATCCACCGCGTGGAGCAGGCCCGCCGGCGGGGCCGGGTCTCGACGCCCGCCCTCTACTTCCGGTCCACCGTGGCCCAGTACTTCCTCAACTCCGACCGCCGTCATCCGGCGATCAGTCTGGAGCGCCCGGGCGAGCCGGCGGAGGGCGAGCTGGCGACGGCCATCATCCAGAACACCGCCCCGTGGACCTATCTGGGGGACCGCGAGGTGAACCCGAACCCGGAGGCGTCGTTCGATCTGGGCCTGGACGTGCTGGCACTACGTCAGCTGCGGGTGGCCAGCACGACACGGACGGTGACGCAGTTCTTCTCCCGGACGCCGGATCCGCACGGCCGCCAGGTGCTGCGGCTGCACGATGTTGCCGAGTTCACCCTGGTCTCGGCCCGTCCGCAGGCGTTCCAGCTCGACGGCGACTACCTTGGCGAGCGGGAGAAAGTCAGATTCACATCCATTCCCGCCGCACTGAGAGTAATCTGCTAGGTCTCGGGTACTGCCCTTGGTCGACGCGGTCGCGCCACCGGTCGATGCGACGGCCGCCACACCGAGGGGCAGGTGCCGGAAATGTCAGCAATGTCACGCGGACTGTACTATATTGATCCTCGACAGTGGTACGCCGGGTAACCAGGAAGGCGCTGGAATCCGGACAAAGGGGTTGTGGGCTTGCTCACCGCCCGGAGTTTTTCCGAGCGTCACCCTTGACATCCCCGATGTTCGTGAAAGTATTCACAAGCGAACTTGAGTTACCGGGACATTGCCTGGATACGCTCGTCAGGTTGAGCTGTTCCAGCAGGTCCGCGGGGCCGACACAGCCTGCTCACGCATTGCCGAATAGGCAGACGCGAACCGTCACCATCGGCGCTGCGGATGCATATAGGAAAAGCAACAGAAGCAATATCTGCCACCCACCCAGAATGAGGAGTGTTGCCGCCATGGACTGGCGTCACCATGCTGTCTGCCGCGACGAGGACCCGGAGCTGTTCTTCCCGATCGGGACGTCCGGACCGGCTCTCCTGCAGGTCGAGCAGGCCAAGGCCGTCTGCCGGCGCTGCTCCGTGACCGACCAGTGCCTGCAGTGGGCGCTGGAGTCCGGTCAGGACGCCGGCGTCTGGGGCGGGATGAGCGAGGAGGAGCGGCGGGCTGTCAAGCGCCGCGGTGGCCTCCGGGTGCTGCGCGCTCACTCCGCCTGATCCCCACGCACCAGCGATACGCCCCGGCCGGGTACGCCCGCCGGGGCGTATCGCTGTCCGCATGTCCTGCCGGTACCCGCCGGGGCCAGTCGACGATCATGAACGGGGCGTGACTCCCGCCACCCGGCCGAGGGCGTCCACCCGCCGCAGGACCAGGTCGGCCAGTTCCGGCGCGTCGGTCAGCGGGGCGGACACGGCCACCGCCCCCGCGCCCCGCGCCGACACGGCGACGGCGTCGTGGAACAGGCCCGGAGCCAGGAAGTACGCCGACACGGCCACCCGCCGGGCACCCCGGTCCCGCAGCCGGGCCACCGCCTCGGCGACCTCCGGCGGGGCCGCCGAGGCGTACGACACACGGGTCGGCACCCCGAGTCCGGCGGCGAGGGCGGCGGCCACCCGACCCACCGACCCGCGCGCCCGGGCGTCCCTGGTGCCGGCTGCCGCCAGTACCAGCGCGTCGAACCGCCCCGGCTCCGCCTCGGCCAGCCGTCGGCGCAGCCCCGCCAGCAGACCGGCGTCCACCTCCCCGTCGGCGGGACCGAGCACGTCGGTCACCCGTACCGCGATCGGTGGTCCCGCCTCCCGGGCGGCCGCCACGGCTGCCGGGACGTCCACCCGCCGGTGGTACGCCGCGGTGAGCAGCAGCGGCACCAGCACGGCCCGGGGGTGCCCGGCGGCGGCCAGGTCCCGCAGCACCGTCGCTGGCCCTGGCTCGGTGTGGTCCAGCCAACTCGCCAGCACCGGCGCGCCCGGGCGGACGGCCGACACGGCCCGAGCCAGCGCCCGGGTCGCCTCGGCAGCCCTCGGGTCCCGGCTGCCGTGGGCGACCAGCACCACCGGGTCGGCCGCTCCCGACGGCCCGGCCCCCCACGGCACGCACGGCGCGGGCGCTCCCGGCGGCACGGGAGGGACCGGGGTGGGCCCGGTCAGACGTGCAGTCCGCACTCGGTCTTCTCGAACATGGCCCAGCGGCCCGCCCGGGGGTCCTCCCCCGCCTTCGTACGGCGGGTGCAGGGCCAGCAGCCGATCGAGCCGTAGCCCTGCCGGAACAGCTCGTTGACCGGCACGTTCCAGCGGGCGACGTAGGCGTCCACGTCGGCCTGCCGCCACGCCGCGATCGGGTTTACCTTGACCTTGCCCCGGCGGGCGTCGAAGGTCACCACCGGCGTGTTCGCCCTGGTCGGCGACTCGTCCCGGCGCAGCCCGGCGGCCCAGGCGTCGTAGCCGGCGAGCGCCCGCTCCAGCGGCTCCACCTTGCGCAGCTGGCAGCAGTCGTCCGGCGCCTTGTTGAACAGGCGCGGGCCGTACTGGCCGTCCTGCTGGCCCACGGTCAGCCTCGGCCGGATCGAGCGCACGTTCACCGGCAGCGTCCGGGCCACCTCGTCGCGGACCCGGAGCGTCTCCGGGAAGTGCAGGCCGGTGTCGAGGAATACCACGTCCACGCCCGGGGCGACCCGGGAGACCAGGTGCGCCAGGACCGCGTCGGCCATGGAGCTGGTGACGCAGAACCGGTCACCGAACGTCTCGGCCGCCCAGCGGGCGATCTCCAGCGCGGGGGCGCCCTCCAGCTCCCGGCCGGCCGCCTCGGCCAACGCACGCAGCTCGTCCGGGCCACGCCGGGCCGGGTCGGCCGGGCCGGATCGGGCCGGGTCGGATCGGGCCGGGTCGGCCGGCGTGGGAGCACCGGGGCCCACCAGGTTCAGGCCCGTCGCGGAGACGAGACCGGGCCGCTCGCCCGGCCGCGCGCTCACCGGGCCACCGCCCTGCCGAGCAGGCCGGTGAACTTCACCGTGAACACCCGGGCGCACGCGTGGCACTCCCAGGCGCCGTGACCGGCCTCGCTCGGCCGCAGGTCCTCCTCGCCGCAGTACGGGCAGTACAGCGGCGCGGAACGGGTCTCGCTCATCGGAGTTCCTCCTCGTCGACCCTGATCACCCAGTTGGCGAACGTCTCGCCCGCCTCCCGGCCGGCCAGGTAACGCCGGGCCAGCCGCTCCACGTACGCCGGAAGCTCCTCGGCGGTGGTCTTCAGACCGCGCAGCTTGCGGCCGAACCCGGCCGTCTGCCCCTCGGCCATGCCGAGCCCGCCGCCGAGGTGCACCTGGAAGCCCTCCACCTGCCGGCCGTCCGGCCCGACCACGAGCTGGCCCTTGAGTCCGATGTCGGCGACCTGCGTGCGGGCGCAGGCGTTGGGGCAGCCGTTGAGGTGGATGGAGATGTCGGCGTCGAAGTCGCGCAGCCGCTCCTCCAGCCGGGCCACCAGCTCCTCGCCGCGCGCCTTGGTCTCGACGATGGCCAGCTTGCAGTACTCGATGCCCGTGCAGGCCATGGTGCCGCGCCGCCAGGCCGACGGCCGCGCCTCCAGACCGATGCCGCGCAGCTCGCGCACCAGCGAGTCGGTCCGCTCCGGCGCCACGTCCAGCACCAGCAGCTTCTGGTACGGGGTGAGCCGCACCCGCCCGCTGCCGTGCGCCTCGACGACGTCGGCCAGGCGGGCGAGCTGCCCGCCGGAGACCCGGCCCACCACCGGTGCGGCGCCCACCCAGTGGCGGCCGTCGCGCTGCGGGTGCACCCCGATGTGGTCCACCGGCCGGTCGGGCAGCTGCGGGGCCGGGCCGTCGAGCAGGGCGCGGCCCAGGTACTCCTTCTCCAGCACCTCGCGGAACTTCTCCACACCCCAGTCGGCGACCAGGAACTTCAGCCGGGCACGGTTGCGCAGCCGGCGGTAGCCGTAGTCGCGGAAGATGCCGACCACGCCCGCCCAGACATCCGGCACCTCGTCGAGCGGCACCCAGACGCCGAGCCGCTGCGCCAGCATGGGGTTCGTGGACAGGCCACCGCCGACCCACACGTCGAAGCCCGGCCCGTGGTCCGGGTGGTCCACCCCCAGGAAGGAGATGTCGTTCGCCTCGTACGGGGTGTCGACCAGCCAGGAGATGGAGGTCTTGAACTTGCGCGGCAGGTTGGAGTACGCCTTGTCGCCCACGTACCGGCGGACGATCTCGTCGACGGCCGGCGTCGGGTCGACCAGCTCGTCGCGGGCCACCCCGGCGACCGGGCTGCCCAGCACGACCCGGGGGCAGTCGCCGCACGCCTCGGTGGTCTGGAGGCCGACGGACTCCAGCCGGCGCCAGATCTCCGGCATGTCCTCGACGCGGATCCAGTGGTACTGGATGTTCTGCCGGTCGGTGATGTCGGCCGTGTCCCGGGCGAACTCGCGGGAGATGTCCGCGACCACCCGCAACTGCGCCAGGTTGAGCTCGCCCCCGTCGACCCGCACGCGGAGCATGAAGAACTCGTCCTCCAGCTCGTGCGGCTCCAGCACGGCGGTACGGCCACCGTCGATGCCCGCCTTGCGCTGGGTGTAGAGGCCCCACCAGCGGAACCGGCCGCGCAGGTCCTGCGGGTCGATCGAGGCGAACCCGTGGTGGGCGTAGATGTTCTCGATCCGCGCCCGTACGTTCAGCGGGTCGTCGTCCTTCTTGATCCGCTCGTTGGGGTTGAGCGGCTCGCGGTGACCGAGCGCCCACTGACCTTCCCCCCGGGGCCGGCGGGGGGTCCGGGCCGGTCGGGGAGACGTCGGGTCCCCGGCCCGGGCCGGAATGCTGCTGACCGCCATGGCGGCGTCCTCCGTTGTCTGCGGTGCCTCTGGGACACGCAAGGCGCGCGGCCGACCCGTCGGAACGGGCTGGCGACAACGGTGTCGGGACAGCCGGCGCGAGGCGCGCCCGAGACAGATTGGTCGGGCGTCGTCAGTGGGCCGGACAGATCGCGCTGCGCACGCGGCCGTAGTCGACGTGGCGGCGGGCCACGAGACGGCGGACGACAGCGGCGGTCATGAAAGTCATGCTGCCACACCCGGTGGGGGCCGGCCAACGAACGCGTGCGGGATCCCACATCACGGGCCAGCCCGGAAGCGTCACCGTCGCCGCCGCAGGCGGTCGCCGCGTGGGGGCGCTGTCACCCGGGACGCTGATACCTCTGCGGCATAAATATACCTGTGTGGTATCGAGACCAGCGAACTACACCGCCGGCCGCCGAGGTCGGGCGCAGCCGGTCACGGTTCATGAACCAGACCGCCGTCCCGGCTTCTCCGGCCACGCGTGCCCGATCGCCGGATCGGCGCACGGGAGGTCCGGATTGTGTGACGCTGCGGTACGTGACCGGTTCCGCTGACCCGCCCGGCGAGCGCGTCCCGACGGTGCGCGAGGCGGCGGGCGGGCCGGATCGGGTGGGCCGGCTGGTCTGGATCGCACCGAGCCTGGTCACGCTGGCCGTCGTACTGACCGGGATCGACCACGCGCAGCCGTGGCGCGACGAGTTGGCCACCTGGAGCGCGGCGACCCGCTCGCCCGCCGAACTCGTCCGGCTCGCCGGCACCATCGACGCCGCCACCAGCCCCTACTACCTGTTCATGCACGCCTGGGTGGCCCTCTTCGGCGACTCGGTGACCGCGCTGCGGCTGCCCGCCGCACTGGCCATGGCCGCCACGGCCGGGCTGACGGCGGTCCTCGGGCAGCGACTGGTCGGCACCCGGGCCGGGCTGCTCGCCGGGCTGCTCCTCGCGGTGCTCCCGGGCACCTCGCGGTACGGCCAGGAGGCCCGCCCGTACGCGCTGGCCACCCTCCTGGCCGTGCTGGCCACCCTGCTGCTGGTCGAGGCGACGGCCCGGCCGGGGTGGACGCGCTGGGCCGGGTACGCCGCCGCCGTGGCCGCGCTCGGACTCACCCACCTGGTGGCGCTCACGCTGCTCGCCGCGCACGCGGTGGCGGTGCTCGCCACCCGCCGTACGGGGCCACCGAACCGCCCGCTGCGCTGGGTCCTCGCCCTGCTGCCGACCGTACTGCTGGTGGCGCCGCTGGTGCTGCTCGCCAGGGCACAGCGGGCCCGGCAACTCGGCTGGGTGGACACCGCCCGGCCCGACGACCTCGCCGCGCTCGCGGGCGGGGTGACGCAGAGCGGCGTGGTGGGCGGGGCGCTGGTGGGCCTCGCGGCGTTGGGCGCGGCCACGCTCGGCCGGCGCGCGCTGCTGCCCGGGCTCGCCGTGCTGCTGCCCGTGCTGCTGCTCTTCGCCGCCGGGCTGGCCGTACCGCTCTGGGTGCCCCGCTACCTCGTCTTCGTGGTGCCCTTCGGCTGCCTGCTCGCCGGGGCGGCGCTGGCTGCGGTGCCGCTGCCGCCCGCGCTGGCCGTCGTCGCCCTGACCGGGCTGCTCGGGCTGCCCGACCAGGCGGCGCTGCGGCGTACGCACGAGTGGCCGCGCAGCGCGACGGTGGACTACCGGGGCGCGGCCCGGATCGTCGCCGACGGTCAACGGCCGGGCGACGCGGTCGTCTTCTCCCCCCGCCGGAGCTGGTTCTTCCTCGACCTGGGTCTGGCGTACCACCTCGGCGACCGGCGGCCCCGCGACGTGCTGGTCACCGAGGACCAGGCCCGCCAGGGCGACCTGTGGGCCGCCGAGTGCGCCCGCCCGGCCGAGTGCCTGGTTGGCACGCAACGGGTCTGGCTGGTGGTGACCGGCCGCCGCGACGACCCGCTGGCCGCCGTCGCGGGCGCCAAGGGCGACGCGCTGCGCGCCGGGTTCACCGTCGAACGGGTCTGGCCCCGCCCGGGCGTGACCGTCGCCCTCCTGACCCGCTGACCCGCCGAGCGCAAGGGCGGCGACCGTCCCCCGTCGCCGGCTCGGCTGGGCGGGCTCGATCGTTCGGCGGCGGGCCGGGTGGTCAGCCGGCGGAGCGGCTCTCGTTGCGGGCCAGCGGGACGACGAGCGTCGCCTCGGTGCCGCCCTTCGCGCCGTCGCGCAGCTCGATGGTGCCGCGCAGCTCGCCGGTGACCAGCGCCCGGACGATCTGCAACCCGAGGTTGCCGCCCCGCTCGGCGTCGAAGTCGGGCGGCAGCCCGCGCCCGTTGTCGGTGACCGAGACGTGCAGCATCTTGCGGAACCGGTGCGCCGACACCACGACCTCCGGCGCGGCCGGACCGGCCCCCTCCGATCCCTCCGCGCCGGCCGCCGGTCCCGCCAGGCCGGCCCCCTCCGGTCCCTCCGCGCCGGCCGCCGCCGGTTCCGCCGGGGCAAAGCCTCCGGGGCCCGCCTGGTCGGTGGGCTCGGCGGGCGGTGGGAAGCCGTGCTCGACGGCGTTGAGCAGCAGCTCGTTGAGCACCATCACCAGCGACGTGGCGACCTCGGCGGGCAGCACGCCGAAGCTGCCCTCGCGCCGCATGCCCACCGTCGCCTCGGTCGCGGCCACCTCCGTCGCGGCGCTGGCCACCCGGTCCACGATGCCGTCGAACTCGACCGCCTCGTCGCTGGACATGGAGAGGGTCTCGTGCACCAGCGCGATGGAGGCGACCCGGCGTACCGACTCCTCCAGGGCGATCCGGGCCTCCGGCATGGAGACCCGGCGGGCCTGGAGCCGCAGCAGGGCGGCGACGGTCTGCAGGTTGTTCTTCACCCGGTGGTGGATCTCCCGGATGGTGGCGTCCTTGGTGATCAGGGCGCGGTCGCGGCGGCGTACCTCGGTGATGTCGCGGACCAGCACCAGCGCGCCGATCGGCACCCCGGCGGGCATCAGCGGCAGTGCCCGGGTGAGCATGGTCGCGCCGCGCGCGTCGATCTCCCGGCGGGGCGGCGCCTCGCCGCGCAGCGCGGCGAGGATCCCGTTCGCCGCGTCCGTGCCCTCCAGCGGGTCGCTCGCCAGCCGACGGTGCAGCGCCGCCAGGTCCTCGCCCACCAGGTGGGAGGCGTAGCCCAGCCGCCGGTACGCCGACTGCGCGTTCGGGCTGGCGTAGGTGACCTTGCCGCCGGCGTCGAGCCGGACCAGCCCGTCGCCGACGCGCGGGGCCGAGGTGGTCTCCCCCGGATGCCGCGGCGGTGGGAAGGTGCCGTCGGCGATCATCTGGGCCAGGTCGTCGGCCGTCGTGAGGTAGTTCAGCTCCAGCTGGCTGGGCGTACGCGCGGTGGAGAGGTTGGTGTCCCGCCCCACCACGGCGATCACCTCGCCGGCCTCGCCGTCGGTGGTGCGCAGCCGCACCGGGATCGCCTCGTGCCGGGCCGGAACGTCGCCGTACCAGACCGGGTCGCCCTCCCGCCAGATCCGGCCCTGCCGGTGGGCCACCTCCAGGTGCGCCACCTCGGGCCCGCCGACGATCCGCCCCACCTGGTCGTCCAGGTACGCGGTGGGTGCGGTCGTCGGCCGGACCTGGGCGACGCAGAGGAAGGCACCGTCACCGTCGACGGGCACCCAGAGCAGCAGGTCGGCGAAGGACAGATCGGACAGCAACTGCCAGTCGCCGGCGATCCGGTGCAGGTGGTCGATGTCGGCCGGACGGAGGCGGGTGTGCTCCTCGGCGAGGTCGCGCAGCGTGGACACGTCGACCAGCGTGCCACGGCGGGCGTCACATCGTCGCGGTGACCTTCTTCAGCCCACGCGGCGCGTCCGGGTCCTCGCCCCGGGCGAGCGCCAGCGCCAGCGCCAGGCGCTGCAACGGCAGGATGTCCAGCAGCGGCGCGTACCGCTCGTCGACCTCGGGGACGGCCATCCGGGTGGCGCCCTCGACGTCGGCGGAGCCGACCACCACCACGTCGGCGCGGCGCTCGCCGAGCCGGGGCAGCACCTCGCCCATCGACCGGCCACCCGGCCCGGAGCCGACCACCGCGAGCACCGGCACGTCCGGGTCGGTCATGGCGAGGGGGCCGTGCAGCAGGTCGGCGCCGGAGAACGCCAGCGCCGGCAGGTAGGAGGTCTCCATCAGCTTCAGCGCGGCCTCGCGGGCGGTCGGGTACGCGTACCCGCGACCGGTGGTGACGAGCTGGCCGGCGAACCGGTAGCGGGGCGCGAGCTGGGCCGGGGTGGGGTCCTCCAGGGTGCGGGCGGCCAGCTCGGGCAGGGCGGCGAGCGCCTCGCGTTCGTCGGCGGGCAGCGCCCCGTCGCCGGCCCGGACGCCCTCGACCAGCATCAGCAGGGCGAGCAGCTCGGCGGTGTAGGTCTTGGTGGCGGCCACCGCGCGCTCGTGCCCGGCGGCGATGTCGACGCTGAGCTCGGCGACGTCGGCCAGCCGGGAGTCGGGCGCGTTGGTGACCGCGAGGGTCAGCGCGCCGGAGGCGCGGGCGGTGCGCAGCACCTCGGCGAGGTCGGGCGAGCCGCCGCTCTGGCTGACGCCGACGACCAGCGCGTCGGAGAGGTCCGGCGTCGCGCCGTAGAGGGTGACGACGCTGGGCGAGGCGAGGCCGGCGGGCAGGCCGAGCCGGATCTCGGTCAGGTACGCCCCGTAGAGGGCGGCGTGGTCGGAGGTGCCGCGGGCGGTGAAGACCACGTGCCGGGGACGGCGTTGCGCGATGACCGCCGCCACCCGGGCGATCGCCCCGGCGTGCCCGGCGGAGAGCAACCGCTCGTAGCCCGCCGGCTGCTCGTCGATGTCGGCGGCCATGCCAGCCCCTGCACGCGTCACGGAAACTCCTCCCACTGCGCGGTTGCCGCGCGTTTCCTGCTCAGTCTTGCACGTTTGAGCTGGACAGAGCAATCGAACGAGCAGTACTGCGCAGATGATCACCATCTCACCGCAACATCACCTAGGCTTGCCCGGCCCACCGGAGCCCGACGAGCGAGAGGACCACGTGCCCGAGGACGACCGGTCGCTGCCCGCGGCGGAGGAACTTGCCCTGGCCCGCCTCGCCATGGACGACGGCGATCTGAGACACGCCGCCGGTCACGTCGCCGCCGCGCTGGCCCAGGCCCCGACCCTGCCCGAGGTGCACGAGACCCTCGCCCGGCTCGCCGCCGCCGACGGCACGGGCGGCGTCGACCTCTTCCCGCTCCAGGGCCACGCCTTCGTCGGTGCCGTGGTGGCCCGCGCCCACCTGCTCGCCGCCGCCGGCCGGCCCGCGGAAGGGCTCGACCTGCTGGTCGCGGCGACCGGCCACGCACCGGGGACGGGCTGGGCCGCGGTGCCGTGGGTGACCACCCCGCAACTCGCCGAGCGCCTCGAACCGGACCGGACCGCCCGGATCCTGATGCAGGTCTGCGCCGCCGTGTCCGACCCCGTGCCCAGGGCCGACCGGGCCGCCCTGACCCCGTACCTGGCGCTGGCCCGCAACGCGGTCACCGTCCACCCCGAGCACGGCCTGCTGCTGGGCGCGGCGTCCGCGCTGGCCAGGCGGGTCGGCGAGGTCGACCTGGCGATCCGCTGGGCCGCCCGGGGCGTACGCGCGGAGCCGTCGAAGATCGGCGAGGTGTGGCTCGGGTACGCGTACCGCAGCGCCGGGCGCACCCGCGAGGCGCTGGCCGCGCTCGGTCGGGCCGTCGCGCACGACCCCGACGACCTGACCGTCTACGCCGACATCGCCGGCACCCTCGCCGACAACGGGCGGCTCGACGAGGCGCTGGAGTGGATCGAGCGGGCGCTGGCCCGGGACCCCTCCTTCGAGTGCGCCGTGCACACGGCGCACCGGCTGCGGCACCAGCGTGACGGCGACGTGGCACACCTGGTCGCGCTCGCCGACTTCGTCCGGGAGCATCCCGACGACACCCACGAGCACGGCGACCTGGCGGAGAGCTGCCGGGGGCGGCCCTGGCTCGGGCAGGTCACCCCGGCGACCGGGCCGGTGGTGGAGGCGCTGCGCCTGGCCGTCACCGACGAGCGGGCCGGCCTCGGCACCGTACGGCTGGACTCGCCCGCGCCGCCCAGCGCGCTGCGTACGGCCGCGACGGCCGCGCCCGGGCTGCGGATCGAGGTCACCGGCGTGCCGGAACCCGACCCGCGCGAGCCCCGGCGGACGGGCGCCCGGCAGCTCTGGCGGCACGACGGCGCGACGGTCGTGCCCGCCGTGCCGGCGCCCTCGGCGGAGGCGGCCGCGCGGCTGCGGCAGCTCGCCCACCCGGCGTGGCCGCACCCGCCGGCCGCGTACGACACGGCGGTGGGCCTGGCCACCCTGGAACTGGACGACCTGCTCGGCCTGCTGGCGCACCCGCCGGAGGCGCCGCCGACCGCGCTGGGCCGGGTACTCGGGCAGGACCCCTCGCTCTGGGTGCGCTGCGTGCAGGTGTGGGCGTGCCTGGGCCTGCTGCACCACCGCACCGACGAGCCGTGGGCGGAGTCGACCCGGCGCCAGGTGCTGCTGGACCTGGTCTGGGGCGTCGAGGACTGGGTCACCGAGGCGGCCCTGTTCGCCCTGGTCACCGCCGCCTGGGTCGATCCGGCCGTACGCCCCGAGGTGGCCCGGGTGGTGACCGAGCGGCTGGCCGACGCCGCAGCGGTCGCCCGGACCCGCCCGGTGCCCATCGCGCCGTCCCTCGCCCACCTGTCCCTGGCCAGCCCGGCCCTGGACCCGCAGACGGCGGCCCTGGCCGCCACGCTGACGGCCACCCGCCCGGTCCCCCGACCGCGTTCCTCCCGCCTGGGCCGCCTCTGGCGGCTCCTCAGGCGCCGCTGAGCCGTCGCCGGCGGTGCCTCAGGAGCCGCCGAGTTCCAGCCGGAGGCCGAGCAGTCGCACCCCGTCCAGGGGCTCCCAGTCCAGCTCCGGCGTCCGCACGAAACCGCGACGCTCGTAGAGCCGCTGGGCGGAGGCGGCGAAGCCGCTGCGTACGCAGATCACCACGGCGGAACAGCCCAGCTCGGCCGCCCGCGACACGCAGGCCTCGACCAGCGCCGCGCCGACGCCCCGCCCCTGCGCGGCCGGGTCGACCGCCAGCATCCGGAACTCCGCCTCGCCCGCCCGGGACAGCTCGGCGTAGCGGGTGCCGGGCAGGACGAAGGTCACCGACCCGAGCGGCGCGCCGGTGGCGTCGTCGACGGCGACCAGCACCTCGCCGTCGACGGCCCGGGCCGCCACGTCGGCGAGCACGGCGGCGTAGCCGTGTTCGCCCTTGAGCTGGCCGTCCGCCTCGTACGCGGCGACCGTCAGCCGGGCCACCGCCGGGAAGTCGTCCGGCCCGGCCCGGCGCACCGAGAGGCCGGTCAATCGATCACCGCGATCAGGTCACCGTCCTGCACGACGTCGCCCTCGTTGACCGCGAGCTGCTTGACGACACCGTCGGACTCGGCGACGACCGGGATCTCCATCTTCATCGACTCCAGGATCACCAGCGTGTCCCCCTCGGACACGGTGTCCCCGGCCGACGCGACGACCTTCCAGACGTTCGCCACCATCTCGGCGCGGATCTCCTCGGCCATGTCCAGGGCCCTCCCTCTCGCGGTTGCCTGCCGACGTATCCAATCATGCGGGCGGCCTCCGGCGGGCGTGGAGCGGCCCGGGCGGATGGTTGATCGACTCCGGGGCCGGACCGCCCGGGCGTCCCGGCCGGTGGGCGGCACGGCCTGCGGCGTGTCGTGCGGCGCGGCGTACGGTCGGCGGCCCCGGCGGACGACGGCGGGTGCCGGCCGCACTAGCATCAGCGGGTCGGACCCCGGCGCCGGGAGGACCGGTGCGTGCACCGGCGCCGAGCTCGTGCGCAGGGGGATCCGACCATCACGAGGAGGTCACCATGGCGAAGAAGGCCCGTAAGAAGAAGGCCCGTAAGAAGAGCGGCGCGAACCACGGCAAGCGCCCCAACTCCTGACCGGCGGCCGGGCCCCACGGCCCGGCACGACCAGTCAGCGCGAACGCCGGTGGCCCGGGTCGTCCCGACCCGGGCCACCGCTGTCGCCGTCCACGTGGCGGCCGACCCCCGTCGGCCGCCGTTCACCGGCCCGGTCTCAGTCGGCCAGTTCCTTCGACTCCGTGCTCTCGAAGACCACCAGCTCGGTCAGGCGCAGCCGCAGCCGCTCACGCAGCTTGTCGGGCGCGGTCTCGTTGCCGCAGCAGCGGGCGACGAGCGCCCGCACCTCCTGCTCGATGCCGTACTCGCGCAGGCACGGCCCGCACTCGTCGAGGTGGTGGCGGATCAGCGCGCGCCGTTCCTCGGCGCACTCCAGATCCAGGTAGAGGTAGACCTCCGCGAGGACCTCTCGGCAGTCCGTCTCGTGCGGATCCCCACAGCTCATGTCAGACCTCCCGGCCGGCGGAAGCGGTCGAGCCCTTCTTCGACGCCGCGGCGGTGAAGCCCCGCTCGGCGGCGTACTGCTCGAGCAGCTTGCGCAGATTACGACGGCCGCGGTGCAGCCGCGACATGACCGTGCCGATCGGCGTGCCCATGATGTCGGCGACCTCCTTGTAGGAGAAGCCTTCGACGTCGGTGAGGTAGACGGCCAGGCGGAACTCCTCCGGCAACTGCTGGAGGGCCTCCTTGACGTCGCTGTCCGGCAGCCGGTCCAGCGCCTCGGTCTCGGCCGAACGCAGGCCGCTGGAGGTGTGCGACTCGGCCTCGGCGAGCTGCCAGTCGGTGATCTCCTCGGTCGGCGCCTGGATGGGCTGGCGCTGCCGCTTGCGGTAGGAGTTGATGTAGGTGTTGGTCAGGATCCGGTAGAGCCAGGCCTTCAGGTTCGTGCCCTGCTCGAACTGGTGGAAGGCCGCGTACGCCTTCAGGTAGGTCTCCTGGACCAGGTCCTCGGCATCCGCCGGATTGCGGGTCATCCGCAGCCCGGCAGCGTAGAGCTGATCGACGAAGGGCATCGCGTCCCGCTCGAAGCGGGCCCTGCGCTCGTCCGTCTTCTCGGTGGTCAACCGCACATCCCCTCGCGTCGGATGCTGTCCCGCCGAGGATACGCGCCCGGACGTGCCCGCAGATTCACTTCCGGCGGGTGTGCTCGTGCTCACCGTGGTCGTGCGCACCGCCGCCGGGCCGACCGGCGGCACCACCGCGGGCCAGTCCGGGCCGCCCAGCAGCCGTCGGAGCTGCCGCGCTCCCCGCTCGTCCCGTTCCCGGGCCCGTGTCTCGGTCGGCACCGGTCTCCCCCCTCGCCAGAAATGTCGTCCGGGGGGTGCAACGCCCCCGACGGGGTGGGGCATTCCGCTGGCCTCCCCCGTTCCTGGTCCCGGCGCCGGCAGCGGGCCGACGCTGGGACCAGGAAGGGCCTGGGAGGACCGGCGCCGCCCGCCCGAACCGGGCGTCCGGCGCCATCCGATGCAACGACCCGCCGCCGCCACCGGACACGGCCCGCCACGGCGTCCGCCGCCCGGCTCAGCGTCGCGCCCAGCCCTGCCCGCGCAGCCAGTCGCACACCGCCGCGGCCGTACCGGCCGGGTCGCCCCGCAGGTCGTGCCGCTCCCCCGGACGGGTCACCACGCGCACCCCCGGCCCCGGCTCCGGCACCCCGAACGGGTCGCGGTCGCCGTTGACCACGAGGGTGGGCAGGCCGGTCGCCAACTCCGCCGCCCTCGACCGCTCCGGGCGGCCGGGCGGATGCAGTGGGAACGCCAGCGCCACGATCCCGGCGACGCCCACCGCCGCCGCGGTGCGGCACGCCACCCGCGCGCCGCTGGAGCGTCCACCCACCAGCAGGGGTACGCCGGGGTGCCGCTGCCGCAGCACGGCGAGCACGGCCGTCCACGCCTCGTCGAGGTGGCCCGCCGGAGCCGGCGCGCGCCGGCCGGCGACGCGGTACGGCTGGGTAACCCGGGCCACCACCAGCCCGGCGTCGACCGCCGCGTCCCGGAGCGCACGCAGGTCCGGGGCGTCGACGTCACCGCCCGCGCCGTGGCCGAGCACCAGCAGGGCGCTCGGCGCACCCGCCGGCAGGTCGGTGTCGACCCGGGCGGGCCCGCGCGGGGTGGGGAGCTCGTCGTCCTGCGGCACCGGCCCATTCTGCGGTGTCGCAGGCACGACGGGCGGCCGGCCCGCCGAGATGGGGGGCCGGCCGCGACCGGTTCAGTCGCCGGTCAGCTCAGCGGCACCAGGGTGAGCAGCCGGTCCCGGACCGGTGGGCCCGCCTCGCCGGCGGCCTCCGGATCCGGTAGCACCTCGTCGCGCCAGGCGACCAGCATCGCCCGCCGCTCGCGTGGGGTGGTGCCGCCCCAGACGCCGTGCAGATCGCCCACGTCCAGCGCCCACGCCAGGCAGGAGCCCTGCACGTCACAGCTGCGGCACAACGCGACTGCCGCGTCGGCCGGTTCGTTCGGCGCCGGAAAGAACGTTTCCGGGTCGACGTTCTGGCATGTTCCCCTGGTGCGCCACGCCTCGTCCTGTCGCCGCTCCCGCAACGCCCGCAGCAGTCGCGGATCTCGTCGTGCGGCGGCCACCTCGTGCGGCCGGGGCATACGTGCCCGTGTCATCCACCCACCTCCCCCGTGGGACCGGCAAGATCGGTGCGCGTCGTCCGCCCCGTGCGAATCGACACCCACTACCGGCGCTGTGTTGTATCGCACTTCCGGACACCGGGACAAGACTTCACGGCGAATACGGGTGAACGCGGGGGCGACGTTTCGTCCGCAACTCTGGTAAATCACTCCCGACAATGTGTCGGACTGTCAGAAAAGCGTCATCTCCTGCGGCCCGGCGGCCCGCGCGAGCGGCACCCGCTCGGTCAACTGCGGCCCGTCGTTGCGCACGTCCCCCACCGCCGTGCCCACCGGGCGGATCTCCAGCGTCGCGAGCCAGGACGGCGGCGGGGGCGCGAGCAGGCCCTCCGGCTCGTCGGTCGACGCCAGCCAGGCCCCCCAGCGCTCCCGGGGCAGCAGCAGCGGCATCCGGTCGTGCACCTCGGCCAGCTCGCCCAGAGCGGCCGTGGTGAGGACGCTGAAGGTCAGCAGCGGGTCGGCGGAGCCCTCCCAGACCGACCAGATGCCGGCGAAGGCCAGCACCGAGCCGTCCGACGGGGTCATGTAGAAGGGCTGCTTGCGCCCGTCCGCCGAGCGGACCCACTCGTACCAGCCGTCGGCCGGGACGAGGCAGCGGCGGCGGGCGAAGGCCCCCGCGTACGCCCGGCTGGTGGCGACCGTCTCGGCACGGGCGTTGATCATGCGGGCGGCGCCGGACGGCGACCGGGACCAGGACGGGACCAGACCCCAACGGCCGACGGACAGCGCGCGGTGGCCCTCCGGGCTGACCCGCACCAACGGCACCCTGTCGGTGGGCGCGACGTTGTGGTCGGGGCCGACGCCGCCGCCGGTCTCGTCCTGGGACTCGAACAGCGCGCTCAGGTCGCCCGCGCTCCGGGTCGTCGCGTACCTCCCGCACATGTCGCACACGCTAACCCGCCGCGCGTCGTCCGGCTGTCCCGCTGACCGGGAGTAGCCGCGCCGGCCGGCCGCACCCGCCCCCGGACACGGCAGAATGGAGGCGTGGGGAACCTGATCGCGACCCGGCCGCCGCAGCCGTGGACAGCTCCGACCGCCTCCGACCCGGTCGCGGCGACGCTGCGCCTGCCCGGGTCCAAGTCGATGACCGCGCGCGCCCTGGTGCTGAGCGCCCTGGCCGGCGGTCCCTCGACCCTGGCCGGGCCGCTGCGCGCCCGGGACACCGAGCTGATGGCCGCCGGGCTGCGCGCCATGGGCGCGCACATGTCGATCAGCGACGACGAGCGCTGGCTGGTCCGCCCCCACCCGCTGGTCGGCCCCGCGCACGTCGACGTCGGCCTGGCCGGCACCGTGATGCGCTTCGTCCCACCCGTGGCGGGCCTCGCCGACGGGCGGATCACCCTCGACGGCGACCCGCAGGCCCGCACCCGGCCCCTCGGCCCGCTGATCGGGGCGCTGCGCTCCCTCGGCGTACGCGTGGACGCCCCCGCCACCGGCAGCCTGCCGCTGACCGTGCTGGGCGCCGGGCGGGTGGTCGGCGGCGAGGTGGTGATCGACGCCTCCGCGTCCAGCCAGCTCGTCTCCGGGCTGCTGCTGGCCGCGCCGCGCTTCGACCGGGGCGTGGTGGTCCGGCACGTGGGCCCGCCGGTGCCCTCCGCGCCGCACCTGCGGATGACCGTGCAGATGCTGCGGGCCGCGGGCGCGGCCGTCGACGACGGCACCCCCGACGTGTGGGTGGTCGAGCCCGGCCCGCTGACGGGGCGCGGCTGGCAGATCGAGCCCGACCTGTCGGGCGCCGTGCCGTTCTTCGCCGCCGCCCTGGTCACCGGCGGCGAGGTGACCCTCCAGGGCTGGCCGCGCAGCAGCGCCCAGCCCGTCGAGCAGCTCCGTTCGCTGCTCCAGCGGATGGGCGGCGAGGTGACCCTCTCCACCGGCGGGCTGACGGTCCGGGGCACCGGCGCCGTGCACGGCCTGACCGCCGACCTCTCCGACGTCAGCGAGCTGACCCCGGCGCTGACCGCGCTGGCCATGCTCGCCGACTCGCCGTCGGTGTTCACCGGCGTCGGCCACATCCGGGGCCACGAGACCGACCGGCTGACCGCGCTGGCGCGGGAGTTCACCGCCCTCGGCGCCGACATCACCGAGTCCCCCGACGGGCTGGAGATCCGGCCCCGGCCGCTGCACGGCGGGGTGTTCGAGACCTACCACGACCACCGGATGGCGCACGCCGCCGCCGTGGCCGGCCTGGCCGTTCCGGGCGTCGAGCTGAGCGACGTGGCGTGCACCTCGAAGACCATGCCGGAGTTTCCGGCACTATGGTCGGCGATGGTGACCGGCAAGAGCTGACACGACGGGGGGCGGTCCTGACGACCAGACGGCGGGAGTACGACGAGGACGACGTCCGGGTCCGGCCGGGCAGGTCGTCGCGCCCGCGTACCCGCACGCGCCCCCTGCACGCCGACGCGGTGGACGGCTTCGTGATCGCCGTCGACCGGGGCCGCTACACGTGCGTGCCGCCCGGCGCCGGGCCCGACGCACCCCTGGTCACCGCGATGCGGGCCCGGGAACTGGGGCGCAAGTCGGTGGTGGTCGGCGACCGCGTCGGCCTGGTCGGCGACACCTCCGGCGCGGCCGGGGCGCTGGCCCGCATCGTCCGGATCGCCGAGCGCACGTCGGTGCTGCGGCGCACCGCCGACGACGACGAGACCACCGCCGAGGGTCGGCTGGAACGGGTGGTCGTCGCCAACGCCGACCAACTGGTCATCGTCAGCGCGCTGGCCGACCCGCCGCCGCGCACCGGGTTCATCGACCGGTGCCTGGTGGCCGCGTACGACGCCGGCATCGAGCCGCTGCTCTGCCTCACCAAGGCCGACCTGGCCGGCCCCGAGACGGTGCTCGGCTACTACGCCGAGCTGGAGCTGCCGTACGTGCTGATCCGCCCGGACTCCGACCTCGACGCCCTGCGCGACTTGCTCGCCGGGCGGATCTCGGTCATGGTGGGGCACTCGGGGGTGGGCAAGTCGACGCTGGTCAACCGGCTCGTGCCGGACGCCGCCCGGGCGGTCGGCACGGTCAGCGCGATCGGCCGGGGCCGGCACACCTCCACGAGCGCGGTGGCGCTGCGCCTGCCCCGGCTGCCCGGCGACCCACCGCGCGGCGGGGACGCCGCCGGCTGGATCGTCGACACCCCGGGGGTACGCAGCTTCGGGCTCGCGCACGTCTCCGCCGACAGCCTGCTGCACGGCTTCCCCGACCTGGTCGAGGGGACGGTCGACTGTCCCGCCAACTGCCCGCACACGCCGGACGAGGTTGACTGCGGGCTGGACGCCTGGGTCGCCGCGGGCAAGGCCGATCCGCGCCGGCTGGCCTCGTACCGCCGGCTGCTGGCCTCCCGGTCGGGCGAGGGCGACGCGCGCGAACCCGACCAGCGGAATCCCGGCGTGCGCGAGGAGTGAGCTTGCGAGCCCCGCAGTCGCGCGCGGAAGGCGGGCACGGCTGCGTGCGCGAGGAGTGAGCTTGCGAGCCCCGCAGTCGCGCGCGGAAGGCGGGCACGGCTACCCGCGCGGGGTCCTGAGCTCATCGCCGCTACCGTTTGGGGCATGCCCCGGTACGCCGACGACATCGCCCTCGCCCACCTGCTCGCCGACGCCGCCGACGCCGTCTCCACGGCCCGGTTCCGCGCGCTCGACCTGCGGGTCGAGGCGAAGCCCGACCTGACGCCGGTCTCCGACGCGGACACCGCGGTCGAGCGGGAGATCCGGGCGCTGCTGGCCGCGCACCGGCCGGCCGACGGCCTGCTGGGCGAGGAGTACGGCGAGCAGCCCGCCAGCGGCCCGGACGGCCGGCGCTGGGTGGTCGACCCGATCGACGGCACGAAGAACTTCATCCGCGGCGTACCGGTGTGGGCCACCCTGATCGCGCTGCTGGAGGGCGACCGACCGGTCGCCGGGCTGGTCTCCGCGCCGGCGCTCGGCCGCCGCTGGTGGGGCGCGCTCAGCGAGGGGGCGTACGCGGGGCCCGACGCCGCGAGCGGCGTGCCGATCCGGGTCTCCGCGGTCCGCGACCTCGCCGACGCGAGCTTCTGCTACTCGTCGCTGACGGGGTGGGAGTCCGCCGGGCGGCTGGACGCGATGCTCCAGCTCATGCGGGACACCTGGCGCAGCCGGGCGTACGGCGACTTCTACGGCTACATGCTGCTGGCCGAGGGCGCGCTGGACGTGATGGTGGAGCCGGAGCTGTCGCTGTGGGACGTCGCCGCGCTGGTGCCGATCGTCACCGAGGCGGGCGGCACGTTCACCGATCTGGCCGGCCGGCCCGCCCCCTCCGGCGACGCCGGGACCGAGAGCAGCGCCGTGGCCAGCAACGGCGCGTTGCACGCCGACATCCTCGCCCGGCTGGGTCGGCCAACCGAGCACTGACCTCCGGCAGCCTCTATCCTCGCCAGGTGGTCTCCTCCGGTTGGTGCTTCCTCGCGGCCATGATCGTCGCGTACGGCGTCGCCAACCTCCTCCAGTCGGTGGCTGCCGCCCGCACCACCGTGCACCACACCTTCGACCCGGGGCTGCTGCTGCGGCTGGCGGGGCACCGCACGTACCTGGTCGGGCTCGGCTGCCAGGTGGCCGGGTTCGTGCTGGCCCTGCTCGCCCGCCGGGACCTGCCGCTGTTCCTGGTCCAGTCCAGCGTCGCCGCCGGCCTCGGGGTGACCGCCCTGCTCGGCGTGCTGGTGCTGAAGTGGCGGCTGCCGGCCGCCGAGGTGGCGCTGCTGGTGCTGCTGTTCGCCGGGATCACCGCGCTGGTGCTCTCCGCCGAGCCCGCGCCGGCCAAGCCGCTCGGCACCGCCGGGCTGGTCGCCCTGGCGGTGGCGCTCGGCGTGATCGCGGTCATCGGCTTCTTCGCCGTACGCCTGCACGGGGCGCCCGGCTCGGTGGCGCTCGGCGCGCTGGCCGGGCTGGCGTTCTCGGCCGCCGCAGTGGCCGCCCGACCCCTCGCCTCCTCCCCGACGCCGGAGGCGTTCGTCCGGGACCCGCTGCTCTACCTGCTGATCGTCCACTCGATCGTCGGTCAGCTGCTGCTCGGCCTCGCCATGCAGCGCGGCTCGACCACGGCCGCCGTGGCGGCGATGGACGCCGCCGGGGCGGTGCCCGCCGCGATCGTCGGCCTGCTGCTGCTCAACGACAAGATCTGGCCCGGGCGGGAGTGGCTCGCCGCCGTCGGGTTCCTGGTCACGCTCGCGGCCGTCATCGGTCTCACCCGGTACGCCGAACCCCAGCACCACCACGCCGTCGCCGGGGAACCCGACCGGGGCATGGTGGGCGTCGGAGCGCCCGGCCGACCGCTCTGAGGAGCCGGGTCAGGCCGCCTCGACCGGCTTGCGCCGGCTCACCACCCGCTCGTAGAGGCGCTCCAGCGCGCCGGCCGTCCGCTCCCAGGTGTAGCTGCACCGCACCCGGTCGACGGCGGCGTGCCCGTACGCGAACCGCCCGGCGTTGTCGGAGAGCAGCCGGCGCAGCGTCACGCCCAGCGTGCGGACGTCGCCCGGCGGCACCAGCCGGCCGGTGACCTCGTCGACCACCGCGTCGGCGATGCCGCCCATGGAGTAGCCCACCACCGGCACCCCGCAGGCCATCGCCTCCAGCGACACCCGGCCGGCGGAGGAGTAGTGCGGCGTGCAGGCGACCACGTCCGCCGAGCGGTACCAGGTGGCCATCTGCTCGTGCGGCACCGCGCCCACCAGCTTCACCTGCTCGGCCACCCCGCTGCGCTCGGCCAGCTCGCGCAGCCGGCGGGCCTCGGCGTGGCTGGCGAGCTGCCCGGCGGGCGGGCCGCCGGCGATCACGAGTTCGGCGTCGCCGACCAGCCGCATGGCCCGGATCAGGTCCTCCTGGCCGTGCCCGGCCGAGAGCCCGCCGACGGAGAGGATCCGGGCCCGCCGGTCGCGGGGAGCGGCCTCGCCGTCGGGGTGGAACTGCGTGGTGTCGACGCCGGCCGGCACCATCGCCACGGAGGTGCGTTGCAGTCCCATCCGGGTCAGCTCGTCGACCTCGTCGGTGCACTGGGCGACCGCGATGTCCACCGCCCGGGTCAGCGCGCGCTCCAGCGGGATCCGCTCCCCCGGGCCGTCGTACATCCGGCCGAGGTGGCGCAGCTGCTCGACGCCCAGGGAGTGGAAGGTCTGCACCACCGGGATGTCGGTCTCGCGGACCGCGTGCGCGGCGGCCAGCCCGCCGACCCAGTAGTGCCCGTGGACCACCTCGGGGTGCCAGTCGCCCACCCACCGGTCGGCCAGCCAGGCGCCGAACGCGGACACGTACGGCACCAGCTCGGCGGTGGGCAGCGGGGCGGCCGGGCCGACCGGGACCCGCTCCACCCGGTAACCGTCGACCGTCGCCGTCTCCGGCAGGTCGGGGTCGTCGCGGCGTTCGTACACCCGGACGTCGTGGCCCCGCGCGGCGAGTTCGGCGGCGACCCGGGCGATGTGCTGGTGGGTGCCGACGGTCAGGCCGTCGGTGCCCTTGGGCGGGCCGGCGTGCGCGCAGACGAGGCCGACGCGCATGGGTCACCTCCATGCGATCTTCTCAAGCGGTGGTCCTCGGTCAGAGGGTCCCATTAACCGAACTCCCGGGAGCCGAAACCTGGCAGATCGGGAAGAGCCCGGCGGATGCTTGCGCGACGGCAACTGTCGCGGCGCGGCCTGCCGCACCCGAAGCCGGGGCAATTCCGACCCGGCCCCGGCCGCATGACGCCTGCCGAGGGGGGTACGGGCGAAGAATGCCTCTGACCCGCAGCCTCGCCGACGCCACCGTCGTGCTCACCGGTGCCTCCAGCGGCATCGGTACGGCCACCGCGTACGCCCTCGCCCGGCGCGGCACCGCCGTCGTGCTGGCCGCCCGCAGCGAGGCGGCGCTGGAGGAGGTGGCCCAGCGGTGCCGGGAACTGGGCGGGCGGGCACTGGTGGTGCCGACCGACGTGACCGACCCGGCGGCAGTCGAGCGCCTCGCCGCCCGCGCCGTCGCCGAGTTCGGCAGGATCGACGGCTGGATCAACAACGCGGCCGTCGGCGCGGTCGGGCTCTTCGACGAGATCCCGGTGGAGGAGTTCCGACGGGTGCTGGAGGTGAACCTGCTCGGCGCCGCGTACGGCACCCGGGCCGCCCTGCCCCAGCTGAGCGCGGCGGGGGGCGGCGTACTGGTCAACAACGCGTCGGTGCTGGCCGAGGTGGCGATGCCCTACCAGTCGGCGTACAACGCCGCGAAGCACGGCATCCGCGGGCTGGCCGACACGGTCCGGCAGGAGATGCGGGTCACCGGGCGGGGCGACATCTCCATCTGCACGGTGCTGCCGGCCACCATCGACACCCCGTTCTTCGGGCACGCCGCCAACCACAGCGGCCGGGAGCTGGTGCCGCCGCCCCCGGTCTACCCGCCGGAGGTGGTGGCCGAGACGATCGTCCGGCTGCTGCGCCGCCCGAGGCGTGAGGCGTACGCCGGTGGGGCCGCCCGGCTGATCGGCCTCCAGTGGCGGCTGGCCCCGGCGCTCGCCGAGCGGGTCCTCGGTTGGTACACGCACCGCACCCAGTTCGGGCCCGCCCCGCGACCGGAGAGCACCGGCAACGTCTTCCGCGCCGATGCGGCGGCGCGGCGCGAGGGCGGCTGGCACGGCCGGCGGCGGCACCTGGTCCGGATGACCGCCGCCTTCGGGCTGGCGGCTGCGGGAACCGCCGTCGGGACGGTGGCCGCGATGACCCGCCGGGCGCGGACGAACCGCTGATGTCCGGCAGCGAGCGGTCGGGTGCGCACACCGCGCGGGCAGTGCAGAATAGGGCGATCATGGCGACCGACGCGCGCTGCCAGGTGAAGGCCGACGAGTCCTCCGGGGTGCTCCGGGTGACCGGCGTGCTCGACCACTCCGCCACGGACGCCGTGCGCGACGGCCTGCTCGCCCACCTCTGCGAACGGCCCGGCGCGGTCGTGGCGGACCTCACCGACCTGCGGGTGACCGACCCGACGGCCCGGGACGTCTTCACGCAGGTGCGCCGGGAGGTGCGCCACTGGCCCGCCGCCGACCTGCTGCTCTGCGATCCGACCGGTGCCGTCGAGGGGGTGCCGGCCTGGCCGACCCTGGACGGGGCGATGGCCGGGCTGGCCGCCGCGCCGCTGGCCGCGGTGGTCGAGGCCGACCTGCCGCCCGTCGTCGGGGCCGCCCGGCAGGCCCGGCAGCTCGTGGCGGAGGGCTGCGGAGCCTGGGGCCTGCCCGAGCTGGTCGAACCCGCGTGCATCGCCGTCACCGAGATGGTGAACAACGTCGTCGCCCACGCGCGCACCCCGATGACGGTCCGCCTGGCGCCCCGGGACGACCACCTGCACCTGGCGGTACGCGACCACTCGTCCCGGCAGCCGGCGTTCACCGGGACGGCCCCGCTGGACGTCGCGGGCGGGCGCGGCCTGCTGCTGATCGACACCGTGGCCCGCAGCTGGGGCAGCAGCCGGGTGCCGGACGGCAAGGTCGTCTGGTGCGTGCTGCACGTGGCCGACGAGGCCGGCGAGCACGGCTGACGGCGCCCCGATCCTGCCCCGCCGTCCCCGGAGGTGCCCCTTCCGCCCGGATGGCCACGGCCGGCACCGGTTATGCCGCCAGGGAGGTGGGTAGTGGTCAGCCATGCGCGACGACGAGTACCCGACCCCCGTGTCCGACCCCGAGGCGGAGGGCCTGCCCGACACCGCCGACGACGACTCGACCGCCAACGACGACGTCCTGACCGGGCGCGAGGCGGACGGCCCGGAGCCGGCCCAGCTGCCGGGCGACCGGACGCCGGTCGCGGTGGACCGGTTCGGGACCACCGCCGAGGAGCAGCTCGACGGCGAGTCGCTCGACTACAAGCTCGACCGGGAGCTGTACGAACGCCCAGCCGACGATCCGCTGGCTGGCCCCGTCGACCCGGACATCGCCGCCGAGGCCGACAGCGAGGAGGCCGCGGCCCAGGCCCAGCTCGACGCGGACGTGCTCGACCCCGGACCCACCTCCGACCCGAACTCGCCGGTCTCCCTCTACGACCACGGCCAGCTCGGCAGCGTCGCCGACGCCGAGGTCGGCCGGCTCGTCGAACCGGACGAGGGGGCGCACACCGACCAGGAGACCGACTCGGTGGCGTACGACGCCGGTTCGGCTGGCGGCGGCGCGAGCGCCGAGGAGCTGGCCATCCACGAGACGCGCCCACCGCACTCGGTCTGAGCCGTCCCGGGGCCGTCGGGGAACCCTTCGGGTCGGTTCCCCGGCGGCCCTCAGTCGTCCAGGCCCCGTTCGATCGCGTACCGGGTCAGCTCGACGCGGTTGTGCAGCTGGAGCTTGCCGAGCGTGTTCTGCACGTGGTTCTGCACCGTGCGGTGGGACAACCCGAGCCGCTCGGCGATCTGCTTGTAGGACATCCCCTTGGCGACCAGGCGCAGCACCTCGGTCTCCCGGTCGGTGAGCTGGGGGGCCGGGCCGGCTCCCCGAACGTCCCGCCCGCCCGGTTCGGCACCGCCCGGGGCGGCCGCGAGCCGGCGGTACTCGCCGAGCACCAGCCCGGCCAGGCCGGGCGTGAACACCGGCTCCCCCGCCGCCGTCCGGCGCACCGCCTCCAGGAACTCCGCCGGGGCGGCCGACTTCACCAGGTAGCCGGTGGCGCCCGCCTTCACCGCGTCCAGCACGCTCTGCTGCTCGCCGCTGGCCGAGAGCATCAGCACCCGCACCTGCGGCAGCACGGCACGCAACCCGTGGATCACCTCCACCCCCGAGACGTCCGGCAGTTGCAGGTCGAGGACGACCACGTCGGGCCGGGCGGCGGCAGCCACCCGTACCGCCTGCCGGCCCTCGCCGGTGGTGGCGACGACGACGTGGCCGGCCTCGGTGAGGTCCCGGGCCACCCCCTCACGCCACATCGGGTGGTCGTCCACGACCATCACCCGCACGCCCGTCACGGCCGTACCTCCTTCGTTCGCGACTGCGGGGCTCGCAGACCCGGCTCACTCCTCGCGCTCACCGGCCCCTCCTTCGTTCGCGACTGCGGGGCTCGCAGACCCGGCTCACTCCTCGCGCTCACCGGCCCTCCCTTTCCACGGTCAGTTCCAGCTCGGTGCCGACGTCCGGCGCGGAGGTGATCCGCACCGTGCCGCCGAGGTCGGCGAGGCGGCCCCGGATCGACCGGGCCACGCCGAGCCGGCCCTCGGCGGCGGCCTCCTCCAGCCGGCCGGCCGCGAAGCCCGGTCCCTCGTCGCGGATCGACACGGTCACCGTCGTCCCCTCGTCCTCGACCAGCACCCACGCCCGCCCGTCCGTGTGCCGGGCCACGTTGTCGAGGGCGGCGGCGGTCGCGGCGGCCAACTCGTGGGCGACCGGCCCGGGCAGCGGCACCGGGGTCGCCGGCGCGGAGAGCGAGACCGAGGCCGAGGCGTACCGGTTGAGCAGCCCGCGCAGGTCCACCGGCCCGCCGTCGGCGACGGTCCCGGCCGACGCGGCGCCGCCGATCAGGGCGCGCAGCGCGGCCTCCTGTTCCCCGGCGAGCCGGGCCAGTTCCCCGGCCTCGCCGTCGAGGTGGGCGCCGCGCCGCTGCACCAGGGCGAGCACCTGGAGCACGGAGTCGTGGATGTCCCGGGCCAGGCGCTCCCGTTCCCGGGTGGCGGCCTCCAGCTCGACCGCCCGGTGCAGTCGCTCCTCGGCGGTCACGGCCAGCCGGGCGACGTGCCCGACCACCACCCCGGCGAGCAGCAGCAGGATCACCCCGGTGAGCGAGGACCCGCCGATCCGCTCGCGGGTGAGCAGGTCCGCCGCGCCGAGCACGAGGGCGGCGACCGTGCCCCGTCGCCGGCCGCCGGAGACCGCCCAGGCCAGCACCGGGCCGGCCAGCCAGGCCACCGCGAGGGTGGGCACGCCGGCGGCGAGCGCCGCCCGCCCGATCACCCAGGGGGTGGCGAGCATGATGCCGAGGACGACCCCCAGGTCGGCCAGGAGCAGCGGCCAGCGCCGGCGGGCCGGGTCGGCGTAGCCGACGGCGGTCACGGCCGTCCAGACCGCCATCAACAGGACCAGGCCGGCGGCCGCCAGCGGGTGGGCGTACCGGTCGGCGTCGCGCAGCGCCAGCGCGCAGACGTACGCCAGGGAGGCCACGCGGAACACGGCGATGGCCCGCCAGAGCGGGACCTCGAAACCACCGGGCGGCGTCGACACGCCCGTCACGATGCCACAGCGGGCCACGTCGGCCGACGGGCCGCCGGATGCGCCCGGCAGAACCCTGACGTACGGTGGAAAAGCCGCAAAGAATTCCGCGATCCGCTGTCGGGACGGGGCCATGACGAATGCGGAACCCGGAGCACAGCGTACGGTTGTGCCCATCGAACCTTCCCTCCTCATCGCCGAGGCCTTCGAGCAGGCCCAGGTGACCGAGCTTCGCCACTCGGTCACCTCCTGCGCGCACGCCGCCGGGCTGAGCGGGCAGCGCCTGGACGACTTCGTGCTCGCGGTCAACGAGCTGATCACCAACGCGGTCCGGCACGGCGGCGGGCGGGGCTGGCTGCGGCTGTGGCGGCAGCCGGGGCAGCTGTTCTGCGAGGTCTCCGACCACGGGCAGGGAATCAGCACGCAGCGGCTGGGCGACCGGAGCCGCCCCGCCGCCGACACCGCCGGCGGGTGGGGTCTCTGGCTGGCCCGCGAACTGAGCGACAGCATGGACGTCGAGACCGGCGCGCGCGGCACCACGGTCCGCATCAGCACCGCCGTCGAGGCCCCCCAGCACACCGGCCGCCACCGCCGCGACTGACCGCCGCACGGGGGCCGGGGCGGATCAGGCGAAGAGGGCGCTCACCGATTCGCCGTTGTGGATCCGGCGCATCGCCTCGGCCAGGGCCGGCGCCACGGACAGGACCCGCAGCTTCGGCACCCGCTTGTCGGCGGGGATCGGCACCGTGTTCGTGCAGACGATCTCCAGCACGCCCTCCTGCCCGCTCAGCCGCCGCAACGCGTCGCTGGAGAAGAGGCCGTGCGTGCAGGCCAGGCGGATCGAGCGGACCTTCAGCTCGCGCAGGTGCTCCATCAGCTCGATGACCGTACTGCCCTTGGCGATCTCGTCGTCGAGCACGATGACGTCCCGGTCGGCCACGTCGCCGATCACCGCACTGATCTTGACCCGGTCGTCGCTGAACCGCTGCTTCGCCCCGGCGGCCACCGGGGTGCCGAGCCGCCGGGCGAACGCCGCCGCCTCCTTGGCGTTGCCGAGGTCCGGCGAGACCACCACCGTGTTGCCCAGGTCGTAGCGGCTGAAGTGGTCGGCCAGCTCGCGCAGCGCGTGCAGGTGGTCGACCGGCACGCTGAAGAAGCCGTGCACCTGCGGTGAGTGCAGGGTCATCGCCAGCACCCGGTCCGCGCCCGCCGAGGTGAGCAGGTCGGCGACGAGGCGCCCGCCGATCGAGATGCGCGGCGCGTCCTTCTTGTCCGACCGGGCGTACGCGTAGTGCGGCAGCACCACGGTGATCCGGCCGGCCGACGCGCCCCGGGCCGCGTCGATCATGAGCAGCAGCTCGACCAGGTTCTCCTGTACGGGCGGCACCAGCGGCTGGATCAGGAAGACGTCCCGCTCCCGGCAGTTGGCCTGCAACTGCACTTCCAGGCAGTCGTTGGCGAACCGGGACACCCGTACCGGGTGCAGCGGCACGTCGAGGTGGGCGCAGATCTCGGCGGCGAGTTCGGGATGGGCGGTACCACTGAAGACGGCGATGTCACGCACGTCCGCACATCGTACGGACGCCACCCCGGTCCGCCCCCGACCGGGGCCGGGACCGGCGGGCCGGGCGCGGCCGGTCGGCGGGGCGCCGCCGCTGCGGGTACGGTGCTGCCGTGACCCCCCAGTACGTCGCCGCCATCGACCAGGGCACCACCTCCTCGCGGTGCATCGTCTTCGACCGCGCCGGGGAGATCGTCTCCGTGGCCCAGCGGGAGCACCGGCAGATCTTCCCCCGGCCAGGCTGGGTGGAACACGACGCCGAGGAGATCTGGGAGAACGTCCAGCGGGTGGTCCGCGAGGCGCTGCGCGGCGCGGGCACCGACGCCGCCGGGCTCGCCGCCGTGGGCATCACCAACCAGCGGGAGACCACCGTCGTCTGGGACCGGGCCACCGGCCGGCCGGTGGCCAACGCCGTCGTCTGGCAGGACACCCGCACCGGGCCGCTGCTGCGCGAACTCGACCAGGCGTACGGCGAGGAACGGTTCCGCTCCCGCACCGGGCTGCCGCTGGCCACCTACTTCGCCGGGCCGAAGCTGCGGTGGCTGCTGGAGCACGTCGACGGCCTGCGCGAGCGCGCCGAGGCCGGCGAGGTGCTCTTCGGCACGATGGACAGCTGGCTGATCTGGAAGCTGACCGGCCGGCACGTCACCGACGTGACCAACGCCAGCCGCACCCTGCTGATGGACCTGCGCACCCTCGACTGGGACCCGGAACTGCTCGACGCGATGGGCGTGCCGGCCGCGATGCTGCCGGAGATCCGCAGCTCGGCGGAGGTCTACGGAGAGGCCACGGGCGTACTGGCCGGGGTGCCCGTCGCCAGTGCGCTCGGCGACCAGCAGGCCGCCCTGTTCGGGCAGACCTGCTTCCAGCCGGGCGAGGCGAAGTGCACCTACGGCACCGGCAGCTTCCTGCTGCTCAACACCGGTGCCAGCCCGGTGCCCTCCACCCACGGCCTGCTCACCACGGTCGCCTACCGCATCCACGGCCAGCCCGCCGCGTACGCGCTGGAGGGGGCCATCGCGGTCACCGGCTCGCTGGTGCAGTGGCTGCGCGACAACCTCGGGCTGATCTCCACCGCGTCCGAGGTGGAGGAGTTGGCCCGCACCGTCGACGACAACGGCGGCTGCTACATCGTGCCGGCCTTCTCCGGGCTGTTCGCGCCGCACTGGCGCAGCGACGCGCGCGGGGTGGTCGCCGGCCTGACCGGCTACATCACCAAGGGGCACCTCGCCCGGGCGGCGCTGGAGGCATCGGCCTGGCAGACCCGCGAGGTGGTCGACGCCATGAACGCCGACTCCGACGTGGCGCTGCGCCGGCTGCGGGTCGACGGCGGCATGACCGCCAACGGGCTGCTCATGCAGTTCCTCGCCGACGTGCTCGACGTGCCGGTGGTCCGGTCCCGGATCACCGAGACCACCTGCCTCGGCGCGGCCTACGCGGCCGGCCTGGCGGTCGGCTTCTGGCCGGACCTGGCGACGCTGCGCGCGCAGTGGCGCTCCGACGCGCAGTGGGAGTCGACGATGGCGCCGGCGCACCGGGAGCAGGAGCTGCGCAACTGGCGCAAGGCCGTCCAGCGCACCCTCGACTGGGTGGACTGAGCGCGCGCCGCCCGGAACGCGGTGGCGCCGCCCGGAACGCCGTGGCGCCGCCCGCGACGTCGCCGCGCCGCCCGGAACCTCGTCGGGGCCGTCCGGCGTCGGTCAGGGCCGCCCGGCGTCGGTCGGGCACCGGCGGCCCCGCTCAGCCCCAGCGGTTGCCGGTGAGCTTCTCGTAGACGTCCACGTAGCGGGCCCGGGTCGCCTCGACGACCTCGGCCGGCACCTCCGGCGCCGGGGCCTGCTTGTCCCAGCCGCTCTCCACCGCCCAGTCGCGCACGTACTGCTTGTCGTAGGAGAACTGCGCCCGACCCGGCTGGTACGACTCCGCCGGCCAGAACCGGGACGAGTCGGAGGTGAGCAGCTCGTCGCCCAGCATCAGCGTGCCGTCGGGCGTCCAGCCCAGTTCGAGCTTGGTGTCGGCGACCAGGATGCCCCGGTCGGCGGCCAGCTCGGCGCCCCGGCGGTAGACGTCGATCGTGATCCGGCGCAGCCGCTCGGCGGTCTCGGCACCGACCTTGTCCACCACCTCGGCGAAGGTGATCGGCTCGTCGTGCTCCCCCACCGGCGCCTTGGTCGACGGGGTGAAGATCGGCTCGGGCAGGATCGACGCCTCGACCAGGCCGCGCGGCAGCTCGACGCCGGAGACCGCGCCGGTGCGCTGGTACTCCTTCAGGCCGCCGCCGGTCAGGTAGCCCCGGGCGACGCACTCCACGGGCACCATCTCCAGCCGCCGGCAGCGCACGGCCCGACCGGCGAACTCGGCGGGCACGTCGGTGGCCGAGACGACGTGGTTCGGCACCAGGTCGGCCAGTTGCTCGAACCACCACAGCGACAGCGCGGTGAGCAGCTTGCCCTTGTCGGGGATCGGCGTCGGCAGCACCACGTCGTAGATCGAGATGCGGTCGGAGGCGACCAGGATCAGGTCGTCGCCGTCGGCGTAGACGTCCCTGACCTTGCCCGAGTGCAGAAGTTCCACGCGCCCTAGTACACCATGTGGGCCGGGTCCGGCCTCGGCCGGTGGCTGCGGGCATCGATGCGTACGCCTGGGGTGCGGTGGTGTGGCCGGACGTACGTTGACACCCCTCCCCGCGCCTGCGTGAATGATCCGGCCGCCCACCCCACCGGTCCGCCAGGAGTTTCCGTGCCCACTGCCCGATTTCCGCTGCCCCGCGCCGGAGCGGACCCGGGCCGGCGTCGGGTGCTCGCCGCGTTGCTGGGTGCGCCGGTGCTCGCCGCCGGCGGGCTCACCGGGTGCAGCGAGGGCCAGGCGGCCCCGGAGGAGACCGGGCCGGTCGAGCTGTCGGTGTTCTGGTACGGCGGGGCGAAGCGGGCCGAACTCACCGAACGGGTGCTGCGGCTCTACACCGACCGCAATCCCCGCGTCGGCTTCCGCATCACCTGGCAGGGCGCCGACGGCTACTACGACCGGCTGGCCACCCAGGCGGCGGGCGGCAACGTGCCCGACCTGATCCAGCTCGACGACGGCATGCTCACCGAGTACGCCCGCCGCGAGATCGTCCTCGACCTCAGCGCCTACGTCGCCGACCACCGCGTCGACCTGCGCACCCTGCCCCCGGGCCTGGTCCGCTACGGGCAGGTCGACGGGCGCACGGTCGGCGTCGCCGCGGGACAGACCACCGCGGCCGTCGTCTACGACCGCACGCTGCTGCGCCGGCTGCGGCTGCCCGAGCCGAGCACGGGAATGTCCTGGACGGAGTACGTCGCCTGGGCGCGGCGGGTCACCCGGGTCGGCGAGGGCCGGGTGGCCGGCACGATGGACCCGTCCGGCGACCACCGGGCGTTCTGGCTCTGGCTGCGCGGCCAGGGCGGTGAGTTCTACCGCGACCGCCAGCTCGGCTTCGGCGCCGACGCGCTGACCGAGTGGTTCGAGCTGTGGCGGCGCGCCCGCTCCGGCCGGGCGACCCCGAGCGCGGCCCTCGTGGAGCAGGCCGAGGGCGGCGAGCCGACGCGGCAGCTCGTGGTCACCGGCGCCACGGCCGCCTCGTTCGCCTGGTCGCACCAGCTGCCGGAACTCCAGCGCCTCACCGACTCCGAACTCGGCGTGGCCGCCATGCCGGGTCCCGTCGAGGCGCAGTGGCACCGGGCGTCGATGTACTGGGCGGCCTTCCGCGGCACCCGGCACCCCGCCCTGGTCGCGGACGTGATCAACTTCCTGACGAACAACGGCGAGGCGGGGGCGGCGCTCGGCCACGAGCGCGGTCTCAGCCCCAGCCTCGCCGTACGGAGCTTCGTCGAGGGCAGCATCACCGACCCGGCACAGCGGCGCGCGGCGGCCCTCGGCGCCACGCTCGCCGCCCGGCTCGGGCCGGCGCCCAGCCCGCCTCCGCAGGGGCACCTGCGGGTGCGGGCACTGCTGTTGCAGGCCGCCGAGAGCGTTCGCGGCGGCGAAACCGGCCCCCGGGCGGCAGCGGCCCGCTTCCTGGCACGGGCGGACGCGGCGCTGGCCGGGTAGGCCCGGACACGCACGCCTGCCCCGCGAGCAATCCTGGCGATCGGTCTGGTGGTCGGCACCGCTGCCCTGAACGGCCCGGTGGCCGACTCGCTCATGGAGAACGTCAACGCGCGGGTCGGGTGCGCCGCCGCTCCCGACGACCACCGCCGGACTGCCCGGACTGGACACCGGGTAGGGCGCGCCGACGCTCAGAGCGGCTACCGCCAGCCGGGTACCGGGTCGGGTGCCCCGACCCGGGCCGGGTCGAAGCACCCGGCGCCTCGACCGAAGCGAAGCATCGGCGCGGTGGCGCCCCTACCTCAGCGCGGCGGTCCGCCCCGACGGTTACGCATCATGCGCAGGAGGAGGAAGACGACTCCGGCGACCACGACCAGGCAGCAGAGCAGACCGATGAAGCCGAAGCCGCCACCGCGCCGCCGCCGGGCGGCCTCCACCACCAGCTCACCCGTACCGGTGGACGCCCAAGCCGCGACGGGCACGAACACCGACAGCACGACCGCTCCGAGGACGGTCGTCAACCGGCCCCACCACTTACCGAATGCAGACATGCCAACATCCTCGCCGACAACCGCAACCCCGGCACGTCGGTCGGGGAGGAATCCGACGCTGGCGCCGCCCTCCCACTCGGCCGGCACCCTTCCCGTGCCCGTGAACGCCAGCGTCAGGCGTGGACGACAGCGGGAACGGACACGAGCACGGCAGGCGACACGGAGCAGAAAGCCGGAAGCCCCCGCGTCGACCTCCTCGGGGGTGAGGCGAAGGCCGGAGCCGGAAGCCGGAGCCGACTGATCATCGGGCAGCGGGTGGACGCGGAAATGCGGAACGACCCCGGAGTAGAATCCGGGGTCGTTCCGTCGTGGTAGCGGGGACAGGATTTGAACCTGCGACCTCTGGGTTATGAGCCCAGCGAGCTACCGAGCTGCTCCACCCCGCGTCGGCTCGTTAACTGTAGCGCACCCGACGCCACGATGATCAGCGGACCCCCGATCCCGCCGCAGCCCCCTCTCTGACCAGCACAAACCGGCACCAGAGACCCGCACGAGGCCCACCCGGCTCCCGTCCGTCCGCCCGCAGTGGCCGTCACGGAACCCTCTCGCTCCTCAAAGCTCCTCCCTCACCACGAACACACCGCCCCCTCCCTCGCCGCGAACGTCCGGTGATCAGGACGCCATGGACGTCATCCAGAGGTCTTGGGGTCCACGGCGTCCTGATCACCGCTTGGCTGGTTGGGTGACGTGGAGGTTGGCACCGGGGCTGAGCCGGTGAGGGTGGTCAAGGCCGAGGCCGAGGGCGCCAGTGGCGTGGCGGAGTGACCGGCGTCATACCGCCCGTTCGCGCCTACCCCGATCGGGGCCGGTACCACGGTGGCGGAATTGCCGCCCGCCGCGCCGGGACGTGCACGGCCACCGCGGGGACAGGACACGACCGAGTGACCGGACGCGGCCGGCGGACGGGCAGCGTCCAGGCACACCAGCGGCGGACGCCAGGCAGCAGCCAGGCACACCAGCGGCGGACGCCAGGCAGCAGCGGTGCGGGCAGCGGCAGATGGCAGACGGCAGGCAGCGGCAGGCAGCGGCAGGCGGCAGGCAGCGGCAGGCGGCAGGCAGCGGCAGGCGGCAGGCAGCGGCAGGCGGCAGGCAGCGGCAGGCGGCGCGCGACAGGCAGGCAAGGCGGCAGACGGCAGGCGGCAGGCGGCGGGGCGTCCAGGCAAGACAGCCAGCGCCAGGTAAGGCGGGCGGCGGCGAAAAACGAGCGGAGTCCGAGAATGCGGAACGGCCCCGGAGTGAACTCCGGGGCCGTTCCGTCGTGGTAGCGGGGACAGGATTTGAACCTGCGACCTCTGGGTTATGAGCCCAGCGAGCTACCGAGCTGCTCCACCCCGCGTCGGTTCGTACACCGTATCCCACCGGACCCCGTCGCCGCAAAACGACCCCGGCGGTACGCCGCCCGGGCCTGCCCGACCCGGGCGGCGTACGCCTCAGCGCAGCCAGTCCTCGATCGCGGCCACGGCCCGCCGGCTGTCCGCGTCGACCTGCGACCGGGGCGAGGAGGTGCCCTCCCAGCCCTGCTCCCAGAGCACGGTCACCACGTCGTCGACCCGGATCGCCCGGATCAGCCGGACCTCCTCGCCGCCCGTGGGGTTGCCGTCGATGTCCCGGGCCGGCGTCCGGATCTCGAACAGCACCGACCCGTCGCCGAAGCCGGCGTCGGCGAGCAGCCGCAGTCGGGAGGTCGACGCGTTGCCGCCGCCCACCCCCGGCTGCGTGGGACAGCCCCGCACCGCCGCCCGCAGCTCGCGGAGGAACTCGTCGGCCCGCCCGGGCCGGTAGAGGGTGACGGTGTGCGCGTAGCTGCCGTCCGGGACGTACCCCTTGGGGGTCTGCGGCAGCTTGTAGGCCAGGTTGCGGGTACGGCGCTGCACGATGGCGGCGTCGCTGCGGTAGCGGGCGTCGCAGAGCGCGGGCAGCGCGTCGGTGTCCCGGAAGAACGGCTCGATGCCCGTGCGGTTCGAGGCGGCCTGGACGAAGAAGGCCCGGTCCGGAACGCTGCCGGGCGCCCGGGGCGGCGCGGCGCGGGTGCTGCCGGTCGCCGCCGGCGTGCCCGTCGACCTCGGTGCGCCTCCGGTCGGGGCGACCGGTCCGGCCGTGACGGCCGGTGGGGTGGACGCGGTCGGCGCCGGCGGCACGCTCGACGGCGGCGCGACGGCGGCGGGCGGCGCGACGGGCCCGCGCTCCTCGGCGAGCACCAGTCCGGTGCCGGTCGCCAGCCCACCGACCAGCAGCGCCGTCCCGAGCGCGGTGCCGGCGATCCGCCGCCGGGCCCGCCGGTCGGCGCGCCCGCGCAGTTCCTCTGGGAGTGCGAGGGTACGGCCGTCGGCGTCCTCGGCGAGCGACCGGTAGAGCTCGGACAGTTCACGCGACATCGTTCGCCTCCAACTCCTCCGTGGGCAGGCCGGGCAGCAGCGTGGCCAGCCGCGCCCGCCCCCGCGACAGCCAGGACTTCACGGTGCCGGTGGGCACCCGCGTCTCCCGGGCGATGTCCTGCACCGACATGTCGAAGAGGTAGTGCAGGGCGAGCGCCTGCCGCTGGGCGGCCGGCAGCCGGCGCAGCGCGCCCGCCAGCAGCACGGCGTCCTCGTTCGGTGGCGGCACCGGCTCGGGCGGGCCCGTGCGGCTCAGCGCGACGCGCCAACCCTGCAACCGGCGCCACCGGTCCGTGGCGAGCCGGGCGACCACGAGCCGCAGCCACGCCTCCGGCGCCGGGTGGGCGGCCAGGCCGCCCCACTGCCGCCAGGCCCGGGCGTACGCCTCCTGCACCAGGTCCTGCGCCTCGGCGTGGTCACCGGTCACGGCGTAGCCGTAGCGGAGCATCCGTCGGGAGGTGCTCCGGTAGAACTCGTCGAAGCTCGTCGCATCTCTCATGTCTCCGACCCACGCCCCCCGGTCGTTCCCGCCTCTTGCAGGGAAGACGGCGTAGTGGGGTGGCGGGTTGCGGGTGCCGGGCCGGCCGTCGCGAACACGACAGCGCCCCCGGCGTCTCCGACCGGTTCGGTCCGTGGGCCGGGGGCGCCGCGAGGGTGGTACGGGTCAGCCGCCCGGGTTCGGGGAGGCGCTGCCACCCGGCGCCGGGGACGCCGGGGCGCTGGCACCGGGCGACGGGGACGCCGGGGCGCTCGCCCCCGGGGTCGGGGCGGAGGCGGCCTGCTGGGCCTGCTGGAAGGCGGTGAGCGCCTCGTCCAGCGCCTTCAACGCGCGCCCGTACCGCTCGAAGTCGCCCGAGGTCTGCGCGGCCCGGACCTCCGCGATGGCGCTTTGCACGCGGTTGGCCGCCTCAGCCAGCTCGCCGGTCAGCGGGGGCGCGGTCCCGCCCGGCGGGGTGCCCCCGGGCGGCGGCGGGGTCCCGCCGGCGGGCGGCGGGGTGCCCGGGGTGGCGGCCTGCTTGCCCTGCTCGATGAGCTGCTTGATGCCGTCGGCCACGTTGTTGGCCAGCACCACGTAGGAGCCGCCGTCGCCGTAGGACATCAGCACCCGTTGCAGCAGCGGCGGCGCGTTCTGCGCGGCGGTCTTCACGTAGACCGGCTCGACGTAGAGCATGCCGTCGCCGAACGGCAGGGAGAGCAGGTTGCCGTACTGCACCTGGGCCTGCTGGGACTGGAGCAGGTTGAGCTGCTGGCGGATGTTGGCGTTGTTGGTCATCGACTGGTGCACCTGCACCGGGCCGGAGATGCGGGTCTGGTCGGGCAGGTCGAGCACCTCCAGCCTCGGCTGCCCGTCCACGTACGACCCGGAGATCAGCGCCGCGAGGTTCTCCCGGCCGTTCGGGGTGACCGCCGAGGTGAGCTGGAAGCGCGCCGATTCCTGGCCGGGGAACTTCGTGAAGAGGTAGTAGGGCGGCTGCTTCTGGCCGGTGTCGGGGGCGTCCGGCACGTTCGGCACCTGCCAGAAGTCCGTCTCCGAGTAGAAGGCGCCCGCGTCGGTCACGTGGAACCGGGTCAGCAGGTTGCGCTGCACCTTGAACAGGTCGGCCGGGTAGCGGAAGTGCTCGGCCAACTCCGCCGGGATCTCCGCCTTCGGCACCACCAGGTCGCCGCCGAACGCCTTGTTCCACGCCTTGAGCACCGGGTCGGTCTCGTCGAACTCGTAGAGCCGGACCGTGCCGTCGTACGCGTCGACGGTGGCCTTCACCGAGTTGCGGATGTAGTTGACGTTCTCCCGGGCGAGCTGGAAGGTGCCCCGCCCGGTCAGCTCGTCGGCGGTCTGCTCCTGGAGGTTGACGCGCTCCGCGTACGGGTAGGTCGCCGCCGTCGTGTAGCCGTCGATGATCCACTGGATCCGACCGTCGACCACGGCCGGGTACGGGTCGCCGTCGAGGGTGAGGAACGGGGCGACCTTCTCCACCCGGTCGCGGGGGTTACGCACGTAGAGCAGCTTGGAGTCGTCGTTGACCGCGTCGGAAAGCAGGAAGTTCGACTCCTGCTCCTTGATCGCGTAGAGCAGCCGCCGGGTGAACGAGCCGATCTCGACGCCGCCCTCGCCGGTGTAGGTGTAGGACTCGCCGCCCTCGCCGACCGGGCGGTCGAACTCCGCCTTCCGCTCCGGGTCGCTCTGGCCGACGATCGCGTAGTCGCTGGCGTCCATCCGCTCGCCGTAGTAGACGCGGGGCTGCTTGGCCGCGATCTGCTCGGTCTGCGAGGCGCACTGCTCGCCCGTCTGCTGGCCCTGCTCCTTCTGCTGCTCCTGCGGGTCGCCGAGGAAGCCGGAGACGAAGAAGGGCTGGCCGCCGCAGACCACCCGGTTGCCGGGCGCCGCCACCAGCCCGTAGCCGTGGGTGTAGACGGTGTGCCGGTTGATCCAGGTGTTCTGCTGGGGGGTCAGCTGCCGGTAGTTGACCTCGCGGAGGCCGACCACGTAGTCCTGCACCTTGCCGTTGACGCCGTACCGGTCGACGTCCAGCTTCTCGCCGAAGTCGTAGAACTGCCGGACCTGCTGGCGCTGGGTGTACGTCTCGGAGACCAGTTGCGGGTCGAGCAGCCGGATGTTCGGCACCACGGAGGTGTCCGTGGCGAGACTCGCCGGCGGCCTCAGGTTGCTCGCCGCGTACGGCGTGGTGGTGGCCGCCTCCAGGCCGAACGCCGCGCGGGTGGCCTTGATGCTGCGCTCGATGTAGGGCGCTTCCTTCTCCTTCGCGCTGGGCTTGACCTCGAAGGTCTGCACCGCCCAGGGGTAGACGCCGCCGATGGCGACGGCGGAGACGCCCAGCAGGGCCAGCGAGATGCCCGGCCAGACGAGGTTGCGCATCCAGGCGTTGGAGAAGACGATGATCGCGATCGCCACCACGATGGAGATGTACGCGAGGATCTCCTTGGCCGGCAGCAACGCGTTCACGTCGGCGTAGCCGGCGCCGTAGACGGGGCCGTTGCCGTACTCCAGCAGCATCGCGCGCCGGTCCAGCACGTACGCGAGCGCCTTCAGCAGGACGAAGACCGCGACGAGCGTGCTCAGGTGGGCCCGGGCGGCGTTGGTCATCCGGTCGCCGACGCCCTGGAGCCGGACGCCGCCGAAGATGTAGTGCACGGCGAGCGCGCCGATCACGGAGAGCACCACCGCGGTGAAGCCCACCCCGAGCAGGTAGCGCAGGAACGGCAGCTGGAAGACGTAGAAGCCGACGTCGATGCCGAACTCCGGGTCCTTCACGCCGAAGTCCCCGCCGTTGCGGAAGAGCAGCCACTGGTTCCACCGGCTCTGCGCCGACAGCCCGGCGAAGAGGCCGACCACGGCGGCGGCCAGCGCGATCCACAGACCCAGCCGGGGGCCCAGCAGCATCCGGTAGCGCTCCAGGGTGGCCTGCTCGGGCGAGTGCGGGCGCATGCGCGGACGCAGCCGCTGGGCCAGCCAGAGGTTGCCGCCGACGATCAGCGCCATGCCCAGGCCGACGACGAAGAAGAGCAGCAGCCGGGTCGTCAGCACCCCCGTGAAGACCCCGGTGTAGCGGACCTCGTCGAACCACAGCCAGTCCGTCCACGCCTGGACACCCCAGCCGAGCAGGGTGAAGAGCACGAACACCCCGACCAGGACACCGATCGTGACGCGTCCGCGTCGGCTCATCCTCGGCAGGGGGCTGCTGCTCTTCATGACCACTGTTGGCTCCGCACGCTCGATGTGATCGGCTCCGACCAGGCACCCAGAGTACGGGGTGTTCCTGAACGTGTCGGTCCAAGGTCACACGGGCGTCGCGCCGCGCGGCGCAAGCGTCGACGCACGGGCGGCCGGGGCGGGCCCGCCACGTACGCCGGGAGCGCCCGCGCGCGTGGTCAGCAGCGGGCCGGCTGGCCCCCGGCGCGCAGCGCCTCCAGCGCGGTCAGCGCCTCGTCCAGCGAGCCGACCTTGAGCATGGGCAGCCCGGGCTGCGGGTTGCGTACGGCCTCGGCGCAGTTCGCCGCCGGCACCAGGAACGCCACCGCGCCGGCGTCCTTCGCGCCCACCAGCTTCTGGGCGATGCCGCCGATCGGGCCGACCTGCCCGGAGTCGTCGATCGTGCCGGTCCCGGCGATGATCTTCCCGCCGGTCAGGTCCTCCGGGGTCAGCTTGTCCACGATGCCGAGGGCGAACATCAGGCCGGCGCTCGGCCCGCCGATGTCCTCCAGGTCGATGTTCAGGGTGAACGGGTGCGGCTGCTGCTGCTCGATCTCCACGCCGATGCGGGGCCGGTTGTCCTGCTCCCGGCTGGTGACCGTCGCCGTCGCGGCGACGCCGCCGCGGGTGTAGCCGATCTCCAGCGCCGTCCCGGCCGGCTTCGCCCGGATCAGCTCCGTGAGGCGGGCGGCCACCGGCACGGCCTGCCCGTCGACCGAGGTCAGCACGTCGCCGGGCTTGAGCACCCCGGCCGCCGGCCCGTCGGCGGCGACCGTCTTCACGACCACCTGCACCGGGTAGCCCAGCTCGCGCAGCGCCGCGGTCTCCGCGCTGGTCTGCGAGGTCTTGAAGTCCTCCGCGTTGCGCTCCTCGACCTCCTCGCGGCTCTCCCCCGGCGGGTACACCAGCTCACGCGGCACGACCGCCTCGTCGTCGGAGAACCAGCCCTGGATGGCGGAGCGCAGCTTGACCGAGGGCTGCACGCCGACCGTGGTCAGCCGCAGCTGCCCGGCGGAGGTGGACGTCTCCCGGCCGGTGACCTGGATGACCTCCTTGCCGTTCTCCTTGCCCAGCGTGTTGACGGTCGGCCCGGGGCCGAGCACCACGTACGGGATGGGCGCGCCGAGCACGCCGATGCTGAGCAGAGCGGTGAGCAGAGCACCGAGCAGGACGGTCACGCCGCGACGTCTCATGCGGCAGAGCGTACCGACCGGGATCGGGGCCTCCGGCGGATGAATCGCGACTTCGCCCTCAGCGCAACGCCAGCGGCGACTACCTGGGGCGCGGCGCGCGTACCGTAGACGTCGTGCCTGATATTCCGTTCGGTTTCGCGCTCCCGGGTGGGCAACCACCAGACCCCAACGATCCCGCGCAGATGCAGCAGTTCATGTCGCAGTTGCAGCACCTGCTCTCCGCGTCGGGCAGCGGGCCGGTCAACTGGGACCTGGCCCGGCAGGTGGCCGCCAGCCAGCTCGCCGCCGCGGGCGACCCGGCGGTGTCGCCCTTCGAGCGCAACGCGGTGGAGGAGGCGTTGCGGCTCGCCGACCTGTGGCTGGAGCCGGCCTCCGCCCTGCCCTCGGGGATCCAGACCTCGCTGGCCTGGAACCGCAACGAGTGGATCTACAAGACGCTCGACGTCTGGCGCAAGCTCTGCGACCCGGTGGCCAGCCGGATGGTCGGCGCGATGGGCGACCTGGTGCCGCCGGAGGCGCGCGCCCAGCTCGGCCCGATGCAGTCGATGGTCGCCACCCTCGGTGGCGCGCTCTTCGGCGGCCAGCTCGGCCAGGCACTCGGCTCGCTCGCCGCGGAGGTGCTCTCCGCCGGCGACATCGGGCTGCCGCTCGGCCCGGCCGGCACGGCCGCGCTGATCCCGGCCAACATCCGGGCGTACGGCGAGGGCCTGGAGCTGCCCGAGGACGAGGTGCGCCTCTACGTGGCCCTGCGCGAGGCGGCTCACCAGCGGCTCTTCCAGCACGTGCCGTGGCTGCGCGGGCACGTGCTCAACGCCGTGGAGATGTACGCCGCCGGCATCCGGGTCAACCGGGAGGCGATCGAGGAGGCGATGGGCCGGGTCGACCCGACCGATCCGGAGTCGATGCAGGCGATCGCGCTGGAGGGCATCTTCACGCCGGAGGACAGCCCGGCGCAGAAGGCGTCCCTGGCCCGGCTGGAGACCGCCCTGGCCCTGGTCGAGGGCTGGGTGTGCCACGTGGTGGACAGCGCGGCGAGCGGCCGGCTGCCCAACGTCGTGAGCCTCGGCGAGGCGTTCCGTCGTCGCCGGGCCGCCGGTGGCCCGGCGGAGCAGACCTTCGCGGCGCTGGTCGGCCTGGAACTGCGTCCGCGCCGGCTGCGCGAGGCGGCGGCGCTGTGGGCGGCGCTCACCGAGCACCGGGGGATCTCCGGCCGGGACGCCCTGTGGGGCCACCCCGACCTGCTCCCCTCCGACGACGACTTCGCCGACCCGGTGGCCTTCGCGATGTCCGAGTGGGACCTCGGCGAGTTGGAGAACTTCGACTTCAGCGCGCCGGGCGGCCCGGAGGAGAAGTCCCCGGGCGGGCCGGAGCAGCGGCGCCCGGACGACGGCACCGAGGACGGCGACGCCAGCCGCCCCTGATCGAGTCGACGGCGAGGGCCGCCCGACCCACCGGGGTTCGGGCGGCCCTCGTCGCGCGATCCGGCGACTTCGCCGCGCGGTCCGGCAGCCCACGTCGCGTGGTTGGGCGGCCCTCGTCGCGCGATCCGGCGGCCCTCGTCGCGTGGTCGGGCGGCCCTCGTCGCGTGGTCCCGAGCGGGTCAGCGGGGACCGAGCCCCCGTCGGCGCCCGGTCAGTGGGACCGGGCGGCGCCGGAGAGCAGGGCGCGGGTGGTCTCCCACCCCTCCACCGCCGGGTCCAGGAAGACCAGGTCGTCCGGCCCGCGCAGGCGCCGCCAGGCGGGGGTGACCGCGAGGTCGCCGGGTCGCGGCGCCGCCGCGCGCACGGCCCCGGGTCGGGCGGTGTCCAGGTCCAGCGCCGGGAGCCAGCCCGGCACGGGCAGTCGCACGGCCACGCCGAGCAGCCCCGGTGCACCGCCCTCGACCGGCGCGACAGCGACCGGCCGGGTGGTGAGCGGGCGCAGCAGCTTGCCGATGGTCAGGCCCGGCACGTCGGGCGCGTCACCGGCGATCACCGCCGCCTGGTCGTAACCGGTGCCGGCGAGGGCGGCGAAGACGGCGTTCGGCGTCGCCTCGGGCACCTCGTACACGGCCGTGTCCGGCCAGATCACCGCGTCGGCCAACGGCCGGTCGGCTGCGGTGACGGCGACGGCCGCCTCCACCTCGTTGAGCGTGGCGAGCAGGTCCACCACGTCCTCGGCGAGCGCGGCCCGCCATTCCACCGGGTCGGTGCCGGGAGGTGCCCAGGCCACCGGTCCGAGCAACGCCACCACCACACGTCGGGCCACGCCCCGACCCTAGCCGGCTGCCCGGACGACGGCCGGACCGACATCCGGCTGCGCGGCTGCGCGGGCTGTCCGGCAGCGCGGGCTGTCCGGCTGTTTGCCGCGCGACGCGTACGGAACGAGTCTTCGAGATCTACCATCTCCGCGGAGCGAGCCGACGCCGAGCGAGCCGACGCGGATGGTCTCAGTCCGATGGCGGGGTGCCGGAGGCCGCTGCCACGCCCTCCAGGTAGCCGCGCGCCCGCTCCGTCTTCGGGTAGCGCGCGACGAGCGCCCAGAACCGGGCGTTGTGGCTGGGCACGATGAGGTGCGCGAGTTCGTGCATGAGTACGTAGTCGATCACCCAGTCGGGCATGTCCCGGACGCGGTGCGAGAGGCGGATCGTGCCGTCGTCGGGGGTGCAGGACCCCCACCGGCCGTTCTGGTTGGTGACCCAGCGGACGCTCGTCGGTACGGCCTGCGTGCCGTGCTCGGCGAGGTAGAGTTTGATCAGTCGGGTGGCCCGGGCCAGCAGTTCGGCGTCGGAGCGGGCGAGGCGCCCCTCCCGGGCGGCGAGCCGGGCGAGCATCCGGTCGACCCACTCGCTCTCCTCGGCACGGGAGAACTGGTCGGGGATCAGGACGACGACCCGCTCACCGTCGCGGTACGCGGACACCGTGCGTCGCCGACGCTGGCTGCGCCGCACCTCGACGACCGGCTTCCGCGTCCCTGCCATCAGTGGGCCGCGCAGCCTCGGATTCCTGTCACGAAGGAAAGCTAATGCGTACTGACCAGGGGTCCGCAAGGGTCAACACCCCGACACTCGCCCGGAAAATGGTGATTGGTCGGCAGGAGTCCCAAAAAATCTTTTGCCGGGCCCTCGCAATACGCCGCCGTCACCCTTCGTGGCGGCCGATTTCGGCGCGACGGGTCGGACCTGCGGTTGCCGCCGGCGGGGGCGGGGCGACACCTCCACCGTAGGTGATCTCCGTAGCGCGCGCAGCTCGGGGTGCCCCGCACGGGGCATCTGACCGGGTTCGGTCGGCGTGTCCCCGCCAAACTGACTTATCCGACGTAATTCGCCATGCACACTCTCGACGTCGACTTGCTCACAGTGACGAAGCACAGCTGACATGGAACTGCCCAGACCTGGGTAGGGTCCGCGGACCAGCGGTCACGAGCGTGGCCGTGGGAGAACGACCCAGCGCCGGTGCCCGAGTGGCCCCGCCGCCGGGAACCCCGCCGGGACGGCATCGGCCGGCGGACGAGACGAGGAGGGCACCGTGGCCGACCAGGCCCAGACCTACAACGGTTACTGCGTCAAGTGCAAGGAGAAGCGGGACTTCGAGGGCCGCGTCGAGGTGTCGAAGACCGGGATGAACATGGCCAAGGGCAAGTGTCCGGTCTGCGGCACAACAGTGAACCGCATCCTGGGCAAGGCGAAGGTCTGACCCGTACGGATGCGTCGGGGAGGGCGGCCGCCGGCCGCCCTCCCCGGCATGGCCACACCTGATCCGGGTCGACCGCCCGGCGGCCGGCTCGCCCGGGCGACCCGGCCGGGAACACTGTCGGCTGGCCGACACGGTTACCGGCGAGTTGTGGATATCCCCGGATTTCCTGTGGACAGCCCTGGACAGGGCGCCGCGCACCTGTGGACAACGATCGACGGTGAGCGCGGACACGGTCACGATTCGTGTCATGCGCCGTGCCACGCTGCCCCGGCCCACGCTGCTGCCGGGCCTCACCAGACTCTGGCGGGACCGCCACACCCTGCAACTCGGCGTCGAGCCCGGCCGCGCCGTACTGCTGGAGATCGCCGATCCCCGGGCCGCCCGCCTGCTCGACCTGCTCGACGGCACCCGTAGCGAACGGGTGGTCCTGGCGCACGCCGTCGCCGCCGACGTGGCGCCGGACGAGGCCCGTACCCTGCTCGACGCGCTGCGGACCGCGGGCCTGGTCGTACCCGCGCACACCCTGCTGCCGAAGGACCTGGCGGGCCCGCCCCGGGCCCGGCTCACCGCGGAGGCCGGGGCGCTCGCCCTGGCCGCGGCGCGACTTCCCGGCACCCCCGCCCAGGTGCTGCGCCGGCGGCTGGCCGCCCGGGTGGTGGTCAGCGGCACCGGCCGCCTCGGCGCCCCCGTCGCCCTCGCGCTGGCCCAGGCCGGGGTCGGGCACGTGCACGCCGACCTGGCCGGCCCGGTGCGGCCGGCGGACCTGGTCGGCACGGGCATCCCGGCCGCCGCGCTCGGCCGCCCGCTCGCCCCGGCGGTACGCGACGCCGTCGAGCGGGCCGCCCCGGGCACGGCCACGGGCCCGCTCCGGCGGGGGCGGATCGACCTGGTCGTCCAGCTCGGTACGGACCGGCCGGCCGCCCTGCTCGCCGCCGGCCACGCCCAGCGCCGCCAGCCGCACCTGCTGCTCGGCCTGCGCGAGGGAGTGCCCGTCGTCGGCCCTCTCGTCCGCCCGCCCGCCGGGCCGTGCCTGCACTGCCTCGACCTGCACCGGGCCGACCGGGACCCGGACTGGCCGGCGCTGGCCGCCCAGCTCGCCTCGGACGCCGGTGAGCAGGCGTGCGCCACCGCGAACCTCCTGGCCGCCGGGGCGTACGCGGCGGCCGAGGCGCTGACACAGCTCGACGGGGGCACCCCGGAGACCCTGGGCTGCGCGGTGGAGATCACCGGGGCGGGGCGGTTCCGCCGCCGGACGTGGCCGCCGCACCCCTCCTGCGGATGCTCCCGACGACGCCGGTGACGCCCCGGAGAGCGGGGCTGGGCAGCCAGCCCGCCGGCAGAGCAGCCGTGGGACCCCGGAGTCGGTAACAATGGCCGAGTGACCGACATCCCGCGCCGGGCCGTGTCCCGGACCGCCAAGCTCGCCGCTCTGCCGCTCGGCTTCGCCGGTCGGACCGTCCTCGGCATGGGTAAGCGCGTCACCGGGCTCGCCTCCGACGTGATCTCCGCGGAGATCCAGCAACGCACCGCCGAGCAGCTCTTCAGCGTGTTGGGGCAGCTCAAGGGCGGTGCGATGAAGTTCGGCCAGGCGCTGTCGGTCTTCGAGGCCGCCCTGCCCGAGGAGATCGCCGCCCCCTACCGGCAGGCGCTGACCAAGCTCCAGGAGGCCGCGCCGCCGCTCCCGGCGGCCAGCGTGCACAAGGTGCTCGCCGAGCAGCTCGGCCCGGACTGGCGGGACCGGTTCGTGGAGTTCGACGACACCCCCGCCGCGGCGGCCAGCATCGGCCAGGTGCACCGGGCGGTGTGGCGGGAGCCGGGCTACGGCCCCTCGGGCGCGCCGAACACCCGCGACGTGGCCGTCAAGATCCAGTACCCGGGCGCCGGTGACGCCCTGCTCGCCGACCTCAAGCAGCTCTCCCGGCTCGGCGGGATGTTCCGGGCGATCCAGCCCGGGCTGGACGTCAAGCCGCTCCTGGCGGAGCTGCGGGAACGGATCACCGAGGAACTCGACTACGAACTGGAGGCGGAGTCGCAGCGCGCCTTCGCCGCCGCGTACGCGGACGATCCCGAGATCCACATCCCGGCGGTGGTCTCGGCGTCGCCCCGGGTGCTGGTCACCGAGTGGGTCGAGGGCACCCCGCTGGCGGAGATCATCCGCGAGGGCACGGAGGAGCAGCGCGACGAGGCCGGCCGGTTGATGGCCATCCTGCACCTGTCCGCGCCGCAGCGGGCCGGGCTGCTGCACGCCGACCCGCACCCGGGCAACTTCCGGCTGCTGGCGGACGGCCGCCTCGGGGTGATCGACTTCGGCGCGGTGGCCCGGATGCCGGAGGGCACGCCCGAGCCGATCGGGCGCATCGCCGGGCTGGCGCTGCGGGGCGACGCCGACGGGGTGGTGGCGGGCCTGCGCGCGGAGGGCTTCATCGGCTCCACCGAGGAGATCGACGCCCAGGCGGTGCTCGACTTCCTGCGTCCGATGCTGGAGCCCATCGCCGCCGACGAGTTCCGGTTCACCCGGGCCTGGCTGCGTGCGGAGGCGACGCGGTTGGCCAGCCCCCGTTCCCCCGCCTACCAGTTGAGCCGCCAGCTCAACCTGCCGCCGTCGTACCTGCTCATCCACCGGGTGACGCTCGGTTCGATCGGCGTGCTCTGCCAGTTGGAGGCGAAGGCGCCCTACCGGGGCGTCCTGGAGCGCTGGCTGCCCGGCTTCGCCCCGTCGACCGAGCAGCCCTCGACGGGCGGCTGAGCCAGGCTGCGGCTGAGTCGGCCCGGCGGGTCGGTCCGCTGCGGACGCGTCGAGGGCGGTGGCCGGAGTCCGGCCACCGCCCTCGACATTCGGTGGGGTACTAGAGAACGCCCAGGTCGCGCGCCGCTCGGTTGCGGCTGTTCATGGCGACGGTACGGGCGGAAAGGGTTGCCTCAGTGCTCGCGGTGGTACGACCGGCCTGAGGCCGGCGCATTCGAGCCCGGGACAACGCTTCGTGAAGTAGTTGCATCTCGGCGACTCCGTCAAGAACGTTCAGCATGGTGGTCAGCTCTCTCGTCGCCGGCGTGGCACCGGCGTGGGTGGATTGGATCGGGTGCATGTCAGGCCGCCAGCCGGACCGTGGTGCGCGACTCGGACAGCCCACTGGCCGCCAGTCGTGCCTCGGCCTCGACCCGGAGCGCCGCGTCGCGGGCGAGGTCCTCCTTGCGCGGGCGGCCACGGGGCCGCTTGCGCGGGACGACCGCGCCACGCTCGAAGATCTCGCCGCCCCAGACGCCCCAGGGCTCGGCCCGCTCCACCGCCCCGGCGAGGCACTCGACGCGCAGCGGGCAGTCCCCGCAGAGCGACTTGGCCAGCTCGAGCTCGGCGGGCGAGTCGGAGAACCACAGGTCGGGGTCGAACTTCCGGCAGGGCAGGTTCGCCTCCACTTCGACGCTCACGTCGAGCGGGGCCAACGCCAGACTCATCGCCCGGTCACCTCTCTCTCACTTCGATCTCGTGGATCGCATTTCCGACGTACTTGGCGGGCAAAAAACTGAGGCCGCGGATCCCGGTAGCGGGTTCCGCGGCCTCGAGGTGAGCCGGTGGTCTGAGGATCAGACCGGTCTACCTCGAGGTGGAACTCCGCGGACGTCCATGTGACGCTTGGCAGCATCGACGCCCTTGCCCGTGAAGCCACTGGTGCCCTGGATTCCGTTCGGCGCGGGGGCGAGGATCAGCTCGGCCTGAGCCTCGACCCGGTGCACCTGGGAAACCGACGGTCGCGCAGCGGCGAGGGCCACCCGGACAGCCGACAGCGGAGCGACGACAGCGGGCAGCGCCGCCGGACGCTCGCAGATGTAGACGATCTCCATGGGGGCCACCTCCTCTGACGTTCACTCGTGCCGATACGGTCTCTACCCCTCGTGAGCAGCCGAAATGGCGCCGCTCGCGAGGTGTGCCATGAGGCTATTCCTCGTCACGGGGCGAGGGCAAACGAATTTACGGCGAGATTTCGAAAGTTTTCTCCGGGCAGACGTCGTCGACCGCCGCGCCCGCCACCAGCGCCAGCACCGCCTCCCCGTAGAGGCCGAGCTTGCGGGGCCCGATGCCGGCGATGGCGATCAACTCCTCCGCCCGGCCGGGGCGCCGCTCCGCGAGCGCCACCAACGTGGCGTCGGTGAAGACCACATAGGCCGGTACCCGCTGCCCGCCGGCCACCCGCTGGCGCCACTCGCGCAGCCGTTCGTGCAGCTCCTCGTCGATGTCCGAGGGGCAGGTGGGGCAGCGGCCGAGCTTGCGGTCCGGCCCGGCCAGCAGGGTGGCGCCGCAGATCCGGCAGGAGACGATCTGGGTCCGGCGGCGCTCCGGCCGGCGCGCCGCCGGCGCGGCCCCGGCCCGCTCCGCCCCGCCGGAGCGGTCGAGCTGCGGCAGGAACCGCGAGGGCCGCCGGGCCCGCCCGCCCGGGGAGCGGGCCGAGGCGTACGACAGCCAGAGCCACTCCCGCGCCCGGGTAACGCCGACGTAGAGCAGCCGGCGCTCCTCCTCGACCTGTTCGGCGGTCTTGGCGTACGTGGTGGGCAGGGTGCCTTCGGAGAGGCCGACCAGGAAGACCGCGTCCCACTCCAGGCCCTTGGCGGAGTGCAGCGAGGCCAGGGTCACCCCGTCGACCGTCGGCACGTGCTGCGCGGCGGCCCGGCGGGCCAGCTCCTCGTTGAAGTCGGCCAGGGTGACCGGGCGCTCGACCGAGGCGGCGGGCCCGATCGGCAGCACCTGCGGGGTGGCCGCGTACTCCTCGGCGAGCTGCACCAGCGCGGCCAGCGCCTCCCACCGCTCGCGGACGGCGCCGCCGGCCGGGGCCGCGTCGGGGGCCCAGCCGACCGCGGTGAGCGCCTCCACGACGGCGGCGGGCAGCGGGGTCTCCCCGGGGATCGACCGGGTGGCGGCCCGCAGGGCGACCATCGCCTGCCGGACCTCGACCCGCTCGAAGAACCGCTCCGCCCCCTGCACCACGTACGGCACCTGCGCCTCGGTCAGCGCCTTCTCGTACGCCTCGGACTGCGCGTTGGTCCGGAACAGCACGGCGATCTCCTTCGCCGGGGTGCCGGCGTCGACGAGGGCGCGGCAGCGCGCGGCCACGGCGTTGGCCTCGGCCGGCTCGTCGGTGAAGATCCGCAGCTCCGGTTCGGGGCCGGGCGGACGCTGGCCGACCAGTTCGAGTCGCAGCCGCGCCTCGGCGCCCCGCGCCTGGGAGATCACCGCGTTGGCCAGCCCGACGACCTGCGGGGTGGAGCGGTAGTCGCGGACCAGCCGGACCACCGTCGCGCCCCGGTGCCGGCGCGGGAAGTCGACCAGGTAGGACGAGGTGGCCCCGGTGAAGGAGTAGATCGTCTGGCTGGCGTCGCCGACCACGGTCAGGTCGTCCCGCCCGCCCAGCCACGCGTCGAGCAGCCGCTGCTGGAGGGGGTTGACGTCCTGGTACTCGTCGACGACGAAGTGCCGGTACTGGGCGCGGACCTGCTCGGCGACGTCCCGGTGCTCCTCGATGCCCCAGACCGCGGCGCGCAGCATGTCCTCGAAGTCGATCACGCCGTTGGAGCGCTTGAGCCGCTCGTACGCCGCGAAGACCTCGGCGACCCGGGCCGGCTCGTGCGGGGTGTCCCGCATCGCCTTGGCCGCCGCGACGACGTACTCCCCCGGCTCCACCAGCGACGACTTCGCCCACTCGATCTCGCCGGCGAGGTCGCGCGCGGCCGCCCGGTCGGTACGCAGGCCCGCCTTGGCCGCGGCGAGGGTGACCAGCCGGACCTTGCTGTCCAGCAGCTCGGGCATCGCCCGACCCTCCAGCAGCCGGGGCGCGAAGTAGCGCACCTGGCGCAACGCGGCGGCGTGGAACGTCCGCGCCTGGACGCCACCCACCCCGAGCGCGGTGAGCCGGGCCCGCATCTCGGCGGCGGCGCGGGCCGTGAAGGTCACCGCGAGCACGTGCCGGGCGGAGATCTCGCCGGAGAGCGCCCGATGGGCGATCCGGCAGGTTACCGCGCGCGTCTTGCCGGTGCCGGCGCCGGCCAGGATGCAGACCGGACCGGCGGGGGCGGTCACCGCCGAGCGCTGCTCCGGGTCGAGCCCCGCGAGCACGCGTTCGGATGCTGAGTGAACCGCCACAGCGAGGAATTGTCTCAGCTCCGCCGGACGTTGCAGCGATTAGCCTGGGCTTGATCGGCAAGCCGCCGTGCGGACCGTTGGAGGACCTGAGCATGCTGACGATGTATTCCACCCCCTGGTGCGGCTACTGCCACCGGCTGAAGTCGCAGCTCGACCGGGAGGGCATCGGCTACGAGGTGGTCGACATCGAGCAGGACCCGAAGGCCGCGGAGTTCGTGATGAGCGTCAACGGCGGCAACCAGACCGTCCCGACGCTGCGGTTCGCCGACGGCAGCGCCCTGACCAACCCCTCGATCACCCAGGTCAAGCAGCACCTCGCCACGATCGACGCCTGACCGACGCAGCACCGACGACGAGCGGCCGCCCACCCGGGCGGCCGCTCGTCGCGTTCCCGCGGCGGGGCGGTCGCGGCGGGGCGGTCGCGGCGGGCGGTCACGGCGGGCGGTCACGGCGGGGCGGACAGGACGACTCAGCGCCCCGGGCTCGGTGGCGTGGTGCCGACCACCTCCTGCCCCCCGGCCTCGCCCCGCCACCCCTCGGTCCCGGCCCGCTGGCCCCCGGCCCCGCGCCACTGGCTGCCGGCCCCGGCCGGCCCGTCGGTGGGCCGGCGGGGCGCCGGGATCGTTGCGGGCGGCGGAGGGCTGAGCGTACGGCCGCGCCAGAGGTAGCCGCCGGCGAGCAGGGTGGCCACCCCGATCAGGGCGAACAGGACGCGGTAGTCCAGCACCCCGACGAGCAGGGCCCCCGCGCCGATGGAGAGCGCCTGCGGGCCGCTCACCACCGCCTCGGAGGCCGCGGCGACCCGGCCGAGCAGGCCCGGCGGGGTACGCCGCTGGATCAGCGTGTGCAGCCCGACCATCGTCAGCGGCAGCGAGACGCCGGCCAGCAGCACCGCGACGAAGCCGAGCCAGAGGTTCGGGTACACCAGCGCCAACGAGGCCGGACCGAAGAACGCCACCCCGGTGGCGAGCGTGCCCACCTCGCCGGCGCGGCGCACCACGGCCGGGGAGAGCAGCCCGCCGACCAGTCCGCCGACGCCCTGCACGGTGACCAGCACGCCCACGAACGCGGCGTCGCGGCGGAGCCCCTGGTCGACGTACGCGAAGATCAACGACTCGCTGAAGCCCATCGCCAGCGACCCCAGCCCGTAGCCGAGCAGCGCCCGCCGCAGCGCCGGCTCCCCGGCCAGGTGCCGCAGCCCGGCGCTCACCTCGGCCGGCCAGCGCACCCCGGCCCCGGTCCGCGGCGTCTCCGTCGTGCGGATCAGGCCCACCACGACGGCGGCCGACAGGAAGCCGACCATCCCGATGACGGCCAGCATCCAGCCGCCCACGGCGGCGTAGAGCCCGGCGCCGGCCAGCGGGCCGACCAGGCGCAGCCCCTGGCGCACGGTCTGGAGCACGCCGTTGGCGTCGGCCAGCAGTTCCACCGGCACGAGCTGGCGGATCAGGCCGCTGAGCACCGCGCTGAGGGTGATGTACGACAGGCCGTAGAGGGCGGCCACCACGTAGATGATCCACACGTCGGTCCGGTCCCGCACCGCGAGGAGCGGGGTGAGCAGCACGGCCGTCGCCAGGTTGGCCGCCACGAAGAACGGGCGGCGGGGATAGCGGTCGACGATCCACCCGACCAGCGGGGCCAGGGTCATCGGGGCGATGACGGCGAAGATGGTGGCGCCGGCCAGCCCGTCCGATCCGGTCAGGTCCTTCACCCAGATGGCGAGGGCCAGCAGCAGGATCGACTCGGCGGCCATGCTGGCCAGCAGGCCACCGAAGAGCAGACGGAAATCCGGGCGGCGCAGGACGGTGCGCATGGGGTCCCTCCGGCGGGGGTGGTGCGCGGCGTGGCGCGGTCGGGGGTGGCGCGGGCGGGCCGACGGCGTCGTGCGGGCCGCCGCGCCCTTCCCACGGTCCTCTTTTCTGCGAGACACGCCCCCCACCGGGGCCTCCGACGGGAGGCGCGCCGTCCATACTGACCGTGGGGGGCGAATTTCATACAGTTACCGTCGCGTCTGCGGCGGCCCACGGGAAAAGAGGACGTCGTGCCTCCTGCCTCACCCAGCCCGATCCTGCGCCGACGCAGGTTGGGCACCGAACTGCGCCGACTGCGCGAGGCCGCGGGTCTCACGGGAGACCAGGTCATCGAGCGGGTCGGCTGGGCGTCCGCGTCCAAGTTGTCCCGACTGGAGAACGGCCGCAGCCGCCCGGACCCGGACGACGTCCGCGCGCTGCTGGATCTCTACGGCGCCGAAGAGGCGCTACGCCGGGAGCTCCTCGGCATCACGCAGGAGGCCGGCGACATCCGCGGCTGGCTGCGGAACTACCCGGTGATGACCCAGCAGCAGCGCAGCTTCGCCGAGCTGGAGGCGGGCTGCGCGGAGATCTCGGAATACAACCCGGTCCTGGTGCCGGGCCTGCTCCAGACGGCGGCGTACGCGTCGGTGCGGATCGCCTCGGCCCGGCAGGTCGGCGAGGAGGCCGGCGATCCGGAGGCCGGGGAGGACATCGACACCGAGGTGCGGGCCCGGCTGGCCCGCCAGTCGCTGCTCAACCGCGCCGTCGACGCGCCCCGCTACACGGCGGTGCTGGAGGAGGCGGCGCTCGGCGGCCGGACCGCGCCGCCGGAGGTGCTGCACGAGCAGCTCGTGCAGCTCTGCGAGCTGGCGATGCTGCCGAACGTCACGCTGCACGTGCTGCCACGCGACACCCAGATCGGCGACTGGTACCTCCCGCCGACCGCGTTCTCGGTCTACCGGTTCGCCGATCCGCTCGATCCGGAGACGCTCGCGATCGAAGGGGGGTTCACCGACGTCATGTCGACCGAGGCAAACGCCCTAAATCGCTATAAAGTGGTGTTCGAGTGGCTATGCACGGCGGCGCTCTCCGAGTCGGACACCCTCTCCTGGCTGATCGAAGCGACGGGGCGGCTGCCCGACACGGCGACCGCGTCCACGGTGGCGTACGGGTCGGCAACGGCGCCGCCCCAGCGTCGCCGGCACTCCGGGCGCCTGACGGAGCGATGATCACGGGGGTCCCACCCTCGGGTCGTGCGGCGCCACTCGTTCCATCGGAGCAGTTCACCTCAGGAGTGGCACGATGAACGAGATCCGCAACACGACCGTGATCAACCAGCTCGCCGACGCCCCGTGGCGTAAGAGCACGCGCAGCCAGACCTCGAACTGCGTCGAGGTCGCACCACTGAGGACCGGGCCGGCCGCGGTGGCCCTGCGCGACAGCAAGGACCAGTGCGGTCCGGTGCTGCTGTTCAACCGGGCGGGCTGGCTGGGCTTCATCGCCGGCGCGAAGAACGGACAGTTCGATCTGAACTGATCCGTCGACCGTCGCGGGGCCGCCGGCAGGGTGCCGGCGGCCCCGTCGCGTCAGCGCCGTACCACCCCGCCGACCAGGCATCCGCTGATCGGACGAGCCTCCGGACCAATCGTCGCGTTTCACTTGATGAGACGACCGCGCGGCGTAACATGACGACAGAGTGACGTGGAACTTCCACCCGTTCCCCACCGTCGCGATTCATCCGGAGACCCGTATGCGGTTCCTGATCGTTCGCACCGACATCCGCGCCGCCGCCGACGTGGACATCGCCGCCGCCTGGGCGTGCGGTGGCCGCCTGCGGGACGAGACCACGGCGCCCGAACCGCGCCGCCAGATCGTGCACGCCGAGGAGCGCGACGCCGCGCTGCTGCTGGCCCGGGCCCTCGCCACCGTCGGCGCGGTCCGCTCCGGCAGGCAACGGGTCAAGGTGCTCCCGCTCGACGAGCCGGGCGGCGGGCTCCGGGCCGCGCCCGACGACCGGGGCAGCTGACCCGCACCCAGACGTCCGTCGTGGTCGGACCGGCTCCCCCGCCGTGTTCCTTGCCCCAGCCGGCCACGACGGCCCGTGTTCCCGGCCCGTGACCGTCGCGGCAACGGCGGCCACGGGCCGGGACCGCACGACCTCCCGGCCACCGACCCGGCCTCCCGGCGGTCCAGCCACCGCCGGCGGCACCCGGTTCAGCAGTGCCCGTCGAGCCAGCGGTGGATCAGGAAGAGCGCGATCGACGACGGCGGCGGCAGCACCAGCCGGGCCCCGCCGACCTCCACCGGCCGCCCCGCCAGGGCCGTGCCGATCTCCCGGCGCGAGAACCAGCGGGCGTACGCGATCTCCGTCGGGTCCACCTGCACCGGATGCGCCGGGTCCGCGGTGGCGAGGAAGCCGAGCATCAGCGAGCCGGGGAACGGCCAGGCCTGGCTGCCCGCGTACGCGATGTCGTCGACCGGGACGCCGACCTCCTCGCGGACCTCGCGCAGCACGGCGGCCTCGGCCGACTCCCCCGGCTCGACGTAGCCGGCGAGGCAGGAGAAGCGTCGCTCGCCGGCGGTGTGCGGCCAACTCGCGTTGTTGCCGAGCAGGCACCGCCCGTCCAGGCCCGCGACGCCGTCGTGCACCAGCACGATCATCGCGGGATCGGTACGCGGCCAGATCCGCTCCCCCGCCGGGTCCACCCGGGACCAGCCGGCCTCGTCCACCTCGGTCGGGTGCCCGGTGGCCGACGAGTAGCGGTGCCGCAGGTGCCAGTTGATCAGCGCCAGCGCGGTGGTGAACAGCCCGGCGTCGCGGTCGCCGAGCAGGTGCCCGACCTCGCGCAGGTGCGTCGCCCGGGCCCCCGGCACCGCCGGCAGCGGGGCGTCCACGGCGAAGACCGGGACCCCGTCCGGCTCGACGCCGAGGAAGATCGGTGCCGTCGGCTCGGGCAGCCCGGCCGGATCGAGCAGCACCAGCGTCGGCGGCGACGTGTCCGTACGCACCAGGGCCCGGCCGCCGTCGCCGGAGTCGAGCACCAGCACCCGGGCCTGGCTCCAGGCCTGCGCCAGCCATCCCGGGTCGGTACGCCGGTGGGCCGCCCGGTCCAGGGTGGACCGGGCCAGCGGCGGGGCGGCCTCCCCGTTCACGGTCGTGCCGGCTCGGTGGTCACCGGGACCAGCGCCGCGAGCTGCGGCCCGATCCGTTCGGCGTCCCCCAGCACCACCGTGGCCGCCCGGGCCGGGGCGAGGTAGCGGGCCGCCACCTCGGCCACGTCCGCCACCGTCGCCTTCGCCAACCGGGCGGCGTGCTCGGCCAGGAACTCCAGGCGCAGCCCGCTGCCGGCGTACGCGCTGGTCAGCGAGGCGAGCCCGGCCTGGGTGGAGATCCCGAGCTGGAGGGTGCCGAGGGCGTACTGGCGGGCCTGTTCCAGCTCGTCCTCCCCGGGCGGAAGGGTGGCCAGCCGGCCGAGTTCGTACGTCGTCTCCAGCAGCGCGGGCCCGGTGACCTCCGTGGCCACGTCGGCGGCGGCGACCAGCACGGACCCGGCCACCGAGTGCTCGACGACGGAGTGCCCCCCGTACGTGTAGCCCTTGTCCTCGCGGATGTTCTCCGTCCAGCGGGAGGAGAAGTAGCCACCGAAGATCAGGTTGGCCAGTTGCAGCGCGGCGTGGTCGGGGTGGGTGCGGGGCACCGCCGGCAGCGCGATCCGCAGCGAGGACTGCACGGCCCCGGGGCGGTCGACCAGCAGCAGCGGCCCCGGCTCCAGCGGCGGGGCGGGCGGCAGGTCGGCGGTGTGCCCGGCGCCGTTCCACCCCGAGAGCGCCTTCTCGGCGGCGTCCAGCGCCCGCTCCGGCTGCAAGTCGCCGACCAGCACCAGCACCGCGTCGGCGGGGTGCACCCGCTGGGCGTGCAGGGTCCGCAGCACCGCCGGCCGGACCGCCCGGACCGCGTCCGGTTCGGGGGTCTGCGCCGCGTACGGGTGCGTGCCGTAGACCCGCCGCAGCAGGGCGGTGCGGGCCAGGTGCGCCGGCTGGCTGCGCGCCACCTGGATCCGGTCGACCAGCCGGTCCCGCTCGGTGGCGACGTCGTCGTTGGGGTAGCTCGCGTCGGTCAGCACCTCGGCGAGGATCTCCAGCATCCGGTCCAGCCCGGTGACCAGCCCGGCGCCGGAGAGCATCAGCCGGTCCGGGTCGATCCCGGCGGAGAGCCCGCCGCCGACCTTCTGCAACTCGGCCGCGATCCGCACGCTGGACATGGTCCGCGTGCCGGAGAGCAGGGTCTGCGCGAGCATGGCGCCCCGGGCGAGGTGGGCACGGCCGAACGGCATCCACAGCCGCACCTCCACCAGCGGCACCGCCGGCCGGCGTACGGCGATCACGGTCAGCCCGTTGCCCAGCGTGCGTTCGGCCTGCTTCGGCAGCTTGAGCCGACGGTTCGGGCCGAGCGGTGGCAGCGCCCGGGGCGCGGCCTGTGCGGTTGCCGTCACTGGTGACCTCCGGCGATGACCTCGATGGACGCCCGGCGCTCGGGCCGCAGGGTGGCGGCGGCGGCGCGGACCTGCTCGTCGGTGACCTCGCCGACGAGCCGGGGCAGGTCGTTGAGCAGCCCCGGCTCGCCGCGCTGCTGCTCCAGCACGGCCATCTGCAACGTCCGGCCGAGCACCGCGTCGGTGTCGCGCAGCAGGTGGGTCGCCATCCGGGCCTGGGTACGGGCCAGTTCGCCCTCGGCCAGGCCGTCGGTGGCCAGCCGGTCCAGCTCCTCGTCGACGGTGCGCAGCACCTTGTCCACGTCCCCGCTCGGGGGCAGGTGCGCCTGGAGCAGCAGCGCCGTGGGGTCCCGCACGTCGAACGGGTCGCCCATGAAGCCGACGTAGCCGCCGAGGCTGGTCACCGCCCGGTCGCGCTGGACCAGCCGCTCGACCAGCCGGGACGCGTCGCCGTCGGTGAGCACCTCGGCCAGGACGACGTAGGGCAGGTAGGCGGCGAAGTCGGTGATCGGGTCGGGCACCCGCCAGGCGCCGGCCACCGCCGGCAGCGGGGCCAGCTTGTCGGTGTACGAGGTGCGCCGCTCCTCGGTCAGGTCGGGCTCGGCGAAGTCGGGGCGTTGCGGGGCGGGCCGGGCCGGCACGTCGCCGAAGTGCCGCTCGATCAGCGTGGTCGCCTCGGCGACGTCGATGTCCCCGCCGATCGCCAGGACCGCGTTGCCGCTCGCGTAGTAGCGGCGGAAGAAGTCGGCCGCGTCGGCGACGGTGGCCGACTCCAGGTCGACGAAGGAGCCGTAGCCGTCGTGCGCGTTCGGGAAGGTGTCGAACAGCACCGGCGGCAGGGTCAGCCAGGGGAAGCCGCCGTACGGGCGGTTGAGGACGTTGACCCGGATCTCCTCCTTGACCACGTCGACCTGGTTGCGCAGGTTCTCCTCGGTCAGCCGGGGGCCGCGCATCCGGTCGGCCTCCAGGAACAGCGCCCGCTCAAGGGCGTTGCTCGGCAGGGTCTCGAAGTAGTCGGTGTAGTCCAGGTGGGTGGAGCCGTTGAAGGTGCCGCCCGCCCCCTGAACGTGCCGGAAGTGCGCCAGCTTCTCCAGGTTCTCCGAGCCCTGGAACATGAGGTGCTCGAAGAGGTGGGCGAAGCCGGTGCGCCCCTCCGGCTCCGAGCGGATGCCGACGTCGTAGACGACCGCCACCCCGATCACCGGGGCGCTGCGGTCCGGCGTCAGCACCACCCGCAGGCCGTTGTCGAGGGTGAACCGCTCGACCGGGTACTTCGTCGTTGGAATTTTCGATCTCCGGGCCGCCACGGGATCGACCCTAGCGCGTCGGCACCTCCGCCACCGGCGACCTGTCGTCAGCCGCCCCGGCCGGCGCCCCGGGTGCCGCGGGCCGGCCGCAACCTCGACGCCCGAGGGCTGAACCTGTACCGGTACGTCATCGCGCCCGCCGCGCTGCCGGCCATTGTGGCCGGCCTCAAGCAGGGCTGGGCGTTCTCCTCGCGCAGCCTGATGGCCGGCGAACTGATCGTGGTCGGCATCTCGCAGACCTCGCTGGGCGCGCAGCTGACCTACTCACGGGAACTCTCCGACTCGCCCTGGCTGATCTCCACGATGATCGTGATCCTGGTGCTGGGCCTGGTGGTCGACGCCGCGTTCGGGGCGGCGGACAAGGCGATCCGGCGGCGCTGGGGCGTGCTGGACCAGGCGGGTCAGTGACGTGTACGTCTCCGCGCGCAGCGACTACGCGCTTCGGGCCATGCTCGCCGTCGCCGCCTCGGCTCCGGTCGGCGGCGAGCTGGTCAAGGCGGGCAGGCGGGGCCTCTTGACGGTCAGTCGGCGGTGGTGGCCGGCTGCTCCGTCGGGCTGCGCAGCTCGACGGGAGCGGCGGGCGCGGCCCCGTCCGGGGCCGCGTGCCACGGTGTGAACACCGCGACCACCGCGAGCAACAGCCCGGCCAGCGCCACCGCGAGCACCAGCAGCAGTTCCCGCGCCGCGCCCGAGCCGGCGTCGCCCACCATGGTCACCCCTCCCCGCCGGGCGCTTCCGCCCGGATCTTCCCCCGCACCAAGCCTTCACCACCCGGGGCGACGGAAACAGCCGCCGATCGGACGCAACATGTGCTGATTCCAGACTCAGCCGGCTCCGGGCACGGGTGCCCGGAGCCGGTGGGAGGAGCGGGGAGGACGTCGATCAGGAGGCGTGCGGGGCGCGGGGACGGCGGGAGCGGCGCGGCCGCCCCGAGGCGCGGTGCGGAGCCCGAGCGCCCTCGCCGGCACGACCGCCCTCACCGCCCCGGCCGGTCGACCGGCCCCCGGAGGAGGCGGCCTGCGGCGGCGGCGCGATCGTCACCGGCACGCCGGACGGCTCCCGGGCACCGGTCACCCGGGCCAGGGACTCGTCGCCGAGACGCACCTGGACGGACTCGGGACGGATGCCGGCGGTCGACATCAGCCGGGACACGTCCCGGCGCTGCTCCGGCAGGACGAGGGTGACCACCGTGCCGGACTCCCCCGCCCGGGCGGTACGCCCACCACGGTGCAGGTAGTCCTTCGCCTCGGTGGGCGGGTCCACGTTGACCACCATGTCCAGCCCGTCGACGTGGATGCCCCGGGCCGCCACGTCGGTGGCGACCAGCGCCGTCACCTGTCCGGTGCGGAACTGCTCCAGGATCCGGGTGCGCTGCGGCTGCGACTTCCCGCCGTGCAGTGCGGCCGCGCGTACCCCCTTGGACAGCAGTTGGCGGGCGAGCCGGTCGGCACGGTGCTTGGTCCCCATGAACAGGATGGTGCGGCCCTCGCGGGCGGCGATCCAGGTCAGGGCGGTCGGCTTGTCCACCGCGTCCACGTGCAACACGTGGTGGGTCATCGCGGTCACCGTGGCGGTGCCCGGGTCGACCGAGTGCGAGACCGGGTTGCTGAGGAATCGGCGCACCAGGCGGTCCACGCCGCCGTCGAGGGTGGCCGAGAAGAGCATCCGCTGCCCGTTCGGGGCGACCTGCTCCAGCAGCTTGGTGACCTGCGGCAGGAAGCCCATGTCGGCCATCTGGTCGGCCTCGTCGAGCACGGTGATGGCGACCTGGTCCAGCCGGGCGTCACCGCGGTTGATCAGGTCGTGCAGCCGGCCGGGGGTGGCCACGACCAGCTCGGCGCCCGCGCGCAGGGCGTCCGCCTGGCGTTGCAGCGAGAGCCCGCCGACGACGGTGGCGCAGCGCAGCCCGACGGCGCGGGCGTACGGGTCGAGCGCGGTGGTGACCTGCTGGGCCAGCTCGCGGGTCGGCACCAGCACCAGGGCCAGCGGTCGGCCCGGGCGGGCCCGGCGGCCGGCGGTGCGCGACAGCAGGGGAAGCCCGAAGGCGAGCGTCTTGCCGGAGCCGGTGCGGCCCCGGCCGAGCACGTCGCGGCCGGCCAGCGAGTCCGGCAGGGTCGCCGACTGGATCGGGAACGGCTCGGTGATGCCCTGGGCGGTCAACTCGGCGAGGAGCGCCGGGGCCAGCCCGGTGAGGGCGAACGAGGGTACGACAGTGGTCATGCGGAAGCCTTCCTCGACGCGGCACGTGTCGAGGGAGGGCGCCGGAGGCGGCGCTGTCACCGGCGGACCAGGCCGCGGGTGACTCACAAGCACGAACCGAAAGGGGTACGGGCCCCGGCCCGCCGCCGTTCGCCGCCTGCTCACGCAGGTCGACGGTGCGGCGGGCCGGTCCCGTCACCGCGCCCGGAGGGCGCAGTGGGTGTTACCTGGAAGATCCGAAGATCAGAGCGGGCGGATGTTCTCCGCCTGCGGGCCCTTCTGGCCCTGGGTCACCTCGAACTCGACCCGCTGGTTCTCGTCCAGGCTCCGGTAGCCGGAGGACTGGATCGCCGAGAAGTGGGCGAAGACGTCGGCGCCGCCGCCGTCCGGGGTGATGAAGCCGAAGCCCTTGTCAGCGTTGAACCACTTGACGGTGCCAATAGCCATTTTTGTTTCGTCTCCTTGACGGAACGTCGAACCCGCACTTGTTGCGGACTCGAAGAGGAGCGCGCCACGCGGAACTGCCTGGCTCGCTTGTCGCTTCTGGTCGCCCCGCCCGGAGAACTCCGGACACAACAAAGAGCGCCTGGGCCACAATCCTCCAGGCGCACACAGAGTCTCTGGGAACCATAACTGCAACGCGACCAACCTATCACGGATTCGGCCGAGCACCACCGTCTGCCGCAATTTCCGGTACGGAGACGATCAGCGCGGTCAGGCCGTCCGCGTCGAGCAGGTCCGCCGGGCGGACCGTGACCCCGTCCCGTACGTAGTGGAACGCCGCGCCGACCCGTTCCACGGGCACGCCGGCCAGCTCGGCCCAGGCCAGCCGGTAGACCGCGAGCTGCACGGCGGCCACGGCGGCGGCGGTGCCGGCGGGCTGCCGGCCGGTCTTCCAGTCCACCACGTCGAACCGCCCACCCGGCCGGGCGAACACGGCGTCCATCCGCCCCCGGACCACCACGTCGGCGATCACTGTGGCGAAGGGCACCTCCACCTCGACCGGCACCCGGTCGGCCCACTCGCTGGCCAGGAAGCGCTCCTGGAGCTCGGCCAGCGCCTCGTCGGGCGCCGCGTCCGCGTCGGCCGCACCGGGCAGCTCGTCCAGGTCGAGCAGCCGGTCGGCGCCGAAGCGTTGCTCCAGCCAGGTGTGGAAGGCGGTGCCCCGGCGGGCGTACGGGTTGGGCTCGGTGGGCACCGGGCGGCGCAGCGCGCGGGCCAGCGCCGCCGGATCGCGGCGCAGCGCCACCAGCTGGGTGACCGACAACTGGCCGGGCAGCGCCACCTCGATCGCGCCGGACTGCCGGGTCAGCTCGGCCCGCTCGGCGAGCAGCAGATCGGCCTCCCGTCGCCACCGCGCCACGTCCGCGTCGCCCACCGACGGGGCCGCGCCCGCCCCGGCGGTGTCGTCGCCGCCGGCCAGCGGACGGGCGGCCCGGTCGCCGCCGGACAGCGTCGGTTCGGCCGGGTCGCCGTCGGGCAGTGGGCGGGTGACCGGGTCGCCGTCGGTGAGGAAGCGGCGGACCAGGGTGGCCGCCTCGGCCAGCGCCGGCCGGCGGGCGCCCAGCGGGTCCGCCGGCCACTCGGCGCGCAGCACCACCTCGGTCGTCGGGTTGACCGCGTCGCCCGGCGGCTCCGGCGCCCACTCGTCGACCAGGTGCCCCGCGCCCCCGTCCAGGCAGGCGTCGTGCACCTCCCGCAGCAGCACCGACGGGCCGCGCGGCCGTTTGGTGCCCTCCCCCCACCAGTAGCCGGAGCAGAGCAGCAGCCGCCGGGGACGGGTCACCGCCACGTACGCCAGCCGGCGCTCCTCCCGCTCGTCGTGCGCCCGCCAGGCGTCGGTGAAGTCCTCCACTGCCCGGGCCACCCCCCGCTGGTCCCCGGCCTCGGCCAGGCCCAGCTCGGGCAGCCCGTCGGCGTCGCCGCGCAGCGGGAACGGCAGCACGCCCAGCCCGCCGAGCCAGTGGTCGGAGTTGCGCACCGGGCCCGGCCAGACGCCCCGGCTCAGCCCCGCCACCGCCACCACGTCCCACTCCAGGCCCTTGGCGGCGTGCGCGGTGAGGATCTGCACCGCGCCCTCGACCACCTCCACCTCGCCCGGCGTGAGGCCGCGCTCCTCGTCCTCGGCGGCAGCCAGGTAGGCCAGGAACCCCGACAGGGTGGCCCCCGGCGTCTCCCCGCTGAACCGGGCGGCCACGTCGCCGAGCGCGTCCAGGTGGCCCCGGGCCAGGCCGGCGTCGCCGGCCCCGTCCCGGCCCGCCCGCACCGCCACCTCCACGTCCAGGCCGATCGTCCGCTCGATGTCCGCGATCAGCTCCGGCAGGGACTGGTCCAGCCGGTAGCGCAGCAGGCCCAGCTCCCGGGCGTACGCGCGCAGCCGCGCGTAGCCCTCCGCCGAGTACGCCTGCGCCGGGCCGAGGTCGGCCAGCGCCTCCACCAGGGTCGCCTCGTCGAGCAGGTCCGGGCTGATCTCGGGGGTGCCGTCGTCGGCGAGTTTGCGCCGGGCCGCCGCGATGGCCTTCGCCCGGCGGTGCAGGGCCACCAGGTCACGGGGGCCGATCCGCCAGCGCGCGCCGGTCAGCAGGCGCAGCAGCGCGGCCCCGTCCGTCGGGTCGGCCAGCACCCGCAGCGTGCACACCACGTCGCGCACCTCGGGGGTGTCCAGCAGGCCACCCAGGCCGACCACCTCGACGGGCAGGCCGCGCTCGCGCAGCGCCGACTCGATCGCCGGGATCTGGCTGCGCAGCCGGACGAGCACGGCGGTCGTGGGCCGCAGCGGCACCGGGATGTGCTCGGGCAGCACGCCGGGCATCCCCGCCGCCCCCCGCCAGGCGTGCAGCACGCTGTCGGCGATCCAGTCGGCCTCGTCGGCGTACGTCCGCAGCAGGGCGCAGTGGACGGTGCCGCCGGCGGCACCACGGGCGCTGCGGTGCGGGACCGGCTCCCGGACGCTCATCGCCGCGTGCAGCTCCGGCACCCGGGCGCCGGCGGCCCGCAGCGGGGTGGCCAGGGCGTTGGCGACGCCGAGGATCTCGGGCCGGTTGCGCCAGCTCGTCGTGAGGCTGAGCACCTCGGCCGGCGCGCCGTCGGGGCGGGCGAACTCCGTGGGGAAGCGGTCCAGGGTGCCGGCGCTCGCCCCGCGCCAGCCGTAGATCGACTGGCACGGGTCGCCGACCGCCGTCACGGGGTGCCCGCCGCCGAAGAGCGCGTTGAGCAGCACCACCTGGGCGTGGCTGGTGTCCTGGTACTCGTCGAGCAGCACCACCCGGAAGCGGTCGCGCTCGATCTCGCCGACGCCCGGGTGGTCCCGGGCCACCCGGGCCGCCCGGGCGAGCTGGTCGGCGAAGTCCATCGCCTCGAAGTCCTCCTTGCGCCGGGCGTACGCGCGCACCAGCGGGAGCAGCTTCAGGCGGGTCTGCTGGAGTTGCAGCGCCTTGCGCACGTCGGCGTAGACCCGGCCGGGCCGCGCCTGCACCTCGGCGAAGAAGCGGCCCGTCCACGCGGCCAGCGCGTCCGGGTCGACCAGGTGCTCGTCGAGCTCCCCGGCGAGCGCCAGCACCGCGTCGGTGACGGTGCTCGGCATCCGGTCCACCTCGGACATGTCGCCGTCGTAGTTGCGCACGAGCAGGTCGACCAGCTGCCAGCGGGACGCCTCGGTGAGCAGCCTGGTGGACGGCTCGTAGCCGGCCCGCAGCCCGTGCTCGGTGACGATCCGGCCCGCGTACGAGTGGTAGGTGGAGACCGTCGGCTCCCCCGCCAGCGGGTCGTCGAGCGGGTCGCGCCCCCGCCGCCCGAGCCGGCGCACCAACTGGTCCAGCCGCGTACGCACCCGGTGCGCCAGCTCCCCGGCGGCCTTGCGGGTGAAGGTGAGCCCGAGCACCTGCTCCGGCCGCACGTACGAGTTGGCGACCAGCCAGACCACCCGCGCCGCCATCGTCTCGGTCTTGCCCGAGCCGGCGCCCGCGACCACCAGCAGCGGCTCCACGGGGGCCGCGATGATCGCCGCCTGCTCCCGGGTCGGCGCGGGCAGCCGCAGCAGCTTCGCCAGCTCCACCGGCGTGTACCGGGGACCGGCGTCGGCGACCCGGGGCGCCGGGGTCGCGCCGCTGAACAGGGCGGGCTGCGTCAAGGCGTCTCCGGGCGGCGGGCGGTCGGCGGCTCGACCACCTGGCGGCCCTGCCCGGAGACCGGGCAGCTCGTCCGCACCGGGCAGACCCGGCACTTCGAGTTGGCGACGGCGGCGAAGGTGGCGGCAGCCATCGTATCGGCGGTGCGCCGCACCAGCGCGGTCGCCCAGCCGGCCTCCGGGCCCTCCCCGGCCGGCGGTTGGCTCTGCTCCTTCGCGTCCTTCGCACCCGTGCCGAGCTGCACCAGGGCCGCCCCGCCGGACTCCTCGCCGAAGTCGGCGAAGGCGCCCGCCTCCACCGCCGCCTGGTAGGCGCCGAGCTGCGGGTGCTCGGCGAGGTCGTGGGCCGTGACCGCCGTGGACTTGCCGGTCTTCAGGTCGATCACGACCAGCCGGCCGTCCTCGTCGACCTCCAGCCGGTCCACCCGGCCGGCCAACTCGACCGGCCGCTGCGGGTCGTCGAGGCGTACGGCGAACTCGTGCTCGATGGCGAGCAGCCGGCGCGGGTTGGCGGCCAGCCAGCGCAGCAGCTTGTCCACCATCGCCTCGGCGCGGCTGCGTTCCGGCCCGACCATCCAGCGGGCGGCCAGCTCGATCGCGTCGAACCGGGCGGCGACGTAGTCCAGCAGCGCCCCACGGTCGGCGCTGGCGTCCTCGGCGAGCATCGCGGCGGCGTGCACCAGGTTGCCGACCCCCTGGGCGGCGCTGGCCGGCGGGCTGCCGCCGTGCCGCTCCAGCAGCCAGCGCAGGCTGCACCGCAGCGCGCTCTCCATCGCCGACGGGGTGACCCGGACCGGCGCCCCCTCGTCGACCAGCGGGCGGTCGTCGGAGAGCTGCCGCAGCCCCCACCAGTCGTCCGGGTGCGCGCCGGCCACCCCGGCGGCGGCGAGCCGGGCCAGCTCGGCAGCCGCCGCCTGCCGCCGGGCGTACGGCGCGGCGGGGTCGCTGACGGCCGTACGCAGCTCCGCCACCAGCGCCGGCAGGGTCAGCGCCCGGGGTGGCCGGCTCACCGGCAACGCGCCCGGCCGGTCCGGTTCCTCGTCGGCGTCGGCGCTCCCTCCGGCGCCCGGCCGCTGTGGCGCGTCCCGATCGGGCCGGGCCGGGTCGGGGCCGTCAGGGCCGTCGCCGGGCGGCGGAGGGCCGTCGCCCGGGGAGGGTGGGGCGGGCGGCGCGGGCGGGTCGGTCGGGCCCAGCTCGTAGAGGAAGCGGCTCGGCTGCTCCTCGTGGTCGTCGCCGCCGACCGCGGCGGAGGCGACCGCGCTGACCAGCAGCCGTCGTCGGGCCCGGGTGACCGCGACGTGGAACAGCCGCCGCTCCTCGTCGAGCAGCGCCGAGCTCTGCCCGACCAGGGTGGCCACCCTGCCGGCCCCGGCCGTGCGGCCGGCGAGCACGTCGACCAGACGCTCCGAGCCGAGCAGGCTGCCGCGCAGCCGCAGGTCGGGCCAGACGCCCTCCTGCACCCCGGCGACCGCCACGAGATCCCACTCCAGTCCCTTCGCGGCGTGGGCGGTGAGCAGGCGCACCGCCTCCCCCCGGTCGGCGGTCGGGGCGAGGGTGTCGGCCGGCAGGTCCTGCGCGAGGACGTGGTCGAGGAAGACCTCCGTACGCGCGCCGGGCAGCCGGTCGGTGAAGCGGGCCGCCGCGTCGAACAGCACCATCACGGCGTCGAGGTCGCGGTCGGCCGCCTCGGCGCGGCGACGCCGCGCGACATCGCCCTCGCCGGCCACCGTCTGGCCCCGGCCGGTCGCCGCCGACCACAGCTCGGCGAGCCCGCTGGCCCGCCAGACCGCCCATAGCACGTCCTCGGCGGTGGCCCCTGGCCGTTCGGCGGCCTCCCGGGCGACGGCCAGCAGGCCGGCCACCGTCTGCGCCGGCTCCGCCCAGTGCCGCTCGATCCCGGCCAGCTCGGCCGGATCGCGCAGCGCCCGCACGATCAGCTCGCCGGAGGGCCGCCGGTCGCCGCCGGCCAGCGCCAGGGCCCGCAGCCCCTGCCGCAGGCGCCGCTCGGCCAGCGGATCGGCGCCGCCGAGCGGCGAGTGCAGCAGGGCCACGGCGGCCTCCTCGTCGAGCCGCTCGGGCTCCAGGGCGCAGCGCAGCAGGAGCAGCAGCGGCGCGACCGCCGGTTGCAGGTGCAGCGGCAGGTCCTCGCCGTGCACGACGGTGGGCACGCCGGCGGCGTGCAGGGCGCGTTGCAACGAGGGCAGCTGCCGCCCGGTGGAGCGCACCAGCACCGCCATCTCCGACCAGGGCACGCCGCCGAGCAGGTGCGCCTCGCGCAGCGCGTGCGCCAGCCAGGCCGCCTCGCTGGTGGCCGAGCGGAAGGTGCGTACCTCCACCGCGCCGGGCGGCGCGTCGGGCAGCGGGTGCAGCCGGCGGTGCGCCGCCGGGCCGCGCAGCCGCCGCGCCAGCCGGCCCGACGCGGCGAGCAGCCGGGCACCGGCCCGGTAGGAGGTGGTCAGCACCACCTGGGCCGCGGGGGCTCCGGAGGCGGTGCGGAACCGGTGCGGGAACGTGGTCACCCCCGCCGGGTCCGCGCCACGGAAGGCGTACGTGGACGAATCCGGGTCGGCGAACGCGACCAGGGGCTTGCCGCCGCCCGCCACCGTCGCGAGCAGGTCCTGCTGGGCCGGGTCGGTGTCGGCCAGCTCGTCGACGTAGACGTACGCCAGCCGCCGGCGCTCGGCCGCGAGCAGCTCGGGATCGTCGAGCAGCATCCCGGTGGCGGCCCGCACCAGCTCGGCCGGGTCGTACGCGACGGAACCCCGGTTGCTGACGTCACGCAGGGCGAGCACGGCCACGTACTCCCGCAGGAAGCGGGCGGCGGCGGGCCAGTCGGCGCGGCCGAGCTTCTCGCCCAGCCGGGCCAGCTCGACGGGGCCCACGCCCCGCTCGGCGGCGCGCATCAGCAGGTCGCGCAGCTGCGCCGCGAAGGCCCGGGTGCGCAGCGCGGGGCGCAGGTCCTCCGGCCAGCCGACCGGGTCGTCGTCGGGCTCCTCGCCGACCACGTCGAGCAGCTCACGGATGATCAGATCCTGTTCCGGGCCGGTGAGCAGCCGGGGCGACGGCTCGCCGCGCTCGGCCGCGGCCCGGCGCAGCAGCCCGAAGGCGTACGCCGGAAGGGTGCGCACCAGCGGCTCGCGCAGCACGCGGTGGCCGTCCTCGGCGACCCGGGCCTCGATCCGCTGGCGTAGCGCGGTGGCGGCCCGGCGGCCGAAGGTGAGCACCAGGATCCGCTCCGGGTCGACGCCCTCGGCGACCCGGGCGGCGACCGCCTCGACCAGCGTGGCGGTCTTGCCCGTGCCGGGACCGCCGAGCACCAGCATCGGCCCGTCGGTGTGCGCCACGATCTCGGCCTGGTGCGGATCGCTCAGCCGCGCCGCCGCCCGCCGCGCGCCCGTGGGCTCGCCGGAGCTCCGCTGGCCGCCGGTCGGCCCCTCGGAGCGCCGCTCGTCCCCGGTCGGCCCCTCGGACCGACCGTCCCCCCGGGCCGGCCCGCCGGGCCGCTGGTCCCCCCGGACCGCCTCGGCAGGCCGGCGCACCAGCCGGTACGCCTGCATCCGCCCATCCCACCACGCCGGTACGACACCCCCGCCCCGCCACCCCGCCCTCTTCCGGCGCGGGACACGGGGCGGCTGGGGTGGGGTCAGGTCAGCTGGCGTTCCACGGCGTCCAGGGCGGCGGGAACCGTGTCGGTCACGGTGAGCAGGCCCAGGCCGGCGGGCTTGAGGAAGGTCTGGTCGGCCAACGCGCCCAGCCAGTCGAGCACCGGGCGGTAGAAACCGTCGGTGTCGACCAGCACCATCGGCTTGGCGTGCAGGGCGAGGGTCGCGGTCGTCCAGACCTCGAACAGCTCGTCGAGGGTGCCGAGCCCGCCCGGCAGGGTGAGGAAAGCGTCCGACTTGTCGATCATGACGGTCTTGCGGCTGGCCATCGAGTCGGTGATCAGCAGCTCGTCCGACGCCAGGTCGGCGACCTCCAGGTCGACCAGCGACTGCGGGATCACCCCGACCGTCCGACCGCCGGCGGCCCGCGCCCCGTCCGCCAGCGCGCCCATCATGCCGACGCACCCGCCGCCGCTGACGAGCGTGTGCCCGCGCCGGGCGATCTCCGCGCCCGTCTCGGCCGCGAGGTCCAGCCAGCGCTGGTCGAGCGTACGGGAGGAGGCGCAGAACACGCAGATCGCCGCCATCAGCGCTCCCGCCTCTCGTCGCCCGCCTCGGCGGCGGCCTGCTGGTCGGCGGCGGTCACGGCGACGGCCTCCTCGCGGACCGCCTCCTGCTCGACGTTGAGCGCGGCCTCGGCCTCCACGATGTGCCGGACGGCCGCGTCGACGTCGTCGGTCACGCAGATCAGCTCCAGGTCGACCGGGCCGATCTTGCCGTCGGCGGCCATCGTGTCGCGCAGCCAGTCGAGCAGGCCGCTCCAGTACTCCGCGCCCATCAGCACCACGGGGAAGCGGGTGACCTTGCCGGTCTGCACCAGGGTCAGCGCCTCGAACAGCTCGTCCATGGTGCCGAACCCGCCGGGCAGCACGACGAACGCCTGGGCGTACTTGACGAACATGGTCTTGCGGGCGAAGAAGTAGCGGAAGTCGATGGCCAGGTCGACCCACTCGTTGAGGCCCTGCTCGAAGGGCAGCTCGATGCCGAGACCGACCGAGAGCCCGCCGGCCTCGCTGGCGCCCCGGTTGGCCGCCTCCATCACGCCCGGCCCGCCACCGGTGATCACCGCGTAGCCGGCCCGGGCCAGGGCGGCGCCCAGCGCCTCGGCCAGCTGGCACTCCGGGCTCTCCGGCCGGCTGCGGGCGGAGCCGAACACGCTGACCGCCGGGGGCAGGTCGGCGAGGGTGTCGAAGCCCTCGACGAACTCGGAGAGGATGCGCAGCGCCCGCCAGGCGTCCTTGGTCTTCCAGTCGCTCCGCCCCCGCGAATCGAGCAGGCGCTGGTCCGCCGTGCTGCTCGTGATCGCCTGTCGACGCAGCGTCACGGCCCCCCGGTGCCGTTCCTGTCCCGGCTGGCGGCCGGCCTCCCGCCCGTTGCTCTGACCCATGGGAGCCACCGTAGTGGAGCGGCACCCGCCAGGTGCGGGCACCACGAGCCGGACCTGCGCCGACCGGCGGAGGCGGCTATCGGGCGACGCCCGGCGACGAGCCCGAGGACGGCGGCGCGGAGGACGGCGGCGCGCCGCGGCGGTGACCGGAGAAAATTTTCCGATCTTGGGCAACTAATTCGGTCGCACGGACGTCTTACTATTCACATACCGGGTATGCCCCGGCGCGCGCCTTCGGGGGAGGAGTCAGCGTGATCAGCAACAGCGAGATGATCCGGATCCGGCGGCAGATGCAGCGCCGCATCCGCGACGTGGTGGCCGAGCGCCGCCGCGCCCGCCTGATGGAACCGTCCACCGATCAGGGCGGCCAGACCGACGCCCGGCCCACCGCCGAGGCGTCCACCACCGTCTGACCCGCACCGGCAGCACCGTGAGCGGAGGGTCCGCGTCGTCCGACGCGGACCCTCCGTCCATGCGAGGAGGCCACCCGCCCCGGGCGTCAGGCGGAGGCGAGCCAGCGGTGCAGCGTGGCGGCACCGTCCCGGATCTTGCTGATCTCGACGTGCTCGTCCGGGTGGTGGGCCAGGTTCGGGTCGCCGGGGCCGAAGTTCAGCGCCGGGACGCCCATCGCGGCGAACCGGGCCACGTCCGTCCAGCCCAGCTTGCCGATCGGCTTGGCACCCACCGCCGCCACGAACTCCTTGGCGGGTGCCGCCTCCAGCCCGGGCGGGGCGCCGGCGGCCGAGTCCGTGACCCGCACGTCGAAGCCGGCGAAGACCTCGCGCAGGTGCGCCTCGGCCTCGGCCGGGGTCCGGTCCGGCGCGAAGCGGTAGTTGACCTCGACCTCGCACCGGTCGGGCACCACGTTGCCGGCCACGCCGCCGTGGATGCGGACCGCGTTCATCCCCTCGCGGTAGTCGCAGCCGTCGATGGTGACCCGCCGCGCCTCGTAGTTGGCCAGCCGGTCGAGCACCTCGCCGGCCGCGTGGATCGCGTTCACGCCGTGCCAGGAGCGGGCCGAGTGGGCGCGTACGCCGGTGGTGGTGACGACCGAGCGCATGGTGCCCTGGCACCCGGCCTCGACGATGCCGTACGTCGGCTCCAGCAGCAGCGCGAAGTCCGCCTCCAGCCACTCCGGGTGCGCCTCGGCGACCAGGAAGAGGCCGTTGTACTTCGACTCGATCTCCTCCGCCTCGTAGAAGAAGTACGTCACGTCGTAGCGCGGGTCGGGCAGGCTCACGGCCAGGTGCAGCGCGTACGCCACCCCGGACTTCATGTCGGAGGTGCCGCAGCCGTACATCAGGTCGCCGCGCATGGTCGACGGGAAGTTGTTGTTCAGCGGCACCGTGTCCAAGTGACCGGCGAGCACCACCCGCTGGTCGCGGCCCAGGTCGGTCCGGGCCATCACCGTGTTGCCGTGCCGGTACGTGGTCAGGTGCGGTACGCCCCGCAGCACCTGCTCCACGCAGTCGGCGATCGCCTTCTCGTTGAGGGACACGGACTCCATGTCGACCAGCGCTCGGGTCAGCGCCACCGGATCGGCCAGGACCTCGGGGGTCAGCGGGTTCTCCATGGTTCGCACGGTACCGTCAGGTCGGGCGTGTGAGGAGCGAGCGTTCCGGGCGGCCGGCGTCAGAGCGCGCGGTCGCGCGGGGCACCCGGTGACCCGCCCGCCCGGCAGCCACGAACGAGAGGTGAATCAGTGACGTCCGAATCCGCCTGGGGCATCGGCCTGGCCACCGTGACCGCTGACGACCAGGTGCTCGACACCTGGTACCCGACCGGCAAGCTGGGCCTCGGCAAGCTGCCGCTGGTCGCCGGCGAGGACGAGGCGGACGTGCTGGACCTGCCGCCGGGAGCGGTCGGCGACCGGGCGCTGCCCGGGCTGCGTACCGTCCAGGTGGTCACCGTGATCGACTCGCTGGACGACCCGATCAAGGACGCGGCCGACGCGTACCTGCGGCTGCACCTGCTCTCCCACCGCCTGGTGCGACCCAACGAGCTCAACCTCGACGGCATCTTCGGCAAGCTGGCGAACGTGGCCTGGACCTCCGCCGGGCCGTGCCCGCCGGAGCGCGTGGACGAGCTGCGGGTCATCGAACGGGCCGCCGGCCGCCACCTGGCCGTGTACGGGGTGGACAAGTTCCCCCGGATGACCGACTACGTGGTGCCGTCGGGCGTGCGGATCGCCGACGCCGACCGGGTCCGGCTCGGCGCGCACCTGGCGGCCGGCACGACGGTCATGCACGAGGGCTTCTGCAACTTCAACGCCGGCACGCTCGGCACCTCCATGGTCGAGGGGCGGATCGTGCAGGGCGTGGTGGTCGGCGACGGCTCCGACATCGGCGGCGGCGCCTCGATCATGGGCACCCTCTCCGGCGGCGGCACCGACAAGGTCCGCATCGGCGAACGCAGCCTGATCGGCGCGAACGCGGGCGTGGGCATCTCGCTCGGCGACGACTGCATGGTGGAGGCCGGCTGCTACATCACCGCCGCCTCCAAGATCACCCTGCCGGACGGCCGGGTGGTCAAGGCCCGCGAGCTGTCCGGGGTGGACAACCTGCTGTTCTGGCGCAACTCGGTGACCGGTGCGCTGGAGGCGAAGCAGCGCGCGGGCCGGGGCATCGAGCTGAACGCCGCGCTGCACGCCAACGACTGACGGGTCGCCCCCGCCGGGCCCGCGATCGGCCGCGGGCCCGGCGGGGGTACGCCTCAGCGCAGGCGGTACGCCTGGATGACGCGCTGGGTGACCGTGTTGCCGGCGGTGTCCCGGGCGGTGGCCCGCAGCGAGACGTACCCGGCGCCGTCGGGGTGCCGCACGGTGGCCGTCCAGCCGTCCCCGCCGGGGCGGACCCGGGCCCGCTGCCAGGTCTTCCCGCCGTCGTAGGAGGCGTCGACGGTCAGCGCGGCGATCCGGGCCCTGGGCGCGCCCGGCTGCCGCTGCACCTCGACCGGGATCACGAAGCTCCGGCCCGCCGGGGCGGCGTTGTCCCGGTACAGCCGGGGCGCGAACCGGATCGCCGACGCCGGCAGCGCGACCGGGTCGTCCCCGCCGACGTGCCGCGACCGGAACGTCCACGTGGCCGCCACCTCGGTGGCGAGGTCGGTGAAGCTCCGCTTCGACGACACCTCCAGCCGGTAGTCGGCCGCGCCCGGCGGCACGTCGAACCCGCCGTACGCCGGCTCCGCGCTCTCCCCGACCAGCACCCCGTTGCGGTAGAGGGCGGTGCGGGCGGTGTCGGCGACCGAGCCCCCGGGTGCCCCTCGGCGTCGCTGTGCAGCGGCAGGTTCACCTCGATGCGGTCGCCCTGCCGGGTGATCCCCGCCGCCGGGAACGACGGCCCGTACGGCGCGCTGTTCCAGCTCTCCCGGTAGTGCCGCCCGGGACGCAGGGTGCGCGCCTCGGAGAAGAGGATCGCCTTGAGGTCGGCCCAGCCCTCGTCGGTCGGCACCCCGAAGTCCAGCTCGGAGTACCAGCGCACGCCCCGCGTGTTGTAGTGCTCGACCCGCTGCCCCGGCGTGGCGGTACGCAGGCCGACCGCCCAGCCGCCCACGTCGGGCTCGCGCTGGGCGAAGACCAGGCGGTCGGTGACCAGCCCCGGGTCGCCGCCGTTGAACCGGTGGGTGACCGTGGCCAGGTCCTTCGTGCGGTAGTGCCGGACGAAGCCGGTCGGCATCCGGCCCGGCACGCCCTCACTGAGGGCGTAGAGGTAGGGGCTGCTCGCCGCTTCCAGGTCGGCCCACTGGCTGCTGACCGTGGCGACGAACCGCTCACCGGACGCCGGTTGCCCGAGCCCGAGGGTGTGCAGGCCCTCGAAGTCGGAGCCCAGCATGCCGAACGTGTGGCTGCCCGTCTCGGCGAGGAAGATCGCCTCGGTGACGACGAGCGCCGGGGTGGCCGAGCGCTGCGGGACGCTCATCCGGACCGGCTCGCCCCGGCGGGCGTCGAGGGTGATCCGCGTATCGCCGGCGACCACCAGCTCCGGCTGGACGATCTGGGTGAGCGCGGTGACCTCCTCGCCGGCCACGTCGTACACGAAGCTGACCAGCCCGTAGCGGCCCTTGGGGACCCGCATCTCGGCGGTGCCGTCCGGGTCGTACAGGTCGTACGGGTCGAGCCCGTCCAGCGCGACCAGCATGGTGCCGTACTCGCTGGCGACCGTGCCGGCCCGGTTCAGGTGCCGGGCGGTCACGACGTAGCTCTCCACCTCCCGGTGCACGGCCACGGGGGTCACGGCCACCACCGTGCCGCCGGAGCGGGCCACGATCCGGCCGGTGTAGTGACCGTCCGGGCCGTCGACCCGGGTGTCGGCGGTGATCGTGGCGCTCGCCGTGCCGTCGGCCGGCACGCTGATGCGGCTCGCGCCGAGGGTGAACATCCCCGCCGGGGCGGGCCTGCCGTCCGGGCCGGTCGCCTCGACGGCCAGCTCCAGGTCGGTGGCGGCGCCGTCGTTGCGCCAGGTCACGGTGCGGGTGATCGGGGTGTCGTCGTCGTGCGGCCAGAGTGCCCGTCCGAGCGACACGCTCGGCGGGTCGCTGGTCACCGTCTGCCGGACCGCGCTGGCCAGGTCGACCCGCCCGGCCCCCTGCTCGTACGCGGTCAGCTCGGGGTGCGGCTTCGCGGAGGACATCAGGAGGGCCTTGAGCCGGTCGGCCTTCCAGTCGGCGTGCTGCTGGGCCAGCAGCGCCGCCGCGCCGGTGACGTGCGGGGCGGCCATCGAGGTGCCGGAGAGCGAGACGTACCCGTCGCCGGCCGGCTCGCCGATCACGCCGTCACGGCTGCGCGCCGCCACGATGTCCACCCCGGGGGCGGTGATGTCGGGCTTGAGCGCGTCGTCACCGGTGCGGGGGCCACGGCTGGAGAAGTCGGCGAGGCTGTCGTCCCGGTCGACTGCGCCCACCGAGAGGGCGGCGTCGGCGGTGCTGGGGGAACTGACCGGGGCGAACCGGCCGGAGTTGCCGGCGCTGATCACGAAGAGGGCGCCGGTCTGCGCGGTGAGCGTGTTGACGGCCTCCTCCAGCGGGTCGACCTCCGGGGTGTCGTAGCCGCCGAGGCTGAGGTTGACCACGTCGGCCCGCTGCTCCACCGCGGCCCACTGCATGCCGGCGAGGATCGCCGACTCGGGGCAGCCGTACGTCTCGCAGACCTTGCCGTCGAGCAGCGTCGCGTCGGGGGCGACGCCCCGGAGGCGACCGCCGGAGGCGGCGCCGCTGCCGGCGACGATCGAGGCCACGTGGGTGCCGTGCCCGACCACGTCGCCCGCCGCGGACTCCTCGGTGAAGTTGCGCACCTCGGCCACCCGGCCGGCCAGGTCGGGGTGCGTGGCGTCGATCCCCGTGTCCAGCACGGCGACCCGCACGCCCCGACCGGTGAATCCGGCCCGGTGGGCCTCCGGCGCGCCGATCTGCGGCACGCTGCGGTCGAGCGTGAGCTGACGCCGGCCGTCGAGCCAGATCTTGTCGGCGCCCCCTGCCGCGCCGACGCGTGCACCGGCGGCGGTGACCGCCGCCCAGACCTCCGTGGCGCGCCGCTTGCTCGCCGTGGCGGCGAGGCCGCCGACGGCGGGCAGCTCGCGGGTGACCGTCACCCCGCCGGGCACGGTCGAGCGCCGGGCCGCCCCGCTGCCGCCCGTGATCAGCAGGGGCAGGTGGTCGCGCCGGGCGTCGTCGTAGCCGGCGGCGACCAGCTCGGTGACGTCGAACAGCCGCCGGTCGACCCGTCCCTCGCGGATCGGCGCCACGGCGTCCTCGGGCACCACCGAGAGGTGGCCCCGGTCGCGTCGGGTGAGGAAGCGGACGTCCTCACGCCCGGGCGCGGGGCGCACGCTGACGCGGGAGCCGGTGACGGTGACCCGGTCGCCGGTGAGCAGGGTGAGGGTCACCGGGCGGCTGCCGGTGCCCGCCGCCGGGGCCGACGCGGCCGGGACGGGACGGGCGGCCGGATCGGCGGGCGCCTGGGCGACGGCCATGCCGGGGGTGCCGAGCACCACGCCGAGCACCAGACCGAGACCGACCAGTTTTCTTCTTCGCTGCAACGGATCCTCCTTGTCGGGCGTTACTACCTGTAGGGATGGACGCATTGACAGTCATCAGGATTACATACCGGGTATGCAAAATGAAGACACGGAGATGACGGACCAGCCAACGATCGGGCCCCGTCATCGGGGATGATCGGCCGGTGACCTCCATGAAGGAACGCATGCTGGCCGGCGAGCCCTACATCGCCGAGGGCCCGGAGATCGCCGCCGACCTGGACCGGGCGACGCGGCTGATGGAACGCTTCAACGGCAGCCCGGCCGCCGACCCCGAGACCCGGCTCGCCGCCCTGCGCGACCTGCTCGGCGAGGTGGGCGAGGGCACCCACGTCCGGCCACCGCTGTACGTCGACTACGGCCGCAACATCCGAATCGGACCACGCAGCTTCGTCAACTTCAACGCGGTCCTCCTCGACGTCGCCCCGATCACCATCGGCGCCGACGTCCAGATCGGACCGAACGTGCAACTGCTCACCCCCACCCACCCCGTCGAGCCCGGGCCCCGCCGCGACAAGTGGGAGGCGGCCAAGCCGATCACCATCGGCGACAACGTCTGGCTCGGCGGCGGGGCCATCGTGCTCGCGGGCGTCACCATCGGCGAGAACACCGTCGTCGGCGCGGGCGCCGTGGTGACCAGGGACCTGCCGGCGAACGTCGTCGCCGTGGGTAACCCCGCCCGGGTCGTACGACAGCTCGACTGACCACGATCAAGCCCACCACCTGCACAAACACCCTCCAACCCCTGGCATTCCACACCCGGCACCCGGCACTGTGGGTGGTGACGTCGTCACCAGGGGGCGAGGATGGTCGGTCGGGTTCTCGAACTGCGCGTGCACGGGGTCTCCAACACGCCCCCGGGCCAGATCCTCGGCCTGCGTCCGGCCCCCGGGGAGGACGCGCCCCCGCCGCCGTGGCTCGTCGCGGGCGGCCCGGTCACCGGCTTCTACCGCTCCCACACCGCCGAACCCGGTGACCCGATCGTCGTCGAGGCGTACAGCTGGGGGCAGTTGACCTCCGGCGCGCGCACCGCGCGCGACGTCGAACGCGCACTGTGGACGTTGCTGCTCCCGTTCACGCTGGCCAACGTCGCGCTGCACGCCCGGCCGTCCGTACCGGCCGACCCCGGCACCGAACGCTGGCACAGCACCTCGGGGATCACGGCCTGGTTCATCCGGCTGTTCTGCCTGAGCCTCACCGGCACCCTCGCCCTCACCCTCACCGCCGTCGGAGTCGACCTCGTGGGCTGGCAGTGCGTCGACCAGGACTGCCTGCGCCGGATCCCGGGCCCCTGGGAGTTCCTGGGACGGGGCTGGTGGAGCGAGGGCACCAGACCGATGGCCGTCGGCCTGATCGTGCCCCTCGGCGCGCTGGCCCTGCTCGGCCTGGTGAGCTGGCGCACCTACCAGTACGAGGCACAGATGCCCGCCGAACCGGTGCCCCCACCGAGGGTTCCTCGACCCGCCGACGCGACGCCGGACGGACCGCAGCAACCCGAGGCGGGCCCGGCCGCGCCCGACCCACCCCCCGGCCCGCCCGGGAACCCGTTGCAGGACCGCACCTTCTGGATCGGCGAGGGCCAACTGCGCAGGGGCGCCGTGCTGCACCTGTGCACCGGCGTGGTCGTCGCCGCCGCCGTACCGCTGGGGGTGGTCCTCGCCCTGGACCCGCCCCGGGGTGCGCGGGCGGTCGTCGCCTGGTCCACCGTGGCGGCCCTCGCCGCAGTCGTGGTGGTCGCGGTCGTGGCCCTCGCCGGCCCAGGCCTGACGCGGCGCGCGGGGGCCACCCCGCTCGGCCGGTGGAGCATCACGGTCGCCGCGCTCACCGGGTTCGGGCTGGCCGGCACGGTGCTGATCCTGCTGCTGCCCGACGGCCCCGCCGGTACGCCCCTGGCCGACCTGCGTCCGGCCCCCGGCTGCGCCCGCGCCGCCGGTGCGCCGGCCTGCCCGGCCGGCCGGTCGCTGCCCGGCCTGAACTGGATCGTCGCGTGGCTGGGCACGGGACAGTTGCTGCTGCTGATCGCGATCGGCGCGGTGGCCCGGTCCGGGCGGCGGGCGCTGGTCGCGCCGGCGGCGGCCGCCCTGCTGCTCGTCCCCGGGTTCGCCTGGTTCACCGGGTGGCTACCCGGGTTGCCGCCCGCGCCCGCCGCGCTGGAGTTCTGGGCCGTCGTCGTGCTGATCGTCGCCCTGGCCGCCACCGGGCTGCTGCTGCCGCGCGTGCCGGTGCCACTCGGGCGACAACCCCTGGGGCCCCACACCGACCTGGCCTGGGGCGGGCGCGCGCCGGCGCTCCTCGCCGGCTTCGGCTGGATGCTCTGCGTCTCTTACAGCGCCGGGCTGCTCTACTGGGTCACCGGCCGGCTCAACGGCGGCCCGGCCACGGGCGGGTCCTCCCCCGTCGCGCCCCCGGTGCCGGTGCTGTGGGCCGGGCTCGTCTTCGCCGCCGCCCTGCTCGCACTCGCCGCCACCGTCGTCCGGGCCGGGCTGCTCTACCTGCGCCTGCGCCGCCACGAGTACGCGGAGGCGACGGCGCGCACCGGCGCCCCCCTCTCCGCGCACGAGCTGCGGCGCTGCCGCGACGTCGTCGCCTGGCGCGCGCTGCACCGACTGGTCGGCGAACACGCCGTACGGCTGGTCGGCTGCTACGCGGCCGTGTCGCTCGTGCTGGCGACCCTCTCCTGCGCCGCCCTGCTCACCCACAGCCCACCGCACCCCACGGCGGCGACCGGCGGAGCGGCGGTGGTCGAGTGGATCTCCGAGATGGGCGGGCGTCTGCTCGGCTGGCTGCCGGTGCTGATCGCCACGGTGGGCATGCTGGTCTACCGCAACGACGTCGTCCGCCGCTCGGTGGGCGTGGTCTGGGACGTGGGCACCTTCTGGCCCCGGACGGCCCACCCGCTGGCCCCGCCCAGCTACGCCGAACGGGCCGTACCCGAGTTGCAGACCCGCGTCGCCGGACTGCTGGCGCTGCCCGAGCACGACCCCCGGGGCGTGGACGGGATCATCCTCTCCGGGCACAGCCAGGGCACGGTGATCTGCGCGGCGGTGCTCCTGCAACTGCCGGCCCGCGTACGCCGGCGGATCTGGTTCTTCTCGTACGGCTGCCAGCTGACCCGGCTCTACGGGCGGGTCTTCCCCGGCTACTTCGGCCCGGACCGGCTGCCCGTGCTCGCCGACGCGCTGACCCCGACCGGCGACAGGGTCCGCTGGACCAACTTCTGGCGCGACACCGACCCGCTCGGCTGGCCGGTCACCGCCGGGGAACGGGACCTGCCCGTACGCGACCCGGAGGCGCTGCACCCCAGCGACGGGGAGGTAGCGGATCCCCCGATCCGCAACCACAGCGGCTACCCCGAGGCGCCGGAGTTCCACCGGGAACGCTCGCGGGTGGCGTGGCTGCTGCGCCGGGGCGTCCCGGCACCCCGGCCCGGCTCCGGCTGACCCCGCCTGGCCACCGGCAGAGCGCGCCGGGGCGCGTCAGGGCAGCCGTCAGGGCGCCGCCGGGAGAACGGCGACGGGCTGAGCGCGGATCCTCGTCAGGGCGTCGGCGGCGGCTCGGCGAGGCGGACGACCAGGTCGGCGCGGTGCGCGGTGCCGGCGACCAGGGCGGCGTTGGCCTCGTCGCTGCCCGTCGCCCACGCCCGGGCCTGTTCCGGCGACCGCCCGTACGCCTCGTGCCGGGCCGTCAGCCGGCGCAGCCGCAGCTCGGCGTCCAGGTCGAGGAACCACGCCTCGTGCAGCAGCTGCCGCACCTCGTCCCAGGGGGTCGCGTCCACCAGCAGGTAGTTGCCCTCGGTGACCACCAGCCGCACCGACGGCGGCACCTCGATCGAGCCGGCCACCGGCTCCTCCAGGTCCCGGCGGAACGCCGGCACGTAGACCGCCGTCGGCTCCAGCCGACGCAGGCGGCGCAGCGTCGACACGTAGCCGTTGGCGTCGAAGGTGTCCACGGCGCCCTTGCGCTCCGCCCGGCGCAGGCGGCGCAGCTCGGCCTGGGCGAGGTGGAAGCCGTCCATCGGCACCAGCCGGGCCGTCGGGCCGACCGCCTCGACGATCCGCTCCGCCAGCGTCGACTTGCCCGCGCCGGGCGGCCCGGCGATGCCGAGCAGCTGCCGCGGGCCGGCCTCGGCGAGGGCGCGCGCCCGTGCCACCAGCTCGTCGGTCCCGACGACCCGGGCGGCGGCCATCAGCCGAGGACCGGTTCGCTGATCGCGAACCGGGCGTGCACCGCGGCGTGCACGGTCTGCGGCTGCGGGTCGAGCTCCAGCTCCGGCGGAGCGCTCTCCGCGCCGTCGGCCGCGTACGCCATCCGGCTCAGCATCGGCTGCTCCGCCGCGCCCGCGTCGGCCAGCTCGATCAGCGCGGTGACCCGGGCGCCGAGGGCCTCCGCGTACTCGCGGGCCCGCAGCAGGGCGTCGGCGAGCGCGGCGTGCCGGGCCTCCCGGTGGGCCGGGCTGCCCGGCCGCAGCGCCCACCACGGCCCGGCCACCTCGATCTGGTCCTGGTCGGCCAGGCGCAGCATCAGCTCGCCGAGCGCGGTGAAGTCGCTGACCGTCACGGTGGTGGTCACGCTGCCGCTGTACGCCACCACCCGCTCACCCGAGCGCCGGGTCTCCGGCCGTACCCGCAGCTCGCCGGTCTCCCGCCGGTCGATGCCGGTGCCCTCGGCGTCGAGCAGCACCCGGACGGCGGCGGCCCGCTCGGCCAGCCGGGTCAGGGTGGCCTCCCGGTCGCGGTCGCGCGCCCTGGCGGTCACCGCGAACCGGGCGATCTCCGGAGCCACCTCCCGGTACGCCTCGCCGCGCACCGCCACCACCGGCCCGTCCACCATGCCCTCACCCTAACCGCGCACCCACCGACCCGCCCGCCGTCCGGAGCACGGCGGAGCCGGTCGCGGGTCAGGCCGGCGCGGTGCCCGCCGGGGCGTGCGCGGTGTAGGAGACCGTGCCGCCCGCGACCCGGCAGGCGCTCAGGTGCCCACCGCCCGCGCCCAGCCGCCGCAGCCAGCCGACCTCGGCGGCGTGGTCGCCGACCGCCGGGAACTCCCGTACGGAGGTGTCGAACGGGCGGGCGAGCAGCGCGGAGCGGGTCGCCTCGGCCTCGGCGTACAGGGCGGTGAGGGAGGCGGCGTCGCCGGCCCGCAGCGCGCCCGCCAGCCGGTCGAGGAAGGCGGTGACGCCGGCCAGGCCGTCCAGCACCCGGTCGCGGTTGCCGAGCAGCATGCTGGCGGTACGCGGGGCCGGGGTGCCGGCGACGCGGGTGCCGTCGCGGAAGCTGCCGGCGGCGAGCGCGAGGACCGCGTCGCGCAGGGCGGCGTGCCGGACCGCCCCCGCCAGCGCCCCGGCGAGCAGGTGCGGCACGTGGGAGGCGAGCGCGGCGGCCTCGTCGTGCTCCTGCGGGGACATCGGCACCACCCGGGCGCGGAACACGTCGACGACCAGGGCCGCGAGCCACCGGAACGCGGGCGTCGCCGGGCCGTCGGACGGGCAGAGCACCCAGGCGGCGGAGTCGAGCAGGGCGGCCGTGGCGGAGGTGAGCCCGGCGGAGTCCGCGCCGGCCATCGGGTGGCCGGGCACGAACCGGTCGACGAGGCCGTGCCGGGCGGCGAAGGCCGCCAGCTCGGCCTTCGTGCTGCCGACGTCCGTCAGTACGCAGTCGGGCGGGGCCGCCCGGGCGACCCGCAGCAGGGTGTCCGCGAGGGTGGGCAGCGGGCCGCAGAGCAGCACCACGCGGCGCCCGGCCACCGCCTCGTCGAGCGTCTCGGGGGCCTCGACGCCCTGCCGCCGGGCGTGCCGGCGGGTCGCCGGGTCCGGGTCCCAACCGGCGACGTCCAGGCCGGCCGCGCGCAGCCGGAGCAGGACGGAACCGCCGATCAGGCCGGTGCCCACGACCGCCGCCCGGACCCCGGCCCAGCGCCCGGCCGGGTCCGGCGCCGACGCGTCGGTCGTCATCGCGCTCAGGCGCGCAGCCGGCCGGCGACCGCCGCCACGCGCTCGTCGGACTCGGTAAGCGCCACCCGCACGTGCTGCCGACCGCCCGGGCCGTAGAAGACGCCGGCGGCCGCGAGGATGCCCCGCCGGGCCAGCCAGTCGACCGTCTCCCAGCAGTCCTCGCCCCGGGTCAGCCAGAGGTAGAGCCCGGCCTCGGAGTGCTCGACGGTGAAGCCCGCGTCGGTGAACGCGGCGTGCAGGACCTCGCGCCGGGCCCGGTAGCGCTCCCGCTGCTCGTCGGCGTGCCGCCCGTCGCGCAGCGCGGCCACCATCGCCGCCTGCACCGGCGCCGGCACGATCATCCCGGCGTGCTTACGGACCTTGAGCAGCTCCGCCACCAGCGCCGGGTCGCCCGCCACGAAGCCCGCCCGGTAGCCGGCCAGGTTGGACCGCTTGGAGAGCGAGTGCACGGCCAGCACCCCGTCGTACGAGCCGCCGCAGACCTCGGGCGAGAGCACCGAGACGGGCTCGGCGGACCAGCCCAGCGGCAGGTAGCACTCGTCGCTGGCGACCACCGCGCCGCGCTCCCGGGCCCAGTCGACCACCTTGCGCAGGTGGGCCGCCGGCAGCACCCGGCCCGTCGGGTTGCCGGGCGAGTTGACCCAGACCAGGCGTACGCGTGGGGTGGGGCCGACGGCCGTCAGCGAGTCGGCGCGCACGACGGTGGCACCGGCGAGCCGCACCCCGTCCTCGTAGGTCGGGTAGGCGATCGAGGGCACCACGACGACGTCGCCGGGGCCGATCCCGAGCAGGGTCGGCAGCCAGGCGACGAGTTCCTTCGAGCCGATCGTCGGCAGCACGCCGAGGCCGTCGACGCCGGCGCCGCAGGCCCGCGCGACCCAGGCCGCGATCGTGTCGCGCAGCACCGGCGTCCCGGCGGTCAGCGGGTAGCCCGGGGCGTCGGACGCGTCGGCCAGCGCCCGCCGGATCACCTCGGGCACCGGGTCGACCGGCGTACCCATGGAGAGGTTGATCAGGCCCTCAGGATGCGCCGCGGCCAGCGCGGCCGCGGCGTCCAGGGTGTCCCAGGTGAACTCCGGCAGCCGCGACGAGACCGGCGCCCGCCGGTTCAGTGGCCCTCGCCGCGCGGTGGCTGCGCGGCGACGAAGGTCGCGTCCTTCTCGACCTTGCCGATCTTCGAGGCGCCACCGGGCGAGCCCAGCTCCTCGAAGAACTCGTAGTTGGCGCCGGTGTAGTCCTTCCACTGCTCTGGCACGTCGTCCTCGTAGAAGATCGCCTCGACCGGGCAGACCGGCTCACAGGCACCACAGTCGACGCACTCGTCGGGGTGGATGTAGAGCATCCGGTTGCCCTCGTAAATGCAGTCGACCGGGCATTCCTCGATGCAAGCCTTGTCGAGCACATCCACGCACGGTTCGGCGATGATGTAGGTCACCGGTCTTCTCCTCCGCAAGACACGCCGCGATCACCCGCGACGGTAAGAGCCTAGTATCTCGCCGGGGAGGGGGTCGATCGTGCTCCGACAGCAGGATGTGGGACACCGGATCGTGGTTCGCCGGATCGTGGGCATCCGCGAGGGCCGGCCGCTCTTTTCGGACGCCCTCGGCGAGCTTGTCGAGCTGAGTGAGACCCACCTCACGCTCGCCACCGCGCAGGGCCGGCTGCGGGTCCCGGTGGCCGAGGTGCACCGGGCCAAGCGGGTGCCGCCGGCCCGCCGGCCCACCGCCGCGGCGGTGGTCGAGCTGGAACTGGCCGCCGACGAGGCCTGGCCCGCCGCCGTACGGGGTCGGCTCGGCGACTGGCGGCTGCGCGCCGCCGGCGGCTGGACCGGCCGGGCCAACTCGGCGCTGCCCGTGGGCGACCCGGACCGGCCCCTGCCCGCCGCGCTGGACGCGGTGGAGCGCTGGTACGCCGACCTCGGGCAGCCGCCGATGGTCAACACCCCGCTGCCGCTCGCCGCGCCGGTCGGCGCGGAGCTGGACGCCCGTGGCTGGGTCGGCCGGCCGCCCGTACTGGTGCAGACCGTGCCGCTGGCCGGGCTGCCGCCGGCCGCGCCGGAGCACGCCGGGGCGCCGCCGGTCGCGCTGGCCACCGCGCCGTCGGACGACTGGCTCACCGTCGCCGCCGGCCGCAAGGGCGGGCTCCCGGACGCCGCCCGGCACGTGCTCACCGCCGTGGACCAGGTCCGCTTCGCCCACGTGTACGCCGACGGCGCGCTGCTCGCCATCGGCCGGGGCACGGTCACCGGGCCGGGACGCTGGCTCGGGCTCAGCCTGATCGAGGTGCTGCCCGAGGCGAGGCGGCAGGGCCTGGCGGGGCGGATCATCCGCGCCCTCGTCGACTGGGGCGCCACGGCCGGCGCCTCGCGCGCCTTCCTCCAGGTCGAGCAGCGCAACACCCCGGCCGTGGCCCTCTACCGCTCCCTCGGCTTCACCACCCACCACACCTACCTGACCCGCACCCCACCCTCCTGACCCGCCCGGGCCCCCGCCCCTCCTCCTCGCGCCGCCCCGCGCCCTCCGGCCCCCCTCTGACGCCGTCGATCATGAAGTTGTCGCCGCCGGAAAGCGCATTCCAGGACGCTAACCTCATGATCGACCTGGCAGCCGGAGGGGACGGGGCGCGGCGCGGGGCAGGGTGGGCCGGAGGGCCAGGCCGTCAGGTGGTCAGCGGCGGACCACGCGGCGGGGCTTGGTGGCCCGGAGTTCGGCGTAGCGCTTGAGGGACTGGGAACGGTGGTCGAGGCCGAGCGCCGTGAGCAGCAGGTAGCCGAGCAGCACGCCCACGCCGGCCGCCGCGAGGTAGAGCCAGATCTGGGCGAAGAAGGTGCCGGCGCCCCCGCCGAACGGGTTGTCACCGACCAGCAGCGGCCCCACCAGCACCGTCAGCAGCAGCGCGACCCCGACCGCGGCGGCCAGGTCCGCACCCCAGGCGGCCACCGGCCGACGCCTGCCCCAGACGAAGGCGACCGCGGCCAGGACCAGCCCGATCACCATGAACATCCCCAGCGACACCCGGTCGGCGGCGGTGTCGTCGCCGTCGAAGCCGAACCGGGTGACCAGCCGGGCGACCACGTTGACCGCGAACAGCGCGACCGCGAGAACCGCCGTCCCGCGCCACCGCTCACTCATCGCACGCCTCCCGCCGTACCGCCCGCCCCGGCGGCGGGCCTCCTGGCAGGAATGTCTACCACCGGAACCTGTGCGGCGTCAGTCCCCCGAAGGGACCGGTGGCGGCGCCAGGATCTGCCGGAAACCCATCACCGCGAAGGTCATCGCGCCGGCCACGATCATCGCCAGGCCGACCCAGTTGTCGCCGGAGACCAGCAGGTCCCCCTCGGCGGTACGCACCGCCGCCACCGCCATCAGGACGAACCAGGGGGTCGCGGGCAGCGCCACCGCCCACCGGCGGCCGACGGCCTCGTACGCGAACCAGCTCAGCGCGATGTTCGCGCCGATGGCGACCAGCACCGAGACGCCGATCAGTTGGCCGCCGACCCGGAGCGTGGCCAGCAGCAGCTCCAGCACCGCGGTGAGCGTCCCGCCGAGGACGGCGATCAGCCCGCCCGCCACCCGCAGGGCGAGGTCGAGCAGCCGCCGGGACCGCCCGGGCGGCGGCGCGGCGGTCTCCTCCGGGGCGGCCGACATCGACGCGACGGGCAGGGTCACCGGAGGCCGGCCGCCGCGACCGGGGACCGGTCCGGGCCGTCGGCGACGTCGAGCCCGGCGAAGAGGTCGTCCTCCCAGCCGTACGGGCCGCTGCCCGGCCCCTTCTCCCCCACCGCGAGGGTGTAGTACTCCACGCCCATGAACTCGCTGCCGAAGTTGCCGGCGATCGAGTAGAGCCACGAGGCGTCGGGGATCTGGGTGGCGTGCGCGCGCATCGCCGCCTCCTTGGCGGCGTGCTGCTCGGTGGCGTCGATCCGGGCGGCGATCTGCGCGTCCGGGGTGCCGAAGGGCAGCTCGGAGATGTCCTGGATGCCGGCGAAGGGGTTGTCGGCCGCCTCGGCGAAGTGGGTCAGACCGGCCTCCAGCACGCTGAGCGGCATCGCGGTCCAGTAGACCTTCGCCGGGGCGAAGCCCTCCGCGCCGGCCAGCTCGTACGCGCGCATCGCGACCCGGTGCGCCTGGATGTGGTCCGGGTGGCCGTAGAAGCCGTTGTCGTCGTAGGTGACCATGACCTGCGGGCGTACCTCCCGCATGATCTCCACCAGGTGCCCGGCGGCCTCGTCGAGGTCGGCCTGCCAGAAGGCCCGGGGGTGCTCGTTGGTGGCGAGGCCCATCATGCCGGAGTCGCGGTAGCGGCCGGCGCCGCCGAGGAAGCGGTGGTCGGTGACGCCGAGCGCGGCGCAGGCGGCGTTCAGCTCCGCGATCCGCCAGCCGCCGAGCTGGTCGGCCTCGGCTGCGGCGAGCTGGGACAGCGCCGGTACGTGGATCTCACCCTCCTCGCCGAGGGTGCAGGTCACCAGGGTGACGTGGGCGCCGGCGGCGGCGTAGTGCGCCATCGTCGAGCCGGTGCCGATGGACTCGTCGTCGGGGTGCGCGTGGACCAGCAGGAGGCGGCGGTCAGGCAGCGTCGTCACGCCGGTCACTCTATCCGGCGGTTCTCCTCCGCCGACCCTGACGCGTCCGCGCAGGTCGGCCACATCACCCCCGGTCACCGCTCTACGATCTGGGCTGTGGACTTTCCGGAGCTGGCCGCCCGCACCCGCCGGTTCAGCCGCGGAGCGCCGCGGGCGGTGACCGTGGCCGATGACGGCTCCCGGGTGGTCTTCCTGCGCTCGGCCGGCCCGGAGGACCCGGCCGACGCCCTCTGGCTGCTCGACGTGGCGACCGGCGAGGAGCGGCTGGTCGCCGACCCGGCGACGCTGCTCGGGGCCGACGCCGATCCCGCCGCGCTGAGCCCGGGCGAGCGAGCGCTGCGCGAGCGGCTGCGGCTGAGCGCCTCCGGCATCGGCTCGTACGCCCTCGACGGCGCCGGGCGGGTGGCGGCCTTCGCGCTGGCCGGGCGGCTGTTCCGGGCCGACCTGGTGCACGGTGACGTGGTCGAGGTCGCCACCGTCGGTCCGGTGCTCGACCCCCGGCCCGACCCCACCGGGCAGCGCCTGGCGTACGTCACCGACGCCGCCGAGGGGATCCGCCGGGGGCAGCTGCGGGTGGTCGAGCACGACGGCACGGACACCCTGCTGGCCGGCGAGGACTCCGGGGTGACCTGGGGGCTGGCCGAGCACATCGCGGCCGAGGAGTTCCACCGCTTCCGCGGCTACTGGTGGGCGCCGGACGGCCGGTCGGTGCTGGCCGCCCGGGTGGACGAGTCCCGGGTCGAACGCTGGCACCTGCACGACCCGGCCGATCCGGCGAGCCCGCCGACGACGGTCGCGTACCCCCGGGCGGGCAGCGCTAACGCCGAGGTCAGCCTGCACCTGCTGGACCTCGACGACGGCTGGGTCGACGTGCACTGGGACCGGGAGACCTACCCGTACCTGACGGCCGTGCACTGGGCCGAGGGCGGGCCGCTGATCACCGTGCTGCGCCGTTCCCAGCAGCACGGCCTGGTGCTGGCGATCGACCCGCGCACCGGCGAGACCCAGGTGCACGCCGAGCTGGCCGACCCGCGCTGGGTGGAGCCGATCCCCGGCACCCCGGCGCACCTGCCGGACGGCCGGGTGCTGGTCGGCGGCGAGCTGGCCCACGACGGGTACGACGCCCGCTGCCTCTTCGCCGACGGGACGCTGCTCACCCCGCCGTCGCTCTACGTGCGGCGGGTGGTCGGGCGGCTGCCGGGCGGCACCGGCCCGGCCGACCTGCTGGTGGAGGCCAGCGACGGCGAGCCGAGCGAGCGGCACCTGTTCCGGGTACGCACCACCATCGGCGGCGGCGTGGACGCCCGTCGGATCACCACCGACCCGGGCTGGCACACCGCCGCCGTGGGCGGGGACGTGCTGGTGGTGGGCAGCGCCTCGCTCGACCACGCGGGCACCCGGTGGACGGTGCGGCGCGGCGGGCAGGAGGTGGCCGTGCTGCGCTCGCTCGCCGCCACCCCGCCGTACGCGCCGCTGCCGCTGCTGGAGCGGGTCACCGACCGGCGGCTGCCGACGGCCGTGCTCTACCCGGACAACTACGTCACCGGCCGGCGGCTGCCGGTGCTGCTGGACGTCTACGGCGGGCCGGGGCACCAGGAGGTGCTGGCCGCCCGTGGGGCGTGGCTGGAGCGGCAGTGGTGGGCCGACGCCGGCTTCGCGGTGGTCACCATCGACAACCGCGGTACGCCGGGTGTGGCCCCCTCCTTCGAGAAGGCGATCCACCGCCGGGTGGCGGACGTGGTGCTGCTCGACCAGGTGGACGCGCTCACCGCGTTGGCCGGCAAGCACCCCGACCTCGACCTGGAGCGGGTGGCGGTGCGCGGCTGGTCGTTCGGCGGTTGGCTGGCCGGCCTGGCCGTGCTGCGGCACCCGGAGCTGTTCCGGTGCGGCATCGTCGGGGCGCCGGTCACCGACTGGGCGCTGTACGACACCGCCTACACGGAGCGCTACCTGGGCCTGCCGGACGACGGCACGGACATCTACGCGCACCACTCGCTGGTGGAGCTGGCCGGCGAGCCCGTGCCGGCCGGGGAGGCGGCCCGGCCGCTGCTGCTGGTGCACGGCCTGGTGGACGACAACGTGGTGGCCGCGCACACGCTGCGGCTGTCCGCCGCGCTGCTGGCGACCGGCCGGCCGCACTCGGTGCTACCGCTGACCGGGGCCACCCACATGGCCGCCGGCGGCATCGCCGAACGCCTGCTCAGGCTCGAGCTCGACTTCGTCCGCCGCCACCTCTAGCCGCGCCCGCCGCCGCAGGCCGGGCGGTGGCGCCGCCGGGCAGGTCGCGGGTGGGCGGCCCACGGACACGGCGACCCCCGGCCGACGACGTTGTCGACCGGGGGTCGGTCCGTGCGGTGTCACCGCGCGGGCGTCACCGTGTCACGGGCGGTGTCACTGCTTGACGTACGCGTCCACGAAGCTCGGCCAGCCGAAGATGCTGCCGACGAAGACGCCGCCGGCCTTCTCGCCGTGTGCGACGGAGACCACCTCGGTGTAGAGCGGCACCGCCGGCGCCGTCTCCTTCATGAGCCGCTCGTCGATCTTGCTCCACTCGTCGGCCTGCTTGGCCGGGTCGAGCGCGAGGATCCGGTCGAACTCCGCGTTGAGCGCCTCGTTGTTGAGCTGCGAGGTGTTGCTGTTGCCCTCGGCCTTGATGCCACGGCCGTCGAAGAGCACCGGCAGGATCGACGCGCCGCTGGGCCAGTCGGCCGCCCACGAGTCGACCCAGATGTCGTACGGGTTGTCCTTCTTCTTCACCGTGTCGAGGTAGCCGTCCTCGGGGATCGTCTTGATCGTGACGGTGAAGCCGGCCTTCTCCAGGGCGTTCTTGATCTGCGTGGCCCGCTCCTGGGAGCTGGTCACGTCGGAGGTGAGCAGCACCAGGTTCTGCGTCTTGCCGGCGAGCAGCTCCTTGGCCTTCTCCGGGTTGCCGCTGTCGCCGGCCGGGTACGCGTCGAACTGCTTGTAGCCCAGGGTGGTGGGCGGCAGCAGCGTGGTCATCGGCACGGCGCCGTAGGGGCCGCCGAGGTTCTTGGTGATGCTGGTGCGGTCGATCGCGTGGTTGATCGCCTGCCGCACCGACAGGTCGGTGACCCGGGCGGTGTTGATGCTCAGCCGGTACGCGTTCGGCGTGGCGGCGACGATCATCCGCTCCTTGAGCTTGGGGTCGCCGGTGACCTTGGCGATCAGCTCCGAGGGGACACCGCCGGTGGCGACCGCCGCGGCGTCGTTGCCGGTGCCGGCGAGCACCCGGTTGGTCTGGGCGGCCTGGTCCGCGCCCAGCGACCAGACGAACTTGTCCGGGTACTGGTGGCGCACGGCGTCGGTGGCCGGGTCCCAGTGCTCGTTGCGCTCGAGCACGATCTCGACGCCCGGGGTGTGCTTGGTGAACTTGTACGGGCCCGACGAGAACGGCTGGTTGTCCAGGTTGACGCCCGTGTCCTTGTCGGCCGGCAGCGGCGCGGTGGCCGGCAGCGAGACGGCGAACGGCAGGTCACAGCGGGGCTTGTTGAACTCGAAGCGCAGGGTCCGCTCGTCCGGCGTGGTCAGCCCGGGCGGCAGCGAGGTCTTGTTGGCCTTGAAGTCCCACTTGGTGTCGTACTGCGGGCTGTCGACCAGCCACTCCTGGAGGTAGGTCGGGCCGCCCGTGAGGTCCGGGTCGAAGGACCGGGCGATGCCGTACGCGATCTCCTTGCTGGTGATCGGGCGACCGTCCTCGAACTTCACCCCCTGCTTGACCTTGAACTCCCAGACCTTGCAGTCGTTGTTGACGTTGGTGCCGGGGGTCTCGGCGAGGTCGCCGACCAGGGTGACGTTGCCCTTGCCGTCGTCCTTGAAGGTGGTGAGGAAGCGGGCGTAGAGCTGGCTTCCCATCAGCCCGGCGAACGAGTAGATCCGCTGCGGGTCCATGTGGGAGATCTTGTTCTCCCGCAGGATGTAGAACGTGCCGCCCTTGGCCGCGCCGGGCACCTCCGGCGCCGGGCCGAGGGAGTCCTTGGGGTCGGTCGCGATGGCGCCGGTGCGCGGCTTGGCGGTGTCCACCCCGCCGGTGTCGTCACCGGTGTTCTCGCTGCACGCACCGAGGGAAACCATCAGTGCGATCGCACCGCCCAGGGCGGTGACGCGTCTTGCTCGCATACTCACTCCTCCGGATCGCCGATGAAGGAAAGCTTCGCTCAGCCTTCAATGACGGTAAATTTCGAGCAGGTAACGGGGCTACAACGATCGGCCCCGAGGCCCCGCGGGTCAGCCGAGGCGCACCCGGGGGTCGATGAACGCGTAGAGCAGGTCGACGAGCATGTTGGCGACGACCACGAACAGCGCGGCGATCAGCACGGTCGCCATGATGGTCGGCAGGTCCCCCTGGCGGACCGCCTCCACCGCCGTACGCCCCAGCCCCTGGATGCCGAAGGTGGTCTCCGTGATCACCGTGCCGCCGAGCGCCGCGCCGACGTCGAGACCGGCGATGGTGACGATCGGCGTGATGGCGGCACGCAGCGCGTGCTTGCCGTACACCTGCCGCTTCGGCATGCCCTTGGCCCGGGCCGTGCGGACGTAGTCCTCGGAGAGCGTCTCCAGCATCTGGGCCCGGGACAGCCGGGCGTAGATCGCGGAGAAGAGCAGGGCCAGGGTCACCCAGGCCAGCACCAGCCCCCGCGCCCACTCGACGGGATTCTCGAACAGCGACGTGTAGCGGGGCGTGGGCAGGATTTTCAGGGTGTAGACGAAGATCAGCAACAGGACCGCGCCGACGAAGTAGAGCTGGAGCGAGGCGAAGGTCAGGGTGAGGCCGATCGAGATCCGGTCCAGCAGCGAACCGCGCCGCAGGGCCGAGACCATGCCGAGCCCGACGCCGATGGCGAGCCACAGCACCGCCGCGGGCAGGACGATGCTCAACGTCACCGGCAGCACCCGGGCGAAGGTGTCGGTGACCGCCTCGCTGTTGACGTACGAGTAGCCGAGGCAGGGCGCCGCGCACTCACCGCCCTGCGCGCTGCCCAGGTCGCGGCCGACGAAGATGCCCTTCATGTAGTCGGCGTACTGCTGCACCTTCGGCTCGTTGAGCCCCAGCTCCGTCCGCACCCGCTCCAGACGCTCGGCGTTGCAGTTCTTCGGGCACATGCCGGTCACCGGGTCGGCGGGCAGCGCGAAGAACAGCAGGAAGCTGACCACACTCACCGCGAACAGCACCGAGATCGCCAGCAGCACCCGCTTCACCAGGAAGCGCACCATGCGCAGTACCCCTTACCGTGACGACTTCGGGTCGAGCGCGTCACGCAACGCGTCGCCGAAGAGGTTGAACGCCAGCACGAGCGCGAAGATCGTGATGCCGGGGAAGAACACGTAGGCCGGGTCGGTCTGGAGGTAGTCGATGCTCCGGTAGATCATCCGGCCGAAGCTGGGCACCGACTCGGGCAGCCCGACGCCGAGGAAGGACAGCGCCGCCTCGCTGGTCACGTACGAGGGCACCAGCAGCGAGAACGACACCAGGATCGGGGCCCAGATGTTCGGCAGCAGCTGCCGGAAGAGCATGTGCCCCAGCCCTGCGCCGCTGGCCTTGGCCGCCTCCACGAACTCGCGTTCGCGCAGCGAGACCACCTGCCCCCGGACCAGCCGGGCGGTGCTGGTCCAGCCGAACGCGGTGAAGACCACGATCAGCGTGGTGACCGCGAACCAGGTCGGCACCTCGTCGCGCGGCCCGTAGAAGCGCAGCGAGAACGTCGGCACCACGGCCAGCGCGAAGATAAGGAACGGCATCGCCAGGGCCACGTCGGTGATCCAGCTGATCACCGCGTCCACCACCCCGCCGAGGTAACCGGCGAGGATCCCGAGGACCACGCCGATCGTGGTGGTGATCAGGGCCGCGCCGAGCGCGATCAGCAGCGAGGTGCGGATGCCGTAGATCATCCGCATGAAGATGTCCCGGCCCAGGCCGGGCTCCAGACCGAACCAGTGGTCGCCGCTGATCCCGCCGACGTATCCCAGCGGCATCCCGGTGCTGTCCAGCAGCTCGCCGAACTGCTCGTTCGGCGTCACCCCGTAGAGCCGCTGGACCAGGGGCGCGCCCACCGCCAGCAGCACGAAGAGGACCAGCACCACGCCGCTCACCAGGGCGGTGCGGTCGCTGCGCAGCCGGCTGCGGACGAGCTGGCCCGGCGAGCGGCCGACCAGCGTCTTCCCCTCGCCGGCGTCGCCGCCGGATTCGATCTCGGCCAGCGCCGTGCCCTCGGCCGGTGACAGGCTCACTTCGACACCTCCTCGGCGGTCGTGCCGACCCCGGCCGTCCCGGGGTCCGCCGGCCACGCGTCGTCACCGGCCGGTCCCGTGGTGGCGCCGACCGGCCCCGTCTCCGGGAAGTGGCAGGCGGTGGCCTGGTCGCCGCCGCGCGGCACCAGCGCCGGCTCCTCGGTGGCACACCGCTCCTGCGCCTTCCAGCACCGGGTGCGGAAGCGGCAGCCCGACGGCGGGTCCAGCGGCGTGGGGACGTCCCCGGAGAGCCGGATCCGACCGGCCGCGCCGAGCTGGGTGACGTCGGGGATCGCCGAGAGCAGGGCCCGGGTGTACGGATGCTGCGGGCGCTCGTAGATGTCGCTCCGGTCGCCGATCTCGACGACCTTGCCGAGGTACATGACGGCGACCCGCTGACAGAAGTGCCGGACCACGGCCAGGTCGTGGGCGATGAAGACGAACGCCAGGCCCAGATCGCGTTGCAGGTCGCGCAGCAGGTTGACCACCTGCGCCTGGATCGACACGTCCAGGGCGGAGACCGGCTCGTCGGCGACGATCAGCTTGGGTCGCAGGGCGAGCGCGCGGGCGATGCCGATGCGCTGCCGCTGGCCGCCCGAGAACTCGTGCGGGTAGCGGTTGTAGTGCTCGGGGTTCAGCCCGACCAGCTCCAGTAGCTCCTGGACCCGCTTCTTGACCCCGCCCGGCGGGTCGATCCCGTTGACCTGCAACGGCATCGCCACGATCCGACCCACCGTGTGCCGGGGGTTCAGCGACGCGTACGGGTCCTGGAAGATGATCTGGAGGTCCTGCCGCAGCGCCCGCAGCTCGCGGCGGCCCGCGTGCGTGATGTCCCGCCCGGCGAACTCGATGCTGCCCGCCGTGGGCTCCAGCAGACGGACCAGCATCCGGCCGGTGGTCGTCTTGCCGCAGCCCGACTCCCCCACCAGGCCGAGCGTCTCGCCCGGGCGCACGTCGAAGTCCAGCCCGTCCACGGCCCGGACCAGCCCGCCGCGCCGCAGGCCGTCGCGCACCGGGAAGTGCTTGGCCAGCCCGCGTACGCGCAGCAGCGGTTCCTCGGTCTCCATCATCGGGCGACTCCCACGTGGGCGATGTCCTCCGCGTACAGCAGCGTCCGGTCGTCGGCGGAGAGGTGGCAGGCCACCAGGTGGCCGGGCGCGCCAGCGGGGCGCAGCTCGGGGACCTCCGTGCGGGAACGGTCGCCGTTGCGGTCGGCGTAGCGGCAGCGCGGGTGGAAGGCGCAGCCGGACGGCAGGTTGATCAGGCTCGGCGGGTTGCCCCGGATGGGCACCAGGTCCGCGTCCGCGTCGCCGTGCAACGAGGGCACGCTGGAGAGCAGACCCCAGGTGTACGGGTGCTGCGGCCGGCGGAGCACCTGCTCGACGCTGCCGTGCTCGACGGCCCGCCCGCCGTACATGACCAGCACCTCGTCCGCGACCTGGCTGACCACGCCGAGGTCGTGGGTGATCAGGATGATCGCGGAGTTGAACTCGGTCTGGAGGTCGGCCAGCAGGTCGAGGATCTGCGCCTGCACCGTCACGTCCAGGGCGGTCGTCGGCTCGTCGGCGATCAGCAGGTCGGGGTCGTTGACCAGCGCCATCGCGATCATCGCCCGCTGGCGCATGCCGCCGGAGAACTCGTGCGGGTACTGGTCGAAGCGGCGGGCCGGCTGCGGGATGCCGACCCGGCCCAGCATGTCGACTGCGCGCTGGCGGGCCTCGCGCTTGCCGGCCTTCGGGTGGTGCACCCGGTACGCCTCGACGATCTGCCTGCCCACCGTGTAGTAGGGGTGCAGGGCGGACAGCGGATCCTGGAAGATCATCGCCATGTCCCGGCCGCGCAGCCGGCGTACCTCCTCGTCCGGCAGGCCGACCAGCTGGCGGCCGCCGACGGAGATCTCCCCGGTGATGGTGGTCCGCTTGGCGCCGTGCAGCCCGAGGATGGCCAGCGAGGTGACGCTCTTGCCCGAGCCGGACTCGCCGACGATGCCGAGGGTGCGTCCCCGCGCCACCTCGAACGACACCCCGTCGACGGCGCGCACCACGCCGTCCTCGGTGTCGAAACGGACCCGCAGGTCGCTCACCCGCAGGTAGGGATCCCCGTTGGAGCGTTGCTCCGGCACGTTGGGGCGGTCCGGTTTCCCGGACGGCGCCGACTCCGACCTGTCCACGACCGCCTCCCTCAGTGACGAAGAGAACTTACAGGAAAGCACTGAGGGTGAAAATAAGCTACATAGCCGGGGGCTGTCAGCGGGCCACAGCGTAACGACTCTGCAACGGGCCCGCACCCCCTCACCTCGGCATTCACCGGCGTTGACCTCCCGCGAGCGGACAGCGGGTGCGACGATGGGCACGGCGGTCCCGCGAGGATGCCCCCGGCACGAGGTGGAGGTGACGATGACCGCGGCGGTGTTCGGCCACGACGGCCCGTGGAACGAAGAGGAGTACCTCGCCCTCGGCGAGACGCAGCAGCGCGTCGAACTCTTCGACGGGAGCCTTCACGTGACCCCAGCCCCCACCCCCCGCCACCAGCGCATCTCACGCAAGCTGGGCAACATCCTCGAGCCTGCGGCCAAGGCCCTCGGCCTGGAACTGCTGGAAGCGGTGAACGTCCGGCTCCGGCCGGGTCGCATCCCCATTCCCGACCTCGTCGTCACGGGCCCGATCGACCTCGACGACCCCTGGATCGAGGCGGCCGACGTGAAGCTGGTCTGCGAGATCATCTCGCCGGGCAACGCGGCCACCGACAAGGTGCTCAAGATGCACTACTACGCGGCAGCCGGCATCGAGTGGTACCTCCTGGTGGAGCAGGAGACGCTGTCCGTACACCTCTACCGGCGGCGGGGCGCCCACTACGTCGAGCGGTCGGTGACCAAGGCCGGCGAGACGCTGGAGCTGACCGAGCCGGTACGGGCCACGATCCGGCCGGCGGACCTGCTCGCCTGACGGGCCGCCGCCGCTGGACGCTGTTCGGGTGAGCCGCTCCGGTACGCCGGACAGGCGCCGGGTGAAGTTCTTAACATCCGGACATCGATCATCGTGCGGGGCTTTCCACCGGCCGGGACACACGGGACACTGCCTTGCGCGGACGGCTCGCGAAGATCGGCGTAACGTGTGTCACCTAGCTGCGCCGTATCGCCGGCGCGGTCGTTGGTGTGCGCATGACGTGGCAAGCGGGTGCGGGTTCGCCGGTCCGCGTGCCGACCGGAACTTGATCCGCCCGTGAGGGTCCTGTCAGGGAGACGACTCTAATGACATCAACGGCAACGAGGCCGCGGGGAGCGCGGGCGCGCGCCGCCATCGCGGCGAAGACGTTGCGAACCGACCGCTGGTGGCTCGCCCCGCTGATCACCGTGATCGGGCTCAGCGCGTGGGTGGCGTACGCGACGGTCCGGGTCTTCATGCACAAGTGGTACTGGGTCGAGGACTACCACTACCTGACCCCGTTCTACTCCCCCTGCGTGACCGACCGGTGCCTGCCGGAGGCCTCGCACTTCGGGCAGTTCCTGCCCGGCTGGTGGATCATCCCGGACGCGGCGCTGACGCTGCCGTTCCTGCTGCTGTTCCGGCTGACCTGCTACTACTACCGCAAGGCGTACTACCGGTCGTTCTGGCTGTCGCCGCCCGCCTGCGCGGTCCCCGACGGGCACAAGTCCTACAGCGGCGAGACCCGGTTCCCGTTGCTCGGGCAGAACCTGCACCGCTACTTCTTCTACGCCGCCGCGATCATCTCGCTGATCAACACCTGGGACGCGATCCTGGCCTTCCGCTCCCCCGAGGGCTTCGGGTTCGGGCTGGGCAACATCATCCTGCTCGGCAACGTGGTGATGCTGTGGGCGTACACGATCTCCTGCCACTCGTGCCGGCACATCATCGGCGGGCGGCTGAAGCACTTCTCCAAGCACCCGGTGCGCTACCGGGCCTGGTCCTTCATCTCCGTCCTGAACGTCCGGCACATGCAGCTCGCCTGGATCACCCTCGGCACGCTGGCCCTGACGGACTTCTACGTCATGGCGGTCGCGGCCGGCTGGTTCAACGACCTGCGGTTCATCAACTAGAGGGCCCCCTGACATGACGAACACAACGCGAATCGAACGACACCACTACGACGTCGTCGTGATCGGGGCCGGCGGCGCCGGCCTGCGCGCGGCGATCGAGGCCCGCCTCGCCGGCAAGAAGACCGCGATCATCTCGAAGTCGCTCTTCGGCAAGGCGCACACGGTGATGGCCGAGGGCGGCGCCGCCGCCGCGATGGGGAACGTGAACAGCCGGGACAACTGGCAGGTGCACTTCCGCGACACGATGCGCGGCGGCAAGTTCCTCAACAACTTCCGGATGGCCGAGCTGCACGCGAAGGAGTCGCCGCAGCGGATCTGGGAGCTGGAGACGTACGGTGCGCTCTTCGACCGCACCAAGGACGGGAAGATCTCGCAGCGCAACTTCGGTGGCCACGAGTACCCCCGCCTCGCCCACGTCGGCGACCGGACCGGCCTGGAGCTGATCCGCACCCTCCAGCAGAAGATCGTGTCGCTCCAGCAGGAGGACAAGCGCGACCACGGCTCGTACGACGCGCGGATCAAGGTCTTCGCCGAGACCACGATCACCGAGCTGCTGCTCGACGGCGACCGGGTCGCGGGCGCGTTCGGCTACTACCGGGAGTCCGGCGAGTTCGTCCTGTTCGAGGCGCCCGCCGTGGTGCTGGCGACCGGCGGCGTCGGCCGCTCCTACAAGGTCACCTCGAACTCCTGGGAGTACACGGGCGACGGGCACGCGCTCGCCCTGCGCGCCGGCGCGACGCTGATCAACATGGAGTTCCTCCAGTTCCACCCGACCGGCATGGTCTGGCCGCCGTCGGTGAAGGGCATCCTCGTCACCGAGTCGGTACGCGGTGACGGCGGCGTGCTGAAGAACTCCGACGGCAAGCGGTTCATGTTCGACTACGTCCCCGACGTCTTCCGCAAGCAGTACGCGGAGACCGAGGAGGAGGCGGACCGCTGGTACACGGACCCGGACAACAACCGGCGCCCGCCGGAGCTGCTGCCGCGCGACGAGGTGGCCCGGGCGATCAACAGCGAGGTGAAGGCCGGGCGGGGCACGCCGGCCGGCGGCGTCTACCTCGACATCGCCTCCCGCAAGCCGGCGGAGGAGATCCGCCGCCGCCTGCCGTCGATGTACCACCAGTTCAAGGAGCTGGCCGACGTCGACATCACCAAGGAGCCGATGGAGGTCGGGCCCACCTGTCACTACGTGATGGGCGGCGTCGAGGTCGACCCGGACAGCGGGGCCGCGTTCGGCCACGTGCGGGGGCTCTTCGCCGCCGGTGAGGTGTCCGGCGGCATGCACGGCTCCAACCGGCTCGGCGGCAACTCCCTGTCCGACCTGCTGGTGTTCGGCAAGCGCGCGGGCGGCCACGCCGCCTCGTACGCCGACAGCCTCCCCGCGCGCCCGAAGGTGGCCGTCGCCGCCGTGGAGGCCGCGGTGGAGACGGCCCTGGCGCCGTTGCAGCGGGACACCGGCGAGAACCCGTACACCCTCCAGCAGGACCTCCAGGCGGTGATGGGGGATCTCGTCGGCATCATCCGCCGGGAGAGCGAGCTGGAGGACTCGCTGGTACGGCTGGCGGAGCTGCGGGAGCGGGTGGCGAAGGTCAGCGCGAGCGGCGGCCGGCGCTACAACCCGGGCTGGCACCTCGCGCTCGACCTGCGCAACATGCTGGTCGTCTCGGAGTGCACCGCGAAGGCGGCGCTGGAGCGGCGGGAGTCGCGCGGCGGGCACACCCGGGAGGACCACCCGGCGATGGATCCGGCGTGGCGTCGGGTCAACCTGGTCTGCTCCCTCGACGGCGACACGGTACGCCTGGAGCGCAAGCCGCTGCCGAGGATGCGCCCGGAGCTGATCGGCCTCTTCGACCGCGCGGAGCTGGCCAAGTACCTCACGGACGAGGAACTCGCCGAGTTCGACGCCCAGGTCGCCGACGTCGAGACCGAGAAGGAGCGCTGAGGCATGGGTAACCAGAACCCCCAGGGGCCCGGGAAGCCGGGCGCGAAGCGCCAGTTCCGCATCTGGCGCGGCGACGAGAACGGCGGCGACCTCCAGGACTACATGGTGGAGGTGAACGAGGGCGAGGTCGTCCTCGACGTCATCCACCGGCTCCAGGCGACCGACGCCCCCGACCTGGCCTGCCGCTGGAACTGCAAGGCCGGCAAGTGCGGCTCCTGCTCGATGGAGATCAACGGCAAGCCGCGGCTGAGCTGCATGACCCGGATGTCCACCTTCACGGAGGACGAGACGGTCACGGTCACCCCGCTGCGTACCTTCCCGGTGATCCGGGACCTGGTCACCGACGTCTCGTTCAACTACGAGAAGGCCCGGGAGACGCCGGCGTTCGCGCCGCCGGCCGACGTGGCGCCCGGTGACTACCGGATGCAGCAGGTCGACGTGGAACGCTCGCAGGAGTTCCGCAAGTGCATCGAGTGCTTCCTGTGCCAGAACGTCTGCCACGTGATCCGCGATCACGAGGAGAACAAGCAGGCCTTCTCCGGGCCGCGGTACTTCATCCGGGCCGCCGAGCTGGACATGCACCCGCTGGACGCGAAGAGCGACCGCAAGGAGTACGCGCAGGCCGAGCAGGGCCTCGGATTCTGCAACATCACCAAGTGCTGCACCGAGGTCTGCCCCGAGCACATCAAGATCACGGACAACGGGATCATCCCCATGAAGGAGCGGGTCGTCGACCGCAGGTACGATCCCCTTGTGTGGCTTGGTAGCAAGATCTTCCGGAGGGGTCAGGTGCCTCAGACCAGCGTGACCAGCGGGCACGTCAGCGGTGCGGTGCGCGGCAGCGCGGCGCACGGGGGCGTGCACTCGCACGCGGGCGGCTCCCACGACCCGCGGGCCGAGGTGCAGGCGCAGCGCGGCGTCAACTGGGACCGCGAGGTGCCGAGGCCGACCGCGCCGGCCGTCGACGACCACGGCAAGCTGCCGCTGACGGAGCTCACCTTCGACCGGGCGGCGGCACCGTCGCCGTTCGGCGACGACGTGACCTTCCCGCTGCCCCCGGAGCACCTGAACTTCGCCCACCCGGAGCAGGACAAGCACTGAGTGTGTCTGGTGAAGACGGGGGCCGCGGCTTGTGCCGCCGGCCCCCGTCCCCTTTCGACCCGGCTGTCCGCTTCCGCTCAGCCTGACAGCATCGGCCGAAGGGCGGCGACGATGGGCGCGTCGGCGGGCAGCCAGGTGACGCTGTCCAGTTCGTCGGCGGAGAGCCAGCGCAGCGCCGAGTGCTCCAGGGCCTTGGGCTGGTCGCCGTGCAGCAGGCGGGCCGCGTACACCTTGAGCACCGAACGGCCGTGGGCCATCCGGACGTTGCGGCCCACCCGGTCGCCGATCTCCACGCGGACGGCCAACTCCTCGGCGCACTCGCGGGCGAGCGCGGCGGTCTCGCTCTCGCCGGGCTCGACCTTCCCGCCGGGGAACTCCCACATGCCCGCCACCTCGGGCGGGGCGGAGCGGGCGCAGGCGAGCACCCGGCCGTCCCTGATGATCGCCGCCCCGACGATCACCCTGAGGTCCCGTCGCTCGGCCTGCCCGCCGCCATTAGCCCGTTCGGTCCGCACGGGCGTCCAGCGTGCCAGATCAATAGGCGGTTTGGGTACCGTGGCCGACCGTCAGGGCAGGAGAACCCGGAAGTGTGGGCGTGGACACATCCAGCATGCGAGGACAGACTAGAAGGCACCGACAAGACACGGGACGGCGACGATTTGGCCACAAGCCGGCAACGGCGCCTGGGAGGTGCGGTGATGCGCGCGCTGTTCAGCAGTCGATCCAAGCACGACTACCTCAGCGACGCTCTCACCCTCCTCACCGGCTGGATCCGTGAGGGTGAGCAGATCCGACGCACCCTGACCCTCGACGACACCCAGCACGCGGCGCTCACCGAGCGCGTGAAGGTGGTCGCGGACGCGCTGCACCAGCGGCCGGAGATCAGCCGCCGGGCCGACCAGACCCAGATCCGGGTCGGGCACGGCGACGCGCCGCTGACCGAGGGCGAGGTCCTCCTGGCCGCCCGCATCGAGGACGCCTACCGGGCGGTCACCCAGCCCTGACCCGCGTCGGCAGCCGCGCCGGCCGGCCCCGACGCCGGTCGTTCAGGCGTCGTCCCCCGGGTAACAGCGCAGCTCGACGACGTTGCCGTCCGGGTCCCGTACGTACACCGAGGTGGCGTCGCCGCGCGCCCCGAACCGGCCCACCGGGCCCTCGACCACCGCGAAGGCGCCCGAGGCGACCACCTGCGCCCAGTCCAGCGGCTCCACCACCAGGCAGAAATGGTCGACGTTGGTTCCGTGCCGGTCGCGGCGCACGAGGTCGATGATGGTCCCCGCGTCGACCCGTACCGAGGGGAACGGGACCTCGCCGGCCCGCCAACGGTCGACCCGCACCGGCGCCAGGCCGAGCTGCCCGCAGTAGAAGTCCAACGCGCGCTCGACGTCGGTCACGTTGAGCACGAGGTGGTCGAAACCCGTGACCCGCACCGCGCTCACCTCGCCTCCAGGGCGTGGGCCTGGCGCAGCCAGTCGGTGAACAGGGCGGGGTCGACGTCGGCGAGCGTCCGCAGCTTCACGGCGGCCATCTGGCGGGCGCCGGGGACGAGCCGCCCCGAGGGGTCGGTGACGTCGGCGCCGCGCCACAGCCCGAAGGTGACGTACGCGGCGTACGCCTTCACCAGGCAGACGGGGTGCCGGCCCGGGCGGTCGCCGAGACCCCAGACCGGGTGGCCGTGCCACATCGCGCCCGTCGCGCCCGGCAGGGCCGCCTCGATGACGGGGCGGAGCTTCTCGCCGACCTCCCGCAACGGGGCGTCGAGGGCGGCCAGGTAGTCGGTGACTGTCGTGGTTTCCATGCCCCTCACGATCCGCCGGCGGGCGGGGCCGACCAAGACCCGATCGCACTACCATCGTTGAGCCGGATTCAACGATGGGGCGGGACGTGCTGGAACGACACGAGCTGGAGACCTTCCTGACCCTCGCCGAGGAGCTGCACTTCGGCCGGACGGCGGCGCGGCTGCGGGTGACCACCGGGCGGATCAGCCACGTGGTGAAGAAGCTGGAACGCCGCGTCGGCGCCCCGCTGTTCGCCCGCACCAGCCGCGTCGTGCAGCTCACCCCGATCGGCCGGCAGCTCGCCGCCGACCTGGCGCCGCTGGTGGCCGGCATCGACGACGCGGTACGCCGGGCCGTCGAGGCCGGGCGGGGCGTGACCGGCCGGCTGCGGGTCGCCTTCCTCGGCGAGTGGACCGCGCCGACGCTGCTCAAGGCCGTCGCCCTCTTCTCGCAGCGTCACCCCGAGTGCCAGGTCGAGGTGCGGGAGGTGCAGCTCTTCAACTCCCGGCAGAGCCTGCTCGACGGCTCCGTCGACGTCCTGATGGCCGCGTACCCCTTCGACGGGATGGCCTGCGGGCCGGCGCTGCTTCAGGAGCGGCGGTTGCTCGCGGTGGCCGCCGGACACCCGTTGACCCGGGAGGAGTCCGTCTCCCTGGAGACGCTCGGCGACCACCCGGTGGTGCAGTACCCGGCCGTGACCTCGGCGGAGTTCAAGCGCGACCGCACCCCCGAGCAGACCCCATCGGGCCGGCCGGTGCCGAAGGGGCCGGCCGGCAACACGTTCTCGGAGATGCTGACGCTGGTCGCGATGGGGCGCGGCGTGCTGCCCGTCGGCGAGCACACCCGCCGCTACTACCCGCGCCCCGACGTGGCGTACGTGCCGATCAGCGACGCGCCACCGATCCGGCGGGGCCTCGTCTGGCGGGAGAGCAACGCCACGGCCCGGGTCCACGAGTTCGTCCGCGCCGCGACCGACGCGAACGCGGCCTGACGGACGCCGCCCCGGCTGGCATGATCGGCGTCGATGAGGCACGGGGAGTTCCGCCATCCACGACTGGTCGCGGTCTACGACGCCGAGTGTCCCTGGGCGCGTGACGACGACTGGTTCCTCGCCGTCGTCGGCCAGACGCCCGGCGTACGCGTCCTCGACCTGGGCTGCGGGACCGGGCGGCTCGCCCTCGCCCTGGCCGCGGCCGGCCACACCGTCACCGGCGTCGACCCGGCCGGCGCGTCGCTGGACGCCGCCCGCGCCAAGCCGGGCGCCGAGCGGGTGACGTGGATCGAGGGCACCTCGGCCGTACTGGCCGACCGGATGTTCGACGTGGCGGTGCTGACCAGCCACGTCGCGCAGTTCCTCGTGGCCGACGACGAGTGGACGCGTACGCTCGCCGACCTGGCACGGACGCTGGTGCCCGGCGGCCTGCTGGCGTTCGACACGCGCGACCCGGCGGACCGACGGTGGGAACGCTGGAACCCGGTCGACTCGCGGCGGCGCGTCGTGCTGCCCGACGGCGAGGTGGTCCGGGCGTGGACGCAGGCGCACTCGGCGGCCGGCGGCCGGGTCGACCTCACCCACCACTACCGCTTCGGCGACGGCGAGGAGCTGCTCAGCTCGGCCACCCTGCGCTTCCGCACCGAGGAGGAGTTGCGCGGCTCGCTGCGGGCGGCCGGGTTCGCCGTGCAGCGGATCGACGGCGGCTGGGGCGGGGAGCCGGTGGGCCGGGGCGACGGCGAGTTCCTCGTCCTCGCCAGGCGGCAGTGATCTTCGGCTGGCGGGCCCGACCTACCGTGGGGGCATGGCGAACGCGACGTACGACCGCAAGGAGCAGTTCCAGCAGATCCAGAGCGGCCTGCTCCACGGAGAACAGATCATCGCCGTCTACGACGCCGTCGGCACCGGCACCGGCTTCATCGGCCTGACCGACCGGCGCGTCATAATCCAGGACCGCTCCTTCGTCGGCAAGCGGTACGCCATCACCAGCATCCCGTACTCGAAGGTCACCAGCGTCAGCGTGGTCAGCAACAAGTCGTGGGGTGGATCGTTCTTCTCCACCGGCGCCATCGCGATCCACGTCGGTACGCACACCTACGAGGTGGAGTTCCGGGGCGCCGACAAGAGCCACCACGTGCACAACGTGATCCTGCACCACATCAGCTGAGCCGGGCGGCCCGGTCCAGCAGGGCGCGGCGCTCCGCCCCACGGTGCGCCTCGGCCGCCCGCCGGAACAGCTCGGCGGCCCGGTGCCGGTCGCCCTGCCGGGCCGTCAGCTCGGCCTCGGCGGCGACGGCGAGCGGATAGCCGTCCAGCGCCCCGCCGGTCCGGGCGGCCGCCAGCAGCGCCAGCCCTGCCGCCGGCCCGTGGGCGTAGCCGTGGGCGACGGCACGGTTCAGCTCCACCACCGGCGACGGCTGCCGCCGGACGAGCCGGTCGTACGCCTCGGCGATCGCCGCCCAGTCGGTGGCCTCGGCGGACGCGGCGGTGGCGTGGCACGCGGCGATCCGGGCCTGGAGGGCGTACGGGCCGTCCGTCGTGACCCGCGCGAGCACGCCGACGCCCTCGGCGATCGCGTCGTGGTCCCAGCGGGCGCGGTCCTGCCGGTCGAGGGTGAGCAGGTTGCCGTCGGGGTCGCGGCGGGCGTCGCGCCGTGAGTGCTGGAGCAGGAAGAGCGCCAGCAGGGCGGCCACCTCCGACTGGGCCGGCATCAGCCGGTCGAGCAGCCGGGCCAGCCGGATCGCCTCGTCGGCGAAGGCGGGCTCGCCGTCGGCGTCGTAGCCGCGGGTGAAGAGCAGGTACAGCACGGCGAGGACGCCCGGGAGCCGCTCGGCGAGCGCTGGGCCGGTCGGCACCCGGTACGGGATGCCGGCGGCGGCGATCTTCGCCTTGGCCCGGGTGAGCCGGCGGGTCATGGTCGACTCGCTGGTCAGGAAGGCCCGCGCGATGTCGGCGGTCGACACCCCGCAGACCGTACGCAGCGTCAGGGCGACCCGCGCCTGCGGCGACAGGGCGGGGTGGCAGCAGGTGAAGACGAGCCGCAACCGGTCGTCCACGATCTCCCCCGCCCCCGCCCCCGCCCCGGGTTCCGCTTCGGTCAGCGTGAGCACGGCCAGCTCACGCAGCTTGCGCCGCTCGACCGAGGCCCGCCGGAGCACGTCGATCGCCCGGTTGCGGGCCACCGTCATCAGCCAGCCGCCCGGGTTGGCGGGCACGCCCTCGGCCGGCCACCGGGTCAGCGCGAGCGCCGACGCCTCCTGGGCGCAGTCCTCGGCCAGGGTCCAGTCGCCGGTCACCCGGATCAGCGTGGCGACGATCCGGGCGTACGACCCGGTGCTCGCGGTGGCGACGGCTGCCGCCACCGCGAGCGGGTCGGCGGGGCCGTCAGCCATCCAGGCTGACGACCGGACGCAGTTCGAGCCGCCCCTCGCGGGCCATCGGGTGGGCGCGCGCCACCTCGATCGCCTCGTCCAGGTCGGCGCACTCCAACAGGTCGAAGCCCACGATCACCTCCTTGGTCTCGGCGAACGGACCGTCGGTGACCAGTAGCTCCCCGTTGCGGACGCGGACCGTGGTGGCCGCCGTCGTCTCCGCGAGGGCGTCGCCCGTCAGCCGCCGGCCCCGGGTGTCGTTCTCCTCGACCCATGCCTCGATGTCCGGCCACTCGGCCCGGTCGGTGTCCGGCTCGCTGTCGGTGCAGACGAACATCAGGTACTTCATGCCGCTCCTCGGTGTCGGGTTGTCGCCGGGGTGACGAACGGGCGGCCCGGTTCCGGACACCGTGCTGCCGGCGATCTCAGAGTCTCGCGGGGCGGCGGGTGCAGCAGCCCTCGTGGCCGCCCGCAGCAGGCGGCGTCGCCCCCGGACAGCAGCGTGTCACAGAAGACCCGGTGCCGCAGTTACTGCGCGTCCTCCGTCAAACGATGGTCCCGCCGGGTCGGTCCGTGCGAGCGCACCCGGCCGAGCGTCGGGCTGCTCCAACGAGTGGAACGCCACGGGTGTCAACGCACCCGCCCGACACCCGTGGCGTTCCACTCACTCGTCGGGTCGGCGCCGCCAGAACTGCCGGGGCGCGAAGCCCTCGCGCCGCAGCCAGTGTTCCGTGTAGACGATGCGGTCCGCCTCGACGACCACGAGCGTGTCGCTGGGCGGCTCGGACAACGACCGGCCGCGCTCGACGTGCTCGTTCTCCCAGCGGAACGCTGACCAGTAGTGCGCCCGGTCCGGGTCGTCCGGCCCGAGCACCCGGGCCGTGCCGAAGACCTGGGCCCCACGGCTGCTGGCCAGTCCCACCAACGGAGCGAAGATTCCCACCGACACCCGCGGATCGGCGGCGACGTTGCGCATCTTCGGCGACCCCGGCGCGGCGGTGAACAGCACCGCGAAGCCCAGCGGGTAGTACCGCACCGGCGTGGCGAGCGGCCCGTCCGGGCCGACCGTGGCGAGAACGCACATGTTCTGCGACGACATCAGGTTGAGGATGCGCTCCTCCAACCGTTCGCGGGGCAGGCGGCCGGTGGGCGTCGGCCCGGACAGCCACGGATTCGTCGACGGCACGGTGACTCCTTACTGCTGGTCGAGCAGGAACGGTACGTCCGGGCAGCTCAGGCACACGAAGATGCGCAGCGCGCCGTGGCGGCCGACGACCACCCCGGTGGGCTCGTACGGGTCGTCGTCCGGCTCGCCGTCCGCCGGCGTCGGCCGCCACCGCCCGGTGCCCCGCTCGGAGGAGTCGACGACCAGGGTCAGCGTGGTGGGGCCGGCGCAGCGGGGGCACGGCGTCGGGCGCAGGTCGGTGAGGCTCCAGTCGGCGTAGCCGCCGACCTTCCAGCCGGGTGCCATGAAGGTGTCGACGTAGCTCCCGTCGTCGTACCCGTCCGCCTCGTCGGTCTCGTCGATCAGCGTCCGCAGGTCCTCCGGCAGGTCCTCCGGGTACGGGTACTCGACGACCTGCTCCGGGTGCAGCCGGCACGGCTCGGGCACGTAGCCGTCGTTGCCGACCTCGCCGCGCGGCGGCTGACCGAGGAGGTCCGTCAGGTCCGCCTCCCGCCGCCAGCGCAGCTGCACCGTCGGCCCCCACGGACCCGCGGAGTGCTCGAACGGGCACCACAGCACCTGCAACAGGTCCGCCCCGCCGGGGCGGGGCAGGTCGGGGACGTCCCGCGCGTGCAGTTGCGCCAGCGCGACCATCGGGTTCGGCGTCGGGTGCGGTCGCGGTACGTACCGGTGGCCGACGACCGGGCCGCCGTCGCGCGAGCCCCAACCGACGAGGCCCGGGCCGACCAGGCGGGCGATCTCCCGGTGCAGCTCGACCTCGCCCTCGGCCAGGACGTGCGGCTGGGTGCGCCCGCGCTCCGCCGCCCGCATCCGGGCCACCAGCTCGGCCGGGAGAGGCACCTCCTCGTGCACCATGTGTGGCGCGTCGCAGGTGGGCCAGGGCTCGTCTGCCGGCCAGCGCAGCGGCCCGCCGACGTGGCTCTCGGCTGCCGTGACCGGCCCGGGGCGCGGATGCAACCGGGTCGCCGTGCGACCGAACCTCTCGAGTCCGGGAAAGCGGGCGAGCGCGTCGGGCGGGAGGGGCGGGGTGATCATGGCGAGATCGTAGGCGGGCGACCGCCGGCCGGTCGGAGCCGAGGAGTCCGGTCACCCCGTGGCGCGGTGCCGCCTGCCCAGCCGCCATGCCGCCGTCGCCCAACACACCCCCCAGAGCAGGAAGAACGGCGACCACAGCAGCAGGTCCCACCACGCCAGGTCGCGGGCCAGCGCGGCGTGGGTTGCCGGCGGCGGCCGCAGGCCCGTCAGCAGCAGCGCGTCACCGACGAGGCCGTGCCCCAGCGCCCCGACCGCCCGGGCGATCATGAGTACGCCGAGCGTCCAGGCGACCGTCGACAGCAGCCGGCGTGGCAGGGCCGCCCGCCAGGGTCGCAGGGTGGCCAGCGCGACCACGACGCCGACGACCGCGGCGGCGGCCAGCACCCAGTGGCTCGCCACGAACAGCGGATCACGGGCGAGGAGCCGTTCACGCAACTCCGGCGGGAGCGGATCCTTGTCGGCCAGCGCGTTGGCCCCCAGCGCCTGCGCGAGCTTCATCGCCCCGTAGGCCGAGGCGCACGCCGCCGCGCCGTACGCGCCCACCCGGGCCCGGTCAGTGCGCGGCACGTCTCGTCGCCACCAGGTAGGACCGGACCATCGCCACGAGCAGCCCGATCACGACGAGCCCGAGGAGGCCGTGGTACCACTGCCAGCCCACGCCGATGCCCACGAACCCGTCCACGATCATGATCGTCGCGCCGGCCCCGACGGCCAGCAGCATGCCGGCCAGCGCCAGCAGCATCAGGGGCCTCGGCACGCGGCGCCCCGGCGCCGTGACCGTGGCGAGGGCGAGGCAGGCCCCCACCACCCCCGACACGGCCGCCGACCACTGCGCCGTCGCCACGCCCATCACGTCGCGGGCGTACCGATCGTGCTCGGCGGCCGCAACGACCGGGCCGCCCGGGAAACCGAGCCGGGAGTCGAGCGCGAAGGCGGCCTTGCCCACGGCGTACGCGAGGAAGAGCGCCGCCACCGCGTAGGCCGGCCATCGCCGCGCACCAGGAGAAGCATCCATGGTCCCGACGCTAGGCCCGGCGGAGGGCACGCCGACTCCCGAGCGCGAGGGGACCGCCTCCCCCGTGGAGGGGAGCCCGGTGCGTCCGGGCCGGGCACGAACGGGGCCTGCGCCCGTCGACGGCCCGCCTCCGGTGCCCGCCCAGCGGACTACCGTCGGGGCATGGACGACCACGATTCCGCGACGGATGCAGCTTGGGTGCCGGACGCGTGCACGCTGCCGACGGCCGCACGACCGCTGCGACTCGCCGAGTTCGACCGGTTCTTCCGGGAGGCGGTACGCGACGTCACGCGGCTCTCAGCGCGGCACCTGCGGTTGCGGCTCACCGGGTCGGGGCAGGCGGAGGAGGCGGCACGGGACCTTACGGCGCGCGAGTCCGCGTGCTGCTCGTTCTTCACGTTCGACCTCTCCCGCTCCGGCCCGGACGCGCTGACGCTGGACATCCGGGTGCCGGCGGCACACGCCGACGTGCTCGACGGCCTCGCCGCACAAGCGAGGGCAGCGGCCGCTGGGCGGTGACGGCCAACGGGGTGGCCGGCCGGGCGGCAGCGGCACGGGCGGGTGGTTCCCGGGTCGAAGCCCGGCGCCGGTCGCGCCCCTCCGACCACGACGACAGGGCCGGGAGGAAGCACGTGCGGGCGCGCCTCCACCGATGATCATCGCGGCGCGGAGGCGCGCCCTGCCGACAGCGTCGGCCGTGGACGGAGTCCCGTGCGACTCAGCCAGTTGCCAATATTCCGCAGTTGCCAGGGCTTTGCAATAAGGCATCGACGGCCGGTCCGGAGCGTGGGGACCTCGCGCAGGGGCTGGCCCCGCACATCGCCACCGTCGGCGACAGGCCGCCCGCCCGCTGACCAGGTGATGCTCCCGCTACCTTCGACCCCATGACAGTGGCCCGCTCCGTCCTGCTGTTTCTGCTCGCCGCGCTCGCCGAGATCGGCGGGGCCTGGCTCGTCTGGCAGGGCTGGCGCGAGAACCGGGGGCTGCTGTGGGTGGCCGCCGGGATCGTCGCCCTCGGCCTCTACGGCTTCGTCGCCACCTTCCAGCCCGACCCGAACTTCGGCCGGATCCTGGCCGCGTACGGCGGCGTCTTCGTCGCCGGTTCCCTCGCGTGGGGCATGGTCGTCGACAAGTTCCGCCCCGACCGCTACGACCTCGTCGGCGCGGCCCTCTGCCTGGTCGGGGTCGCCGTCATCATGTACGCCCCCCGCAGCGGCTGACCCACGCGGCGGTGTCGGACTCCGCCACTACGCCCGTCGGTCAGGTCGTGCCGCCTCGTCAGCCGACCTGGCGGCCTGCTCGATCTTCGCGCAGTAGGCTGCACGGGCTTCCTCGTCGATCTGGTTCTCGTGTTCGGCGCGCAACCCGGTCCGGCCGTCGAGGCCCTCGCGCAGGATATCGGCGTGCCCGGCATGCCGGATGGACTCGCCGAGGACATGGACCATGATGGCGAACAGGTTCGTGTCGGCATGAGGCTCCGGCCACCACGGCACGTGGCCGGGGGCGTCGAGGGGAAGCGCGTTGATCGTCGCGTCCGAGTGTTCCCACATGCGCCGGTAGAACGCGATGATCTGATCGCGGGTCTCGTCCTCGGTCGCCCACAGATCGCTGCCGTTGGAGTCCTGCCACCGGGGCAGCGGTTCCGGGGAAGGGCGGTCGAAGACCTCGCCGAAGTACCTGGCCTCGACGGTGGCCACGTGTTTGACGAGGCCGAGGAGGTTGGTCCCGGTCGCTGTCAAAGGTCGGCGGGCGTCGTATTCGGACAAGCCGTCGAGTTTCCAGAGCAGCGCCTTGCGGTCCCGCCGCAGTCTCCCGTGCAGGTTGGCTTTCGCGAAATCATCGATCATGCGGAATGAGCCTGCCATGGGCTACTCGTGGTCTCAAGATTTCGTACGTGCTCCGCAACGACCGGCAGAGCCGAGGCCTGGCCATGGCCGCCACCTGACCTGCTACAAGCTCGCGAGACTTGCCACGTGAGACAATCTCTTACGAAAGACGCCTTAGCGGTCCGCAGGTCGCGGGCGATCGACGGCACCCGCCGGCCGCCCGCGCGGAGGTAACGTCCCGCCATGCGCCTGAAGCTCGGCCGCCCCGACGTGAACGCCTACGCCGACCGGTTCGACGTCCCGCCCGCGGCCGAGGGCTTCGGCGTCACGTTCCTCGGCACCGCCAGCCTGCTGTTCGACGACGGCGACACCGCGGTGATGACAGACGGGTTCTTCTCCCGGCCGCCCCTGCTCAGGGTCGCTATCGGCAAGCTCGCACCCGACGACGCGCGCATCAACGCCGCGCTCACCCGGCTGGGACTGCGCCACGACGATGGTGGACGCCGGCTGGCGGCCGTGATCCCCGTACACACTCACTTCGACCACGTCCTGGACTCCGCGACCGTCGCCCTGCGCACCGGTGCGGCGCTCACCGGTGGCCCGTCCGCGGCCTGGGTCGGCCGAGGAGCCGGCCTCGCCGACGACCGCATCCAGGTCGTCACGCCCCGCGAGCCGGTGGCCCAGGGTCCCTTCGCCCTCACGTTCGTCGAGTCCGCGCACTGCCCACCGGATCGCTTTCCCGGTGCCGTCACCGCGCCCGTGGTGCCCCCGGCCAGGGCCGCCGCCTACCGGTGCGGTGAGGCGTGGTCGGTGTTCGTCGCGCACACGAGCGGCCGGACGGCCCTGGTCCAGGGCAGCGCGGGCTACCTGCCGGGAGCGCTGGACGGATGCCGGGCCGACGTGGTCTATCTGGGCGTCGGCCAGCTCGGCGCGCAGGACGAGGACTACATCCGCACCTACTGGGCCCAGACCGTACGGGCCGTCGGGGCCCGGCGCGTGGTCCTCATCCACTGGGACGACTTCTTCCGTCCGGTCGACCGTCCGCTCCGCGCCCTGCCGTACGCGGGCGACGACCTCGACCGCACCATGCGCGTCCTCGTCCGACTGGCCGAGCACGACCGGATCGCGCTGCACCTGCCGACCGCGTGGCGCCGGGAGGATCCCTGGGCGGGACTCGGCTGACCTCCCGCACCGCCGGGGACGGCCGGCATCCGGCGTACGGGCTCGACCCGCACTCAGTACGGCTGGCCGCACACCTTCCAGGCCCCGTCCTCCTTCACGAGCATGAACGTGTGCTGGTCGGTGAAGCCGCTGTCCAGCGTCAGGGCCATGTTCACCGTCGCCGACGTGCGGCCGTTGACGCTCGACACGTTGACGCCGTTGACCTTGTGACTGCGGATCTTCGCCTGCTGGGCGACACCCTGGGCGAACGCCTCCCTTGTGTATCCGCCGCGCGTGTCGCCGCACAACAGCTCGTACGCCGCGTCCGGATCGCCGGCCTCCAGGTGGCTCACGAACGACTCGGCGGCCTGCCGCGCCGGATCCGTCGCGCCCTTGACCCCCTTGTACAGGAAGAAGCCGCCGATGCCGGCGCCGCCGCAGCACAGCACGACGACCACGCCGACGACGATCAGGACGGTGCGCAGCGTGCGCCGCTTCGGCGGTTGGGGCACCTGGTACGGATGGGTCATGGCTCGTGAGGGTAGGGGATGCGAGCAATCCCTCGCGTCGTGGATCAGTCCGGCAGGCATCACCCTGCCCGCTGACTCGTCGCGCCCAGCGTTGGGTACGGGCCCTCGATGAAGCGATGGCCCAGGGCGAGGGCACCACACCTCGACCAGGGCGAACAGGAATTTCAGACGTTGAAGCGGAACTCCACGACGTCGCCGTCCTGCATGACGTACTCCTTGCCCTCGATCCGGACCTTGCCGGCGGCCTTGGCCGCCGCCATCGATCCGGCCGCGACGAGGTCGGCGAAGGAGACCACCTCGGCCTTGATGAAGCCGCGCTGGAAGTCGGAGTGGATGACCCCTGCGGCCTCCGGGGCGGTCGCGCCGACCGGGATGGTCCAGGCGCGCGCCTCCTTGGGGCCGGCGGTGAGGTACGTCTGGAGCCCGAGCGTGCGGAACCCGACGCGGACGAGCTGGTCCAGGCCCGGCTCGGGCTGGCCGATCGACTCCAGCAGCTCGCGGGCCTCCTCCTCGGGCAGGTCCACCAGCTCAGACTCGATCTTGGCGTCCATGAAGACCGCCTCGGCCGGGGCGACCAGGGCGCGCAGCTCGTCGAGGAACTCGGCGTTCCCCAGCTCGGCCTCGTCGACGTTGAAGACGTAGAGGAAGGGCTTGGTGGTGAGCAGGTGCAGCTCGCGCAGGTGCTCCAGCTCGATGCCCGCGTCCTTGGCGCCCGCGTAGAGGGTGACGCCGGTGTCGAGCAGCTCGACGGCCCGCTTGGCGGCGGCGACGGCGGCGGCCCGGTCCTTGCGGAGCTTGGCCTCCTTCTCCAGCCGGGGCAGCGCCTTCTCCAGCGTCTGGAGGTCAGCGAGGATCAGCTCGGTGTTGATCGTCTCGATGTCGTCGGCCGGGGAGACCTTGCCGTCGACGTGCACCACGTTGGGGTCGGAGAAGGCACGGACGACCTGGCAGATCGCCGACGCGTCGCGGATGTTCGCCAGGAACGCGTTGCCCCGGCCCTGCCCCTTGGAGGCGCCGCGCACCAGGCCGGCGATGTCGACGAACGACACCGGGGCGGGCAGCACCTTCTGCGAACTGAAGATCTCGGCGAGCGTGTGCAGCCGCTCGTCCGGCAGCCCGACGACGCCGACGTTGGGCTCGATGGTGGCGAACGGGTAGTTCGCCGCGAGCACGTCGTTCTTGGTCAGCGCGTTGAACAGGGTGCTCTTGCCGACGTTGGGCAGGCCGACGATGCCGATGGTGAGACTCACGACGAGCCAGCTTACGCCGGTGCCCCACGCTCCCGGTCAGGCAGGCCGGTGCACCGGGTCCACGCCCACCGATCCTGGTACGGAACAGCCCCCGATGAGGGGCGCTCCCGCACCAAGATCGGCCAGGGGTCCGGACGGCCCGGGCGGCTCAGGCGAGCAGGCGGGGGGCGATCGGGGTCTCGCGGGCCGTGCCGTCCTCGGCGCGGCTGACCTCGTACGCCGAGACGCCCTCGCGGTCCGCGACCGCCTCGACCAGCCGGGTGCCCCGGTAGAGCAGGCCGGTGCCGTCGTCGGTGCAGTGGGCGGTCGGCAGCGTGCCGTCGGCGACCAGCCGGTGCATCAGCGGCCGGCGCTGTTCCTCGCTGTCGTAGTGCACGCCGTTGCCGTAGGGCAGCCAGCCCAGCCCGTCGGTGAAGCCGCGCAGGGTGGTGCCGAAGCTGTCGGTGGCCCCGCCGGCGTGCCAGCAGATCGAGCCGGCGGAGACGCCGCCGAGCACCACGCCGGATTCCCAGCACTCGCGCAGGATCTCGCCGAGGCCGTGCACCCGCCAGACCGCGCAGAGGTTGGCGACGCTGCCGCCGCCGACCCAGATCACGTCCTGGGCGAGCAGGTGGGCGCGGAGGTCGTCGACGTTGGGCATCGGGAACAGCGCCAGGTGCGTCATCCGGAACCGGCTGCCGGCGAACGCCTCGTAGACCCGGGCGAGCGTGGTCGGCTGGTCCCCCTCGGCCTGGTTGAGGAAGCAGATCCGGGGCTCCGACCCGGCCCCGGCCAGCTCGGCGGCGAGGTCGAAGACGGGGTTGACCCGCCGGGGCCCGCCCTCGTGGCGCGGCGCGTAGATGCCCATGCTGGTGGCGAGGATGGTCGGTTCGCTGGCGGGCACGGTCGTCCTTCCGTCGGGGTCGGCGCTGCCCATCCTGCCTGAGGACGGTCCCCCGCCGCTCGGCGCCCGGGACGGTCGCCCGCCCAGGGCTGCCGCCCGTCGCCGCCGGGGTCCGCGCCGCCGCTCAGCGTCCGCCGTCGGTGACCGCGCCCAGCAGCGTACGCAGCAGGTCGGCGAGGCGCCGCTGGTCCTCGGCGGGCAGCGCGTCGAGCAGCCGGCGCTGGACGGCCAGCCCCGCCTCGGCGGCCTCCTCCACGAGTTCGAGGCCGGCGGGGGTGAGCGTGACCTGGAGCCCGCGCCGGTCGGCCGGGTCGGGTGAGCGGCGGACCAGCCCGGCGCGCTCCAGCCGGTCGAGCCGGCCGGTCATCCCGCCGGAGGTGAGCATCAGCGAGGCGGTGAGCGCCTTCGGCGCCAGCGTGTAGGGGGCGCCGGCGCGGCGCAGGGCGGCGAGCACGTCGAACTCGCCCCGGCTGATCGACCAGCGGGCGTAGGTGCGCTCCTGCTCGTCGCCGACGAGGCGGGCCAAGCGGTAGATCCGGCCGAAGACCGCCATCGGCTCGGGACGCATCCCGGGTCGCTCCCGCCGCCACTGCTCGACGATGCCGTCGACGTCGTCCCGCTCGGTCACCCCCGGATTGTGCCGCACCTCGCACTCCCCTCTTGTCTCGTCGCAAAGTAGCTTAGTAGCAAGATACTTGGCATCAAGCATTCAGGGAGGAACCGTGGACCGACGCTGGCCTGACGTCCTGCTCACCGCCGCCGCGCCGACCGCGTGGGGCACGACCTACCTGGTCACCAGCGAGCTGCTGCCGCCGGACCGGCCGCTCTGGTCCGGCGCGATCCGGGCCCTCCCCGCCGGCCTGCTGCTGCTGGCGCTGACCCGGCACCGCCCGCGCGGCGCCTGGTGGTGGCGCTCGGCCGCGCTCGGCGCGCTGAACATCGGGGCGTTCTTCCCGCTGCTCTTCTTCGCCGCCTACCACCTGCCCGGGGGCACCGCCGCCGTGCTCGGCGCCACCCAGCCGCTGCTGGTGGCGGGGCTGACGGTGCTCGCGCTGCACGAGCGGCCCCGCCCCCGGGCGCTGGCCGCCGCGCTCGCCGCGCTGGCCGGTGTCACCCTGGTCGTGCTGCGCCCCGACGCGGGCCTCGACCCGGCCGGCGTCGCCGCCGGGCTGACCGCCACCGCCGCGATGGGCGCCGGTCTGGTGCTGACCCGCCGCTGGGGCCGCCCGCCGGGCGTCGGCACGCTCACCGCCACCGGCTGGCAGCTCACCGCCGGCGGGCTGATGGTGGTGCCGGCGGCCCTGCTCGTCGAGGGGACGCCGCCCGTGCCCGACCCGCCGGCGCTGGCCGGCTACGCGTGGCTGACGCTCGCCGGGACGGCGCTGGCGTACGCGCTGTGGTTCCGGGGCGCGGCCCGGTTGCCGGTCACCCAGGTCTCGCTGCTCGGCGCCCTCAGCCCGCTGACGGCCGCCGCGCTCGGCTGGGCCGTGCTCGGGCAGGCGCTGACCGGCTGGCAGCTCGTCGGCTTCGCCGTGGCGGTCGGCGCCACCGTGGCCGGGCAACTGCCGGCACGCCCACCCCGCCCGGCGGGGTCGGTCGCGGTGGCCCCGGCCGGCGGGTCAGTCGCGGGGGCCCGCCTGGCGGGGAACCACGGCCTCGATGCGCAGGGCGCCGGGGGCCAGCTCGCCGGCGGCGGCCAGCGGCAGGGTGAAGCGGGCCTCGGCGGCGGGGCCGGCCGCGTACGACTCGCGGAGCATCCAGCGCACCTCGTCGGCCGTCCAGCCCAGCCCGGGGCGGCCGGCGATCTCCCGGACCAGGCGCAGCGCCACCCGGGTGTCGTCGTCGTAGAACCGCATGCACCAGTGGTGCACCCACATGCCCAGCGCGCGGAGGCCGTCGGCGTCGAGCGACCGCACGAGCCGACCGCAGGCGGTGTCGCCGAACGCCCGCCCCGGGTCGCCACCCCGGTCGCGTTCGATCGCGCCGACGGCGGCCGGGGCGACCGCGCGCATCCGCTCGTAGAAGCGCTGCACCACCACGCCGTCCAGCGGTGGGTGCCCGTCCCGTGCCGACGCCGCCTCCCGACCCGCCACGCTCGCCATCGCCGCACCCCTTCTTGAGTTGGTGGCCGGACGGTACCGGCCACAACCGACACTTTCGGCGCCGGAAGTCGGCTTCGCGCCCGCACGGCCACGTCCGATTCCCGCGAGCCGTGGGCGCCGGGCAGGGGCATCATCGGTGACGTGGAGTTGGACTTCGAGCGGTGCTACCGGGCGGTCGACAGCCGCGACCAGCGGTTCGACGGCTGGTTCTACACGGGCGTCACGTCGACCGGGATCTACTGCCGGCCGTCCTGCCCGGCGACGACGCCGAAGCGGCAGAACGTCCGGTTCTTCCCGTCGGCGGCCGCCGCCCAGACGGCGGGGCTGCGCGCCTGCCGGCGCTGCCGGCCGGACGCCGCCCCGGGCTCGCCCCAGTGGGACGTACGGGCCGACGTGGTCGGCCGGGCCATGCGGCTGATCGCCGACGGGGTGGTGGACCGCGACGGCATCCCGGGGCTGGCCGCCCGGCTCGGGTACACCGAGCGGCACCTGCACCGCATGCTGCGGGCCGAGATGGGCGCCGGTCCCCTGGCCCTGGCCCGGGCGCAACGCGCGCAGACCGCGCGCACCCTGATCGAGACGACCGGGCTCGGCATGGCGGAGATCGCGTTCGCCGCCGGGTTCGGCAGCGTCCGGCAGTTCAACGACACGGTCCGGGAGGTGTACGGCAGGGCCCCGTCCGAACTGCGCACCGCGCGCGGGCGGTCGGTGGCGCCGGGCGGGGCGGGCACGATCACGCTGCGCCTCGCGTACCGCCCGCCGTTGCACGCCCGGGCGCTGCTGGACTTCCTCGCGCTGCGCGCGCTGCCCGGCGTCGAGGAGGTGCGCGACGGGACGTACCGGCGCGGCCTGCGGCTGCCGCACGGTCCGGGCGAGGCGTCCCTGACCCCGGCGGACGGGCACGTGAGCGCGACGCTGCGGCTGACCGACATGCGCGACCTCGCCCCCGCCGTGGCCCGCTGCCGCCGCCTGCTCGACCTCGACGCCGACCCGACCGCCGTCGACGGCACCCTCGCCGCCGACCCGGCGCTGGCCGGGGCGGTCGCCGCCGAGCCCGGCATCCGGCTCCCCCGCTCGGTCGACGGCTTCGAGATGGCCGTACGCGCGGTCGTCGGCCAGCAGGTCTCCGTCCGCTCGGCCCGCACCACCCTCACCCGCCTCCTGACCCACCTGCACCCACCCACCCCCGGCCCCGGCGACGTTGATCAAGAGGTTCGGGCACCCGCTGAGCGCTCTCGGGAGCCCGAACCTCTTGATCAACCAGCCGAGGGCGCGGGGAGTGGCAAGGGGACCGGGCGGGTGGGCCGGTTGCGGGGGTTTCCCACCGCCGAGGAGGTGCTCGGGGTGCCAGACGAGGTGTTCGGGATGCCGGCGGGGCGGCGGGAGACCCTCCGGGCGCTGGCGGGGGCCGTCGCCGACGGGTCGCTGGACCTGGCGCCGGGGGGCGACCGCGAGGAGACCGTACGGCGGCTGCTGGCGCTGCCCGGGATCGGGCCCTGGACGGCGGGCTACGTGGCGATGCGCGCCCTCGGCGACCCGGACGTCCTGCTCCCCACCGACCTCGCCGTACGCCGGGGCGCCGCCGCCCTCGGCGTCCCCGCCGCCCCCCGGACCCTCGACACGTACGCCGACCGCTGGCGCCCCTGGCGCTCCTACGCGGTGATCCGACTCTGGAGAGCAGGATGAGCATGAACGACAGCACCGTCATCGACACCCCCGTCGGGCCGCTCAGCATCGTGGCCGGCCCGGACGGCGCGGTCCGGGCGGCGGGCTTCACCGGCGACCCGGAGAGCCTGCTCCCCCTCGTGCACCCGACCCTGCGGGCGCCGCTGCGGCACCGGGGCGACCTCGGCCCGGTCAGCGCCGCCGTGGCGTCCTACCTGGACGGCGACCTGGCCGCGATCGACGCCGTGCCGGTGCGGCAGCACACGGGGGGCGCGTTCATGGCGCACGCCTGGCAGGTGCTGCGCGAGGTGAAGCCGGGTGACCCGGTGACCTACACCGGTTTCGCCGGGCTGGCCGGCCGGCCCGCCGCCGTACGCGCCGCCGCGGCGGCCTGCGCCCGCAACGCCGCCGCCCTCTTCGTGCCCTGCCACCGGGTGCTGCGCACCGACGGGGCCCTCGGCGGCTACCGCTGGGGGCTGGACGTGAAGAAGTGGCTTCTCGGGCACGAGCGACCATGACGGGAAGCCGACACCTGCGCCGGGGCCGTTTGAGGCTACCGTCGGGTAGTGCCTGCGGAAGGTGACGGTAACCCGGCCTCCCGGGTGGAGGCCGGCCGGCACCCCCTGCACAACCTCTGGCGGCTGCGCCACTACCTGCGCCCGCACGCGGCGGAGTTCGGCTGGCTGCTGCTGGCCGGCCTCGCCGCCACCGGGGCGGGCATCGCCGTACCGCTGGTCGCGCAGCGGGTCGTGGACGGCCCGGTGGCCCGCCAGGACCCGGGCGGGCTGTTCCGGCTGGCCGGGCTGGCGCTGCTGCTCGGCCTGGTCGAGGCGCTGCTGATCTTCATCCGGCGCTGGGTACAGTCGTCGTCCTCGATGCGGATCGAGGCGGCCATCCGCGAGGACGTCTACGCCCACCTGCAACGGCTGCCGGCCAGCTTCCACGACCGCTGGCAGTCCGGCCAGTTGCTCTCCCGGGTCACCAGCGACCTGTCGGTGCTGCGCCGCTTCCTCTCCTTCGGCCTCTTCTTCCTGATCCTCAACCTGGTGACCTACCTGGCCGTGGTGGTGCTGCTGATCCGGCTGCATCCCGCGTTGGGGCTGCTGGTGGCGGGCAGCGCGGTGCCGCTGTTCCTGATCAGCCGCCGCTTCGCGCGGCACTACCACGCGGCCTCCCGCCGGATGCAGGACCAGCAGGGCGACGTGGCCACCCTCGTCGAGGAGACCGCGCAGGGGCTGCGCACGATGAAGGCGTACGGGCGGGGGCCGGAACTCGCCGCCCGCTTCGGCGTCGACGCGCGGGCGCTGCACGACACGGGGGTCGCCAAGGGCCGGCTGCTGGCCCGCACCTCCGCCCTGCTCGACCTGGTGCCCAACCTGACCCTCGGCGTGGTCCTGGTCGCCGGCGCGGCGGCCGCCGCGGGCGGGGTGCTGACCATCGGCGAACTGGTCGCCTTCGTCAGCCTCCAGCTGATGCTGATCTGGCCGGTGCAGTCGCTGGGCTGGATCATCGCCAACGGCCAGGAGGCGGCCACCGCGGCCGACCGGGTGCGGGAGGTGCTGGACACTCCGCCGGCCATCGAGGACGCCCCGCACGCGCTGGCCCCCCGCCGCGCCGACGTACGCGGGCGGCTCCGCTTCGAGCGCGTGTCGTTCCGCTACCCGGGCACGGCCGCACCGGTGCTGCGGGAGATCGACCTGACCGTCGAGCCGGGCGAGACCGTGGCGCTGGTCGGGGCGACCGGCTGCGGCAAGAGCACCCTGCTCTCCCTGGTGCCCCGGCTGCACGAGGTGACCGGCGGGCGGATCACCCTCGACGGGCACGACCTGCGCGAGCTGCGGCTGTCCGCCCTGCGCCGGCTGGTCGGGGTGGCCTTCGAGGAGCCGACGCTGTTCTCCATGTCGGTCTGGGAGAACGTCACGCTCGGCCGACCGGAGGCCGGCGAGGACGAGGTGCGCGCCGCCCTCGCCCTCGCCCAGGCCGACTTCGCGTACGAGCTGCCGTGGGGGCTGGCGACCCGGGTGGGCGAGCAGGGACTGTCGCTCTCCGGCGGGCAACGGCAGCGGCTGGCGCTGGCCCGGGCGGTGCTCGGCCGGCCCGCCCTGCTCGTGCTGGACGACCCGCTCTCCGCGCTCGACGTGCACACCGAGGCGCTGGTCGAGACGGCGCTGCGGCGGGTACTGCGCACCACCACCGCGCTGCTGGTGGTGCACCGGCCCTCCACGATCGCCCTCGCCGACCGGGTGGCGCTGCTGGAGGAGGGCCGGATCACCGCCGTCGGGCGGCACTCGGAGCTGCTCGCCGGTGTGCCGGCGTACCGCGCGGTGCTCTCGGCCGAGCCCACCCCCGCACCGCCCGGCGACCGCGGCCTGGTGCGTTCGTGACCGGCGACGCCGGCCGGCCCCCGGGCGGGGCGCACCTCGCGCGGTGGCGCGGCGTCGCCACCGACCCGGACGCGGACCGCAGCCACGCCGAGGACACCGCCCCCGAGGCGGTGGCCCGGCTCCGGGCCCGCAGCCGGGTGCTGCTGCGCGACCTGCTGCGCCCGCACCGGCGCCGCCTCGGGCTGGCCGTCGCGCTGCTGCTCGGCCAGAACGCCGCCGCGATGGCCGGGCCGTACCTGGTGATGCTCGGCATCGACCGGGCGATCGCGCCGCTGCGGGCCGGCGAGCCCGGCCCGCTGATGGCCGTCGCCGCCGGGTTCGCCGCCGCCACCGCCGTCGAGTACGTCGCCCGCCGGGGCTTCCTCACGCTCTCCGCGCGGATCGGCCAGGCCGTCCTGCTCGACCTCCGCCAGCGGGTGTACGCGCACTTCCTGCGCCTGTCGGTGGCGTTCCACGAGCGCTACACCTCCGGCCGGATGGTCTCCCGGCTCACCAGCGACCTGGACTCCATCGGCGAGCTGGTCGGCGGCGGCATCGACGGCGTGGTGCTGGCCGTGCTGTCGATCCTGTCGATCGCCGGCATCCTGCTCTGGCTCGACCTGCCCCTGGCCGCGGTGACGCTGCTCGCGTTCCCGTTCCTGATCTGGCTGAGCCGCTGGTTCGCGCGGGCGTCGGCCGACGCGTGGCGGCGCACCCGGGAGACGGTGGCGCTGGTCATCGTCCACTTCGTCGAGTCGATGCGTGGCATCCGGGCGGTGCAGGCGTTCCGCCGGGAGCCGCGCAACCAGGAGATCTTCGGGACGGTCAGCGACGACTACCGGCGGGCCAGCCGCGACGCGTTCCGGCTGATCGCGACGTACTCGCCGGGGATCAAGGTGATCGGCAACGTCACCGTGGCGGTGGTGCTCTGCTACGGCGGCTGGCGGGTGCTGGGCGGGTCCACCGGGATCGGGGTGCTGGCGGCGTTCCTGCTCTACCTGCGGCGGTTCTTCGAGCCGATGCAGGAGCTGAGCCACTTCTACAACTCGCTCCAGTCGGCCACCGCCGCTTTGGAGAAGCTCGCCGGGGTGCTCGACGAGCGGCCGTCGGTGGCCGAACCGGCCCGGCCCGTGCCGCTGCCCACCGGGCCGGGCCGCGGCGCGGTCGCCTTCCGGTCGGTCACCTTCGGCTACCGGCCGGACGCGCCGATCATCGCCGGGCTGGACCTCGCCGTCCCGGCCGGCCAGACCGTGGCGCTGGTCGGGGCGACCGGCGCCGGCAAGTCGACCGTCGCGAAGCTGCTCGCCCGGTTCCACGACCCGGTGTCGGGGGCGGTCACCCTCGACGGGGTCGACCTGCGCGAGGTCGCCGACGCGGAGCTGCGGCGCGCCGTCGTGCTGGTGACCCAGGAGACCCACCTGTTCGGCGGCACGGTCGCGGAGAACATCCGCTTCGGCCGTCCCGGCGCCGACGACGCCGCCGTGGAGGCCGCCGCGCGGGCCATCGGCGCGCACGACTTCATCGCCGCCCTCCCCGACGGGTACGCCACCGAGGTGCGGCGGCGCGGCGGCCGGCTCTCCGCCGGGCAGCGGCAACTGGTCGCGTTCGCCCGGGCGTTCCTGGCCGACCCGACGGTGCTGGTCCTGGACGAGGCGACCTCGTCGCTGGACGTGCCCACCGAGCGGCTGGTGCAGCACGCCCTCGGCACCATCCTGGCCGACCGCACCGCTCTGGTGATCGCGCACCGGCTCTCCACCGTGGAGACGGCCGACCGGGTGCTGGTGCTCGACGCCGGCCGGATCGTCGAGGACGGTCCGCCCGCCCGGCTCGCCGTGGCCGACGGCCGGTACGCCGCCCTGCACCGACAGTGGCGCGACTCCCTGGTGTGAGCCCCGGTCGGTCGCGGTCGCCCACGGCCGACGGCCCCCACCATGATCGTCGATGCCACTAGACTCACCGCGCTGAGCGGAGCGGTCCACCGGGTGGTCGTCCCGACGGCGGCGACGAGGGGGGTTGCGACGTGCGGTTCGGACGACGGGTGACGGTGGCCGGGATGGTCACCGCCTGCGCGCTGGGTGCGGCGGCGGTCGCCGGGATGCCGTTCGGCGACGCCGGCCGGACACCGGCCACGCTCACCGCCGGGGAGACCCTTGCGTCGCCGGGCGACGCCGCCGCCCCGGCGGGCACGCGGGTCCGCGCCGACAACGGGCCGGTCCGTGCCGACAACGGGCCCGGGAGCCGTCCCCGAGGCGGCGCGACGCCGGGCGCGGCGACGACCCTCCGGGCCCGGCCGGCCGCCGAGGTCGCCGCCGGCAGCCCCGCCTCGGTCTCCTACCTGCGCGACCGCTACCGGGTCGACGCCGACGAGGCGGCCCGGCGGCTCGCCCTCCAGGAGCTGTCCGCGCCGCTGGCCGCCCGGCTCGCCACGGAGCTCCCCGCCGCGTACGGCGGGATGTGGCTGGACCAGGCCGCCGGCGGCGTGCTGACCGTCGCCGCCACCGGCGTCGAACCGGTCCGGGCGGCGCTGGCCGGCATGCCGGACGCGGCGCGCGTCCGGGTGGTGCCGGTGCGCCACCCGCTGCGGCAGCTCACCGAGGCGGCGACCCGGCTGGCCACCACGCTCGACGCCACGGCCGGCGCCGACGTCCTCGTGGACGAGCGGGCCAACGAGGTCGTCGTGCTGACCGGCGACCGGATCGCCGCCGACGACCCCCGGTTGGCCGGGGCGCTGCGCGCCGCCGGGGTGCCGGCCCGCGCGCAGGCCCGGATCGCCGGGACCGTGGTGCAGAAGGCCTGCGACCCGCGCGACTGCGCGCAGGCGCCGATGCGCGGCGGCATCCGGCTGGACGTGCCGCGCGACGACGGCACCGTGGGCGGCTGCACGACGGGCTTCAACGTGGTCGCCGGGCTGCGCGACCCGTACGTGCTGACGGCGGGGCACTGCGTCGTCGGGGGGCGGCACCAACTGGTGGACCGCACCTGGCACCGGTTCCTCGGCCCGAAGGTGCCGGTGACCGTCGAGTCGTCGAGGCCGGGGCTGGCCGAGAACGCATACCCGTACGACTACGCGATCATGCCGTACCAGGCCGGCGCGCTCGGGCTGTGGGCGTACCCGGCGGGGGCCACGCAGGTGCCCAGCCTGGTCAACTACTGGTGCGTGCCGGACAGCACCGGATGCGCCACCCGGGGCAGCCGCGACGTGGCGATCACCGGGCACGTGCCGTGGAGCGCCATCCAGTCCGGCTGGGTGGTCTGCGCCACCGGGGCGGCGTACACCCCGAAGGACGGCGAGCAGCACGTCGACTCGGGCGCGGGCGCCGGCTACGTGCCCGGCACCCGCTGCGGGGAGATCATCGGCAAGACCAGCGGCGGCATCGACGTGCGCATCTGTGCCCGCCCGGGCGACAGCGGCGGCCCGCTCTTCACCGAGACCGACGGCAAGGCGCTGGGCATCCTGTCGCACGGCGACCCGGGACAGGGCCCCTGCACCAACCCGAACGAGCGCAACTCCTACGCCCCGGTCTCCACGATCCTCGACCGGGCGAACGCCCGCACCTACGGCGGCCTGCGGCTCCGGCTGGCCACCAGTGGCCCGGTCCCCCCGCTGACCCGGCCGGCCATCCGCTGACCCGCCCCGTGGCACGCGGGTTATCCCGTGGTCCGGCCGTTGGCCGGTGCCTACCATCGACGGATGACTGATACGGCGAGGACGGCCCGCGCCGGCGTCCCCGAACGTCCGACCCTGGACGGCATCGAGGAGACCTGGGCCCGCCGCTGGCAGGAGGAAGGCACGTACGCGTTCGACCGCTCGAAGACGACCGTTCGGGGGCGCGGCGCGGCGTCAGACGCGCCGCGCCCGAACGGTCGCAGGGCCGACGTCTACGCGATCGACACCCCGCCGCCGACCGTGTCCGGCGAGCTGCACATGGGGCACGTCTTCTCGTACACGCACACCGACATCGTGGCCCGGTTCCAGCGGATGCGCGGGCGCACGGTCTTCTACCCGATGGGCTGGGACGACAACGGCCTGCCCACCGAGCGCCGGGTGCAGAACGTCTACGGCGTGCGCTGCGATCCGGCGCTGCCGTACGACCCGGACTGGCAGGCTCCCGGGGCGCCGGTGAGCGAGGCCGCCCGCAGGGACCCGACCCCGGTCTCCCGACGCAACTTCATCGAGCTGTGCGAGCGGCTGACCGCCGCCGACGAGCAGGTCTTCGAGGCGCTCTGGCGGCGGCTCGGGCTCTCCGTGGACTGGTCGTTGACGTACACCACGATCGGCGCTGCGGCCCGGACCGTGTCGCAGCGGGCGTTCCTGCGCAACCTGGCCCGGGGCGAGGCGTACCAGGCGGAGGCGCCGACGCTGTGGGACGTCGGGTTCGCCACCGCCGTCGCCCAGGCGGAGTTGGAGGACCGGGAGCGGCCCGGGGCCTACCACCGGCTGCGGTTCGCCGGGCCGGGCGGGCGCGGGATCCTGATCGACACCACCCGTCCCGAGCTGCTGCCGGCCTGCGTGGCGCTGGTCTGCCACCCCGACGACGAGCGCTACGCCGACCTGGTCGGCGGCAGCGCGCGTACGCCGGTCTTCGGGGTCGAGGTGCCGGTGCGGGCGCACCCGCTGGCGGACCCGGCCAAGGGCACGGGCATCGCGATGGTCTGCACCTTCGGCGACCTGACCGACGTGACCTGGTGGCGGGAGCTGCGGCTGGACACGCGGGTGGTGATCGGCCGCGACGGCCGGCTGCTGCCCGAGCCGCCGGCCGGCGTGCCGGCGCAGCCGTACGCGAAGCTGGCCGGGCAGGGCGTCAACGGGGCCCGGCGGACGCTGGTGGGGATGCTGGCCGACGCCGGCGACCTGGTCGGCGAGCCGCGTCCGATCACCCACCCGGTCAAGTTCTACGAGCGCGGCGACCGGCCGCTGGAGATCGTCTCGACCCGGCAGTGGTACCTGCGCAACGGCGGACGCGACGCGGGCCTGCGCGAGGAACTGCTCGCCCGGGGCGGGGAGCTGCGCTGGGTGCCGGAGCACATGCGGCACCGCTACGCGCACTGGGTCGGCGGCCTGACCGGTGACTGGCTGGTCAGCCGGCAGCGCTTCTTCGGCGTGCCGGTGCCGGTGTGGTACCGGCTCGACGACGCTGGCGAGCCGGACTGGTCCCAGCCTCTCACGCCGGCGGAGTCCGCGCTGCCGGTCGACCCGTCCAGCGACGCCCCGCCGGGGTTCGAGGAGGCGCAGCGGGGTCGCCCGGGCGGCTTCGTCGGCGACCCCGACGTGCTCGACACCTGGGCCACCTCGTCGCTGACCCCGCAGATCGCCGGCGGGTGGGAGACCGACCCGGACCTGTTCGCCCGCGTCTTCCCGATGGACCTGCGCCCCCAGGGACAGGAGATCATCCGCACCTGGCTGTTCTCCACGGTGGTCCGCGCCCACCTGGAGCACGGGGCGCTGCCGTGGCGGGACACGGTGCTCTCCGGCTGGATCCTCGACCCCGACCGGAAGAAGATGTCCAAGTCCAAGGGGAACGTGGTCACCCCGATGGCGCTGCTGGAGCAGCACGGCTCCGACGCGGTGCGCTACTGGGCGGCCAACGGCAGGCCGGGCATGGACCTCGCCTTCGACCCGGCCCAGATCAAGGTCGGCCGGCGGCTGGCCACCAAGCTGCTGAACGCGTCGAGGTTCGCCCTCGGGCTGGGCGCCGCCGACGCGTTGCGGGCCCCGGCCACCGAGGCGCTGGACCGCGCCATGCTCGCCGAGCTCTCCGGCGTGGTCGCCGCCGCGACGTCGGCGCTGGAGGCGTACGACCACACGGCCGCCTTGCAGGTCGCGGAGAGCTTCTTCTGGCGGTTCTGCGACGACTACATCGAGCTGGTGAAGGAGCGCGCCTACGGCTCCGGGCCGGGGGCGGACTCGGCCCGGGCGGCGCTGGCCACCGCGCTGTCGGTGCAGTTGCGGCTGTTCGCCCCGGTGCTGCCGTACGCGACCGAGGAGGTCTGGTCGTGGTGGCGCTACGGGTCGGTGCACCGCGCGACCTGGCCCACCACGTACGAGGTGGACCGGGCGATCGAGGGCGCCGGCGAACCGGAGCTGCTGCGGCTGGCCGGCGACGCGCTCAGCCAGGTGCGCCGGGCCAAGTCGGAGCGGAAGCTGTCGATGAAGGCGGAGGTGCCGCTGGCCGAGGCGCTCGGCCCGGCGGCCCTGCTGGAACAGTTGAGCCTGGTCGCCGACGACGTGCGGGCCGCCGGCCGCATCGCCAAGCTGGACCTGCTGCCCGACCGCACCCCGGAACTCGTGATCGCCTGCGCGTTCTGACCGGCCGGCCCCGTCGCGCCCCCTACGGCGCGGCGGGGCGTCACCAGCCGCGCAGCAGGCGCAGGCCGAGGAGGAAGGCGACGACGGCGGGGCCGACCAGCAGGGTGATCGCCTGGAGGCGGTACGGCATCCGGTGCCGGGTCAGCTCCACCGCGTTGCCCAGCACGATCACCCCGGCCAGCATCAGGAACGTGCCCCACATCGGGGCCGCCCCGACCTCGACCGGACCGACGCGGGTCAGTTGCAGCGTCCCGCCGAGCAGCAGGGCGCCGGCCAGCGCCAGCAGGGCGACCGCCCGGTGCAGCCCCCGGGCCAGCGGATGGACCAGCCGCCAGCGGTAGGTGCCGGCGACCGCCAGGCACGGCAGGATGACCATCAGGGGCCAGCCCCGCCCGAACACGCCGAACATCAGCAGCGCCCCGACCGCGAACACCAGCGCGCCGAGGCAGGCGACCACGTAGCCGGCGAAGGCCCGCCCGCCACCCCGGGCCAGCAGCGGCCCGCCGGTGGCGGCGATCAGCGCGCCGGGGATCAGCACGAAGCCGGCCCACCAGTGGAAGTGCCCGGTGGCCTGCGCGGCCGTGGTGGTCGCCGCCGCCGCGAGCCCCGCCACCGCCAGGCTGACCATCCAGTGGCGGCCGGCACCCGGATGGGACTCCCGCGACATCACCAGCCCCGTCTCCGCGCTCACGCCGTCAGCCTCGCGCAGCCGCCCGGACCGGTCCATCCGGCCAGCCCTACCATCGCAGGTCGGGCCGCCCGGACGACCGTCCTGGCGGAGATCAGCTCGTCTCGCCGGCCACGCTGAACGAGCGGAGCCGGTCGACCGCCAGCGCGGTGAACCCCACGCTGATCAGAGCGGCCATCACCGCCGCCACCGGCACCGAGACGCCGGCCTCCAGCAGCCCGGTTGGGGCCATCCGGTCGGCGATGCTGATGACGTACTGCTGGATGGAGAGCACCTTGGTGCCGCTGACGACGTTGCCGAGCAGCCCCTCCCAGATCAGCACGTAGACCAGGCCGAGCAGCACCGGCCGCCGGGTGAGGAGGCTGAGCGCCACGAACAGCGCCGAGTACGCCAGCGCACCGACCGCCGACGCGGCGGCGAGCGACAGCCCGAGGCGTACGGAGTCGGCCAGCACGCCCGCCACGTAGAGCGGCACGGCGACGGTGACCGCGGTGACGCCGGCGGCCACCGCCAGCTTGGGCAGCACGATCTGCCAGCGCGGCAGCGGCTTGGTCAGGATGTGCACGACCGTGCCGTCGTCGATCTCGGCCCCCAGCACGCCGGTGCCGACGATCAGGGCGACCACCGGGAGCACCACGGCCAGGCCGAGGCCGACCAGCACCGGCGGACCCCACTCACCCGGGTCCACCCCGAGCGCGCGGGAGAGCACGGCGAGCAGCACCAGCACCACGGGCAGCGGCAGCAGCAGCAGGAACCGGCGACGCCCGAACAGCCCCCGCACGGTGATCCAGGAAACGGTAGACATGGGTTCAGGCCTCCACGAGGTAGGAGAAGACGCTCTCCAGGGATTCGTCCTCGGGCACCAACTGCCGCACCCGGATGCCCTCCGCCAGGGCGATCTTCGGCAGGACGCGGGTGAACGCGCCGTAGTCGCCGGCCCGCACGGTCAAGCCGTTGCGGCCCAACTCGACCCCCGTCACCGACGCCTGGGCCATCAGCGCCACGGCGAGCGCCCGGTCGTCGGTGGAGTGCACGGCGAAGACGTGCGGCCGGTTGGTCATCAGCCGGCGGATCGTGCGGAAGTCGCCGGAGGCGGCCAGCCGGCCGGCGACCATCACCTGGACGGTGCCGGAGACCTGCTCGACCTCCTCCAGGATGTGCGAGCTGAACAGGATGGTCCGGCCGGCGTCGCCGAGGCGGTGCAGCAGCTCCATCATGTGCAGCCGCTGGCGCGGGTCCATCCCGTTGAACGGCTCGTCGAGCAGCAGCACCTGCGGCTCGTGCACCAGCGCCGCGGCCACCCGGGCGCGCTGCCGCATGCCCTTGGAGTACGTGCCGATCCGGCGGTCCTGCGCGCCCTCCATCTCCACCAGGGCGATCGCGCGGCGGGCCGCCTCCGCCGGATCCGGCAGCCGGTGCAGCTTCGCGCTGGCCAGCACGAACTCGTGCGCGGTGAGGAAGGTGTGCACCGCCTCGCGTTCGCTGACCAGGCCGAGCCGGCGGTAGACCTCGGGGTTGCGCCAGGTGGGCCGGCCGTCCAGGCTGACCACCCCGCGCGACGGGGCCAGGAAGCCCGCCATCATGTGCAGCAGGGTGGTCTTGCCCGCGCCGTTCGGGCCGAGCAGCCCGGTGACGCCGGGGCCGAGGCTCATGCTGACGTCGTTGACCGCCACCACGTTGCCGTACCAGCGGGAGACGCCCGCGAGGTCGAGGGTGCTGGCGGCGACGGCCGGCGGGCCCGTCACCTGGTCGGTGCTGATCGTGGTCATCGGGCGGCAACCTTCCGGTATCGCAGCATCAGCAGGGCGACGCTGCCGGTCACGAGCAGCACGGCGGCGACCCCGTAGATCGGGCCGAAGTCGCCGATCGGCACTCCGCCCTCCCCCTTGGACAGCAGCAGGTCGCCGAGCGCCCAGGTGCCCACGCCGCCCACCAACGTCGAGGGCGAGGCGAGGAAGGCCAACTCGTTGACCGTCTGGGAGGGCATGATCGACAGGGTGCCGACGATCGGGGTGGTCATCAGGAACACGGCCACGATCCCGCCGGCCGCGAACGCCCGCTTGCCGGTGGACGAGGCGACCAGCAGCCCGACCGAGGCGAAGACCGCCGCCCAGAGCCCGGCGTAGAGCAGGCTGGGCAGCAGGTCGAGCAGCTCGTTCCAGACCCCGCGCATGCCGTCGCCGGTGGTGAAGGCGGCGCCCAGGAACATCACCAGCTGCGGCCCGCCGAGCAGCAGCCAGAGCGCCGTGGCCAGCGCCAGCAGCTTCGCCAGCGGGTAGTCCGACCTCGGCAGCGGCCGGGAGAAGTAGAGCGGCAGCGCCCCGCTGCGCAGGTCCCGCGAGACCAGCTCGGGGGCGACCGCCGCGACGAAGAAGATGACCAGCCAGCTCATGTTGTCGGCGAACTGTGCGTACGTCATCACCGACTCGCCGACCTGGCTGCGTACCGCGGCGAGGCCGGCGGCCACCACGGTGACGATGGCGACCACCAGCCAGGGGAAGATCTTGGCCTTCGCGCTGCGGCCCAGCCCGAACGCCGTACGCAGGCCGTGCAGGTAGAGCGCGCCGAAGACGGCCCGGCGGCCCAGCCGGGGACCGGTGTAGCGCTGGTAGCCGATGTCGTGGATGACGCCGGTCGGCTCAGACATGGCTGGGCTCCCTCGTGGCGAAGAGTTCGGCCACCCGGTGCCGGCGCTGGTCCAGCCGGTGCAGCGGCAGGTCCAGCTCGGCGACCGCGCCGAGGATCAGGTCGTAGGTGGCGTCGTCGGCGAGCTCGACGAGCAGCAGCCGGCCGTCCCGGCGCACCGGCAGGTCGAGCGCGACCAGCCGGGCGGCCAGCTCGTCGGTGCCCTCGCTCACCTCGACGGCGAGCACGTCGGTGGCCGAGGTCATGGCGGAGATGTGGTCGGCGCGCAGCAGCCGCCCGCCGTCGATGGCGACCAGGGTGTCGCAGATGCGCTCGACCTCGCCCAGCAGGTGCGAGCAGACCAGCACGGAGATGCCGAACTCGGTGCCGATGCGGTGCACCAGCGCCAGCATGGCGTCGCGACCGGCCGGGTCGAGGCCGTTGGTCGGCTCGTCGAGCAGCAGCAGGTCGGGGTCGTGCACCAGGGCCTGGGCGAGCTTGACCCGCTGCTTCATGCCGGTGGAGTAGCCGCCGACCGGGCGGTAGCGCTCCTCGTAGAGCCCGACGTGGCGCAGCGCCTCCGAGGCCCGTTCGCGGGCGACCGTACGCGGCAGGCCGCTGATCCGGCCGAGGTGGGTGACCAGCTCGGCGGCGGAGAGGTCGGGCGGCAGGGCGTCGTGCTCGGGCATGTAGCCGACCCGGGCGCGGACCTGGGCGGAGTCGGTGGTCGGGTCGAGGCCGAGCACCCGGACCCGTCCGCTGGTCGGGGCGAGGAGGCCGAGCAGGATCTTGATCAGGGTGGACTTGCCGGCGCCGTTCGCGCCGACCAACCCGATGATCCCCGGCTCGACCGCGACGGTCAGGTCGGCCAGCGCGGTGACCCCACCCCCGTACGTCTTGGTCAGCGACTCGGTCGCGATCAGTGTCACGTCGTACAGCGTAGGAGGCGACGACCGCCCCGGGCAGCGGCTCGCCCCCGGGCGCTCCCCTGATCCTGGCGGTCCGCGTCCCCTAGGGTCCGGCGCGGACCCCGCCGGTGGCGGGCCGGCACCGCCGCGCGCAGCCGCCTCCGCCACGCCGCACGGGGCAGACAGGACGCGGCCCGGGCCGCCACACTGCGGGCATGACCCGACTCTTCCGCGCACCGCTGACCTGGGTGGTGGTCGCCGTCCTCGCCGCCGGGTCGGCGTTCGGCCTCTACTGGTTCCAGCCCTGGAAGCTGGTCACCGACGCCGAGGTCGACGAGACGCTCTCGAGCGTGGCGGCCACGCCGGCGCCGACGGGTTCCGCCACGGGCGCGGCGCCCGCCCCCGCCGGGCCGGTCCTCGTCGGGCAGGGCGACTTCGTGACCCACGAGCACGACACGTCGGGCAGCGCGCGGATCGTCCGCGCCCCCGACGGGCGGCACCGGCTGGAGCTCGTCGGCCTGGCCACCTCCAACGGCCCGGACCTGCGGGTCTGGCTCACCGACCAGCCGGTGCGCAGCGGCACTGCCGGGTGGCGGGTCTTCGACGACGGCCGGTGGGTCGAGCTGGGCCGACTCAAGGGCAACCGGGGTGACCAGGGTTACGACATCCCGGCCGACGTCGACCTGACGGGCCTGACCAGCGTCTCCATCTGGTGCAAGCGGTTCGCCGTCTCCTTCGGGGCCGCGCCCCTGGCCCCGCCCCGCTGACCCGCCGGCCGCCGGCTGAGCCGCCGGTGGAGTGGCGCTCTCGACCGATCGCCGGGCGGCTGAGAAACTGTGTGCCGGTCAGTGTCGTTTGGGGGATGGATGAGCAACAGCTGGGTGCTGCCCGACGAGGTGCTCCGGGATGCGCCGGCGTACACGCCGCGCCCCGGCGAGCTGGCCGACCTGGAGCTGCTGCTGACCGGGGCGTACGCGCCGCTGGCCGGCTTCATGACCCGCGCCGACCTGGTCTCGGTGAGCCGCCGGGGCCGGCTCGCCGACGGCTCGCCGTGGCCCGTGCCGGTGACCCTCCAGGTGCCGACGGCGCTCGCCCAGGGCCTCGACCCGCGCGACGAGGCACGCCGGGCCCTGGTGCTCACCGACGGCGAGGGCGCGCCGGTCGCGGCGCTGTCGGTCGCCGACGTGTGGCAGGTCCGCGACGGGGTGGCCGGCGTCGGTGGCACGGTCCGCCGGCTCGGCGACGGCGGGCACGGCCCGTTCCAGCGGCTGCGCCGCACCCCGGAGGAGGTACGCCCGCTGCTGCCGTCGGGGCGGGTGCTCGGAGTGATCGCCGACCGGCCGCTGCACCGGCCGCAGCTCGCCCAGATCGCCCACGCGGTCCGCACGCTCGGCGCCCACCTGCTGGTGATGATCCCGGTCGGCGAGGACGGCCTCGGCGGGCTGCCGCCGGAGGCGCTGGTGCGCAGCGTCTTCGCCGCCCGCGACCGGATGCCGCCGGCCACGCTGGTCGCCGTGCCGCTGTCCCGGCGGCGCGACGAGATCAGTGACGCGCTGCTGCGGGCCCGGGTGTCGGCGGCGTACGGCGTCACGCACCTGCTCTCCACGGGCGAGATGCTCTCCGGCGCCGGCCTGCGGGTGCTGGTGCCGCGCGAGCTGGCCTACGACAGCCGCGACGGGCAGTGGCGCTGGCGGGAGGACATCCCGCCGCGCAACCGGCGCCTGGCCCTGACCCAGCCGGAGATCGACGACCTGCTGGACCGGGGTTTCCCGCTGCCCGAGTGGCACACCCCGCCAGCGGTGGCGAAGGAGCTGGCCCGGGCCCGGCCGCCGCGGCGGCACCGGGGTCTGGTGATCTTCCTGACCGGGCTCTCGGGTTCCGGCAAGTCGACGATCGCCCGGGGCCTGGCCGACGTGCTGCGCGAGCAGGGCGACCGGAGTGTCACGCTGCTCGACGGGGACGTGGTACGCCGTGAACTCTCCGCCGGGCTGGGCTTCAGCAAGGCCGACCGGGACCTGAACGTCCGGCGTATCGGCTGGGTGGCGGCGGAGATCGCCCGGCACCACGGCATCGGCATCTGCTGCCCGATCGCCCCGTACGCCCAGGCCCGCGCCACCGCCCGCGAGATGGCGCTGGCCGCCGGCGCGGGCTTCCTGCTGGTGCACGTGGCGACCCCGCTGGAGGTCTGCGAGCAGCGCGACCGCAAGGGTCTCTACGCCCGGGCCCGGGCCGGCCTGCTGACCGGGATGACCGGCATCGACGATCCCTACGAGGAGCCGACCGACGCCGACCTGATGGTCGACACCAGCGACCTGTCGGTCGAGGAGGCGGTCGAGGCCGTCCTGCACCACCTGAACGAGACGGGTTGGGTCGAACCCCGCCTCCCGTCCCTCTGACAGCCCTCCGCCTTCCGGTGGTCCCCTCCTTCACGCTAATGTTCATCTTTGTTCGAACACGTTCGACCGCGTGAGAGTGCGCGGCAGGCACGGAGGTGCGGCGGATGCTCGCTCAGCAGCGACAGGCGGCCATCCTGGAGCGGGTCCGCGCCACCGGGGGCGTACGCGTCACCGAGCTGGCCGCCGAGTACGGCGTCTCGGACATGACCATCCGCCGCGACCTGGAGGCGCTGCACGAACGCGGCCTGCTGGCCAAGGTGCACGGCGGCGCGACGGTGGCCGGCCCCGGCTCGACCGACGAACCCGGCTTCCGGGCCAAGTCGGTGCGGCAGCTCGCGGAGAAGGCGGCCATCGCGGGCCGCGCCGCCGAGCTGGTCCGGCCCGGGGCGGCGGTGGCCCTCTCCGCCGGCACCACCACCGCCGAGCTGGCCCGCCGGCTGGTCGACGTGCCGGGGCTGACCGTGGTCACCAACTCGCTGCCGGTGGCCGAGATACTGCACGCCGGCGGCCGGTCGGACCAGACCGTGGTGCTCACCGGCGGGGTCCGTACGCCCTCGGACGCCCTGGTCGGGCCGCTCGCCGTCGCTGCCATCCGGTCGCTGCACCTGGACCTGCTCTTCCTCGGGGTGCACGGGATCACCCAACGGGCGGGATTCACCACTCCGAACCTGATGGAGGCGGAGACCGACCGGGCCCTGGTGGCCGCCGCCGACCGGCTGGTCGTGCTCGCCGACCACACCAAGTGGGGCACCGTCGGCATCTCCTCGATCGTTGAGCTCTCCGCCGCCCACGTGCTGGTCACCGACGACCGGCTGCCCCCCGACGCGCGGCAGGCGCTCGACGAACGGGTGGGCGAGCTGGTCGTCGTGCCCGCCTCGGCGGGCGCGGGACGGGCGGCCACGACGACAGATGAGGGGATGGCGAGGTGAAGCGCACCGCGATCGCGCTGGCCGACGGCCGGGAGCTGGTCTACTTCGACGAACGGGACGACGCCGTCCGGGACCAGCCGGACCGGCGCGAGCTGCCCCCGCCGCCGCCCGCGTCGCAGCTGCGCCTGGACCCGCTGACCGACGAGTGGGTGGCCGTCGCCGTGCACCGGCAGACGCGCACCTTCCTCCCGCCGGCCGACCAGTGCCCGCTCTGCCCCAGCACCGACGACCGGCACAGCGAGATCCCGGCGCCCGACTACGACGTCGCCGTCTTCGAGAACCGGTTCCCCTCGCTGAGCGGCCGGGTGGCCGACGAGCCCGCCGAGATCACCCCGTACACCCCGGTCCGGCCCGGTCGGGGCCGCTGCGAGGTGGTCTGCTTCACCGACGACCACAACGCGTCCTTCGCCGCCCTGCCGCCACCACGGGTGCGCACCGTCCTCGACGCGCTCGCCGACCGTACGCAGGTGCTCGGCGAGCTGCCGGGGGTGGAGCAGGTGTTCTGCTTCGAGAACCGGGGCGTGGAGATCGGCGTCACCCTGCACCACCCGCACGGCCAGATCTACGCGTACCCCTTCGTGACCCCGCGGACCCGGGCGTTGCTGGCCGCCGCCCGCCGGCATGCGGAGGGCACCGGCGGGCGCAACCTCTACGCCGACGTGCTCGCCGCCGAGCGGGCCGCCGGCACGCGGGTGGTCGCCGAGAACGACCACTGGACGGCGTACGTCCCGGCGGCGGCCCGCTGGCCGTTCGAGGTGCACGTGGCCCCGCACCGGCCGGTGCCGGACATTCCCGCGCTCGACGACGCCGAGCGGGACGCCTTCGGGCCGCTCTACCTGGACCTGCTGCGCCGCTTCGACGGGCTGTTCGACCTGCCGATGCCCTACATCGCCGCCTGGCACCAGGCGCCGGTGCGCGTCGACCGCGAGCTGGGTCACCTGCACCTTCAGCTGTTCAGCATCCGGCGCGCGAAGGACAAGCTGAAGTACCTGGCGGGCTCCGAGTCCGGGATGGGCGTCTTCATCAACGACATCTCCCCGGAGCGCGCCGCCGAACTCCTCCGCGCCGCCTGAGCCACGGCACCGCGCCCAGCGGGGCGAGGACGGCGACTGGCGTGACCCCGCCGGTTCGACCGGCGCGCCGGCTGGAGCGGTACCGGTGGGCGCGGGCGGCCGGGTGGTCGCCGGCGGCGGGACGGAGACAGGGCGCGGGGGGCCCGGGACAGGGCCCCCCGCAGGGAAGGGACGGCTGGCTGTGCGCGACAGCGCGACAGCCGGGAAGGCTGGCTGATCGGCGCGCTTGCCGCGAGGCGACCGCGGTCAACCTTCCTGGACGCGACTGGCATCTCGTCCACCCAGGTCAACGAGGCGCGCCGAAGCAGGTGACGCCGACGGCGTGTCACCCCCCGACACGCCGCCAAGCACGTGCGCCGAAAGGCCGAGCAGATAGATCTTGGTAGGAATGGGCCCCGGAAGGGCGCTTCTCACCAACATCTCAGGCGCTCGGCGAGCGACCGCACGCTCCCGCCACCCGACGGGACGGCAGGACGGCACGAGCGGGTGGAACGGCGGGAGCCCGCCGGCGGGTGCCGGCGGGCTCCTGTGCGACGCGGCGGCGCTGCGTGCCGCCCCGCGTGGACGAGAATCAGGCGGAGAGCTTGCGCGCCAGGTTCTCGTCGAGCGCGTTCATGAACTCGTCGGTGGTCAGCCACGGGGCGTCCCGCGAGATGAGCAGCGAGAGGTCCTTGGTCATCTGGCCGCCCTCGACGGTGTCGACGATGACCTGCTCCAGGGTGTTGGCGAACTCGGTGACCGCCGGGGTGCCGTCCAGCTTGCCCCGGTGGGCCAGGCCCCGGGTCCAGGCGTAGATCGACGCGATCGGGTTGGTCGAGGTCTTCTCGCCCTTCTGCCACTGCCGGTAGTGCCGGGTGACCGTGCCGTGCGCGGCCTCGGCCTCGACCGTACGGCCGTCCGGGGAGAGCAGCACCGAGGTCATCAGGCCCAGCGAGCCGAAGCCCTGCGCGACGGTGTCGGACTGCACGTCACCGTCGTAGTTCTTGCAGGCCCAGACGTAGCCGCCCTCCCACTTGAGCGCGGCGGCGACCATGTCGTCGATCAGCCGGTGCTCGTAGGTGATGCCGGCGGCGTCGAACTCGGCCTTGAACTCGTTCTCGAACACCTCGGCGAAGATGTCCTTGAACCGGCCGTCGTACGCCTTGAGGATGGTGTTCTTGGTGGACAGGTAGACCGGGTAGTTGCGGTCCAGGCCGTACCGGAACGAGGCGCGGGCGAAGTCCCGGATCGACTCGTCGTAGTTGTACATGCCCATGGCGATGCCGCCGCCGGGGAAGTTGGCGACCTCCATCTCCATCGGGGCGCCGCCGTCCGCCGGGGTGTAGGTGACGGTCACCTTGCCCGGGCCCGGCACGACGAAGTCGGTGGCCTTGTACTGGTCACCGTGGGCGTGCCGGCCGATGATGATCGGCTTGGTCCAACCGGGGACCAGCCGCGGCACGTTGGACATGATGATCGGCTCACGGAAGACGACGCCGCCGAGGATGTTGCGGATCGTGCCGTTCGGCGACCGCCACATCTTCTTCAGGCCGAACTCCTCGACCCGGGCCTCGTCCGGGGTGATGGTCGCGCACTTGACGCCGACGCCGTGCTCCTTGATGGCGTTGGCGGCATCGACGGTGACCTGGTCGTCGGTCTCGTCGCGGTGCTGGATCGACAGGTCGTAGTAGTGCAGGTCGACGTCGAGGTAGGGCAGGATCAGCTGCTCCCGGATCTGCTTCCAGATGATCCGGGTCATCTCGTCGCCGTCGAGCTCAACGACCGGGTTGTTTACCTTGATCTTCGCCATCGGCCGGCGCTCCTCTCGGGGGACACGTGCTCAAGCAGTACGAGCGTACTGGAAACTGGTCGGCAGTCCCCAGCCGGCCTCGGTCGGGCCGGAAGAAACGGAGTGCACGGCGCAGGGACCGTTGGCATGATCGCCCGATGCCGCTGAGCCGCATCCTCGGGTCTATCACGGTCACCGCGCTCACCGACGGCGAGGGGCCCTTCTTCCAGCCTCGCGCCGAGGCGTTCCCGGACGCCACGGCGGAGCAGTGGCGCGCCGCCGACCGGCGGGACCCGGGCACGGTGACCGCCGACGGCCGCTGGTGGTTGCCGTTCCGCGCCTTCGCGATCCGCGTTGGCGACGGCCCGGTGACCCTGGTCGACGCGGGGATCGGCCCGGCGGGCTCCCCCGCCGCGAGCTGGGCGCCGGTGCCCGGTCGGCTGCCGGCCGAACTCGCCGCCGCCGGCATCGACCCGGCCGACGTCCGCGCGGTGGTGCTCACCCACCTGCACAGCGACCACGTCGGCTGGGCGGTCACCGGCTCGCCGGGCACGCCGTACTTCCCCAACGCCGACTACCTGCTCCAGCGGGCCGAGCTGGCCGCCGTGGGGCAGCTCGACCCGGGGCTGTCGGCCGGCCTGGTCGCGCCCTTGCGCACCGCCGGCCAGCTCCGGGTGGTCGACGGCGGGGAGAGGCTCGATCCGGGCGTACGGCTGCTGCCGACGCCGGGGCACACGCCCGGGCACCAGTCGGTGCTGCTGGAGGTCGGCGACGAGCGGCTACTGCTCACCGGCGACCTGCTGGTGCACGCCGTGCAACTGGTCCACCCCGAGCTGGCGTACGCCCACGAGGAGGACCCGGCGGCGGCGCGTGCCTCGCGGGTGGGGCTGCTGCGCGACCTGGCCGCGCGCGGCCCCACGGTGCTCGCGACCCCGCACCTGGGCGAGGCGTTCGTCACGCTGTAACCGGATACGACGCGAGGGGGCCCGCCGGCGACCGGCGTGCCCCCTCGACGGGTGGATCACATGCTGGCGACGTCGCCCTGCTTGGCGCGGACGGCCTCGGCGGCCTCCTTCAGGCTGGCCAGCTCGTCGGCGTCCAGGTCGGTCTCGACGACCCGCTTGACGCCCTCGGCGCCGATCGCGGCCTCGACACCCAGGTAGACGCCGGAGATGCCGTACTCGCCGTCGACCCAGGCGCAGACCGGCATGACCTCGCCGGAGTCCTCCGCGACGGCCTTGGCCATCCGCGCGGCGGCGGCCGACGGCGCGTAGTAGGCCGAGCCGGTCTTGAGCAGCGCGACCACCTCGGCGCCGCCGTTGCGGGTCTTGACGACCAGCTCCTCGATCTGCTCGGCCGGCATGGCCTCACGCAGCGGCTTGCCGTCGACCGTGCTCTGCGACGGCACCGGCACCATCGTGTCGCCGTGCGAGCCGAGGGTCAGCGTCTTGACCGACTTCACCGGTACGCCCAGCGCCTCGGCCACGAAGTTGGTGAACCGGGCGGTGTCCAGCATGCCGGCCTGGCCGAGCACCCGGTTCTTCGGGAACTGGGTGGCGAGCTGGGCCAGCGCGGTCATCTCGTCCAGCGGGTTGGACACCACGATGACGACGGCGTTCGGGGCGTACTTGGCGACGTTCTCGGAGACCTGGCGGACGATCTTGGCGTTCGTCTCCAGCAGGTCCATCCGGCTCATGCCCGGCTTGCGCGGCAGGCCGGCGGTGATCACCACGACGTCCGAGCCCTCGATGGCCTCGTAGCCCTCGCCGTTCGGGCCGGTGGTCGCGCCGACCACCTTGGTCTCGAAGCCCTCGATGGCGCGCGACTGGTTGAGGTCCAGGGCGAGACCCGCGGGCTTGCCCTCCACGATGTCGGTGATCACGACGGTGTCGAAGACGTCGTACTCGGCCAGGCGCTGTGCGGTGGTGGAGCCGTAGAAGCCGGCCCCGACGACAGTGACCTTCTTACCCATGGTCGTCCCACTCCCTGCTACCAGTCGGTTTTCCGGACCGTATCAGTCATCCTGGCACCGAACAGGCCAGGGGCGGCGGCCATCGCCGGGATGGGGCGAACGTCACCGCCGTCCGGCTCCGGGCGGGCCGGCGGGCGACTCACCGGGGTGGAGTCGGGCGAGCGCCGGCGGGCGACTCACCGGACGGGAGCCGGGCGGGCGGCTCAGTCGCGTTCGGCCCGCTCCACGACGTTGGTCAGCAGCATGGCGCGGGTCATCGGGCCGACGCCGCCCGGCATGGGCACCAGCTTGCCGGCGGCCTCCGCCGCCTCGGCGGCGACGTCGCCGGTGTAGCGGCCCTTGCCGTCGGGGCCGATCACCCGGGTGATGCCGACGTCGACGACCACCGCGCCCGGCGTGATCATGTCGGCGGTGAGCAGGCCGGGCACGCCGGCGGCCACGATGACGATGTCGGCGGCCCGGGTGTGCGAGGCCAGGTCGAGGGTGCCGGTGTGGCAGAGGGTCACCGTGGCGTTCTCGCTGCGCCGGGTGAGCAGCAGACCGAGCGGACGGCCGACGGTGTTGCCGCGACCGACCACGGCGACCTTGGCGCCGCGCAGCGCCACGTCGTGCCGGCGGAGCAGCTCGACGATGCCGCGCGGGGTGCAGGGCAGCGGGCCGTCGTAGCCGAGCACGAGCCGGCCGAGGTTGACCGGGTGCAGGCCGTCGGCGTCCTTGTCGGGGTCGATCAGCTCCAGCACCCGCTGGGTGTCGAGGTGGCCCGGCAGCGGGAGCTGGACGATGTAGCCGTGGCACGCCGGGTCGGCGTTCAGCTCGTCGAGCACGGCGTCGACCTGCGCCTGGGTCGCGTCGGCCGGCAGCTCCCTGCGGATCGAGGCGATCCCCACCTCGGCGCAGTCGCGGTGCTTGCCGTTGACGTACGCCTGGGAGCCGGGGTCCGCACCGACCAGGACCGTACCGAGCCCGGGGGTGATACCGCGTTCCGCCAGTGCCTTGACCCGTGTCCGCAGCTCGTCCTTGATCTCGGCCGCGGTCGCCTTGCCGTCCAGAAGCGTCGCCGTCACGCCCAGATCGTCTCACGGTCCACGGCCGGTGATCCGACGACCCGCACCAAGCCCGCCACGCGATCACGAAGGGTGAGGTGCCGTTAATCACTCTGAGTCACATCGGGGCGGTCGGGAGGCCTCCCTGATCCGGACGGAACGGCAGCGCGGGGACCGGAACGGCAGGCTCGGGACGGGCGGGCCGAGATGGGCCGACCGCCGCGAGCGGCCTCGGCGGCGTCGAGAGTCTCCGCAGCGAGAGCCCACATCCGGGGCCCGACAGCTGTAGCAGATGGGGGTCGCCTCGACAAGGCCCGGGCCGGCACTCCGTTACCGGTTCGCAACCGGCCCGTTGTCGATCGCCGACCGGTGACCTACCGTTGCCCAACGTTGCGCAGCGTTAACCCAGCGCCGGGCCTGACTGCGCAGCGTGAGGAGATGAGGAGGCTGTATGCGTGTTCGTAGGCTCGCTGCCTGGACCGCCCTCCCGCTCGCGGTGACCCTGGGCCTGGTGGCCTGCGGCTCGGGCGGCGACGGTGGATCCGGCGAGAGCAACCCCGACGCGGCCGTGCGGATCGAGATCGCCGAGCCGCAGCACCTGGTGCCGACCAACACCAACGAGACGAGCGGCTCGCAGGTGCTCGCCGCCCTGTTCAGCCCGCTGGTCGACTACGACGAGGCCAACAAGCCCTACGAGGTGGCGGCCGAGTCGGTGACGTCCGAGGACAACACGACCTGGACGGTCAAGCTCAAGGACGGCTACACCTTCCACAACGGCGAGAAGGTCACCGCCGACAACTACCTCGACGCCTGGAACTACGGCGCGTACGCCCCCAACGGGCAGAACTCCAGCTATTTCTTCGAGAAGATCGCCGGCTACGAGGACCTGCAGGGCGAGACCCCGAAGGCCAAGACGCTCAGCGGGCTGAAGAAGGTCGACGACCTGACCTTCACCGTCACGCTGTCGGAGCCGTACAGCGAGTTCAAGTCCGTGCTCGGATACACCGCCTTCTACCCGATGCCGAAGGCCGCGTTCTCCGCGCCCGGCGTGCTGGCCGAGGCGTACGAGCAGGCGCCGATCGGTCAGGGCCCGTTCAAGATGAAGGGCACCTGGCAGCACGACGCCAAGGTCGAGGTCGAGAAGTACGACGCCTTCCCCGGCGAGAAGCCGAAGGTGGCCGGCGTCGAGTTCCGGATCTACCAGCAGCCGACCGCCGCGTACGCGGACGTGCTCTCGGACAACCTGGACGTCATCAAGACCATCCCGACCGAGAACCTCTCGACGGCCGGCACCGACCTCGGTGACCGGTTCAAGCAGAGCTCCGCGTCGTCGCTCCAGGTGCTGGCCTTCCCGACGTTCCAGGAGGAGTTCAGCAACCCCGACGTGCGCAAGGCGATCTCCATGGCGATCGACCGGGATGAGATCACCAAGTCGATCTTCAAGGACTCGCAGCAGCCGGCCCGCTCGTTCGTCTCGCCGGTCGTCGCGGGCTACCGCGACAACACCATCGGCGAGGCCGGCGAGTTCGACGCGGCCAAGGCCAAGGCCCTGTACCAGGCCGCGGGCGGCCCGGCGAGGATCGAGCTGTCCTACAACGGCGACGGCGGCCACAAGGACTGGATCGACGCGACCTGCAACCAGCTCAAGACCAACCTGGGCGTGGACTGCGTGGGCACCGCCGAGCCGAAGTTCGCGGACCTGCTGACCAAGGTCAAGGCCAAGCAGCCGGTCGGCCTGTTCCGGATGGGCTGGGTCATGGACTACCCGTCCATGGAGAACTACCTGGGCCCGCTGTACAGCAGCAACGGCTCGTCGAACTACTACGGCTACGGCAACCCGGAGTTCGACAAGCTGCTCGCCGAGGGCGCCAGCGCCGCGAACGAGGACGAGGCGATCAAGAAGTACCAGGCGGCGGAGGACCTGCTGGCGGAGGACCTGCCGGTGATCCCGCTGCGGTACGGCCAGAACAACTTCGGCCACTCGACCAAGGTCACCAACGTGGAGATGGATCTCTTCGACCGGATCGACCTGCTGAAGATCGAGGCCGTCAAGTAACACCACGGCAGGACGGGTCGGGCCATCGGCGTACGGTGGCCCGACCCGCCTTCCTCTTCGCACTTTTTCCGCCAGACTGCCAAGTATGTTCCGCTTCATCCTGCGGCGTCTGCTCCAGATGGTCCTCGCGTTCTTCGGGACCACCCTGATCGTCTACGCGCTGATGTTCGCCGGCCAGGGCGATCCCATCCAGGCGCTCGCCGGCGAGCGCCCGGTCACGGCGGCCCAGCGGGCATACCTGACGGAGAAGTTCCACCTCGACCGCACCGGGGTCGGCGGCTTCTTCTACCGATACTTCGACTACCTCAGGAACCTGCTCCAGGGTGACCTCGGGCAGTCCCTCACCGGACGCTCGATCGGCGACATCCTGGCCGCCGCCTGGCCGGTCACGGTCAAGCTGGCGCTGATCGCCATGGCGGTCACCATCCTCTTCGGGGTCACCGCGGGCGTCCTCGCCGGCATCCGGCGGGCCAGCATCTTCGACAACTCGACGCTGCTGCTGACCCTGCTGGTGCTCGGCATCCCCACGATCGTGCTCGCCCCGCTGGCGCAGTACCTCCTCGGCGTGAAGTGGCAGCTCTTCCCGCCCACCGCCGGCGCCGACCCGGACCTGTACGCGCTGCTGCTGCCGGGCATCGTGCTCGGCTCGCTCTCGCTGGCCACCGCGCTGCGGCTCACCCGGACGTCGGTGGCCGAGAACCTGCGCGCCGACTACGTCCGCACCGCCCGGTCGAAGGGGCTCGTGAAGCGGCGGATCGTCAGCGTCCACGTGCTGCGCAACTCGCTCATCCCGGTGGTCACCTTCCTCGGCGTCGAGCTGGGCAACCTGATGAGCGGCGCGATCATCACCGAGGGCGTGTTCAACATCCCCGGGGTCGGCTTCAACCTCTTCCGCGGCATCCGCACCGAGGACGGCCCGCTGGTGGTCGGCATCGTCAGCGTGCTCGTCGTGGTCTACCTCATCTCCAACCTGGTGGTGGACGTCCTGTACGCCGTACTCGACCCGAGGATCCGCTATGAGTGAGCGCAGCGAGGTGCGGGCATGAGTGACTTCGAGACCGTCGCCGCGAGCGAGAACCAGGCCGCGCGGCGGGGACCGTCGGGTGAGCCCGGCGCGCCGAACCAGGTGGGCGTACCGCAGAAGCCCCGCAGCCTGGCCGGCGACGCCTGGCGCGACCTGCGCCGCAAGCCGATCTTCTGGATCAGCCTCGCCCTGGTGGTGCTGGTCGCCGCCATGGCCGCCGTGCCCGGCCTGTTCACGACGAACGACCCGCGCGACTGCGTGCTGGCCCGCCAGCACGCCGGTCCGTCCGGCGGGGCGATCTTCGGGTACGACTTCCAGGGCTGCGACACGTACTCCCGGGCGGTCTACGGCGCCCGCGCGTCACTGCTGGTCGGCGCGCTCTCCGCGCTGCTCACCGGCCTGATCGCGCTCGCCGTGGGGATGCTGGCCGGCTACTTCGGCCGCTGGGTCGACGCGGTGCTCTCCCGGGTGATCGACATCGTCCTCGGCATCCCGCTCCTGCTCGCCGCGATCGTGCTGCTCAAGCGGGTCGACAGCGACAGCTCGGCGGTCCGGATCGGTGCGGTGATCTTCGTGCTGTCGATCCTCGGCTGGACCACGGCCGCCCGCGTCGTCCGCTCCTCGGTGATCACGGCCAAGGAGCAGGACTACGTCGCGGCGGCCCGGATGCTCGGTGCCGGCGACGGCCGGATCATGCTGCGGCACATCCTGCCGAACGCGCTCGCCCCGGCGATCGTGGTGCTGACCATCGCCCTCGGCTCCTTCATCGCCGCCGAGGCCACGCTCAGCTTCCTGGGCATCGGCCTCAAGGCGCCGACCATCTCCTGGGGCATCGACATCGACGCCGGCCGGGTGCACATGCGCGAGTCGGCCACCCCGCTGCTGGTTCCCTCGGTCTTCCTGGCGCTGACCGTGCTGGCGTTCATCATGCTCGGCGACGCGATCCGCGACGCCTTCGACCCGAAGCTGCGCTGACCCCGCCCACCACCGTCACGATCGAGAGGCAGAGACCATGCGAGCGCGAGGAGTGAGCGCAGCGAGCCCCGCAGCCGCGGGCGGAAGGCGTGAACCGTGAGCCAGTCCGCCGTCCGACCCACGCCGGCCTCCCCCACGCCCGAGGGCGGCCACCTGCTGGACGTACGGGACCTGCACGTCGAGTTCCGCACCGGCGAGGGCGTGGCCAAGGTGATCAACGGGGTGTCGTACCACCTGGATCCCGGCGAGACGCTCGCCGTGCTCGGCGAGTCGGGTTCGGGCAAGTCGGTCACCGCCCAGGCGATCATGGGCATCCTCGACACTCCCCCGGCCGTGATCCGCTCCGGCGAGATCCGCTACCGGGGCCGGGACCTGCTGAAACTGCCGGAGGAGCAGCGCCGGCAGGTGCGCGGCAAGGAGATCGCCATGATCTTCCAGGACGCCCTCTCCGCGCTGAACCCGGTCTTCGGCGTGGGTTGGCAGATCGGCGAGACGCTGCGCCAGCGCGAGGGGATGTCGAAGGCCGCCGCCCGCGCGCGGGTCGTGGAGCTGATGGACCTGGTACGGATCCCCGGCGCCGCCAGCCGGCTCGGCGACTACCCGCACCAGTTCTCCGGCGGCATGCGGCAGCGCGTCATGATCGCGATGGCGCTGGCCATGAACCCGAAGGTGCTGATCGCCGACGAGCCGACCACGGCCCTGGACGTCACCGTGCAGGCCCAGATCATGGACCTGCTGGCCGACCTGCGCCGCGACCTCGACATGGCGATGATCCTGATCACGCACGACCTCGGCGTGGTCGCCGGCGTCGCGGACCGGATCGCCGTCATGTACGCCGGCCGGATCGTCGAGCACGCCGACGTCCACTCGCTGTACCGGGCGCCGGCCCACCCGTACACCAAGGGGTTGCTGGAGTCGATCCCGCGCCTCGACGTACGGGGTCAGGAGCTCGCCACGATCAGGGGGCTGCCGCCGAACCTCATGCGGATCCCGTCCGGCTGCCCGTTCCACCCCCGGTGCCCGTACGCCCAGCAGGTCTGCGTCGACGTGGTGCCGCACGACCTGGTGCTGGGCGACGGCCGGACCAGCGCGTGCCACTTCGCCCAGGAGGTCCGTGATGACAGCGCCCGCTAGCCCGACCAAGGTACGCGGCGAGACGATCCTCGCCGTCGACAACCTGGTCAAGCACTTCCCCATCCGGCAGGGCGTGCTGTTCCAGAGGCAGGTCGGCGCCGTGAAGGCCGTCGACGGCGTCAGCTTCGAGCTGCGCCGGGGCGAGACCCTCGGGGTGGTCGGCGAGTCGGGCTGCGGCAAGTCGACGCTGGCCCGGCTGCTCATGCGGCTGGAGACGCCGACCGCGGGCCGGGCCACCCTGGAGGGCAGGGATCTGTTCTCCGCCTCCGGGGCCGAGCTGCGGCGGCTGCGGCGCAACATGCAGATGGTCATGCAGGACCCGTACACCTCGCTGAACCCGCGGATGACGGTCGGCGACATCATCGGCGAGCCGTTCGAGATCCACCCCGACGCCGCGCCGAAGGGCAGCCGACAGACCCGGGTGCGGGAGCTGCTCGACGTGGTGGGCCTGAACCCGGAGCACATCAACCGGTACCCGCACCAGTTCTCCGGCGGTCAGCGCCAGCGCATCGGCATCGCCCGCGCGCTCGCCCTGCGGCCCGAGATCATCGTCTGCGACGAGCCGGTCAGCGCCCTGGACGTGTCGATCCAGGCCCAGGTGATCAACCTGCTGGAGAAGCTCCAGGACGAGTTCGGCCTGTCGTACATCTTCATCGCGCACGACCTGTCGGTGGTCCGGCACATCTCCGACCGGGTCGCGGTCATGTACCTCGGCAAGATCGTGGAGATCGGCACCGAGGACGAGATCTACGAGCGGGCCACCCACCCGTACACGCAGGCGCTGCTCTCGGCCGTGCCGGTGCCCGACCCGGAGGCCCGCGACCAGCGCACCATGATCAGGCTTACGGGCGACGTGCCGAGCCCGGCGGACCCGCCCAGCGGCTGCCACTTCCGCACCCGCTGCTGGAAGGCCCAGGAGGTCTGCGCGACTCAGGAGCCCCACGCGGTCCCCCGCGCGGCGGACCCGCACCCCTCGGCCTGCCACTTCGCCGAGCTGCGCCCCGCGCCCTGACCCACCCTGCCCTGTCCCCGTGGATCATGCAGTCGTGGTGGGCGGATCGCCGCCTCCACCCCTTCTCGCGGGGCACCACAACTGCATGATCCACAACAAGGGCGATCGGATCAGTGGAAGAAGTGGCGGGTGGAGGTGAGGTACATGGTGACGCCGGCCTCCTTGGCGGCGGCGATCACCTCCTCGTCGCGGATCGAGCCGCCCGGCTGCACGATCGCGCGTACGCCGGCGTCGATGAGGATCTTCGGGCCGTCGGCGAACGGGAAGAACGCGTCCGAGGCGCAGACGGCCCCACGGGCCCGGTCCGCGCCGGCGCGGCTGACCGCGAGCTGCGCCGAGTCGACCCGGTTGACCTGGCCCATGCCGACGCCGACGGTCGCGCCGTCGGAGGCGAGCAGGATCGCGTTGCTCTTCACCGCGCGCACGGCCCGCCAGGCGAAGGCCAGGTCGCGCAGGGTCGCCTCGTCGGCCGCCTCACCCGTGGCCAGTCGCCAGTTGGCCGGGTCGTCGCCCTCGGCGTCGATCCGGTCGGCCACCTGCACCAGCACGCCGCCGGTGACCTGCCGCCACTCCGCCGGCAGCGGGTCGAAGGCCGGCGCGCGCAGCAGCCGGATGTTCTTCTTCGCCTGGAGGACCTCCACCGCGCCCTCGTCGAAGCCCGGCGCCACCAGCACCTCGGTGAAGATCTCCGAGACCTGCCGGGCCAGCTCGACCGAGACCGGCCGGTTGACCGCGATCACCCCGCCGTACGCGGACACCGGGTCGCAGGCGTGCGCCTTGCGGTGCGCCTCGGCCACGTCGGCGCCGACGGCGATGCCGCACGGGTTGGCGTGCTTGATGATCGCCACGGCCGGCTGGTCGGCGAAGTCGTTGGCCGCCCGCCACGCCGCGTCGGCGTCGACGTAGTTGTTGTAGGACATCTCCTTGCCGTGCAGCTGCTCGGCCTGGGCGAGCCCGGCCGGGCTGGCCGGGTCGACGTAGAGCGCGGCCCGCTGGTGCGGGTTCTCGCCGTAGCGCAGCACCGCCTGCCGGCGCAGCGACAGCCCGGCGAAGTCCGGCCAGCCGTTCTCCTCGGGCGCCAGCGTGGCGGCGCACCACTCGGCCACCGCGACGTCGTACTCGGCGATGACGGCGAAGGCGCGGGCGGCCAGCACCCGCCGCTGGGCCAGCGTGAAGCCGCCCCCGTCGAGCGCGGCGAGCAGCGCCGGGTACGCGGCCGGGTCGGTGACCACGGCGACCGAGGCGTGGTTCTTGGCGGCGGCCCGGACCATCGCCGGCCCACCGATGTCGATCTGCTCGACGCACTCCTCGACGCCCGCGCCGGAGGCGACCGTGGCCTGGAACGGGTACAGGTTGGACACCAGCAGGTCGATCCCCGCGATGCCGTGCTCGTCGAGCTGGGCGACGTGGGTGTCCTTGCGCAGGTCGGCGAGGAGCCCGCCGTGCACCTTCGGGTGCAGCGTCTTGACCCGCCCGTCGAGGATCTCCGGGAAGCCGGTCACCGTCTCCACCGGAGTCACCGGCACGTCCGCGCCCGCGATCGCCGAGGCCGTGCTGCCGGTCGAGACGATCTCCACCCCGGCCGCGTGCAGCGCCCGGGCCAGCTCGACCAGGCCGGTCTTGTCGTAGACGCTGACCAGCGCCCGCCTGATCGGGCGGCGTTCGTCCTGAGTGGAACTCACGGGACCGTGACCTTTCTTCCGGTGATCGTCCAACCTTCGCGGACCAGGCGGCCCACCTGCTCGACGAGCTGGCGCCGCTCGGCTTCCTTGATGCGCTCGGTGAGCGTCTCGACGTCGTCGTCGTCGCGCACCGGCACGGCGACCTGCGCGACGATCGGGCCGGTGTCCATGCCGGCGTCGACGAAGAAGAGCGTGGCCCCGGTGACCTTCACGCCGTAGGCGAGGGCGTCGCGCGGGCCGTGGATGCCGGGGAACGCCGGCAGCAGCGTGTTGTGCGTGTTCAGGTAGCGGTCGCCGAAGGCGGCCAGGAAGTGCGGGCCGACCAGCTTGAGGAAGCCGGCGGAGACGACCAGGTCGGGCCGGTGCTCGGCGACGCGGGCGGTCAGCGCGGCGTCCCAGTCCTCGCGGGTGGGGTGGTCGGCGACCCGCTCGACGAAGGTCGGCACCCCGGCCGCGGCGGCCCGGTCCAGGCCCGCGATGCCGTCGCGGTCGGCGCCGACGGCCACCACCCGGGCCCCGTACGCCGGATCGGCGCCGGCGTCGAGCAGTGCCTGGAGGTTGCTTCCGGAGCCGGAGACGAGGACGACGATGCGGGCGGCGGACGCGGGCTCGGTCACCGGGCCACCCTATCGGGCCTGCCGTCGGGTCCATCCGCTGGGCATTGCGACATTCACCGACGACGCGAATGGCCCGGACCAGGTACGCTGCCGGTCGCTCGGGCCCGGCGCGCGTCCGGCCCGCACCCGTCAGTGATCCGACGCCCGCGGGGGTGTCGAGTGGAATGAGGAGTACGCCGAGATGCAGCCCGGATACCAGCCGCAGCAGCCGCAGATCAACAACAACATGACGATGTCGATCGTCGCCATCTTCCTCTTCTGGCCGCTGGCCATCCCGGCGATCATCAACGCCTCCAAGGTGAACCCGCTGCTCCAGCAGGGTGACTACGCCGGGGCCCAGGCCGCCGCCGCCGAGTCGAAGAAGTGGTCCAAGTGGGCCCTCATCGTCGGCATCAGCTGGTACGTGATCGTGCTGATCTGCTGCCTGCTGGGTGGGCTCGCCGGCGTCATGGGCGGCGACACGTCCACCAGCAGCTACTGACAGATCGGACGAGGAGTCGCATGCAGCCCGGTTACCCCGGACAGGATCCGTACGGCCAGCAGCCGCACCAGGATCCGACCGCGCCGCACCACGACCCGTACGCCCCGCCGCCGGCGGCGCCGTACGGTCAGCAGCCCACCTCCGGGCAGCCGAACGACCCGTACGCCGCGCCGCAGGATCCGTACGGCCAGCAGAACCCGTACGGCCAGCAGGACCCCTACGGGCAGCCGCCCACGTCGGGGCAGCCCTACGGGCAGCAGCCGATCTCCGGCCAGCCCTACGGGCAGCCGGCGTCCGGTCAGCCGTACGGGCAGCAGCCGTACCAGGACCCCTACGGCCAGCAGGCGTACCCGCCGCCCATGTATCCCAACGCGGGGTTCGCCGCGAAGGGGCCGGGGCAGCAGCAGAACACCCTCGGCCTGGTGTCCATGATCCTCGGCATCGCCTCGATCCCGCTGGTCTGCTGCTACCTCGGCATCCCGCTGGGCCTCGGTGCGCTGGTGACCGGGTGGCTGGGCAAGCAGAAGGCCGCCCAGGGGCTGGCCGACAACAACGGTCAGGCCCTCGCCGGCATGATCTGCGGCGCCATCGGCGTCGTGCTCGGCCTGCTCCAGATCGTCTTCCTGGGCTTCAGTCTGACGCTGCCCGACCAGCCCTGACCGGCATGCGACAGGGGCGTCCCGGCTCGTCCGGGGCGCCCCTTCGGCGTCTGCCGGCCCTCAGCGGGACGCGCGGGACAGCACCCGGGTCGCGGCGGCACCGATGAGCGCCCCGGCGGCGACGACCGCAGTGGCCACCGCCGCCACCTGCCAGGCGACGGGCCCCACCTCGGCCAGCCGGCCACCGCCGAGCGATCCGGCAGAGCCGGCCGCGGCGGCGCCCAGCAGCAGACCGGCCACCGGGCCGGCGATCACCGCCGGCCCGAGCAGCGGCCCCCAGCGCAACGGTGCCCGGTCGTCGGCGGCGAGGCGGAGCAGCCGGCGGGCGAGCAACCAGCCCGCGGCCATCCCGGCGAGGACCGGCACCGCGAGCAGCCCGGCCCCGAGCCCGTCGACCGGCCCGCGCGGCAGCCCGGCCAGCAGTGGTACGGCCGGCAGCGCCCCGACGGAGACCTCGCTGGTGCGTACCGCCGTGTCGGTGCCGACGGCGAACCCCGGACCGAGCAGGTAGCTGACCGCCCAGATCGCGGCGTTGGGCGCGTAGGCGAGGCTGACCAGCGTGATCCCGGCCTGGCCGGCGACCCCGGTGCGGTAGGCCCCGATCAGGTCGGCGGCGTCGCCGCCCCCAATGGCCACGGCGAGCCCCGCCGCACCGGCCCCCGCGCCGAGGAGCAGCAGCGCGGCCACCAGCCCGGTGCGGATCCCGTCGCGCAGCAGCTCCGGGGATCGCACGGCGAGCAGGCCGGCCACGTGCGTCGTCCGGGCCGAGCCGACGAGGGCCCCGAGCGTGCCGAGCACCACGAGGGTCAGCCCGGCGCGCACCGGTGACGCGCCGGCCAGGACCGCGCCGAGCACCCCGAGCAACGCATACGCGACGCCGACCGCGACGGCGGCGAGGAGCGCCTGCCGCGGCGACCGCCCGCCCCGCGCGCCGATGGCCCGACTGGCGTGCACGCCCGCCCTGGTCAGCCGCCAGAGCACCAGCGCGGTCAGCGCCAGCGGGGTCAGCCCGAGCGGGCCGGCGGGGGTGTCCAGCGGGACGCCGTGCCCGAGCAGCCAGCCGGCCAGCCCGGCGCGCAGCGCGCCCGGCACGGAGGCGGCACCCTCGCTGAGCTGGAACAGCCAGAGCACGAGCGCGACCGGCAGCCACGAGGTGAGCGCCGCCCACCCGGCGGCGACCCCGGCGGCGACGACGAGCGGCGCACGGCTGCGGCGCGACTCGCCGGCGCGCGGCGCGGGCACCCGCCGACCCCGCCCGGCGGGCGCGGCCGGGCGGGCGCCGGGGCCGACGTCGACGCCGGGACGGCTGGGCTGATCAGGGGTGACGGGGGACATCGCGTCTACTCTGGCATGCCGGGCCGGCGGTGGCAGTCCGATACCGCCCCGCAGGGGCGACGAGTTCCGTGATCCACCGTCTTCGGCCCCCGTTCCGGTCTAGCGTCAGGCGCAGGGACGCGATCGAGAGTCGCGGCACCGACGCCCGGAGGAGAGTCGTGAACACTCCGTATCCGCCGCCCCCGCCACCACCGGCCGCGGCCGGCAGCGACCGCACGGTGCTCTGGGGCGTGCTCGGCATCATCCTCGGCCTGCTGTGCTGCGGCATCCTGGGGATCGTCTTCGGTTACCTGTCGATCCGGGACGCCAAGCGCTACGGCCAGTCGCCCGTGCTCGGCTACCTGGCGATCGCGTTCGGCGTACTGAACATCGTCGGCAGCGGCATCCTCTGGGCCGGCGGCAACTACCCGCTCTACAACGACTGAGGCCGACCGGCCCACGACGACGGAGGGCCGACCGCGAACGGTCGGCCCTCCGGTCGTACGTCGGTCGGGCTCAGCCCGCGGACATGATCTCCCGCATGAGCTTGGCGGTCTCGGTCGGGGTCTTGCCGACCTTGACGCCGACGGCCTCCAGCGCGTTCTTCTTGGCGTCGGCGGTGCCCGCCGAGCCGGAGATGATCGCACCGGCGTGGCCCATGGTCTTGCCGGGCGGCGCGGTGAAGCCGGCGATGTAGCCGACCACCGGCTTGGTCACGTTCGCCTTGATGAACTCGGCGGCCCGCTCCTCGGCGTCGCCACCGATCTCACCGATCATGACGATCGCGTCGGTGTCGGGGTCGGCCTCGAACGCGGCGAGCGCGTCGATGTGCGTGGTGCCGATGATCGGGTCACCACCGATGCCGACGCAGGTCGAGAAGCCGATGTCGCGCAGCTCGTACATCATCTGGTAGGTCAGCGTGCCGCTCTTGCTGACCAGGCCGATGCGGCCGGTGCCGGTGATGTCGGCCGGGATGATGCCGGCGTTGGACGCGCCCGGCGAGGCGATGCCCGGGCAGTTCGGGCCGATGATCCGGGTCCGCTCCCCCTTGGCGACGTTGTACGCCCAGAACGCGGCGGTGTCGTGCACCGGCACGCCCTCGGTGATCACCACGGCCAGGTCGATCCCGGCGTCGATCGCCTCGACGACCGCGCCCTTGGTGAACTGCGGCGGTACGAAGATCACGGTCACGTCGGCACCGGTCTGCGCCATCGCGTCCGCGACGCTGGCGAAGACCGGCAGCTCGGTGCCGTCGAAGTCGACCGTCTGGCCCGCCTTGCGCGGGTTGACGCCGCCGACGACGTTGGTGCCCGCGGCGAGCATCCGCCGGGTGTGCTTGGAACCCTCGGAACCGGTCATCCCCTGGACGATGACCTTCGAGTCCTTGGTCAGCCAGATAGCCATTGTCAGACCCCCGCAGCCGCCAGCTCGGCGGCCCGCTCGGCCGCGCCATCCATCGTGTCGACCCGCTGGACCAGCGGGTTGTTCGCGCCGTCGAGGATCGCCCGGCCGGCCTCGGCGTTGTTGCCGTCGAGGCGGACGACCAGCGGCTTGGTGACCTGCTCGCCGCGCTGCTCGAGCAGGGCCAGCGCCTGCACGATGCCGTTGGCGACCTCGTCGCAGGCGGTGATGCCGCCGAAGACGTTGACGAAGACGCTCTTCACCGACGGGTCGGACAGGACGATCTCCAGCCCGTTCGCCATCACGGCGGCGCTCGCGCCGCCGCCGATGTCGAGGAAGTTGGCCGGCTTGACGCCGCCGTGCCGCTCACCGGCGTACGCGACCACGTCGAGGGTCGACATGACCAGGCCGGCGCCGTTGCCGATGATCCCGACCTCGCCGTCGAGCTTGACGTAGTTGAGGTCCTTCTCCTTGGCGGCCTGCTCCAGCGGGTCCACGGCGGCCTGGTCGACCAGCGCCTCGTGGTCCGGGTGCCGGAACGCGGCGTTCTCGTCGAGGGTGACCTTGGCGTCGAGCAGCAGCAGCTTGCCCTCGCCGGTCTTGGCCAGCGGGTTCACCTCGACCAGCGTGGCGTCCTCGGCGACGAAGGCCTTCCACAGCCCCACGGCGACCTCGACGACCTGGTCGGCGACCTCGGCCGGGAAGTTGGCGGCGGTGACGATCTCGCGCGCCTTCGCCTCGTCGACGCCGGTGTTGGCGTCGATCGGAGCCTTGACGACCTTCTCCGGGGTCTCGGCGGCGACCTGCTCGATGTCCATTCCACCCGCGACGCTGGCGATGCAGAGGAAGGTGCGGTTCGCCCGGTCGAGCAGGTAGGAGAAGTAGTACTCCTCGGCCACGTCCGCGGTCACAGTGATCATGACCTTGTGGACGGTGTGGCCCTTGATGTCCATGCCCAGGATGTCGGTGGCGCGGGCCACCGTCTCCTCGGCGCCCTCGGCCAGCTTCACGCCGCCGGCCTTGCCTCGGCCACCGACCTTCACCTGCGCCTTGACGACCACCCGACCGCCGAGGCGTTCGGCGATCGCGCGGGCCTCCTCCGGGGTCGTGGCGACGCCGCCGGCGAGCACGGGCAAGCCGTGCCGCTCGAACAGGTCCCGCCCCTGGTACTCGTACAGGTCCACGTTTGCGCGTCCCGTCCCGTCTCCGCGGCGCGCCGTCGCGCCGCCACCAGCGTTATGGAAAACAGTTTGACGCCTGTCATCACTTGACACAGGCCATTGGGCGCAGCCTAGCGAGGTGGACACCGCCGGCAACCGAGCGGGTGCGCGTTGTGTGGTAATGCACATTCGGCGGCGTCACGTGGCCTTTTCGCGACTTCGGCCCGATCTCAGCCGTCCGGGCGATGTTGCCGGGGGTGCGTAACCCCGCCGTGGGGGCGTCGTTGAGTCAGGTGTCGGAGCGCTGAGACAGCGCGGCGACGGGAGCGGCCGATGCCCTGTCGGTCGAGGGGTGGCGGCGGGGCATCGTGCATAGAGGGGCCGGACGTGTGAGGGGTGCGTCCGGCCCCTCCCCCTGTCCGGCTCCGGCAGGCCGGCCCCGCGACTGCCGTCGGACGGCGTGCTGCGCGACTGTCGTCAGGCGACCCGCGGCTGCCGTCAGGCGACCGGCTGCGCGACGTTCTGCCGGACCCACTCGACGATCGACTGGGTGGTCGCGCCCGGCGTGAAGATCTTGGCGACCCCGATCCGCTGGAGCTCCGGGATGTCGGCGTCGGGGATGATGCCGCCGCCGAACACGACGATGTCGCGGGCGTCGCGCTCACCGAGCAGCTCCACGACCCGCCGGAACAGCGTCATGTGCGCCCCGGACAGCACGGAGAGCCCGACCGCGTCGGCGTCCTCCTGGATCGCGGTCTCCACGATCTGTTCCGGGGTCTGGTGCAGGCCGGTGTAGATGACCTCCATGCCGGCGTCCCGCAGGGCACGCGCGACGACCTTTGCACCACGGTCGTGGCCGTCCAGGCCCGGCTTGGCGACGACGACCCGAACACGAGAGCTCATCAGCGCATCCCTTTCACCGGCTCCGCGGCTTCACTGAACGAACGGTAACCCGCCCGGCCCCGCCCGGGAAATCCGGGCGGCGAACCGCACGGCAACCGGGCGCGGGCGCAGCCCCGTGGAGCGGGCGCGGCGGACCGCGCCGACGGCCGGCGTCAAGCCGGACACCTCCGCCGTTCGGTCACCCTGCGCGACGAACGGGCAGTTAGGGGGGCACCGTTCGAGGGGTACGAGCCATGACAATCACGGACGCAAAGGGACAGAACGCGGTAGCAATTCGGCGCTTCGGCTTGTGACGGGACTGGTGGTTGGCTAACGTGTCCACGGTTGTCATCAGGTCCACGGACGGGTGACGACGCGGCCAGGCGACGTTCACCCGAGTTTCACGGGCGTCGAGGAAGCCGCATCGGATCCCCGACAACGGAGGGTGTGCGTGCGCCAGCGCCTGTCGTCTGAGCCCGATCGATATCGCGGTCGTCGCCGCGTACCCACCCCCCCGCGTAGCCGCTACGCGGCCGTCGTCACCACCGCCTTCGTCGGCGCCGGCATCGTCGCGATCGGCGCGGGCGCCCTGCCGGACGCCAAGAGCGTCAGCCCGTCGGTCCTCGACGAGTTGAAGGCCGCCTCGACCGTCAACCAGGACACCGCGGCCCGCGCCGACTCCGCCAACCGTGCCAGCCGCGACAGCGACCGGGCCGGTGCCGACGAGTCCGCCGAGCCCGAGGTCTGGCTACTCCCCCTCCAGGGCTACGAGTTCAACTCGCCCTACGGCATGCGCTGGGGCAAGCTGCACACCGGCGTCGACCTGGTCGCGGCCGAGGGCACGCCCTACGTCGCCATCCACGGCGGCACCGTCACCAAGGCCGGCTGGTTCGGCGGCTACGGCTACACGGTGATCGTCCAGCACGCCGACGGCAGCGAGGCGATCTACGGCCACTCCTCCGCGCTGAGCGTGAAGGAGGGGCAGCAGGTGAAGGCGGGCGACCAGCTCGGCCTCGTCGGCAACACCGGCCACTCCTACGGCTCCCACCTGCACCTCGAGGTGCATGTCAAGGGCGAGCCGCTCGACCCGGTGCCGTGGCTCAAGGAGCGCGGAGTGGACATCCAGCTGCAAGTCGAGGCTTACTACAGCGAGGTAGCCGCGTCCTGACGCTGCGCATCGCACGATGACCGCCCGGATCTGTCGATCCGGGCGGTTTTTCGTTTGGCGACGGTCAGCCGAAGTAAGCCGCGTCACACCCACGGCTGTGACGCGCGCCATCCGCCAGCATGATCACTTTTGCCCGCGAATACCCCCTAACAGGCACGCAACGGACGGCGACGGCCGCCGTGGTCCGCCCCGACTCCGTATCCCTACCCGTCACGCGGCGTGGCGACACCAGTATTTCGAGGTCAAGTGCCCCCTCGATCAGTGAAGGTCCGCCGTGCAGGAAGACATTCGGAACGAGAACACCCCCGACGCCCCCGTCCGGCACCGGCGGCGGATCGGCAGCCGTACCCGCGTGATCATCGCAGCGGCCGCCCTGGCCGGCCTCGGTCTCGGCGGAGCCGCCTTCGCGGCCACCGGGAACGACGAGCCCCCCGTGCCGGCCGCCGCCGCGGAGCCGCAGGCACGCGCGCAGGCCGCCGACCGCGCCGACCGCTCCGCCCGGGAGACCACCGCCCCGGCCACCCCCTCGGCGAGCCCGACGCCCAGCGCCACGAAGGCCATCCCTTCGGCGAAGCCCCGCCCCAAGGCCACCACCGCCAAGCCCAAGCCCAAGGCGACCACCAAGCCGAAGCCCAGTTGGGTGATCCCGATGAAGGGCGCGGCGATCACCTCCTGCTACGGCCCGCGCTGGGGCACGCAGCACGCCGGCATCGACTTCGCGTTGCCCGCCGGCACCCCGGTCCGCGCGGCCTTCGGCGGCACCGTCACCAAGGCCGGCGACGTCGGCGACGGGTACGGCATCTCCGTCTTCGTCGACCACGGCAACGGCTACCTGACCCACTACGCGCACCTGAGCACCGCCAAGGTGGGCGTGGGCGAGAAGGTCGCCGCCGGGCAGACCATCGGCCTGGAGGGGTCCACCGGCGACTCCACCGGCCCGCACCTGCACTTCGAGGTGCACCAGGGCCAGATGTGGAACCAGATCGACCCCGCGCCGTTCCTGCGCGCCCGGGGCATCGACGTGGCCTGCTGACCCGCAACCACCGGAAACGGCCCGGTCCGGCGCGCTGCCGGGCCGGGCCGGGCCGGTCTCAGAGCTTGTCGATCGGGGCGTGCCGGAGCACCAGCCACATCGTCTGGTCGCCGAAGTCGATCTGCGCCCGTGCGCCCGGGCCGTGCCCCTCGACGGCGAGCACCCGGCCCAGGCCGTAGCGCTGGTGGTTGACCCGGTCGCCGACGGAGACCTTCGGCCCCTGCGGCAGCTCGCTCGCCGTGGTGAGGCGGCTGGCGTCGACCCCCAGCCGCTTCGCCAGCTGCGCGGCCTTGGGCGTGCCGCCGTTGAAGCCCACGCGGCCGCCGGGCACCCGGTCCGCGCGGCCACCCACGCCGCCGCCCCCGCCGGCCCACGAGGTGTACGACCCCTCGGTGCGCTCCCAGCGCACCAGCTCCGGCGGCAGCTCCTCCAGGAAGCGCGACGGCGGGTTGTAGGCCGGCTGCCCCCACGCCGAACGGGTGACCGCCCGGGAGAGGTAGAGACGCTGCCGGGCCCGGGTGATGCCGACGTACGCCAGCCGGCGCTCCTCCTCCAACTCCCGGCTGTCGCCCAGCGAGCGCAGGTGCGGGAAGACGCCGTCCTCCAGGCCCGTCAGGAAGACCACCGGGAACTCCAGCCCCTTGGCGGTGTGCAGCGTCATCAGCGTGACCACGCCCTGGTGGTCGGGGTCGTCCGTCGGCACCTGGTCGGCGTCGGCGACCAGCGCGACCTGCTCCAGGAAGCCGGCCAGGGTGGCCCGCTCCCCCTCCTCGCCGAGGGCCTCGATCCGCTCGGTGTACTCCCGGGCGACGCTGACCAGCTCCTGGAGGTTGTCGACCCGCCCCGCGTCCTGCGGGTCGAGGCTCTCCTCCAGCTCGGTGAGGTAGCCCGAGCGGGTCAGCAGCGCCTCCAGCACCTCCTCCGGGGTGCCCGTCTCGGCCAGCTCGCGGGCGCCGTCGAGCAGCGCCACGAAGTCGGCGATGCCGTTGGCCGCCCGCGTGGAGATGCCCGGGGCGTCCTTGGCCCGCCGCAGCGCCGCCCCGAAGGAGACCCGGTCGCGGCTGGACAGCGCCTCCACGCACGCCTCGGCCCGGTCGCCGATGCCGCGGCGCGGCGTGTTGAGGATCCGGCGCAGGCTGACCGTGTCGTCGTCGTTGACCACCGCGCGCAGGTAGGCCAGCGCGTCGCGGACCTCCTTGCGCTCGTAGAAGCGCACCCCGCCGACCACCTTGTAGGGCAGGCCGACGCGGATGAACACCTCCTCGAAGACCCGGGACTGGGCGTTGGTGCGGTAGAAGACGGCCACGTCGCCGGGGCGGGTCTCGTCGGCGTCGACCAGCCGGTCGATCTCGCGCGCCACCCAGTCGGCCTCGGCGTGCTCGGTGTCGGCCACGTAGCCGACGATCGGCTCGCCGGCGCCCGCCTCGCTCCACAGCCGCTTCGGCTTGCGCGACGTGTTGCGGTCGATCACCGCGTTGGCCGCGTTGAGGATGGTCTGGGTGGAGCGGTAGTTCTGCTCCAGCAGGATCGTCCGGGCGTCGCCGAAGTCGCGCTCGAACTCCAGGATGTTGCGGATCGTGGCGCCCCGGAACGCGTAGATCGACTGGTCGGCGTCACCGACCACGCAGAGTTCCGCCGGCTCGATCCCCTCCGTGCCGGCGACCAGCTCCTTGATCAGCACGTACTGGGCGTGGTTGGTGTCCTGGTATTCGTCGACCAGGACGTGCCGGAACCGCCGGCGGTAGCTCTCCGCGACGTGCGGGTGGGACTGGAGCAGGTGCACCGTCGTCATGATCAGGTCGTCGAAGTCCAGCGCGTGCGCCTCGCGCAGCCGCCGCTGGTAGAGCGTGTAGGCCTCCGCCAGCGCCCGCTCGTTGGGCCCCTTGGCGCGGCCCGCGAACTCCTCGGGGTCGACCAGCTCGTTCTTCAGGTTGGAGACCTGGGCGGCCAGCCCGCGCGCCGGGTAGCGCTTCGGGTCGAGGTCGAGCTCCCTGGCGACCATCTGCATCAGTCGGCGGGAGTCGTCCGCGTCGTAGATCGAGAAGGTCGACTTCAGCCCGGCGTGCTCGTGCTCGGCGCGCAGGATGCGTACGCACGCCGAATGGAACGTCGACACCCACATCAGGCGGGCGCGGGGACCCACCAGGTGGGCGACGCGCTCCTTCATCTCGCCGGCGGCCTTGTTGGTGAAGGTGATCGCGATGATCTCGCCGGGGTGCACGTCCCGGGCGGCCAGCAGGTAGGCGATCCGGTGGGTGAGCACCCGGGTCTTGCCCGAGCCCGCACCTGCCACGATCAGCAGCGGCGAGCCGGCATGCGTGACGGCGTCGCGCTGCGGGCCGTTCAGGCCCTCGACCAGGGCCTGCGGGTCGAGGTGGACGGCCGACGACCGGGGCCGGTGCGGCGAGGTCGGGGCAGGCGTCGGCGCGGGCGGGGACGTGGGGATGTCGAAGAGAGGATGCATCGCACGGCGAGTCTATGCCGCCGGGCGGACAGTTCCCCGCCGCGCGTACCCCGGCTCGCCCGAGCCGTTCCCCGGGCCGGTCGATCCGCCCGGTCCGCGTCGCCGCCGGCTGCCCGCCGCGGGCGCGTGGTGCAGGGAATCGTCCCCGACTCATCCGGTCGAGACGAAGATGTCACCCTGTCGTGTCTGGTGCCGCCGTCCCCCGTGCAGAACGATGACGGTGAAAATCCGGCTCCTCCCCCGTACACGACTGGGAGAACGACCATGACTCAGCCGCGTTCGCGCGGTCGGGCGGCGCTGCGCCACCTCGCCGCGCCCACCCTCGCGTTGGCCGTCGTCGCCACGCTGTCCCCCGCTTCCCGGCCCGCGCCGGGTCCCGCCGGCGACCAGACGGCCGGCCTCACCCCCGTCTCGGTCTCCTACGCCGCCCCGAGCGGCGGCGAGGTCAAGGGCAACTTCCTGAGCTACAACGACTTCCACGGCGCCATCGACCCGCCCGGCGGCAGCGGCGCGGCGGTCAACGGCACCCCCGCCGGAGGTGTGGAGTACCTCGCCACCTGGCTGAAGAAGCTGCGCGCCGAGGCCAAGGCCGAGGGGCGGAGCACCACCACCGTCGGGGCCGGCGACCTGATCGGCGCCACCCCGCTCGTTAGCGCCGCCTTCCACGACGAGCCGACCATCGAGCTGATGGACGAGATCGGCCTGGACGTCAGCAGCGTCGGCAACCACGAGTTCGACGAGGGCGTCGACGAGCTGATCCGGATCGACAAGGGCGGCTGTCACCCGGTCGACGGCTGCCAGGACGGCGACGGTTTCGCGGGCGCGAAGTTCACGTACCTGGCCGCCAACACCGTGAGCAGGAAGACCGGCCTGCCGATCCTGCCCCCGGTGGACGTGCGGTTCGTCGGTGGCGTGCCGGTCGGCTTCGTCGGCGTGACCCTGGAGGGCACCCCGGGCATCGTCAACCCGGCCGGCATCGCCTCCGTACGCTTCACCGACGAGGTGGCGACCGCCAACAAGTGGGGCGGCCTGCTCAAGCTCTTCGGCGTCAAGGCGATGGTGCTGCTGGTGCACGAGGGCGGCGCCCAGTCGCCGCCGCCGGCCACCCCGGGCGTCTCGGACTGCGCCAACTTCTCCGGCCCGATCGTGGACATCGTCCGCGGCCTGCGGCCGGAGTTCGGGCTGGTCGTCTCCGGCCACACCCACCGCTTCTACTCCTGCTCGCTGCCGAACTCCTCGGGCGCCCCGAGCGTGGTCACCAGCGCCGGCAACAACGGTCAGCTGATCACCGACGTCGACTACTCGCTGGACCGGCGCACGGGCCGGTTCACCGGGATCACCGCCCGCAACGTGGTCGTCGAGAACGGCGTCCGCAACCCGGACGGCACCTGGCAGCAGAGCGCCCCGGGCACGTACGTGCGCAACCCCGACCTGGTGGACCCGGACGCCAAGGCCCTGGCCGACAAGTACCGGGCGGCCGTCGCGCCCATCGCCAACCGCGTGGTGGGCCGGATCTCGGCCGACATCGTCCGCGACGCCCGCCCCAGCGGGGAGAGCCCGCTCGGTGACGTCATCGCCGACGCCCAGCTCGCGTACACCCGCTCGAACGGGGCGCAGATCGCGCTGATGAACCCGGGCGGCATCCGGGCGTCCCTGCCGTACGCGGCCTCGGCCGGGGGCGAGGCGCCGGGTGAGGTCACCTACGGCGAGGCGTTCACCGTCCAGCCGTTCAACAACCTGGTGGTCACCCAGACCCTCACCGGCGCGCAACTGCGCAACGTGCTGGAGCAGCAGTTCGTGGGCTTCAAGGGGCAGACCACCCAGCGCATCCTCCAGGTCTCGGCCGGGCTGACCTACTCGTACGACAGCACCGCCCCGGCGGGCTCGCGGGTCAGCGCCCTGGCGTTCGACGGCGCGCCGGTCGACCCCGCCGCCAGCTACCGGGTAACCACGAACGACTTCCTGGCCAACGGCGGGGACGGGTTCACCGAGTTGCAGGCCGGCACGGCGCGGACCACCGCCCCCGGCTTCGACGTCGACGCCCTGATCGCCTACCTGGGCGCCGGCGCCCCGGTCGCCCCCGGGCCGGCCGACCGGATCACCCGCCTCGGCTGAGGCGCGGGCGGTCCCGGCGTCACGACGGCGCCGGGGCCGCCCGTCCGGGCACGGGTTGCGCCGAATCCTTGCGCCGGCCGGGCCGGGGTCGGCATACTCGACGACGTGTTCGGTCAGCGCTTCTACTTTTACTACGGCACCGGGAGTCCGGCAGCCGTAGGTCGCGCCTGATCGACAAGACCTACGAGAAAGCCCCGGGCTCCTGGAAGCCCGGGGCTTTCTCCGTCCCGGGATCCGGGCACCGGGCACCTGACGGCGAGGGGTACCCGATGATGACAGACGTGGTGGAGTCCAACGGCAGCCTGACGCGACCCGAGGCGGGCCGGCCCGGCCCGGGTGCCTCCGGGTCCCCGGTCGACGGCCCGAACGGCGCCGACGACGCCAGGCCGGAGGCGGGCACCGGCACCCCGGAGCCGGCCGCGGCCGCCCGGATCGTCGAGATCCGGGAGCGGATCGACGAGATCGACCGGGCGTTGATCGAGCTCTGGCAGGAGCGGGCCCGGCTCTCCCAGGAGGTCGGGGTGACGCGGATGGCCTCCGGCGGCACCCGGCTGGTGCTGTCCCGGGAGCGGGAGATCCTGGAGCGCTTCCGGGGCGCCCTCGGCGCCGACGGCACGCAGCTCGCGTTGCTGCTGCTCCGCGCCGGCCGCGGCCCTCTGTGAGGCGTACGCCGGCAGCGGCCCGCCCCGCGCCCCCGTGGGGGTCCGGGCGGGTCGCCCGTCCCCGGAGACGACGGAACCGCCCGCCGTCGTCGCGGTGACGTCGGCGGGCGGTTCCGTGGGGCTCACACCTCGTGCGTCTGCACGATCTCGCGCTTCTCCGCGAAGTGGCAGGCGCTCGGGTGGTCCGAGCCTGGGCGGATCTCCAGCAGCGGGACCTGCTCGGCGCAGATGTCCTGCGCCTTCCAGCAGCGGGTCCGGAACCGGCAGCCCGACGGCGGGCTCACCGGCGAGGGCACGTCCCCGGTGAGCCGGATGATCGCCTTGTTGTCCCGAACGGTCGGGTCCGGCACTGGCACGGCCGAGAGCAGCGCCTGCGTGTACGGGTGGGTCGGCCGCTCGTAGATCTCGTCCTCGGTGCCGATCTCGGCGATCTTGCCGAGGTACATGACCGCCACCCGGTCCGACAGGTGCCGGACCACCGACAGGTCGTGCGCGATGAACACGTACGACAGGCCGAACTCGCCCTGGAGCTTCTCCAGCAGGTTCATCACCTGGGCCTGGATCGACACGTCCAGCGCGGACACCGGCTCGTCGCAGATGATGATCTCGGGCCGCAGGGCGAGGGCGCGGGCGATGCCGATGCGCTGGCGCTGACCGCCGGAGAACTGGTGCGGGTACCGGTTGATGTGCTCCGGGTTCAGACCCACCAGGTCGAGCAGTTCCTTGACCTTGTCCCGGCGGCTGGCCTTCGGCGCAACCTCCGGGTGGATCTCGAACGGCTCACCGATCAGGTCGCCGACCGTCATCCGCGGGTTCAGCGAGGTGTACGGGTCCTGCATCACCAGCTGGATCTGCCGGCGCAGCCGGCGCAGTGCCGGGCCGGACAGCTTCGAGATGTCCTGGCCCTTGTAGTGGACGCTGCCACCCGTCGGCTTCTCCAGGTTCATCAGGACCCGGGCCAGCGTCGACTTGCCGCAGCCCGACTCGCCGACCACACCCAGGGTCTCGCCGGCCTTGAGCTCGAAGGAGACCCCGTCGACCGCCTTGACGTGACCGATGGTCTTCTTGAACACCACGCCCCGGGTCACGGGATAGTGCTTGACCAGGTCACGGACCTCGAGGATGTTCTCAGTCACGGTTCACCAGCTCCTCGGCGAAGTGGCAGGCGCTGGCCCGGCCGGAGCCGACCTGCAGCAGCGGCGGGACCTTCTCCCGGCAGACCGGCTGCGCCATGGGGCAGCGCGGGTTGAACGGGCAGCCCGGCGGGATGTTCATCAGGTTCGGCGGGAGACCCTTGATCGTCCGGAGCTGCTGCCCCTTCTCGTCGAGCCGCGGGATCGAGTTGATCAGGCCGATCGTGTACGGGTGCGCCGGCTTGGCGTACAGGTCGTAGACGTCGGCTTCCTCGACGATCCGGCCCGCGTACATCACCGCGATCCGGTCCGCGACGTCGGCGACCACGCCGAGGTCGTGGGTGATCAGGATCAGGCCCATCTGCCGCTCACGCTGGAGCTCCGCGAGCAGGTCCATGATCTGCGCCTGCACCGTCACGTCGAGCGCGGTGGTCGGCTCGTCCGCGATCAGCACCTCCGGGTCCAGGGCGAGCGACATCGCGATCATCGCGCGCTGCCGCATACCGCCCGAGAACTGGTGGGGGTAGCTGCTGAACCGCCCCTTGGCGTTCGGGATCTTGACCTGGTCGAGCATCTCGATCGCGCGCTTCTTCGCGTCGGCCCGGCTCATGCCGCGCCGCACCCGGAACTGCTCGGCGATCTGGAACCCGACGGTGAAGACCGGGTTCAGCGCCGAGAGCGCGTCCTGGAAGATCATCGCGATGCCCTCGCCGCGGATGCGGCGCCGCTCCTCGAAGGACATGGCGAGCATGTCCTTGCCGTGGAAGCGGACCTGGCCGCCGGTGACGTAGCCGGGCGGCGTGTCGAGGATGCCCATGATGGTCTGCGCGGTGACGCTCTTACCGGAGCCGGATTCGCCGAGCACGGCGAGGGTCTCCCCCGCGTCGACGTGGTACGTGACCCCGTTGATGACCTTGGCGACGCCGTCCCGGGTGCGGAACTCCACGCGGAGGTCGTCGACCTCGAGCAACCTGCCCGAGGGGCGGCCGGACGCACCGGCCGCGGACTGCTCGGACACCAGAATGTCGGACAACTGAATCTCCCCTAGCGGAGTTTCGGATCGAGGGCCTCGCGGACCGTCTCACCGAGCATCACGAAGCTCAGGACGGCGGCGACGAGGAACCCGGCGGGGAAGAAGAGCAGGTAGGGCGCGACCCGGAGGAGGTTCTGCGCCTCGTTGATCATGATGCCCCAGGAGACCACCGGGCTCTTCAGGCCGACACCGAGGAAGGACAGCGTCGCCTCGGCCCCGATGTACGAGCCGACCAGGATCGTCCCGTAGACCAGCAGCGGCGCGAGGCAGTTCGGCAGCAGGTGCTTGAGGATGATGCGGCCGGTGCCGGCGCCCAGCGCGCGGGCGGCGACGATGTAGTCGGCCTCCTTGGTGGCCAGCACCGAGGAACGCATCAGTCGCATCACGACCGGCCAGCCCAGCACGATCAGGGACATGCTCACCAGAGCCATGATCTCGGCCTTGCTGTTGCTCGTGCCCGACCCGTTGAAGGTGGTCAGGATCACAATGGCACCGAGCACGAAGGGCAGGCCGAAGAAGACGTCGGCGATCCGGGAGAGCAACGCGTCCACCCAGCCGCCCCGGTAGCCCGCGACGATCCCCATCGCGCCACCGAAGAGGAGCACGCCGAGCACGGAGAGCAGCGAGACCACGATGGACGCGCGGGCGCCGTAGATCACCCGGGCGAAGACGTCACGGCCCTGGAAGTCGTAGCCGAACCAGGCCTCCGACGACGGGCCGACGAGGCTGTTCTGCAGGTCGCCGTTCTCCGGGTCACCGGAGGTGAACAGCGAGGGGAAAGTGGTCATCAGCAGGAAGAGGAGGATGAACGCCGCGGAGATCCAGAACAGCGGCTTGCGGCGCAGGTCGCGCCAGGCGTCGCCGAGCAGGCCGCGCGGCTTCTCCGTGCGGGCGTTCTCCGGCAGGCCGGCGTTGGTCGGCGCGCCGACCTCGTCAGGCGCCAGCGCGGGCGGCGCGGTGACGATCGAGGCGGCACTCGGGTCGTTCATGCCCGCGGACGCGGCAATGCTGGTTCGTTCGCTGCGCTCACTCATAGCGGATCCTCGGGTCCAGGGCGGCGTAGAGCAGGTCGACCAGCAGGTTCATCAGCAGGTAGACGAGCACCAGGACCACCACGATGGAGACAACGGTAGCGCTCTCCTTGGTGATGATCGCGCGGTAGACCTGCCGGCCGATCCCGTTGATCTGGAAGATGCCCTCGGTGACGATCGCGCCGCCCATCAGGGCGCCGAGGTCGGTGCCGAGCAGGGTCACCACGGGGATGAGCGAGTTGCGCAGCAGGTGGATTCCGACCACCCGGCGCATCGGCAGGCCCTTGGCGATCGCGGTGCGCACGTAGTCGGCGCGGCGGTTCTCCGCGATGCTCGTGCGGGCCAACCGGGCGATGTACGCCATCGAGGCGCTGCCCAGGACGAAGCCGGGCACGATCAGCTCGGTGAGCCGCATCTCGCTGGAGACCGTCGGCTTGACGATGCCCCACTGCACGCCGAGCAGCCACTGGGCCACGAAGCCGATGACGAAGATCGGCAGGGCGATCAGGAAGAGGCTGGAGACCAGGACCAGGTTGTCCAGGAAGCCGTTGCGGCGCAGACCGGTCAGCACGCCCGCGGTGAGTCCGATGACCGCCTCGATGGCCAGCGCGACCAGCGCCAGCTTCAGGGTGTTCGGGTACGCCGTGGCGATGATGTCGCCGATTTCCCGGTTGTTGAACGTCTGCCCGAAGTCGCCCTGGAACAGGTTCTTCATGTAGTTGCCGTACTGCACGACCAGCGGCTCGTCGAGCTTGAACTTCTCGGTCATCATGTTGACGAAGCTGTCGGGGCAGCGTCGCTCGCCGCACTTGCCCGCGAAGGGGTCGCCGGGCACCGACCACACGAGCCAGTAGATCAGGAACGTCGTCCCGATGAAGACCGGAACGAGTTGGAGTAGCCGTCTCAACAGATAACGGCCCATGGGGTGGTCCTCCAGACAGGGGGCGCGCGTCGGACGGCCGACACGGGGATGACAGACGTGGCGAGGACGTGTGGTGACACTTCCTCACGGAACGGCCCGGGTCGGGCTCACCGGTAGGTGAGCCCGACCCGGGGTCAGACCGTTCGGATCAGAGCTCGACCGAGGTGAGGTCGAGTTCACCGACGTTGGAGAGCTCGAGCTTCTTGATCTTCTCCGAGTGGCCGGACTGCTGACCACCGAAGTAGACCGGGATCGAGGGGACGTCCTGGTCGATCAGGGCGACCGCCTCGGCGTACTTGGCGTGCGAGGCCTCCAGGCTCGGCGCGGAGGCGGCTTCCTTGGCCAGCGCGTCGACCTGCGGGTTGCTGTACTTGCCGTCGTTCGAGGAACCGCCGGTCACGTAGAGCGGGCCGACCCAGTTCTCCACGTCCGGGTAGTCCTGCTGCCAGCCGGCGCGGTACATGCCGGTCATCTTGCCGGCGTTGATGTTCTGGCGGAACACCGCGAAGGTCGGCACACCCTCGGCGCGGGCGTTGATGCCGAGGTTCGTCTTGACCTGCTGCGCGACGGCCTCCATCCACTCCTTGTGGCTGGCGTCGGCGTTGTAGAACATGACCAGCTCGCCGGAGAAGCCGCCGGCCTCGGCGAGGAGCTTCTTGGCCTCCTCGACGTTGAACTGGCACGCGGTGCAGTTGCCCGCCTTGGCGCCCGGGGTCAGCGGGTTGGCCCAGCTGTCGGCCGGCTTACGCGAACCGAAGAAGATCTTGTCGCTGATCTCCTGGCGGTTGATCGCCATCGAGATCGCCCGACGCAGCTTCGGGTTCTGGAAGCGCTTGTCGTAGATCGGGAAGGCGATGATGCCGGTCGACGGCGTGGTGGAGGCGATGGCCCGGTCAGCCAGGTCGGTCTTCCACTTGTCGCCCGCGATCGCGGAGACCGGAACCTGCTGCTGGAAGTCCAGGTTGCCGGCGAGCAGGTCGTTGTACGCCGCCGTGTCGTCCTGGTAGAGCTTGATGTTGACGTCCTTGATCTTCATCTTGTCGTTCAAGGAGTAGTCATCGAAGCGCGTCAGCTTGATCTGGACGTCGTCTTCCCACGACACGAACTTGATCGGGCCGTTGCCGATCGGCTTCTTGCCGAACGCCTCGGCGCCCTGGGTGAAGAACGCGTCCGGCAGCGGCATGAAGGTGCTGTAGCCGAGCTTGGTCGGGAACACGGCGGTCGGCGCCGCGAGGGTGACCTCGAAGGTGAAGTCGTCGACGACCTTCAGGCCGGACATCTCCTTGGCCTTCGGCTCCGGGGCCTTCTGCGGGCCGTCGGCGCCGTCCGGGTCCTCGGTGTGGACGTCCGCGAAGCCCTGGATGTCGCCGAAGAAGCTGCCGTTCTGCGCGCCGTTCGGCGAGTAGGCGCCCCAGTTCCAGGCGTCCACGAAGTTCTTGGCCTTGACGACGGTGCCGTCGTGGAACTTCGTGTCCTTCTTGATCTTGATCGTGTAGACCTTGGAGTCGGTCGTCTCGATCGACTCGGCGACCGCGTTGCGCGGGGCGCTGCCGTCGTTCGGGTACTCGACCAGACCGGTCCAGATCCAGTCGATGATCGCCCCACCACCGGTCTCGGTGGTGTTCGACGGGACCAGGCCGACCTCCGGCTGCGTGCCGTCGATGGTGATCGCGCCGTCCGAGCTCGCGCCGGCGTCGCCGCCGTCGCCGTCACTGCTCGAGCAACCGGACGCGACGAGCGCGAACGCCGCGCCCAGCGCGACCGCGCTGCTTGCCCGCTTCGAGACTCTCATTCCGAGGGGCCTCCTCTTTCTGAACCTGGTTCCGTCGTGGGTATCACGCACGTTGGGGGTGACACGTCCGGCGCCCGCACCGCGGGAGCCGGTTTCACCGCAGAGAATTCGGGACAAGATGTTGTACGAATCCGCCGGGCCGCCCCGCCCTTGACGCTCGGCACCGCGCACACGAGACCACCACGGAGCACCGTCAACAGGCGGGTCCCATGGTCGTCAGGCCGTACGGAGTGCCTCACATGAGGGGTGAGGTGCTGCCACTGTGACACCCACCGGCCCGTTCCGTGAAGGTGCCGTTATCAAGCCGTTAGTTGGTCGCCACGTTGCCGATACTTGAAAAAAGATCATGATCTACGCCGGTCGTACCGCTCTGAGCAGGAAAGACATGGTTCGGCGGGGGTGCCGCCCTGGGTGTGGGCGCTGCGGCTGTGACCTTCCCCGCGCCTGCTCCGGCGCTCACGGACGCCGTCCGGGCGTTGGCCGTTTTTGCCCATCCGGAGGATGCCGACCCCGGCTGTGCGGGCATCACCGCCACCCGGGTGGACGAGGTCAGAGACGCCACGCACCCACTCGTCACCCAGGGTGACGCGACGGTTGCGACGCGACACCCCGCGTGCCGAGGGGGCGGCGGCTGCGACGACAGGAGCAGGGGCGGCGGGCCGGTCCGCGACTGCTGGCCGGGGGCCGTGGCGCGGTCGCCGCGCAGGAGTCGGCCGATGGCGGCGTCGACCAGGGTGGTGCGGTCGCCTTCGGCGGGGCTGGAGCCACGGGTGGTCCGGGTGATCCGACACGCCGGGCAGGCCGGACAGCGGACGGCCCCGACACCGCGCGGGCGGTGCCGGGGCCGGGGCCGTGGAGCGGGCGTCGATCAGGCCGTGAAGCGCAGCTTGCGACGGCGGAACAGCAGCACGGCGACCGCGCCGGCGGCCAGCAGCGCCACACCGGCGGCGATCGAGGCGGCGATCGGGGAGCCGGTCAGCGGCAGGTCACCGCCGCTGCTCGCGGGCGAGGTCGACGGGGCCGGGCTGTCGACCGGGGCGCTCGGCGACGGCGACTCCGCCGGGGCGCTGGGCGACGGCGACTCCGCCGGCGCGCTCGGCGACGGCGACTCGGTCGGGGCGGCGGCGAACGCGGCCTCGGCCTTGGCGGTCACGGTGGCGCCGGTGCTGCCACCGAGGATCAGCTTCTGCGCGGCACGCTGGCCGGTGAAGAGGAACACCCGGCCGAAGGAGACCGAGTCCTGGGCGGAAACGGTCACCTTCACCTCGCCGGCGCCGTCGGCGACCAGCCAGAACTGCCCGCCGTTGGTGGTCGTGGTTACCGGCTTGCCCTCGGCGTCGACCGCCGAGCCGCCGTCGACCGCGACGGTGATCTCGCCCGCCGGGCCCTTGACGGTGAAGGGACCGGCCTTCTCGCCGACGGTGGCCTTGGCGCTGACCGGGTCGACGCTCAGCTCGGCCTTCGGCTCGGGCTGGTCGGTGGCATTGGCGACCAGGTAGTCGTGGACCTTCTTGACCACGTCGTACTGCTTCTTGCCGAGCAGCTTCGAGTTGTCGACCCAGTCACCCAGCTTGACGCCGTCGCTGAAGTTCCAGATGGCGGTCTGGGTGCCGAAGTAGAGCAGCTTGTCGGCGTCGGCCTGCGCCGGGGCGGTGGCGCCGGCGGCGGCCAGCAGCTTGGCGACGTCGGCGTTCGGGTAGCCGTGGGTGAGCACCCACTGCACCTTGCCGAGGTTCTTCACCTGGGACTCGTCCCAGGTGCCCTCCTTGTACTTGCCGTCGATCGCCACGTTGGTGTGGTAGTCGATGCAGAAGGCGGGGACGAGCTTGCCATCGATCTTGAGCGCCAGCGCACCGGTGCTCTTCGGCTGCCCGTTGAGCATGAGCGTGACGTTGCTGCCCTTGACCGACTTGGCCACGCCGATCTTGTCGGCGGCGGCGGCCGGCGCCACCGCGCCGAGTGCCAGCGCGCCACCGGCGACGGTCGCCAGGGCGATCCGCGCCCAGCGCCGTCCTCGTTGTCCGAACATCAGATTCGTGCACCTCTCCCCAGGGGTGACCCGCGTACGGCGGGTTGCGTGAAGCCGCCGTTCCCGCGGGATGCGCACCACCCGCACGCGAGAACGCGACGGGGCATTATGTGACGGCAGTTGATCGTTTGTCAGCCCCTGTGGGCCACATTCGTCGCTTCCGTCCCAAATGACGGGGAAAAGAAATGGATCACACGAGCCGGCGGTCGGCCGCCCAGCGGGACAACTCGTACCTGTTGGACATCTGGAGCTTGCGCAGCACGTTCGACACGTGCGTCTCCACGGTCTTGATGGAGATGTAGAGCTCCTTGGCGATCTCCTTGTACGCGTACCCCCGGGCGAGCAGCCGCAGCACCTCGCGCTCGCGGTTGGTCAGCTGGTCCAGCTCCGGGTCGGCCACCGGGGCGTCCGGACGGGCCGCGAACGCGTCGAGCACGAACCCCGCCAACCGGGGGCTGAACACCGCGTCGCCGTCGGCCACCCGCCGGACCGCGGCGGCCAGCTCCTCCGGGGAGATCGTCTTGGTGACGTAGCCCCGCGCGCCGGCCCGGATCAGCCCGATCACGTCCTCCGCCGCGTCCGAGACGCTCAGCGCCAGGAACTTGACCTGCGGGTGGGTACGCCGCATCGCCTCCAGCACCGCGCGGCCGCCGCCGTCGGGCATGTGCACGTCGAGCAGCACCACGTCGGGCAGCGTGACGGCGATGCGGGTGACCGCCTCGCCGACGGTGCTCGCCTCGCCCACCACCTCGACGTGCGCGCCCAGCTCGGCGCGGACCCCCGCCCGGAACATGGCGTGGTCGTCGACGAGGAAGACCCGCAGCCGCTCGGTACGGGCAGCCGCCCCCTCGACCGGTTCCATCGACTGCTCGGTCATCCCTTGTCCCTTTCCGCCGTTGCCGAGTCCCGGCTGATCGGCAGGATCAACCGGACCTCGGTCCCTTCCCCCGGCCCGGAGCGGATCTCCGCCCGGCCGCCGTGCCGCTTCATCCGCCCGATGATCGAACCCCGGACCCCGTGCCGGTGATCCTCCACCGTATCCGGGTCGAAGCCCTTCCCCCGGTCCCGGACGAAGACGCTGACCTGTTCGGGCTCGACCTCGGCATAGAGCGAGACGGTCTGCACCCCCGCGTGCCGGGCGGCGTTCACCAGCGCCTCGCGCGCCGCCGCCACCAGGGCGCCGACCCGTTCGTCGGTCTCCCGGTCGCCGACCACCACCGCCTCCACGGTGATCGCGAACGTGTCCTCGACCTCGGCGGCGGCCTGCTCCAGGGCGGCGGCGAACCGCTCGGTGGGCGAGCCGGTGGGTTTGTAGAGCCAGTTGCGCAGCGAGCGTTCCTGCCCCCGGGCGAGCCGCTGGACGGTCTTCACGTCGCTCGCGTTGCGCTGGATCAGGGCCAGGGTGTGCAGCACCTGGTCGTGCACCATGGCGGCCAGCTCGGCCCGCTCCTGCTCGCGGATGCGCCCCTCGCGCTCCGAGCGGAGCTGGTTGTACGTCCGCCACAGCACCGGCGCGGCCACCACGCCGACCCCGGCGAGCCCCACCAGGGCGAAGATCACGCCGTTGAGCACGGCGTCGAAGTTCTGCGCCGGGGAGTAGACCGCGGCGACGCCGATGATGCCGACCGCGACCAGCACCCCGCCGCCGATGAACCGGAGCACGAAGGCCCGCCGGTCGCTCTCCTCCACGACCGCGCCCAGCCAGGGCACCGGCATGGAGTCGCCCCACTGCCGCAGCCGCTCCGGGGCCGACTGGTGCCAGATCACGCCGGCGCCGACCGCGATGATCGCAACCAGCCAGCCGGCGGTGCCCGCCGCACCGATCGAGTCGAAGACCATCACCTGCACCAGCAGCACGCCGAGGCCGATGACCACGAACGGCAGCAGTTGGGCGACGTCCCTGCGGGGCGGTACGGCGGTGTCGCCCGGGCGCAGCGGCACGACCGCCCAGAAGGCCGCGTAGAGCAGCAGGCCGAGGCCGCTCAGCCCGAGCAGCACCATGAAGGCGACGCGTACCCGCAGCACCGAGATGCCGAGGTGGTCGGCGATGCCGGCGGCCACCCCCGCGGCCATCCGGTGCTCGGGGGCGCGGTAGAGGCGCGGTGGCTGGGTCACGGCACTGATCGGAGACTCCCTGGTCACGACGGGCACGCGGCGGGCGACGGTCCGTCGCCGGCGCCGGGTCGATCGTCACACGGCGCGCCGTCGCCCGACCACGGGGACGCCCCCGACATTCGGGCGGCCGGGATCTCAGGGTGGGGTCAGGGTCGGCTCCTGAGGCCGTCCGGCGGGTCGGGGCAGCAGGATCGAGGCATGAGCGAGGAAGCTGCCCAGTCCGCCGGTCCCGGGGCGGCACAGCCGGGTGGGCCACCGGCCGCCGCGACACCGCCCGGCGGCTCCGCGACACCGCCGCCCGTGGCCGCGCCGGCCGCCGCCGGGGGCGCGGGTGCGCCGCCACCACCCGGGCCCGGCCCCGGGCCGCAGCCGTCGTTCGGCGGCGCCGGCTTCACCTCGCGGTACGGGTTGGTGCGCCCCCGCGACGGCCGCTACCTGGCCGGCGTCTGCGCGGCGATCGGCCGGGCCACGAACACGGACCCCGTCCTCTGGCGGGTGCTGCTGGCGGTGCTCGGCTTCTTCGGCGGCATCGGCATCCTGGTCTACGTCACCGCGTGGCTGATCATCCCGGGCGAGGGCGACAGCGCCTCCCCCGTCGAGTCCATGCTGGGCCGGGGCCGGTCCAGCATGTCCCCGGTCACCGTGATCGTGCTGAGCATCCTGGTCGCGATCAGCTTCGGCTACATCGTCACGGACGCGTTCCGGGCGGTGCTGCTCGGCGCCACCATCCTGGTCGGCGGCGCGCTACTGCTCAACCGCGACAACAGGGGCGCCCAGCAGGCTCCGGTCGGTCCCGTGCCGCCCGGCGCCCCGCCCGGGCCGGTACCGCCGGTCGCCCATCCCGCCCCGGTCGCGTACGCGGCCCCGCCGACCGTGACCGTGCCCCCCGGCGCGGGCCCGGTCCCGGCCCCGCCGGCGACCGCCACCCAGGCCGCCTGGAGCGCCCCGGTCCCCACCCCGCCGGCCGAGCAGACCGCCGAGCTGCCCGCCTGGCCGCCGGCCGCCCCGGCCGCGCCCGCCCGCCCCTCGACGGGTACGCCGACCGCCGGCTGGCCGCCGGCCCCGCCCACCTCGGGCTGGCCCACCGTGACGTCGGGGGCACCGGCTCACCCGGTCGCCCCGCCGCTGCCTCCGGGCTACCGGCCCCCGTTCGCCCCGCACGGCCCGTACGCCCCGCACGGCCCGTACGCCGCGCAGACCCCCGTGCCGCCGGCGCCGCCGAAGCCGCGGGTGAAGCCGCCGAAGCGACCCCGCGAGCGCTCCCCGCTCGGCGCGGTGACGTTCTCGCTGATCTTCCTCGCCCTGGGCGTGGTCGCCGTCGTCGACCTGCTGGACGTCTTCGACGTCGGGGCGTCGGCGTACTTCGCCGCCACGCTGGCCACCATCGGGTTCGGGCTGCTGGTCGGCACCTGGTTCGGGCGGGCCCGCTGGCTGATCGCGCTCGGCGTGGTGGCCGCCGCCGCGCTCGGGGTGGCCACCGTCGCCGAGTCCTACGACCGGATCCGGGGCGTCGACGGCAACGTCACCTGGGCGCCCACCGACCACCGCGACCTGGCCCTGCGGTACGAGAACAGCTTCGGTGACACCGTGCTGGACCTGCGCGCGGTCGACTTCGACAAGAAGAACACCGAGATCACCGTCGCCGTCAACTTCGGCGAGTGCACGGTGGTCGTGCCGCCCAACGTCGACGTCACCACCGTGGCCGACGTCAACGCCGGCGACGCGCTCGTCTTCGGCAAGCGCTCCGGCGGGCTCGCCGGCGAACTGCGGGAGACCACCGACCTCGGCCCGGACGGGGCCGGCGGCGGCGCGCTGCGGCTCTACATCCACGTCAACGCCGGCAACCTGGAGGTGACCCGGTGAAGGCCCACCGCACCGACATCGTGTCGTTCGCCTTCGGGCTGATCTTCCTCGGCCTCGCCGCGTGGTGGCTGCTCGCGCAACTGCTCGGGCTCGCCCTCCCGGCGGTGGGGTGGTTCCTGGCCGGCGCGCTGATCCTGATCGGCCTGCTGGGCCTGGTGGGCGCGCTGCGCTCCGGACGGCCCGCCGACACGGCCCCGCCCCGCGACGCCGCCGCCCCCGACGACGGCCCCGACGACGGCCCCGGGGCCTCGGAGCCGGTCGGCTCCGCCTCGGCCCCGCCCGAGCCGTCGGGCCCGGTGGGGACGGACCAGCCCGTCGAGGTCGACCCGACCCGCTGGGACCTCGACCGGCCCGCGCCGGCCGACGAGCCGACGGCGTGGGGCGGCCGGCGCTCCGACTGGGGCGGACCGACCGACTGGGGCACGCGGTCCGAGTGGGACGTCTCCGCGCCGACGACCGGCGCACCGACGACGGCCGGATGGCCGTCGAGCGGACCGACGACGCAGGAGCCGGCGACCGCCGGACCGACGACGCAGGAGCCGACGGCCACCGGGCAGACGGCGGACGGGCCGACGGCAGGCGGGCTCCGGGCCGGGGGCGAGGCCGACGAGTGGCCGACGGAGGCCGTCACCGACGTCCGGCCCGAGGCGGTGGAGGACCGCGCCGCCGACGAGGGCGGGCCGCAGCGGCGCACCGACCGGCCGCCCGCCGACGAGGAACGCCCGCGCGGCTGACCACAGCGGTGCGGAGGCTGTCGGCGGCGGCCTATGCTGGCCGTGGAGAACTCGCCCTCCGCCGGCCGGCCCGCGCCGACCTGGCCGCCGCGCCGGCCGGACCGCGCCGCCGTGGCGGTCCCGCCGCGATTCCCGTCTCTACCCCGTCAGGAGTCCGTCCGACATGACGCAGTCCCCCGCCGTGCGCACCTCCGGCCGCTCCGGTCCGGTCCGCATCGGCGAGCGAGCCGCCCGTACCCTCGTCTCCGAGCTCGCCCGGATCAACGACCCGAAGGCCGCGCTGCTGGTCGGCGCGACGCCCGAGTCCGCGGTGCTGGCCGCGGCGATCGACGCGCTGCTGCCCGGCGACACCCTCACCCTGGTGCCCGCCGGGTCGGGCTCCGCGGCGGCCCTGCGCGAGCACGTCACCGCCCAGGGCCGCTGGGTGGCCGACCGGGTCAGCGTGGTCGACACCCTCGCCGAGGCCGAGCCCGCCACGGTGGTCGTCGCCGCGGAGCCGCTCACCGGCACGCCCGACGAGACCCGCGCCACCGTCGAGGGCCTGACGAAGTACCTCACCGACGGCGCGGTGCTGAGCGTGGCCACGACCGCCACGCCGGGGCGCACCGCGGGCGCGGCCGCCGAGTTGGACCGGCAGGGTGCGCTGTACGGCGTCGGCGTCGACCTGGTGCTGCGCAACACGCCGCCGCTGCGGGTGTACCGGCTCCGCTACACCCCGGCCGACGCCGCGTCGGCGGTCGGGCTGGCCCCGGCGTACCGCCCGTCCAGCGTCCCGCTGACCCGCGGCATGCACATCGACTCCAACGGGGTGGCCGCGGCCGGCATCGCGCTGGGCCTGGCCGCGGTGGCCCGGGCCACCCGGCCGAAGTCGAAGCTCTGGCTGCTGCCGGCCCTGGCCGCCGCCCCGGTGGCCGCCTTCTTCCGGGACCCGGAGCGCGACGTGCCGGAGGACGCGTCGGCGGTGGTCGCCTCGGCCGACGGTCGGGTGCTGTCGGTGCAGCGGCTGCACGACGAGCGCTTCGGCGAGGGCGAGTGGCTGCGGATCGCGGTCTTCCTGTCGGTGCTGGACGTGCACGTCAACCGTGCTCCGGTGGCCGGCAAGGTGGTCGACTACTTCGTCGCCGACGGTGGCTTCGCCAACGCCATGAAGCCGGCGGCGGAGCACAACGTGGCCGCGTACACGGTGCTGGACACCGCGCACGGCACGGTGGTCGTGGCGCAGCGCACCGGCCTCATCGCCCGGCGGATCGTGCAGCGGGCGCCGATCGGCGCGCTGCTGGCCCGGGGCGAGCGCTTCGGCCTGATCCGGTTCGGCTCGCGCACCGACGTCTACCTGCCGGCCGACGCCGCGGAGCCGCTGGTCGGCCCCGGGGACAAGGTCGTCGGGGGTTCGAGCGTCATCGCCCGTTGGCGCTGACGGCCCGGACGGACGACACGAAGAAGGGGCGCCGCGGATCGCGGCGCCCCTTCTCGCGTACGTGCCTCAGGCGGTGCGACGCTGACGCAGCCAGAGCACCGGGCCGCTGACCAGGTAACCGACCACGATCAGGGCGAAGGTGAGCCGGATGTCGATCAGCGCGCCGATCACCGGGGCCAGCCACAGCCACGGCGGCAGCTTCACCAGCCGGGCGAGCTTCGCGTAGGGGAAGCTGGAGACCATGGCGAAGGCCAGCAGCGCCACGCCGGCGACCAGGACGATGCCCGGCACGGGCAGCCCGATGGCGACGGTCAGGGCGAGCACGGCGGCCGCCATGGTGGTGGGCACGCCGCAGAAGAACCTGCCGTCCTTCGGCGAGACGTTGAACCGGGCGAGCCGGATCGCCGCGCACGCCGCCACGAGGGCGCAGGCCACCGCGGCGGCCGGTGTCGAGACCGAGCCGGCCAGCGAGGCGTAGACGACCACCGGGGCGGCGAGGCCGAACGAGCACATGTCGGCCAGCGAGTCCATCTGCGCGCCGAACGGGCTGGCCACACCGAACTTGCGGGCGAGCGCGCCGTCGAGGCCGTCGAAGATGACGCAGGCGATCAGGAAGAGCGCGGCGACGCGCACCTCGCCCTGCATCGCCAGGAAGATGGCCAGCATGCCGAGCATCAGGCTGCTGAGGGTGCAGGCGTTGACCACCGCGAACTTCATCCGGCGGGCGACCGTCCGCTCGCCCGGAAGCAGCGGGATCGACATCGCGCCATCGTCGTCGACCGGTGTCGTGGGGCCGAGGGCGGGGCTGACCGGGACGATCGAGGCGACCTCGGCGCGCTCGACACGGGTCAGCCCGTTGCGGCGGCGCGGCCGGTCGGCGTAGCGGTGCTCGGGCATCGACAGGTCGCCGCCTCCGTGCAGGTCACCGTCGCGGCGCCCCACCCGGACCAGCAGCACCTGCCGGGCGAGCGTGCTGCTGCGGCGCAACGGGCCCGCCCAACGACGCCCTGCGGGACGCGGACTGTCAGTGGTACGACGCCGGCGCCATGGGGCTCTCGGCACGTTTCCTCCATCACCGGATCGGCTTACCGCCGCGAGGGCGGGTGTCCGGCTGTCTCGTGCCGGACCTTTCTGGCCCGGCAGCCGTTTTGCGGAGTACACCATCGCATAGGGGAACGGGGATTGGCGATAGCTGCCGGCGGTACTTATATCTGGTCCAACCGCTCGAACCGCGCTCTTATTCCCATCTCGGGCTCCATCGCCCGTTTCCTCCACCAACCCCACATCGAATGTACCGGACCCCGTCTCCACCGGCTCGGCGAGCGGGCGTCAGGGACGCCGATGTCCGGTTACGGACGGCCGACGGCGGGGCCCCCGGCCAGCGCCAGTACGGCGATCTCGGTCAGCGGCAGCCCGACGAGCCGCCCGGGCGTGAACCAGGCCGCCCGGGCGGTGGAGCCGCCGGCGAGTTCGGTCACCCGTGGCTCGGTGGGCACGTCGACCGCCACCCGGTAGACCACCCGGACGCCGTGCCAGTCGAGCGGGCGCCCCTCCGGGCCCAGCGCGGCCGGATTGTGCAGGTTGTCGACGCCGACCAGCTCGACCACCCGACCGAGCTGGCCGGACTCCTCGACCAGTTCGCGCAGCAGGGCGGACACCGGCTGCTCGCCGTGGTCGGTCCCGCCGCCGGGCAGGTGCCACCGGCCCGCGCCCGGGTAGCCGTCGGCGATCATGGTGAGCAGCACCCGGCCGGCGGGGTCCGTGACCAGGCCGTACGCCCCGAAGCGCTGCCTCCGGTCGGGCGGGAGCGCGGCGGCGGGCTCGGTCGCCGACGAACGGGGCAGATCAGACGGCAGGGGCGACACGGGCAGGTCGAGCAGCTCGGCGGTGAACGGCATCAGCGGCACCGCCGCCGCCTCGTCGGTCGTGAACCAGCCCAGCTCGTCGCACCCGCCGCCGCTGCTCCACCCGCTCGCACTCCCCCGCCTGCCCGGCCGTTCCCGGGTTGCCCCGTCGATCATGAGGCTAGCCGCAGCGCAGCTCGCGCGCCGCCCGGTCAACCTCATGATCGGCGAACGGGAAGCAGGGGGTGGGAGAGTCAGGCCAGGCGGGCTGCCTGGACGGCCTCCGCCGTCACCTCGGTCAGCCGGTCGGTCGGCAGGGCCCCCAGCTCGTCGCGGGCGAACCAGCGGGCCTCACAGGTGGAACCGCCGACGTCGGCGACGGTGGGCGGGGCGGGCTTGTCGACGACGACCCGGTAGAAGGCGCGTACGCCGTGCCAGTCGATCGGGTAGCCCTCCGGGCCGAGGGAGGCGGCGTCGCGGTGGCTGGCCACGCCGAGCAGCTCGACGAGGCGGCCGTTCTGCCCGGTCTCCTCGACCAGCTCCCGGATCAGGGCGGCGCCGGGCTGCTCGCCGTAGTCGGTGCCGCCGCCGGGCAGGTGCCAGCAGCCCGCGCCCGGGTAGCCGTCGGAGACGCGGGTGAGCAGCACCCGCCCGTCCGGGTCGGTCACCACGGCGTACGCGGCGAAGCGCTGGGCGCGGTGCAGCCCGTCGGGGCCGGGCACGGCGTAGAACGAGGGGAACTCCGGCGCCTCGTCCGGCACGATGTCGGCCGACGAGGCGGGCAGACCCAGCGCCCGAGCGGTGAACGAGCGCAGCGGCAGCTCGCGCGCCTCCGCCGGGGTGAACCAGCGGGCTAGGTCGGTGGGCCGGTCGACCCGGTCGGCGAGCGTCCCGCCCCGCACCGAGACCTGGTAGATCAGGCGGTCGGTGTGGATGGTGATGCCTCGCTCCGGCAGCGCCCGCATGTCGGCGAGCACGTCGTGCAGGCCGGCGACGGTGACGGAGAGGCCGGTCTCGGCGGCGGTCTCCCGGACGACGGTGTGGTGGGGGTCCTCACCGTGGTCGACCGCCCCGCCGGGCAGCGACCACGTGCCGGGGGTGCCGGAGCGCTCCGATGCGCGGACCAGCAACACCCGGCCGACTGAATCAGCACAAACTGCGTATGCCGCGATCCTGCGGAGCGGCTCCAGCATGGTGGTCACGGGGCCAAATTCTCCTCGGCCCAGGTTGACTCCATCGAAAAGAGTCAGATTCCTGACTGAATGCTCGCGCCTCAGGGCCGGCTCAGGGTAAGGATCCGGGCGGTCACCGAGGCCGACCCGACGACCGGCGCGGACCGTGGAGACATGACCTACACCACCCCGCCCCAGCCCCCGTACAAGCAGCTCCGCCGGCCCGTCACGGACCGGATGGTTGCCGGCGTGGCCAGCGGCCTCGGCCGGTACTTCGCCGTCGACCCCACCCTCGTCCGGGTGGTCTTCGCCGTCGCCGGCCTGCTCACCGGCGGGCTCGCGCTGCTCGCGTACCCGATCATGTGGTTCCTGATGCCCGAGGAGCCGGCAGGCGCGCCGGCCTGGCCGCACCCGGCGCAGGCCGCGTCGCCGGCCGACGGCGCGCAGCCGGCACCGCCGGCCTACCCGCCGGCGGCGTGAGGCGGGATCACTCCCACTCGATCGTGCCCGGCGGCTTGCTCGTCACGTCCAGCACGACGCGGTTGACCTCGGCGACCTCGTTGGTGATCCGGGTGGAGATCCGGGCGACCACCTCGTAGGGCAGCCGGGACCAGTCCGCGGTCATGGCGTCCTCGCTGGAGACCGGCCGCAGCACCACGGGGTGCCCGTAGCTGCGGCCGTCGCCCTGCACCCCGACGCTGCGCACGTCGGCCAGGAGCACGACCGGGAACTGCCAGACGCCCCGGTCCAGGCCGGCTGCGGTCAACTCCTCCCGGGCGATCAGGTCGGCCCTGCGGAGCAGGTCGAGCCGCTCCCGGTCGACCGCGCCGATGATCCGGATCGCCAGGCCGGGGCCCGGGAACGGGTGCCGCCAGACCATCGCCTCGGGCAGGCCGAGCTGGAGGCCGAGCGCGCGGACCTCGTCCTTGAACAGCGTGCGCAGCGGCTCGACCAGGGCGAACTTCAGGTCCTCCGGCAGGCCGCCGACGTTGTGATGGCTCTTGATGTTGGCGGTGCCGGTGCCGCCGCCGGACTCGACGACGTCCGGGTAGAGGGTGCCCTGCACGAGGAACTCGACGTCGCCGTGGGCGGCGACCTCCCGCGCGGCGGCCTCGAAGACCCGGATGAACTCGCGGCCGATGATCTTGCGCTTCTGCTCGGGGTCGGTGACCCCGGCCAGGGCCCCGAGGAACCGGTCGGCCGCGTCGACCACCTTGAGCTTGATGCCGGTAGCGGCGACGTAGTCCTTCTCCACCTGCTCGGCCTCGCCGGCGCGCAGCAGGCCGTGGTCGACGAAGACGCAGGTGAGCTGGTCGCCGACGGCCCGGTGCACCAGCGCGGCGGCGACGGCCGAGTCGACCCCGCCGCTCAGGCCGCAGATGACCTCCTTGTCGCCGACCTGCTCGCGGATGCGCGCGACCTGCTCGTCGATGATGTTCTCGGGCGTCCAGGTCGGCGCGATCCCGGCGATGTCGTGCAGGAAGCGGCGCAGCATCTCCTGGCCGTGCGCGGTGTGCCCGACCTCCGGGTGGAACTGCACGCCGGCGCGGCGGCCGGCCACGTCCTCGAACGCGGCGACCGGCGCGCCCGCCGACTCGGCGGTCACCGTGAAGCCCGCAGGGGCCTCGGTCACGCAGTCGCCGTGGCTCATCCAGACCGGCAGGTCGGCCGGCAGGTCGCGGAGCAGCACGCCCGGGTCGAGCAGGCGGGGGCGCAGCGGGGTGCCGCCGTACTCGCGGTTGCCGGTGCGGGCCACCGTGCCGCCGAGTGCCTGGGCCATCGCCTGGAAGCCGTAGCAGATGCCGAAGACCGGCACCCCGGCGTCGAACATGCCGGCGTCGATCTGCGGGGCGCCCGGCGCGTAGACGCTCGACGGGCCGCCGGACAGGATGATCGCGGCCGGGTCCTTCGCCAGCATCTCGGCGACCGGCATCGAGTGCGGCACGATCTCGGAATAGACGTTGGCCTCACGCACCCGACGCGCGATGAGCTGGGCGTACTGGGCTCCGAAGTCCACCACGAGGACGGGGCGAGGCGTGCTCATGGCAGCAGATCCTACCGACGGCACCCACGCCACCCCCGCCGGTCCGTCACCGCGCCGCCGCGGTGATCCCCCCGCGTGGGCGGGCGACGTCGTCCTCGACCGCCGGGGCGTACCCCTCGGCGGCGCTGACCTTGCGCGCGATGACGCTGAGCAACACGCCGTAGATCACCTTGGAGGTGATGTCGGCCACGGTGTAGGTGATCTGCCTCGCCACCACCCCGTCGGCGGAGTCCCACATCGCCGGCATCAGGTAGGCACCCGGGTAGAGCAGCCAGGAGACGAGCACCAGCCACCAGACGGCGCGCGCGAGACCCCGGGCGGACTCCGGCAGCCGGGCCAGGCTGCCGAAGATGACCCGGGCGACCAGGACGAGCAGGAGCAGGAAGAACGCCGTGCTGACCAGGCCCCAGATCCAGTACGGGGCTGAGCGGTCCACCTCGTAGAACTGCCCGGCGTAGCCGGTGTAGATCATCCCGAGGCCGCCGACCACGAACATCGCCCAGTTGAGGTGGAACGCCCGACCGGTGATCCCCAGCACGATGAGCAACTGGATCAGCAGGACGGGGACGTCGATGGACCAGTTCATGTACCGGTAGCCGTTGGAGAAGAGCACGTCCGACTGGACGTAGGCCGTCCCGTTCCAGGTGAACGCCTGGCGCCAGCGTTCCGAGAGCACCCACAGCTCGAAGAAGGCCGACACCATCACCACGGCGGAGAGCACCGAGGCGAGCTGGTAACGGGGTGCGGCAGAGCCGCGGGTCGCGAGGAAGTAGACCAGCCCGGCGGCCATCACCGCGAAGCCCAGGGTGAGCACGTGGGACACCAGCGTGTACTGGATCACGTTGTAACCGAACAGGTTCTCGATGTTCACGGCGACCTCACGGCTTTCTGCGCGGCACGAACCCCCGCTATTGCCACTTAATGGGCTTTCGACGCGTATAGGTTATCTGTGCCAGCCGGCACCGGACTCCCGAACGAGATCTCCACCGGCGTGCCGGCAGCGGCGCCCCGCTCACCTCCGGGCCGCCACAAGCGGCCCGGAGGGCGCGGGCCCCCAGAACCGGCCGAGGAGCGGACATGACCGAGTGGTGGCTGTGGACGTACGTGGCCGCCATGGCGGGCGGGGTCCTGCTGTTCCGCCGGTGGCGCGCGGACCCGCGGGGAGTCCCGCGCAGCGAGTACCGGGTGGCGATCGCGATCCCGCTCTGGTCCGGCTTCTGGTATCTCGTCATGGCCCTCGGCGGCGGGCGGGCGGAGGTGGCCGGCCACACGGTCTACTGGGCGCGCTACGTCGACTGGGTGGTCACCGCCCCGCTGCTGCTGGTGGCCCTGATGCTGACCGGGACGCACGCCCTGCCCGGACGCCGTTGGCGGTTGATGACCGCCCTCGTCGGGGCGAACGTGGTGGTGATCCTCAGCGGCCTGGCAGCCGATCTCACCGCGAACGCCGCAACCCGCTACGGCCTGTACGCGATCGGGATGCTGGCCCTGCTCGCGGTCTACGCCCTGGTCTGGGGACCGCTGCGCGCCCACGCCCACCGCCAGCCGGAACGGATCGCGGCCGTCTACACGGAGGCCGCCCTTCTGCTCAGCGTGCTCTGGGCCGGTTACCCGCTGTTCTGGCTCCTCGGCCCGTCCGGGGTCGGTCTGCTCGGTTCCACCACCACGAGCATGCTCTTCGTCGGGCTGTCCATCCTGTCGAAGGTGGGCTGGAGCATCGTCGATCTCAGCCGGCTACGCACCCTGTCCGACCGTGGTCACCTCACCGTCGCCTGAGCCGGCCAGGGGCGTCGCCCCTCCGGTGCCGGTGGCCCAGGACCGGGCCCGTCCCCGGCGCCGACCGTCGACGGCGTACGGAACCGGGGCGCCGGCGCAGCAGCCGGACCTGCTGCTGCGAGGTGCCGGGACCGCCTCGCAGCTCGCGCTCGGCGGGCTGCTGGCGCTGGCGCCGCTGATCGGCGCCGCCGGGCTCGCCGGCTCGCCGGCCTTCCTGATCGCGGCGCTGCTCCTCGGGCTCCCGCACGGCGCGGTCGACCATCTCGTGCCCGCCTGGCTGTCGGCGCGCGCCCGGCCGCTGCCGGCGCGCGTGGCGCTGCTGGTGGTCTACACCGCCGTGGCCGGCGCCGGGCTGGTGGCCTTCCGGGCCGCGCCGGACCTGGCGCTGGTCGGGTTCCTCGTGGTGTCCGTCGTCCACTTCGGCAGCGCCGACGTCGCGTTCCACGCCGAGCGGGACCGGCGGCCCGTCCGCGTGGCGGTGGCCGCCACGCTCGCCTACGGCGGACCGCCGGTGGTCGTTCCGTTGGCGCTCTGGCGGGACCAGGTCGACCCGGTGCTGGCCGCCGTCTCCCCTCGGGTCCCGGGCCTGATCGCCGTCGAGGTGCGGGCACTGGCGTTGGCCACCGTGCTGTGCGCGGTCGTGCTCACCGTGAGCCGGGACCTGCGCGCCGGACGCACCCGCGACGCGGTCGAACCCGTCCTCCTCGTCGCACTGTTCGGCACCGTGCCGCCGGCCCTGGCCATCGGTGCGTACTTCGCGCTCTGGCACTCCCTCCGCCACGTCGCCCGGTTGCTGCGGCACGACCCGCGCAACACGGCCGACCTGGCGACCGGACGGGTCGGACCGCCGCTGCGTCGCTTCGCCCGACAGGCCGCGACTCCCACGGTGCTCGCCGTCGTCGCGCTGATCGCCCTGGTCACCTGGCCCGGCCACCGGGCGGACCCGCTGCCCGCGACGTTCGCCGTGCTGGCCGCGCTGACCCTCCCGCACGCGGCGCTGGTCGCCTGGACGGACCGACGCGGATCCGGGCCCCCGAGCCGGGCGGGTGGCGGGCTGCTCCCCCGCCGGGGCATCCGGCGCCGCAGTTGACCGGGCGTCGGGCTCTGGTCACGTCCGCAGGGCGCCCGGGGCGTCCGGGGGGACGGCGGGGTGGCGCGGCGGCACCGGGGGCAGGCGACGGTACGGCGAGCCCACGGGCGGTCGCGGGTCCGGCTCGCCCTTGTTGGGCCAGAACGACATCGCCCGCTCCGCCTGGGCGGTGATGGTCAGCGACGGGTTCACCCCGAGGTTCGCCGACACCGCCGCCCCGTCGACCACGTGCAGCCCCGGGTGGCCGAACACCCGGTGCCACGGGTCGACGACGCCGTCGGCCGGGGTGGCGCCGATCACCGCCCCGCCCAGAAGGTGCGCGGTCAGCGGGATGTCGAACGGCTCGGTCAGCGCGCCGCCGGGCGTACCGCCGATCTCCTCGGCCAGCAGGCGCGCCGCCTCGTTGCCGGCCGGGATCCAGGTCGGGTTGGGCGCGCCGTGCCCCGGCCCGGAAACCAGGCGCCGGCCGAGCAGACCCCGTCGCAGCCGGGTGGTCAGCGAGTTGTCCGCCGACTGCATGACCAGGGCGATCACCGTACGCTCCGACCAGCCGCGTACCGAGGCCAGCCGGGCCGCCGTGCCGGGCTGACGTAGCAGGGTCCCCAGCCAGCGGCGTACCCGGTGCGGCCCGCCGTCGACCAGCAGCGACTGGAGCAGCCCCATCGCGTTGGAGCCCCGCCCGTAGCGGACCGGCTCGATGTGGGTCTGCGGGTCGGGGTGGAACGAGCTGGTGATCGCCACCCCCTCGGTGAAGTCCAGCCCCTGCTCGCGGGCCCGGCGGCGGGGCACCGAGGCGCCCAGGATCGCCTCGGAGTTGGTCCGGGTCAGCTCGCCGAGGCGGGGTGAGAGCGCGGGCAGCGCACCCTCCGCCCGCATCGAGTGCAGCAGGCGCTGGGTGCCCAGCGCGCCGGCGGCGAAGACGACCTGGTCGGCGTGGATCACCTGCCGCCGCGTACGCAGCCACGCCCCGGTGCGCACGGTGTGCACCGCGTACCCGCCGCCGTCGACCGGGCGCACGGCGGTGACCGTGGTCAGCGGGTGCACCCGCGCGCCCAGCCGCTCGGCCAGCCACAGGTAGTTCTTGACCAGCGTGTTCTTCGCGCCCTGCCGGCAGCCGGTCATGCACCCCCCGCAGTGCGTGCAGCCGGTGCGCTCCGGCCCCGCGCCGCCGAAGTACGGGTCGGCGGCCCGCCGGCCGGGACTGCCGATGAACACGCCGACCGGGGTGGCGTGGTAGGTGTGCCCCACCCCCATCCGGTCGGCCACCGCCCGCATCGCCCGGTCCGCGCGGGTGACCAGCGGGTACGTGGTGGCGCCGAGCATCCGCTTCGCCTGGTCGTAGTGGCGGGCAAGCTCGTCGCGCCAGTCGGTGACGTCCCGCCAATGCGGGTCGTCGTAGAAGGCGTCCAGCGGCTCGTAGAGCGTGTTGGCGTAGACCAGCGAGCCGCCGCCGACCCCGGCGCCGGAGAGCACCAGCACGCCACCGCCGGCCTTCCGGTCGGCCGGGCGCAGCAGGGTGAGCCGCTGGAGGCCAAAGCAGCCGAGGCGCGGCGCCCACAGGAACCGCCGCAGCCGCCAGGAGGTCTGCGGGAACTCGTCGTCGGCGAAGCGCCGGCCGGCCTCCAGCACCCCGACGGAGTAGCCCTTCTCCGCCAGCCGCAGCGCGGTGACGCTGCCGCCGAAGCCGGACCCGATGACGAGCACGTCGTACCGCATGACCGCATCATTACCGCTCGGTAGCCATCGCGCCAGCGCCCGTTTTCGCGGGATCATGCACGCGGTCCGCGATCCGGAGGCGCCCGCCCGCAACTCGGTGCCCCCGTCCGGACGTTGTCAACACGGGGGTGTCGCATGACGGAGCGGACAGGGGCACCACGCCCGCGCTGGATGCTGGGGCTGGCCGTCCTCGCGGCCGTGGTCCTGGTGGCCGTGGGCACGCTGGTGGTGACCCGGCTCGTCCGCGACGACGGACCGCAGCGCGGCGCCGGGCCGACGGGTGCCACCGGGACACCGCAGGCGAGCCCCACGCCGAGCCCGAGCCCGACCGTGCCGCCGGGCGCCGGCATCACCGGCCCGCTCAACCTCCTGCTCGTCGGGGTGGACACCCGGGTCAGCGTGCCGGGCTGGGAGCCGCACGGCGACGCCGTACTGGTGCTGCACGTGCCGAAGGGTCTCGACCGCGCGTACCTCTTCTCCCTCCCCCGCGACCTGCTGGTCGACATCCCGGCCTTCCCGAAGGCCGGCTACCGCGGCGGGAAGACCAAGCTCACCCACGCGATGAGCTACGGCAGCCGGGTGCCCGGCAAGCCCAAGCAGCCGAGCACCACCCAGGGGTACGAGCTGCTGCGCAGCACGGTCAGCGGCTACACCGGGCTGCGCTTCGACGCCGGCGCGGTGCTCACCTTCAACGGCTTCGACCGGCTCGTGGACAGCCTCGGCGGGGTGGACCTCTACATCGACCAGCGGGTGGTCTCGCTGCACCGGCGCCCCGACGGCCGGCACCGGGAGCCCGCGCCGGGCGGCGGCGGCTACGTCGGTCCGCAGATGGTGTACGAGAAGGGCGAGCGGCACCTCACCGGCTGGCAGGCGCTGGACTACGCGCGGCAGCGCTACGTCACCGGCGGCGGCTACGCCCGGCAGCGCCACCAGCAGCAACTGATCAAGGCGATGGCCACGAAGATCCTCGACGAGAACCTGGCCCGGCAGCCGGAACGCGTCCAGCAGGTGGTCGACGCGCTCGGTGACACCCTGGTCTACGCGGGCGGGCCGCGCGTCGTCGACGTGGCGTACGCCCTCGGCGGGCTCACACCGGAGAGGTTCGTGCTGGTCGACCTGCCCGGCGCGGGCGTGGGCCGGGGCAGCGCCTACCGGGGCGAGGAACTCACGTCGACGGGGCGGAAGTTCCTCACCGAGCTGCGCGCCGGCCGGGCGGACGCCTACCTGGCCGCCAACCCGAAGCTGCGCATCACGCGCTGACCGCCTTCACCGGCGCTCGGGGCGGGCCGGCACCGTCACCGGCGCTCGGGGCGCTCGGGGCGCTGGGTGCCGTACAGCCACGCCCCGAAGAGGTCGTCGAGCTGCTCACCCGAGACCCGCTCGGCCAGCGCGACGAACTCGGCCGTGGTCGCGTTCGCGTCGCGCTTCTGCGCCGCCCAGGTCTTCAGGATCTCGAAGAACGCCTTGTCGCCGACGGCCACCCGCAGGGCGTGCACCGTCATGCCACCGCGCTGGTAGACCGACTCGCTGAACAGGTTCTCCGCCCCCGGCTCGCCCGGCGGCGTACGCCACACCTGGCCGGACGAGCCGGCGTAGCGGGCGTCGAACGCCTGCTGGGCGGTACGCCCGCCGTCGTGCTCGGCCCACAGCCACTCCGCGTACGTGGCCAGGCCCTCGTTGAGCCAGATGTCCTGCCACTTCGCCAGCGACACGCTGTTGCCGAACCACTGGTGCGCCAGCTCGTGGGCCACCACGCCCGTGTTCTCGCCCTGGGAGAAGAAGCTCGCGCCGTAGACCGGGCGGCTCTGCGTCTCCAGCGCGTACCGGATCCGGTCGTCGGCGACCACCACGCCGCCGTACGCTCCGACCGGGTACGGCCCGAACACGCTCTCCAGGTAGTCGGCCACCTCGACCGTGCCGGCGATCGACCGGTCCGCCGCGCCCTTCGGCAGGTCCGTGGTGACCGCGTGGAACACCGGCCGTCCCTTGTGCTCACCCTCGGTGATCCGGAACCTGCCGATGACCACGGTGCTCAGGTAGCTCGCCATCGGGCTGCGCTCGGCCCACTTCCAGGTGGTCCAGCCGCCGGTCGTGCTCTTCCCCGCCGGCACGCCGTTGCTGACCGCCGTCAACCCCTCCGGCACGGTGATCTCGAAGTCGTACGTGGCCTTGTCCGAGGGGTGGTCGTTGACCGGGAACCAGGTGCTCGCCGACTCGGGCTGCCCGAGGGCGATGGCCCCGTCCTCGGTGTGCAGGAAGCCACCGACGCCGAGGGCCTCGTTGCGCAGCGGCTCCGGCTCGCCCTCGTACACGATCTCGGCGACGAAGCCGTTGCCGGCGATCAGGCCGCGGGCCGGCGTGACGACCAGCTCGTCGCCCTTGCGGCCGTGCTTCGCCGGGGTCCCGTCCACCGTCACGGACCGCACGGTCAGCCCGGCCAGGTCCAGGTTGAACGCGGACAGGTCGCTGGTCGCCGCCGCCTGCACGGTGGTGGTTCCGCTCAGGCGGTCCTCCGCCGGGTCGTAGCGCACCTTGACGGTGTAGCGGCTGACGTCGTAGCCGCCGTTGCCGTAGGTCGGGAAGTACTCGTCGCCCGCGCCGGCCGCCCCTGGGCTGAACTGGCGCGACGCGCCGGGCGAGGCGGCGGCCGGGGTCGGTGCCGGCGTCGGCTCGCCGGCCGACCCGCACGCGGTCAGCCCGAGCGTCCCGGCCAGCAGCAGGCCGGTGCCCGCACACAGCGTCCGCCGCGACAGCGTCATCGCCTCGCCCCTCCCTGCGCCGCCGGCTGCCCCACCGGCCACGCCCTAGCGGACCCGCGCCCGGCGGGTGCCGCCCGCCCGGGCCGGCGGCGCGGAGGCGGCCGGCGCGAACCGGGCGGTGCGGCGCCGGGGTCCGGCGGCAGCCTACCGAGCGTCGCCGGAGGCCCGGACCCTGCCCGCCCGGCTCAGGGCAGCGCGGGGGCGGTGCCGCCGACGAGCCAGGCGTCGAAGACCGGGCGCAGGGGCCTCCCGGCGACCCGCTCGGCCAGCGCGACCAGGTCGTCGGTGGTGGCGTTGCCGTCGCGTCGCTCGGTGGTCCAGGTCCGCAGGATGCGGAAGAACGTGTCGTCGCCGACCATACGGCGCAGCGCGTGCACGGCCAGCGCGCCGCGCTTGTACACGGCCGCCCCGAACAACCGGGACCGTCCCGGGTCGACGGACGGGCGGGACCAGTCGGTGGCGGCGTACTCCAGCTCGAAGGTGCGCTGCGCGGTGCGACCGCCGTCGTGCTCCTCCCACAGCCACTCCGCGTAGCTGGCGAAGCCCTCGTTGAGCCAGATGTCGCTCCACCGGCTCAGCGCCACGCTGTTGCCGAACCACTGGTGGGCCAGCTCGTGCGCGACGACGCCCAGGTTGGGCCGCCCGCTGCGGAAGAAGCCCGGCCCGTAGACCGGCCGCGACTGGGTCTCCAGCGCGTAGCCGATCCGGGGGTCGGTGACCACGACGCCGCCGTAGGAGTCGAACGGGTACGGCCCGAACCGGGTGGCCAGGAAGTCGGCGATCTCGCCGGTGCGGGCCAGCGAGGCGGCCTCCGGCCCGGTCGCCGGCAGGCTCGCCGGCACCGCCGTGACCATCGGCCTGCCGGCGTGCGTGCCGCTGCGCACCCGGTAGTCGCCGATCACCAGGGTCGTCAGGTAGCTGGCCATCGGCGCCCGCTCGGCCCAGCGCCAGGTCGTCCAGCCGTCGGCGCTCGTCCTCTCCCCCGGCACCCCGTTGCTCAGCGCGGCCAGCCCCTCCGGGACGGTCACCTCGATGTCGTACGTGGCCTTGTCGGACGGGTGGTCGTTGACCGGGAACCAGGTGGCCGCCGACCAGGGCTGGCCGAGCGCGATCGCGCCGTCGGCGGTGTGCAGGAAGCCGCCGCTGCCGAGCTGCCCGTCGGTCTTCGCCGCCGGCACGCCGGAGTAGTCCACCTCGACGGTGAACCGGGCGTCCCGGGAGAGCCCGCCGCGCGGGGTGACCACCAGCTCGTCGCCGTCGCGGGCGGACCCGGCCGGCCGGCCGTCGACGGCCACCCTCGACACGTCCAGCCCGGCGAGATCCAGGTTGAACCGGGACAGCGCCGCGGTCGCGGTGGCCGTGAGCGTGGCCCGCCCGGAGAGCCGGTCGGTCGCCGGGTCGTAGCGCACGGCGAGGCGGTAGCCCGCGACGTCGTAGCCGCCGTTGCCGGCCCCCGGCACGTACGGGTCGGCGAGGTCGGCCGCTCCCGGCCGGAAGTCGCCCCGCCCGTCGCCGCCGTCGGTGCAGGCCGCGAACACCAGCGCCGCGACGACGGCGACGGCGAGCGCGGGACGGATCCGACGGCGGGTGCGACGCACCGGCCGAGCCTATCGGCGCGGCCGGTGCGGGTGGTGCTGCTTGCGCAGGTCAGCGGTCGAGGACCAGGCCGACCTTCTGGAACTCCTTGAGGTCGCGGTAGCCGCACTTGGCCATCGCGCGGCGCAGGCCGCCGAAGAGGTTGAGCTGGCCGTCCGGCTCGTCGGCCGGGCCGAAGAGCAGCTGCTCCATCGAGCCGAGCGGATCGCCGGCGGTCTCGAACGCCCCCCGGGGCAGCGACGGGTGGCTGGCGGCGGAGTGCCACCAGGCGCCGCCGGCCGGCGCCTCGGCGCAGAGCGACAGCGGCTCGCCGAGCATCACCGCGTCGGCGCCGCAGCCGAGGGCCTTGGCGATGTCGCCCGAGGTCTGGATGTCGCCGTCGGCGATCAGGTGCACGTACCGGCCACCGGTCTCGTCGAGGTAGTCCCGGCGGGCGGCCGCCGCGTCGGCGATGGCGGTCGCCATCGGCACCCGGATGCCCAGCACCGACTCGGTGGTGGACCACTCGTCGCCGCCGATGCCGACGATCACGCCGGCCGCGCCCGTACGCATCAGGTGCAGCGCGGTCTTGTAGTCGGTGCAGCCGCCCACGACGACCGGGAGGTCCAGGTCGGCGATGAACTCCTTGAGGTTGAGCGGCTCGTCGGTGGTCGAGACGTGCTCGGCGGAGACGATGGTGCCCTGGATGACCAGGATGTCCACGCCGGCGTCGAGGATCACCGGGGCCAGCGCCAGGGTGTGCTGCGGGGAGACCCGCACCGCCACCGTGCCGCCGCCGGCGCGCAGCTCGCGCACCCGCTCGGCGATCAGGTCGGGGCGGATCGGCTCCGCGTACACCTCCTGGAGCCGCTTGGTGGTGCGGGCGTCCTCGTCGAGCCCGGACAGCTCCTCCAGGACCTTGGTCGGGTTCTCGTAGCGGGTCCACAGGCCCTCGACGTTGAGCACGCCGAGACCGCCCAGCTGGCCGAGCCGGACGGCGGAGGCCGGGCTCATCGTCGCGTCCGAGGGGTGCCCGACGCAGGGGATGCCGAACTGGTACGCGTCGAGCTGCCAGGCGGTGGAGACGTCGTCGACGTCCCGGGTCCGGCGGCTCGGCACGATGGCGATGTCGTCCAGGTGGTAGCCGCGCTGCGCGGTCTTGCCCAGCCCGATCTCGACCACGTCACGCATGGGGGACTCCAGTTGTCGCAGGGGGGGGATGGTCAGCGGGAGTGGTAGTTGGGCGCCTCGACCGTCATCTGGATGTCGTGCGGGTGGCTCTCCTTGAGCCCGGCCGCCGTGATCCGGATGAGCTGACCGCGGCGGTGCAGCTCGGGAATGCTCTCCGCGCCGACGTAGCCCATCGCCGCGCGCAGCCCGCCGGTGAGCTGGTGGGCGACCGCGGACAGCGGGCCCCGGTAGGGCACCTGGCCCTCCACGCCCTCGGGGACCAGCTTGTCCTCCGCCAGCACGTCCTGCTGGAAGTAGCGGTCCTTCGAGTAGGACTTGCCCTGGCCCCGGGACTGCATCGCGCCGAGCGAGCCCATGCCCCGGTAGGCCTTGTACTGCTTGCCGTTGATGAAGATCAGCTCGCCGGGGCTCTCCTCGCAGCCGGCCAGCAGGCTGCCGAGCATCACCGTGTCGGCGCCCGCGACGAGCGCCTTGGCGATGTCGCCCGAGTATTGAATGCCGCCGTCGCCGATCACCGGGACGCCGGCCGGCCGTGCGGCCCGCGCGGCCTCCATGATCGCGGTGATCTGCGGTACGCCCACGCCGGCGACGATGCGCGTGGTGCAGATCGCGCCCGGGCCGACGCCGACCTTCACGCCGTCGGCGCCCGCCTCGACCAGCGCCTTCGCGCCGGCGTAGGTGGCGACGTTGCCGCCGACGATGTCGATCGTCACGTCCTTCTTGAGCTGACGGACCATGTCCAGCACGGCCCGCTGGTGGCCGTGGGCGGTGTCCACGATCAGCACGTCGACGCCCGCGTCGACCAGCGCCCGGGCCCGCTTGTACGCGTCGTCGCCCACGCCCACGGCGGCGGCGACCCGCAGCCGGCCGGCGTCGTCCTTGGTGGCGTTCGGGTACTGCTCGCTCTTGGTGAAGTCCTTGACCGTGATCAGCCCGCGCAGCCGGCCCGAGTCGTCGACGATCGGCAGCTTCTCGACCTTGTGGCGGCGCAGCAGGTCGAGGGCGTCGTCCTTGCTCACCCCGACCGGGGCGGTGACCAGCGGGGTGCGGGTCATGATCTGGTGGACCGGGGTGGCCGGGTCGGAGACGAACCGCATGTCGCGGTTGGTGACGATGCCGACCAGCTGACCCTCGCCGTCCACGACGGGCACGCCGGAGATGCGGTAGCGCCCGCAGAGGGAGTCGACGTCGCGCAGCGTGTCGTCGGGGCTGGCGGTCACCGGGTTGGTGATCATGCCGGACTCGGAGCGCTTCACCAGGTCGACCTGGAGCGCCTGGTCCTCCAGGGAGAGGTTGCGGTGCAGTACGCCGATGCCGCCCTGGCGGGCCATGGCGATCGCCATCCGGGCCTCGGTCACCGTGTCCATGGCGCTGGAGAGCAGCGGGATCGACAGGTCGATGTTGCGGGTCAGCTTCGTCACGGTGTTGACCCGGCTGGGCACCACGTCCGACTCGCCCGGCTGGAGCAGCACGTCGTCGAAGGTCAACCCGAGCGGGACCACCCGGGCGGAGCCGGCGGGCAGCTCCGGCAGGTGGCCGCCCAGCTCGCCGCTGTCGGCGCCGGCCGGAAGATCGGTGCTGGGCGAAAATTCCACGATTGCTCCCCTGAGCTGCTCGGACGGGCTTCAGCGAGGTGGCGCGGGCGGGCACCGGCACACGCCGGGTGACGGGCGCGTCGTCCCATCGTACCCACCGGCCCGGGCCGTCCCCGGCCGGTGGCGGCCCAGGTCACCGGTAGCCGGGGGCGGACGCGGCCCCGGCGTTGGGTCTACGGTGAGGGGGTGCACGACGAGCCCATCGACCCCTTCAACGGCGACCCGGCCGATCCGGCAGCCGGCCTGCACGATCCGGGCGACGACGCCCCACTCGACCCGCTGACCGACGTCGAGCGACAGGACGTGCTGGAGGATCTCGCCGACCTGGAGATCTACCAGGCGCTGTTGGCGCCGATCGGGGTGCGCGGGCTGGTCATCGAGTGCGAGGACTGCCGGGAGCCGCACTACTTCGACTGGGACCTGCTGCGGGGCAACCTGCGCCACCTGCTCAGCTCGGGGCGCCCCCGGGTGCACGAGCCGGCCTACGACCCCGACCCGGACCACTACGTCACCTGGGACTACGCGCGCGGCTACGCCGACGGGGTGCACGACACGCTGACCGAGGGCACCGACGAGGAGCCCGACGCCGAACGCTGAGGCGGGCCGGGGCCGCATCGGGTGGGTTCAGCCCGCCCCCGGCTCTCCGCGCGCCGGGCCTTCCGGCGGGCCGTACGGCTCAGGCCACCAGGCCGGCGCGGAAGCCGGCCGCCACGGCGTGCGCGCGGTCGCGGGCGCCGAGCTTGCGGAACAGCCGGCGGGCGTGGGTCTTCACGGTGTCCTCCGAGACGAACAACTCGCGGCCGATCTCGGCGTTGCTCTTGCCCTCCGCCATGCCCAGCAGCACCTGGAGCTCGCGTTCGGTCAGCCCGACCTGGGACCGGCCGCCGCGCTGACCGGGCCCGCCCCGCCGTCCCGTGGGCGCGGCCTCGGCCGGCTCGTCGGCGGCCTCGGCGGGGTCGTCGCCGCGCTGCGCCGGCACCACGGTCGGCGCGCCGCCGGAGCCGTCGGGGGACGTCGCCGACCAGGTGGGGCCGGGCTCGGCCGGCGGGCGCTTGGCCGTCGCGGCCCGGGTGGGACCGCCGACCGCGGCGGTGTCCCGGGCCGGGTCGGTTACCGCGCGCCGGGCCGACCGTCCGGGTGCGGAGAGCAGCAGCAGGGCCTTGGCGACCGCGCTGGTCAGGTCGTGGTCGACGCCCTGGATCAGGCCCCGGGCGCCCGCGCTGATCGTGGCCGCGGCCGCCTCGGACTCCTCCGTGCCGAGCAGCAGCACGGAGGCCTGCGGCGCGCGGGCGAGCACCCGCCGGACGAAGCCCGCGCTGTCCGGGCGGGTGAGGGCGGTGTCCGCGAGCACCACGTCGGCCGGGCGCTCGGCCAGCCGCAACATCACCTCGGGATCGGAGACGGCCGTCCGCACCACGGCGGACAAACCGAGCCGTGCCGCCGCGGACGCGAGATGTTGCGCCGCGAGCGGTGTCCGAACGCACACGAGAACCGTACGCACAGTGGTCTCCTCTCCGCCCAAGAGCAGACCATGACCGGGTCGGGTCGCGAGGGGGTTCCGGCAATCCTCCGAACTTTTCCGACAAGTGGGGCATATGCCACCAGTTGCCGGAAGTTTTCGATCACAGGTGTGTGAGCCGGCGACCGCCCGGGTACTCCAGGCTCCAGGCCGGAAACGGCGCGCCTGCGCGGACCGTCGCCCGGACGCCGATTCACCAGGATCTGCGCGGTGCCGCGCGGGAGGAGGGGTGCTGATGTCGAACGTACGCAGACTGCCCGGACCCATCGTCGACCTCTGGGACTGGCAGCGGCTCGGTGCCTGCCGGGGCCGGGACAGCGCGCAGTTCTTCCACCCGGACGGCGAGCGCGGTTCGTCCCGCCTGCGCCGGGAGTCCGGTGCCAAGGCCGTCTGCCGCGCCTGCCCCGTACGGGCCGAGTGCGCCGCCCACGCCCTCGCCGTCCGCGAGCCGTACGGCGTGTGGGGCGGGTTCAGCGAGTCGGAGCGGCTGCGTCTGCTCGCCGTCGGCTGGGAGGACCTGGCCGACCGCCGGCAGAGCAGGGTGGACGTGGCCCGGCTGGAGGCCCGACTGGGCCAGCCGCACCGGTCGACCGTCCCCGCCCAGCGCAAGATCGCCTGAGCCGCCAGCCTGCGAAGACCACACCGACGCCGCGTCCCTACCCGGGGCGCGGCGTCGCGGCGTTCCCGGCCGGGCCGGCACCGCCCCGTCAGGCCTCCGGGCGCTCAGCGCACCGTGACGGTGACGGTGTGCCAGCCGGTGGCGCCGTCCGGGGCGACCGCCTGCCGCCGCCCGGTCTGCGTCTCGCCGGTGACGTCGGCCGCCCGGACGGTGAGGGTGTGCTCCCCCGGCGTGGCGTCCCACCGCCACGACCACTGGACCCAGGTGTCCACGGAGACCACGGGCGCCAGCTCCGCCTCGCGCCACGGCCCGTCGTCGACGCGTACCTCGACGCGGCTGATGCCGCGGTGCTGCGCCCAGGCCACCCCGGCCACGGTGACGGCACCGGCGGTGAGCCGGTTGCGCGGGCGGGGCGTGTCGATGCGCGACTGGGTCTTCACGGGTCCCTGCGCCGACCAGCCGCGCGGCACCCAGTACGCGTCGAAATCCGCGAAGCTGGTCAGCTCCAGCTCGGTGATCCACTTGCAGGCCGACACGTACCCGTACAGGCCGGGCACCACCATCCGCGCCGGGAAGCCGTGCTCCACCGGCAGTGGCTCGCCGTTCATCCCCACCGCCAGCAGCGCGTCGCGCCCGTCCCGGAGCACGGCGGTCGGCGTGCCGCAGGTCCAGCCGTCCACCGAGCGGCCGACGACCTGGTCGGCGCCCTCCTGCGGCTCCGCCTCGTCGAGCAGTTCCCGGATCGGCACGCCCAGCCAGCGCGCGTTGCCCACGAGGTCCCCACCCACCTCGTTGGAGACGCAGGCGAGGGTGACGTACCGCTCGACCATCGGGCGGGCGAGCAGGTCGGCGAAGCTCAGCTCGATCTCGTTGCGTACCCGGCCGTGGATGCGCAGCCGCCACGTCTGCGGGTCCACCTGCGGCACCACCAGCGCGGTGTCGATCCGGTAGAAGCCGAGGTTCGGCGTGACGTAGGGCGCGAGCTGGGTCAGCGACAGGTCCGCCCCCGCCGGCACCGCCGGGGCGGGTACCACCGGGGCGGGCAGCACGACGGCCTCCCGGGCCGCCGACACGCCCCGCCGGCCGGCGAGCCAGCGACCGCCCAGCCCGGCCACCCCGGCCGCGCCGACCAGCACCCCGGCCCCGGTCAGGAACCGCCGCCGCGACGCCGGGTCGCCGGGCTCCGACGGCGGCGGGGGCGCCCCGGCGGCGGTCGGCGGCGGTGCCCCGACGGACGGGCTCGTGGGCGGCGCGGCCGAGGTGGCCGGGCTCGTGGACGAGGCGGTGGACGGCGGCGGGTCCTCGGCGGCCGGCGGCGTCGGCGGGGACCAGGGCCACGGGTCGAGTTCGAGCGGGCCGGCGACGAAGGCCCAGAGCACCGCCGCGCCGAGCCCCGCGCCGAGCAGCGAGGGCAGCGCGTCGGCGGGCCCGGCGCCCGCCCGGGTCACGGCGGCGGCCACACCGAGGGCCGCGAAGGCGGCGATGCCGGCGAGGCCGATCGCCAGCCGGCGCCGGGACAGCACGCCGAGCAGCGCGGCGGAGGCGGCGAGCAGCAGGCCCGTCCCGACCAGCAGGGCGATCTTGTCGTACGTGCCGAAGAGGGCGATGCCGAGCTGCTTGAGCGGCTCGGGCACCGTGTCGACCACGAGCCCCCCGACGGCGACCAGTGGCGCCGAACGGGGGCCGGTCAGCACCGCCACCAGTTCGGCGCAGCCGATCGCCACCGCGGCGGCGGTGACCCCGGCCAGGGCGGCGTAGCCGCGCGTCGTGCTGCTCATCGGGCCAGTGTTTCCGATGCACCGGCCGGCCGGTAGTCGCGCCGGCGCCCGCAAGGGCGTCGGGGCGCACCGTCACGCGGACGGTGCGCCCCGACGAGGCGTACGGCGAGGGTCAGAAGCCCGGGCCGTGCTGGTGGCCGTGACCGTGGCTGTGGCCGTGCCCACCGGCGGCGGCCGGCTCGGCCTTCTCCGGCTTCTCCACCACGAGGCTCTCCGTGGTGAGCAGCAGGCCGGCGATCGACGCGGCGTTGGTGACCGCGTTGCGGGTCACCTTCACCGGGTCGAGGATGCCGGCCTTCGCCAGGTCGACGTACTCGCCGGTGGCGGCGTCGAGGCCGTGGCCCCACTCCTTGCCGGCGACCTTGTTCACGACGACGTAGCCGTCGTGGCCGGCGTTCTGGGCGATCCAGCGCAGCGGCTCGACAAGCGCCTTGCGCACGATCGAGACGCCGACCTTCTCGTCGCCGGTGAAGCCGAGGTCGTCGTCTAGCGCCGGCAGGATCTGCACCAGTGCGGCGCCGCCGCCCGGGACGGTGCCCTCCTCGACCGCGGCCTTGGTGGCGGCGATCGCGTCCTCGATGCGGTGCTTGCGCTCCTTCATCTCGACCTCGGTCGCGGCGCCGACCTTGATGACCGCGATGCCGCCGGAGAGCTTGGCCAGCCGCTCGGCGAGCTTCTCGCGGTCCCAGTCGGAGTCCGAGGCCTCGATCTCCTTGCGGATCTGCGCGACCCGGTCGGCGACCTCGCTGGACTTGCCGCCACCGTCGACGACCGTGGTGTTCTCCTTGTCGACCACGACGCGCCGGGCGGTGCCGAGCACCTCCAGGCCCACCTGGTCGAGCTTGTAGCCCAGCTCGGGCGCGACCAGCTCGGCGCCGGTGAGGATCGCCATGTCCTGGAGCATCGCCTTGCGCCGGTCACCGAAGCCGGGGGCCTTGACCGCGCAGACCTTGAGGGTCTTGCGGATCGAGTTGACCACCAGCGTCGACAGCGCCTGGCCGTCGACGTCCTCGGCGATGATCAGCAGCGGCTTGCTGTTCTGGAGGACCTTCTCCAGCAGCGGCAGCAGCTCCTCGATCGCCGAGATCTTCTGGGTCGTGATCAGGATGTACGGGTCCTCCAGGACCGACTCCTGCGACTCCATGTCGGTGACGAAGTTCGGCGAGATGAAGCCCTTGTCGAACTGGAGACCCTCGGTCACGTCCAGTTCGGTGTGCAGGGCGGAGCCCTCCTCGACGGTGATGACGCCGTCGCGGCCGACCTTCTCCATCGCCTCGGCGATCAGCTCGCCGATCGTGGCGTCCTGCGCGGAGATCGTCGCGACGTGCGCGATCGACTTCTTGTCGGCGACGTCGACCGCGCGGCCGAGCAGCGCCTCGGAGACCTTGGCGGCCGCCGCGTCGATGCCCCGCTTGAGGCCGGCCGGGTTGGCGCCGGCCGTGACGTTGCGCAGGCCCTCGCGGACCATCGCCTGGGCCAGCACGGTGGCGGTGGTGGTCCCGTCGCCGGCGACGTCGTTGGTCTTGGTCGCCACCTCCTTGACCAGCTGCGCACCGAGGTTCTCGTAGGGGTTGGTGAGCTCGATCTCCTTGGCGATGGTCACGCCGTCGTTGGTGATCGTGGGCACACCGAACTTCTTGTCCAGGACGACGTTGCGCCCGCGCGGGCCGAGGGTGACCTTGACCGCGTCAGCGAGGGCGTTGACACCGTGCTCGAGCAGGTGCCGGGCGTCGTCCGAGAAGCTCAGGATCTTCGCCATGAATGTCCCTTCGAAGCGACGTCGCCCCGGCCCGGCGAGCCGGACCGGGGCGACGACACTGATCGGTTGCTTACTTCTCGATGACCGCGAGGACGTCGCGGGCGGAGAGCACCAGGTACTCCTCGCCGGCGTACTTGACCTCGGTGCCGCCGTACTTCGAGTAAAGGACGGTGTCGCCGACCTTGACGTCGATCGGCACGCGGTTGCCCTTGTCGTCGATCCGGCCCGGGCCGACAGCGAGGACGGTGCCCTCCTGCGGCTTCTCCTTGGCGGTGTCGGGGATCACGATGCCCGACGCCGTGGTGGTCTCAGCCTCGTTCGCCTGGACCACGATCCGGTCCTCGAGCGGCTTGATCGCAACCTTGGTCGCGGTAGTCACGGGCATACCCTCCTGGGGTACTGGTTTCGTTACCGACCGGCAAGCCGGCCAGCGTCAATCTGCCACATGCCACCGGGCGGGGCCGTCGTCGCGGGTGCCGGTCCGCCTGGCGTTCAGCGCCCAGGCACGAGGCCCGGAAGCTGGCACCCTCGGGGTGAGAGTGCTAATCGCAGGCTATTCCTCGGCTGGCACTCCGTCAAGGAGAGTGCCAACCCGCCGCCCGGCGCGTCGGGTCCGACGACCACAATGACCGGGTGGATCTCGACCAGCTCGCCGCCCTGCGTACGCCCGAGGGGTCGGCCGCGCTCGACGCCGCCGCGCGGGTGGCCGGCGGCGACCCGCTGACCGCGGCGGCCGCGCTCCGCTCGACGGGGCTGCCGGCCAACCTGGCGTCGGCCGCCCTCACCCAGGCCGAACTGCGCCGCCGGGCGGTCGGCAAGTTCGGGCCGGCCGCGGCGCGCATGTTCCTCACCCGGCCCGGGCTGGAGCAGGCCACCCGGGGCGTCGTCGCGGCACGGCGGGCCGAGCGGCTGCGGGCCGCCGGGGTGCGCACCCTCGCCGACCTCGGCTGCGGCCTCGGCGCGGACGCGCTCGCCGCCGCCCGCGCCGGCATCCGGGTGTACGGCGTGGAGGCCGACCCGGTGACCGCCGCGATGGCCGCCGCGAACGCCGAGGCGGCCGGGCTGGCCGAACTGTTCACCGTGGAGTGCGGCGACGCCACCGCGTTCGACGTCGGCCGGGTCGACGGGGTGTTCTGCGACCCGGCGCGGCGCAGGGCGGGCACCGGACGGCGGATCTTCGACCCCAACGCCTACTCCCCGCCCTGGGACTTCGTGGTCGGGCTGGCCGAGCGGGTGCCGCACACGGTCGTGAAGGTGGCCCCCGGCATCGACCACGCGCTCGTCCCGGCGGGCGCGGAGGCCGAGTGGGTGAGCGTCGACGGCGACCTGGTCGAGGCGGCCCTGTGGTGCGGCGAGTTGGCGCGGGTTCCCCGCTGCGCCACCGTGTTGCGCGGCAGGGCAGGGCTTCCGGCCGGCACCCCCGGCGCGGCGGCGGAGGCCTCCGGTCGACCGACCGACCCCGGCGGCTGCCACCAGCTGACCGGCTCCGGCGCCGCCGAGGCCGCCGTCGGCCCGCCGCGCCGCTTCCTGTACGACCCGGACCCGGCGGTCGTCCGCGCGCACCTGGTCGCGGAGCTGGCGGACGTCCTGGGCGCGACGCTGGCCGACCCGAGCATCGCCTACCTCTACACGGACGCCCCGACGCCGACGCCGTTCGCCCGCTGCCTGGAGGTCACCGACGTGCTGCCGTTCTCGCTCAAGCGGCTGCGGTCGCTGCTGCGGGAGCGTCGGGTCGGGCGGGTGGAGATCCTCAAGCGCGGGTCGGCGCTGGAGCCGGAGAAGCTCCGGCGGGACCTGCGGCTGGCCGGGGACGAGCCGGCCAGCCTGGTGCTGACCCGGGTCGCCGGGGCGCCGACCGTGCTCGTCTGCCGCCCGGCCGGGTAGCGCGCGACCGGGGCCGGCGCGGGTGTCGACCGCCCGGCCGTTTCGGGTCGCGGGTCGGGCGACAGCGGGTTAGCTTGACCGTCATGGCGGGACAGGGCACTCCGGCGACCGCGCTGCTGACGAAGCGGAAGGTGCCGCACAGCACCCATCCGTACGACGTCTCGCCGGACGCGCCCCACTACGGCGCGCTGGTCGCGGCGGCGCTGGGGGTGCCGCCGGAGCGGGTGTTCAAGTCGCTGGTCGCCGAGGTCGACGGCGCGCTGACGGTGGCGGTCGTGCCGGTCACGGGCGAGCTGGACCTCAAGGCGCTCGCCGCGGCCGTCGGTGGCAAGCGGGCCACCATGGCCGACCGGGCGGTGGCCGAACGGGCCACCGGCTACGTACGCGGCGGGATCAGCCCGCTCGGGCAGCGGCGGCGGCTGCCCACCGTGCTCGACTCGTCGGCGCTCGACCATCCCACCGTCTACGTCTCGGCGGGCCGGCGCGGGCTCCAGCTCCAGCTCGCCCCGCAGGATCTGGTGGCGCTCACCGGGGCGGCCACGGCCCCGCTGGCCGCCCACTGAGCTGCGCCGCTCCGGCGCGCGGCGGGAAAGCGCTCCCCCGGTGCACGTCGGCCAGGTGTCAGGGACGTTGCTGAATTGTTACTGCCGACAACAAACTCGCGACCTCGGTGGTCTTGTGCCCACGGCGTGACGCGGAATACGTTGCCGGACACAACAAAACAACATCATCCCCCACCCCCGAAAGGACCCTGCAGATGCGCAAGGGCTTCCTCACCTTCGCCGCCGTGGGCCTGCTGGCCACCGGCAGCATGGCCGCCTGCGGCGACGACTCCGGCTCCGACGCCGGCGGCTCCTCCGAGAAGAAGCCGAAGATCGGCGTGATCCTTCCGGACAGCAAGTCCTCCGCCCGCTGGGAGGGCGCCGACCGCAAGTTCCTGACGGAGGCGTTCGAGGCCGCCGGCGTCGAGTACGACATCCAGAACGCCCAGGGCGACAAGAGCGCCTTCCAGACCATCGCCGACCAGATGATCACCAACGGCGTCACCGCCCTGATGATCGTCAACCTGGACTCCGGCACCGGCAAGGCCGTCCTGGACAAGGCGAAGTCCCAGGGCGTGGCGACCATCGACTACGACCGGCTGACGCTGGGCGGCTCGGCCACCTACTACGTCAGCTTCGACAACGAGGCCGTCGGCAAGCTCCAGGGCGAGGGCCTGAGCAAGTGCCTGACCGACAAGGGTGCCAAGAACCCGGTCGTGGCCTACCTGAACGGCTCCCCGACCGACAACAACGCCACGCTGTTCAAGAACGGGTACGACTCGGTGCTCAAGCCGAAGTTCGACTCGAAGGAGTACACCAAGGGCCCGGACCAGAACGTGCCGGAGTGGGACAACGCCCAGGCGGCCACGATCTTCGAGCAGATGCTCACCCAGCAGCGCGGCAAGATCGACGGTGTGCTCGCCGCCAACGACGGCCTCGGCAACGCGGCCATCTCGGTGCTGAAGAAGAACAAGCTCAACGGCAAGGTCCCGGTGACCGGCCAGGACGCCACCCCGCAGGGCCTGCAGAACATCCTCGCCGGCGACCAGTGCATGACCGTCTACAAGGCGATCCGGGACGAGGCGAAGGCCGCCTCGGACCTGGCCATCGCGGTGGCCAAGGGTGAGAAGAAGGAGACCAGCCAGACGGTCAAGGACCCGGAGGGCGGCCGGGACGTCCCGGCGGTGCTGCTGACCCCGAAGCTGATCTTCAAGGAGAACGTCAAGGACGTCATCGCCGACGGCTTCGTCACCAAGGACGAGGTCTGCGCCGGGGCGTACGCCAAGCTCTGCGCCGACGCCGGCATCAGCTGACCCGTACCCGATTCCACGCGCACGCCGCCCGGCACGGACCCTGTGCCGGGCGGCGGTTCGCGCCGGACGGGATCCGAGACCTTCCCTCCCCCTGAAGGAGCCCCCGTGTCCGCAACCCCCCTGCTGGAACTACGCGGGATCGACAAGAGCTTCGGTCCCGTCCAGGTCCTGCGCGACGTCGCCTTCACCGCCCACCCGGGCGAGGTGACCGCGCTGGTCGGCGACAACGGCGCCGGCAAGTCGACCCTCGTCAAGTGCATCAGCGGCATCCACCCCAGCGACGCCGGCGAGTTCCGCTTCGACGGCCGGCCGGTGACCATCAACAGCCCCCGCGACGCCGCGGCGCTCGGCATCGAGGTCGTCTACCAGGACCTCGCGCTCTGCGACAACCTCGACATCGTGCAGAACATGTTCCTCGGCCGGGAGAAGCGCAGCGGCATCGTGCTCGACGAGCCGACCATGGAACAGATGGCCGCCGACACCCTCGCCGGGCTGAGCGTACGGACCGTCAAGTCGCTGCGGCAGCACGTCTCCAGCCTCTCCGGCGGCCAGCGGCAGACCGTGGCGATCGCCAAGGCCGTGCTCTGGAACAGCCGGCTCGTCATCCTCGACGAGCCCACCGCCGCGCTCGGCGTCGCGCAGACCGCACAGGTGCTGGAACTGGTCCGCCGCCTCGCCGACAACGGCCTGGCCGTGGTGCTCATCTCGCACAACATGAACGACGTCTTCGCCGTCTCCGACCGGATCGCCGCGCTCTACCTCGGCCAGATGGTCGCCCAGGTGAAGACCACCGACATCACCCACTCGCAGGTGGTCGAGCTGATCACCGCCGGTCGCTCCGGCGGGCTCGGGCTCGCCGCCGAGCCGACCAACGGCGGCAACGGGCACGGCGCGGGGCCGACCGGCAGCAACTCAGGAGGCGTCCGATGACCACCGTCGTGCACAAGGACGGCCCGGCGGCCGTCACACCGCCGGCCACCCTCGCCAGCCACGTCCGCAACTACGTCGGCCGGGTCCGTGGCGGCGACATCGGGGCGCTGCCCGCCGTACTCGGCCTGGTCGTGCTCTGCACGGTCTTCTCGATCATGCGGCCGTCGTTCCTCACCGCCGGCAACTTCGCCAACCTGTTCACCCAGGGCGCCGCCGTCACGCTGATCGCCATGGGGCTGGTCTTCGTCCTGCTGCTCGGCGAGATCGACCTCTCCGCCGGCTTCGCCAGCGGGGTCTGCGCCGCCATCCTCGCCAACGTGGTCACCGTGCTCGGCTACCCGTGGTACGTGGCCGTGCTCGCCGCGATCGTCACCGGCGTGGCGATCGGCACCACCCTCGGCTTCCTCGTCGCGAAGATCGGCATCCCGTCCTTCGTGGTGACCCTCGCCGGGTTCCTCGCCTTCCAGGGCATCGTGCTGATGCTGATGGAGGAGGGCACCAACATCGCCGTCCGCGACGAGGTGCTGGTGGCCATCGCCAACCGCAACCTCCCGCCCGTCCTGGGCTGGCTGCTGGCCGCCGTGGCGGTCGTCGGCTACGCGGCCGTGCAGCTGGTCCGGCACCGTACGCGGGCCGCCCGGGGCCTGGTGACCGACCCGGTCGCGGTGGTCCTCGCCCGCATCGGCGGGCTGGCGCTCATCCTCGGCGTCGCCGTGTTCATCCTCAACCTGGAGCGCAGCCGCAACGTCGTGATCAGCTCGCTCAAGGGCGTGCCGATCGTGGTGCCGATCATCGCGGTGCTGCTGGTCGTCTGGACCTTCGTGCTCCAGCGCACCAGCTACGGCCGGCACGTCTACGCGGTGGGCGGCAACAAGGAGGCGGCGCGCCGGGCCGGCATCAACGTGGACCGCATCCGCATCTCGGTCTTCGTGATCTGCTCCTCGATGGCGGCCGTCGGCGGCATCGTCGCCGCGAGCCGGGCCAACTCGGTGGACCCCAACACGGGTGGCAGTAACGTACTGCTCTACGCGGTCGGCGCGGCGGTCATCGGCGGCACCAGCCTCTTCGGCGGCAAGGGCCGGGTGCTCGACGCCGTCCTGGGGGGCGCGGTCGTCGCGGTCATCGACAACGGGATGGGCCTGATGGGATACAGCTCGGGGGTGAAGTACGTGGTCACCGGCGTGGTGCTGCTGCTCGCCGCGAGCGTGGACGCGTTCTCCCGCCGGCGGTCCACCTCCACCGGCAACCGTTGACCCCGCGGCACCGGGAGTGACGACGGCGATGCGCGCAGGACCGAGCCAGGACGAGATCCGTCGGCAGAACCTGGGCGCGTTGCTGCGCTACGTGCACGTGCACGGGGCCACCACCCGCGCCGAGCTGACCACCGCGCTGGGGCTCAACCGCAGCACCATCGGCGCGCTGACCGCCGACCTTGCCGGCGCCGGGCTGGTCAGCGAGGGGACGCCGAAGGAGACCGGCCGGGCCGGACGACCGTCGCTGGTCGTCCGGCCCGAGTCGGACCGGGTGCACGCGTACGCGTACAGCATCGAGGTGGACCGGCTGCGGGCCGCGCGGATCGGTCTGGGCGGCGCGGTGCTCGACCGCCGGGAGCTTGACCGCCCCCGCGGTCTGACCGCCGCGGAGGCCGCCCCGCTGCTGGCCGGGGCGGTCAAGGAGATGCAGCAGAGCGCGCCGGCGGACGCCGTCTGCGTCGGCGCGGGCGTCGCCGTCTGCGGCATGGTCCGGCGCGACGACGGGCTGGTCCGGCTGGGCCCGACCACCGGATGGGTGGACGAGCCGATCGGCGCCGCGCTCGGCGCCGAGCTGGGCTGCGACGTGACCGTAACCGTGGGCAACGTGGCCGACGTGGCGGCCTTCGCCGAGCACGCCCGGGGCGCGGCCGCCGGCTGCGACAACGTCATCTACCTGTACGGGGACGTGGGCGTCGGCGCCGGCATCATCGCCGGCGGGCGCCGGCTGACCGGGCACGGCGGCTACGGCGGCGAGGTCGGCCACATGGTGGTCGTCCGGGACGGCACGCCCTGCGAGTGCGGCTCCCGGGGTTGCTGGGAGACCGAGATCGGGGAGTACGCGCTGCTGCGGGCGGCCGGCCGCTCCGACGCGCGGGGCCGCGACGCGCTGCTGGCCGTCTTCGACGCCGCCGACCGGGGCGACCTGCGGGCACAGACGGCGGTACGCCAGGCCGGCGACTGGCTCGGCTTCGGGGTGGCCAACCTGGTGAACATCTTCAACCCGGAGATGGTCATCTTCGGCGGCGGCATGCGGGACCTCTACCTCGCGTCGGCGGCCCAGGTGCGCAGCCGGCTCAACTCGGTCGCCCTGCCCGCCTGCCTGGAGCACGTCCGACTGCGTACTCCGAAACTCGGCGACGACGCGGCCCTGATCGGCGCCGCCGAGCTGGCCTTCGAACGCCTGCTCGCCGACCCCCTCGACGCCGGCTGACCGGTCCCGCCCCCGGCCCGGCGGTGCCGTTCCGCCCTCGGCCCTGGGTGCCGTTCCGCCCTCGGCCCGGAAGCGCGGCGGGGCCGGTCCGGTGAACCGATCGGTCGGCCCGTCCGTACCAGTGCGCGGACGGGCGAGGGCGCAGCGTCGCCCGGCCCGGACCCGTTTCGGACCGGACCGAGGAGGCACCACGGACATGGCACCGCTCAGATCCGCCCGTCGCCCGCGCGGACACCGGAGTCTCCGCCTGGCGGTGCTGCTCGTCGCCGTCGCCGCCGGGCTCGGCCCGCTACCCGGCGTGGCCGTCGCCACGCCGGGCGGTCAGCAGCTCAACGCGGCCGACGCCGCCCTGCTCAACGGGGTGCGCCTGGCGGGGCTCTGGGAGATGCCGGCCGGGCAGATGGCCGCCGAGAAGGGGCAGAGCCCGAAGGTACGCGAGATCGGCGCCGGCATCGCCACCGAGCACGAGGAACTGGACCGGCTGACGGTCGAGGCGGCCAACAAGCTCGGGGCGAGCATCCCGAGCGACCCGACCGCCGAGCAGAAGGGCTGGCTGACGGAGATGCAGAACGCCTCCGGCGCCCGCTTCGACCAGCTTTTCGTCACCCGGCTCCGGGTCGCCCATGGCAAGATCTTCCCCGTCATCGGAGCGGTCCGCGCCAGCACCCGCGACCCGGTGATCCGCCAGCTCGCCGACGACGCCAACCGCTTCGTCCTGCACCACATGCAGATGCTGGAGAGCACCGGACTGGTGCGCTGGCCGGAACTGCCGCCGGCCGCCCTGCCCGCCCCCGGCGAAGACGGCCTGCTCGCCGCCGCCTCCGCCAACTCCGGCCCGCCGATCGGGGTCAGCAGCACGGTGGTCTGGCTGGTCTTCCTCGCCGCCCTCGGCACGGGCGGCGTCGCCACGTACCGCATCCTGCGCCGCACCTGACCGCCGCCCGGCCGCCGCCCGTCGTGTGGCGGGCCGACGACCGCGCGCGTCGCCGACGAGACGACGACCACCGGCGTGACCGTGAGTAGTCGTCCCGGGCGTGTCGGCGTCGCCACCGACCACCCTCCTCGCCCCCTTTGCTCTGCAGCCATCCACGCACCGACTACGCGCGGTGGCTGGTGCGTCGGTGGCTGCAGAGCAAAGGGAGCGTGAGGGGTGTCAGCCTGCTCGACAGCGCTGAGAAGAAACTGCTGGTCAGCGGGGACCACGTCGAGAGCGTTGCCTGTCGTGTCCTTGAGGCCGACAAAAAGTGACTACCCTGTGTGAGGGCGATGCCTCTCCTCGGCTTCGTCACTTTCGGTAGTCGTGGCAGTCCTGCTCGGGAATCAGCGCGGGTCCCGGCACGGGTGCACCCGCCAAGCACTTCGCGCGTCCCCGCTCGGCGACGGCGCGCCCATCGTGATGAGCAGGACCGGGGGCGCCACGCTGTACCGCCCGCCCTCGAACAGGGCGCGGCGCGTCAGGAGGCGGTGCCGTGCCAGGAGCGCCAGAGGGCCGCGTAGGAGCCGTCGGCCGCGACCAGCTCGTCGTGCGAGCCGATCTCGGCGATCCGCCCGTCCTCCACCACCGCCACCCGGTCCGCGTCGTGCGCCGAGAAGAGGCGGTGCGCGATGGCCACGACCGTACGGCCCGCGAGGACGGCCGCGAGGGACCGTTCCAGGTGCCGGGCCGCGCGGGGATCGATCAACGAGGTGGCCTCGTCGAGCACCAGGGTGTGCGGGTCGGCCAGCACCAGCCGGGCCAGCGCCAGCTGCTGCGCCTGCGCGGGCGACAGCGGGTGCCCGCCGGCGCCGACCAGCGTGTCCAGCCCGTCCGGCAGCCCGTCGGCCCAGTCGAGCGCGTCGACGGCGGCCAGCGCCGACCGGACCGCCGACTCGTCGGCCCCCGGTCGCACCATCGCCACGTTCTCGCGCAGCGTACCGATGAAGACGTGGTGTTCCTGGGTGACCAGGGCGACGTGCGTACGCAGCTCGGCCAGGGGCAGCTCGTCGAGGCGTCGACCGGCCACCGTGACCGAGCCGGTGCGGGGCGCGTGCACCCCGGCGAGCAGCCGACCGAGCGTGGACTTGCCGGCGCCCGACGGACCCACCATGGCCAGCTTCTCCCCCGGTTCCGGCACCAGGGTCACCCCGTGCAGCACGTCCCGGCCCTCCCGGTACGCGTACCGGACGTCCCGGGCGGCGAGCCGCCGGTCCCCCGGTGGCGCGGGATCGGCCGGGCCTGGGGAACCCACGCCGGGCGGGACCGTCGCGCCGACGGGCGGGGCCGGTGCGCCGGGCGGCGCGTCGGCGGCGGCCACCCCGAGCAGCCGGGCCATCGAGGCTCCGCCGACCTGCAACTCGTCCAGCCAGGAGAGCAGCCGGTCGACCGGGTCGATCAGCTGCTGCACGTAGAGGGTGGCGGCGGTGACCTCGCCGAGGCTCACCCAGCCCTTCAGGTAGAACCAGCCGCCGATGAGCAGCGTCGCCACCACCGGCAGCACGTAGCCGATCTCGGCGACCGGGAAGAACACCGTGCGCAGCCGCAGGGTGTAGCGCTCGGCCGCGTACGACCGGCGGATGTCGGCGTCGGTGCGGGCCCGGCGGCGCGCCTGCTGCCGCAACGCCTCCGTGGTCCGCGAACCCTCGACGGTCTCGCTGATGCCGTCGGTGATGTCGGAGTAGGCGGCGTTCTCCCGCAGGTAGCCGGCAGGGGCGCGGCGCAGGTACCAGCGGGTGCCGGCCCACAGCAGCGGCACCGCGAGCAGGCACGGCAGCGCGAAGAGCGGGTCGACCAGGAGCAGCGCGCCGACGATGAAGCAGCCGGTGACGACCGCGATCAGCGTCTCCGGTACGGCGAACCGGACCGTCCGCGACAGCGCGGAGACGTCCCGGGACGTCCGGGTGAGCAGGTCGCCAGTGCCGGCCCGCTCGACGGTGGCCAGCGGCAACGCCAGGATCCGGTCGACGAACTCCTCGCGCAGCTCGGCCAGCACCCGCTCGCCGAGGCGAGCCGACGCCAGGTGGGCGAAGCGGACCAGCACCGACTGCACCAGCACGAACCCGGCGATCAGCAGGGCGATGCGGTCGACGGTTACGCCGGACGTGCCGCGCGAGATCCCCTCGACCAGGTCGCCGAGCAGCCACGGCGCGACGAGCCCGGCCGCGGCGGCCAGCGCGTGCAGGCCCAGCGCGACCCCGAGCGCCCTTGGGTGCCGGCGGGCCAGCGTGCGGGCGTAGCGGCGCACCTGGCGCCCGTCGGCGACGGGCAGTGCGGTGGCCATCAGTCCTCCCCCCGGCTGACCGTCGCCCGGTAGCGCGGCTCGCCGTCGAGCAGTGCGGTGTGCGCCCCCTCGGCCACCACCTTGCCGTCCTCCACGAAGATCACATGGTCGGCGCGGTGCAGCACGAGCGGGCTGGTGGTGCAGACCAGGGTGGTCCGGCCCGCCCGGGCGGCGCCGAGCCGGTCGGCGATGCGGGCCTCGGTGTGCGCGTCCACGGCGCTCGTCGGCTCCACCAGCAGCAGGGTCTCCGGGTCGGCGACCAGGGCCCGGGCCAGCCGCAGCCGCTGCTGCTGGCCGCCGGAGAACTCCCGGCCGCGCTCGGCGACCGGGCTGTCCAGCCCCGCCGGCAGGGCCTCGACGATGTCGGTCGCGCTCGCCGCCGCCAGCGCCGCCGCGATCGTCGCGTCGTCGGCCCGGTCGTGCGGGTCCAGCTCCGCGCGCAGCGGGCCGGTGAACAGGTGCGCGTCGTTGTCGGCCACCAGGATCCGCTCGCGCACCGTCGGCAGCGCCACCTCCCGCAGCGGTACGCCGTGCAGCGTCGCGTCCGAGTCGACGTACCGGCCGAGGCGGTCCACGATCGCCACCGCGTCCTCGGGCGCGGTGGCCGCGAGCGCGGTGAGCTGGCCCGGCCGTACCGTCACGCCGGAGGCCACGTCGACCAACTCGCCGGGGCCGTCCGGCAGGGCGGCCGGGCGCGCCGGGTCGAGCAGTTCCGGGGTGAGCCGCAGCAGCCGCACCACCCGCCGGGCGGCGACGTGCCCGCGGGTCAGCTTGTCCACCGCCTCGGTGAGCTGCCGCAGCGGGCTGACCAGGAACGCGGTGTAGCCGTAGAACGCCACGAGTTCGCCGGCGCTGATCTCGCCACGCAGCGCGAACCGGGCGCCGAGCCAGGTGACCAGCACCAGGAACGCCCCCGGGAGCAGCACCTGGGCCGCCTCCAGCAGCGACTCGATGCGGGCCACCCGCAGCCCGTCGGCGCGCAGCGCCTGCGAGCGCGCCCGGTAGTGGTGGGAGAGCACCGGTTCGCCGCCGACGCCGCGCAGCACCCGCAGCCCGGAGACGATGTCGCCGGCCCGCGCGGTCAGCGCCCCCTCCGAGTCCCGGTACGCCTGCTGCTGCCGGTGCAGCGGCCGGATGAGCAGCCCGACGACCGCCATCAGCAGCGGTACGCCCAGCACCACGACCAGCCCGAGCGGCACGGAGGCGCCGAGCAGGATCACCCCGACGGTCACGATCGCCACGACCGCGCCGGCGCCCCGGGCGGTGATGTCGATGGCCGAACCGATCTGGCTGATGTCGGCCGTACCGATGCTCACCACCTCGCCGGCGGAGACGCGGCGGGGCAGCGCGGCACCGAGCCGGTTCGCCGCGCCAACGGTCAACTGCACCGTCCCGTACGCGCCGGCGAGGAAGTTGTGCACCGCGCAGCGGTGCCGCAGGATCCCCGCGACCGCCTGGAGCACGCCCAGCCCGAACAGCACCAGTCCCCAGGTGAGCAGGGCGTCCTCGTCGCGGCGGGTGAGCCCGTCGACGGCCCGGCCGACGGCCGCCGGCACCAGCGCCTGGGCGACCATCCACACGACGCCCAGCAGGATGCCGACGGTGAGCAGCGCCTTGTGCCGCCCGGCGAGCCACACGAGGTAGCGGGTCGCCGAGCGGATGTCGGGTACGCCGGGGTCCCCGGCCGGTGTGAAGCGCATGGCCCACCGACGCTAGGTGGCGGGCCGGTCACGCCGCCAACCATTTACCGCCTCGGCGTGCCGTGGCTCACGCAACTTCCGCCGTCGCCCGGCCGGCCCCGCCTCAGCGGTCGACCTGGGTGAAGTCCCACGAGTGCGGCGGGCGGGCGAGCAGCATCGCGGGCGGCGCCGGCAGCGGGCGAGGGTTGCTGCGCCACTTGGAGATGACCACCACCCGGTGGTCGGTGGAGGAGAACACCTCGCTGGACAGGTGCATCGGGTCGTGCTCGAACTCCGGCAGCGCGGTGTCGCAGACCCAGGTGATCAGGTCCGTCACGCCGTACGGCTCCGCCCGCGCCTCCCACATCCGCACGATCACGTCAGCCGTCCTCGGGTTCACACGCTGACCGTGGTCAGCGGCATGGCGGAGTCAGCGGGCAGGTCCAGCCGGCTCGGCGCGACACCGGCGGAGACCAGGTGCGAGCCGAGGGCGGCGACCATCGCGCCGTTGTCGGTGCAGAGCCCGGGGCGGGGCACCCGGACGCGGATGCCGTGTGCGGCGGCGCGGTGCTCGGCCATAGCCCGCAGCCGGGAGTTGGCCGCCACGCCCCCGCCGATCACCAGCGTCTCGACGCCGTTGGCCCGGCAGGCGTCCAGCGCCTTGCGTACCAGCACGTCGCACACCGCCTCCTGGAAGGACGCGGCGACGTCGGCGACCGGCACCGGTTCGCCGGCCCGCTGCCGCGCCTCGACCCACCGGGCCACCGCCGTCTTCAGCCCCGAGAAGGAGAAGTCGTAGCGGTGGGCGGCGAGGTCCTTGGCGGCCGTCAGGCCACGCGGGAACCCGATGGCGGCCGGGTCGCCGGCCCGGGCCTCCCGGTCGATGTACGGGCCGCCGGGGAACGGCAGCCCGAGCAGCCGGGCCACCTTGTCGAACGCCTCGCCGGCCGCGTCGTCGATGGTGGCGCCGAGCGGGGTGACGCCCCGGGCCAGGTCGTCGACGAGCAGCAGGGAGGAGTGCCCGCCGGAGACCAGCAGGGCGATCGCCGGCTCGGGCAGCGGGCCGTGTTCCAGGGTGTCCACGGCGACGTGCGCGGCCAGGTGGTTGACGCCGTAGACCGGCTTCTCGGCGGCGATGGCGTAGCCCTTCGCGGCGGCCACCCCGACGAGCAGCGCGCCGGCCAGCCCCGGCCCCGAGGTGACCGCGATCGCGTCGATGTCGGCGAGGGTCACCCCCGCTTCCGTCAACGCCCGCTGCATGGTCGGCACGATGGCCTCCAGGTGGGCCCGGCTGGCCACCTCGGGCACCACACCGCCGAAGCGGGCGTGCTGTTCGACGCTGGAGGCGAGCGCGTCGGCCAGCAGGGTGTGCCCGCGTACGATGCCGACCCCGGTCTCGTCGCAGGAGGTCTCGATGCCGAGGATCAGGGGTTCGTCAGTCATCGCCCACATCCTGCGCTGCGCTGCATGACCAGCGCGTCGGTGTTGCTCGGTTGGTAGTAGCCGCGCCGCACGCCGATCGGCTCGAAGCCGTACGTCGCGTAGAGCTTCTGGGCGGGGGCGTTGTCCGCCGCGACCTCCAGCAGCGTGCTGCGGGCGCCGAGCCGGGCGGCCTCGGCGAGCAGCGCCTCCAGCAGGAGCCGCCCGATGCCGCGCCGCTGGGCGTCCCGGCGCACCGCGACGTTCTGCACCCACGCCTCGTCGGGTGGTGCCACGGCGAGGCCGGCGTAGCCGAGCACCTCGCCGTCGTCGGTGGCGACCAGGTAGAAGTGGCCGTTGGCCAGCTCGTTCCAGAACATCGCCGCCGACCACTGCTCGGCACCGAACAGGTCCGCCTCGATCGGCAGCACCTCGTCGACGTGCCACCACCGGAACCGCTCCAAGCGAACCGTCATGGCAGGACCGGCTTTCGGGCGGTCGCCGCCACGGCGTCCGGGCGGCGCAGGTAGAGCGGGGTGAGCGCCTCCGAGGGGGCGCCGGCCCGGATGCGCTCGCCGGCCAAAGCCGCCAGCACGGCCGCGTCCGGGTAGCGGGGCTCGTCCCGTACGGGCAGGTCGAGCGCGTCCGCGTACCGGTGCGCGCCGTCACCGACCGCAGCCGTGACGGCCAGCCCTCGGGCGCGTTCGGCGGCGACCGCCGGCACGGAGACCTCCGGCCCGACGATCCGCTGGCCCGCGCCGTCGTACACCGCCCAGTAGATCTCCCGGCGGCGCGCGTCGCTCGCCGCCAGCACCGGCTCGCCGGCGGCCGCCGGGTGGCCGATGGCGTCCAGCGAGCAGACGCCGTACGTCGGGACGCCCAGCACCTGGCCGATGGTGGCGGCGGTGACCAGCCCCACCCGCAGCCCGGTGTACGGGCCGGGGCCGAGCCCGGCGACGATCGCGCCCAGGTCGGCGGGACGGGCACCGGCCTCGGCGAGCACAGCGTCGACCTGCGGCGCGAGCAGTTCGCCGTGGGCGCGGGCGTCGACCGTGCAGCGGTACGCGCGGGGCGTCACGCCGTCCGCCGCGACCTCCACCAACGCCGCGGTCACCGCGGGCGTCGAGCTGTCCACCACCAGTACCAGCACGGTGAGCCAGCCTAGCCGCCCCCTTCGTCACCCCCGGTGACGCCCTTCCCCATCCCCGGGTGTGCCGGCACTCGCACCAGCCGGCGCTCCGACGTCCCGCGTCCGGCCATGCGGCGCTCGGGTTTGCCGACGCCGGGATGCGCCGGCGGCCGGGTCGGGCCTGCGGGTAGAGATCCCGGTCGTGCGGCTCAGGCTCGTGCGGCTCAGGCTCGCGCGGAGGGCTCCACCGGCGGTCATCTCCGAGGGAACTCCTCGCCGACGATCGGCGTCGTCCAGCTCGACCACGAGGTGGACCTGCCCGCCGCCACATCCCAACGACCGTGATACCTGCTTGTCATAAATATGCCTGAGAGGTATCGCCCGCACGGGGCAATGGTTCATCATGTCGGGATGTCGACCAGCCGCCTCGTCTCCCTCTTCGGCCGCGCCGTCCGGCGTCAGCGCGAGTTGAGCAAGCTCAGCCAACGACAACTGGCCGAGCTGGCAGGCGTCAGTCAGGCCTCGGTCGCGCGCATCGAACGCGGCGACCGCGCGCCGAGCGTGCCGGTGCTGGAGCGGCTGCTCGCGGCGATGGACGTCCAGCTGACCGTCGCGGTGGAACCGCTCGACGCGCATCTGGACGCCCGGATCGCCGAGCTGGCCGCCCGGCCGCTCGCCGACCGGGTCGACGCCCTCGGGCTGGACCGGTTCCTGGACAGACTCGGCGACCTGCCGTACGTGCTCACGGGCGGCACGGCCGCGCTGCTCCAGGGCGCGCCCCTACCGGTCGACGCCCTGGAGATCGCGGTCCGCTGGCGTGACTCGGCCCGGTTCACCGCCTGGTTGGACGCGGCATACGGGCAGCGGTGGAACGAGCGCTGGGGCGAGTTCGGCGGGCTGCGGCTCGAACCCGAGGAGCCCGGCGAGCACCGGTGGCAGACCCGGTACGGCGAGCTCCGGGCAACCATGTGCGACGAGCTACCGGAGGCCGTCGAGGTACACCACGGCGGACGCGGCTACCCGGTGGTACCGCTCGTCGAGCTGGAGTTGGCCGATCCGGGCGCCGCCGAGCTGCTGCGCCGCTACCGCAGCGGCGGCGGTGAGCACCCGCCGAGCGGTCAGCACCCGCCGACGTGAGGCGGGAGCCGACCGGGTGCCGGCCCGTCGTCAGCCGGCTGAGCGTTCCCAGTCGACCGTGGGCAGGCCGGCGTCGGCGAGCGCCTTGTTGGCGGCGCTGAACGGGCGGCTGCCGAGGAAGCCGCGCGGGTTCATCGGGCTGGGGTGCCCGGCCTCCAGCACCACGTGCTGCGGGTTGGTGACCAGGGCAGCCTTCTTGCGCGCGTAGCCGCCCCAGAGCAGGAAGACCACCCGGGACTCCATCGCGTCGAGCGCCCGGATGGTGGCGTCGGTGAACTCCTCCCAGCCCCGGTTGGCGTGCGAGCCGGGCGTCGCCTCGCGGACGGTGAGGACCGCGTTGAGCAGCAGGACGCCCTGCGCCGCCCAGCCGCTGAGGTTGCCGCCGCGCGGCTTCGGCACGCCGAGGTCCTCGCCCAGCTCCTTGAAGACGTTGCGCAGCGAGGGCGGCACGCTCACGCCCTCGCGCACGCTGAAGCTGAGCCCGTGTGCCTGCCCCGCCTTGTGGTAGGGATCCTGCCCGAGGATCAGCACCCGGCAGTCGGCCGGCGCGCACAGCCGGTAGGCCGAGAAGAGGTCCTCGACCGGCGGGAAGACGGTGCGGGTCGCGTACTCCCCCGCGACGAACTCGGCCAGGGCGGCGGTGCGCGCCGGATCGAGGTGCGGGGTGAGCACGGCACGCCAGTCCTCCGGCAGCAGCGCCAGCAGGTCCAGGGTGGGGGCGTCGTCGGGCATCGGCAACCTTTCGCCTGTCGGGTCCGTCCCGCGCACTCTAGGCAGCCGGTACGACAGCGCTCACCCGAGGGCGGTCAGGCGCTGTGCCCAGTCGCCGCCGACCGGCTCCAGCTCGACCACCCGGGTGTCGTCGTCGCGCCGGTCGACGCGTACCCGCAGGTGGGCGTCGACGAGCTGCTCGACCAGGCCCTCGCCCCACTCCACCACGGTCACCGACTCGTCCACCGAGGCGTCCAGGTCGAGGTCGTCGATCTCGGCGCGCGGGTCGGCGGCGTCCCCCAGCCGGTACGCGTCGGCGTGCACCAGCGCCACCGTGCCGCCCCGGGCCGGGTCGGGCCGGTGCACCCGGGCGATCACGAAGGTGGGCGAGGTGACGTCCCCGAGCACGCCGAGCCCGGCCCCGACGCCCCGGGTCAGCGCGGTCTTGCCGGCGCCGAGCGGTCCGGTCAGCAGCAGCAGGTCGCCGGCGCGCAGCAGCCCGGCCAGCCGCCGCCCGAACTCGTGGGTGTCCTCGACCGTCGGCAGCTTCACGACGTGGCTCACAGCGCCTCCAGAAACCGGACCAGCGCCGCGTTGACCTCGTCGGCGTGCTCCAGCATCACCACGTGCCCGCTGTCGGAGATCTTGACGAACTCGGCGTGCGGCAGCCGCCGGACGATCTCCTCGGAGTGCGTCACGGGGGTGATCATGTCCTTGTCGCCGACGACCACCAGCACGGGGGTGTCCGCCAACGCGGCGAGCGCCGGGAACCGGGAGTGCGTGGCCAGCGTCCGCAGGTAGCGCGTGACCGTGTCGGCGGACGTGCGGGAGTTCATCGTCTCGACGTACGACACCAGGGCCGCGCTGGGGTGGCGGGTGCCGAAGCCGTACTTGCGGGTGAGCAGCCAGGCCACGTTGGTGGTGGAGCGGCGCGCCCGGTCGATCACGGGGCCGCCGTAGCGGGTGACGTTGCCGACCATGTGCAGCACCGGCGCGCCGACCCGGCCGAGCAGGGCGGGCGCCACCAGCTTGGTCTCGGCGAGCAGGCCGCCCGAGGTGGCCATCAGTACGGTGCCCACGACCCGGTCGCCGAACAGCTCCGGAAACAGCTCGGCGAACGCCATGATGGTCATCCCGCCCATCGAGTGGCCGACCAGCACCAGCGGACCCTCCGGGGCTGTCCGGTCGATCACCTCGCGCAGCGTCCGGCCGAGCGCGGTGAGGTCGTACTCGCCGGTCTCCAGCCGCCCGGACCGGCCGTGCCCGGGCTGGTCGTACGCGACGATCCGGTGCTCGCCCCGCTCGGCGAGCAGCTTGCGCTGGAAGTGGAAGGTGCCCATGTCGAGGCAGAAGCCGTGCACCAGCACCACGGTCGGGTTGCCGGGCACGGGCCGGGTCGGCTCCACCACCTCGACGTGGATGTCGGTGCCGTCGGGCATCTCCAGCCGGAAGGACTCGTCGTGCCGCTGGTCGCCGAAGACCTCGCCCGCGTACGGGTCGGCGGGGTCGGCCTTGAGCTTGCGGACCAGGGCCCGTTCGGTGGCGACGCCGGCCGCGAGCCCGGCGGCGGCGACCCCGACGGCGGCCAGGGCGCCGACGGCCGCCCTGGCGTGCCCGGTACGCGGCAGTGGGATGCGGGATCGGGACGTCACGGGCGCTCGCCGTCGTAGACGCGGGACACGCGGGTGCCGCCGAACCGGGTGACGATCTCGTAGTTGATCGTGCCGACCGCCTCGGCCCAGTCGTCGGCGGTGGGCCCGCCGTCGGCGCCGTCGCCGAAGAGGGTGACGACGTCGCCGGCGGCCACCGGGTCGTCGCCGCAGTCGAGCACGAACTGGTCCATGCAGACCCGGCCCGAGATCGTCCGGCGCTTGCCGCCGAGCTGCACCGGGCCGCTGTTCGAGGCGTGCCGGGGCACCCCGTCGGCGTAGCCGAGCGGCACCACCGCGAGGTTCGCCTCCCGCTCGGTGGTGTAGGTGTGCCCGTACGAGACACCGGAACCGGCGGGGACGCGCTTGGTCAGCATCACCCGGGCCCGGGCGGTCATCGCCGGGCGCAGCCCGTAGCGCTCGCCGGCCACCGGCGAGAGGCCGTAGACGGCCAGCCCGGGCCGGACCAGGTCGAAGTGGGTGTCGGGCCGGGTCAGGGTGGCCGCCGAGTTGGCCAGGTGCCGGTAGCGCGGCCGCAGGCCGGCCTGCTCGGCCATGCCGATCCCCTCGTGGAAGACGGCGATCTGACGGTCGATGGTCGGGTGGCCGGGCGAGTCCGCGTACACGAAGTGGCTCCACACCCCGAGCACCTCGACCAGGCCGTCGGCCTGCGCCTTGGCGGCGGCGTCGAGCAGGGCCGGCCAGTCGGCGACGGTCGCGCCGCCCCGGGCCAACCCGGTGTCGATCTTGAGGTGCAGCCGGGCCGGCCGGCCGGCGGCGCGGCCCGCCTCGACCATCTCGGCGAGCTGGGGCAGGCTGGCGACGCCGAGGTCGACCCCGGCGGCGACGCCCTCGTGCAGCGGCAGCCCCGGCGCGAGGAGCCAGGCCAGCACCGGTACGTCGATCCCGGCCCGGCGCAGCGTGAGGGCCTCGTCCAGCGTGCAGACGCCCAGCCAGTCGGCCCCGCCGTCGAGGGCGGCACGGGCGGCCGGGACCATGCCGTGGCCGTAGCCGTCGCCCTTCACCACCGCCATCAGCTCGGCGCCCGTGCCGGACCTCAGCCGGCTCACGTTCTCGCGGATCGCGTCCAGGTCAACGCGCACCTCGGCCTGCCACATGCCCCCAGCCTACTTTCCGCGCCGATCCCCCCGACCGAGGCCGGCGCAGCCGGTCGCACGCCGGTCGTAGCCGGTCGCAGCGGGTGCCGCGGTCCCCGGTACGGGAACGCGGCGCCGCCGACGCGGAGGGTGCAGCCGGATCAGCCCAGGCGGGCGAGGACCGGACGCAGGGCGTCGGCCACGTCGGGCGCCGTCACCGGACCGCCCCGGGCCGCCTCCCGTCCGGCCAGCCCGTGCAGGTACGCGGCGGCGGCCGCCGCCCGCTCCGGGGGCAGCCCGGCCGCGAGCAGCGCGCCGAGCAGCCCGGCCAGCACGTCGCCCGTGCCCCCGGTGGCCAGCGCGGGGGTGCCGGTCGGGTTGACGTACGCCCGGCCGTCCGGCGTGCCGATCACCGTGCGGTCGCCCTTGAGCAGCACCACCGCGTTCATCCAGGCGGCCAGCCGCAACGTCGCGCCCACCCGGTCGGCGCCCGGTTCCTCCCCGCAGAGCCGGGTGAACTCCCGGTCGTGCGGCGTGACCACGATCGGGGCATCCCGCCTGCGCAACCGGTCGGCGAGCGAGCCGTCGACCAGCAGGGTCAGCGCGTCGGCGTCGAGCACCACCGGCACCGGGGCGGCGAGCACCGCCCGCAGCTCCCCGGCCGCCTCCTCGCCGGTGCCCAGGCCGGAGCCGCAGACCCACGCCTGTACCCGTCCGGCGTCGGCGACCCGACCGGTCGCGATCACCGACGGGTGCCGGCGCAGCACGTCGGCCCGTGCCGAGCCGGCGTAGCGGACCAGACCCGTCGGGCCGGCCAGTGCGCCCGCGACCGAGAGCACGGCCGCGCCGGGGTAGGTCGCCGAACCGGTCGCGACGCCCACCACGCCCCGGGTGTACTTCTCGGAGGCCGGGCCGAGCCGGGGCCACCAGTCGGCGACGTCCGACCACTCGGTCACGCCCAGCGCCGGGCTGCCCCGCAGCCACGGCTCCAGCCCGATGTCGACCAGCTCCACCTCGCCGGCGAGTGCGGCGGCCGGGCCCACCACCAGCGCGGGCTTCAGCCCGCCGAACGTCACCGTCACGTCGGCCCGTACGGCGCTGGGGCGGCCGGAGGCGGTCAGCGGCACGTGGCCGGTGTCGACCGCCACCCCGCTGGGCACGTCCACGGCGACGACCGCGGCGGGGGCGCCGTCGCGGCCGCAGTGCCGTACGAGGCTGGCGGCGAGCTGGTCGGCGGTGTCGCGCAGCCCGCCGCGCCCGCCGATGCCGACGATGCCGTCCAGCACCAGGTCGACGGTCCCCGGCGGCCGGTCGACGACCCGCCCGCCCGCGGCCCGCAGCGCGGCCAGCCCCTCCGCGTGCGCCCGGCCGGGGGTCAGCAGCAGCGCCGACACGGCCGCGCCCCGCCGGGCCAGGTGCGCGCCGGCGTAGAGCGCGTCGCCGCCGTTGTCGCCGGAGCCGACCAGCAGCAGCACCCGCGCGGCGTAGACGCCGCCCCGCTCGGCGAGCAGCAGGGCGCAGCGGCGGGCCAGCCCGGCGGCCGCCCGCTTCATCAGCGTCCCGGCGGGGAGCGTGGCCATCAGGCCAGCCTCCGCCGCGCGTACGTCCGCGACCCGCCACACCTGTCTCATGCCACCCCGTCCCGTCCGACTACCGGCGTGCCGCGAACCGGCCCGCCCCGATCACCGTTCCGCGACCACCATCGCCGAGGCGATCCCGCCGTCGTGCGACAACGAGACATGCCAGCGGTTGACCCCGCGTTCGGTGGCCGCCGCCGCCACCGTGCCGGAGACCGTCAGCCAGGGCCGGCCGTCCGGGTCCGGCACGATCTCGCAGTCGTGCCAGCTCAGGCCGGCCGGTGCGCCGAGCGCCTTGGCGACCGCCTCCTTGGCGGCGAAGCGGGCCGCCAGGGACTCGGGCGAGCGCGGGTTGCCCGAGCGCGTGCGGCGCTCGGCCTCCGTGAAGAGCCGGTCGGCGAGCAGCGGTGTGCGTGCCAGTGCCTTGGCGAACCGCTCGACGAGGACGACGTCGATGCCGACAGCGACGATCACCCGCTCACCCTACCGGCGCGGGCGGACGCACATTAGCCGCCGGTTGCGCGTGCGGCAACGCCTGTGGACGACCGGCCGTGGGCCGCCGGGGCCGCCGTCCACAGGGCACGCGCCGGGGTGTGGACGGCGCCTAGCGTCGCAGCCGTCGATGTTTCCGCGAGGCGGGGGGCCGAGGATGACCGAGGAGCCGTTGACCGTACGACCCGACGTGCTGCGCCGGGCCGCGCACGGGCTCGACGACGACGCGTACCGGCTGGGGCACGGGCTGGCCGGGGCGTCCGGGCTGATGGTGCCGGCCCCGCAGTGGTCGGCCGGTCCGGCGCTGGGCGGGCTGGAGTCGGCCGTGCACGCCTGGTTCTGTGGGCTCGCCGCCCGGGTCGCCGGCACGGCCGGGGCGGTCCGGACGGCCGCCGAGGCGTACGAGACGGTGGACGACCGGGCGGCCGGCCGGCTCACCGCGCTGTCCCGGTGACCGCCCCGGCACCCCCGGCACCGGGTCCGGCGGCCCTGACGTCGGCTCCCGTGGCCCGGGCCGGGCATCCGGCGCGCCCGGACCCTCCGACGCCCCCGGCACCCCCGACGCGTCCGGCGCACCCCGCCGACCGGGCGGCGGACGTCGGCCACCGGGCGGCGGACGTTTCCTACCGGCAACTGTGGGCGGCCGATCCCGACGCGTGGCGGGCCGCCGGGGCCGCCTGGCGGGGGCTGACCGAGCCGGCGGCCCACCGGGCCGGCGAGCTGGCCGCCGGCGCGGCGGTGCTGCGGGGCGGCTGGTCGGGTGGGGCGGCCGACGCCGCCGACGCCCGGCTCGCGGCGCTGCGCGGTGAGCTGACGGCCGTCCGCCCCGCCCTGATCGAGGCCGACCAGGTGCTGGCGGAGTTCGCCGCCCGGCTGGGCGTCGCCAAGGCCCGGCTCGCCGCCGCCGTGGCCCACGCCGAGGCGGCCGGGCTGCTGGTGGACCGCCAGGGCCGGGTCACCGCCGGCCCCGCCCGCGCCCCGGCGACCGCCCGTCCCGGAACGGGCCGGGCCGACCCGGGCGCAGCCGGCGCGAACGCCCCCGGAACCGGCACGGGCGGGTCCGGCGCGGGCGGAACTGGCGCAGGCGTATCCGGTGGGTCCGGCTCGGGCGGAGGGGGCGGATCCGGGACGGACCCGGCCGGGGCGGGGGCGGCGATCCGGGCGGCGCTGGAACTGGCCGGTACGGCCGACCGGGAGGCCGCGGCCCGGCTGGACGCGCTGGCCGACGGCGCCCGCGTGGCATGGGCCGACGCGCCGCCGCCCGGTCGCCCGGCACCCGGCGCCGACCCGGCCACGGTTCGGGCGTGGTGGGCGGGGCTCACCCCGGCGCAGCGCCGGTGGCTGGTCGCGTACGAGCCGGGGCTGGTCGGCCGCCTCGACGGGCTGCCGGTGGCCGCCCGGGACCAGGCCAACCGGTTGCTCCTCGGGGCGCGCCGGGAGGAGTTGCTGGCCGCGCGGCGACGGCTGCTGGAGCGGGTGCCGCGCGGGCCGGTCGAGCTGGCCGGGCTGGCGCGTGTCGGGAAGTCCCTGGCGGGGCTGGACGCGCTGGCCGCCCGCCTGGCCGGCGACGAGCAGCCCCGGGCCTACCTGCTGGGGCTGGGCACGGCCGGTGAGGGGCGGGCGGTGGTGGCACTGGGCAACCCGGACCGGTCGGCCCGGGTGCTGACCTACGTGCCGGGGATGACCTCCGGCCTGCACGACGTGCCCGGCGAGCTGGGTCGGGCGGCCCGGGTGCTGTCCCGCTGCGGCGCGCTCGACTCCGGGCAGGAGGCCGCCGCCGTGCTCTGGCTGGACTACGACGCGCCCGACTTCCTGCACGAGGCGGCGTGGCCGGGCCAGGCCCGGGACGCCGGCCCGGCGCTGCACCGCTTCCAGGAGGGGCTGCGGGCGACCCACGACGACCCACCGGCCCGGCAGACCGTGCTCGGGCACAGCTACGGCTCGCTGGTGGTCGGCACGGCCGCCCGCGACCATGGGCTGGCCGCCGACGCGCTGGTCTTCGTCGGCTCGCCCGGGGTGGGCGTCGCGCACGCGGGCGAGCTGGGCCTGCCGTCCGGGCAGGTCTGGGCGAGCACCGCGCCGGACGACGTGATCCGGTGGGCCCGGTCCCCGGACGAGTTGGCCCGCCGGGCCCTGCTGGGCGCGTCGCCGGTCGGCCCGGCGATCGGGGCACTGCTCGGCGCGCCGGAGCGGGAGCTGTGGTTCGGGCAGGATCCGTCCCACCCGGGCTTCGGCGGGCGTACGTTCCCCAGCGGCCGGCACGGGCACACCGGCTACTGGGAAGCCGGCAACCCGGCCCTCGACGGGATGGCCCGGGTGGTGCTCGGCCGGTGACCCGCGCACGCGGCGGGCCCCCGCCCACCGGCGGGTGGACGGGGGCCCGCGGCGCGGCGGTGCGGGCTACTCGACCGTCACCGACTTGGCCAGGTTGCGGGGCTGGTCCACGTCGTGCCCCCGGGCGGCGGCGATCTCGGCCGCCATGACCTGCAACGGCACGGTCGTGACCAGCGGCGCGAGCAGCGTCGGCGTACGCGGCACGTAGATCAGGTGGTCGGCGTAGCGGACGACCGCCTCGTCGCCCTCCTCCGCGATCACGATGGTCCGGGCGCCGCGCGCGCGTACCTCCTGGATGTTGGAGACCACCTTGTCGTGCAGCATGCCCCGGCCGACCGGGGACGGCACGATGCAGATCACCGGGGTGCCCTTGTCGATCAGCGCGATCGGGCCGTGCTTCAGCTCGCCGGCGGCGAAACCCTCGGCGTGCATGTACGCCAGCTCCTTGAGCTTGAGCGCGCCCTCCAAGGCCACCGGGTAGCCGACGTGCCGGCCGATGAAGAGCACGGTCGGCTCGGCCTTCAGGTCGCGGGCCAGCTCGCGGACGGGCTCGATGCGCTCCAGCAGCTCGCGCAGCTTGCCCGGCATCTCCTGGAGCTGGGCGACCACGGCGGCCACCTCGTCGGCGAACTTGATGCCGCGCACCTGCGCCAGGTGCAGGCCGATCAGGTAGCAGGCGACGAGCTGGGTGAGGAACGCCTTGGTGGAGGCGACGGCGATCTCCGGCCCGCCGTGGGTGTAGAGGACCGCGTCGGACTCGCGGGGGATGGTGGAGCCGTTGGTGTTGCAGATGGCCAGGACGCGGGCCTTCTGCTCCTTGGCGTGCCGCAGCGCCATCAGGGTGTCCATCGTCTCGCCGGACTGCGAGATCACCACGATCAGCGTGGACCGGTCGAGGACCGGGTCGCGGTAGCGGAACTCGCTGGCCAGCTCCACCTCGCACGGGATCCGGGTCCAGTGCTCGATGGCGTACTTGGCGACCAGGCCGGAGTGGTACGCGGTGCCGCAGGCGACGATGAAGATCTTGTCGACGTCGCGCAGGTCCTGGTCGCTGAGGCGGACCTCGTCGAGCATGATCTCGCCGGAGTCGGTGAGCCGGCCGAGCAGCGTGTCGGCGATGGCCTGCGGCTGCTCCTCGATCTCCTTGAGCATGAACCAGTCGTAGCCGCCCTTCTCGGCGGCGGAGGAGTCCCAGTCGATGTGGAAGTCCTTGCCGCTGGCGGGCTGGCCGGCGAAGTCGGTGATCTCGATGGTGTCGCCGGTGATGAGGACGATCTGGTCCTGGCCGAGCTCCACCGCCTCCCGCGTGTGCTCGATGAACGCGGCCACGTCGCTGGCCAGGTAGTTCTCCCCGTCGCCGCGCCCGACGACGAGCGGGGAGTTGCGGCGGGCGCCGACCACCGCGCCCGGCACCGCGGCGTCGACGGCGAGCAGCGTGAACGCGCCCTCCAGTCGCTGGCAGACCACCCGCATGCCGGCGGCGAGCAGCTGCGGCCCGTCGGGGTGGCCGGCGGCGCGCAGGTCGGCGAGCGCGGCGGAGAGCAGGTGCGCCGCGCACTCGGTGTCGGTGTCGCTGGTGAACTGGACGCCGTCGGCCTCCAGCTCGGCGCGCAGCTTCGCGAAGTTCTCGATGATGCCGTTGTGGATCACGGCGACGCGGCCGTCGGGGGCCAGGTGCGGGTGGGCGTTGCGGTCGGTCGGGCCGCCGTGGGTGGCCCAGCGGGTGTGCCCGATGCCGGTGGTGCCGTCCCCGATGCCGATCGGGCTGGCCGCGCAGGACGTGGGATCCTCGGCGGCCCGCTCGGAGAGCACCTTCTCCAGGTTGGCCAGCTTGCCGGCCTTCTTCTCGGTCAGCAGCGCGCCGTCGCAGACGATGGCGACGCCGGCCGAGTCGTAGCCGCGGTATTCCAGCCGCCGCAGTCCGTCGAGCACGATGCCGAGCGCCGGGCGCGCGCCGGCGTAACCAACGATTCCACACATGACCCGCAGCCTAACCTAGTTCCACTCATCGCGCGTGCGCGAAAGCCGGCCAAACGATCAGCCAACTTGAGCGATCGGAGGGGAATCGACACGCTCGGTGACATACTGCCGCCGGCAGGCGGGGGCGCCGGAGCCGCTTCCGGGCGTGGCGGCGGCCCCAGCGGGGGGTTGAAGCCGCGCCGGGAGTCCGTAGGCTGACGGGCGTGACGACCGCCGACGTGGATCCGCTGGTGGCCCGGATGCGTCCGTTCGGGACGACCATCTTCGCCGAGATGTCCGCCCTCGCCGTCCGCACCGGCGCCGTCAACCTCGGGCAGGGCTTCCCCGACACCGACGGGCCGCCGGAGATGCTCGCCGCCGCCGCGCAGGCGCTGCGCACCGGGCAGAACCAGTACCCGCCGGGCCCCGGCATCCCGGCGTTGCGCGCGGCGGTGGCGGCGCACCAGCGCCGGTTCTGGGGGCTGGAGTACGACCCGGACGGCGAGATCGTGGTGACCGCGGGCGCCACCGAGGCGATCGCCGCCGCCATCCTCGGGCTCTGCGAGCCGGGCGACGAGGTGGTCTGCTTCGAGCCCTACTACGACTCGTACGCCGCCTCCATCGCCCTTGCCGGAGCGGTCCGGCGCCCGGTCACGCTGCGTCCCGCCGCCGACGGCCGGTACGCCTTCGACCCGGCCGCCCTGCGCGCCGCGTTCGGCCCGCGTACCCGGCTCGTGCTGCTGAACTCGCCGCACAACCCGACCGGCAAGGTGTTCACCCCCGACGAGCTGGCGCTGATCGCCGAGCTGTGCCGGGAGCACGACGCGTACGCGGTGACCGACGAGGTCTACGAGCACCTGGTCTTCACCGACGCGGCCACCCCGCACGTGCCGCTGGCCACGCTGCCCGGGATGCGCGAGCGCACCCTGCGCATCTCGTCGGCCGGCAAGACGTTCTTCTGCACCGGCTGGAAGGTCGGCTGGGCGAGCGGGCCGGCGGCCCTGGTGTCGGCGGTGCTGCGGGTGAAGCAGTTCCTCACCTTCGTCAACGCCGCGCCGCTCCAGCCGGCGGTCGCGGTGGCCCTCGCCCTGCCGGACGACTACTTCAGCGACTTCCGCGACGGCATGCGGGCCCGCCGCGACCAGCTCGTCGGCGGGCTGACCGACGCCGGCTTCGAGGTGCTCGCGCCGGAGGGCACCTACTTCGTCACCGCCGACGTCAGCGGGCTCGGCAGCCGGGACGGGGTGGAGTTCTGCCGGTCGCTGCCCGAGCGCTGCGGCGTGGTCGCCGTGCCGACGCAGGTCTTCTACGACGACGCGGAGGCGGGCCGGCACCTCGTCCGCTTCGCCTTCTGCAAGCGCCCCGAGGTGCTGGCCGAGGCGGTCGACCGACTGCGTCGCCTGGCGACCGCCTGACCCGCGTACGCCTGACCGTCAGCCGGCTGACCGCCGCGTACGCCTGCCCCGTCAGCCGGCCGCCCGGGTCGGGCCGTCCCGGCGCTGCGACGGCGCGTCCTCGGAGCGGGGCGTCGCCCGGAGCCGGGCGAGCGCCGCTGCGCCGTCCGCGAGCAGCACCGCCTCGGCGTCGTCGACGAAGGCCAGGTCGGCCTCGACGTGCCGGGCCGCCGCCGAGAGCAGCAGGCCGACCACCGGATCGTCGGCCGCGCGGCGCAGCCCGTCGAGGTTGCGCAGCTCCCGCATCAGGTGACCGCGCTGGTTGCCGAGCACCGTCCGCACGGTGGTCGGCTCGCCGGAGCGGGCCGCGGCGGTCACCTTGAGGAAGAAGTCGTCCCGGAACCCGCCGCTGCGCGGGCTGGGCTCGCCGAGCCATCGCGCCAGCTCGGCCCGGCCCTCCGGGGTGATCTCGTAGACCACCCGGTCGGGTTTGACCGGCTGGGGATGCCGCTCGGCCACCACCAGACCGTCGCGGGAGAGCCGGTCGAGGATCTGGTAGAGGTGGCCGATGTTGAGCGGCCCCCACTGCGGGCCGACCGCCTCCTCGAAGGCGCCCTTCAGCTCGTAGCCGTAGCTGGGGCCGCCGGCGAGCAGGGCCAGGACCGCGTGCTGTATCGCCACCGTCAAACTCCGATCCGACCCGAGGCTGGCCGCCCGCCGGGTCTTGCATTGTCACAATGTATCGCGCACAGTGTGCTCAGCACACGGGGAGGCGCGACATGCTCAACATCATCTGGAGGCAGCTTCGCGGCCGTGCGGGACGGTCGGTGGCGCTGCTGCTCGGCGTACTGGTGGCGACCACCGGTTTCGTCGTGCTGACCGGCGCCACCACCGCCTCCCGCCTCGACGTCACCGGCACCGTCGAACGCAACACCGAGGCCGCCTACGACATCCTGGTCCGTCCGAAGGGCACCCGCACCCCGCTGGAGGCCGAACGCCGGCTCGTCCAGCCCAACTACCTCTCCGGCCTCTTCGGCGGCATCACCACGGCGCAGTACGAGCAGGTGAAGGCGGTCGCCGGGGTGGACGTCGCCGCCCCCATCGCGATGCTCGGATACTCCACCGCCCCGGTGCCGACCCCGCTGGACCTGACCGACGCCGTCGACCGCTCGCTCGACCGGCAGGTCATCCGCGTCGACCCCCGGTTCGTCGCCGAGCGCGGCCTCTCCGGCGCGCCGGGCCGGCCCCGCTTCGTGTACGTCACCACCCACCCGTTGATCTACCCCCGCACCGACGTCGCCCAGTCCAGCGACGCCACCCCCTACACCGACGGGCGCACCTATCCGTGGGCCGGCGCGTGCGGGCCCGCGCCCCGCGAGGTGCTGCCCGACGGCCACACCCGGGCCGTCTGCGACCCCCGGTTCGCCCTGGGCAGCCCGGGCGCGTACTCCGAGCGGGAGGAGTGGTCGCTGGTGGCCGCGCGGCTGCTCCCCGACGGCCGGTTCGAGGCCGGCGCGGGCGTCCTCGCCGACGGGGGGACGCGCTCCTCGTCCACCTCGGACCGGCTGCGGATCGCGGTCCACCTGACGGTGCCGCTCCTGCTCGCCGCCGTGGAGCCGGCCGCCGAGGACCGCCTCGTGGGTCTCGGCGGCGCGGTGGTCGACGGCCGGGCGCTGAACCCGGACGACACGGTGAGCGTCAGGCGGGCCGGCTCGGGGGAGGTCCACACCGTGCCGGTGCTCGCGACCAGCAGCCCCTTCGTCGACGAGGAACTGCACGCCAGCTTCACCCGGCTGCCCGCGGCCCGCCCGGCCGGGGTCGGACTCGCCGAGCTGGAACGGGTCCTGGGGCGTGGTCCCGCGCTTCCCGCCGGCGACGCCCGCCAGGACGTCGCCACCGGCTGGCGTACCCGGCTCGCCACGGGTCTCTCCTCGGACGGCTGCTGCTTCGGCCAGCTCCAGACGATGGTGCAGGCCGGGCCGACCCGCTACGACCGGCTGCCCGACGGCACGCTGCGGGTCGACGCGCTCCCCGCGGCCGATCCAACGGTCTACGGCGACCAGGCCACGTTCAACCCCTACCCGCGTCCCTGGCTGGCCGGGGACACGGGGGCGCGGTCGCTGCGCAAGGTCCCGCTGAAGACCGACAGGTCGGGCAACCCGTACCGGGGCTGGCGGGCCGTGGGGGTCTTCGACCCGGCGAAGCTGACCGGCTTCAGTGACCTCGGGCGGGTGCCGCTGGAGACGTACGAGCCGCCGTCGGCGCAGGGCGCGGACGCCCGCAGCCGCGACGCCCTGGGCGGCCGTCCGCTGGAGCCGGGTGGCAACCCGGCCGGCCACCTCTCCGCCCCGCCGCTGCTGCTGACCAGCCTGGCCAGCGTGCCGAAGCTGCTGGCCGGCGGCGGCAGCCCGCAGCTCAGCGCCCCGATCAGCGCGATCCGGGTCCGGGTCGCCGACGTCGGCGGCTACAGCGAACGTTCCGCCGAGCGGGTCCGGCTGGTCGCCGAGCGGATCGCCCAGATCACCGGGCTCGACGTCGACATCACGCTCGGTTCCTCCCCGGCCCCGCAGGCCGTGGAGCTGCCCGCCGGGTCGTTCGGCCGCCCCGCCCTGCGGTTGACCGAGAGCTGGTCGGCGCTCGGGGTTGCCTCGGTGATCACGAAGGCGGTGGACCGCAAGAGCGTCGCGCTCTTCGTACTGGTGCTGGTGGTCTGCGCGCTCTTCCTCGGCAACGCGGTCGCCGCCGCCGTCCGCGACCGACGCTCCGAACTCGCCGTGCTCGCCTGCCTGGGCTGGCCGGCCCGGCGGATCGGCGCGCTGATCCTCGGCGAGGTGGCCGCCCTCGGGCTGGCCGCCGGGCTGCTCGCGCTGGCGCTGGCGGTCCCGCTCGGGGTCGCGCTCGACATCGACGTGGGGTGGCGGCGGGCGCTGCTGGCCGTACCGGTGGCGCTGCTGCTGGCGCTGGTGGCGGGCCTGGCGCCGGCCCTGCGGGCCACGCGTGCCCACCCGGCCGCCGCGCTGCGCCCGGCGGTGGCGACGGTCCGTTGGGTACGCCGGCCGCGCACCCTGGCCGGCCTGGCCCTGGCCAACCTGGCCCGCACGCCCGGCCGCACCCTGCTCGGGGCCGGCGCGCTGGCCATCGGGGTGGCCGCGCTGACCCTGGTCGCCGCCGCCGGGTACGCGTTCCGCGGCGCCATCGTCGGCAGTCTGCTCGGCGACACGGTGTCGCTGAGCGTGCGGGGCGCGGACACCATGGCCGCCGTGGCGACGGTGCTGCTCGGTGCCGCCGCGGTCGCCGACGTGCTCTACCTCAACATCCGGGACCGGGCCGCCGAGCTGGCGACCCTGCGCGCGATCGGCTGGAGCGACGCCGCGCTGGGCCGGCTGATCGGCTACGAGGGCCTGGCCCTCGGAGTGCTCGGCGCGGTCACCGGCGCCGGCCTCGGGTTGGCCGGGACGGCCTGGCTGGTCGGCGCCCTGCCCGGCACCCTGGTCACGGTCGCCGCGCTGGTGGCGGTGGCCGGTGTCCTGGTCACCTCGGTGGCCGCCCTGGTCCCGGCCGCGCTGCTGCGCCGGCTGCCGACCGCCCGACTGCTCGCGGAGGAGTGACGATGGAGAGGACGACGGGCAGCACGGTCCGGGTCGCCGGGCTGGTCCGGCGCTTCGGGGCCGGCCCGCAGCGGGTGACGGCGGTCGACGACGTGTCCCTGGAGATCCCGGCGGGGACGGTGGTGGCGCTTACCGGGCCCAGCGGCTCCGGCAAGTCGACGCTGCTGCACATGATCGGCGCGATCGAGCAGGTGGACGCCGGCACGATCACCGTGGACGAGCGGGAGATCACCGCGCTCGGCCGCGCCGCCCTCACGCGGTACCGGCAGCGGGTCGGCTTCGTCTTCCAGCGCTACCACCTGCTGCCCGCGCTCACCGTGCTGGACAACGTGACCGCGCCGGTGCTGCCCCGGCGCGGGCGGTCCGACCACGCCGCCCGGGCCCGGGAGCTGCTCGACGCGGTGGGCCTGGCCGGGCGCGAGCGGGCCCTGCCGGCTCAGCTCTCCGGCGGTCAGCAGCAGCGGGTCGCGATCGCCCGGGCGCTGATGGGCTCCCCAGGGCTGCTGCTCGCCGACGAGCCGACCGGCAACCTCGACTCGGCCACCGGCGGGCAGATCCTCGACCTGCTGCTGGATCTGCGCGACCGGCACGGCATGACGATCCTGCTCGCCACGCACGAGCGGGCGGTGGCCGCCCGGTGCGACCGGCTCGTCCGCCTCGGCGACGGGCGGGTCGTGGAGGACGTGGACCTCACCCACGGCGAGGACCCGGCGGCCACCTTCCGGCGCGCCGCCGGCCTGCGCCTGTAGAACCGCTTCCGGGCGCCGTCGGCGCCGTCGTCGGTGCCGACGCCGGTGCCGACGCCGCGACGGCTGCGCGGGTGGCTGGGCGCGGCACCGGCCGTCGAAGCGACCCGGAAATGCGGCTGCCCGGGTCCGCCGGCGGCGGACCCGGGCAGCCGGGAGAAGTCAGGCGGTCGGGCTGGCGGTGCGGACCTGCTCGGCGATGCGCTCGGCCGTCTCGCGGGCGGCGCGCTCGGTGGCCGCCTCGACCATGACCCGGACCAGCGGCTCGGTGCCGGAGGGACGCAGCAGCACCCGCCCGGTCTCCCCCAGCTCCGCCTCGGCCCGCTCGACCTCGGCCCGGACGGCGGGCGCGGCGGCGCCGACCGTACGGTCGCCGACCGGCACGTTGATCAGCACCTGCGGCAGCTTGGTGACCACGGCGGCCAGCTCCGCGAGGGACCTGCCCGTGGCGGCGAGCCGGGACATCAGGTGCAGCCCGGTCAGCACGCCGTCGCCGGTGGTGGCGTACGCCGGCATGACGATGTGCCCGCTCTGCTCGCCGCCCAGCGCCAGGCCGGACGCGCGCAGCTCCTCCAGCACGTACCGGTCGCCGACCTTGGTCTCGAGGAGCCGGATGCCCTGCGCGGACATGGCCAGCCGCAGGCCGAGGTTGCTCATCACGGTGGCGACGAGGGTGTCGTCGGTGAGCGTGCCGGCCTCCCGCATGGCGAGCGCGAGGATCGCCATCACCTGGTCGCCGTCGACCTCGTCCCCGTCGGCGGTCACCGCGACGCACCGGTCGGCGTCGCCGTCGTGGGCGATGCCCAGGTGCGCGCCGTGCTCGACCACGGCGGCCCGCAGGGCCTCGATGTGGTTGGAGCCGCACTCGTCGTTGATGTTGAGCCCGTCCGGCTCGGCGTGGATGGCGACGACCTCGGCACCGGCCTCCCGGTACGCCACCGGCGCCACCTCGGCCGCCGCGCCGTTGGCGCAGTCGACCACGACCTTGATCCCGTCGAGGCGGTGCGGCACCGTGCCGATCAGGTGCTGCACGTAGTGGTCGGCGCCGTCGAGCAGGTCGTGCACCCGCCCGACGCCGGCGCCGATCGGCCGCTTCCAGGCGGTGGTGGCGTTCGCCTCGACGGCCGCCTCGATCCGCATCTCGATCTCGTCCGGCAGCTTGTGCCCGCCGGCGGCGAAGAGCTTGATCCCGTTGTCGGGCATCGGGTTGTGCGAGGCGGAGAGCATCACGCCCAGGTCGGCCTTGGCCTCGGCGGTGAGGAACGCCACGGCCGGGGTGGGCAGCACGCCCACGCGGACCACGTTGGCGCCGGCGCTGGTGAGGCCGGCGACCACGGCGGCCTCCAGCATCTCGCCGCTGGCCCGGGTGTCGCGCCCGACCACGGCCAGCGGGGGATGGCTCCGGTCCGACTCGGCGAGTGTGTGCGCGGCGGCGACCGCCACCGCCAGCGCCAACTCAGGCGTGAGATCCGCGTTCGCCCGCCCGCGTACGCCGTCCGTGCCGAACAACCGGCCCATACCCGCCAACCTCCGATGAAACGGTCCAGGAAAGGCGAACGGCCGGGCCACCTCCCATCCAGGGGAGGTGAACCCGGCCGTTCGTCAGAAGTACAACGTGCAGCTGTTGATCAGCGCTTCGAGTACTGGGGAGCCTTGCGGGCCTTCTTGAGGCCGTACTTCTTGCTTTCCTTGACCCGGGCGTCCCGGGTGAGGAAGCCGGCCTTCTTCAGCGCCGGGCGGTCGTCCGGCTCGTTGACGATCAGGGCCCGGGCGATGGCGAGCCGCAGCGCGCCGGCCTGACCGGTGGTGCCCCCGCCACGCAGGTTGGCGATGACGTCGAACGCCTCCGGCTTCTCGGCGGTGACCAGCGGGTCCTTGATGAGCTGCTGGTGCACCTTGCTCGGGAAGTAGGCCTCGAGGTCACGGCCGTTGCAGGTGATCTTGCCGCTGCCGGGGACGATGCGCACCCGGACGATGGCCTCCTTGCGACGACCCACGGTCTGGATCGGGCGGTCACCACGCGGCGCGCGGGCGACGGGCGCCGGCGCCTCGGTGGCCTCGGGGGCGACCTCGGTCTCGGTGATGTCGGTCATGCTGTTTCCTTCGCCCGCGCTCACTGCGCGATCTGCTTGATCTCGAACGGCACCGGCTGCTGCGCGCCGTGCGGGTGCTCGGCACCGGCGTAGACCTTCAGCTTCTTGATGAGCTGACGGCCGAGCTTGTTGTGCGGGAGCATGCCCTTGACGGCCAGCTCGATGGCCCGCTCGGGACGCTTGGTCAGCAGCTCGTCGTAGCCGACCTGCTTCAGACCACCCGGGTAGCCGGAGTGGCGGTAGGCGACCTTGGTGTGGCGCTTGTTGCCGGTCAGCGCGACCTTGCCCGCGTTCACGATGACGACGAAGTCGCCCGTGTCGACGTGCGGCGCGAAAGTCGGCTTGTGCTTGCCGCGCAGCAGCGTGGCGGCGTGGGTGGCCAGGCGGCCCAGCACGACATCAGAGGCGTCGATGACGTGCCACTGACGCTCGATCTCACCCGGCTTCGGGCTGTACGTACGCACAGGTATACCTTGTCTCGTCGTCGGTCTGGGGTCGCGCGCCGAGGTTACCGGGCGCGCACGAACGACCAAGCGTACCTCAGGCGGCACGCCTCTGGATGTCGTACAACAGCAGGCAACGATACCCGCCGCCCCGTCGGCAGGTCAAAACGGGGTACCGCCCCCGCCTGGCCCTCCGAGGATACCCGGCGGGGCTCACACCCCGGCCGGCCGGCTGGCTCCCGGCCGCAGATAGACCAGCCACGTCACCGCGAGGCAGACCGCGTACGCGGCGATGAAGGCGACGTACGCCGCGTCCGCGCTGCCCCGGGTCAGGAACGACTGCCGGAAGGCGACGTTCACCAGCACCCCGCCGGAGGCCCCGACCGCCCCGGCGACACCGATGAGCGAGCCGGTCATCCGCACGGCCCAGCGCTGCGCCGGGGCCGCCTCCCGCCGACCGGCCGCCACGTCGGCCGTCGCGCGGGCCCGGAAGATGGCCGGGATCATCTTGTACGTCGAGCCGTTGCCGATGCCGGAGAAGACGAAGAGCGACAGGAAGCCGAGCAGGTAGAGCCCGAACGACCGCTCGCGGGCGGCGTACAGCACCAGCGAGGCGCCGGCCGCCATCGCGACGAAGTTCCAGAAGGTCACCCGGGCCCCGCCGAGGCGGTCGGCGAGGTGCCCGCCGACCGGCCGGACCAGCGAGCCGATCAGCGGGCCGAGGAAGGTCAGCCAGACGGCGTCGGCCGGGGTCGGGAAGCGCTCGGCGAACTGGAGCTGGAGCACCTGGCCGAAGGCGAAGCCGAAGCCGATGAACGAGCCGAAGGTGCCGACGTAGAGCAGCGACATGATCCAGGTGTGCGGATCGCAAGCGGCCTCGCGCAGCGCGCCGGGCTCGTTGCGCGCCCCCGGGACGTCGTCCAGCCAGCGCGCCGCGGCGAGCGCGGCCAGCACGATCAGCGGCAGGTAGACCGCCGGCACCAGGCGGGGGTACGCGGCGCCCGCCGTCGCCAGCACCGCCAGGCCGACCAGTTGCACCGCCGGCACGCCGAGGTTGCCGCCGCCGGCGTTGAGCCCGAGCGCCCGGCCCTTGAGCCGCTGCGGATAGAAGAGGTTGATGTTCGCCATCGAGGAGGCGAAGTTGCCCCCGCCCACGCCGGTCAGGCAGGCCAGCACCATCAGGGTGGAGTAGGAGACACCGGGCTCCAGCAGCACCGTCATCGGCACGGCCGGGACGAGCAGCAGCAGTGCGCTGACGATCGTCCAGGTCCGCCCGCCGAAGCGCGCCACGGCCAGCGTGTAGGGCAGCCGCAGCGCCGCCCCGAGGGCGGCCGGCACGGCGGTGAGCAGGAACTTGCCCGCCGGGTCGATGCCGTACTCCGGGCCGAGGAAGAGCACCGTGACGGACCAGAGGCTCCACACGGAGAAGCCGACGTGCTCGGCGAAGATCGAGACCCAGAGGTTGCGGCGGGCGATCGGCGCCCCGGTCGTACGCCAGAAGTCCGGGTCCTCGGGCCGCCAGTCGTCGATGCGGCGCCGGCGGCCGGCGGCCGGCGGGGCGGCCTCGGCCAGGGGTGCGGTGGGGGCCAGTGTGCTCACGGCGACTCCTCCTCGTCGGTGTGACCTGGAGGAACGCTAGGAACCGGGGGTTACCCGACCGTGCCCGTCGCGGGTCGGGCCGGAAACGGAGACCGCACCGCGGGCGGATGCGGCCCGTGAGATGTCAGAGCTCCTGGAGGATGCGCAGCGCCCGACCGACCCGGAGCATGGTCTCGGTGTCGGCGACGTCCACGCACTCCGTGAACCACTTCTTCATCGGCGAGGAGAGCCGGTCGGGCATCACCACGTACGCGCCCATCCGCACCGCCAGGGGCGAGTCGCGCAGCAGCGCCTCCTCGACCACCTCGGCCACGATCACGATCGGCACGTCGGTGGAGTTGTAGACGTCGGAGCTGATCACCAGCCCGAGCCGTTCCCGGGCGCCGTCGATGCGCCAGACCTCGCCCCTACGCAGCACGCGGGCGCCCGCCGAAGAGCACGTCGTCGACCATGCCCACCTCGCGGGCGTCGGCGAGGGCGGCGGCTTCGAGGTCGAGACCGGCCCGGCCGACGGCGGCGGCGTGCGCGGTGAAGACCTCGCGCAGCGCCTTCTCGCGGGCCGCCTGGTCCATCCACGCCGAGAGGGAGAGCCCTTCGCGCTTCGCGAACCGCCGGGCCTCCTCGATCGTCTCGTCCGAGAACGACAGGGTCACCTTGGCAGTCATGCCGAGCAGACTACCCAGCGGTATGACCGACAGTCATCCCGTCACGCCCCGCTATTCGCGCCGGCCGCCGAACACGGCAAACCGCCACTGCTTGCACCGCCGCGGCGAGCAGCAGCGACAGCAGCCCGGTGCCCGCGCCCAGGTCCAGCACCTCGGGGGTACGCCCCGCGGCGAGCGCAGCGCGCAGCGGCGGCGCGGCCACCTCGACGGCGGTGCCGTAGAAGGCGTCGAAGCAGGGCACCAGGCGCCGGCGGGCCTCGTCGTAGCTGCCGGCCACCGCGTCGAAGACCTCGGCCACGTCCATCGCGTCTCCCGAAATATAGGACCGCTTTCCCAGATCGTAGACCCCCGCGAGCCGGTCCGCCGCCCCCGTGCGGTGTGAGCGGCTCTTGACAGGACCGAAACAAACGGGACCCGGACCGGAAATCGCCCCCCGGCACGCTTTGCCGACATGACAGACGGTGCACACGCGGCGACCGGACCGGGGCGCACGCCCCGGGAGGTGGCGACGCACTGCCCGTACTGCGCCCTCCAGTGCGGGATGACGCTGCGTGAGGAGACCGGCCGGGTGGCGGTACTCCCCCGGCAGTTCCCCACCAACCGGGGCGGCCTCTGCCAGAAGGGCTGGACCGCCGCCGAACTGCTCGACCACCCCGAACGGCTGACCACCCCGCTGCTGCGCGACCCGGTCAGCGGCGCCCTGCGCCCGGCGAGCTGGGCCGCCGCCCTCGACCGGATCGTCACCGGCCTGCGCGCCGTCCAGGAAGGACACGGCCGGGACGCGGTGGCCGTCTTCGGCGGCGGCGGGCTCACCAACGAGAAGGCGTACGCGCTGGGCAGGTTCGCCCGGGTGGCGCTGCGCACGAAGCACATCGACTACAACGGACGGTTCTGCATGTCCTCGGCGGCAGCGGCCGGGATGCGCGCCTTCGGCATCGACCGGGGCCTGCCGTTCCCCCTGGCCGACCTGGGCCGGGCCGACACGCTGCTGCTCGTCGGCGCGAACCCGGCGGAGACCATGCCCCCGCTCGTGCGCTGGCTCACCGAGCAGCGCGAACGCGGCGGCCGGCTGATCGTGGTCGACCCCCGGGTCACCGCCACCGCCCGGCTGGCCGACCTGCACCTGCAACCCCTGCCGGGCACCGACCTGGCGGTGGCGAACGCGCTGCTGCACATCGCGCTCACCGAGGGCTGGATCGACAGGGAGTACGTGGCCGACCGCACCACCGGCTTCGAGTCGGTCCGCCGGAGCGTGGCCGGCTGGTGGCCGGCCCGCGCCGAGGCGCTCTCCGGGGTGCCGGTGGCCGACCTGGAGGCGACCGCCCGGGCCCTCGGCACCGCCGGACGCGTGATCATCCTGACCGCGCGCGGCGCCGAGCAGCACGCCAAGGGCGTCGACACGGTCACCGGCTTCGTCAACCTGGCGCTCGCCCTCGGGCTGCCCGGACGCCCCGGCTCCGGCTACGGCTGCCTCACCGGGCAGGGCAACGGGCAGGGCGGCCGGGAGCACGGGCAGAAGGCCGACCAGCTCCCCGGCTACCGGAGGATCGACGACCCGGCCGCCCGGGAACACGTCGCCGGGGTCTGGGGGGTGCCGGCCGAGGAACTGCCCGGGGCGGGCGTGCCGGCGTACGAGCTGCTGGACTCGTTGGGCACGCCCGCCGGGCCGAAGGCGCTGCTGGTCTTCGGCTCGAATCCGGTGGTCTCCGCGCCCCGGGCGGCCCGGATCGAGGGCCGGCTACGGGACCTCGACCTGCTCGTGGTCGCCGACTTCCTGCTCTCCGAGACGGCCGCGCTGGCCGACGTCGTGCTGCCCACCGCCCAGTGGGCCGAGGAGGACGGCACGATGACCAACCTGGAGGGCCGGGTGCTGCGCCGCCGCGCTCTGCGTACGCCGCCGCCGGGGGTCCGTACGGACCTGGAGATCCTCGCCGACCTCACCGCCCGCCTCCGGGGTGGTGCCGGCGGCGCGGACGCCAGCGACCCGCAGGTCGTGTTTGCGGAGCTGCGGCGGGCCTCGGCGGGCGGGACCGCCGACTACGCCGGGGTGAGCTGGGAGCGGATCGACGCGCACGACGGCGTCTTCTGGCCCTGCCCGGCCGAGGACGCCCCGGACACCCCCCGGCTCTTCGCCGACCGCTTCGCCACCCCGGACGGGCGGGCCCGCTTCCACGCCGTCGAGCACCGGCCGGCGGCCGAGGAGGTCTGCGCCGAGTACCCGCTGCACCTCACCACCGGCCGGGTGCTCGCGCAGTACCAGTCGGGCACCCAGACCCGCCGGGTCGCCGCCCTGCGCCGGGCCGCCCCGGACGCCTTCGTCGAGCTGCACCCCGACCTGGCCGGACGGCTCGGCATCGACGACGGCGAGCCGGTACGGGTGGTCTCCCGCCGGGGCGAACTCCGCGCGCCGGCCCGGCTCAGCACCGCCATCCGGCCGGACACCGTCTTCGCGCCGTTCCACTGGGGTGGCGCCGCGCGGGCCAACTCGGTCACCAACGACGCCGTCGACCCGGTCTCCGGGATGCCGGAGTTCAAGATCTGCGCCGTCCGGCTGGAAAGGGTGGACGCACCATGAGCGAGCTGATCGTCCCGCAGAGCCCGGTAGCGCGGCCATGACCGAGCGGATCGTGATCGTCGGCAACGGAATGGCGGGCTCCCGGCTGGCCGGCGAGCTGCACGCCCGGGGCGGGGACCGCAAGGTCACCGTGCTCGGCGCGGAGCCGCACCGGGCGTACAACCGGATCATGCTCTCCACGCTGCTGGCGGGCCGGATCGGCGAGGCGGACGTGGAGCTGGCCGAGGCCGCCGGGCAGGGCGTCGACCTGCGCAGCGGGGTGGCCGTCACCGCCGTCGACCGCGCCGCCGCGACCGTCCACACCGACGACGGCGACCGCGTCGCGTACGACCATCTGGTGCTCGCCACCGGCAGCCGGGCCGTCGTGCCCCCGCTGCCGGGGCTGGCCGGGCCGGGGCTGCCGGAGCGGGTGGTGCCGTTCCGCACCCTCGACGACTGCCGGCGGATCCTCGCCGTGGCCGACGGCGCGCGCAGCGCCCTGGTGCTCGGCGGCGGGCTGCTCGGGCTGGAGGCGGCCCGCGGGCTCGCCGCCCGGGGCCTGACCGTCGGGGTGGTGCACCCGGTGCCGCACCTGATGGAACGGCAGCTCGACCCGGCCGGCGCGGCCGTGCTGGCCGACACCCTCGCGGGCCTCGGGGTGACCACCCACCTGGCCGTGTCGGCCACGAAGGTGGTCGCGGACGCCGACGGGGTACGCCTCGACCTGGCCGACGGCCGCTCGCTCGCCGCCGACCTGCTGGTCCTCTCCTGCGGGGTACGCCCCGACACCGCCCTCGCCGCCTCGGCGGGGCTGGCCGTCGAGCGGGGAGTGCTGGTCGACGACCGGCTGCGCACCAGCGACCCGCGGATCTCGGCGATCGGCGACTGCGCCCAGCACGACGGTGCCCTCACCGGGCTGGTCGCCCCGGCCTGGGCGCAGGCCCGGGTGGTGGCGCAGCTGCTCACCGGAGAGGACCCGGGCGCCCGCTACCGGCCCCGGCCGGCGGTGACCCGGCTCAAGGCGGCCGGCATCGACCTCGCCGCCATGGGCGACCCGGGCGACGGCGGGACCGGCGAGGAGCTGACCTTCGCCGACCCGGCCCGGGGCACGTACGCCCGGCTGCGCATCCGCGACGAGCGGCTGACCGCCGCGATCCTGCTCGGCGACAACCCGGCGGTCGGCACGGTCATCCAGCTCTTCGACCGGGGCCAACCGGTGCCGGCCGACCGGCGTTCCCTGCTGCTCGGCCGGTCGTTCGGCGCGGCGACAGCAGCGCCGGCCGCCACCCCGGCGCTGATGCCGGACGCGGCGACCGTCTGCCGGTGCAACGACGTCAGCAAGGGGGCGCTGGTGGGTTGCTGGCGTTCCGGGGCCCGGACGGTCGACGCCGTGGTCGCCGCGACCCGGGCCGGTACGGGATGCGGCGGCTGCCGGGACGCCGTCGCCGGCATCGTCGACTGGCTGTCGGAAGTGGAATCGGTGGAGGTGACGTCATGAGCGAGCGAAGCAGTCGGTTGGTGGTCGTCGGCAACGGGATGGTCGGGCAGCGCTTCGTCGACGCGCTGCGCGCCCGCGACCCGCAGGGGCGGTGGCGGGTCACCGTCCTCGCCGAGGAGAGCCGCCCGGCGTACGACCGGGTGCGGCTCTCGGCCTTCTTCGACGGGGTCGACGCCGAGGAGCTGAACCTGCACACCCCCGACGACGGGGTGGAGCTGCGCCTGGGCGAGCCGGCCACGCAGATCGACCGGGAGCGGCGGCTGGTCCGCACCGCGACCGGCGAGCACCCGTACGACGCCCTGGTGCTGGCCACCGGCTCGTCCGCGTTCGTACCGCCGGTGGCCGGCGCGACCCTGCCCGGGGTCTTCGTCTACCGCACGCTGGACGACCTGGCGGCGATCCGGGAGTACGCGCGGGGCCGGCGCACCGGTGCGGTCATCGGCGGCGGGCTGCTCGGGCTGGAGGCGGCGAACGCGCTGCGGCTGCTCGGGCTCGACGCCAGCGTGGTGGAGTTCGCGCCCCGGCTGATGCCCGTGCAGGTCGACACTGCCGGCGGCGCGATGCTGCGCCGCTACGTCGACGAGCTGGGCGTGGCGACCCACCTGGGCGTCGCCACCACCGCGCTGCGGCCCGGGCCCGACGGCGCGGTCGCCGGGCTGGAGCTGGCCGACGGGACCGTGGTCGACGCCGACCTGGTGGTGGTCGCCGCCGGCATCCGTCCCCGCGACGAGCTGGCCCAGGCGGCCGGTCTCGCCCTGGGCCCGCGCGGCGGGGTGCTGGTCGACGACGCCTGCCGCAGCGCCGACGGGCGGATCTGGGCGGTCGGCGAGTGCGCGGCGGTCGACGGGACCTGCCACGGCCTGGTCGCCCCCGGGTACGCGATGGCCGAGGTGGTCGCCGACCGGCTGGTCGGCGGGGCGGCCACCTTCCCCGGGGCGGACACCGCCGCGAAGCTGAAGCTGCTCGGCGTGGACGTGGCCTCGTTCGGCGACGCGCACGGCACCACGCCGGGCTGCCTCGACGTGACGTTCACCGACCCGGCCACCCGGGTCTACGCCAAGCTGGTCCTCTCCGACGACGCGCAGACCCTGCTCGGCGGGGTGCTGGTCGGCGACGCGAGCGCCTACCCGACGCTGCGGGCCAGCGTCGGCGGCCCGCTGCCCGCTCCCCCGCTGGCGCTGCTGGCCCCCGCCGGCGCGCCGGGCGGGGGCGCGGGGGCGCTGCCCGCCACCGCCCAGGTCTGCTCCTGCAATGCGGTGACCCGCGCCGACATCGACGACGCGATCGCCGGTGGCTGCGCGGACGTGCCGGCGCTGAAGGCGTGCACCCGGGCGGGTACGAGCTGCGGCTCCTGCGTGCCGATGCTCAAGCAGCTCCTCGACGCCGCCGGGGTGCGGCAGTCCAGCGCGCTCTGCGAGCACTTCGACGCCAGCCGGCAGGAGCTGTTCGACATCGTGCGGGTGCGCGGGATCCGTACCTTCTCGCAGCTCGTCGCCGAGCACGGCCGGGGTCGCGGCTGCGACATCTGCAAACCGGTGGTCGCCTCGATCCTCGCCTCGCTGGGCACCGGGCACGTGCTGGACGGCGAACAGGCGTCGTTGCAGGACACCAACGACCACTTCCTGGCCAACCTGCAACGCGACGGCAGCTACTCGGTGGTGCCCCGGATCCCGGGTGGGGAGATCACCCCGGAGAAGCTCATCGTGATCGGCGAGGTGGCCCGCGACTTCGGGCTCTACACGAAGATCACCGGCGGGCAGCGGATCGACCTGTTCGGGGCCCGGGTCGAGCAGCTGCCCCAGATCTGGCGCCGGCTGGTCGACGCCGGCTTCGAGTCCGGCCACGCGTACGGCAAGGCGCTGCGCACGGTGAAGTCCTGCGTCGGCGAGACGTGGTGCCGGTACGGGGTGCAGGACTCGGTCGGGCTGGCCGTCGCCCTGGAGCTGCGCTACCGGGGGCTGCGCGCCCCACACAAGATCAAGTCGGCGGTGTCGGGCTGCGCCCGCGAGTGCGCCGAGGCACGCAGCAAGGACTTCGGCGTCATCGCCACCGAGACCGGCTGGAACCTCTACGTCGGCGGCAACGGCGGCTTCCGGCCCCGGCACGCCGACCTCTTCGCCACCGACCTGTCGACGGAGGCGCTGGTCCGGCTGATCGACAGGTTCCTGATGTACTACGTCCGCACCGCCGACCGCCTGCAACGCACCGCCGCCTGGATCGAGGCGATGGAGGGCGGACTGGAGCACCTGCGCGCCGTCGTCGTGGACGACTCGCTCGGCCTCTGCGCCGAACTCGACGCCGCGATGGCCCGGCACGTCGAGTCGTACTCCGACGAGTGGCGCGACGTGCTGGAGGACCCCGTACGGCTGCGCCGGTTCGCCTCCTTCGTCAACGCCCCCGACGTGCCCGACCCGTCCATCACGTTCGCGCTGGAGCGGGGCCAACCCGTCCCGGCGGGCCGTACGCCGGCCGACGGGGTCCGGCAACCGGTCGCGCTCGGCATGCCGGAGGTATGGCGATGACCACCACGACGCCCGGACTGCTGGAGGTACGGCGATGACCATCACGATGACGACGACGCGCACCTGGGTGCCGGTCTGCCCGCTCGACCGGCTGGAGCCGGAGCGGGGCGTCGCCGCGCTCGTCGACGGCGTGCAGGTGGCGCTGTTCCGCACCGCCGACGGGCTCTTCGCCATCGACAACCTCGATCCCGTCGCCGGCGCGTACGTGCTGTCGCGCGGGATCGTCGGCAGCCGGGGCGGGGCGCCGACGGTCGCGTCGCCGCTGCACAAGCAGGTGTACGACCTGCGCACCGGCGCGTGCCTCGACCTGCCCGGCGTCGCCGTGCCCCGGCACGACGTGCGCTGCCGGGACGGCCTGGTCGAGGTGCGGCTGCGACGGGAGGGGTGAATGCGCGACGAACTGGCCGGCTTCACCATCGGGGTGACCGCCGACCGGCGACGGGACGAACTCGCCGCGCTGCTGCAACGGCGGGGCGCCCGGGTGGTGATCGCCCCGGCCCTGCGGATCGTGCCGCTGGCCGACGACACCGACCTGCGTGAGGCCACCCGGGCCTGCCTGGACCGGCCGCCGGACGTCCTCATGGCCAACACCGGCATCGGGATGCGCGGCTGGCTGGAGGCGGCCGAGGGCTGGGGGCTGGCCGAGCCGCTGCGCGGCGTGCTCGCCGACGCGTACGTGGTGGCGCGGGGTCCCAAGGCGCGCGGGGCCATCCGGGCCGCCGGCCTGCACGACCAGTGGTCGCCCGACTCGGAGAGCTGCGACGAGGTGGTCGAGCACCTGTGCCGGCGCGGGGTGGCCGGGCAGGTGGTCGCCATGCAGCTGCACGGCGAGCGGCAGCCGGAGTGCACGCTGGCGCTGGAGGCGGCCGGGGCGACCGTGATCGAGGTGCCCGTCTACCGGTGGGCGCCACCGACCGACCCGGCCCCGCTGCACCGCCTGATCGACCTGGTCGCCGGCCGGCTCGTCGACGCGGTCACCTTCACCTCGGCCCCGGCGGCCGAGGCGCTGCTGCGCGCCGCCGGGGACCGCTGCGACGCGGTGCTCGACTCGTTCCGGGGCGACGTGCTCGCCAGCTGCGTGGGCGCGGTCACCGCGGAGCCGCTGCTGCGGCGCGGGGTGCCGGTCAGCGCGCCGGCCAGGGCCCGCCTGGGTGCCCTGGTCCGGACCATCGTCGACGAGCTGCCGCGCCGGACGGTCACCCTGAAGGTGGCCGGTCACCTGCTCACGCTGCGCGGGCACGCCGCCGTGGTCGACGGGGAGCTGCGCCCGCTCGCGCCGGCGCCGATGGCGGTGCTGCGGGCGCTGTGCGGCTCGCCGGGTCGGGTGCTGTCCCGGACGGCCCTGCTGCGCACGCTGCCGCGCGGCGCGGACGAGCACGCCGTGGAGATGGCGGTGGCCCGGCTGCGCGCCGGGCTACGCGCGCCCCGCGTGGTGCAGACGGTCGTCAAGCGCGGCTACCGTCTCCGGGTCGACTGACGCGACCCGGAGACGGTGGCCGTCCCGTTCAGCCGACCGGCGCCGGGTAGCCCCGGCCGTGCTCGGCCTCCAGGCGGAGCATGGCGTGCTCCACGACGGTCACGAGCACCTGCTTGACGGCGTCCCGGTGCCGGGCGTCGGTCAGCACCAGCGGCACGTCCGGCGAGATGGCCAGCGCCTCGCGGACCTCCTCCAGCTCGTACTGCGGCGCGCCGTCGAAACGGTTCAACGCCACGACGTACGGCAGCCGGCGGTTCTCGAAGTAGTCGAGCGGCGCGAAGGCGTCGGTGATCCGGCGGGTGTCGACCAGCACGGCCGCCCCCACCGCGCCCTTGATGATCTCGTCCCACATGAACCAGAACCGGGTCTGACCCGGCGTGCCGAAGAGGTACAGGATCAGGTCCTCGGCCATGGTGATCCGGCCGAAGTCCATGGCGACCGTGGTGGTCTGCTTCCCCGGCACCTTGGACGGGTCGTCGATGCCGACGCCGGCAGCGGTCATCACCGCCTCGGTTCTCAGCGGGGTGATCTCCGAGATCGCGCCGACCAGCGTCGTCTTGCCCACGCCGAAGCCGCCCGCGACCACGATCTTCGCGGAGATGATTCCCCGGTCTCGGCGGGCCCCGGCGGGGTCATAGCCTGCGAAGTCCACTTAGCACCCTTCCAAGGATTTCCATCCGCTCCTCGAACCCCTCGGCGGGAGCGGCAGTGTGTAGCGTCAGCAGGCTCTCGGCCACCATGTCGGCGACCAGCACCCGGGTGACGCCCAGCGGCATCCGGGTGTACGCGGAGATCTCGGCCAGCGACTGTGCCCGGCCCTCGCAGACGGTGGCGATGCGGTGCTTGTCGTGCCCCGCGAAGCGGGCCTCCGCAGCCTGGGTCGCGCTGGCCGTCAGGACCGCCTCCAGGGCGATGTCCATCCGGGCCTCGGTCCGGCCGCGGGTGACCGCGTACGGCCGTACCAGCGCACCACGTGGGTCCACGCGCCGTTGGTCCATCGACGATCACCTCCTCTCCCGGCCGGGCCCCTGGTCGGGCACCGGATCTTCTCGTTCCTGACGACGTACGGCCCGCACGTCGCGTCCCGCTAGGACCGCACCGCGTCCCGGGGCAGCGGCACCAGCGCCGCACCGACCCGCTCGACCAGCAGCGCCATCTCGTAGCCCACCTGACCGACGTCGCAGCTGCGGGCCGCCAGCACGGCCATCGACGAGCCGTCGCTGATCGACATCAGGAACAGGTAGCCGCTGTCCATCTCGATGACCGTCTGGAGCACGCCGCCGGCGCTGAACATCCGGGCGGCGCCCTCGGTCAGGCTGACCACGCCCGAGGTGATCGCGGCGAGCTGGTCCGCCCGGTCCGCGGGCAGATCCCGCGAGGAGGCGAGCAGCAGCCCGTCGGCGGACACCGCCACCACGTGGGCGATTCCCGCCACGCTGTCGGCGAAGTTGGTGAGCAACCAACTCATGTCCTGCATGGCCGCTGGCCTGTTCATCGACTCGTCTCCTTGGTCGAGGTGCTGTTCTGGTCCGTGCCGGCCGCCCGGCCGCGCTGCACGCCGCGGTGGTAGGCCGACAACAGGCCCCGAACTTCGTCCGGGGTACGCCGGCTGCGGTCGCGGCCGCCCCGGGGCTCGATCCCGCCCGGCACGAGCTGTGCCTGCGGCTGCCGCTTGGGCAGCCCCGAGCGGGTGGTGCCGGCGGTGGCGGGGGCCGCCGCCCGGCTGGCCCGGGACCAGCCCTCGTCTGCCGCCGTCCGCCAGGCGTCCGTGTCGGTCGCGGGCGCCGCCGGCGGCGGGTCCGCGACCGGCGCAGCAGGCGGGGTGGGAGGCGCCGCGGGGCGTGTGTCCGGCGTGGTGGGCCGCGCCGCGGCCGGCGGGGTGTACGACGGCGGTGCCGGCTGCGCGGTCGGCGGTGCCGGCTGCGCGGTCGGCGGTGCCGGCTGCGCGGTCGGTGCGGTGGTGTCGGTGCTGCCCGGCGTACGCGTGGGCAACCGCGGCGCGCGGGGCGCCGGTGCCGGCTGGGCGGCTGCCGGCGCGGCGGCGCTCGGCGCGGCGGTACTCGGCGCTCCGGCGGCCTGCTGGGCGGCGGGCGACTGGCTGAAGTCCGGGCGGGTGAAGATGGCCGTGGCGTCGTTACCGTGCGACCGGAACCACACCGCCTCCATCTCGCGGAAGATCGGCGCCTCGGCCGGCAGCTCGGGGCGCGGGGTGATCGGCGCGGCCGGGGCGGGGGCGAGCGGGGCCGTAGCGGCCAGGTTGGCCCCGAGGCCACGGCCGGTGCCCTGGTCGGAGCCGGCGAGACCCGCCGACAGCCCGGCGGTGGCCGGCGAACCGGCGATCGGGCCCACCGGCAGCCCGGGCGCACCCGGGGCCGTGGCCTCCCCGCCGGGGACGCGCTTGGGCAGCGCCTCGACCGTGGGGTACGCGACGGTCGGCGTGCCGACCGAGACGCCGCCGAAGGCCGGCCGGGCCGGGGGCGTCGGCGGGGCGGGCGGCGGTGCCGCCGGCAGGCCACCTGCCTGCACCGGGGCCATGGTGTCCCGCGCCTGCTCCGGGGCCTGCCACGGTGCCGGGGCGGCGGAGCGCCACTGGTCGGTCAGGGTGGCCGAGGCGGTACGCCCGGCGCCGGCCGGCTCGGCGAGGCCGGCCGGGGTGAGCGGGTTCTGCTCGACCGCGAGCGGCTGCCGGGGCCGGGTGATCTGCTGGTCCCGGCTGTGCACGGGCGGTAGCACGACCGTCGCGGCGGGCAGCGTCACCTGGGCGACGGTGCCGCCCTCCACGTTGCGGCGCAGCTCCACCCGGATGCCGTAGCGGGAGGCCAGCCGGCTGACCACGGCCAGACCCATGAGCCGGAACGCCGCGACGTCGACGCTCGGCGGGGCGGCCAGTCGCCGGTTGAGCGAGTCGAGCTGGTCGTCGGTCAGGCCGAGACCCCGGTCCTCGACCTGGATGAGGACGTAGTCGCGGATCCGGCGGCCGTCGGCGACCACGGTGGTGGTCGGCGGCGAGAAGCGGGTGGCGTTGTCGAGCAGCTCGGCGACGAGGCGGACCACGTCGTTGACGGCGTGCGCGGCGACCGAGATGTCGGTGTCGACGGTGCCGAACTCGATGCGGTTGTAGAGCTCCACCTCGGACTGGGCGGCCCGCAGCACGTCCACCAGCAGGGCGTCGTCGCGGCGCGGCACGGCGGAGTCGGCGCCCGCCAGGACGAGCAGGTTCTCGTCGTTGCGGCGCATCCGGGTGGCCAGGTGGTCCAGCTCGAAGAGCTGCGCGAGCCGCTTCGGGTCCTCCTCGCCGCGCTCGATCGCGTCGAGCTCACCGATCATGCGGTCGACCAGGGTCTGACTGCGCCGGGCGAGGTTGAGGAACATCGCCGAGACGCTGGTACGCAGCGCGGCCTGCTCGGCCGCCACCCGGACCGCCTCGCGGTGCACGACGTTGAAGGCGAGCGCCACCTGGCCCACCTCGTCGCGGTTGTTGAGCTGGATCGGGTCGCGTACCTCCCGGACGATCTCCTCGACGCCGCCGTCGCCGACGTTGCCGACGTTCTGCAGCCGCTTGACCGCGTCCGGCAGGTCGTGGTTCGCCACCGAGAGGGCGCCCTCCCGCAGCCGGCGCAGCGAGTGGTTGAGCGAGCGGGCCAGCACCACGGCGAGGGTCACGGCGACGATGAGGGTGAGCAGCACCAGCGCCGTCTCGATGATGGCCTGCCGGATGACGTCCGAGCGGGCCTGGTCGGCCTGGCTGAGCAGCCGGTCCTGGAGCCGGATCTCGGCCCACCGCATCAGGTCGTTGACGGCGCCGATGGCGGCGGTGGCGTCCTGGGCGGTCACCAGGGAGGGCTGCCCGACCGAGCGGGTGATGTCGGCGGCCACCCGGTCGGCGAGGGTGACCGCGTCGCCGGAGACCGTGCTCTCGACCAGGGCCCGCTGGGTCGGGTCGGCGGCGAGGGTGAAGGCGCCCAGCGCCTCCTGCTGGCTGGTCAGCGTGGCGACGAAGGAGGAGAACTGCTCCTCGTCGAGCCGGCCGCTGATCAGGGCGGTGAAGGCGACCGACTGCTCCTCGGCGACGGCCGCCTTGGCGCGGGCGAACGCGGCGACCGCGCGCCGGGCGTCCGCGAGCCGCTCGTCGCCGGGCAGCTGGGCCAGCCCGTCGCCGTACGCGACCAGGTCGGTGATGATGACGCCGTAGCGCAGTGCCGCCTCGGCGACCGCCATCTGCTGGCGGTCCAGCACCTCCTGCCGGGTGGCGGCGAGCGTCTCCAGGTGCTCGTCGATGGTCGCCAGCCGCTCGCGCACGGCGGACGGCAGGTCATCGATGCGACCGCGCTCGGCCCGGTACGCCGCGACCCGCTCGTCGGTGCTGCGCACCCGCAGGTTGTAGGCGTCGGCCTTCTGCTGCGGCGTCGACAGGAAGGCCGCCGCGGCCATCCGCTCGGCGTGCAGGTCCTGCGTCAGGGCGGAGACGTCGACGGAGAGCGCGGTCAGCGCCCGGGCCTGGTTGGCGTCGAAGGTGTTCTCGCCGACCGCGACGAGTCGGACCGTCGCCAGCGCGAGCACCGCGGCGACCGGCACGACCAGGATCAGCGCGAGCTTGGAGCGGATCCGCACGTCGCGGAGCCGGGGCAGCCGACGCCGCTTCGGCTGATCGGTGTCGCCACTCGCGGGCAGGGTCGTCGGTCCGGTGCTCACGACATCGCCTCCGTCGTTTCTTCCACGCCTGCCCCGCCGACTCGCGCCCGGTGCAGCGGACTGCGCCACACGCGGCACGGCCGCGATTTCATCAGAAGTGATCCTGTTTGGGAAGCCACAGCGGGGTAGGAAACGGTCGGAGGGCACGCATCCCGTGATCCGGTCAACTAATACCTTCAATTCTCCATGCCCGTGAACAGGGCATGTAACTCCAGAGTGGTCATCCGTGTCGTATTAGTAAGCGTTTGCAAACTTCCCGCTGCCCCACCATGTGGGATACGCGTCCCGAAACGCTTCGGACGCTCCGCTTGACCGCAGGGGTCCGGCGTTGGCAAGGTTTTGCACGCTTCGCGCACACCGTACGGCAGACCGATCCCGTTCCTCTACTGAGGACGGACAACCCGGCGGTGACCGGGTATCGCCCGGGCCGCATCTGGAGGACTGAGTTGAGCCCCATCCGCTCCGCGACCGCCGCCGCGCTCGCATCGGCCGTGCTGGCCACCACGCTCACCGGCTGCCAGTTCGGGGCGGACGAGAAGGACACCAGTCCCATCGTCATCGCCGCGGACCTCGAACTCTCCGGTGCCGCCGCGCCGGTCGGCAAGGCGTACCAGCGGGCGCTGGAACTGAAGGTCGGGCAGCTGAACTCCTCCGGTGCGCTGAACGGCCGGAAGGTCGAGCTGCGGGTGAAGGACAACCGGTCGGACGCGAGCGAGTCGCTGCGCAACATCGGTGACTTCAGCGCTGATTCCCAAGTCAGCGCCATCATCATGGGCGGCTGCAACGAATGCGCCGTCGGTGCCGTACGCACCATCAACGAGAAGCGAATTCCCACCATTGCGCTCGCGGCGTCCAGCGCCGTGTCCACCCCGGTCGCCGAACGGCGGTACGTGTTCAAGCTCTCCCCGAACGCGGCCGACAGCGCCGCCGCCCTCGCCGGCGAGATGCGCCGCAAGGGCGTACGCAAGGCGGGCGTGCTGCACAGCGACGACGCCTACGGCCGCGAGGGGTCGACCGCGCTGCGCGCCGAGTTCGCGAAGGCCGGCGTCAAGCTGGTGCGCGAAGAGGCCGTGCGCACCACCGACACCGAGGTCGGTCAGCAGGTCAAGGACCTGATCGCGAAGAAGCCGGACGCGCTGGTCGTCTGGACCCCGGCGGAGCAGGCGACGCTGGCCGCCACCGCCGCTCAGCAGGCCAAGTTCGAGGGCGACCTCTTCTTCGACGCGGCGGCAGCCGGCGACCTCTTCCTCGGTGCCGCGTCCAAGGCGACCGAGCGCGCCACGCTGGTCTTCACCCAGACCATGGTGATCGACGACGTGATCGCCACGACCCCGGCGAAGGCGGCCCGCCGGCAGTGGTTCCAGGACTACACCGCCCGCTTCGGCAGCTACAACGGATCCTCGTCGTTCGCGGCCGACGCGGTGCAGCTCATCGCCGACGCCGAACTGCGCTCGGGCGGCGAGCCCGGCGAGGTCGACCGCGACGGCATCCGGGACGTGCTGGAGACGACCCAGCTGGACGGTCTCTCCGGGCCCATCCGGATGACCCCGGACAACCACTCCGGCCTGATGCCGCAGGCCCTCACCACCCTGGTGGCGCGCAACGGGCGCTGGCGCCTCGCGAGCTGACCGGCCGGTGTGGCCCGCCGTTCTCCGGCGGGCCACACCGAGGGCTGCACGAGCGGGTCAGCGGGCCGAGGTGGTGGCGCGCACCCACGGCAGGGCGAGCCGCTCGACCAGGGACAGCGCGCTGTAGAGCAGGATGCTCATCAGCGCGATCAACACGATCGCCGCCCAGGCGGTCGCGGTGTCGCCGATGCCGTTGTACTGCAGGATCTGGTAGCCCAGCCCCGGCTTGTCCGAATAGAACTCGCCGATCACCGCGCCGATCGCGGCCAGCGGCATCGCCACCTTGAGCCCGACGAAGATCTGCGGCAGCGCGGCGGGGAAGCGCACCTTGCGGAACGCCTGCCACCACGAGGCGTTCAGCGAGCGGGCCAGCTCGGCCAGGTCGTTGGGGGTGGTGGTGAGGCCGGTCGCCGTGGAGAGCACGACCGGGAAGAAGCAGAGCAGGAACACCATGGTCAGGATCGGCTTCGTGCCCCAGCCGACCGAGACCACCAGCAGCGGGCCCAGGGCGATCTTCGGCACCGCGTTGACCGCCACCAGCAGCGGCGCGAACATCCGCTCGACCCGCCGGGAACCGGCCAGGGCCATCCCGATCAGCACCCCGGCCACCGCCGACAGCAGGAAGCCGACCACGGTCATCGTGGTGGTCACGCCCAGTGCCGGCAGCAGCACGTCGTTCCCCGCCACCATCGCCTGCCACACCGCCTGCGGCGGGGGCAGCGCGACCGGGTGCACGAGTTGCAGGCCGGACGTGACCAGCCACCAGGCGGCCAGCGTGATCACGGCACCGAGCAGCGGCAGCCCGACGGCCGCCGGGCGTACGCCGGACCGGCGCGGGGGCGCGCCGGCGCCCACGGGCTTCTTCCCGACGTGGCCGGACCGGGTAACGGTCGTCTCCGTCACAGGTTCTCCTCTCCTGCCGGCCGGGCCGGCACGCGACGGGGGTGCGGCCACCGGGTCGCCCCGGTGGACCGCACCCCCGTGCCGCGGTCGGCGTCGATCAGGCCTTCGGCGCGAGGCTGAAGTCGATGATCTGGTCGGGGGTGATGTTCTGCTTGAGCGCACCGGCGCCCTGGAGGATCGCGATGCTCTTGGCGACCCGGCCGCTGTCCAGCGTGCCGAGCTGCGTGCCGGAGTTGCTGGAGCGCACGTAGCCGGCCATGAGCTGGAGCTCGGCGGCGGCCGCGGCGGGGTTGGCGGCGTCGACGTTCTTCTTCAGCAGCTCACCCGCCTCCTGCGGGTTGGTCAGCGCGTACTCCAGGCCCTTCATCAGGGCCGCGGTGAACCGCTTGACCATCTCCGGCTTCTCCTTGGCGATCTTGGCGGAGGTGATCAGCACGTTGCCGTAGAGGTCCTGCATCACGTTGCTGTACGGCAGCATGACGGCCTTCTGCTTGGTCACCGTCTCGATGGTCGGCTGGCCGACGACGAACTGGCCGATGCCGTCCACCGTGCCGGAGCCGAGCATGCCCATCAGGGCCTGCGCCTGACCGGGCACCCACTGCACCTTGCTGGCGTCCACGCCGGCCAGCCGGGCGTACGTCGGGAAGAGGTTGCGGACGACGGAGCCCTCGGTGTCGGCGAGCTTCTTGCCCTCCAGGTCCTTCGGCGACGCGATGCCCTTGCCCTCGACGGTGGCGATGGCGGCCATGGTGCGCTGCTGGATCGCGGCGACCGCGACGAAGTCCTTGGCCGCGCCGTTGCCGAACTGGAGCAGACCGCCGGTGAGGTCGATCGGGCCGAACTGGGCCTGCCCGCCGACGATTGTCCCGATCACGGCGTTGGTGCCCTGACCCGGCTTGATGTCGACGTCGAACCCGGCCTCCTTGAAGAAGCCCTTCTCCTTCGCGACCCAGGCGTAGGAGTCACGGCCGAAGTTGCCGAACGAGGTGAGGTAGGTCACCTTCTCCAACGCCGTGCCGTTGCCGCTCTTGGTGTCGGCGCCGGAGTCCGAGTCGCCGCTGCACCCGGAGACCAGGGCAAGGGCGGTGGCCAGCGCAGCGGCAGCGACCGTACGGGTCAGCCTTCTCATCAGTGCACCATGTCCTTTCCGACCGGAGCGGCGCGCCGCCACCGGAGGGGTTGTCTAGGTGGGCCGGCCGAGGGGTTGGGCCGACACCAACCGTCGTGAGGGGACTCTTAGCGGTGGACAGCGTACGAGAAACCGACCCCGACAATGCCAGGCGTATGGGTTTCGTTACGGAAAAATCCTCGCTTCCACCCCGGACGACATGTCGTCCACACGGGCCGGTTACCCTGGGCCGCGACTGCTGATCGCCCACTCAGGGAGGCCGCCGGAGATGATCCAGCTTTCCGGGGTGTCCCGCACCTTCGACGGCCGCAGCGGCCGCGTCGAGGCGCTGCGCGGCATCGACCTCGACGTCGCCGCCGGCGAGTTCGTCGCCGTACTCGGCCGCTCCGGTTGCGGCAAGTCCACGCTGCTGCGCCTGATCGCCGGCCTGCTCCCCGTCAGCGACGGCAGCATCACCGTGGCCGGTACGCCGATCACCAAGCCGCGGCCGGACATCGCGATGCTCTTCCAGCGACCGGCCCTGCTCCCCTGGCGCACGGTCCTGGACAACGTCCTGCTCCCCGTGGAGATCTTCGGCTGGAAGCGGGCCAAGCACCGCGACCGGGCCCGGGAGCTGCTGGACCTCGCCGGGCTGGCCGGCTTCGAGAAGCGGCTGCCGCACGAACTCTCCGGCGGCATGCAGCAGCGGGTGTCGCTGTGCCGGTCGCTGATCGGCGAGCCCCGGGTGATGCTGATGGACGAGCCGTTCTCCGCGCTCGACGCGCTGACCCGCGAGGAGCTCTCCGGCGAGCTGCAGCGCGTACACATGACCTCCGGGGCCACCATCGTGTTCGTCACCCACTCGATCGACGAGGCGGTGCTGCTGGCCGACCGGGTGGTCGTCCTCAGCCCCCGCCCCGGCCGGATCCGCAAGGTGGTCGACGTGAACATCCCGCGACCGCGCACCCTGGGCCGCAACGCGCACCTGGCCGACGTCGCCCGCGTCAGCGCCGACCTGCACGAACTCCTCATGGAGCGGGACCTGCCGGCGACAGCCGGCGCGGAAGGACGATGAGCATGCGGGTCACCGTCTTCACCGAGCCGCACCGGGGCGCCAGCTACGACGACCAGCTCCGTTTCGCCCGGCTGGCCGAGGACGGCGGCTTCGAGGGCTTCCTCCGCGCCGACCACTACCAGGCGATGGGCGACGAACCGGCCCTGCCCGGCCCGACCGACGCCTGGCTCACGCTGGCCGCGCTGGCCCGCGAGACCAGCCGGATCCGGCTCGGCACCCTGGTCACCTCCGCCACCTTCCGGCCGCCCGGCCCGCTGGCCGTGATGGTGGCCCAGGTGGACCAGATGAGCGGCGGCCGCGTCGAACTCGGCATCGGCGCCGGCTGGTACGAGCGGGAGCACACCTCCTACGGCATCCCGTTCCCGGCCGTCGGCGAACGCTTCGACCGGCTGGCCGAGCAGTTGGAGATCGTCACCGGGCTGTGGCGGACGCCGCCGGGCGAGACGTACAGCTTCACCGGCGACCACTACCGGCTGGTCCAGGCTCCCGCCCTGCCGAAGCCGGTGCAGGTGCCCGGCCCGCCGATCATCGTCGGCGGTCGCGGCCCGAAGCGCACCCCCGAACTCGCCGCCCGGTACGCCGACGAGTTCAACATGCCGTTCAAGACCGTCGCGGAGACCGCCGTCGCGTACGAGCGGGTGCGGGAGGCCTGCGACCGCACCGGCCGGGCCGAGTCGGGGCGTGCCCCGCTCACCCTCTCCGCCGGGATCGTGGTGGCGATCGGCCGCACCGACGCCGAGGCCCAGCGCCGCGCCGCCCCGCTGCACGTCAAGAGCGCCTTGCCGCCGGAGGACCCGGTGGTCGGCTCGCCCGCGCAGCTCGTCGACCGGATCGGCGAGTTCGCCGCGATCGGCGCCACCCGGGTGCACCTGCGGCTGATCGACTTCGCCGACCTCGACCACCTGGAGCTCATCGCCGCCGAGGTGCTCCCCCGACTGGACGGAACCCGATGACCGACGCGCACCTCGAACTCGGGCCGGTGGGCCAGGAGATCGTGTACGAGAACGACCGGGTCCGGGTCTGGCACATCCGCCTGGAGCCGGGCGAACGGCAGCCGCTGCACCGGCACGACCACCCGTACCTCGTGGTGGCGATCCAGGGGGCGAAGAACGTCGTGCAGACGATCGACGGCACCCTCATCGACGCCGACGAGCCGACCGGCGGGGTCGTCTACCGGGACCCGGGCGCCGTGCACATGCTGACCAACGTGGGCGACACGACCTACCTGGCCCGGCTGGTCGAGCTGAAGTAACCGCCGGCCGGCGGGTCACCCCCGCTCGCGGCGCGCCGGTGGCGGCCTGGTCAACAGGTGCGTAACGTGCCGGACATGGCCTTTCGGACCTGGGGCAGACTGCTGCTCACCGCGCTCGGGGTGAGCCTGCTGGCCGGGGCCGGTCAGCTCGGCATCGCCTTCGGCTTCGGCGTCGTCCGGCTCACCGGCACCTTCACCGGCGCCACCGTCAACCAGTGGCCGGCCCAGCTCGTCTGGGCGGGCTGGTTCGCCGCCAACGCCGCCGTGGTGGGCGCGGTGCTCACCGAGCGCCTGGCCCGCCGGGACGGAGGGCTGGCCGGCACCGGGCGCCTGCTCGCCGTCGCCGGCGCCGCCGCACTGGGCGCCACCGTCGTCGCGCCGCTGTGCATGCAGCCCGCCCGGGCGGCCGAACTCGTCACGGTGGACCCCGTCTGGGCCGTCGGCATCTGCGCCGTCCTCGGTGCGGTGGTCGGTGCGGGCGCTGCCCTCGCCGTACTGCTCCAGCCGCCGGTGGGGTGGAACATGGCGGCCGTCGCGGGCGCCGTCTGGCTGCTGGCCCTGGTCTCGGTGACGCCGTCGCTGCTGTCCGGGCCGCTGGAGACCGTACGCCTGGGGGTGCCGGAGCCGGCGTCGCTCGAGGCCGGCACGGCGCAGCGGCTGGCCCTGGTCGTCCTGCCGCTGGTGGCCCTGCTGGCGGGCGCCGCGACTGGCGGGCTGGCCCGCTGGCGCGGCCACCCGCCGCTGGTCAGCGGCGCGACGGGAGTGGCGGGGCCGGTGCTGGTCGCGTTCGCCTACCTGACCGCCGGTCCCGGCGACACCGCCGACCGCTACCAGCTCACGCCGTACTACGCGGCGCTGCTCGCGGTGGCCGCCGGCGCCCTCGGGTCGGCCGCCGCCGCGCTGCTGCGCTGGCCGCTGGTCGCCCGCACCGCTCCCACCGGAGCCATCGAGCCGACCGACATCCTGCGTCCGTTGCCGGCCGGTCCGGCCCTGCCGCACGCCCCGGCGTCCGCCGCCGGGGACGAGCCGGAGACGGTCGACCTGGCCGGTGCCACCCTGGCCACCACCGACCGGGCCGGCGGCACGGACTCCGGCGCGGTCACCACCGCCACCGGCGACGGTCGGGAGCCCCGGGCCGTCCCCCCGCACTGGGACTGGCCCGCCGGGGGAGGAATCGCCCCGGCCCCCGCCGCCCGGACGGGCGCGGGTCCGCAGTGGACGGCCGGCTCCGACGCCCCGGCCGCAGCCGAGCGCCCGGCCGAACCGGAACCCGCCCGTACGCCGGACGCCGCCGCCCACGCCCCGACGGCCCCGTCCGTCCCGGCCACCACGGAAGCGACACCCACCGCCGACGCGTCACCCGCCTTCGAGGCGCCCGCCGAGGCGACGCCCGCCGGGCAGCCCCTCCGGGAGGCGACACTTGCCGGACGCCCGGCCGGGGAGACGACTCCCCCGGCGCAGCCGGCCGAGCCCCCGACGCCAGCCGTGCAGCCGGCCGAGGGCACGTCGGCCGCGCAGCCGGCCGATGGATCCACGCCCGCCGGGCAGCCGGCCGGAGCGGTCGCCGGGCAGCCGGCCACGGCGAGCGCGCCCAAGCCCCGCCGTACCCGCAAGCCCCGGTCCACGCGCCAGGTCGCCCCCGTGGCGGTATCCGAAGCTGCGGACCCGACGCCCACCGCCGAGGCCCCGACCCCCGCCGCTCCGGACCCGACCCCCGCCACTCCGGAACCGGCGCCCACCGCTGCGGAACCGGCGCCCGCCACTGCGGACCCGAAGCCCGGGGACGCTGCCCCGAAGCCCGTCGCCCCGGACGCCCCCGCGAGCGCGGACGCCGCCGCGAACAGCACGACGGTCCCCGCTGCCGGCGCCGCGCCGCCGCCCGTCCCCGCGTGGCCGGTCCCGCCCCGGCCCCAGGCCGACACGGCCGAGGTCGCCCGGCCCGCCGCCGAACCCGCCGCCGAGAGCACGCCGCGGCCCCGCCACCGGGCCCCGATGCCCGACCTGGCCCGCGCCGCGAGCTGGGAGGCGCTCGCCACCGCGCGCCGGGGCGGCCCCGCCCCGGCGTCCGCCGACAGCACCCCGACGAACGGCGCCGCCACCGGGGCGGAGGCGTCACCGGGATCCGCGTCGCCCGGCGAGGCCGAGCAGCCCACCGGGCGGGGCCGGGGCCGGCTGGGCCTGTTCCGCCGCAACCGGTCCCGGGCCGAGGAGGCCCCGGCCGAACAGGAGCCCGAGCCGCTGCCGGCGCAGGACGAGGAGTACGTGGACTGGGTCACCGGCCTGAGCAGGCCGGTCCCGGACAACGAGCCCGAGCAGGAGAACGGCCGGCGGTCGTTGCGTTCCACCGGCCGCCACCACCGCGACTGACCCGGCCGACGACGCCCGCCCCGCCCGGAGGACCGGGCAGGGCGGGCGTCGCCGATCTTCCGGCAGAGCCACCCCGGACCCCCGCTGCCGTGCGGGATACGGAACGTCTTCTCCGACAGCTCGGACGGGCGGTCTCGGCGCTCAGGCCAGCGGCAGGTAGACGCGGCCGCCCGAGGAGAGGAACTCCTCCGACTTGTCCTTCATGCCGCGTGCCGCGTACTCCTTCAGCTCCTGGGTGATCTTCATGGAGCAGAACTTCGGGCCGCACATCGAGCAGAAGTGGGCGGTCTTCGCCGGCTCCGCCGGCAGGGTCGCGTCGTGGTACGAGCGCGCGGTCTCCGGGTCCAGCGACAGGTTGAACTGGTCCTCCCAGCGGAACTCGAACCGCGCCTTCGACAGCGCGTCGTCCCACGCCTGCGCCCCGGGGTGCCCCTTGGCCAGGTCGGCCGCGTGGGCGGCGATCTTGTACGCGATCACGCCGGCCTTCACGTCGTCGCGGTCCGGCAGCCCCAGGTGCTCCTTCGGGGTCACGTAGCAGAGCATGGCGGTGCCGAACATGCCGATCATCGCGGCGCCGATCGCCGACGTGATGTGGTCGTACGCGGGGGCGATGTCCGTGGTCAGCGGGCCGAGGGTGTAGAACGGCGCCTCGTGGCACCACTCCTGCTGGAGGTCCACGTTCTCCTTGATCTTGTGCATCGGCACGTGGCCGGGCCCCTCGATCATCACCTGGACGTCGTGCTCCCAGGCGACCTTCGTCAGCTCGCCCAGGGTGCGCAGCTCGGCGAACTGAGCGGCGTCGTTGGCGTCGGCGATCGAGCCGGGGCGCAGCCCGTCGCCGAGCGAGAACGTCACGTCGTAGCGCGCGAGGATCTCGCACAGCTCGCGGAAGTTGGTGTAGAGGAAGTTCTCCTCGTGGTGCGCCAGGCACCAGGCCGCCATGATCGAGCCGCCCCGCGAGACGATGCCGGTCACCCGGTCCACCGCCAGCGGCACGTACGGCAGCAGCACCCCGGCGTGCACCGTCATGTAGTCGACGCCCTGCTCGGCCTGCTCGATCACGGTCTCCCGGAAGACCTCCCAGCTCAGCTTCACCGGGTCGCCGCCGACCTTCTCCAGCGCCTGGTAGATCGGCACGGTGCCGATCGGCACCGGCGAGTTCCGCACGATCGCCTCGCGCGTCTCGTGGATCCGCTTGCCCGTCGACAGGTCCATCACCGTGTCCGCGCCCCACCGGGTCGCCCAGGTCAGCTTCTCCACCTCCTCGGCGACCGACGAGGTGACCGCCGAGGTGCCGATGTTGGCGTTGACCTTGACCAGGAACGCCTTGCCGATGATCGCCGGCTCGCACTCGGGGTGGTTGACGTTGAGCGGCAGCACGGCCCGCCCGGCGGCGATCTCGTCGCGGACGAACTCCGGCGCCATCCCCTCCCGGATCGCCACGAACTCCATCTCCGGCGTCACCACGCCGGCCCGCGCGTACGCGAGCTGGGTGGGGCGCCGCCCGTCGGCGCCCGCGAGCGGGGTGCCCGCGCCCCGGACCGGGGCCACGTCGCCGCGCTCGGCGATCCACGCCCCGCGCAGCGGCGGGAGCCCCACCTCCGGGTCGGAACCGGGTCCGGAGGTGTCGTAGAGCCGCAGCGGCGGGTTGTCGCCGGCCAGTTCCACCTCGGCGAACGGCACCCGCACGTCCGGCCGGGACCCCTCCACGTACACCTTGCGACGTGCCTGCATGACAGCCTCCCTGGTGATCAAGCGGACCAGCCGAAGTGGTCCAGCGGGCCGCGTCCCGCGCCCAGCTCCCAGTCCCGCGCGCCGGTCAGCGCGCGGAAGACGTACTCCTTGGCGGCGGCGACCGCCGTCGGCACCGGGTCGCCGAGGGCCAGCCGCACGGCGATCGCCGCCGAGAACGAGCACCCGGTGCCGTGGTTGTGCCGGGTGTCGACCCGGGGCCCGCGCAGCAGGGTGGTGACACCGCTGCCGTGCAGCACGTCGACCGCCTCACCGTCGGCGTCCACGTCGCCGCCGGTCACCACCACGTGCGCCGGGCCGCCGGCCGCGAGCGCCTCGGCGGCGGCGACCATCTCCTCGACCGTGGTCACCGGGCGTCCGGTGATGGCCGCGGCCTCCGCGCAGTTCGGCGTGGCCACCTCGGCGTACGGCAGCAGCCGCTCGACGGCCGCGACCACGCCCAGCCGGTGCCCGCTGGTGGCGACGAGCACCGGGTCGACGACGAGGTGCGGCAGCCGTCCGTCCTTCGCGGCGTCGGCCACCGCGTCGGCGACCGCCGGGGTGCCGAGCATGCCCGTCTTGGCGGCCCCGACGGCGAAGTCGGCGAGCACGCTGTCGAGCTGCTCGGTGACCGTGCGCGGCGGCAGCGGCAGCACGGCGTCGACGCCCCGCGTGTTCTGCGCGGTGACGGCGGTGAGCACGCTGGTGCCGTACGCGCCGAGGGCCGCGAAGACCTTCAGGTCGGCCTGGATGCCGGCGCCGGCGCCGGAGTCCGAGCCGGCGATGGTGAGCACGGTCGTCGGGGTCATCGTTCCTCTTCCGTGGTCGCGTACGGGAGCTCGCGCGGGGCCTGCGTGGTCGTCGCGTTTGAAGGCTGCGCGGTGGCGGCGGCTGCCGTGAGGGTGGCTGCCGCCGCCTCGGGGTCGTCGGCGCGCATCACGGCGCCCAGCACCGCCACCCCCACGGCACCCGCCTCGACGCAGGCGGCCACCTGGTCCGGGCTCTGCACTCCGCCGAGCGCCAGGACCGGCACGGGGCTGACCGCGATGAGCGCGCCGAGCCCGTCCGGGCGTAGCGGTGGACCGTAGCCGGGCTTGGTGCTCGTCGGGTACACGGGCGAGAGGGTGGCGTAGTCCTCCGTGGTCAGGCGCGCCAGCTCCGCCCGGTCGTGGCAGGAGCGGCCCACCAGGCCGAGGCGCGGCGGCGGGTACGGTCCCGCCGATGGCAGGTGCACGGCGTCCCCGCCGAGCGGGTCGGGGCCGGCGACGATCAGCGTGCCGCCCGCCTCGGCGAGGATCGCGCGCAGGTCGACGGCGAGGGCGGCGCGCTCGGCCCGGGGCAGGTCCTTCTCCCGCAGCACCACCCACCGCACTCCCCCGGCCGCCGCCCCCGCCACGACCTCGGCCAGCGGCCGCCGCGCCTGCCACCGGTCGGTCAGCAGCAGGACGCCGGCCGGCCCGCCCGAGATCCTGGTGGGAAACGGCCCCTCCAGGGGCCCTTCCGTGCCAGGATCCGCGATAGCGGGACCGGGGCTGGCGGTCACAGGTCCGGCCGTCCCTCGTCGGGGGTGGAGGCGAGCGCGTGGAAGCGTCGGGCGATGCGACCCGCCCCGTACGCGAGCCGGCCCGCCTCGACCGCGTACCGCATCGCGGTGGCCATCGCCACTGGGTCGGCGGCGCGGGTGACCGCGCTGGCGAGCAGCACGGCGTCGCAGCCCAGCTCCATGGCGAGCGCGGCGTCGGAGGCGGTGCCGATGCCGGCGTCCAGGATCACGGGCACGTCGACGCACTGCCGGATCAGCCGGATGTGGTGCGGGTTCGACACGCCCAGGCCGGAGCCGATCGGCGCGCCCGCCGGCATCACCGCGGCACAGCCGACGTCGGCCAGCCGGCGTGCCAGGACCGGATCGTCCGACGTGTACGGCAGCACCACGAACCCGTCCTCGACGAGCTCCTCGGCGGCGCGCAGCAGCTCCACCCCGTCGGGCAGCAGCGTGCGTTCGTCGCCGATCACCTCCAGCTTCACCCAGTCCGTGCCGAACGCCTCCCGGGCCAGGCGCGCCACCTTGACGGCCTCGCCCGCCGTGTAGCAGCCGGCGGTGTTCGGCAGCAGCCGCACGCCGCAGCGGTCCAGCAGGTCCAGCAGTCCGCCGGCGGTGCCGGGGGCGGTGTCGACCCGGCGCAGCGCCAGGGTGACCAGTTCGGTGCCGGAGGCGCGGATCGCGTCCTCCAGCACCCGCAGGTTGGCCGCGCCGCCGGTGCCGAGGATCAGCCGGGACGTGAAGCTCACGCCACCCAGGTCGAAGCTCACCCCGTCACCCGCCCTGCGCGGCGCTGAGCACCTCGACGCGGTCGCCGTCGCGCAGCACGGTCGCCGACCAGCCCGTACGCGGCACCACCTCGCCGTTGACCGCGACGGCGAGGCCGCGCTGCTGGTCGGTGACCGCGCGGACGAGGTCCGCCACCGTCGAGCCGCCGGGCAGGTCGCGCCCGGCGCCGTTCACCGTCAGTTCCACGTGTGCTCCTCCTCGGGTACGAAAGGACCGGCCCGCCCGGCCGCCGCGGCGTCCGACCCGGCGGATCCCGCAGGCCCGACGGCGGACGGCGCGGCGGCGACAACCGGCCCGGCGGGTGCGGACGGTGCGGCGGCAGCGGACGGCGCGAACCGGGCCGGGGTGAAGGGGGCGAGCAGCGGGTCCACCGCGCCCGTGACGACCAGGTCGGCGATCAGGTCGGCGGTGACCGGCGTGAGCACGATGCCGTGCCGGTGGTGCCCGGTCGCGGCGAGCACGCCGGGCCGGCCGGGCAGCGGGCCGAGGATCGGGGCGTTGTCGGGGGTGCCGGGGCGCAGGCCGGCGAGGGTCTCCAGCAGGTCGTACTCGGCCAGCTCGGGCAGCAGGTCGACGGCGGCGCGGAGCAGGCGCAGCACCGCCCCGGCGGAGACGTCGGTGTCGGAGCGCTCCTCGACGGTCGCGCCCACCACCACCTCCCCGTCGACGCGGGGGACGAGATAGACGTGCTCGCCGTCGGCGTACCCCCGGATGACGTGCCGGAAGCCCGGCGCGCCGCCGCCGGGCGCGCGGAGCCGGACCACCTGCCCCTTCACCGGTCGCACCGGCAGTCCCGTCAGGGCCGCCGCGCCGCAGCCGGCCGCGACGACCGTGACCCGGGCGTCCACGTCGGACAGGGCACGCACGGCGGCGGGCACCAGCGCGGCGCCGGCCCGCTCGGCGGCCACGCGCAGCGCCGGCACCAGCCGGCGCGGGTCGACCTGGTGGTCGGTGGCGGCGAACGCCCCGCCGCGCACCCGGGGGGCCAGCGCCGGCTCGCGGTCCCGCAGCGCCGACGGGCGCAGCGGCGTCACCGGCAGCCCGATCCCCTGCTGGTGCGCCCACAGCCGGCGCGCCTCGGCCAGGTCGTCGGCGGTCAGCCCGACCATCAGCGTGCCCTCGCTCCGGTAGCCGACGTCCACGCCGGTGGCGGCCGTCAGCTCGGCGGCGAACGCCGGCCAGCGGGCGGCGGAGGCGGTCAGCAGCCCGGTCAGCTCGTGCTCGCCGAAGTACGCCTCCGCGACCGGGGCGAGCATCCCGGCGGCCACACGGGACGCGCCGGAGCCCGGGGCGGGATCGTGCACGACGACCCGCAGTCCGCGCTGCGCGCAACGCCAGGCGATCGCCAGCCCGACCGGTCCCGCCCCCAGCACGGCGACGTCCGGCCGGTTCAGCACCCCAGGGCTCCCAGCAGCTCCGCCGTCGCCCGGGCCGGATCGGCCGCCCCGGAGAGCGCCCCCACCACCGCCACCCCGTACGCCCCGGCCGCCAGCAGCGCGGGTACGTCGGCGGCGGTCACCCCGCCGATCGCGACGACCGGCACGTCCACGGCGGCGGCGACGGCGCGCACCCCGGCCGGGCCGATCGGCGCCGGCAGCCCATCCTTGGTGCTGGTGGCGTTGCAGGGGCCCACGCCCAGGTAGCTGGCTCCGGCGGCGACCGCCTCGGCCGCCGTACCCGGCTCGCGGGCGGTCGCGCCGAGCACCGCCGTCGCGCCGAGCACCCGGCGGGCCGCCCCGACCGGCAGGTCGTCCGCGCCGACGTGCCCACCGGCGGCACCCACCGCCAGCGCCACGTGCAGCCGGTCGTTCACCAGGCAGGCGGCGTCGTACCGGGCGCAGAGCGCGACGACCCGGCGGGCCAGGTCGTACGCCTCCCGGTCGGTGGCGTCGTCGGTCACCCGGACCTGCACGACCAGTTCCGCGCGGGCCACCGGAAGGGCGGCCCGCAGCACGGCGAGCGGATCCCGCCCGGGGCGGGTGTCGGTGATGAGATGCAGTCGTCCGAGGGACGGCACGGCAACACTCCTCCCTGCGCCGGCATTACCCGGATCAGGTTCGACGGTCGGGGGCTCACAGCCCCCCTCTCAGCCCGGTGTACCGGGCTCCCGTGGGTCACTTGCGGGTGTCACCGTACGACGGATCGCCGGATCCGCCAAGGTCGAGCTGCGGATTTCACACCGACCGCCCGAACCCGAGGGACGGGCGGCGCGTGGCCGTCCCGTCACGCGATGCTGTCCGGATGCCCTCCGCCGCCCGGGTACCGCCCCGCCTGGCCTTCCTGCCGTTCCGGGCCAGCACCGCGATCGCCGACGGCCTCCTGACCTGGACGATGCTGCGCGGTCCGTCCTGGCGGCGGCTCCACCCTGACGTGTACGTGCACCGCGACGGCTACCGCGCCGACGACCACCGCATGTGGTGCGACGCGGTCGCACTGGCGCTGCCGATCGGCGGGGCGATCGCCGGCCGCAGCGCCGCGTACCTGTGGGGCGTCGACCTGCTGGCCCGGGACGCGCCGGTCACCGTCCTGCTGCCACGCGCCGCACGGATGCACCCCCACCCTCGTCTCCGGGTGACCCGATCCGTGGTGCCTGACTCCGACCGTACGCGCTTCGGCGGCCTGCCCGTCACCACTCCCCTGCGCACCGCCTTCGACCTGGGCCGCCAGACCCCTCGGGACGAGGCTCTGGTCGCCGTGGACGCGCTGCTGCACCGTCGGGTGGTGAAGCTCGCCACGCTGCGCGCGTACGCCGACGCGCGGCCCGGTTGGCCCGGGCTGTCCCTGCTGCGGGAGGTCCTGGCCCTGGCGGAACCGCTGGCCGAGTCCCCGATGGAGACCCGTCTCCGGCTCCTCCTGCTCGACGCGGGGCTACCACCCGCGATCGCCCAGCACGACGTACGCGACGCCGTCGGGCGCTTCGTCGGCCGGGTCGACCTGGCGTGGCCGGCCCTGCGCGTCGCGGTCGAGTACGACGGCGACCACCACCGGGAGCGCACCCACTTCCGTCAGGACGTCGCCCGGCTGAACGCGCTGCGCGCGGCCGGCTGGATCGTCCTCCGCTTCACCGCCGACGACGTGCTCCGACACCGGGCCCGCACCGCCGCCCTGGTGAGCCAGGCCCTCCGCGAGCGCCACACCTCCACCTGACCCATCGACGCCACGCCACGGGGTGGCCGGCCCATCTGCCAGCCAGCCGGACCACTGCTCGGCCGGTAGGCCGGAATGGCCGGCCGCCCGGCCCGATGGCCGCCCGGTAACCGGGTGGCCGCCCGGCCCGATCGCCGCCCGGTAACCGGGTGGCAGGTCAGACCGGGCGGCCGGTCGGTCGCCTGGCCGAACGGTCGGCCGGCCCGGTGGAACACCATGGGTGCCTCCTCCACCCCTTGACACCCATGACGTTCCACTCACGGGCACGCGGTAGGGGGCTGCACCCCGCCCCTGGCGCCGGCACCGGCACCGGCGTCAGCGTCGGCGTCGGCGTCAGCGTCAGCGTCAGCGTCAGCGTCAGCGTCAGCGTCAGCGTCGGTGGAACATGGTGGGTGTCTCCGGGGCCAGGTGACACCCGTGACGTTCCACTCAGCCGCCCGCAGACCCCGCAGCTCACCCTCGGCCGGCCGGGCCGGCGGGTGGGCGGGCCGGCGGGTCGGCGGGCGGGCGGGTCGGCGGGCGGGCGGGCCGGCCGGGCGGGCCGGCGGGTGGGCGGGCCGGCCGGCCGGGCGGGCCGGCGGGTCGGCGGGCCGGCCGGGCGGGCGGGCCGGCGGGTCGGCGGGCCGGCCGGGCGGGCGGGCCGGTGGGCGGGTGGGCCGGTGGGCGGGTGGTGGCGCAGGGCTGCGGTACCGGGACGGTGTCGACGTGGCTCAGAGAATCGCGCGCAGGGCGTCGAGGTCCTCGTCGGTGGGCTGCCAGGTGCCCGCCTCCGCGTTGGCGCGTACCTGCTCCGGCGTGGTGGCGCCGGCGATCACCGAGGTCACCGCCGGCTGGGCGGCCAGCCCGCCGATGGCCACCTGGAGCATCGACAGCCCCCGCTCGGCGGCGTACGCCTCGATCGCCTCGATGGTGTCCCAGTCGGCGGCGGCGAGGCGTTGCGCGTACCGGCCGCCACCGGCGAGGCGGCTGCCGGCCGGCGGGGCCTCGTTGCGCTTGTACTTGCCGGTGAGCAGCCCGTTGGCCAGCGGGAAGAACGGCAGCAGCCCGAGGCCGAACCGCTCGCACGCCGGCACCACCTCGGCCTCGACGCCACGCTCCAGCAGGCTGTAGTGGTTCTGCGCGCTGACGAACCGGGACCGGCCGTTCGACGAGGCCACCCAGTCGGCGTCGGCGATCTGCCAGCCGGCGAAGTTGGAGTTGCCCAGGTAGCGGACCTTGCCGGCGCGCACGAGGTCGTCGAGCGCGGCGAGCGTCTCGTCGATCGGGGTGCCGGGGTCGGGCTCGTGCATCTGGTACAGGTCGATGTGGTCGGTGCCGAGCCGGCGCAGCGACGCCTCCACCGCCCGGGCGATGTAGCGGCGCGCGCCCCGGGCACCGAAGTCGGGGCCGTTCATGCCGTTCATGTCCATGCCGAACTTGGTCGCCACCACCACGTCGTCGCGCCGGCCCCTGAGCGCCTGGCCCAGCAGTTCCTCGGAGCCGCCCTGCGGCTCGCCGTAGATGTCGGCGCTGTCGAAGAAGTTGATCCCGGCGTCGAGCGCGGCGTCGACCACCGCCCGGGTGCCGTCGAGGTCGAGCTTGCGGCCGAAGTTGTTGCAGCCGACGCCGACCACGGACACCACGAGCCCGGAGTCGCCCAACCGGCGGTAGGTCATCTCTGTCACGAGATCCACCCTATGCCGGCCACGAGCCGCACGCCGAGGAGCTGGCAACCGACCCGCCCTGGTCAGCCGCGCACGCCGGCGGCGGGGAGGGCGACGGTGACGGGGACGGAAGGGCGACGGCGGCGGGGAGGGCGACGGTGACGGGGACGGAAGGGCGACGGCGGCGGGGAGGGCGACGGTGACGGGGACGGAAGGGCGACGGCGGCGGGGAGGGCGACGGTGACGGGGACGGAAGGGCGACGGCGGCGGGGAGGGCGACGGTGACGGGGACGGAAGGGCGACGGCGGCGGGGTCGGCGGGGATCACGCCACGTCCCAGACCGGCTCCGGGGTCTCCACCACCTCGTTGTCGCCCCGGAACAGCACGAACCGGTCGAAGGTGCGGGTGAACCAGCGGTCGTGGGTCACCGCCACCACGGTCCCCTCGAACGCGGTCAGCCCGGCCTCCAGCGCCTCCGCCGAGGCCAGGTCGAGGTTGTCGGTGGGCTCGTCGAGCAGCAGCAGCGTCGCGCCGGACAGCTCCAGCAGCAGCACCAGGAAGCGGGCCTGCTGCCCGCCCGAGAGGGTGCCGAAGCGCTGGTCGCCCTGCCCGGCCAGCTCGTAGCGGCTCAGCGCCGCCATCGCGGCGTGCCGGTCCATGCCGGCCCGGTGCTCGTCGCCGCGCCAGAGGATCTCGACGAGGGTCTTCGCCGTCAGCTCCGGCCGATCGTGGGTCTGCGAGAAGTGCCCCGGGCGTACCCGCGCGCCGAGCCGGGCCACCCCGTCGTGGGCCACCGGGGCGAGCGCGGCGGCGCCGTCGACGGGGCCGTTGGCGGGGTCGGGGTCGCTGCCGCCGCGGGCCAGCAGCCGCAGGAAGTGCGACTTGCCCGTGCCGTTGGCGCCGAGCACCGCGACCCGGTCGCCGTACCAGATCTCCAGGTCGAACGGGAAGGTCAGGCCGTCGAGCTCGAGCTGCTCGCAGATGACCGCGCGTTTGCCGGTCCGCCCGCCGGTCAGCCGCATCCGGATGTCCTGGTCCTTCGGCGGTACGGGCGGCGGCCCGGCCTCCTCGAACTTGCGCAGCCGGGTCTGCGCGGCCTGGTAGCGCGACGCCATCCCGTCGTTGTACGCGGCCTTCTGCTTGTACATCAGCATCAGCTCGCGCAGCTTCTGGTGTTCCTCGTCCCACCGCTTGCGCAGCTCGTCGAGGCGGGCGTGCCGGGCCACCCGCGCGGAGTGCCAGCTGGCGAAGCCGCCCGGGTGCACCCAGGCGCTGCCGCCCTCCACGGCGACCACCCGGTCGGCGGTCTGGGCGAGCAGCTCCCGGTCGTGCGAGACGTAGAGCACCGACTTGCCGGAATCGCGCAGCCGTGCCTCCAGCCAGCGCTTGCCCGGCACGTCGAGGAAGTTGTCCGGCTCGTCGAGGAGCAGCACCTCGTCGGGGCCGCGCAGCAGCAGTTCGAGGGCGAAGCGCTTCTGCTGGCCGCCGGAGAGCGTCCGGACCCCCCGTTCCCGGGCGCTGTCCCAGGGCAGGCCGAGCACGATGGTGGCGACCGTGTCGAAGAGCACCTCGGCGTCGTACCCGCCGACCTCGCCCCAGGCCGCGAGCGCGTCCGCGTACGCCAGTTGGGCCTTGCCGGCGGCGGTGCTGTACTTGCCGCGGATCTCGGCCGCGCGCATGGCCGCCTCGGTCTCGGCCAGGCGGCGGCCGGCGTCGCGCAGCGCCGGCGGGGCCAGCGACAGCGCCAGGTCGGCCAGCGTGGACTCGTCGCCGATCATCCCGATGAACTGGCGCATGACGCCCAGCCCGCCGGCCCGCGCGATCGCGCCGGTCTTCACCGGCAGGTCGCCGGCGACCATCCGCAGCAGCGTCGTCTTGCCTGCGCCGTTGGGCCCGACCAGGGCGACCTTGGCGCCCTCCCCGACGCGGAACGACACGTCGGAGAAGAGTTCCCGGCCGTCGGGAAGGATGTGCCCGACCGCTGCCACGTCCACGTATCCCACGTCGGCATCCTGCCCGAGCAGGGGCCGGGCGGCCCAACCATTTACCGGGTGACCCGCAGCACCCGGTAGCCCTTCTGGCTGGCGTGCCGCCCCACCTGCCAGCCCTGCTCGACCAGCCAACGCTGCAACGAGTCACCGCCGAGGTAGCGGGCCACCACCAGCCAGGCGACGCCGTCCGGGGCGAGCCGGGGCAGCCAGCGCAGCAGGATCCCGTGCAGTTCGTCCTTGCCGACGTGGATCGGCGGGTTGGACCAGATCTCGGCCAGGGTCAGGTCGGCCGGTACGTCGTCCGGCGCGGCGACGCGCACCCGGTCGGCCGCGCCGACCCGCGCCGCGTTGGCCGCGGTGAGTTCGCGGGCCCGTTCGTTGACGTCGACGGCCCACACGGTCGCCGACGGCGCGGAGCTGGCGAGCACGCAGGTGATCGGGCCGAAGCCGCAGCCGAGGTCGAGCAGGGCGCCGGTGGTTTCCGCGGACGGCAGTTCGGCCTTGCGCAGCAGCACGGCCGTGCCGGGGTCGAGGCGCGCGGCGGAGAAGACGCCGGCGGAGGAGGCCAAGGTGTAGTCGCGGCCGGCGACGGAGAACTCGACCTCGCGCGGATTGGCGGCGGTCGTGGGTTCAGCGGTGAAGTAGTGTTCGCCGGTCACGCCGGCAATTCTCGCACCGTCGCCCGGCCCGGCGGCGTGGGCCCGGCGGCCCGGGCCCACGCCGGGAGGCGCGGCGACGGCGGCACGGCACGAAACGACCCCGCACGCAATTTACCCGTTATTTACCCCTAAAGGGACAATGCCTCCTACTCTGGGCGGCATGGTGTATCGGTACGAGTCCGATGAGGACGCATTCATGGAGTCCCCGGAGCCCGGGTCCGACCGGTCGGTGCTCGGTGCCGGTCCGCCTCCCCCGGCCGGGCCCTCCCCCTCCCGTTTCCCGACGCCGTCGCTGCCCCGCGCCAACCGGCTCGTGCTGCCCTCCGCCCAGGAGCCGGTCCGCGCCGCCGCGCAGGTGTCGCCGCCGCTGACCGCCCACGTGCAGGCGCAGGCGCCGGTCGGGCCGCCCCCGCCGGCCCCGCCGCTCGCGCCGGCCGGGCCTGCCGAGCCGCCCACGTCGGCGGGTCGGCAGCGGGGCGGCGGCGGTCGGCTGTGGCAGGTCGTGGTCGGCGGCGCGGCCGTCCTCGCGCTGCTCGCGCTCTGCGGCCTCGGCGCCGCCGCCCTGCTGGCCGAGCGCGGCAAGAACCCGCAGGCCACGCCCACGGCCCAGCCGGAGGTGGCCGAGTCCGCCGGGGTCGAGCCGCAGGCCCTCGACTCCCGGGACACCGACCAGGCGCCGCTGACCGCCAAGGAGCTCTTCCCCGGCAGGCAGCTCGTCGTCGCCGACGGCGAGCCCGCCTACCGGGTGTTGAAGACGCAGTCCAGCGCCAGCTGCGCGGTGGCGGCCACCGGTGAGGTCGCCGACCTGCTGGTCCGCCTCGGCTGCACCCAGGTGGTCCGGGCCACGCTGCGGACGTCCGACGGCGACCATCTCGTCACCACCGGGTTGTTCAACCTGACCGACCGGGCCAACGCCGAACGCGCCCGCGACCGCATCCGGCTGCTGCTCGACGAGCGGGAGGGCCGGTTCCGGGGCATGGCGGCCAACGAGGACAGCACGGCGATCGCCACCGCGCCGGCCCGCGTCGGCTGGCAGGTGCGCGGCCACTATCTCGCGTACGCGGTGGTGGCCCGCAGCGACGGCGAGACGATCAGGTCCGGCGACACGAAGGCCCGAGAGATCCTCTTCGACATGATCGAGCTGCACCTCAACCGGGGCGTGCTGGAGCGCCGTGCCGCCGGCGGCACGGCCGGCCAGCCGACCGACGAGGGCGCGGGCGACACCGGCACCCAGGACGGGGAAGACTGACCGGATCACGACGGGAACGGGTGCGTGGCCCACGGCCGCGCACCCGCTCGGGCGTACGGCCGGTCAGTCGCCGCGCCCCCGCGTCGGACCCGGCTCACGCCCGCAGTTCGACCCGGTGCGCCCGGAGCAGGTCGAGCATCCGGTCGTGCGGGACGGCGTACTTGACCCGCCCCTCGACGCCGACGGTGGTACGCGCCATGAACAGCGAGTTCAGCAGCGCCTCCTCGACGGCCTCCAGCACCGCCGCGAAGACCGGTTCCAGGTCGGACTCCGGCGCCGTCGGGGTCTGCGTGTCCGCGGTGGAGAACGCCAGGGCGTAGTCGCCACTGCCACCGGCGAAGTCCGAGCCGACGCGCGCCATGGCGAAGATGGCCCGGCGGGCGACGCGACCCAGCTGGCGCGCGTCGAGGCGGCCGTCCGTGGCGACCACGATGACGCAGGAGTTGCCCGGGTGCTCGGGCCGGCCGGGGCGCGCCAGGGTCGGCACCCCCACCTGCTCGGGCCGGACCGGCACCCCGAGAACCTGTAGCACGCCGGAGAAGTTGGCCTGCACCAGCACACCGACGGTGACCGTGCCGCGTGAGGTCGCGGCGCGCCGCGAGGACGTGCCGATGCCCGCCTTGAAGCCGAGCGCGGCCGTGCCCGTACCGGCGCCGACGGCGCCCTCCGCGGGCAGCCCGCCGCTGGCCTCCGACAGCGCGGCGAGGACGTGCTCCGCCCGCACCGGCCGCGCCCGGATGTCGGACAGGTACCCGTCGTTGGTCTCCGCCACCACCGGGTTCAGCGACCCGACCGTCTCCCGGCCCGGCTGCGCGAGCATGTAGGTGAGCAGCGCGTCCGCAGCCCGGAACGTCGACAGCGTCGCGGTCAGCACCACGGGGGTCTCGATCTCGCCCAGCTCGGCGACCTGGGTCGCGCCGACCATCTTGCCGTGCCCGTTGCCCACGAACAGGCCCGCCGGCAGCGACCGGCGGTCGGTCAACTGGTCCGGCACGATCGCCGTCACCCCGCTGCGGATGCCGTCGCTCTCGACCAGCGTGGTGTGCCCCACCCGGACCCCGGGCACGTCGGTCACGGCGTTCAGCGGTCCCGTCGGCATCGCTCCGACGACGATGCCGAGTTCCCGGCAACGGCGAGGCTCCTGCACTGCTTCCACTCCTTCAGGTCGACGATGCGCTGCCGGGCCGGCGCGCGGCCCGTGCGGGCGCCGGCCGGGCCCGGCCCGGCGGCCGGGAGGCGGGCCCCGGGCGGTCAGCCCTCCACGGGTACGCGCAGCCGGCGGGTCGCCTCGGCGCGGCGGGCGTACTCGGCCGGGTCCCCGGGGTAGCCGACGGCGACCAGGGTCAGCCCGTGCGCCGGCGCGACGGTCACCTCGCTGGAGCGTTCCCGGCGGGCCAGCAGGCTGCCCGGCCACTCGACCGGCCGGCGCCCGTCCCCGGCGACCAGCATGGCGCCGACGAGGCTGCGCACCATCGCCTGGCAGAACGCGTCGGCCTGCACGGTGGCCACGAGGATGCCGTCGGGGTCCCGCCGCCAGTCCAGCCGGGTCACCTCGCGCAGCGTGGTGGCGTGCTCCTTGCGCCGGCAGTACGCGGCGAAGTCGTGCTCCCCCACCAGCCCGGCGGCGGCGGCGTTCAACGCGGTCAGGTCCAGCGGCTTCGGCCAGGCCAGGATCTCGTGCCGGCGCAGCGGCTCGGCGCCCCACGGCGCGTCGGTCACGCGGTACTCGTAGCGGCGGAAGGTGGCCGAGAACCGGGCGTCGAAGTCGGCGGGCACCTCGGTCATCGCGCGTACCCGCACGTCGGTGGGGAGCAGTCGGGCCAGTCGGCGCAGCAGCCGCCCGTCCTGCTCGCGCCACACGGCGCTCGGCAGGTCGACGTGACAGACCTGCCCCGTGGCGTGCACCCCGGCGTCTGTGCGGCCCGCCACGGTCAGCCCGGTCGCCGTTCCCGCGCCGAGCACCAGGTCGAGGTTCTCCACGAGCACCCCGGCGACCGTACGCCGCGTCGGCTGGGCCGCCCAGCCGGAGAACCCCGACCCGTCGTACGCGACGTCCAGCCGCAGCCGGGTGCGCTCGTCCACTCGTACCTCCGCCTCACGGGGTCGGGCCCGGCACCCCACGTGGGGGTGCCGGGCCCGACGGTGGCCTGGATCAGGCCTTGTCGTTCTCGCCGGCCTCGTCGCTGTCCTCGCGGGCGGCGGCGGTGTCGCCGGACGCCGACACGGGCGCCTCGGCGTCCTGGTCGCCCGAGTCCGGCTTCGGGGCCTCCTCGGCCGGGGCGAGCGCCTCGACCTTGTCCTGCTGCGCGGCCTTGCGGGCAGCGGTCTTCTTGTTCGCCTTCGGCTCGGCGACCTGAAGCTCCTCGACCAGCTCGATGATCGCCATCGGCGCGTTGTCACCCTTGCGCGGACCGGTCTTCACGATCCGGGTGTAGCCACCGTTGCGGGTGGCGAACCGGGGGGCGATCTGGTCGAACAGGGCGTAGACCACGTCCTTGTCCTTGACGACGCCCAGCACCCGCCGGCGGGACGCCAGGTCGCCGCGCTTGGCCTTGGTGATGAGCTGCTCGGCCAGCGGACGCAGCCGCCGGGCCTTCGTCTCGGTGGTCTTGATCTTGCCGTGCTGGAACAGCGCGGTGGCCAGGTTGGCCAGCATCAGCCGCTCGTGCGCGGGGCTGCCGCCGAGGCGGGGGCCCTTGGTGGGCGTGGGCATGCTTGGTGCTCCTCAGGTGTGGCGGCAGCGCGGACTAGAGCTGCTCGGTCTCGCGATAGTCGTCGGTGTCGTAGTCGGCCTCGCCGAAGGCGTCCACGACGTGCGCCGGGTCGAAGTTCGGGGCCGAGTCCTTCAGCCCCAGACCCATCCCGGCGAGCTTCATCTTGACCTCGTCGATCGACTTCTGACCGAAGTTGCGGATGTCGAGGAGGTCGGCCTCGGTACGCCCGATGAGCTCACCAACGGAGTTGATGCCCTCGCGCTTGAGGCAGTTGTAGGAGCGGACGGTCAGGTCCAGCTCCTCGATCGGCAGCGCCAGGTCGGCCGCGAGCTGGGCGTCCTGCGGGGACGGCCCGATGTCGATGCCCTCGGCGGTCTCGTCCAGCTCCCGGGCCAGGCCGAACAGCTCCACCAGCGTCGAGCCGGCGGAGGCCAGCGCGGTACGCGGGCCCATCGACGGCTTGGTCTCGACGTCGATGATCAGCCGGTCGAAGTCGGTCCGCTGCTCGACACGGGTCGCCTCGACGCGGTACGTCACCTTCAGCACCGGCGAGTAGATCGAGTCGACCGGGATCCGGCCGATCTCGGCGCCGGCCTGCTTGTTCTGGGCAGCCGTGACGTAGCCGCGACCCCGCTCGACGGTCAGCTCCATGTCGAGCCGGCCCTTGCCGTTGAGGGTGGCGAGCTTCAGGTCCGGGTTGTGCACCGAGACGCCGGCCGGCGGCTGGATGTCGCCCGCCGTCACGTCGCCCGGGCCCTGCTTGCGCAGGTACATGCTGACCGGCTCGTCGTGCTCGGAGCTGACGCAGAGCTCCTTGATGTTCATGACGAGCTCGACCACGTCCTCCTTGACACCGGGGATCGTGGTGAACTCGTGCAGCACGCCGTCGATCTTGATCGAGGTGACCGCCGCACCCGGGATCGACGACAGCAGCGTACGCCGCAGCGAGTTGCCCAGGGTGTAGCCGAAGCCCGGCTCCAGCGGCTCGATGGTGAACCGGGACCGGGTCTCGTTGATCGACTCCTCGGAGAGAGTCGGTCGCTGGCTGATGAGCATGTCTTCTCTTCTCTTCCGGGGCGCCCGCCATATGACGCCCACGACAAACTGTTCCGGTGGCCCGCCCCGGAAGGACGGGCCACCGCAACGAGCTCCGACTACTTGGAGTAGAGCTCGACGATCAGCTGCTCCTGGACCTGCGTGTCGATGACCTGGCGGGCCGGGAGCGAGTGCACGAGCACCTTCATCTGGCTGGGGATAGCCTCCAGCCACGCCGGAACCGACTTCGAGCCGGCCTCGGCCTGCGCCACGATGAACGGGGTGAGCTCCTTGCTCTTGCCCCGGACCTCGATGATGTCGTGCTCCTTGACGCGGTACGACGGGATGTCGACCTTCTTGCCGTTCACGGTGAAGTGGCCGTGCTTGACCAGCTGGCGGGCCATGTCGCGGGACTTGGCGTAGCCGGCCCGGTAGACCACGTTGTCCAGCCGCGACTCGAGGATCTGAAGGAGAACCTCACCGGTCTTGGCCTTCTTGCCGACGGCCTCTTCGTAGTAGCCGCGGAACTGCTTCTCCAGCACGCCGTACACGCGGCGGGCCTTCTGCTTCTCACGGAGCTGGAGCAGGTACTCCGTCTCCTTCGTGCGGCCACGGCCGTGCTGTCCGGGCGGGAACGGCCGGGACTCGAACGGGCACTTCGGGCCATCGCACTTGCTGCCCTTGAGGAACAGCTTCATCTTCTCCCGCCGGCAACGGCGGCAGTCAGCACCGGTGTAACGAGCCATCTCTCTCTACCTCTCAGACCCGACGACGCTTGGGCGGACGGCACCCGTTGTGCGGCTGCGGGGTGACGTCGGAGATCTGTCCGACCTCGAGACCGGCGGCCTGCAGCGAACGGATGGCGGTCTCCCGGCCGGAGCCGGGGCCCTTGACGAACACGTCGACCTTGCGCATGCCGTGCTCCATGGCCCGACGAGCGGCGGCCTCGGCGGCCAGCTGCGCGGCGAACGGAGTCGACTTGCGGGAGCCCTTGAAGCCCACCTGGCCGGACGAGGCCCAGGAGATGACCGCACCGGTCGGGTCCGTGATGGACACGATGGTGTTGTTGAAGGTGCTCTTGATGTGCGCCTGCCCGTGGGCGACGTTCTTGCGTTCCTTGCGCCGGACCTTCTTGACGGCGGCTCCGGCACGAGCCTTCGGTGGCATAAGTCTGTGCGCTCCTATTACTTCTTGCCGGGCTTCTTCTTGCCGGCGACGGTCCGCTTCGGGCCCTTGCGGGTCCGGGCGTTGGTCTTGGTCCGCTGGCCACGCACGGGCAGGCCCCGGCGGTGCCGGATGCCGGCGTAGCAGCCGATCTCGACCTTGCGGCGGATGTCAGCGGCGACCTCGCGGCGCAGGTCGCCTTCAACCTTGTAGTTGCCCTCGATGTGGTTGCGGAGCTGGACCAGCTCCTCGTCCGTGAGGTCCCGGACGCGCTTGTCCGGCGAGATGCCGGTGGCAGAGAGCGTCTCCAGGGCCCGGGTGCGACCCACGCCGAAGATGTAGGTGAGCGCGATCTCCATCCGCTTCTCGCGGGGGAGGTCGACGCCGACTAGACGTGCCATGTGCGGGCGTACTCCTCGTGATGTTCTGGCGGAGGTGTGGACCCGTCCCACCCCGCTACCGACCGTTCCGCCACCGGCGTCGTGCGCCGGCGACCGGGGACGGTCGCTGCCCGAGCGGGCCCCGGCCTCCGACCGGGGGTCAACCACGATGAGGTACGCGCTGCGCACCGCTCGCGGCTGGAACGAGCATGTGATTCGTTGTCTGGATCTGCGGCCTGGACCGGTGTCGACCGACCGCTGTCACACGGTCGGGCGGAACTGGTTCAGCCCTGGCGCTGCTTGTGGCGCGGGTCGGTGCAGATCACCATGACCCGGCCGTGCCGGCGGATGACCCGGCACTTGTTGCAGATCCTCTTGACGCTCGGCTTGACCTTCACGGTTGCCTTACTTCCCATCTGGCCCGACGACGCGCCGAGGCGCGACACCGGACGTCGAAGACGGACACGGGGACGTCCCGGCCGTCGTCAGGCTTACTTGTAGCGGTAGACGATGCGCCCGCGGGTCAGGTCGTACGGCGAGAGTTCGACGACGACCCGGTCCTCCGGCAGGATACGGATGTAGTGCTGCCGCATCTTGCCGCTGATGTGAGCCAGCACCTTGTGGCCGTTCGCGAGCTCCACCCGGAACATGGCGTTCGGCAGGGGCTCGATGACCCGACCCTCGATCTCGATGGCTCCGTCTTTTTTCGGCATGTACTCCGCTGTCCTGACGTCGGTTACTCCGGACGGCCCACAACGTCTTACACGGACCGCCGATCAAGATCGAATGGCCCGCGCCAGCCGCGGCTCCGACTCCCACCGAAGCGCAGGGTGGGCATGCCGGAGTGGACGCTGTGCGCCGATCAGAAAGTGTACGCCCGCCTGCGGGCCGTCGCCAAACCGGCCGGAAATCGGTGCGTCGGATCGGACAGAACGGCCCATTAACCCCTCCGCGCCGACCGCCGCGCTGGTGTTTTCGCTGGACGGCCGCTATCGGTACGCGCCTCCGCCCTACGGTGCGTTTCAGAAGTGGTGGGGTCCGGGAGGCATCCTGGCGGCGTTCTGACGTGAGAGGCGCCTGAAGCTGTGGAAGGCGCGTGACCCGATGAACCAGTGCCGCCCAACGGCTGATACCTGCTGGGCATAAAAATACCTGTGCGGTATCGCGACGCGGAGACCACACCGCCAGCCGTCGAGGTCCGGCGCAGCCAGTCACGGTCGTGAAGCAGACCTAGGCGGCCGACACCGGCCCTTGGCGCTCCTCGCTGGCGGCCGGCAGCTCCCGGTCCACGCGCTCCTCGCTGGCCGCCGGCGGCAGGGGCTGCTCCGGGTCGCGGGTGTTCCCCTCGGCGGCAGCCAGCTCCCGCTTGCGCGCCCGCTTCGCCCGCCGGCGCTCGCGCCGCCGCTCCCGCTGCTCGGCCTGCCGCTGCGGCTCCCCACCGACGAGCCCGGCGACCGTGCGCACCAGGAGCACCCCTCCCCACGGGCCGGCCACCCAGGCGGGCCAGAAGTAGAGCAGATCCGTGGAGAGCGCGGACGTGACCGCCCAGACGGTCACCACGATCGCGATCACCCGCAGGTACGGCAGCCAGACCTCGGCCAGCCACCGGGCCGTCACCGACGACGACCGGGCACCTTCCGGCCGCGCGGGGACGGCGTCCGACAGGGCGGGGACGGCGTCCGGTCTCGTGGCGAGCTCCGACGCCGCCGGAGCCGCCGGGGCCGGCAGGTCGGTCACCAGCGCGTCCAACTCGCCGTACGTACGCGAGGCGTACGCCCGTTGCAACCGCTCGTCGTACTCGTGCAGGTCCAGCCGGCCCTCGTCGACGGCCACCCGCAGCCGCTCCGCCACCGCCTGGCGGTCGGCGTCGGCGGCCCGCATCCCGTCGCGTCCCTCCATGCCCGCAAGCATGCCACCGCCCCTCCACCCGGGGCTTGCCGCGCCGACCGCTCCGGGCGGCTCGGGCGCCGGCACGGGCGGCGGATCGGGGCTCAGCGCGCGGGCGAGTCGGCCGGCTGGCGGGAGGTGACCAGTTCGCCCAGCCGGGCGCGTCCGCCGTCCGGCGCGGTCAGCACCCAGACGCCGTCCGGAAGCAGCGCCATCGTGTGCTCGACGTGCACCGCCATCGACCGGTCCCGGGTGATCACGGTCCAGCCGTCGGAGAGTTCGACCGTCCGGGGCGAGCCCATCGTGATCATCGGCTCGATGGCCAGCGCCATGCCCGGCACCAGGCGCGGTCCCTTGCCAGGCCGCCCGTGGTTGAGCACGTGCGGGTCCTGGTGCATCTCGGTGCCGATGCCGTGCCCGCCGTAGCCGTCGACGATGCCGTAGCGCCCGCCCTTGCGGACCGCGTCCTCCACGGCGTGCGAGATGTCGGTGAGCCGGCCCTTGCCGCTGGCCGCGCCGCGGGCCGCCGCCGCGATGCCCGCCCACATGGCGTCCTCGGCCACCGACGCCATCTTCAGCAGCGCCGGGTCGACCTCGCCCACGCCGGCGGTGATGGCGGCGTCGCCGTGCCAGCCGTCGAGCACGGCACCGCAGTCGATGGAGATCAGGTCGCCGTCGCGGAGCACCTGCTGCGCCGACGGGATCGCGTGCACGACCTGCTCGTTGACGGACGAGCAGATCGACGCGGGGAAGCCGTGGTAGCCCTTGAACGAGGGGACGGCACCCGCCTCGCGGATGGTCGACTCGGCGATGGCGTCCAGGTCGGCGGTGCTGACCCCGGGGGCGACCGCCTCCCGCATCCGACGCAGCGCCTCGGCGACCACCAGCCCGGCGGCGCGCATCTTCTCGATCTGGTCAGGGGTCTTCAGCTGGATGTCCAGCTGGGGACGACGCATGGAGCCGTTACCTTTCGTTGCCGATGCCGAAGAGCGGGGCACGTCGCGCGTACCCCGCTCTTCGCACTCTATCCGCCGGGATCCCGGCGGGACGTCAGCCGCCGTACGACCGCAGGGCGTCGATGGCGCGGACCGTGACGTCCTCCACCGGGCCGGTGGCGTCGATGCCCACCAGCTTGCCCTGGGCGCCGTAGTAGTCGACCAGCGGGGCGGTCTTGTCCGCGTACTCCCGCAGGCGGGTGGCGATGGTCTCCGGCTTGTCGTCGTCGCGCTGGAACAGCTCGGCGCCGCACCGGTCGCAGATGCCCTCGCGCGAGGTGGCGTCGAACTCGACGTGCCAGATCTTGCCGCACCCCCGGCAGGTACGCCGGCCGGAGAGCCGCCGGATCACCTCGTCGTCGTCGACGACCAGCTCCAGCACCAGATCCAGCGCGGTGCCGAGGTCGGCGAGGAGCTTGTCCAGCGCGGCGGCCTGCGGCGTGGTCCGCGGGAAACCGTCGAGCAGGAAGCCCTCCGAGGCGTCCGGCTCGGCGAGCCGGTCCCGCACCATGTTGATGGTGACCTCGTCGGGCACCAGCTCGCCGGCGTCCATGTAGCGCTTCGCCTCGACGCCGAGCGGCGTGCCCTGCGAGACGTTCGACCGGAAGATGTCACCGGTCGAGATCTTCGGGACCGAGAGGTGCGCGGCGATGAACTCGGCCTGCGTGCCCTTGCCCGCACCCGGCGGGCCAACCAGAACGAGTCTCATCTACCGCAGGAACCCTTCGTAGTTCCGCTGCATGAGTTGGCTCTCGATCTGCTTCGTGGTCTCCAGACCGACGCCGACCATGATCAGCACAGCGGTGCCGCCGAACGGGAAGTTCAGGTACTGCTGCTTGTCCAGCCAGATGAAGAAGAAGTTCGGCAGGATCGAGATGATGCCCAGGTAGAGGGCGCCGGGCAGCGTGATCCGGCTGAGGATGAAGTCGAGGTAGTCGGCGGTCGGCTTGCCGGGGCGGATGCCCGGCACGAAGCCGCCGTACTTCTTCATGTTGTCCGCGACCTCGGTCGGGTTGAACGTGATCGAGACGTAGAAGTACGTGAAGAAGATGATCAGCAGGAAGTAGACCGCGATGTAGATCGGGCTGGTCGGGTCGACCAGGTTGTTCTGGATCCACGTCTGGGTCTTGCCCGGGTCGTTCTGGTCGAAGAACTGCAGCGCCAGCTGGGGCAGGTAGAGCAGCGACGAGCCGAAGATGACCGGGATGACACCCGCCTGGTTGACCTTCAGCGGGATGTAGGTCGAGGTGCCGCCGTACATCCGCCGGCCGATCATGCGCTTGGCGTACTGCACCGGGATGCGGCGCTGCGCCTGCTCGATGAAGGTGACCGCCGTGATGACCACCAGGACCAGCGCGATGACGAGCAGGAACTTGCCCCAGCCGCCCGTCTGCTTGATCTGCCAGCCCTCGCTGGGAAGCCGGGCGGCGATCGAGGTGAAGATCAGGACGGACATGCCGTTGCCGACACCCCGGTCGGTGATCAGCTCGCCGAGCCACATCACCACGCCGGTGCCGGCGGTCATGGTCATGACCAGGAGGCTGAGGGTCAGCCAGTCCGGGATCCCGGTCCCCTCGGGGATGATCGGGAACTGGTCGCACTGGTTGTTGAAGAGCTGCCCGGAGCGGGCCAGCGCCACGAACGCCGACGCCTGGAGGACACCCAGGCCCAGGGTCAGGTAGCGGGTGTACTGGGTGATCTTCGCCTGGCCGGACTGGCCCTCCTTGCGGAGCTGCTCCAGCCGGGGGATCACCACGGTCAGCAGCTGCAGGATGATCGACGCGGTGATGTAGGGCATGATGCCCAGCGCGAAGACCGAGAGCTGCAGCAGCGCTCCGCCGGAGAAGAGGTTGAGCAGGTTCATCACGCCGGTGGAGCCGTTCTCCATGGCGTCGATGCACTTCTGGACGTTGCCGTACGAGACACCCGGGCTGGGCAGCGTCGCCCCGAGCCGGTAGACCGCGATGATGCCTACTGTGAACAGCAGCTTCTTGCGCAGGTCAGGCGTACGGAACGCACTGAGAAAGGCGGACAGCAACTTCTTCCTCCTGCGCGAGGCGGGCCGCCGGTGATCCCTGGCGGGGCGGGTGGGTGCCGGGCGAGTGCCCGATATCCATGGCTGGGAAGGGACTCTAACAGCCCGATCCCGGTCCGGGCAGATGTGCCCGGCTACATAAACCGAATCCGATGTTACCCGGCGCACACATGCCAGGCAGACCATGGCGCCCGCCCAGTTTCGACAACTGAGCGGGCGCCACGGTCGTACAGCCCTTACAGCTCGGTGACCGAGCCACCGGCGGCGGTGATCTTCTCCTTGGCCGACGCGCTGAACGCGTGCGCCGACACCTGGAGAGCGACCCCGCCCAGGTCCCCGGTGCCGAGGACCTTGACCGGGTGGCCCTTACGGACCGCGCCGGCCTCGACCAGCTCGACGGGGCCGACCTGGCCGCCGTTCGGGAACAGTTCGGCGAGCCGGTCCAGGTTGACCACCTGGAAGACCACCTTGAACTTGTTCTTGAAGCCCTTCATCTTCGGCAGGCGCATGTGGATGGGCATCTGCCCACCCTCGAACGCCGCCGAGATGTTCTTGCGGGCCTTGGAGCCCTTGGTACCGCGACCGGCGGTCTTGCCCTTGGAGCCCTCACCGCGACCCACGCGGGTCTTCGCGGTCTTGGCACCGGGCGCCGGGCGCAGGTGGTGGACCTTGATCGTCATTACTCGACCTCCTCGACCTTCACGAGGTGGTTGACCGTGAAGATCATGCCGCGGATCTCCGGACGGTCCTCCTTGACCACCACGTCGTTGATCCGCTTGAGACCGAGCGAACGCAGCGAGTCACGCTGGTTCTGCTTGGTCCCGATCTCGGACCGGACCTGGGTGACCTTCAGGCGAGCCATCAGGAAGCCACCCCCGCCCGCGACGCCAGCATGGCGGCCGGCGCGACGTCCTCGACCGGCAGACCACGACGGGCGGCGACGGCCTCGGGGGACTCGAGCCCCTTCAGCGCCGCCACGGTGGCGTGCACGATGTTGATCGGGTTCGACGAACCGAGGCTCTTGGAGAGCACGTCGTGGATACCCGCGCACTCCAGCACGGCGCGCACCGGACCACCGGCGATGACACCCGTACCGGCGGAAGCCGGCTTGAGCAGCACCACGCCGGCCGCCGCCTCACCCGTCACCGGGTGCGGGATGGAGGAGGCGATACGCGGCACCTTGAAGAAGTGCTTCTTGGCCTCCTCGACGCCCTTGGCGATCGCCGCGGGCACCTCCTTGGCCTTTCCGTAGCCCACACCGACGGTGCCGTCGCCGTCGCCCACGATCACCAGGGCGGTGAAGCTGAAGCGACGACCACCCTTCACGACCTTGGCGACGCGGTTGATCGCGACGACCCGCTCGAGGTGCGGGGTCTTCTCGACGGGCGCGTTTCCGCGGCCGCCCTCACGGCGGTTGTCGCGGCGACCACCCTCGTTGCCACCGGACCCGCCGCCACGGCGCTGTTGACCTGGCATCAGCAGCCTTCCTTCTCTCTCGTGACGGGGTTTCTAGAACTCGAGCCCGGCTTCGCGGGCGGCGTCGGCAAGCGCGGCGACCCGCCCCGCGTACCGGTTGCCACCGCGGTCGAAGACGACCTTGGAGACGCCGGCGGCCTTGGCCCGCTCGGCGAGCAGCGCGCCGACCTTGCCGGCCAGGGCGCTCTTGTCGCCCTCCGTGCCGCGCAGCGAGGCGTCCAGGGTCGAGGCCGACGCCAGGGTGTGCCCCTTGGTGTCGTCCACGATCTGGGCGACGATGTGCCGCAGGGAGCGGGTGACCACGAGGCGGGGGCGCTCGGCGGTGCCGCTGACGTTCTTGCGGACCCGGAAGTGCCGGCGCGCACGCCCGACGGCACGCTTGGCGGCGACGCCGCGGCGGCGCTTGAGCAGCGTGGCGCTCACTTCTTACCTGCCTTTCCAGCCTTGCGGCGGATGACCTCGCCCTGGTACTTCACGCCCTTGCCCTTGTAGGGCTCCGGCGGGCGGATCTTCCGGATGTTGGCGGCAACCTCACCGACGAGCTGCTTGTCGATGCCGGCCACGTGGAACAGCGTCGGCTTCTCCACCGTGAAGGTGATGCCGTCCGGCGCGGGCACGTGCACCGGGTGCGAGAACCCGAGCGCGAACTCCAGGTCCTTGCCCTTGGCGGTCACGCGGTAACCGGTGCCGGCGATCTCCAGGCTCTTGCGGTAGCCCTCGGTGACGCCGACGATCATGTTGGCGACCAGGGTACGGCTGAGGCCGTGCAGTTCCTTGGCCTTGCGCTCGTCGTTCGGGCGGTTGACGTTCAGCTGCCCGTCCTCGGCCCGGTCGATCGTGATCGGCTCGGCCAGGGTGTGCGAGAGCTCGCCCTTCGGGCCCTTGACCTTGACGGTCTGCCCGTCGATCGTGATGTCGACGCCGGCTGGCACCGGGATCGACTTACGTCCAATACGCGACATTTCTACCTGTCTCCCGTTACCAGACGAAGGCGAGGACTTCCCCGCCAACGCTCCGCTTGCGGGCCTGCCGGTCGGTGAGCAGCCCCTGGGACGTCGAAATGATCGCCACGCCCAGCCCGCCGAGCACCCGCGGGAGCCCGTCCGACTTGGCGTAAACCCGCAGACCGGGCTTGGACACGCGCTTGATGCCGGCCAGGCTCCGCTCCCGGTTCTGGCCGTACTTCAGCTCGACGACCAGTCGCTTGCCGACGGCGCCCTCCTCGGGCTCCTCGACCGACCAGGTGGCGATGTAGCCCTCGGCCTTGAGGACCTCGGCGATGTTCGCCTTGATCTTCGAGTAGGGCATCGTCACCCGGTCGTGGTACGCCTGGTTGGCGTTACGCAGACGCGTGAGCATGTCTGCGATCGGGTCGGTCATCGTCATGGATTTCGTCAGCCTTTCTCGCCGGGGTTCCCGGGGCCTCAAGCCCCGGGCCTACGGCGAAGAGCAATACGTGATCGGTGCAAGGGTCCCGGCGCGATGCCGGGACGCGGTCGCCCTTACCAGGAAGCCTTGGAAACGCCCGGCAGCTCACCGCGGTGGGCCATCTCCCGGATGCAGACCCGGCAGAGACCGAACTTGCGGTAGACCGCCTTGGGACGCCCGCACCGCTGGCAGCGGGTGTACGCGCGAACCGAGAACTTCGGCTTCGCGGCCGCCTTGTGGATCAGCGCCTTCTTGGCCATCTCAGTTCTCCTTGAACGGGAAGCCCAGGAGCTTGAGCAGCGCCCGGCCCTCGTCGTCGGTCGTGGCGGTCGTGACCACCGTGATGTCCATGCCCCGCTGCCGATCGATCTTGTCCTGGTCGATCTCGTGGAACACCGACTGCTCGGTCAGACCGAACGTGTAGTTGCCGTGCCCGTCGAGCTTGCGCCCGTCCAGGCCACGGAAGTCACGGATACGCGGCAGCGCGATCGACAGCAGCCGGTCCAGGAACTCCCACATCCGGTCGCCGCGAAGGGTCACCTTCGCGCCGATCGGCATGCCCTCGCGGAGCTTGAACTGCGCGATGGACTTGGTCGCCCGCCGTACCTGCGGCTTCTGGCCGGTGATGGTGGCCAGGTCCCGCACGGCGCCGTCGATCAGCTTGGCGTCCCGGGCGGCCTCGCCGACACCCATGTTGACGACGATCTTGACGAGCCGCGGCACCTGCATGGGGTTGCCGTACTGGTGCTGCTCCTGCAGCTGCGCCACGATCTCGTTGCGGTACCGCTCCTTGAGGCGCGGCATGGTCTTGGTTTCGGTAGCCGTGGTCATCACAGGTCCTTACCGGTGCTACGCGCGATGCGGACCTTCTGGCCGTTTTCGTCGATCCGGTAACCGACGCGGGTCGGCTTGCCGTCGGAGTCCAGGACCTGCACGTTCGAGACGTGGATCGGGGCCTCCTGGGTGACGATGCCACCGGTCTTGGCGCCACGCTGGGTGGTGCTGATGCGGGTGTGCTTCTTGACCCGGTTCACGCCCTCGACCAGGACCTTGTCCTGCCGCGGGTAGGCCGCGATGACCTTGCCCTTGGCACCCTTGTCCTTGCCGGCGATGACGACGACCGTGTCGCCCTTCTTGACCTTCACGGTCACAACACCTCCGGCGCGAGAGAGATGATCTTCATGAACCGCTTGTCCCGCAGCTCCCGGCCCACCGGGCCGAAGATACGGGTACCGCGCGGGTCCCCGCCGTCCTTGATGATGACGGCGGCGTTCTCGTCGAAGCGGATGTACGAACCGTCCGGCCGCCGCCGCTCCTTGGCGGTGCGAACGACGACGGCCTTGACGACGTCGCCCTTCTTCACACCGGCACCGGGGATCGCGTCCTTGACGGTGGCCACGATGACGTCGCCGATGCTCGCGTAGCGCCGACCCGAGCCACCGAGAACCCGGATGCACAGGATCTCCCGGGCACCCGTGTTGTCGGCGACGCGCAGTCGCGACTCCTGCTGAATCACGTCTATCTCCTATGTCTGCCGGTTCTCCGGCCGCGCTCGGCGGCCGGAGCCTGGCGGAACCCGCGCCCGACAGACGCCGGGCGAGCTCGAGCCTTCGCTACTTGGCCTTTTCCAGGATCTCCACGAGCCGCCACCGCTTCGTGGCGGACAGCGGCCGGGTCTCCATGATCAGGACCCGGTCGCCGATGCCGGCGGTGTTCTGCTCGTCGTGCACCTTCAACTTGCTGGTACGGCGCATGATCTTGCCGTACAGCGCGTGCTTGACCCGGTCCTCGACCTCGACGACGACGGTCTTTTCCATCTTGTCGCTGACCACGAGGCCCTCACGCACCTTGCGGCGGGCCCGCGCGGCGGCGGTGGTGTTCTCGCTCATGATGCAGTCACCTCAGTCGGCGCGGCCGAGAGACCCAGCTCGCGCTCACGCATGATCGTGTAGATCCGGGCGATCTCCCGACGGATGACCTGCAACCGCCGGTTGTTGTCCAGCTGGCCGGTCGCGGCCTGCACGCGGAGGTTGAACAGCTCCGCCTTGGCCTCACGCAGCTTCGTGACCAGCTCCTCCTCGGAGAGCTCACGCAGCTCGGAGGCCTTAACGCCCGCTGCCATCAGGATTCACCCACTTCGCGCGTAACAATGCGGCACTTCATCGGGAGCTTGTGGATCGCGCGACGCATCGCCTCTCGCGCGATCTGCTCGTTGGGGAAGGACATCTCGAAGAGAACCCGCCCCGGCTTGACGTTGGCGACCCACCACTCGGGCGAACCCTTACCGGAACCCATCCGGGTCTCGGCCGGCTTCTTGGTGAGAGCCTGGTCCGGGAAGATCGTGATCCAGACCTTGCCACCACGCTTGATGTGGCGGGTCATCGCGATACGCGCCGACTCGATCTGGCGGTTGGTCACGTACGCCGGCTCGAGAGCCTGGATCCCGAACTCGCCGAACACCACCCGGTTACCACCCTTGGACGCGCCACTGCGGTCCGGGTGGTGCGGCTTGCGGAAGCCCTTCGGGGGCTTGCGCGGCATCAGCATCTGTCAGCCCTCCTGCTGAGTTTCTGCCGCGGCGGCGACGGCGGCGGGATCCACCGCGTCACCACTCGGCGTCTCGGCCTGCTGCGCGATGGTCGTCGCGGCGGCGGCCCTGCCGGCCTCGGTCCCGCCGGCGGTCGTGCCGGACGAGCCGGACCGACCACGGCGCGGCCGCTCCGGACGGTCGCCACGGTCACGGCGCGGGCGCGACGGCGCCTCGGCCGGGGTCTCGCGACCCGGCACCGCGTCGCCCTTGTAGATCCAGACCTTCACGCCGATCCGGCCGAAGCTCGTACGGGCCTCGAAGAAGCCGTACTCGATGTTGGCCCGCAGCGTGTGCAGCGGGACCCGGCCCTCGCGGTAGAACTCGGTCCGGCTCATCTCGGCGCCGCCGAGTCGGCCCGAGACCTGGACCCGGATGCCCTTGCAGACCGGGTTCTTCATCGCGGACTGCATGGCCTTGCGCATCGCCCGACGGAAGCTGACCCGGCTGGAGAGCTGCTCGGCCACACCCTGTGCGACGAGCTGCGCGTCCGACTCGGGGTTCTTCACCTCGATGATGTTCAGCTGGACCTGCTTGCCGGTCAGCTTCTCGAGCTCGCCGCGGATCCGGTCGGCCTCCGCACCCTTACGGCCGATGACGATGCCCGGCCGGGCGGTGTGGATGTCGACGCGGACCCGGTCCCGGGTGCGCTCGATGTCGACCTTGGAGATGCCGGCGCGCTCGAGGCCCTTGGACATCATGCGGCGGATCTTGACGTCCTCGCCGATGTAGTCCTTGTAGAGCTTGTCCGCGAACCAGCGGGACTTCCAGTCGGTCGAGATGCCGAGCCGGAACCCGTGCGGGTGAACCTTCTGACCCATTACTCGGCGCCCTCCGTCTTGCTCTGCGTCTCGGCCGTCTCGGCCGGCTCCGCCTGCTTCGCCGGGGCCGCCTTCTTCGCGGCCGCCTTCTTCGGCGCGGCCGGCGCCACCGCCTCGACCGCGACGGTGATGTGGCAGGTGCGCTTGCGGATCCGGTACGCCCGGCCCTGCGCCCGCGGCTGGAACCGCTTCATGGTCGGGCCCTCGTCGACGTACGCCTCGCTGACGAGCAGCGCGTCGGGGTCCAGCCGCTCGTTGTTCTCCGCGTTGGCGATCGCGCTAGCGAGCACCTTGTACACCTGCTCGCTCGCAGCCTGCGGCGCGAACTGCAGCACCGTGAGCGCCTCCTTCGCGGGCAGGCCGCGGACGAGGTTGACCACCCGGCGCGCCTTCATCGGCGAGATGCGCACGTGCCGCGCAACCGCCCGCGCGCCCGGAAGCACCGGAGCGTCGCCCTTTCCTGGCATCGCTGTAACCCCTTGTTCCTCTATCCGTATGCCCGCGGCGTCAGCGCCGACGGCTCTTCCGGTCGTCCTTCTCGTGACCCTTGAACGTGCGGGTCAGCGCGAACTCGCCGAGCTTGTGCCCGACCATCGCCTCAGTCACGAACACCGGGACGTGCTTGCGTCCGTCGTGCACGGCGATCGTGTGGCCCAGCATCTCCGGGATGATCGTCGAGCGCCGCGACCAGGTCTTGATGACGTTCTTCGAGCCCTTCTCGTTCTGCGTCTCCACCTTCTTGAGCAGGTGGTCGTCGATGAACGGGCCCTTCTTCAGGCTGCGAGGCATGTCTTATCTCCCTCAGCCGCGCTTACGCGTGGCGTAGCGGCGGCGGACGATCAGCCGGTCACTCGGCTGGCCCTTACGACGGGTGCGGCCCTCGGGCTTACCCTGCGGGTTGACCGGGTGGCGACCACCGGAGGTCTTACCCTCACCACCACCGTGCGGGTGGTCGACCGGGTTCATCGCGACACCACGGACGGTCGGGCGCTTGCCCTTCCACCGCATGCGGCCGGCCTTGCCCCAGTTGATGTTCGACTGGTCGGCGTTGCCGATCTCGCCGATGCTGGCGCGGCAGCGGACGTCGACCCGCCGGATCTCGCCGGACGGCATACGCAGGGTCGCGTACACGCCCTCACGGCCGAGCAGCTGGATGCCGACGCCGGCCGAGCGGGCCAGCTTGGCGCCGCCACCCGGACGCAGCTCCACGTTGTGGATGGTGGTACCGACCGGGATGTTGCGCAGCGGCAGGTTGTTGCCGGGCTTGATGTCGGCGCCCGGGCCGGACTCGACGCGGTCGCCCTGCTTCAGGTCCTTCGGCGCGATGATGTAGCGCTTCTCGCCGTCGGCGTAGTGCAGCAGCGCGATGCGCGCGGTGCGGTTCGGGTCGTACTCGATGTGGGCGACCTTCGCCGGCACGCCGTCCTTGTCGACCCGCTTGAAGTCGATCAGACGGTACTGGCGCTTGTGACCGCCACCGTGGTGCCGCGTGGTGATCCGGCCGTGGGCGTTACGCCCGCCCTTCTTCGGCAGCGGAGCCAGCAGCGACTTCTCGGGCGTCGACCGGGTGATCTCAGCGAAGTCGGCGACGCTGGAGCCACGCCGGCCCGGCGTCGTCGGCTTGTACTTACGGATAGCCATTGTCTACACCCCTCAGCTGACCGGGCCGCCGAAGGCCTCGATACGGTCACCGTCAGCCAGCTTCACGATCGCCCGCTTGGTGGCCTTACGCTGCCCGAAACCGGTCTTGGTCCGCTTGCGCTTGCCCTGGCGGTTGAGCGTGTTGACCGTCAGGACGCGGACGTCGAAGATCTGCTGGATCGCGATCTTGATCTCGGTCTTGTTCGCGTCCGGGTGCACCAGGAAGGTGTACCAGTTGCGGTTCAGCTCGCTGTAGCTCTTCTCCGAGACGACCGGCGCCACGATGATGTCGCGCGGGTCGGCGATCGTGCTCACTTGCCACCCTCCTCGGTGGTCTCGGCGGGAACACCCAGGAACTCGTCCAGGGCGTCCTTGGTGAAGACCACGTCGTCGGCCACCAGCACGTCGTACGTGTTGAGCTGGCCGGCCTCGATCAGGTGCACCCGCGGCTCGTTGCGCAGCGACACCCAGTTCAGCTCGTCGGTGCTGCTCAGCACGACCAGGACCCGACGGGCCTCGGTCAGCTTCGCCAGCGTGGCCAGAGCGGCCTTCGTCGACGGCTTCTCGCCCGAGACGAACGCCTCGACGACGTGCACCTGCCCGGCGCGGGCCCGGTCGGAGAGGGCGCCACGCAGGGCGGCGGCCTTCATCTTCTTCGGGGTCCGCTGGCTGTAGTCGCGCGGCACGGGGCCGTGCACGACGCCACCGCCGGCGAACTGCGGCGCGCGGATCGAGCCCTGCCGGGCGCGACCGGTGCCCTTCTGCTTGTACGGCTTCTTGCCGCCGCCGGCGACCTCGCCGCGGGTCTTGACCTTGTGCGTGCCCTGCCGGGCAGCCGCGAGCTGAGCCACCACGACCTGGTGCATCAGCGCGACGTTCGCCTGGACGTCGAAGATGTCGGCGGGCAGCTCGACGGAGCCGCTCTTGGAGCCTTCGACGGTGAGGACGTCAACGGTGGTCACTTGGCCGCACCGCCCTTCTTCGCCTTGGTCTTGGCCGCGGTACGGACCAGGACCAGCGCGCCCTTGGGGCCGGGAATGGCGCCACGGACGAGCAGGAGGTTGTTCTCGGTGTCGACCGCCTGGACGGTCAGGTTCTGGACGGTGTAGCGCACGCCACCCATCCGGCCGGCCATCCGGGTGCCCTTGAAGACACGACCCGGGGTGGCGCAGGCGCCGATGGAGCCGGGCGAGCGGTGCTTGCGCTCGACACCGTGGCTGGCACGCAGACCGTGGAAGCCGTGCCGCTTCATCGGGCCGGCGTAGCCCTTGCCCTTGGTCTTGCCGGTCACGTCGATCGACATCCCCGCCGGGAACTCCTCGACCGTGACCTCCTGGCCCAGCGAGTAGTCGGCGGCGTCGCTCGTGCGCAGCTCGACGATGTGGCGCCGCGGCGCGACGTCGGCCTTCGCGTAGTGCCCGCTGATCGGCTTCTTGACCTTGCGCGGGTCGATCGTGCCGTACGCCAGCTGGACCGCGGAGTAACCGTCCTTGTCGGCGCTACGAACCTGGCTGATGACGCACGGGCCGGCCTCGACCACGGTCACCGGGACAACACGGTTGTTGTCCCAGACCTGGGTCATGCCGAGCTTTGCGCCCAGGATCCCCTTGACTTGCCTGTCCATTTGTCCGGTCCCTACAGCTTGATCTCGATGTCGACGCCAGCCGGCAGGTCGAGGCGCATGAGCGAGTCGACCGTCTTCGGGGTCGGGTCGATGATGTCGATCAGCCGCTTGTGCGTGCGCATCTCGAAGTGCTCGCGCGAGTCCTTGTACTTGTGCGGCGAGCGGATAACGCAGAAACGGTTGATCTCCGTGGGCAGCGGCACCGGGCCCGCGACCTGCGCCCCGGTACGCGTCACCGTCTCGACGATCTTCCGAGCCGAGGAGTCGACGACCTCGTGGTCATAGGCCTTGAGCCGGATGCGGATCTTCTGTCCCGCCATGGTGGCTTCTGTTCCTTCTCTCGATGCCGCTGTGTTGCGGGCGCCTGTACCGGCTGGCACAGGCCCACTTCGCCGACCCCCGCGGTCGGGCGTGTCGCGCCCTCGGGCCAGGCTCCGCCCCGGGACTCCGGAGCGACTCTGACCGCGCGGTGGGTCAAGGCGCCGATCGCACTACCGCGACCTGAACGCCGCGCGAGGGTGGTTGGCGGACTGGCCGCCAACCACCCTACGCTCGACTGCTCTGCCACCCGGAGGTTCAGCGAAAGCCGAACACAGGCAGCGAACTGTCGTTACGCAACCTGACTAGTATGCCGCACGACCGGCGGCGGGTCTAATCGGGGTTACCTAGCTCACTTGATGATCTTGGTGACGAACCCGGCGCCGACGGTGCGGCCACCCTCGCGGATCGCGAACTTGAGGTTCTCCTCCATGGCGATGGGCTGGATCAGCTTCACCGTCATGGTGGTGTTGTCACCCGGCATGACCATCTCGGTGCCCTCGGGGAGGGTGACGACACCGGTGACGTCCGTGGTCCGGAAGTAGAACTGCGGACGGTAGTTCTGGAAGAACGGGGTGTGGCGGCCACCCTCCTCCTTGGAGAGGATGTAGACCGTCGCCTCGAACTCCGTGTGCGGGGTCGTGGTGCCCGGCTTGATGACGACCATGCCGCGCTCGACGTCCTCGCGCTTGATGCCACGCAGCAGCAGACCGACGTTCTCGCCCGCGCGGGCCTCGTCGAGCAGCTTGCGGAACATCTCGATGCCGGTGCAGGTGGTCTTCATCGACTTCTCGCGGATGCCGACGATCTCCACCTCCTCGTTCGGCTTGAGCACGCCACGCTCGGCGCGGCCGGTGACGACCGTGCCACGACCGGTGATCGTGAAGACGTCCTCGATGGGCATGAGGAACGGCTTCTCGGTCTCGCGCTCCGGCTGCGGGATCGCGGTGTCGACTGCGGTCATCAGGTCCAGCAGCTTGCCGGTCCACTCGGGGTCACCCTCGAGGGCCTTCAGCGCGGAGACCCGCACGACCGGCAGGTCGTCGCCCGGGTAGTCCTGGTTCGACAGCAGCTCACGGACCTCGAGCTCGACGAGCTCCAGGAGCTCCTCGTCGTCGACCATGTCGCTCTTGTTGAGCGCCACGACGATGTACGGCACGCCGACCTGGCGGGCCAGCAGCACGTGCTCGCGGGTCTGCGGCATCGGGCCGTCGGTCGCCGCCACCACCAGGATCGCGCCGTCCATCTGCGCGGCACCGGTGATCATGTTCTTGATGTAGTCGGCGTGACCGGGGCAGTCGACGTGCGCGTAGTGCCGCGCCTCGGTCTGGTACTCGACGTGCGCGATGGAGATCGTGATGCCGCGGGCCTTCTCCTCCGGCGCCTTGTCGATCTCGTCGAACGGCGTGTACGGGTTCAGGTCCGGGTACTGGTCGTGCAGGACCTTGGTGATGGCCGCCGTCAGCGTCGTCTTACCGTGGTCGATGTGACCAATGGTGCCGATGTTGACGTGCGGCTTAGTCCGCTCGAACTTCGCCTTCGCCACTGGGTCCTCCTGTGGACTTCTTGGTTCGTTCGCCCCGGCGCGCCGGTCGGCGCTTAGGACTCTGTCGACAGCCTTTCCGGCCTGACGGCCGGAGAGCTTTGGTGGGTTCTGCGGCGATGAAGCCTACAGGCCCGGTCTCACGCATCCCGACCGAGGTGGTCGCGGGCGGGGAGCACCCTCCCGCGACCGCCCCGGATCATCGATCACGTCAGGTGAGGGTCACTCACCCGTCGCCTTGGCGATGATCTCCTTCGCGACCGAGGACGGAACCTCGGCGTAGGAGTCGAACTGCATGCTGTAGCTAGCCCGGCCCTGGGTCTTCGACCGCAGGTCGCCGACGTAGCCGAACATCTCCGACAACGGCACCAGAGCCTTGACGACGCGGGCGCCGCTGCGCTCCTCCATCGCCTGGATGATGCCGCGGCGGGAGTTGAGGTCGCCGATGACGTCACCCATGTTCTCCTCAGGAGTGGTGACCTCAACGGCCATCATCGGCTCGAGGAGTGCGGGGTCGGCCTTGCGGGCCGCCTCCTTCATCGCCATCGAGCCGGCGATCTTGAACGCCATTTCCGACGAGTCGACCTCGTGGTACTGGCCGTCCACCAGGGTGAGCTTGACGCCCACCAGGGGGAAGCCGGCGAGGATGCCGTACTGCATGGCGTCCTGGGCGCCCGCGTCCACCGACGGGATGAACTCCCGGGGGATACGGCCACCGGTCACCGCGTTGGCGAACTCGTAGGTCGGTGCGTCGTTGCCCAGCGGCAGCGGCTCCAGGCTGATGATCACCCGGGCGTACTGGCCGGAACCACCGGTCTGCTTCTTGTGGGTGTACTCGACCTTCTCGACCTTGCGGCGGATGGTCTCGCGGTAGGCCACCTGCGGCTTGCCGATGTTGGCCTCGACGTTGAACTCGCGGCGCATCCGGTCGACCAGGATGTCCAGGTGCAGCTCGCCCATGCCGGAGATGACCGTCTGACCGGTCTGGTCGTCCAGCTTGACGCGGAAGGTCGGGTCCTCCTCGGCCAGCCGCTGGATGGCGGTGCTGAGCTTCTCCTGGTCGGCCTTGGTCTTCGGCTCGATGGCGACCTCGATGACCGGCTCCGGGAAGGTCATCGACTCCAGGATGACCGGGTTCGCCGGGTCGCACAGCGTGTCACCGGTGGTGGTCTGCTTCAGACCCTGCACCGCGATGATGTCGCCAGCCTGGGCCGAGCTGCGCTCTTCCCGCTTGTTGGCGTGCATCTGGTAGATCTTGCCGATCCGCTCCTTGCGGTCCTTGGTGGAGTTGACCACCTGGGAGCCGGACTCGAGCGTGCCGGAGTAGATCCGCACGTAGGTGAGCTTGCCGAGGTGCTTGTCCGTCTGGATCTTGAAGGCGAGGCCCGAGAAGGGCTCCGACTTCGACGGCTTGCGCTGCATCGGGGTCTCGCCGTCGGTGGCCGTACCCTCGATCGCCGGGATGTCCAGCGGCGACGGCAGGTACGCGACGACCGCGTCGAGCATCGGCTGGATGCCCTTGTTCTTGAAGGCGGTGCCGGTGAGGACCGGGTTGGCCTTGCCGCCGATGGTGGCCCGACGGATGGCGGCCTTGATCTCCTCGACGGAGATCTCCTCGCCCTCCAGGTACTTCTCCATCACCGCGTCGTCGACGTCGGCCAGGGTCTCCACCAGCTTCTCGCGCCACTCGGCGGCGGAGTCGGCGAGGTCAGCCGGGATCTCCTCGACCGCGTAGTCCTCACCCTTCTGGGTCTCGCCGCGCCAGGTGAGGGCGCGCATCTCGACCAGGTCGACCACGCCGATGAAGTCGGACTCGGCGCCGATCGGGATCTGGAGCACCAGCGGGGTGGCGTTCAGCCGGTCGATCATCATCTGCACGCAGCGGAAGAAGTCGGCACCGGTCCGGTCGAGCTTGTTGACGAAGCACATCCGGGGGACGTTGTACTTGTCCGCCTGCCGCCAGACGTTCTCCGTCTGCGGCTCCACGCCGGCGACACCGTCGTAGACCGCGACCGCGCCGTCCAGCACCCGCAGCGAACGCTCGACCTCGACCGTGAAGTCGACGTGGCCGGGCGTGTCGATGATCTGGATCGTGTGGCCCTTCCACTCACACTTGGTAGCAGCGGAGGTGATGGTGATACCACGCTCCTGCTCCTGCTCCATCCAGTCCATGACGGCACCGCCCTCGTGGACCTCACCGATCTTGTACGTGATGCCGGTGTAGAACAGGATCCGCTCGGTGGTGGTGGTCTTACCGGCATCGATGTGGGCCATGATGCCGATGTTGCGTACGTTGGCGAGCGCGTCTGCGGCGGCCACTTCAATCCCTACTTATCGTCGTCTCGACACAACTGGTGGCGGTTCCGGCGCCCGGGGGCGCCGGAACCAGGGTGTTACCAGCGGTAGTGCGCGAAGGCCTTGTTGGACTCGGCCATCTTGTGCGTGTCCTCGCGCCGCTTGACGGCGGCACCGAGGCCGTTGCTCGCGTCCAGCAGCTCGTTCATCAGGCGCTCGATCATCGTCTTCTCGCGACGGGCGCGGGAGTAGGTGACCAGCCAGCGCAGGCCCAGGGTGGTCGCCCGGGCGGGGCGCACCTCGACCGGAACCTGGTAGGTGGCGCCACCGACGCGGCGGCTGCGCACCTCGAGGGTCGGCTTGACGTTGTCCATCGCCCGCTTGAGGGTGACGACCGGGTCGGTGCCGGACTTCTCACGGCAGCCCTCGAGGGCGGCGTAGACGATGCGCTCAGCGAGCTGACGCTTACCGCGCAGGAGGATCTTGTTCACCAGCTGGGTGACCAACGGCGAGTTGTACACCGGGTCAGCGACCAGCGGCTTCCGCGGAGCGGGTCCCTTGCGCGGCATGTCAGCTCTTCTCCTTCTTCGCGCCGTAACGGCTGCGCGCCTGCTTGCGGTTGCGGACGCCCTGGGTGTCCAGCGAACCGCGAACGATCTTGTAACGCACGCCGGGGAGGTCCTTCACACGGCCGCCACGGACGAGCACGATCGAGTGCTCCTGCAGGTTGTGGCCGACGCCCGGGATGTAGGCGGTCACCTCGATCTGGCTGCTGAGCTTGACACGAGCGACCTTGCGCAGCGCCGAGTTCGGCTTCTTCGGGGTGGTGGTGTACACGCGGGTGCACACGCCGCGCCGCTGAGGGGAACCCTTCAGCGCCGGGGTCTTGGTCTTACTCGTCTTCGCCTGGCGGCCCTTTCGGACCAGCTGCTGGATCGTGGGCACCGGGTTTCTCCGCTCCCTTCGACCGCCTGGTGGCGGCCGCACCGTCTGCCGTAGCCGACCTGATGGCCGACTCTCCTACATTCCGACCAGGGCCACCTCGCGATGGCCCGGCACCCGCGGTCGGGCGTGTCGCCCAGCTCACGGTCCCGGTGCCGACGCTCGCGCGTGTCGACCGGGTCTTGCACTGGCACACGGCAGGCCGCGCGCCGGTTCTGTGGCTTTGTCGTGCTCCCACGCGATCTCCGGCTCACCGGATCCAGCGCACGCACGAGTTGCCCGGGCTTGCCCGGGCACAAGGGGAAAGAGTACCTACCACAACCGCACAGGTCAAAACGGAGCGGCTGGCGGAGCGTCCACCGCCCGCCCGATCCAGTCCGTCGCGCCTACCCGCCCGTGGTGGGCACCTACGGATCCCAGTGTACCGGCTTCCCCGTGGAGCGGCCCGTCGACCCCGTCACGGCGGTGTCAGGCCCCCCGGCCGGGCGCGGCCGTCACCCGAGCCCCAACAGCAACGCCAGCCCCAGGCCGAGCAGGCTGAGCACCAGCCCCGCGCCGCCACAGCAGACCCCGGCCACCGCCAGGCCCCGCCCGGTGAACCGGACGGCCGGCGGGGGCGCGGGGCGCCGGATCTGCCGCATCCCCAGCAGGCCGGCGACGACGGCGCCCGCGCCGGCCAGGACGCCCAGCACCGTGAACGCGCCAGCCGCCCACGCGCCGCCGACACCGCCGACCGCGCCGACGCAGATCACCAGCAGCGAGACCAGGGTCGACACGATGCCGGCCACCAGCGAGCCCACGGCCAGGCCGGAGGTGACCGGCGGCACGTCCAGGTGCACGACGCCGAACGGCGTACCCGCGACCGGGTCGACCCGCTTCGGCGGCCGGGCGGCCTCGCGTGGGGGCGGGGGCGGGGCGGCCGGGCCCGGGCCCCAGCCCGCAGCCGGCGACGGAGCCGCAGCCGGGGTGCCCCCGGGCGACACGGACGGCGGGCCCGACTCCCCCGCGCCCCAGGGCGACACCGGCGACGGACCCGGCTCCCCCGCGGCCGGCGGGGCACTCCAGGGCGACACCGGCGGCGGGTAGCCCGGCGCGGACGGGCCGCTCTGGGCCGTGTCGGGCCGCGCCCACTGCCCGCCGGGCGGGGCGTCGGGATTCGCGGCGGGGGGCGCCACGGGATCGCCGGGGTGGCGCGCCGGTTCCGTCACGGGTCCTCCTGTCGACGTGTCGGCGTCCACCGCCGCGCGACGGACACCCGGGCCAGGCTACCGCCGCCGGCCGACCGTCCGCGCCCGGCGCGGACACGTCCCCGACGGTCGGGCTAGTCCACGTTCGGTGCGAAGTCCTGCCCGTAGGGCGTGTCGGCGAGCCGGACCACCCCGAGGACCACCGCGGCCACCACACTGACGGCGGCCAGCACCAGGCCCGCCCAGGCCAGCCGCTCCCCCCGACGCAGCCAGGCCGCGCCGGTGAGGAAACCCCCCGAGGCGTACGCCTCCCGGCGCGCCTGGCGCGCGAGCTGGAGCGCCACCGTGGCCGGCACGATGCCGCCGATGAACAGGCCGGTCAACGCGCCGATCAGGCCCAGCGCGAAGACCGCGCGCGCCTTCGTGGCCCGGACCGGGTCCGGATCGAGCGGATGGCGGGGCGGCCCCGGCTGGGCGACGGGTGCCTGCCCGGGTGCGGTCGTCATGCCCCCATCATGCCCCGGTCCGCCGCGCCGCGGCGCCCGCACGGGCCACCCCGGGCCCGGACACGACGAGGCCCCCGGCGTGTGCCGGGGGCCTCGTCGATCATGCTGCCTAGCGGTACGACCCGAAGTCGAAGTCGTCCAGCGGAACGGCCTGGCCGCTGGCCGGCCCGAAGCCGTAGTCGGTCTCCGGGTAGCCGGTCATCGAGTAGACCTTGGCCTTCGCCTCCTCGGTCGGCTCGACCCGGACGTTGCGGTACTTGCTGATGCCCGTACCGGCCGGGATGAGCTTACCGATGATCACGTTCTCCTTGAGGCCGACGAGCGAGTCGCTGCGCGAGTTGATCGCCGCGTCGGTCAGCACCCGGGTGGTCTCCTGGAAGGAGGCCGCCGAGAGCCAGGAGTCGGTGGCCAGCGAGGCCTTGGTGATACCCATCAGCACCGGACGGCCGGCGGCGGGCTCGCCGCCCTCGGAGACGAGCCGGCGGTTCTCCGACTCGAACAGCGCCCGGTCGACCAGCACGCCCGGCAGGAACTCGGTCGAGCCGGAGTCGATGACCGTCACCCGCTTGAGCATCTGGCGGATGATGATCTCGATGTGCTTGTCGTGGATGAGCACACCCTGCGAGCGGTAGACCTCCTGGACCTCACTGGTCAGGTGGACCTGGACCGCCCGCGGACCCATGATCCGCAGCAGCTCGTGCGGGTCGATGGTGCCCTCGGTCAGCTTCTCGCCGACCGCGACGTGACCGCCGTCGTGGGTACGCAGCCGGACCCGCTTGGAGATCTTGTCGTAGACGATCTCGTCGCTGCCGTCGTCCGGCACCACGATGATCTTCCGCGAACGCTCGCCGTCCTCGATCCGGATCCGACCCGGGGTGTCGGCGATGGGCGCCTTGCCCTTCGGGACCCGGGCCTCGAAGATCTCCTGCACACGGGGCAGACCCTGGGTGATGTCCTCACCCGCGACACCACCGGTGTGGAAGGTACGCATCGTCAGCTGCGTACCCGGCTCACCGATCGACTGGGCGGCGATGATGCCGACCGCCTCGCCGACGTCCACGGTCTTGCCGGTCGGCAGCGAGCGGCCGTAGCACGCACCGCAGACGCCCAGCTTCGACTCGCAGGTGAGCACGCTGCGCACCCGGACCGTCTCCGTCCCGGCGGCGACGATCTTGTCGACCAGGATCGAGTTGATGTCCTGACCCCGCTCGGCGACGACGACGCCGTCCGGCCCCTTGATGTCGTCGGCCAGCGTCCGGGCGTGCACGCTGGTCTCGGCGTGCTCGTGCACGACCAGCTTGCCGTCGATCCGCTCGCCGATCTGCATCGGGATGGCGCGGTCGGTGCCGCAGTCCTCCTCGCGGATGATGACGTCCTGCGAGACGTCCACCAGACGACGGGTCAGGTAACCCGAGTCGGCGGTACGCAGGGCGGTGTCCGCGAGACCCTTACGGGCACCGTGCGTGGAGATGAAGTACTCCAGCACGGACAGACCCTCCCGGTAGCTGGCCTTGATCGGCCGCGGGATGATCTCGCCCTTCGGGTTGGCCACCAGACCACGGATCGCCGCGATCTGCCGGAGCTGGAGGAGGTTACCGCGGGCACCCGAGTTGATCATCTTCCACAGCGGGTTCTCCTGCGGCAGGGCGGTGTCCATCTCCTTGGCGACCTCGTTGGTCGCCTTGGTCCAGATCTGGATGAGCTCGCCGCGACGCTCCTCCGGGGTCATCAGACCGCGCTGGTACTGCTTGTCGATCTGGTCGGCTTCCTTCTCGTACCGCTCCAGGATCTCCCGCTTGCGCGGCGGGGCGATGACGTCCTCCATGCCGATCGTCACGCCGGACCAGGTGGCCCAGTGGAAACCGGCCTCCTTGAGCCCGTCCAGGGTGGCGGCAAGCGCCACCTTGGGGAAGCGCTCGGCGAGGTCGTTGACGATCGCGGAGAGCTGACCCTTGCGGATCTCGTAGTTCACGAAGCGGTAGCCCTGCGGCAGCGTCTCGTTGAACAGCACCCGGCCGAGGGTCGTCTCGACGGTCAGCGGGTCGCCCTCGACCCAGCCCTCCGGGGCGGTCCACGCCTCGGCGCCGGCGCCGTTGTCGACCCCGACCACGCCCCGCAGGCGGATCTTCACCGGGGCCTGGAGGTGCAGCTCGCCGTTGTCGTACGCCATCCGCGCCTCGGCGTCCGAGCTGAACGCCCGGCCCTCGCCCTTCTCGCCCGCCGTGAGGTGGGTGAGGTGGTAGAGGCCGATGACCATGTCCTGGGTGGGCATGGTGACGGGCTTGCCGTCGGCCGGCTTGAGGATGTTGTTCGACGACAGCATCAGGATCCGCGCCTCGGCCTGGGCCTCGGCGGACAGCGGCACGTGCACCGCCATCTGGTCACCGTCGAAGTCGGCGTTGAACGCGGTGCAGACCAGCGGGTGGATCTGGATGGCCTTGCCCTCGACGAGCTGCGGCTCGAAGGCCTGGATGCCCAGGCGGTGCAGGGTCGGCGCCCGGTTCAGCAGCACCGGGTGCTCGCCGATGACCTCTTCCAGCACGTCCCACACGACCGGACGCTGCCGCTCGACCATCCGCTTGGCGGACTTGATGTTCTGCGCGTGGTTGAGGTCGACCAGCCGCTTCATCACGAACGGCTTGAACAGCTCCAGCGCCATCTGCTTGGGCAGGCCGCACTGGTGCAGCTTGAGCTTCGGGCCGACGACGATGACGGAACGGCCGGAGTAGTCGACGCGCTTGCCGAGCAGGTTCTGCCGGAACCGGCCCTGCTTGCCCTTGAGCATGTCGGAGAGCGACTTCAGCGGGCGGTTGCCCGGCCCGGTGACCGGCCGGCCGCGGCGGCCGTTGTCGAACAGCGCGTCGACGGCCTCCTGGAGCATCCGCTTCTCGTTGTTGACGATGATCTCGGGCGCGCCGAGGTCGATCAGCCGCTTGAGGCGGTTGTTCCGGTTGATCACGCGGCGGTACAGGTCGTTCAGGTCGGAGGTCGCGAAGCGGCCACCGTCGAGCTGCACCATCGGGCGCAGGTCCGGCGGGATGACCGGCACGCAGTCGAGGACCATGCCGAGCGGCGAGTTGCGGGTGTTCAGGAACGCCGCGACGACCTTGAGCCGCTTGAGCGCCCGGATCTTCCGCTGCCCCTTGCCGGAGCGGATGGTCTCGCGCAGGTTCTCGGCCTCGGCGTCGAGGTCCATGTTCTGGACCAGCGCCTTGATGGCCTCGGCGCCCATGCCGCCGGTGAAGTACTCGCCGAAGCGGTCGCGCAGCTCGCGGTAGAGCAGTTCGTCGGTGACGAGCTGCTTCGGCTCCAGCTTGCGGAAGGTGTCCAGCACCTCGTCGAGGCGGTCGATCTCGCGCTGGGCCCGGTCGCGGATCTGGCGCATCTCGCGCTCTCCGCCCTCCTTGACCTTGCGCCGGACGTCCGCCTTGGCACCCTCGGCCTCCAGCTCGGCCAGGTCGGCCTCGAGCTTGGTGGCCCGCTTCTCGATCTCCGAGTCGCGGCTGTTCTCGGCCTGCCGCTTCTCGGCCAGGATCTCGTTCTCGATCGTCGAGAGGTCACGGTGACGCGACTCGGCGTCCACGCTCGTCACGACGTACGAGGCGAAGTAGATGATCTTTTCGAGGTCCTTGGGGGCGAGGTCCAGCAGGTAGCCCAGCCGGCTCGGCACGCCCTTGAAGTACCAGATGTGGGTCACCGGCGCGGCGAGCTCGATGTGGCCCATCCGCTCACGGCGGACCTTCGACCGGGTCACCTCGACGCCGCAGCGCTCGCAGATGATGCCCTTGAACCGGACCCGCTTGTACTTACCGCAGTAGCACTCCCAGTCCCGCTGCGGACCGAAGATCTTCTCGCAGAAGAGCCCGTCCTTTTCCGGCTTCAGGGTGCGGTAGTTGATCGTCTCAGGCTTCTTGACCTCACCGTGCGACCACTGACGGATGTCGTCAGCGGTGGCGAGGCCGATGCGCAGCTCGTCGAAGAAGTTGACGTCGAGCACTATGTCCCCTATGTCGTCGTCTGTACTGCTAGCTAACCGGCGGGGTCCGGGGCAGGGTGACCCTGCCCCGGACCACCACCTCAGACCTCTTCGACCGAGCTCGGCTCGCGCCGGGACAGGTCGATGCCCAGCTCCTCCGCAGCGCGGAACACCTCGTCGTCGGTCTCGCGCATCTCCAGGGCCACACCGTCGCTGGAGAGCACCTCGACGTTGAGGCACAGCGACTGGAGCTCCTTGAGCAGCACCTTGAACGACTCCGGGATGCCCGGCTCCGGGATGTTCTCGCCCTTGACGATGGCCTCGTAGACCTTCACCCGGCCGAGGACGTCGTCGGACTTGATCGTCAACAGCTCCTGCAGGGCGTAGGCGGCGCCGTACGCCTGCATCGCCCAGCACTCCATCTCACCGAAGCGCTGGCCACCGAACTGCGCCTTACCACCCAGCGGCTGCTGCGTGATCATCGAGTACGGACCGGTCGACCGGGCGTGGATCTTGTCGTCGACCAGGTGGTTGAGCTTCAGGATGTAGATGTAGCCGACCGCGATCGGGTCCGGCAGCGGCTCGCCGGAGCGACCGTCGAACAGCTGCGCCTTGCCGGTGGAACCGATCAGCTGCTTGCCGTCCCGGTTGGGCAGGGTCGACGACAGCAGGCCGGAGATCTCCTCCTCGCGGGCACCGTCGAAGACCGGCGTGGCCACGTTGGTGTCCGGCTCCGACTCGTGCGCCTCGATGGAGCGCAGCTGGCGCTTCCACTCGGCGTCGTCGCCGTCGACGCTCCAGCCCGTCTTCGCCACCCAGCCGAGGTGCGTCTCCAGCACCTGGCCGATGTTCATCCGGGACGGCACACCCAGCGGGTTGAGCACGATGTCGACGGGGGTGCCGTCCTCCAGGAACGGCATGTCCTCGATCGGCAGGATCTTGGAGATGACGCCCTTGTTGCCGTGCCGGCCGGCGAGCTTGTCGCCGTCCTGGATCTTCCGCTTCTGGGCGACGTAGACCCGGACCAGCTCGTTGACGCCCGGCGGCAGCTCGTCGCCGTCCTCGCGGGAGAAGGTACGCACACCGATGACCGTGCCGGTCTCGCCGTGCGGCACCTTCAGCGAGGTGTCCCGGACCTCGCGCGCCTTCTCACCGAAGATCGCGCGGAGCAGCCGCTCCTCCGGGGTCAGCTCGGTCTCACCCTTGGGCGTGACCTTGCCGACCAGGATGTCGCCGGGGACGACCTCGGCGCCGATCCGGATGATGCCGCGCTCGTCGAGGTCGGCGAGCATCTCCTCGCTGACGTTCGGGATGTCGCGGGTGATCTCCTCCGGGCCGAGCTTGGTGTCCCGCGCGTCGACCTCGTGCTCCTCGATGTGGATCGAGGTGAGGACGTCCTGCTGCACGAGGCGCTGCGACAGGATGATCGCGTCCTCGTAGTTGTGGCCCTCCCAGCACATGAACGCCACGAGCAGGTTGCGCCCGAGCGCCATCTCGCCCTCGTCGGTGCAGGGACCGTCGGCGATGACCTGGCCGGCCTCGACGCGGTCGCCCTCGAAGACGACCGGCTTCTGGTTGACGCAGGAGCCGGCGTTGGAGCGGCGGAACTTGTGCAGCAGGTACGTGCGGCGGTGGCCGTCGTCCTGGTGGATCGTGATGTAGTCGGCGCAGAGGTCCTCGATGACGCCACCGACCTCGGCGACGACCACGTCACCGGCGTCGACCGCGGCACGGTATTCCATGCCGGTGCCGACGAGCGGGGACTCGGCCTTGACCAGCGGCACCGCCTGGCGCTGCATGTTCGCGCCCATCAGTGCGCGGTTGGCGTCGTCGTGCTCGAGGAACGGGATCATCGCGGTCGCGACCGAGGTCATCTGCCGCGGCGAGACGTCCATGTAGTCCACGGCCGACGGCGCGACGTCCTCGGTCTCGCCGCCCTTACGACGCACCAGGACGCGGTCCTCGGCGAACGTGCCGTCCGCCTTCAGCGGCGCGTTGGCCTGCGCCTTGACGAACCGGTCCTCCTCGTCCGCGGTCAGGTAGTCGATCTGGTCGGTGACCCGACCGTCGACGACCTTCCGGTACGGCGTCTCGATGAAGCCGAACGGGTTGACCCGGGCGAAGGTGGACAGCGCGCCGATCAGACCGATGTTCGGGCCTTCGGGCGTCTCGATCGGGCACATCCGGCCGTAGTGGGACGGGTGCACGTCGCGGACCTCGAAGCCGGCCCGCTCCCGGGACAGACCACCCGGGCCGAGCGCGCTCAGCCGGCGCCGGTGGGTCAGACCCGCCAGCGGGTTGGTCTGGTCCATGAACTGGGACAGCTGCGACGTGCCGAAGAACTCCTTGATCGCCGCCACCACGGGACGGATGTTGATCAGGGTCTGCGGCGTGATCGCCTCGACGTCCTGGGTCGTCATCCGCTCGCGGACGACGCGCTCCATCCGGGACAGACCGACCCGGACCTGGTTCTGGATCAGCTCGCCCACGGTACGCAGGCGCCGGTTGCCGAAGTGGTCGATGTCGTCGGCCTCGTAGCCGTCCTCACCGGCGTGCAGCCGGCAGAGGTACTCCACGGTGGCGACGATGTCGTCCTCGGTCAGGGTGCCGGTCGTGATCGGCACCTCCAGCTCGAGCTTCTTGTTGAACTTGTAACGACCGACCTTGGCGACGTCGTACCGCTTCGGGTTGAAGAAGAGGTTGTCGAGCAGGGTCTGGGCGTTCTCGCGGGTCGGCGGCTCGCCAGGGCGGAGCTTCCGGTAGATGTCGAGCAACGCCTCGTCCGCGCCGGCGATGTGGTCCTTCTCGAGCGTGGTCATCATCAGCTCGGACCAGCCGAACCGCTCGCGGATCCGCTCGGCCGACCAACCGACGGCCTTGAGCAGGACCGTGACGGCCTGCCGGCGCTTGCGGTCGATGCGGACGCCCACGGTGTCGCGCTTGTCGATGTCGAACTCGAGCCAGGCACCCCGGCTGGGGATGACCTTGACGCTGGTGAGGTCGCGGTCGGAGGTCTTGTCCGGCTGCTTGTCGAAGTAGACGCCCGGCGAACGGACGAGCTGGCTGACCACGACGCGCTCGGTGCCGTTGATGATGAAGGTGCCCTTCGGCGTCATCATCGGGAAGTCACCCATGAACACCGTCTGGCTCTTGATCTCGCCGGTGGTGTTGTTGGTGAACTCCGCGGTCACGAACAGCGGGGCGCAGTAGGTCAGGTCCTTCTCCTTGCACTCCTCGATCGAGGCCTTGACCTCGTCGAAGCGCGGAGCCGAGAAGGAGAGCGACATGGTGCCGGAGAAGTCCTCAATGGGACTGATCTCGTCGAGGATCTCCGCGAGACCCGAGCGTGCGTGCGGGTCGTCCGCCGACCGGCCCTGCCAAGCCTCGTTGCCGACGAGCCAGTCGAAGGACTCGTTCTGGATGGCGAGGAGGTTGGGGACCTCGAGGTGTTCGGTGATCCTGCCGAATGAAACTCGGCGGGGAGCGAATGCGCTCGACGTACGACTGGTCTTCGCAGGGCGGGAAGCTGCCAAGATGCGTCCTTCCGAGGACCGGTGCTGCATAACGGCTGGTACGCGTGCACTCCAATGACCCCACCAGAAATATCCGTAAACGGACATTTCCGAGCAGGGGTCAAGTCGGAAGGCAGCGCAAACTAGCAGTGTAGCCGAGAGGCTAACCGCTGTCCAGCCCACCCCGCAGGTCGTCGCGGAACGTGCCTCGGGACCCCTCGAAGAGGGTCTCACCGGGCCGCTCGGAACGCGACGTTCCTGCCGGGCCGCTCAGGTGTCGCAGCCGACGGTGTCGCCGCTGCCATTACCCAAGTGGTGGCCGTTGCAAGCGCGGAAGGTCTTGCTGTGTCAGCGTGCCTGTCAGCCCGGGGCCGCGTCAAGGCCCGGCATCCGGGTCGCTGCTTCTTTCCCACCCACGGGCTACCGCCGGGGCGCGGCAACCGACCGCTTCGGAACGCCCACGCCCTGCTCACCGCGCCTGCCGCCGGATCCACCAAGACGGCGGGCGGCGATCCAGTGTCGGATCACCGCCCGCCGTGGCGCGTGTGCCCAGGCTCACCCGAGCCGGACGCGCGCCTGGTGGTACGTCAGGTCACTTGAGGGTGACCTTGGCGCCCTCGCCCTCGAGCTTGGCCTTGGCCTTGTCGGCGGTCTCCTTGTTGGCCTTCTCCAGGACGGCCTTCGGAGCGGCCTCGACCAGGTCCTTGGCCTCCTTGAGGCCCAGGCCGGTCAGCTCGCGCACGACCTTGATGACCTGGATCTTCTTGCCGCCGTCAGCCTCGAGGATGACGTCGAACTCGTCCTTCTCGGGCTCGGCCTCGGCCGCAGCGGCACCGGCACCCGGGCCGGCAACCATCATCGCGGCCGGAGCGGCGGCGGTGACCTCGAAGGTCTCCTCGAACTGCTTCACGAACTCGGAGAGCTCGATCAGCGTCATCTCCTTGAACGCGTCGAGCAGCTCGTCGGTGCTGAGCTTCGCCATGTCTGGCGTCCTTTCCTGAATCTGTTAGGTAAGAACTGGGTGCGCCGCGGGGCCTCAGGCCGCCTCGGCGCCCTCCTTCTCGCGCTTGTCCTGCAGGGCGGCCGCCAGACGGGCGGTCTTCGACAGCGGGGCCTGGAACAGGGCCGCGGCCTTGCTCAGGTTGCCCTTCATCGCGCCGGCCAGCTTGGCCAGCAGCACCTCACGGGACTCCAGGTCGGCGAGCTTCGTGACCTCGGCCGCGGTAATGGCCCTGCCCTCGAAGACACCGCCCTTGATGACGAGCTTCGGGTTGGCCTTCGCGAAGTCGCGAAGCCCCTTCGCCGCCTCGACGACGTCGCCCGAAACGAAAGTCAGCGCGGTAGGACCGGTGAACATCTCGTCGAGGCCGGAGATGCCAGCGTCGGTCGCGGCACGCTTCGCGAGCGTGTTCTTCGCGACCGTGTAGCTGGTCTCCTGGCCGAGCGAGCGCCGCAGCTGGGTGAGCTGGGAAACCGTCAGACCGCGGTACTCGGTCAGCACCGTGGCACCCGCGTTGCGGAAGCTCTCGGTCAGCTCAGCGACGGCCGTGGCCTTGTCGGCCCGGATCGGCTTGTCCGCCATGTCCCTCCTCTCTCGTTACTCGAGGCCGGTCACCGTCGTCGGCCGGAGCTTTCGACGGGGGCGGAGGCGCCACGACAACGAGAAAAGCCCCGGCGCAGGGCGCACGGGGCGAGGGCCGGGACGAGGACACGGTCGGCGGACCATGCTCAGCACCGATTTTCGCTTACCGCCCTGCGCGGGTCGCCCGTAGTCGCGGGACCTTCGACCGTGCCGGGGCACGGTGACCAGCGGTCTCTGGGTGGAACTTCGCGGCCCAGGTTACGCGAGGACCCCCGCGACCACCAAATCGCCCCCGACGTGGCCCCGGTCACCCCCGCACGCCGACCCGTCCGGGCGACCGCCCCGACCTCCCCCACGCGCCGGGGCGGGGCACCGTCAGGGCCGGGTGCGCCGCCGCCACAGGTACGCGGCGCCGGCCGCCGCGCTCCAGGCCGCCGCCCAGGCGGTGTGCAGCACCACGGTCGACGCGGCCAGCCCGTCGGCGGCGGCCCGCGCGGTCGCCATCACCGGCGGCGCCAGCCACGGCGCCACGGACCCGCCCAGGCCGAGCACGACCGCGCCGACCCAGCCGAGCGCGAGCACCGCGACGCCGTAGCCGGCGCTGCCCGTCGACGCGCGGCTGGCCAGCGCCCCGAGCGCCACCGCCGCGGGTACGGCCAGCAGGTGCGCCCACAGCCCGACGGCGACGCCCACCGGCACCGACCGGTCACCCGGCTCGACCGGGCCGGTGACCCCGCCGACGAGCCACGGGAAGACCAGCGCGACGGCCACCGTGCCGAGCCCGGCCACGCCGGCCGCCAGCAGCCCCGCCAGCCGCTCCCGGCGTACCCCGACGACCGCCTGGGCCAGCCGGCGCTGCACGTCCGGCTCGACGTCCAGCAGCACCTTGGTCTGCCACGCGAGCACCGGAAAAAGCACCACCGCCGAGACGCCGTATGCCTCCCCCGGCTGCGCCCGCCCGCCGCCGTAGAGGACGCCGAGCGCCACCAGGCCGGCCAGCACCGGGGCCAGCGCGCGTCCCGTACGCAGGAAGCCCGCCAGTCGCAGCCGGAGCAGCGCGGTCACGACGACCCTCCGGTGGTCCCGCCCGTGGCCTCCGGGGCTCCCACCGCGTCCACGGCCCCCGGCAACGACCCGTCGGGGGCGGGCGCGGCGGGCCGGCGTACGCCGACGATCCGGTGGCCCTCGGCGCGCAACCGGGCGACGGTGCCCTCGACCCGCGCGGCCGGGACCGCGACCTCGACCACCGCGAGCGGCGCGTCCGCCGACGGCGCGGCCTCGGTGACGGTGCCGTCCGCCACCGTCCAGCGGCGGGCGCCGGGCAGCCGGGCGATCTCGCCACGGTGGTCGCTGACCAGCACCGAACCGCCCGCCGTGGCCACCTCGTCGATCAGCGCGGGGACCAGGTCCCGGGTCGCGGCGTCGAGGCCCTCCCACGGTTCGTCGAGCACCAGCAGGCCGGGCGTACGCAGCATCGCCTGGGCCAGGCCGACCTTCTGGGCGGTGCCCTTGGACAGCTCCGGCAGCCGGACGCGGTGGAACCCGGCCAGGCCCAGCCGGGACGTCCAGTGGTCGACCGCGTGGGCGGCGGCGGCCGGGTCGAGGCCGGCGACCCGGCCCATGGCGGTCAGGTAGTGCGCGACGGTGAACGGCTGGTCGACCGGAAAGCGCTCCGGCACCCACCCGACGTGCCGGGGTCGACCGGTCACCCGCCCCCGGCTCGGGCGCAGCACCCCGGCGGCCACCTGGAGCAGGGTCGACTTGCCCACGCCGTTGCGACCGAGCACGACCACGACCTCACCGGGGCCGACCCGCACCGCGGCTTCCCGCAGCACCCACGGTCCCCGCCGCCGGTAGCGCAGCCAGACGTTCTCCAGGCGCACCGGCCGAGCATGCCACAACGGACACGGAACGGGGCGCCGCCACGATGTGGCGACGCCCCGTCACGGGTGCTTGAGGATCAGCCCTCGGCCGAGGCCTCCTGAAGGTTCTTCACCACGTTGGGGTCGACCGGGACGCCCGGGCCCATGGTGGTGGTGAGGGTGACCTTCTTGAGGTACTTGCCCTTCGCGGCGGACGGCTTGGCCCGCAGGACCTCGTCGAGGACCGCCGCGTAGTTGTCGATCAGCTGGGACTCGGAGAACGAGGCCTTGCCGATGATCAGGTGCAGGTTGGAGTGCTTGTCCACCCGGAAGGTGATCTTACCGCCCTTGATGTCCGAGACGGCCTTGGTGACGTCCATGGTCACCGTGCCGGTCTTCGGGTTCGGCATGAGACCGCGCGGGCCCAGGATCCGCGCGATCCGACCGATCTTGGCCATCTGGTCCGGCGTGGCGATCGCCGCGTCGAAGTCGAGCCAACCGCCCTGGATCCGGGCGACCAGCTCGTCGGTGCCCACCTCGTCCGCACCGGCGGCGACGGCCTCCTCGGCCTTCGCGCCGGCGGCGAAGACGATCACGCGGGCGGTCTTACCGGTGCCGTGCGGCAGGTTGACCACGCCACGGACCATCTGGTCCGCCTTGCGGGGGTCGACGCCGAGGCGCATGGCGACCTCGACCGTGGCGTCGAACTTGGCGGTGGTGGTGTCCTTGGCCAGCTTCACGGCCTCGGCGGGGGTGTAGAGCTTCGACCGGTCGATGACCTCGGCGGCCTTGCGGTAGCTCTTGCTGCGCTGCATGTTCTGCGTACTCCTGTGGTCTATGGCGGGCTGCGGGGTCCGCGCGCCCTCCCACGAACTGGATCTGGTGGTTACCGAGGTCAGTCGGTGACGTTGAGGCCCATCGACCGGGCGGTGCCGGCGATGATCTTCTCAGCCTGGTCGATGTCGTTGGCGTTGAGGTCGGCCATCTTCTTCTCGGCGATCTCACGCAGCTGGGCGCGGCTGACCGAGCCGACCTTCTCCTTGTGCGGGACGCCCGAGCCCTTCTGCACACCGGCGGCCTTGATCAGCAGCCGGGCGGCGGGCGGGGTCTTCAGCACGAAGGTGAAGCTGCGGTCCTCGTAGACGCTGATCTCGGCGGGGACGATGTCGCCCCGCTGGGACTCGGTCTGCGCGTTGTAGGACTTGCAGAACTCCATGATGTTCACGCCGTGCTGGCCGAGCGCGGGGCCGACCGGCGGCGCCGGAGTGGCCTGGCCCGCCGGCAGCTGAAGCGTGAACGTCTTGACGAGCTTCTTCTTCGGAGGCATGTCTCTTCCTGGGGCTTGAAACTGGGAAAGGTGCCGGCCGCGGGCGCGCACGGTCAGCGCGATGCGACAGCGGCGACGTTCTAGAGTAGCGCAGCGTCCCGCCGTCGCCTGCGCCGAGGTCGGGCGCGAGGGCGGAACGGGTACGCCGGCGGCGGGCCGCTGCCCACCGCCGGCGCTCCGGACGTCAGATCTTGGCGACCTGGTTGAAGTTCAGCTCCACCGGCGTCTCGCGGCCGAAGATCGACACCAGCACCTTGAGCTTCTGCTGGTCGGCGTTGATCTCACTGATCGTCGCCGGCAGCGAGGCGAAGGCGCCGTCGGTGACGGTGACCGAGTCGCCGACCTCGAAGTCGAGGACCTTGATCTCGGGCTTGGCCTTCTTCTGCTCGGTCTCGACCGCCGGCGCCAGCCACTTCAGCACCTCGTCGAGGGAGAGCGGGGCCGGCCGGTCGGCCCGGTCCGTGGCGCCCACGAAGCCGGTGACGCCCGGCGTGTTGCGAACGCAGGAGTAGGACTCGGCGGTCAGCTCCATCCGGACGAGGATGTAGCCCGGGAAGACCTTGGCCTGGATCTGCGACCGCTTCCCGTTCTTGACCTCCACCTCTTCCCGGGTCGGCACCTCGACCTGGTAGATGTAGTCCTCCATGTCGAGGCTCGTGATCCGGGTCTCGAGGTTGGTCTTGACCTTGTTCTCGTAGCCGGCGTACGAGTGCACCACGTACCAGTCGCCCGGCGCGTAGCGCAGCTTCTGCCGCAGCTCGGCGACCGGGTCGTAGTCCTCGTCCGGCGCGGGCTCGGTGGTGGGGAACTCCGGCTCGCTGGCGGCCTCGACCGACTCGTCACCAGCCGCCGTCGCCACCGTGGACTGCTCGTCCGTGGTCTCGGCGGTCTCGTCGTACTCAGGCACGCTCGCTCACTTCCGTCACTATCGGCTCAGTCGGCCGGTCAGCTGGGGTTGCCGAAGACCCACAGCACGCCCTTCGCGAAGGCGAAGTCAAGGCCGGCCACGATCGTCAGCATCACCGCGACGAAGGCGACCACCACGGCCGTGTAGGTCAGCAGCTCCTTGCGGGTCGGCCAGATGACCTTACGCAGTTCCGCCACGACCTCGCGGATGAATCGGGCGATGCGGCCGAACAGACCGACCCGGTCGGTTTCCGCCTTGGTCTTCGGCTTGCTGTCCGCCGAATCCGCCTTCGCCCGCGACCGCGTCGCGGTGCCGCCGCGGGAAACCGGCTCCTCCGCGTCGGTGGCGTCGTCGTCGGCCACGTCGTCGACGACCTCGTCGTGCAGACGGTCGTCGCCGGCGTCCTCGCCGCGCCGCTTCTTGTCGGCCACTTCGCCCTCCGTCGCGGGATGTCGGGGTCGCACGCTGTCGGGCGTGCGCGGCGCTTGGTCACGCCGGCCGGACCAACCGTCCCGCGACGGGCCGCGGCCGGCGGATCAGCCGGGAGGGCCCGAATGCCTCGGGGCCACCCCGCCGATGCCACCACCACGGGCCGGACGCCGCCGTACGGCGGCGCGACCCACGGGAACGGTCAGGCCTGAGGCGCAGGGGTGACAGGACTTGAACCTGCAGCCTGCGGTTTTGGAGACCGCTGCTCTGCCAATTGAGCTACACCCCTGTGCGGCAATGCTCGCCCCACCCGGTCATGCACGACCGTGCAGGGGTTACTTGCCCCACGGCGGACCAGTGTACGGGTAGCGGCACGACTTTCCCAACCGGTCTGCCCCTCGCGCGTCGAGAGCCTGGTCAGCGGGCCGTCCGGACGGTCGCCCGCGCCTGCGACAGCACCTTCTCGCCACCGCAGACGGCGGTCACGTCGAGCCTGGTCAGGCCGTCCTCGGTGACCTCCCGGACCTTTGCCGAGACCTCGATCTCGATGCCCTCGTCGTCGTCGGGGACGACCACCGGCCGGGTGAAACGCACGTTGTAGTCGACGATCGCGTCGGGCGCCCCGGCCCACTCCGCCACCGCGCGGCCCACCAGCGCCATGGTGAACATGCCGTGGGCGATCACGCCCGGCAGACCCACCTTCGTCGCGGTCCGGTCGCTCCAGTGGATCGGGTTGAAGTCCCCGGAGGCGCCGGCGTAGCGGACCAGGTCCGCGCGCGTCACCCGGAACGTCCTGGTTGGCAGCTCCATCTCAGCCCTCCCCACGTACGACGAGCTTCGACCAGACCGTGACCACCGGCTCGCCGGCCGCGGTGGCGACCTCGGTGCGGGTGGTCAGGAAGCCGTGCCCGCCACGGCTGCTGACGTCGTCGATGACGCTGACGCAGACCAGCTCGTCCCCCGCCACCACGGGACGGGTGTAGGCGAAGCGCTGGTCGCCGTGGACGACGCGGCTGTAGTCGACGCCGAGATCCGGGTCGTCGATGATCTGCTGGTTGGCCGCCAGGGTCAGCACGATGGGGAAAGTCGGCGGGGCGACCACGTCCGGGTGGCCCAGCGCACGGGCGGCCGCCGGGTCGTGGTGGGCCGGATCGGCGGCGCCGATCGCCGTGGCGAATTCGCGGATCTTTTCTCTGCCCACCTGGTAGGGGGCGGTCGGCGGATACGTCCGGCCGACGAAGGACGGGTCCAGGGACATGCCCGCGAACCTACACGCATACGCCGATCGCCGGTCCGTACGGTCGGCGGCGGCCGGAGCCGCGCCGTCCCGTACGGACCGGCGATCGGGAAGTGCCTGAGGACCTGACCGGCGGAGCCGGCCGTGGGTCAGCGGGTCTCGCGGTGGACCGTGTGCTTGCCGTCCCGCGGGCAGAACTTCTTCAGCTCGATGCGGTCGGGGTCGTTACGACGGTTCTTGCGCGTGATGTAGTTGCGCTCCTTGCACTCCACACACGCCAAAGTGATCTTCGGCCGGACATCGGTCGCCTTCGCCACGGCGGAGTGCCTTCCTCGCTACGGGTAACAACTACGGCGCATCAGCCTACGCGCTGACGGCGCGGACATGCAAAGTGGGCGCCTGTGGCGCCCATCCCACCGACCGCCGGGAGCTGGCCCGGTGGACGAGAGTAGCGGTGGCCGGACTTGAACCGGCGACACAGCGATTATGAGCCGCTTGCTCTGCCATCTGAGCTACACCGCCGTGGCGGGTCCAGCCGGACCCTCTGAGCCCCCTTACGGAATCGAACCGTAGACCTTCTCCTTACCATGGAGACGCTCTGCCGACTGAGCTAAGGGGGCCTGCGCGATCTCCCCGAGGGGTGACGCGCAGGGGATACATTACACGGCCGTGCGGCGGAGATGAAATCGGATCCCCCACCAGGGCGTTTCCGCAGATCAGGGCACGGCCCGCAGCCGGGGCAGCTCCCCCGGCGAGATCGTCTCCGGGTCCACCTGGGCGCCGAACCAGGCCTCCAGCCGCTCGTACGGCAGCGGGCGGCTGAACAGGAAGCCCTGGCCGATCTCGCAGCCGATGTCCTGGAGCAACTCCAGCGTCAGCTCGCTCTCCACGCCCTCGGCGACCACGGCCAGGCCGAACTGCTGGGAGAGCGTGACCACCGCGTTGACGATCGCCAGATCGCCCGGGTCCGTCGCCATGCCCTGCACGAACGAGCGGTCGACCTTCACCTCGTGCACCGGCAGCCGGCGCAGGTGGGCCAGGGACGAGTCGCCGGTGCCGAAGTCGTCCACCGACAGCCGTACGCCGAGGTCCCGCAGCCGCCGCAGGGTCGGGATGGGCCGGTCGGTGCCGTCCAGCACCCCGGCCTCCTTGATCTCCAGCGTGAGCAGCTGCGGCGCTACGCCGTACTCGTCGAGCAGCTCCTTGACGCGGGCCGGGAAGTGCTGGTCGGTCAGCGTACGGGCGGAGAGGTTGACCGCGACGGCGAGCGGCTGGCCGGCGTGCGTCCAGTCCCGGCTGCGCCGCAGCCCCTCCCGGAGCACGAGCTCGGTGAACCGGCCGAGCTGGCCGGTGTGCTCGGCCACCGCCACGAAGTCCTCCGGCGCGACCGTGCCGTGCGCCGGGTGCTCCCAGCGGGCCAGGCACTCCACGCCGACCAGCCGACGGTCGCGCAGCGTCACCTTGGGCTGGAAGTAGACCTCCAGCTCGCCGTCGTCCAGGGCCCGCCGCAGGTCGCCGGCGAGGCCGAGCCGCCGCAGCGACCGCGACTCCAGCGCCGGGCTGAACAGCTGCACGCTGCCCGGCACGGACTTGGCCGCCGTCGCCGCCAGGTCTACCCGTTGCAGCAGGGACGCCGCGTCGCTGCCGTGGTCGGGATGCACGGCGACACCGACGGCCGTGTCCACGTCGAGGGTGAGCGCGTCGAAGACCATCTCGTCGCGGATCTGCTCGCGCAGCTGCGCGGCCAGCTCCACCGCCGCCTCCGCGCTCTCCAGCCGCAGCGTCACCAGGAACTCGTCCCCGCCGGCCCGTCCGACCAGGGCCGACGAGGGTACGCAGGCACGCAGCCGGTTGGCGACCTCCACCAGGACCTTGTCGCCGGCGGCGTGCCCGAGCGACTCGTTGACCTGGCGCAGCCGGTCGACGTCGAACAGCAGCAGGGCCACGACCTCGCCGGGCGCCCGGATCTTGACGGCCTCCTCCAGTGCGCCCGTGATCCGCCGCCGGTTGGGCAGCCGGGTGAGCGTGTCGTGGCTGGCGTCGTGCCGGAGCCGGTCGACCAGCCGCGAATTCTCCAGCGCCACCGCCGCGTGCGCCGCCACCGTCTCGAAGAGCGGCACGTCGGTGCGGACGAAGTAGTTGCTGTCCCCCAGCCGGTTGGCCACCTCCAGCGTCCCGATGACCGCCTGACCGGAGCGCAGAGGGAGGACGATGACGTCCTTGACCCGGTGCGCCGACAACGGGGCGCGCAGGTCGCCGTCGGTCGTCAACCCCCGGCCGACGGCCACGGTGCGGCCCGCGTCCCGGGCCCGCTCCCGCAGGACGACCGGGGTCTTGGCGAAGTCGAGCAGACCGGGGGCGTCGTTGCGGGCGGTGAGCAGCACCTCGGGGTGCCTGCCCTGCGCGGGCAGCCAGAGCGTCGCGTACTCCGCCTGCATGAGCGCGCGCACGCGGCCCAGGAGGGCGTCGGGCAGGGTGCCGTACTCGCCGCTCTCGCTGACCGCGCGGCTCAGCTCGTACATGTCGGTGAGGGTGCGGTGCTGCCGGAAGAACTGCGCGTACGCCCGGTAGACGAGGGCCAGCGCGACGAGGAGGGTCCCCAGCAGCAGCAGCGACCACCAGGTGGCCGCGATGAGGATGAGGACGATCATGCCGCTGGCGACGTTGATCATCGCGGCCAGGAGCGCGGGCGGCGACTGCCGGAGCGCGCCCCGGCCGGCCTGCCAGCCCTGCAACAGCGTGTGCACGCCGGCGACCGAGGCGAGGCTCAACAGGTTGACCATGCTGGCCGCGAGGGACAGCTTGAGCCAGGTGGCCGGGCCGACGCCCTCGACGGGCGGCATCGCCTCGAGCACGAGGACGGCCAGCGACGAACCCGCGGCCGCCCGGCCCACGTTGAACCAGAACTTCGTCGCGCCGAAGCGGTGCCGCAGGTGGGTCACCGCCGACGCGACCGTGTAGATCACGACGACCGTCAGCGGTTCGACGAGGAAGAACGCGAGGACCAGCGGGATCTCGGTCAGGGTGACGCCGAGGGACTGCCGCCGGACGGTGAAGTTCAGCACCGGGAGCCCGGCGGCCACCATGGCCACGAGGAGTGGCAGCGCTAGCGACCACCCGCCGAACGGCTGCGGCGCGACGAGGCCGACCGCCGTCGTGCAGACGATGGCGATCAGGGCCAACGGCCCGGTGATCAGCCACGCGTACTCAGTCGAGCGGGGGCCGGTGGGGCCACGACCCGCCATCCCGTGCCCCCTTACCGGCCCGCCGGTCTCACGTCATCGAGCGGTGGTTGCTCAACGAGGTGCGGGCATGTTCCAGATGATGTCGCCGAGCTGGGCTTCTGCGGAGCCCCAGGCGTCACCGACCCAGACGACGCTCGCGAGGGCTGCGAGTACGAAAAGCGAGCCAAGCAGCCGGCCCAGCCTTCGACCAGACATGTTTGCTCCTGTCGGGGAAGTCTCACGGGGATGGTGGAGGTTCCACGATCGTGCCACAAGGCAGGTACCCAGAAAAGCGGTGCGCGTACCGCCGGACCGAGCGTCGACGACGTTGCGCCGTTCGGCCACCGGGCCGCCCCGACCGAGCCCTGATCACGGGGCTGAGCGGGCACCATGCACTTCGCACATTGCGGATTGCGACCTTCCACGCAATTGGGGGAAGGCCCGGGAGTCCAGACGTACCCACCACCCCTTGTCGGCGACCCCCCGCCGACGGAAGACTCGACCGGACATCGACCACCATACTCGTTCTGCGCCAGCATGCCACAGCTTCTGCCGGCGGCCCGACAGACCTCGTGCGCGGACGGGACAGGCACCGGCCGCCCGGCTCGGCCCTGGGAGCCAGCCTGGCCGTGGGAGCCGGCGTAGACGGTGCTGTCGATCGCGTCGCGGGCGCCGTCGCAGGCCGCTCCGGTGGCGCCGTCTCAAGCCCGACCCACCGGGAGCCGAATGCGGTGGTGTTCATCGGTGACCCGCCGGTACCGTCCGGGCCACCATGACAGCGGGCGGTGAGGTCGAGATGGGCAGCGGTGACGGAACGACGATGCTGTGGCGCCCGACCGGACCGAAGGAACTCGACCTCGTTCGCGAATCGGGATGGCGGAAATGGCCGCCGCGCCTGCCGGACCAGCCCATCTTCTATCCGGTCCTCAACGAGGACTACGCGATCATGATCGCCCGGGACTGGAACGTGCCCGCCTCCGGCGTGGGCTACGTGACCCGCTTCCACGTCGAGACCGACTTCCTCCGCCGCTACCCCGTACGGCAGGCCGGTGGCCACACGATCCTGGAGCTGTGGGTGCCGGCCGAGGATCTGGACGAGTTCAACGCCCACCTCGTCGGCACGATCGAGGTGGTGCACGAGTTCCGGTAGCCGAGCGGCGGCGAGCGGTGCCATCGCCGGCGACCGACCCTACGGGACCTCGTAACCTGCCGGAGCGGCCGCATGTCTCCTGACCCGAGCGCCCCCGGGCCGGCCGTGCCTTGGCCAACGACTACGACAGCTTCGCCGAGACGTACGCGGCCGAGACCGAGTCCAACCTCATTCCCGCTGGTCGGAGCCGTTGGCACTGCTCGACGGGTAGAGGATCCGAGCCGATCGCGCGCTACAGCGTCATCCGGACCGACTCGACGAGACGCCAACTCGCGGCGCTCGCCGCCGTCGACACCGTGGCGCTCAGCAGAAAGATCCGTAGTGAGACCGGCGGCCGGTGGAGCAAGAACGCAACTACTGCGGCTAGGAGAAGTTGCACCGCCGCCGCTCCAAGCCTGGCCCAGACCAAGGAGCCCACAGGCCCGACCCAGATGAAGACGACGTGGAAGATGGCATAGATTGCCTCCCCGGTGAGCAGCCCGAACGCGATGCCCAGAGCAACACTGGCGTTGCGGACCGTGCCCATCCTGACGACGTGCGCGAGCAGACCGAGCCCCAGTCCGCCGAACAACGCGCCGACCAACCAGAAGGCCGACGCACGCGTGACGGAGGAGAGCCCCTCCGCTGGTAGCGCTGGCCCGGAATCGCTGAGCCACTGCCGGCTGAGCGAGCCAACGAGGCCGTAGTAGGTCAGGGTCGCCAGGACGAGTGTGCCGACCCCAGCAACGAGAGCTGACCTCAAGGTCAGGGCGTGGTAGCTCACGGCGAGGGCCACCACGCCCCAGGCGAATCCCGAACTGAAGGCTGGCACGAGGAACCTGCCCACAGCTTCCGGCACGAGGTCGGCAGCGAACGCCGCCATCCCCAGGGCGACTCCCGCAAGAAGCGAGGGAAGCACCTCACGCCTTGTCGATCGTCCGGTGAGGACCTTCAGCTCCCTCATCGGAAGAACTCCGGACAGCTGGGCTTCGCGTCGCTTCCCCAGACCCCCGGTGGCATAGGCCAGACGTCTCGCGAGTCGTCGAACGCCGGTCCCGGCGGTGGCTCGACCGTCAGTGACCTCGCCCAGCGAGGTACAGCTACAGCCACTCGTTTCACCGACCACCACAGCCAACTCGTCAGGTACCACAGAGCGAAGACCGCCGCCAGGCCCAACGCCATCAGCACCAGACATACGAACGCCAGCCTGAAGATCACTCAGGCATTCTTGCTCGGCGTGCGGATATCTTGAGACGACGTCGGCTCCCGGCGGACCATGCCCGATGCATAGCGCGGATGCTCCCGATTGCCCCACAGCCGCACGCCGGCCCGCAGACCGGCGACGCGACAACCCCCCGAACGGATGGTGTCAGTCTTTGCTGGCGCTTGGCGTGGGAGTCGGTGCGGTGACCAGGTCGCGCAGCGCATCCAGGAGAAGCTCATGCTCGTCAACAGGGAGACCAAAACGGGCATGCGAGAGCTTCGTGGCATACGGAGCGAGGGCGTCGAGATCGGCAAGTTGTTGCCGCACTTCCGCACCTATCGCGGCATCGGGATCAAAGCCGATGGCCTCATCACCCGTGTAGTCCCCGGAACCCAGCTCCACACGGTAGTCGGCGGCGTCGATGGCCCGGCCCGCGACATGTGCGGCGAAGACTGGCTCCGCATGAAGGAAACACTCCGCCGCGAAGAGAGTCGCGGCAGCCGGGTCATCGTCGGCGTCAGCCGGACCGGTCTGTCCGTCGTTGTGGCAGTACTCGCTCATGTAGAACCCGCCGAGGGCAACGGCAATCGGCTTGAAGGCAGTCTGATCGCCGGCAGCAGCACGCCACACCAGGTCAAGCAAAGGTCGCAGGCCCTGCGTGAACGGCAGCCCTTGCGGGTCCAGCCGCATCAGCCGCTCTGCTGTGAGAGCGGCGAATGCCACCGCCGTACCAGCGTTGGCAGCCAGCACTCGCGACCGCACCTGCTCGCTCAGGGTCCGCCAATCCGTCACACCAACCTCCGAGCACCGACGCGGGTCGGCACAGGACCGGAGCCTCCGGCCCCGGATGGCACGGCGACTCAGTGACACGCCAAGAGCCTAAGGATCGGGACGGACGCTGTCGCAGCCGTTCCCGCGACATCCGCCGCTTCAGTCGAGCACCACCGCTGGCGGCACCGGGTCAGGTACTTGCGCCAACGCCTGGACCTGTCGGTCTGCCCCGCTGCTTCGGTGAAGCAGCGGGGCCACGCCGATCGGGTCAGAAGACCTCGAAGCTGCGGGTGTCGCTGTAGCTGGCCAGGTGGTCGAGGTCGGGCGGCATGTGAACCCGGTAGTGGTGGGTGCCCTTCGCGGACGGCTGGACGGTGAACGAGTAGGCGCCGGTCCACGACAACGCCGCGCTGCTCACCGGGGACCAGCTTCCGTTCACGTAACGCTCCAGGTGCACCGTCCTGCCCGGGTGGGCCGGGAAGACACTGCCCGACAGGGTGACCGAGCCGCCGAGGGGGACGGACGTCTTCGACAGCGTGGCGGTGACGGCTGTCTTCACCCAGACCGTCGTGAGGCCGCTCTCCGAACCCAGGTGGGCCGTCGAGCCGCGGTGCCGCCACTTGTAGTCCAGGCCCCACGAGGGCTGGTGGCTGTAGCTCACCTCGCCTGAGCTGTCAGTGGTCGACGTGGTGATCAACGTCCACTGGCTGGTGCCCTTACGCCTGCCGTAGAGCTGCATCGGAGCGTCCGCGATGCCCGCACCGGTGTCCGCGCGGACTGCCGCGCCCGACACCGTCACCGCCGAGCCGTGCGCGAGCGAGGTGGCGCTGGCCGTGATCGTGGTCGTGCTGCCGACCAGGGTCACACTCGGCGCGGCCGACAGCTTCCCGCTGCTGTCCCTGACCCACGCCGCGAACGTGTACGTCGTACCCGGCGCCAGCCCCGTCGCCGTGACACTGCCGCCCGTGCCCCCGTACACCGCCGTGCCGGCGGTTGGTGACGACGGCGCCGTCGGGCCCGTGGCACTTCGCACGATCACCTGGTCCAGATCGGTGATCGACGGCAGCGTCCAGGACAGCGCGGCCGAGCCGACACCACCGGTCGCCTTGAAGTTCGACACCATCGGTGGGCCCTCGACGGTGAAGCCGTACATGGTGACCATGGAGGCGGTGCGGTCGGCCGTGAAGCTGCGGACGCTCAGGACGTACCTGCCGGCGCCCGGCGGTGTCCAGGTCAGCGCCGCGCTGCCATCGGCCTTGGCGGCAACGGTGCCGCCCGAGCCGTCGTTGACCCACCATTGGTACGAGCTCGAGCCGGACATGCGCGGCGTGAAGCTGAAGGTGCCCGGGGCGAGGTGACCGCTGCCGGTCGCCGGGAAGTCGGTCGATGCGACCCGGGGCCCGTCCGTCACGGTCCAGGTCACGCCGTCCGACTCCGTCTGCACGCCGGCGGCGTTGCGGGCGACGACGGTGACGGCCTTGTAGCCGCTCCTGGTCGGGGTGAAGCTGAAGGTGGCGATGCCGTCGGCGGCCGGCTTGACGACCTGGCTGCTGGCCTCGTCGTAGTGGAGCGTCGCCACGTAGTCGACCACGTCGGCCATCCGGCTGCGGGCCGTGAAGGCCGCCGGCGTGCCCAGGTCGGTGCCGCCGGTGCGGGTCACCGTCGGTGCCGCTCCGTCGACGGAGATCGGTTGCCAGCGCGGATGGGAGAGGGTGCCGTCGGCGCTCCGGCTCTGGATCCGCAGGCCGGCGACGCCGGTCTCGGTGGCCGTCCAGGTCAGGTCGGCGGTGCCGTCCGGCCGAGCGGGAACGGTGATCTTCTCGATCGGCCGCTGCTCCAGGCTCGAGTATTCCGCCCAGTAGACGTACGCCTCGACGTTCGGCATCCGGGGCGCGAGGCGGAAGGTGAGCGACGACCCGATGACCACGTCGCCGCGCGTGTCCCCGGTGAGCGTCGGGCCGTTGTCGACGATGAACCGGTAGGCGCGGTCAGCGTGCGCCGTGCCGTCGTGCGTGACGCTGTGCACGTAGAGGGTCTGCCAGCCGCCGCGCGTCGGAGCGATCATGACCGTCGCCTTTCCGGCGGCGTCCGCGGGCACGGTTCCCGATGGTCCGCCCTCGTCGATCCGCCATGCGAACGACGCCGTGCCGGCGACCGTGGCGGTGAACTCGAACGCGCCGGGCACGCCGACGTTGTAGTCGAGGTTCGGAGCCAGGTCCTGGTACGCGGCAGAGAAGACCGACGGCCGGGTCTCTTTGACGTAGAACTCGTGGTAGGTCGGCTCTGACGCGTTGCCAGCCCGGTCGATGGCTCGGACGGTGAGCGAGTGGTGGCCGGCAGCTCGCGGGCTCCAGCGGACGGTTGCGGGCCCGCCGAGACCTTCGGCGTTCACCGTGCCCTCCACGGTGTCTTCCGGCAGCTCGCCCGAGTAGAACCGGTACCGGTAACTGACGGTGTCGGCGGAGACCGGGGCCAGCGCGAACGCCCCGGGGACGCCGATCGCGCCGCTGGCGTCGTCCCAGCTGCCTGCGGGATATTCGGCAGAGGTGACGGTGGGTGCCGGGCCACCGCTGCGATCGACGGTGAAATGGCACGTGTCGCTCCACGCCGACGCCGACGCGCCGTCGAGGACCCGCACCCGCCAGGCGTACGTGACGCCGTCGAGCTGCTTCGCCTCGTCCTCGAGCTGGACGTAGACCTCGTTGCTCTGCTCGCCTATGGTGCGGAGCCACTGCTGCGGGTGCTCCGGGTCGGCCACGTCCCACACCTGGAAGTCGGCCTCAAGCTGGGGGCCCGCACCCGTACGGTCGAAGGTGCCTTTCAGCACGACGGCCTGAGCGGCGTTGAGCAGGACCGGGCTCAGGTACGGCCCCGGTGCGGCAATGGCGCACGACTGGTTGGCGGTCTTCAGGTCGGTGGGTGCGCCCGCGGCCGCGGCGGCCGGGGCCGCGGTGAGCCCCACGATCGTTCCGCAGCCAAGTGTCGAGGCCATGATCAGAGCCATGGCACGCTGACGAGCGCGCGGAGCGTTACCCACGTGGTCTCCCCATGATGGACAGGCGGCGATTATCAGCCGCGAAGAGGATCGCACGCCGCCGCGACGGAAAGCGCCCCGGAACCGCCCGGCAAGCAGCGCAGGAGGTGCGGCACCGGCGACGTCCGACGGAAATGCCGCTCTCAGTCTCAGATCACCCGTTTCCACGACCCAGCCGCATGCTGCTGAGGGCCGGCGCTGGTCGAGTCCCAGCTCTTACGCCCCGCCGCATCGGCGAGGGACTGCGGCGTGCCTACGGGAAGGCGTGGCGCGACGTGCGGGCGAAGGTGCTCACCCCGGCTCAGCAGCGCTCACCCCTGGCCCGGCGACCGTACGACCTGCGGCACGTGGCTGTGTCGCTCTGGCTCAACGCCGGGGTACCGGCAACCCGGTTCGCCGAGTGGGCCGGGCACAGCGCGCATGTGCTCATGCGGGTCTATGCGAAGTGCGTCTACGGCCAGGAGAAAGCCGCCCGCCGCCGGGTGGAGGCCGCGCTCGGCCTTACCACCCCGCCGGCTAAGGCAGCACGGCGCGCTCAATGACGGGTCTTGGCCCTGCGACTGTCGGCATCCGCGATGGCGTGACGCACGGCCAGCCGGATCACCCAATAGAGGACTGCAAGTCCGATTGCCCAACTGACGAGGACTGCCACCAACTGCTCGGGCGGGGTATCGAACGTCATGGCTTGCAGCCTAGACATCGCTCGCCCGCGCCGGGTTCCCCGTCGATCTCGGTGACACGCATGTGACACAGCCAGCGAGATCGAGCGGGTTGGAGCTGGACCGAGCGGGACTCACGAAAGAGGCACCTGACCGGCGTGCGCGCTGGTCAGGTGCCTCTTTGTGTACCTGGTGGCGGGTAGAGGATTCGAACCTCTGTAGCTTTCGCGACGGATTTACAGTCCGCTCCCATTGGCCGCTCGGGCAACCCGCCAGGGCACCCCACCGCGTCGTAACGCGGCAGCGGAAGCAAGGATAGCGGCTCACCCCGGCACCGGCGCAACCGGGTACCGTCAGGGGGTCGTACCGCTGGTCAGCGGGGGACGAAGGACCACAGACCGCCGGACAGCAGGAGCATGAGCATGGCAGCGAACCCGTCGTTCGACATCGTGAGCAAGGTCGACCGCCAGGAGGTCGACAACGCTCTCCGCCAGGCGGAGAAGGAGCTCGCGACGCGGTTCGACTTCCGGGGCACCGGCGCCGAGATCTCCTGGTCGGGTGAGGAGGCCATCAGCCTCCAGGCGGAGACCGAGGAGCGGGTGCGGGCGGCGCTGGAGGTCTTCAAGGAGAAGGTGATCAAGCGGAACATCTCGCTGAAGTCGCTGGACGCCGGCGATCCCCGGTCGTCGGGCAAGATCTTCAAGATCGACTGCAAGGTGATCCAGGGCATCGACTCGGAGAAGGCCAAGGCCATCAGCAAGAAGATCCGCGACGAGGGCCCGAAGGGCGTCCAGGCCCAGATCCAGGGCGACCAGCTGCGCGTCACCGGCAAGAAGAGGGACGACCTCCAGGCCGTCATCGCACTGCTCAAGGGCGAGGACTTCGGCGTCGCCCTCCAGTTCACCAACTACCGCTGACGGTGTCCGGTCGGCCCCGCCGCGGCGGGGCCGACCGGACGGCGGACGGCCGACCCTGACAACCCGGGTCGAGAGGACCATGCCGGTTCAGCGGGAGAAGACGAGCAGCAGCACGACCGTCAGGATCGCGCTGATCAGCAGGGATCCGAGGCAGCCCACCCGGTTCGAGAAGAAGACGAACATGCCCGGGGGTACCCCTCCGACGCGACGGGAACCCCGTAGGCGTCAGGCGGGCAGCAGCTCCTCGCTGCGTACCGCCGTGGCCTCCGCGCGGGCGATGGGCCCGGCGGGCAGGGCCGCCACCCCGGCCCCGACGGCCACCGCCGCCCCGGCGAAGACGAACGCCCAGGGCGGCCCGCCGCCGTGGTCGACGATCAGGCCGGCCACCGCGCCGCCGGCGGCGCTGGCACCCACCGACATGGTCACCACCCAGGTGTACGCCTCGTTCAGCATGCTGGTCGGGGCGACCCGGCCGACCAGGGTGTTCTCCAGGGTGAGCGCGGGTGCGATCGTGGCGCCCCCGATCACGAGGGCCGTGCCCAGCGCCACCGGGGTGGGCATCACCGCGAAGACGGCGAAGCTGGCCGCCACCGCGCCGAGCAGCAGCGAGAACTGCCGGGTCATGTTCCGGGCGGGCTTGCGGACACCGAACCAGAAGCCACCCACGGCGCTGCCGACGCCCCAGACGGCCAGCAGCACCCCGGCGAGGCTGTCGGGGTCGTCGGACGTGTAGGCGGAGGCGAACGCCGGCACGGTCACGCCGGCCGCGCCGAAGGCGATGCCGAGGGTGGCCACGCAGAGCAGCAGCGCCGGGAAGCCGGACACGCGCAACGGGCCGAGCCCCGTGGTGCGGTGCTCGCGCGGGTGCGGCTGCCAGCCGCGCATCACGCGGCCGAGGGCCACCGCCATCGTGCCGACCAGGGTCACCACGGCGGCGCCGATCAGGGCGGCCCCGGCGTCGGCGAACAGGATGAAGCCGGCGACCAGCAGCGGACCGAGCACGAAGACGATCTCGAAGAGCGTGGTCTCGGCGGCGAGTGCGGTGTTACGCAGGTGCCACCGGCCGGACGCCGGGGAGGTCAGGTCGTTCCAGGCGCCGCGGATCGCGGCGGTAAGCGGCGGGTAGGTGGCCCCGGCGACGCCGGACGCCACGAAGACCAGCGCCAGGCTGCCGGCCTCGGAGCGGGCGGACCAGAGCAGGGCGAGCAGGGCGAACGGGTGGGCGACGGCGGTGCCCACGAGCACCGGGGTGGGGCCGATCCGGTCGGCGATCCGGCCCGCCACGGGGCTGAGCGCGGCGCCGGAGAGGGCGTAGATGGCCCCGGCGACGGCGGCCAGTGAGTAGCGGCCGGTGACCTGCTCGACGACCAGCAGCAGCGCCAGCGGCGTCATGCCGATCCCGAGCCTGCCGAGGATGCCGGTGAGCAGCAGCATCGGTGCTCCGGGGATCCGCCAGACGCCCAGGTACTGGCGCAGTGCGGCCACGGTCGACCTCCAGGGGATGTAACGAGTGGGGAACCTTTCGACCCTAACGCCGCCGACGGCGCGAGAGGAACGGTTAACGCGCTCACACGGCGTTCCGCCCGTGTCCGGCGGACCGGACACGGGCGGAAAGGTGATCAGTGCCTCAGCGCTGGAACTGCACGGGGCCGCTGTTGGCGGCCATCCGCTCCAGCCGGGTGACCCGCTCCTCCATCTTGGGGTGGGTGGAGAAGAGCGCCGCCACGCCGCCGCCCTTGAACGGGTTGGCGATCATCAGGTGGGCGGTGCTGGTGAGCTGCCCCTGGGCCGGCAGCGGCCGGCGCTGGGCACCCATGTGGATCTTCCGCAGGGCGCTCGCCAGGGCCAGTGGGTCCCGGGTGAGCTGGGCGCCGGAGGCGTCCGCCTGGAACTCCCGGCTGCGGCTGATCGCCAGCTGGATCACGGTGGCCGCGATCGGGCCGAGGATGATGGTGAGCAGCAGCACGGCCGGGTTCGGGGAGTCCTCGTCGTCGCCACCGCCCAGCGGGATGAACCAGGCGATGTTCGCCAGCATGGTGATGATGCCGGCCAGACCGGCCGCCACGCTGGAGATGAGGATGTCCCGGTTGTAGACGTGCGACAGCTCGTGCCCGATCACGCCGCGCAGCTCGCGGTAGTCGAGGATCTCGGTGATCCCCTGGGTGACGCAGACGGCCGCGTGCTGCGGGTTCCGCCCGGTGGCGAACGCGTTGGGCTGCGACGTCGGGCTCACGTACAGGCGGGGCATGGGCTGCCCGGCCTCGGTCGCCAGCTCGCGGACCATCCGGTACAGCTCGGGGAACTGTGCCTCGCTGACCGGTTGCGCCCGCATCGAGCGCAGCGCGAGCTTGTCGGAGTAGAAGTAGGTGACGCCGTTCATGAGCAGCGAGACGACGACGGCGATGACCAGGCCGCCACTGCCGCCGAACCAGTAGCCCACCGCCAGGATCAGCGACGTGAGCAGGCCGAGCAGCGCGGCGGTCTTCAGACGGTTGTGGTGCACGATCACTCCTTCGGTGCAGCACGGATCGCGCGGGATCCGCTGACCGGTTCAACAACCCGGTACCCGTCAACCATCCGTCTCATGGCTGAGAGTTGCCTGAGATGTCCGGAGTGCCCGTCGCGAGTGTCCCACCGGAATTCGGGAATGCGACCGCTGCCGGTTCGCCGGAGGCGGCGCGCGGTCGGGGTGTCGGCGGGGGCGTGACCTCCTGGTGCGCGATACCTGTCAGGCATCTAAATGCCTGACAGGTATCGCGACGACATTCCTTCCCCGCTCCCGACAAGGACCTCGACCCGCTCGGACGAACCCCTGTGCGACAGCCTTCTAGCGGGCCGCGAGGCCCAGCACGAGTTGCGGGGCGAAGCCCAGCACCACGGCCACCGCCGTCGCCACGGCCAGCACCACCCCGACCGTCCGGGCCCGCACGGGGGCCACGGTGGCCACGGTGGCCCGCTCGGCGGCCGGCGCGGCCCAGAGGGTGGCGGCGAGGCGCAGGTAGTAGGCGAGGCCGATCACCGCGTTCACGGCCACCACCACGGCGAGCCAGCCCGCGCCCCCGTCCAGCAGCGAACGGACCACGGTCACCTTGGCGAAGAGGCCGGCCAGACCCGGCGGCAGGCCGGCGAGCCCGACCAGCGCCAGCCCGAGCGCCGCCGCCCGCCACGGGTGCCTCCGGGCCGCCCCGCGCAGGTCGTCGAGGGTGCCGCCGTCCGCGCCCGCCGGGCGCAGCGCCACCACGGCCGCGAAGGCCGCCAGCTCCAGCACCACGAAGAAGACGGCGTACGCGACGGCGGCCGCGTACGCGGCGGTGCGGGCGTCGGCGGTGCGCCCGGCGGCCAGCGCCAGCGCGCCGAGCGGGGCGAGGATGTAGCCGGCCTGGGCGACCGAGGACCAGGCGAGCAGCCGGACCGTACGCCGCTGGCGCAGCGCCACCAGGTTGCCGACGGTCATCGTCAGCACCGCGAGCAGGGCGAGCACCGGGCCGGTCACGTCGGCCGGCAGCGCGTACTGCACGACGGCGAGCAGGGCCACCACGCCGCCCAGCTTCGAGGCGGTGGACAGGTACGCCGCCACCGGCAGCGGCGCGCCGTCGTAGGTGGTCGGCGCCCAGGCGTGGAACGGCACCGCCGCCACCTTGAACGCCAGCCCCAGCACCACCAGCGCCACGGCGGCGGTGGTGAGCGGCAGGTCCAGCAGGTCGGGCCGGTCGGTGAGGATCGCGCCGATCCGGCCCAGGTGCAGGCCGCCCGTGGCCGCGTAGAGCAGCGCCACCCCGAGCAGCGTCAGCGTGGTGGCGACCACGCTCACCACGAAGAAGGTGACGGCCGCCTCGGCGCTGGCCAGGCTGTCGCGGCGCAGCCCGACGAGGACGTACAGCGGGAGGGTGAGCGTCTCCAGCGCCACGATCAGGGTGATCAGGTCGCCCGCCGCGCCGAGCACGACGCCGCCCGTCATCGAGCAGGCGAGCAGGAAGCAGTACTCCCCCGTCGGCGACTGGCCCGCCCGCAGCAGCGGGCCGGACAGGGCCAGCACGCCGAGGGTGAGCAGGGCGACGACGACGGCGACCAGGGCGGCCCGGCCGCCGAAGACGTACGAGCAGTCGGCGCCGACGCAGAACGTGCGGCGCTCACCCCCGGTGCCGACCAGGACCGCGCCCAGCGCCGTGGCCGCCGCACCGACGGCGGCCGTCGCCAGCGTGACCCGGCCCCGGGCCACCAGCAGGTCGGCCAGCAGCACCAGCACGGCCGTCCCGGCCGCCAGGTACGCCGGGAGCAGCGCCACGTTGTCGACGCTCTGCACCACGCTCACCGCAGTACCTCCACCAGGGCGTCGACGGGTGCCTCCGCGACGCCGAGCACCAGGGTCGGGGCCAGGCCGACCGCGAGGGCGAGCAGCACGAGCGGCACCCACGCGACCAGCTCCACGCCGGCCAGGCCGGGGGTCAGCCGCCCGACCGCCGGGCTGGGCCGCCCGTGCGTCACCCGGCGCAGCAGCCGCAGCAGGTACGCGGCGGTGAGCGCCCCGCCGATCGCCGCCAGCACGCCCAGGGTGGTCCAGAGCGCCCCGCCGACCTCGACGGCGGCGACCACGGCGAACGCCTCGCCCCAGAAGCCGGCCAGCCCCGGCAGGCCGAGCGAGGCGACGGCGGCGAAGCCGAGCAGCCCGGCGAGCCGGGGGGCGGTCTCCCGCAGCCCGGAGAGTTCGTCCAGCGACCCGGTGTGCGTACGGTCCTTGATCGCCCCGGCGAGGAAGAAGAGCAGGCCGGTGATCACCCCGTGCGCGACGTTGCCGATCAGGGCCGCCTGGATGCCGGTGGCGGTGAGCGTGGCGACCCCGAGCAGCACGAAGCCCATGTGCCCGACGCTGGAGTACGCGATCAGCCGCTTCAGCTCCCGCTGCGCGAGGCAGACCAGCGACCCGACCAGGATCGCCGCCACGGCCAGCACTCCGAGCACCGGGGCGGCCCAGCGGGCGCCCTCCGGGGCCACCCCGACCGCGATCCGGATCAGCCCGTACGTGCCCATCTTGAGCAGCACCCCGGCGAGGACCACGCTGCCGACGGTGGGTGCCTGGGTGTGCGCGTCGGGCAGCCAGGAGTGCAGCGGCCACAGCGGGCTCTTCACCGCGAAGGCCAGCGCGAGCAGCGTGAACGCCGCGAGCTGGGTGCCCCGGGACAGCCCCGTCCCGCCGGTGAGCGCCACGATGTCGGCCGTGCCGGCGGCGGACACCACCACGTAGACGCCGACCAGCAGGAGCACCGAGCCGAACAGCGTGTAGAGGGCGAACTTCGCCGCCGCCCGCCGCCGGTCCGCGCCACCCCAGCCGGCGATGATCGCGTACATCGGGAGCAGGACGACCTCGAAGAAGACGAAGAAGAGCACGAGGTCGAGGGCGAGGAAGGTGCCGAGGATGCCGACCTCGACGACCAGCAGCAGCGCCACCAGGGCCCGCCCGCTGCCGCCGTCGGGGACCTTCCACAGCGTGTACGCGCAGCAGAGCAGCGTGAGCAGCGCGGTCAGCACCACCAGCGGCCAGGAGATGCCGTCCACGCCGAGGTGGAAGCGCAGGTCGAGGCCGGGCACCCAGGGCAGGTCGAGCCGGTGCCACGGGCGCACGGCGGGGGTGCCGGCCGCGTAGGTGGTCCAGGAGCGGTCGCCGAGGAAGAGCAGCGCGGCGGCCACCAGGGTCAGGCCGGCGACAGCCGTGCCGAGCGCCCGGGCCGCCCGGTCCCGGGGCGTCGCCGCCACCGCGAGCGCGCCCAGCGCCGGCAGCGCCAGCACCGCCACCAGCAGGAACTCCCCCAACCTCATGCGGAGACTCCGATCACGACGGCCGCCAGGCCGATCAGCAGCGCCCCGGCCAGCACGCCGACCGCCGCGCGCGGCAGCGCCGCGCGGTGCAGCGCCGCCAGGCCGCCACCGAGGCCGAGCGCGGCGCGGCCGCTGCCCTCGACCGCGCCGTCCACCGCCACCTCGTCGGCCGTACGCGCCGCCCGAGCCAGCGCCTTCGTCGGGCGTACGACCAGGGCGCGCTGGACGTCGTCGAGCCGGAACGCGGCGGCGAGGACCGGCCGCAGCGGGCCCAGCGCGGTCGCCGGGTCGGCGGCCGGGTCCCGCCGCCAGCGCAGCCAGGCGAGCCCCGCCCCGACGGCCAGTAGCGCCAGCGGCAGCAGCAGTTCGGGGCCGACGTGGATCAGGAGATGCTCGCCGGCCGGCACACCGGCGGTGTGCGTGAGCAGCAGCCGGCGCGCGAAGGCCCAGTCGAAGCCGGCGAGACCCAGCAGGGCGGCCGGTACGGCGAGCAGCAGCAGCGGCCAGCGCATCACGGCGGGCGGGTCGTGCGGGTGGGCCAGCGGCATCCGCGCCGCACCGAAGAAGGTGCGCAGCAGCAGGCGGGTGGCGTACCAGGCGGTGACCGCGACGCCGACGAGCCCCGCCAGCCAGACCAGCCAGCCGACCCAGGTCGGGGCAGGGCCGGTGCCGTGCAGGGCGGCCTCCTGGGCGACGGTGAGCACGCCGTCCTTGCTCCAGAAGCCCGACAGCGGCGGCACCCCGGCGAGCGCCCCGAGCCCGACCACCGTGCACCAGAAGGTGACCGGCATGCTGTGGCGCAGCCCGCCCATGCGGGACATCAGCGTGGTGCCGACGGCGTGGATGACCGCACCGGCGGCGAGGAACAGCAGCGCCTTGAACGCGGCGTGGGTGAGCAGGTGGAACAGCGCGGCCGGGGTGGAGCCGACCGCCAGCGCGCCCGTCATGTAGCCGATCTGGGAGACCGTCGACCAGGCCAGTACGCGCTTGAGGTCGTCCTGGGCGGTGGCGGCGAACGCGCCGAGCAGCAGGGTCACCGAGGCCATGACGCCGAGCACGGCCAACGCGGTCGGCGTCGCCTCGAACAGCGGGTAGAGCCGGGTGACGGCGTACACGCCGGCGGCGACCATCGTGGCGGCGTGGATCAGCGCCGAGATCGGCGTCGGGCCGGCCATCGCGTCCGGCAGCCAGGTGTGCAGCGGGAACTGGGCGCTCTTGCCGGCCACCCCGGCGAGCAGCAGCAGGCAGGCGGCGGTCAGCGTGCCGGTGGCGTGGTCGTGGGCGAGCACGTCGGCGATCCGGAAGCTGCCCGCCGAGACGCCGAGCAGCGCGATGCCGAGCAGGAAGCCGACGTCGCCGACCCGGGTCACCAGGAACGCCTTCATGGCGGCGGCCGGCGCCTCGGGCAGCCGGCGGTCGTGGGCGATGAGCAGGTAGGAGCAGATGCCCATCACCTCCCAGCCGACCAGCAGCAGGATCAGGTCGCCGGCGACCACCACCAGCAGCATGGCGGCGGTGAAGAGGCTGATCTGCGCCGCGTACGGCGGGTAGCGGTGGTCGGTGTCGACGTCGTCGTGCGGACCCCGGCGCAGGTAGCCGACCGAGTAGACCTGCACGGCCAGGGCCACCGCGGCCACCGCGACGGCGACCAGCGCGGCGGCGCCGTCCAGCCGCACCCCGAGGCTCACCGTCAGCCCGCCCAGGTCCACCCAGGTCGTGGACGCCTCGGCGGGCCGGTCGAGGGTGACCAGCAGGGCGACGGCGAGCGCCAGCGCACCGGCGGCCCCGGCCACGCCGAGCGCGATCGCCACCCGCCGGGCCCGGTCAGCGCCCGTCCCGGCGGCGCGCGGCGCCGGCGGCAGCAGCAGGCCGAGCAGGCCCGCCACCAGCGGTACGGCCGGCAGCAGCGCGCCGAGCAGCGTGGTCGTGCTCACCGCTCCACCTCCGGGCGTTCGGCGGACCCGGGCCGGGCGTCAGCCCCGGCAGTGGTGCCGACCGTGACCGGCTCGGCCAGCGGCACCTCGTCGACGGCGACGGTGGCCCGCAGCCGGTAGAGCTGGAGCACGATCGCCAGGCCGACCCCGATCTCGGCGGCGGCCAGCACGATCACGAAGAGCGCGAAGACCTGCCCGCCGTGCGGCAGTTGCGCGCGCACGGTGGTGTCGGCGGTGACCAGGATCAGGTTGACCGCGTTGAGCATCAGCTCGACGGCCATCAGCACCAGCACCGCGTTGCGCCGGCGCAGCACGCCGTAGACGCCGAGGCCGAACAGCAGGGCGGCCGTTACGTACGGGATGACGGGTCTCACCGCGACCGCCCGCCGTCGTCGCCCGGACGCCCGCCGCCGACCACCGTGCCGGAGCCCCCGGGGCCCGGCCCGCCGGTGCGGGACCGGGCGGTGCCCGGCTCACCGGCCTTCGGCCGGCCGATGTCGGGGCGGGAGATCACGATGGCGCCGACCAGGGCGGACAACAGCAGCACCGAGAGCACCTCGAAGGGCAGCACCCAGCTGCGGAAGATCTGGTCGCCGAGGCGTTCCGCGGTGCCCGTGTCGGGCAGTTCCACGGCCGTCCACCGGTACGCGTCGACGAGCAGGGCGGCCAGCCCGAGCCCGGTGCCGCCGCCGATCAGCGCCGCCGCCCAGCCGGGCCGGTCCAGGTCGTCGGAGGCGCCGATCGGGGCACGGGTGAGCATCACCGCGAAGAGCAGCAGCACCACCACCGCGCCGACGTAGATCAGCACCTGCACCCAGGCCACCAGCTCGGCGGTGAGCACCAGGTACATGCCGGCCAGCGCGCCGAGGCAGAGCACCAGGTAGAGGCCGGCCCGGACCAGGTGGCGGGTGGCCACCACCAGCACCCCCGAGCCGACCGCCAGCGCGCCGAGGGCGAGCAGCAGCACGTCCGCACCGGTCATGCGCCGGCCTCGGGCTCGGGGCGTACGGCCGGGGCGGCGGGACGGGCGGCGGGCGCGGCCGGGACCGCGGCCTTGCGCGCGGCGGCGGTCTCCTCCTTCGCCGGCTCACCGTTGGGGTCGTGCGCGGGCGGCGGTGGCACGGTGCCCATCCACTGCCCGAGGTGGTCCTTGTCGTGCAGCAGGTCCTTGATGTCGTACTCGGAGTATTCGAACTCCGGCGACCAGTAGAGGGCGTCGAAGGGGCAGACCTCCACGCAGATGCCGCAGTACATGCAGAGCGAGAAGTCGATGTCGAACTTGTCGAGCACGTTGCGCTGGCGGGGGCGGGCGGCGCCGGGCACCGCCACCTCCTCCTTGTGCGAGTCGATGTAGATGCACCAGTCCGGACACTCCCGGGCGCACAGCATGCAGACCGTGCAGTTCTCCTCCAGCAGCGCGATCACCCCGCGCGAGCGGGGCGGCAGCTCGGGGGCGACGTCCGGGTACTGCTGGGTGGTCGAGCGGCGGGTCATCGTCTTCAACGTGACCGCGAGCCCCTTCACCAGGCCCGCGCCGGGCAGGCCACGGTCTCCGCCGGCGCCGCCCGGCTCGCTGCGCTCGCTGCGGTCGGTCATGCCGACCATCCTGCCCTGTGGCCGCGGCGCGCGCGACCACCCCCCGCGGTCTGCCGGCGGTACGGTGGGGCGGGGAGAACGACGCACCGGAAAGGGCTCGCCATGACCGCCGCGCTGCAGGGCGACCATCCGCCGCCGGGCGGGTGGACGGTCGACGACCTCGACCGCCTGCCCGACGACGGCCGCCGCCACGAACTCCTGGACGGAAACCTCCTCGTGTCGCCCTCCCCCACGCGACTCCACCAGTCCGTCGCCGGTCGCCTCATGGCCGCGCTCGACGAGACCTGCCCCGCCGACCTCGACGTCACGCAGGGCGTCGAGGTGCGGCTCTCCCGCACCCGGGCCTTCATTCCCGACGTGCTGGTCACGGAGCTGGACGCGGCCTCGCGCAACCCGTCGCACTACCGGCCCCACGAGGTGATGCTGGTGGTCGAGATCGTCTCCGAGGGGTCGCGGAGCATCGACCGGGTGCTCAAGCCCGCGCTCTACGCCGAGGCCGACATCCCCTACTTCTGGCGCATCGAGACCGAGTCGGGGATCGTCGTGCACGCCCACAGGCTCGACCCGGCGAAGCGCGTCTACGTCGAGCAGGCCCGGATGACCGACGGCATCCTCGTCCCGGAGCCGTGGGAGATCGACATCCCGCTGAGCAGGATCACGCCCCGGTCCCGCTGATCCCGCCGGGCGCGGGCGGGAGCATCTCCACGCCCAACTGCTGGAGGAGCTGGAACAGCTCGTTGCAGCTCCACACGTCGACGATCCGGCCCGCGTCGTCGAAACGCAGGAAGCTCGCCCCCGAATAGCTGACCACCTGCCCGGTCGGCGGCACCGGACCGAACGGCCCGGCCTGGGTGCCCGCCGCCCGCCAGTGCACCGCCACCCGGTCCCCGGCGGCCACCACGTCCACGAGCTTGTAGCGCAGGTCGGGGAAGGCGGCGCGGCGCTCCCGGTGCCACGCCAGCGTCGCCTCCGGGCCGGCCCCGCCCAGCCCCGGGCACTCCGGCGACACCAGCTCGTACGCGGACTCCTCCCGCGCGCCGTTCCACACGTCGGCGATGAAGCGCCGGGCCGCCACCTCCACATCGATCATCGCGGCAGCCTAACCGCCGGCCGCGGCCCGCCACCGTCGGACGGCGCGACGGCCCAGGTCGGCACTCGGCGCGCCTGCGGGCGGCGCAGCCGCCATGATGGGACGAGCGACGGGCGACGGCGGAGGGGTGGGGCATGGGCGGCACGACCGAGGGCGGCACGACGGCTGACGCGGGAGGCACCGCCACCAGCGGCGACGAGGTGCTGATGCGGACCGGCGGCAGGTACGTCGAGCCGGGCGGCGAGTTCACCCGCGACCAGCGCTACATCGCCACCCGGATCACGGCCGACGCCCGGGACGGCTGGCCGGTGGAGCCCGGCCGGTACCGGCTGGCGGTCAGCCGAGCCTGCCCCTGGGCGAACCGGCTGATCATCGTACGGCGGCTGCTCGGGCTGGAGGACGCGATCTCGATGGCGGTGGCCGGCCCCACCCACGACAAGCGGAGCTGGACGTTCGACCTCGATCCGGGCGGGCGCGACCCGGTGCTCGGCATCGAGCGGCTGGCCGAGGCGTACTTCGCCCGCTTTCCCGGCTACGAGCGGGGCATCACCGTGCCGGCGATCGTGGACGTGCCGACCGGGCAGGTGGTCACGAACGACTTCGGGCCGATGAGCCTCGACCTGTCCACCCAGTGGACGGCGTACCACCGGGAGGGGGCGCCCGACCTCTACCCGGAGCCGCTGCGCGACGAGATCGACAAGGTGAGCGCGGCGCTGTTCCGGGACGTCAACAACGGCGTCTACCGGTGCGGCTTCGCCGGCGACCAGGCGGCGTACGAGAAGGCGTACCACCGGCTCTTCGACCGGCTGGACTGGCTGGGCGAGCGGCTGGCCGGGCAGCGCTATCTGGTCGGGGACACCATCACCGAGGCGGACATTCGGCTGTTCACCACCCTGGTCCGCTTCGACCCGGTCTACCACAGCCACTTCAAGTGCAACCGGAGCAAGCTGACCGAGATGCCGGTGCTCTGGGCGTACGCCCGGGACCTGTTCCAGACGCCGGGCTTCGGCGACACGATCGACTTCGACCACATCAAGCGGCACTACTACGAGGTGCACCGCGACATCAACCCGACCGGGGTGGTGCCGCTCGGCCCCGACCTGGCGAACTGGCTCACCCCGCACGGCCGGGAGGCCCTCGGCGGCCGTCCCTTCGGCGACGGCACGCCGCCCCCGCCGCCCCCGCCCGCCGAGCGCGTCGACCCCGCCCACACCCCGCTGCCCTGACGGACCGCCCCGCAACCCGGGTGTGCCGGGCGGCGCGTTCCTACAGCGCGACGCGGACGGCGGCCGTGAGGACGAGCTGCCCCAGGGAGACGGGGACCAGGACGAGCCAGCAGAGGCGCTGGAGCTGGTCCTCGCGCAGCCGGGGGTAGGAGACCCGGATCCAGATGATCAGGAACGAGACTGCGAAGACCTTCAGCAGGGTCCACAGCCAGCCGAGCTGCGCGTCGGCGAACGGGCCCTGCCAACCGCCGAGGAAGAGCACGGTGGTGAGCGCGGCGATCACCACGATGCCGACGTACTCGGCGAGCAGGAAGAACGCGAACCGCAGGCCCGTGTACTCCGTCATGTAGCCGAAGACCAGCTCCGAGTCGGCGACCGGCATGTCGAACGGCGGGCGGCGGATCTCCGCGAGCCCGGCGAGGAAGAAGACGACCATGGCGGGTGCCTGCCAGAGCAGCCACCACGGCTGCCACGCCTCCACGATGCCGGAGAGGCTGAGCGTGCCAGCCGCCATCGCCACCGAGGCGGCGGCCAGCACCAGCGGCAGCTCGTAGCCGAGCAGCTGCGCCGCGCCCCGGATCCCGCCGAGGAGGCTGTACTTGTTGGCCGACGCCCACGCCGACATCAGCACCGCCACGACGCCCACGCCCACGACGGCCAGCACGAAGAACAGCCCGATGTCCAGCGGCTGCCCGACCAGGTCGTCCGGGCCGAGCGGGATCACCAGCAGGACCAGCAGGTAGGGCACGAGCGCGACCGCCGGGGCGAGCCGGAACACCGCCCGGTCCGCCTCGCGGGGCGTGACGTCCTCCTTCTGCACGAACTTCACGCCGTCGGCGACCAGCTGGGCCCAGCCGTGGAAGCCGCCCGCGTACATCGGGCCGAGCCGGCCCTGCATGTGCGCCATCACCTTGTGCTCGGCCTGCCCGACCAGCAGCGGCAGGGTCAGGAAGGCGACGAGCACGCCCCCCACCCGGATGACCAGCTCCAACCACAGTGGCATCAGGGCGTACCTCCGTCGTCGCCAGCGCGGTCGTCGGGCGCCGGCCGGTCGGCGCCCGGGCCGCGCGGCGCCGGGCCCGTGCTGGAGGCCGGCGGACCAACCGGCGCCGGGCCCGTGCTGGAGGCCGGCGGACCAACCGACGCCGGGCCCGTGCCGGAGGCCGGCGGACCGGTCGGCGCCGGGTCGTCGACGGCACCGGCGGGCCGGGCGGTACGGGGTGGACGGGCCCCCGGGGCCGGCCGGGCGGGCCGCTCCCGGGCCGGGCGGGCCGGGGTGCCGCCGCGCGGCCCCTCCCCGACCCCGCCCGCGCCGGCCGGCGTCGGCGTCGTACCCCACTCCCCCGGCGCGGGCACGCCCGGCGGGCGGATCGGCCGGCGCCCGCCGCCGGCCTCGGACTCGCCCGGTTCCTTGGCGCCCGGCCACGGCTTCGCCACCCGGGAGGCGAGCACGAACTCCTTGCGCAGCGGGTGCCCCTCGAACTCGGGCGGCAGCAGCAGCGGCGCCAGCCCGCCGTGGCCGGGAAAGTCGATGCCGAACATCTCGTGCGTCTCCCGCTCGTGCCACGCGGCACCCGGGTAGACGTCGACGACCGACGCGACGGCCGGGGACTCCCGGGGCACCCGGGTACGCAGCAGGACGCCGTGCCGGCGGGTGGTGGACCACAGGTGCGCGACCACGTCGAAGCCCTCGGCGAGCTCGTCGACCGCCGAGAGCCAGTCGAAGTAGTCGCAGGCCAGCTCGGCGTCGTCGCGGGCGGCGCGGAGCGCGTCCGGCCAGTTCGCCGGCGGTACGTCGACGGTGGCGCGGGCGTGCGCCTGGCCACCGGAGACCGAGGGGGTCACCTCGACGGGCGCGAGCAGCGCGACCATCCGCTGGCCGACCTCTTCCGGAGTCATGCCGCTGATCCTAGGTCCTCCCCCGCACCCCCCACCCAACCGAACGCCCCACCCACCTTCCTTCCCCCGCGTCCCGGACGGGGCGGGGAGGCGGGGGGACGCGGGGTGGGGATCTGGGCGCTTTGGTGGCGGGGGGATGGGCGGCGGGGAAGGATGGGGGCGTGCGCGCTGTGACTGTCAAACCGGGGATCGCCGACTCACTGCGGCTGGTCGAGGACCATTCGGAGCCGCCGCCCGAGGAGGGCGCGATCCTGGTCGAGGCGCTGGCGGTGGGCATCTGCGGCACCGACCACGAGATCATCGCTGGCGAGTACGGCGAGGCGCCACCCGGTGCGGACCGGCTGGTGCTGGGGCACGAGTCGCTGGGCCGGGTGCTGGAGGACCCGTCGGGCACCCTGCAACCCGGCGACCTGGTGGCGGGCATCGTCCGGCACCCCGACCCGGTGCCCTGCCCGAACTGCGCGGTCGACGAGTGGGACATGTGCCGCAACGGCCAGTTCACCGAGCACGGGATCAAGGCCCTGCCCGGCTTCGCCCGGGACCGCTGGCGGCTGCAACCCCGGTTCGCCGTGGGGCTGGACCCGTCCCTCGCCCCGGTCGGCATGCTGCTGGAGCCGACCAGCGTGGTGGCGAAGGCGTGGGAGCACATCGAGCGCATCGGTGCCCGCGCCGAGTGGCAGCCGCGCAGCGTACTGGTCACCGGGGCCGGGCCGATCGGCCTGCTCGCCGCGCTGCTGGCCACGCAGCGCGGGCTCGCCGTACACGTGCTGGACCGCAACACCACCGGGCCGAAGCCGGGTCTGGTACGCGCGCTCGGGGCGACCTACCACACCGAGTCCGTCTGTGAGCTGGACTTCGAGCCGGACGTGGTGCTGGAGTGCACCGGGGCGCCGGTCGTCGTCCTCGACGTGATGTACAAGATCGCGCCGACCGGCATCGTCTGCCTGACCGGCGTCTCCAGCGGCGGGCGGACCATCGACCTCGACGCCGGGGCGCTCAACCGCTCCCTGGTGCTGGAGAACAACGTGGTGTTCGGCTCGGTGAACGCCAACCGCCGGCACTGGGACCTCGCCGCCGCCGCGCTGGCCCGCGCCGACCCGTCCTGGCTCGACGCGCTGATCACCCGCCGGGTGCCGGTCGAGGGGTACGCCGAGGCGTACACCCCCGAGCCGGACGACATCAAGGTGGTGCTGGAGTTCAGCTCCTGACCCGCTCAGAGGCCGGGCAGCCGGCCGTTGCGGAACAGGTCTACGAAGAGCTGGTGGTCCTGCCGGGCGCGCACGCCGTACGCGTGGGCGAAGTCGACCAGGTGCGCCACGAAGCCCGCCTCGTCGGCGTCCACGGCCGCCACGATCGCCTCCTCGGTGGAGTAGTCGACCAGGTCGTGGCTGGACTCGTCGTCGGCCACCGAGTGCATCCGGGCGACCGCCCGGCCCAGGTCGGCCAGCACCCCGGCCAATTCCTCCGGCTCGTTCACGTCGGCCCAGTCGAGGTCGGCCGCGTACGGGGAGACCTCGGCGACGAGCTGGCCGGCCCCGTCCAGCTCGGTGAAGCCCAGCCACGGGTCGGCGTGCGCCTGGAGCGCGCGCTGCGACTCGGCGGTGCGGTGCCCCTGGTGCTGGAAGTAGCCCGCGATCGACTCGTCGGCGATGTGCCGGGCCACCGCCGGCACCTGGGCCTGCTTCATGTAGATGACGACGTCGTTCTCCAGCGCCTCGGTGTGCCCCTCCAGCAGCAGGTTGTACGACGGCAGCCCGGCCGAGCCGATGCCCACGCCCTTGCGCAGCACCACGTCCTTGATGTGCGTGGCCACCGGACGGGACTGGGCGGAGGAGGTGGGCAGCGTGCCGAGGTAGTCCTCGAACGCGGCGCAGACCCGCTCCCGGGTCTCCGCGTCGATCTCGAAGACGCCGTCGCCCAGCGAGAACCGGCGCTCGTAGTTGTCGATGGTGGTCTGCGTGGCGAGCAGGTCGACCCGGGTGCTGAGCCGCGCCTGCTGGAGTACCCGGCGCAGCACGCCGTCGGCGTTGTCCAGGGTGATCGAGCCGATCGCGTCGTCGCCACCGGCGGCGATGGCCCGCAGCTCGGTCAGGTACGACTGCGCGAAGCCGGTGACCAGGTCGCTGATCGCCCGGTCGGAGAGCGCCTTGGCGTAGCCGAGCAGCGCCACGCTGGCCGCGAGCCGCTTCAGGTCCCAGCTGAACGGCCCCACGTACGCCTCGTCGAAGTCGTTGACGTTGAACACGAGTTGCCCGGAGGCGTTCATGTACGTGCCGAAGTTCTCCGCGTGCAGGTCGCCGTGGATCCACACCCGGCTGGTGCGGTCGTCGAGGAACCGGTCGTCGGCGAAGTCGCCGACCTGGTCGGCGTAGAAGAGCGAGGCGCTGCCCCGGTAGAAGGCGAACGGCGACGCGGCCATCTTGCGGAACTTGCGCCGGAAGGCGGCCGGGTCGAGAGCCATCGACGCGCCGAACTCCTCGGTGAGTACGTCGACGATGTGGGCGGAACGCTGGTCGGCGGAGTGGTTCATGGTGCGCAGGCTAGCCCCCGCCGGCCAACCCGGGCCCTCGTCCGACCGGACGGTACGGCTCAGGGGGCGGGCGGGCGCACCGGCGGGGCGGTCAGCGACTCCGCCGAGCGCGGCGGCACGCCGCCGTCGGACGGCGCGGCGTCGACCGGCGCGGCGAGCGCGTCGGGCCGGGGCACGCCGCCGATGCCGGACTGCTCGGCGGCGATCTTCTCCTGGAGGCGCAGGATGCCATGCAGCAGCGCCTCGGGCCGGGGCGGGCAGCCGGGCACGTAGACGTCGACCGGGATGAGCTGGTCGACGCCCTTGGTCACCGAGTACGAGTCCCAGTAGGGGCCGCCGCAGTTGGAGCACGCGCCGAACGAGATGACGTACTTCGGCTCGGGCATCTGGTCGTAGAGCCGCTTGATCGCGGGGGCCATCTTGTCGGTGACCGTCCCGGACACGACCATCAGGTCGGCCTGCCGGGGCCCGTGCGCGAACGGGATCACGCCGAGGCGCATGAAGTCGTGCCGGCCCATGCTGGTGGCGATGAACTCGATCGCGCAGCAGGCCAGGCCGAAGTTGAAGACCCAGAGCGAGTAGCGGCGGCCCCAGTTCAGCACGAACCGGATCGGCTCACCGAGCACTCCCGGCACCTGCACGACCGCCCCCTTCCCGAGCACCGCCCCAAGTCAACCACAGCCCCCGGCGACACCGGTCGACCCGTCGACGGCCGAGGGGCGCCGTCGGATCCACGACCGCGCCGGCCGCAACCGGCCGGAGCCCGGTGGAGTGTTACCGCCGCCAGACAGCCACGGTGGCTCGAACGGGGAGGGACAGTGACAGTGACGATGGGAGCCCGCGCCAACGAACCACCCCCGACGGTCGACGCGCGGGCCGCCGAGGGCGGTGCGCCGATCACCTTCGACGACTTCTACCACGCGCACTTCCGGGGTGTCACCGCGCAGCTCTGCGCGTACACCGGCGACCTGGGCCAGGCCCAGGACCTGGCGCAGGAGGCGTTCTGCCGGGCGCTCGCCCGGTGGGACCGGCTGGCCCGCTACGACGACCCGGTGGCCTGGATCCGGCGGGTGGCCTGGAACCTCGCGCGCAGCCGGTGGCGTCGGCTGCGTACCGCCCGCGGCCACCTGCTGCGACAGCGGCGGGTGGAGACGCAGGTCGCGGGACCGACGCCGGACCGGGTGGACATCGAGAGGGCACTCGCGGCGCTGCCGGCGAACCACCGGCGGGCCGTCGTCCTGCACTACCTGGCCGACATGTCCGTCGCCCAGATCGCGGCGCAGGAGGGGGTCGCGGAGGGCACGGTCAAGTCGTGGCTGCACCGGGGCCGCACCGCCCTGGCCACCCTGCTCGACGAGAACCCGGAGGGAGTCGGTCATGCCTGAGCAGGATCCGCTGCGGGCGCGCTTCGCCGCGTACCGCGGAGATCTGACGGACCGGATCGACGGTCCGGGTCCGGACGCGGCCCGGCGCACGCTGCGGCGTCGCCGCCGCGCCACCGTCGCGACGGCGGCCCTCGCCGTCGCGCTGGTGGTGGCCCCGATCGCCGCCGTCGCGGCGCTGCGGGACGCCGCGCCCCCGGGACCGCCCGCGTCCACGCCGACGGCCGGGCCGACCTCGTCACCCTCGCCCGAGCCCTCGCCCGACGCGTCGCGGTCGCCGTCGTCGCCGCCTGCGCCGACCGCGCCGGACGGCCGGATCACCGGACGGCAGCTGCGCGCCGCCGCGCTCGACCTGCCGGCGTGGGCCGGCCGGAGCTGCGCCGACACCACGCGGGTCACCCTGCTTCCCGCCGCCACGACGGAGGTGGACCGGCCGTACCTGATCAGCGTCACGCACGGCGACGTCGACGCCGACGGCGCCACCGAGACGCTGGCCCTGCTCGGCTGCCGCATCGGCGAGGCGTCGGCGAAGCAGGTGGTCGCCTTCGACCGGGACGCCGCCGGGCGGATCGTCACGCTGGGGCGGGTGGCCCGGACCCACGAGGAGGCTGCCGGCGGCTTCGAGGACGTCCGCGCCGTCGCCGTCGCCGGTGGGAAGGTCCGCGTCGAGGTCGCCGACATCCAGCCCTGTTGCAGCGTTCCGGCGTACTGGGCGCGACAGCAGTGGCGGACGTACGGCTGGGAGGGCGAGCGGTTCACCCAGACCGGCGGCCCGACCACCTGGGGGCGGGATTCGCGCCTCACCGACCTGGCGGTCACGGCCGGGCCGCTCGTCCTCGAGCCGCCGGACCAGCTCGGCCGGCGGCGGGGCACGGTGACGGTGACCGTGACCAACCGGGGGACCGTCGACGCGGACCGTGTCGCCTTCCACGAGCTGGAGCGCGTCGGTACGCCCGACGGCGGCGACTGGGACCGGTGCGAGCCGGCCCGGGGAAGGTCGGACTGGCCGCCGTGCCTGACCGACGGGGTGCCGGCCGGGGAGCGCCGGAGCTGGACCTTCCGTTTCCGCGTCGAGCCGGAGGGCCCGGGGGCGGACGTGTCGGCCCGGGTGGTCCACCACAGTGCCGACCACCGCTACTGGCCGGACCTGGCACCCGGGGACAACCAGATCGACCTGCGGGTGGACGGGTGATCCGGCGGCGTCCACCCGGCGCGGTGGACGCCGTCGCTCACCAGGTGGGGCGTTGCAGCAGGCCGACGAACTCCACCAGCAGCCGTTCCCGCAGCGCCGGCGGCGCGGCGTCGAGCAGGGTGTTCACCACCGCCATCCGCCCGGGCGGCGGCCCGGCGGTCCCGGCGCCGTCGCCGGAGGCGGCGGGGTCGATGGAGTCGGCAGCGTCTTCGCCACCGGTGGAGTCGGCAGCGGGTGCGGGGCCGGTCAGGCCCAGTCCGGCGGCCAGGCCGGCGACCAGGTCGGGGGTGAGCGCGTCGGGGGTCAGCGTGGTGGCGAGGGCCAGCAGCTCGGCGGGGAGCGCCACCGGCCCGGCGGCCCGGGTGGCGGCCACGGCGGCGGCGAGGTCCGGGCCGAACTCGGCCACCCGCGGCGCCACCGCGGCCGTCACCGTCAGGTGCACGCTCGGCGGCAGGTCGGCGTACGACAGCTGGGGCTGGGTGTGCCAGCCGCGGGCGGCCAGCTCGTCGACCAGCACGAAGAGGTCGAGACCCGCGTCGGTGGCGGTGAAACAGACCACGGTCGACTCCGGCTCGGCCATCAGCCGCAGCCCGTCGGCCGCGCGCACGGCGTCGGCCAGGCCGGCGACGGCGTCCCGGGTGGCCGCCGCGAGCCGCAGGTACCCGTCGTCGCCGAGGTGCCGCAGGGTGGCGTACGCGGCGGCGATCGGCCCGCCGGAGCGGGTGGACGCGATGACCGGGTTCACCATCGTGTAGCCGGGCCAGTCGGCGTACGCGAAGTACTGCGGGGCGCGCAGCGCCGCGTCGCGGTGCAGCAGCACCGACACGCCCTTCGGCGCGTACGCGTACTTGTGCAGGTCCACGGAGATCGAGGTGACCCCCGCGACGGCGAAGTCGAACGGCGGCACGTCCGCCCCGAGCCGGCGCAGGTACGGCAGGGTCCAGCCGCCGAAGCAGGCGTCGACGTGGCAGCGCACCCCGGCCGTGGCGGCGGCCTCGGCGATCCCGGCGACGGGGTCGACGACGCCGTGCGCGTACGAGGGGGCGGAGCAGGCCACCAGCACCGTGTCGGGGCCGATGGCGGCTGCCACGTCGGCGGCGGCCGGCCGCAGCGTCGACGCCGACACGGGCACCGTGTCCACGGCCACCCGCAGGTAGTGCGCCGCCTTGGCGAAGGCGGCGTGCGCGCTGGCCGGCACCACGATCCGGGGCGCCGCGATCTCCGGGTGGGCGTCGCGGGCGGCCTTGACGGCGAGGATCAGCGACTCGGTGCCGCCGCTGGTGACGCTGCCGACGACGTCCGGCGCGGCGCTGCCGGGGCCGCCGCCGAGCAGCCGCGCGGCCGCACCGACCAGCGCGTTCTCCATGGCCAGCAGCGACGGGAAGGCGGTCGGGTCGAGCCCGTTGACGTGGGCGCTGCCCGCGTACGCGGCGGCGGCCAGCTCGTCCAGCCCCGGCACCGCCGGGTCGTAGACGTAGGCGAACAGCCGCCCCCCGTGCGTGGGCCGGTCGGCGTCCCGCAGGGCGCGTACCTCCGCCAGCACCCGCTCGGCGGGCAGGCCGTTCCCGGGCAGCGCCCGCCGGTCAGTTTCGTCGTCGATCATGGAGTTGCGGTGCCCTTTCCATGCGGGTCAGCGGCTTTCGTCCCCCACCACAACCGCACGATCGGCCGGGTGGGTGTGGGGGGTCGGGTCGGGCTCGGCGGCCAGGCGGGCCGAGGACAGGTCATAGGGGCGGAGGAAGAGGACCGCCAGGCCCACCAGGAGGGCGGGGAGGACCGTGAAGCCGATCAGGATGCCCAGTCGGGCGGTGTCGGACTGGGTGGCCGCCGTGCCGGTGTCGGAGGAGACGTAGCCGGTGAGCTGGAGCACCAGGCCGAAGATGCCCGGCCCGAGGGCCAGCCCGAAGGTCTCGCCGGCCGTCCAGACCCCCGTGAAGACGCCGGCCTGGCGCCGGCCGGTGCGTGCCGTGTCGTACGCGATGCAGTCCGGGAGCATCGCCAGGGCGAACACCTGCTGCCCGGCGTAGCCGACGCCGATCAGCGCCACCAGCGGGTAGACCGCGAGGGCGGGCAGCACCGGGGCGGCGACCAGGGTCAGCGCGCCCGTTGCGAAGATCAGCGACGCCGCGACCAGGGCGGCGAGCTTGCCGACCCGCGCACCGACCCGGGTCCAGAGCGGCATCACCAGCAGCGCCGGCGCGACGAAGCAGGCGAACAGGATGGTCGGCCCGCCCTCGGGGTCGCGCAGGATCTGCTCGGCGAAGTAGTTGACCCCGGCGAGGACGGTGGCGACCCCGGCGGACTGCACCACGAAGCAGACCAGCAGCGCCCGGAACGGCCGGTTGCCGGCGACGACGGCGAGCTGGGCGCGCAGCGTCGGCTCACTCTCCGCCACCGTGCCGCCGGGGGCGGACCGGGTGCCGAGGAACGCGCCGACCGCGCCGAGCGCGATCAGCCCGGCGACGAAGAGGCCCATCCAGCGGTGCCCGGGCAGGCCTCCGCCGCCGGCGTCGCGCACCAGCGGGGCCACCGCGCCGGAGACCAGGATGGCCAGCGCCAGCACCGCGATCCGCCAGCTCATCAGCCGGGTACGTTCGGCGTAGTCGTCGGTCAGCTCCGCCGGCATCGCCACGTACGGGACCTGGAAGAAGGCGAACGCGGTGGCCGTGGCGAGGAAGGCGACCGCCACGTACGCCCCGGCGGCCGGCCCGGCGCCGAAGGGCGCGGCGAAGATGGCGGCGAAGAGCACGCCGAGGGCGAGCCCGGCGACCAGCAGGTACGGCCGGCGGGCGCCCCAGCGCGAGCGGGTGCGGTCGGAGATCCGGCCGGCGACCGGGTTGACCAGCACGTCCCACGCCTTCGGCAGGAGCACCAGCAGGGCGGCCGCGCCCGCCGCGACGCCGAGGGTGTCGGTCAGGTACGGCAGCAGGAGCAGGCCGGGCACCGTGCCGAAGGCGCCGGTGGCCAGCGATCCGAGTGCGTAACCGGCGTGCACCCGGCGCGGCAGTGCGCCAGCGACCGGACCTGCTCCACCCGACGGCGCGTCCATGGCGCCGAATGTTACTCACGTTATGGCGCGGGTCACATCCCCTCCTCGGGGGACCAGCTCGCCGTCATGTCCACCCCGGTGCCGCGCAGCGGCGTGCCCTCGGCGCGCAGCCGCTCCCGCGCCTCCCGCTCGTGCCCGGGCGGCAGGCGGCCGGCCGAGTTCACGACCCGGTGCCAGGGCACTCCCCCGCCGTGCCGGGCCATGATCGAGCCGACCAGCCGCGCCGACGCCCGCCCCGAGCGTTCCGCCAGCGCGTCGGCGACCGCCCCGTACGACATCACCCGGCCGGGCGGGATCCGCTCGACGAGCTCCAGCACCGCCTCGACGTACTCGTCAGGTCTCACGACCGGCCACGATATGAGAAGGCGCCGGAGTCCGCCGGGACCGACCACGCAGAATGGGCGGGTGCGCGACATGGTCACGGCGGCCCGGCGGGTCGTCGTCAAGATCGGATCCTCCTCGTTGACCACCGCCGAGGGCGGGCTGGACGACGGGCGGGTCGACGCGCTCGTCGGCACCCTGGGCGCGCTCGCCGCCGAGGGCCGGGAGGTCGTGCTGGTCAGCTCCGGCGCGATCGCCGCCGGCCTCGCACCGCTGGGGCTGTCCCGGCGCCCGCGCGACCTGGCCACCCAGCAGGCCGCCGCCAGCGTCGGGCAGGGCCTGCTGATCGGCCGGTACGCGACCGCCTTCGCCCGGCACGGGCTGACCGTCGGGCAGGTCCTGCTCACCGTCGACGACGTGACCCGGCGGGCGCACTACCGCAACGCGTACCGCACCCTGCGCAAGCTGCTCGACCTGCGGGCGGTGCCGATCGTCAACGAGAACGACACGGTCGCCACCGAGGAGATCCGGTTCGGCGACAACGACCGGCTGGCCGCCCTCGTCGCCGCCCTGGTCCACGCCGACCTGCTGGTGCTCCTCTCCGACGTGGACGCCCTCTGGACCGGCGATCCCGCCCGCCCGGGCTCCAGCCGGATCAGCGAGGTGCACGACGAGCGGGACCTGACCGGGGTCGCCATCGGCGGCGCCGGCCGGGCCGGCGTGGGCACCGGTGGCATGGTGACGAAGGTGGAGGCGGCCCGGATCGCCACCGGGTTCGGCATCCCGGTGGTGCTGACCGCCGCGCCGCTGGCCGCCCCGGCGCTGGCCGGCGAGCCCGTCGGCACCCTGTTCCACCCCAGCCGCCGGCGCCCGACCGCCCGGCTCTTCTGGCTCGCCCACGCCACCTCGCCCCGGGGCCGGCTGCACCTCGACCCGGGCGCCGTCGCGGCGGTGGTGGGCCGGCGCAAGTCGCTGCTGCCCGCCGGCATCACGGCCGTGGACGGGGCGTTCACCGCCGGCGACCCGGTCGACCTGGTGGACGCCGGAGGCGCGCCGGTCGCCCGGGGACTGGTCAACTACGACGCGGTCGAGCTGCCAGGGCTGCTCGGCCGCTCCACCACGGAACTCGCCGCGGCGCTCGGCCCGGCGTACGAACGGGAGGTCGTCCACCGCGACGACCTCGTACTGCTGTGAGGAGTGCGCGATGAGCGTGAGCGAGCAGGCCCGGCGGGCGCGTACGGCGGCGGAGGCGCTGGCCGTCGCCACGCGTACCGCCAAGGACGCCGCGCTGGTGGCGATGGCCGACGCGCTGGTGGCGCGTACGCCGGAGATCCTGGCCGCGAACGCGGCGGACCTGGCGGCCGGGCGCGGGGCCGGGCTGAGCGCGGCCGTGCTGGACCGGCTCGCCCTCGACGCGGGGCGGGTGGCGGGCATCGCCGACGCGCTGCGGCAGATGGCGGCGCTGCCGGACCCGGTGGGCGAGGTGGTCCGGGGCTCGACCCTGCCCAACGGGCTGGAGCTGCGCCAGATCCGGGTGCCGTTCGGGGTGGTCGGCATCATCTACGAGGCCCGGCCGAACGTGACCGTCGACGCCGCCGGCATCTGCCTGAAGTCGGGCAACGCGGCGCTGCTGCGCGGCTCGTCGTCGGCGGCCAACTCCAACGCCGCCCTGGTCGCCGTGCTGCGCGACGCGGTGGGCGACGCCGGCCTGCCGGCGGACGCGGTGCAGCTGCTCGACGCCAGCAGCCGCGACTCGGTCAAGGAGCTGATGCGCGCCCGGGGCCTGGTCGACGTGCTGATCCCGCGCGGCGGCGCGTCCCTGATCCGCACTGTCGTCGAGGAGTCCACCGTGCCGGTGATCGAGACCGGCGTGGGCAACTGCCACGTCTACGTGGACGCCGCCGCCGACCTGGCCAAGGCCGTCGCGATCGCGCTCAACGCGAAGACCCAGCGGCTGTCCACCTGCAACACCGCCGAGTCGCTGCTCGTGCACGCGGCGGTCGCCGACGCCTTCCTGCCGCCGATGCTGGCCTCCTTCGCCGAGGCCGGCGTCACCGTGCACGGCGACGAGCGGGTCGCCGCCCACTCGGCCGCCGTGCGGCCGGCCACCGACGAGGACTTCGCGACCGAGTACCTCTCCGCCGACATCGCGGTCGCCGTCGTCGACTCGCTCGACGCGGCGGTCGCGCACATCCGGCGGTACGGCACCGGGCACACCGAGGCGATCGTCACCGACTCGACCACCGCCGCCCGGGAGTTCGTGGCCCGGGTCGACGCGGCGGCCGTGATGGTCAACGCCTCGACCCGGTTCACCGACGGGGGTGAGTTCGGCTTCGGCGCCGAGATCGGCATCTCCACGCAGAAGCTGCACGCGCGCGGGCCGATGGGTCTGCCCGAGCTGACCTCCACCAAGTACGTGGTGACCGGGGACGGCCACCTGCGCGGCTGATCCATCGCCGACGCTCGCGGATGCCCGGGCGGCCGTGGGCGGGGCCACCGCCGGATTGCGGGTGACCGCTAGTCTGGGTCGGGTTCGGCACGGCTTGTCTTGGGGAGGCGGCATGCTGGGCGAGAGTGCCCTGGAACAGCAACTGGCACAGGCGCGGGCCGCGCTGCGCGAGGTGGGTGGCGCCGCCGCGCCCCGGGAGCGCACGGAGTCGGTGGCCGAGGCCGCCGAGGGCCGCATCCGCGTCACGCTCGGCACCGACGGCCGGGTCAGCGCCGTCGACATCGACCCCCGGGTGCTCCGGGAGGGCTCGGAATACCTCGCGGCCGAGCTGCGCCAGGCGGTCAACGCGGCGCTCGACGGCCAGGACGACGGAGTTGCCGCCACCGAGCCGATGCCCGACCTCGCCGCGATGACCGCCACCATCGAACGCCTTCAGGACCAAGGCCTGCGGCAGATGCGGGAGATCAGCCAGGCCGTCAGCGAGACAATGCGGAAACTGCACGGGAGCTGAGCGTGGAGAGCCTCGACGTCGACCTCGACGCGCTGGGTCGTGGCGCGAACGAACTGGAGCAGGCCAAGGAGTCCGTCCGCCAGGTCTTCGAGGGCTTCCAGGCGGCGGTCGGCGGCTACGCCGCGGCCTTCGGCGGCGACGACATCGGCTCGCTGCTGGGGGTCGCCCACCAGGCGTGCGTGGACGCGCTGGCCGAGTGCCTGGGCACGAACATCACCGAGCTGGAGAGCTACGTCGACGGGCTGCGCGGGATGGCCGACGGCTACCGCGCCGCCGAGGAGAACGCGGCCGCGTCGTTCCGCTCGATCCTCGGCTCACTGGGCGCCTGAACCGCCCGACCTAGGAAAGGAGTCGCGGTGGGTCTGACGCTCCCGGGCGAGCTCGCCTCCCTGCTCTCGATGCTCGGCTACGAGTGGCCCCAGTCGGACGAGACGGCGATCTTCCAGCTCGCCGGGGAGTGGACCGGCATGGCCGGCCAGATCTCCGGCTCGGTGGCGCAGCTGGAGTCGGCGGCGCGCACGGTGCTCGACAACAACCGGGGCGAGAGCTTCACCGCCTTCGCCGGCGAGTGGAACGACGGCGAGTCAGCCGCCCGCAACATCGCCGACGTCGCCCGCCCGGCCACCGTCATCGGCGTCGGGCTGATGGTCGCGGCGGGCGTGGTGCTGGCCCTGAAGATCCAGGTGATCGTCCAGTTGGCCCTGCTGGCGATCCAGATCGCGCAGGCCATCGTGACGGCGGCGGTCACCTTCGGGGCGTCCCTGCTCCAGATCCCGATCTTCAAGATGATCACAGGGATGATCATCGACCAGCTCATCGGCATGGCCGTGGAGACGGTGCTCAATGGCTAGGAAGCGGACCAACCCGCCCCGGCAGACGCAGGCCAAGGGCGCCCGCGTCGTCTCGGCCTACCTGGAGAACGCCGACGTCTTCCGCACCGCCAAGTCGGCCGGCACGAAGCCGAAGGGCCCGGCGGTGCTGGTGCTGAAGAACCGGCCGGACTTCGACAAGCGCGACTTCGACCGCAAGGCCCGCGACCTGCAACGGCTCGGCCAGGACGGGGCGCTGAAGAAGGCCCCGTCGGACCGCGACAGCAACAAGGTCTACGACCCCTCCACGGGCAAGCGCCGCACCCGCACCAACGTCTACCGGGACCGGATGATCCGCAGCCTGACCAAGGACGGCCGTCTCACCCAGGACGTGGGCACCCCGGAGACCAACAAGTACCTGGCCAACAAGAACGTGGTGGAGCGCCTCTACGCGGGCAAGGGGCCGATCACGGCCCGGGGCCAGGGCTACGACCCCGACCACATCCAGGAGCTACAACTGGACGGAACGGACACGTACGATAACCTCAGGCCGATGGACGCCTGGACGAATCGCCAGCTCGGCAGCGACATCTCCGTCGCGCTGCGGGACGTTCCCGAGGGCACCCCGGTCATCGTGAAGGTGATCCCGTGACCAGCCCGCAGGACCCGGCACGCCTGGAGCGCATCCGGGAGAAGCTCGCGCTGCTGCGGCGCCTGGAGGCCGAGCGCGGCTTCGGTGTGGTGATCGGCGAGCCGACCCCGCTGGAACCGATCCCCGACCTGCCCGGCGTGGCCGAGGTCTACGGCCTCTTCGGCCGGCTGGCCGGCGACAACTTCCGGTTCGCCCCGCCCGAGGAGATCCGCAGCCCGGCCGCCTGGGCGGCCCGCGCGGTGGACGAGGACGACCCGATGGGCAGCCCGCTCGCGGTCGGCCACGAGGTGCACAGCATCCCGGAACGGCTACGCGGCGAGATCGGGGCGGGGGCGCCCATCTATCTCGACCCCGAGGATCTCGACGTCTACTGGATGGAGCCGGACGACTACGTCTTCCAGTACGAGCACCCCGACGAGGACGTGGAGTTCACCGTCGTCGCGCCCGACGTGGCCACGTTCTTCGACGAGCACGTGCTGGGCCCCGCCTACCCGGAGCTCGTCGCCCTCGTCCTCGGCCCCGGCGTGCGCGACCGGCGGGTCCGCTCCGACCGGCACGCCGGCGAGTACGCCGACAACTGGCGACGCCTGCTGATCGCCGCCGACCTGGCGTCCTGACGCCGCCCCGCACCCGGCGCCCCCACGCCGCCATTTCCCGGCGCCCGCACGCCGTCCGCTCCCGAGACGCGAAGGACCAACGATGGCCGCTGACCCCCGGTTCCGCTCACTGTGGAACGAGGACGAGCTCATCCCGTACCCCCGCGAGGCGTGGCTGGAGGGGGGATTCGACCCCGGCCTGCTGCCCGCCGGCGACGAGATCCCGCTGGACGTGGCGGTCGTCTACACCGCGTTCCTCGAAGGCGACATCGAGCTGTTCGACACGATCCAGCTCAGCACCGAGGACGGCTCGCTGGACGTCCGGCTGATCGTGGTGGGGGCGGTCGCCGACAACCCCGACCTGCTCTACGTGCTCGACCCGAAGACCGGCGAGATCCTCCAGTTCGACCTCGACCAGCAGGACGTCCAGGCCGTCAACAGCAACTTCCGCACCTTCGTGGAGTTCCTCTACCAGTTCGCGCTCTTCGTGGAGGCCGACGAGGGCAAGCCGGGCCGGGCCGAGCGGGCGGAGACGCTGCGCACCGTCCTGGAGAGCATCGACCGCGCCGCGTTCGCCCCGGACGCCTGGTGGCCGCTGGTGATCAGCCAGCTCAAGTAGGTCGGACGGGAGGCGGCCCGGGGCATACGGGCCGACGGCGACGGGCCGGCAGACGACGCGCCCCGGCCCGGCGGCGGGCAGGTCAGTCGCGGTCAGCGGCAGGCGCGGATGGCGCTCAGGGTGGCGTGCACGTCGAACTGGGGCCCGTCGTCGCTCTCCCAGCCGCCGTCGCTGCGCTGGGTCTCGGCCAGCCGCCGCCGTGCCCGTGCCAGCAACCACTCGTCGGAGACGATGCCGACGCGGCGCAGCGTCGCGGCCAGCCAGGCCACGTCGCCCGGGGACAGCTCCGGGATCCGCTCGGCGAGGATCACCTGGATCCGCGCCGCCTCGTGGAACATCTCCTGCCGGTGCAGGACGGCCGCGCTGAGCCAGCCGGCGGGCAGGAAGGACGGCCAACTGCCGTCCGGGCGCAGCCGGGCGACGAGCGACTGCGCGGCGGCGTGCACGACGCCCGCGTACGCGCCGCCGACGCGGTGGTCGAGCGGCCCGGCGGCCCGCGCGTCCAGGCCGGCGACGGTCAGCCAGAACCCGGCGTTCGCGGTCAGGTGGAACGCCGCCTCGGGGTCGCCCGGCCGGGCCCACTCGGGGGCGACCCCGGCCAGCGCCGGGTCCTCCTCCCAGCCGCCGTCGGGCAGTTGCCGCGCGGCCAGCCAGTCCAGCGCCCGACGGGCGGCGGGACGGCCCAGCGCGCCCAGATCGTCCAACTCGGACAGGCGGAAGCAGGTGGCGTCCACGGAGGAGACCTCCCCGCCCAGCGTCGCCGGCCAGCCGCCGTCGGGCGCCTGACCGACCTCCGCGTCGTCGAGCAGCTCGGCGGGGGGGCGGCGCGCCGGTGCGCAGCCGGGACAGCCGGGCGCGGTCCACCGCGTCCCCGTGCGCCACGACGAACCCCACCGCCGCATCAATGTCGACCACGGCGGCAACGCTACCTGCGTAAACGTGATCGCGCCTCGGCGAATCGGCCGAGGTCGCGGGGATGGGACGGCCCGCCGCGACCTCGGCCGGCGCCGGTCAGTACGCCGGCAGCGACGGGTCGATCTGCTTGATCCAGGAGAGCACGCCGCCCTGCACGTGCACGGCGTCGCGGAAGCCGGCCGACTTGAGCGCGGCGAGCGCCTCCGCCGAGCGGACGCCGGACTTGCAGTGCAGCACGATCTGCCGGTCCTGCGGCAGCTTGGCCAGCGCCTCGCCCGAGATGATCTCGCCCTTGGGGATCAGGGTCGCGCCGGGGATCCGGACGATCTCGTACTCGGCCGGCTCGCGCACGTCGACGAGGAAGATGTCCTTGCCCGCGTCCTGCCACTCCTTGAGCTCCAGCGCGGTGATGGTCGCGTCGACCACCGCCTCCTGGGCCTCCACCGACACCGCGCCGCAGAAGTCCTCGTAGTCCTCCAGCAGGTCCGTGACCGTGGGGTTCTCGCCGCAGAGCACGCAGTCCGGGTCCTTGCGGACCTTGATCTTGCGGTAGCTCATCTCCAGGGCGTCGTAGACCATCAGCCGGCCGACCAGCGGCTCCCCGATGCCGGCGAGCAGCTTGATCGCCTCGTTGACCTGGATGGAGCCGATCGACGCGCAGAGCACGCCGAGCACGCCGCCCTCGGCGCAGGAGGGGACCATGCCGGGCGGCGGGGGCTCCGGGTAGAGGCAGCGGTAGCAGGGGCCGTGCTCGGCCCAGAACACCGACGCCTGGCCGTCGAAGCGGTAGATCGACCCCCAGACGTACGGCTTGCCGAGCAGCACCGCCGCGTCGTTGACCATGTAGCGGGTGGCGAAGTTGTCGGTGCCGTCGACGATCAGGTCGTAGCGGGAGAAGATGTCCCGCACGTTCTCCCGGTCCAGCGCCGTGTTGTGGATCTCCACGTGCACCAGCGGGTTGATCTCGCGGATCGAGGCGGCGGCCGACTCGGCCTTGGAGCGCCCGACGTCGGAGACGCCGTGGATGATCTGGCGCTGGAGGTTGGACTCGTCGACGGTGTCGAAGTCGATGATGCCGAGCGTGCCGACCCCGGCGGCGGCGAGGTACATCAGCGCCGGCGAGCCGAGACCGCCGGCGCCGACACAGAGCACCCGGGCGTTCTTCAGCCGCTTCTGCCCCTCCACCCCGACGTCCGGGATGATCAGGTGGCGCGAGTAGCGGCGGATCTCGTCAACGGTCAGCTCGGCGGCGGGCTCGACGAGCGGGGGCAACGACACGGTGGACTCCCCGGGATCGGCTGAAGGCGAACCGAGCCATTGTCGCTCGCACCGGCCTCGATCGGCCATGAGGAGCGACACGTCGCCCGAACTGCGGGAAGGGGAATAACTCAGGTGCCGGGAACGACCTCGCCGTCGTAGCGGGAGCCGTCCACGTACGGCCAGGCGTTGGCGGCGCAGCCGTCCAGGCCGTACGTCTGCTGCTGCATCACCGGCGCCGGTTCGCCGGGCCCCGGACACGCCTGGTGCCCCTCGCCCAGCTCGTGGCCCACCTCGTGGTTGACCACGTAGGCGCGGTAGATCGCCAGCGGCGCCCCGTAGTCGGGAACCGCCTCCAGCCAGCGCGCCAGGTTGATGATCACCTGCCCGGGGAGCCGGCACGAGGTGTAGCCCTCGGTGCTCAGCCCACCCTCGGCGCACATCCGCTCGGAGGTGTCCGGGGTGGCGAGGTAGACGGTGAAGTCGGCGTCGTCCGCCTCCGCCACCCGCCGCAGCCGCAGCTCCTCCGAGGCGATCCAGCTCCGGGGGTCGCCCAGCACCTCGTCGACGGCCACGGCGAAGGAGTCGACGGCCTGACCGGTGCCCTGCTCCACGGCCACCCGGTAGTGCAGGAGCGGCCCGTCGGTGCCCCGCACCGGGGACTCGCCGGGCGCCGTGACGAAGTCGCCCGTACCCGCGCGGGGGTAGACGGAGGGCCTGGGCCGCTCGTCCGTCCCCGCCGCGTACGACGTGCGAGGCCCGTCGCCGGTGGCCGGCACGCTCGCGCGGTCGCCGGCCCGGGCCAGCGTCACGGTGGCGGTCGCCGCGAGCAGCAGAAGTACGCCGAGCCCCACCACGCGCCGGCTGCTAAGCGGGGCCGGCGGTCGGGGCGGGGTCGGGCGACGGGCCGGGCCAGGCGGGTCGCAAGGGGACGACGACGTCATGAGCCGAGCGTTGCACACCAATCGGGCATACGCCGCGTAAACGCGAATCCCGCTCAACCCTCGACTGCGCCGCGGCTCGTTCCTCCCCGCCGTGGCCGGCGGGCCCGCGTCAGAGCCGGGGCCCCGCGTACCGGCGCCCGTCCCGGTACGGCCAGGGGTTGGCCACGCAGCCGTTGAGGAAGAGCGTCTGCTGCATCATGACCGGCGCCACCCGCCCCCTGCCGGGGCAGCGCTCGTGCCGGTGCCCCAACTGGTGCCCCACCTCGTGGTTCACCACGTACGTCCGGTAGACCGACAGCGGCACCTTCGCGCTCACGAAGTGCGGCACCGAGAGCCGCCAGCGCTCCAGGTTGACGATCACCTTGCCGGGTGCCCGGCAGGACGTGTAGGGCCGCCCGCCCACCCGGATGTCGACCCCTCCGGCCGCACACATCCGACCCGCCGTCCTCGCCGTGGCGAGGTAGACCGTGAAGTCGTGTCGGGAGGCGGCACCCACCTGCTGCAACCGCAACTCGCCGTCGACCCAGCTCCCCGGCCCGGCGAGCGCCCGCTCGACGGCGGCGGCGAACTGGCCCGCGTCCTCGCCGGCGCCCGACTCCACGGCGACCCGGTAGCGGCGCAGCGTGCCCGCGTCGCCCAGTACCGGGCCCGTCCGGTCGTCGTAGCCGAAGCTGCCCCGGCCCGCCGACGGCACCGGCCCGGGCAGCCGGAGCACGGCCGCCGGGGGCGCGGCGGCCGAGGGCGACGCGGCGGGCGACGCCGGCAACGGCGAGGCCGCCGCCGGCGCGAGCATCGGCGCGGGGGCCAACTCCTCGGGCGTGAGCGCCTCCGCCCCCACGTCGGCACGCCGGTCGGCGATCACCGCCACCGCCGCGCCGACCGCGAGCACCAGCGCGACCAGCTCCACGAGCCGTCGCCGGCGCGCCGGCCGACGGTGCCGCGCGCGGGTCAGGTCCACGCCGGCATCGCGCGGGGGTGAGCCGGCCGGGGCACGGCGGCGGCCGTCGGCGGAAGCCGGGGCACGGCGGGTCGGGGTGGGGCGACGGGCAGGGGGCATCCCGGTCAGCCTGCCATGTCGGACCGCTCGGCGGTGTCCCCCGTTTCGGTGAGCAGGCCCAACACGGCCCGGGCCACCACGCGCGGCACCTCCAACTGGGCCACGTGACCGACACCGTCGAGCATCAGCAGCCGGCTGTCCGGCACGACCCGCGCCGTCTGCGGCGCCACCCGCACGTCCACCAGCCGGTCGGCCCGGCCCCCCACCACCAGGGTGGGGGCCGCGACCGTCGCGGCGAGCCGCCACAGCGAACCGGACCCCGGCAGGTACGACCGCAGGAAGCTGGAGACCAGCCCACGGAACGTCCGCACGTACGCGGCGGCGTAGTGCGGGACCTCGTGGCGCACCCGGATCTCCTCCAGCGCCTCCTCCCGGCGCTGGTCGCAGATCCGGCTGAGGTCGGCGACGCACGAATCCATCACCTGCTGGGCCATCACCTCGGGGGCGATCTGGGCCAGCCGCCAGGCGGCCAGGCGCTCGCCCCGGGGGATCGCCAGCAGCGGCAGCATCCGGCCCTGCAACGAGCGCCGGAAGTCCAGGAACGGCAGGGCCGGCGAGATCAGCGTCAGGCTCCGGACCAGGTCCGGCCGCGCCCCCGCCACCTGCACCGAGATCGCCCCGCCCAGCGAGTTGCCGAAGAGGTGCACCGGCCCGCGACCCGAGTGCTCGATCCAGCGGATCACCCGGTCGGCGAAGGCCGGGACGGTGTACCGGCGGCCCGGCTCGCTGCGGCCGAACCCGGGCAGGTCGATGGCCTGCCCGTCGAGGCGGTCGGCGAGCAGGTACGCCAGATCGGTCCAGTTCTGCGACGAGCCGCCGAGCCCGTGCACGTAGAGCGCGGGCTCCGCGCCGGGCGCGGTGGCCGGGGTGTCCCGCACGTACGTCACCGTGCCGTCGAGGCGTACCTCCCGCCCCGGCCAGGGCGGTGGCACGGAATGCCCGGGGAGCAGGTGGTCCGGCCGAAGGGTGGCGCGCTTCATGACTCCAGTCTGCCCGAGGTGCTGCCCGGGGCGCTCAGGCCAGCAGCGCCTCGAGCCGGCGGTTGACCGCGGCCAGGGTGGCCCGGACGACCGCCTGCCGGGGATCGCCGGCGACCAGCGCGGAGCCGACCAGCTGCTCCACCCAGCCGTCGCAGACCAGCAGCACCACGACCGTCGCCACGTCGCAGTTGCCGAAGGGCACCACGGCGGCGTGCTCAACGAAGCAGCGGCCCCGGTCGGGGCCGGCGTCGGAGGCCCGCTCACCGCCGCGCAGCAGCTCGTCGACCGCCGCCGCGGCGGCCACCGCGCACAGCCGCAGCACGTAGCCGTCGACGGCCGGCCCGGTCGAGTAGCCGGCGGCGCTCTCCCCGCCCGCGAGCAGGCGTACCTCCACCGTGGCGTCGAGCCCGAAGGTGCTCACCTGGACGTGGTCGATCACCACCCGGGGACCCACCGCGCCGCCGGTGTCCAGCGGCCGCGACGGCGCCGTCTCCGTCGTCGTCACCTGCCCACCGGAGTACGACGTGCCGACGGTCGCCGGGACACCGGACGCCGCCCCGGCCGGGGCGGCCGAGACCGAGCCCGGCTCCTCCACGGTGGCCCGGCCCCGGTGCGGGGCCGTGGGCTGCCGGCGCCGCCGCGGGCTCTCGGTCTCGGGACGCGGTTCGGTGCGGGTCGGCGGGGCCTCCGGCGGGCTGCCGGCCACCCTGCCGCCGGGCACCCGGGGCTCGGCGGAGGACGGCTCGCCGGTGCGCGCCGCCGGGCCCGCTGACCTGGGCTCGACACCACGCGGCTCGGCCGAGCGGCGGCGTACCGGCGGGGCGGGCGCGGCCGGCATGCCGGGCAGGTTCTGCGGCGCGGCGGCCAGCCCCATCCGGTCCTGGAGCAGGCGGGCGACCTGCCGGCTCACCTCGGCCGGGTCGGCCCCGTCGGCGAGGTCGAGCCGCAGGCTGTGCGCTCCGGCCGGGGTGCGACGCAGCGCCGCGTCGCGGACGCCGGGCACGCCGCGGACGGCGTCGAGGATGGCGTTGACGTCGAAGCCCTCCGGGCGCTCCCGCAGCGGGGCGGGCTCGTCGTCGCGGCGCAGATGGGTGGCGATGCGGGCGAGTTCGGGGGTTTCGGCGGGTGGCTCCACGGCTGGCGGCTCCGGCACGACGGGCACGTCCGGCTCGGCGGGGACGCGCTGCGGCAACACCGCCGACGCCGGCTCCGGCGCCTGGTCGGCGGCGGCCGGCGGGGCCGTCGGCACCGGCTCGGAGGCGGATCGACGGGCCGCGTAGGAGGGTGCGCCCGTCGGGGCGGGCGCGGACTGGTCGCGGTCACGCCGCCCGAACCCGCCGGTGGCGGCCTCGGCGCCGGGGGCCTGGGGGCCGACCGGAGCAGCGGGGGGCGGCTCGACGCTCTCCGGCCGGAGCCGGAACGGCCGGGTCACCCGCTCCGGCGCGTCCTCCGCGCGGGGCGCCGCCTCCGGGGCGTACGCGAGCGGGGGCGCGCCCGCCGGCGCGGGGACGGAACCGCCGGCGGCCCAGGCCGGCCGCTCGGTCGGAACCGCCTGCTCGGCGTCGGGCCCGGCCGGCCGCTCGTACGACGGTCGGGGCACCGACGCGGTCGGGGCGGCCTCGTAGGGCCGGGCGGGCTCGGCGCGCAGCGGCTCGTACGGTCGATGCGGCTCGCTGGCCCAGGCCGGAGGCTGTTCCTCGCGGGAGCGCCGCCCCGCCGGCTCGGGCTCCTCCCGGGACCGACGGCCGACGGACTCGGGCTCCTCCCGGGAGCGGCGGCCGACGGGCGCGGCCTCCTCGCGGGAGCGCCGCCCCGTCGACTCGGACTCCTCCCGGGACCAGGGCGGCGCCCACGCGGCACCCCAGCTCGGTCGGTTCCAGTTCGGGCCGGTCCAGTCGGGCTCGGTCGTCGGCGGCCACTCGGCGGCCGACTGCCGCGGGGCGCCCGTCTCCGGGTCGGACGACGCTGCCCGGTCGGAGTGCTCGGCAGCGGCGGCCGGATCGGCGGCCGGCGACTGGTTCGGCTCCACGCCGACGCCACGGCCGGCGCGATCCTGCCCGGCGGCGCGCGACGCGCGGTCCTGCCGGGGCCCAGCCGCCGTGTGGTCCTGGTCGTACGCGTCCGGCGCCCGGTCCTGGCCGCCGGCGCCCGGCGTCCGCTCGGCGCGGCGGCCGCTCTGGCCCGGCCCGCCGGGGGCGCGGTCATGGCCGGGTTCCCCGGACGCGCCGTCCGGGCCGGCGGCGACCGGGTAGGGGCTCTGGTCCTCGCGGAAGGCGCGATCCGCGCCCAGCGCGCGGTCGACGCCGGCAACCCGGTCGCCCCCGTGGTCTGCTGCGGCGTCGAGCCGCTCGGTGGACGAAGGCTCGGCCGGCGGCGGGAAGGGACGCGGGTCGTGGGTCGGCGGCTCCGGCGGGAAGCGGTCGCTCCAACCACGCGCCGGGCCGGCGGCAGACGGGGGCCCCTCGGCGGCGCGGTCGACGGTCGGCGCCTGGAAGCCGGGCGGCACCTCGAAGCCGCTGGCGGCGCCGACGGGCGGGATCTGGACGGCCGGGGGCGCCGACGTCGGCAGACCAGGGTCCGACCAACGGTTCTGGCGGCCGGTCGACGGGTCGTCGGAGGAGCGCCGGACCGGACCGGGCTCGGGGTCGGTGCACCCGTGCTGCGGCTGCTCGGCCGCCGGCGCCGGGCGCTGCGCGGGCACCACCAGCCGGTCGTTGCCCGGGTCGCGGCGCTGCTCGCCGTGGATGCCGGGCGGGGCGCTCACCGGGGCCTGGCGGTTGACCGGCGCGTCGTCGGCGGCGTGGTCGACGCCGTTGGCGCGGTGGCCGTTGACCCGGGCCGGGGGCTCGGCCGGCAGGCCGGGCAGCGGTGGCGGCAGGTCGCCGTGGCGCGGCGACGAGGCGGCCCAGCCGGGGTTCTGCTCGGGCGGACCCCACGGCGAAGCCGGCTCGCGGGTGCCGGAGATCTCCCCGCCCCGGGCCCAACCGGCCGCCGGGGGCGCCCACCCGCTGCCGGAACGGGCCAGGTCGTCCTGCGGACCCGTGCCGTCGCCGTGCTCTCCCGGGGTGGCGGCACCGGGTTGCCCTGTTTCACTCACCGCGCGCTCCTTGGTCGCCCCCGCTGAGGCTACCGTGTGGTGACAGTGGCGATAAGTTACGGCGGCGGGCCAATTCCGCGACGGGTCCCGGGCCCCGACCGGTTCGGGTGAAATGCCGGCTCGTACGAAGAACTCGGAGGTTCCCATGACCGCTGTGGGGAACGGTGCCCAGACCGCCGGCCGGCCCACCCGCCTGCCCCGTTCCGCGCGCCGCAAGCAGTTGCTCGCCGCGGCCCAGGAGGTGTTCGTCGCCCAGGGCTACCACGCGGCCGCGATGGACGACATCGCCGAGCGGGCGGGGGTCTCCAAGCCGGTGCTCTACCAGCACTTCCCCGGCAAGATGGAGCTCTACCTCGCCCTGCTGGACACGCACTGCGACGCGATCCTCGCGAAGGTGGACGACGCGATGCGCGGCACCAACGACAACAAGGAGCGCGTCGGCGCGTCGGTGCGCGCGTACTTCGACTTCGTCGACCACGAGAGCGAGGCGTTCCGTCTCGTCTTCGAGTCGGACCTGCGCAACGACCCGGCGGTGCGCCAGCGCGTCGAGCGGGTGGAGCAGGGCTGCATCGCGGCGATCACCGACACCATCATCTCGGACACCGGGATCAGCCGGGCGCACGCCGAGCTGCTCGCCTCCGGCCTCGTCGGCGCGGCCGAGACCGCCGCGCAGTTCTGGCTGGCCCGGGGCCGGCAACTGCCCAAGGCCGAGGCGGAGGCACTGGTCGCGGCGCTCTCCTGGCGGGGCATCGCCAGCTTCCCGCTGCAAGGTGAGTCAGCCTGAACATCCGGCCCCGAGATCGGATAGCCTTCCCATCGGCGGCTCTTTCGCCCGAATGAGGAGGCACAGTGGAGGTCAAGATCGGCGTGCAGTACGCGCCCCGTGAGCTGGTCCTGGAGAGCGCGCAGTCGCCGGCCGAGATCGAGCAGATCGTGACCGACGCCTTCGGCAAGGACGAGGGCACCCTCTCCCTGACCGACGAGAAGGGCCGGCGGGTCATCGTGCCGGTCAACAAGGTCGCCTACGTCGAGATCGCCGAGGCGTCGCCGCGCGCGGTCGGGTTCACCGTCCGCTGAGTGGTCCGGTCGGCCGCGACGGGTGGCCGGACGATCGCCCGTCGCGGACCGCCGGTCGCGGTCAGTTGTTCAGCCCGGCGGCGGTCATCCGCGTGGTGTGTGCCGCGGTCAGCCGCCGGAACAGTTCCGGCACGTCCACCCGCCCGCCGCGCGTGACGAGCGCGGCGAACGCGCCGCCCTCGGCGGCGGCCACCCGGCCGGCCTGCGACAGCGCCTCGCCGAGCAGTCGCCGCGCCCACATCGAGAGCCGACCGGCCACCCTGGGGTCCGCCTCGACGGCCGCCCGAATCTCGGCGACGGCGAAGTCGGCGTACGACGAGTCGTGCAGCACGTCGAGGACGAGCTGACGGTCCGGCTCGGCCAGCGTCGCGGCGACCTCCCGGAGGAAGTCGTCGGTGATGGCGTCGCCCACGTACGCCTTCGTCACCGCCTCGGCCCAGTCCCGTGGCTCGGTCGAGTCGTGGTACGCCTGGAGCGGCCCCACGTAGGGCGCCATGGCGTCGTCGGGCAGTACGCCGAGCGCGGCGATCCGGTCGGCCAGCCGCCGGTAGTTGCCGATCTCGGCGGCGGCCATCTCCCCCAGCGCCGCCCGCCGGCGCAGGTCCGGGGCGAGCCGGGCGTCGACGGCCATCCGCTCGAAGGCGAGCAGCTCACCGACGGCCACCAGGCCGAGCAGATCGACGACGGCACGGTCGGGCAGATCGGTCTGGGACACGAGCGCAGGCTACCGCCCGCCGACAACCCGAGCCGGAAGTGACACAAGTCACACCCACCGCCCCCGGCGTGGCGCGTGCGTACGGAATCAGGACGACTCCGGGCCGGTTCAGGTAGCATGGAGCAGTTGCCGCGGGCGCCGACCTGGCCAGCCTGATCCGAGCGATCAGGCGGTTCGGTCGAGTGTGAGGCCCGTGGCGCGCGTGCGGCCCGGTCCGGCAAGGCAGTCTGCCGCCGACCGTGTGGCCCGCGCCACACCGAACGCGCCCTGAGGACATGACGGGGCGCACCCACGAGAGGGCACCCCCAAATCCACATGAGCGAACCGACTCAAGACCTCATGGACGGCCAGGAACTGGCCGCCACCGCTCCGGTACGCCCGGAGGCACCCACCTTCGCCGAGCTGGGCGCGCGTCAGGAGACCGTCGACGCGCTGGCCGCGGCCGGCATCACCCGCGCCTTCGCCATCCAGGAGTACGCGATCCCGATCGCGATGCGCGGCATCGACATGATCGGCCAGGCGCCCACCGGCACCGGCAAGACCCTCGGCTTCGGCGTACCGCTGCTGGAGCGGGTCTTCGCGCCGGGCGAGGGCAGCGACGGCGTGCCGCAGGCCCTGGTCGTCGTACCCACCCGCGAGCTGGGCATCCAGGTGGCCAAGGACCTCGCCGCCGCGGGCCGGACCCGGGGCGTGCGGGTGCTGCCGATCTACGGTGGCGTGGCGTACGAGCCGCAGATCGACGCGCTGCGCAAGGGCGTGGAGATCCTGGTCGGCACCCCCGGCCGCCTGATGGACCTGCAGAAGCAGAAGCACCTGCGGCTGGACCGGGTCCGCGCGCTGGTGCTGGACGAGGCCGACCGGATGCTCGACCTGGGCTTCCTCGACGACGTCGAGAAGATCCTGGCGATGCTGCCGGAGGACCGGCAGACCATGCTCTTCTCGGCCACGATGCCGGACCCGATCGTCACCCTGTCCCGGCGCTTCCTGCGCCAGCCGATGACGATCCACGCCGGGCACACCGCCGAGACCGGTCCGTCGCCGCAGACCGAGCAGCTGGCCTACCGCACCCACTCGATGAACAAGGTCGAGATCGTGGCCCGGATCCTCCAGGCCGAGGGGCGCGGGCTGACCATGATCTTCACCCGCACCAAGCGGGCCGCCGACCGGGTCGCCGAGGACCTCGACTTCCGTGGCTTCGCGGTCGCCGCCGTGCACGGTGACCTCGGGCAGGGCGCGCGCGAGCGGGCGCTGCGGGCGTTCCGGGCCGGCAAGATCGACACCCTGGTCGCCACCGACGTGGCCGCGCGCGGCATCGACGTCAGCGGCGTCACGCACGTCATCAACTACGACTGCCCCGAGGACCAGGACACCTACACCCACCGGATCGGCCGCACCGGCCGGGCCGGGGCGACGGGCGTCGCGGTGACCTTCGTCGACTGGGACGACATGCCCCGCTGGCGGATCATCGACAAGACGCTGGGCCTGGACATGCCGGAGCCCCAGGAGACGTACCACACGTCCCCGCACCTCTACACCGAGCTGCACATCCCCACCGACGTCAGCGGCACCCTGCCGACCGCCGAGCGCACCCGCGCCGGGCTGTCGGCCGAGGTCGAGGAGGACCTCGGCGGCGGACGGTCCCGCCGGGGCGAGGGTGGCGGCCGGGGCGCCCGGCGCGGCGAGGGTCGCGGTCGCGGCGACCGCCGTCCGGGCCGCGCCGGTGGTGCGACCGACGCGCCGGTGACCGACGCGCCGGCCGACGCCGCCGAGGAGGGCCCGCGCATCCCGCGTCGCCGCCGTCGTCGCCGTGCCGGCGAGACCGTCGCGGGCGAGCCGACCACGGTGATCGCCGCCGAGGCGGGCGAGACCCCGGCCGCCGCCGAGGGCGAGGCCGCGAAGCCCCGCCGCCGCCGGCGCCGTCGTGGTGGTGGCTCCGCCGCCGGTACGCCGGCCGAGGCGACCGCCGACTGACCGACGCACGTCACCCGAGATCCCCCGGACCGGTGTCCGGGGGATCTCCTCGTCCGGACGGACACTTGCCCCGGCGGACACCGGCCCTGGGCGCAGACTGGCCCGGCGGGCACCCCGCGTGCCGGGGAGGCCGCCGGTCGACGAGGAAGATGGAGCAATGCCCGAACCGCTGGACGCCGCCCTGACCGAGGTCCGGGCACTGCTGCTCGACCCGGCACTCACCCGCGCGGTCGCCGCCGGCCGACGCCGTGGTCACCGGCCCTCGATGGTCCGCGCCGAACTGCGGCCGGTCGCGCTCAAGGCCGGCGCCCGGTTGCAGATCTCCACCTCCGACGGCTCCCGCCCGTACACCCGCAACGTGGCCCCGGGACCGGAGGCGGACGCGGCGGTGGACGCGCTGCTCGCCGAGCCGTTCGGCAACTGGCACGTGGAGACGGCCGACGCCACGCTCCAGTTGCGGGTCACCAAGTCCGGCGAGGCGCAGGTGCACCGGGCCGCCGCGAGCCGGCCGGCCGCCGAGCCGGGTGGGCACGACCGGGCAAAGGAGTACCTGCTCGATCCCGGCGACCCGATCTTCGCCGAGATCGGCGGCTCGGCGGCGAAGCGCCGCCAGGTCGACGCGTTCCTGCGGGCGCTGGCGGCGACCCTGCCGGACGACCTGACCGGCCCGCTGCGGGTGGTCGACCTCGGCTGCGGCAACGCCTACCTGACCTTCGCCGCGTACCGGTGGCTCGCGCAGCGCGGGCTCGACGTCGAACTGGTCGGCGTGGACGTCCGGGAGGACCAGCGGCGACGCAACACCGAGCTGGCCGAGCGGCTGGGCTGGGCGGACCGGGTCAGCTTCGTGGCCGGCACGATCGCCGACGCCGTCGTGGAGCCCGCCCCCGACCTGGTGCTGGCCCTGCACGCCTGCGACACCGCCACCGACGAGGCACTGGCCCGGGCCGTGCGCTGGGGGGCCCGCTGGGTGCTCGCCGCGCCCTGCTGCCACCACGACGTCGCGGCCCAACTCCGCGCCCGACCGACCCCGGCACCGTACGAGTTGCTGACCCGGCAGGGCATCCTCCGCGAGCGCTTCGCGGACGTCCTCACCGACGCCCTGCGGGCCGGGCTGCTGCGGCTGCACGGCTACCGGGCCGAGGTGGTGGAGTTCGTCGACTCCCGGCACACTCCGCGCAACCTGCTCATCCGCGCGCGACGCACCGGCACCGCGCCCACCGTCGCCCAGCGGGCGGAGTACCGGGAACTCATCGACCAGTGGGCGGTGACCCCACGGCTGGCGGCGCTGCTGCCCGCACCGGACACCGCCCCCGACGCCCCGGTGCCCGACGACGTCGCGGCCGCCCGCTGACGGGACGTCGCCCGGACCGCCCGCCCGCCTGAGCGGCGGCCCGTGGGGTGTGATCCGCGCCATTCCGGAGGGCGGAACATCCCATACACGAGACGGTCTGGTCGGTCAGTCAATCGTTTCCTTACCTTTCCGTACTACCCTCAAGGGCGCACCGCCGGGTGCCGGTCGGGAGGGAAGACCCGCAGGGATGGGTTCCGTAGAGGTTTCGCCGCAGATGGCCTTCGCACGTTTCGTGCGGCGCGCCATCGACGACGCCCGCGAGGAACGCGGCTGGACCGTCACCGACCTGGCGTCCCACACGGGCGTCGGTCGGTCGACCGTGTTCCGTTGGCTCGCCGGGGACTGGCAGGACTACCCCGAGCTGGCGAAGGTGCGCGGCTTCTGCGCGGCGCTGGACCTGCCGGTCGCGGCGGCGTTCCGCGCGCTCGGCCTGCCCGACGCCGGTGCCGCACCCCGCCGCCGCGTCGACGACGGCCCGGTCGAGGCGGACGTCCGGGTGATCCTGCAACGGCTGGCCGACCCCACCGTGCCGGCCGAGGAGAAGCACCACATCCGCGACCTGCTCCGCTACCTGGCCCGCCGCCCCATCCGCCGCGCCGGCTGAGCCCCACCCTCCGGGCGCCCACCCGCCATCCGGTGATCAGGACGTCATGGACGTCACCGGGCGTCCTTGAGGTCCACGGTGTCCTGATCAGCTTTGGCTGGTGCGGCTTCGGGCGGCATCAGCGAGGTCAGGGCACGGTGACCGTGAACTCGGCGGTCCGCACCACGCCGGCGACCTGGAAGTCCAGGTAGAGCCGGTAGCGGCCCGGGTCGGGCGCGGTCACCCAGAACGTCACCGCCCCGTCGACCGGCTGCGGTTCGGGGTGGACGTGCAGGTAGCCGAGATCCCCCTCGCGCAGGGCGACCAGGTGCCCGTACGCGCCGAGGTAGCGCTCCAGCGCCGGGCGCCCGCCCGCCGAGTCGACGCGGAACGCCAGCGGCACGGTCACGCCGGCCTGCGGCGTGCCCTGGTAGCTGACGGTGAACCCGTCGACGGTGGCCGAGGACGCCGCCGCCGGCAGCGGCCTCGGCTGGTAGCCGCCCGGCGCGGTCAGGTCGACCCCGAGGGTCACGGCGGTCTGCCGGCCGTCGTCGGCGAGCGCGGTGAAGTCGGCGTACGCCCGCCAGACACCCGGCTGCGGCAGGGTCAGCGGCACCGACCAGGTGCCGTCGGCCGCCATCGTGGGATGCAGGTGCTGGTAGCCGGTCAGGTCGCGCCGCACCACGATCAGGTGCATCGGCTTGTCGTGCACGACCGCGAACCGGGTCACCGGCCGACGTTGCGCGTCCCGCACCTGGAAGCGCAACTCGCCCGGACGGCCGGCGGTGAACGCGGCGGCCGCCGGGGTGAGGGTGTAGCCCGCCGAGCTGACCGAGAGGCCGCCCGCCTGCGCCGCCGCGGCCTGGTCGGCGCCGTGCTCGTGGGCGCCGGTGCCCGGCGCGTGGCTGTGCCCGGTGAGCGCGCTGTCGGTTCCCACCGCTGCGGAGGGGCCGCCGCCGTTGAGCCGGCCGAGGCCGAAACCGAGCAGCACGGCGAGCACCAGCCCGCCGACGACCAGGGCCAGCCGGAGGGTGCTCCGGTCCGGCACGGCCGACACCTGCTCCGGGGCGGTGGTCACGCCGTCCGGCACGTCCGTTGCGTGGTCGGGCGCCGCCGACACCTGCTCAGGCACCGCCGCCGTCCCGGTCACGGCCGTGCTGCTCGTGGGTCATGCCGCCCACGCTACCGCCCGTCGGCCCGACGCCGGCCCGCCGGCGGTGCGGCGTGGCGACGGTCGCAGTCGGCTCCGACCGGGAACTTTCCCGGCCGATCCGTGGAGCACGTCGCCGCAGCCCGGGCCGCCCGAACGCGTCGCCACGGCCCGGGGCCTCTCCGAGGAAGCGCCGGCGGCGTCGGGCGGCCCGGGCGGCTCAGCCGGCCACGGCCAGCGCGAGCGGGAGCACGTCGGGGGCGCCGGCCCGGCGCAGCTCCCGGGCGGCCATCGTCATCGTCCAGCCCGAGTCGACCAGGTCGTCGACGAGGAGCACCGGCCCGTCGAGCCCGGCGAGGGCGTCGGCCAGCTCGTCCGGCACGGCGAGAGTGCCGTGCAGGGCGCGTACCCGCTGGGCGCTGTTGCCGCGCGGACCCCCGGCGGGCGCGCCGACCGGCGTCACCTGCCCGAGCAGCGGCAGCCGGCCCACGGCGGCGATCCGCTCGGCGAGCGAGCCGACCAGGCGGGGCCGGCGGCGCGAACCGACCGCGACCACGCCGACCGGGCGGCGCGGCCACCGCTCGTCGCCGTGCGCCCACGCCTTCAGCACCTCGACCACGGCGGCGGCCACGTCGTCGGGGACGGCGACGTCCGCCGCCTCCGGCCCGACCAGGTCGCGCAGCCGACCGCCCCACCCGAGGTCGGACAGCCGCCCCACCGCGCGCCCCGGCAACGCCTGCTCCGTCGGGGCGATCCGCCCCTTCAGGGGTACGCCCACCGCCTCCAGCCCCGTCGGCCAGAGCTTCTTCGGCGCGATCTCCACCCCGGGCCGGCCGAGGAAGGTCTGCGCGGCGCTCAGCGCGGCGTCCGACACGTCGGCCGTGAAGAGCGGGCCGGCGCAGCGGTCGCACCGGCCGCAGTCGGCGGCCCCCGCATCGTCCAGACACTCGCGCAGGTAGCGCAGCCGGCAGTCGGCGGTGGCCGCGTACTCCCGCATGGCCTGCTGCTCGGCGGTGCGTGCCTCGGCGACGCGGCGCAACCGGGCCTCGTCGTAGGCCCAGGGTTCCCCGGTGGCGAGCCAGCCGCCGCGCACCCGGCGGACCGCGCCGTCGACGTCGAGCACCTTGAGCATCAGCTCCAGCCGGGCCCGCCGCAGGTCGACGATCGGTTCGAGCGCCTGGGTGGAGAGCGGGCGGTCGGTGTGCAGGGCGGCCAGGACGGCACGGACCTGCTCCTCCGGCGGGAAGGCGAGCGAGGCGAAGTAGCGCCAGATGGCGGCGTCCTCGGCGCCGGGCAGCAGCAGCACCTCCGCGTGCGCGACGGCCCGGCCGGCGCGGCCGACCTGCTGGTAGTACGCGATCGGCGAGGGCGGCGCGCCGAGGTGCACCACGAAGCCGAGGTCGGGCTTGTCGAAGCCCATGCCGAGCGCGCTGGTGGCGACCAGCGCCTTGATCTTGTTGTCGAGCAGGTCCTGCTCTGCGGCCCGCCGGTCGGCGTCCTCGGCCTGGCCCGTGTAGGAGGCGACGGCGTAGCCCCGGGACCGCAGGAACTCGGCGGTCTCCCCCGCCGCCGCGACCGTGAGCGTGTAGACGATGCCCGAGCCGGGCAGCCGGTCCAGGTGGTCGGCGAGCCAGCCCAGCCGGTGCGCCGGGCTCGGCAGCTCGACCACGCCGAGGCGCAGCGACTCCCGGTCGAGGCTGCCGCGCAGCACGAGGGCGTCGCCCAACTGCTCCGCCACGTCGGCGGTGACCCGGGCGTTGGCGGTGGCCGTGGTGGCCAGCACCGGGGTGCGTTCGGGCAGGTTGCCCAGGAACGTACGCAGCCGGCGGTAGTCCGGCCGGAAGTCGTGCCCCCAGTCGGAGACGCAGTGCGCCTCGTCGACCACCAGCAGGCCGGTGGTGGCCGCCAGCTTCGGCAGCACGGTGTCCCGGAAGTCCGGATTGTTGAGCCGTTCCGGGCTGATCAGCAGCACGTCCACCGCGCCGGCGTGGATCTCGGCGGTGATCTCGTCCCACTCGTCGAGGTTGGCGGAGTTGATGGTGCGGGCCCGGATGCCGGCGCGGGCCGCCGACTCGACCTGGTTGCGCATGAGCGCCAGCAGCGGCGAGACGATCACGGTGGGGCCCGCTGTTTCGGGGCGCTCGCGCAGCAGGGCGGTGGCCACGAAGTAGACCGCCGACTTGCCCCACCCGGTGCGCTGCACGCAGAGGACCCGACGGCGGTCGACCACCAGCGCCTCGATCGCCCGCCACTGGTCCTCCCGGAGTCGGGCGTGCTCGCCGGCCAACCGCCGCAGCACCGCCTCGGCCCGCTCCCGTACCGCCGTCCGATCCTGGCTCATCCGGCATTTCTACCAGCTACGACGGACGTACCCCGCTTCCGCGAGCGGCGGACCGGCCGGGGGCACGCCCCCAGGCGACCGCGCGGTCGCCCGGGCGGGCTCAGGGCCAACGCGGCGGCACGGGCGCGTGCCAAGATCTGCGGCGGCAACAGTCCAGCTAGGAAAGAGAATCATGCGAATCACGCAGCAGGCCGGCACCGCCGGAAGGGTCCGGCGGGTCGCGGCGGCAGCCGTCTCCCTGGTGGCCGCGACCTCCCTGGCGGCCGGGTGTGGCGGGGACGACGACGCCCAGGACACCCCGGCGGCCTCCTCCCCGGTCCCGTCGGCGTCCCCCTCGGCCAACCCGAAGAGCACGCTCCTGGCCGCGGTGCCGACCGAGGAGGACCCGGCCTTCCGGTTCAGCGGCAGCGACCCGAGCGGCGCCGTCACCGGCGTGGTGGACCCGGCGGGCAAGGGCATGGACCTCACCATCACCGAGAAGGACGAGGAACTCGACTTCACGATGAAGATGTCCTTCCGCCTCATCGAGCAACGCTCCTGGATGAAGGTGAGCTTCGACGGCGCCGACCAGCTCAGCAGCATGCTGAAGCTGCCGACGAAGTGGATGGAACTGGACCACGCGAAGCTGACCGACCCGGCCAGTGTGCCCTACTACGAGGGTGCCGACCCGGGCAACACCGGTGCGATCCTCGGGGCGGCGGGAGACACCGTGACGGACCAGGGCGGCGGGGCCTACACCGGCACCGTGGACCTGACCCACGGCGAGCACGTACGCCAGGCCATGGCGGACGTCGTGGACGTCGACGCGCTCGGCGAGGCGGCGAAGGCGGTCCCGTTCACGGCCGTCGTCGGGGCGGACGGGAACCTCACCTCGCTCACCCTGGAGATCCCGGCGGCCGGCAAGCGGAAGGCCACGAAGTACGTCGTGAAGTACTTCGACTTCGGCAAGGCCCCGAAGGTCACCGAGCCGACGGGCAGCCAGGCGCAGAAGGCGCCGGCCTCGGCGTACGAGCTGCTGAACGGCTGACGTCCGGGACACGGGGGACGGGGTCGCGGTCGTACGAGGGGACCGCGACCCCACCAAGGCCCCGCCGATGACGAGCTGCCGCCAGGCGGTGGCGACGTCGTCATCAGCGGGGCCGGGCCCGCGACCGTCAGGGGCGGCGGGACGGGGTGCGCAGGGAGTGCCGCAGCAGTGCCAGGCGCGGGGCGAGGCTGGCCAGGCCGCCGGGGAAGAAGTAGACGGCCAGGATGAAGACCGTGCCGAGCACGAAGAGCGGCTGCGACAGCGGGTTGCTCAGGAACGCCGGCAGGGCCTCCACCGCGTCGGACGTGCCGAACGCGACCAGCCGGTGGTCCAGGTACATGTAGAGGATGCCGCCGATCACCGGGCCCCACCGGGTGCCCGGCCCGCCGAGCACCACCATGACCAGCAGCGCCAGGGTCCACTCGGAGGAGGTGATGTGCGGCGAGGCACCGCCGACGATCAGGACGTAGACCACGCCGCCGGCCGCCGCGAGCCCACCCGCCAGGGTGAACGCCACCAGCTTGAACCGGTACGGGTCGAGCCCGAGCACCCCGATGCGCCGCTCGTCGTCGCGCAGGCCGGCGAGCACCCGCCCGGTCGGCGAGCCCGACACCCGGTGCACCACGAAGACCACCACGACCAGGTACGCCAACGCCAGCCAGTAGAGGTTGACGGTGTTGGTGACCCCGACCAGCCCCTGTGGCAGCCCGGAGACGTCCAGCGGCAGCCCCTCCTCGCCGCCGGTGAGCCCGCCGAAGTCGCGGGCCACCAGGATCGCCCCGACCTGGGCGAAGGCGAGCGTCACCATGGCGAACGCGATGCCGACGGTACGCAGTGCCACCGCCCCGAGCAGCGCGGCGAGGATCGTGCCGCCGGTGACGGCGAGCAGCCCGGCCTGCCACAGCGGCAGTCCCGCCTTGGTGACGAGGATGTCGGTGCCGTACACGCCGGCGGCGAAGTAGAGGGCGTGCCCGAAGGAGAGCATCCCGGTCCGGCCGAAGAGCAGGTCGTACCCGGCGGCCAGGCCCCCGAAGACCAGGCAGACGGCGAGCAGTTGCAGGGTGCCCGGGGAGTTCAGCGCCCCCTCGAAGACGCCCGGCAGGTGCAGCGTGGAGTAGGGCAGGATCAGCGCCACCACCAGCGCGACCAGCGGCAGGTACGGGCGCAGCCCGTGCCACCGCCGGTGCCCCGGCGTCAGCTCGTCGGGTACCGCCGCCGGCGGCGCCGGAACCTCGGGGCTCTTGACCTCGGTCATGCCGTTGCCACCTTTCCGGCGATGCCCTGCGGGCGCAGCAGCAGCACCACGGCCAGCAGCGCGACCACGCAGATGTCGCCCAGCCCGGAGGTGCCGTAGTAGTTGACGAACTGTTGGGTCAGCCCGACGGCGACGGCCGCGTACGCGGACCCGGTCACCGAGCCCATCCCGCCGATGACCACCACGATGAACGCGAAGATCAGCAGCGAGCTGCCCTGGCCGGGCGAGACGGTGCCGAAGTAGACGCCGCCGAGCGCGCCGGCCAGCGCCGCCGCCGCCCCGCCGATCGCGAACACGAGGGTGAACGCCTTGCGCACGTCGATGCCGAGCGCGGTGACCATCTCCCGGTTCTCCACGCCGGCCCGGATGATCAGGCCGTAGCGGGTCCAGCGGAGGAAGGCCAGGATCGCGCCGAGCACCAGCACCGCGGCGATGATCAGCAGCAGGCCGCCGTTGGGCACGTTGGCGCCGAGGATCGAGGTGACCTGCCGGGTCCACTCGGGGCGCGGGAACGGCCGGGCGTCCGCACCCCAGGTGGCCTGGAGCAGCGCCACGCCGGCCAGCGAGAGGCCGACGGTGACCAGCACCTGCTCGATGGTGCGGGAGTAGAGCGGCCGGATCAGCACCAGCTCGACGAGCACCGCGACCAGCGTGCCGGCGGCAACCCCGAAGGCGACCGCGAGCACGAAGCCGAGGCCGTCCGACCCGGCACCGGGCAGGTTGTGCGCCGCCCACCAGGTCCCGTACGCGCCGACGCCCAGGAAGACGCCGTGCGCGAAGTTGAGCACGTCGGCCAGGCCGAAGACCAGGGAGAGGCCGCTGGCGACCAGGAAGTAGAGCGCCGCCAGGCCGAGCCCGGTGAGCGTCAACAGGATGACGGTGTCCATCAGTGCTGGTCCTTCCGCGCCCCGGCCGGCGTACCGGCGGGATGGTGTCCCTCCGCCGAGCCGACGCCCAGCAGCGACTTCGTCAAGGCGGTCTCCAGCAGCAGTTCCTGCGCGTCACCGGTCCAGGCGACCCGGCCGGCGGCCAGCACGACCGCGTCCCGGGCGAGCCGCCGCACCACGGCCAGGTTCTGCTCGACCAGCAGCACCGGCACGGACTCGGCGACCCGTTCCAGCACCTCGGCCACCTCGGTCACCACCTTCGGCGCGAGCCCCTTGGTCGGCTCGTCGACCAGCAGCAGCCGGTTGTCGTTGAGCAGCACCCGGCCGATCGCGAGCATCTGCTGCTGCCCGCCGGAGAGCGAGCCGGCCCGTTGCCGTCCGCGCCGGTCCAGCTCCGGGAAGAGCGCGAAGACCTTGTCGTACGCCGGGATGCTGCCCCGCCGCTCGGCGAGCCGGAGGTTCTCCGCGACGGTGAGCCCGGCGAAGACGCAGCGGTCCTCCGGCACGTAGCCCAGCCCGCCGCGGACCAGCCGGTGGGTGGGCCGGGCCAGCAGGCTCTGGGCGCCCATCCGCACGGCGCCGCGCACCTCGCCGGCGGGCGGGGTGAGGCCGACGATCGCGCGCAGGGTGGTCGTCTTGCCGACGCCGTTGCGCCCGAGCAGGACGGTGACGCCGGTCGGGGCGACCGTGAAGGACACCCCCTGGAGGATGTGCAGCCCGGCGATGCGGACCGACAGGTTCTCCACACTGAGAATGGGTTCCACTAGAGCGACTCCCCCAGGTAGGCCTCTTGCACGGTGGGGTTGGCCATCACCGTCTCCGGGGTGTCGCAGGCCAGCAGCGCGCCGTGGTGCATCACGGCGATCCGGTCGGCCAGTTCCAGGATGACGTCCATGTGGTGCTCGACCATCAGCACCGACCGGCCGCTGTCGCCGGTGAGCGAGCGGATCACCGAGACCAGCTCGGGCACGTCCTCGGCGCTGACCCCGGCCATCGGCTCGTCGAGCAGCATGACCCGGGGCTCCCCGGCGAGCAGCAGGGCGATCTCCAGCTTCCGCTTCTCGCCGTGGGCGAGGGTGCCGGCCAGCGCCGTACCCCGGTGGGCGAGGCCGACGCGGTCGAGCGCCGCGTCGGCGGCGGCGGCGACCTCCCGGTCGGCCGCCGCCCGCCGCCACAGCTTCATCGAGCCCCCGCGGTGCGCCTGCACGGCGAGCCGGACGTTCTCCCGCACGCTGAGCGAACCGAAGACCGAGGATGCCTGGAAGGTACGGCCGAGGCCGAGACGGGCCCGCTTGTGCGGCGGCAGGGAGCCGATGTCCTGCCCGTCGAGGGTGATCCGACCTTCCGTGGCCCGGCGTACGCCGGTGATCAGGTTGAACAGTGAGGTCTTACCGGCGCCGTTGGGCCCGATGACGCCGAGGAACTCCCCGGGCGCCAGGTCGAGGTAGACGCCGTCGACGATGGCGACCTCACCGATCCGCCAGGTCAGACCGCGGGTGGCGAGCATCTTTGTCAGCCCTTCATCGCCACGGCCGGCGGCGCGGACTCGTCCCCGGTCAGCGCCTTCTGGGCGGTGGCCGTGAACGCGGTGCCGCTGCCGGACAGCTTGGCCTGGAACATCGGCTGGAGCAGCGCGTGGTCCTCGGCGCGGATGGTCATCTTGCCCTTGACCCCGTCGAAGCTCCAGCCCTCCAGGGCCTTGACCATCTTCTCGACGTCGTCGCCGCCCTCTTCGATGGCGCGGACGACCATCTGCGCGGCCGCGAAGCCGTCCGGGTGGAACAGGTCGACGGTGCCGACCTTGGCCTTCAGCGCCTTCACGGCCTCGTTGTCGGAGGCCCCGTCGAAGTAGTGCGACAGGAAGGAGATCTTGGCGCCGGCGGCGCCGAACGTCGGCCAGGAGGCCCGGATGTCCAGGCCGGTGACGACCGTGGTGGAGGAGAGCACGCCCTGCTGGTCGAGCGTCTGCCACATCGCGGGGGCGGTGGTGCCGGCCCAGGCGACGAAGAGCAGGTCCGGCTTGGCGGACTTGATCTGGCTGGCGAACGGGGTGAACTCGGTGGCGCTGGCCGGCGCCCGTACGCTGCTGACGGCCGCGCCCGCGCCGCCGATGACGGCCTTCACGGCCGCCTCGTTGGCGTCGCCGAAGGCGCCGTCCTGGGCGAAGACCACGACCTTCTTGCCGGCCGGGTCGCCGATGAACGACTTGGCGGTGACCACGTCCTGGTACGACTGCCGCCCGGAGCGGAACGTGTACTTGTTGGCGCCCGTCACCGCGTCGGTGGCGGCCGGGCCGGAGATGAAGAGGACCTTGTTCTGGGCGGCGATCGGGGCGACCTGGAGGGCCACGCCCGAGGCCGTCGATCCCGCGATGATCTTGCTGCCCTTGCCGATCAGGTCCTTGGCCGCGGAGACCGCCTTCGCCGGGTCACCCGCGTCGTCGACCTCGGTGACCTCGATGGCCCGGTCGCCCACCTTGTTGGTGCCCTTGGTGGCGAAGTCGAGGCCGGCCCTGAACCCCTCGATGTACTGCTTGCCGTAGCTGGCCAGGGCTCCCGACTGGGAGTAGACCAGGCCAACCTTCACCGGGGCGGCGCCGTCGCCGCCACCGGAGGCGGTGTCCTGCGGGCTGCCACAGGCCGTGGCGGCGAGCGCCGCGGCCATCATCGTGGCGGCGGAGAGGAACACCCGCCGCGTCGTCCGGACCGTCATTGCGACTCCACGTGAGGACTCGGAGGTAGGGAACTCATATGACGGCTCACGCTAGAAGTGACGTCACCCACGGGCTATGTGGCTGAAACACACAAGTAACAGGGGTGGGGTGGCCGGAGGTTACAAGGATCACGACGCGGCAACGAACCCACGCATCCGCCATGGGCGCCCCGACCATCGACGCGAGTGATGCTGTGTCGCCGCACGCCACCGATACCCACCGAATGCCGTATTCCTCCCGCCCCGCCACCCCCCGCCCTCGCTCCGCCCCTCAGGCCGCCCCGACCGCCGCGAGGTACCCGCCTCTCGGCCTGCTCCTGCTCCTGCTCCTGCTCCTGCTCCTGCTCCTGCTCCTGCGAGATCTTGGTGCGTTAGCGCCCCCTGAGGGGCGGTTCCGTACCAAGATCTCGGGGCACGCCGCCTGATACCGCGAGTCGATCTGGCCGGGCCGGGTGCCGGCGAGCCAGGTGCCGGCAGTCCCCGGGTGACGGCAGGCCCAGGTGGCGGGGCGGCCCGGTCCAGCAGACCCGGTGGGCGGCGGCATGGACTGGCGGGCCTCGGAAACGGGGCCGGCCCGCCACCCCGAGGAGTGGGGGTGGCGGGCCGGCGGGTGTCGGCGGAGTCGGTCAGCGCCGGGCGAGGCCCTCTCGGGCGGCGACGGCGGTGTCCGGGTGGTCGGTGAAGACGCCGTCGAGGCCGAGGGCGAGGAACAGCTCGTACTCGGCCTGGATGTCGCCGCGGGCGTTCGGGTCGGCGCCGATGCGCAGGTCGGCCGGGAGGAACTGGTTCTCGGCCCGGAACGTCCAGGCGTGCACGATCAGCCGCTCGCGGTGCGCGTCCCGGACCAGGGTGGTCGGGGCGAGCAGCCTGCCGGCGGCGCCCCGCGGCACGATCAGGTTCTTGTTCGCGCCGACGCCGTCGGCGTAGGAGGCGATCCACTTCAGGCCGGCCGGCTTCGCCAGGTCCTGGTAGGTGCGGGCGTCGCCGGCGACGGTGAAGTCGTACGGGCGGCCGGTGGCGTCGAGGAGCTGCGCGAGCCGGACGTCGGTCATCCGGTCCAGCTTGCGGAGGTTCGCCGTCTCGAACGACTGGATGATCACCGGCGAGTTGCGACGGGTCAGCCCGTTGCGCCGCAGCACCTCCACCAGCGGCTCCTCCAGCGGCAGCCCGATGGACGCGAAGTAACTCGGGTGCTTGGTCTCCGGGTAGACGCCGATCGTCCGGCCCCGCGCCCGCCCCTCGCTCCGGGCCAGGTCGATGACCTCCTGGAGGGTGGGCACCTGGAAGCGGCCGTCGAAGGCGGTGTTGGCGACGCGCACCTTGGGCAGTCGCTCCTTGGCCCGCAGGGTCCGCAGCTCCGCGAGGGTGAAGTCCTCGGTGAACCAGCCGGTGACCGCGACGCCGTCGATGGTCTTCGTGGCCCGTCGCGCGGCGAACTCGGGGCGGGCGGCCACGTCGGTCGTACCGCTGATCTCGTTCTCGTGCCGCGCGACCAGCGCGCCGTCGCGGGTGGCGACCAGGTCCGGCTCGATGTAGTCCGCGCCCTGCCGGATGGCCAACCGGTAGGCCTCCAGGGTGTGCTCGGGCCGGTAGCCGCTGGCGCCCCGGTGACCGATCACGAGGGGCCGGTCCGTCGGCCGGGCACGCTCGGCGGCGGGTGCCGGGGCGGCCGAGGCCGTCAGCGCCGGCACGGCCACGGCCGCCGCGAGCAGGGCACCGGCCAGGCCGAGGGCGGAAAGGGTACGTCGCAACGCCGTCTCCTTGTCGTCGTCGAGGAATCCGCCTCAGCAGACAGGCCCGGGTTGACGGCGAGTTGGTCGGTGCCTGGCCGGCGGGTGAACCCTCGGGATGCCGGTTTCCACACCCGACTCGCGGTGGAAAAGGAAGATTGTCTGGTGCGCCGGCTTCTTCGTCATCCCGTACGGCTGGTGCCGGTCGGCTTCCTGGTGACGATCCTGGTCGGCACCGGTCTGCTGATGCTGCCCTGGGCCACCAGCCAGTACCAGCACACCCCCTTCGTGACCGCCCTGTTCACCGCCACCTCGGCGGTATCGGTGACCGGGATGGCGGTCGTGGACACCCCGAACTACTGGAACGAGTTCGGCCTCGCGATGATCACCGTCCTCACCCAGGTCGGCGGCCTCGGCATCGTGACCGGAGCGACCCTCGTGATCCTCGTGGTGGCCCGGCGGCTGGGGCTGCGCAGCCGACTGCTGGTGCAGGCCGAGACGGCCGAGTTCGGCATCGGCGACGTACGCCGGCTGCTGCTGCGCATCGCCGGCCTCGCGCTGGTCTGCGAGGCGATCATCACAGCGATCCTGACCGCCCGGCTGTGGCTCACCTACGACTACCCGTTCGGTCGGGCCCTCTGGGGCAGCGTCTTCCACGCCGTGCAGGCCTTCAACAACGGCGGTTTCGCCCTCTACACCGACAGCCTGGTCGCCTTCTCGACCGACGGCTGGGTCACGGTGCCGCTCTCGATCGGCACCATCGTCGGCGGGCTCGGCTTCCCGGCGCTGTTCGAGGCCGTACGCGAGTGGCGGCAGCCGAACCGCTGGGCGGTGGCCACCAAGCTGACCGTCTGGGGCAGCGTGACGCTGCTGGTGGTGGGCTTCCTCGGTCTGCTGGCCATCGAGTGGTCCAACCCGCGCACGCTCGGCATCTACGCCTGGTCGGACAGGTTCCTGGTGGCGTTCGCCCAGAACGCGTTCATCCGCACCGGGGGCTTCAACGTCGTCGACGTGGACAGCCTGGAGGAGGAGAGCTATCCGCTGATCATCGCGCTGATGTTCATCGGCGGCGGCAGCGCCAGCACGGCCGGCGGGATCAAGGTGACCACCTTCTTCCTGCTCGCCTTCGTCATGTGGGCGGAGCTGCGGGGCGAGCCGGACGTGACGGTCGGGCACCGCCGGGTGGCCACCGCCAGCCAGCGGCAGGCCATCACGGTCGCGCTGCTCAGCCTCGCGTTGGTGGCCTGCGGCACGGTGGTGCTGATCTTCCTCACCGAGGGGGTCCCCCTCTACGCCGCGCTGTTCGAGGTGACCTCGGCGCTCACCACCACCGGCCTCAGCGTCGGGGTCGCCGCATCGCTGCCGGAGAACGGCCAGGTCGCCCTGATCATTCTCATGTTCGTCGGCCGGATCGGGCCGCTGACCCTCGGGTCGGCGATCGCCCTGAACACCCGGCGACGGCTGTACCGGTACCCGGAGGAGCAACCCATTGTCGGCTAGGCGGAAGACGGACGAGGGCAGCGTGGTGGTGGTCGGACTGGGCCGGTTCGGGTGCCACCTCTCCAGCGCGTTGACCGCGCTGAACCACGAGGTGCTGGCCATCGACCGCAACCCGGACCAGGTGCAGCGGTGGTCTGCGCGGCTCGACCGCGTCGTGCAGGCCGACGCCACCGAGGAGGGGGCGCTGCGCCAGCTCGGCGTGGCGGACTTCGGCCGGGCGGTGGTCGCCATCGGCGCCTCGGTGGAGGCCAGCGTGCTGACCGTGCTGGCGCTGGCCGACCTGGGCGTACCGCAGATCTGGGCGCGGGCCACCTCGACGAAGCACGCCAAGATCCTGGACTCGGTCGGCGCGCACCACGTGGTCTTCCCCGAGGCCGAGACCGGCGAACGGGTGGCCCACCTGATCGTCAGCCGGATGCTCGACTTCATCGAGTTCGGCGACGACTTCGCTATCGCCAAGGTGTGCACCCCGGAGACGATGATCGGCCGACCGCTCGGGGAGCTGACCCCCACCGAGCGCTACGGGGTGCGGGTGGTGGGCGTGAAGCTGCCCGGTGAACGTTTTCGGTACGCCACGGACGCCACCGTGGTCACCCCCGGCAGCATGCTGATCGTCGAGGGGGACATCGGGCAGGTGCAACGGTTCGCGGAACTCAGCTGACCCCGGCGGGCTCAGTCATCGTCGTCGTCATCGTCCCTTTCCGTGCCCCTTTCCCTTTCCCTTTCCTGGCTTACTTTTTTTCCACCACCCGACCCCTTGCCCTTGCCGGAGTTGTCGGACTTGGCCTTCGACCCGGCAGAGCTGCCGCCCGAACTTCCGGCGGACGTGCCGGCCTTCTTCGTCGGCGCCTTCGCGGTGGGGGCCTTCGTGGCGGGGGCCTTCGTGGGTGCGACGGCGGGTGCCGCGCCGGCCACCCCGGAGACCTGCGCCCCGCAGGCCTCGTCGCCGAGGCGGAACTCCAACGGCAGCGGGTTGACGCCCGTGTGCCGCCCGGTCAGGGTGAGCTTCTCCGACGCGCCGGGGGCCAGCGCGGCACGCTGCGGGGCGGGCTGCACGACCACCGTGCTCCCCTGCTGGCGTACGGGGGCGGGCGTCGCCTTCGTCACCGTCTGCTGGCCGGGGAAGGTGAAGCTCAGCCGCCAGTCCCGCAGCTCCCGCGCGCCCGTGTTGGTCAGGGTCAGCTCGGCGGCGAAGTCCTTGCCGGAGTCCGTGCGCAGCGCGTACACGACCCGGCACGGCGGGGTCGTCGGCGCCTGCGCCCCCATCCGCGCCTGGGTGGGCTGGTCGACGCCCCCGCTGGCCGGGCTGCGGGAGGTGAAACCCCACAGCCCCGCCGTCACCGCCACCAGGCCGGCGGCGGCCACCCCCGCCTCGATCCGCCGGCGTCGGGTCGCCGCGCGCCGGTTGCGCGTACGGGAGAACGGCAGCGCGTCGGTCGCGGCGGACCAGGGCAGGATCGTGGTGCCGGCGGCGGCCAGCGCGGCCTCGTCCACGGGTCCCGCCGCCGGGGAGACCGGCACCGCGGCCACCATGCCGGCGGCCTCGGCGAGCGTCCGCGCGACCTCGGTGGTGGCGGGCCGGTCCCCCGGACGCTTGGCCAGGCAGCGGCTCACCAGGTCGCGCACCTCGTCGGGGAGCCCCGCCACGGGTGGCATCGGCTCCGGGTCGTTGTACATGTGCGCGCGCAGCATCTGGGTGGTGGTGCTCGCCTGCCAGGGCAGCCGGCCGGTGAGCATCCGGTAGAGCAGCAGACCGACCGCGTACACGTCGGTGGCCGGGGAGACCTGACCGTTGTCGAGGCGCTCCGGGGCGAGGTACGCGGGCGTGCCGAGCAGGGCGCCGTCCGGCCCCTTCTCCTTCTCGCCCACCAGGGCGGAGATGCCGAAGTCGACCACCTTCACGCCGGTGGCGGTCAGCATGACGTTGCCGGGGGTGACGTCGCGGTGCACCACGCCGCGGGCGTGCGCGGTGGCCAGCGCCGAGGTGACCTCCGCGCCGATCGTCACCGCCTCCCGCCAGGGCAGGCTGCCCCGGCGCAACCGGCCGGTCAGCGACTCGCCGTCGACCAGTTCCATGACGACGTACGGCACGGTCAGGCCGACCTGCTCGGACTCGCCGTAGTCGTAGACGTTGGTGATGTTGGGGTGGCACAGCCGGGCCGCCGCCTGCGCCTCGATCCGGATGCGGTGGCGGAACGCGCGGTCGCTGGCCAGCCGCGACGCGAGCACCTTGACCGCCACCTGCCGGCCGAGCACCTCGTCGTAGCCGCGCCAGACCACGGACATGCCGCCCGCCCCCAGCTGCTCGATCAGCCGGTACCGCTCACCCAGCAGTTGTGCGCCGTCCCGGTTCGCTCCACCCATGAAGGTCGTTGTTGCCCCGCACCGACCCGGCTACACCTCAAGGGTCGGAATCGGTCAGCTATTCACCCGTTCAGGCGGTGGCGAGGAGCTGGTCCACCGGCGCGTAGTCGTCGGTCAGCACCAGCGCCTCACCGACGAACGCGGTGAGGTCCGCGCCCGCCAGCAGGCTGGCGTCCTCCCGCAGCTCGGCCAGTCGGGCGCGGACCGCCTCCAGCGGCAGCGGGGCGTCGGAGGCGACGATCAGGAAGTTCGAGCCCTCCCGCCCGGCGAGCGCCGCCGCCGGTGCGATCAACGCGACGTGCCGGAACTCGGCGGCGACCGTGGCCAGCTCGCTGCGGATGAAGCGCAGCGGCGGGTAGTCGATGACGTTCTGCACGTAGACGCCGCCGGGGCGGGTCACCCGGCGGACCTCGGCGGCCATCTCCCGGGTGGCGAGGTGCCAGGGCACCACGAGGTGCCCGAACGCGTCGCCGACCACGAGGTCGCGGCTGTCGGTGGCCTCCGCGGCGACCAGCAACCGGGCGTCACCCACGACCGCCCGCAGGTCCGGCCCCTGGCGTACGCCGAGCTGCCGCTCGCCCAGCTCCACCAGCCCGCCGTCGATCTCGAACACGACGTTGTCGGTGCCCGGACGGGTGGCGGTCAGGTAGCGGGGCACGGTGAACCCGCCCCCGCCGAGGTGCAGCGCGTCGAGCCGCTGCCCCTTCGGGGCGACCACGTCGGCCACCGCCCCGATCCACCGCGTGTACGCGTACTCCAGGTGGGTCGGGTCGGCGAGGTCCACGTACGAGTGCTGGGCCGAGTTGAGCAGCAGGGTGCGGCCGGAGTCCCGGCCGGGATCGGCCTGGACGCTGGCGCAGTGGTAGGCGGTCTCGATGTCGCACGGGTTCGGGGCGACCGTGGTCAGTCCGGCGCCGACGAGCCCGAGCACCGCCAGGGCCGCCTTGGCGCGGGCGGGACCGGGCAGCTCCGCGCTGTCCTGGCGGCGCAGCCACACCCCGAGGGCGAGGCCGGTGAGCCCGAGGGAGGCCGCCAGGGCGAACAGGATGACCGTGCTGGGCAGCGCGGCCACCAGCACGAACCCGGTGACCAGGGTGGCCGTGACCGCGCCCAACGTGCCCACGCTGGAGAGCCGGCCGACCACCTGGCCGGTGCGCCGCAGGTCGGCGAGCTGGAGCTTGACCACCAGCGGGGTGACGGCGGCGAGCAGGGCCGCCGGCACGAAGACGGCGAGGGCGACGAGCAGCAGGATGGCCGAGGCCGCCCCGCCGCGCAGCACCTCGCCGGCGTACCGGACGACGGGCAGGGTGACCGCCGTGGCGATGCCGGCCAGCACCAGCGCCGGGGCCAGCAGGGTCCGCGGGTTGCGCCGGTCGGCCAGCCAGCCGCCCGTCCACGCGCCGTAGGCGATGGCGGCCAGGGCGATGCCGATGACCGAGCTGGTCACCTGGAGGGTCACCCCGACGTACGGGCCGACCAGCCGCAGCGCGGCGGTCTCCAGCACCAGGACGGCGCCGCTGGAGAAGAAGACCAGGAACGCGGCGAGGCCGTTGGGCAGGGCCCGGGCGGTCGAGGCCGCCGGTGTGGCGGGCGGGACCGTGACGTCGGAGGATGGGGAGCTCACCCGCGCGATGGTACGCAGGAAAACTGGGCCACCGGGTCAGTACATCGAGAGATGAACATGGTTCGTGTGGTCGGCGGCGGGGCTGCCGCTGCCGCCGTACGCCCGCCAGCCGGTGCCGGGGTGCCAGATCTGCCGGTACCAGATCACGTAGAGCACGCCGAGCCGGCTCGCGTTGCGCACGTGCCAGGCGGCCAGACTGTCCCCGTACGCCTTGTCCCCGCCGGTGGCGGTCCTGTCCTCGAACCCGTTGGTGGCGGCCGAGAAGTCGCAGGCGCGGCCCTTGGGGTGCTCGCCGGAGCCGCCGCTGCGGTAGCAGGAGACGTGCCGCTTGTAGCCGGCGGCCTGGGTCTGCTTGAGGGCGTTGAGCGTGCGGGGGGTGATGCAGCCGGAGGTGGTGGGATCGTTCACCGAGCAGGACTCCGACGGCCACGAGCCGTCCGAGTTGCGGGGGGCCGGCCTCGCCGAGGCGGAGTTGCCACCGCTGAAGCCGCCGCTGCCGCCCGAGCTGACCGCCGCGAGCGCCGCCTCGGCCTCCTTCTTCTTCTTCGCCATCACCGCGAGCTGCTTCTGCTGCTCCCGGACCTCGGTGTCGATGGCGATCTTGGCCTGCCGCGCCTGCTCGCGCGCCTCGGTCAGGCTGCGCAGCCGCCTGCCGTCGCGCTGCGCCATCAGGTCGAGGCTGGCCGCCCGCTCCAGGAACGTCTCCGGCGAGGTGCTGTTGAGCAGCATCGACGTGGGCGTCAGCCGGCCCAGCCGGTAGGACTGGGCGGCCACCTCGCCGACCTGCGCGGTCAGCTCGACCAGGCGTACCTCCAGGGCGCCCAGCTGCCCCACCAGCCGCTTCTGCCGGGCCTTGGAGTTGTCCAGCCGCCCCTTGGCCTCGATATGCGCCTTGGCGGTCGCCTCCAGGGCGTCCCGCAGCTTCTTGGTGCCGCCCTCGTTGGGCTCCGCGTACGCCGGCACGGCACCGACGCCGAGGAGCAGCGCCACGGCGACGAGCAGCGCGGCCAGCGGGCGGCGGGCACGCCGCACGGCGGTCAGCGGGCGGCGGCCGTCGGGTCCGGCGGGCATGGTCCTGCGCACGAAAGCATCCTTCCGTCGGCCGCCGGCCCCGGACGACGGCGTGGCGCGGCGGCGGCCCCCGCCGGGCGCCGGACGGCGGCCTGCTGGCGGAGACCGGCGGTCAGGATACCGGACGGAGCCGTCCCGACCAGGCCCACGAACGCCCGGAGCATCTAACCTCGACGCAGTGTCGCGTCGACGTCACGCACCGCCGAGCAGCGCCTCGCGTACCTCCGCCCAGACGTGCTCGCTCGCGGCCACCAGGAGGCCGTGGCCGTCGTCGCCCGGGCGGTAGTCGGTGCCGTCGAAGCGCCGGGCGACCCCGCCCGCCGCCCGCACCAGCAGGGAGCCCGGGGCGTGGTCCCACGGCAGGGTGCTCCAGAAGAGCACGAAGTCCTGGTCCCCGGTCAGCACGTCCAGGTATTCCCGGCCGGCGCAGTGCAGGCCGGGCAGCAGCTCACCCAGCCGCGCGCCGCCCGCCTCGACGAGCGCGCGCGGCGCGGCCGGCAGGGCGTGCGACATCGCGGCGCCGCGCACCGCGTCGAGCGCGGGCGCGCGGTCGCCGGTCCGCACCGGCCGGCCGTCGAGCCGGGTCCCCTCGCCGGCGCGCGCGACGGCCAGCGTCCCGGCGAGCGGGTCGAGCACCCAGGCGGCGACCGGATCCCCGTCGGTCAGCAGCGCCACCATCAGCGCGAACGGCTGCCGGCCGGCCGCGAAGTTCGAGGTGCCGTCGACCGGGTCGACGAGCCACACGTCGCCGGAGCCACGCAGGTGCTCCAGCAGGGCCGGGTCGTCGGCGACCGCCTCCTCGCCCACCACGACCGAGCCCGGGCGCAGCCGGCGCAGGGCCACCGAGATGATCTCCTCGGCGCGGCGGTCGGCGACGGTGACGAGGTCACCCGGCGCCTTCTCGCTGATGTCAGCGGCGTCGAGCTTGCGGAACAGGGGAAGCACGACCTGGTCGGCGGTCTCGCGCAGCAGACCACCGACGTCGTCGAGCAGGGTGTCAGCCACGCGGCGGCAGCTTCACCACGCTGACGAAGAACTCGTCGATCTGCCGGACCACCGAGATGAAGCGCTCGAAGTCCACCGGCTTCGTCACGTACGCGTTGGCGTGCAGCTGGTAGCTGCGCAGGATGTCCTCGTCGGCCTGGGAGGTCGTCAGCACCACCACCGGGATCCGGCAGAGCTGCTCGTCGGACTTGATCTCCTCCAGCACCTCCCGCCCGTCGCGGCGGGGCAGGTTCAGGTCGAGCAGGATCAGGTCCGGCTGCACGACGTCGGCGTACCGGCCCTCCCGCCGCAGGTAGGCGAGCGCCTCGGCGCCGTCGGAGACGACGGTCAGCCGGTTGCGGAGCTTGTGCTCCTCGAACGCCTCCTGGGTCATCAACACGTCACCCGGATCGTCCTCCACCAGCAGGACCTCGATCGGGCTCTTGCCGTCCGCCGGCGCGGTCATCCCACCGTCTCCCTCATGTCACCCGTTCTACCGCCTTCCGGTGCCCGGTCGGGCCCGTCCGTGGTCTCCGCCTCGTCGGCGCGTCGGTCGGCCCGTGCCGGGGTACCCGCACCGGCCTCGCCGCCGGGCTCGTCGCCGTCCCCGGTCGCGGGCTCGTCGGTCGGCGGCTCGTCCGCCGCGGCGGACGCGGCGGCCGCCGCCTCGACGTCCTCGGGCAGCGCCGGGAGGGTGAAGCGGATCGCCGTGCCCTCCTCGGTGCCGGTGTCCACCCAGACCCGGCCGCCGTGGTATTCCACGATCTTCTTGACGATCGCCAGCCCGATCCCGGTGCCCGGGTACGCGTCCTTGGCGTGCAGCCGCTGGAAGATGACGAAGATCTTGTCGGCGAACTCCGGCTCGATCCCGATGCCGTTGTCCTGACAGCTGATCTCCCACTCGTCGCCCACGAGGCGGGCCGAGACGTGCACCTTGGGGGGCACGTCCGGGCGGCGGAACTTCACCGAGTTGCTGACCAGGTTGGCCAGCAGGTTGGTCAGCAACGGCTCCTCGCCGCGGATGACCGGCAGCTCGCCCCAGGTCAGCTCCGCGTCGGCGTACTGCCGGGCCGCCTCGGTCTGGCCGGCCACGTCGCCCATGACCTTGTTCAGGTCGACCTCGGTGAAGCCCGTGGTGAGCCGGCCGATCCGGGAGAAGGCGAGCAGGTCGTTGATCAGGCGCTGCATCCGCTGCGCGCCGTCGACCGCGAACGCGATGTACTGGTCGGCCCGCTCGTCCAACTGCCCCGCGTAGCGGCGCTGGAGGAGCTGGCAGAAGCTGGCCACCTTGCGCAGCGGCTCCTGGAGGTCGTGCGAGGCGACGTACGCGAACTGCTCCAGGTCACGGTTGGAGCGGGTGAGTTCCTCGGCCTGCTTCTGGAGCTGACTGTTGACCCACTCGATGCGCTCGCGGGCCTCCCGCACCTCGGCCAGGTCCTTGGCGATCTTGCGCCGCATCGCGTCGACGTCCTCGCCGAGCCGGAGGAACTCGGGTGGGCCGGTGCCGGAGATGCCGTGCTGGTAGTCGCCCTCGGCCACCTCGCGGACCTGGTCGGCGAGGCCGGTCAGCGGGCGGATCACCATCTTGTCCAGGGAGACCAGCAGCATGCTGCCCGCGATGATCACCACCGCGACCGCGACGATCAGCAGGACGACCAGCAGGTTGCTGGTCCGCCGGACGTCCTCGGCGCTCCGCTGCCGGGCCTCGAAGATCTCGAACTGGAGGTCGTCCAGCGCGCTGCGGACCGCGTCGAACTGCTCCCGGGCCTGATCGGTGATCAACGCCTGCCCCGCGGCGGTGCCGCGCTGCTGCGTCGCGGTGACCACCGGCACCGCCACCGCCTGGCGCCACTCCTCGGCCCGCTGCTCCACCTTCAGGAGCTCCTGCCGGATCTCCGGGTAGTCGCCGAGCAGCCGCTCCATCGAGACGACCAGGTCCTGCTCCCGCTTGCGCCCCGCGTCGTACGGCGTCAGGTCCGCCGCGTTGCCGCTGACCGCGTAGCCACGCACCGCGGTCTCCTGGTCGAGCAGCGCGTTCTGCACCTCCTGCGCCTGCACCCGCAGCGGCCCGGTCTTGTTGAGGATCGCGTCGATGTGCAGGCGGTTCTTCGTCGCCACCGCCACCGCGCCGCCCGCCAGCCCGATCAGGAGGACGGCGACGACGGTGAGCAGCATGACGACCCGCTGACGCAGGGTCCACTCGCGGATGCCCGTCACCGGCCACCGCCCCGGCTGACCAGCAGCATGGCGACGTCGTCGGCGAACGGGCCGCCGTTGAGCTGCTCGGCCCGCCCGACCAGCCAGGCCGGCAGCTCGGCCAGCGGCACGGCGAGGGTCGCCGGGTCGGCGAGCAGGCCGCTGAGGCCGGGCACGTCGAGGCGCTCGTCGCCCTCGCCGGTCCGGCCCTCGATCAGGCCGTCGGTGTACATCAACAGGGACCAGTCATCGGTGTCGAACTCCAGGTCGTAGGCCACGGGCCGGCGGGGTCGTACGCCGAGCAGCAGACCGCCGCGCGCCGGGACCGGCACCACCTTGCCCCCGGCGAGCAGCAGCGGCGGCGGATGCCCGGCCAGCCGGACGGTGGCCCGGTTGCCGTCGAGGTCCAGCCGCACGGTGGCGACGGTCGCGAAGATCTCCTGGAGCCGGCGCTCGCTCATCAGCACCTGCTCCAGCGCCGGAAGCACCTCGTCGTCGGGCACGCCCGCGAGGATCAGCGCCCGCCAGGCGACCCGCAGCTCGACGCCCAGGGCCGCCTCGTCCACACCGTGCCCGCAGACGTCGCCGACGATCAGGTCGAGCCGGTCGGGCCGGGTCTGCACCACGTCGTAGAAGTCGCCGCCGATCAGGGCGGCGTGCCGGCCGGGCCGGTAGAAGGTGTGCACCGCGACCATGTCGGTGGTCATCAGCGGCTGGGGCAGCAGGCCACGTTCGAGGCGGGCGGACTCGGCCTGGCGCAGCTCCACCTCGCGCAGCCGCCGGGCGTTCTCGTCGGCGCGCTTGCGCTCCACCGCGTACCGCAGCGCCCGGGTCAGCAGCACCCCGTCGACCTGGCCCTTGACGAGGTAGTCCTGGGCACCCTCGGCGACCGCGACGATGCCGAGGTGCTCGTCGGAGCGGCCGGTCAGCACGCAGACGGCGGCGCCGCTGGACATCTCCAGCACCTGACGCAGCCCGTCGAGGCCCTGCGCGTCGGGCAGGCCCAGGTCGAGCAGGACGCAGTCGACGCCCATCACGCGCTGCCGGGCCTCGCTGAGGCTGGTCGCCACGAGCAGGTCGATCATCGAATTGGTCTCGGCGAGCAGCTCACCGACCAGGAAGGCGTCACCCTCGTCGTCCTCGACCAGCAGCACCCGCAGCCGCTCGCCGGGAGGCAGGTTGGGATGACGTCCCATCCCGCCGTGCGGGTACGGCGCGACGGAGGAACCGGCCAGGCCGGTCCCCCGGTACGGCCGGGTCACCGCCGCGAGACGCGGGAGATCGCTGGTGATGTCGGGCTCCTTCCGAGTGCCCTGCTGATCCTGTATTAGACAACGTTCGCACACAACACGACGGGCTCCGCATGCGCGGGGGATGGGTCGGATCACTACGCGGCGGGGGACGTGGCGGACGGGCGGGCCCCCTGGTCCACACCGGGAGTCCCGCCGACGGCCGCCGGGGTGCAGGATGGTGCCCACCTGAGACCCCTCCCGAGGAGACCCCCGTGGGCGCACCCCCCATCCGCCCCGCCGACCGCGCGCTGGCCCGGCCCCGTCGCCGGCTGGCCGCCGCCGTGGCGGCGCTCGCCGCGCTCGCCGCCGTGGGCGCCGGCACCCTGCTCGACCTGCGCACCCCAGAGCCACGCCCGGCCGACGCGCCGCCGGGCGAGTTCAGCGCCACCCGGGCGTACGAACACGTCGAGGTCGTCGCCGCCCGTACGCACGTGGCGGGCAGCCCGGCGAACGACCAGGTCCGCGCGCACGTCGAGGGGGTGCTGCGCGGCCTCGGCCTGGAGACCGAGGTGCAGGACACCGTCGCACCCGAGGCCGGCCAGCTCAGCGGGGCGGCCGGCGGGGCAACCCTGGCCCGGGTACGCAACGTGGTGGCCCGGCTGCCCGGCACCGACCCCACCGGGAAGGTCTTCCTCGTCTCGCACTACGACTCGGTGCAGTCCGGCCCGGGCGGCAACGACGACGCCGCCGGCACCTCGACCATCCTGGAGGTGGCCCGCGCGCTGGCCGCCGGCCCCCGGCCGCGCAACGACATCGTCTTCGTGCTCACCGACGCCGAGGAGGCGTGCCTGTGCGGGGCGGCGGCGTTCGCGTCCAGCCACCCGCTGGCCGCCGACGGCGGCGTGGTGCTCAACCTGGAGGCGCGCGGCTCCACCGGCCCCGTGATCATGTTCGAGACGTCGCGGGACAACGCCGCCCTGGTGGACGCCTTCGGCCGGGCCGCCCCGCACCCCGTGGGCACCTCGTTCGCCGTGGAGATCTACCGCGCACTGCCCAACGACACCGACTTCACCGCCTTCCTCGACGAGGACTTCGTCGGGCTGAACTCGGCGTACATCGACGGCGGGGCGATCTACCACACCCCGCTGGACACCCCCGCCGCCATGGACCGGGCCAGCCTCCAGCACCACGGCGACAACGCCCTCGGCCTCGCCCGCGAGTTCGGCCGGGTCGACCTGACCGCCCTGGACGCCGGGCACGACGCCACCTACTTCCCCGTCCCGGGCGGGCTGGTCCGCTACCCCGGCTGGCTGGTGCTGCCCCTGGCGCTGCTGGCGCTCGCCGCCGTGACCGCCCTCGGCTGGCTCGCCCTGCGGCGGGGCCGGACCACCGGGGGCCGGCTCGCCGCCGGCTTCGGGCTGGCGCTGCTGCCGCTCGTACTCGCCCCGCTCGGCGCGCAGCTGCTCTGGGCGGCGATCACCGCACTGCGGCCCGGCTACGCCGAGCTGCTCGACCCGTACCGGCCGACCTGGTACCGGCTGGCCGTGGTGGCGCTCGCCGCCGCCGTCCTGTTCACCTGGTACGCGCTCACCCGCCGCCGGGTCGGCCCGGCCGCGCTCGCCGTCGGCGGGCTGGGCTGGCTGGCCGTGCTCGGGGTGCTGCTCGCCGTGCTGGTGCCCGGCGGGGCGTACCTCGTCACCCTGCCGGCCCTGGCCGGCGCGCTGGCCGGGCTGGTCGCGCTGAGCGTGCGGATCGACGGCCCGTGGCCGGTGGCCGCGGCGACCCTGGCCGCGGCGGTGGCCGTGGTGGTCCTGCTGCCCACCGTCGTCCTGCTCTTCCCGGCGCTCGGCATGGCGATGGGCGGGGTAGCGGCGCTGGTGGCGGTGCTGCTCGGCCTGGCCGCGCTGCCGGTGGTCGACCTGCTGCACCCGCAGGCCGGCGGGCAGCGGGCGATGGGCGCCCTGCGCGCGCGCCGGCTGGGCGCGCTGCCGGCCGGGGCCGCCGCGCTGGCCATGGCGGTGTTCGCCGGGGTCGGGCTCGCCGTCGACCGCTTCGACGCCGCGCATCCCGCGCCCACCCACCTGATGTACGCCCTCGACGCCGGCACCGGGCAGGCCCGCTGGCTCAGCCACGAGGAGGATCCGCAGCCCTGGACCGACGGCTACGTCGACGGGGTGACCGAGGTCGCCGACTTCCCGGGCCTGGGCGACGCGGAACTGCGCGCCGGCCCGGCGCAGGCGGCGAACCTGCCCGCCCCGAAGCTGGAGGTGCTCGCCGACACCACCGCCGGCGCCGAGCGCACCCTGCGCCTGCGGCTGGTCCCGCAGCGCCAGGTCCGCCTCACCACCCTGCACGTGGACGCGGCCACGGCGACGGTGCTCCGGGCGGAGGTGGCCGGCCGCGCGGTGCCGGTGGAGGCCCGGGAGGGGCGCTGGGGCTTCGGCCTGGTCTTCCACGCCCCGCCACCGGAGGGCATCGAGGTGACGCTGACCGTCACGCCGAAGGCGGGGCAGGTGGCGCTGCGCGCGATGGACGCCAGCGACGGCCTGGACGCCCTGCCCGGCTTCCGGCCGCGCCCGCCCGGCGTGGGCGTCGTGGGCTCGCACAGCTCGGAGATGCTGGCCGTGGCCCGCACCTATCCGCTCTAGGGTGGACGCCTCCGCCTGAAGGCAGGCGGCTCCGCTCCGGGGCAGGCGGCGGGGGTGGCTCGGGAAACGGTCGTTTTCCGGGCCACCCCCGCGCCTGTCAGGTGTCCAGCTCAGCCGCGGGTGACCGTGACCTCGGCGGTGAAGGCGCCGCTGCCGTTGCCCGGCGCGTCGTCGTTGATCCGCAGGTACAGCGCGCTGCCGGAGCCGTAGTAGGTGAACGTCGTGCCGGTCCCGGCGTACCGGTAGTTGCCGTTGGACTTGGCCAGCAGCGAGAAGGCGCGGGCGTTCGACATCGGGAACTTCGAGTCGCCGGCCATGTTCGTCCAGCCCTGCGGCCCGTTGTTCCCGGTGAACCACACGCCGGACCAGATCGACCCGTAGGCGCTGATCTGGACCCGGTCGCCGTCCTGCAACCAGCAGCCGGAGTTGACGTCGTACGACGCCTCCTCGACCTGCTTGGTCTCCTGGCAGACGACGGTGCTGGTGGTCGCCGCCTGGGCCGGCGTCACACCGACCAGCGCGCTGCCCGCCACGGCCGCCGCCACCGCGAACCGGGCCGATACCGTCTGGAACCTCATGTCGTCCCCCTCCAAATGGTTGCCGTTACGGAGATCAACACTAGGAATCCGGAGGTCAGGGCGCCTCAGTGCCAGCACGTAATTGATGTCGGCCAGGCGTCGTCGCTGTCGGCTCCGGGGGTCGCTGTCGGCCCCCGGGGCGTCGCTGTCGGCCCGGGGGCGGTCCGCGGTCAGTCGGCCAGGAAGGTCAGCACCGCGAGCACCCGCCGGTGGGTGTCCGGCTCGTCGGCCAGCCCGAGCTTGGCGAAGATGCTGCGTACGTGGGTCTCCACGGTGCGCTCGGAGAGGTGCAGGTCGGCGGAGATCCCCCGGTTGGCCCGACCTGCCGCCATCCGGGCCAGGATCTCCCGCTCACGCGGTGACAACACGCCGACGCCGCCCGACACGCGCGGGCGGCGCAACAGCCGCTCGACCACGATCGGGTCGATCGCCGTGCCCGCCGCCGCGACTTCGCGCACGTCCCGAAGGAACCCGGCGACGTCGGTGATCCGGTCCTTGAGCAGATAGCCGACCCCGCCGCCGGGCTCCTGGAGCAGGGCCAGAGCCTCCCGGTGCTCCAGGTGCTGGGACAGCAGCAGCACGGCGACACCGGGGTGACGACGGCGTACGGCCAGCGCGGCGCGGACGCCCTCCACGGTGAAACTGGGCGGCATGCGGATGTCGACGATCGCGATGTCCGGCTCATGCTGGGCGACAGCGGCCAGCAACTGCTCACCGTCGCCGACCTCAGCCGCGACGGTGATGCCGTGCCGCTGAAGCAACAGTGCCAGGCCGCTGCGCAGCAGTACGGAGTCGTCGGCCAGAACCGCCCGCACCCCACCGTCCCGAGCGGCGGCCGTCAAGGCCCGGGTCATGACGCCGCGAGGGGCATGACGGCGCGTACCGCCGTGCCACGCCCCCGGATGCTCGACACCCGCAGGGTCCCGCCGCACGACTCGACACGCTCCCGCAGGCCGTGCAGCCCTCCACCCGGCACCGCGAGCGCGCCGCCGATCCCGTCGTCGTGGACGGTGACCTCGACCCGGCCCCCGCTGGCGGCGAGCGTGACGGACACCCGGCCCGCCCGGGCGTGCTTCTGACTGTTCGTGACCGCCTCCATGGTGACGAAGTAGGCGGCGACCGCGACCGGTTCGGGCAGCGTGAGGTGGCTGACCCGATCGTCGACCAGGACCGGGACCGCGGCCCGCTCGGCGATGGCGGCCACCGCCCCGGACAGGCCGTGGCACACCAGGGCCGCCGGGTTCATGCCCCGGACGAGATCGCGCAGGTCGGCGATCGCCTGCTCGACCTCCGCCGCGCCGCGCGCGACCAGCGCGGGATCGTCCTGCCGCAGCATCATGGCGGCGGCGAGCAGCCGCTGTTGCACCCCGTCGTGCACGTCACGCTCCACCCGGCGGCGCTCCCGATCGCGAGCCCGGCGCAGGTGGCGGCGCTCGACGCGGTGCATGCTGAGCGCGGCTCCGACCGGGATCAGCGCCGCACCGAGGGCGTACAGCGCGGTCGGCCAGTGCCCGGAACCGTAGGTGACGGTGCTCAGCATCGCCGTACACAGGCCGTTGACGGCCAACGCGGCCCAGAACGGGGCGTACACGTGCCGTTCGGCGCGGTCGGCCCGGCGGTACCGCACGATGAACAACCCGGCGAGGAACACGCCGACCAGCGGATAGGACAACGCCCGCAGGTGTAGCAGGAGACCGGTGCTCAGCGTCCCGGCCACCACGGCCCCGGCGACGATCACCGGCCAGTACGCGTAGCCGGCCGCGGCGATGAGCCGCTCCCAGCGTCCCCGCAGCCGGCCCGACGACACGACGAGACCGGCGTGCAGGTGCATCGGGTCGTGCACGATGCTCAGCATCATGCCGGCGGCGAACAGGGAAGGCAGGGTGACGCGCCCCCAGGCGTCCAGCAGCCACACCAGGCCGCAGGCCACCAGCAGCGGCCCTACACGGTTGTCGGGGCGTTCCCGCCACAGCCGCAGCCCCACCTCGACGTGCAGGACCCCGGTGACGGCGAGGCAGGCCAGTTCCCAGGGATCCATCCAGTACAGCGCCAGCAGCGGTCCGCACAGCAGCGCCGCGGTCGCGACGCGGAGCGGCCACCGTAGAAGTTCCATGGATCATGATGTTGCCGCGCGGTCGCAAGCATCGGTGAACGTCCGTCGGTAGCCCGACTCACGGCGATCGGTTGGTCGGCTTCCTCCTGGCGCTCCTCGACCCGCCCGCCGTCCACGCCGAGGTGGCACCCGGGCCCGAGCTCGGCTCCCGAGAACGCCCCGCCAGGCTCGCGCGGCAAGCCCCAAGCATGGGGGCGGTGACCGCGGTGCCCGAGCCGACGACCCCCACGCCAGCCACTACCGCAGTCCAGGTCAGATCAAAACCCGCACCTGGGAGGGGGTGGTGGCCGCCGTGGTTGGGCCGGCCACCCAGGAGCCGACCCCCGTAGCCTGTTCCGGTCAGGTCAAATGCGCCGCTGTGGCGATGTCCGCCGGGGGCACGGTCCGCGACACGAAAGCCGAGTCCGACCCCAGGCACCGCCGAGGCGGTCGGCGGCGTCAGGTCCGGGGGCACACACGGGGCACAAGGCAGTGTGAAAAGTCGTCAAGAAGCGACGAATGACGTGTGTCGAAGAAGGGGCGTGACCAGCGCCCCGGCCGTGTCGCCGCAGGTCACGCGATCGCCCGTATAAGTTCCGCTTCAACGTCTGACGGTCGCCGGTCTTGCAGTCGCGCCACGGAACCGGGGAGCCGGGGGGGGAACGTGGTTGTCACGCTCCGAATCGTCGACTGCGGGCCGAGTAGGAGCGCAGGGCGCGGAGAAAGTCGATCTTCCGGAAGCCGGGCCAGTACACGTCGCAGAAGTACAGCTCGGAGTAGGCGGCCTGCCAGAGCAGAAACCCGGACATGCGGCGTTCTCCGCTCGTGCGGATGACCAGATCAGGGTCGGGTTGGCCTTCGGTGTACAGGTGCGCCGCGAGAGCGTCGGCGGTTAGTCGCTGTGCGACGTCGTCGAGTGCGGTGCCCGCTCGTGCCTCCTGTTCCAACAGGGAACGAACTGCACTGACGATTTCCTCGCGGCCGTCGTAGCCGATGGCGACCGTAAGATGGAACTCGGCACCGCGTTCGCGGGTGGCGTCTTCCGCGAGTTTCAGGGCGTGGCGTGTCGAGTCGGGTAGGACGTCCGCGCGGCCGGCCAGGTGAAGCTGCCAGGGATTGGCCGGGCGGAGGAGTGGCTCCGCGACGACCTCCTCGATCATCCGCATCAGGTTCTCCACCTCTTCGGATGCCCGCTTACGCATGTTGTCGACGGAGGCGATGAACAGAGTGACGTGATGGATGCCCATGTCGGCACACCAGCTCAGTACCTCGTGGACGTGTTCCGCGCCGTACCGGTGGCCCACCCCGGGGTCATCGAAGCCCACCTGCCTGGCCCACCGACGGTTCCCGTCCATCACCATTGCTACGTGCCGTGGCAGCGATTTCCCGGCCAGCTGGGCATGGAGGCGGCGGGCGTAGAGCCGGTAGGCGCCATGGCGTATGGGCTGCATCATGATCGAATGAAATCACCTCATCGGCGCTGGCATTGGCCCGGCTGCTCAAACGTCAGGCGGACGGGGAATTGTGACCTTCGGTTCGGGCGGGCTGTTCGACAGCAACGGTGACAGCTACGAGCCGGAACAAAGACGACCACGCCCGGCGTCACGTGGGCGGTCGGCGGAAGCGGGAGACGGATGCAGACGCAGGCAGAGGAAGCGCACGGTTCTTTTAAGCGAGGCGTCAGGCTACGGGCTAACGCTGGAGCCTGCCAGGCCGTCAGCGAACGCGTCGCCGACGATCCACGAGTTCAGGCCGGGCACAGATCCGGCACAACCGAGCGCGAGTAACGGCGGAAGACGACGGAAACCAGCGGAAGGCATTTCAGCAGGTCAGACGCCGTGCCAGGTATCGCGCGGGAGGTCGGGCGGCCGGGGGTCTTACTTCCAGCGGAAGTGCACGAAGAGGCGGCCGAAGTTCTTCGAGTCCTTCTCGACGCGGTGGTAGAGCTGCTTGACGTCCTTCTGGTCGAGGAAGCGCAGCACCCGCTTCTTGAGCTGGCCGGAGCCCTTGCCGGGGATGATCTCAACGAGGGTGGCCTTCTTCGCCACCGCCTCGTCCATGATCCCGCGCAGGGCCCGGTCGATGTCCTGGCCCTTGTTGAAGATGTCGTGCAGGTCCAGCTTCAGCTTCATCGCGCACCCGCCGGCAGCTCACGTCCCATGACGCCGATGGTAGGCGCCTCGCGGCGCCCGCCGCGATGCCCGGTGATCAGGACGCCATGGACGTCATCCGACGACTTTGACGTCCATGGCGTCCTGATCACCCCCGCGCTCGGCGTTGCGCGTCCCCGTGACGAGCACGAGGGCGGGGCAGCTCGATGGAGCTGCCCCGCCCTCGTCCGCCGTCAGCGGGTGCCCTCGACCCGGGTCTGCACCCGGTCCAGGGCGACGCGGTAGTCGTCGTTGCCGCTGTGCATGGCCGCCGCTATGCGCAGGTGCCGCAGCGCGTCGGCGTGCCGGTTGAGCCGCTCCAGCGTGCGGCCCAGCACGTGGTGGGCGTAGTGGTCGGCGGGGTCCCGGTCGACCAGCTCCCGCAGCTGCGCCTCGGCCCGGTTGAGCTGCGCCGACTGGAAGTACGCCCGGGCCAGCAGCTGCCGTACCGAGGCGTTGCCGGGCTCGGCCTCGACGATCGGTTCGAGCAGCCGGGCCGCCCCGTTCGGGTCCCCGGCCTCGAAGAACATGGTCGCCCGCCGGTACTCGGCCAGAAGGTCCATCCGACCCACCCCCTCGTGTCGCGCCACTGTCCCGACGCTGGCACAACATCCGCCGTACCGCGACTGTTCCCGACCGGGGACCGCGTGGGCCGGCCGGCGAATCGCGACGCCGCCGGAGCCGGCGGGACGGCGGCAGGACAGGGCGGGGACGGGGCGGAAGGCGGATGAAGCGTCAGGTGGCGGCGCCGTGCCGGTTGGCGGCCAGCTCCCAGGCGCGTACGCCGCCGACGATGCCGGCGGTGTTGGGCACCACCACCACGTCGTCGCCCATCCGGGCGAGCTGCTCGGGGCGGATCAGCCGGGAGTTGCCGCCGCCTAGGTAGAGCCGGTCCCAGCGGAACACCGGCCGCAACCCCTCGACGACCTGCCGGATCCGGCGGGACCAGAACGCGTCCCCGAGGCGGCGCCGCTCCGGCTCCCCCACGTACGTGTCGTAGGTGGTGTTCCAGCGCACCGGCGCGTGGGACAGCTCCAGGTGCGGGGCGAGCACCCCGCCGTCGAAGAGCGCGCTGCCCAGCCCGGTGCCGAGGGTCAGCACCAGCTCGCAGCCGGTCCCGGCGACCACCCCGGCGCCGTGCACCTCGGCGTCGTTGAGCACCAGTGCGGGCACCCCGAACGCCTCGGCGAGCGCGGTCCGCGCGTCGTACCCGGACCACTGGGCGACCAGGCCCGGGTCGATCTTCGACCGGGGCCCGGAGCGGGTCACGTAGTGCGGGGTGGCGACCACCACCCCGTGCCGGATCATGCCCGGCAGGCCGACGGTGATCCGGTCCGCCGTGGGCAGCCGGCCGGCGAGGTCCAGCAGCGTCTTGACGAAGAGCGCCGGCGGCAGGGGGTACGGGGTGGGCACCCGTATCGGCCGGGCGCGCATCGTGCCCGCCTCGTCCAGCACGGATGCCTTGATCCCGCCGCCGCCACAGTCGATCGCCAGAGTGGTCACCACCCGAGCAGTGTGCCGCGCGCCTGCCGGGCCGGGGAGCAAGGGTGGGCGATCGGGCGGATAGGGTCGGACACTGATGAGCGCGACGATGATCGTCAAGGGGCTGGCCGCGGGGCACGGGGACCGGGCGCTGTTCGCCGGGCTGGACCTGGTGGTCGCACCGGGGGACGTGGTGGGGCTGGTCGGGCCGAACGGGGCCGGCAAGTCGACGCTGCTGCGTACCCTCGCCGGGCTGCTGCCGGTGGAGGCCGGCAGCGTGACGCTCAGCCCGCCCACGGCGAGCGTCGGGCACCTGCCGCAGGAACCGGAGCGGCGGCCCGACGAGGGCGTACGGGAGTTCCTGGCCCGGCGCACCGGGGTGACCGCCGCGCAGGCGGCCCTGGACGCGGCGACGACGGCGCTCACCGACGGCGCGCCCGGCGCCGACGACGCCTACGCCGAGGCGCTGGAGCGCTGGCTCGCCCTCGGCGGCGCGGACCTGGAGGAGCGGGCCGAGCAGGTGGCCGCCGAGCTGGGCCTCACGGTCGACCTCGACCACCCGATGACCGGTCTCTCCGGCGGCCAGGCGGCCCGGGCCGGCCTGGCCTCGCTGCTGCTCAGCCGCTACGACGTCTTCCTGCTCGACGAGCCGACCAACGACCTGGACCTGGCGGGTCTGGAGCGGCTGGAGGAGTTCGTCACCGGGCTGCGCGCCGGCACGGTGCTGGTCAGCCACGACCGGGAGTTCCTCGCCCGCACGGTGACCCGGGTGCTGGAGCTGGACCTGCACCAGCAGCAGGTCCGGCACTACGGCGGCGGGTACGCGGGCTACCTGGAGGAGCGCGAGGTCGCCCGCCGGCACGCCCGCGAGGACTACGAGGAGTACGCCGACACCCGGGCCGGGCTGGAGGCGCGCGCCCGCACGCAGCGGGCCTGGATGGAGAAGGGCGTGAAGAACGCCCGCCGCAAGGCCACCGACAACGACAAGATCGGCCGCAAGTTCCGCGCGGAGGCGACCGAGAAGCAGGCGGCCAAGGCCAAGCAGACCGAGCGGCTGATCGAACGGATGGAGGTGGTCGAGGAGCCACGCAAGGAGTGGGAGCTGCGGATGGAGATCGCCGCCGCACCCCGCGCCGGCGCCGTCGTGGCCTCGCTGCGCGACGCCGTCGTACGCCGGGGCGACTTCACCCTCGGCCCGGTGACCCTCCAGATCGACTGGGCCGACAAGGTGGCGGTGACCGGGGCGAACGGCTCCGGCAAGTCCACCCTGCTCGCCGCCCTGCTGGGTCGGCTCCCCCTCGACGCCGGGCACGCCGCGCTCGGCCCGGGCGTGGTCGTCGGCGAGGTGGACCAGGCCCGGGGCCTGTTCCTCGGCGACGTGCCGCTGATCGACGCGTTCGGTGCCGCCGTACCGCAGCTGTCGCCAGCGGACGCGCGGACGCTGCTGGCCAAGTTCGGTCTTCGCGCGGGGCACGTGCTGCGGCCGGCGGCGACCCTGTCGCCGGGCGAACGGACCCGGGCGGCGCTGGCGCTGCTCCAGGGGCGCGGGGTGAACCTGCTGGTGCTGGACGAGCCGACGAACCACCTGGACCTGCCCGCCATCGAGCAGTTGGAGTCGGCGCTGGCCAGCTACCCGGGCACGCTGCTGCTGGTCACCCACGACCGGCGGATGCTGGACGCCGTGACGACCAACCGGCGGCTGCGGGTGGCCGCCGGACGGATCGCCGAGGATTGATCCGTGCCGACCCGTCGGTGGCGGGTGAGAATGACTCCATGCTCAAGTGGGAGTACGCGCTGCTGGTCCGCCGCCGTCAGGCGGCCACCACCGACATCGGCTGGGAGATCGTCTTCGTCTGGTACGGCCCGGACGGCTCCATGGTCGACGTGACGCCCTACGGCGACACCGCGCTGGCGCACCTGAACCGGGCCGGCGACCAGGGCTGGGAGCTGGTGGCGATGAGCGAGGACCCGTCCCTGCCCGGCAACAACGAGTTGCACCGCTACCACCTGAAGCGGCCCAAGCCGGCCGCGCCGCAGCCCCGGCAGCGCATGCGCGGCGGCGCCCGCCCCCGCCGCACGATCACCGGCTGACCCGGCGGGCCGTTCCGCCGCACGGCCATTGCGCTGACCCCGCGGGCCATTCCGCCGCACGGCCACCCGGCTGATGCGGCGGCGGGCGGGTGCCCTGGGCATAACGGGCGGGGATCCGGGTATGGGCCGGCGGGAGGTGGCCCGGATGGTCGCGCTGGCACAGCATCCGCCCTCGGCCGAGCGGCTGCGGGCGATCGACGGATTCCTCGCCGAGGCGTGGGCCGACCAGGCCCGGCACGACGACCGGCTGCGCGACCTCGCGGTCGAGGTGCGCTTCGACCGGGGGGTGGCCCACCTCGGCGGCGAGGTCGCCGGGCAGGACGAGCTGCGGCTGGTCCGGGACCGGGTCGGCCGGCTCGCCGGGGTGCTCGGCGTCTGGTGCCGGGTACGCGTCGGCGGGCGCGACCCGGTGGTGGTCGACCTGGGCTGCGGCGCCACCAAGCAGTGGCCGGGCAACCTGGGGCTGGACATCTTCCCGGCCCCCGGGGTGGACGCGGTGGCGGACCTCTCCGGCTCGCTGCCGCTGGCCGACGACTCGGTGGACGTCTTCTTCGCGGTGCACATCCTGGAGCACCTGATCGACTTCCTGCCGCTGGTCGACGAGTGCCACCGGGCACTCCGGCCGGGCGGGGTGCTGCACGTGATGAGCCCGTGGTGGCGGCACGTGAACGCCGTCGCCGACCCGACCCACGTACGGCTGCTCGACGTGCAGACGGTCAAGGGCATCTGCCTCCAGCGCCCGCCGGGCACCCCGCGCTGGTATCCGCTGCACGTCGGCTGCGACGGTGCCTCGATCTTCGCCGACCTCACCCCGCTGCCCCCGGACGCGGACGGTCCCACCCCCGCCCACCTGGCCCGCTTCTTCGACTGACCCACCGCCCACCCACCCCACCCACCCCACCCACCCCGGCCCCGGCTGCCCTCGTCGATCATGAGGTTGGCGGCGGTTCTGGAGATCAAAATCGCCGCCAACCTCATGATCGACGAGGCGGGAGCGGGGTGGGGGCGGGAGCGGGGGGTGGGGTGGGGTGGGGGTGGGGCGGGGGTCAGGGGCCCTGGGTGCTTTCGCGGGGGGTCAGGGTCCAGGGGGCGGAGAGTTCGCGGGGCGGGGCGGCCCGGTCGCCGTCGAGGCGGCCGGCCAGCAGCTCCACCGCCAGCCGGGCGATGCGCTCCTTGTCGGGCGCGATGGTGCTCAGGGTGGGCACGGAGAAGCGGCCGTCCTCGATGTCGTCGAAGCCCGCCACCGCCACGTCCTCGGGCACCCGCAGGCCCGCCTCGTGCAGCGCGCGTAGGGCGCCCAGGGCGAGGGTGTCGTTGAAGCAGAAGACGGCGTCGGGGCGTACGCCGGAGGTCAGCAGGCCGCGCATCGCGGCGGCGCCGTCCGCGCGGTGCCAGGCCGTCGCGGGCGCCACCAGCCGATCGTCGTAGGCGAGCCCGGCGTCGGCGAGCGCGGCGGTGTAGCCGGCGAGCCGGAGCCGGGCGCTGACCCCCTCCGGGGTGCGTTGCGAGCCGATGGCGGCGATCCGGCGCCGGCCGAGACCGGCCAGGTGAGCGGTGATCGCCCGGGCGGCGCCCACGTTGTCGATCCCGACGTGGTCGGCGGGACCGTGGTCGACGCGCTCGCCGAGCAGCACCATCGGAGTGCCGGCCAGGCCGGTGAGGTCCTCGGCGGTGAGCGCCAGCGGGCTGAAGATCAGCCCGTCGATGAGGTGCTCGGTGATGCCCGAGGCGGCCACCCGCTCCTGCTCGTGGCCGCCGCCGGTCTGGTCGATCAGCACCGTCCAGCCCAGCTCGGCCGCCGCCGTGACGACGTGCCGGGCCAGCTCGGCGAAGTAGGGGATGTCCAGCTCGGGGACCGCGAACGCGATGACGCCGGTGCGCCCCTTGCGGAGGTTGCGGGCGGAGAGGTTGGGCCGGTAGTTCAGCTCGGCGATGGCCTCCTCGACCCGGGCGCGGGTGTCGGGGCGCACGTGCACGTAGCCGTTGACCACGTTGGAGACGGTCTTCACCGACACGCCGGCGCGCTCCGCCACGTCCTTGAGCCTGTGCCGCACCACTCCGCCTCCCCCCATGGGTGCGCACTTTACCTCGTGGACGGCTCTTTACAACGTTGCTTACAACGTTGTAGGAACCATGGGCACCGGGTGACCGTGGTCACCCGGTACCCGGCAACCAGGAAAGGTGGCACCCTTGCGGACCGCGCAGCTCACCATCGACCCGGCCTTCGCCGTCGGACCGGCCGACCGGCGGCTCTTCGGCTCCTTCGTCGAGCACATGGGGCGCTGCGTCTACGGCGGGGTCTACGAGCCCGGGCACCGGACCGCGGACTCGCGGGGGCTGCGCGGCGACGTGCTGGAGCTGACCCGTGAGCTGGGCGTGTCGGTGGTCCGCTACCCCGGGGGCAACTTCGTCTCCGGCTACCGCTGGGAGGACGGCGTCGGCCCGGTCGGTGACCGCCCCCGCCGCCTCGACCTGGCCTGGAAGACGATCGAGACCAACGCCTTCGGGCTCGACGAGTTCATGACCTGGGCCGCCACGGCCGACGTCGAGCCGATGATGGCCGTCAACCTCGGCACCCGGGGCGTGCAGGAGGCCTGCGACCTGCTGGAGTACACGAACCATCCCGGCGGGACCCACCTGTCCGACCTGCGCCGCAAGCACGGCGCCGAGGAGCCGTACGGGGTGCGGCTCTGGTGCCTGGGCAACGAGCTGGACGGCCCGTGGCAGGTCGGCCACAAGACCGCCGACGAGTACGGCCGGCTCGCCGCCGAGACCGCCCGCGCCATGAAGATGATCGACCCGTCGATCAGCCTGGTCGCCTGCGGCAGCTCCAACCGCACGATGTCCACCTTCGCCTCCTGGGAGGCGACGGTGCTGGAGCACACCTACGAGCACGTCGACTACATCTCGGCGCACACCTACTACGACCCGTCCGACGGCGACCGGGCCAGCATCCTGGCCTCCGCCGTGGATATGGACAACTTCATCCGCGAGGTCGTCGCCACCGCCGACCACGTGGCCGCGAAGCAGCGGCACCGGCGGAAGCTGAAGATCTCCTTCGACGAGTGGAACGTCTGGTACCAGTCGCGTCTCCAGGCCGACCTGGACCGGCGCGGCTGGGTGGAGGCACCGGCACTGATCGAAGACGACTTCACCGCCGTCGACGCGGTGGTGGTCGGCGACCTGCTGATCACCCTGCTCCGGCACGCCGACCGGGTCGGGGTGGCCTGCCAGGCCCAGCTCGCCAACGTGATCGCCCCGATCCGCACCCGCACCGGCGGCCCCGCCTGGCGGCAGAGCATCTTCCACCCGTTCGCGCTCACCGCCCGGCACGCCCGCGGCACGGTGCTGCGTACGGAGCCGGTCGGCCCGACGTACGAGACGAAGCGGTACGGCGAGGTGCCGGTGCTCGACACGGTCGCCGTGCACGACGAGGAGACCGGCGGGCTCACCGTGTTCGCGGTCAACCGGGGCGACACGGACCTGGAGTTGCACCTCGACCTGCGCGGTCTCGCAGGACTATCCGCTTCGTCGCACGTGAGCCTCGCCGCCGGGGCCGACCCGACGGCGACGAACACCGAGGCCGAGCCCGACCGGGTGACGCCTCGGCAGCTACCCACCACCACCACCGACGGCGGCCGGTGCTCCGTGCGCCTGCCGGCCGTCTCCTGGAACATGCTGCGCTTCTCCCCCGTCGGCGGCTGACACCGCACCTGTCCTGAGCAGGCACAATTCATCCCGTCCCCCAAGGAGCAAAATCCCATGATGCAGAACGAAATGAGCCGGCGGCGGCTGCTCGGCCTCGGCCTCGGGCTCGGCGCCGCGGCCTCGCTGACCCTGGCCGGGTGCGGCGGCGACGACGACAGCTCGGGCCCGGCGGCCGGCAACGGCGGCAAGGACTACACCGGCCCGAAGGTGGACCTGAAGCTGTGGAACGGTTTCACCGGCGGCGACGGCGACATCTTCAAGGCGCTGGTGAACCAGTTCAACACCGAGCACCAGAACATCGCCGTCGCGATCGCCACGTACCAGTGGGAGGACTACTACAACAAGCTCCCCGGCGCGGCCTCCAGCGGCGCCGGCCCGGACATCGCGGTCATGCACATGGACCAGCTCGCCACGTTCGCCGCGCGCGGCGTGATCACCGAGCTGGACGACGTCGCCAAGACCCTGGAGCTGTCCGAGGGCGACTTCGCCCCCACCGTCTGGAAGGGCGGGCTCTACAACTCCAAGCGGTACGGCATCCCGCTGGACATGCACCCCCTCGGCTTCTACTACAACAAGGGGGTCATGCAGAAGGCCGGACTCGACCCGAACAAGCCGCCGGCGACGAAGGACGACTACACCGCCGCGCTGACCGAGCTGAAGAAGTCCGGTGTGCAGGGCTTCTGGGTCAGCCCGTTCCAGTTCACCGGCGGCATGACCTTCTACTCGCTGCTGCACCAGTGGGGCGGCAGCGTCTTCGACGCCGAGGCCACCAAGGCCACCTTCAACTCCGACCAGGCCGTCGAGGCCTGCACCTGGCTGACCGACCTGATCAAGCAGGGCCACTCCCCCGCCAACGTCGGGCAGGACGCCGACTACCTGGCCTTCAAGAGCGGCAAGAACGCCTTCAACTGGAACGGCATCTGGCAGATCAACGACCTGAAGAAGAGCCCGGAGATCCAGTGGGGCGTCGCGCCCCTGCCGCAGATCGGCTCGCAGCCGGCCGCCTGGGCCAACTCGCACAACTTCACGATCGTCAAGCAGCGGGCCAACGACGCCAACAAGGTCTCGGCGGCGAAGGTGTTCATCAACTGGCTCAGCCAGCACTCCCTGGACTGGGCCAAGGGCGGCCAGGTCCCGGCCCGCAAGGCCGTCCGCGACAGCGCCGACTTCAAGGCGCTGACCGAGGTCAACGCGCTCGCCCCCGAGCTGGAGTACGCGGCCTTCCCGCCGGCGGCCCCGGGCCTGGGCGAGGTCATGACGACCTTCTACAACTCGTTCAACGAGGCGGCGCTGGGCAAGAAGTCGCCGAAGCAGGCGCTGGACGACGGGGTGGCCAAGGCGAACAAGCAGCTGGAGGACAACCGCAAGAAGTACGGGAGCTGAGTTCCCGTGGCGGACGTGATCGAGGTCGGGGCGGCGCGCGGTGACGCGCCGCCCCCGGCGGCTGGCGCCGCCCGCCGGAGCACCCGGCCCGGCCGGGCCGGGCGGGCCACGCCGTACCTGTTCCTCGCGCCGTACCTGCTGCTGTTCGGGGTCTTCGGCCTGCTGCCGATCCTGCTCGGTCTCTGGCTCAGCGTGCACCAGTGGGACTTCCAGCTGCCCAACCGGCCCTTCGTCGGGCTGGACAACTACGCCGAGCTGTTCTCCAGCGAATCGGCCGTCTACGGCGACTGGTGGCAGAGCGTACGGGCGACCGGGATCTTCACCGTCTTCGCGGTGCCGCTGCTGGTGGTCGTACCCCTCGGGCTGGCGCTGCTGCTGAACCGGTCGTTCCCCGGCCGGACCTTCTTCCGGGCGGTCTACTTCGCGCCGTACGTGCTGGGCGTGGCGGTGATCGGCCTGCTCTGGCGGTTCCTGCTCGACGCCAACCTGGGCCTGGTGAACCGGCTCGCCGGGATGGTCGGGCTGCCGGCCGACACCCCGTGGGTGACGGACGTGCCGTGGGCGTGGGTCTCGCTGGTGGGGGTGACCGTCTGGTGGACCTCCGGCTTCAACGCCGTGATCTACCTGGCCGGGCTCCAGGACATCCCGCAGGAGCTGTACGAGGCGGCGAAGGTGGACGGCGCGAGCGCCTGGGAACGGTTCCGGCACGTCACGCTCCCCGGGCTGCGTCCCGTGCTGCTCTTCGTGATCACCACGACCGTGCTCGCCTCGGCGAACGTGTTCGGCCAGTCGTTCCTGATCACCCAGGGTGCGCCGGGCACGGAGACCCGCACGGTGGTCTGGTTCATCGTCGAGGAGGGGCTGCGGGACAACGACGCCGGCCGCGCCGCCGCGATGAGCATCGTGTTCGCCCTGATGCTGGCGGTCGTGAGCATCGCCAACTTCCGCCTCTTCCGTTACCGGGAAGACTGAGGGGACCGCCATGACGACGCCCACGCGCACCACGCGCGCCCCCGAGCCGGGCCGGGCCGGTGTCCCGGCGGCCGGGCGCGCACCGGGCACCGCGCTGCGCCGGACCGCGCTCTACGCCATCCTGGTCGTGCTCGCCCTGGTCTTCCTGCTGCCGCTGGTGTGGATGGTCATCACCTCGCTGAAGACCTACACCGGGGCCCAGCAGATCCCGCCGACCTGGCTGCCGGAGCCGATCTCCGGGTACGGCTACGAGCAGATCCTGAACAACTCGGCCAACCCCGTGCTGCGCTGGTTCGCCAACAGCATGCTGGCTGCCACCGCGCACGCGCTGCTGGTGCTGGCGACGGCCTCGATGGCCGCGTACGCCCTGGCCCGGATGCGCTTCCGCGGCCGCGGGGTGTTCTTCGCGCTGATCGTCGGGACGCTGTTCATCCCGCCGACCTCGCTGATCATCCCGAACTTCCTGATCGTCGACGAGCTGAACTGGATCGACACCCTGACCGTGGTGATCGTCCCCGGGGCGGCGAGCGCGTTCGGGGTGTTCTTCCTGCGGCAGTTCTTCCTCTCCCTCCCCCGGGAGTTGGAGGAGGCCGCGGTGCTGGACGGGGCCAACCAGTGGCAGATCTTCTGGCGGGTGGTGCTGCCGCTGTCCCGGCCGGCGCTGGCCACCCTGGCGGTGCTGTCGTTCCTCACGAACTGGAACGACTTCCTCTGGCCGATCTTCGTGCTGTTCAGCCCCGAGACGCTCACCCTGCCGCCGGGCCTGGGCCTGCTCCAGGGCGCCTACGTCACCGACTACCCCGTGATCATGGCGGGGGCGGTGCTGGCCAGCGTGCCGGTGCTGGTCCTCTTCGTGCTCGCGCAGCGGCACATCATCCAGGGCGTCTCCCGCAGCGGGCTGAAGGGATGACGGTCGGAACCAGCCGGCGGCGCGGCGCGGCGGCGGTGCTCGCCGCCGCGCTGTTCGCCGCCGGTTGCGGTGGTGGAGAAGAACCCTCGAACACGGGAGACGACGCACGCATGTTCACCAACCCGGTCGTACGCACCGACGCGCCCGACCCGCAGGCGATCCGGGTGGGCGACACCTGGTACCTGTTCCACACGAACGCCGGTGGCCGCAACGTCCCGGTGCTCACCTCGGCGGACCTGGTCGACTGGACGCCGGCCGGGGACGCGCTGCCGGGCCTGCCGGGGTGGGCGGACGCCGGGAAGACCTGGGCGCCCGAGGCGATCGAACTGGCCCCGGACCGGTTCGCGCTCTACTACACCGTCGCCGGGCGCGAGTCGGGGCGGCAGTGTGTGGGACGGGCCGTGGCGGGCGCCCCGCAGGGGCCGTACCGGGACGACTCGACCGGTCCGCTGATCTGCCAGGCGGAGCTGGGCGGAGCGATCGACGCCAGCCCGTTCCGGGACGCCGACGGCAGCCTCTGGCTGCTGTGGAAGAACGACGGCAACGCCATCGGGGTGGACACCTGGATCTGGTCGCAGCGCCTCTCGGACGACGGGCTGCGCCTGGTCGGCGAGCCGACGAAGCTGCTGAAGCAGACCGAGCCGTGGGAGGGCACCCTGATCGAGGGCCCATTCCTGCACCGCCACGACGGCAGGCTGTTCCTGTTCTTCGCCGCGAACGCCTACGACCGGGCCGAGTACGCGGAGGGCTACGCGATCTGCGAGTCGCCGGCCGGGCCGTGCGTGAAGGCCCCGGAGAACCCCATCCTGAAGACCAACGAGGTCGCGTCCGGGCCGGGGCACGCCTCGATGGTGGTCAAGGACGGGCGCACCTGGCTGCTCTACCACGCCTGGCCGCCGGGCCAGGAGGGCACGGTGGACCCGGGCCGCCAGGTCTGGCTCGACGAGGTCGTCTGGACCGACGGCAAGCCGGTGGTCAAGGGCCCCACGGGGGAGCCCCAGCGGCTGCCCTGACCGGGGACCTTCCGGAAGGCGGCCAGCCCGGAGCACCGCACGCACGCCCCGGAGGCAGCGACAGCGCGGCACCTGCCGATCGGGTGCCGCGCTGTCGGCGTACACCAGGGGAAGCGCGACCGAACCGCGGCGGCCGACACCCCTCCCACCGTCCGGACCACCCCCGTGGCGGCCGGTGACCGGCGACGCTACCCAGCGTGGAACCTCCTCAATCCTGACGATCTCGGGCTAATCGGTCCGGCACCCGCAGTGTGCGGTCCAGTACCCTGCGCGCCGTGGCCCCGGCCACAGGGACGAGCGGACGTGGACGGACGGATCGATCCCGTCCAGACTCTTGCGCAGAGCCGTGAGGTGTGAAAATTTCCTACCAGCGGCAGATTGTCAACGGCGAATCTTGCCGTCTGCGCCGCGATGAACCCCTGACACGGGAGCCCCAACGAAGGGACACACCGCATGAAGGCAACTCGGCTCGGAGCCGCCGGGCTGGCCGCCGCACTGCTCGGCGCGCTCGTCGCCGCCACCCCGGCGAGCGCGGCGCCCGACGCGGCGACCACCGCCGCCTCCACCACCACCTGCGTCACCGACCCGGCCACCCCGAAGCGGCAGTTCCGGGCCATGTGGATCTCCTCGGTCGTCAACATCGACTGGCCGAGCAAGGCGTCCCAGACCGCACCCGACCGCATCGCCGCGCAGCAGGCCGAGTACCGCCAGCTGCTCGACCTCGCCGAGCGGCTCAACCACAACGCCGTGGTCGTCCAGGTCCGGCCGACCGCCGACGCGCTCTGGCCGTCGCCCCACGAGCCCTGGTCGGAGTACCTGACCGGGGTGCGTGGCGAGAACCCGGGCTGGGACCCGCTGAAGTTCGTGGTCTCCGAGGCGCACAAGCGCAACCTCGAGTTCCACGCCTGGTTCAACCCGTACCGCATCTCCATGCCCGCCCCGGGCGGTGCCGGCGCCGACATCAACCAGCTCGCGCCCAACCACCCGGTGCGCGAGCACCCGGAGTGGACCTTCGCCTACCCGCCGGCCGGGGTCGCCGGCAGCCGGCTCTACTACAACCCCGGCATCCCGGAGGTCCGCGAGTTCGTGCAGACCGCGATGATGGACGCGGTCAAGCGGTACGACGTCGACGGCGTGCACTTCGACGACTACTTCTACCCCTACCCGAGCGGCACCCACCAGGTGCCCGACGACGCCACCTTCGCGGCGCACAACCGGGGCTTCACCAACAAGGCCGACTGGCGGCGGGACAACATCAACCTGCTGGTCCAGGAGATGAACGCCAAGATCAAGGCCGAGAAGCCGTGGGTGAAGTTCGGCGTCAGCCCGTTCGGCATCTGGCGCAACCAGTCGGCCGACCCGCTGGGCTCGGACACCACCGGCAGCCAGTCATACGACATCATCTCCGCCGACACCCGCAAGTGGGTCAAGGAGGAGTGGATCGACTACATCGTGCCGCAGCTCTACTGGTACATGGGCCAGTACCCGGCCGCCGACTACACCCGGCTGGTGCCGTGGTGGGCGGACGTGGTCAAGGGCACCCGGGTGCAGCTCTACATCGGGCAGGCCGACTACAAGAGCGGTGACCCGGTCTACGGCTCGTTCTGGATGAACCCGCAGGAGCTGTCGAACCACCTGACGCTCAACCGGCAGTACCCGGAGGTCCTGGGCAACGTCCACTTCTCGGCCGTTCAGGTGCGGGCCAACCGGCTCGGCGCGACCGACATCTACGCCGCCGAGCACTACTCCCGCCCGGCGCTGGTCCCGACCATGACGCACCTGCCGAAGAAGCCGCTGCTCATGCCGGTGGTCACCAAGGCCGCGCGGCAGGACGACGGGGTCCGCCTGAGCTGGCTCCAGCCGGCCGACGGCGTGGGCCCGCTCGGCACCGCCACCTCGTACGCGATCTACCGCTTCGACGGGACCGGCCTGGCCGGCCGGTGCGACTTCGCCGACGCCGCGCACCTGGTCGACACGGTCCGCGCCGACGCGGACACCCGGACCCAGTCCTGGGTGGACACGACGGCCGAGGCTGGCAAGCGGTACACCTACTACGTGACCGCGCTCGACCGACTGTCGAACGAGAGCCCGGCAAGCCCGCCGGCCTTCGTCCGCTGACGTCCGACCGGATGCCCCGGGCGCCCCTGGCGCCCGGGGCATTCGTCTGTTTCAACGCCTGTCACCAATTGTCGGCGGGCACCACATCCCCCGGATCCCTCCATGATCCACACTGGTCGGCATTCCGGTGACCCGCCGGTAACCCCCGTCCCGCCCGCCATCCCCCGCGGAGGTAACCCGTGCCCAGACGCCTCACCACCCTGCTCGCCTCGGCCGCGCTCACGATGCTCTTCGTCTTCGGGGTCTCCTCCCCCGCCGCCGCCGTCACGACCTCGCAGAAACTCTCCGTCCTGTCCAGCTGGACGCAGACGAGCGCCACCAGCTACAACTCCTGGAACTCGGGCCGGCTGAACAAGGGCGCCTGGGCGGCGTACGAGTTCAACTGGTCGACCGACTACTGCTCGTCGAGCCCGGACAACCCGCTCGGCTTCAACTTCAGTCTCTCCTGCTACCGGCACGACTTCGGCTACCGCAACTACAAGGCGATGAGCCGGTTCTCGGCGAACAAGGCCCGACTGGACAGCGCCTTCTACGCCGACCTGAAGCGGGTCTGCGCCACCTACAACAGCGTCGTGCGGCCCGCCTGCACCAGCCTCGCCTGGACGTACTACCAGGCCGTCAGCGCGTTCGGCTCGGTCGCCGCCGTGCAGCAGGCCGACATCGACCGCGCCGCCCGGATGAAGGCCGACGCCGAGCGCCGCGCCGCGCTGAGCCGCTGACCCACCCGTACCGCCCAGGGGTCCGCGTCCCCGGCCCACCGGGTCGACGCGGACCCCGACCGGCACGGACGGCGGACCCCGCCGTCAGGCGTGCCCCGTGTGGTGGCGGCGCCGGTCGGGGGTGACGGGCTGGCGGGGCGCCACGCGGGCGTGACCGGCGCCGAACCGCGCCGAACCGGCCGCCAGGTCCGGGTGCTCGACGGCGAGGGCCAGCGCCGCCGCCTCCTCCAGCCCCAGCTCGGTCCCCTCGCCGTACGCGCCGTCGAAGGTCGCGTCGCCCAACTCCCGGCGCAGCTCCCCCTGCCGCTGCGCCCAGTACCCGCCGTAGATGCCCGGGGCGCAGCGCATGCTCGCCCGGGTCGCCCCCGCCGCGCCGAACAGGCGGGCCGCCGTCAGGCCGTCGCCGCCGGCCGCGCAGCGCACCGCCATCGCGTTCAACGTGTCGCAGGCCCGGCCGTGGAAGCCGTGGCTCATCCGCGAGCGGAGCGCCACCTGGAGATGCTCGTGCGCGGCGACGAGGTCCCCACGCGCCAGGGCGACCATCCCGAGCAGCATGTCGACGGAGCGCCGCCCCCGCTCCACCGGCCGGGCCGCCTCCACCGGTCGCGCCGCGCCCAGCAGCTCGGCGGCCTCGTCCAGGGCACCCCGCCGCCACAGCAGCTCGGCCAGGCTGAACACCCCGAAGAGCGCGTCGCCGAGCACCTCCTGGCCGGACGCCCAGTCGATCACCTCACGGCAGATCCGCTCGGCCTCCGCGAACTGTCCCATGTCGACCAGCGGGGCGGCCCGCCCGGCGAGCACCCGGGCGAGCAGGCCCGCGTCGCCCGCCTGCCGGGCCGCCGCCTCCGCCCGCTGGGAGTAGCGCAGCTCCTCGGCGAACTCGCCGTCCGCGCCGGCGTGCAGCGAGTGCATGTGGTACGCCGCCGCCAGCTCGGCCTCCGGGATCCGCTCCCCGGTCTCGGCGATGCGCCCATACAGCCGGAACAGCCAGAGCCGCCCCTCCCGGGCCAGGCCCCGCTCCCGCCACCACTGGTCGAGGCCCCCGGCCAGCCGCAGACCGGCGCGGGCACTGCCGCCGGTGGCGCACCAGCGCAGCGCGGCCCGCAGCTCGCCGGCGAGCGGGTCGAGGGCGTAGAGCGACAGGGTCACCGGCCGCCCGTCCGGGCCCAGGTGCGCCCGTTCCAGCGCGTGCATCGACCACGCCACGTGCCGGTTGCGGGCCGACCGCTCCTCCCCCGCCTCCACCAGCCGCCGGGCCGCGTACGCCCGGATCGGGTCGAGCATCCGGTAGGTGCTGCCCGCGGCGTGCGGCTCCGCCAGCACCATCGACTTGTCGACCAGCACCGAGAGCGGATCGAGCGGGTCGTCGCCGAGCAGCCACTCCACCGCCGCCAGGTCCACCGGGCCGGCGAAGACCGCCAGCCAGCGCAGCAGCCGGGCGGCCCGTGGCCCCAGCGTCCGGTACGACCAGGTGACCGTGGCCTGCATGGTCAGGTGCCGTTCGGTGGCGGAGCGCTGCACCGCCCGGACGGCCGGGCTGGGCGACGCCGTCCCCACGGCCGCCGCCACCGGATCCACGCCGTCCTGCCGGTCGCCAGACGGGTCCGGCTCCGCCGGGGACGGGTCCTCCCGCCCCGCGTCGAGGGTGCCCAGCACGTCGTCGAGACGCGCGGCGAGCTGACCGACGGAGAGCACCCGCAACCGGGCGGCGGCCAGCTCGATGGCGAGCGGCAACCCGTCCAGCCGGCGCACCACCCGCCGCAGGTCGGCCGACTCCGCCGGGTCCGGGGGCCGGCCGCCCCGGGCCGCCGCCGTCCGGTCCAGCAGCAGCGCGACGGCGTCGCTCTCCGCCCCCTCGACCGGCGGGTCGACCGACAACGACGGGATCCGCCAGACCACCTCGCCCGGCAGCCCGAACGACTCCCGGCTGGTGGCGAGCACCCGGACGCCCATCCCGCCCGCGAGCAGCCGGGAGATCACGTCGGCCGAGGCGGCCGGCTGGGCGTCGCAGGTGTCCAGGAGGACGAGCATGCGGCGCGCGGCCGCGTACTCCACCAGGGTGTCCACCATCGGGCGGCCCGGCTCGGGACGCAGACCGAGCACGGCGGCGACCTCGAACGCCACCAGGCCCGGGTCGGTGACCGCGGCGATGTCGACGAACCAGACCCCGTCCGGATGGGACTCCACCAGGTCGACGGCGAGCTCCACGGCCAGCCGCGTCTTGCCCGCGCCGCCCGCGCCGAGGACGGTGACCAGCCGGTGCGCCTCCACCAGCCGCCTCAGCTCGGCGAGCTCGGCGTCCCGGCCGACGAACGAAGTGACCGGGGTGGGCAGGTTGTGCGCGCTCGCGTCGGCCGTGCGGGGCCGCGGGAACTGCCGCTCCAGGCCGGGGGCGACCAGTTGGAAGAGCCGTTCCCGGTCGTCGAAGCCGCGCAGCCGGTGCAGGCCGAGGTCGATCAGGGACGCGCCGGGCGGCAACGGCTCCACGTGCCGGGCCGTCGACGCCGAGCAGAGCACCTGCCCACCGTGGGCGGCGGCGGCCACCCGCGCCGCGCGGTGCACCTCCGGGCTGACGTACTCGCCGTCGCGCGGCTCCGCCCAGCCGGTGTGCAGCCCCATCCGGACCCGGGGCACGGCGTCGGCGGTGGGCCACTCGTGGCTGGCCAGCGCCCGCTGGGCGGTCAGGCAGGCGGTCAGTGCGGCGGTCGCGTCGCCGAAGGCGAGGAAGAACGAGTCCCCCTCGGTCAGCAGCTCCGCGCCCTCGGTCGCGGCGATCGTACGGCGCAGCAGGCGGCGGTGCTCCCGCAGCACCGGCGGGTAGTCCGGCCCGAGCAGCTGGGCCAGCCGGGTGGAGCCCTCGATGTCGGTGAAGACGAAGGTCACCAACCCGCTCGGGAGATGGATCCGTGGCGACATGGTGGAACCTCCGCCCGTGACGTCGGACTCATGCTGCCTGAAACCGGACCATCACGCATCGTGAGAACGGTCGGGCGGCTCCGGCCCCCGGGGAGCCGTCCGCACCGGCTGGCCGGAGGGGTTGGGCCGGCGGACGTCGCGGCCGGGCGAGGCACCGGCCCGGACGGGCGTGGGCGGACCCCGCCGGTCAGCAGCCGCAGCCGCCGCCGCAGCACCCTCCGCCGGCCGGCGCCGGCGCGCCACCGGCTGCACCGCCGCCCCGGCCGGTGACCGCGACGGTGGAGAGGAGCTTGACCGTGTCGGCGTGCCCCTGCGGGCAGGACGCCGGCTCAGCGGCCCGCGCCATCGGACGGTTGACCTCGAAGGTGTCGCCGCAGGCGCGGCAACGAAACTCGTACCGGGGCATGGCACCCAGGGTACGACCGGTCCTGACGTACGGGGATACATGGGTGATACTCAACTTGTGGTGGACGGCGAGGACAGGAAGACCCTTCGGCCCCTGCGGCCGGCGGCACCCATCGACGGGCCGCTCGCCGAATCCGGCGCCGTGCCCGGGCCGGCGACGCGGTTGCCGCGTCCCCGCCGCCCCTGGCTGAGATCCACCTCCAGGGAGGACACGAAGCCGGCCACCGAGACGAAGGCGGCCGAGACGAAGGCGGCCGAGACGAAGGCGGCCGAAGCAAAGGCAGCCGAAGCGAAGGCAGCCGACGAGCCGGTCGCCGCGAAGCCGGTGGAAGAGCCCACCGCCGAGACGAAGCCGGCCGAGAAGGCGAAGCCGGCCGAGAAGGCGAAGCCGGCCGAGAAGGCGAAGCCGGCCACCGGGACCTCGGCCACGGGAGCGGCGGCCACCGCGAGCGGGGCGAAGGACGGCGAGGGCGCGGCGTCGGGCGCGGGCGACCTCGCGCAGACGAAGGTCGACCTGCCCGCGACGAAACCGGCCGCCGGGCCCCGGCGCCGCCGGGTGCAGTTCGCGCACGCCGTACGCCAGCCTCCGCACCGCGTCGCGATCGCCGCCGCCCGCGCCACGCGGGACTGGTCGCGGCGACCCAGCGGGCGACTCACCCTGCCCGGGGTGTTCCTGCTCGCCCTGGTCGCGGCGACGGCTGCGGCCGGCGCGCTGCTGGTGCCCGCGACGGCCCGGGGAACCCGGCCGGTCGCGGTCGACGCCACCTCCCCCGCCCAGACCACCGACCCGCAGGCGCCGCTACCCGGCGGCACGCCACCGCCCGGCGGGATGCCACCGCCCACCCAGACGGTGCTGCCGCCCGGCACGGCACCGACCGGCCCGGTCGTCGGCGGCTCCACCGGTCGGCCGTCGGACGCGCTGGCCGGCTGGGCCGCCCAGGTCGGGCCCAAGGTCGGCATCTCGCCGGTGGCCATGCAGGCGTACGGCTACGCCGAGGTGGTGCTCGCCCAGACCAACCGCAGCTGCGGGCTGAGCTGGACCACGCTGGCGGCCATCGGGTTCGTCGAGTCGGGGCACGGTCAGGCCAACGGCGCGACGCTCCGCCAGGACGGCAAGGCGCTGCCCGAGATCATCGGCCTGCCGCTCGACGGGCAGGGCGGCCGGATGCGCATCCCCGACACCGACCGCGGCGTGATGGACAAGGACCCGGTCCTCGACCGGGCGGTCGGGCCGATGCAGTTCATCCCGACGACCTGGCAGGAGATCGGGGCCGACGCCGACAACGACGGCGTCAAGGACCCGCACGACCTGGACGACGCCGCCCTCGCCGCCGGCAACTACCTCTGCAAGGGCAGCCGGAACCTCACCATCCCGGCCGACTGGTGGAACGCGATCCTGTCCTACAACGACGTCCGCCGCTACGCCCAGGACGTCTACGACACCGCCAACCGGTACGGACAGGCCAGCCGCACATGAAGTGATCGTCCGCGTACATTGGAGAACTGGACACTTCCCCCGGGCAGCGGTTAGCGGCAAGCTAGACGGGTGATGGTGCGCGAGTGGGACCCCAGGACCGCGTCGTCCGCCGAGATCGCGTCGCTGCTGGACACGCTGAACGCGGTCCTGGCGGCCGATCTGCCGCAGGATCCGCCGTGGCGGGAGAGCTCCATGCGGGAATACCTCGCCGAGGTGATGCCCGGCGAACGGCGGATCTCCTGGGTCGCCCAGACGGAACCGGCGGCCGACGGCAGTCCGGGGGCGATCCTGGGCCACGTGCACGTGCTGCTGCTCGGCGACATCGGCGTGCTGGAGGTGCTGGTGCACCCCTCGGCGCGGCGTACGGGCCTCGGCCGGGACCTCGTCCTGACCGCCGCCCGACGGGTCTACCAGGAGGGCTTCCAGTCGATCGGGGTGGAGGTGGTCGGCGACACGCCGGCCGTCGCCTTCTACGAGTCGCTCGGCTTCTCGAAGGAATACGTCGAGACCCGCAGCGTGCTGGACCTGTCCGGGGTGGACTGGGCCGAGCTGGCCGAGATGGCCACCGGCATCGGCGCGGGCTACCACCTCCAGTTCCACCCGGGCGGCCCGCCGGACGAGCTGATCGAGGCGTACGCCCGGGCCAAGGCGGAGGTGCGCGACGTCGAGGACGGCGAGCTGCGCCCCAGCTCCTACGACCCGGAGCGGCTGCGGGACAGCCTGGACTGCCTGCACCGGCGGGGCATGAAGCCCTACATCGTGCTCGCCCTGCACGAGCAGACCGGCGAGGTGGCCGGGCTGACCGAGGTGGTCGTGCCGGTCCAGCATCCCACCCGCGCCGACCAGTACGACACGATCGTCGTGCAGGACCACCGGGGCTACGGCATCGACCGGGCGATCAAGGCCCGGATGCTGATGGAGCTGCGCTCCGCGGAGGCGGAGCTGGCCGAGGTGCAGACCTGGAACGCGCAGGCCAACGAGGCCATGCTCAAGGTCAACGCCGAGCTGGGCTACCGCCCGGACCGCGAATGGTGCGAATACAGCATCGACGTGGCTGAGCTGGTGCACCGCCTCGACGCCGGACGCTGACCGGAACGTTCACGAATCCGTCCGCTGGGGGATGGACGGCGGTCAGCAGCGACCCTTAACGTGCGTTAGTTCCCCGTCCACCCATCGTGGAGGCCTCATGCGCCCGCGCCGCACTCTTGCCGCGCTCGCGACCGCCACCGCCGCCGTGACCGTCACGGCCGTCGGCGTCGCACCCACCGCGGCCAGCGCCGCGCCCACCGACCTCTTCATCTCCGAGTACGTCGAAGGCTCGTCGAACAACAAGGCGATCGAGCTGTTCAACGGCACGGGCGCCGCCGTCGACCTGGCCGCCGGCGGCTATCAGCTCCAGTTGCACTTCAACGGCTCCACCACGCCGACGAACCTGGCCCTCACCGGCACCGTCGCGGCCGGGGACGTCTTCGTCCTCGCCGCCGCCTCGGCCGCACCGGCCATCCTCGACCGGGCCGACCAGACCACCGGGGCCAGCCTGTTCAACGGCGACGACGCGATCGTGCTGCGTCGCGGCGGCACCGTGCTCGACTCGATCGGCCAGGTCGGCGTCGACCCGGGCACCGAGTGGGGCACGGGCGTCACCAGCACCGCCGACAACACGCTGCGCCGGTCGGCCGCCGTGACGTCCGGCGACACCGACCCCTCCGACGCGTTCGACCCGGCCGCCCAGTGGGCCGGCTTCCCCGTCGACACGTTCGACGGCCTCGGCACGCACGCCGTCGACGGCGGCGGACCGGTCGACGCGCCCGCCACGCTCGCCTGCGGCCCGGCCCTGGTGACCTCGGCCGGCACGGCGGCCACCCGGGAGGTCACCGCCACCGACACCGACGACCGCATCGTCGACCTGGCGGTCACCTCGGTCAGCCCGACCCCGGCCACCGGCTCCGTCAGCCGCTCGGCGGTCACCCCCGCCGACGCCGTCGGCGGCACCGCCCGGGCCACGGTCGCCACGAGCGCCGACCTGGCCGCCGGGGCGTACACCGTGGTGCTGACCTCCACCGACGCGGACGGCGGCACCGCCACCTGCACGCTGGCCGTGCAGGTGACCCGGGAGCTGACCGTCGGCGAGGTGCAGGGCCCGACCACCGACGCCGAGTCCGGCCCCGCCGACCGGTCCCCGCTCGCGCCGGCCACGGGCAACGGGACCAGCAGCACGCTGTACGACGTGCGCGGCGTGATCACCCAGCGCACCCTGGCCCGCGACTCGTCGGGCCGCGACCAGCACGGCTTCTTCCTCCAGAGCCGTTCCGACGCCACCGACGGCGACCCGACCAGCTCGGACGGCATCTTCGTCTTCATGGGCTCGTTCACCTCGCTGATCGGCGGCTACGTGCCGACGGTCGGCGACGAGGTTGTGCTGCGCGCCCGGGTCTCCGAGTACTTCAACTTCACCCAGCTCTCCGGCGCGTCGCTGGTGCGCCGGATCGCCTCCGGGGTGGACGTGAACGCCGAGGTCGAGGTGACCGACGCGGTGCCACCGGTCGAGGTCGCCGCGGCGCAGCGCTTCTTCGAGCGGCACGAGGGCGCCCGGCTGCGCGTACGCGCCGGCAGCGGCGCGGTGAGCGGACGCAACGTCTTCGCCTCCACCGCCGACGCCGAGATCTTCGTGATCGACCGGGACGACCCGCTGCTCGACCGCGCCGACGCGTACGCCCGCCGGGTGTTCCGGGACGCGCACCCGCTGGACAACGACCCGACCCGCCGCTTCGACGACGGCAACGGGCAGCGCGTCCTGCTCGGCAGCATGGGCGTCAAGGGCAGCACGGGTGACAGCGCCGCGCTGCTCCCGCCCGCGCGCACCTTCGACACGCTGACCGCCGACGCGGTCGGCGGGCTCTACTACTCGTTCGAGAAGTACGGGGTGCAGGTCGAGACAGCCGCGTTCACCGGCGGGGCCGACCCGTCGAAGAACGAGCCGCCGAAGCCGGCCAACCGCTCGGAGGAGGTCGCGGTCGCGACCTACAACGTCGAGAACCTGTACGACTACCGCGACGACCCGTTCGACGGCTGCGACTTCGCCGGCAACGCCGGCTGCACCGGGGTGCGCCCGCCGTTCGACTACGTCCCGGGCAGCGAGCAGGAGTACCGCGAGCAGCTCGTCGCGCTGGCCGACCAGATCACCACCGACCTGCACTCCCCCGATCTGATCCTGGTGCAGGAGGCCGAGGACCAGGACATCTGCTCGGTCTCCGGCACCGAACTGGTCTGCGGCAGCACGGACAACGCCGACGGCGCACCGGACAGCCTCCAGGACCTGGCGCTGGCCATCGCCGCCGCCGGGGGCCCGGCCTACCAGGCCGCGTACGACCGGACCGGCGCGGACGCCCGGGGCATCACGGCGGCGTTCCTGTTCCGCACCGACCGGGTGTCGCTGGCGGCGCCCACCGCCGCCGACCCGCTGCTGGGCTCGGCGCCGACCGTCGAGTACCGGGGGGCGGGGCTGCCGGGCAACGCGGACGTGCAGAACCCGAAGGCGCTCAACGCGGTGCTCCCCGCCGATGTGGACACCTCCACCGGCAAGGACGGAAACAACGTCTTCACCCGCGCCCCGCAGCTCGGCAAGTTCACCGTCGCCGCCGCGCCCGGCTCCGCCGAGCGGTACACGCTGTGGGCCGCCAGCAACCACTACTCGTCGGGGCCGGACAGTCGGGTCGGGCAGCGCCGGGAGCAGGCCGCGTACGGCGCCGCGATCGTCACCGCGATCGAGGCGTCGGACCCGCACGCGCGGGTGGTCTACGGCGGGGACCTGAACGTCTTCCCCCGCCCCGACGATCCGTTCCCCGTGCCCGGGGACGAGCAGCGCAGCGCGACGGCGGCCGACCCCACCCCGTCGGACCAGCTCGGGCCGCTGTACGAGGCGGGCATGCGCAACCTCTGGGACGACCTGCTCGCCGACGCGCCGTCGTCGGCCTACTCGTACAGCTTCGAGGGGCAGGCGCAGACGCTGGACCACCTGTTCGTCAACGGCGCGCTGCACCGGGACCTGGTGCAGATGCGGGCGGCGCACGTCAACGCCGACTGGCCGGCCGACCACGCGGCCGACGGCAGCCGGGGTTCCAGCGACCACGACCCGCAGGTGGCCCGCTTCCGCTCCCGGGCGTCGCTGAGCGTCGGCGACGCGTCGGTGGTCGAGGGTGACCGGGGCACCCGGCCGCTGACCTTCACGGCCACCGTGTCGCGCCCGCTGTCGCAGCCGGTGCTGCTCTGCGCCGCCACGTACGGCACCACGGCCCAGGCCGGCGCCGACTACGACCCGTACGTCGGATGCAAGGTCCTGGCGGCGGGGCAGACGTCCCTGGACTTCCCGGTGACCGTACGCGGTGACCGGAAGCGGGAGGCGGACGAGAAGGTGAACCTGGTCGTGGCCGGCGTGCCCGGCCTGCGGCTGGCCGATCCCCTCGCCGTGGGCACCATCACCGACGACGACTGACGTCACACCGGAGCCCGCCCCGACGGCCCGCCGCCCAGGAGTTTCCCGGGTGGCGGGCCGTTCGCTCACCACGGAGAGCGTGGGTCGGGCAGCCCCGGCGGCGGGGGCACGCGCGGCGGTGGGGGCACGCTGCGGTACTTCGCCACCCGCACCTCCCACTGGCTGCGCCGCCGCATGGCGTCGCGGACCCTGCGGTCGCGGTAGAAGGTCTCCGGCGGGCGGGCCAACCCGTAGACGTCGGCCCACCACTCGCCCGGCTCGGGGTCGAGAATGGTGTCCAGGTGCGAGGGATAGCGACGCCCCGCCCCGTCCCGGGTGTCCTGCCAGTCCCGCATCGGCTTCAGCACCCGCCCGAACTCGTCGACGACGGCCAGCCGGAAGCCGGCGACCCCGATGATGCGGCGCAGGAGCAGGATGCTCGGCACCAGCCGGCCCACCTCGATCCGCCCGACGGTGGAGTGGTTGACCCCGGCCCACCGGGCCAGCTCCCGCTGACTGAGGCTGGCGTACCGCCGCACCGCCCGGACGATGCCCGCAGCCGGCCACGGCGTGTCGAACGGTTCGGTCAACATCACCGACGGCTCACGCGAGCCCAACGCGGCGGCCTCAGGTCCCGGCGCGACGCCCTCAGAGCCCGGCACGGCAGGGCCGGGCGCGACGGCAGAGCCGGGCGTGGCGGCAGAGCCGGGCGTGGCGGCGGAGCCCGGCACGGCGGCGGGATTCAGGGGCCGGCCACTCGCCGGTTCTGCGGGTAGGGCGGTCATCCGGTCACGCTCCCCCGCTGCCGCGCCCTCCCGCAATCCCACCCGCGCTGCCTGTGGATAACCCAGCCGCCTGTGGAAGACCCACTGCCCGACGCCACACCGAAGCAAGCCGGCCCCACCCGTCGGATGGTGACTCGCAGTAACAGAAGCGAGCTCCCGCCCAACTCCTACTCTGCGTAATTACATCCTTCGCCTCGAAGCGACCCTCAGCGACCTCACCAGAGATCGAAACGGCTTGACCAGCAGTTTTATCTTCCGGCTCGCTGCGGAGCCACCCACCTCCGCGCGCCCTTTGCTCTGCAGCCATATACGCAACGGTCACCGTGGGTCGCCGGTGCGTATATGGCTGCAGAGCAAAGCGTCGGGAGGTCACTGACCCTCGGGCGCAGTGATATCACTGAACGTGACGAACGTTCGACCTTTTGCCGGCGAGCAAGCCGGTGCCGGGCAGCACCAATGAGGTGGCACACCAACACCTGAGGCTGCGGGGGCGAGGCGAGGCACCGAAAGCGCGCCGCCGGCCGCAGGAAGCACCAGCGCAGAGCCCGCCAGCCCGGCCCGGCCCAGCGGGGTCCGGCCCGGGTCGGGTCCGGTCCGGTCCGGCCCGGCCCGGCCCGGGTCGAGGTGGCGGGTCAGTAGCGCTGGCGGAGGAGTTGGGCGGCCTCGACCGCCCAGTAGGTGAGGATGATCTGGGCGCCCGCCCGGCGGATCGAGGTGAGCGTCTCCAGCATGACCCGCTCCCGGTCGATCCAGCCGTTCGCGGCGGCCGCCTCGACCATCGCGTACTCGCCGGAGACCTGGTAGGCGGCGACGGGCACGTCCACCGCCGCGCGCACGGCCGCCACCACGTCGAGGTACGGCAGGGCCGGCTTGACCATCACCATGTCGGCGCCCTCGGCGACGTCCAGTTCGACCTCGCGCAGCGACTCCCGCAGGTTCGCCGGGTCCTGCTGATAGGTACGCCGGTCGCCCTCCAGCGCCGACTCCACCGCGTCGCGGAACGGGCCGTAGAAGGCCGAGGCGTACTTGACGGCGTACGCCAGCACGGCCACGTCCTGGTGGCCCGCGGCGTCGAGCGCCCGGCGTACCACCGCGACCTGGCCGTCCATCATCCCGGACGGCCCGACCACCCCGACCCCGGCGGCGGCCTGGGCCACCGCCATCTCGGCGTACGCCTCCAGCGTGGCGTCGTTGTCCACGTCGCCGCCGGGGGTGAGCAGGCCGCAGTGCCCGTGCGAGGTGAACTCGTCCAGGCAGAGGTCGCTCATCACGACCGTGGCGTCGCCCACCTCGGCGACGACGTCACGGATCGCGACGTTGAGGATGCCGTCCGGGTCGATGCCGCCGGAGCCCGTGGGATCCCGCTGCTCCGGCACGCCGAAGAGCATGATGCCGCCGACGCCCGCCTGGACCGCCTCGGCGGCGGCCTTGCGGAGCGAGTCCCGGGAGTGCTGGAGCACCCCCGGGAGCGACGCGATCGCCCGCGGTTCCGTCAGCCCCTCCTTGACGAACATCGGCACGACCAGTTCGGCCGGGTCGACGCGGGTCTCGGAGACCAGCCGCCGGATGGCCGCGTTGCGGCGCAGCCGGCGGGGCCGGATCTCGGGGTACGGCATCACGGACCTCCTGCTACGACTACCGGAACCGCAGGGCGGTCGGCCCCTGCACCTTCGAGCCACGGCGCTGCTTCGCCGGCATGGCGGCGAGCTTCTCGCGCAACTCGACGGCGTAGGCGGCGAGCGCCTCCACCAGATCGGGGACCGAGGCGTGCGGCGGCTGGACGTCGACCCGCAGGCCGAACTCCGTCGCGGTCTCCGCCGTCTTGGGCCCGATCACTGCAACGACGGTACGGGCGTGCGGCTTCCCCGCGATACCCACGAGATTGCGCACCGTGGAGCTGGACGTGAAGAGCACCGCGTCGAAGCCACCCGACTTGATCGCGTCCCGGATCTCGGCGGGCGGCGGGGCGGCCCGGACCGTCCGGTACGCGGTCACGTCGTCGACCTCCCAGCCGCGCTCGGTGAGCCCGGCGGCGAGGGTCTCGGTGGCGATGTCGGCGCGCGGCAGCAGCACCCGACCGACCGGGTCGAGGATCTCGTCGTGCGGCGAGAACTCGGCCAGCAGCCCGTCGGAGGACTGCTCGCCCGACGGGATCAGCTCGGGCTGGATGCCGAACGCGCGGACGGCGTCGGCGGTCGCCTCGCCGATACAGGCGATCTTGACGCCGCCGAAGTGCCGGGCGTCCAGGCCGTGCTCGGCGAACTTCTCCCAGACCGCGCGGACCGCGTTGACGGAGGTGAAGATCACCCAGGCGTACCGGCCGTCGACCAGGCCCTTGACCGCCCGCTCCATCTGGGCGGGGGTACGCGGCGGCTCGACCGCGATCGTCGGCACCTCGCAGGGGATGGCCCCGTACGCGCGCAGCCGCGCGCTCATCACGCCGGCCTGCTCCTTGGTGCGGGGCACGAGGACCTTCCAGCCGTACAGCGGCCGGTTCTCCCACCAGCTCAGCTTGTCGCGCTGGCCCACGCCCTCGCCGACGGTGAGCACCACCCGGCCGGTGAAGCCGAGCGCCGCCGCGACGAACGAGTCGACGGTCGAGGTGGTGGTGTACTGCGTCTCGCCGGTGCCGTCCCCGGTCACCCCCACGCCGGTGGTGCCCTCCACGCCGGCGGCGAGCAGCCCGTCGCGGATCGCGGCGAGGTCACCGGCGTCCACGGCCAGGGCCAGCGAGCCTCGGCGAACGGCGGCGGCCAGCGCGTCGAAGTCCAGCGTGCTGACGTCCTCGACGTCGGCCGCCGTCCGTACGCCCGGCAGCGGCACGCCCGCGTAGGTCGCCACCCCCTCGGCCTGGCCGACGCCGGGAACCACCTCGAAGTGCGCGGCGGTCCGTGCGACCGCCTGCACCTCCTTGACGACCGAGTCGTGGCCGAACGGGTCGCCGGCGACCAGGTGCACCGCGTTCAGCCCGGATCGGGCCGCCGAGATCAGCACCTTCGCCACGTCACCCGGCGCGCCCTCCGCCGGCGTGAACTCGGCGTCGGACCTGGCCTGGGCGCGCACGGCGTCGAGCAGCGACTCGGGGACTCCCCGGTCGTACACCACCTGGTCGGCGTCGACCAGGGCGTCGTGCGCCCGGCGGGTCAGCAGGCCCGGGTCGCCGGGACCGGCCCCGACGAAGGCGATGCGGCCTACGGGCTTACGGGTGCGGGTCATTCTGTGCTCCCAAATTGCTGGGTCCCCGGGCCGGCGTGTCCATCGTGGCCGAGGATCGAGTCGGCGCCGAGGTCGAGGAGTTCGGCGGCGAGTGCCTTGCCGATCTCCGCCGCGTCGGCGGGCGTTCCGGTGCGGGACAGCCGGAGGTCTCTCGTACCGTCCGGACTGATCACCGCCCCGCGCAGATAGATCTCCTCGCCGGCGTCGCCCTCGGCGAGTTCGGCGTAGGCGGCGACCGGGGCGGAGCACCCGGCCTCCAGGGTGGCCAGCAGCGCCCGCTCCGCGACGACCGCGGCGTGGGACGGTGCGTGGTCGAGCACGGCGAGCAGCTCGACCAGGTCGGTGTCGTCGGCCCGGCACTCCACCGCCAGCGCGCCCTGGGCGGGCGCGGGCAGCATCAGCATCGGGTCGAGCGTCTCGGTGATCACATCGGTCCGCCCGAGCCGGGCCAGCCCGGCCCGGGCCAGCACGACCGCGTCGAGGTCGGCCTCCGGGCCGAGCACCCGCGCGAGGCGGCTGTCGACGTTGCCGCGGATCGGGGTGACCTCCAGCTGCATCCCGAGGGCGTGCAGCTGGGCGATGCGGCGCAGCGCGCCCGTGCCCACGGTCGCGCCGGAGGGCAGCTCGGTCAGGGTACGGCCGTCCCGGGCGACCAGCGCGTCCCGCGGGTCCTGCCGGGTCGGCACCGCCGCGACGTGCAGCCCGGCCGCCGCCGCGGTGGGCAGGTCCTTGTAGGAGTGCACCGCGAAGTCGATCGTGCCGGCGGTCAGCGCGTCGCGCAGGGCGGAGACGAAGACGCCGACGCCGAGCCGGTGCACCGGCGCGGACGAGCGGTCGCCGGCGGTGACCACCTCGACCAGCTCGACGGGCCGGCCGGTGGCGGCGGTCAGGGCCTCGGCGACGTGGCCGGACTGGGCCATGGCCAGTTTGCTGCCTCGGGTACCGAGGCGCAGGGGCGTGCTCATCGCTCACCTCCGATGGGCGGGACGTCGGCGGAGCGCGTCGACGGTGGAACGTCGGCGAGGCCGACGGGCGGCGGAACGTCGGCCAGGCCGAACGGTGGTGCGGCGTCGGCGAGCCCGAACGGCGGCGCGGCGTCGCCGGCCCCGATGTCGGGGACGTTGTCGACGGGCGAGGTCTGCGGCACCTGGAGGTCGAACAGCTCGCGCAGCAGGGCCGCGTACTGGTCGCCGCCGGGCTCGGCCGCCAACTGACGGACCCGCACGGTCGGCTGGTGCAGCAGCCGCTGCACGACCCGGTGCACCGTACGGGCCACCTCGGCGCGCTGGTCGTCGGTGAGGTCCGGGCGGCGCTGGGCGAGGCGGCGCAGCTCGGCGCCCACCACGTCGTCGGCACGGCCGCGCAGGGCCGCCACCGTGGGCGCCACGTCGGCGCCGCGCAGCCAGGTGAGGAAGGCGTCGACCTCGCCGACCACGATCCGCTCGACGGCGGCGGCGTCGGTGGCGGCGGGGCCGTCGGCGAGCAGCGCCGCCATCCGGTCGATGTCGATGACCTCGACGCCGGGCAGCTCGGCGACGCCGGCCTCCACGTCGCGCGGTACGGCGAGGTCGAGCAGGACCAGGGGCCCCCGGTCGGGGTCGCGCCGGGCGAGCGCCCGGGTCACCACCTCACGGGTGAGGACCGCTTCGGCGGCCGCGGTGGCGGCCACTACGATGTCCACTGTGGAGAGCACGGTGGTCAGCTCCGCCATCGGCGTCGCGCCGGCCCCGTACGCCTCGGCCAGCCGGACGGCCCGGTCGGTGCCCCGGTTGGTGACGGTGAGCGGCCCGGCGCCCAGCCGGGACAGCGTGGCGACGCCCAGCGACCCCATCGCGCCCGCACCGACCACGAGCGCGGGACGGCCGGCGAGGTCACCGTCGAGGTGCCCGGCGGCCAGTTCCAGCGCGGCGGTCACCACGCTCTGGCCGGCCCGGTCGATTCCGGTCTCGGCGTGCGCCCGCTTGCCGACCCGCAGCGCCTGCTGCATCAGCTCGTGCAGCAGCCGCCCGGCGGTGTCGGCCCCGGTCGCGGAATGGTAGGCGTCCCGGAGCTGGCCGAGGATCTGCGCCTCGCCGACCACCATCGAGTCGAGCCCGGCGGCGACGCGGAAGACGTGGTCCACGGCGGCGGCGTCGAAGTGCACGTAGAGGTGGTTGGCGAGCGCGGCGGGCTGGCAGCCGGCCTGCTCGGCCAGCACCGCGCAGATGTCGCCGAGGCCGCCGTGGAAGCCGGACACGGCGGCGTAGACCTCCACCCGGTTGCAGGTGGAGACGATCACGGCCTCGGTCACGTACGGCTGGGCGACCAGCCGGTCGAGGGTGCGGGTGAGGTCCGCGGGACCGACCGCGAGCTGCTCCAGCGTGGCGACGGGAGCGGTGCGGTAGGACGCGCCGACGACGAGCAGTTTCACGTGCCGATCGCCTCCTGCGGGTCGGTGACGGCGAGCCCCCCGGGCAGGGCGGTGAGGGCGGACCCACCGGTGGCGGGGAGCGCGGTCAGCGATGCCTTGCGGTGCTCGTGGAAGGACAGGATCTGCAGCTCGATGGCGAGATCGACCTTGCGCAGGTCGACCCCCTCCGGGACCGAGAGTACGCACGGGGCGAAGTTCAGGATGCTCGTCACACCGACGGCCACGAGCTGGTCGGCCACCGTCTGCGCGGCCGAGGCGGGGGTGGCGATCACGCCGATGGCGATGGACTCCTCGGCGGCGACCCGGGGCAGCTCGTCGATGTGCCGCACGACCAGCCCGTTGATCTCCTCGCCGACCCGCGCGGTGTCGGCGTCGAAGAGCGCGGCGATCCGGAAGCCGCGGCTGGCGAAGCCGTCGTAGCCGGCGAGGGCGTGACCGAGATTACCCACGCCGACCAGGGCGACGGCCCGCCGCTGGGTGAGCCCGAGCACGTACTCGATCTGGTCTATCAGCAGCGCCACGTCGTAGCCGACGCCACGGGTGCCGTACGAGCCGAGGTGCGAGAGGTCCTTGCGCAGCTTCGCGGAGTTCACGCCGGCGGCGCTGGCCAGACCCTCGCTGGACACGGTCTCGTGGCCGGTTTCGGCGAGATTGTGCAGGGCACGGAGGTATTCCGGGAGCCGCGCGACGGTCGCCTCCGGCAGATCCGGGAGCGCCGGTACGGCACCGGCGCGACCGGGCGCGCCAGGGTGACGGTGCTGACTCATGAGACTCCGTGCGGTGCGATCCTCGGCCAACTCCACCGGCCGGCCGTTTCGGGACTCCCGCTGGCGACCGAGATTGCCGGCTGTGCTAGCAGGGCGCGTCGGAACTACAGAGTAGGCGCTTGTGAAGGCGTGCACAAATCGCGATCTTGAAAGCTCGCGACGCGGCTTCACCAGCCCCTCCATTCCGCAAGATCGATCCAGCGGCCTCCGCCGGCCGCCGCCCGACCTCCGGGCGGCGCCGTTGGCGCTGGCCGCGCCGATTATTGCTCAATTAAGACTTCTCTGACCAATCACGCGACCCACGGCACGCCCACGATCCGGTCACGGTAGGGCCAGCCCTACGCCGCAGAGGCGGGCCGACGGGATGGGTCGGCCACCCCGTTCTGCCTAGCCTCGTGGCATGACCGCCGTACCCGTCGCCGCCGACCAGCCCGTGCCGGCGCCGACCATCTCCCGCCAGCTCCTGCTGGACTCCGGCTACGTGCTGCTGGGCCTCCCGCTGGCCCTGGCCAGCTTCGTCGTCCTGCTGGTCGGCCTGGCGGCCGGGCTCGGGCTGGTGGTGACGGTGATCGGCCTGCCGATCCTCAGCGGCACCCTCTACGCCGCCCGGGGCCTCGCCGACATCGAGCGGCTACGCCTCCCCGCCGTGCTGCACCAGTCCCGTATCCGCCCCCAGTACCGGCTCGCCGAGCCGGGGGCGAGCGCCTGGCGGCGCATCTTCGTGCCGATGGGGGACGCGCAGTCCTGGCTCGACCTCGCCCACGGCATCCTCAAGCTGATCGTGGCCATCGTCACCTTCGTGGTCACGCTGGTCTGGTGGGCCGGCGCCGTCGCCGGCAGCCTCTACTGGGCGTACGACTGGGCGCTGCCGCACGGCGACCCGGAGGACGTGGGCCTCCCCCAACTCCTCGGCCTGGGCGACTCGACCATCGCGCGGATCGGCCTGCACACCGCGATCGGGGTGTTCTTCCTGATCACCCTGCCGATCGTGGCGCGCGGCTGCGCGCTGCTCCAGGCGAGCTTCGGGCGCGCCCTGCTCACCGGCGTGGCCGAGATGCGCAACCGGATCACCGTGCTGGAGGAGCAGAAGCGGGCCGCAGTCTCCGCCGAGGCGAGCGCGCTGCGCCGGCTGGAGCGCGACATCCACGACGGCCCGCAGCAGCGCCTGGTCCGGCTGGCGATGGACCTCAGCCGGGCCCGCCAGCAACTCGCCGTCGACCCGGAGGCCGCCGCACGCACCCTGGACGAGGCGGTCGCCCAGACCCGGGAGACGCTCGCCGAGCTGCGCGCCCTGTCCCGGGGCATCGCGCCACCGATCCTGGTCGACCGGGGACTGCCCAGCGCCCTGGCCGCCCTGGCCGGGCGCGGCCTGATCCCGATCGAGCTGCGGCTCGACCCGGAGCTGGGCAGCCCGGCCGGCCGGCTCGACCCGGCGGTGGAGAGCACCGCCTACTTCGTGGTGTCCGAGGCGCTGACCAACGTCGCCAAGCACAGCCGCGCGACCGAGTGCCAGGTCACCGTGACCCGGCACGAGGGGCGGCTGGAGGTCGACGTCGACGACGACGGGCAGGGCGGCGCCCACCTGGCCAAGGGGCACGGGCTGGTCGGCATCGCCGACCGGGTCCGCGCCGCCGGCGGCCGGCTCTCCGTGACCAGCCCGGCCGGCGGCCCCACCAAGATCCGCGCGGAACTCCCGCTGTGAGCCGTACGTGGTAGACAGGCGCATGCGGATCGTGATCGCGGACGACGCGGTGCTGCTCCGGGAGGGGCTGGTACGCCTGCTCACCGAGCGCGGGCACGAGGTGGTGGCCGCCGTGGCCGACGGCGAGGCGCTGGTGGCGGGGGTGGTGACCCACCGGCCGGACGTGTCGATCGTCGACGTCCGGATGCCGCCCTCGCACACCGACGAGGGGCTGCGCGCGGCGGTGGAGGCCCGCCGGCTGGTGCCCCGCACCCCGATCCTGGTCCTCTCCCAGTACGTCGAGGTGTCGTACGCCGACGACCTGCTCGCCACCACCGGCGGCGGCGGGGGCGGGATCGGCTACCTGCTCAAGGACCGGGTGGCCGCGATCGACGAGTTCCTCGACGCGCTGGACCGGGTGGCCGGCGGCGGGACGGTGCTCGACCCCGAGGTGGTCGGGCAGCTCTTCGCCCGGCGCCGGCGCGACGACCCGCTGCGCGAACTCACCCCGCGCGAACGCGAGGTGCTCGCGCTGATGGCCGAGGGCCGCTCCAACACGGCGATCGCGAGGACCCTGGTGGTCACCGACGGGGCCGTCGAGAAGCACGTGCGGAACATCTTCACCAAGCTCCAGCTCGCGCCCGACACCGAGCAGCACCGCCGGGTCCTGGCCGTGCTGGCCTACCTGCGCAACTGACCCGACACCCTGGTGCGGCACCGTCGACGTAGCGGTGGGCGGCCGGGCACTCGCCGTGGGCCGGGCAGCGGGCGCACCCGCCGTCGGCGCCGGGCGGACCCGCCCGGGCCGGTCAGGGCAGCGTGGCCGCCAGGCCGACGGCCTCGCTGAGGGTGTCGGCGACCGGGTGCCCGGAGGCGCGCAGCCGGGCCGCGTCGGTGAACCCGCCGGTGTAGAGGACGGCGCGGCCCCCCACCGACACGGCGGCGTCGGCGTCGTCGACCGAATCCCCGATCAGCACCACGTCCCGGCCGTCCACGCCGAGCTCCGTCAGGTGCCGCCGGAGGGACTCGGCCTTGCGGTCCCCGCCGACGCTCGCCCGCAGCCCGTCCACCCGGACGAAGTGCCCGGTGAGCCCGTACGTGCGCACGGTCGGCACCAGCTCCTCGTGGAACCACATGGACAGCAGGGACTGGCTGCCCGGCCAGGCCGCCATCGCGACGCCTGCGTCGTGCGCCAGCTCACAGGTCGTCAGCCCCGTGCGGTACGCGTCGTGGAAGATCCGGTCCAGCCGGCCGAACGCGTCGTCGTCGACCGCCCGGCCGAGCACCTCGGCGTAGTAGTCGGCGATCGGCCGGCGGAACCGCACCCGGTGCTCGTCGGCGGTCACGGCGGGCCCGCCGACGCTGGCGAAGGCGACGTTGGTGGAGGCGACCACCAGGCTCAGGTCGTTGAGCAGGGTGCCGTTCCAGTCCCACACCAGGTGGTTGCGCGCAGGGGTCATCCGAGCACCCTAGCGCCCGGGCCGGACATGGCTCGTCAGAGCTGCGGGGTGGTCAGGTCGCGCAGCAGCCGCTCCTCCTCCACCCGCCAGTAGCCGTGCTCCTTGCCGTCGAGCAGCACCACCGGCAGCCGGTCGCCGTACTCGCGTTCCAGCTCGATGTCGTCGGTGACGTCCTTCTCGGTCCACCGGTCCCCGGTGACCGCCACCACCCGGTCCAGCGCCACCTTCGCCTCGTCGCAGAGGTGGCATCCGGGGCGGGTGATCAGGGCGAGTCGGGGCTCACGCATCGGTCTCCTCCGTCGTGCTGGTGCCGGCCGGGGCCGACGTACGGGTCTCCGGCGACGCCGCCGGGGACGGCACCGGGGCCGGGGACGGCGCCGGCCGGAGCAGGGTCTTGCGTACCTTGCCGATCACCGAGTGCGGCAACTCGTCGACGAACTCGACGGCCGTCGGGCACTTAAACCGGGCCAGGTTGCGGGCGCAGTGGGCGAGCAGTTCGGCCTCGGTCACCGCAGCCCCCGGCGCCGCCACCACGTACGCCCGGACAGTCTCGCCGGTGCGCGGGTGCGGCACACCGAGTACCGCCGACTCGGCCACCCCCGGGTGCCCGCGGAGCACCAGCTCGACCTCGTGCGGGTAGACGTTGAAGCCGTTGACCAGGATCAGCTCGCCGATCCGGTCCACCAGGAAGAGGTCGCCGTCGGAGTCGGCGTACGCCACGTCGCCGGTGGGCCACCAGCCGTCGGCGTCCGGGCCGCCCCGGCCGTCCGGCCAGTAGCCGGCGAAGACGTTCGCCCCGCGCACCACGACCTGGCCCGGATCGGTGCCGGGCGTGACGTCGGAGAGGTCCAGCTCGTCGGCATCGTCCTCCGGCTCGGCCACGCCGTCGCGCCACAGGTCGGCCCCGTCGCTCCCGACCAGACGCAGCTCGACGCCGGGCAGCGGCCGGCCGATCGACCCGGGCTTCGGCTCCCCGCCCACCAGGGTGGAGGTGAGCACCGGCGCGGTCTCGGTCAGGCCGTACCCGACGTGCACCGGGCGACCGGCGACCTCGGCGAAGCGGGCCGCGACGGCCGGCTCCAGCGGCGCCGCGCCGCAGACCACGGCCCGGACCGACGCCGTCGCCGCGGCGAGGGCGGCGGCGTCCGCCGTGGACCAGGCGGCCACCATCGTCGGTACGCCGACCAGCACGGTGACCCGGTGCCGGGCGATCTCGGCCAGTCCCGCGTCGGGGCCGAGGTTGTCGACGAGCACCCCGGTCGCGCCATGGTGGACGACGGCACCGAGCCCCGTGTTCAGCCCGTACGCGTGGAACAGCGGCAGCGCCAGCAGCACGGTGTCGTCGGGACCGACGACGGGCGGGTCGATGCGCCCGACCTGCTCGTGGTTGGCCGCCAGCGCCCGGTGCGTCAGCATCGCGCCCTTCGGCCGCCCCTCGGTGCCGGACGTGTAGAGCAGCAGCGCCAGGTCGTCGCCGCCCCGGTCGGGGAACGGCGGGCCGGCCGGCGCCACCGGCGGCGCGGTGTGCACGGCGACGAGCGCGGGCAGGTCCCCGGCGACGCCGGCGACCAGGTCGCGCACCCGCTCGGTGCCGATCAGCACCGAGGCGCCGGAGTCGGCCAGCACGTGCCGCAGCTCGGGGGCGGTGAGGCCGGGGTTGACCGGCACGGCGACCAGCCCGGCGCGCAGCGCGGCCAGGAAGGCCACCACGAAGTCGGGCGAGTTGCCGAGCGCCACGGCGACCCGGGGCGGGTGCCGGTCGGCGGCGGGGCCCGGCCCGGTCAGGGCCACCAGGGCGTGGGCGGTGGCCGTCACCGAGGCGTCCAACTCGGACCAGGTGACGGTCCGGTCGCCCCAGTGCAGCGCGGGTCGGTCGCCGTCGGCGGTGGCCGCCCGGTGGAGCCGCTCGACGAGGGTCGAGGCGGAACTGTCGGTTGCGTCCTGCACGGTGGCTGAGTCTGGCACAGCGCGGGGCCTGTGGGCCATGCCCGGCGAGGGCCGGTGCGGCGTCGCGGTGGGCGGGACCGCCGGCTCGGGAAAGTCCCGTCGACGGGACGAGCGGGGCACGCGGACGGGACGGCACCGGTCCCGCGCACGGGACGCGTCCGGCCCACCGGGCGCGTCCGACGATCCTGAGGCGACAGTCGCGCGGGCGTCCCGTCCGGCGCGACGGATCGGCGCACTGACCTGGAATTTCCTTCGCAATCACGCCGCAATCCGAAAGTCAACCGCACACGACGGACAACCGGTCCGCCAGCTGTGCGACGCGGCGGGAAATACTTCCGCCCTGTGTAACGGACTTGCCACGCGTGGGTGACGTTGGCCCTATCATCACTCGGGTCGGCTCACCCCATTTGCCGTGAGTCGACACCCCTCAGCCCGAGGAGGCCCCCGTGCCTGTGAGCGCATTGGACCAGCACCTCAAGGGGATCTGCCGCCCGTCGGCACACCCCGAGCCAGCCCTGCCCGGCCCTGCCGGCCGGGCCACGACGGCGACGCGCCGGCCGGCACGGCCGGCCGGCGGGACGGAGGCGGCGCGGTGACCACCTTCGGATACGCGGAACGGCCGGCCGGCCTGACCAACCCGGCGATCCGGGGCGCGGTCAACGAGCGGCCCGCCGCGCGCGGCCCGCTGGACGACACGGGCAACCTCGTCGTACGGGGGGACGGCGCGTCGAGCCGGACCCGCAACCGGCCGCACCAGAACGAGCCACCGCCACGCTCCGCGACACCGGGCGGCAACGCGAAGCCGGCCGGCGGCCGGGTCGTGGTCCCCGCCCGACCCACCATGCCCGCGCAGGGTCGCCGCACCACCGAGCCGGCCAAGGTGCCCGACGAATCGGGCCCGGAGACGGCGGTGCTCCCGGCGGTGCCGGCCGCCCTCGCGCCGGTCAACGCCTCGACGGGCTTCCCCAGCCGTCCCGACCCGTCCGACCCCGCCACCGAGGTGTGGGGGCTGGTCGAGCGGGCCCAGGCCGGCGAGTCCGAGGCGTTCGGGCTGATCTACGACCGGTACGTCGACACGGTCTTCCGGTTCGTCTACTTCCGGGTGGGCAACCGCCAGCTCGCCGAGGACCTCACCTCCGACACCTTCCTGCGCGCCCTCAAGCGGATCGGCAGCTTCACCTGGCAGGGGCGAGACCTGGGCGCCTGGCTGGTCACGATCGCCCGCAACCTGGTGGCGGACCACTTCAAGTCCGGCCGCTACCGCCTCGAGGTCACCACCGGGGACGTGCTGGACGCCGACCGTGAGGACCGCGGTCCCGAGGGCAGCCCGGAGGCGGCGGTCGTCGAGCACATCACCAACGTGGCCCTGCTCAGCGCCGTCAAGCAACTCAACCCGGAACAGCAGGAGTGCATCGTGCTCCGCTTCCTCCAGGGCTTCTCCGTGGCCGAGACGGCCCGCGCCATGGGCAAGAACGAGGGCGCGATCAAGGCTCTCCAGTACCGCGCGGTGCGGGCGCTGGCGCGGCTGCTGCCGGACGGCTTCCAACCGTAGTCCCGTGCAGGAGACCGCCGCGCATCGATGGACGTACGCGCAGCTCAGCGCCGTCGTGCCCCCGTGTCGCCGATCACTTTCCGTGATTTCGCCGCCGCCGGCCCCGTAACCCATGTCCGGTGCGGACCGTTTCTCCGGGTGCGACCGGTGGTAGCCCCGGCATCCCCGGGCCCCCGAGGTCCGGCAGTGCGGCCGGCCACGAGCCTCGTCCGTGGTGTCCCGCCGTCACCGGTCGCTGTCGACGACAGCGGCCGACCGGCCGCGACCAGCGAGAGGAGGTGCCCGCGGTGGACAGCAACCTCTTCTCCCGTCGGCGCGCGGAGCGCTTCGCGCAGCTTCTCGACGAGGCCAACGGGGGCCGGCGACACCACGTCCGTTCCCGGGCCGACGACCAGTTGACCGCGCTCGTCGCGGTCGGTCGACGGCTTGCCGTGGCCCCGCCCGCCGTCAAGGTGGACCCGGAGTTCCGTACGGGACTGCGGGCGATGCTGCTGGCCACGGCCGAGCGCGAGGGCATCGGTGCCCCGGCCGAGCCGTCATCCCGGCGCCCCGCCGACGCCGGCCGCAGCCGGTTGCTACCGGCGGTGACCGCCCGCCGGGCCCGCGCCCGCGGTGCGATCCTCGTCGGCGTCGCCGCCGGCGCCGTCGCCCTCTCGGGCATCTCCGCCGCCAGCGAGAACGCCGTCCCCGGCGACGCGCTGTACGGCATGAAGCGCTCCACCGAACGCGCCCAGCTCGCGCTGGCCAGCTCGGACGTCAGCCGGGGCCAGCTGTTCCTGGACTTCGCCCGCACCCGGCTCGCCGAGGCGGCCGCACTGCGCGGGGACGAGGACGGCTTCAGCGCCGTGCTGGACGACATGGACGCCGACACCCGCCAGGGCGTACGCCTGCTGACCACCGCCGCGGCGCAGCGCTCGGACCCGGCGGCCCTGGACGCGATCAACTCCTTCCTCACCGGCCAGCGCCGGGCGGTCGGCGGGCTCCTCGACGACGCCGGCCGGGCCGACCGCGACCGGACCCGCCGCTCCCTCGCCCTGCTCGACGCGGCCCGCAAGCGCTCCGACGCGCTGCGCGCGGCGATCGCCTGCGGCCTGCCCGCGCCGGCCGGCAGCGACGCCCTCGGCCCGGCACCGGCGAGCTGCCCCGGCGAACGCTGACCGTCCCGCCGCCCGGGACCGGCCGAGACGTCCGCGCCACAGTTCACCCGTGGGGCGGACGTCCGTCACCCGGGCCCGGCTACCCTCGCGGGAGGCACACGTCGAGCGGAGGGAGGTCGCGTGGCCCGCAGCCGCAAGGTGACGGTCAGCACCGACGCCCACGGTCACACCGCCGGCTGGGCGGAGACCGACCTGGCGCCCCTGGCGCCCCCGGAACCGGATCCGAGCGCGGCGGCCTTCTTCGACGTCGACAACACGATGATGCGGGGCGCGTCGATCTACTGGTTCGCCCGGGGCCTCGCCGCGCGCAACTACTTCACCACCACCGACCTGGCCCGGTTCGCCTGGCAGCAGCTCCGGTTCCGACTGCTCGCCACCGAGCACGCCGGTGACATGTCGCAGGCCAAGGAGGCAGCCCTCGCCTTCGTCGAGGGTTGGCGGGTGGACGACGTGGAACGCCTCGCGGAGGAGATCTTCGACGAGCTGATGGCGCCCCGCATCTGGGCCGGCACCCGCCAGCTCGCCCAGCGCCACCTCGACGCCGGCGAGCGGGTCTGGCTGGTCAGCGCGGCGCCGGTCGAGATCGGCCGGGTGATCGCCGCGCGGTTGGGCCTGACCGGCGCGGTCGGCACCGTCGCCGAGATCGTCGACGGCGCGTACACCGGCCGGCTGGTCGGCGACCTGATGCACGGGCCGGCCAAGGCGGAGGCGGTCTCCCAGCTCGCCGCTGTCGAGGGGCTCGACCTGGCCCGCTGCACCGCCTACAGCGACTCGTGCAACGACCTGCCGATGCTCTCGATGGTGGGCCGGGGCGTGGCGGTCAACCCGGACGCCGCCCTGTTCAGGGAGGCCCGGCAGCGCGGCTGGGACGTCCGCGACTTCCGCACCGGCCGCCGCGCCGTCAAGATCGCCGTACCGTCCACCGCGGCGGCCGGCCTGGTCGCCGGGGCGGTCACCGCCGGGCTGGCGCTGCACCGTCGCCGCCGCGACGGCTGACGGCGTCGAAGGCGCGTGAGGCTGCCGAACCACTGCCGTCGGGCACGCTGATACCTGTAAGGCATAAACATACCTGTGTGGTATCGAGGCGATGGGGCCACACACCGCCGGCCGAGGTCCGGCGCAGCCGGTCACGGCTCATGAAAGGACCGGAGCGGCACCGGGCGGACGTCCGTCAGGGCCCGAACGGGTCCGGGCGCCGCTCCAGCAGCTGGTGCAGGGTCTGCTGGATGGTCTCCCGCACCTGGTCGGCGAGGTTGAACACGACCAGCGGGTCGTCGGCGGAGTCCATCAGGTGGGCGGTGGGGATCGGCGGGCAGAACTCGATCAGCCACTTGCTCGGCAGCGGCACCACGCCGAGGGGCCCCAGCAGGGGGAACGTCGGCGTGACCGGGAAGTAGGGCAGCTTGAGCAGCCGCGCCAGGGGCTTGATGTCGGCGAGCATCGGATAGATCTCCTCGCCGCCGACGATGGCGACCGGCACGATCGGCGTGCCGGTGCGCAGCGCCGCCGAGACGAACCCGCCCCGACCGAAGCGTTGCAGCTTGTAGCGGTCGGAATAGAGCTTGCCGATGCCCTTGAAGCCCTCGGGGAAGACGCCGACCAGCTCGCCGTTGCCGAGCAACCGCTCGGCGTCCGGGTTGCAGGCGACCGTCCCGCCGGTCTTGCGGGCGATCTCGGAGACCACCGGCATCCGGAAGACCAGGTCGGCGCCGAGCAGCCGCAGGTAGCGGCGGGCCGGGTGCTGGTCGTGCAGCGCGGCCGACAGGATCAGCGCGTCCAGCGCCACGGTGCCGGAGTGGTTGCCGACCACCAGGCCGGCGCCCTCGGCCGGCACGTGCTCCAGGCCGGTGACCTCGGTGCGGAACCAATCCCGGTAGAGCATCCGCAGCAGCGGGTGGAAGACCGCCTCCGTGATGTCGGGATCGAAGCCGAACTCGTCGACCTCGTAGTCGCCGGAGAGCCGGCGACGCAGGAACGCCAGCCCCTTGGCGACCTTGCGGTCCCAGTGGTCGCCGGGCCGGTCCGCTACCGCCGGCCCGCCCGCCGGTGCCGGCGCCGCGACCGCCTCGTCCGTGGCGGCCGGGTCGGGCTCGTCGGGCGTGACGGGGTGGTGTCCGTTCGCCCGCGCGGGCTCCGCGCCCGGCGCGGCCACCTTCAGCGGTACGTCGTAGCGGCCGTCGCGCCGCTCGTCCGGCGCGTTCACGAGCCCTCCCGTACGGCCGACCGGACCTGCCGGATCCCGTCCAGCACGAGTTGCTCCGCGACGGCCAACTGGTCCCGGTGCACCACGACCCCGCCGTGGTGGGCGCGGATGAAGTCGTCGAAGGCGGCGGCGGTGGAGCGGGGCGTGAAGCCGTACTCGCGCTCCAGCCGGCCGGTGTCGACGACCCGGCCGTGCACGAAGAGGTCGACCTGGTCGAGGCCGTAGCGGCCGAAGCCGAGGTTGCGGGCGATCGCGGCGGCACTGGAGAGGCCGGGCTCCAGCACCGGCACGGCGACCCGGCCCGCGCGGCGGATCGCCTGCGACAGGGAGAGCACGCCGGGCCCCGCCACGTTGTACGTCCCCGGGTGGTCCTCGACGATCGACCGGTGCAGCACCTCCAACGCGTCGTCGAAGTGCAGGAACTGCAGACGGGGGTCACGCCCGAACACGGTGGGCACCACCGGCCGGGAGAAGTAGCGGGTGAGGGTGGTGTCGGCGGTCGAGCCGATGAACGGCGCGAAGCGCAGCACGGTCGCGGTGACGTCGGGGCGGCGGCGGCGGAAGCCGCGGACGTACCCCTCGATGTCGAGGATGTCGCGGCCGAACCCCCCGCGCGGCACCTCGCGCGGCTCGGTCTCCTCGGTGAAGACGGCCGGGTCGCGGAACGACGCCCCGTAGGCCGCCGTCGAGGAACGCACCACGAGCTTGCGCAGTCGGGGGGCGCGCTGGCAGGCGGCCAGGAGCTGCATCGTGCCGATGACGTTCTGGTCCTTCATCGCCGCGCGCCCGCCGTGCTGCGGATCCGGCGAGGTGACCAGGGCGAGGTGGACCACCGCGTCGACGTCGAGGTCGGCGAGGAGGCCGCCGAGCGAGCCGGGGTCGATGCGGACGCGCTCGATCCGGTCGAGCAGGTCGGCGACCTCGGCGCCGGGCTCGGGCTGGTCAACGCCGATGACCCGCTCGATGCGGGGGTCGGCGGCGAGCCGGGCGGCCACGTGCGCGCCGAGGTAGCGGCTGACCCCGGTGACGACGACGACCCCCGGGGCACCTGGGGTGCCACCGGGGGTCATGTCGCGCACCTTCCTCGGCAGGCGGGATCGAGCCGGGACATCCGCGGCGTGATCACCAGAGCCTCCGAGGGTCGACAGTTGGCAAGTGACGACGGGAGCCGGGTCGGGACCCGGCCCCGGTCACTTGCCGAGACGGCGACGCTGGACGCGGGTCTTGCGCAGCAGCTTGCGGTGCTTCTTCTTAGCCATGCGCTTGCGGCGCTTCTTGACCACCGAGCCCATACGAAAGCCTTTCGATGCAACGTGCGGGGCGACCGGATGACGCCACGGTGTGACGTCGGCGACCGCTTGCGGACAACGGACCGGACCAGCGGGGTTTGCGGCAGGGCGCGCCTGCGGTCACGGTCGGGCTCCAGGGTAGCCGGAGAGCGTCAGCAGGACCAACGCGCCCCCGTCGATGCCCGTCACGTCGCCCTCGACGGGCGGCCCGCGCAGGGGTCAGGCGGTTTCCTGGAAGGCGCCCCGCAGGTATTCGTGCACGGCGTGTTCGGGCACCCGGAACGACCGGCCGACCCGGACCGCGGTGAGTTCACCGCTGTGCACCAGGCGGTAGACCGTCATCTTCGACACCCGCATGACCGTCGCCACCTCGGCGACGGTGAGGAACTTGACCTCCGACAGCCGTCCGTCGGACTGCGACCCGGCCATGGCTCACCGACCCATCCCATGCCCGGCGCGTGCGGCCGGACGGGTTCGTCCCGCCCGGACCGGCGACGCGCGTGTTACCAGTACGGTAGCGGGACGGCTGTGACCGGCGCGATCCCTTCGTACAACTGATCATGGTTCTCGCCGGGTGACCACCCGTCCGGTCGGTTCGTCGCCGAACCCGTTGCGCCCGGCGCCCGATCGGTCCTCGCCGGGAAGCCGCCGCTGCTTCGGGGCGGTCGGAGCGCCGCGTGCGGGCCGTGGGACACCGCAGGTCGCGGGGGTCGCCGCCGCGCGGAAGGCGCCCGGTGGCTCCGGCGGCGCCGCCGGAGCCACCGGGCGGGTGCCCCGGGCCGCTTCCGGACGCGGACCGGGGCTCCGCGCTGGGAGCGGGCACCAGTGTGTCAGGTCGTCCGGCGCCGCCCGACAGCGGTCGATCATGAACGGGAGCCGACCCGCCCCGGGCCGTGCGCCCGGCCGCCTTCTCCCGCCACTTCCCCCCACCGCCACCGCGCCGTCCCGGTTCCGTCAGCCCACCACGGCCCGCACGTAGGCGACGCACTCGGCGTGCAGGGCGGGCCAGGGATCGCCGAGGACCCGCTCGGCCGCCTCCGCCACCGGCGTGCGCTCGTGCACCACCGCCGCGAAGAAGGCGCGCAGCCGCTCCGGGCCGAACCGGTCGACCAGGTGCCGGACCGCCAGGTAGGAGATGCCGTAGCTGCCGCCGACCCGGTCGGCCGGGGCGTCGTCGGCCGGGCTGAGGCTGTCGAGCCGGCCGTCCCAGCCGCCGCCGAGCAGGCCCCGGACCTCGTCGAGCCCGGCGTACCGGTCGATCGGCTCGCCGTCGGCGCCCGCGTACTCGGCCAGCCCCTCCACCAGCCACCAGGTGTCCCTGCCCGGGTAGCCGCGCTCGGGCAGGGACGCGGCGTGCGTCAGCTCGTGGCGCAGCAGGTCGTCCACCCCGCCGGCGACGAGCCCCTCGGCGTTGAGCACCACCTCGTGGTGGCCGCCGCCGACCGTGACCGCGTACCCGCCGGTCCACTTCGGCCGGCCGCCGCCGTACCAGCGCTGCCACTCGCCCCGGCCGGCGTGGAAGATGCGGTACCGGTCCGACGCGCGGCCGCCGACGGCGTACGTGTCGGCGATCCTGGCGGCGGCCTCCGCCTGGGCGAGCAGGCCGGGCAGTTCCTTGCGCAGGGCGGGCGTGGTGGCCACGAGCGTACGCGCGCCGACCGCCACGGCCAGCTCGCTGACCTCCCAGGGCCGGGTGCCGGTCCCGGCCGATCGGGACGGTTCCACGGCGAGCAGCCGGGGTCGTTCCCCCTCCCGCCAGCGGGTGCCGGTCAGCACCCGGCTGGTGCGGCAGCCCGGCGCGACGAAGCAGTAGCGGAACTCGACCAGCAGCCGCCACTCGCCGGGGCGGCCGTCGACGGGGGTGGGCAGGCCGGTGGCGTCGGCCTCCCAGGCGGTCACCCGCAGCGCGCGCAGCGCGGCGTACCGGCGGCGCAGGTCGGGATGCGCGACCGGCTCCGCGACGGCCAGGAACCCGGCGCGGTCCCCGCCGAGCAGGGCGGCGGACTGCCGGGCCAGTTCCGCCGTCATCCGCTCCCCGAGGCGGCGGGCGGCCACGGTGGCGGGGTCGTCGGACGCGGCGGCGGACGCCCGCGGGGCCGGCGGGTCACCGGCACGCACCAGGCCGGCCACCAGCGCCGCGGGCAGGCCGCAGGCCAGCAGCAGGACGACCGCCGCCAGCACCGCCCCGGGCGGCCGGATCCGCCGCGCCGCCGGTCCGCCACCCACCGCCGACGGGAGGGGCACTACGGGGGCCGCCACGACTTCCGGCGCGTCGTCCGGCGCCGGTCGGTCGTCCGTCCCGGGCTGCCCGTCAGTCACCCGCCGAAGGGTACGACCACCCGGGCGGCCGGGCGACCAGGGCCCGCCGGGCGAGCGCTCACCGGTCCTCCCGCCGGGGCCAGGACCCCAACGCGCCGTCCAGCGCGGCGACCAGGCTGTCGAAGGAGGCGTCGACGGCGCGGGGCAGCCCGAACCCGCCGGCAGCCTCCAGCGAGACGAACCCGTGCAGGGTGCTGCGCAGCATCCGGGTCGCGTCGAGGGCGTCGTCGCCGTCGAGCCCGTAGCCCCGCAGGGTGGCCCGGATCGCCCCGACGGCCCGCTCCCCGGCGGCGACGTGCTCCGGGTCGGTCGGGTCCGGCACCCGCTGGGCGGCCGGGTAGCGGCCGGGGTGGCGGTGGGCGTACGCCCGGTAGGCCGTGGCGACGGCCCGCAGCGCGTCCCCGCCGGCCCGGCCCGCGACGGCGGCGGTCAGTTCGTCGGCGAGCTCGGCCGTGGCCAGCGCGGAGAGCTTCTGGGCGAGCGCGTCGGCACCCCGGACGTGCTTGTAGAGGCTGGGCAGCGCGACGCCGAGCCGGTTGGCCAGCGCGGCGAGGGTGAGCTGGTCGGCGCCGACCTCGTCGGCGAGGCGGGCCGCCTCGCGCACCACGGCGTGCTGGTTGAGCCCGACCCTAGGCACCGGTGACCGCCAGGAACTCGGTGAGCTGGGCGGCCGTGCGGGCCGGCTGGTCGGCGTGCGGGTAGTGGCCGGAGTCGTCGATCATCCGCGCCTCGGCGGTGGCGAAGAGCCGGCGGGCCGCCCGCGCCGCCGCGCCCGGGTCGCGGAAGTCCGGGTCCCTGGTGCCCATCAGCACCAGCACCGGCTGCCGGACCTCGGGGGCGCGGGCGGTCCAGTGCGGCTCGGCGGGCGCGATCAGGCCGCGCATCGCCGCCATCCGGCCGGGCTCGCGCAGGGTGGCGACCATGGCCCTGCGGTACGCCGCGTCGTCGGCCGGCCGGTCGCACGGGAAGAGCGTGCGGTGGAAGAGCCCGAACAGCCGGGGGCTGCGCAGCACGGCGGCCAGCCCCACCCGCATGAACGGGTTGAGCTTCGGCTCCTCGACGAACGGGGCGAGTTGGACGACGCCGTCGACCAGGGCGGGGGCCTCGGCGGCGGCGAAGACCACGGCCGCCGCGCTGGACGAGCTGCCGGCCAGGGTGGCCGGCCCGCCACCGAGGTCGCGGACCACCGCGAGCAGGTCGGCGCCGACCTGCGCCGGGGCGTACGTCGGCCAGCCGACGCTGGACGCGCCGTGCCCCCGTACGTCCACCGAGGCCACCCGGTGCCCGGCCGCGACGAGCAGCGGGACCAGGTGGCGGAACGAGCCGCGGTTCTCCCCCATGCCGTGCGAGAGGACGACGAGCGGCCCCTGCCCGTGCGCCTCGTAGGCGATCCGTCCGCCGCCCCGCTCCACGTAGCTAACTGCCATAACCTGAAAGCTAATAGCCTTAGCCGGCATCGTCAAGGGCCGACCGCACCAGGTGGCACGAACTCGTCCGGCAACGGGAACGGGCCGGCGGGACGAAGGTCTCCGCCGGCCCGCACTGGGACCGCTGGGGGTGACGCTGGCCGATCCGGACGGCTACCGCCTGGTGCTGAGCACCCGGGGCTGGTCGAACGGCTGACTCACTTCCTCGACAGCACGGCCCGGCCGAAGAACATGAGGTTGGCCGGGCGCTCGGCGAGCCGGCGCATCAGGTAGCCGTACCAGTCCTCGCCGTAGGGCAGGTAGGTCCGCACCGTGTAGCCCTCGCCGGCCAGCCGGGCCTGCTCCTCCGGTCGGATGCCGTACAGCATCTGGAACTCGAACCGCTCCGGGCCGCGGTCGAACCAGCGGGCCCGGTCCTCGCCGATGGCGATCAGGCGGGGGTCGTGGGTGGCCAGCATCGGGTAGCCGTCGCCGGACATCAGGATGTTCATGCAGCGTACGTAGGACTTGTCCACCTCGCGTGCGGACTGGTAGGCCACCGACTCCGGCTCCTTGTAGGCGCCCTTGCACAGCCGCACCCGGGAACCGGCAGTCGCCAGCTCGCGGCAGTCCGACTCGGTGCGCCGCAGGTACGCCTGGAGCACCGCGCCCGTCGACGGGTGGTCCTTGCGCAGCTTGGCGAGGATGTCCAGGGTCGAGTCGGTGGTGGTGTGGTCCTCCATGTCCAGGGTGACCGTGGTGCCCGCCTCCTCGGCGGCGGCGCAGATCGCCCGCGCGTTGTCGTAGGCGAGCTGCTCGTCGAACATCTGGCCCAGCGCCGACAGCTTGACGCTCACCTCGGCGGCGGGGGTGAGCCCCGCCCCGGCGAGCCGCCGGAGCAGCCCGACGTACTCGTCGCGGGTGGCGGTGGCCTGCTCGGGGGTGACGGTGTCCTCGCCGAGGTTGTCGAGGGTGACCGCGAGACCGTCGTCGACGAGTTCGCGGGTCGCGCGCAACGCGTCGTCGGTCTTGGCGCCGGCCACGAACCGGCGGACGAGGTCCCGGGTGAAGGGGGCCGTCGCGACGAGCCGCTCGACCTGGGGTGACCGGGAGGCGGCGAGGATGACGGTACGGAGCATGGATCGAGCCTAACGCCCGCCGGTGCGCCCGCGCGGGGCAGCGGCGCAGCCCCGGACGTCAGGTCCCAACCGCATCACAGGCACCAGCCGCGGGGGGACGGCAGTGGCCCCCATCGGTTACAACGATGACGTGGAACAACGCCCCCGCCGCCGACTGCGGTCGGCCTCCGTGCAGCTCGGCGCGCTCACCGTCCTCGCGCTCACCCTCTCCGGCTGCAACATGACCTCGGACGACGACGATGACGACTGCGCCCTCGGCCCGGTCGGCGGGGGCGAGACGGTGGCCCTGGCCCTGCGGGCGCCCGTGGTGACCACCGGCCGCGCCGCGCCGGAGCCGGCCGCCGCGGCGGTGCCCGACCTGGGCGGCTTCGGCACGCACCTCGCCTCCTGCGGCGGCTGACGTGCGCCGGGAGTCGGTCACCCCCCGCCCGGACTGGGACGCCACGATCCGGTCCCAGGGCCTGGTGTACGTCGACACCGAGCTGCCCGACGGCGGCATCATGTCGTACTGGGACGAGACCGCCGCGTACGCGTTCGAGCTGGACGAGGTGCTGCGGCTGGAGGAGGCGACCGAGGAGCTGCACCGGATGTCGGTCGCCGCCGCCGAACACGTCGTCGCCCGCCGCCGCCACGCCGAGTTCGGCATCCCGGACTGGGCGGCCGAGGCCGTGGCCCGGTCGCTGCGCGAGGCGCCCCCCACCCTCTACGGGCGCTTCGACCTGGCCTACGACGGCAGCTGGCCGCCGAAGATGCTGGAATACAACGCCGACACCCCCACCGCGCTGGTCGAGGCGAGCATCGTCCAGTGGTACTGGCTGGAGCACACCCGGCCGGAGCTGGACCAGTGGAACAGCCTGCACGAACGCCTCGTCGGCGCCTGGGCGAAGATCGGTGCCGGCCTGCACGACCGCCGGGTGCACGTGCTCTGGTCGAACGAGGAGGAGTCCGGCGAGGACCACATGACCGCCGGCTACCTCGCCGAGACCGCCCGCCAGGCCGGGCTGGAGGTCACGCTCCAGCCGATCCAGCACATCGGCTGGGACGGCCGGCGCTTCGTCGACGCGGCCGACCAGCCGGTCACCACCTGCTTCAAGCTCTATCCCTGGGAGTGGATGCTCGCCGAGCCGTACGGGCCGCTGGCGCTGGAGCCGGGCACCCCGACGACCTGGATCGAGCCGGCGTGGAAGCTGCTGCTGTCCAACAAGGCGCTGCTCGCCGTGCTCTGGGAGCTGTACCCCGGCCACGAGCTGCTGCTGCCGGCGTACCTCGACTCGCCGCGCGGCATGCCGGAGTACGTGGCCAAGCCGCTGCTCGGCCGGGAGGGTGGCTCGGTGCGGATCGTCACCGGCGACACCGAGATCACCAATCCAGGGATCTACGGCGACGAGGGCTGGTGCTACCAGGAGTTCCGGGCGCTGCCGGAGTTCGCCGGCAACCGGGTGGTGCTGGGCAGCTGGATCGTCGACGGCGAGTCGGCCGGGGTGGGGGTGCGGGAGAGCGCGAGCCTCATCACCGACGGCTACGCGCGGTTCCTGCCGCACTACATCGACGCGCCACGGGCCCCCTGAGTCGTCTACCGTTGTGGGCGTGAACTTCGACGCGTACGCCCGGACCGGCGTTGACCTCGTCAACGCCCGCCTGGACGACCTCGACGACCTGCGGGCCCTCTTCCCCGACGACAACGCGTGGATGCGCGACGAGGTGGCGGAGCGGGACCTGGCGACATTCCGGCGGGCGCAGAAGCGGTTGCGCGACGTCTTCGAGTACGGCACCTCCGGGCGGGACGCCCAGGCGGTGACCGAGCTCAACGCCATGCTGGAGGCGTTCCCGGTGCAGCCCCGCATCTCCGGGCACGACTCCAGCGACTGGCACATGCACGTCACCAGCCGGGGCGCCTCCGTGAGCGCCGAATACCTGGCCGGCGCGGCCTGGGGGCTGTCGGTCTGGCTCTGCGAGTACGGCAGCGCCCGGTTCGGGGTGTGCGCCGACGAGCGCTGCGGCAACGTCTACCTGGACACCTCGTCCAACTGCTGCCGACGGTTCTGCTCGGAACGCTGCGCCACCCGCTCGCACGTCGCCGCCCACCGCGCCCGCAAGCGCGCGGCCATCGGCGAGCAGGCCGGCGCGGGCACCAAGGAATCGCTCACCACGGCCGTCTGACGCCCCGCCCCCGGCCGGCACCCACGCGTCGGCCGGGAGACGGGCCTCGCCCGAGGCTCAGGCGTCGACCGGGGACGGCGTGCCGAGGTGCTGGCGGGCGAACGCCAGTGCCTCCCGCAGGTCGGCCTCCCGCACCGCGCGGCTCTTCGCGCCCCGGGTGGTGACCTCCACGGCGACCGAGCCGGTGAACCCGCGCCCGGCCAGCGAGGACAGCAGCTCGCCGCACGGCTGGGTGCCGCGGCCCGGCACCAGGTGCTCGTCGCGGCCCTCGCCGGTGCCGTCGCCGAGGTGCACGTGGGCCAGGCCGGCGCCCATCCGGTCGGCCATCGCCAGCGAGTCGGTGTGCGAGGCGGCGCAGTGCGACAGGTCGAGCGTGTAGGAGGCGTAGCCGGTCTCGGTCGGGTCCCAACCCGGCACGTACGGCACGAACTGCCGGCCCGCCATCCGGACCGGGTACATGTTCTCCACCGGGAAGCGCAGGTCCGGGTAGTCGGCGGCGATCGCGGCGAGCCCGTCGGCGAAGCCGCGCGCGTAGTCCCGCTGCCAGGTGAACGGCGGGTGCACCACCACGGTGGGCGCCCCGAGCGTCGCCGCCATCTCGGCCGAGCGGCGCAGCCGCTCCCACGGGTCGGGGCTCCAGACCCGCTGGGTGACCAGCAGGCAGGGCGCGTGGACGGAGAGCACCGGGACGCCGTAGTGCTCGGCGAGCCCCCGCAGCGCGCCGACGTCCTGGCTGACGGCGTCCGTCCAGACCATCACCTCGACGCCGTCGTAGCCGAGGGCGGCGGCGAGCTGGAACGCCGCCGCGGTCCGCTCAGGGAAGACCGAGGACGTGGACAGGAGCACCGGGACGCGGGAAGTCACACCATCGAGGGTAGCCGGGATCGATCGACACCTCGTGACGAGAGATTGCAAACCGCCCAGATCACACTTCCCGCGCCCACTCCGGACCGGCTTCCGTTCGCGGCTGCGGTGCCCCCGGACTCACACCGGACCGAGCTGGTCCAGGCGGCGCAGGATGACGCCCTCGCGCAGCGCCCAGGGGCAGACGTCCAGCGCGTCCACGTCCAGTTGGCGCAGCACGGCCTCGGCGACGACCGCCCCGGCGAGCAGCTGGTGGGCCCGGCCCGCACTGACCCCCTCCAGCTCGACGAGCTGGGCCGGCGGGATGTGCCGGATGAACGCGAGCACCTGCCGCAGCCCGGCGCGGGTCAGCCGGCGCGGCGCCCACAGCCCGGCGCCGGAGGGGGCCGCGCCGGCCAGCCGGGCCAGGGTCCGGAACGTCTTCGAGGTGGCCACCGGCCGCTCCCAGCCCACCTCGGTCAGCTGCGCGACGACCGGTTCGAGCAGCCCGTCGACGTACGCCCGCAGCTCGTCGACCGCCTCGGCCGGCGGCGGCGCCGTGCTGTCGGGGGCCACCCGGAGCCGGTCGCGGGTGAGCCGACCGGCGCCGAGCGGCAGGGAGACCGCGACGGCCGGGTCCTCGTCGATGCCGGCGGCGAGTTCCAGCGAGCCGCCGCCGATATCCAGCACCAGCAGCCGGCCCGCCGACCAGCCGAACCAGCGCCGCACCGCCAGGAAGGTCAGCCGCGCCTCGTCCGCGCCCGGCAGCACCTCCAGGCGTACGCCGGCCTCGTCGCGCACCCGGGCCAGCACCTCGGCGGCGTTGGTGGCGTCGCGGACGGCGGAGGTGGCGAACGCGATCAGGTCGTCGGCACCGAGCCCGACGGCCGCCGCCTTGGCCATGCCGACCGCCTTGACCAGGCCGTCCGCGCCGGCCTCGGTGAGCGCGCCGTCCGGGCTGATCTGCTCGGCCAGCCGCAGCACGACCTTCTCGGAGTGTGCCGGCCAGGGGTGCGCCCCGGGATGGGCGTCGACCACCAGCAGGTGCACCGTGTTGGAACCGACGTCGAGGACACCCAGTCGCATGCTGAAGACACTAGGGCCAACCGGATTGCGCGGCTCGGCGGACCGGTGGGGGCGCCGGGCGTACGCTGGGCCGGGTGACAGGCCAGATCGAACTCCGCGTGCTGGTGGACGACCCGGACGACCCGCGCAGCCGCGAGGTGCCACTGGACTTCCCCCGGGAGTGGATCGAGTTCACCGACCCGGCGGACGACAACCACCTCATCCGGGCCGACCTGACGTGGCTGCTCTCCCGCTGGACGTGCGTCTACGGCCGGGGCTGCCACGGCATCGTCGCCGGCCGGGCCGCCGACGGCTGCTGCTCGCACGGCGCGTTCTTCACCGACTCCGAGGACGAGCAGCGGGTCCGGGCCGCCGTCAAGCGGCTCACCCCGGCGACGTGGCAGCACTTCCGGCGCGGGTTCAAGAACTGGACCGAGAACGACACCATCGACGGCAAGAACTCCGCCCGCCGCACCGCCACGCAGGGCGCGGACGGACCGTGCGTCTTCCTCAACGACGCCGGTTTCCCGGCCGGCGCCGGCTGCGCCCTGCACGCGCAGGCGCTGCGCGACGGGGTGCATCCGCTGGAATACAAGCCGGACGTCTGCTGGCAGCTGCCGATCCGCCGCGACCAGGAGTGGGTGAAGCGGCCGGACAACACGAAGGTGCTGGTCTCCACGCTCTCCGAGTTCGACCGGCGGGGCTGGGGCGCCGGCGGGCACGACCTGGACTGGTGGTGCACCTCCTCCACCGACGCGCACGTCGGCACCGAGCCGATGTACGTCTCCTACGGTCCGGAGCTGACCGCCCTGGTCGGCGCCCCCGCGTACGCGAAGCTGGCCGAGGTCTGCGGGGCACGCGGACGGCAGGGCCTCATCGCCCCGCATCCCGCCGACGGCGCCTGACACCGACCGACGACGAAGGGGCCCGCGTGCGGCGCGGGCCCCTTCGTGCGTACGCCGGTCAGGGCTCGAACTTGTAGCCGAGACCCCGCACGGTGACGATGAAGCGCGGCGCGGACGGCTCCGGCTCGACCTTGGAGCGCAGCCGCTTGACGTGCACGTCGAGGGTCTTGGTGTCGCCGACGTAGTCGGCCCCCCAGACCCGGTCGATGAGCTGGCCCCGGGTGAGCACCCGGCCGGCGTTGCGCAGCAGCAGCTCCAGCAGCTCGAACTCCTTGAGCGGAAGCTGCACGGGGGCGCCGTCGACGGTCACCACGTGCCGCTCGATGTCCATCCGCACCGGGCCGGCGGCCAGCGTCGGGCCACCCGACTCGGCGGCCTCGGCGCTCTGCCGCCGCAGCACCGCCCGGATCCGGGCGACCAGCTCCCGGGGCGAGTACGGCTTGGTCACGTAGTCGTCGGCGCCGATCTCCAGGCCGACCACCTTGTCGATCTCACTGTCCCGGGCGGTGACCATGATGATCGGCACGTGCGAGCGCTGCCGGAGCTGCCGGCACACCTCGGTACCGGACATCTCGGGCAACATCAGGTCGAGCAGCACGATGTCGGCGCCGGTCCGGTCGAACTCGGTGAGGGCGGAGGTGCCCGTCGCGGCGACGGAGACCTCGAAACCCTCCTTGCGGAGCATGTACGACAGGGCGTCGGAGAACGACTCCTCGTCCTCGACCACCAGAACGCGGCTCAACGGGACTTCCTTTCCATGTGCTGTCAGGCCTGCCGGAGTTCGGCCGGAGCGGCCTCGATCCCAGCGGAGGGTGGTATCGCCGGGACCTCGTCGGGGGGACGGGTGGGCAGCCGGAGGGTGAACGTCGATCCACCACCAAGAGTGCTCGACACCTCCACCCTTCCGCCATGGTTGCCGGCGATGTGTTTCACGATGGCCAGCCCCAGGCCGGTGCCGCCGGTGGAACGCGACCGGGCCTGGTCGGCCCGGTAGAACCGTTCGAAGATCCGGTCCACGTCGGTCGGGGCGATCCCGATGCCCTGGTCGGCGACGGAGATCTCCACGTGTTCGTCGGTGGCGCGCGCGGTGATCCGGACGGTGGTGTCCTCGCCCGAGTAGTTGACGGCGTTCTCCACCAGGTTGGACACGGCCGTGGCGAGCTGGGTGTCGCTGCCGTGGACGGTCAGGCCCCGCTCGGCGTCGACGGTCACCTCGATCCGCCGGGCGGCGGCGGAGGTGCGGGTCCGGTCGATCACCTCGGCGATGACCCAGTCGACCGCGACCGGCTCCGGCGGCGGCTGCGGCTCGGCGCCCTGGAGCCGGGTCAGCTCCAGCAGTTCCTGCACGAGGCGGCCCAGCCGGGTCGACTCGTGCTGGATGCGCTCGGCGAACCGGCGGGCGGCGACCAGGTCCTCGGAGAGGTCGGGTGCGCCCGCGCCGGCCGGCTCGGTGGCGTCCAGCAGCGCCTCGGCGAGGAGTTGGAGGGCCCCGATCGGGGTCTTGAGCTCGTGGCTGACGTTCGCGACGAAGTCGCGCCGGACGCGCGCCAGCCGGTGCGACTCGGTCACGTCGGACGCCTCGACGGCGATGAAGCCGGCCCCGATCCCCATCGCCCGCAGGTGCACCCCGAGCGGGTTCACCCCGGCGTTGTCGCGGCCCCGGGGCAGGTCCAGCTCGATCTCGCGCCGCACGCCGGTGCGCCGCACCTGCCCGGCGAGCGTACGGATCAGGGGGTGGGCGGCGATCGAGCCCTGGGTGGGGCCGGTGCGGAGCAGCCCCATCGCGCGGGCGGCCGGGTTGACCAGGACGGGCAGGTCGTCGGGGTCGAGTACGACCACGCCGGCCCGCAGCGAATCGATGGTCCGGCGACCGATCCCGGACTGCGGATCCTCGGCTATCGGGAGCCTCCCGGAGGTGTTGGGGAAGCCGGCCCGGCCCCCCGCCCGCGTGGCACGGTCGCCCAGCGCCGGGACGAACCGGGGCAGCAGCACCCCGGCGATCAGCCCGACCGCCAGTCCCACGGCCACCGCGACCGTCACCGCCCATTCCACCCGGCGATCGTAGGGTCATTGTTAACCTGGCAACCCCCACAAATGGGATGAATCACCTTCGCTTCCGGGAAAGTTCACTCCCGCGCCGGGCGTCGTTCACCGGGGTTCACCTCGGGTCCCCCCGTCCGACCTACCGTGGGCGGCGCACCTGCTCCCGCCGGCCCCCGGGCCGGCGACCACCGACCACAGGACGTGACAATGCGCGACGAGTTCCGGGCTGACCTGCAGATCGTCAGCCAGCTGCTGGTGGACATGGCGGAGGGGGTCCGGGCCGCGATGCGGCAGGCCACCCGCGCCCTGCTCACCGCGGACCGCCGGGCGGCCGAGACGGTGATCGAGCGGGACGCCGAGATCGACGAGCTCTACCGGCACGTCGAGGAGCGCGTCTGCGACCTGCTCGCCCGGCAGGCCCCCGTCGCCTCCGACCTGCGCGCGATGATCACCGCGCTGCACGTCGCGGCCGACCTGGAGCGGATGGGCGACCTGGCCGACCACGTCGCCAAGACCGCCCTGCGCCGGCACCCCTCGCCGGCCGTGCCGGCGGAGCTGCGGCCGACCTTCACCGACATGGCGGCCATCGCCGACCGGATGGCCATCAAGATCGGCTCGGTGCTCGCAAAGCCCGACGCCGACCTCGCCGCCGAACTCGACGGCGACGACGACGCCATGGACGACCTGCACCGCAGCCTGTTCGGGCTGCTGCTCGGCGAGGACTGGCCGTACGGGGTGGAGACCGCCATCGACGCCACCCTGCTCGGCCGCTTCTACGAGCGCTTCGCCGACCACGCCGTCAACGCGGGCGAACAGGTGGTCTACCTGATCACCGGGCAGACCACCCCCAACTGAGATCACAGAAGGGGCCCCATCCCCGCGCGTGTCGCGTCGGAGAGGGGCCCCTTCTCTGCCTACGTCAGCGACCCTGGTTGGCCACGGCGGCAGCGGCCGCCTTCGCGGCGGCCGGGTCCAGGTACGTGCCGCCCAGGGTGAGCGGGCGCAGCTGCGGGTCCAGGTCGTAGCGCAGCGGGATGCCCGTGGGGATGTTCAGCTTGGCGATCGCGGAGTCGGAGATCTGGTCCAGGTGCTTGACCAGGGCGCGCAGCGAGTTGCCGTGCGCGGCCACCAGCACCGTTCGGCCGGCCAGGATGTCCGGCACGATCGAGTCGTACCAGTAGGGCAGCATCCGCTCGACGACGTCCTTCAGGCACTCGGTGCGGGGCATCAGCTCGCCCGGCAGCAACGCGTAGCGCGGGTCGCCGACCTGCGAGAACTCGTCGTCGTCGGCGATCGGCGGCGGCGGGGTGTCGTACGAGCGGCGCCAGAGCATGAACTGCTCCTCGCCGTACTCCTCCAGGGTCTGCTTCTTGTTCTTGCCCTGGAGGGCGCCGTAGTGCCGCTCGTTGAGCCGCCACGACCGCCGCACCGCGATCCAGTGCCGGTCGGCGGCGTTCAGCGCCAACTCGGCGGTGCGGATCGCGCGGCGCATCACGCTGGTGTGCACCACGTCCGGCAGCAGGTCGTGCTCGCGCAGCAGTTCGCCGCCGCGGCGCGCCTCGGTCTCGCCCTTCTCCGTCAGGTCGACGTCGACCCAGCCGGTGAAGAGGTTCTTGGCGTTCCAGTCGCTCTCGCCGTGCCGCAGCAGGACCAGCGTCCCGACGGTGGGCCCCTCGCTAGCAGTCATGCCGATCATCCTGCCGCACGCCGCCGGGCGACGCGCGGGCAGTGGTCGTGACGACCACCACGTGGAAAATGCGCTGCCCGGAGATCCGGCCTGGCACTAGGTTGTAAGGCGCGACAATCAAGACGGTCATTACGGGCGGGGGCGCCGACGTGCGGACGATGCAGGGCTGGTTCCGGGACACCACCGGCGGCCTGCCGGTCACCTTCTGGTACCTGTGGGCCGGCACCCTGATCAACCGGCTCGGCTCGTTCGTCCTGGTCTTCCTGGCCATCTACCTGACGCAGGAGCGCGGCTTCTCCCCGGCCCAGGCGGGGCTGGTGCTCGGCCTGTGGGGCGTCGGCGGTGCGGTCGGCACCACCGCCGGCGGCACGCTGAGCGACCGCTGGGGCCGCCGGCCCACCCTGCTCACCGCGCATCTCGGCGCGGCGGCCATGATGCTCGCCCTCGGCTTCGCGAGGGAGCTGTGGGCGGTGGCGCTCGGCGCCCTGCTGCTCGGCATGTTCGCCGAAGCGGCCCGGCCCGCCTTCGGCGCGATGGTGATCGACGTGGTGCCCGAGAAGGACCGGCTGCGGGCCTTCTCGCTCAACTACTGGGCGATCAACCTCGGCTTCGCCAGCGCGGCCATCCTCGCCGGCCTCGCCGCCGAGGCCGGCTTCCTGCTGCTCTTCGTGGTCGACGCGACCACCACCGTGATCACCGCGCTGATCATCTTCGTCAAGGTCGGCGAGACCCGGCGGGCCCCCGTCGTCGGCAACGGCCACAAGGGCGCCGGCGCTCCGGTCGGGGCGCTGCGCACCATCCTGCGCGACCGGGTCTTCCTCGGCTTCGTGACGCTCAACCTCTTCGCCGCGCTGGTCTTCCTCCAGCACATCTCGATGCTGCCGATCGCCATGGGCGACTCCGGCCTCAGCCCCACCACCTACGGCTCCGTGATCGCGCTCAACGGGGTGCTGATCGTGGTCGGCCAGCTCTTCGTACCCCGGCTGATCAGGGGCCGGAGCCGGTCGCACGTGCTCGCCCTCGCGTCGGTGGTGATGGGCGTCGGGTTCGGGCTCACCGCCTTCGCCGACACCGCCTGGTTCTACGGCCTGACCGTGCTGATCTGGACGGTCGGCGAGATGCTCAACTCGCCGTCCAACGCCACCCTGATCGCCGAACTCTCCCCCGCCGAGCTGCGCGGCCGCTACCAGGGGGTCTTCTCGCTCTCCTGGCAGGGGGCCGCCGCGATCGCGCCGGTCCTCGGCGGCCTCGTCCGGGAGCAGGCCGGCAACGCCCAGCTCTGGTTCGGCTGCGCCGCCATCGGCGGGCTGATGGCGGTCGCCCACCTGGTCTCCGGCCCGACGCGGGAACGGCGGGCCGCGACGCTGCGGGCGGCCACCGGTCCCGCCGTACCGGTGGTGGCGATCCAGCCGCCCGCCCCGCAGGCGGCCGAGGCGGCGGCGACGGCACCCGCCGAACCGGCGACGGTCGACGCCCGGTCGTAAACCGGCGACGGTCGACGCCCGGCCGTGACCCGCGACGGTCGACGCCCGGGCCGTAGTCGGCGCGGAGCAGCCCGCAGGCAGGGCGGTGACCAGCGACACCCTGGCGCGTCGACCGGCGGCTTCCTACGGTCTAGGGCGATTCGGTTAGGAAACAAAACTGTCGGGAGGACCGGTGCGGGCCCTGCGCCGCTGGCTGGACGACACCGCGGGTGGGCTCCCCGCCACCTTCTGGTACCTCTGGGCCGGGCTGCTGATCAACCGGGCCGGCGCCTTCGCGATGCTCTTCCTGTCGCTCTACCTGACCGACGCGCGGGGTGCCAGCGAGGCGCTCACCGGTACGGTCGTCGGGGCGTACGGGCTGGGCGGCGCGGCGGGCGTGCTGCTCGGCGGGGTGCTGGCCGACCGGTGGGGGCGGCGGTCCACCCTGCTCGCCGCCCACCTCGCCACCGCCGGGCTGATGGTCGGGCTGGCCTTCAGCCGGCACCTGGCGATGATCGCCGCACTCGCCGCCCTGGTCGGGGTGGCGCACTCGATGCCCAGCCCCGCCTTCGTGGCGGCGATCGTCGACGTGGTGCCCGAGCGACGCCGCTCCCGGGCCTTCAACCTCCAGTTCTGGGCGTTCAACCTGGGCATGGCCGTGGCCTCGCTGCTGGCCGGCCTGCTCGCCGAGGCGAGCTTCGTGGCGCTCTTCCTGGTCGACGCCGCCGCCACCGTGCTCGCGGCGGCGGTCATCGCGTGGAAGGTCCCGGAGACGCTCCCCCGCCGCCTCGCCGGCCCTGTGCCGATCTTGGACATTTCCCGTTCCGACCGGACGGAAAGCGTCCAAGATCTTCCGTCGGCGGCTTCGACGACCTGCTCGCCCGGCGTGCCGTCGAAGCCGGTGGTCGGCGGCGGGGCAGTGGGGCGGCAGCGGCGGGCCTGGTGGCTGGGGCGGGCGGGGCGGCAGCGGCAGCCTGGGTTGCACACCGCGCTGACCGACCGCACGTTCCTCACCTTCGTCGGCCTGACCTTCGTCCTGGCCGTGTTGACCATGCAGACGTCGACGATCATGCCCCTGGCCATGCGGTCGGACGGCCTGCGCCCGTCGGCGTACGGCGCGGTGGTGGCGCTCGGCGGGGTCCTGATCGTGCTCGGGCAGCTCTTCGTGCCGCGGCTGATCGAACGGCACCGCAAGGACCGCGTCCTGGCCGTCTCCACCGCGCTGCTGGCGCTCGGCTTCGCCGCCCTCGCGTTCGCCGACGACGTGATGGTCTACCTGGCGGCGGCGGTGGTCTGGACCGCCGGCCAGATGCTCGCCGCACCGCCCAACGCACAGATCAACGCCGACCTCGCCCCCCTGGAGCTGCGGGCCCGCTACCAGTCGGTGTTCTATCTGGCGTTCCCGGCGGCGTCGTTCGTGGCGCCCACCCTCGGCGGGGTCAGCCTCCAGTACCTCGGGGACCGGCACTGGCTGATCGTCGGCGGGCTGGGACTGCTGGCCGCCGGCTGCCACCTGCTGGCCGGGCCACCCCGCGAACGGCGCGTCGCCGCCCTCCGCCGCATCTCCGCTCCCCTCCCACCCCCGCCCCCGACTCCCACCGCCGCCACGCGGTGATCATGAGGTTGGCGGCGTCCAGGGAGATCGGCATCGCCGCCAACCTCATGATCAACGAGGCGGCGGACCGGGGTGGCGGGGGCGGGACGGAGGGTCGGGACGGGAGGGGGGAGGACAGCAGAACGCCCACCGCGACTCGTGATCGCGATGGGCGCTCGCACCGTATGACCGGCGGCGGCGGGCGAAGCCCACCCCCGTAGGCGTCGCCCGCTCGCGCCGCCGGTCCAAACAGGTGGCCACCGTCCCCCAACGGTGTTGTTCCACCCGTCCCCTGCGCCTCGCTCGGTGCACGGATCTGATCGATCCACCGCTCCCCCGAACGGTTCCAAGCGTGGCGCGGTGCAATAAAGTTAGTTCGCCCGGTATTACGAAGACAACCTGAATGGGCTGTCTCGCCGGTCACAGCTCCCGGTGTCCCACCCGGGGGTGACCGCTGTTCCGGTCTCGGTCAGCCGAACAGCGCTTACCCGCCCGCCATTCCCCGAAACACGTCAGGCGTCCTCACGATCGGGTGATTCCGTACGAAAGAAGTTGCTCGGCCGACCGTCACGCAACTGCTCCTGGTAGATCAGGTTCAGCTTCCGCTCGTCGAAGGTGCGGAACCACTCGCCCCAGGTGATCTCGCGGATCCGGCTGCTCTCCCGGTAACCGGGCATGTTGAAGGTGAGCACGCCGGCCCGCCCCGCCCGCTCGGTGCCCGCGATCGTCGCCGGTTTGGCGCCGCGCTCCCGCGCCCAGCGCTGGATGACCTCGTGGTTGGTGGTCACCAGGCTGCGGCCCGGGCGCTCCGGCCGATCAGCGGTGGACGAGATGAGCTGCGAGGAACGCACCGACCGCGAGCTGCTCCGCCCGGTCCGTACGCCGGTCGTCGTACCCCCGCGAGGCGTGCCCGCCCGCGCCGGGGCCGGCGCGGCCTTCCGGGCCGCCGACGTGGTCTTCCTGGCCGGGGCCGCCTTCGCGGCTGCCTTCCTGGCCGGGGCCTTCTTCGCCGCCGCCTTCTTCGCCGGGGCGGCCTTGTTCGCCGCCTGCGCACGGCCCGGTGCGGCCTTGTTCGCTGCCTGCGCACGGCCCGGGGCGGCCTTGCCCGCCGCCCGGCCCGACGCGGCCTTCTTCGTGGCGGCCGCCCGTCCGGCGGATGCCCGGGTCCCCGTCGCCCGACCGGCCGGCCCGGTGCTGCGGCGCGCGGCACCGCCCGCCGGCCGCTCCGCCCGCAGGGTCTTCGCCAGCGTCTTCACCAGTTCCGGCTTGCGCAGGGCGGAGATGCCGGAGACCCCGCGCTTGCGGAGCTGCCCCCGGATCTCGTCCACCTTCATCCGGGAGATCTCGGATTCGGAGATCGTCGGGGTGTTCGGGGTCTGGTTGCCCGCCTGCCGTTTCGTCCTGGTCGCAGTCCCGCCGCGACCTGAGCTGTTCCGCTGAGCCATGGGACGCTCACGCTCCTCGACAGTTGGTCCTCGGCGCGCGGCGGGTCCCAGTGCCGCACCGCGCGGTGCGGCATACCCGTCAGGACCGGTCCGAACCTCCGACCCGGGCACCTGTGCCCGAGGCGTCGCCGGACTGCCCGGCGGCGGCCGGCCGGCCGGGATCGGCGGCGGCCGGGGACGGCTCGAAGAGGTGCGCGAACGCCGCGAGGTTCGCGGTGGACTCGCCCCGCTTGACCCGCCACTCCCACTCCCGCCGGATCGAGCTGCCGAAGCCGATCTCCAGCATCGTGTCGAAGGACTCGTCGGCGTACGTGAGCACCGCGCCCAGCAGCCGGTCCAGCTCGTCGGCGTCGATGCCGGCGGGGTTGACGCGGCCGGTCAGGTAGACGTCGCCGACCGCGTCGACGGAGAACGACACGCCGTACATGCGGGCGTTGCGCTGGAGCAGCCAGGCCCACAGCTCCTCGCGGCGCTCGTCCGGCTGGCGCATCACGAACGCCTCGATCCGCAGCGCGTGCTCGCCGACGATCAGGTTGCAGATCGTCTTCAACTTGTGGGTGCCCGGCAGCGTGACCGCGTACGACCCCGGGCCGGTCGACTCCCAGGCCAGTTCCCGCTCGTCGCAGACCGACTCGATCAGGGCCGCAAGATCGCTCTTCCCGCTCATCGGATCCACTCTACGGCCGCCACCGCCGGGCCACCGGGCGACGGCGGCCGGCCCGGCCGTCGCGCCCCTGCACGCCACCGGGCGACGGTGGCCGGCCCGGTCGGTCACCAGGAGCAGGACATCGCCGGGCCGCAGGCCAGCTCGGAGGCGAGCCGGGACCGGTGCGCGGCGATCGCCTCGCCGTAGACGGTGAGCAGCCCGGAGGCGGTGCGGTGCCAGGAGAAGTTGCGGGCGTGCCGCGCGGCGCCCCGGGCCAGCTCGGCGCGGCGGAGCCGGGCCGGCAGCAGGCGGGCGAGCGTACGGGCCCAGTCGGCCGGGTCGTGGCCGTCGATGAGCACGCCGCTGACCTGGTCCCGCACGGCGGTCACGAGGCCGCCGACGGCGGCGGCCACCACCGGCGTACCGCAGGCCTGTGCCTCCAGCGCGACCAGGCCGAAGGATTCGTTGTACGACGGCACCGCGACGAGGTCGGCGGCCCGGTACAGGGCGGGCAGGTCGTCGCCGGTGCGCGGGGGCAGGAAACGCACCCGGTCGGCGACGCCGAGCGTGGCGGCCAGCTCCATCAGGGCGGTCGGGCGGTCCAGCCCGCTGCCGCTGGGGCCCCCGCAGATCACCACGGTCACCTCGTCGGCGAGCCCCGGGTCGCGCTCGCGCAGGGCGGCCACCGCGCGGATGAGCACGTCCGGGGCCTTCAGCGGCTGGATGCGGCCGACGAAGGCCACCACGTAGCCGGTGGCGGGCAGCCCGAGGCGCCGGCGGGCGTCGGCGACGACGCGCTCGCGGTCGCCGGGGGCCGGGCGGAACCGGTCCAGGTCCACGCCGGGCTCGACCACCGCGACCCGGGCCGGGTCGGCGTCGTACCGGTCGATCAGGTCACGGGCCTCGACCGTCGTGTTCGCGACCAAGCGGTCGGCCTCGGCGACCACCTGCTCCTCGCCGATGACGCGCGCCTTCGGCTCGGGTCGGTCGCCGGCGGCGAGCTGGGCGTTCTTGACCTTCGCGAGGGTGTGCGCGGTGTGCACCAACGGCACCCCCCAGCGCTCCTTGGCCAGCCAGCCGACCTGCCCGGAGAGCCAGTAGTGGGAGTGGATCAGGTCGTAGTGCCCCGGCGGACGGGCCGCCTCGGCGCGGAGCACGCCCGCGGTGAACGCGCAGAGCTGCCCCGGCAGCTCCTCCTTGGTGAGCCCCTCCAGGGGGCCCGCCGGGACGTGCCGGACGTGCACGCCCGGGGCCGTCTCGACCACCGGGGGGAGGTCGCCGGAGGTGGCCCGGGTGAAGATCTCCACCTCGACGTCCGCCTCCGCCAGCCGGCGGGCGATTTCCAGGATGTAGACGTTCATCCCCCCTGCGTCGCCGGTGCCCGGCTGGTGCAGGGGGGAGGTGTGTACTGAGAGCGTCGCGATCCGCCGGGGGCGGGGCCACGGTCGCGCACCGCGCTGACGACCCACACCGGTGTGCAACTCCGCCACGTCCGCTCCCTTTGTCACGGTTTATGCCGTCGGCACGCCCGGCGCTTAACGGACAACGTCCTCGGCCGATGTCATCTTCCCCATCGGGCACACCTAATGCGCCGGGGCGACCCCCGGGCGTGACGGACCTCATCACCGCGCCGCCGGCATTCGTCCCGGTAGCGCGGGGAGAATGACCGGATGACCTCTGTCGCCGTCGTCACCGGAGCGTCCAGCGGGATCGGGGCGGCCACCGCCCGCCGCCTCGCCGCCGAGGGATTCCACGTGCTCGCCGCCGCGCGGCGTACCGACCGGCTGGCCGCCCTGGTGGCCGAGATCGAGGGCGCCGGCGGCGCGGCCACCGCCGTGGCCTGCGACGTCACCTCCGACGAGTCGGTGGCCGGCCTGGCCGACGCGGCGGCGGCCCTGGGCCCGGTGACGCTGCTGGTCAACAACGCCGGCGGCGCGCGCGGCCTGGATCCGGTCGAGTCCGGGTCCGTGGGCGACTGGCAGTGGATGTACGACGTCAACGTGCTCGGCACGCTGCGCGTCACCCAGGCGCTGCTGCCCGCGCTGGAGGCGTCCGGGGCCGGCACCATCGTGGTCGTCTCCTCGACCGCCGGCTTCACCGTGTACGAGGGCGGGGGCGGCTACGCCGCCGCGAAGCACGCGCAGACGGCGATCGCCGGCACGCTGCGGCTGGAACTCTGCGGCCGACCGGTGCGCGTCATCGAGATCGACCCCGGCATGGTCCGCACCGACGAGTTCGGGCTGGTCCGCTTCGCCGGGGACGCCGAGCGGGCCGCGGCGGTCTACGCCGGGGTCGCCGAACCGCTGGTCGCCGAGGACGTCGCCGACTGCGTCGCCTGGTGCGCGACCCGCCCGCAGCACGTCAACGTGGACCGACTCGTCGTACGCCCGCTGGCCCAGGCCGCCCAGCACAAGGTGCACCGGGTCGGCTGAGCCGGCCCGGACGGTCACCGACGATGGCGGGCACGGCGCGGCACCGGCCGCTGGGCGTGGTCACCCGGGGCACCACGAACCCCAACCGGCTGCGCCGGGTGGACAACTGGATCGTCGAGACCTGCGGCGAGGCGCTGCGCGGGGCGGCCGACCCGCTGGTGGTGGACCTCGGCTACGGCGCCAGCCCGGTGACCGCCGTCGAACTGCGCGCCCGGCTCGCCACCGCCGTCCGCCCCGACGTACGGGTCGTCGGGCTGGAGATCGACCCGGTACGCGTCGCCGCCGCCCAGCCGTCCGCCGACCCGCCCGGGCTCACCTTCGCCCGGGGCGGGTTCGAGCTGGCCGGGCTGCGCCCCGCCCTGGTCCGCGCCTTCAACGTGCTGCGCCAGTACGACGAGCACGAGGTCGCCCACGCCTGGCGCACCGTGACCGCGGGGCTGGCCCCGGGCGGGCTGCTGGTCGAGGGCACCTGCGACGAGTTGGGGCGCCTCGGCGGCTGGCTGCTGATCGACGCCGACGGCCCCCGTACGCTCACCCTGGCCGCGAAGCTCGCCACCCTGGACACTCCGGCGGAGCTCGCGGAGCGGCTGCCCAAGGCGCTGATCCACCGCAACGTCCCCGGCGAGCGGATCCACGACCTGATCCGCGCCCTCGACGACGCCTGGCAGGCCGCCGCCGGCTACGCCCCGTACGGCCCCCGCCAACGCTGGCTGCGCGCGGTGTCCGCGATCCGCGAGGCGGGCTGGCCGGTCCTCGACGGCCCCCGCCGCTGGCGCCACGGCGAACTGACCCTCCCCTGGCCCCGGGTCTCCCCCGCCTGAGGCGAGCTTCACGAGTGGCGGGGGCTGGTGGACGAGCGACTGCCGCCGAAGCCCCGATACCTCTGTGGCATAAAGATGCCCCTGTGGTATCGGGACGAGCCCCGACACCGCCGACCGTCGCCGGGCCCGAACCCACGCCGACCCTGCACGTGTGGTTCGGGGCTTCCGAGGTGGGGTGGGTTTCAGATGGTGCAGTTGATGAGGACCGGTTCGGGGTGGAGGGTGACGCCGAAGCGGTGGTGCACGCCGTCGCGGATCTCCCGGGCCAGCTCGACCAGGGAGGCGGTGCTGGCGGTGCCGCTGCGGTTGGTCAGGGCGAGGGTGTGCTTGCTGGAGATGGCGACGCCCTCCGGCCCCGGGTGGCCCTTGCCGAAGCCGGCCTTGTCGATCAGCCAGGCCGCGCTGACCTTCACCACGTCACCCGCGCCCGGCCAGGCGGGCGGCTCGCCGATGTCGGCGGCGCGCTCGCGCAGCAGCTCGTACGCGGCGACGTCCAGCACCGGGTTGGTGAAGAACGAGCCGACCGAGCGGGTGTCCGGGTCGGCGGGGTCGAGCACCATGCCCTTGCCGGCGCGCAGCCGCAGGACCGTGGCCCGGGCGTCGGCCAGCGGCACCCGCTCCCCCACCTGCACGCCGAGCGCCCGGGCCAGTTCCGCGTAGCGCACCGGGCCCGACAGCGGCGAGCGGGCGAGCCGGAAGTCGACGGAGAGCACCACCCAGCGGTCGCTGTACTTGAAGATGCTGGAGCGGTACGCGAAGCCGCAGTCGGCGGCGGCGATGCGCCCGACCGTCCCGTCGACCCGGTCGTGGACCTGCACGCCGGTGATGGTCTCGGCGACCTCCTGCCCGTACGCGCCGACGTTCTGGATGGGGGTGGCGCCGGTGGAGCCGGGGATGCCGGAGAGGCACTCCAGGCCGGACCAGCCGTTGGCCACGGTGGTGGCGACCAGCTCGTCCCAGGGCTCGCCGGCCTCGACGCGTACGGTGACGGTGTCGGCGTCCTCGGCGACGACCCGCAGGCCCCGGGAACGCACCAGGACCACCGTGCCGGGGAAACCGGCGTCGCCGATCACGACGTTGCTGCCGCCGGCGAGGAGCAGGACCTGCTCGTCGCGTTCGGCCGCCTGCCGCACCTCCCGGACGATCCCGTCGGCGTCGGTGCCGGCGACGACGCGGCCGGCCGGACCGCCCAGGCGTAGCGTCGTGTATCGCGCCAGGTCGCACGTCTTGGCGGGTTCGGTTCCGGTTGTCGGCTGGGCGTAGACGTCTGACACGCCTTTCACCCTAGGCTGAGGGGTAGCCGCGGCGCCCACTGGTGGCCCGGTCACCCCCGGGAGGATGGCGATGAGCAGACTGCACGGCACGAAGGACTTCTGGATGGGAGCGCTCCGGGCGGAGGGCCCGGCGTTCGCCGCAGCCGTGGCGGAGGCGCCGCCGGAGACACCGGTGCTGTCCTGTCCCGGCTGGACCGTCGCCGACCTGACGCTGCACCTGACCTCCATCTACCGCTGGGTGCACTCGTTCGCCGGCTCCGGCGCCACCACCCCGTCGCCGGGGAGGTCCGAGCCGGTCGAGCCGGAGCCCGGCGTCACCCCCCTCCAGCTCTGGCAGCAGGCGTACGACCAGCTGATGACCCTGTTCGACGGCCTCGACCCGGAGGCCCCGGCGTGGAACTGGGCGCCGCAGCCGAAGAGGGCGGGCTTCTGGCCGCGCCGGATGGCGCACGAGACCGCGGTGCACCGCTGGGACGCCCAGCTCGCCATCGCGGCGGGCGAGCCGGTCGAGGCGAAGCTCGCCGCCGACGGGGTGAGCGAGATCCTGGACACCTGGCTGCCGGCCGGCCGGCGCCGCACGGCGGGCCAGTGGCGCGGGGTCGTGCAGCTCTCGGCCGTCGACGCCGGTCAGGAGTGGTTCCTGCGGCTGCGCGGCGAGGGTGTGGCCCTGCTCGACACGGCCACCATCTTCGACCACGACGACCACCACGCGCGGGCCCAGGTGAGCGGCACCGCGAGCGACCTGCTGCTGGCGCTCTGGGGCCGGCTCGGCCTCGACACGCTCGACGTGGCCGGCGACCGCAGCCTGCTGGAGGGCCTCCGCGTCGGCTGAGTCCCGCCGCGCGGAGCCGGGCCCCGAGGGCTCCGCGCAGTCCCACCGCACGTCCTGAGAGAGTGGCCGCCCGGCACAGGCGGCCACTCTCTTCGCGTCCGGCCTCCCAGAACTGCGGAGAGCGCTCTCTTGACACCGGCGGGACCCAACCACCACCCTGTCGTGAGAGCGCTCTCTCAGCTCTGCTCCACCACCTGCCTCACCACCTCAGACGACCTGAGAGGGGTCCGACCAACATGGGTGTCTTTCCGCGCCGCCGCCTCGCGGCGGTGGCCCTCGTCGCCGCCGGCGCGCTGCTCGCCACCGCCGGCTGCGCCGGCGACGAACCTGCCGAGGACGGCAAGATCACGTTGACCGTCGACGTGTTCAGCCAGTTCGGCTACGAAGAGCTCTACAAGGAATACATGGCCAGCCACCCGAACGTGAAGATCGTCGAGCGTGGCACGGGCACCAACCTCGACGACTACTCGCCGAAGCTGACCCAGTGGCTCGCCGCCGGCAAGGGCGCGGGCGACGTCGTCGCCATCGAAGAGGGGTTGATGGTCGAGTACAAGGCCAACCCCGACAACTTCGTCAACCTGCTCGACCACGGCGGCGCCGAACTCCAGGGCAACTTCCTGGAGTGGAAGTGGGAGGGCGGCAAGACCAAGGACGGCAAGCTGATCGGGCTGGGCACCGACGTCGGCGGCATGGCCATGTGCTACCGCAAGGACCTCTTCGCCAAGGCCGGCCTGCCCACCGACCGCGAGGCGGTCTCCAAGCTCTGGCCGACCTGGCAGGACTACATCAAGGTCGGCGAGCAGTTCAAGGCGAAGAACACCGGCGCGGCGTTCCTGGACGCCGCGACCAACATCTTCAACACGATCGTGCTCCAGACGGCGGGCAACGCGCAGGGCTACCACTACTACGACACCAGCGACAACCTGGTGGTGGACAGCAACCCGGCGGTGCGCCAGGCCTGGGACACCACGATGGACATCGTCGACTCCGGCCTCTCCGGCAGGTACGGCTCCTGGTCGGAGGAGTGGGTGTCGGCCTTCAAGCAGGCCAAGTTCGCGACCATCGCCTGCCCGGCCTGGATGACCGGCGTCATCGAGGGCAACGCCGGTGCCGAGGCCAAGGGCAAGTGGGACATCGCCCGGGTGCCCGGCAACGGCGGCAACTGGGGCGGGTCGTGGCTCGCCGTACCGACCCAGAGCAAGCACCGCGCCGAGGCGATCGAGCTGGCGAAGTTCCTGACCAGCGCCAAGGGCCAGATCGGTGCGTTCAAGGCCAAGGGCCCGCTGCCCTCCTCGCCGCAGGCGCTGGCCGACCCCGCGATCGTCGAGGCCAAGAACGCGTACTTCTCCGACGCCCCCGTCGGGCAGATCTTCGGCGAGGGCGCCAAGACCCTGAAGCCCGTCTACATGGGACCGAAGAACCAGGCCGTACGCACGGAGGTCGAGAACGCCGTCCGGACGGTGGAGCTGGGCCAGCGCAAGCCCGACCAGGGCTGGACGGACGCGGTCAACAACGCCAAGAAGGCCGCCGCCAAGTAGCCCGAGTGAGGGGATGCGGGCGGGCGGGCGTCGGGGGCGCCGGTCCCGCCCGCACCCGGGAAAGGAGTGGTCCGGGCATGACCGTCCAGCTCGACGCGCGTCCGCCGGTCGCACCGGCGCCCCGCACCGGCCGGCGCCCGCCGGCGATGCGGTTCAGCCGCCTCGACACGAAGTACTCGCCCTACCTGTTCATCGCCCCGTTCTTCGTGCTCTTCGGGGTGTTCGGGGCGTATCCGCTGATCTATACCTTCTGGGTCTCCCTGCACGACTGGGACCTGCTCGGCAGCAACCACCCGTTCGTCGGGCTGGAGAACTACAGCCGGCTGCTCGCCGACGCCGACTTCTGGCACGCGGTCGTCAACACCCTCGGCATCTTCGTCATCTCCACCATCCCGCAGCTGCTGGCCGCGCTCTGGCTGGCCAACCTGCTCAACCGGCAACTGCGGGCCCGCACGACGTTCCGGATGGCGGTGCTGATCCCGAACATCACCTCGACCGCCGCCGTCGCGATCGTCTTCGGGGTGCTCTTCGGCCGCGAGTTCGGCATGATCAACTGGCTGCTCGACCTGGTCGGCATCGACGCGATCGCGTGGAAGTCGAACCGGTTCGCGTCCTGGGTGGCCATCTCCACCATGGTCGACTGGCGGTGGACCGGCTACAACGCGCTGATCTTCCTGGCGGCCATGCAGGCCATCCCGCGCGACCTGTACGAGTCGGCCGCGATCGACGGGGCCGGCCGGGCGCGGCAGTTCTGGTCGATCACCGTGCCGCTGCTCAAGCCGACGATCATCTTCACCGTCATCATCTCCACCATCGGCGGGCTCCAGCTCTTCACCGAGCCCCGGCTGTTCCACTCCGGGACCAACCCGATCCGGGGCGGGACGCTACGGGAGTCGCAGACCGTGACCATGTACATGTTCGAGAACGCCTTCGCGCCCCACTACAACTTCGGGTACGGCTCGGCGGTGGCGTGGCTGCTCTTCGCGCTGATCGCGGTCGTCGCGGCGATCAACGTGCTGCTCCTGCGCCGGCTCGGCGGCGCGAAGCCCCCGAAGGAGGACGCGAAGTCCAAGGAGGGAGCGCGATGACCCGCCTCTGGGCCGCCAGCCGGCTCACCTACGCCGCGCTGATCGCCGCCGGGGTCCTGTCGATCTTCCCGATCTACTGGATGTTCGTGGTGGCGAGCCGCTCCAACGACGCCATGGGCCAGCTGCCGCCCCCGGTCACCCCCGGCGGCAACTTCGGCGCGAACGTGTCCCGGCTGCTCAACAACACCGACGCGTACTTCGTCGCCGGCCTGGTCAACTCGGCGATCGTGGCGACCACGGTCACGGTCTCGGTGGTCTTCTTCTCCACCCTGGCCGGGTTCGCCTTCGCCAAGCTGCGGTTCCGGGGGCGCAACGCGCTGCTCATGGTGATCATCGCGACGATGATGGTGCCCACCCAGCTCGGCGTCATCCCGCTCTACCTGCTGATGACGAAGCTGAACTGGAACGACCGGCTGCCGGCGGTGATCGTGCCGGCGCTGGTCACCGGCTTCGGGGTGTTCATGATGCGGCAGTACGCCGGCCAGGCGGTCAGCAACGAGCTGATCGAGGCCGCCCGGGTGGACGGCTGCAACACGGCACGGATCTACTGGAACGTGGTGCTGCCGGCGCTGCGCCCGGCCGCCGCCGTGCTGGGGCTGCTCACGTTCATGACGACCTGGAACGACTTCCTCTGGCCGTACGCTGTCCTCAACGACCCGGAGAACCCGACCGTGCAGCTGGCCCTGCGCACCCTGTCCGACGGGTACTACACGGACATGTCGCAGGTGTTCACAGGGACAGCCATCGCCACCCTCCCGTTGTTGCTGGTCTTCGTCCTGTTCGGCCGCCAGATCATCGGCGGCATCATGGAAGGTGCGGTCAAGGCGTGAGCACTCTGCGATTCCCCGACAACTTCGTCTGGGGGGCGGCCACCGCCGCGTACCAGATCGAGGGCGCGGCCACCGACGACGGCCGCGGCCCGTCGATCTGGGACACCTTCAGCCGTACGCCGGGCAAGGTCCACCACGGCCACACCGGTGACGTCGCCTGCGACCACTACCACCGGTACGCCGACGACGTAGCGCTGATGGCGGAGCTGGGGCTGCGGGCGTACCGCTTCTCGGTGGCCTGGCCCCGGATCCAGCCGGACGGCACCGGCCCGGTCAACCCGCGCGGCCTGGACTTCTACGACCGGCTGACCGACGCGCTGCTGGCCCGGGGCATCGACCCCATCGTCACGCTCTACCACTGGGACCTGCCGCAGGCGCTTCAGGACCGGGGCGGCTGGACCAACCGGGAGACCGCCGAGCACTTCGCCACGTACGCCACGGCGGTGCACACCCGCCTCGGCGACCGGATCCCGACCTGGACCACGCTCAACGAGCCGTGGTGCTCGTCCTACCTCGGCTACGGCAACGGGGTGCACGCCCCCGGCGAGCAGGACGCGGGGGCGGCCTTCGCCGCCGTACACCATCTGCTGCTCGGGCACGGCCTGGCGGCCCGCGCGCTGCGCGCCGCCGGCGCCAAGACCGTCGGGATCACGGTCAACCCGGCCGACGTGCGCGCGGCCGACGCGGACAGCGCCGCGGACGCGGCGGCGGTCCGCCTGGTCGACGGCCTGCACAACCGGATCTTCCTCGATCCCCTGCTGCGCGCCGCGTACCCCGACGACGTGCTGGAACACGTGGCCCGGATCGTCGAGCCCACGTTCATCCGCGACGGCGACGAGAAGCTGATCGCCGCCCCGATCGACCTGCTCGGCGTCAACTACTACGCCCCCACCTACGTCGCCGGACGGCCGGACGGCGCGGGCGGCAGCGCCTACCCGGGCACCGAGGGCGCGGTGGAGTTCCTGCCGCCGACCGGGCCGCTGACCGACATGGGCTGGATGATCGAGCCGGCCGGGCTGACCCGGCTGCTGGAACGCATCGCCACCGACTACCCCGGCGTGCCGCTGATGGTCACCGAGAACGGCGCGGCGTTCCCCGACAAGGCCGGCACGGACGACAGCGGCGGCGCCGGGCAGGTGCTGGACGCGGACCGGATCGCCTACCTCGACGGGCACCTGCGCGCCGTGCACGAAGCGATCTCCCGGGGAGTGGACCTGCGGGGCTATCTCGTATGGTCGTTGTTGGACAACTTCGAGTGGGCAGAGGGCTACCGTCGACGATTCGGGATCATCCACGTCGACTACCTGACGCAACGACGCACACCGAAGTCCAGCGCCCGGTGGTACCAGGAGGTGATCTCCCGGAACGGGCTGTGACGAGGCGGTGGTAACGGGGATGACGACGGCGCAGCGGCCGACACTGGAGGCGGTGGCCCGACGGGCGGGGGTCTCGCGGGCGACCGTGTCCCGGGTGGTGAACGGCTCCATGACGGTCGCCGAGCCGATCCGGGAGGCGGTCCGCCGGGCGGTGGCCGAGCTGGGGTACGTGCCGAACCTGGCCGCCCGCAGCCTGGTCACCCAGCGGACCGACTCGATCGCGCTGGTGCTGCCGGAGGCCGCCACCCGGGTCTTCTCCGACGACCAGGTCTTCCCCGGGATCATCCGGGGCGCGGCGCAGGAGCTGGAGGCGGCCGACAAGCAGCTCGTGCTGATGCTGGCCGGCTCCCCCGCCGGGCACGACCGGGTCGAGCGCTACACGACCGGCCGGCACGTCGACGGGGTGCTCTTCGCCTCGCTGCACGGCGAGGACCCGCTGCCCGGCCGGCTCGCCCGGCTGGGCATCCCCGTCGTGTGCAGCGGCCGGCCGCTCGACGGCGCGGACGTGCCCTACGTCGACGTCGACCACGTCGGCGGGGTGGCCACGGCGGTGCGGCACCTGCTCGACGGCGGGCGCCGCCGCATCGCCACCATCGCCGGCCCGCAGGACATGGTGGCCGGCATCGAACGGCTCGCGGGCTACCGGAACACCGTCGCCGAGGCCGGGCTGCCGCAACTGGTGGCGACCGGCGACTTCACCCGCGAGTCCGGGGCGACGGCGATGCGGCAGCTCCTCGCCGAGCACCCCGACCTGGACGCGGTCTTCGCCGCCTCCGACCTGATGGCGCACGCCGCCCTGCGTACGCTGCGCGAGGCGGGGCGGCGGGTGCCGGACGACGTGGCGGTGATCGGCTTCGACGACATCGAGACGGCCGCGTACACCGAGCCGCCGCTGACCACCGTCCGCCAGCCGATCGTGCAGCTGGGCCGGCAGATGACCCGGCTGCTGCTGCGGCTGGCCGCCGGCGAGGCCATCGAGCCCGTGGTGCTCCCCACCGAGCTGATCGTCCGCGAGTCCGCCTGACCGGCCGGCGGATAACCGGTCGAGCCGCGCGGGGCCCGGCGGTAGCGTCGCCGCCGTGACCCCACCGATGCGGCTGATCCGCGTACCCGCCCTCTCCGACGTCGCCGAGTACGCGTACGCGGCCACGGTCGAGCCACCGGCCCGACTCGTTTACACCGCCGGCGCCTGCCCGCTCGACGCCGAAGGGCGGACCGTCGCGCCCGGCGACCCCGTCGGCCAGGCCCGGCAGGTGATGGTCAACCTGGAGACCGCGCTCGCGGCGGCCGGCGCACGGCTCACCGACGTCGTCAAGACCACGGTGTACGTGGCGTCGTCGCGCCAGGCCGACCTGGTGGCCGTGTGGGAGGTGGTCCGGGACGCGTTCGGCGACCACGACCCGCCCAGCACCCTGCTCGGGGTGGCCGTGCTGGGCTATTCCGACCAGCTCGTCGAGGTCGAGGCCGTCGCCGCCGTACGCGGGGAGGGCTGACGTGCGGATTCGAGCCGCCCACCCCGACGACGCGCCCGCCGTGGTGGCGCTGCGCGCGCTCGTGCACCCCTACCTGGTGCGTGGCGTCGAGTCGACCCGGCGGATGATCGACCAGCCCCCGCCCGACGAGGACTGGGCCGCGTACGTCGTCGAGGTGGAGGGCACGGTGGTCGGCTGGGTGTCGGCGTACCGCAACGCCCAGACCTCGCAGGCGGACGTCGGGGAGGTCGCCACCCTGCACATGCACCCGGAGCACCGGGGTCGGGGCGCCGGCACCGCGCTGCTGACCGCCGCGCTGGGGCACCTGCGGGACATCGGGGCGCGTACGGTGCGCACCTGGGCGCTGCCGGAGTCGCTGCCGTTCGCCCGCCGGCACGGCTTCACACCGAGCCGGGAGCTGCGCTACTCGGCGCTGGACCTGCGGCCGGCCCCGCCGATGCCGCAACCGCCGCCGGGCGTACGCCTGCTCCCGCTGACCGACCTCGACCCGCGCCGGGTCCACCGGGCCGAGGTGGCGACGGCGGCGGACGAACCGGGCGACGTTCCCGCCGACTCGATCAGCTACGAGAACTGGTACTCCGAGGTCTGGGACAACCTGGGCCTGGACCGCGCGGCCAGCACCGTGGCCGAGGCCGGCGACGAGATCGTGGCGTTCAGCCTCGTCAAGCGCGACGGCGACCGGATGTGGTCGGACTACACCGGCACGCTGCCGACGCACCGGGGGCGCGGGCTGGCCCGCCTGGTCAAGACGGCGGCGCTGCACCGCGCCGCCGCGGGCGGGGTACGCGTCGCCTACACCTCGAACGACGAGGCGAACGCGCCGATGCTGGCGATCAACGTCGGGCTCGGCTACCGCCCGGTCGGGTCGAGCTGGTCCTGCCTGCGCGAACTCGCCTGACCGGGTCAGCCCTCCGTGACGGACTGGCCGAGGGAGCGGCGGGCCAGCAGGGTCGCCCCGGCGACGGCGGCCGGCATGACGAGCACCGCGCCGAGCGGGATCAGGAAGCAGACGAAGACCGCCACGCCGAAGCCGAGCGTGGTCGGCCGGTCCGCCTTGAGGTGTGCCCGCCGCTCCGGCAGCCGCATCCCGCGCCGGTAGAAGGGGGCCCCGACCAGCTCGACGGCGAGCAGCCAGCCGCCGACCGCCGCCCCGATCACCGGCACCACGGTCTGGCCGACCACCGGGATGAAGCCGGCGGCGAAGAGCGGGATGCCGAAGAGGATCGACAGGCCCACCAGCCGCGCCGAGTCGGCGATGCTGCGCCGCAGCGACGGCCAGAACGGCACGTCGACCGCATTCGGCGTACCGCCGAGGCGTTCCTCGACCCGTTCGGAGATCTTCTCGTAGAACGGGTCGCCGATGACCAGGGTGACGGCGGTGAAGCTGACCACCGCGAGCAGGCCGCCGAGGCCGAGGAAGGCCAGCCCGGCGATCACGCGGACGACGCTGCGCCAGGTGGCCGACCAGTCGTCGGCGAACGGGGTGACCAGCGCGGCCAGGTCGTCGACGAAGTACGCCAGGGTGGCGAACGCCGTCACGAAGAGCGCGCCCGAGATCAGCGCGGGGATGACGCCGAGCAGCATCAGCCCGGGGCTGCGGACGTAGAGGCCGAGGCCGCGCAGCAGCAGGCCCACGCCGGTGAAGAACCGGCTGGCGGCGCCGGTCACGGGCGCGGCGATGCGGGGTGCGTTCACGACCGCAGAGCCTACGGTCTGTCCAGGACCCGTGCCCGGTCGCGTCGGACTGCGGGCGGGGACCGGCGGTGTGGTCACTCACCCTGATACCTGTGTGGCATTTTCATGCCACACAGGTATCAGCGTTGTGGCGGTAGCCATTCGCCCCGCTGCACGACCAACCGCTCTCGGACACGCCCCCACGGGCGCGGCTGACAGAGGCCCGAGGTGGACGACCGCCGGGCTGCGGCGGCGAGCAGGATGGACGGGTGCGGGCGGCCCGGTTGATCTCGTTGGTCCTGCTGCTCCAGGCGCGGGAGACGATGACCGCGGCGGAGCTGGCGCGGGAGCTGGAGGTCTCCGAGCGGACCGTCTACCGGGACGTGCTGGCGCTCTCCGCCGCCGGGGTGCCGGTCTACGCCGACCGGGGCCGCGCCGGCGGCTACCGGCTGCTCGGCGGCTACCGCACCCGGCTGACCGGGCTGACCCGGGACGAGGCGGAGGCGCTCTTCCTGGCCGGGCTGCCCGGGCCGGCGGGCGACATGGGGCTCGCCGACGCGGTGGCCTCGGCCGAGCTGAAGGTGCTCGCCGCGCTCCCACCGAGCCTGCGCGACGCGCCGGTGCGCACCGGGCAGCGCTTCCACCTGGACGTGCCGGGCTGGTTCCGGGAGGCCGGGCCGCCGCCGTGGCTGACCGCGCTGGCCGGCGCGGTCTGGCGGGACCGGATCGTCGAGCTGCGCTACCGGCGCGGCGACCGCGAGGTCGAACGGGAGGCGCACCCGTACGGGCTGGTCCTCAAGAACGGGGTCTGGTATCTCGTCGGCCGGGTCGGCGGCGCGTACCGCACGTACCGGGTGGACCGGGTCACCCACGTCGGGGTCCAGACCGCGACCTTCGACCGGGACGCCGGCTTCGACCTGGCCGGATACTGGCGGGCGCAGGCCGAGGAGTTCCTGCGCGGCATGCTCCGGGCCGAGGTCACGGTGCGGCTGAGCCCCGTCGGCCTGCGCCGGCTCCGCTTCGTCGCCGACGCCCCCTTCGCGTACGACGAGGCGCTCGCCGCGGCCGGCGAGCCCGACGGGCAGGGGTGGGTGGTGACCCGCCTGCCCGTCGAGTCCGTCGACGTCGCGTACGCCCAGTTGCTGTCCCTGGGGCCGGAGGTGGAGGTGCTCGGCCCACCGGAACTGCGGGAGCTGATGGTCGACGCCGCCAGGCGGTCCGCCGCCGTCTACCGGGTGGCGCCCGTTCAGCGGTAGCCGGTCACGTCGGCCGGTCTGCCCGTCTCCACCACCTCGGTGATGTAGCGGAACCCGTCCGGCCGGCTGCCGTCGACGTCGGTGAACCCGTACACCTGGGCCAGTTCGCCGGCCGAGACGGATGCCTGGTTCCAGCGGGCCCGGTCCTCGTCGGCGGCGAGCGCGGCGACCGCGCGCCCGACGAAGGCCGGGGTCTCCGAGATGAGGAAGTGCGGATCCTTGGCGGCGCCGTCCCGCCAGGTCTCCTCGGTGACCCCGAAGTGCTCCAGCATCGCCTCGGACCGGATCCAGCCCGGTGTCAGCGCCACGGCGGTGCCGCCGTGCGGCTTCAGCTCGTGTCCCCAGACGTACGCGAGCCGGTTGACCGACGTCTTCGCCAGGTCGTAGAAGACCGACAGCCGGTAGTGGTCGTCGTTGTACGCCTTCGTGCCGTCACCGACCTCGACGACCAGCCCGCCGGGGCGGCGGATCAGCAGCGGCAGCGCGTGGTGGGCGGTGACGATGTGCGTGTCGATCGCCAGGCGCAGGCTGCGGAAGCCGGCCTCCAGCGGCTGTTCCCAGACCGGCTTCTCCCAGGTGGTCAGGGGGTCGCCGCCCCAGATGTCGTTGACCAGCACGTCGAGGCGGCCCTGCTCGGCGTCGATCCGGGCGACCAGGTCACGGACCTGCTCGGGAACGAGGTGGTCGACGCGGACCGCGATGCCGGTGCCGCCAGCGGCGGTGACCAGCTCGGCGGTCTCCTCGATGGTCTCCGGGCGGTCCATCTCGGAGCGACCGGCCCGGCTGCTGCGGCCGGTGGCGTAGACCGTGGCGCCCGCGGCGCCGAGCTGGACCGCGATCTGCCGGCCGGCGCCCCGTGTCGCCCCGGCGACGAGCGCGATCTTCCCTGTCAGCGGTTTCGTCATGCGGCGAGCCTGTCAGCGATACCTGACAACCGAAGTCCGGTTTCGCGAAGCCGTGTCGTCCGTCATGCTCGCCGGCATGCACCTGCTGCTCTCCGGGATCGTCGGCTCGGTCGCGTACGGGCTGGCCGGGCCGGGCTCCGACGTCGACCGGATCGGCGTCTTCGCCGCGCCCACCGTCGCCTTCCACGGGCTGCGCCCGCCCCGCGAGTCGGTGGTGACCACCGATCCCGACATCACCCTGCACGAGGCCGCGAAGTGGTGCCGCCTGGCGCTGAGCGGCAACCCGACCGCCACCGAACTGGCCTGGTTGCCGCAGGACTGCTACGAGACCCGGACGGAGTTCGGCGACCGGCTGGTCGCCATCCGCTCGGCGTTCCTCAGCGCGCCCCGCGTCCGCGACGCCTACCTGGGCTACGCCGGCCAGCAGTTCCGCAAGTTGGAGTCCCGGGACGACGGCACGTTCTCGGCCGACACCCGGCGGCGCACCGCCAAGCACGCCCGGCACCTGGCCCGGCTGGTGCACCAGGGCCGACTGCTCTACGCAACCGGCGTGCTGGAGATCCGGCTCGCCGACCCGGAGTGGTTCCGCGGCTTCGGCGAGCGGGTGGCGGGTGGCGCGTTGGACGAGGCGCGGGCCCTGATCGCCGAGGCGGAGCGCGACTTCGACCGGATCCGCACCCCGCTGCCGGACCGCCCGGACGAGGCGACCGTGGAACGCTGGCTGCTCGACGTACGCGCCGCCCACCTGCCGCCGTCAGGGCTCGTTACTCGTTGAGGAAGGCGGATATCCGGCTTCGCAGGTCGGCGCGTTCCGTCCAGAGGACGCCGGGCCGGTCGTACACGTGCAGGGTGGCCCGGGGCAGCGCGGCGGCGAGCTGCTCGGCGACCTCGACCGGGTGCAGGTCGTCGCCGGCGCAGCCGATGACGAGGGCCGGCGCGGTGACCGCGGCCAACGCACCGGCGTCGCGCAGGGGCGCCTGCTCGGGCAGGCTCGCCAGCCCCGGGGCGAGCCCGTCGCGCAGGAGCTGGTCGAGGCGCTGACGCAGGTAGGCCCAGCCGGCCGGGGTGTTGCGTACGGCGGGCGGCAGCTCGGCCTGGACCACGTCGGCCACGGCGGCGGCGTCGCCGCTCTCCACGGCCTCGAACAGGGCGGTCAGCCGGGCCCGGGCGACCTCGCCGCGCGGCCGGTCCAGCGCCGCTGGCAGGAAGAGGACCAGCCGCTCGAAGCGTTCGGGGCTCTCGGCGAGCAGCCGGCAGAGGGCGCCCGCGCCGAGGCTGGCGCCGAAGGCCCGGGTGGCACCCCCGAGGTCGGCGATGGAGCGCAGGTCACGGGCCAGGTCCAGGTAGCTCCACGGACCGGGCGGCGCGTCGGAGCGGCCGTGCCCCCGGAACTGGAAGAACAGCTTGCGGCCCGTCACCCCACTGCCGAACGGCCGGGTGGTGGCGATGCCGTTGCCCAGGCCGTGGGCGAACACCGTGACCGGGTCACCCGCGCCGGTGAGGAGCTGTTCCAGGCGTACGCCGTGCGGCGTGGCGATCAGCTCGGTCTCCGGCTCCGGCAGGGCCGGCCTGCCGGTGCGCGGGCCACCCGGGCCGGGCCCCCAGGTGCGGGGCCCGCCGTCCGGCGGCGGCGGCCAGCGGAAACCTCTCACCAGAACCCTTTACCGTCACTCAGGTCGCGCAGCCCCACCCGGACGTCGAGCAGGTAGATCAGGCCGGCGGCGATGCCGACGAGTCCGAAGAGGCTGATCGGGCCGAAGCCGAGCAGGGTCAGCACCAGGCAGACGGCGAGGATCGCGATCCAGCCGCCCTTGGGCAGGGTGCCGATGGCGGCGAAGGCGTCGGAGCGCTGGGTGATGGCGTGCACCAGGGCGATGCCCTGCACGATCAACGCGAAGACGAGCAGGATCAGCTCGATCACGTAGCGAACATCGAAGGCGAAGAGCGGCGCGGCGTAGGCCATGTCGGCAAGCTTAAGCCGGTGAGCCCGGATACGTCCGACAGGACGCATCCGGGCTCACCGGGCGGGACGAACTACTCGGCGGCCGGGCGGGTCCGCTTGGTGGCCCGGGGCAGCTTGGCCGACGGGGTGGCGGCCGGCTTGGCGGCGGCCTTGGTGGCCCGGGTCGTCGCCTTCTTCGCGGCGGCCGGCTTGGCCTCCAGCACCTCGGCCACCTCGGCCGGGGTCGGCACCTCGGCGGGCGCGGCCGACGTCTCGGCGGCCACGGCCGGCGTCGCCGTCTCGGCGGTCACGGCCGGCGTCGCCGTCTCGGCGGTCACGGCCGGCGTCGCCGTCTCGGCGGTCACGGCCGGCGTCGCCGCCTCGGCGGCGGGCCGGACGGCAGCCGGCTTCGCGCCGGTCTCGACCGGCTCGGTGTCGGCCTCGGTCGCCTCGATGTCGGCGTTCACGGTCTCGGCGGCCTCCAGCACGCCGGCCCCGACGACCCGCTCACCACGGGCGATCAGCGCGACGTACGCGGCCTGCGCCCGCTCCTGCGCAGCCTGGGCGCCGGCGACCACCACGGCGGCGTTGCGGGTGGCCAGCGCCCGGAGCCGGTCCAGGTCGGCCACCTCGCGCAGCTTGTCGAGGTCGGCCACCTCGCGCAGCTTGTTGAGGTCGGCGGCCTCACGCAGGCGCTTCAGGTCCAGCTCGGTCGGGACGGCCTTCTCGCGCAGGCCCTCGGCGGTCAGGTTCGCCGTACGCAGGGTGTCGTTGGCCTTCTGCCGCAGCTCGACGCCGGTGACGACGGCCTTGCCACCCAGGTCGGCGACGACCTTGCTGCCCAGGTCGGTCACGACGGCGGGGAGCTTGCGCAGTTGCTGGAGGGCCAGCTCGCCGGCGCCGGCGGCGGCGTAGATCGGGGCCGGGATGCGGCTGGTCTTCGGCTGGGTCATCACTTCTCCTCTTCGGCCGCGTCGGCGGCCTTCCGGACCGCGCTGCGGGCGGCCTTCTTCTCGGGGGTGTCGGTCGGAGCGGGGGCGGGGCCGGCCTCGGTGACGGCGACCGACTCCAGAACAGCCTCGGTCGGGGTGCCCTCCGCCGTGGTGGGACCCGTGGCAGCGAGGTTGGCCAGGTCGGGCGCCGCCTCGACGGGATCCGGCGTGCCCGCGCCGGGGGCGGTCTCGGGTCCGGCGGCGGGCGTCGCGCCGGTGGCCGCCGCGGTCGCCTCGGCGAGCCGCGCGTTCTCCCGGCGGAACGTCTCGTAGATCTGGGTCAGCGACTGCTTCTGCGCCATCGTCAGGTCGGGGTCGACCGAGATGGCCGCGAGCACGCCCTGGCCCTCCTTGTCGTCGAGCAGCCCGGCCCGCAGGTACATCGCCGGGGTGGAGACCCGCAGCGCGCTGGCGAGCTGCTGGAGCACCTCCGCGCTCGGCTTGCGCAGGCCGCGCTCGATCTGACTGAGGTACGGGTTGCTGACCCCCGCCTGCTCGGCGAGCTGCCTGAGCGAGATCTTCGCGTTGCGGCGCAGATCGCGAATGAACCCGCCGACGTCGGGAAGGTCCTTACCAGTGGCCATGGCTCGACGCTAACGCGCCCCGCTAGCTCCTGCAAGCAAAGTGCTAACCAGAGTTAGCGACGTCTCACTTCGCGGTTGCGTCCCGGTCTCCCCGGTGCGTACCTTGCCGCAGTGACCAAGATCGAGGTGAACGGCGCCCTGCTCGCGTACGACGACACCGGCAGCGGCACGCCCGTCGTCCTGCTGCACGCCGGCATCGCCGACCGCCGGATGTGGCGGGAGCAGGTCGGCCCGCTGGCCGCGCGCCACCGGGTGATCGCCCTCGACCTGCGCGGGTACGGCGAATCCGAGCTGCCGCCGACCCCGTTCGCCCACCACGACGACGTGGCCGGGCTGCTCGACGCGCTCGACCTCCCCCGGGCCGCCCTGGTGGGCTGCTCCTTCGGCGGCGCCGTCGCGATCGACACCGCGCTGGCCCACCCGGAGCGGGTCAGCGCGCTCGCCCTCCTCGGCTCCGCCGCCTCGGGCCACGAGTGGTCGGAGGAGGCGAACGACCTCTGGGAGAGCCTCGTGGGCGAGGTCGACCCGGAGGACTTCGCCGCGAGCGCCGCCGGCGAGGTGCGGTTCTGGGTGGTCGGCCCGGGCCGCGAGCCCGCCGACGTCGACCCGGCACTGCTCGCCTTCGCCCGCGAGATGGACCAGCGGGCGCTCGCCGCCGAGCTGGCGCTCAGCGCGGTCGACGTCGCCGAACTCGACCCGCCCGCGATCGGCCGCCTCGGTGAGCTGCGGATGCCCGTCCTGGTCGGCGCCGGCGCGGCCGACGTGCCCGACATCAGCCGCCTCGCCGACCGGATCGCCGCCGAGGCGCCGCACGCCGTCCGCCTGCCCGACGTGCCGGACGCCGGTCACCTGCTGCCGCTGGAGCGACCCGCCCCGGTCAACGCCGCCCTGCTCGACTTCCTGCCCTGACACCCGCCCCCTCGTTTCCTGCCCGGCACTCGCCCCCTCGTCGACGACGGTGCGGGGGTTTCGGGGCGGAGACCCCGATCACGGCGAGGTTCGGAAGTGGCGGGGCGTGTGAATCTGATGGACCGGTGCCGCAGGGAACACTGATACCTCTCGGGTATAAAAATGCCTGTGTGGTATCGCGGCCGGCACACCCTCCGCCACCACGTCCGCCGGCAGGCCCGCCCGCGCGACGAGCGGACTACACCAAACCCGGCGTCCTGCCGCGTCGCGGAGAACGCCGGCCCCGTCGTCGAGGTTTGGCGCAGCCGGGAGGTCCGCTGGCGAGGCGCGGATGTGGGTGGTGGCGAGCGGTGGAGGCGGCCCGCCGTGCCCCCAGCGTCCGGATGCAGGTGCCAGCCGATCTCGACGTCGGTCGGCGCCCAGGATCGTACGACCTCCCAGCGCGACTCGAGATCCAGCAGGAGGTCGGCGTCCTCGTCGCGCCAGGGGCGCAGCAGGAGGCGGTCGCTCGTGAAGGGGATAAATGGTTTGCACGGCCGCCGGGCTGGGAGTTTGACTGCCCGCCATGCCGCCTTCCCCCTCACCCGTCTTCGTTGCGGGTACGGGTCGTTCGGGAACGTCACGGCTCGCCGACATCATCGGCGAACATCCGCTGATCCACCGGATCCCCATGGAGACCAGGTTCCTCATCGACCCGGGTGGCCTGCGGGACCTGGCCGACGCGCTCACCGGTCGATACGACCCCACCGTCGGTGAGGACGCCCTGCACCGGCTGAGCGACTTCCTCACCGTACGGGTGCCCGGCCGGCGCGACGATCGCGGCAGGACCGTTCCCGAACTGGTCGGCGAGCGGTGCTACCGGGACGCGGTGGAACGACTCTGGCCGCAGTTGATCGCGTACACCTTCGACGAACCTGCGCCCGCGGAAGGCTTCGGCGACGCCGACCGTCCTGCCGGGCCGTTCGCGCCGCTGAGCCGCCGGCGGGTGGTTCCCAGATACTTCAGCGACCGCGCCGAGCTGCTCGGAATCCTGCGGGGCCTGGTCGACACCATCTTCGGCGGAGCAGCCGTCGACGCGGGCAAGCCGACCTGGTGCGAGAAGACGCCGTTCAACCTGCTGTGCATGGAGTTCCTCTGGGAACTGGTCCCCGAGGCGACCATCGTGCACATCAAGCGTCACCCGGTCTCAGTGCTCGCCTCCCACCTGGCCCAGCCGTGGGCGCCGCCCACCGTCGACGGTGCGCTCGCCTACCTCGCGCCGATCTACCACCGGTGGCTCACCTGGAAGGACACGGTCGACCTGACGGGCCGGCGATACGTCGAGGTGAAGGCGGAAGACCTCGCAGCCGACTGGCCCGGGCAGCGCCGCGCCCTGTTCGAGCGACTCGACGTCGACGACTTCGCCACCGCTTCGACGTTCCAGTCGCACAAGCTGACGAACCGGAACGACCAGTTCGACGACGAGACCCGCGAGTTCACCGAAGAAGCGCTGCGCGAGGTCATCCCGGCCATGGGATACGAGTGACGGCTCCGGCTCGGGCTACCAGAGGGAGCGGACGGCGCCGACCGGCAGCCCGCCGCCGAAGAGCGGCAGCTCGGCGTACTCGGTCAGCACCGGGGCGTCCAGCCCGAGCCGGCGCAGGGCGGAGACCAGCACCGGCATCCGGGCGCGGCCCGCACCGTCGTCGATCTTGAGGGCGACCGCCCCGACACCGGGCACCGCGGCGGCGATGACCCCCTCGGCGCCCACCTTGGCGAGCAGCCCGGGAACCCCGCGCATGAGCCGGCTGTCCTCGGCCCGCGTGCCGCCGACCAGGTCGGGGTGCGCGCGCATCGCGTCGGCCACCGTCCGCGGCACGGTGCCGGGCTCCGCCGAGACGAGCCGGAGGTACGCGCCGGCCAGGCCGGTCAGCGAGACGGCGAGCACCGGGGCGCCGCAGCCGTCCACCCCGACCGCCGCGGCCCGCTCACCGGTGAACTCCTCCACCGCGTCCCGCAGCGCCTGCTGCAACGGGTGCTCCGGGCGCCAGTAGCCGTCGAGCGGCCAGCCGGCGGCCAGGCAGGTCAGCAGCATCCCGCTGTGCTTGCCGGAGCAGTTCATCTGCGTACGGGTGGGGCCGCCGCCGGCCCGCAGCACGGCCGTCCGCGCCTCGTCGCCGACGGGCAGGTCCGGCGGGCAGTGCAGAGCCGACTCGTCCAGCCCGGCGCGGGCGAGCAGCGCGCCGACCCGGGCCAGGTGGAACTCCTCCCCGGCGTGGCTGGCCGAGACCAGCGCGACGTCGGCGGGATCGGCCAGCGTCAGCCCGGCGCGGAGCATCCCGACCGCCTGCATCGGCTTGTTCGACGAGCGCGGGAAGACCGGGAAGGTCACGTCCCCGGCACCGGTCATCGTCTGCCCCGAGGCGTCGAGCACCACCACCGAGCCCCGGTGCACGCCCTCCACGAACCCCGACCGGACCACCTCGGCGAGCGGCGCGCCGCCCTCGTACGTCTTTCCCACAGGGTGGACGGTACCGGCACCGTGGACCGCGCCCGGCACGCGGGTGAGCAGGCCGTCGAGCAGCCGGTGTACAGCAGCGCCGGCCGGGGTCGCCGCTTACCGGCCGGCGGCGGGCACGCCGAGCAGACCGCGCGCCTCGGCGGTGGTCAGCGGCGGCCGCTGGGCGAGCTGGGCGAAGCCGACCGCCCGGGCGACGAGCTGCATGTTGGACTCCACCGGGCGGCCCTTGGCGTAGGTCACCGTGTCCTCCATGCCGACCCGCAGGTGCCCGCCGGCCGAGAGCGAGGCCAGCATGACCGGGATGGTGCTGCGGCCGATGCCGGTGGCCGCGAAGGTGGTGCCCTCGGGCAGGTCGCGCAGCGCCTGGTGGGCGGCGACCAGCGCCGGGGTGGTGCCCGGCATGCCGCCCGGCACGCCCATCACGAAGTCGACGTGCACGTGCCCGCCGGCCGGCAGGCCGTACTTGCCGAGCAGCCGTTGCAGGGCGGTGAGGTGGCCGAGGTCGAAGATCTCGTACTCGGGCACGATGCCCCGCTCCTGCATCCGGGTGTGCAGGTCGACGATGAACTCCCAGCGGTTGAGGAAGACGTCGTCGCCGAAGTTGAGCGTGCCCATCGTGCAGGAGGCCATGTCGGGGCCCGCGTCGAGCACCGCGAGCCGGTCGGCCTCGGGATCGGTCACCGCGCCGCCGGAGGAGAGCTGCACGATCAGGTCGGTGCTCTCCCGCAGCGCCGTCACGGTCTCCCGCAGCCGCCCCTGGTCGAGGGTGGGCTTCGCCTCGTCGTCGCGGATGTGGACGTGGATCACGGCGGCGCCGAGCGCCTCGCACTCCTTGGCGGTGAGCAGCAGCTCGTCGAGAGTCACCGGCAGCGCCGGCACCTCGGCCTTTGCCGACTCCGCGCCGGTGGGGGCAACCGTGATCAACGTCCCTGTCGTCATGCCCGGATCCTAGACCGAGGCCGGCGAGCCAGTCGACCGGAACTTTTCCGGCCTCGGCGCCTCCGAGCAGAGAATCTTTCGCCGATGGGCGGTCAGACCGGATCGATCGCGGCGGCGGTCTCGCCGATGAGCAGGCGGGCGTCGTCGGCCACGTTGCGCTTGACCACGGCCAGGGCGACCTGGCCCAGCTCGTGGTGGTGCACGGCCGTGCCGACGAAGCCGACCGCCCGGCCGTCGAGGGTCACCGGCGTGCCGGCGGCCGGCGGCTGGTCGGTGGTCACGCCGTCCAGGTGCAGCAGTACGAGCCGACGCGGCGGCCGGCCCATGTTGTGCACCCGGGCCACGGTCTCCTGGCCCCGGTAGCAGCCCTTGTCCAGGTGCACGGCCGGGGCGACGAGGTCCACCTCGGCCGGGATCGTCCGGTGGTCGGTGTCCACCCCGACCCGGGCCCGCCGGGCGGCCACCCGCACCGCCTCGTACGCCCACAGCCCGGCGACCGGCACCCCGTCGCCCCGCAGCTGGGTGACCACCTGCTCCATCGCGGCCCGGGGCACCAGCAGGTCGACGCCGAGCGGGCCCCGGCGCGCCCAGCCGCCCACGGGCAGCGGGCGCACGTCGTACAGCGCGGTGGGCCGCGGCGGCAGCTCGCCGGCGCGGAACTTCGGACCCGGCACCGCGACCATGTCGGGCGCCGCCAGCCCGGTCACGCCGAGCGTCTCCGCCGCGGCCGGCGCCTCGGGCCCGACCAGCGACAGCAGCGCGTGCTCGGCGGTCACGTCGCGCGGCTCGACCTTGCTGAAGAACCGCATCCGCTCCAGGTACGCCAGCAGGCCCGCGGTGGCGCCCGGCTCGGTGTCGAGCCAGGTGGTGACGCCGTCCTCGGCGACCATGGCGTGCTGCTCGACGTGCCCATGCGGGGAGAGCACCAGCAGCTCCGTGCCCTGGCCTGCGCTGAGCTGCGCCAGGTGCTGGCTGGTGAGGGTGTGCAGCCAGCCGATCCGCTCCTCGCCCGGCACCGCGACGACGCCCCGGTGCGACCGGTCGACCAGGCCGACCGCCGTGTCGAGGGTGCGCTGCTCGCGCATCGGGTCGCCGTAGTGCGCCGCCACGCCCCGCACGCCGGCCGCCGCGTGCGCCGGTTCGGGCTGGTCCCGGCTGGCCTCGTCGATGCTCTCGACGCTCACCGCACCCGCGATGTCGATCATTTCCGGTCCCCGTTCTCGCAGCGGACGCAGACGCCGAAGAACGAGACGTGGCCGATGTCGACCCGGAACCCACGCTGGCTCGCCAACTCGTCGGCCAGCGGACGCAGCAGCTCCGGATCGATCTCGTCGATCGCCCCGCACTCCCGGCAGACGAGGTGGACGTGCTGGTCCTCGCCGGCCGCGTGATAGGTCGGCGAGCCGTGCGAGAGGTGGGTGTGGGTGACCAGGCCGAGCCGTTCCAGCAGCTCCAGCGTGCGGTAGATGGTGGTGATGTTGACCCCTGCGGCGACCTCCCGGACAGCTGTGTGCACCTGCTCCGGGGTGGCGTGCCCCAGCTCCAGCACGGCCTGGAGGATCAGCTGCCGTTGCGCCGTCAGCCGGAGCCCACGGGCCCGGAGCATTTCCGCGAGGGAGGATTCGGACACCGTCCGATCATAGTTCGCTCCGCCACGCCCGCAGCCCGGTCGACCGCCCGCCGCTAGGCTCGGCGGTCATGGTGGCGTCGAGGATCGCCGTACCGGGGCGCGGGCTGGTGCCGCCCGGGGAGCCGGTGCTGCGCGGCGACGACCTGGGCGTACTGCACGGCGACGGGCTCTTCGAGACGATGCACCTGCGCGCCGGGCTCCCGTGGCTGCGCGACGCGCACCTGGCCCGGCTGGCCCGGGCGGCGGCGGCCGTCGACCTCGCGCTGCCCGCCGCCGACGTGCTGGTCGGGCTGCTGGACGCCGTACGCGCCGGCTGGCCCGCCGAGGTGGAGGGGGCGCTGCGGCTGGTCTGCACCCGGGGCCCGGAGGGCGGCGGCCCGCCGACCGGCTACGCCACGCTGGCCGAGGTGCCGGCGGCTGCCCGGGCGGCCCGCCGCGACGGCGTCACCGTGGCGACCCTGCCGCTCGGCGTCGCGGCGCGGGCCCGCGCCGAACTCGACTGGTTGCCGACCGGGATCAAGTCGACCTCGTACGCGGTGAGCACCGCCGCCCGCCGGTGGGCCGCCCGCGCGGGCGTGGACGACGCGCTCTGGGTCTCCTCCGACGGGTACGCGCTGGAGGGGCCCACGGCCAACCTGGTCTGGCTGACCGGTGACGCCCTCCGCACGGTGCCCGCCGCCGGGACCGGCATCCTGCCGGGCGTGACCGCCGCCTGGCTCCTCGGGCACGCCCACGAGCTGGGCCTGCGCGCCGAGGAGCGCCTGGTCACCCCCGCCGAGCTGGCTGGTGCCGACGGCGTCTGGCTCAGCTCGTCCGTCCGCGGCCTGGTGGAGATCCGCGCCCTGGACGGCGTCCCGTTGCGCCGCTGCGCGCGTACGCCCGCCCTCCAGGCGTTCCTGGGCTTTCCCCGCCCGTGACCCGGCAGGGTCAGCCGGCCACCCGGGTGAGGCGCGCGGAGAGGTGCGGGGAGAGCGGGTGGCCGACCGCCGCCATCTCCTGCGCGTAGAGCAGGGCGCCCTCGACGATGCCGAAGAGGCGGTGACCGGCGGTGACCTCCTTGGCGGTCGACGTGCGGACCACCGCGTCGGTGACGAACTCGATCTGGGTGCCCTTGCGCTTGCCGATGTGCAGCTCCATCACCCCGGTGGGGACGGTCATCAGCGCTTCCAACTCGTCGGTGGCGCGGTCGCCGTCCATCACCGGCCGCCACCAGCCGACCTCACGGCCCGCCGGGCGGACCGGGCGGCTCTGCTCGTCGAGCAGCCAGGCGCGGGACTCGTAGAACAGGAACGGCCGGCCGTCGTGGCTGATCCGGATCTCCTGCGCGAAGTCGAAGTCTTCGATGGTGGGGAAGCCGCCGCGCCCCCGGCCGCGCCACACCCCGACGTACGGCAGCAGACCGTCCAGCGTGGGGTGCAGCTTCGGGCCGACGCGCAGGTCGTGGCTCTCCTCGTAGGGGTACGGGTCGACCGGCGGCGCGTTCAGCCACGGCGGCGGCTGCAGGGGGTTCTCGTCGCTCACCAGGCCTCCTTCGTTCGCGACTGCGGGGCTCGCAGACCCCGCTCACTCCTCGCGCTCACCAGCGTCCTCTCGATATGCGTACGGCCAGGTAGACCAGGCCACCGGCGAGCGCGCCCAGGCCGGCGACCAGCAGGCTGACGAACCCGATCTCGGTGACCATCGGGACCATCCTATGCTGGGCCCCATGGCCCGCTCTCTCGTGATCAAGGCCACCGCCGGCGCGGACGCCCCGGAGCGGTGCGCCCAGGCCTTCACCGTCGCCGCCACTGCGGCCGCCGCCGGGGTGCACGTGTCGCTCTGGCTGACCGGGGAGTCGACCTGGTTCGCGCTGCCCGGGCGGGCGCAGGAGTTCGAGCTGCCGCACTCGGCCCCGCTGGCCGAGCTGCTGCACGTGATCCTCACCACGGGCACGGTGACGGCCTGCACCCAGTGCGCCGCCCGGCGGGACATCGGGCCGGACGACGTGCTGCCCGGCGTCCGCATCGCCGGCGCCGCGGTCTTCGTCGAGGAGGCGATGGCCGAGGGCGCCCAGGCCCTGGTCTACTGACGGGCCACCCGCCGATACCGACCCGGCACGTCGGGCAAATGCCTACGATTCGGGTGTGACCGAGGCGACGGAGCGGTTCTTCGAATCACTGCCGGCGCGTGCCCCGGAGGTGCTGGTCAGTCCGGTCAGCGGGACGATGCAGATCGACCTCGCGCAGGGCACCCGGACGGTGCACTGGCTGGCCCACCTGCGACCGGGCGCGATCGAGGTGAGCCGCAACCGGGGGCCCGCCGACGCGATCTGGTACACCAGCGAGGAGCTGTTCGACAGGCTCGTCACCGGCCGGGCCCAGGCGATCTCGTCGGTGCTGCGCAACGAGAGCAGCTTCAGCGGCGACGTCGTGCTCTTTTTGCTGTTCCGGCGCTTCTTCCCCGACCCGCCCGGCACCCGCGACCCCCGCGAGGCCGCCCGCGCACAGCTCGGGCGGCTGCGGTGAAGGACCTGGTCAGCATCCTCGACGGCAACACCTTCCTGGTCAGCGACAAGTGCGGCGACGTCGAGCCGTCCCTCGACTTCCCGACCGGGCTCTTCTCGTTCGACACCCGGCACCTCTCCACCTGGCTGCTGACCCTCGACGGCGAGCGGTTGCACGCCCTCTCGGTGGACACCGCGGAGTCCTTCCGCACCCGCTTCTTCCTCGTTCCCGGCGAGCCGACGCACTACCTGGACGCCAAGGTCTCGGTGATCCGGAGCCGGGCCATCGGCGGCAGCTTCGAAGAGGAGCTGACCCTGCTCAACCACTCCGGGGAGGAGGCGGAGTTCGTCGTCCGCCTCGACATGGCATCCGACTTCGCGGACCTGTTCGAGATCAAGCACGTCCGGAGCAAGCAGGGCCACACCACCGCCACCGTCGGCGACAACGAGCTGCGGCTGGCCTACCGCCGCGAGGGGTTCCACCGCGAGACGGTCATCACCAGCAGTTCGCCCGCGCACGTCGAGGTCTCCGGAATGACCTACCGGATCCGGGTCGGCCCGCGCGGCGAGTGGACGACCCGGCTGCACGTGTCGACCGTCGTCTACGGCGCGCGCGGCGAGGACGTCCGGGCCAACCTGCCGCAGTACGGGGGCAGCCGCGACCCGGCCGCCATCCAGGCCGAGCAGGACGACCTGGTCGCCCGGGCACCGAAGCTCGGCTGCGACTGCGAGCCGCTGGCCGGGGCGTACCGGCAGAGCCTCAACGACCTGGCGGCGCTACGCTACGAGTCGATCACCCTCGGCGTACGCCTGATGGCCGCCGGCCTGCCGTGGTTCATGACCCTGTTCGGCCGGGACAGCATCATCACCTCGCTCCAGCTGGTGCCCTTCCTGCCGGAGCTGATCCCGCCGACCATCATGATGCTGGCCGGCCTCCAGGGGCACCGGATCGACGACTTCCGCGACGAGGAGCCGGGCAAGATCCTGCACGAGCTGCGCTACGGCGAGACGGCGGGCTTCGAGGAACAGCCCCACTCGCCGTACTACGGCTCGGCGGACTCGACGCCGCTGTTCGTCATCCTGCTCGACGAGTACGAGCGGTGGACCGGCGACGACAGGTTGGTGCGGGGACTGGAGGCCCAGACCCGGGCCGCCCTCGCCTGGATCGACACGTACGGGGACCTGCTCGGCACGGGCTACCTCTGGTACCAGACCCGCAACCCGGACACCGGGCTGGCGAACCAGTGCTGGAAGGACTCCTGGGACGCCATCTCGTACCGTGACGGCCGGCTCCCCGGCTTCCCGCGCGCCACCTGCGAACTCCAGGGCTACGTGTACGACGCGAAGGTGCGCGGCGCCCGGATGGCCCGGACGATCTGGGGCGACCCGGCGTACGCCGACCGGCTGGAGCGGGAGGCGGCCGAGCTGAAGATGCGGTTCAACCGGGACTTCTGGATCCCGGAGCGGGAGTACTACGCGCTCGCCCTGGACGCCGACGGCCGGCAGGTGGACGCCCTGACCTCGAACATCGGGCACCTGCTGTGGAGCGGCATCGTGGACGAGTCGCGGGCCGACCGGATCGCCGAGCACCTGTTGGGTCCCCGGCTCTACTCCGGCTGGGGCGTCCGTACGCTCGCCGACGACCAGGGGCGGTACAACCCCGTCGGCTACCACGTCGGGACGGTGTGGCCGTTCGACAACTCGATCATCGCCTGGGGGCTGTGGCGGTACGGGTTCCGCCGGGAGGCCGGGCAGATCTGCGACGCGATGCTGGCCGCGTCCCGGTTCTTCGGCGGACGGCTGCCGGAAGCCTTCGCCGGCTACGAACGCAGCCTCACCGACTACCCGGTGGAGTACCCCACGGCGTGCAGCCCACAGGCCTGGTCGGCGGGCACGCCGTTGCTGCTGCTCCGCGTGATGCTGGGGCTGGAGCCGCAGGGCGAGCACCTGATCATCGACCCCGCCGTGCCCGAGGGCATGGGGCGCGTCGAGCTGCTCGACATCCCGGGCCGCTGGGGCCACGTCGACGCCCTGGGCCGCAGCCGCACGCCGCACGACCATCCGCGCGGCTGACCGCCCGGGTCAGGCGGGGCAGCCGGTGGTGACCGAGACGACGACCAGGTCGCCCGAGAGGTCGGCGACGACGGTGACCGGGCCACGGCGGTAGGCGTACGCCTGCGGGTCGTCCAGCACCGGGAGTCGGGTGACGGGGGCCAGGGCGGCGGCCGGGGACGCGGGGGCCGGGACGCCGGCGGAGCGCACGGATCGGGCGGCGCCACCGCCGGGGCAGGGCGCGGTGACCACCCGTCCGGGGGCTTGACCGGCCGGGGCACCCAGGGCCCGGAGCGCCTCCCCGAGGGCGTCCGCCTCCGCACCGGCGGCATCGGCCGCGGGTACGTCGTAGCCGTCGCCCACCGGCCGGCAGCCGGTGTCGACCATGAGCCGGACCCGGCCGTCACCCGCGACCCCGCCGGAGACGGTGACGAACTCGCCCGCGTCGGCGCGCAACCGGGGGCCGTCCGAGGTGACCCGGACCCCGGCCCGCCAGTCCGCCGGCAGCCGGTCGGCGACCCGCTCCAGCAGCGTCGCCTCCCCGCCGGTCGCGACGAAGACGTCCACCCCCCGCGACAGCTCCGCGCCGTCGGCGAACGGGGTGACGCGGCAGCCCTGGTCGACCTCGGGCGGGGTCAGCACGGCGGTGTCGCCGGCCGCCGCTACGAGTGCGCCGACCGCGCGGTCGACGACCGGACCGGCCTCGGTCAGGGTGCGCTGCTCCCGGACCGTCGGCGGGTCGTTGCGTACCGACGTCCAGGTCAGCGCCGCCAGCAGCACCGCCCAGGCCACCGTGGCCGCGGCCAGCCAGGGCAGCCACCGTCGGGGGGACGCCGGCCGCCCGGGACCGGTGGGCGGGGCCTGCCCCGCCGCTTGCACGCCGTTCACGGGGCCATCGTGTCACGCCGCCCAGCCGCGGCCGGAAACGGTCGTGGCCCGCCACCTGCGAAGGGGACGGGCCACGAACCGAGGCGGGGCGGGGCGGGTCAGGAGGCGACCGTGACGGTGACCTCGTTGATGCCGCGCGCGGCGGTCACGGCGGTGTCGCCGTTGCCGTGCCGGGAGAGCGCCCGCAGGGTCCAGGAACCCGGCGCGGCGAAGAACCGGAACTGGCCGGCCGGTGAGGTCACCACCTCGGCGGTGAACTCACCGGTCGAGTCGAGCAGCCGGACGTACGCGCCCGGAACGGCCTCGCCCGCGTCGGACCGGACGACGCCGGTGATCACGGTCTCCTTCTCCAGGTCCAGGCTCGCGGGCAGCGGGGCGGCCTGGTCGGGAGCGGCGCAGCCGGCAGCGGTGGGTGCGGTCATGGCTCAGGCCTCCCCGGGCTCGTCGCCGAGCGCGACCGGCACGCCGACCAGCGAGCCGTACTCGGTCCAGGATCCGTCGTAGTTCTTCACGTTGCGGTGGCCGAGCAGCTCCTGGAGCACGAACCACGAGTGCGAGGAGCGCTCGCCGATCCGGCAGTACGCGATGGTCTCGCGGCTGTCGTCCAGCCCCGCGTCGGCGTAGATCTTGCGCAGTTCGTCGTCCGACTTGAAGGTGCCGTCCTCGTTGGCCGCCTTGGACCACGGCACGCTGATCGCCGTGGGGATGTGACCGGCCCGCTGGGCCTGCTCCTGCGGCAGGTGGGCGGGAGCGAGCAGCCGGCCGGCGAACTCGTCGGGGCTGCGCACGTCGACCAGGTTCTTGGTGCCGATGGCGGCCACCACCTCGTCGCGGAAGGCCCGGATCGAGGTGTCCGGCTCCTGCGCCACGTACTGCGTCGCGGGGCGGCTCACCGCGTCGCGGACCAGCGGGCGGGCGTCCAGCTCCCACTTCTTGCGGCCGCCGTCGAGCAGCTTCACGTCACGGTGGCCGTAGAGCTTGAAGTACCAGTACGCGTACGCGGCGAACCAGTTGTTGTTGCCGCCGTAGAGGATGACGGTGTCGTCGTTGCTGATGCCCCGCTCGGAGAGCAGCGCCTCGAACTGGCTCTTGTTGACGAAGTCCCGGCGCACCTGGTCCTGGAGGTCGGTCTTCCAGTCCAGCTTGATCGCGCCGGCGATGTGGCCGGTGTCGTAGGCCGAGGTGTCCTCGTCGACCTCGACGAAGACGACGCCCGGGGCGTCGAGGTTCTTCTCGGCCCATTCGGCCGAGACGAGTGCGGTGTCGCGACTCATCAGATCACTCCCTGGTGAGGATGAATGGTGACCAGCACGGGGCATCGAAAGTCGTGACGATCGCACCACGCGCAGGATCCACCGTATGGACGGATCACGGGTTCGTGCGACGGCGCCGCTGCCGGGCGTTGAGAGAGAGCACGGGAGAAGAAAAGGCTCCTGCGTGCCGGTGGCCGCTAGGCGGCCGAGGACAGCCCCGCCGTCAGATGACGGGGCGACACAGGCAGGTGGCCACGCGGCACAGGTCGACCGCGCGCCGTTTGGTGAGGAGCGTCCCCATGAGCAGGGAGCCTACCAGCCGGGCGCGTGGACACCAGGGGGCCGACCAGCATCCGGGACGTGCCCGAGCGGGCACCCGCCACGCGCGCCCGGCGGCGCCGGGCCCCGGGAAGGGGCGCCGCCCGGGACCGCCGTCGGGCGCGGCCGGGATCAGCCGGTGGCGGAGTTGATCGGTACGTTCCTGGCGTCCGCGGTGACGGCCAGCCCCTCGGGCAGCGGCCGGACCTCCCGGACGGCGAGCTGGAACGGCAGCTCGGGCAGGGGCACGTCGATGGAGATGCCGCGCGCGTAGTTGTTCAGCAGCGTCCGGGCCAGCGGCAGGTTCGGCAGGCCGTCGGCGTTCAGGTCGTTGAAGCGCAGCGCCACCTGCCCCTCCTTGCCGACCGTGATGTCGGCCGTGCCGGTCACGGTGAGGCGCTGACCGAGGATGTCGACCGGGGCGGTGACGGCCAGCCGGCCGTTCTGCTCGCCGAGGGTCAGCCCCGGCCGGTCGAGCAGCTTGGCGAGGCTGTCGTAGCTGATGGTGCCCGTCCCGTCGACCGTCTCGGCGACCACGTCGCCCTGGCCGGAACGGATGGTGTCGAGCGAGGCGCGCACGTTGCGGGCGTCCACGTCGAGCTTCGGCAGCGCGACCGCGTCGCCCCGCACCGAGCCCTGCACGTCGCGCAGCGCGATGGAGATGCGCTCGTAGCGGCCGTCGAGCACCTGAGTGAGGAACGGGACGCCGCCGACCTCCACCTCGGGCGGCGAGGACTGCGCGCCCTGCTTGGCGATCTCCTGGCGGACCTGGTCGGCGATGGCCCGCTCGGCCACCCCGACGGCGACCCGGTCGGCCACCACGATCAGGCCGCCCAGGACCAGCAGCAGCACGACGAGGGTGATGAGCACCTTGCGCCCGCGTCGCCGGGGCCGCTCCTCGTACGGGTCGTCGTGCGCCACGCCGCCTCCTGTCGTCAGTGTCGAGGGTGCCGCGAAGCGGCCCACCGGTGGTACCCGAACCGCGAAATCCTCAATCGCCGCGTCAGAGAACGAGCTTGCACATGGCGTACGCGGCCGGCGCGGCCAGGGCGAAGCCGCCGAGCGGCCCCTGCATGTGCCGGGCCACCCACATGGTCGGCGGCTCCCCGGCCATCAGCCGGCCCGCCTCGGCGTAGCCGACGGCCAGGTCCGCCAGCACGGCGGCGACCGCCGCGACCAGCCCGATGATGGCGGCCCGGGTGGGGGTGAAGGGCGTCACGAGGTAGCTGCCGAGGAGGGCGCTGACCAGCGTGCCGACCATGGCGCCGGCGACCACGCCGGCCGCGCCCCGGGGCACCTGCGGGGCCAGCCGTGGCCACGGCGCCACCGCGTCGGTCAGCCGGGCGACGGTCAGCGCGACCGCGCTGGCGGTGAGGCACACCGTGATGGCCTGGGTGCCCGCCGGGATCCGGCTGAGCACGATCAGGGTGGCGAAGGCGACGACGCCGACCACGATCAGCAGGGTGCTGCCGAGCGAGTCGGTCACCCGCACCCGGTCGACCCGCCGCACGAGCTGGCCGAGCACCCCGAGGGCGAAGCCGCCCGCCGCGACGTAGCCCAGCGGGGCCAGGCCGGCGACGTCGGTCTGCACGGCCGCGGTGTCGGCCGCGACCGCGGCGCCGACGCTGACGGCGGCCACCAGCAGCAGCGCGGGCGGCCGCATGGCCATCGTCCAGGCGAGCACGAAGAGCAGCTGCACGCCGAAGATGACGAACGCGAAGGGCAGCCGGTGCCCCGGGCCGGAGGTCTGCGCCCCGAGCACCAGCCCCACCCCGAGCAGGGTGGCGAACCCGGCGACGGTCAGGGCGAGCGGGCGGCGCACCTCGACCGGCTCGATCGGCTCCTCGTCCGGTTCGTCGTCCGGCTCGTCGTCGGGCCGACGGGCCGGCTCGCCGGGCCGCCGGGCGCGGCGCGGTCCGCCGCGCTCCCGGCGCTCACCGTCGTCGTCGGGTGCCGGCCCGGTGCGCGGCGCCGGCGGCTGGCCGCGGGAGGGGCCGGACGGCCCGGGGCGGGGGGCGTCGGGCCACTGGTCGCGGCCGGTCTCGGGCGAGCTGGAGGGAAACACGCCCCGATCGTGCCAGACCCGCCGGCCCACGCGGGGACCACGGTTTCGGCAACGTTAAAACCTGTGGCACGATCACGGGCAAGCCGGGCAAACAGGAAGTGACGCGGAGGTCCGGCCGAGGCGATCGGTTACGCTCAAGCCGCTACCCGCCCGTCAGCGACGCCGGGACCCACGCAAGTTCATCAGCGCCACACCCCGCCAGGAGTGCGCTGGTCGCGCGCGGCCGACGGCCGCCGGGACGGAGGTGATCGTGGAGATCCTGCTGCTGGTGACCGCACGCGCAGGCGAACCGTCCGCAGTGCTGCCGGCGCTCGACCTGCTGCCGCACTCGGTCCGTACCGCGCCCCGCGACGTCCGCACCCTGGTCGCCGGCCCCAGTCCGGACGCGGTGCTGGTCGACGCCCGCTCCGAGCTGAGCGAGGCCCGGGCCACCTGCCGGATGCTGCACGCCACCGGCCTCGGGGTGCCGCTGGTCGCGGTGGTCACCGAGGCCGGCCTGATCGCGCTCAACGCCGACTGGGGCGTCGACGACGTCATCCTCGCCGGCGCCGGCCCGGCCGAGGTGGAGGCCCGGCTGCGGCTCGCCGTCGGGCGGCTGAGCAACGCCACCTCCGGGGCGGGCGGCTCGATCCGCGCCGGCGAGCTGACGATCGACCCGGACACCTACGCCGCGAAGCTCAAGGGCCGCCCGCTCGACCTCACCTACAAGGAGTTCGAGCTGCTGAAGTTCCTGGCCCAGCACCCGGGCCGGGTGTTCACCCGCGACCAGCTCCTGCGCGAGGTGTGGGGCTACGACTACTTCGGCGGCACCCGCACGGTCGACGTGCACGTCCGACGGCTGCGGGCCAAGCTCGGCTCCGAGTACGAGTCGATGATCGGCACGGTGCGGCAGGTGGGCTACAAGTTCGTCGTACCACCCTCGCGGTCGCTGCCGGAGAGCGAGCACGCGCCCCTGCCGGTCTGACTTCCCGCCCCTTCGGGGACTGTTCCGCATATGCCCCTTTTGCGCAGCTCGTCGGTTCTATTCTGACTGCCGGGTTTGCAACTTACAAGGGGGCGACGGGGTGCGCATCGACCACGGGGGCGGCGGCGGATCGGCACGGACGGGCCAACCCTTCCGGGACGCCCGGGCGGCGCGCACCATCGGTCTGGCCGCGGTGGTGGTCGCCGCGCTGCTCGGCTCCGCGTACGCCCTCGGGCGCAGCCTGGTCCCCGACCCGCCGGCGTCCCGGTCCAGCGTGACCACCAGCGCCACCGGCCCGCACTACGCCGACCAGCCCCCGGTGGACGACGCCCCCCGCCGCACGCCGCAGGGCACCCCGGACACCAGCCCGGCGGAGGCCGGCCAGGACGGCGGCACCGGCCCCGACGCGCCGACGCCGTCGGGCCCGACGGACGGGCCGTTCGGCACGCAGACCACCAGCGGCACCGCGCTGGTCGCGCTGACCTTCGACGACGGGCCGGACCCGCAGTACACCCCGCAGGTGCTCGCCCTGCTCCGCGAGCACCAGGTACGGGCCACCTTCTGCGTGGTCGGCGAGAACGCGCAGCGCCACCCGGACCTGATCCGGGCCATCGCGGCCGACGGCCACACCCTGTGCAACCACAGCTGGAACCACGACGTCACCCTCGGCCGACGATCGCCCGCCGCCATCCGGACGGACCTGCTGCGCACCAGCGACGCGATCCGGACGGCCGTGCCCGACGCGCCGATCGCGTACTACCGGCAGCCCGGCGGCGCCTGGACGGGGCAGGTGGTCTCGGTGGCCCAGGAGCTCGGCATGACGCCGCTGCACTGGACGGTGGACCCCTCGGACTGGGCGGCTCCGGGCGCCGGGCGGATCGCGGCGACGGTCGTCGCGGGCGTCGTACCCGGATCGGTCGTGCTGCTGCACGACGCCGGCGGCGACCGACAGGGCACCGTGGACGCGTTGCACCGCATCCTGCCGGAGCTGACCAGCAGGTTCGAGGTGGAGGCGCTGCCCGACGGGGTGACGTGAGCCGGCCACGCGGACGTTCGTACGGCACGGGGCGCCGGGGACGTTCGCCGGGAGCACCCCGAGCCCGGCGGCGCCGCGGGCCGCCCCGACTACGGTGATCCCATGAGCAATCCCGAAGCGCGCAGCGGCCGGGTGACCCGGGCCGAGCGCCTCAGCCCCACGGAGATCGCCGACGTGACGACCCTCGCCCGGGCCGCCGGCGACGCGGACGGGGCGGACCCGTTCGACGAGCACGTCCTGCTGCGCCTGCGCGACCCGGACGCGCCGGCGGTGCACCTGACCGCCCACGCGGACGACGGCACACTGGCCGGCTACGCGCACCTGGACACCACCGACGCGGCCGCCGGGGTCGGCGTCGAACTGGTGGTGCACCCGGCCCATCGGCGGCGCGGCACGGGGCGGGCGCTGGCCCGGGGCGTCCTGGCAGCGGCCGACGGCCCGCTGCGGGTCTGGGCGCACGGCGACCACCCCTCGGCCGCCGCGCTCGCCGTCGACCTGGGGCTGCGCCGGGCCCGGGTGCTCTGGCAGCTGCGCCGGCCGTTGACCGCCCCGATCCCGGAGCACCCGCTGCCGGACGGGGTGACGCTGCGCGCGTTCCGACCCGGCGCCGACGACGAGGAATGGCTGGCGCTCAACGCGCGGGCCTTCGCCGAGCACCCCGAGCAGGGTCGCTGGTCCCCCGCCGACCTGCGCGTACGCCTCGACGAGCCGTGGTTCGACCCGGAGGGCTTCCTGCTCGCCGTCGACGGGGCGACCGGCCGGCTGCTCGGCTTCCACTGGACGAAGGTCCACGAGCGACCCGGCTCGGCCCGCACCGGCGAGGTCTACGTCCTCGGGGTAGACCCGTCGGCGCACCGGGGCGGGCTGGGCCGGGCGCTGACCGCGGCCGGCCTGGCGTACCTGCGGGAACGGCGTGACCTGGACCGGGTCATGCTCTACGTCGACGAGTCGAACACCGCGGCGGTCGCGCTCTACGAGCGGCTCGGCTTCGCCCGCTGGTCGGCGCACGTGAACTACCAGTCGGCCTGACGTCCATGGGGCCCGGGCCGCGGCGGCCCGGGCCCTCGCGCGCCACCTCGGAGCGCGTCACGCGCCGCTCCGCGCACGCCCACCCGAGCCCGGGCCCGGCTCGCACCGCCCACAGGGTCACCATCGGTGACGGCGGTGTGCCCGCGAGATGACGCCCTACCAGGAAAATCCGCATACTTCCGACAGTGGCAGCTGAGTTCACTTAACGGACAACCCGCCCTCAGCGAGCGGTCATCTGCACTGCCGCACCTGTTCACTCCCCGTTCACTTCCGACCGGCGAACCGGCTACCTGGCGCTCCTAACTTTTGGATCAGCCGGTCAGCGCCGGCACCCCGGGCCCCAATCCGGGTGCGAAGTCAGACGTGAAGGGAAACCCCTCAGGTGAAGCTCCAGCGGCACGGCACTCTCGCCTGCCTCGCTCTTACCGCGACGCTCGCTCTCAGCGCATGCGGCTCGGACAACAACGAGCCCGCGAGCAGCGCCTCCGCCTCCGGGTCGGCCGCCGCCGCCGACTGCGCCACCGGCACGCTGAACGCCCAGGGCTCGTCGGCGCAGAAGAACGCGATGGCCGAGTGGATCAAGGCGTACCAGCAGAAGTGCTCCGGCACCACGATCAACTACGAGCCGTCCGGCTCGGGTGCCGGCATCCAGGCCTTCATCGCGGGCACCGCCGACTTCGCCGGCTCGGACTCCGCCCTCAAGGAGGCGGAGCAGCCGCAGGCCGACGCCAAGTGCGTCGGCGGCAAGGCCATCCACCTGCCGATGGTGATCGGGCCGGTCGCTGTCGCCTACAACGTGAACGGCGTGGACAACCTTCAGCTCAAGCCGGCCACCCTGGCCAAGATCTTCGCAGGCAAGATCACCAAGTGGGACGACCCGGCGATCAAGGCCGACAACCCGGACGCCAAGCTTCCCGCCACGGCGATCCAGACCGCGCACCGGTCGGACTCCTCCGGCACCACGGACAACTTCACGGACTTCCTCTCCAAGACCGCCGAGGCCGACTGGACCTTCGGCAAGGCAAAGGAGTGGAAGGCCCCCGGCGGTACCGCGGGCAAGGGCAACGACGGCGTCACCAGCGTCATCAAGGGCGCCGACGGCACCATCGGCTACGTCGAGTTGTCCTTCGCCGAGAACGCCGGCCTGAAGATGGCCAAGATCGGTAACGGCGCCGGCGAGTTCGCCGAGCTGACCCTGGAGAACGCCGGCAAGGCCATCGCCGGCGCCGAGATCACCGGCACGGGCGACGACCTCAAGATGAAGATCGACTACAACACCAAGGAGGCCGGGGCCTACCCGATCGTCCTGGTGACCTACGAGATCGTCTGCTCCAAGGGCCTCGCCGCCGACAAGCTCCCGCTGGTCAAGAGCTTCCTCGGCTACACCGCCAGCACCGAGGGCCAGAAGGTGCTCAGCGACATCGGCTACGCCCCGCTGCCCGAGTCGGTCCGCGCCAAGGTCGAGACGGCGGCGAAGAACATCGCCTGACTCCCACCCACCACCATCACCACCAACCCCGAAGCGAGCGAGCAGATGGGTGAGACCCCTACCCGCTCGGCCGACGCCGGCACCGGCGGGACCAGCGTGACCCAGAGTCACGACGGGCCCGCCGGTGCCTCGGCGCGTATGGCCGAGGCACCAGTCAGCACCCGAAACCCGGGCGGAGCCGGGCTGGGCGGCGGCGGCGCGCTGCCGCGGGCCCGGGCGTTCGGCGCCGAACGGGCCTTCCGCGGCCTCACTCTGGCCGCCGGCACGGCCGTCCTGGTCATCATCGCGGCGATCTCGTTCTTCCTGGTCGCCAAGGCGGTGCCGGCGCTGCGGGCCAACACCGAGAGCTTCTGGACCTTCGAGGGCTGGTTTCCGAACGACCCCGAGCCGAAGTTCGGCATCGGGGCCCTCGCCTTCGGCACCGTGCTCAGCTCTGCCCTGGCCCTGCTGATCGCGGTCCCGGTGGCGCTGGGAATCGCGCTCTACCTGTCCCACTACGCGCCGCGCCGGATCGGCACCACGCTGGGCTTCCTGATCGACCTGCTCGCGGCCGTACCGAGCGTGGTCTTCGGCCTCTGGGGCCGCGACGTATTCATCAATCCGGTACGGGACTTCTCCGCCTGGCTCAACACGTACTTCGGCTGGATCCCGATCTTCGGCGGTGACGGCCCGTTCGGCCGGTCCATCCTGCTCGGCGCGCTGGTGCTGGCGATCATGATCCTGCCGATCATCACCTCGCTCTCCCGCGAGGTGTTCATGCAGACCCCGACCGCCAACGAGGAAGCCGCACTCGCCCTCGGCGCCACCCGCTGGGAGATGCTCCGCACCGCCGTCCTGCCGTACGGGCGCCCCGGCATCATCGCCGCGGTGATGCTCGGCCTGGGCCGGGCGCTCGGCGAGACCATCGCCCTGGCGCTGACCCTCGGCGCGACCTTCAACATCTCGGTCAACCTCATCGAGAACGGTGGCAACACCATCGCCGCCAACATCGCCAACGCGTTCGGCGAGGCGAACGACACAGGACGGGGGGCGCTGATCGCCTCGGGTCTCGTGCTCTTCGCCATCACGCTGATCGTCAACATCACGGCGCGGGCGATCATCCACCGCCGCCGGGAGTTCACGGAGTCGGCCGCATGACCACAGTCGTTACGTCGCACCGGACCCGTCCGCCCGCGCAGCCGCCCACCCTCAAGGCGCGCCGGCTGCCGAGGTACGCCGCGCCGGCCATCGCGGCAGCCGCCCTGCTGGTCGCCGCCGCGTTCGTGTACGGCACCGGCACGGGCGGCCCGGTGCTGGTCGTGGTGGTCGCCGCGCTGCTCTACCTGGCCGGCCTGTTCGCCGCCGCCAACAAGGTCGAGGGGCGGCGGTCGGCCCGCAACCGCACCTGGAGCGCGCTCATCCACTCGGCGTTCGTACTGGCCGTCCTGCCGTTGGCCTCGGTGGTCTGGACCCTGGTCAGCAAGGGCGCCGAGCGGCTGGACGCCGACTTCTTCCTCACCTCGATGAACAACATCGGCGCGCGGGACCCGAACGGCGGCGCGTACCACGCGATCGTCGGCACGCTCCAGCAGGTCGGCATCGCCGCCCTGATCACCGTCCCGCTCGGCATCCTCTGCGCGATCTACATCGTCGAGTACGGCCGCGGCCGGTTCGCCGCCGCGATCCGGTTCTTCGTGGACGTGATGACGGGCATCCCGTCGATCGTCGCCGGCCTGTTCGTGCTGGCGTTCTGGGTGCTGATCGTCTCGCCGTGGTTCAACGACGGCCGGCCGAGCTTCTCGGGCTTCGCCGCCGCGCTCGCCCTGAGCGTGCTGATGCTGCCCACCGTGGTCCGCTCCACCGAGGAGATGCTGCGTCTCGTCCCGGCGCCGCTGCGCGAGGGGGCGTACGCCCTCGGCGTGCCGAAGTGGAAGACCATCCTGCGGGTCGTGCTGCCGACCGCGCTGCCGGGCATCGTCACCGGCGTCATGCTCGCCATCGCCCGCGCGGCCGGCGAGACCGCCCCGGTGCTGCTCGTCGCCGGCGGCGGCGCGGCGATCAACTTCAACCCGTTCGAGAACAACCAGTCGTCGCTGGCCCTCTTCGTCTACCAGCAGGCCGGTGACGCGTCCCGGTACGCGCCGGCGCGGGCGTGGACGGCGGCACTCACCCTGGTCGCCCTCGTGCTGATCCTGACCGTCGCGGCGAAGCTGCTGGCCCGTCGCAACCGGCTCGGCCGATGAACCCCGGAGGTACCACCACCATGGCCAAGCGCATCGAAGCCTCGAACGTCACCGCCTACTACGGCGCCTTCAAGGCCATCGAGAACATCAACCTGACGGTCGAGCCGAAGACGGTGACCGCCCTGATCGGCCCGTCCGGCTGCGGCAAGTCCACCTTCCTGCGGTCGATCAACCGGATGCACGAGGTGCTCCCCGGCGCCCGGGTCGAAGGCAGCCTCACCATCGACGACCAGGACATCTACGACCGGGACGTGGACGTCACCGCCGTCCGGCGCATGATCGGCATGGTCTTCCAGCGGCCGAACCCGTTCCCCACCATGAGCATCTTCGAGAACGTGGTGGCCGGGCTGCGGCTCAACGGGGTCCGCCGCAAGTCGATCCTGGAGGAGGCGGCCGAGAAGGCGCTGCGCTCGGCCAACCTCTGGGACGAGGTCAAGGACCGGCTGGGCAAGCCCGGCGCCGGCCTCTCCGGCGGTCAGCAGCAGCGGCTCTGCATCGCCCGGACCATCGCCGTCGAGCCGCAGGTGGTGCTGATGGACGAGCCCTGCTCGGCGCTCGACCCGATCTCCACGCTGGCCATCGAGGACCTGATGTTCCAGCTCAAGGACAAGTTCACCATCATCATCGTCACGCACAACATGCAGCAGGCCGCCCGCGTCTCGGACCGGACCGCTTTCTTCTCGATCGAGAAGACCGGCGACCCGGGCCGCCTCATCGAGTACGACAACACGCAGAAGATCTTCAGCAACCCCGGCGTGAAGAAGACCGAGGACTACATCACCGGCCGCTTCGGCTGACGCACGTCGAGCGGGCCTCCCCGCCGCGCTCGCACCGGGCCCGCTGCGGAGACCTCGGCGGAGGACGGCCCTTCCGGGGGTCGCCTTCCGGCCAAGGTCCGCAACGGTGCGGGTCAGGCCAGCACGAAGCGGGGCTCGCCGTCGTCGGGCTCGTCGAGCCGGGGCGTGACCGGGGTGGCCGCGTCCCGGGTCGCCGCCGCGCGGGCGACGCCGGCCAGGTCGCCGCCGGCCGCCACCTGGGACAGGCTCACCAGGGTGGGCGGGAGCATGGTCAGCTCGCCCGCCTCCGCCCGGGACAGCGCGTCCGCCGGGCGGACCCACAGGGTGTGGTCGGCCTCGCCGGAGACGTCCCGGGTCCGCTGCCCCTCCGGCAGCAGGGCCACGAAGAAGTACGTGTCGAAGCGGCGCGGCTCGAACTCCGGCGTGATCCACCGGCTCCACGGCAGCAGCAGGTCGGACCGGAGGGTGAGCCCGCGCCGGGCGAGCAGGTCGGCGAAGCCGCCCCGGCGCTGCTCCAGCGCCACCCGGTCGGCCTCCCAGTCGTCACCGCTCACGTCGCCGACCACGGTCTGCGCGTCGGGGCCGGCGAGCAGGACCCCGGCCTCCTCGAAGACCTCCCGGGCGGCGGCGCAGACGACCGCCTGGGCGGCCTCGGGGGTCAGCCCCAGGCGCTCACCCCACCCGGCCGGCGTCGGCCCGGCCCAGTCCAGGTGCGCCTGCGAGTCCGAGGGGTCGACCCCGCCGCCGGGGAAGGCGTACATCCCGCCGAACGCCATCGCGGCGACCCGCCGGATCAGGTAGACCTCGAAGCCGTCGCCGGCCGGACGGAGCAGCAGCACGGTGGCCGCGACCCGGGGCGCCGCCGGGGTGCCGCCCTCGGCGCGGAACCGGCGGGCGTGCGCCACGAGCGCCGGGGGTGCGGGGAAGCCGTCGGCGTCGATCGTCATGCGCCGAGCCTAGTTCCCGACGGGTGGATCGCCCGTGCCGCCGTCCGGTGACCTTCGCTAGCGTGGCCGGCATGACTCGTTGGGGCATCCTGGCCACCGGCCACATCGCCGCCCGTTTCGCCGAGGACCTGCGGCTGGTGCCGGGCGCCGAACTCGCGGCGGTCGGCTCGCGTACCGCCGAGAGCGCGCAGCGGTTCGCGGCCCGGCACGGCGTGCCGCGGGCGTACGCCTCCTGGGCGGAACTCGCCGCGGACGACGAACTGGACGTCGTCTACGTCGCCACCCCGCACGCCGCGCACCACGAGGCGGCCATGACCTGCCTCGCGGCCGGCCGGGCCGTGTTGCTGGAGAAGCCGTTCACCCTCGACCTGGCGACCAGCGTCGAGCTGGTCGACACCGCCCGCGCGGCCGGGGTCTTCCTCATGGAGGCCATGTGGATGCGGACCAACCCGCTCGTACGCCGGCTCTGTGACCTGGTCGCGGACGGCGCGATCGGCACGGTGACCGGCGTGCGGGCCGACTTCGGGGTGGCCGGGCCGTTCCCGCCGGAGCACCGGATGCGGGCCCGCACGCTCGGCGGCGGCGCCCTGCTCGACCTCGGCGTCTACCCGGTCAGCCTGGCCCACCTGCTGCTCGGCGTGCCCGACCACGTCCGGTCCTGGGCGAAGCTCAGCCCGGAGGGGGTGGACGAGAACACCGGCATCGTCCTGGGCTACGACTCGGGCGCCGTCGCCACGCTGAGCTGCGGCATGGTCGGGGCCACCGCGCTGGACGCCTCGATCACCGGCACCACCGGCCGGATCGACCTGCCCGAGCCGTTCTTCCGCCCCGGCTCCGCGACCCTGCACCGGGCCGGCGCCGAGCCGGAGACGATCACCGACGAGCTGGTCGGCGGCGGCTACCAGTACGAGGCCGCCGAGGTCCAGCGCTGCCTCGCCGAGGGCCTGTCGGAGAGCCCGCTGGTCCCCCACGCCACCACGCTGGAGGTGATGGCGCTGCTCGACGGGATCCGCGCCCAGATCGGCGTCGACTACTCCTGACGGGGAAGGGGCACCTCGCCGACGAGGTGCCCCTTCCCCGCACCTCAGCTGAACAGGGGCCGGACCAGGAAGTACATCAGGGCGCCGATCGAGCCGGCGGCCGGGAAGGTCAGGATCCACGCGCCGACGATGTTGCCGGCCACGCCCCACCGGACGGCGGAGAGCCGCTTGGTGGCGCCGACGCCCATGATCGCCGAGGTGATCGTGTGGGTCGTCGAGATCGGCGCGCCGAGGACCAGCGCGTTGAAGTAGAGCACGCCGCTGGCCACGGTCTCGGCGGCGAAGCCCTCCGGCGGCCGGAGGTCGATGATCTTCCGGCCCAGGGTCCGGATGATCCGCCAGCCACCGGCGTACGTGCCGGCGGCCAGCACGGCCGCCGAGGTCCAGAACGCCCACTCGGGGATGAAGCTGGGGTCGTCCTGGTAGCCGCCGACGTAGAGGGCGAGCACCACGATGCCGATGGTCTTGGCGGCGTCCTGCATGCCGTGGCCGACCGACATGGCGGCGGCGGACGCGGTCTGCGCCCAGCGGAAGCCCCGGTTGAGTCGGCCCGGGTGCCCCTTCCGGAAGATCCACTGCACGGCGATCATGACGATGTAGCCGAGCAGGAAGCCGACCATCGGGGAGAGGACCATCGGGATGATCACGCTCTCCCCGATGCCGGTCCAGAGCACGGTGCCGGACGCGGCGACGGTCGAGCCGACCAGGCCGCCGATCAGCGCGTGCGACGAGGACGACGGCAGGCCGAAGTACCAGGTCACCAGGTTCCACACGATGGCGCCGATGACGCCCGCGAAGACGATGCCGAGGCTCGCTGTGCCGGTGGGCAGCTTCACCAGGCCGCTGCCGACGGTCTTGGCCACCTCGGCGCCGAAGTGGGCGCCGATGAAGTTGCCGACCGCCGCCATGGCCAGGGCCACCCGGGGTGTGAGCGCCCGTGTGGAGATGCTGGTCGCGATCGCGTTGGCAGCGTCGTGGAAGCCGTTGGTGTAGTCGAACGCCAGGGCCACCGCGATCACCGCCAGCACGGCGATGAGTTCGGGACTCACAGGATCAGGACTCCTTGACCGCGATGGTCTCGACGGTGTTCGCCACGTGCTCGAAGGCGTCGCAGGCGGCCTCCAGCTCGTCGGCGACCTCCTTCATCTTCAGCACGGTCAGGGCGTCGTACTCGCCGGAGAAGAGGCGGACCAGCAGCATCCGGTACACCTGGTCGCCGTCGTTCTCCAGCCGGTTGCACTCGATCCAGTAGTCCTCGAGGTCCTTCATCGACTTCAGGCGCGGCATCGCGTCGGCGGTCAGCTTCGCCTGGGCGTCCAGGACGTTGACCATCTCGTGCATCTCGCGGGGCAGCGAGGGAAGCTTGGTCAGGCCGTAGAGGTAGAGCAGGTTGCCGACCGCTTCGAGGTGGTCCATCACGTCGTCCAGCAGCGACCCGAGCCGGTAGATGTCCTCCCGGTCGAACGGCGTGATGAAGGTCGAGTTGATCTTCTTGTACAGCTCGTGGGTGATCTGGTCGCTGTCGTGCTCCACCTCGGTGAGCCGCTCGCTGACCGACTGCACCTCCACTCCCGGCAGGGCCAGCTCGTTGAGCAGCTCGGTGCCCTTCACCAGGTTCTGTGCGGCCCTGGTGAAGAGCTCGTAGAAGGCGCCCTCGTTCGGGCGGAAGGAAAACTTCACAGCACGGACCTCGTCGTGTCGGTGGAAGGGTGGCGGCCGCCCGGAGGGTGCCCGCCTGGGAATGCTAGGAAACGACGAAAGCGGAGATTCGGCGGCCTCCCCCTGGTCAGACCGCATTCACCAGTCGTTCACCCGCCGTTCACCTACGACGTTCTCTCCGATCCCAGCAGCCGCTCCCGTTCGCGCCGGACGTCGAAACCGGCAGGCGGATACCCGAGATCGAGGGTGTCGAACGTCTCGCGGAGCAGGTGCGCAACGGCCCAGTCGCGGTACCACTTGCGGTCCGCCGGCACCACGTACCAGGGCGCGGCGTCCGTGCCGCACCGGCTCAGGGCTTCGGCGTACGCGGCCTGGTAGTCGTCCCAGCGGGCCCGGGCGTCGACGTCCGACGGATCGTACTTCCAGTGCTTGCGCGGCTCGTCCAGCCGCTCCAGCAGCCGCCGGCCCTGCTCCGCGTACGAGATGTGCAGCAGCACCTTCACCATGGTCACCCCGGCGTCGGCCTGCTCCCGCTCGAAGGCGTTGATCTCGTCGTACCTGGCCTGCCAGATCGACTCGGGCACCAGCGACTCGACGCGCGCCACGAGGACGTCCTCGTAGTGCGACCGGTTGAAGACACCGACGTACCCGGGCGGCGGCAGCGCCCGCCGGATCCGCCACAGGAAGTCGTGCTGCAACTCCTCGGCCGTGGGCGGGCCGAACGAGCGCACGTGCAGGCCGAGCGGATTCATCGCGCCGGCCACCCGCTTGATGGTGCCGTCCTTGCCCCCGCAGTCCATCGCCTGGAGCACCAGCAGCACCCGCCGCCCGCCGGTCACACCGGCCCGGTCGGCGCCGCCGGCCGCAGCCGCCCCCTCGGCGCCGCCGGCCGCAGCCGCCCCCTCGGCACCCCCAGCCGACCCGTCCACGCCGGCAGCCGCGCCGACGGGTCGAGCCGGCTGCCGGGCCTTGGCGTCGGCGAAGAGCATCTCCTGCTGCCCGCCCAGTTCCGCGCCGATCAGCGTGACCTGGCCACGGGCCCACTCCTTGCGCTGCGGGCCGGTCACCTCCTGCCCGGGCAGCCCGGGCGTCGACCGGGAATCGACCGCCCCGAGATCGACCGCTCCGCCGGGCGCCACCCGCAGCAACTCCCGCATCGTCCCTCCGACCGGCCCCACGACAGCGTCGTGCTGACCCACGGCATCGCGGCCCGCGCCGCTCCCCTCAACCCCTCGCATCCCCGGATCATCACCCACATCCGCCCCACCCGCCCGGCAACCCCGCCCCGGCCCCGGGCCCGGCCCGCGATCCTGGGGGCACCCATGACGGGCGAGGTCCCCACTCAGCCCGCTACGCGGGGCACCACGACTGCGTGATCGACCGCAGTCTCGGGGTGTGGGGTCGGGGCGGGAGAATCGCGGGCGGGGCGGTACGCGCCCCGGCAGTGGAGCGGGGGTCGGCGTGCGGGAGATGGTGACGGAGTTCGAGGCCGAGCGGGGGCGGCTGCTGGGCGTGGCGCACCGGATGTTGGGCAGCCGCAGCGAGGCCGAGGACGCCGTGCAGGAGACGTGGCTGCGGTACGCCAGCGCGCTCGCCGACCCGGCGGCCCGCGCCGAGATCCGGCACCTCGGCGCCTGGCTGACCACCACCTGCGCCCGGATCTGCCTGGACGTGCTCCGCTCGGCGCGGGTGCGGCGGGAGGCGTACCCCGGCCAATGGCTGCCGGAGCCCGTGGTGACGCCGCTCGACCAGGGCCCGCGCCCCGACGGCTTCGCGCCCGACCCCGCGGAGCGGGCGGTCCGCGCCGATCAGGTCGGCACCGCCCTGCTGGTGGTGCTGGAACGCCTCGCACCGGAGCAGCGGGTGGCCTTCGTGCTGCACGACGTCTTCGCCGTGCCGTTCGCCCAGATCGCCGAGGTGCTCGGCACGACCGACGCCGCCGCCCGCCAGCTCGCCTCCCGGGCCCGCCGGGCGGTGCACGCGCCCGACGCGCCCCGGCACACCGCCGACGCGGTCGAGCAGCGTCACGTGCTCGCCGCCTTCGTGGCCGCTGTCGAGTCGGGCGACCTTGCCGCGCTGGTGCGGGTGCTCGCCCCGGACGTGGTCGCCGTCGGCGACAGCGGCGGCCACTTCCCGGCGGCCCGGCGGCCGGTGCTCGGTGCCGACGCGGTGGCCCGCTTCCTGCTGGGCCTGTTCGGGCGTGCCGGGCGCTACGGCGGAACGCTGCGCGCCCGTCGGGTGCTCGTCGACGGCGTCGAGGGCCTGCACCTGGAGACCCGGCACTCGGACGGCCGGCCGCTGCGGGTGGTGGCCGCCCTCGCCGTGGACGAGGGCCGGGTGACCGGGGTCTTCCACCAGCTGAATCCGGAGAAGCTGGGCGACCTGCCGCCGCTGACGGAGGAGGACGGCTGGCCGCCGCGCTGGTGACGGCCCGGGGGCCGATGCCGGCGGGTCAGACCACCAGGGCCAGCCACTTGCGGTACGACGTGGCGAACGGCTCGGCGCCGTCGCCCAGTGCGTCGAGGAGCCACCGGGCCGCCGCCTCGGCCTGCGTCACCACGTCGTCGGGGTAGCCGAAGCGGGCCCGGTGCTCGGCGAACTCGTCCTCGTCGCGCAGCTCCACGAGCCCGGTTGTCCGGCGGCGCACCACGTCGAGGTCGAGGTCGATGAGGTGGACGGTGTCGTCGTTCTCCCAGCGGGCCGGGCTGGCGATGTCGCAGTAGACCTCGCTGGTGCGCGGCGGGGGGTTGAACATGCCGGTCCACCAGGCGTGGTGCGGCACCAGGAGGACGAACGGGATCTGCTCCACCGACGGCCGGCCATGGTAGACGGACTTCGTGCCCTCGGTCACGCCGAGCCAGACGCCGAGGTCGTCCTCGGCGAGACGGCGGGCCGGGTAGTCACGGTGGGCGCTGCCGTCGTACTTGCGGTAGATCACGCGGACCACGTCGCTCGGCATGAATCGCACCCTAACCGATACCGCCCATCCGTCGCCGTACGGAAGTAACCGGACGCGGTCGGCGGGAGACCGTACCGTGACGACGCCACGCCCGGATCGGCGCGGCCGGTGTCGGGGACGGCGGGTACCGTCGCACGGTGACTCCGCGCCTCGCCACCGGTTCCGCCGCCCCCTCGCCCCGCACCGGAGGCCGACGGCGGGGCGCCCGGCCGAGCGGGGTCGAACTGCTCGCCGCCGCGGTCGGCGCGGTGCCGGGCGGGTCGGCGCGGCCCGGCCAGCAGCAGATGGCGACGGCCATCGAGGAGTGCGTGCAGGCGCGGGAGCACCTGCTGGTGCAGGCCGGCACGGGCACCGGCAAGTCACTGGCCTACCTGACGCCCGCGCTGACGGTGGACGGTCCGGTGGTGGTCTCCACGGCCACCCTGGCGTTGCAGTCCCAACTGGTCGACCACGACCTGCCCCGGCTCGCCGACGCCGTGGAGCCGGTGCTCGGCCGGCGGCCCACCTTCGCGGTGCTGAAGGGTCGGCACCACTACCTCTGCCTGGCCCGGCTGGACAACTCCACTGAGGACGAGCCGGAGGACACGCTCTTCGACGCCCCGGCCGCGCGCCCCGGCGGCGGCACCAAGTGGCTCGGCGAGGCGGGGCGGCTCGGCAAGCAGGTCCAGCGGCTGCGCGACTGGGCGGAGAAGACCGACACCGGTGACCGGGACGAGCTGGACCCGGGCGTCGACGACCAGGCCTGGCGGCTGGTCTCCATGCCGGCCCGGGAGTGCGTCGGCGCGTCCCGCTGCCCGTTCGGCGCGGAGTGCTTCGCCGAGGCGTCGCGGGCCCGCGCGCGGGAGGCCGACATCGTGGTCACCAACCACAGCCTGCTCGCGGTGGACATGCTCGCCGGCCGGCACATCGTGCCCCCGCACAAGCTGCTCATCGTCGACGAGGCGCACGAGCTGGCCGACCGGGTCTCCTCGGCGGCGCAGGCCGAGCTGGTGCCGGAGCTGATCGACCGCTCAGCGAAGCGGGCCCGCCCGCTGCTGCGGCCGGACGTCGCCGAGTCGCTGACCGCGGCCGGCGACGCCCTGGCGGTCGGGCTGGCCGAGGCGCCGGCCGGGCGGATCACCTCGGGGCTGCCGTCCGTGCTGCGCGAGGCGTGCACCCTGCTGGACGCGGCCACCCGGGCGGCGCTCGACGCGATCGGCGAGGTCAAGTCCGACGACCCGGACCCGGTGCGCAAGCAGCAGGCCAAGGCGGTGCTCGACGAGCTCTCCGCCACCGCGCAGCGGCTGCTGGAGGAGGCCGACCACGACGTCGCCTGGGTGGAGAAGAACGACAACACCGGTCGCCGGGCGCTGGTGGTCGCGCCGCTCTCGGTCGCCGGCACGCTCGCCACCCACCTGTACGACGAGCGCACGGTGGTCGCCACCTCGGCGACGCTGACGCTGGGCGGCCGGTTCGACACGGTGGCCCGGGCGCTGGGCCTGGAGGCACCCCCGGCCGACCCGCCGTCACCGGCCGCCGCCGCCCTGGCCGCCCGGTCCGCCGGGCGCACCGGCGCCGCCGCACCGGCACGAGGCACCCCGTCCGAAGGCGGCACCGCGCAGGGGGGCACCGCACCGGGTGGCGTGGCCGCAGGCGCGGCGGGGGCACCGGCGACCTCGGGGCCGGGCTGGCGCTCCCTCGACGTCGGCTCGCCGTTCGACTACCCCCGGCAGGGCATCCTGTACGTCGCCGCGCACCTGCCCCGACCCAGCGTCTCCGGGCTGCCCGACGCGGCCGGCGAGGAACTGCTGACGCTGGTCACCGCGCTCGGCGGGCGTACGCTCGGCCTCTTCTCCTCCCGACGGGCCGCGCAGCAGGCGGCGGAGCTGCTGCGCGCGCGGACCGACCTGCCGGTCCTGCTCCAGGGCGAGGAGGCGCTGCCGCTGCTGGTACGCCGGTTCCGCGAGGAGAAGTCGAGCTGCCTGTTCGGGGTGATGTCGCTCTGGCAGGGGGTCGACGTGCCGGGCGACTCCTGCCAGCTGGTGGTCATCGACCGGCTGCCCTTCCCCCGGCCGGACGAGCCACTGGCGGCGGCGCGGGCCGCCGCGGTGGACGCCGGCGGCGGGTCGGGTTTCGCGGCGGTCAGCGTGCCGATCGCCGCGATCCGGCTGGCCCAGGGCGTGGGTCGGTTGATCCGGTCGACGGGCGACAAGGGCGTGGTGGCGGTGCTCGACTCGCGCCTGGAGACCGCCCGGGGCTACGGGGCGTTCCTGCGCCGGTCGCTGCCGCCGTTCTGGTACACCACCCGGCCGGAGGTCGCCCGCGGTGCCCTCGAACGCCTCGCCAAGTCCTGACCCGCCCTGTCAGGGCGCCTGGGAGGCGACGACGACGGCGTCGGGCGGGGTGTCCGGGACGGTACGGGCGGCGAGCCGGCGCACGGCCGTGTTGAGCACGGCGATCAGCGGCACCGACACCAGCGCGCCGGTGATCCCGGCGAGGACCACGCCGGCCGCGATGCCGATGATGACCGCGAGCGGGTGGATGGCCACCGCCCGGCCCATGATCAGCGGCTGGAGGAGGTGCCCCTCCACCTGCTGCACCCCGATCACCGCACCGAGGATGATCAGCGCCGTCACCGGGCCGCTGTCGACCAGCGCGACCAGGACCGCGACCACGCCCGACAGGGTCGCTCCGACGATCGGGATGAACGCCCCGAGGAAGACCAGGGCGGCGAGCGGAAAGGCGAACGGGATGTCGAAGATGACGAGGAAGACGCCGATGCCGACCGCGTCGATGAAAGCGACCAGCACGGTCGCCCGGACGTAGGCGACCAGCGTCGCCCAGGACGCCCGCCCGGCGTCGTCGACCTTCCAGCGGGCGGCCACCGGCAGCAGCCGGACCAGGAACCGCCAGATCTTGTTGCCGTCGCGCAGGAAGAAGAAGGTGGCGAAGAGCACCAGCAGCGTGCCGGTCAACACCTCAGCCAGCGTGGCGGCCGTGGAGAGTGCGCCGCTGGTGAACCTCTCGGTGTTGTTGTTGATCCACTTCTGGCCCTCGTCGATGTAGTTGTCGAGCTGGCCGTCGGAGAGGTGCAGCGGCCCGGTCTTGAGCCAGTCCTGGATCTGCCGGACGCCCTCGGAGGACTTCTTGCTCAGCTCCGGCACGCCCTGGATGAACTCGTTCACCACCAGGGTCAGCGTGCCGATCACCCCGGCCAGGCCGCCCACCAGCACCACCGCCGTCGCCAGGGAACGCGGGAAGCGGGCCCGCAGCAGCCAGCCGACCGCCGGCGCGAGCAGCGCCGAGAGCAGCAGCGCGACGGCCAGCGGGATGACCACGATCCGGACGGTGCCGACGATCTTCAACAGCGCCCAGGCGACGACGCCGATCACGATCAGCCGCCAGGACCACGCGGCGGCGATCCGCAACGCGTGCGGCACGTCCGCGTCGTCGCGGCTGGAGGTGGAGTTGTGCATGGCACCGGGCGGCGGGGCGCCGACCACGGTCGCGGACGGCGCAGCCGCCGGTCCGGGGGACGTCGGCGAGGCCACGCCGGCCGGTTCGGGGGCGTCGGACGGGTCCGCGCGGCGGGCGCGCGCCGACTCCCGGCCCGACTCGTACGCGCGACGGAGCCGTCCGCGTATCTGCTCGAAGCGGCTCAAGCGCACCTCCTGGCAAGAGAACCGGCCCGCCCATGCCGATGGGCGGACAGGATACGTCCGACGACGCCACCGTAGGGCAGGTCCGCCACCCATTGCCCCCGGCCCCCGGCGCGTAACCGCCCACGGCCGGCCGACCGGGACACGGTAGCGTTTCCGGCGTGACCGTCGACCAGAATCTCGACTCCGGGCTGCCGATCCGCCTGCTGCACGACCGCGTGCTGGTGCGGATGGAGGGCAGCGAGGGTGAGCGACGCTCGACCGCCGGCATCGTGATCCCGGCGACCGCCGCCGTGGGCAAGCGCCTGGCCTGGGCCACCGCCGTGGGGGTTGGGCCGAACGTGCGCGCCATCGTCTCGGGCGACCGGGTCCTCTTCGACCCCGACGACCGCTCCGAGGTCGAGTTGCACGGCCGCGGGTACGTGCTGCTGCGCGAGCGCGACGTGCACGCCGTGGCCGCCGAGCGGGTGGAGAACGACTCCACCGGCCTCTACCTCTGATCCCGTCCCCTCCCGACCCGCCCGGATGAGGGCGTCGGTGCCGTTTGCGTCGCTCCCGGCCGGGAAGCCAGCCGCACCACCGGCCCTGGGGAGGGACGATGCCGGTACTCGTGAAGAAGATTCTGCTCTGGGGGAGCGTCGCGTTCCTGATCTACTTCATGGCCTTCCGGCCGGAGGGCGCGGCGGAGATGTTCAAGGCGATCGGGGCGGGACTGATGGCGATGGCGCAGGGCCTCGGTGACTTCCTCACCAGCCTGATGACCTGACGACCGGGGCTGGCCCGAGCGGGGCGGCCCCGGTCGCGGATCCGGGGTCCCCCGGCGTCCCGCGTCAGTGGTGGCCGGGGGGCCAGGGCGCCGGCGGGCGCTGGCCGTACCAGCCGGGCGGGCCGAAGCCGGCCGGGTGCGCCGGGGGCGGCGGCGGGACGAGCACCACCGGGATCGGCACGACGGGCTCGTCCGGCGCCTCGACCGAACGCTGCGTGCCGTCCGGGAAGCGCAGGTGGTAGCGCTGCCCGTCCCAGATCCCCACCGGCACCTGCGGGTCCCGGCCCACGAAGAACGACCGGTACGCGCCGATCGCCTCCAGCAACTCCCGTTCCTCCCGCGCGGTCCGCTCCCGGTCGGCCGGGCGCCGGTCCAGGCCGCGCAGCGCGCCGTCGCGCAGCAGCGCCAGCCGGGTCGCCGCGAACTGGTAGCCGCGCATCGCCTTCAGCCCGCCGTCGCCGGCCACCCGCTTGGCCCACACCCGGGCCGCGTGCCGCCGTCCCAGGCTGCTCAGCGCCGCCACCTCCGGTGGGGTCAGCCAGCCCGCCCGGACGTAGTCCGGCAGGGTGCGCTCGGTGAGCCGCCCCTCCCAGGCCCGTAGCCAGACGGCGAGCCCGACCATGCCGAAGAAGACCGGCACCATCACGCCGATGAAGCCGTACAGCATGATCAGGGTCTGGCCGGTGGCCTGGGTGAGCGTCGGCAGCAGGTTCCACAGCCCATGCAGCATCATCGCCAGCAGCAGCCCGGCGAGCGGGGCGAGCACCCGGACCCACCGGCTGGCGGTGCGCGCGGCGATGCCCAGCCCCACCCCCGTCATGGAGGTGAAGAGCGGGTGGGCGAAGCCGAAGAGCAGGATCCGGACGATGAAGATGGCGATCACCTGCTGGGTGCCGGTCGCCGGCCCGTACCGCTCCACGCCACTGGCGTAGCCGTAGCCGCCCAGGTAGAGGATGTTCTCCACCATCGCGAACCCGACCGCGGAGAGCCCGCAGTAGACCAGGGCGTCGGTGATCCCGGAGATCTCCCGGCGGCGGAAGATCAGGATCAGGATCGGCCCGAGGGCCTTGGTCAGCTCCTCGATGAACGGCGCCACCAGGACCGCGGTCAGCGCGGTGGGCAGCCCCCAGTCCTCGAACAGCCCGGCCGAGAACTCGTTGACGGTCAGCGAGGCCGCGGTGGAGACGAACGCGCCCCAGGCGAAGCAGAAGATCAGGTACTTGAGGGGTTCGGGCTCGTAGCGGTCCAGCCAGAGGAAACAGCCCACCAGCACCGGAACCGGGAGGATCGCGGCGACCACGCCGATCAGCAGCGCCTCGACGCCCAGGTTCTCCCCCAGCGTGAAGACCATGAACAGCGCGCACGCCGCGATGAACAGGACGGTGCCGGCCAGCACCAGGGCCCGACGCCACCCCAGCCGCCGCAGCGGCATCCGGGGCCCGGCCCCGCCGGGCGGCGGGAGGGCGGGCGCGGTCGGCGACGGCGGCAGGGGCGCGCCGGGCGGGGTGTCGGCCATGCGGTCAGCGTAGCCATCCCGGGCCGGCTGGTCCGGTCGCATCGACCCGGCTATGCTGCCGGCAGGTCACGAGCGCCAGCGTCAAGCCCCGGCTTGCTGGCCGGCAACCCTCGTCGAGTTCGCGGTGGGGTGCCCCGGGTGATGACCGGGCCCGGCCCGATCCGCGCGCCGGGCAAGCGCGGACCCCGCCCGTGTGCGCCCACCCGGGGTCCTGGACCCCGGAGGTCGGCCGTGACCGTCACCCTCGTACCTCCGCCCGCGCCGCAGCCGCCCGCCGTCGCCGGCCCGCTCGACGTGCTCGGCGTACCCGGGCAGGTGAACCTGGACTACGCGGCCACCGCGCCCTGCGCGCGGGCCGCGGCCGACGCGGTGGCCGAGCTGCTGCCCTGGTACGCCAGCGTGCACCGCGGCGCCGGGGCGCTGTCGCGGCGCTGCACCCTCGCCTACGAGCGCGCCCGGCAGACGGTCGGCGACTTCCTCGGCGCCCGCGCCGGCGACCACGTGGTCTTCACCCGCAACACCACGGACGCGCTGAACCTGCTGGCCCGGGCGCTGCCCGCCGGCACGACGGTGGTCACCTTCGGCGGGGAGCACCACGCCAACCTGTTGCCCTGGCCGCGTGGCTCGGTGCGGCTGCCGGTGCCCGGGGATCCCGCCGGGGCGGTACGCGCGCTCGACGCCGCGCTCGGCGAGCTGCGCAGGCCGGACGCCGCCGGCCACCGGCCCACCCGCCCCGGCGCCGGACACGGGCCGCCCGTGCTGGTGGCGGTGACCGCCGCCAGCAACGTGACCGGCGAGCGCTGGCCGGTGGCCGAGCTGGCCCGGGTGGCCCGACGGCACGGGGCCCGGATCGCGGTGGACGCCGCGCAGCTCGCCCCGCACGCGCCGGTCGACGTCGCCGACCTCGACGTCGACTACCTCGCGCTCTCCGGCCACAAGCTGTACGCGCCCTTCGGCGCGGGGGTGCTCGTCGGGCGGGCGGACTGGCTGGACGCCGCACCGCCGTACCTGGCCGGTGGGGGCGCCACCAGCCACGTGGGGGCCGCCACCCACGACGTACGGTGGGCGACCGGCCCGGCCCGGCACGAGGCGGGCACCCCGAACCTGCTCGGCGCGGTCGCCCTGGCGGCGGTCTGCGCCGCCCTGGCCGACGCCGACCGGGTCGCCCTGCACGACGCCGAGCAGGCCCTGCTGACCCGGCTGCGCGAGGGCGTCGCGGCCCTGCCGCACGTGGTGGAGCTGCGCACGTTCGGGCCGGCGGTGCCCCGGGTGGGCATCGTGTCGTTCGTGGTGGCCGGCCGGGACTCGGCACAGGTGGCGGCGGAGCTGGCCGCGACGTACGACATCGGGGTGCGCGACGGCCTCTTCTGCGCCCACCCGCTGGCCCGGCGGCTGCTCGACGAGGCGGCCGCCCGCAGCGGCCGGCGGGACCTGCCGCCGACCGCCCTGCGGGCCAGCATCGGCCTGGGCAGCACGACCGGGCACGTGGACCGGCTGCTCGCCGCCCTCGCCGCGCTGGCCTGACGGGCCCGGGAGGCGGCCCTGCCGGCCCGGGAGCCCTCTCTGCCCGCAGCGGCAGGCCGGGCCGGCGGGCGCGCGGGATCGACCGGCGAGGCCGGCGGGCGGGGCCGCGCGGCGCCGTCAGGCCTGCTCCGCCACGGCGGCCGGCGTGCGGCCGCGGGTGCGCTGGATCAGCACGACGCACGCCAGCACCGCCAGCGCCGCCGCGATCGAGGTGGGGGTGACGGCCTCGCCCAGCAGCAGCGCCGACCAGAGCAGGGTGAGCACCGGCTGCGCGAGCTGGATCTGGCCGACCTGCGCGACGCCGCCCCGGGCCAGGCCCGCGTACCAGGCGAAGAAGCCCAGGAACATGGAGACCGCGGTGAGGTATCCGAACGCGGACCAGGCGACGGCGTCGGCGCGCGGTGGGGCGGCCACGGCGGCGACGAGCGTGACCGGCACGGTGACCGGCAGGGAGAGCAGCAACGCCCAGCAGATCGTCCGGGCGCCGCCCAGCTCCCGGGCCAGCGCGCCGCCCTCGGCGTACCCCAGGCCGCAGAGCACGACCGCCGCGAGCAGGAACAGGTCGGGCGGGGCGAGCGCACCGCGCACCGCGCCGCTGGCGCCGAGGAAGGCGAGCACCGCCAGCAGCCCGCCGGCGCTGGCGACCCAGAACAGCGCCGGCGGTCGCTCGCCGGCGCGCAGCACGGCGAACACGGCCGTCGTGGCGGGCAGCACGGTGATGACGACCGCGCCGTGCGCGGAGGTCTGGGTGATGAGCGCCAGGGAGGTGAACAGCGGGAAGCCGACGACGACGCCGAGGGCGACGACGGTCAGCCGCCGCCACTGGGCGCGGGTGGGGCGCGGGGCGGCGGTTAGTCGCAGGTACGCCACCGCCAGCAGCCCCGCGCCGACGGCCCGGCCGAAGGCGACGAACCACGGGTCGAGCTGCTGCACGGCGACGCGGGTGGCGGGCAGCGACATGCTGAAGGCGAGTACGCCCAGCGCACCGAGGGCGAGACCGACCGTCCGGTCCGCCGTTACCGCGTTCCGGACAGTAGCGCTACTCTTGTCGTTCATGAATGACGGTAACGCAGCCCAGCGCGTCAGCCAAGATCTGCGTGGGCTCGTCGCCGGCGCCGAGCCCGGCACGCGGCTGCCCTCGGTGCGCGAGCTGACCGCCCGCCACCACGCCTCGCCGGTCACCGTCGCCGAGGCCATCCGGCAGCTCGTGGCCGAGGGTCTGATCGAGACCCGGTCCGGCAGGGGGACCTTCGTGGCCGCCCCGCCGCGCGAGTGGCGGGTGCCCGACCTGTCGTGGCAGACCGTGGCGCTCGGCCCCCGCCGGCCGGGCGAGGACGAGATGCAGGCGCTACTGGCGTTACCGCCCGCCGGAGCGATCCCGCTGTCGGGCGGCTACCTCGACGCGGAACTCCAACCCGCCGCCGCGCTCGGTGCCGCGCTCACCCGCGCCGCCCGGCAGCCCGCGTCCTGGCAGCGGGGGCCGGCCGAGGGACGCGCGGACCTGCGCGCCTGGTTCGCCCGCGAGGCGGGGGCCGGGCTGCGCGCCGAGGACATGGTGATCTGCCCGGGCGGGCAGGCCGCGCTGTCGTCCGCGCTGCGGGCGCTCGCCGCGCCCGGCGACACCCTGCTCGTCGAGTCGCCGACCTACCTGGGCGCGCTCGCCGCCGCCCGGGCCGCCGGCCTACGGGTGGTGCCCGTGCCCGCCGACGCCGACGGCGTACGGCCCGACCAGCTCGCCGCCGCGTTCGCCCGTACGGGCGCCCGGCTGTTCTACTGCCAGCCGCTGCACGCCAACCCGCACGGCGCGACCCTGGCGGGGCACCGCCGGGCCCGGGTCGCCGAGGCCGTACGCGACGCCGGGGCGTTCCTGATCGAGGACGACTACGCCCGCGACCTCACCATCGACGGCCAGGCCCCGCCGCCCCTGGCCGCCGACGACCCCGACGGGCACGTCGTCTACCTGCGCTCGCTGACCAAGTCGACCGCTCCCGGGCTGCGGGTGGCGGCGATCGGCGCACGCGGCCCGGCCGGCGCCCGGCTGCGGGCGGCCCGGCTGCTGGACGACTTCTTCGTCGCCGGCCCGCTGCAACAGGCCACGCTCGAGTTCGTCACCGCCCCGGCCTGGACGCGGCACCGCCGCGCCCTGCGCACCGCCCTGCGGGCCCGCCGCGAGGCGCTGCTGGCCGCGCTCGACCGGCACCTGCCGGAGCTCGTCGGGCAACCGGTCCCGCGCGGCGGCATGCACCTCTGGGTCCGCCTGCCCGAGGGCACCGACGACGTGGCGCTGGCCGCCGCCGCGGCCGCCGAGGGCGTCATCGTCTTCCCCGGCCGCCCCTGGTACGCCGCCGAGCCCCCGGCGGCGCACCTGCGCCTCACCTACGCCGCCGCCGGACCCGAGCTGATGGACGAGGCCGTCCGCCGCCTCGCCCGCGCCCTGCGGCCTGAGCGGGCCGGGCTCGCGGGTCAGCCGAGGGGCGGGGCGGCGGGCGGCTTCGGCGCGTCGTCCCGCTCCTCCTGCCCGCGCGACCGGTCCTGATCGCCGAAGGACTGCCGGACGCCGCGGTTGGCCTCCTCCTGCGTGATGCCGGAGGCCACCATCAGGTCGCTGGCGGTGGTGCGCACCTGCGCGACCACCACACTGCCGGAGAAGCCGACCCCCTCGGCGTACGCCCGGCCCGCCTCGCTGACCGCGCGCAGCGCCCGCTCCCGCGCCTGTTGCGGCTCGTCGCCGACGGCGAACTCGTGCTTGAGCAGGCGTACCGCCTCGGCGAGGTGGGCCACCGCGTCCGGCATCGTCTCCGGAATCGCCTCCTCGTCCTCGATCAGGGTGACCGCGCGCCGGGTCAGCGTGCCGGCGTTGCGCATCGCCCGGTCGATCGGGCCGGCGGCCTCGGCGTAGTGGGCGAGCTCGTCCCGCCGGTGCCACCGGGCCGGCGAGAGCATGGCGGTCTCCTTCGCCCCGTCGATGGCCTCGGTGAAGGCGGCCAGCTCCTGCTGGTTGTCGCGGAGCCGGTCCAGGGCCCGCTGGGCCTTGTCCCGGTCCCGGTCCCGCAGGGCGTCCGCGGTGGCGTCGATCTGGTCGGCGAGCAGGTCCAGGGCCGGCCGGGCGGCCCGGTTGATGACCCGCAGCGGATTGAGCGGCAGCAGGATCGCGGTGACCAGCAGCGCGATGCCCCCGCCCACGAACGCGTCGATGAACCGGGGGATCTCCAGGTTCTCGGTCGACGGGGTGAGCGTGACGATCAGCACCGCCGTGGCCGCCGCCTGGATGACGATCGCCACGCTGGCGCCGGCGAAGACGGTCAGCACGATGGCCAGGGTCACCACGAGACCGAGCTGCCACGGGCCGGTGCCGAGGAAGTAGATGAGGACGTCGCCGACGAAGACCCCGATCGCCACCCCGACGATCAGCTCCACCGTACGACGGAACCGCTGGCCGACCGAGGCGGCGAGGGTGCCGACCGCGGAGATCGGCGCGAAGACCGGCTGCGGGTTGCCGAGCAGCTCGTGCGCCGCCAGCCAGGACAGCCCGGCGGCGAGACCGGCCTGCACGGCGAGGCCCATCGCCATCCGCAGCCGGTGCAGCCGGTCGTGCAGGGTCGTCCTGCTGCGGTGCCGCAGGGTCTGCACGGCCTGGGCGACCCGGGCCGTGTCCAGCTCCTTGCCCCGATCGCGCAGGACGGCGCGTCGCACCCGTGAGGGTCGACGGTCCCGGGCCACGGCCATGGCGGGGACTACCCGTGCCGCGCCGGGTGAATCCTCGGCGCCCACGGCGGTACGGCAGACTCGGTCGGGTGGTTGACCTTCTCGACCGGTGGCGGGCCGCGGCCCGGGGAGCCGGGGCCGCCGACACCGCCGAGCTGACCCGGATCGGCGCGGACCTGCTGGCCCGGTGGGGGGAGCCGCACCGGCACCACCACGACACCCGCCACCTGACGGCCGTCCTCGACGTCGTCGACGCGTACGCGCCGGCCGCCGGGCGGCCGGACCTGGTGCGCCTCGCGGCCTGGTGCCACGACGCCGTCTACGACCCGCGCGCCGGGGGCGACGCCAACGAGCGCGACAGCGCGGCGCTCGCCGGCACGCTGCTCGCGCGGGCGGGCCTGCCGGCGGACGCCGTGGCGGAGGTGCGCCGGCTGGTGCTGCTCACCGCCGGGCACGCCGTGGACCCGGGCGACGCCGACGGATCGCTGCTCTGCGACGCCGACCTCGCGATCCTGGCCGCGCCCCCCGAGGCGTACGACCGCTACGCCGCGGCGATCCGCCGGGAGTACGCGCACGTGCCCGAGCCGGCCTTCCGGGCGGGCCGGGCCCGGGTGCTCGCCGGGCTGCTCGCCCTGCCGGCGCTGTTCCGGCTGCCGCCGCTGGCGCGGCGCTGGGAGTCGCCGGCCCGCGCCAACCTGACCCGCGAGCTGGCCGCCCTGTCCCTGCCCTGATCTCCTCCCCGCCGGGGCGGCCGGACGGTCGCCGACGGGGCGGGGGCGGCGGGTCGCCGGGGGCAGGGAACGGCAGCGGCGGTTCCCCGTGCGTGCAGGACGAGAGCGGCGGGTCAGCGCGGGCACAGGGCGGCAGCGGCGGGTCAGCGCGGGCGGAGGGCGGGAAGCGCGGCGTCGCCAGGCGAGCGGGAGGCGGGCGGTTCGGCGCGGGGATGGGTGGTGGGCGGTTCGGCGCGGGGATGGGTGGCGGGCGGTTCGGCGCGGGGATGGGGGGCGGGCGGTTCGGGGCGCGGGCGGGCCAGGTGCTTGGGGCGGCGCAGGCCGGCCTGGCGCAGCAGGCGCACCAGCTCCCGGCTCGGCACCACCCGCGCGCCCAGCCAGACCGCCATGGCGAACCGTTCGGCGGGGATGTCGTAGTGGTCCCGGTCGAACCCCCGCCGGGACACGCCCAGCGTCTCGGCGAAGACGTGCAGCTCGGCGGGCGAGACGTCGCTGATCAGGTGGGACCAGAGCCGCCCCCGCCACGGCCAGGCGGGCCGGTCCAGGTTGAGCATGCCGGCCAAGCTACCCGCGCCGGGGAGCGGTTGGTGATCGCCCGGGACCGGTCGTAGCCTCGGCGGCATGGCCGGATCCCCTCTCCTCGACGACCTGCGGGCGGCGCTCGGCGACGACGCCGTGCTGACCGACCCGGACCTGCTGCGCACGCACGAGCGGGACGAGGCCGACCTCTGCGCCGCCGGCACGCCCCTGGTCGTGGTCCGTCCGCGCAGCACCGCGCAGGTGGCCGCCGCGGTACGCGCCGCCGCGCGGCACGGCGTACCGGTCGTGCCGCAGGGGGCGCGCACCGGGCTGGCCGGCGCGGCCAACGCCGTCGACGGCGCGATGGTGCTGAGCACCGTCGCCATGGACGCCGTCCTGGAGATCGACCCGGTGAGCCGGATCGCCGTGGTGCAGCCCGGCGTGGTCAACGCGACGCTCGCCGCCGCCGTGGCGAAGCAGGGGCTGTGGTACCCGCCCGACCCCGGTTCCTGGGAGTCGTCGACGATCGGTGGGAACGTCGCCACCAACGCCGGCGGCATGTGCTGCGTCAAGTACGGGGTCACCACCGAGTACGTGCTGGGCCTGGAGGTGGTGCTCGCCTCCGGCGAGGTGCTGCGCACCGGCCGGCGTACCGCCAAGGGCGTGGCCGGCTACGACCTCACCCGGCTCTTCGTCGGCTCCGAGGGCACCCTCGGCGTGATCACCGAGGTGACCGTGGCGCTGCGGCCCGCCCCGGCGGAGTCGCTGACGATGGTGGCGGTCTTCCCGTCCACGGCCGCCGCCGGCGCGGCCGTCGCCGAGATCGCCGCCCGGGGACTCTCGCCCAGCCTGCTGGAGCTGCTCGACCGGACGCACCTGCGGGCGATCGAGGCCTACCGCCCGATGGGGCTGCGCACGGACGCGCAGGCGCTGCTGCTGGCCGCCGCCGACACCGGCTCCCGCGCGGCCGACGACCTGGCCGGGCTGGCCGCGGTCTGCGAGGCGGCCGGCGCCGACGAGGTCTACGCGGCCACCGACGCCGTGGAGGCGGCGGCCCTGTTGCAGGCCCGCCGGCTCGCCCACCCGGCGATGGAGAGGTTCGCGGCCCAGACGTACCCGGGCGGCAACGGCGGCCTGGTCATCGACGACGTGGCGGTGCCCCGGGGCGCCCTGGCCGCGCTGCTCGACGGGGTGGCCCGGATCGCGGTGGAGTGCGACGTGCCGATCGGCGTGGTCGGCCACGCCGGCGACGGCAACATGCACCCGAACATCGTGGTGGACCGGGCCGACCCGGCGAGCCTCGAACGCGGTCGGCGCGCGTTCGACGAGATCATGCGCCTCGGCCTGGACCTGGGCGGCACCTGCACCGGCGAGCACGGCGTGGGCCTGCTCAAGCGGGACTGGCTGGCCCGGGAGATCGGCCCGGTGGGCGTACGGGTGCACCAGGCGATCAAGGACGCCCTGGACCCGGCCGGCCTGCTCAACCCCGGCAAGGTCCTCTGACGGCGCGGCCGGCCGGCCCGGCGGCGACGGCGGGGGCACCGGCCGACCCGCGGACCGGGGCGGGCCCGGGCGTCAGGCGGTCGGCTCGGCCGGGGTGGCCTGGGTGAGCAGGAGCAGGATCTCGTGGGCGATCGGCGGGTGCTCCTCCCCCGGGCAGTCCTGCGACGTGACCAGGCCGGCCGAGGTGACCAGGCTGGAGGTGAGCGCGTCGATGCAGGTGACCTGGTAGCGCCGGACCTGGTCGGTCTCCTTCGCCAGCCCCGGGTCGGCGAGCAGTCCCTGGAGCCGGGTGACGTGCTCCGGGCCGAGGACGCCGGTCGACGTCACGCCGTCGCCGGCGCAGTCGACGCACTCCCACCTGCCGTCCGGTGCCACGCTGAGCGTGCGCAGCGGGCCGTTCGTGCCGACCCGCTGGAGGAGGCTGACCTCGCCCTTCCCGGCAGTCGCCGCGCCGCCGGGCCCCGATCGCGGCGACCCGGTGCCGGCCGGTCCCGGCGCGGGGCCGTCGTCGGCGTTTCCGGGCAGCGAGCAGCCGGCGATGGCGGCGACCAACAGGGCGGCGACAGGCACGCGTACCGCACGCGACCGGGAAGCGGAGGGCACGCGCCGGAACCTATCCCACCGCAGGTGGAGGCCGTAACCGCTGACCGGGGGTCGGGCGGTGAACGTAGGGGGTGACCGGGGCCCGGCCGGTCAGCGCGACGAGGACGGCAGTTCGGCCTGGTCGTCGTCGGCGCCCCGGTCGGCCGCGAAGCCCCGCACGTCGGGCGCGCCGAGTCGGGCGGCGTCGGCGGTGGCGTCGTCGGGCATCAGCTGGGACTGGCGTTCCGCCTCCACCCGGGCCCGGTAGTGCTCCACCTCGCGGGCCCGGGTCGCCTCGTCCCAGCCCAGCACCGCGCCCATCAGCTCGGCCGCGTGGCCCGCCGACTCCAGGCCCCGGTGCGTCGTCTCGAAGGAGATCCGGGTACGCCGGGTGAGCACGTCCTCCAGGTGCAGCGCCCCCTCGGCACGGGTCGCGTACGTCACCTCGGCGGCCAGGTATTCCGGGGCGCCGGCCAGCGGGGAGGCGAGCAGCGGATCCGCGTCGATCAGCGCCAGCAGGTCGCGGGTGAGGGTGCCGTAGCGCTCCAGCAGGTGCTCGATGACCCCGACCGGCACCCCGTGCCGGCGGGCCAGGTCCGCCCGGTCCCGCCACATCGCCGGGAAGCCGTCGGCGCCGAGCAGCGGCAGGTCGGCGGTGCGGGAGGGGCGTACGGCACCGAGCCGGTGGGCGGCCCGGTCGACCACGTCGGAGGCCATCACCCGGTACGTCGTGTACTTGCCGCCGGCGACCAGCAGCAGACCGAGCATCGGCTCGAAGACGGCGTGCTCGCGGGACAGCTTGGAGGTGGAGTCGGCCTCGCCGGCCAGCAGCGGGCGCAGCCCGGCGTACACCCCCTCGATGTCGGCCGTCGTGAGCGGCCGGTCGAGCACCGTGTTGACCTGCTCCAGCAGGTATCCGATGTCCCGCGCGGAGGCCGCCGGGTGGGACCGGTCCAGGCGCCAGTCGGTGTCGGTGGTGCCGATGATCCAGTGCCCGCCCCACGGGATGACGAAGAGCACGCTGGTGGCCGTACGCAGGATCAGCCCGGCCTCGCCGGTGATCGCCGAGCGGGGCACCACCAGGTGCACGCCCTTGGAGGCCCGGACGCGGATGCCGGGGCGTAGCCCGACGTCGTTCAGCATCCGCGACATGTCGTCGCTCCACACGCCGGTGGCGGCGATGACGGTGCGGGCGCGTACCTCGAACTCGGCGTCCGGGGAGCCGGCGGGCGCCTCCAGGTCGCGGACCCGGACGCCGGTGACCTCGCGGGCCTGCCGGATGAGCCCGACCGCCCGGGTGCTGTTCACCACGGTCGCGCCGAGGCTGGCCGCCGTGCGGGCCAGCGTCACCACCAGCCGCGCGTCGTCGACCTGCCCGTCGTAGTAGCGGATCGCGCCGGCCACCGCGTCGGCCCGCAGGCTCGGGAAGACGCGGCGGGCGCCCTCGCGGGTCAGGTGCCGGTGCAGCGGCATGCCGCGCCCACCGCCGAAGACTCCGGCGAAGGCGTCGTACGCCGCCACTCCGGCGCCGTAGTAGGAGCGGCGCAGCACCCGGGCCGGCAGGCCGCGCACGCCCCGCCCGTCGGGCAGCGGGACCAGGATGGGCACCGGCCGGACCAGGTGCGGGGCCAGCCGGGTGGCGAGCAGCCCGCGCTCGGTGAGCGCCTCGTGCACCAGGTGGAACTCCAACTGCTCCAGGTAGCGCAGGCCCCCGTGGATGAGCTTGCTGGAGCGGCTGGAGGTGCCGGCGGCGTAGTCGCGCGCCTCCACCAGAGCCACCTTCAGCCCTCGCGAGGCGGCGTCCAGGGCGGCGCCCGCCCCGGTCGCGCCACCGCCGATGACCAGCACGTCGAAGCGTTCGGCGCGCAGGCGGCGCAGGTCGGCGGCCCGGCGCTCGGGGGAGAGCTGGCCGGCCGTCGTTCGAGACACGTTGGGGTCACGCACCCGTCCACGGTAACCGTCGCCGCCACCGGGCGGCACGGCCCGTCCGCGCCGTACTGTCGCAGGATGGAGGTCGACCCCCCGTTTCCCGCCGGTCAGCCCGTCCCGCACCCGCCGGTCGCGCCGGGCCGGCCGAGCCCCTGGCCGGTGGTGGCGGCGGTGGTCACCGGCTGCTGGACCGTCGGGGTGGTCGTCGTGGGCCAGAGCGGCGGGTGGCTGGCCGACCAGGTCGTGCTGGCCTCCGGGCTGGACCGGGTGGTCTGGCTCTGGCCGGCGACGGTGCTGTTCACCGTGCTGCTGGTCGGCGCCCCCGCGCTGACGCTCGCCCTGCTGCCGCGCTCGGCGGCGGTCCGTGCCGCCGGCCGGGCCTGGCTGGCGGCGGCGCTCGTGCTCGGCGCGCTGGGGCTGCTCCGGGCGGTCCCGCCGGTGCACCACGAGGCGTACCTCGCCGCGCTCGCCGCCACGGCCGGCCTGGCCGCCCTCGTCCTGCGGACGCTGGGCCGCCGCACGGCCGCCGCACCGCCCGGGGCGTCGGCGTCCGCCGCCACAATGCCCGCGACGCCCGGGGCGTCCGCGCCGGCCGCCACGCTGCTCGGGGCGGCCGGCGGGCTGGCGCTGCTGCTGCCCTGGGTCTGGGTGGGGGCGCTCGGCGGGCTGCTGGAGACGGTGCTCGCCGGGGTCGCGGCCGCCGGGGTCGCGGCCGCCGCGGTCGGCGTGCTGGCCGGGGAGCTTCTCGACGGCGCCTTCTGGTCCCGCTCCGCCGTCGGCGAGCCGCCCCGGCCGGCCCCGTCGGTGCTGGTCGGTGGGCTGGCCGCCGGGGTCGCGCTGCTGCTGCTCGCCGCCGGGGTCGGGCAGTCCGGCGCCCAACTGCCCCTGCTGCTGACGCTGCCGCCCGCCGGCTTCGCGCTGGCGGCCCTGCACGTGGCGGCCCGGCCGCAGGCCGGCACCCGCCACCACCCGCCCGCCAGCCCGGTCGACCCGACGCCGGGCGCGGTCGACCCGGCCGGTCCGGGACCGGGCGCCGCCGCCGGCGGGGCGGAGGCCGCCGTACGGCCCGCGGTCCGCTGGCTGGTCGGGCTCGGCGTACTCGGCCCGCTGGCCCTCACCGACCCGGAGGAGATCACCCTCGTCCTGGCCGGCACCCGCGACGTGCCGTTCTGGGTGGCGGCCGCAGCCGGCGCGGGGCTCGCCGTCGCGGCCGTCCTCGCCGTGGCGTACGGCGTACTGCTGACCCGGGGCCGGCGGCCGAGCCGGCGGGTCGCCGGGGTGACCGCCGGCGTGCTGCTCGTCGCGGTCGGGGCGGTGGCCGTCGGGGCGGGCCAGCCCGGCCTGCACGGCGAGCGGCTGTTCGTGGTGCTGCGCGAGCAGGCCGATCTCGCGGGCGTGCCGGCGACGACCGGCCGGGCCGGCCGGGACGCCCGGGTCGGCGAGGTCCACCGGCGGCTCATCGCGACCGCCGAGCGGACCCAGGCCGACCTGCGCCGCGACCTGCGCCGGCTGCGGCTCGACCACACCCCCTACTACCTGGTGAACGCGGTCGAGGTCGAGGGTGGGCCGGCGGTACGGGCCTGGCTGTCGCGCCGGCCGGAGGTGGCCCGGGTGCTGGTCAGCCAGCGGGTGCGACCGTTGCCCGCGCCGGCCGGCCGCAGTCGCGGCACCGCGCCCGCGCCGGCCGGACCGGAGTGGAACGTCCGGATGCTCGGCGCGGACCGGGTCTGGTCCCAGCTCGGGGTTGACGGCTCCGGGATCGTGCTGGGCAGCTCCGACTCGGGCGTGGACGGCGGGCACCCGGCGCTGGCGGGCGGCTTCCGGGGCGGCGACGACTCGTGGCACGACCCCTGGAACGGCACCCGGGTGCCCACCGACGAGGGCGGGCACGGCACCCACACGGCGGGCAGCGCCGTGGGGCGGGGCGGCATCGGGGTGGCCCCGGGCGCCCGCTGGGTCGGCTGCGTGAACCTGGACCGCAACCTCGGCAACCCCGCCTACTACCTGGACTGCCTCCAGTTCATGCTGGCGCCCTTCCCGCCGGGCGGGGACCCGTTCACCGACGGACGCCCCGCACGCGCCCCGGACGTGCTCACCAACTCGTGGGGCTGCCCGTCGATCGAGGGCTGCGACCCGGGGGTGCTCCGGCCGGCCACCGCGGCCCTGGACGCCGCCGGCATCCTGGTGGTGGCCGCGGCCGGCAACACGGGGCCCTACTGCGGCTCGATCGACGACCCGCCCGCCCCGTACGCGGACGTGCTGACCGTCGGCGCGGTGGACCGGCAGCGCAAGGTCACCCTGTTCTCGTCGCGGGGCCCGGTGCCGGGGGCGGCCAAGCCGGACCTGGTCGCGCCGGGCGACGAGGTGCTCTCGGCGATGCCGGGTGGCGGGTACGCCACCCTGAGCGGCACGTCGATGGCGACCCCGCAGGTGGCCGGCGTGGTGGCGCTGATGTGGTCGGCCAATCCGGCGCTGGTCGGCGACCTGCCCCGCACCCGGCAGATCCTGCGGGACACCGCGACCCGGGCCGTGGCCACGTACGCGTCGGCGACGCAGACCTGCGGCGGTGACCAGAACATCACCGGCGCCGGCCTGGTCGACGCGTACGCGGCGGTGCGGGCGGCACGGGGGTGAGGGGCGGAGCGCCGGTTCACCGCAGCCGGTCGAGGAACTCCCGCGAGCGCCGCAGCACCAGTGCCGTCGCCGCCGCGTCGTACGACGGCAGCGTGCTGTCGGTGAACAGGTGCTGGTCGCCCGGGTAGACGAACAGCTCGCCGAGGTCGGGCCCGGCGATGCCGACCAGCTCGCGGGCGGCTTCGATGTCGCCTTCCAGGGCGAAGAACGGGTCGGCGTCCATGCCGTGGATCTGCACCGGGACCCCGGCTGGCCAGGGGCCGACGGCCCATTCGCCGGTGACGGGCAGGCAGGACTCGTAGAGCAGCGCGCCACGGACGCCGGGCCGGGTCTGGGCGAGCCGCTGGGCGGTGGCGGCCCCCCAGGAGAAGCCCCCGTAGACCAGGCCGTCGGGCAGCTCGGCCACGGCCCGGTCGGCGCGCTCGCGGAGCACCTCGCTCCCGATGCGTTTCGTGAGCGCGAAGCCCTCGTCGAGGGTCGCCGGGCGTTCACCGTCGAACAGGTCGGGGGTGTGCACGGTGTGCCCGCCCGACCGCAACTGGTCGGCGAGCCCGCGCAGCCCGTCGGTGACTCCAAGCAGATGGTGGAACAGGACCACGTCGGCCATCTCTACACTCCTGTCAACAGACGACAACGATCGAATGATCCATGATTCTAGAACGGTCGAGAAATGTCGAGCAATGAGCGGATCCCGGACTACGACCTCGACGAGATGCTCGTGGTCACCGCGCCCGCGCAGCTTCGCGCGCTGGCCGATCCCCTGCGCGCCACCCTCCTGGAGCTGCTCCTGGAGCGGGCCGCCACGGTGACCGAGCTGGCCCGGGCGGTCGACCGGCCGAAGAGCAGCGTCGCCTACCACGTGACCGCGCTCGTCGACGCCGGCCTGCTCAAGGTGGTGCGGACCCGGCGGGTGCGGGCGATCGACGAGCGGTACTACGGCCGGGTCGCCCGCACGCTCTACATCGGCGCGCTCACCCGCCCCGAGGACAGACAGGTCGCGACCGCCGTCAACGGGCTCGCGGAGGCCGTCGCCGAATCCGCCGCGGCCCACGCCGCCGACGAACTGCGGTGCACCCTCGTCCACGCCCGCATCCCGATCGAGGAGGTACGCGCGTTCTGGGCCGAGGTGCAGGCGCTGACCCGTCGCTTCGCCCAGATCCCCCGGGCCGGCGACCAGGTGTACGGGTTCGTCGCCGGCCTCTACCCCACCGACGCGCCGACCCTTCCCGAGCCGGAGCCGAAGCCGAAGCCGGAGCCGGAGCCGGAGCCGAAAGCCGAGCCGGCCGGCTGAGGCGACCCGGGTCGGTCGCGGCACGCCACGGCGGACCGCCGGCCGGGCGGCGCCAACGGGGACTCTTCCCAGGCGGCCGACAGGGGCTCTTCTTAACAGCAGCGCTCCGGTGGCCTAGGGTCGGCGTCCATGGACCTGAAGATCGTCGAGCTGGGGCCCGACCGGCTGCCCGCCGTGGTGGAGCTCTGCGGGCGGGCACTGGACCTGCCGGAGGACGCGGCCGAGGCGCCGGCCGTCGTGGACACCCTCTGGGCGCGGGCCGCCGCCCACCGCCCGGTGTTCGCGTGGGGCGCGCACCGGGAGGGGCGCCTCGTCGGCGTGCTCGTCGGTTCCCTCGCCGCCGGCGACGGCGAGGCCCGCGGTCACGTCGACCTGGTCGCGGTGGCACCGCAGGAGCGGCGGAAGGGTGTCGGGAGGGCCATGCTGGCGGTCGCCGAGGCGCGCTTCGCCGAGCTCGGCGCGGTGGAGGTGCTGCTCGCCGGCAACCCGCCGCACTACGCCTGGCCCGGCATCGACGTGCGTTACACCCCGGCGATCTGCGCCGCGCTGGCGCTCGGCTACCGGCAGGACCGCACGGCGTGGAACATGACCGCCGATCTGTCGTACGACGGCTCGCCCGCGCTGCGCCCGACGGAGCCGGCGGAGGCGCGGCTGGCCGGGCAGGGCGTCACGGTCCGCCGCGCCGGGGCGGGCGACCTGCCGGCGCTGGCGGAGTTCGCCCGCGCCACCTTCGGCGGGGCCTGGGACGCCGAACTGGCCGGCTCGGTGGGCCGGGAGGGGGCGGGCTGCCACCTGGCCGAGCGCGACGGCGAGGTGCTCGGCTTCGCCGCGTACGGGTCGTCGCGGCCGAGCTGGTTCGGCCCGATGGGCACCGCCCCGGCGGCCGAGGGCTCGGGGATCGGCGGGGTGCTGCTGCGCCGCTGCCTGCGCGACCAGCGGGCGGCGGGCGTTTCGGCGGCGCAGATCGGCTGGGTCGGGCCGGTCCCGTTCTACTCGGGCAGCGCGGGTGCCCGGATCGAGCGCGTCTTCTTCCTGTACTGCAGGTCACTGCGGGGCTGACAACGGGGCGAACGGGATATAGATCCCCATAACGCCATTTGCCCGCATTGGTGATCGTCGCGCCCTACCGTTTCCGGTAGAGGAGGCAGCCATGACCACGGACGACGAACGCCCCGGCCCGTTGCCGTTCGACCGGCTCGACTACGGCGACGCCGAGCAGCAGGCGGAGATGGCCGGCGTCGACGAGCCGGCCGACGATCCGGTGACGCTGGTCGACGAGCCGGTGCAGATTCCGCAGCCGTACGACCGGGCGCAGAAGAGGCGCAACCAACGGCCACTGCCGACGTGACAGCGGAAGGGGCGGACCGCTGACGCGGCCCGCCCCTTCCGGCGTACGGAGCTGGACTCAGAAGTCCATGTCCCCGCCACCCGGACCAGCCGGGGCGGCCGGGGTCTTCTCCGGCTTGTCCGCCACGACGGCCTCGGTGGTGAGGAAGAGCGCCGCGATCGACGCGGCGTTCTGCAGCGCCGAGCGGGTCACCTTGGCCGGGTCGATGATGCCCGCGGCCAGCAGGTCGACGTACTCGCCGTTGGCGGCGTTGAGGCCGTGACCCGGGTTGAGGTTGCGGACGTGCTCGACGACCACGCCACCCTCGAGACCGGCGTTGACGGCGATCTGCCGCAGCGGGGCGTCCAGCGCGATCTTGACGATCTGCGCGCCGGTCGCCTCGTCGCCGACCAGGTCCAGCTTGTCGAAGGCGGTCTTGCCGGCCTGCACCAGCGCGACGCCACCACCCGGGACGATGCCCTCCTCGACGGCGGCCTTCGCGTTGCGGACGGCGTCCTCGATGCGGTGCTTGCGCTCCTTCAGCTCGACCTCGGTGGCCGCGCCGACCTTGATCACCGCGACGCCGCCGGCCAGCTTGGCCAGCCGCTCCTGCAGCTTCTCGCGGTCGTAGTCGGAGTCGCTCCGGTCGATCTCGGCCCGGATCTGGTTGACCCGGCCCTGGATCTGCTCGGCGTCGCCGGCACCGTCGACGATGGTGGTCTCGTCCTTGGTCACCACGACCTTGCGGGCGCGGCCCAGCATGTCGAGGCCGACGGCGTCCAGCTTGAGGCCGACCTCCTCGCTGATGACCTGGCCACCGGTGAGGATGGCGATGTCGGCCAGCATGGCCTTGCGGCGGTCACCGAAGCCCGGCGCCTTGACGGCGACCGACTTGAAGGTGCCCCGGACCTTGTTGACGACCAGGGTCGCCAGGGCCTCGCCCTCGATGTCCTCGGCGATGATCAGCAGCGGCTTGCCCGACTGCATGACCTTCTCGAGGATCGGGAGCAGGTCCTTCACCGACGAGATCTTGCTGTTGACGATCAGGAGGTAGGGGTCGTCGAAGACGGCCTCCATGCGCTCCGGGTCGGTCATGAAGTAGGCCGAGATGTAGCCCTTGTCGAAGCGCATGCCCTCGGTGAGCTCCAGCTCCAGCCCGAAGGTGTTGCTCTCCTCGACGGTGATGACGCCTTCCTTGCCCACCTTGTCCATCGCCTCGGCGATGATCTCGCCGACGCTGGTGTCACCGGCGGAGATGGAGGCGGTGGAGGCGATCTGCTCCTTGGTCTCGACGTCCTTGGCGAGCTTGAGCAGCTCCTCCGAGACGCTGGCCACGGCGGCCTCGATGCCCCGCTTCAGGGCGATCGGGTTGGCACCGGCGGCCACGTTGCGCAGGCCCTCGCGGACCAGGGCCTGGGCCAGGACGGTCGCCGTCGTCGTGCCGTCACCGGCGACGTCGTCGGTCTTCTTCGCGACCTCCTTGACCAGCTCGGCGCCGATCTTCTCGTAGGGGTCCTCGAGCTCGATCTCCTTGGCGATGCTCACACCATCGTTGGTGATGGTGGGGGCACCCCACTTCTTCTCGAGCACGACGTTGCGGCCCTTGGGGCCGAGCGTCACCTTCACGGCGTCGGCGAGCTGGTTCATGCCCCGCTCGAGGCCGCGGCGAGCCTCTTCGTCGAACGCGATCATCTTGGCCATACGGCGTTGTCCTCCTGGACACTCACGGGCCACCCGGAGTGTGTGTCCCGGATGGGCCGCCTGGTGTACGCACCTTGGGACGTCGCCACCTGGCGACGACGACGTCTCCTCGGCCGGGCCGGATAGCCCGCGACGACCGGCCATGTGCCGCAGCCGCGTCTGGACGCCGCTACGACCGTGGCCCTACCGCCCCGACCATTGGCACTCACGGTATGCGAGTGCCAATGACTTGTTTAGCACTCTCCCCTGCCGAGTGCAAGCACGATGGGCCCGGTCAGCCGAGTTCGCCGGCCAGCCGCGCGCTGTCCACCGGCCCCTCGTGGGCGCGTTGCTCGGCGTACGTGACGACCAGTCCGACCAGCTGGGCGAGGTGGGCCGGCAGGGCCAGCAGCGCGCCCACCACCGCAACCACGATCACGCCGACCGCCGTGCCGGGCGAGTCCATCGGGGTGGTGCCGAACGGCAGCGCGCCGATGCCCTCCACCATGCCCGCGGCGCCGCCGCCGACGATCACCGCCGCCGCCACCAGCGCCACCCGGCCGAGCAGCAGGCCGAGCCGGTCGTGGAACATCCGGAAGGACCGGCCGATCGGGTGCTGCCGCTCGAACAGGTAGACCGGGCCGGCCATGCTCAGCGCGAAGGCGAAGTAGATGCCGGGGATGAAGCAGAGGCAGAGGCCGAGGCCGATGATCACGCTCATCAGCAGGGTCCAGGCCCAGAGGCCCAGGGCCCGGCGCACCCCGTACGACAGGGCGGCGCCCAAGCTGACCGGCTGACCGGCCGCCTGCCGGGTGACCACCCAGGTGCCGGCCGCCCAGCCCAGGCTCTGCACGAAACCGAAGACGAGGGCGCTGCCGAGCACCACGGACAGCATGACGCCCAGGTCGGTCACGAAGGTGTCGGGCAGGGCGGCGGGATCGTCGCCCATCGACTGCTCCCACTTGGCGGTCGGGTCGAAGACCAACGAGAGCACCGACACCACGAGGGCCGGCAGCACCTGGGTGAGCAGCAGGATCGGCAGCAGCAGCAGCCACCCCCGGCGCACCGCGCCGACGCACCGGTTGAACCAGCCGTTGACGCCCGCGCCGGGCGGGGTGACGAGCAGGTCGGCCGGGTCGAGGCCGTGCCCCGGCGGGTACCACCCGTGGCCCGGCTGCCCGGGGTAGGCGACCGGGGCGCCCGGATACCACGGCTGCCCGCCGTACGGGCCCGAGCCGACCGGGTACCCGCCGGTGGGCGGGAAGACCCAGCCCTGCGGCGGCGGACCGGCCGGCGCGCCGCCCGGGGGCGGCGCGGAGGGGTCGGGGTCTCCCGGGGGCGGCGCGGCCTGGGGCGGCTGGTCGGACATGAACCCTCCTCAGCGATGGCTGGAACGGCTCACGATCCTCCCCTGCCGACGCAACCGCGCCGACGCCCGCCCCCAAGGGACGGGCCGGTCACGGGTGCCCCGCGTCGCCGGGTCGCCCCGACCCCCACGGCCGGGCCGAGGGGGCGACCGGCGCGGGGCGGGAGAAGTGCCGGGGTCAGGCGATGACGCGCACGCGCTCGGCCTGCGGCCCCTTCTGGCCCTGGGCGATCTCGAACTCGACCCGCTGGCCGTCGTCCAACGCCTTGTAGCCGTCCATCTCGATCGCCGAGAAGTGGACGAAGACGTCCTGCCCGCCGTCGACGGCGATGAAGCCGTAGCCCTTTTCGGAGTTGAACCACTTGACGGTGCCCTGTGCCACGGTGCACTTCCTCACTCTGCGCGGCGTTCCACGACCCCGGAGGCCGGGCGGGCCGGCACCGGAGGACCACCGGCTCGGCGATCGACGAGGGCCGCTGAAACGGTGACCGAAATCGCACGCTACACGAAGCGTGACGACGGCGCACGACCACAAATCGGGCGAATTTCGACCGAGCGGCATCGGCGTTCATCGCTGTGGTAGGCATGCGTCATGACGAGCGCGCCCGCCGGGTCGCCGCCTGCGCGGCGGGCGGAGATACGTCGGGTCCGGCCGCGCGACGCCGCCCGGGTGCGGGCCCTGCGGCTGGAGATGCTCGCCGACGCCCCACTGGCCTTCCTGGAGACCCTCGCCGACGCGGCGGCCCGGTCGCACGCGGACTACGCGGCCCGGATCGCGTCCGTCTCCGTCGGGGCGGGCACCGCGCAGTTCGTCGCGGACCCGGGCGGCCGGCTCGTCGGGCATGCCGGCGGCACGGCGGCTCCCGGGGAGCCGGGGCTGACCGTGGTGTACGCCGTCTACGTGACCCCGGCCTGGCGGGGCAGCGGCCTCCTCGGCGACCTCGTCGACGCCGTGGCGGCCTGGTCGCGGGCCTGCGGGCGCCCCGAACTGCTGCTGGAGGTCGTGGTCGGCAACGACCGGGCCTACCGCGCGTACCAGCGGCTCGGCTTCGTCGACACCGGCGTACGCGTCCCGCACCCCACCGTGCCGGCGCTCACCGAACTCCAGATGCGCCGCCCGGCCTGACGGGCCGCCCGGCGCCCGGCCCGAGGCCGCCCGGACCGGCCCGCCTGGGGCCGACCCGGACAGCCGCGACGGGGTCAGGCGTGCCGGCGGGACTGCACGACGCGGAACCGGTTGGCGACGTACGCGCCGTCGGTGAGGGCGGAGTTGGCCGCCGCGTTGGCGCCGCTGCCGTGGAAGTCGGAGAAGGCCGCCGACTGGTTCACGAAGACCCCGCCGGTGAGGTTGCAGGACAGGTGCACCCCGACCTCGACCGCCGCCGCCTCGGCCGCGTCGAGGACCGCCTCGTCGGTGGAGTAGACCGCCGCGGTGAGCGCGCCCTTCTCGCCGACCGTGGCGCGCAGGATCTCCAGGCTGTGCGCCGTGGAGCCCGTGGCGATGGCGAACGAGATCGGCCCGAACCACTCCTGCGAGTAGGTCGCGGTGTCGTCGGCCGCCAGCCTGACCACCGTCGGGGTGCGGACCACCGCGCCGGGGAAGGCCGGGTGCTCGACCGTACGCGACTCCAGCACCGCCTCGCCGACCTTGGTGACCGCGTCGAGGCGCTCCAGCACCCCGTCGTTGACGATCGCGCCGGTCAGCTCCACCCCGCGCGCCGGGTCGGCGGTGATCTTGGCGACCGCCGCGGCGATCCCGCCCGCCACCTCGTCGAAGCTCTTGTGCCCCTGGTCGGTCTCGATGCCCCCGGAGGGGATGAGGATGTTCTGCGACGTGGTGCACATCTGGCCGCTGTAGAGGGTCAGGGTGAAGCCGAGGTTGCGGCACATGCCGGCGAAGTCGTCGGTGGAGTCGATCACCACCGTGTTCAGCCCGGCCTTCTCGGTGTAGACCGCCGCCTGCCGGGCGTTGGCCTCCAACCAGTCGCCGTACTCGGTGGAGCCGGTGAAGTCGACGATCTTCACGGCCGGGTGCAGGGCCAGCGTGGAGGCGAGCTTCTCGCCCGGGGCCTCGGGGGCGAGCAGCAGCAGGTTCGGGTCGAAGCCGGCCTCGGCGAGCACCTCCCGGGCGTACTTCACCGTGATCGCCAGCGGCAGCACCGCGCGCGGGTGCGGCTTGACGACCACCGGGTTGCCGGTGACCAGCGAGGCGAACAGCCCCGGGTACGAGTTCCAGGTCGGGAACGTGTTGCAGCCGATCACCAGCGCCACGCCACGGGGCACCACGTGGAAGGTCTTGCTCATCCGCAGCGGGTCGCCCTTGCCGGCCGCCTTCTCCCAACCCGCCGTCGCCGGGTGCCGGGTCATCTCCGCGTACGCGTAGGCGACCGCCTCCAGCGCGCGGTCCAGCGCGTGCGCGCCGCCGGCCTGGAACGCCATCACGAAGGCCTGGCCGCTGGTGAACTGCACCGCGTTGGCCAGCTCGAAGATGTGCTTGTGCAGCCGGTCGAGGATCTCCAGGCAGACCCCCGCCCGGGCCTGCGGGCCGGCGTCGCGCCAGGCGGGCAGGGCGGCGGAGGCGGCGGCGACCAGCTCGTCGGCGCCGGCGTGCGGGTAGCGGACGCCCAGCTCGACACCGAACGGGCTGGCCTCGGTGGCGACCCGGTCGGCCGCGCCCGGCTGGTCGAGGGGGAAGTCACCGCCGAGGTACGCCTCGAAGGCGGCCTTGCCGTCGGCGGCGGCGGTCTCGCCGTAGACCCGGGGGCTGGGCGACTCGGGGTAGGCGGACCAGTACCCGCGCTCCGTGATCGCGGTCAGCGCCCGGTTGAGGGTGTCGGCGTGCCTGTCGTACAGGGGGTGCGGGGTCTCCGTCATGCCCGCCATCATGCAACAGGAAGCCCTCAGATCAGTAGGGGCGTGTCACAACTCAGATGGTGAGCTGCCAGTCGGTCCAACCGTCGACGGGACGGAACCCGAGTTGCTCGTTGATCCGCACCATGTGGGCGTTCTCGGCCGCGTTGAAGGTGTCGATCGCGCGTACCGCCGGCTCGTGGGCCAGCAGGTGACGCAGGTTCTCGACCTTGGTGAGCAGGCCGAGGCGGTGGCCGCGGTGCTCCGGGTCGACGATGGTGATCTGCTGGAACGCGTGCCAGTCGGCCGACGCGCCGACGTCGAGCAGGGTCCAGGCGACCACCCGGCCGGACGCCTCGTGGCGCGCCGCCGTGTGGTAGCGCCGCCGCCCCCGCGCCCGCAGTGCCCGCTCGATGCCGCGGACGCGTTCGACGTCGATCCGCTCCGGTTCCCACTCCACGTCACCCAGGGGCGCGTCGGTCATCAGCCGGCCGTCCAGGTAGGCGATGTCGGCGACGTACTCCTCGGGGGTGTCCCCCCGCCAGCGCACGACGTCGTAGCCGGCGGCCCGGCCCCGGGCGTCGGCCAGCGCGGCGGCCAGGCCGTCGTGGTCGAGCCGGGTGGTGTCGAGCCGGCGGCGGACCTCCGCCAGCGCCGGCCGGGCGCCGGTCGACGCGGCGAAGGCGGCGGCGGCCCCGGAGCGGGCCGGGCCGCCGGGCAGCGCGGAGACCGCCATCGCCAGCACCCGCTTGCGGCCCCGCTCCCGCAGCAGGCGTACGCCGTGCTCGTGCAGCGCACGGCCGACACCTCGACGCCGGCACTGGGGGTGCACCACCACCTCGGCCGTGGCGTTCTCGGTGTTGTCGAGCTGCGGCAGGTCCAGCGCGAGGTAGCCGGCCGGCACGCCGTCGAGCCGGGCCAGCGCCCAGAGCGGCTCGTTGCCCGGCATCGGGTGCCGGATCGCCGCCTCGAAGCGCCGCCGGCACAGGGGCGGGAAGTCCGGCAGGTCGGCGTCGTTGGCCGCCGCGCCGATCCGGTACGCCTCGTCGACGGCGGCCTGGTCGGCGGCGTCGAGCGGCGCGATCGCGATGCTCATCGGCTGAGGGTGCGCCACCAGACGACGATCGGGCCAGCGAATTAACGCTGGCCCGATCGGAAGTTGGTCGGGAGGGACGCTCGCACAACGCCTCCGGCGTTGGGTCGCAAGAACTCAAGGTCTCCGGCGAAACGCCCTCCCGCACGGAGCATCTTGCGCCGTCCGGTTCCTGCCGTCAAGTCCTTGTCGGCGCGTTTTCCGCACTCACAGCGAAAACCCAGTTACCCCCCGAATCCCCCACCCAACCCCCAACCCCCGGGCCCCCGACCGTCGATCATGAGGTTGGCGGCACTGTCCGCGATCAACTTCGCCGTCAACCTCATGATCGACGCGGAGCAGGTGGGGTGGGGTGGGGGGAGAGGAGGGGAGGGGAGGGTCAGCCGAGGAGGCCGGCGTCGCGGGCGGCGCGCAGCGAGGGCTTGATGCGGTGGGTGGGGCCGACCTGGCCGGCCACCGCGTCGAGGGTCTTGAGGCCCTCGCCGGTGTTGAAGACGACGGTCTCGGCGGCCGGGTCCAGGCGGCCCGACTCGACCAGCTTGCGCAGCACGGCCACGGTCACGCCGCCGGCCGTCTCGGCGAAGACGCCGGTGGTGCGGGCCAGCAGGCGGATGCCGGCGCGGATCTCGTCGTCGTCGACGTACTCCATCCAGCCCCCCGTGCGGCGCACCGCCTCCAGGGCGTAGATGCCGGCGGCCGGGTCGCCGATGTTCAGGGACTTGGCGATGCCGGTCGGCCGGACGGGGGTGATGGTGTCGGTGTCGGCGTGCAGGGCGGTGGCGATCGGGTTGCAGCCGGCCGACTGCGCGCCGAACACCTTCCAGCCGCCGGCCGGCGCCTCGACCAGGCCGATCTCGACCAGCTCGGCGAACGCCTTGTCGATCTTGGTGAGCAGTTCGCCGGACGCCATCGGGATCACCACCTGCGCGGGGATCCGCCAGCCGAGCTGCTCGGCCACCTCGTAGCCGAGCGTCTTCGAGCCCTCGGCGTAGTAGGGGCGCACGTTGACGTTGACGAACGCGGTGTCCTCGAACTCGTCCGTCTCGACCAGCTCGCCGCAGAGCCGGTTCACGTCGTCGTACGAGCCGTCGATGGCGACCAGCTCGCCGCCGTAGACGGCGGTGGTGATGACCTTGCCCTGCTCCAGGTCGCCGGGGATGAAGACCACCGACGGCGCGCCGGCCCGGGCCGCGTGCGCGGCGACGGAGTTGGCCAGGTTTCCGGTGGAGGCGCAGGCGTAGCGGCTGAAGCCGAGCGCGCGGGCGGCGGTCAACGCCACCGAGACCACCCGGTCCTTGAACGAGTGGGTCGGGTTGGCGCTGTCGTCCTTGACCCAGAGCGGGCCGGTGACGCCCAGTTCGGCGGCCAGGTGCGGGGCGGCCACCAGCGGGGTGAAGCCGGGGTCGAGGGTGACCCGGGTGGCCGGGTCCTGCCCGGCGGGCAGCAGCGCCGCGTACCGCCAGATGTTGCGCGGACCCGCCTCGATCTGCTCCCGGGTGACCGTCGCCAGCGCGGCGGCGTCGTAGTCGACCTCCAGCGGGCCGAAACACTCGTAGCAGGCGTGCTGGGCGGCGAGCGGGTAGCGGGCCGAACAGGCGCGGCAGACCAGGGCGCGGGCGGGGCTGGCGGTGGTGTCGATGCCGGAGGGGGCGAACGTCGACGTCATGTCGAGGGTCCTCTCATCTTTCCCCGCATCGCACCCTGCGGCGGGGACGGAATTGGCACCTGCCCCGCCGGTCGCTCTGCGGTGAGCGCGCGGGGTGGTTGCCGGGGCGTCGTCGGGCCGTATCCCTCAGCCCCTCTGGATGAGGTATGCAGTTGTGCCGTCGAGTCTAAGCACCGACGCCGCCCGGATCGACGGGAGATCCCACGCTGTGAGCGATCCCGCAGCCGCCGCCGGGCGGGCGGCGGACCTTCCTCGACGGTACGGATTCAGACGGTCACCGAGCGGGCGTCGGCGGAGCGCCGGGCGCGCAGCAGGGTGTCGAGCGCCCACGCGCCGGGGCCGAAGACGGCGATCAGCAGGAACGACCAGCAGAACAGGACGGCCAGCTCACCGCCGTTGCGCAGCGGCAGCAGCGCGTCGGGCTGGTGCACCACGAAGTACGCGTACGCCATCGAGCCGGACGCCAGCAGGGCCGCCGGCCGGGTCAACAGCCCGACGAGGACCAGGCCGCCGCAGACCGCCTGGATCAGCGCGGCCCACCAGCCCGGCCACTCGCCGAGCGGGACCGCCTCGCCGGTGCCCCGGCTGCCGCCGAGGATCCCGAGCAGTGCGGCCAGGCCGTGGCAGAGGAAGAGCAGGCCGACGACGGCACGGAACAGGGACAGGGCCGGGCCACCGATCCGGTCAGCGAGCATCAGGGCACCTCCGATCAGGACGACAGGACGGCACCAGAATGCCGATAGGCATTCGATCGTGTCGATGAATTCCCTCTTCGTGGGAACGCTCCCATGGGCAGGGGGATCCCTGTCGCCGGGCGCGCTGGCGCGGGCCCGTTACGGTGCCGGTCACATCGACGGAAAGGAACGTGCGAATGCGTCGCAAGCTCGTCCCGGTGGTGGCGCTGACCATGGCCTGCCTGCTGGTGGTGGCGACCGCCTGCTCCACGGGCAACCGGAAGAAGCGGAACCGGTCCGCCGACCGGCCCGCCGGCACCGCCGTCGAGCGGGACGACGTCGACACCGCCCGGGCGACCCCCACCCCGCGCCGCACCGGCGACCAACTCACCTGCCTGGAACTGCGCGACACCCTGGTCGGCAGCAGGAAGGTCCGCTACCGCGGGCACGCCGCCCCGATCCGCCTCGCCGACGGCCGCTGGTCCGGCCCCGACGGCACGACGGTGGAGTTGCAGCGGCCGTGCGCCGTGGGCGACCTCGACGGCGACGGCGCGGGCGACGCGGTGGGGGTGGTCGTGCTCGACGGCGGCGGCACCGGCCGCTTCTTCACCCTCGCCGCCTGGCGCAACGTCAGGGGGGAGCCGGACTACCAGGCCCAGGTCGACCTCGGCGACCGTACGCCGGTGGAGAGCGTCAGCGTGCGCGACGGCAGGGCGACGGTGGTCTACCTGACCCGACCGGCGGACGGCCCGATGGCGGAACTGAGCATCCGGCGCACCGCCGTCTACCAGCTCCGGGGCACGACGCTGGCCGAGCTGCGCCACACCGACGCCCGGGTGACCGACGCGTCCGGCGACGGGGACACCGCCGACTCCGGCACCGCGCCGGACTCCCCCGACTCCCCCACCCGCAAGCGCAGGCCCCGGTCCCGCTGACGTCCCCGCGACCGGGCGGCCTCAGCCCGGGCCCCGTCGATCGTTGCCGGCTCCGGCCGGAACGAGCACGCGCGGCTCAGCCCGGGACCGGCCGGTGGACCGGTGGCCGCGGGAGCCGTACGGATGCGGTGGCCGGGCAATTCCGCTGGCGCACCTCGCCGAGGCAGCCCCACTGCGTGCCCGGGGGGCGTTCGAAGTACTGGACGGGCTGCGACGGGATGGCCTCGGTGGTGAACGTGCCGGTGCCGCTCGGGATGCGTTGCTCGTGGGAACCGGTCGTATCGGTGTAGGAGGCGACGATGTGCCACTCGCACGTGTGGGTGGACACCTCGGGCTGGATGCGGAAGGCCATGTTGGACTGACCGTTGCCCAGCTCGACGACGTTACGGCGGAAGTACAGCTGGCCCTCCTCCGGCTCGCCCTCGGCCAGGGCGTACGGGCCGTGCGGCTTGTCCGTCGGCCCACCGGTCAGATCCCACAGCAGGCCCTGCCGGGACTCCGCACCCGCCGGGGGGATGGTGACGACGGTCCGCGCCGTGGGTGCGCGGCACGAGTCCTTCACGGCGGTCATGTCGTTGATCGTGAGCCCGGCGGCGCGGTCGCTGTTCAGGTTCAGGTCGAACGTCTGGGCATAGCCGCGATTCTCGTTGCCGTCCTCGAACGGGGCCACGTAGGACGCGTGCTCGACCACTCGGCCGCCGAGCGGCTTCAGGAACTCCCACACCTCCGACCCGTCGCCGGTCAGGGCGGTGAGGGCGGCCTGCTCGCCCTCGGTCAGCGGCCGGTCGAGCAGCACGGTGAAGGCCTCGGGCAGGTCCCGCTCGTAGTCGAGGGGGGTGACGGTGGACACGAACGCGGGCTGCTCACGGTCGACCGCCTGCTCGGCCTGCCTGTCCGAGCGGGCCCGATCGGTGGCCGTCGACCGGTCCAGCAGAAGGTCGGCGTGGTAGGTGAACAGCACGCCGAGCACGACGACGACGGCGACGGCGGTCGCGTACACCGCACGCTGCCTCGGCCGGAGCCTGCGGAAGCCGGGCAGGCGTTCGTCGGCCAGCACGGCCAGGGCGCCCGGCCCGGGCCGCTGCCCCGTTGGCGGCGCGGGTGCGGACGCAGCCTGTGGCGCGGGCGACGACCCCGGTGGCGGCGCAGCCGGGGAGGCGGACGGCGGCGCGGGTGAGGGCGTCGGTGGCGGTTCAGCCTGGGAGGCGGGGGGCGGCGCGGGCGGGGACGTGGACGGCTGAGCCGGCGGCGCGGGCGACGGCGCGGGCGACGGCTCGGCGGGCGGCTCAGGCTGCGGCACGGCGGGCGGAGTGGACATACCCGATTCTCACTCACGGGCACCACATCCTCACAGAGAGCAGTCCGCTCCCCGGTCCCTTCCCCGAGGAGAGGCCGGTCCCACGCACGGGGCAGCTCGACAGGGCCCGTCAGCCCTCCTCCGGACGGGTGTCCGGGAGCCCGGCCGAACACCGGCCGGTGCGATGATCGGGCGATGGCAACCCCCGCGTACCGACCAGCACCGTGTCCGCGCGGCGGAGTCCCCACACCGGCACCGCTGGTCGGCGTCGCGATGGCCGGGCTCGTCCTGCTCGGCGCCTGCTCCGCGCGGCTGGAGCTGGTCAACTCCGGCACGGAGCCCTACCCGCTGAACGGTCATCCCGTGCTGCGTCTGCACGACGGCGACGGCAACCCGATACCGGTCCGGGTGGTCGAGGGGGCCAAGGAGATCACGTCGGGCTTCGACCCGACGCCTCAGCTGGTGACGTCCTTGCGGGTGAAGCGCCAGAACGCCAGCCCCCAGAACAGCGTCGCGTAGCTGATCGCGGAGATCGCGCCGCGTACCACGTCGTCGGTCTGCACCGGCGTCGACAGCAGGCCCAGCCAGGCGGTGCTGTAGTGCGTCGGCAGGAACGCGCGCAGCGCGCCCAGCGCGGTGATCTGGTCGAGGATGCTGGAGAGGATCCAGAGCAGCACCGCGCCGCCGACCGCGCCGAGCGCGGCGTCCGTGACCACCGACAGCAGGAACGCCAGGCCGGCCACCACCAGGAGTACGACCGCCAGGTAGCCGAGCACCCCCAGCAGCCGCAGCAGCCCCTCGCCCGGTTCGAGCTGGGCCGCCACGGTGCTGCGCAGCGGCTCCCAGCCGTAGCGCAGCGTGCCGATCAGCAGGGCGGTGCCGGCGAGCAACAGCAGCGCCAGGGCCGAGTAGACGAGCGCGACCACCAGCTTCACCGTCAGCAGGCGGGCCCGGGGCACCGGCACCGCGAGCAGATAGCGCAGGCTGCCCCAGCTCGCCTCGCTGGCCACCGTGTCGCCGCAGAACAGCGCCACCACCACGACCATCAGGAACGACGCCGAGACGAAGATGGTGAAGAGGGTGAAGTTCAGCCCGCCCGACGTGGCGAACTCCACCAGGCTGCCGAACTCACCGCGCCCGTTGTCGTCGTCGTCGCCCGTGTCGAACTGGAACGCGATCAGGATGATCAACGGCAGCAGCACCATGAAACCCAGCGCGAGCTGCGTACGCCGCCGGGAGGCCTGCCGCCGGAACTCGGCGCCGAACGGCAGGGTCGCCGACGGCCGGTAGCCGGCCGCCGCGCCTGCCGTGGGTGACGTGCCCGCCATCATCGGTCCCCGCTTCCCCGAGAGTTCTCGCCCACCAGGGCGAGGAACGCGTCCTCCAGGCGGCGCCGCGGCACCACCCGGTCCACCCCGATGCCGGCCCGGACCAGCTCGGCGACCACCTCGCTGCGGGCGGTGCCGTTGGTGTCCACCACGAGCTGACCCTCGCCGTCGGGGAGCACCCGCACCCCGTGCAGGCCGTCGAGCACCGCCCGGGCGGCCTCCGGGTCGGTCACGTCGAACAGCACGCTGGGCGACTCGCCGACGATCTCCTCGACGGGGCCCGAGGCGACGATGCGGCCCTTGTTCACCACCACCGCGTGCGTACAGGTCTGCTCCACCTCGGCCAGCAGGTGGCTGGAGACCAGCACCGCCCGGCCGTCCGTGGCGTAGCGCTGGAGCACCCGGCGCATCTCCGCGATCTGCGGCGGGTCGAGCCCGTCGGTCGGCTCGTCGAGCACCAGCAGCTCGGGCAGGCCCAGCATCGCCTGCGCGATGGCGAGGCGCTGTTTCATGCCGTGGCTGTAGTTCTTGATCCGCCGGTGCACGGAGTCGCCCAGGCCGGCGATCTCCAGGGCCTCCTCGAAGTGCGCGTCCTCGGTCGGCCGCCCGGTGGCCCGCCAGTACGCCTTCAGGTTCTCCAGACCGGACAGGTGCGGCAGGAAGCCCGGCCCCTCGACCAGCGCCCCGATCCGGGACAGCACCGGCGAGCCGGGCACCAGCCGGTGCCCGAAGACGTAGATCTCGCCGGCCGTGGGCTGGGTCAGCCCCATCAGCACCCGCAGCGTGGTGGTCTTGCCCGCGCCGTTCGGGCCGAGCAGGCCGACGACCTGACCGGGGTGCACCTCGAAGTCCACGTTGGAGACGGCGACGAAGCCGTCCGCGTACTCCTTGCGGAGCTGCCGCACGGCCAGCGGGACGCCCGCGTACGCCGGGTGGATGGAGCTGTCCTGGCGGCGGTGCCGGCGGCGGACCACGGCGACGACCACGACGAGCCCGACGACGATCGCGGCGACCAGGCCGGCCAGCACCCAGCGCCACACGGTGGCGGAGGTGGGGATGGGGTCGCCGGCGACGGTCGGCAGGCTGACCGCGCCGGTGGCCGCGACGGTGTGCACGGCCGGCTCGACCGGGGTGGCGTACGCCTGGTCGGAGGTCGCCACCACCACGCGCAGCCGGTGCCCGGCCTCGATGCGGCGCACGATCGCCGGCAGGGTGACGGTGACCGGACGTGCCGCGTCGATCGTCGGCGGCAGGCCGGTGAGCCGGACCGGGGCGACCAGGCCGTTGGGCAGGGTGGCCGCGCCGTTGGGGTCGACGTCGTAGAGCTTGACGAAGAGCACGGCCTCCCCCGTCGGCGACGCCGCCCGCACGTCGACGGTCGGGGCGCCCACCACGTCCACCGCCTCGGCCAGCGGCTCCGACTCGAACCGGGCGTGCTGGCCGGGAATGTCGCCGGCCACGCCGCCGAGCAGCGCCGACAGCTCACCGGCGAAGGGCACCGAGGAGATTGCGGCGGGATTGCCGGCCGGCGGATTGGCGACGGGCTGGGCGGGGCCAGCCACCGGAACGCTCCGGCGGGCCGTACCGGCGACGCCGGGATAGTCGGCGTAGCGGTAGCCGGTGGCCACCAGCCCCCGGTCGAGGGCGTCGAAGCCGGCGATACGCGACCAGGTGAAGTCGTCGCCCGGGGCCTCGCCCTCGCCCTTGACGTAGTGGTCGAGCCACTGCACGGTCAGGAACTTCACCCGGTCCGAGTCGGTCTTCGGGCCCTCGCCGCCGTCGTGGCCGCCGGTGAACCAGGCCACCCGCACGGGCGTGCCGGCGGCGGCGATACCGCGCGCGTTGGCGTCCGCCTCGCCGAGCGGGAAGAGGGTGTCGGCCTCGCCCTGCACCAGCAGGGTCGGCGCCTTGATCCGGTCGAGCACCCCGGCCGGGCTGGAGCGGCGCAGCAGGTCCACGGCGGCCTGGTCGGCCCGACCCGTGGTGGCGATGCGCAGGTACGCGGCGCAGATGTCGGCGGCGAACCGGCCGCACGCCGGGTCGCCGGCGCCGGCCGGCGCGCGCCCCGGGCCGGTGCCCGGACCGGCACCCGGCCCCGGGCTGGGCGGGCCGGCGGAGACGGGCGCCCCCTCGGGCTGCGCGGCGTCGGCCCCGGAGAGCCCGCCCGGCCCGGAGCCGACGTTGCCGCCGCCGCCGAAGAACAGCCCGGCCCAGCCGGACTTGAACACGCCCTCGGTGGGCTCCTTGCCGCTGCTCTCCGGCAGGAAGGAGCGGGACAGGTCGTTCCAGGTGATCATCGGCACGATCGCGTCGACGCGCTGGTCCTGCGCGGCGAGCAGCAGCGCCAGGGCGCCGCCGTACGAGCCGCCGACGACGCCGACCTTCGGGTCCCCGGCGGCGTCGGTGCGGATCTCGGGCCGGGCGGCGAGCCAGTCCAGCAGCCGCTGCGCGTCGCGTACCTCGTAGTCCGGGTGGTCCAGGTGGATCTGCCCGCCGCTGCGGCCGAAGCCCCGCGCGGTCCAGGTGAGCACCGCGTAGCCGCGCCCGGCGAACTCCTCGGCGTCGGCGCGTACGGACTCCTTGGTGCCGCCGAAGCCGTGCGCCAGCAGCACCGCCGGCACCCTGTCGGCCGCCGAGGCGCCCTCGGGCAGGTAGAGAGTGGTGTCCAGGTCGACGGGCTCGTCCCCGGTCGGCCCGGAGGCGACGTTCACGAACGCCGCCGCGGTGCGCACGGCCGGCTCCCGCGGCAGGACCGCCCAGGTCACGGCGGCGGCGAGCAGCACGACGACCGCCGTGGCGGCGACGACGCGCCGGCGGGTGGACAGGGCACGCCGGATCCACGCGGCCGACAACGGCGATCTCATTCGGCACACGGTACGGCCCGGATCCTGAGCGTTGGCTGAGATCCTCCGTACGTCCGTCCGGTCGGGCCGATCGGCGTCCGGGGCGCGCGGTCCAGACCGTCCCAGGAAGATGAATTCGGATCACGTGAATTCCGATGTTCGTCGGAAATCCACTCCGATCCATCCTTGTCACTCTCCGTCCCGACACCCACCGTGTCCGGCGGATTACCCAGGGGTTACTTCGGGCTTCATGACGCAAAGCTGACCGTCCGGCGGCCGGAACGGCCCCCGCTGGTCGGTTAGTTTTCCGGTCCGGTGCACGGGACTTCACCGTCGACCCCCGACACCACCACCATCCCGTGCTCCCGCCGGAGGAGACAGACATGACAGTCCCCGCGCCGCCGGCCCGCCGGCGGCCCACCGCGGTGGGCCGCGTACTGCCGCTGCTGCTCCTCGTCGCCCTGCTCGCGCCGATGACCCTGCTCTTCGTGCAGACCTGGCGGCTCACGGCGGACGACCGGGACCTGGCCAGCCGGGAACGGTTGGGCGTGGAGTACCTGCGCGCCCTCGGCCCGGTCACCCACGCCCTGGTCGACGCCCAGTCCGCCGCCGTCGCCGCCCGACCCGCCGACAGCTCGGCGCTGACCCGCGCGGTCGAGGCCGCCGCCTCCATCGACACGCGGATCGGCGCCGAGCTGCGGACCCAGGAACGCTGGGCCGGCCTGCGGGCCAAGATCGAGGCGCTGGGCCCCCGCGGTCCCGCCGACCCGGAGGCGGCCTTCGCCGCGTACGGCGAGGCCACCGACCTGCTGCTGGCCCTGCACGACAAGGTCCGGGAGACCTCCGGACTCGTCCGCGACCCCCGGTCGGACTCCTTCTTCCTCCAGCACGCGAGCCGGGACCTGCCCGAGACGGTGGTGGCGACCGGGCGGCTGGCGGACCTGGCCGTGCTCGCCGCCCGCCGGCCCGCCGCCGACCGCAACCGCACCGCCGTCGAGATCGCCGCCCTCCGGGTCGCCGTCCTCACCCCGGCCGGCGACCTGGTCACCGACCTGCGGGCCGCCGTGGACAGCTCGGAGAGCGCCGACCTCGGCGCGAGCGTGCTGACCCCGCTCGACACGTACCAGCGGGCCGTCGAGGCGCTGGCGGCCAGCTCCGCCCCGACCGGTCGCGACGCCGTGGCCGACCAGGCGCAGATCACCGGCGCCCGGCGCGACGCGCAGGCCGCCGCCGAGCAGCTCCAACCCGTCATCCTGGACGAACTCGACGCGCTGCTCGCCGAACGCTTCGGCGACCTGGACCGCAGCCGGTGGCTGACCGTCGCGGCCGGGGTGCTGGCCGTACTGCTGTGGGCGGCACTCGGCGCGGTGTGGCTCGCCGCCGCCCGCCGGGCCCGACAGCGCGCGGCACAGGCCCGGCGCGAGCGGGACGGGGCCACCGGCCCGCCGGAGGACACGCCGTGGCCGCCGACCGCCGAACCGCGTCGACTCCAGCCCGTGGGGCCGGCCCGCGAACCCGGCGCGCAGTGGGGGCCCGCCGATGCTGCTCGCTAGGCTCCGGATCCGGGGCAAGCTCGCGCTGCTCGTGGTCATCCCGCTGCTCAGCATCGTGGGGCTGGCCGTGCCGGCGGTGCTCGACCGGGTGGCCGCCGCCCAGCGCGCCGGCGACATCGCCGAGCGGGTCCGCGTCGCCAGCCGCATCGGCACCCTCGTGCAGGACCTGCAACAGGAACGCGTCCTCTCCGTCGGCCTCCTGCTCGGCCGGGTCACCCGCACCGAACTGGTGCAGCGGACGGCCAGCGTGGACGACCGGGTCGCCGACCTGCGGGCCACCCGGGGCGACGAACTGCCGCCCCGGGTCGCCGAGGCCCTGCACGGCGTACGCGGGCTGACCGACCTGCGGGCCGCCGTGCTCGCCGGGACCGCCACCCCGGACCAGATCATGGCCGCGTACGGGCCCGTCAACACGGCGCTGATCGAGTCGCTGCGGCTGCCGTTCGGGGTGGACACGGAGACGGCGGCGGGACGGCAGGTGCTGGCCCTGGACGGACTGCTGCGCGCCGACGAGGGGCTGGCCGCCTGCGCCACCCTGATCGTGCTCGTCAAGGCCACCGGCGCGCCCCGGGCGAGCGCCTCGTACGTCGCCTGCATGGCCGCGCTGCGCGTGGACAACCAGCGGTTCCGCAGCCTCATCACGCCGGAGCAGTTCGCGCTGGCGAGACTCAACGACGCGGCCGTGGCCGCCCGTACCAGCGCGGACTTCCTCCACACGAGCGCGTTGGACCCGGCCGGCGCGACCAGGGGCATCCCGCTGGACGCGCTCTTCCCGTCGGTCCGCTCGATGATCACCTTCGGGCAGTTCATCGAGAAGAAGCTCGTCGCCGACGTCATCGCCGAGGTGACCCGGCAGCAGCGCCGGGCGCTGACCGAGGCGTACCTGGTCGGTGGGGTCGCCACCCTGATCCTCGCCGTGGTGGTGCTGCTCAGCGCGGCCGTCGCGAGGACGGTGGCCCGGCCGCTGACCCGGCTCACCCGCTCCGCCGACCGGGTGGCCCGGGTCGCCGAGGCGGAGCTGACCCGGGTCGCCGACGACGAGACCGAGGGCGTCGCGCCGGTGCGCCTCGACCCGGTCGACGTACGGGCCCGCGACGAGATCGGCGACCTGGCCCGCGCGTTCGACCGGGTGCAGAGCACCGCCGCCCGGCTCGTCGAACGGCAGGTCGCCGGACGGCGCAACGTGGCGCAGATGTTCGGCCACGTCGGCCGCCGTACGCAGAACCTCGTCGGCCGGCAGCTCGCGCTGATCGACCGGCTGGAGCGGCAGGAGACCGACCCCGACCGGCTGGAACACCTGTACCGGCTCGACCACATCTCCAGCCGGCTGCGCCGCAACGCGGGCAGCCTGGTGGTGCTCTCCGGTTCGGCCGGCGCGGACCCCCACGTGGCGCCGGTGCCCCTCGGCGACGTGGTCCGGCTGGCGCTCGGCGAGATCGAGGACTACACGCGCGTCGACGTGCGGGTCCCGCCCGGCGTGTCGGTGGCGCCCGGCGCCGTCGGCGACCTCGTCCTGGCGCTGGCGGAGCTGATGGAGAACGCCACCGTCTTCTCCCCGCCGCACACCCGGGTCACGGTGGACGGCGAGCAGCCCGGCTCCGGGGCGCGGCTGACCGTGGTCGACCGGGGCATCGGCATGACCCGGGAGCGGCTGGCGGAGGAGAACGCCCGGCTCACCCGGCGGGAGCGGCTGGATCTCGCGCCGACCGAGGTGCTGGGGCTCTTCGTGGTGGGCCGGCTGGCCCGCCGGCACGGCTGGACGGTGCGGCTGGCACCGACCACCGGCGGCGGCGTGACCGCCCACCTGGAGGTGCCGGAGACCTCGCTGGTGATCCACCGCGCCGAGCGGGCCGGTCTGGCCGTGGCCCGGGCCGCCGTACCCACGCGCGATCGGCGCTCCCCCGCCGACGCGTCGGAGGCGGCCCGGGCCCGCACGGCCGACGCACCGGCGACGGCCCACCTGTACGCGGCGGCCGTCGAGGCACCGCCCGGCCGCTCCCACGTCGCGCCCGCCGAGGCGCCGGAGGCCGCCCGGGCCCGCGTCACGGCAGTCGAGGCGCCGGCTGCCCTGCCCCGCGCGGCGGTCGCCGAGATGCCGGAGGCCCGCGCGGCGGTCTGGACGGCGCCGGAGGCCCCGCCGTCCGGGTTCGACGCGGCGCTGCTGAGCCGCGCCACGCGCAGCATGGAGGCCGGCGCCCCCTGGGACGCGTTCGGCTCCGGGGGCGAGCCCGAGGCGCCGGCCGACGCCGCCCCGCCGGGCATCCGCCAGCGGGTGCCGGGCGCCACCCTGCGCCCCGCCGACCCGCCGACGGTGGGGCCGGTGGAGGCCGGCGGCGCCGATCCGGCCGCCGCCCGCGCCCTCGTCGAGGCCGTCGAGTCGGGCGTACGCCGGGCCGAGCGCGGCCGCCGGACGCCGGACGGCACGGTGCCGGGCCGGCTGACCCGGCGGGTGCCCGGGGCCAACCTCGCCGCCACCCCGGCCCGGCAGCCCGACAGCCCGCACCCGGGCAATCCGGACGAGGTCCGCGACCTCCTCACCGAGTTCGAGGCGGGCGTCGCCCGCGCTCTGCGTGAAGTCAGCCAAGACCACCGCTACGAAGAGGGAACATCACGGTGACCAGCCCCTTCCTGCACGACAACGTCGACCACCAGAACCCGGGCGCCGGGGACCTGAGCCCGGAGGCGCGCACCTTCAACTGGTTGCTGGACTCCTTCACCTCCAGCACGGCCGGGGTGCTGGAGGCGATCGCCGTCTCGTCGGACGGTCTGCTGATGGCCATGTCGGCGATCAAGGACCGCTCCAACGCGGAGCGGCTCGCCGCCGTGGTCTCCGGCATGACGAGCCTCGCCGGCGGCGCCGCGAGCTGGTACGCCCTCGGCGGGCTGAACCGGGTGGTCGTGGACATGGCCGAGGGCTACCTGCTGATCAGCGCGATCAGCAGCGGTTCCGTGCTCGGGGTGGTGGCCGACCGCTCGGCGAACCTCGGCACCGTGGCCTACGAGATGACGCTCTTCGCCGGCCGGGCCGGTGGCGCCCTCACCCCGAGACTGATCGCCGAGCTGAAGAACGCCGCTCAGCAATGACCCCGGAGGTCGCCGGCGAGGGACCGGACCCGGATCCCACGATCCGGATCCGGCCCTACCTGCGCGCGTCGTCCCCGCACGACGCCCGACCCGGCCTGCCGGCGGCGACGGCCGCGCCGACGTCCGAGGACGGGCCGGCGGGCCCACGCCCGTTCGTGCTCACCGCCGGGCGGGTGGCCGGCGCCGACCCGGCGATCGGGTTGGAGACGCAGGTGACCGCCCGGCCGGCGACCGACCGGTCCGCGCCGCTGAACCTGCTGGCGCCCGAGTTGCAGGCGATCGTCATGCTCTGCGACGAGCCGATCTCGGTCGCCGAGATCTCCGCCCGCACCCGGCTGCACTTCGGTGTGGCCCGGGTGCTGGTCGGCGACCTCCGCGCGGCGGGCCACCTGGACGTGCACGACGGCGCCGACGCCCTCGACCCCGACATCATCCTCCGAGTGATTGATGGACTCCGTGCGATCTCCTGAATGGCCGGTCGCCCCGCTGGGCGGGATCGCCGCCAACAGCGCCGCCGCCCGGTACGGCTCCCCGACGGGGCCGCAACCCGCCGCGTCCGCCCCGCCGCCGCACCGGTCGCCGGCCACCGGCGTGGCCTCGGTGCCCCGGCCCACGCCGGCCGCCGCGCCGCCGATCCCCGTCAAGATCCTCATCGCCGGCGGCTTCGGGGTCGGCAAGACCACCACTGTCGGCGCGATCTCCGAGATCGCCCCGCTGACCACCGAGGCGGAGATGACCACCGCCGGGATCGGCATCGACGACCCGGGCGTACGCTCCGCGAAGACCACCACCACGGTGGCGATGGACTTCGGCTGCGTCACCATCGACCGCAGCCTGAAGCTGTACCTGTTCGGCACGCCGGGGCAGGCCCGCTTCGGCTTCATGTGGGACGACCTGGCCCGCGGGGCGCTCGGCGCCCTCGTCGTGGTGGACAGCGCCCGGCTGGACGACTGCTACCCGGCGATCGACTTCTTCGAGCGGGCCGGCCTGCCCTTCGTGGTCGGCGTGAACGCCTTCGACGGGCGGCTGGCGCACGACCTCGACGCGATCCGGTGGGCGCTGGCCGTCGGCGACCACGTGCCCCTGGTGCAGTTCGACGCCCGGGACCGGCTCTCGGTGCGGGACGCCCTGCTGGTCGTCCTGGACCGCGCACTCGATCGGGCCACCCGGGAGAGGAAGTCCTGACCGCTGCGGCGGTTCGACCCGTTTCGCGAGAAGGGGTGGTCGTGATGAGAGGTGGACTGGACGAGACACTGGCCCGGATGGCCCGCCGCGAGGAGGCCCTGCGCCGGCGGGCCGCCGACGCGGGGCCGGCGGTCGGGGAGGTCGCCGACCCGGCGCAGGCGCGCGACGGCTCCGGCCCGGGCCGCGCCGAGACCCGGGCCGAGGCGCGCAACGCCGGACCGGGCTGGGCCGACACGCGGCGGGGCGCGGAACCCCGCGACCCCGTGGCGGAGGTCGCCGAGGCCGTCCGTCGGGTGGTGGCCGGCCACCCCGGCACGGCGGTCAGCATCCGGGTGGAGCACGACGGGCAGGCGTACCCGCTGCGGGTCGCCTGGACCGACGCGGGCGTGACGGTCGACGCGGAGGCCGCCGCGCCGCCGCCGGCGTGGCCCCTGTCGGTCAAGACGGTGCCGGCCTGGACGCCGGCCCGGGAGGGGCTGACCCCCGACCCGGCGGCGCGGCTGGCCGAGCTGATCCGCCGCGACCCGTCCCTGCTCGGCGACGGTGACGGGCCCCGCGCGGCGCACGACGCCCCGGGAACGGGCGCGGCGTGACCACGGCGGCTAGGGTCGGGCGGTGGCGGAACCCGACCTGACCCTGACCGCGAGCCTGCGGCCGGCGGCCCTGGACGCCCGGCGGGGCGTCGTCCGGCTGCACCCCGAGGTGCTCACCGCGCTGGCGCTGCGCCCGGGCGACCCGGTGCGGCTGGCGGGCCGGCGGACGACCGCCGGCATCGTCGCGCCGGCCGAGCCGACCGCCAGCACGGCGCTGCTCTACGCCGACGACCTGCTGCTGGGCAACCTCGGGATCCGCGACGGCGGCCAGGTCACGGTGAGCCCCCTGCCGGTCACCCCGGCCCGCCGGGTGCTGCTCGCCGGTCCGGCGCAGATCGCCGCCGTGGTCTCCCCCGAGATGCTCCGGCTGGCCCTGCTCGGCAAGGTGGTGACGACCGGGGACGACGTGTCGCTGCTGCCGCAGGACGTGCTGCCCGACGCCTCGGTGCGCAGCCTGGTGGAAGCCGCCCGGCGCAGCCTCTCCAACAGCGTCGGTTACGCCTGGACCAGCACCCTGCTCGCCGTGGTCGCCGCCGAGCCCGGCCCCGGCTCGCTGGTCACCATGGACACGGTCGTCGGCTGGGAACACGGCCAGGCGACCCACGGCTCCGCCGGCACCACGCCCGGTGGGGGTCGCCTCGGGGCCGGCGGCGCGACGGCGGGCGGGACCGCCCCGGGCCGACCGGGTGCCGCGGGCGTACGCGGCGGCGGCCCGGCCGTGGACGCCACCGGCCGGACCGTCGGGGGCGCCGACGACGCGCCGCCCGCGGTGGACGAGCTGCCCGGGCTGCGGGCGCAGGCCGAGGAGCTCACCGAGCTGCTCGACCTCGGCTTCCACCACCGGGAGGTGCTCGGCCGGCTGGGCACGGCCGTGTCGCTGGGCGTGCTGGTCGCCGGGCCGGCCGGCTCCGGCAAGGCCGCGCTCGTACGCGCCGTGGCCGCCCGGGTCGGGGCCCGGGTCAGCCCGCTCTGGGCCCCCGAGGTGGCCGCGCTGACCAACCAGGCGGCCGCCGACCGGCTGCGCACCGCCGCCGCCGAGGCGCGCGCCGACGGCCCCGGGGTGCTGCTGGTCACCGACGTGGAGGCACTCGCCCCGGCGAACGGGCCGGGCCCGGTGGCGACCGTGTTCCGGCAGATGGTCGCCGAGACCGTACGGGCGGGGGTGGCGGTCGTCTGCACCACGGGCCGCCCCGAGGCCGTCGACCCCGCGTTGCGCGCCCCGGACCTGCTCTCGCTGCGGATCAGCGTCCCGCTGCCGGACGCGGCCCTGCGCCGGGAGCAGTTGACGGTGCTGACCCGACAGGTCCCGCTCGCCGACGACGTACGGCTCGACGAGGTCGCCGGGCGTACCCCCGGTTTCGTCGCCGCCGACCTGGCCGCGCTGGTCCGCGAGGCCGGGGTGCGCGCGGCGCTGCGGCAGAAGTCGGCGGAGACGCCGACGGTGGCCATGGCGGACTTCACCGCCGCGCTGGAGGTCGTCCGGCCCACCACCATGGCCGCCTCCACCCTGGAGCTGGCCTCGGTGACGCTGGACGACGTGGGCGACCTGACGGAGGTCAAGGAGACGCTCACCGAGTCGGTGCTGTGGCCGCTGACCTACCCGGACACCTTCGCCCGGCTGGGCGTGCAGCCGCCGCGCGGGGTGCTCCTCTACGGCCCGCCGGGCTGCGGCAAGACCTACCTGGTGACGGCTCTGGCCGGCTCGGGGCGGGCGAACGTGCTCTCGGTGAAGGGCGCGGAGCTGCTGTCGAAGTGGGTCGGCGAGAGCGAACGCGCGGTCCGCGAGCTGTTCCGCCGGGCCCGCGAGGCCGCGCCCACCCTGATCTTCCTGGACGAGGTGGACGCGCTCGCCCCGGTACGCGGCCAGGCCAGCGACGGCGGCACCACCGACCGGGTGGTGGCCGCGCTGCTGACGGAGCTGGACGGGGTGGAGACGCTGCGCAACGTGGTGGTGGTCGGCGCGACGAACCGACCGGACCTGATCGACCCGGCGCTGCTGCGGCCCGGGCGGCTGGAGCGGCTGGTCTACGTGCCGCCGCCGGACGGGCCGGCGCGGGCGGAGATCCTGCGCGCCTCGGCGCGCAACGTGCCGCTGGCACCCGAGGTGGACCTCGCGGAGCTGGGCGCGGAGCTGGACGGCTTCTCGGCCGCCGACTGCGCCGCGCTGGTCCGGGAGGCGGCGCTGGCCGCCATGCGGGAGTCGCTGACCGCGTCCACGGTCACCGCCGCGCACGTGGCCTCGGCCCGCGCCCGGGTCCGCCCGTCCCTGGACCCGACCCAGGTCGCCTGGCTCGCCGCGTACGCCGAGAAGCGGGCCGGCTGACCGCCGGCTCCCCGGTGCGACGGGCCGGCGGGCGTCAGTCGGTCGGCAGGAGGGGGCCGAGGGGCCCGAGATCGAGGTTGAGGTCCTCGGGCGCGAGGCCGAAGTACTCGCGCAGCCCCGTCATCTGCTCCTCCAGCGCCATCAGCGTGGTGCCGATCCGCTCGACCTGTTCCTCGGTGAGGTCGCCGAGGTCGACGCGGCGCAGCGCCTGTCGCTCCACGAGCTGCCGCAGCAGCTCGATCACGGTGAGCACGAGGCTGGCCAATCCCCGCTCGACGGAGTCCCGGTCGACGGCCAGCCGGCGGTCCAGCGGCGTCACCCTGGGCGGCTGCCACCGGGTGTCACCGAGCGCGGCGGCGAGTTCGGCTGCCTCGTCCCGCCGGACGCCCCCACCGCCCGGTCCGCCCGCGTCCACTGCCCCGCCACCCGGGCCGGTCGGGCCGTCCGGGGCGGTCATGGCGACGTCGCCGGCATCTCGGCGGCGGCGCCCGGGACGGCGTCGCGCAGCTCCGGCGGGGCCAACGCGCCGACGGAGGCGACCAGTGCGCGCAGGGAGATCCGGACCAGGTCCACGTCGGCGACGGCGATGGTGATGTCGCCGCTGATCACCACGCCGGTGGCGAGGACCCGGTCGAGCAGGTCGACCAGGGCCACCGGCCGGTAGGCGAGCGGGTCGTCGGCGCTGCTCGGCGCGAGCGACGTGGTCATGTCGCCGGCCCCCGGTCCGGCTCCCGTACGGTCAGCGCCGGCCCGGCGGGCCGTTCGTCGGCGAAGGAGTACGGCGGCCACGGGCCGGTCAGCTCCAGTCGGATCTCGGGATGCCGCCCGGCGAGCGCGTCGACCAGCCGGCGGAACCCGCCCACCGCCCCGTGCCCGACCAGGTACGCCCCGTTGAGCGCCATCGCGGTGGGCGCCCCGGAGAGCCGGCGGTCCTGCGGGGGGTGCCGCCGGGCGGCCGCCGCGTGCCCCGCCAGTGCCTCGTGCACGGCGCCGGCGGCCTCGGCGGCGATCCGCTGCCCCTCCTCGCGTGCGGTGAGCTGGGCCCGGCGCCGCCGCAGGTACGCCGCCCCGGCGCCACCAGACCCGGCGGGCTCCGTCGGGCGGGGCGTCGCGCCCGGCACGACGTACCCCTTGACGCCCCACTCGTCGTGGCCGGTGAGCCGGTCCAGGACGGCGGTCAGCTCCGCCCGGCGGGTGGTGAGCTGCCCCGCCACCCGGGCGTCGTCGTGGTGGACGGTGGCCAGTCGGGCCGGCACCACCGCGCCGCCCCGGGACAGGGCCGCGACGACCGCGTGGTGCGTCCGGGCCGCCCGTTCCAGCCAGGCCAGGTCCTCCAGGTTGCGGCGCAGGGCCTCCTCGCCGTACTCGGACAGCGGCGCGGCGCTGACGACGGCGACCAGGCCGGCGGCCCGCACCGCGCGCGCCGCGGCGCCGTCCATCCCGACGGTCGTGGCGAGCAGGGCCGGATCGACGTCGCGTGTCACGCCGTGCAGCCACACCCCGACACCGGTGCCCGCCGGCCCGGCGGCGGGCAGGAGGTCAGCCGTCGAACTCATCCCACTCCTCTCCGCGGGCGGCCCTGCGGGCGACCCGGGGGCGGCGTTCCGCCTCCACCTGTTCCGGGTCGCGTGGGCCGGGCTCCACAGGCGGCCTCGCCCGCGAGCTGAGCCACGGGTCGTGCTCCCACCAGTCGATGCCGATCTGCCGTGCCGTGTCGACCGAGGCGATGACCAGCCGCAGCTTGAGCGTCAGCAGCTCGATGTCGAGCAGGCTGACCCGGATGTCGCCGGCGATCACGATGCCCCGGTCGAGCACGCGTTCCAGGATGTCGCCGAGGTTGGCCGGCTCGTGCCCGGCGGGCAGGACCTGGCCGGAGTTCTGCACCACCGGCGGCGGCTGGGTGGTCACCTCAACCCACCTCGCCCTTGCCGCGCTGGTAGCGCCGCACCCGCCGGTAGCCGAGCAGCCCGCCCTCCAGGTCCAGCTCCACCTCGTAGAGGCCGAGCAGGTCGGTGGAGGCCGGGACGCGCCGGTCCTCGACCACCTCCACCCCGACCAGCCAGCCGTCCCGCGACGACTTGAGCGAGGTGGTCCCCACGGGATCGCGGCCGGTCAACTCGACGACCTGCCGCAGCCCCTCGCGCGCCGCCTCGGCGGCCGAGATCGGTTCGAGGTACTCCTCCTCGTCGTACCGGTCGTCGACGGGCTCACTCCTGCGCGCCCGCCCGCCGTCGCCGCGGATCAGATCCACCATCGCGCTCACCTCCCTCGCCCCCGCCGGGGGCCGCCACCCGGGCGCCGCCGGTCAGCCGTTCCAGCACCCGCTGCTGCCCCTGGTCCCGTTCCGCGGCGCTGATCTCGCCGGCGGCCTCCGCCGCGTCCAGCGCCTCCAGTTCGCGCCGGACGTCGACGGGGTTGTGCTGCCGCGACTCCGCCTCCCGGGCGACCACCTTCACCACGGCGGTCAGCCCCCGCACCGGCGCGTACGGCAGGGTCAGCAGCGCCCACAGGATGTCCACCGCTCACCCGGTCAGCTGATGGGCGCTGACGAAGTCGTACGGGGCGAGCGGGCCGAGCAGCCGCATCCGGATCAGCTCCCGGCGCTGCTCGGCGTACTCCTCGACCGCCGCGACGAACTCGTCCTCCCGGTCCTGGTCGACCAGGAAGGCGGCGTTCGCCGCGTCCAGCTCGTTGCTCGGCGCCCGGGGCGCGCTCGCCACGACGAGCGGGTCGAGCGCGTCGACCAGCTGCCGGTTCTCCGCCTCCCGGCGCAGCTCCACCGCCTGGCTGATGATCTCGCCGAGACGGATCCGCTGCGGCCGGGTGGCCGCCTCCGGGTGCCCACGCACCTGGTCCGCCAGCTCGGCGGCGGCCGGGTTCTCCGCCAGCACCGCCGCGATCAGCCTCGCCTCGTCGTAGCGGCCGTGCACGGTGTACTGGATCCGGCCCTCGAATTCGTCGAGGGCGGCGGCGAACCGGTCGTGGTGCGCGTCCAGCAGGTCGGCGACCGCGTCGGGCCCGGTGACGACCGTGCCGAAGCGCACCGGCAGCACCGGCGCCACGGCCGCCGTGCCGTCCAGCATCTCCTGGTACGCGGTCAGGTCCGCCGGCCGGCCGATCGGCTCGGTCAGGCTCACCTCGCTGACCAGCGCGGCCAGTTCGCCGTGCCGGATTGCCGCCACCTCGCCGGGCGGGTCCCCGACCCCGGCGGCGTCCGCAGTCGGCTCCACGTCCGAGGGCACGATGCCGTAGATGAACAGTCCGCTCTCCTCGGCCATGCTCACCGACCCCCGTCCCGGCGTCGTCGGGGCCGGTCGCGGTCCCTACTCGCGCCGCCGTCCCGGTCGCCGGCGCCGAGTCCGCCGACGGTGTCCCTGACGGTGCCGCCGAGCGCACCGACGGCTCCGCCGATCCCGGGGACGGCACCGCCCGCGCCGAGCGCCCCGGCGGCGTCCCCGACCAGGTCGGTCAGCCCCTTCTGGTCCGCCGGCGTGATGTCGAACCGGTCCACCGCCTCGGCGAAGCGCAGGTACGTCTCGATGCTGGCGACGGTGATCCGGGCGTTGATCTCCAACAGCTGGATGCCGACCACGTCGACGGAGATTTGGGCGTCGATCACCACGCCCTTGTCCAGCACGGTCTCCACGACGTCGGCCAGGCTCGAGCCGGCCCCGCCGCGTTCCAGGGCACCGCCGGCCGGGCCCTCGCTCGTCGCGATGCTCACTCCCGTTCCTCCCGTCGACGCCGGACCACCGGTCGGCGGGGCGCCTCCGGGGAGCGGCGGGTCCGGGGCTCCTCGCGGGGGCGGGGCTCCTCCCTCGGCTGGGGGCGGCGGGCCCGCTCCGGGGCGCGGCGGCGCGGCGGGGCCTGCTCCTCCTCCGGTTCCTCCCCGTACTCGTCGTAGTCGCCCTCGTCGTACTCGTCCTCGTACTCCTCCTCGGCCGGACGGCGGCGCTGCGGTGGCCGGCGGCGCGCGGTGGGCCGGCGCTCCTCGCGCAGCGCGGTCTCGTGGTCCCGGACCACCTGCGAGTCCTCGATCTCGCCGCGCCAACCCTGCACCGAGTCCGGATCGAGGACGGTCTCGGTCATCACGTGCCGGACGAAGTGCTTCAGCTCCAGCCGGACGCGGCGGCCCTGGGCCCGCCACAGGTTCCCGGTGTGCTCGAAGAGACCCTGCGGGTGGTACTCCAGCACCACCAGGATGCGGGTCAGGTCGGGCGACAGCTCGTGGAAGCTGACCGTGCCGTCCACCGAGCCCTTCTCGCCCTTGGAGCGCCAGTGGATGAGCTTGTCCGGGATCTGCCGGACGATCGTGGACTCCCAGGTGCGGTGCGACCAGAAGACCTGTGCCTTCCAGGTCAGCTTCTCGTCCGACTCGGTGTCGACGTTCTCGACCTTCTTCATGAAGCTCGGGAAGTCGCCGAACTGGGTCCACTGGTCGTACGCGACCCGGACCGGCACACCGACCTCGATCGTCTCCACGATGTTGGTGACCTTGAGCTTCTTGCCGCCGCCCTTGCCGCCCTTGCCGAGAGCCGCCATGACCTTCTCCTTACCGCCGGCCAACCCGGCATGGACCATCGCCTTGACCGGTGAGCCGCCCTCGGCGAGCTTCTGCGCGCCGGTGGCGGCGGCGATCAGGCCGGGGCCGCCGCCCTGCTTCGCGTAGTCGCTGAGCCGGCCCGTCGCGCCCGTGATCCGCTCGGTCACCACCTGGACCGCGCGTTCGCCGATGGCGCTGGCCAGGTTGCGCGCCTCGCCGGCGAGTTGGCCCCTGACCTTGTCCCCGAGGCCGCCGGGGCTCGTCGTACCCGTCATGGTCACCGCCCCCGCTGTCCGGTGCCGGCGTCGGACCGCCCGCCCTCGGCGTCGGCGTCCTGCCGCCCGCCCTCGGCGCTGGCGTCCTGCTGTCCGCCCTGGGCGCCGGTGTCCCGCTGCCCGCCCTCGGCGGCGGCGCCCGGCCGGTCGTCGTCGGGGGTCGCTGCGCCGCCCTTGCGGCGCAGCGCGTCGGCCGAGCCGCGCAGCTTGCCGCTGATGGCGTCGATGCCGCTGCCGGCGGCGGCGGTCGCGGCCGCCTTGGAGGCGGCGGCGAGGGGGGCGCCGAGGCGACCGATGTTGCTCAACTGGGGGGACGACTGGATCAGGTTGCCGCCCGCCTTCAGCAGCCCGCCGGGCTCCCGACTGGCCCGCCCGGCCGCGACCGCGGCCGCCAGGGTGAGGGCGGTACGCAGTTTGCGCCGCCGGCCGAGCAGGTAGCCGAAGCCGACCGCGAGCCCGATTCGTGCTCCGCTTCTCATCAGTTCTCCTTCGCTCCCCGCAGCGCCGGACACCTGACGGCAATGGTCGAAAGAATGGCCGCCGGGGATCAGCACGCGCCGGACCGCACATCAGGTGTCCCGTTCAATCGGACCCGGCGGGCAGTACCCGTTGCCCCATCGGCAAAACATCTCCGCATTTTGCCGACGCCATTGACCGGAGCCCGCCCCACGCGCGCAAAAGGGACACAGAAGCGGTCCGGAGCAGGAAGAACGTCAGAGGGTGAAGAACCGCCGAATGGCCGTCACACGGCCGGCAGCGCCGAATCGAGGCATATTTCGGCGAGCACCTTACCGTCGTCCTCGCGCAATTTAGCGCCACATTTCTCCAGGACGGACACGGCGCCGAGATTGTCGGCCGTGGTCTCCGCGACCACGAGGCGCATTCCGGCCGCCGCCGCCTCGTTCAACAACTCGCGCAGGGCGGCCGCGCCGATCCCCTGGCCCCGGACGGAGCGGCCCAGCCACATCCCGGTCTCGACCGTGCCGGGCTCGCCGCGTCGGCTCATCCGGATCATGCCGACCACCTCGCCGCCGGCCAGGATCGCGTACATGCGGGTGCCGGTCGGGCCGTCCAGGCCGGCGAAGCTGGCCCGGTGGAACTCGCGGAACGCCTCCCGCCGGGCGTGCGACCACCCCGCCGGCGCCTCCACCGGCGGCATCACGTCGATGGGCTCCGCCTCCGCAGCCGCTACGGAGAGCAATGGCTCCAGGTTTCGCTCGTCGACCGGCTCCAACCGCACCGTTCCCGCCACGTGCCGCAGTCTGCCGCCCCCACCGGCCCAAGTCCACCCCATCGGGCCTCCACTGGCGGTCCGGCGGAAGGTACCGGCCGGTCGGACCGCTGGTGTTCCGCCTCACGCTCCGCTGTCGGGGCTGGCAGGGCCGCCGGTGGGCGGGGGTCCGGTCAGGGCTCGCCCGCGTCGAACTCGCAGAGCAGCACCGAGGCGTCGTCGGCGGGCTTGTGCCGACGCAACCGGTCCGGATGGTCACGCTCCGCAGTGCGCACCCGGTCGATCAGCGCGCCCGGCCCCTCCGCGGTCGCCACGTCCAGCAGGCCCGCCCAGTCGAGCAGACCGAACTGCTCCACCAGGGCCGACGCCCCGTCGCTGAGCAGCGCCGCCCGCCGTACCGCGCCCGGCCCGCGCAGCGGCAGGGTGCCCGTCACCGCGTGGAACGCCGCGTCCGGGTCGGCGGCGGCCACCCAGTAGCCGTGGGTACGGTTCATCCGCTCCCGCTGCACGCCGACGGCCCGGCGGAACCGGGTGAGCCGGTCGGCGGAACCCGCCGGCACGGCTGCCACCGTGGCCCGCACCGCCCCCATTGCGGCGTCCAGCCGGTCGTCGGTGACCACGCTGATCCGGCCACCGGCGTCGAGCACCAGCGGGCTGTCGCAGAGCACCAGGTAGTCCAGGTGGTCGCCGCCGTCACGCAGCAGGCAGACGGTGCTCGACGGGGTGCCCGGATGATCGAGGTCGCACTCGCCGCCGTGGTCGGCCCGGACGGCGAGGATCGCCGCCGCCAGGTTGCTCATCAGGGTCGCCGTCGGGCGCACGGCCTCCGCCAGCCCGAGCCGGGCCGCGAGGTGCCGGACGTACCAGGACGGCCCGTGCACGCAGCCCGTGTCGAAGCCCTCCGGCACGGTCGCGCCGTCCAGCACTCCGGCCAGCGGCCCGAACCGGAAGACGAAGTCCTCGTTGACCGGCCGGTCGGGCGGCGGCGCGGACGCGGAGCGTACCCGCATCGTCCGCGCCGCCCCGACGACCCGGGTCGCCTCAGCGGCGACGGAGATCGTCGGCGGCCTCATGCGCCTGTCCCTGCATCTGGTGGGCGGCCGACCGGCCCTGGTCCCGGACGGCGGACGCGCCGCTCACGGCGGTGGAACCGACGGCACGGGCCGCTTCCTGCGCCGGCTCGCGCAGGTTGTGGCGCATCTCGTGGCCCACCTCGCGGCCGACCTCGCTGGCCTGCTCCCGAAGGTGCCCGGCCTGCGCACGCAGCTGGTCGGAGTGCTCGCTCACCATCTCCTTGGCCTGCCCGGCCCACTGCCGTTCGGGACGGCTGGCCGGAATCAGCGACGAGACCAGCAGCCCGGCGCCGAACGCGATGAGGCCGGCCGCGAGGGGGTTGCCCTGCGCCTGCTGGCGGGACTGCTGCCCGAGCGAACGGGCCTCCTCCCGCACCGACCCGGCCATGTGCGACATCCGTTCCCGGGACTGTTCCCCGAGCCCTCGCGCCGAATCGGCCGCGTGCGACATGCGCTGGCCTGTCGCGTGCGACATCCGCTGCGCGGCACCGTGCCCGTCCGACTGCACGCCCATCACCTTCTCCCTGGCCCGGGTGAGTGCGCCACGGGCCTGCCCGACGCGCTCACCGGCGATCCGTCGCGGGTTGACCTTGTCGGCCAGCGCGTCGACGTCGCTGCTCAGTTCGTTCCGGGTGTTCTCGATCTCCCACCGGATCCGGTCCGGATCGTTGGACATGATCTGCTCCCTCCCGGCTGGTTCACCGGCCGCGCATCGCGTCCGGCATCTCCCCTGCGGTCTGCCTCGTCCGGGGCAGCACCGAGCGGAGCTGCGCCTTCTCCTTGCGCGCCCTGCCGAGCAGGACACCCGCGACGGCGGCCCAGATGACGGCCACGATCAGCGCGGCCCAGCCCTGGTCCATCACGTTGGACAGCCCCCACCACAGCGCGTACGACACGAACAGCACCGTCAGGAACCCGGCCAGCGCCGCCCCGCCGAACATGCCGCCGACCTTGCCGGCCTGACCCGCCTCCTCGCGCAGCTCCGCCTTGGCCAGTTCGACCTCCTTGCGGACCAGCGTCGAGAAGTCCCGGGTCACGTCGCCCAGCAGGTCGCCGACCGACTGCGTCCGTTCCTTCTCGGGGGCGCTCACGGTGCCACCCCGCCGGGGATGTCCGGCCCCTGCCGACCGGGAGGCGAGGCGTTGCGCACCCGGGCCGTCCCGGTGTACGCCTCCTCGGCCACGTACGGCGCCTCGACCGTCCGCTCGTACGGTCGCGGGCCGGCCGGGCTCGGCGCGGCACCCGGTCCGGTCGGGGCGGCGGCCGGCGGGGTCGACGGCTGGCCCGCGCCCCGCGCCCCGTCGCCCGAGGCGGTCAGGTTCCGGGTGAGCCGCCCGACCAGCATGCCGGCCAGGGCCGCGCCGGCCAGGAAGGTGCCCGGGTGCCGGCGCGCGTACGACCGCACCTCGTCGAGCACCGCCGTGGGTTCGCGCTCGTCGAGCCAGCCGGCGGCCTGTTCGGCGGCGTCGGCCATCCGGCGGACCGCCTGACCGGCCATCCCGGAGTCCTCGCTGCGCTCCGCCATCGAGCCGAGTTCGCGCCCGATGCCGCGCAGCCCGTCGGCGGCCCGGTGCTGTTGCGCCCGGGCCTGTTCGCGCAGTTGCGTGCCGGCTTCGCCGGTCAGGTTGCGCGCCTGCCGCCGGGCCTCCGACGCCACCTGTCCGCCCTGTTCGGCGGCGCTGTGCGCGACCTGTCCGCCGGCCTGGGCCGCCTGGTGCCCGACCCGGGACGCCTCCTGCCGGGCCTGCTGTGCGGTGCCGGTCGCACCGTCCGGTGGCCGGCTCGGGTTCATCTGCGTCATCGCCCGCTCCCTCCGTCGGCCCCGGGCCGCAGGTCACGGCCCGGAACGTGTACCGGCCGCGGCACGCGGCCCGGAACGACACCCGCGTACCCGTGCGGGTCGCCGACATTCCGGCGCGGAGTCGGGGACAGCGGTGGGACGGCCGGCCGGGGGCACCCCGGCGCCGGCACCGGACCGCCGGTGCCGACGGGTCGGAACCGGTCGTGGGGTGCGACAGCGGTCAGCGGCGGCGGTTGCGGGCCCGGGAGGAACGCAGCCGACGTAGCCGCCCGACCAGCACCGGTTCGGCGGCGAGGGCGGCCGGGTTGTCGAGCAGCGCGTTGAGCAGTTGGTAGTAGCGGGTGGCCGAGAGGCCGAAGGTGTCCCGGATGGCCTGTTCCTTGGCGCCGGCGTGCCGCCACCACTGCCGCTCGAAGGCGAGGATGCGCCGTTCCCGCTCGGTCAGGCCGCTCTCCGGGCGGGCGTCCGCCGGGACGCCGGTGTCGAGGTCGGCGGGCCCTGCGTCGGTGTCGGTGTCGAGGTCGACGTCCGCCGGGACGCCGGTGTCGAGGTCGGTGGCGCCGGATGGCGCCACGGCGAGTTCCGGTTCCGCCGCCGAGCGGGGCTGCGGGACGGTCGGTGCCGCGGCGACCGGGCCGCCGCGTGGGTGGGGGACGACGCCCGCGGCGTCGGGCGCGTCGGCGGCGACCGCCTCGCCCGTCGCGACCGGCTCGCCGGACCGTCCCGTCGCGGGCGGCTCGGTGGCGGCCGGGGCGGCGTCGGCGGGCTGCATGGCGCTCCTCGTGGGGCTGGTCCTGCTCCGGGCGGATCGGTCTCCCGGGGCGGCGCGCGGGCGGCACACCGCGACAGCCGACCGGCGGGGAACACCAGCCTAACCAGGGCGGACCCGGTTCGCATCGGACGATCCGGCGGCGCGACCGGGGCCGGGGAGAGCCACGGTCGCACCGCCCGACGGTCAGGAGATGTCGCGCCGGCGCATCGCCCAGAGGGCCGCGCCGAGAATCACCACGAACCCGACCGTCATCATCACCGAGGACTGCTGCCAGGTGATGTCCAGAGTGTCCGGTTTGCACTCGCCGTAGTAGGTGGCCTGGCAGGTGTTCCAGTCCTCCAGGGTCACCTTCTTCTGCATCCACGCCAGGGCGTAGGTCGGCAGCAGCCAGGCCTCGGCGAAGCGCACGCCGGCCATCGCCAGCAGGATGCCGAGGCCGAACTGGCCGACGACCATCAGGGCGATCACCCCGCCCAGGGCCATCGCGGTGTGCCGCCCCAGCGAGGCGAGCGCGAAGCCGATGGTCGCGGTGACCAGTGCGAGCACCAGCCCGCGCAGCCCGGTCAGGGCGAAGGACTGCCACGCCCCCGAGGTCATCTTCGCCGTGCTGCCTCGGAAGTGGGCGACCAGCCAGAAGCTGCCGAACCACAGCAGCGTCGTGGGCACCGCCAGGGCGACCAGCCCGCTGAGCAGCGCCGCCAGCTTCGTCAGCAGTACGGTCAGCCGCCTCGGCCGCCACAGCAGCAGGTTCATCATGCCGCCGGTGTTCCACTCGGCCCCGACGAACGAGGCCCCCATGACGAACCCGACCAGCGCGAGGATCGCCGCGAGCGGCAGCAGCGTGTCGCCGAAGTTCTCCCGGAAGTCGAAGGTGGAGGGCAGGAACCACTGCGCCTCGATCGCGTCACGCGGCGGCGGCTGGATCATCGCGCAGTCCGGCGGGAAGCGGTCGTCCCCGCTCGTCCCGGCGGCCTTCGCCCGCTCGCACTCGGCGCGGTACTCCGCGTTGTGCTGGACGTCCCGCTGCCACTGCTGCTCGGCCGAGCGCTCGGCCTTCGCCACCGTGGCGGCGTCGATCTTCTCGTTGGTGAAGAAGACCCCGACCACCACGGCCATGAGCACCAGCAGGCCCAGCAGGCTCATCCAGCGGGTGAAGCGCCGCTTCGCGAGCCGGCGCAGCTCCGTACGGTAGAGGCTCACGCGCCCCACCCTCCTCCGGCGGCGCCGGGCTGCCCCGCGCCACCGACCTTCGTGGACTGGTCGACCTGCCGGTGCTGACCGGGTACCGGCGCGGTGGCGGTCAGTTCGAGGAAGACGCTCTCCAGGTCGACGGCGACCGGGGCCAGCTCGCTGACGTAGAGGCCCTGCTCGGCGAGGAGCCGGGTCACCGTGGCCGGCTTGTCGACCCCGGCGAGCATCAGGTGGTCGGGCTGACCGCTCACCCGGATGCCGGCGCGGGTCAGCGCCTCGGCGGCGACCGGCAGGTCGGCGACCGCCTCCAGCCGCACCCGGACCGCGCCCGAGGAGTGCTGGGCGAGCACCTGCTCCACCGGCCCGAAGGCCACCCGCCGGCCCAGCGAGATGATGGTGACGGAGTCGCAGATCAGCTGGATCTCGCCGAGGATGTGGCTGGACAGCACCACGGTCATCCCCGACTCGGCGAGGCTGCGCGTCAGGGTGCGCATCTCCCGGATGCCGCCCGGGTCGAGGCCGTTGGCCGGCTCGTCGAGGATCAGCAGCTTCGGGTTCTTCAGCAGGGCCGAGGCGACGGCGAGCCGCTGCTTCATGCCGAGCGAGTAGGTCTTGACCCGCTCGCCGGCCCGGTCGCGCAGCCCGACCAGCTCCAGCACCTCGTCGACGCGCTGCCGGGGCACGTCGCCCGCGCCGGCGAGCAGGGACAGGGTGTCGCGCGCGGTGAAGTGCGGGAAGAACTGCGGGCTCTCCACGATCGCGCCGACCTGACCGGCGACGGCGGGCAGCGCCGCGGGCACCTCGTGGCCGAGGACCGTCATCCGGCCGCCGTCGGGCCGGATGAGGCCGAGCAGCGTACGGAGCGTGGTGGTCTTGCCCGACCCGTTCGGGCCGAGGAAGCCGTGCACCTGCCCTTCTTCGACCCGCATGTCGAAACCGTCGAGCGCGTTGCGGGTGCCGCGCCGACGGCTCTTGTACGTCTTGCGGAGACCTTCGATCTCCAGGACAGCTGGCAAGCTGCACCTCCCCCGATGGGCGTATGACACGCGACACCATACGCGGTATGCAGCCGCGCGCAATACCCGGTATGCATCCGACGCGCCGACGGATGCGGAAGGTGACTCTGCGTGGCCGGCCCTGCTGGGCGGCTCGCGTACCTCAGGCGCAGACGACCGTGACCCCGGCGGCCCGGAACGCCTCCACCACCTCGGGGTTGGCACCCGAGTCGGTGACCAGGGTCTCCACCCGGTCGACCGGGCAGATCCGGGCGAAGGCGTGACCGCCCAGCTTGGACGAGTCGGCGATGATCACGACCCGCTTTGCCCGCGCCACCATCAGGTTGTTCATCGCCGCCTCGCCCTCGTGGTGGGCGGCGGCGCCGAGCTGCGGGTCGATGGCGTCCACGCCGAGCAGGGCGACGTCCAGGGTGACCTCGCGCAGCAGCGCCCCACCCAGCGGGCCGACCAGCTCGAACGACTTCGGGCGGACCACGCCGCCGGCCACCACGACCTTCATCCGGGAGCGGACCAGCAGCTCGTTGGCGATGTTCAGCGCGTTGGTGACCACGGTGAGCTGGGCGCCCTCGGCGCTGGTGTTCAGGTCGGGCCGCACGGCCAGGGCCCGGGCCACCTCCGTGCTGGTCGTGCCGCCGTTGAGGCCCACCACGGTGCCCGGCGAGACCAGCGCCGCGGCGGCGGCGCCGATGCGCTGCTTCTCCGCCGAGTGCTTGGCGGTCTTGTAGCGCAGCGGCAGGTCGTACGAGACGCCGTTGGCGACCGCGCCGCCCCGGGTCCGGGTGATCATCTGCTGCTGGGCGAGCTGGTCGAAGTCACGCCGGATGGTGGCCTGGGAGACGTCCAGCCGCTCGGCGGCCTCCTCGACGCTGACCCGGCCGTTGTCGGTCAGCATCTCGAGCAGGGCGTTCCATCTGGCGTACCGGTCCACCCCGGCCCCTCCCGTTACTGCGCGGTCGGTGATTGATTGCGTGCACAGTAGTGCGCGAAACTACGAGGGCGCAAAACCCTGTCTTGCGCGATGCCGAGGCTGGTTGCCACAGCCAGCCGCTTTCGCGCAGAATAACGCGCGAAAGGCGGCTCTAACGAGCCGTATTGCGCACCGCTCCCCTGCGTAGGAGTTCTCATGTCGTACGTCGACGCCGAGATCGCGAGCCAGCCCGACTGCTGGCGGGAGGCGGCGCGCCTCGCCGCCACCGCGACGAGTCACCTCCCCCGCCCCGGGGAGCGGGTCGCCGTCGTGGGCTGCGGCACGTCGTGGTTCATGGCGATGGCGTACGCGGCCCGCCGCGAGCACCTCGGCCAGGGCGAGACCGACGCCTTCCAGGCCTCCGAGTTCCCGACCGGCCGGCGCTACGACCGGCTCGTGGCGATCACCCGCTCCGGCACCACCACCGAGGTCACCGAGCTGATCGCCGCCCTGCGCGGGCGGGTGCCGAGCACCGTCCTGGTCGGCGACCCCGACTCCCCCGCCGTCGCGCTGGCCGACGCGGCGGTCACCATGCCCTTCGCCGACGAGCGCTCGGTGGTGCAGACGCGCTTCGCGACCACCGCGCTGGCCCTGCTCCGCGCCCACCTCGGCGACAACATCGACGCGCTCGCGGCCGACGCCGAGGTGGCCGTACGCGCCCCGCTGCCGATCGACCCGACCCGCATCGAGCAGGCCACCTTCCTCGGCCGTGGGTGGACCGTCGGGCTGGCCCAGGAGGCGGCCCTGAAGTGCCGCGAGGCGGCGACCTTCTGGGCCGAGGCGTACCCGGCGATGGACTACCGGCACGGCCCGATCTCGATCGCCGCCCCGGGCCGGCTGGTCTGGGCGTTCGGCGAGCTGCCCGACGGGCTGCCGGCCGACGTGGCGGCGACGGGCGCGGCGTTCGTGCACAGTCGCACCCACGGCTGCCGCACCGTGCTCGGCAGCTGGGCCGCCGGCCGTACGCCCGTCGACCCGATGGCCGACCTGATCCTGGCGCAGCGCTTCGCCGTCGCGCTCGCCACCAGCCGGGGCCTCGACCCCGACGCGCCCCGGCACCTGACCCGCTCCGTGGTCCTCGCGTGAGGTCGGCCGACGTCGTCGTCGCGCTGGACGTCGGCGGCACCGGGATGAAGTGCGCCCTGGTCCGGGGCGACGGCACCGTGCTGCACGCCGAGCGGCACCCCACCGACGCCGGGCGCGGCCCGGACGCCGTGGTGGACACCGTCCTCGGGGTCGCCGAGGGGCTCGCCGGCAAGGCCCGCGCCGACGGGCTCGACCCGGTCGCGGTCGGCATCGCGGTGCCCGGGGTGATCGACGAGGCGCGCGGGATCGCCGTCTGGTCGGCCAACGTGGGCTTCCGGGACGTACCGCTGCGGGACCTCGCCCAGGATCGGCTCGGGCTGCCCACGGCGCTCGGCCACGACGTGCGCGCCGGCGGCCTGGCCGAGGCCCGGCTCGGCGCGGGACGCGACGCCGGGCACGTCCTCTTCGTCGCGATCGGCACCGGGATCGCCGCCGCCCACGTGGTCGCCGGCACGGCCGCCACCGGCGCGCACGGCGCCGCGGGCGAGATCGGCCACATCCTGGTACGCCCCGGCGGGCCGCCCTGCGGTTGCGGTCGGCCCGGCTGCCTGGAGGCGGTCGCCTCCGCGTCGGCCATCGGTCGGCGCTACTCGGCGCTGGCGGGGGTCCCGACGAGCGCCGCCGAGGTCGCCGACCGGGCGGCCGCGGGTGAGCCGCTGGCGGCGGACGTGTGGCGGGAGGCCGTCGAGGCGCTCGCCGACGGTCTCGCCACCGGTCAGGCCCTCTACGACGTGGAGACCGTGGTGCTCGGCGGCGGGCTGGCGCGCGCCGGCGCGCGGCTGTTCGACCCGCTCCGGGCCGCGCTGCACGAACGGATGACGTTCCACCGGGAGCCGCGCCTGGTCGCGGCGGCCCTCGGCGACGAGGCCGGCTGCCTCGGCGCCGCCCTGCTCGCCCTCGACAGTCTGGAGAAGTGATGGCCAACCGGGTGAACGGCAAGGTGGTGACCCCGACCGGCGTGATCCGGCAGGGCTGCGTGGAGCTGGACGAGGGCCGGATCCGGGCCGTGGCCGAGTACCCGTCCGTGCGCGACGGGCACTGGATCGTGCCCGGCTTCGTCGACATGCACACGCACGGCGGCGGCGGACACACCTTCACCACCGGCGACGCCGGGCAGGCCCGGCAGGCGGCCGACTTCCACCTGCGGCACGGCACCACCACCCTGCTGGCCAGCCTCGTCAGCTCGCCCTTCGCGCTCATGCGCTCGGCCACCGAGGCGTTCGCCCCGCTGGTCGCCGAGGGGGTGCTGGCCGGGATCCACTTCGAGGGCCCGTACCTCTCCTCGGCCCGCTGCGGCGCGCAGAACCCCGAGTACCTGCGCGACCCGTCCACGGACGAGCTGGCCGAGCTGATCGACCTGGGCGGCGGGGCGGTCCGGATGGTCACCCTCGCTCCCGAGCGGGACGGTGCGCTGGAGGCGATCAAGCTGCTCGCCGCGCACCAGGTGGTCGCCGCGGTCGGCCACACCGACGCCACGTACGACGAGACCCGCGCCGCCGTCGCGGCGGGCGCGAGCGTCGGCACCCACCTGTTCAACGGGATGCGGCCGGTGCACCACCGCGAGCCCGGCCCGGTGGTGGCCCTGCTGGACGCCCCGAACGTGGTCTGCGAACTGGTCGCCGACGGCGTGCACCTGCACGACGGGATGCTGACCTTCGCCACGTCGACGGCGGGCCCCGAGCGGGCCGCCCTGATCACCGACGCGATGGCCGCGGCCGGCATGGCCGACGGCGAGTACGACCTGGGCGGCCAGGCGGTCACGGTGGCGGACGGCGTGGCCCGGCTGGCCCGCGACGGCGCGATCGCGGGCAGCACCCTGACCATGGACGCCGCGCTGCGGCACGCCGTGGCCGCCGGGATCCCGATCGCGGACGCCGTGCGGATGGCCGCCACCACGCCGGCCCGCGCGATCGGCCTCGGCGACCAGCTGGGCGCGCTCCAGGTCGGGCTCCGGGCCGACCTGGTGGTGCTCGACGACGACCTGAACGTGGTCCGGGTGATGCGCGGCGGCTCCTGGGTGGAGTGACCCGGCGCGCTGCGCGACTCCGGCCTGCGCGGGCCAGGCTGTGCGCCGCGTTCGAGTTCGTCGCGGTGATCACCGGCTCCGCCACGCCGCACACCGCGCGCGCTGTCGAGCTGCCCCAGCTGTGAGACCACTCCGCCGGGTTGGCGCTGCGCGTTCGGAATCCGTGTGGCGACGGACGGTGGTACGCACCCACCGGGCTGCCCCGTTTACAGGGGCAGCTCGACAGTCCCAGCCGAGATACATCGGTGAGACACAGACGACGGCCGACAGCAGGCGGACGGGCGGCAGCAGGCCGTCAGCCGGTGGTGGGGACCTCGACGCCGAGTACGGCCTGCTCGTCCGGGCGGTGCACCAGCACGTCGGCGAGGAACGACTGCACGGCCGGGGCCATCCCGACGTCCCGGCCGGCCCGCTCGGAGAGCAGCCACTTGTGCTCGATGATCTGCGCGAAGAGCTCCTGCGGCTCCAGCTTGCGGCGCAGGTGCGCGGGCACGGCCCGGACCACCGGCTCGAAGACCTCGGTCAGCCAGCGGTGCGCGGCCTGCTGCTCGTCGGTCAGGTAGCTCTCGGCCCGGTACGCGTCGAGGTCGTTGAGCAGCCGACGGGCCTGGTTCTCCTCGGCGTCCAGGCCGGTCAGGCGGAGCAGCCGCCGGGTGTGGTAGCCGGCGTCGACCACCTTCGGCCGGATCAGGTACCGGCCGTTGTCGATGGTGGACATGGCCACCTCGGCGACGTCGAAGCCCAGCTCGTTGAGGCGGCGGATCCGCCCCTCGATGTCGTGCCGGGCCTCCCGCTCGACCTGCTGCTCGTAGGTGATCTCATGCCACAGCCGCTCGTAGCGCTGCACGACCTCCTCGCAGACGACCTCCGGGTCGATCGACTCGTGCAGCAGCCCGGCGGCCTGGAGGTCGAGCGCCTCGCCGAAGATGTTGACCCGGGCGATCTCCAGGTCCTCGCCGCGCTGGCCGTGGGAGAGCGAGTGGTGCAGCGCCCCGGTCTCGGCGTCCACCAGGTAGGCGGCGAACGCCCCGGCGTCGCGGCGGAACAGGGTGTTCGACAGCGAGCAGTCGCCCCAGAAGAAGCCGGTCAGGTGCATCCGGACGATCAGGGCGGCGAGCGCGTCGAGCAGCCGGCCCATCGTCTCCGGGCGCAGGGTGTGCGAGAAGAGCGCGCGGTAGGGCAGCGAGAACTGGAGGTGCCGGGTGATCAGCACCGACTCGAGGGGTTCCCCGTCGTCGGTCTGCCGGTCGGCCACGATCGCCACCGCCTCCACCGACGGGAAGTCGATCCGCTCCAGGGCGCGCAGCAGGTCGTACTCCCGCTCGGCGATCCGCTCGCGGGTCTCCTTGAACGCGTAGACGTACTCACCCAACCGGACGAAGCGGACGATGTGCCGGGAGATGCCCTGCGGCAGCGCCACCAGGTGCTGCGCAGGCCACTCCTCCAGCGGCGTCGACCAGGGCAGGTCGAGCAGCGCCGGGTCCACGAGGGCCGAGGTGATCCGCACGGGCACAAGTCTGACGGGTTCCCCCCGCCGAGCGCCTCCCTTCGTGGCTCGGCACACAGCGGTCCCCGGCCCGTCCCGGTCCGGCACCGACCGGGGCCGGTAGCGTGACGGGGTGCGCGAGACCACGGCGGTACGGGGAAAGGTCCAGCTCCGGCCGGTCCGGCCGGCCGGCTGGTGGTTCGACGCGCTGCTGCTCGCCGCGCTGGTCGGGATGACCGTGGCCCTCGCCAACGAGGGGCTCTTCGGCATCGACCGGGCGGTCGCCGACTGGTCGCAGGCGCACCGGCCGACGGCGGCGCACTGGACGGCGGTGATCCTCAACTACCTCGGTCAGGGCACCCCGTTGACGCTGATCGCCCTGGGGCTCGGGGTGCTGCTCGCGGTGCGGCTGAGATCCGTACGACCGGTGCTGCCGCCGGTGCTCGCCTTCGCGCTCAGCTACCTCACCATCGGCCCGCTCAAGGTGTGGACCGCCCGACCCGCGCCCAGCGCGAGCGTCAAGGATCCCTTCCTGCCCGCCGAGCAGACCCTCCCGTTGTTCCAGGACGAGTTGCCGCTGCGGTTCGCCCAGTCCTACCCGTCCGGCCACGTCGCGAACGCCATCGTCTGGTACGGCGTCATCGCGCTGCTGCTCGCCCCGCTGCTGCGCACGTACGGCCGCACGATGCCGCCCCGCCTGGTCGCCGTGGTGCGGGTCGTACCGCCGCTCGTGGTGCTCTGCACCACCACCTACCTGGGCTTTCACTGGCTGACCGACTCGGTCGCCGGGTTGCTGCTCGGCCTCGTCCTCGACCGGCTGCTGCACCGGGTGCCCTGGGACGAACTACCGTTGCCGGGCGCGCTGCGGGACTGGAACCGTCCGTTCATCTCCGCCCCATAGGGTCCCGCCGTGGATCAACTGGCGCGCCGGCTGGGCGCAGGGGACGCGGTGGTCATCGGCCTGGGCTCGATGCTCGGCGCGGGCGTCTTCGTGGTCTTCGCGCCCGCCGCGGCGGCGGCCGGCGGGGCCGGGCTGCTGGCGGCCCTCGTACTGGCCGGTCTCATCGCCTTTTGCAACGCCACCAGCTCGGCCCGGCTCGCGGCCCGCTACCCGGAGTCCGGCGGCACCTACGTGTACGGGCGGGAGCGGCTCGGCCCCTTCGCCGGGTTCCTGGCCGGCTGGGGCTTCGTGGTCGGCAAGACCGCGAGCTGCGCGGCGATGGCGCTGACCATCGGGGCGTACCTCTGGCCTGGGCAGGCGCGGCTCGTCGCCGTCGGCGCGGTGGCGGCGGTGACCGCCGTGAACCTGCGCGGCGTCGGCAAGACCGCGACCGCGACGAAGGCGCTGGTCGCCGTGGTGCTGGCGGTGCTGGCCCTGGTCGCGGTGGCGGGGGCGGTCGGCGGCGACGTCGCGCTGGACCGGCTCGGCGACCTCGGCGGCGGCGGGCGGGGCGTGCTCACCGCCGCCGGGCTGCTCTTCTTCGCCTTCGCCGGGTACGCCCGGATCGCCACCCTCGGCGAGGAGGTACGCGACCCGGAGCGGACCATCCCCCGGGCGGTCCCGCTGGCCCTCGGCGTGGTGCTGGCGGTCTACCTGGTGCTGGCGGTCGTGACCGTCGGCGTGCTCGGGGCCGACCGGCTGGCCGCATCCGCCGCGCCCCTGGCCGACGTGGTGACGGCCGCCGGGCTACCCGGGCTGGCGTGGCTGGTGCGGGCCGGGGCGACCGTGGCGGTGACCGGGGTGCTGCTCTCCCTGCTCGCCGGGGTGGGGCGCACGGCGCTGGCGATGGCCCGCCGGCGCGACCTGCCGGGGGCGCTGGCCGCCGTCCACCCGGTGCACCGGGTGCCGCACCGGGCCGAGCTGGCCGTGGCCGCCGTGGTGGTGGCGATCGTGCTGCTGGGCGACGTGCGCGACGCGATCGGCTTCTCCAGCTGCACCGTGCTGGTCTACTACGCGATCACCAACGCCGCCGCGCTGACGCTGGGTCGGGACCCGGGCCGGCGGCTGCCGGTTCGGGCGCTGGCCGTGCTGGGGCTGGTCGGCTGCCTGCTGCTCGCGGTCAACCTGCCGCCGGCCAGCGTGCTCGCCGGCGCCGCCGTGCTCGCCGCCGGCGCCCTCTGGTACGCCCTGCGCCCCCGCCGGGCCTGACGCCGCCGCCCCGACCGGCGCGACGGCGGGTCGGGTGCCGACCCGTCATTCCTCCGGCTGTCGGGGCGCGGGCGTGACCGGCTCCTCCGGCGGGGGTGGCACGGCCTCGCGGAGCAGGGCGTTCAGGCCGGCCCGCCGGGCCACCACCGTCAGCCGGTCACCCGCGACAATCACCAGGCGCGCGTCGGGCGCCCAGTCGGGGCGCTGGCCGGCCCGGGCGTGCGCCAGCAGGCGTACGCTCTCGGCCCGCCCGACGGCGGCGAGCGGCCGGCCGTCCAGCGCCGATCCGGCGGCGACGCTGACCTCGGTGACCAGCAGCGCGTGCCGACCGACCGGGATGGTGGCGATCACCGCGCGGTCCAGCAGCGCGGCGGCGAACGACGGCGCCGCGAGGTAGGACACGCTGCGCGAGACGCCGATGCCGAACGCCTGCTGGATGCGTTCGGCGAAGTGGCCGTCGAAGAGCCGCAGCACCACCTGGAGTTCCGGGTTGACGGCCCGGCCGATGAGCGCCGCCTGGAGGTTGGTCTCGTCGTCGGTGGAGACCACCACCAGCGCCTGGCAGCCGCCCACGGACGCCGACTGGAGGGTCTCCTCCAGCGCGGCGTCGCCCACGATCAGCGGTACGCCGAGCCGCCGGGCGAGCGCGCCACCGCGCGGCTCGGCCAGCTTGTCGATCGCCACCACCTCGACGCCGAAGTCGCAGAGCTGGGCCATCACGCGGGTGCCGACGTTGCCCAGCCCGACCACCACCACGTGCCCGGAGCGCTCCGGCTGGATGCGTCCGGAGTGCAGGGCCAGCCGGGCGTTGACGATGCCGTCGACCACCACGGCGGTGATCAGCGGGATCAGCGCCAGCCCGGCCAGGTTGAGCACCACCTGCATGACCTGCTCGGCGGCCGACTTGTCCGGGTTGGGGTCCTGCCCGGTCAGCGTGGTGACCAGCGTGAGGTAGAGCGAGTCGGCCCAGTCCTCGTGCGCGGCGTAGCCGTTGAGCCAGCCGAGCACCCCGATCACCGCCAGCAGCACGATCACGGCCACGCCGATCTTGCGGGTGGCGAAGCTGCGTACGGCGCGCAGCAGCACGGTCAGCGGCCGGCGCCGCCGCCGGGCGCGCCTCAGCCGGCGGGCGGCCAGCTCCGTACCGGGCGGCGTCCCGGTCGCCTCGGCGATCACCAGGTCGGCCACGCCCTCGTCGGCCGGCAGCAGCCGGACCTGCTGTGGGTCGCGGGTGTCGGCCACCCCGCAGACCACGTCGGTCGGGCGTACGTCGTCGCGGCGGGCCACGTAGAGGGTGCGCCCGCCGTGCCGGAAGTGGGTGGGTGCGACCTCGCCCAGGGCAGCGGCCACGAAGGCGGGGGCGGCCATGGAGGCGTCGGAGAGCACCGCCGAGTCGGGGAAGATCTGCCGCACCCCGTTGGCCAGGCTGGTGTTGAACATCCGCACCACCAGGCGCAGCCGGGGCTCGACCTCCTGCGCGCAGAGCGCGGCGTGCATGTTGCCGACGTCGTCCTGGTGCAGCAGGGCCAGCCCGTCGGCGCCGGCCAGCCCGGCCCGGCGGAAGGTGACCTCGTCCAGCCGGTCGGCGCGGACGACCTCGACGCCCTGGAGGTCGCGCCCGTCGGGCTCGTCGGAGCTGGGTCGCTCGGGCACGACCAGGGTGATCCGGACGCGGCCGGCCTGAAACTCGGTGGCGAGCAACGCGCGCACCACCCAGTAGGCGAGGGCGTCACGGCCACAGATCACGTAGTGCGCCCGCGCGTCCCCGTTGACCCGGAGCCGCCGACCGGCACGGCGCGCACGATCCAGCAGGGGCTCCGCCATGCGCCGCATAGTAGTCAGCCGGTCGCGGCGCGCGCAGCCCCGTGATCATGAACGCTGGTCACGTCGGCATGTCCCATCCGGGGACGGGTAGAGCACCGGCATGCAGACGTTCCTGCCGTACCCGGACTTCCTGGCCAGCGCGCGGACGCTGGACCAGAAGCGGCTGGGCAAGCAGCGGGTGGAGACCATCCAGGTGCTGCGGGGGCTGACCTGGCCCACGTACGGCTGGCGCAACCACCCGGCGGTCAAGATGTGGGCCGGGTACGAGGAGGCCCTCACCCGGTACGGGCTGGACGTCTGCGCGGTCTGGTGCGAGCCCGGGCGGGCCGACACCTGCGCGAACACGATGACCGCCGACCTCGCCGCCGCCTGCGGCCTGACCCGGGTGCGCACCCAGGCCGAGCTGGCCGGGGCCGGCGAGCTGCCGCCCTGGCTGGGCCGCGACGACCTGCACCTGAGCCACCGCTCGTCGCTGCTGCGCAAGGACCCCGGGCACTACGGCCCGATCTTCGGCGACGACGTCCCGACCGACCTGGAGTACGTCTGGCCCGCCTCGGACCGCGAGCGCCGCTGCCTGCCGCCGCCGACCTGAGTCGGGGCGCGTGAGGCGCCTGCGCTCGGGGAACGTTCCTCCCGACGGGTCACCGGGCAGACTGGAGACCCATCCGGCGGGAAGGTGCACATGGCGCTGTCGAAGGTGGTCGGTCGGCTCATCGGCGTACGCGAACACGAGGTGGACCCGGGCGGTGGCGGCGCCCCCCGCGTGCCGGGCCGGGTCGAGGCGGTGGTGGTCGGCGGCGGGATCGCCGGCATGTCGGCGGCGGTGGTGCTGGCCGAGCGCGGGGTGGCGGTGACCGTGCTGGAGGCCGCGCCGACGCTCGGCGGCCGGCTCGGGGCCTGGCCGGAGACGCTCGCCGACGGCACCCGGCAGATGAACGAGCACGGCTTCCACGCGTTCTTCCGGCAGTACTACAACTGGCGGTCGATCCTGCGCCGCGTCGACCCGGAGCTGGGCTTCCTCAAGCCGGTCCCGGGCTACCCGATCCTCAGCGAGCGGTGGCCGACCGAGGAGTTCGGCAGGCTGCCGCCCGCCCCGCCGGCGAACCTGCTGGCGCTGCTGCTGCGCAGCCCCAGCCTGCGCCTGGGCGACCTGCGCGGGATGGACCGGGACGCGGCGCTGCCGCTGCTCACCTACGATCCGGGGCGCACCTACGCCGAGTTCGACGACAGCACCGCCGACGCGCTGCTCACCTCGCTGCGGCTGCCGGACCGGGCCCGGGCGATGCTCTTCGAGGTCTTCTCCCACTCGTTCTTCAACCACGAGGCGGAGATGTCGGCGGCGGAGATGATCGCCCAGTTCCACTTCTACCTGCTGGGCAACCCGGAGGGGTTGGCCTTCGACTGCCCGGACGAGGACTACGCGACGGCGATCTGGGAGCCGCTGACGCGGCACGTGGAGAAGCACGGTGGCCGGGTGGTGACGGGCGCCGCCGCCACCGCCCTGGCCCGCGAGGGCGCCGGCTGGCGGGTGGCGACCGCGGACGGCACGTCGTACCCGGCCGGGCACGTGGTGCTCGCCGTCGACCCGCCCGCCCTGGCCGCGCTGGTAGCGGCCTCGCCCGGCCTGGCCGAGCACGCGCCCCGGCTGGCGGCGCGGATGCCCGCGTTCGGCCGGCCCGGCCCGCCGTACGCGGTGGCGCGCTACTGGTGCGACGGGGACGTCTCCGCCGACCGGGCGGTGTTCAGCGGGGTGTCCCGGCAGCCCACCCTGGATTCGGTGACCCTCTACCACCGGCTGGAGAACGAGTCCCGCCGCTGGGCCGAGCGCACCGGCGGCTCGGTCGTGGAGTTGCACGCGTACGCCTGCGACGCGGGCGTGCCCGCCGAGGAGCTGGCCGAACGGATGCGGGCCGAGCTGACCGCGCTCTGGCCGGAGGCGGCCCGGCTGCGGGTACGCGAGCTGCGCGCCCGGGTGGAGGCGCAGGCGCCCGCCTTCACGCCCGGCAGTCACGCCTGGCGGCCGGGGGTACGCACCGACGCCCACGGGCTCTACCTGGCCGGCGACGGCATTCGGACGGATTTCCCGAGCGCGCTGATGGAACGCTCGGCGGCGACCGGGATCGTCGCGGCCAACCACGTCCTGCGGGCCGAGGGCGGCGCGGCCGAGCCGGTGCGCTCGATCCGGCCCCGGGGCCTGCTCGCCGGACGGATATGAGCAGAAGGGGCAAATCGGCCGCTCGGCTGACCTAGGCTGACCGTCTGGGATGAGCCGGGAGGTCAGCGGGATGTCGCCGCGCACGGACGACGACCCGCTCGTCGCCGACGTGGCGCGGGACGACGCGTACCCGCTGATCAGGGACGAGCGGGCCTGCGTGGTGACCGCCCTGCGGCTCGGCTGGTGGATGGCCGACGCCTACCACCACGCGCAGACCGCCGAGCCGCGCGACCCCGGGGCCGACCGGCCGGCGGGCGCACCGGCGAAGCTGTCCAACCTGACCGAGATGCCGGGGCCGCGACGCCTCCAGATGTACCTGGACGGCGTGGACGTCGCCCTCGCCCGCATCGCCGAGCTGACCCGACGCGTCGGCCCCGCGCCCACCACCGCCGACGCGCGGGGCCGGGTGGCCGACGGCTCCGGCGACGCCCTGCTGCTCGCCCTCGACGACCTCAACGTGGAGCTGCTGCGCTGGACGATGGCCACCGACCAGCGGGTGGGGCTGGCGTACCGGCTGGGACGCTCGCTGGCCGACACCGTCCGCTACGGCGAGGCCGTCCGGCACGGCGACGCGGGACAGGTGGCGCGGCGCTTCGGCGGCCGGCAGTTCGAGATCGGCCGGTGGCTGGGCGAGCTGGCCAGCGTGCTGCCCCCGTACTCGGCCGCGGTGGTCCGCCGGTCCCTGTCGGCGTGGGCGTCGGCCGTCACCAGGGCGGGCGTGGGCGACCCGACCGAGGCGGGGCTGCCCGAGCTGGCCCGCGAGCTGCGCAACCAGGGCGAGTTGTGGCAGAGCGTGCTCACCGGCGGGCTGCACCCGAGGGACCTGCTGGACGAGGAGGACTACGCGATCGTCGCCCGGAACCTGATCGTCCGGGACCGGAAGCTGGTGGCGCAGGCCGTCCGGGGGATCTTCTGGCCGGTGCTCGTACCGCTGCTCGCCGTGCTGTTCGCCGTCGTGGGGGTGAGCGCGCTGGCCGCCGCCGGGTCCCCGGTGACCCGGGCCGCCGTGGCCCTGCTCGGGCTCGGCGCCGGGCTGGCCGCGATCTGGCGTACGGTCTCCGGGCCGGCGCTCGCGGTCGCCGCCGAGGTCAACCGGCCGCTGCTGGAGAGCGAGCTGACCGCCCGGATGGCCGTACGCGTCGACCGGCCCCTGGCCGCCGCGCGGGCCGCCGGCCGGGCCCGCCGCCAGCGCCGCCCCGACGGGCCGGGGCCTCGATCGAAATCCGTTGCCCCTCTCTCCCCCGCCGACCTACCGTGATCGCGCAAGGTCAACCACCGCCGCGGGAGCTGGTCATGTCGATGTCGCACGTCACCTGTGTGCCGTCGTCCCTGCCCACGCGTCCGGCGTCGCCGGCGAGCGGCGGCGGCCACCGCGCCGAACACCCCCTGGGCGGCCGGCCCGACTGACGCGTGCCCGCACGACGTCGAGCCGCCCGTCCGCATCCGGACCGGGCGGCTCTTTCGTCCTCCGGTCCGCCCAGCCCGTCACCGCCACGAAGGGAGACACCGGTGGACGCCGTCCTCGTCGTCAACGCCGACCTCGGCCCGCTGCACCGGGTCACCGTCCAGCACGCGATCCGGATGCTCTGCCGGCGGGTCGCCGAGATCCACGAGGCCGAGCCCGACCGGGTGATCGGGGTGTTCCCGGTCCCCCGGGTCGTGCGCCTGGTCCGCTACGTGGTGACCCGGTGGCGGTTCAGCACCGGCCCGGCCTGGTCGCGCGCCGGCGTGCTGCGCCGCGACGGGCGCTGCTGCGCGTACTGCGGGGGGCCGGCCGGCACCATCGACCACGTCCTGCCCCGCTCGCGCGGCGGCCGGAACACCTGGCGGAACACGACCGCCGCCTGCTACGGCTGCAACCAGCGCAAGGGCGACCGGACGCCGGCCGAGGCGGGCATGCCGCTGCGGCGCGAGCCGGTGGTGCCGACCTGGACGTCGCTGGCCGGGCGGTGACGGACCGGCCGGCGGGAACGGGGGGCCGCGTCGGGGGTACGCCCCTCGGCGCGGCACCCGCCGGCCCCTGTCCCGCCCCGGGGGCGGTGGACGGGGTCAGTGCCGGGCGGGCGGGGTCCAGCCGAAGCGGGCCGGGCGGCGCTCGTGGAAGGCCGCGACACCTTCACGGGCCTCGCCGCTGGCCCGGACCTGCCCGTGCCACCAGGCGATCCGGTCCTCGTCCGCCCGCCCGTCGACGATCTCCTTGGCGGCGGCGACGCTGAGCTGCGACCGGGCGACCACGGCGGCGGTCAGCTCGTCCACCCGGGCGGCGAGCCGGTCGCCCGGCAGCACCTCGTCGACCAGGCCCACCCGCAGCGCCCGCTCGGCGTCGATCAGCTCGGCGGTGAAGAGCAGGTGCTTCGCCGCGGCCGGGCCGACCAGCCGGGCCAGCCGGCGGGTGGTCGGCGCGGGATACACCAGACCCAGCCGTGCCGGCGGTACGCCGAAGCGGGCGTCGGCGGTGGCGACCCGCAGGTCGCAGGCGACGGCGAGCTGGCAGCCCCCGCCCACGCACGCGCCCCGCACGGCGGCGACGGTCGGCTTGGCGAAGGCGGCGAGCCGCTCCTCGGCGGCCACGGCGATGCTGGCGTCGCCGGCGTCCAGCAGCTCGTCCAGGTCGCCCAGGTCCGCCCCGGCGCAGAAGGTGTCCCCGGCGCCGGTGAGCACCAGCGCCCGCACGGCCGGGTCGGCCTCCAGCCCGTCGAGCAGCGCCGGCAGGCGCCGCCACATCGCGGTGGTCATCGCGTTGCGCCGGGCCGGGTTGCGGATCACCACCGTCGCCACCGGCCCGGTCACCTCGACGAGGAGTTCCGCGTCCGTCACCGTCACCACCCCTTCGACGTCCGTCCGGCCGCCGGAAGCGGCGACGCGTCGGTGCGGCGACCATAACGGCGCGGGCCCGGCGACCACCCTGGCGGGGTGGTCGCCGGGCCCGGCGACGGTACGACTACGTCAGGAGACGTTGAGCGCGGTGTCGTCCACGACGAACGACGTCTGGAGCGACGCGTCCTCGACGCCGGTGAACTTCAGGGTCACGGTCTGCCCCTTGTACGCGGCCAGCGAGAACGACTTCTGGCTGTACCCGGTGGCCTTGTTCAGGTTCGAGTACGTGGCGAGGGTCGCCAGCACCGTCCCGGAGGAGTTGAGCACCTGCACCCGCAGCGTGTCGTACGCGGTGCTGCCGGTGGTCTCCGCCGAGTCGATGTGCAGCCAGAAGCTGAAGTTGTACGACGTGCACCCGGCCGGCAGGCTCACCGACTGGGCGAGCGTGTCGGTGCGGCTGCGGCCGTACCCGTTCAGCCACGCGCTCCACGTGCCGGTGCGGGCCGGCTGCGCGGTGCCGTGCTGGCCGATGACGCCCGAGGTCTGCGTCCAGGTGGTGGCCCCGGACTCGAAGCCGGCGTTGCCGAGCTTCTGACCCGGGCTCGTGCAGCCGCCACCGGTGCCGTTGACGGTCAGCGTGTAGGTGGCGCTGCGGGTGACCGAGCCGGCACCGTTCACGGTCACCGTGTAGGTGCCCGGCGCCGTGGCGGCCGTGGTGGCGACGGTGAGGGTCGAGGAGCCGCCCGAGGTCACCGAGGCCGGGCTGAACGAGGCGGTCGCCCCGCCCGGCAGGCCGGATGCCGACAGCGTCACGGTCTGCGCCGAGCCGCTGGTGGTGGCGGTCGCCACGGTGGTGGAGACCGAGCCGCCCGGGTTCACCGCGCCGGAGGTCGGCGAGAGCGAGACCGAGAAGTCGTTGCCGGTCGAGCACGGCGCGTCGTTGCCGGCCACGTTCACCGCGGTCCAGGCCGCCTGGACGGTCCGGTACTCGGTGGAGCAGCTGCCGTACAGGTCGGTGGCGGCGCGCAGGGTGTACGCCCGGGCGGTGTTCGCCGGGTTGCTGGTGTTGACGTACGAGGTGTTGGAGGTGAAGTACGCGTCCAGCGCCCGCCACCAGATCTTCTCGGCCTTGACGCGGCCGATGCCGGTCACCGCCGGGGCGGAGCCGCAGATCGGCGAGGTGCCGTACGGGGTGGCCCCGGTGCCCTCGGCAAGGTTGAAGAAGAAGTGGTTGGCCACGCCGGACGAGTAGTGCACGTCCTTGTTCTTCGTGGAGGTGGACCAGCAGCTGTCGCCGGAGCCGTCCAGGGCCGGGTTGTACATGTAGCGCAGCGGCGTACCGTCGCCGTTGATGTTGATCTTCTCGCCGACCTGGTAGTCGCCCGGGTCGGCGGGGCTGTTGGCGTAGAACTCGACCATGTTGCCGAAGATGTCGCTGGTGGCCTCGTTGAGGCCGCCGGACTCGCCGGAGTAGGTCAGGCCGCCGGGCACCACGTTCTCGGTGACGCCGTGGCTCATCTCGTGGGCGGCCACGTCGATGGAGACCAGCGGCCGGGAGTTGCCGCTGCCGTCGCCGTACGTCATCCGGGAGCCGTCCCAGAAGGCGTTGACGTAGTTGTTGCCGTAGTGCACCCGGCTGGGCACGCCCCGGCCGTCGCCGAAGATGCCGTTGCGCCCGTGCACGTTCTTGAAGTAGTCGTACGTCTTGGCGGCACCGTAGTGCGCGTCCACGGCGGCGGACTGCCGGTTGGAGGTGGCGCCGGTGCCCCAGGTGTTGTCGGCGTCGGTGATCGTGGTGCAGGTCGACGTGCCGTTGTTCATGTCGCACGTGGAGCCGTTGCCGCGCAGCGGGTCGATCATCTGGTACGTGCTGCCGGAGAGCGTGGTGTCCACGGTGACGGCGCCCGAGTAGACGCTGTTGCCCGTGCCGGCGACGGCCTCGATCTCGTCGTACGAGCCGATGACCTTGCCGGTGGTGGCGTCGGTGACGACGTGGAACCGCGACGGGGTCTGCCCGTCCGGGTGCCAGCCGGTGACGACGGTTTCCCAGGCCAGCCGGCCCTTGCCGGAGCTGGCGTCGACGAAGAGCTCCGGGGTGCCCACGGCGGTGAGCGTGCCGGAGAACTCGGCGCGGGCGGCCTTCTTCGCCACCGCGGCGGGAACCCTGGCCGTGGTGGGCAGGGTCAGCGGGGCGTCCAGACCGACCGAGGAGCCGGCGTAGCCGCCGTTCGGGGTCGTGTGGATGACGAAGTCACCGCCGTACACCCGCAGGCCCTGGTAGGTCCGGGTGTAGCGGGTGTGCGCGGCGCCGTTGGCGTCCACCTTGGTGCTGTGCACCTGGTACGCCTCGGCGCCGGTGCCCTGGACGGCACCGGGGTTGGCGCGCAGGACGCTCGCCGCGGCGGCGGCGGGCCCGCCCGGGGCGGGGGCGGTGGGGGGTGCCGCGAGCGCCGGGGTGGCGACGCCGGTCAGCAGGCCGCTGGTGAGCAGGGCCGTACCGACGGCGGCAAGGGGTCTTTTCACGTGCCCTCCTGAACGGGGGTATGCGCGACAGGGATAGTCACGCATGTAGATATAACGATGTGACGACCCAAAAGAGAAGGGGTGATCCGAATTCCGTCCGGGACATTGACCGTTCGGTGGAACCGGAGCCGGTGGGAACCGCGCCGCCGCGCCGCGCGTCCGAGCGGCATGAGATCAGCTTCGATGGCCGGCGTCAAGGTCGCGCTGGTGGCGGCGGTCCTGGCCGGCTGCACGACGACCACGCCGCCGGACCGGACCACGCCGCCCGCGACCGACCGCCCGGCGGCCGGTACGACGGCCCCACCGCCCGCCGAGCCGACGCCGGCGCGCGTCGTGCTGACCCGCTCGGGCGGGATCGCCGGGCGCGGCGACACGGTGACCGTGGAGCCCGACGGGCGGTGGAGCGTCGTCGACCGCGCCGGGTCGCGGCGTACCGGCCGGCTCTCCGGCGCGGACCTGGACCGGCTGCGCCGGCTCGTCGCCGACCCCGCGCTCGCCGCCGAGGCGGGCCGCCCGTCGGCTCCGACGGCCTGCCGGGACGCCTTCAGCTACCGGCTCACCGTCGGAACGATGGAGACCGGGTACGTGGACTGCCCGACCGACGGCGGCGCGCCGGCGACGGCCCGCGCGGTGGTGGAGCTGCTGGTCGGAGCCACCGGCTGAGGGCCGCACCGCCGTCGCCCCGTTGCACGAGCCGTTGACGCCGGGCGGCGGGCGACCCGGCGCGCAATTGCAACGCAACGTCGCGTTGCGTTAACGTCGACGCATGACCACCACCGCGCTCACCCCGCACGCCGACCCGGCGGGCCCGGCCACCGGCAACCCCGCCGCCCCCGGTCGCCCACCGGCGCTGCCCGACGGCGCCGGCGCGCTCGTCGGGCAGGTGCGCGGCACCGGGCCCGCGTTCAGCGCCACCTCGCCGCTGAACGGCGCCCGGACGGTGGACGTGGCGTCGAGCACCCCCGCCGACGTCGACGGCGCCTTCGCCGACGCGCGGGCCGCCCAGCGCCCCTGGGCCGGCCTGCCCGTCGCCCACCGGGCCGCCGTCCTGCTCCGGCTGCACGACCTGGTGCTCGACCGGCAGACCGAGGGGCTCGACCTGATCCAGTCGGAGGCCGGCAAGGCCCGCCGGCACGCGGTCGAGGAGGTCCTCGACGTCGCCATCAACGCCCGCTACTACGCGCGCGCCGCCACCCGGCTGCTGCGCCCCCGCCGCCGGGCCGGGGCGCTGCCGGTGCTCACCCGCACCCGGGAGCTGCGCTTCCCGGTGGGCGTGGTCGGCGTCGTCTCGCCCTGGAACTACCCGCTCTCGCTGGCCGCCTCCGAGGTGCTGCCCGCCCTGGCGGCCGGCAACGCGGTGGTGCACCGGCCCGACCCCGCGAGCATGCTCAGCGCGCTGTGGCTGCGGGCCCTCGCCGTCGAGGCGGGGCTGCCCCCGGCGCTCTGGCAGATCGTCGCCGGCGAGGGCGCCGACGTCGGGCCGCTGGTCACCGAGCGGGCCGACCTGGTCTGCTTCACCGGCTCCACCCGGGTCGGCCGCGAGGTCGCCGCCCAGGCCGCGCGCCGGCTGGTCCCGTCGTCGCTGGAGCTGGGCGGCAAGAACCCGCTGCTCGTGCTCGACGACGCCGACCTGGACCGGGCGGTCGAGGGCGCGATCCGGGCCTGCTTCGCCAGCGCCGGCCAGCTCTGCGTCTCCGCCGAACGCGTCTACGTCGCCGACCCGCTGCACGACGAGTTCCTGCGCCGCTTCGTTATGCGCACCGCGACGCTGCGGCTGGGCGTCGGCGGCGACTTCGAGGCCGACCTCGGCTCGCTGGCCTCCGCGCGGCAGCTCGACACCGTCGCCGCGCACGTCGCCGACGCCGTCGAGCGGGGTGCCACCCTGCACACCGGTGGCCGGCACCGCCCCGACATCGGCCCGTACGTCTTCGAACCGGCCGTGCTCACCGGCGTCGCCCCCGGCATGCGGATGTACGCCGAGGAGACCTTCGGCCCGGTCGTCGCCGTGTACCGCTTCCGCACCGACGACGAGGCGGTGGCCCTGGCCAACGACACCGCGTACGGGCTGAACGCCAGCGTGTTCAGCGGCTCCGGGGCACGCGGCGAGGCGGTCGCGGCGCGGATCGACGCGGGCGCCGTCAACGTCAACGACGGCTACAGCGCCGTCTGGGGCAGCGTCGACGCCCCCATGGGCGGCTGGAAGGACTCCGGGCTGGGCGGCCGGCACGGCGCCGACGGGCTGCTCCGGTTCACCCGGGTCAAGACCGTCGCCCGGCAGCGCGGGCTGGACCTGGCCCCCGCGTACCACCGGCCGGGGGCACACAGCGCGGCCTGGACCCGGCGGATGACCGCGGCGCTGCGCCTGCTGCGCCGCACCGGGCTGTGACCGTGACCGGCGGGCCGGCGGCCGTCCGGGGGCCGCGCGGCGCGGGGGCGATCCACGCGGCCGTGCTGGACCTGCTGGAGGCCGAGGGGTACGCCGGGCTGACCATCGAGGGGGTGGCCCGCCGCTCCGGGGTCAACAAGACCACCCTCTACCGGTGGTGGCCGTCGAAGCCCTCGCTCGTCGCGGCGACGTTCCGGCACGCCATCGCCCGGGACCTGCCGGTGCCGGACACCGGCACGCTGCGCGGCGACCTGACCGCCCTGCTCAGGTCGAAGGCCGCGTTCTTCGCCGACGGGCCGGGGCGCCTCGCCGCCGACGTGCTCGCGCACACCGGCGCCGACGCGGAGCTGGGGCGGCTCGCCGACGAACTGCTCGGCCAGCACTGCGCGCACGTCGCCGAGCTGACCGGGCGGGCCCGCGCGCGGGGCGAGCTGACCGGGCCGGTGGACGACGCCCTCCTGGCCGACCTGCTGCTCGGGCCGGTCTGGCTGCGGGCGGTGGTCACGCACCGCCCGCTGCCCCCCGCCGACGCCGCCGCCCTGGTCGACACCCTGCTCGCCGGCCTGCCGACCGAACGGGGTCGGCAGCGGTAGTCCTCCGGCGAGGCCGGTGTCGCGCAGTCCGGGGCGGCAGGTGCGCGCCACGTCGCCGACGGCCACCAGTGCCGGGGGCCACGGTAGGGACACGGCCGCCGCCAGGTGAGGCCTTGGGAAGAGCCGGCCGACCCGGCGGTCACCCGCGCCGTCTGGAGTCTGATGCTGTCGGGGCCGTCTCACGGTGATCCATGAGACGACCCCGACAGTTCTCATCGGTCGTTCTCCTGCGGTGCAGCGTCTGACTCGCCTCTGTGCTCCTCAGACCGCCCCGCGTCGCCCGTCAGACTCGGGTGATCCAGTAGAGCAGGTAGGGACCGCAGGTCACCGGGTCCGTCTGCGATCGAGTGACCACCCAACCTGCGGGCACCTGGGTGGCGGAACAGATGTGCATCCCGTTGTAGAGGTTGCTCGTGACCCAGTAGCTCAGGTGAGGCCCGCAGCTGACCGGGTTCGTCTGCGCCTGGGTGGCCACCCAGCCGGCGGGCACGCGAGTGGCGGAACAGATGTGCATCCCGTTGTAGAGGTTGCTCGTGACCCAGTAGCTCAGGTGAGGCCCGCAGCTGACCGGGTTCGTCTGCGCCTGGGTGGCCACCCAGCCGGCGGGCACGCGAGTGGCGGAACAGATGTGCATCCCGTTGTAGAGATCGTTGGTGATCCAGTAGTGCAGGTGGGAACCGCAGCTGGCCGGGTCCCTCTGCGCCTGGGTGACCACCCAGCCTGCGGGGACCGGCGTGGCCGAGCACATCGTGGTGGTGGCTGCCTGTGCGGGGCTGGAAACCGCGAGAGAGAGGCCGAGGCTGGCCGCGGCGAGCGCCACCGCCATCAGAATTCGGTGCACAAGTCTCAGGTGCCTCTTCGGATGCTGGCCCGTCTTCATCGACTCTCCTTCAGTGCGGATGGATTCTGCCCACTGCAAACGGCTATGACTGCAGCGAATGGGCTGGGAACGAGCCCGGCCGCATCAGCGGCCCGGCTGACAGGACTCGCCGTCCCGCCGGGGCAGCGCGACCCGTCACGTGAATTGGATCAGCAACCGGCTGGGGCTGGGGACTACCAACTGGTTTCGTCGCCCATACCAAAACCGACGACCGCCGCCGACGCCACTCGGAGCGGCCGCGCTTGAGGCACCCAACGGTAGATCAGTCCATCAATACGTGGTCATATCACTATTTTTATTCCTACGCGCCATTGCTGATCGGCGGCAATGGATCAGGAAATGCCGAGTCCTGCGACTGCGAACACCAATTAGCGCCCATTCAGTCGCTGTACGTGTCGGCCGCCGTCGGCCTGCCCGATTCCACCAGTCCATCGCGGAAGTTGGTATTACCGATCACGCGCACCGGCCATACCATCTGAACTCGTGGAGACGGTAGATCTTCGACTTCTGCTGGGTGTCGCCGACGGCGACGACTGCCCCGCCCTCGCCGCCTCGCTCGGCCTCAGCGAATCCGCGGTGCGGAAGCGCCTCCGGCGATTGACCGGTCCCGAGGAGACGGCCTGGCTGCGACAGACGGGACGAAGTCACCACCTGACCGAGCAGGGAAGGGCCGTGTTGGGCCCGGCCAGCCAGGCGGTGGCCGCATCGCAGGAGATCGCGCGGCTCCTCGGCGTCGAGTCCCTTTCGACGCGGCACGTCCGGGTGGTCACCACGATCGCCGCGACCGGCTCGATCGGCAGCGCTGCCGGCCAACTGAGGATTCCGCAGCCTTCGCTCAGTGCGCAGTTGACGCGGATCGAACGGCGCTGGCAGGTCACCCTGTTCGAGCGCACCCGAAGCGGTGTCGAGCCCGCCCCGAGACTCGTCGAACTGCTGCCACACCTGCGCCTGCTGGAACGGACGCTGTCCTGCCTCGCCGCGCCGGCCATAGCCGAGGAAGCTTCGGTGACCCCAGGCAACCTGCAGTTGGCCAGCGAATTCGGCTTCCACGGGCTCATCGACGCGCTCCGCGACGATGCTCAGGTCGACGTGCGGCAACACATCATCGACATCCCCGGTCCGGGCTGGGCGCCGACCATGCTCGCCGCCGACATCTGCCTGTACGCCGATCTTCCGTTCGTCAGTCTGGCCGTCCCGCCTGGACGGGACAGGGCCGTCGCGTTCGAGGATCCTGCCCATGTCCTGATGCCACCCGGTGCCGATGGCGGCCGGACCACGGTGGGCCTGCGCGAGTTGGCCGACTACGACTGGATCACTGGTCCGCCAGGCAGCCGCAACCACCAGTCCGTACTCCTGCTCTGCCGGTCGATGGGATTCGACCCGCGGATCCGGTTCACCGCCCTCAACGGGCCCAGCGGCCGCCGCATCATCGAAGATGGTGGAGCGGTGGCCCTCACCGGCGCGACCCTGGTCCCCAGTGGCGCGCTACGCGCCGTCCGACTCGCAGAGGACGTCCGGGTGCGGATGACCGTCGGATGGCGGCGAGGCAGCACCGCTACCGCGACGGCTCAGTGGATCGTGCGCTGGCTGCGCGACGGTCAGATCCGGCGACTGGCGGAGCTACGCCCGGACCTGCTCGCCGAGATGCGTGCCGATCCGGTCAGCTGGCCCGCCTTCGCCGAAGCGCGACCCGACTGTCAGTGACGACCGGAGAACCTGCCGCCCGCGCTCCTGGAGACCAACGTGGACACGATCGACCTGCGGCTGCTGCTGGGCGTCGCCGACGGGCTCGATTGCCCGGTCCTCGCCGGCCGACTCGGTCTGAGTGAGACCGCCGTCCGCAAGCGGCTACGCCGGCTGGCCGGTTCCGCCGGAGTGTCGTGCCTGCACCGGACCGGGACGGAGTACCACCTGACCGGCCAGGGGCAGGCAGCGTTGGGATCGGTCAGTCAGGCGACGGCCGCTGCCGAGACGATCGCGGCCCTGATCGGCGTCGACGTCGTGGCCATGCGGCACGTTCGGCTGGTGACCTCGGTCGCCGCAACCGGATCGATCAGCGGAGCGGCCCGCCAACTCGGGCTGCCCCAGCCGGCGGTTAGTGCCCAGCTGACACGGATCGAGCGGCGCTGGGGCACCCTGTTCGACAGGACTCCCAGGGGAGTGTCCGCCAGCCCACTACTCGTCCAGTTGCTGCCACACCTGCAGAGGCTGGAGAAGGAGATGTCCCGGCTGTCCGGGACGACCATGGCCGACGACACGACGATGGTCCCGGCTGGCCTGACGGTGGCCAGTGAGTTCGGTTTCACCGGGCTGGTCGACGCGCTGCGCGACGGCGGCTTGGCCAACGTACGACAGCACGTCGTCACCATTCCCGGCCCGAACTGGACACCGGCGATGCTCGCCGCGGACATCTGCGTGTACGCGGACCTGCCCCTCGCCGGCCTTGCCACGCCCGCCGGGTGGGACACGATCGTCGCCTTCGAGGACCCGGCATACGTCCTGCTACCCGAGGATGCGGGTGCCGACCGGACGACCATCGCACTGCGCGAGTTGGCGGAGCACGACTGGCTCACCGGGCCTGCCGGCACCCGCAACCAGCGGTCGGTCCTCGCCGTCTGTCAAGCCGCGGGCTTCGTACCCCGGATCCGCTTCACCGCCCCCAACGGGCCCAGTGGTCGCCACATCCTGAAGGACGGCGTAGCGGTCGCCCTCACCACCGCCACCCTCGTGCCTCCCGGCGAGTTGCACACCGTCCGGCTGGCAGAGGACCTCCGGGTCGCCTTGACCGTCGCGTGGCGGCGTGGCGGACCGGCCGCGCCGACCGCCGCGTGGTTGGCGCGGTGGCTGCGTGACCGACACGTCGGGCAGTTGGCCGAACGCCGCCCGGACCTGCTCGCCGCCCTACGCGCCGACCCCTCCCGCTGGCCCGGCTACGCCCCGACGTGAGTCGGGGGCCCCGTCGGTAGGCGCCCACCGGCGGCACGCTCCCGATCCGGGTCCCCCGCCGCGAGGGTCAGCCCTTGGGGAACATCTGGCCGATACGGATCCTGTTACCGAACGGGTCGCGGATGCCGAAGTCGATCCCGTACGGGCGCTCCATCGGCTCGTCGGTGATCTCGACGCCCTTGGCGACGAGGTCCTCGTACGTCTTGTGCGCGTCGTCGGTGGTCATGAAGAGGTAGCCGCCCAGCGCGCCCTTGGTGAGCAGATCCCGGACCTGCTCGGCGGTGGCCGGGTCCAGCGCCGGCGGGCCCGGCTTCTCCAGCAGGATCTCGCGCTCCGGGTCGCCGGGCAGGTTCACCGTCAGCCAGCGCATGAAGCCGAGGTCCTGGTCGGTGTTGACCTCCAGGCCGAGCTTGCCGACATAGAAGTCGAGGGCCTCGTCCTGGTCGAGCACGTAGATCTGGGAGCGGCTGATCGCGTTCATCGTCATGCTGGAGACGCTACGGGGCTCCCCTGACCTGCTGCTTATCCAAAACTGACGTCTGCTGCCCGAAGCTGCTGGGCCGGGTCCACGCCTTGGTGAAGCACACCGGCACGGCGGCGACCGGCGCCTTGCGGCGGCGGTACTCCGACGGCGACTCCCCGACGATCTGCCGGAACGTGCGGCTGAACGTGCCCAGGCTGGAGAAGCCGACCGCGTAGCAGACGTCGGTGACGTCCCGGTCGGTGTGCAGCAGCAGGTACATGGCCCGCTCCACCCGCCGCCGCTGGAGGTAGCGGTGCGGGGTCTCGCCGAAGGTCGCCCGGAAGGTGCGGATGAAGTGCGCCTCGGAGACGTACGCGATCCGGGCCAGGGCGGGGATGTCCAGCGGCCGGTCGTACGCGCGGTCCATGGCGTCCCGGGCGCGCAGCATGGCCCGGTTCGACTCCTCCGTCGCCCTGCTCACGCCGTCCAGCATAGGGTGCGCACCACGCCGGGCCGGCTACTCCGGCACGGACGCCAGGATGGCGTCGAGACCCCGGTCGAACAGCTCGTCGGCAGCTTCAGCAGGGACACCCGCCGTGCCGCTGACTGCACGGGCGGCCCTCTCCGCGCACTTCCCTGATGAGCATCCGGTCGGATGCCGGGTTGGAGGCTGAGGGTGTCCGACATGTCGAACGGCGACACGAAGCAGCTCGTCGCGGAGGAGCGGGACGACGACCTCCCAACCTCAGCGGGGCGGGCCTGCCCGAAGGCCGTCGGAGCCCACGGACATCCAGCCACGCCCGCCCGGCGCGAAGTGCTGATGAAATTTGGAGCCCCCGGCCGGGATCGAACCGGCGACATCTCGCTTACAAGGCGAGTGCTCTGGCCAGCTGAGCTACAGGGGCGTGTGGTGCCGACGTCAGCATAGCGACTGACGTCCGGATTTCCGCCTCGGCAGGGCTCCCGACCACGGGAAACGTCACCTCCGCGCTGCGGCGTACCGCTATCGACGGTCGATTGATGTCCGCCCGTGCCCGAGTGACCGGAATGTCTATGCGGCCCGTCCCATCCCGTGCGCCCCGCCTTGGCAGGTGACGAAAAGCCGTTTACCGTGCAGTGACACGGACGACATCTCGATCTTCGAGAGGCTGCCCGTGGGCCGGCGCGTCCCGTGCCGGCCGCTCCTTCACTCGGATCGTCCGGCACGTTCCTGCCGGTGAAAGGAAGCACCCCACCATGGCTACGGTCACCTACGCCAAGGCGTCCCGGATCTACCCGGGCACCGAGCGTCCCGCCGTCAACCAGCTCGACCTGGAGATCGGCGACGGTGAGTTCCTCGTCCTGGTCGGCCCCTCCGGTTGCGGCAAGTCCACCAGCCTGCGCATGCTCGCCGGCCTGGAGGACGTCGACCAGGGCTCGATCCACATCGACGACCGGGACGTCACCCACCTGCCGCCGAAGGCCCGCGACATCGCGATGGTCTTCCAGAACTACGCCCTCTACCCGCACATGACGGTGTACGAGAACATGGCGTTCGCGCTCAAGCTGCGCAAGACCTCCAAGGCCGAGATCGACCGGCGGGTGAAGGAGGCGGCGGCGCTGCTCCAGCTGGAGGAGTACCTGGGCCGCAAGCCGAAGGCCCTCTCCGGCGGTCAGCGCCAGCGGGTGGCCATGGGCCGGGCGATCGTCCGCGAGCCGCAGGTCTTCCTCATGGACGAGCCGCTGTCGAACCTCGACGCGAAGCTGCGGGTGCAGACCCGTACCCAGATCGCGTCGTTGCAGGCCAAGCTGGGCGTCACCACCGTCTACGTCACCCACGACCAGGTCGAGGCCATGACCATGGGCCACCGGGTGGCGGTCATGCTCGACGGCGTGCTCCAGCAGGTGGACACCCCGCGGGCGCTCTACGACACCCCGGCCAACGTCTTCGTCGCCGGCTTCATGGGCTCCCCCGCCATGAACATCAAGACCGTGCCGCTGAGCGAGCGGGGCGCCGCCTTCGCCGACCTGCAGATCCCGCTCACCCGGGAGCAGGTCGAGGCGGCCCGCGCCGACGGTGGCGCCGACAAGGTGACCGTCGGCTTCCGCCCCGAGGACTGCGACCTGGTCAGCCCGACCGAGGGCGGCATGCCCGTCGTCGTCGAGCTGGTCGAGGACCTCGGCTCGGACGCCAACATCTACGGCCACGCCGCGCTCGAGGGCAGCAACGAGCGCTTCGTGGTCCGTACCGACCGGCGCAGCATGCCGAACATGGGCGACACCGTGTTCGTCAAGCCGCGCGAGGGCCGCAGCCACGTCTTCAACGCGAGCACCGGCAACCGCATCTGACGTACGACGAGATGGGGGCGCCCGCCGACCGGCGGGCGCCCCCATCGTCGTCTCCGGCTGCAGGCCCCCGGACAGGCGAAGGGGCGGCCCGCCATCGGCGGACCGCCCCTTCTTCGGGTCTGCGGGATCAGCCCTCTGCGGCCCGGCGGCGCGCCACCTCGGCGAGGGTGACGGCGGCCGCGACGCTGGCGTTGAGCGACTCGACCTCGGAGATCATCGGGATGCTCACCGTGAGGTCGCAGGTCTCGCCGACCAGCCGGGAGAGCCCCCGGCCCTCGGAGCCGACCACCACGACCAGCGGGCCGACGGCGGCCTCCAGGTCGTAGAGGTCGGTCTCGCCGTCGGCGTCCAGGCCCACCACCATGAAGCCGGCGTCCTGGCAGGCCTTCAGCGACCGGGTCAGGTTGGTCACCTGGGCGACCGGCACCCGCGCTGCCGCGCCGGCGCTGGTCCGCCAGGCGGTCGCGGTGATCCCGGCAGCCCGCCGCTCCGGTACGAAGACGCCCTGCGCGCCGAAGGCGGCGGCGGAGCGGATCACGGCGCCGAGGTTGCGCGGGTCGGTCACCCCGTCCAGCGCCACCAGCAGCGGGGCGGCCTGCTCCAGCGCCGCCGCGACGAGGTCCTCGAAGGGCTCGTACGCGAACGGCGGCACCTGGAGACCGACGCCCTGGTGCAGCACGCCGCCGGTCATCCGGTCCAGCTCGGCCCGGCTGATCTCCAGGTTGGCGATGCCCCGGTCGGCGGCCGTCCGGATGATCTCGTTGACCCGGTCGTCGACGTCGATGCCCTGGGCGGTGTAGAGCGCGGTCGCCGGCACCAGGGCGCGCAGCGCCTCCAGCACCGGGTTGCGTCCGACCAGCAGCTCCGGGGTGTCCTTCGACGGGTTGGACTTGCGGCCCGGGGCGACCCGGGGGCCGCCGCGACCGGTGGGCCTGGCACCCCGACCGCCCGTACCGCGCCCGCCCGTGGTCGGTACGCCCCGGCCACCGCCCTTGCCCCAGGTGGTGTCCTTGCTGCCGGGCTGACCGATCTTGGGAGCGCGGCCCTCCTCGGCCGCCGCCCGGCGCTCCTTGTCCTGCTTCCAGGCGGTGCGCTGGGGCAGCTTCTCGGTGCCCGAGTATGCCTTGTGCCAGGGCCGCTCGTCGGCGGGCAGGGTCCTGCCCCGCCCGGCGAGGGAGTCCTTGTTCTTGCCACCGGAGCCCTTGGGGGCTCCCGCCTTCGGCGTCAGACGCCGGCCACGGCGCTGCGAGTTGCCGGCCATCAGTCCTGCTCTCCAATAGTCCAACGGGGGCCCTGGGGGGTGTCCTCGACCACCACGCCGGCCTGCTTGAGCTGGTCGCGTACGGCGTCGGCCGCGGCCCAGTCCTTGCGACCGCGGGCCTGTGCGCGCTGTTCCAGGGCCAGCGCGACCAGCGAGTCCACCACGCCGCGCAGGTCGTCCGCGCGGCCGCCACCGGTCCACGCCGGTTCGAGGGGGTCGATCCCGAGGATATCCAGCATGGCGCGGGCCGCGGCCAGCGCCGTGCGGACGGTCACATCGTCGCCGCCGGTCAGCGCGGTGTTGCCGTCGCGGACCACCTCGTGCAGGACGGCGAACGCGGCCGAGGTGTTCAGGTCGTCGTCCATCGCCGCCGCGAACGCGCCCGGCAGCTCACCGAGCTGGCCGGGGCCGACGCGCTCGACGGCCCGCTGCACGAACCCCTCGATCCGGCGGTACGCGACGGCGGCCTCGCGCAGCGCGTCCTCCGAGTAGTCGATGCGGGACCGGTAGTGCGCGGCGGCGTAGTAGTAGCGCAGCTCCACCGGGCGCACGCCGAGCGAGTCGACGTACGTCAGGTCGAGGGCGTTGCCGAGCGACTTGCCCATCTTGGCGCCGCCGATGCTGAGCAGCCCGTGGTGCACCCAGTAGCGGGCGAACGGCAGCCCGGCGGCCTGCGACTGGGCGATCTCGTTCTCGTGGTGCGGGAAGGTGAGGTCCAGCCCTCCGCCGTGGATGTCGAACTCGGCGCCGAGGTAGCGCCAGCACATCGCCGAGCACTCGATGTGCCAGCCGGGCCGGCCCCGCCCCCACGGCGACGGCCAGTAGGCGTCCGCCGGCTCGTCGGGCTTGGCACCCTTCCACAGCGCGAAGTCGCGCGGGTCGCGCTTGCCCCGGTCGGGGGCGTCCCCGGCCGACTGCATCGCGTCCGGCGACTGCCCCGACAGGGAGCCGTACGCCGGCCACGACCGGACGTCGAAGTAGACGTCGCCGGAGTCGTCGGTGGCCGGGTAGGCGTGCCCGTCGGCGATCAGCTTGGCGATCAGCTCGTGCATCTCGGGGATGTGCCCGGTAGCCCGCGGCTCGTACGTCGGCGGCAGCACGTTGAGCGCCCGGTAGGAATCGGTCAGGATCAGCTCGTTGGCGTACGCGATCGACCAGAACGGCCTGCCCCGCTCCATCGCCTTGACCAGGATCTTGTCGTCGATGTCGGTCACGTTGCGGATGAAGGTGACCTCGTAGCCGGCGGCGAGCAGCCAGCGGCGCAGCACGTCGTAGTTGACGCCGGAGCGAAGGTGACCGATGTGCGGCGGGGCCTGGAGGGTGAGACCACACAGGTAGACCCCCACCTTGCCGGCTTCCCGCGGGACGAAGTCCCGCACCGATCGGGTGGCGGTGTCATACAGGCGTAGCGTCACCGTACAAGGGTAGCCGTCCCACGCGTTCCGGGGTTGTCCGGAGCCGGGTCGTACGCTGCTGGTCGTGGAGACGACGGCGCGGGGCGGGGAGACGGCGCAGACGCTGGACCGGGGGCTGCGGCTGCTGCACCTGGTCGCCGACGCGCCGGGCGGGCTCACCGTCACCGAGGCGGCGAACCGGTTGGGCGTCGGCCGGGCGGCGGTGTACCGGCTGGTCGGCGCGCTCGCCGCGCACGGCATGTTGCGCCGCGACGGCGAGGGCCGGCTGCGCCTCGGCGCCGGGGTGCTGCACCTGGCCCGGCGGGCCCAGCCGCTGCTCGCCGAGGGGGCGCTGCCCGCGTTGCGCCGCCTCGCGGAGCAGGCCGGCGCGACCGCCCACCTGACCGTGGTCGAGGGCGGCGAGGGGGTCGCGCTGGCCGTGGTCGAGCCGAGCTGGACGTCGTTCCACGTCGCGTACCGGACGGGGGCGCGGCACCCGCTGGAGCGCGGGGCGGCCGGGCGGGCCATCCTCGCCGGCCGGGCGGGCGCCGCCGGCCCGGTGAGCACCGCCGGGGAACTGCAATCCGGGGCGTACGGCGTGGCCGCCCCGGTGCTCGGCGTGCCGGGCCTGGAGGCGAGCGTCGGGGTGGTGGCGCTGGCCCAGCTCGACGCCGAGGTGGTCGGCGCGCAGGTCCTCGCCGCGGCCACCGCCATCGCCGCCGCCCTCTCCTGAGCCGCCCGCTCCTTCACCTCGCCCGCCTGCGGGGGACGTCCTCCGCCTCCCGAGCGGCGACCCTCTAGCACATCCGGCGGCCGTCGTGTCGGTTGTCCACAGGCGACGGTTCCCGGTGCGACCCGCGTCGTCCACAGGGGTGTCGGGCGGCATCGAGCGGCGGGCACGCTGGCCGCATGCCACCTCCACCGCACCGTCCAGGTGTCCTGGCCTGGCAGGTCTTCCGCGGCTCGGACGCGATCCGACAGGGCCTGGTCACCGAGCACCAACTGCGCAGCTCCGCCTGGCTGCGCCTGCGCCACGACGTCTACGCCGACGCCCGGCTGGACCGGGACCACGCCCTGGCCTGCCGTGCCGCGGCCCTGCGGTTGCCGCCCGAGGCGGTCGTCGCCGGCCCCTCGGCGGCCTACCTGCACGGTGTCGAGCACGCCGCCTCGTTCGTCGACGACGTGCACGTCCTCGTCCCGAGGGCGATGCGGCTCGGCCCGCAACGGGGCCTGCGCGTGCACTCCACGGGCCCGCACCGGCAGCCCGCAGGGCCGGGCGGCGGCCTGCGCCCGGCGCTGCGCGCGGCGGCCGGCGGCCCGGACATCGCGGTCCGGCCGGTTGCGGCCGGCCTGAGGGTGGCGGATCTGCGCACCGCCGGCGTGCCGGTCAGCACCGATCCAACGTCTGCGGCGTGGGAGACGGCGGTCTGGTTGGAGCCGCTGCGCGCGGTCGGCATCGTCGACTCGCTGCTACGGCAGGGGCTGACCAGCCGTGCCGCCCTCGCCGACGTCGCCGCCCGCAACGCCGACCGGCCCGGCGGCCGCCGGGCCCGCTGGGTGTTCGGCCTGGCGGATCCGGGCGCCCGGTCGCCGGCCGAGTCCGAGCTGCGGGTCCGGCTGGTGCTGGCCGGGCTGCCGCGCCCCGCCGTCCGGCACCCGGTCCGGATCACGGCCGGGCTGGTCGTGCACGCCGACCTGGCGTGGTCGGCGTACCGCGTCGCCGTCGCCCAGGACGGGCGGCACGCCGAGGCCGACGGCGGGCGCCTCGACCGGATCGCCCGGCTGGTCGGCGCCGGCTGGCTCGTACTGCCGGTCACCGACAGGCGGCTGCGCCACGACTTCCCGGGTGTCCTGCGCGAGGCTCGCGTCGCACTCGGCGCCCGGGGCTGGCGCCCGTGACCGGGGCACCCGCGCCGGGCACCGGATCGACCGCCCGCCGCCGGACGCGCGAGGGGCCCGGCCGAAGTCGGCCGGGCCCCACTGGTGGTGCGTCGTTACGGGCGGGCGTTGGGCTTGAGCGGGGTCTTCACCGCCGCGTACGCGTCGACGATGCCGTAACCGTAGAAGCCGTTGAAGTTCAGCCCTCCGGCGCAGTAGGCGTCGAACTCGGCGTCCCGGCCCTCGTTGGCGTACGACTGCAGGCGCGGCTCCGGGCAGGCGTGCTCGGCCGCCGTCCGGTAGAGGTGCTGCTCCACCAGCTTCGGTGCCATCCCGTAGCCACCCCGGCCGTCCTTCTTGCCGTGCTTGCTGACGATCAGCGCGGCGACGCCGGAGGCGTGCGGGGCCGCCATCGAGGTGCCCTGCAGGTAGGTGTAGTACCCGCACTCCCCGTTGGCCTTGCACGCCTTGAAGACCGTCTCCTCGAACCCGGCGACGATGTTGCCGTCGGCGTCGACCGAGCCCTCCTCCTGGAGCACCTTCTTCGGGTACGTCGAGAGGATCATGTTGGCGTCGGTGCGGTAGGTGTCGGTGCCGAAGCCGTCCCGGAACCAGCCGCCGGGTGCCGCCACGGCGGTCTGCTCGGTGCCGTAGTTCGAGAAGTCCGACTTCTTGCCCGACGGCCCGACCGCCGACACGCTGATCACGTTGGGGCCCTCGGTGGGCAGGTCCCAGCAGCTGTCGTTGTCGATCTCGCGCGGGTAGGGCGCGGTGTCGCCGTAGTCCGGGCTCGACACGTCGGTGCGCGGGGCACCCAGGTCCTCGTGGTTGTTGCCCAGCGCGCCGACCAGGGTGACGCCCCGGTTGTGGGCGAAGTTCAGGGCCCGCTTCATGGCCTTGATGATGGCCCGCTGCTCGGCCTGGTGCTCCGGGGAGTCGGCCGGGTTGGCGGTGCAGTTGTAGAGCCACGGGTCGACGTAGAAGGACATGTTGACCACGTCCAGGCCGACCTTCCCGGCGTGCAGCAGGGAGTTGACCACCGGCTCCAGGAAGAAGTAGCCGGAGTCCTGGCCGCCCTTGAGCTCGACCAGGGAGACGTTCGGGGCGACGCCGGAGAGACCGAAGCCGTTGGCCGCGGCGCCGATCGTGCCGGCCACGTGGGTGCCGTGCCCGCCGTCGTCGGTGCCGACCGGGTCGAGGCAGCTCGCCACCTCGCACTCGCCGTCGACGTCGACGATGTCGGGAGCGAAGTTGCGGGACAGCGCCCAGTTGAAGTTCGGCGCGATGTCCGGGTTGCTGGCGTCGACGCCGGTGTCCAGGACGCCGACGGTGACCCGGCGGTCGCCCGGCTCGACCTTGCGCGCCTGGTCTGCCCGGATCATCTCCAGGCCCCAGAGCTTGTCGTCCAGCGGGTCCATCTTCTTGCCACGCTTGGCGCCGGCGCCCTTGGCCGCGGCGGCGGCCAGCAGGTGCTCCTGCTCGACCCGGTCCAGCTTGGGCTTGCGGCCGATCGCCTTCTGCTCGGTGGCGCCGATCAGCGCCGACGCGGCGGTGGCCTTCGCGGCGAAGTCCGTCCGGTCGCTGGTGACCCGGAACATGCCGACCTCGTCGGACCGGGAGACCACCGTGCCGCCGGCCGACCGGATGGCGGCGATGGCCGCGTCCGCGGAGACACCGTCCTCGGCGATGACGGTGAAGGTACGGGCACTGGTCGGCACGGCACTGGCCGGCACGCTCATGCCCGTCACCGCGAGTGCCAGTGCCGTCGCGGTCGCGACGGCACCGGCGGTGAAGCGCTTGCTCACCACATCGGATCCTCTCGTTGAGGGACGTGGCAGCCATCAGACAACACCGCGGCACTTTCCGCCATAGCAACGTCGGCTATGGCGGGAATCTCGCTTTCATCCGTGCCGGGCGCCGCCGGGCGACCCGTTCGGGTCACGGCAGGGCGGGCTCGGCCACCTGCGGCTGCGGGTCGTCGGCACGGGGAGCCCGCAGCTCGTCGACGCGCACCAGGGCGACGCCGGCGACGATCAGTGCGCCGCCGAGCAGTTGCACCACGGTGGGCAGTTCGCCCAGCACCAGCCAGGCGATGAGGACGGCGAACATCACCTCGGTCAGCCCGACGAACGACGACAGCCGGGCGCCGAGGATCCGGGTGCCGGCGATCCCGGCGAGGTACGCGACGACGGCGGCGATCAGCGACAGCCCGACCACCGGCACCAACCAGCTGGTGCTCTGCCCGGCGAAGGTGACCTCGCCGAAGGCCACCCGCAGCGGCAGCGCACCGACCGCCCCGAGCAGCAGCAGGACGGCGGCCCCGACGGCCATGCCGCCGCTGGCCATGGCCACCGAGGGCAGTTCCTCGTCGACCCGTCCCGCGAGCACGAAGTAGCCGGCGAGGCCGACCGCCGCCCCCAGCCCCCAGAGCACGCCCACCGCGTCGAGCCGGCCGGCGCCGGTCAGGTCCAGGACGAAGAACAGGCCGGCGAGGGCGGCCACCGAGCCGGCGACGGTCAGCCGGCGGGGACGCTGCCCGTGGACCAGCCACATCCAGCCCACCACCAGGACGATGCCGAGATACTCCAGCAGCAGCGCGACACCGACCGGCAGGTAGCGCACCGCGTTGAAGAAGCAGACCTGGGCCGTCGCGACCCCGAGCAGCCCGAACACGCCGATCGCGGCGAGGTTGCGGCGCAGCACGCCCCACCTGCCGCGCAGCGACAGCGCGGCCGGGACGGCCACGATCAGCGCGGCGACGCCGACGCGGGCGATCACGGCCGCCTCGGCCGACCAGCCGGCGTCGATGAGGGACCGGGCGAAGGTGCCCGACGTGGCGAAGGTGACGGCGGAGAGCAGGGCGAGGCCGAGGCCGAGCCCGGCGGCGGGTGGCTGACGCATCGATCCACTCCCACTGTCATGAGTAAAATGCAACTTCACTCGTGACGCTAGGTCGGCCCCCCGACAGGAGTCAAGTTGCTTTTCACCCATGACACGGAATGTTCACTGACCGCCGTGGCAGCGCTGGTGAACACCGCCAGCCGCGACGGTGAGGGCCTGCCCGACGTCGCCGCCCTGGACGCGCACTTCGTCGCCCACGCCTACAGCGGGCGGCACGAGCACACCGAGGACGAACTGCGGGCCGTACGCGACCTCCGGCCCCGGCTGCGCCGCGTCTGGTACGCCGACACCGAGGGCATCGTCACGATCGTCAACGAACTGCTCCGCGAGTACGACGCGTTGCCCCAGCTCATCACCCACGACGACGAGCCGTACCACTTCCACGCCGTGCCGCGCGACGCGCCGCTGGCCACCCGGATGGCCGTCGAGGCCGCGATGGCGCTGGCGGACCTCGTACGCGCCGGCGAGCTGCGCCGGTTGCGGATCTGCGACCACCCGGACTGTGAGAACGTGCTCGTCGACCTGTCGAAGAACCGCTCCCGCCGGTTCTGCGACGCCGGCTGCGGCAACCGTGCCGCCGTCACCGCCTACCGCGCCCGCAGGTCCGCCTCGCGCGCTTGACGGCGTGCGGCGAAACGTCCGGGCGCGGGGTGCACAGCCACAACCACGCGCCCGCGGCCGGGGCGGGGACGGGACGACTCAGGGGTGGGTCATCCGGAGCAGGTCGAGCGCCTCGTCGAGCTGGGTCTCGGTCAGCTTGCCCGAGTCGACGTGCCCCCGGGAGATCACCACCTCGCGGATCGAGACCTGCTTGGCCAGCGCCTCCTTGGCGATGGAGGCGGCCTCGTCGTACCCGAGGTGGCGGTTGAGCGGGGTGACGATCGACGGCGAGCCCTCGGCGTACGCCAGGCAGACCTCGGCGTCCGCGACCAGGCCGACCACGAGGCGGTCGGCGAAGAGCCGGCTCGACGCGGCGAGCAGGCGGATCGACTCCAGCAGGTTGCGGCCCATCACGGGGAGCATGACGTTCAGCTCGAAGTCGCCCTGGGAACCGGCGAACCCGACGGTGGCGTCGTTGCCGATGACCTGGGCGCAGACCTGCCGCACCGCCTCGGCGACCACCGGATTGACCTTGCCCGGCATGATCGACGAGCCGGGCTGGAGGTCGGGGATGCGCAGCTCGCGCAGCCCGGCACGGGGGCCCGAACCCATCCAGCGGATGTCGTTGGCGATCTTGTAGAGACCGACGGCGACCGTACGCAGCTGCCCGGAGGTCTCCACCAGCGCGTCCCGGGCGCCCTGCGCCTCGAAGTGGTTGCGCGCCTCGGTCAGCGGCAGCCCCGTCGAACCGCGCAGCTTCTCGATGACCTTCGCGGCGAAGCCGAGTGGGGTGTTGATGCCGGTGCCCACCGCCGTGCCGCCCAGCGGCAGCTCGGCCAGCCGGGGCAGCGCCCCCTCCAGCCGCTCGATGCCGTAGCGGACCTGGGCGGCGTACCCGCCGAACTCCTGCCCGAGGGTCACCGGGGTGGCGTCCATCAGGTGGGTACGCCCGGCCTTGACCACGGTCTCGAACTCCGCCGCCTTGCCCTCCAGGGCCTCCGCCAGGTGGGCCAGCGCGGGCAGCAGGTCCCGCGCGACCGCCTCGGTGGCCGCCAGGTGGATCGAGGACGGGAAGACGTCGTTGCTGGACTGCGAGGCGTTCACGTCGTCGTTCGGGTGCACGTCGCGGCCCAGCTCCCGACCGGCCAGCGTGGCGATGACCTCGTTGGTGTTCATGTTCGACGACGTGCCGGACCCGGTCTGGAACACGTCGATCGGGAACTGGTCGTCGTAGCCGCCGTCGGCCACGTGCGCGGCGGCGGCGGCGATCGCCGCCGCCACGTCCGCGTCGATCACGCCCAGCTCGCCGTTGACCTCGGCCGCCGCGCCCTTGATCTGGGCCAGCGCCCGGATCTGGGCCGGTTCGATGCCCCGGCCGGAGATCGGGAAGTTCTGCACCGCGCGCTGGGTCTGCGCCCGCCACAGCGCCTCGGTGGGCACCTCCACCTCGCCCATCGAGTCGCGTTCGATCCGGTAGCCCGTCGCCTCTGGAGTCGTCACGCGTACCATCCTGCCGCCTCGACGAGGGACTCGCAGATGATCGCCCAGTCCACCCAGGCCCCCGCGTAGGGCCGCAGGGACCGGCCGGCGCACGGGACCGGTCGAAAGTCGGGCGCCGGCACCGGGACCAGGCACTTAAGATCGTGGAAGTATTCGCACTCCATCGGGGGGTCTTCCACCTTGCACGAACAACGGGGTTTCACCGGCGTGCCCGCCGTACGCCGACGGCGCGCTCCGCGCCGGTTCCTCACCACGGGGCTCACCGCGCTGCTGACCGCCACCGGGGCGGTCGTCGTCACCGCCCAGCCCGCCGTCGCCGCACCGGCCCGCTGGGTCCTGCCGACGAGCGTGAGCTACACGGACGCGCGGCAGCAGGGCGCGACCTTCACCACCACCGAGGCGGACGTCCCGGTCGGCACCCTGGAGACCGCCGGGGTCAAGCACACGACCAGGGCCTACCTCACGTTCGACCTGACGCCCTACCAGGGCAAGGAGATCATCGACGCCACGCTGCGCACCGGGGAGTCGGCGGTCGCGGACTGCGACCGGCCGCGCGAGCTGGAGCTGTGGCGCACGGACTCGCCGGCGACCGCGCCGACCTGGGACGACGCGCCGACCGTACGGGAGAAGGTCGGCGACCTCGGTCCCACCGCTCCCTGCCCCGCGGCCCACCTCGAACTGCCGCTCACGCGGACCGTGCAGCAGGCGGTCGACGCCGGGCGGGACTCGCTCACGCTGATGGTCCGGGTCCCCGGGGAGCACGAGGAGAACAAGCACCACGGTCGGCGGCTGCGGACGCCGGGCATCTCGCTGACCGCGAACGCCGCGCCCGACGTGCCGGGCGCCCTCACCGTCGCCGGGCGGGACTGCGCCGGCGACCACGTGGTCGACACCGCCACGCCGACCCTCACCGCCGAGGTCACCGACCCGGACGCGAACGGGACCGGCCTCGTCGAACAGGTGACGGCGACCTTCGCGTGGTGGCCGGTCGACCGGCCCGACGAGCGGACGGAGTGGACCTCGGGGACGTTCTCCGCGCCGCGCCGCTTCCAGTACACGGTGCCGGCCGGCGCGATGGTCGACGGCGGCCGCTACGCCTTCGCGGTCCGCGCGGCCGACCAGCACGCCACCTCCGCCTGGTCGGCGGAGTGCCGGTTCGCGGTCGACACCACCAGCCCCGCCCAGCCGACGGTCAGCTCCACGGACTACCCGGCCGACGACGGCTGGTACGGCGGTCCCGGCATCCCGGGCCAGTTCACCTTCTCCGCCGGCGGCGACACCGACACGGTGCGATTCCGCTACACCGTGTTCGGGCAGCCGGCGACCGACGTGGCGGCCGACGTCCCGGGCGGCTCGGCGACCGTCACCCTCACCCCCGACCGGGACGGACCGAGGACGCTCACCGTCGAGGCGGTGGACCTCGCGGGCAACCGCTCCACGCCCACGAGCTACGTGTTCCGGGTGCGCACCACCAGCCCGACCATCACCGACGCCGACCCGACGGCCGGCTTCGGCCAGCCGCGCACCCTGACCTTCGCGCCCCGGATGGACGACGTCGTCGAGTACACGTACCGGCTCGACGACGGGCCGGAGCAGACCGTGCCGGCGACCGCCGACGGCACGGCCACGGTCACCATCACGCCGACGAAGCCGGGCTACAACACCGTGTACGTCCGCAGCCGGACGGCCGGTGACCTGCCGTCCGGCGAGGGCAGCTACCGGTTCCACCTGGCGACCAAACCCACGGTCAGCTCGGTCGAGTACCCGATCAACAAGTTCCAGGGTGCGGTCGCCGGCACGCCGGGGACGTTCGTCCTCCAGGCCGGCATGCCCGGGGTGACGGAGTTCGTCTACTCCTTCGACGGCCGTCCGGCGCAGACGGTCGCGGCGGGCACCGACGGGTCGGCGTCGGTGGGGTACACCCCGACGACGGCCGGGATCCACCGGGTCACCGTCTACACGCGGACCGCCGACGGGACCGTGTCGGAGACCTTCAGCGGCACCTTCTACGCCAGCCGGGCGAGCTGACGTAGGGCAACGACGAGGGGCGCCGGGCCACTGCCCGGCGCCCCTTCGCGTACGCGGGTCAGCGGCGGCCGACCGTCAGCACCGGCTTGGTGACCTCGGCGAAGAAGTCGTTGCCCTTGTCGTCGACCACGATGAAGGCCGGGAAGTCCGCCACCTCGATCTTCCAGACCGCCTCCATGCCCAGCTCCGCGTACTCCAGGACCTCGACGTGCTTGATGCAGTCCTGGGCGAGCCGGGCGGCCGGGCCGCCGATCGAGCCGAGGTAGAAGCCGCCGTGCTGCTGGCAGGAGCGGGTGACCTGGGCGGACCGGTTGCCCTTGGCGAGCATGACCTGCGAGCCGCCCGCGGCCTGGAACTTCTCCACGTACGCGTCCATCCGCCCGGCGGTGGTCGGGCCGAACGAGCCGGACGCGTAGCCCTCGGGGGTCTTGGCGGGGCCGGCGTAGTAGACGGCGTGGTCGCGCAGGTACTGCGGCATCGGCTCGCCGGCGTCCAGCCGCTCCGCGATCTTGGCGTGCGCGATGTCGCGGGCCACCACGAGCGGGCCGGTCAGCGACAGCCGGGTCTTCACCGGGTACTTCGACAGCTCGGCGCGGATCTCGTCCATCGGCCGGTTGAGGTCGACGCGCACCACCTCGGACGCGTCGAGCGTCTCGTCGGTGACGTCGGGCAGGTAGCGCGCCGGGTCGGTCTCGAGCCGCTCCAGCCACACGCCCGACGGGGTGATCTTGGCGACCGCCTGCCGGTCGGCCGAGCAGGAGACGGCGATCGCCACCGGGCAGGAGGCGCCGTGCCGGGGCAGCCGGACCACCCGCACGTCGTGGCAGAAGTAGCGCCCGCCGAACTGCGCGCCGATGCCGAAGTTGCGGGTCAGCTCCAGCACCTCCGCCTCCAACTCCAGGTCCCGGAAGCCGTGCGCGCTCATCGAGCCGGAGGTGGGCAGCGCGTCCAGGTACTTGGCGCTGGCGTACTTGGCGGTCTTCAGGGCGTACTCGGCGGAGGTGCCGCCGATGACGACGGCGAGGTGGTACGGCGGGCAGGCGGCGGTGCCGATGAGCCGCAGCTTCTCCTCCAGGAACTGCATCATCCGCGTGGGGTTCAGCAGCGCCTTGGTCTCCTGGTAGAGGTAGGACTTGTTGGCCGAGCCGCCGCCCTTGGCCATGAAGAGGAACTTGTAGGCGTCGGGTTGCCCGTCGGGGTCCTCCGCGTAGAGCTCGACCTGTGCCGGCAGGTTGCTGCCCGTGTTGCGCTCCTCCCACATCGTCAGCGGGGCGAGCTGCGAGTAGCGCAGGTTGAGCCGGGTGTAGGCCTGGTAGACGCCGCGCGAGAGGGCCTCGGCGTCACCGCCGTCGGTGAGCACGTGCCGGCCGCGCTTGCCCATCACGATGGCGGTGCCGGTGTCCTGGCACATCGGCAGCACACCGCCGGCCGCGATGTTGGCGTTGCGCAGCAGGTCGAGCGCGACGAACCGGTCGTTCGGCGAGGCCGCCGGATCGTCGATGATCGCGCGCAGCTGGGCCAGGTGCGCGGGGCGCAGGAAGTGCGCGATGTCGTGCATGGCCTCGGCCGTCAGCGCGGTGAGCGCGGTCGGCTCCACGGTGAGGAACCGGCGGCCCCCCGGCCCGTTGACGACGTCGACGCCCTCGTCGGTGACCAGGCGGTATTCCGTCTGGTCCGGACCGGTCGGCAGCAAGGGAGCGTACGAGAACGCGGCGGCACTGCTCATGAGCGGAAAGCCTAGGGCAGAAGGGTCGATCAGTCCCACCCGCCGGGTGGGTCCTGGGACGACGCTCTCACCCGGGGCAGAGCTCCCGCTTCGGGCCGCAGCTGTCCGCCGGCCCCGGCACGCTCCCCGTGCCGCCGGGGCCCGGTACGCCGCCGTCGCGCGGCGGGACGGGGGCGCCCCGCGCGCCGCCGAAGCGGACGTAGCCGATCTCCCGCCCCTCGCCGATGACCATGCCGCCCCGGCCGACCGCGAGGGCGTTCGCGGAGGTGCGCAGGCTCGCCAGTTCCCGCCCGGTACGCGGTTCCAGCGCCACCAGCCGGGACGGCTTCTCGTCGGCGATCACGGCCGCGTACGGGGTGAGCGCGGCGCCGGCCTTCGCCCCGGTGGGGCGCGTCCACCGGACCCGGCCGGCGCCCAACTCCCGGCCGACCACCGCCCGCTTGTCGGCCGTCCGGACCAGGGCGTGCCGGTCGTCGACCGCGAGCAGCCGCTCCCCGGCGTCGGTGACCAGCAGCAGCCGCCCGTCGTAGCCGTCGAGGACCGCCTCGCGTGCGTCCGGGGCAACCCCGATCAGCACGTTGCGCGCCCCGTACGGGTCCTCGCGCTGCGCGCAGCCGGCGTTGTCGGCGGTCCGCAGGTTGATCCCGGCCCGCTGCCACGCCTCCTGGCCGGTCGCCGGGTCCCGCCCCGAGATGGCGAAGTAGCAGGTGCCGTCCTGGGAGCGGGCGGTGATCCGCAGCAACCGGCCGCCGACCACCGACAGCCGCTCGTCCCGGCCGGGCTCGACGTCCTGGAGCATCCGCCCGGTGGCGGTGTCGAGGACGTGCACCCGCCCGTCGATGGGGAACCCGAGCAGCGGCGGTACGGGCTCGGGGCCGGCCACCTCGTCGTCGATCCGGACGGCGTCGAGGCGGCGGGTGTCGAGCAGCCCGGGGTTGTCGCCGAGCAGGCCGCTGCGCACCCCCGGCACGAAGGCCGTCCAGAGCGGGGCGGTGCCGCGCGGGTCCCAGGCGCTCACCGTGCAGTCGGTGGCGTCGACGCAGCGGGCGTCGAGCAGCATGTTGCGGTACGTCCAGACGGCCACCGCGTCGCCGTCGCGCCGCCGCGTGGCGCCGGTCGTCGGGTCGAGCACCTCGTACCCCTTGACCAGCAGCTTGCCCACGACCACGACCGGGTCGCGGTCGCCGCCGGCCACCGCGGACCAGTCGGCCTTGCGCTCCCACAGCTGGGCGCCCGTGGCCAGGCTGCGGGCCTCCACTCGGGTGCGCTGCTCGACCACGACGGTCTCGCCGGCGATGGTCACGCTGCGCGGGGTGCCGCCGACGCGTTGCTGCCAGACCACGTCGGGCTCGGAGATCGGCTGGCTCCGGTTCACCCGGTCCCACATCCCGGGGAACGGGTTCCACACCCCGGTCGCGGCGAGCGCGACGACCGCGACGAGCGCGAGCAGCAGCCCGCCACGCCACCCACCGAGGCCGCCCGCCTTCGCCACACGCACACCGTAGCGACGACCGCCGCGCGCCCGCCCTCCCGCGCCGCCGTGTCGCCGCCCTTTCTCGCGCGCCCGAGGGCGTACGCAAGGGCCCTCGGCCCGCTGCTCACCGCTGGGCGGCGGAGCGGACCAGGGGAAGGGTGCGGTAGGGGATCTGCTCGGCCAGGGCGATGATCGTCGAGGCGCGGCGGATGCCCTCGTACGAGACGATCTGGTCGATCACCCGCTGGAGGTCGGTGTTCGAGCGGGCCACGATCCGGCAGAGCAGGTCGCTGGAGCCGGTGATGGTGTGCGCCTCCAGCACCTCCGGGATCGCGCCCAGGTGCGCGGCGACCCGGTCGTGCCCGTGCCGCTGGCTGATCTCCAGCGTGACGAAGCTGGTCACCCCGAACCCGATCGCCGCCGGGGAGATCTCCGGCCCGAAGCCCGAGACGACGCCCCGCGCGACGAGCTTGTCCAGCCGGGCCTGCACGGTGCCCCGGGCGACCCCGAGGCGCCGGGAACACTCCAGCACCCCGATCCGCGGTTCCTCGGCGAGCAGTTCGACCAACCGGGCGTCGAGGGCGTCCAGCTGCACAACCTGATCAGTACTCATGCCGTTGCACCCTACTTAATGCGCAACCTGACCAGGCACAGGCACGACAGTTGCCCAGTGCGGCACTTCACCGCGATCCTCGCCACAGAGCCACGGCACACGACCGACGGCGGCGGCCACGAGGCCGACCGGAACTTGAGGGAGACCGCGATGACCCAGGCGATCGACCGACCCCAGGCGACCGAAGACGTCGACGTCGACGTGCTCGTCGGCGCCGTCGACCACGACATCAGCCGCGACCCGTTCCCCGTCAAGGGCCTCGACCACGTGCACTTCCTGGTGGGCAACGCCAAGCAGGCCGCGCACTACTACTCCACCGCGTTCGGCATGACCTGCGTGGCGTACCGGGGCCCGGAGCAGGGCTACCGCGACCACGCCCAGTACGTGCTGACCAGCGGCTCGGCCCGGTTCGTGCTCACCGGCGCGGTCCGCCCGGACGCCGACGGCGCCGAGCACGTGACGAAGCACAGCGACGGCGTCTCCGACATCGCGCTGGAGGTGCCGGACGTCGACGCCGCGTACGCGCACGCCACCGCGCAGGGCGCCACCGGCCTGGTCGAGCCGCACGACGTCAGCGACGAGCACGGCACCGTCCGGCTGGCCGCCATCGGGGCGTACGGCGACACCCGGCACACCCTGGTCGACCGGTCCCGCTACACGGGCCCGTTCCTGCCCGGGTTCGTGGCCCGCGCGCCGATCGTGGACCGGCAGCCGATGATCGACGCCGGCCTCCAGCCGAAGCGCTTCTTCCAGGCCGTGGACCACGTGGTCGGCAACGTCGAGCTCGGCCGGATGGACGAGTGGGTCGAGTTCTACAAGCGTGTCATGGGCTTCTCGAACATGGCCGAGTTCATCGGCGACGACATCGCCACCGACTACTCGGCGCTGATGAGCAAGGTCGTCGCCAACGGCACCCGCAAGGTGAAGTTCCCGCTCAACGAGCCGGCGATCGCCCGCAAGAGGTCGCAGATCGACGAGTACCTGGAGTTCTACCAGGGCCCGGGCGCGCAGCACATCGCCGTCGCCACCAACGACATCCTGGCCAGCGTCGACGCCATGCGCGCGGCCGGCGTCGAGTTCCTGGACACCCCGGACTCGTACTACGACGACCCGGAGCTGCGCGCCCGGATCGGCCAGGTGCGGGTGCCGATCGAGGAACTGAAGGCCCGCAAGATCCTGGTGGACCGGGACGAGGACGGCTACCTGCTCCAGATCTTCACCAAGCCGGTGCAGGACCGGCCCACGGTCTTCTTCGAGCTGATCGAGCGGCACGGCTCGCTCGGCTTCGGCAAGGGCAACTTCAAGGCGCTCTTCCAGGCCATCGAGCGGGAGCAGGAAGCGCGCGGCAACCTGTAACACTGACGGCGTGACGCAGCCTCCGACGTACCCGACGCCGCCGGCCGGTGGGCACCCGCCCGCCGCCGGCGGCGGCTTCGCGCCGCCCGCCGGTCCCGCCAACCAGGGGTACGCGGTGCCACCGCAGCACGTCCCGCCCGGTCAGGTCCCGCCGCCCGGCTGGGCCCCGCCACCCCCGGCTGGACCCCGCCACCCCCGGGCTGGGCCGGGCCGCCCCGCCCGGCCCCCGCGCTCGGCCCGGGTGGGCAGCCGCTCGCCAGCTTCGGTGACCGGCTGCTCGCCGCGCTGATCGACGGCGCGCTGAGCGGGGCGGTGGTGATGGTCCTCCTCATGCCGCCGATGCTGATCCTGTTCTTGAACATGACGAGCGACCTGTCCCGGACCAACCCGGACGGCACCCTCGGGCCGACGCCCGACGCGTTCCTCACGGAGTTCCTGCTGCCGCTGTTCCTGCTCCAACTGGGCCTGATGGTGGTGATGTTCGGCCTCTACTGGCTCTACCACGTCGAATACATGAAGCGCACCGGGCAGACCTTCGGCAAGAAGGTGATTAAGCTACGCGTCGTGCCGCTCGACCCGGCCGCCACCCTCGACCGGCGGATGGCCGGCAAGCGGTACGCCGTGCAGTACGTGGCTGCCGGCTTCCTGCCCGGCCTCAGCTACCTCGACGGGCTGTGGCAGTTGTGGGACAAGCCCTGGCAGCAGTGCCTCCACGACAAGTTCGCCGGCACCGTCGTCGTTAAGGTGTCTGCGTGAGCGAGCGCAGCGAGGCCAGGCCATGAGCGTCGAACCGGGCTGGTACGTCGACCCGGCAGACACGGACACCCGGCGCTACTGGGACGGCGAGGGCTGGATCGGCGCGCCGATCCCCGTCGACGCCACCCCGCCCGAGGGCCCGCCGCCGGCCGAACCGCCCCCCGCGCCCGCCCCGACGTCGCCCGTGGCTCCGGTCTCCGCGCCGGGCGCCCCCACGGGCGGGCCGCCGCTGCCGGGCCAGCCGCATCCGGGGCAGCCGCATCCGGGCCAGCCCTACCCCTGGCAGCCGCCGCAGGGGCACGGCCACCCGCAGGCCCCGCCGCCCGGCTGGCCGCCCGGTGGCGGACCCCCGCCCGGTTGGCCGCCCGGCGGCTGGCCCGGACGGCCCCCGGAGCCACGCCCGCACGGGCTGCCCCTGGCCGGGTTCGGCGCCCGGCTGGTCGCTCGGCTGATCGACTTCGCCATCGTCTTCGCGCTGAACGCCGTCGTGAACGGCTGGTTCGTCTGGCGGCTGGTCGAGGAGGTCACGCCGTACTGGCGGGAGGTGTTCCGGCGGGCGATGGCCGGCGACAGCTCCACCGACGGCCTGCCGCAGCCCAGCGAACAGGCCGGCGGCCTCCAGGTCGTGATCCTGCTGATCGCCACCGCGCTCTGGCTCGCGTACGAGGTGCCGACGATGTCCTCGGGCGGGCAGACGTTCGGCAAGCGGCTGGTGGGCGTCAAGGTGGTGCCGATGAGCGCGAACGAGCCGCTCGGCTTCGGCCGGGCGCTGCGCCGCTGGAACACCCTCGGCCTGCCCACCCTGCTCTGGTACTGCTGCGGCCTCGGCCTGCTGCTCCAGCTCGTCGACGTGCTCTCCCCGCTCTTCGACCACCCGATGCGTCAGGCGTTGCACGACAAGCGGGCGCAGACCGTGGTGGTCCAGCTCCCCCGCCGCGACCGCACCACCGGGGGCGGGCGCACCGCCACCGACGAGCGCGCCGCCACCGACGAGGACGCCGCCCCGGACGACCGCACCCCCGACGACCGCACCCACCCCTCGGGAGACACCCCATGACCGACCCCGGACGACACCAGCCGGCGCTGCGGCTGACCCGCGCCGACCTGGACGCGCTGCCCAACTACGTACCCGGCCGCAGCGCTGCCGACCTGGCCCGCGAACTCGGCCTCCCCGAGGCGATCAAGCTGGCCAGCAACGAGGTGCCGTACGGGCCGCTGCCCGGCGTCGTGGAGGCCGTCGCCGAGGCCGTCACCGGGGTGCACCGCTACCCGGACATGGGCGTGCTCGCGCTGCGTCAGGCCCTGTCCGAGCGGTACGGCGTGGACGTCGACCGGATCGCCACCGGCTGCGGGTCGGTGGCGCTGGCCGAGCACCTCGTCCGGGCCACCTGCCTGCCCGGCGACGAGTTCCTCTACGCGTGGCGCTCCTTCGAGGCGTACCCGATCATCGCGGCGACCAGCGGCGCGACCAGCGTACGGGTGCCCAACGACGCCGGGCACGGGCACGACCTGACGGCGATGGCGGCGGCGGTGACCGACCGGACCCGGCTGATCGTGGTCTGCAACCCGAACAACCCCACCGGCACGTCGGTGCGCCGGGCGGAACTGGACCGGTTCCTCGACACGGTCGGCGAGGACGTGCTGGTCGTGATCGACGAGGCGTACCGCGAGTTCGTCACCGACCCGGAGGTGCCGGACGGCCTCACCTACCTCGACCGGCCGAACGTGGTCGTGCTGCGGACGCTCTCCAAGGCCTGGGGCCTGGCCGGTCTGCGGATCGGCTTCCTAGTCGCCCAGCCGGCGGTGGCGGCGGCCGTGCGCAAGGTCGTGACGCCCTTCTCCAGCAGCATGGCCGCGCAGGCGGGCGCGCTCGCCGCCCTGGCCCAGGAGGACGAGGTGCGGCGGCGCTGCGCCCTCGTGGTGGCCGAGCGCGACCGCGTGACGCAGGCCCTGCGCAAGCTGGTCGGCGACGTGCCGGACAGCCAGGCCAACTTCGTCTGGCTGCCGCTGGGCGACCGGGCGGTGGACTTCGCCAAGGCGTGCGAGGCGCGGGGCGTGATCGTCCGGCCGTTCGCGGGCGACGGGGTCCGGGTGACCATCGGCACCCCGGCCGAGAACGACGCCTTCCTGGCCGCGGCGGAGGCAGCGCTGGCCTGAGGCGGGTGCCGGTCCGGTCCGCCATCCCCTCGCGGACCGGACCGGCTGCTCAGGCGGCCTCCACCGGCTGCCGGACCCGGGCCCGACGTCGGTACGCGTACACCGCGAACAGCACCAGGACCAGCCCCGAGGTGACCAACCCTCCGGTGAGCACCTGGCCGGGGCGGTCGACGGCACTGGTGGCCGCCACCGGTACCGGCCCGAAGCTGACCGGGCCGGCGGCGGAGCGCTTCGTCCAGCCGCTGGCCAGGTCGAGCTTCGCCGCCCACGGGCCGTCCGGCAGGCGGCGGTCCAAGGCGACCCGTACGGTGGTCGTGCCGTCCAGCGCGAGGGTGCCCGCCTCCACCTTCACCGGCCCGGCCGAGAGCCCACCGGGGCCCTCGGCGAGCCGCAGCTCGCCGGCCAGGTCGAGCGCCCGCCTGCCGGTGTTGCGCACCTCGGCGGTGAGCACGGGGGTGCCGTCCTTCTCCCGCTTGCCGGTGAGCGGGCCGATCTCGAAGCCGGAGGGCGGCTCGCCGCCCGGCCCGACGGAGAGGTAGACCCGGATTCCGGCCCGGCCGACGTTGCGCACGTTCTGCCCGTCGACCCCGGCGACCTCGGCCCAGATCACCGCGTACCGCTCGCCCGCCTCGGCCCTGGTTGGCACGGTGATGGTGACCCGGGCCTCCACCTCCTCGTCGGGGGCCAGCGCCTCCTCCGGCGGATCGACGTCGATCCAACTGCTCAGTTCGTTCTCGGTGCGGTCGGGGGCGAGGACGAACCCCTTCTCCGTGACGTCGGCGGCGGCGGCGTAGAGGGCGACCGTCCGACGGATCTCCGAACTGTTCCGCACCAGGATCCGCCGCTTGATCGTCGTGCCGGGGCGGACGTGGTCCACGACGTACTTGTGCGCCCGGGTGTCGTCGCGACGCTCGACGGGGGCGTCGAGCAGGCGTACCCCGACCGTGGTCGACGGGGCGCTCGGGCTCGGCTGCGCGGAGGGTCCGGGCGAGCCCTTGGGCCCGTGCGGCTCGTTGGCCGGCACGTCCGCCTCGGGCACCCCCGGTTCGGCGAGCACCGGCGGGCGGCCGGCGGAAGCCGGCCCGGGCTGCGCGGCCGACGCCGGCGCCCCGGCCGCGACCAGGACGGTCACGGCCAGGACGAGGGCGCGGGCCCGGTCATGCCACCGAATGGGTGATCACCCCCGTGTAGGTGCCGCCGACGGCGGTGTCCGGGACGGCGATGCGGATGTCCGGCGCCCAGCTCGCGGTGTTGTTGCCGCTGCCCGAGGTCTTGGAGAAGGCGGTGCGGGGCACGCTCAGGCTGACCGCCTCGGCCTGGGTGGGCTGCCCCGGCACGAAGACGCCGGTGCCGGTGGTGTTGGTCGCCGTGCCGGACCAGTACTCCACCAGGGCTGGCGGGATGGTCTCCTCGGGCGTGCCGCCGCCGGTGGTGAAGGAGGTGGCCGACACGGTGACCGTCCAGGTGGCGTTGAGCGCGGCCCGGCTGTCCGTGACCGTGACGGTGCCGAGTTCGCCGGTGATGACGCCACCGGAGAAGACGGAACCGAGGTTCACCGATGCCGGCACGCTGATGTTCAGGTCGGCCGTCGCGACGGTGAAGGTGACGATGGTGTCGCCGGTCGGCGCGGCCGCGGCGGGCGCCGCCATGGCCACCACGGCGGCCGCGGCGGCGGTCAGGGCAAGAAGTGGCTTCTTCATGAGACGGACGCTAGGTAGCCCGGAGGGAACAAGAGGGCGCTTTACGGACAAATCAACCATTAGGCTACCGAGTGGGTGATTGAGCCCTGGTAGGTTCCCCCGACGATGCCGGCCGGGATGGCGATCCGGATGGTCGGCGCCCAGGCCACCGCGTTGTTGCCGTTGCCGGCGGTCTTGCGGAACGCCTCGCGGACGACGTCCAGGGTCACGGCCTGCGCGGAGGTTGGCTGGCCGGGCACCAGCGTGCCGCCGCCCGTGCTCCGCGTCGCCGGCCCGGACCAGTACGAGACCCGGTCGTTGCCGATCGTGCGCTGGGGACCTCCGCCGCCGGTGACGAAGACGGTGGCGGAGACCGTGGCGACCCAGGCGTTGGGGTTGACCTGGCCGCGCGAGTCGCGCACCTCGACCGTGCCCAGCTGCCTGGTGAGGGTGCCGCCGGTGAGCCCGCTACCGAGATTGACGGCGGCGGGCACGGTGATGTCCACACCCACCGTCTGGGCCAGCCGGACCGCGCGGCCGGTTGGCGCCGCGTCGGCCGGCGAGGCGGTGACGAGGATCAGGATCGCGCCCAACAGGGCTGCCAGGAGACGCACAGTGGGACTATAAATAACTTATGTCCGTTTTGTCGAGTAGCCCCGCCGGCCCGGCGTTTCACGTCGCGGCGAGGATGAGCGGCTCCGAGGTCAGGAAGTAGCGCCGGTCGTCGCCCGTCGGATCGACCGGCTCGCGGAGCCGCTCCACGGCCACGAACCCGTCGGCCGCGTACGCCGCGCCGGGCGCCCAGCCGATGCCGTCCGAGCCCACGTTGAGCGCGAAGAAGGACCGCTGCGCCCCCGTCGCCGGGTCCAGCGTCACCAGGTCGTTCGTCTCCGTCAGCAGGTGCACCCGGTCGGGCTGGACGGCCAGCAGCCGCACCGGCGGCAGACCGGTCCGGCGCCACAGTTCCGCGCCCGTACGCGCCGACCGGCCGACCGGCACCCCGTCGACGACCGCCACGGCCGTTCCACCGACGAGTTCGGCGTCCGGCCGGTCCAGGGCCGGGGCGGCGACCGGCGCACCGGTGCCGAGCAGCCAGCCCCGACCCGGGTCGTCGCCCGGCCCGGCCGTCCGCAGCCCGGCGCACCCCGTCCGGCCGGTGCCGCAGCCCACCGGGGTCGCCACCAGTTCGTCGCCGGCGCCTGGCGGCCGCCAGCGCAGGCCCACCGCCCCGGTCACGGCGTCGCGGAACTCCACGACCGCCGGCCCGGCGCAGGAGTCGACGATCATCACCTGTCCCGACCCGGTCGTGCCGAGCGCGTCCCGGCACCGGGTGACCGCGTCGGCGCCGTCGCCCGGTGGCACCGTGGCGGTGACGTGGGACCGCCACAGTTCGCGGCCGTCGGCCAGGTCCACGGCACGCACCCACTGCGCCCCGGCCGCCACCACCACGTGCCGGCCGTCGGGCGCGGCGGCCACGAGGAGCCCCCGGGGATCCCAGACCGTCGCCGCGCCGGTGCGCCGGACCGTCCGCTCCCCGAACGGCGCCGGCCCGTCCGCCCGCCAGGCGACCCGGCCCGTCCGCGCGTCCAGCGCCACGAGTCGACCGTCCGACCAGCGGGTGACCACCGTCGTCCCGCTCGCCACGACCCCGTCGAGCACCGCCGGCCAACGACGGTACGACCAGTACGGGGTCGTCCGGTGCCGGCCGTCGACCGGGCGGTCGGCGTAGACCTGGCGGTGGGCCGCGTAGACCCGCAGCCGCCCGTCCACGATGAGCGGGGCGACGGGGAGCCGGCCGACCACGCCGACGGCGGGGGACGCGGCGGCCGGGTATTCGGCGCGGGCGGGCGTGACGACCTCGGCGGGGGCGAGCACCCGGTAGACCGTCGCCGCGACGGCGACGGTGGCGAGCAGCGCCGCGACCGCCACCGCGATCCGCCGCCGGCCGTTCGGGAACCCCATGCCGCACCTCCGCCCGGCACCCTACCCAGCGGGGCCGGTCAGGGCCCGGTCAGGTCGCCGGCGGACGGTCGCACCGGCGGTGTCGACGGGCGCGCGGCGGGGTCGGGATCGGGCCCGGTGTCCGCGTCCGCGCAGCGGTGCCGGAGCCCCTGCCGGCGGAGCCCGGCGTGCGCCTCAGGCCGCCTCGGTCGCGCCGGTGGTCGCGGCGGCGGCCAGGTCGGCGAGATCCTGGCGCAGTGCGCGCTCGACCGCCCGGGCCGCCAGCCCGCCGAGCAGCAGGGCCACCACCCGGCTGTACGGGGCCGTCGGCACCGCCTCCTGCTCGACGGTGACGGCGGTGCAGCCCCGGCGACGCCGCTCGACCGGGCGCAGCGTCCAGGTGATCTGGTAATCCACCCCGGCGCCCCGCGAGCCGAGCACCAGCCGTCGGGGCGGCTCGGCCTCGATGACGACGAACTCCTCGAGCAGCGCGGTGCCGTCGGGCTGGGAACGGGTCTCCCGCCACGCGGTGCCCGGGCCGAACGGGCCGGGGGTGAGCACCTCCACCGGCCCGGTGAAGCGCCGGGTGCGGGTGGTCAGGTCGGTCAGCAGGCGCCAGAGATCGACGTCGTGCGCCTCCACGAACTCCGTGACCGCGACCGTCGACATGCCACCTCCCGTGGCCTCGACGGTACGCCGGGTGAGCGGGGATCGGGGCCCCGGAGCGGAATTTTCACACCCGCCGGGAGCCCCGATCGTGGGCGACGCGTCAGCGACCGAACCGGCCGGCCCGGATCGCGCCGACGAACGCCGTCCATCCCGGCGGGCTGACCGCCAGCGTGGGGCCCGCCTGGTCCTTCGAGTCACGTACGCCCACCACGCCGAGGGCATCGACCAGGTTGTCCGCCACCTCCACGCAGAGACCCTGGTCGTTGGAGCGGCTGCTGGTGCGCCAGACCGCGCCCGGGAGATCGTTCATCGTCGTCACCTTCCTGTCGTCGGTGCGCCAACCGGCGGCCGGGACCGGGACCGGAAGGGGGCGTCCGGGCCGGCCCCGGCGCGGCATGGCGACGGAATCCGCGACGATCAACGCGGAAGACGCGGTCCCCGGTCGCACACTTGGTGCGACCGGGGACCGGCGATGATCGGAAGGCGGGTCAGCGGGCGGCGACGATCTTCCCGGTCACCTCGCCCAGGGCGATGGTGGTGCCGTCCGGGCCGGGCGCGGTGGCGGTGATCGTGACGGTGTCGCCGTCCTCCAGGAAGGTGCGCGTCCCGCCGTCGGCGAACTTCACCGGCTCGGTCCCGCCCCAGGTGAGTTCCAGGAACGAGCCGACCTGGCCCCGTTCGGGCCCGGAGACGGTGCCCGAGGCGTAGAGGTCGCCGGTACGCAGCGCGGCGCCGTTCACGGTGAGGTGGGCCAACTGCTGGGCCGGCGTCCAGTACATGGTGGCGAACGGCGGCTCGCTCACCCGCTCCCCGTTCCACTGCACCGACAGGCGCAGGTCCAGCCCGAGGTGCGGCACGTCGCGCAGGTAGTCGGCGACCGGCGGGTCCTGCTCGGGGGCGGGCACGAAGGCGTCGCCCAGCGCGTCCAGCGGCGTCACCCAGGCCGAGACCGAGGTGGCGAAGGACTTGCCCAGGAACGGGCCGAGGGGCTGGTACTCCCAGGCCTGGATGTCGCGGGCCGACCAGTCGTTGACCAGCACGACGCCGAAGACGTGGTCGGCGAAGTCGTCGGCCGGGACCCGGTCGCCCAGCGGGCTGGGCACGCCGACCACGAAGCCGACCTCGGCCTCGATGTCGAGGCGTACGGACGGGCCGGTGACCGGCCCCTGCGGGGTGGCCCGCTGCCCGCTCGGCCGCACCACGGGGGTGCCGGAGACGACGACCGTGCCGGCCCGGCCGTGGTAGCCGATCGGCAGGTGCTTCCAGTTGGGCAGCAGGGGCGGCTGGCCGGGGCGGAAGATCTGGCCCACGTTGGACGCGTGGTGCTCCGAGGAGTAGAAGTCGACGTAGTCGGCGACCTCGAACGGCAACTGCATCCGCGCCTCGGCCAGTGGCACGAGCAGCGGTTCCACCTCGGCCCGGTGCGCGGCGTCGGTGAGCAGCTCGGTCACCCGCTGCCGGACGGCCGTCCACTGTGGGCGTCCGAGCGCCATGAAGTCGTTGAGGGTGGGCCGCCCCAGTGCCCCGGCGGCCAGCACCAGGCCGGCCTCCTCCGCGCCGGCCAGGTCGAGCACGAAGTCGCCGATGCGTACGCCGACGCGCGGCGCGCCCTCCGCCCGGCGGAACACCCCGTACGGCAGGTTGGTCACCCCGTACGGCGAACCGTCGGCACCCGTCACCCAGCTCATGCCGGCCCTCCGCTGCGCTCCGGGCCGGTCTGAGGCACCACCGGCCTGCAAAGATGATTCGCTCGCTGACGCTCGCTCATGCGTCGAAGCCCCCGTTCACCAGCCCCAGCCGGATCAGATCGGTCAGTGGTTCCAGGATGCTGCACGAGCCGAAGCCGATCCACAGCGGGCGCGGCTCGGCGAGTCCCGCCTCGGCGTACTGCACCAGCGGGCGCGGGTCGGCCGCGGTGAGCAGCTCGGCGACCCGGGCCACCGGGGCGCCCCCGGCGGCGGCCAGCGTCGCCGCCAGCACGTTGACGAAGCCGTGGTGGGTGAACCCGGTCTCCGGGTCGAGGTGCCGCACCGCCTGGTGCAGCCCGGCGGTCAGCTTGAACGGCAGGTCGCGGTCCCGGCAGGCGCAGATCACGGCGGCCAGCTCCGCCGGGGTGGGGAACAGCTCGGCGGCCAGCCCGCCGGTGCGGAACTTCGCGGCGACCGGCACGCCGTCGGCGCGGGCGGCGGCGAGCGCGTCCAGCGCCCCCATCAGCCCGAACGTGAGCGGCAGCTCGGCGTAGACGGCGTCGAGGGAGGCCGGGCCGGCGCCCGAGCGGCGGGCCAGCGCCACCAGCTCGGTCAGGCCGGGCAGCGGGTCCTCGCCGCGTTTGGCGACCGCCGCTTCCACCTGGCGTACGCGGACGCGCGGGTCGGCCGTGGCGCGCACCTCGTCGAGTTGGTCGAGCGGCACGTCGCCGATCACGCCGACGGCGATCCGCTCGTCGGCGCCGAGCAGGCCCGTCAGCTCGGGCAGCCTGGTGGCCGGCACCAGGAGCGGGCCGACCAGGTCCGCGTACCAGGCGCTGCGGTGCCGCCGGTGCGCGGCGACGGCGTCGGGCAGCGGCGCGCTGCCGGGCGGGAAGACGGCGGCGTCGTCGACGAGGCCGTCGAGAAGCGCGGGCACCTGCGTTGACACGAGACAAGAATGTACGGGACGCTACGAGGAACGGACAACAGCGTCCGATAATCGGACGCTGTTGGATCGGTGAACGGGACGAACCGGGAGGCGAGATGCCGTACTACCGCAGCGTCGGCGAGGTGCCGCGCAAGCGCCACACCCAGTTCCGCCAGCCCGACGGCAGCCTCTACGCCGAGGAGCTGATGGGCCAGGAGGGCTTCTCCTCCGACTCGTCCCTGCTCTACCACCGGCACGCGCCGACCGCGATCGTCGCGGCCGAGGAGTTCACCCCGCCGGCGTTCACCCGGGTGCCGAACCTGCCGCTCAAGCCCCGGCACCTGCGCACCCACAAGCTCGACGGCACCGGTGCCGACCCGGTGCTCGGCCGGCAGTACCTGCTCGCCAACGACGACGTGCGGATCGCGTACGTGCTGGCGGACCGGCCGTCCCCGCTGTTCCGCGACGCCACCGGCGACCACTGCCTGTACGTGGAGTCGGGCACCCTGCGCGTCGAGTCCACGTTCGGCGTCCTCGACGCGGTGCCCGGCGACTACGTCGTCATCCCCACCTCGACCATCCACCGGCTGGTGCCCACCGGCGACGCGCCGACCCGGCTGCTCGCGGTCGAGGCGGCGGGGCACATCGGTCCGCCCAAGCGCTACCTCTCGGTGCGGGGCCAGTTCCTGGAGCACTCGCCCTACTGCGAGCGCGACGTCCGGGGACCGGACGCGCCGCTGCTGGTCGACGGCGAGGACGTGGAGGTGCTGGTCCGGCACCGGCGCGGTTGGACCCGCTACGTCTACGCCAACCACCCGTTCGACGTCGTCGGCTGGGACGGCCACATGTACCCGTGGGCGTTCTCCATCCACGACTTCGAGCCGATCACCGGCCGGATCCACCAGCCGCCGCCGGTGCACCAGACCTTCCAGGGCCCCAACTTCGTGATCTGCTCGTTCGTGCCCCGCAAGGTCGACTACCACCCGGACGCGATCCCGGTGCCGTACAACCACCACAACGTCGACTCCGACGAGATGCTCTTCTACACCGGCGGCAACTACGAGGCCCGGCGCGGCTCGGGCATCGAGCAGGGCTCGATCTCGCTGCACCCGTCCGGCTTCACCCACGGCCCGCAGCCGGGTGCCGCCGAGCGCTCGATCGGCGCCGACTTCTTCGACGAGCTGGCTGTCATGGTCGACACCTTCCGGCCGCTGGACCTCTGCGACGCCGCGAGCGCCTGCGAGGACGACGGCTACGCCTGGACCTGGGCCCGCCGCCCCTAGGCGGACGATCCCGGGTGACCGGTGCCGCGGTCCACACTGTCGGACCGCGGCACCTTCGCGCGTGGGGCGTCGGACCTCCCGCACATCGGCCGCGTGATCGCGGTTCCTTCTGATCGTCAGCGCACGGCCGTCGTACGGCCATCGGCGACTGGACGCTCGGACGACTGGTTCGTCAGCGGAGCTGACTAACATTCTGCGCACTGTCCATCTTGTCATCGACAAGTGCGCCTCTTCGTCGACGGCATCCCTGGAATCGGAGTACACCATGCGCGACATGACGGCCACGCTGGCCGACCTCGAAGACCTCAACCTGGCCGACCTCGAGGTGTCCGACCTGCTGGAGGTGCACGCCGTCCGCGAGTCGGTGGCCCTGCCGGAGACCGGCGCCTCCGCGAGCACCTCCGTCGTCTGGCAGTGGCTGGGCTACTCGTCCTGCGCCGCCCAGCTGCCCCAGTAACGCACCAGGACCGACCGGTGGGGCCGGGGACGCCGACAGCGGCGGTCGCCGGCCCCACCGGCTCGACCGTGGTCGGCGTCGACGACCGCGTACGGAGGAGAGCGTGACGACCACCCGCCAGTCCCCTGCCCCGCCGCCGGCTCCGGCAGCGGGCGGCCGAGTCGCGTCGGCGGTGCAGGTCGCTCCGTACGTGCTGATCCGCAGGACGGCGGTCGACCAGCCGGCGGCCGGACCGGCCGGACGGCACCTGCGTCGCCTCCAGGACCAGCTCGTCGACCGCCTGGTCGAGTGCCGGACCCTCGGCCCCGAACTCACCGAGGAGCTGTACCTGCTCGGCGGTCAGGCCCCGCCGGCGTACCGCCGCTCGGTCCTGCTGCCGCTGCGGCGGGACGTCCACAACGGCCGCTCTCCGGCCGGCGACATCCGGGACCGACTCGGCGACCTGCCCGGCCGGCTGCCGACGCTGGGGCGCTGGCTGCGGGCCCGGGCCGAGATCGACCGGCTCACCGCCGCCGTCGACGCCGCGTCCGACACCGCGCTGGTCGAGGAGCGCGCCGCGCTCGCCGCCCTGTGCGACAGCGAGCCGTTCGGTCGGGCGGCCGCGTTGACCAGCCCCGAGCTGTTGGCGGCGGCGCGGCGGACGGCGGCGCGGGGCGGCGAGCCGGACGCCCGCGGCCGCAAGTCCGAACCCACCGTGCTCCGGTACGCGTTGCGGGCCACCACCCGGACCAGCCCACTGTCCTGGTACACCGTCGTCGGTTGGGCACCCTGGCCGGAGGCCGGAGCCGTCCCCGCCCCGCCGACGTCCCCGCCCGGCGGGGCAGACCTCGCGGCGGGTTTGGACCTGACGGCAGCGGGAGAACCGCTGCCGGTGACCCGTCCTCCCGCCAACCTGGTCGCCAGCCTCTTCCTGGCCGGGGCCAGCCGCCCGGACCAGCTGCCGCGCATCCCGCACCGGCTGGCACCGGGCACCCGCGTGCACGACGGGCACGTGGTGTTCTACCGGGAGCACCCGACGACCGGCGCCGACGGCATGCCGGTGATCCGGGAGGAGCGCGTCCGGATGCCACTGCGACCCGCGCTGGCCGCGATCGTCCGGGTGCTCCGCGCCGCACCGGGCGGACACCCGCCGGCGGAACTCGTAGCGGCCCTCGGCCGAGGCGCCGGCCGCCCCGCCGCTGACGCCGCCGCCGCCGAGCGGCTCGCGCGGCGCTTCGTCACCCAGCTCTGCGACGAACGCCTGCTGGTTCCGGTGCCCCCGACCACCGAGCACGACCCGGCGGCGCTGGCGGCGGTCGCCGACTGGCTCGGCGACACCGGCGCACCCGCCCTCGCCGACCAGGTACGGCAACTCGACCAGGACATCCGGTCGCTGGCCGGGGCCGACGCGGCGCGACGCGGCGCGCTCGTACGACGGATCGGCACCGGTTGGCAGCAGGCCCTGGAGCAGCTCGGTGCCACCGCGCCGCCACACGCGCCCGTCACCGAGGACGTCGTACTGCCCGGGCCGGTACGCCTGACCCGGCGCCCCGCGGACACCGCCGACCTCGCCGCGTTGACCAGCCTCGCCCTGCTGTTCGACGGGGATCAGGTGTCGCGCCGGCTCCTGCGGCACCGGTTCGTCGAACGCTACGGTCCCGGGGGCCGCTGTGCCGACCTCGGCGAGTTCTTCGCCGAAGTGGGTGCCGGCTTCGGTGACCTGCCGACGGTGGCCCCGGACGGTGCCCTGACGGGCGGTCCGGTCACCCGGGTGCCCGAGTTGGCCGCGCTGGCCGCGCTGCGCCAGGAGGTGGTCCGCGCGGTACGCGCCGACGGCGGGCACGACGGCGTGGAGACCGTCATCGGGGCCGAACTGGTCGCCGAGGCGGCCGCGGCACTGCCCCGCTGGCTGCGGGCCCGACCGGTGTCGTACGCCTTCTTCGGCCAGCACGGCCCGGACGGATCGCTGCACCTCAACCACATCTACGGCGGCTGGGGCCGGTTCACCAGCCGCTTCCTGGGCCTCTTCGGCGACACCGGCATGCGCGACGCGGTCGCCGCCCAGCTCCGCCGGGTACTGCCCGGTCGGGTGGCCCAGTTCCGACCGGTGCACGGGTTCAACGCGAACCTGCACCCGCTGCTGGTGGGCGAGGACATCGGCGACGACCAGCGACTGGGCGGGCTCGACCTCACCTCGATCGACCTGGTGCACGACCTGGCCAGCGACCAGATCCGGCTGCTCGATCCGGCCACCGGTGAGCTGCTCGACGTGCTGTACCTCGGTTTCCTCTCGCCGCCGGCGCTGCCGGCCCGGGTGGCCGCGCTGCTCGGCGACCTGGGCACCGGCGAGGTCGGGCTCCGCCACCTGGCCGCGACCCGGACGGTGTCCGGTCCGGGCGGGCAGGCTGTGGTCTCCGACCGGCTCCGCTGTGGCCGCGTCGTCCTCGCCCGCCGGAGCTGGCGTTTCGACGAGGGCGCCGAGCGGCACCTCCGCGGGCTCGGCTCGCCGCCGGCCGGGCCGTCGGTCGCCGCCGCCGCGGCGCTGCGGGCGGGCTGGGACCTGCCCGACCAGGTCTTCCTCAACCAGGGCAACCGGCACGCCGGGCAGCCGCCCGCACCGGGCCACGCCGCCCAGCACCCCGGCGCCCAGGCCCGGCCGCCGACGGAACACCCGTCCGCCCCGCCGCCGCCCCCGGCGATCGCCGGGCTCCGGGAGGCCGTCGCCCGGCCCAAGCCGCAGTTCGTCGACCTGGCCAGCCCACTGCACCTGCGCTGCGTGCCCCGTTGGCTCGGGCGGATCACCGGCCGGTTGGTCGTCGAGGAGGCCCTGCCCCGCCCCGCCGGCCACGACCGGCCGCACCGGGTCACCGAACTGGTCGTCGAGACCTACCTGCCGGCGGCCCTCCCGTGACCCGTCACGTGGCCCCAGGGGTCGTCGACCGACGTGAACGTGCCCGGCGCCGGCCGTCCGACCGCACCATCGAGCCGAGTGGAGTCGAGCCATGACCGAGCCGAGCACGACCGTGACCGGACTGACTCCGACCACCGACGTCGTGTGTCACTACCACGAGGAGGTCAAGGCGCCGCTGCTGCGCGACGCCGTACTGCCTCTCGCCGAGCGGCTGCGCGGTGCCGGGCTCTCCGTCCACCTGGAACGGCACTGGCTGCACGGCCCGCACGTACGCCTGCGGCTGCGCGGGCCCGAGGCGCACCGGGCTGCGGCCGCCGCCGACGCCGCCGAGCGGTTGCGTGCGCACCTGGCGGTGGCGCCGTCGCGTGCCGGCCTCGACGAGGAGCTGCTGCTGCGGCGGTCCGAGGCGGCCGGCCGGGCCGAACTCGTACCGCCCCCGTACGACCCGATCCAGCCCGACAACACGGTGCTGGTGACCGACGGCGACCAGGGTGCGCTGGTCGCGCTGCTCGGCACGGCGGGCGCGGTCGAATGCCGTGCCGACGTCCTCGCCGCCGGGCTGGCTCCGGTACGGATGTCGCTCGATCAGCTCGCCCTCGTCGGAGACGCCCCCGCCGCCCGGGTGGGCGTCGTGGTCACCGCCATGGCCGCGCACGCGGACACCTGGCCCGGCCGGCTGCTGTCCGGCTACCACACCTTCCTGTCCCACCTGGAGGACTTCCTCTTCGGCGAGCGGGACGAACTCCTCCGCCCGCGCTTCGCCGCCTTCGCCGAGCGGGCCGGCGGGAGGTACCACGACCTGGTCCGACAGGCGGCCACGCCGGACACCACCGAGCCGGTGGCGGCGGCGTGGCGGGCCTGGAGCGCGGCCGCGTGGCGGATCGCCGAGCGGGCGTACGACGCGGGTGCGCTCAACGGGGCGTTCTCCGCCGAGTTCCGGCGTCGCACCACCTCGTTCGACGACGCCACGGCGATCCGGTGGGACCTGAGCCGTCGCGGGGCGAGCGCCTACCACCAGGCGCTGGAGGCGTCGGGCTTCCAACGGACCGCCGCGAGCCGGGAGTTCCAGATCTACCGGTTCTGCACGAACATGCTCTACCAACTGCTGACGCTCTGTGACGTCGCACCGCTGGAGCGGTACCTCGGTGCCCACCTGCTCGCCGAGGCGACCCAGGAGATCCACGGGGTGTCGTGGCAGGACGCCCTCACCGCCCGCACCGGATGACCCGCGTGGAGGCGACGTGGGCGAGGTGACCCTGCGACCGGGCACCCTGGTCCGGGCGGTCGAGGGCGGGCTGCTCGTGAGCGGCTGGTGGTCCGGTTCGGTGGTGACCTGCCCGCCGGTCGCGGGCGAGCTGTGGCAGCGGCTGGAGCCGCTCCTGCGCCGGGGTCTCGACCCGGCGACCGCCACCCAGGGACTGCCCGACCGGACCGCCAGGGCGGTGGGTTGGCTGCTCGGTCTCCTCGCCGAGCACGACGCCCTGGTCGACGTCCGGGTGGCGCTGGACGCCCACCCGTTGGCGGCCTGCCTGGCGGGGCTCGCGCATGATCCGGCCGGGGCGCTCGACGCGGTGTCGCGGTGCGCGGTCGAGGTCACCGGCGAAGGCGACCTTCCGCCGGCCGTACGGGCGGCGCTGGCCGCCTCCGGGTTGTCCGTCGGCGTCGGCGCGGACCTCGTCGTGTGCGTGCACGCGGAGGATCCCGGCGGCCGGCGGGAGCCGTGCCGCCGGGCCGCGTCCCGGCAGCCCGGCTCCTCCCGACCCGCCGTGCTACCGGTGACGATCCGGCCGGACGGCGCACTGATCGGCCCGCTGGCCCCGGCCGGTCACCCCGCCGCCGCAGACCGGCCAACCGCCACCGGCCGGGCCACAGCAGCCACGGCCACCACAGGCCGGGCCACCGACGCCACCGCCGCCGCAGGCACGGACGCCGGTCCGGTCGGGCCGGCGACCGGCCACCGGTCGCTGCCGTTCCTGGTGGCACACGAGGTCGTACGCGCGCTGGCCGGGCTCGCCGACGGCACGGCCCTGTCGCTGCGCGGCGGGGTCGTCCAGCGTGTCGGCGAGCCGACCGGCAGGCAGTCCCGGCCGTTCGCAGCGCGGACCGGGGCGCTCGCCGGTGCCCCTGCGCCGGGCGCCGGTGCGCTCCCCGATGACCCGCGGCCGGGCACCGCGGCGACGGCGGGAACGGTGCCGGCCCGCCCACCGGTCGACCCCGACACCACGTCCCTCGGTTCGGGCGCGGCGGACGACGGCCCGGTGCGGGTGTTCGGAGACGAAGACCGCCTGGTCCGGGCGATCGCCGTCGGCACCGCGGCCGTACGACGACAGACAGGTCGGCCCGTGGTGGTGGGCGTCGGGGCGGATTGGCCGGCGGCCCGGCACCTGGCCGAACAGCGGGCCGCCCACGCGGCCGGCAGGGCGTACCTCCCGGTTCGGGCGCGCGGGACGGCGGTCGAGATCGGCCCGCTGAGCAGCCCCGGCGTCGGCGGCTGCCTGCGGTGCGCCGACACCCGGCATCAGGCCGTCCTCGGTGCCGGTGGCGCCGCCACGCTCCTCGCCGACGGCCGGCCGCTGCCGCTGCCGCCGTACTGGCGGGGGCTGATCGGGGAACTGGCCGCCGACCGGCTCGCCGACGGCGCCGACCCACGCGTCGCCAGCGTGCTGTCGGTCCGCGACGGCTCGCTCGGCCGGCACCTGATCCGCGCGGTGCCGGACTGTCCGGCCTGCGGGACGCTGCCACCCGACTCGGCCGGTGCCGCCACGATCACCCTGCGCTCCCGCCGGCAACCCGCACCCGACCGCCTGCGGGCCCGCCCCGAACCGCCGGACCTGGCCGTGCTCCGCGCCGAACTCGTCGATCACCGGTACGGGCCGGTCACGCACGTCCACTCCGACCGGCAGGGTCCGCTCGCGCTCGCGGCGGCGGAGATGCCCGTCCCCGGTCGGTCCGGTCGGGTCGGTGGTTACGGTCGAGCGGCGGACCAACCGACCGCGCAGGTGCTGGCCCTGCTGGAGGCGGTCGAACGCGAGGCCGGGCGCTGCCCGCAGGGCCGCCGGACGACGGCGCTGGGCAGCTACCGGGAGTTCGCCGCCGACGCCGTCGACCCCGCCCGGCTAGGCCTGCCGGAGCCGGCGGCCGTCCGCCATCCCGCGTACCGGTTGGACCCCTACACCCCGGACACGGTGACGTCGTGGGTGTGGGCGTACGACCTGGTCGGTGGCCGGCCGGTCCTCGTGCCGGAGCATGCGGCCTACTACGGCGTGGAACGTGCCGGGGCCGCCCGGTTCCTCCACGAGTCCTCCAGCGGCTGCGCGGTGGGTGGCTGCCTGGAGGAGGCCGTCCTGCACGCCTGCCTGGAGACGATCGAGCGGGACGCCTTCCTGCTCACCTGGTACGCGGGCCGTACGCCACCGGCTCTGGCGCTGCCACCCGACGTCGATCCCCTGACCCGGCACCTCGCCGACCGGATCGCGGCGGAGGGCTACCGGCTGCACCTGCTCGACGTCACCAGCGACGTCGGGATTCCGGCCGTCTGGGCCCTCGCCGTCACGGACCGGCCCGACCGGGGCGCGACCTTCTCCGCCGCCGGGGCGCATCCCGATCCCCGCCGGGCCGCCGCGGCGGCGATCCTGGAGGTCGGGGTCAACGTGGCGGTCGCGACGAAGGTGGCCCGCCCGCCGCGCGGCCGGCTGCTCGCGATGCTCGCCGACGCCGACCTGGTGACGGAACTGGGGGACCACGCCGCCCTGCACCTGCTGCCGGAGACCCTGCCCCGCTTCGACTTCGCGCTCTCCGAGGCCGCCGCCGGCCCGGCGCGACCGCTCGACGAGCACTTCGCCGGCTGGCGCGAGCGGTGGCTGCACCCCGACCTGACCGAGGTGCTGCGCAGGGTCCTCGACGCGATGGCCGCCGCCGGGACGCCGCCGCTGGTGGTGGACCAGACCGGGGCGGGCGAACGGCGCCTCGGCCTGGCCGCCGTCAAGGTCCTCACGCCCGGGGCGGTGCCGATGACCTTCGGGCACCTCAACCGGCGGGTCGAGCTGCCCCGCCTGCGGCAGGCCCGGCTCGCCGCTCCCGATCGCCCGCTCCTGCCCCACCCGTTCCCCTGAAGGAGAGAGAGCCCCGCATGGGTCGCTGGTCCGCCCTGCACGTCCACCTGCACGCCGGTTCCGAAGGCACCGAGACGGTGCTGCGGGAGCACATCGTGCCGACCACGACGGACCTGCTCGCCCGGGGCGAGATCTCCTCCTGGTTCTTCGTCCGGTACTGGGAGGGCGGCCCGCACCTGCGCTGGCGGGTCGCCGACGCGACGCCGGAGACGGTACGGCGGATGCGCGCCGGGCTGGTCGAGGCGGTGGCCGCGCTGCCGCCACCGGCCCGGGAGCTGCGTCCGGCGGACTGGTACGCCCAGTTCGGCGTGCACACCTCCGACCGGACCGACGTGGGGCACGGGGCCGGCGGTGGGCCGGAGTTGGGCTGGCACCCGCACGGCACGGTGCTCGAACAGCCGTACCGGCCGGAGGTCGACCGGTACGGCGGCCCGGACGCGATCGGCGCGGCCGAGGAGCTCTTCGCCGCGTCCAGCCGGGTCGCCGTCGCGCTGCTCGACGCGCCGCCCGCCCGGCGTCGGTCGACGGCCGTTGACCTGCTGTTCGGGTTCCTCACCGCCAGCGGTCTCACCGGGCACGAGGCGGTCCGGTTCTTGCGCGGCTACGCCAACGGCTGGACGCTGGTGCCCGAGGCGCACGGTCAGGATCTCGGCCCGGCCCTGGTCGCGGCGGAACGCGACTTCCACGCCGACGCGTCCGTCTACCCGGCCCGGCAGCGGCTCATCGCCGACATCGTCGCGCGGGGCAGGGGCGCGGGCACGTCGGTGAACTACTGGGCGGACGAGGTCGCCGCCTACGTCGAGCGGCTACGCGCGCTCGACGGGCAGGGCCGGCTGCGCGGGACGCTGCCCGGCATCCTCGCGTCGCAGCTGCACATGCTGCACAACCGTCTCGGGCTGAGCATCCCGGCCGAGTGCCACCTCGCCTGGTTGGCGTCGCTGGCGTACGGAGCGCCGGCCGCTGCGCCGGACTTCCACGCCGACGGGGTCGACGCCCCGGACCGGGCCTACCACGAGGGGGCGAAGTTCGTCCGTACGCGGTGGCCGAGTCAGCGTCCCCGTACCGTCGGGTCCGCACCGGATCGTCCCCGCCCGTCCGACGCCGTGACCCTGACCTTGCCCGAGCCGACGCCGGGCGCGCTCGCCGACACCACGCTCGCGGCGGTGTTGCTCGACCGCCGCTCCCGGTACGACTTCGGCGGCGGCGGGGAGACGGACGTGGCGGACCTGGGCCGGCTGCTGCGCTACGCGGCGGGTGACACCTCGCCACCGGGGGGCGACCAGCGACGGCTGGCGTATCCGACTGCGGGCGCCCTGGCTACCGCCCGGCTGCTGGTGCTCCCCCGGCGGGTCGCCTCGGTGCCGGCGGCACTCTACGAGTACCTGCCGCAGCGGCACGCCCTCCAGCGGGTGGCACCCGATCCGGGCACCGACCGGCTGTCCCGGGTCGCGCCGCAGTTCACCCCCACCGGAGCCGACGTCCCGGCCGATCCGAGCGGGCTCGACGTCGAGACGGTGCCGCTCTGGCTGTTCGTGGTCGCTGACCTGCGCCGGGCCAGGTCCCGGTACGGGCTGCGCGGCTACCGGTTCGCCGCCATGGAGGCCGGCCACCTCGCCCAGAACCTGCTGCTCGCCGCGACGGCCCTCGGGCTCTCCGCCGCCCCGATCGGCGGATTCTTCGACGACGAACTCAACCACCTGCTGCTGCTCGACGGGCTGGACGCCAGCGTCTTCTACGCCCTCGCCCTCGGCTGAGGGCGGATCCCCCGGCCAGCCGACGGGCCGATCGGTCCCGACGGTGCCGGTTACGCCGTGGTGCGGGAGAGGACGGCGAGTTCGGCGGCGGTCGCGGCGAGGATGGCGAGCACCAGCGGCCACGGGGTGCCGACCAGGGCGTAGAGCAGGATCAGCGCCGGGGCGGTCGCCGCCGCGTAGACGGCCAGCGCCAGGACGCGGTCGGAGCGCAGCAGGCTCGGCAGGATGGTGCGGGCCAGGCCGGGCAGCCGGGCGGCGAAGCGCCAGACGACCAGGGCCCCGCCGAGCGCCGCGAACGCCGCCGCGACCCGGGACAGCCCGGCGCTGCCCGGCGCCATGCAGGCGATCAGCACGGCGGTGATCATCGTCCAGCCCGCGCCGTAGACCACGAGCTGGCGCAGGCCGACCGAGATGGTCCGGCCGGAGTCGACCCGGCCGGGGCTCATCGCGGCGGCCTCGGCCAGGTGTTCCAGCGCCTCGCTCCAGCGCCGCTGCTCCAGCCGCAGCACCCCGATGTCGTGGCGGGCCTCGGCGAGCTGCGGGTCCAGCCGCAGCGCCTCGCGGTAGGCCCGCTCGGCCAGGTCGTACAGCTGCATGTTGGCGGCGACCAACCCCAGGACCAGGTGCGCCTCGGGCTCCTCGGGGGTCAGCTCGACCCCGCGCCAGGCCGCGTTCAGCGCCGGCTGCCCGTTGCGGGAGCCGGCCAGGATCGCCGCGGCGCTGCGCTGGGCGTACGCGTCGTCGGGCCCCAGCGCCAGGATCCGGTCGGCGGTGCGGGCCGCCTCGGCGTGCTGCTCCAGGTCACCGAGGGCGAGGGCGCGGGCGACCAGCGCCGGCACGGCGTCCGGAGCGGCGGCGACCGCGGCGTCGGCGGCGGTGAGCGCCTCCGTCGGCCGGCCGGCCGCGAGGTGCACCCGGGACAGCATGGTCAGCGCCCCGGCGCTGACCGGGTCCAGCGCGACGGCGTACGCCAGCTCGCCCGCGGCCTCGTCGTAGCGCCCGAGTTCGGCGAGGAGCTGGGCGCGCTGGACGTAGCCGTCGAAGGCGGAGCGGTCGGAGGTGGCGTCGCTGGACATCGCGGCGAGCCTAGGCGGCCGGAGCCTCGTACACCAGGGCCACCGCGATGCCGGTGAGGCCCTCGCCCCGCCCGGGGAAGCCGAGGCCGTCGGTGGTCGCCGCGGAGACGGTCACCGGTGCGCCGACCGCCTCGGAGAGCACCCGCTGGGCCTCCTCGCGGCGCGGGCCGATCTTGGGCCGGTTGCCGATCACCTGCACGGAGACGTTGCCGATCGCGAAGCCGGCGGCCCGCACCCGGCGGGCGCTCTCGGTGAGCAGGGCGACGCCCGACGCGCCGGCCCACTCGGGCTGGCCCACGCCGAAGTTGGCGCCCAGGTCCCCGAGGCCCGCCGCCGAGAGCAGCGCGTTGCAGGCGGCGTGCGCGGCCACGTCGGCGTCCGAGTGCCCGGCCAGGCCATCCTGGTCGGGCCAGTGCAGGCCGGCCACCCAGCACGGCCGGCCCGCCTCGAAGGCGTGCACGTCGGTGCCGATGGCCACCCGGGGAACGATCATGCGAAGAGGGTACGCGTCACGCGCCGGTGGCGAGCAGGTGCTCGGCCAACGCCAGGTCGAACGGGCGGGTGACCTTCAGCGCGTACTCCGAGCCGGGGACGCAGGACACCGGGACGCCCTGCTTCTCGACCAGGCCCGCGTCGTCGGTGAGCGGGTCACCGGCGGCGGCGTGCGCGGCCGTCAGCACGGCCCGGCGGAAGCCCTGCGGGGTCTGCACCGCCCGCAGGGCGGAACGGTCGACGGTGCCGAGGACGACCTCGTCGGCGCCGACCTCCTTGATCGTGTCGACCACGGGCAGCACCGGGATCACCGCGTCGTGACCGGCGCGTACGGCCGCCGCGACGGACTCCACCAGGTCGGGCGGGGTCAGCGCCCGGGCGGCGTCGTGCACGAGGACGATCTGCGGGCCGGCGGGCACCGCCGCGAGGGCGGCGGCCACCGACGCCTGCCGCTCGGCGCCGCCGGGCACCACGGTCACCGGGGCGACCGGGGCGAGCAGGTCCCGTACCGCCTCGACCTCGGCGGCCGGGGCAGCCACGACGATGGTGTGCACCGACGGCGCGGCGGCGAGCCGGCGGACGGCGTGCACCAGCAGGGGCTCCCCGCCGAGCAGGCGCAACGCCTTGGGGCGACCGGGGCCGAGCCGTACGCCGGCACCAGCCGCAGGCACGAGGACCGCGACGTCACCGCGCGGATTGAGCTGCGCGGTCACGTCGCGGTCCTCGGTGGTTTGTTCGCCACGAATCGGGTACGACGATGCTGTGGGGACTAGGCCTCGGTGAGGACCTTGTCGAGCAGCGTCTCCGCCTCGTCCTTGGTGCTCTTCTCAGCCAGCGCGACCTCGCCGACGAGAATGTCGCGGGCCTTCGCCAGCATGCGCTTCTCACCCGCGGAGAGACCCCGCTCCCGCTCCCGGCGCCACAGGTCGCGCACGACCTCGGCGACCTTCAGCGGGTTACCGGAGGCCAGCTTCTCCAGATTCGCCTTGTAACGCCGCGACCAGTTGGTCGGCTCCTCGGTGTGCGGTGCACGGAGCACGTCGAAGACCTTGCCGAGGCCCTCTTCGCCGACCACCTCGCGCACACCCACGATCTCGGCGTTCTCGGCAGGCACCCGGACCGTCAGGTCACCCTGCGCGACCTTCAAGACGAGGTATTGCTTAGGCTCGCCCTTGATGACCCGAGTCTCGATTGCCTCGATGAGTGCGGCCCCGTGGTGGGGGTAAACAACGGTCTCGCCGACACTGAAAACCATAGGTTCGAAACCCCTTTCGCTGTGTCTAGGGTAACACGCTCAGGCACCGATGTCTCACCGCTGTCCTGACCGTTGGCGCAGCTCAGGGGCCCTGTGAGAGGTATTTCTTCAGCTTGACAGGCCGCCAAACCGGTGGTTTGACCACGCTCCGTAACGCTTGGATGACGTCCCGGTACGAGTGACGCGAACGTCGAGATCAAGGGCTATGCGCTCCTCCCATGGTAGCCCGCCGGCCGGGTACGCGCCCAGGTGTAGCGGCAGCCGGCCCCGTGCGGGACGCTGGAGGCCGAGCCGCTGTCCGCTCGCCGAGATGTCCCTGGGGGTGCGATGGGCAAGCCCGACGCAGACGGCCCCGGACTGCCCGACCTGCCACCCGAGTGGGGCCGGGTGGTCGTGCCCGATGACGCCTCCGCCCTGGCCACCGAGGCCGAGCAGATCCGCCAGGAGCTGCGCCGTACGCCCCGTCGCGCCATCGCGGCCCGGTCCCCGTACGCCCTGCCCCTGCTGGTGCTGATCGTGGCGGTGCTGACCACCCTCGCGGGCCTCGCGGCGGTCACCTGGCCCCGCACCGGCCGCTCCACCCCGCAGCCCACCCCCGCGCCGCACGCGCCGCCGGCCGGGCTGGCTGGTCGACCGCTGCCCGCGCTGGACCTGGTCGACGCGGGGCAGTCACCGGTGCCCCTGCGCGCGCTGGTGCCGGCGATGATCATCCTGGTCGACGGCTGCGCCTGCCCGCAGGAGGTGGCCACCGCCGCCGCCCTGGCACCGGCCGGCGTCACGGTGGTCACGGTCGCCGACGCCCGGCCCGTACGCGCCACGCCGCCCGCCGGGACGACCGTACGACCGCTCGCCGACCCGGCCGGCGGGCTGCGCGCGTTCCTGCACCTGCCGGCCCGCCCCGGCGCCGCCACCGCGCTGCTGGTGGACCGCTCCGGCGTCCTCGTCAGGGTGGTGCCGGAGATCCGCTCCGCCGAGGACTACCGCGCCGACCTGACCCGCCTCGCCGCCTGAGCCACACCTCTGGACCGCGCAGTGGAGCCGGCAGACCCGCGCCCTGGACCGCGCAGTGGAGCCGGCAGACCCGCGCCCTGGACCGCGCAGTGGAGCCGGCGGACCTCGGAAGCAGCGGATCAGGGCAGTGCGACCAGTTGCGCCTCGACGCGGAGCGGCTCGGCGTTGGCGCTCGACAGCGAGACCTGGAACGGCCCGCCCCTGCCGGTGACCTCCGTGAACGTGACCGAGCCGTCGCAGGCGCTGGTGATCGGGTCCGCCGCCCAGGCCCCCTCGACCACGATCAGCAGCTCGCCGGGGCCCACGCAGCGGTACTGGAGCAGGTGCCGGGCCCCGCCCTCGGCGGAGGCCTGCTTGACGAGGCCCTCCCCCGGGCTGAGCAGGGCCCGGGCGGTCCAGAGCGTGCCGGGGAAGCTGTCCAGCCCGCCGCGCCGCCCACCGCCCTCCTGACGCCAGCCGTCCCCGACACGGCGCGGCTCCGGGTCGGCGACGTCCACCCGGACCCTCGCCCCGCTGCGCGGGTCGGTCCGGAACGTGGAACCGTTGCGCGGATCCACCCAGACGCTGACCGGCCCGGTGGATGCCCGCGGCACCGTGAACCGGATCGAGTCGTCCGGGCGCACGCCGAGCAGGGCCCGGTCCGCCGGCGCGAGGTTGCTCGACACGGCCGGTACGGGGTTGGTGCGGGGTGCCTCCGCCTGCCACCACCAGCCGCCGCCGACCAGGGCGGCCAGCCCCGCCACGGCCAGTACGGCGCCGCGCAGCCGGTCGTCCGTGCCACCCGGAGTCGCCTGCTCACCAGGGTCCGGTCCGGATTCCGGCCGGTCTGCCGCGTCGGCGTCCATTACCAGAGGGTAACCGCAGCGGGCGACCGGTTCACTCCTGTCGTTCGAGCAGCGCGGCGTAGAGCGTCAGGCCGGGGCCGAACGCCAGCATCACCACCCGCCGGGGCGGCGACGCGGCCCGGCGCAGCCGGTCGAGGATCAGCAGCACCGTCGGCGACGAGCAGTTGCCGTGCTCGTCCAGCGTCGCCCGGGAGGCCGCCAGCCCCTCCGGCGGCAGGGCCAGCTCCCGCTCGACCACGTTCAGGATGCGCGGGCCGCCCGGGTGCGCCGCCCAGCCGTCCACCTCGGACAGCGTCGTGCCGTGGCGGGCCAGCAGCCCGTCGACCAGGCCGCGTACGTGCGTGGAGAGCACCTGCGGCACCTTCGGCGACAGCCCCATCCGGAAACCGGTGTCGGTGACGTCCCAGGTCATGTGGTCGGCCGTCGAGGTGTCCGTGACGGAGGTGACCTCGCGCAGCGCGTACCCCCGGCCGCCGGGGACGACCACGGCGGCGACGGCGGCGTCCGAGAAGAGCGCGTGGGAGACGATCTGCTGGGTGTCGACCCGGGCGCTGGAGGGCTGGATGTGCAGGCTGGTCAGCTCCGCGCAGAGCAGCAGCGCGGGCCGGCCCCGGGCGGTGACGAAGTCGCTTGCCGCGCCCAGCCCCGGCAGGGCCGCGTAGCAGCCCATGTGCCCGACGAACATGCGCTGCGTGTCCGGGGCCATGCCCAGGTCCCGGGCGAGCAGGATGTCCAGCCCCGGGGTGGCGTACCCGGTGCACGAGCAGACGACGAAGAGCCCGACGTCGCCGGCGGAGAGGCCGGCGGCCGTCAGCGCCCGGCCCACCGCCTCCTTGCCCAGCGGCAGCGCCTCGACCAGGTAGCGGCGCATCCGCCGTTCGGTGGGCCAGTCGGAGACGTCCTCCAGCAACGGGTTCACGGCAGCCTGCCGGCGGGTGACCCCCGAGTGCGCGAAGATCCGCTGCGCCAGCGCCCGCGTGCTGCCGGAGAAGTGCTTCGAGAAGAAGCCCTCCCACAGGTCGTCCTGCGCGGCCGACGGCGGGTGTGCCGTCCCCAGCCCCGCGATCACCGGTACGGCCACCATGCCCACCTCTCGTCCGGCCTTGCGCACCGGGCGGCCGAGCCCGCCCCTGGACAGGCCCCCCGTACCGTGCGCCCGCGCGTCCGCCGCCCCGGCGGACCCCCCACGCTCACCAACGAGGAACCGTCGTGTCGCGGTCCGGGTCGCCGCCCAGCGCGGCGATGCCGAGCCAGTCCGCGCAGACGTCCGACGTCGCCGGGTGCAGCGATCCGCAGCGGGCGTCCCGGTAGAGCCGCTCCAGCGGATGCCCCCGCCGGGTGGCGGACGTGCCGGCCGCCTCCAGCATGGACGCCGCCACGTCGGCGGCGGTGGTGCCGGCGAGCAGCTTCGCCCGCCACACCCAGCGGTTCGTCTCCGCGTCGCCCGGGGCCTCGTCGACCCGCCGGGCCGCCTCGGCGACCACCAGTTGGGCCGCCGCCACGGCCGCGTCGGCCCGGCCGAGGCGGGACCGGACCGCAGGCAGACCGGCGAGGTTGCGGGCGTTCAGGTGCTCGGCCGCCGCGTCGACCGCCGCCCGGGCGACCCCGACGTAGACGGCGGCGTAGCTGGCCACCAGCCAGTGCGGCATGAGCTGGGCGACCACCAGGGCCAGCCCCTCCACGCCGCCGAGCAGCCGGTCGGCCGGCACCGTCACGTCCAGGTGCAGGTCGTGCGAGGAGGTCGCGCGCATGCCGAGCGAGTCCCAGGTCGGCTCGACGGTCAGCCCCTCGCCCGCCGGCACCAGGAACTGCGACACCACCGACGGGTCGGCGGCGCTGCGGGCGGCCACCAGGTAGCCGTCCGCGTGCCCCGCCCCGGAACAGAACGTCTTGCTGCCCTTGAGGTGCCAACCACCGTCGGCCGGCTCGTAGACGGTGCTGAGCTGGGACAGCCGGGCGCCGGCGCCGCGCTCGCTCATCGCCACCGCGTACCAGGCGCCCTGGGCGGCGGCGGCGAGCAGCCGGTCCCGGGCGGCCAGCGCCTCGTCCGGCACCCCGAGCGCCTCGGCCAGTTCCTCGGTGACCGCGCCGAGCGCGCCGGTGACCGAGGCGTGCATGTTGAAGACCAGGGCCGTCGCGCCGTTGCCCCGGGCCAGCTCGGTGGCGACGGCGGCGTACTCGGCGAAGGTGGCGCCCATCCCGCCGAGCGCGGTGGGGACCATCAGGCCGAAGAGCCCGGCCTCGCGCAGGTCCCGGAAGTCCTCGGACGGGAACGAGCCGTCCCGGTCGTGCTCCGCCGCCCGGGCGGCCAGCCTCGGTGCCAGGCGGCGAGCCGCCTGGAGCGCGTGCTGCGTCATACAGCCCCCTTCTCGGCCCTCTCCCTACCCAGGGACGGGCACCGCTATCCGCTCCGCGTGCCACGCCCCTGGTAGAGCACGGCCGTCGACCACGTCGGCACGATCCGCGGCGTGGGGCCGGCGGCCGTCGCGTCCGGACGGCCGCCCGGCGTCGCGCCCGGACGGCCGGCGGCGCGCATCCGGCGGGCCAACCAGCCGAGCAGGCCGGGCAGCCCCGGCCGGATGCCCCGCAGCCGCAGGTCGACCCCGTGCCGGGCGCACTCGGCCACCAGCGCCCGGGCGTCCACGAACAACCGTGGATCGTGGATGCCCCTCGGCACCGTCGGCAGCCGCTCGGCGATCCGCACGGCGAGCAGGCGGCTCAGCGCCGTGTCGTTCAACGTGTCCAGGACGAGCAGGCCGCCGGGCCGCAACAACCGGCACGCCTCGGCCACCGCGCGCCGCCAGTCCGGCACGTGCTCCAGCAACTCGCCCGCCGCGACCACGTCGGCGCAGCCGTCCACCAGCGGTACGGCGGCGGCGTCGCCGTTGACGGCGGTCACCCCGTGCGCGGCGGCCTGTTCCAGAGCGGAGCGGGTGAGGTCGACGCCCACGTGCCGGTAGCCCTTGCCCGCCAGGTGCGGGGCGAGCAGCCCGGCGCCGCAGCCGAGGTCGACCAGGAGGGCGCCGGGGCGGGACGCCGGCGGCACGAGCGCCGCGCGGGCCTCGGCCAGCCAGTGCAGCATCGCGAACGCGCCGTCGGGCCGCCACCACTCGCCGGCCAGGTCGTCGTACTGGCGGGGATCGTTGCGTGGCAGGGTACGGCCCGCGTCTGGCATGGACCGAGCGTGGCACGACTGCCCGGTAACGACCAGACTTCCCTCATGTCGCCAACGGTGCTAGGGCTGGTCAGGGCGAGTCACCCGGAGCCGGCCGCCGCGGTCACCACGGTGGCCGGGCTGCTGGCGTGGGGTGTCGGGCACCGGCCCGCCGGGATCCTCGCCGTGGTGCTCACCGTGGCGGCCAGCCAGCTCGCCGTCGGCTGGGCCAACGACGCGCTCGACGCCGACCGGGACGCCACGGTGGGGCGTACCGACAAGCCGGTCGCCGCCGGCGCGGTCGGCCGCCGCGCGACGGCCGTGGCCGCCGCGGTGGCCGCGCTCGCCACCCCGGCGCTGGCCCTGGCCACGGGGCCGACCGCCGCCCTCTGCGCCACCCTCGGGCTGGTCTCCGCGCTGCTCTACGACTGGCCGCTGAAGTCGACCCCCGTCTCGGTGCTGCCCTACGCGGTGTCCTTCGGCTCGCTGCCGGCCTTCGTCGTGCTGGCGCTGCCCGGGGCGGTCCTCCCCCCGGTCTGGCTCGTCGCCGCCGCGGCCTGCCTGGGCGCCGGGGCGCACTTCGCCAACGTGCTGCCCGACCTGGCCGACGACGCCCGGACGGGGGTGCGCGGGCTGCCGCACCGGTTGGGTCCGGCCGGCAGCCGGGCGGCCGCCACGCTGCTGCTGCTCGCGGCGACCGCCACGCTGGTCCTCGGGCCGCCCGGGCCGCCGTCGGGGGTCGGCGTCGCGGCGGTCGCGGCCGCCGTCGTGGTGCCGCCGCTGAGCTGGTACGCCGGGCGCGCGGCCGCCCGCCCCGGGGGCCGGCAGGTGGCCGCCTTCCGGGCCGTGATGCTGGTCGCCCTCATCGACGTCGTCCTGCTGGTCACGAGCGGCCGACTGGTGTGAGCCGCGCCCCCTCGGGTGGCATCTCCGGGTCGGCGTGCGGCGGTCGATCAGGCCCAACTACCCTGGAGCGCGGTCTGCGCGGGCATGGCCACCATGCCCGGCGTGAGCACCGGGTGGGATCGTGACGAGGAGGACCGACGTGACGCGCTCGATCAGGGGTTCCCGGCGGGCGGCCCTGCTGCTGTCCGGGATGGCGGCGGCGACCGGGCTGCTGCTGTCCGGCTGCGGCGCCGGCCAGGTCTCCGAGACCGCCAACAAGGAGCCGTCGGTCCAGGGCGTCAACCTGTCGGCCGGCAACGGCGAGTACGCGGTCCGTGGCCTGCTGGTCGACTTCCCCGGCACCGAGGGCTACCAGGCGGGCGCCAACGCCGTCCTGAACGCCGTCATCTACAACGACTCGCGCAACCCGGTCACCGTGACCGTGACCACCGACAGCGCCCGCGAGGTGGTGATCACCGGCACCGGTGCGGCCGCCAGCCCGTCGGCGTCCCCGAGCGGGTCGCCGTCGCCCGACCCGTCCGCGTCGCAGCCGGCCAGCCCCGGCACCTCCGAGAGCCCCTCGGGCTCGCCCGCCCCGGGCACCTCGGAGAGCCCCTCGGGCTCCGCCAGCCCCGGCGCCCCGGAGAGCCCGTCGGCCCCGGAGAGCCCCGCCGCGCCGGCCGGCGAGCCGGCCCGGATCGAGATCCCGCCGCTGAGCTACGTGCAGCTCAACACCGAGGCCGACCGGGTGCTCCAGCTCATCGGCCTGAACGAGTCGCTGCGCTCCGGCCAGAACGTCTTCGTGACCTTCGACTTCGGCAACGGCGTCACCGTCACCGGCCCGGCGCCCGTCGCCGTGCCGCTCACCCCGGCCGCGCCCCCGTCGCCGATCATCGAGCGCGAGGGCGGCTACGAGGGCCAGGAGGACGGCGGGCACTGACCCGCCCCCGACGACCGACGACACCGTCGGCGTGGTGACCGCCACGCCGACGGTGTCTTCGTCGTACCCGGGGACTAACGTCCCAATGTGACCACCTCCCGATCGACCTCCCCCCGCGCCGGCGGGGCCGGCGGGCGCGGCCGCGCCGCCGCGCGCGAGCCCCGGCCGGCCTACGAGTGCGACGCCTGCGGCCACCAGCCGCCGAAGTGGGTCGGGCGCTGCCCGGAGTGCGGCGAGTGGGGCTCGGTGGTCGAGTGCACGGTCACCGGCCCCACGGTCTCCGGAAAGGTGGTCAGCTCCCGGATGCCGGCCGAGCCGGCCCGGCCGATCGCCACCATCAGCGCCGCGCCGGCCCGGGCCCGCCCCACCGGCGTCAGCGAGCTCGACCGGGTCCTCGGTGGCGGCCTGGTCCCCGGCGCGGTGGTGCTGCTCGCCGGGGAGCCGGGCGTCGGCAAGTCCACCCTGCTGCTCGACGTGGCCCAGCAGTGGGCCGCCGGCGCGGGCAGCCCCTCCCTGGTGGTCAGCGGCGAGGAGTCGGTCAGCCAGGTCCGGCTGCGCGCCGAGCGGATGGGCGCCCTGCACGACCAGCTCTACCTCGCCGCCGAGAGCGACCTCGCCGCCGTGCTCGGCCACCTCGACGCGGTCAAGCCGGGCCTGCTGGTGCTCGACTCGGTGCAGACCATCTCCACCAGCAACGCCGAGGGGGTCTCGGGCGGGGTGACCCAGGTGCGGGCGGTCACCGCCGCCCTGGTGTCGGTGGCCAAGGAGCGCGGCATCGCCACGGTGCTGGTCGGTCACGTCACCAAGGACGGCCAGGTGGCCGGCCCCCGGGTGCTGGAGCACCTGGTCGACGTGGTGCTGCACTTCGAGGGCGACAAGCACTCCTCGCTGCGCATGGTGCGCGGGGTGAAGAACCGGTTCGGCGCCGCCGACGAGGTGGGTTGCTTCGAGATGCACGAGGGCGGCATCAGCAGCCTGGCCGACCCCTCCGGGCTCTTCCTGACCCGCTACTCGGAGCCGGTGCCCGGCACCTGCGTCACGGTGGCCATGGAGGGCCGCCGGGCGCTCGTCACCGAGGTGCAGGCGCTGATCGGCGCGACCGTGGCCGGCTCGCCCCGGCGGACGGTCTCGGGGCTCGACTCGGCCCGCCTGGCGATGGTGCTGGCGGTGCTCCAGCGCCGCACCGAGCGGCTGACCCTGCACGACCGGGAGGTCTTCGCGGCCACCGTCGGCGGCATCCGGGTGGTGGAGCCGGCGGCCGACCTCGCCGTCGCCCTCGCCGTCGCCTCGGGCGGGCTCAACCTGGCCATCGCGCCGCACCTGGTGGCGATCGGCGAGGTCGGCCTGACCGGCGAGGTGCGCCGCGTCGGGGCGGTGCCGCGCCGGCTGGCCGAGGCGGCCCGGCTCGGGTTCCGGCTCGCGCTGGTGCCGACCGGCTGCGGCCCCGACAGCACCGGCGTCACCCCCGGGGACATGCGGGTGATCGAGGTGACCGACGTGCGCGCGGCGCTCCAGGCCGTCGCCCGGGTGTCCGCCGAGTGACCGCCGGTGGCGCCCGACGGAGCTTATGCCGTGATACCGGACAGCTCGGACGCCGGCCCACGGTCCGGGCGAGGTGGGGCATCGTGACACATCACAGTAACCACGACAGCACCCACCGCAGGGCAGTCCGTAGACTGTGCCCGTGCCGACCGACCGCGACACCGCCAAGCCTGCTGGCGCGACACCCCACGCCCGCACCGGCGCCGTGTCCCCCGCCCGCGCGATCAGCGTGACCGTGACCGGCGGCGCCGGGGGCGCCGGGGGCGCTGGCGACCCGCTGCGGGCAAACCTGGCCCTGATGGCCCCGGGCACCGCGCTGCGCGACGGTCTCGAGCGCATCCTGCGCGGCCGGACGGGCGCGCTGATCGTCCTCGGCTACGACAAGGTGGTCGAGGGCCTCTGCACCGGCGGGTTCCCGCTCGACGTCGAGTTCTCCGCCACCCGGGTGCGGGAGCTGTGCAAGATGGACGGCGCGGTCGTGCTCTCCAGCGACGGCACGCGCATCGTGCGGGCCGCCGTGCACCTGATGCCCGACCCGACCATCCCCACCGAGGAGTCCGGCACCCGGCACCGCACGGCCGAGCGGGTCGCCCGGCAGACGGGCTACCCCGTGATCTCGGTCAGCCAGTCGATGCGGATCATCAGCCTCTACGTCAACGGCCAGCGGCACGTGCTGGACGACTCGGCGGCGATCCTGTCCCGCGCCAACCAGGCGCTCGCCACGCTGGAGCGCTACAAGCTCCGGCTGGACGAGGTCTCCGGCACCCTCTCGGCCCTGGAGATCGAGGACCTGGTCACCGTACGGGACGCGGTCGCCGTCGTGCAGCGGCTGGAGATGGTCCGCCGGATCGCCGACGAGATCGCCGGCTACGTGGTGGAACTGGGCACCGACGGCCGGCTGCTCGCCCTCCAGCTCGACGAGCTGATGGCCGGCGTCGACGCCGACCGCACCCTGGTGATCCGGGACTACCTGCCGGCCGGCCGGAAGTCCCGCACCCTCGACGAGGCGCTGGTGGAGCTCGATCTGCTGGGCGCCACCGAGCTGATCGACCTGGTCGCGGTCGCCAAGGCGATCGGCTACCCGGCCGCGTCCGACGCCCTCGACGCGGCGGTCAGCCCGCGCGGCTTCCGGCTGCTGGCCAAGGTGCCCCGGCTGCCGGTGACCGTGGTCGACCGCCTCGTCGTGCACTTCGGCAGTCTCCAGCGCCTGCTGGGGGCCACGGTCGAGGATCTCCAGGCCGTCGAGGGGGTCGGCGACGCCCGCGCCCGGGGCGTACGCGAGGGGCTGTCCCGGCTCGCCGAGGCGTCGATCCTCGAACGCTACGTCTGACCCCGGCCGGGCCTGGGCACCTCGACCCGCCCCGGCGGCGACCGGTGCGCGTACCGGAGCGACCCGTGTCCCGGGCGGGCCCAGGCCGTGGTGCACACCGTCCGAGGCCCGGCACCGGCTGCGTCGAGCAGTGGGCGGCGCTGGACGGCACTGGGCGAGCCAGACGGCCGAGGCGGGCCGTTCCTGACCGCCCGGCACCCGCTGACGGTCGGGCGGAGGACAGCGCGGGGCGTGCGGGCGGTCAGTTGGTGACGGTGAGCTTGACCGGCTCGCTGAGCTTGGTGCCGACCCGGGCGAAGACCTGGTAGGTGCCGGCCGGCGGGTGCGGGCCCGCCGCCACCCCGTTGGCGCACTTGGTGGTGTCGCGGCCGTTCCAGCCCACCTGGTAGGAGCGTTCGAAGCCCGGGGTGAAGGACTGCACGTCGGCGCCCTGGGCGGTGCCGCACGTGTCGGACGACCAGATCTTCTCCGCCCCCGACTTGATGAACAACTCCTGTACGGAGGCGCCGACGTCGCGGCTGCACGTCCGCTCCGACCGGTTCTTGATCTTGAGTTGCAGGTCCACGACGGCCCCGCGCACCACCGAGGCGGGCTGGGCCACCGGGGTCACCGTGATCTCGGCGTCCGTGCAGGTGCCTTCGTCGACGGCCGGCACCACGGGCGCCACCGGCGGCGTATCGGTGGTGCCCGAGCCACCCGGCGGGTCACCGGCGGAACCACCCGACGGTTCACCGGCGTCGGGACCGCCCGGCGCGCCCGGCGCGGGCGCCCCGGTCTGCGGGGTGAGCACCGAGCCGGTGGGTTCCGGCGAGGCACCGGACGACGTCGCGCCCGCAGAGGGCTGCGCGTCGCCGTTCTTGTTCGCGTTCCGGCTCGAACCGGTGCACGAATAGAGCAGGACAATCAGGAAGAGAAGCCCCGCTCCGAGTACGACGGCGCGACGCCGCCAGTAAACGGCGGGGGGCAGGGGGCCGACCGTCAGACGCATGATGCCCCCACCGTAGCGGCGCGGAGCACGCCAGCACCGCGCGACGCGCCGAGGCCGCCGCGGCTCACCGCGCCGACCCTCCACTTGCGACGGTTGTGCCTGCCGACCGTGTCCCGTCGGCGACGCTCGGTCGACGTGCCGGCGCCACTCAGAGGTACACCTTGCGCTGGTAGATGGCGTGGGCGCCGGCGACCCGGTCCAGGAAGAGCAGGCCGGCGCAGTGGTCGATCTCGTGCTGGAGGGCCCGCGCCTCGAACCCGTCCGTCACCAGCCGTACGGGCCGGCCGGTGCCCGGCAGCACGCCCTCCACCACCAGCCGGCTCGCCCGCTTGACGTCCCCCGTCAGGTCGGGCACCGACATGCAGCCCTCCCGGGCGACCTTCCACCGGCTCGCCTCGACGACCCGCGCGTTGCAGAGCACGAAGGTGCCGTGCACGGTGAGCGCCTTCGGGTGGCCGACCACGTCCACCGCGAAGACCCGCGCGGCCACACCGATCTGCGGGGCGGCCAGCCCGACGCAGCCCGGCGACACCCGCATGGTGGCGATCAGGTCGGCGGCCAGCCGTACGGTCTCCTCGGCGGTCGGGTCCACCTCGCCGCCGACGTAGGTGAGCACCGGCTCCGGGGCGGACACCACGGGCCGCACCTCCCCCGGCACGCCCAGCGAATCCGGGGTCCAGTCGCCGAGGCCCGCGTACGCCTCGCTGTCCGGGCCGCGTTCGCCGCCGGTCACAGCACGTCCGGATCTGCCGGGCGCAGGGTCACCCCGACGCCCAGTTCCGCAGCCGTCGCGGTCAACCGTCCGGCCAGCTCGTCCGCCGTACCGGGCGGCAACTCCACCTCGGCCACCACGACGTAGAGCGCACCGGCCAGCCGGGTGCTCAGGTCGGTGACGTTGCCGCCGGCGTCGGCGAGCACCCGGGTCATCGCCGCCACGATGCCCATCCGGTCCGCGCCATGCACCGCCATCACGTACGGCTCGCCGGCGGGAGCCGTCTCACCGTCGGGGGTGACCGCGCGTACGGTCGCCAGCAGCTGGCCGTCGGCGGAGAGCAGCGCCAGCGCGGCCTCGACGTCGGCGGCGGCCGGGCCCACGCAGATCAGGGTCATCGCGAAGTGCCCCCGCAGCCGGGTCATCGTGCTGTCGGTGAGGTTCGCGCCGAGCCGGGCCAGCACCTCGGCGACGTCGGCCACGATGCCCGGCCGGTCCCGGCCGATGACGGTGATCGCGAGCTCGTTCATCCGGGCATTCTGCCCGATCCGTCCGCCGCCGCCGCTAGCGCCCCGCCCGCACCGCCCAGCCAGCGGGACGCTATGCGGCGGGCGGGAGGCGCCGGGGTGCGGCCCCGGCCTCGACCGGGACGCGACGCGGCGGGCGGCCGGGCCGCCGCAGGCCGGGGCGAGGCGGGCAGCCGGGCCACCGCAGGCCGGGGCGAGCCGGCGGCGCGTCGTCGCCCGCGCCGCTCCGGTCGTGGGCCGCGTGACATCATCGGCGGCGCGATGACTGAGCCCACTTTCGCCACCCTGGTCAGCCGGTGGTACGAGCAGAACGCCCGCGACCTGCCCTGGCGCGGGCCCGACGTGAGCCCGTGGGCCATCCTGGTCAGCGAGGTCATGCTCCAGCAGACGCCGGTCGTCCGCGTGCTCCCCGCCTGGGAGGCCTGGCTGGCGCGCTGGTCGGAGCCGGCCGCCCTGGCGGCGGACAGCCCCGCCGAGGCGATCCGGATGTGGGGACGGCTCGGCTACCCCCGCCGGGCGGTACGGCTGCGGGGCTGCGCCGTGGCGATCGTCGAGCGCCACGGGGGCCACGTCCCGGACCGGCTCGACCAACTGCTGGCACTGCCGGGCGTCGGCACGTACACGGCCCGGGCGGTCGCCGCGTTCGCGTACGGTCAGCGGCACCCGGTGGTCGACACCAACGTACGACGGGTCGTCTGCCGCGCCATCGCCGGCGAACCGGACGCCGGCCCGGTCACCCGCCCGGCCGACCTGGTCGCCACCGAGGAACTGCTCCCCACCGAACCGGCCGCCGCCGCCCTGGCCAGCGCGGCGTTCATGGAGCTGGGCGCGGTGATCTGCGTCGCCCGGTCGCCCCGCTGCGGGGCCTGCCCCGTCGAGTCGGTCTGCGCCTGGCGCGCGTCCGGCCGCGAGGCGCCCGCGGGTCCGACCCGCCGCCCCCAGCGGTACGCCGGCACCGACCGGCAGGTACGCGGGCTGCTGCTCGGCGTACTGCGCGAGGCCACCGGGCCGGTGCCGCACCAACGGCTCGACCAGGTGTGGGCCGACGACGTCCAGCGGTCCCGGGCCCTCGCCGGGCTGGTGCGGGACGGCCTCGTGGAGCCGGTCGGCGAATCCTCGTTCCGCCTCGTCGGCGACGGACCGCCGGTCCCGGTGGGCTGACGCACCTCGACTCGCCCCGGGCTCGACGCCGGGCTCGGGCCGGCCCGATAGGCCCTCGAATCGCCCGGCTCGGCGCAACACGAGCTTGCGCCGGCCCGATGGGCCGAGGCCCCTCGACGCGGGCCGGGCTCGGCGCAACGCCGGACTCGGGCCGATCCGGTGCGCCGACGCCCTCGGCTCGCCCCGGACTCGGCGCAACGCTCCGGCTCGGCGGCGTGGCGTCCCCGGTTCGCTCTACGCCCGGCTCGGCGGCATGACGAAAGGGCCGGTCCCCGGGTGGGGCCGGCCCTTGTCGTCGTTGCGTGGTGCGTGGTGGGTGGTGTCGTGGTCAGGCGGTGTAGCCGCGGGTGGCGATCCAGTCGGCGAGGTTGTCGATGTTCATGCGGTAGGAGGCCTGGTTGGGGTCGGCGGAGTCGGCGATGGTGACGGTGTTGCCGTTGTCGCGGTAGCCGACGACGCTGATGTAGTGCCCGCCTTCGAAGGAGTGGGTGGTGGCGTCGGTGTCGGTGGCGGTGCCGGCGATGTTGGCGACGACGGCGTGGCCTTCGTCGATGGCGGTGACGATGTCGGCGCGTAGCTTGTCGGTCTGCTTGTCGTCGGCCTTGGGTTCGCGGATCTCGACGGACTGGTAGGCGTCGCGGCCGGTTTCCTTGTTGAGTACGGGGGTGATGTCGTTGATGGAGTTGGTGCCGGCTTCGGTGGTGCCCATGCGCTGGGCCATGCCGTCGACGTCGATGTTCTTGCCCTGCACGCTCAGGGCGTTGCGGGCGGCGGCGGGGCCGCAGTAGTAGAAGTTGGGCTGGGCTTCGTAGCGCACGCCGAGTTCGCGCTCGCCGTTCTTGCGGTCCTGGGCGACCGAGGCGGAGGCGGGGTTGGCGTGGGCGGGCGAGGCGAAGGTGGTGAGGGGGCCGGCGATGGCGCCGCCGGTGACGGCGAGTCCGGCAGCGGTCAGGGCGGTCTTACGCAGGATGTCGGTACGCATGATGGTCGGCACCTTCCGATCGGGGGTACGCGGACACACGCCAAAGGGGGGGCGGGTGTGCCGCGAAAGGGGGAAAGGGTCGAAACCAGGGAGAAGGGGTGCGCCCTACGGCTGGGGGGTGGGGCGCGTCCCGGGGGATGCAACGACGCGGACCCGGCCGGCATTCCGGCCTCACGCCCGGCCACCGCAAGGGGCGACTCGGCCCGGGCACCGCAGGGGGGTGACTCGGCCCGGGCACCGCAGGGCCTGCCGGGGGGTCACGCGCTCACGATGGATACAACGACCGGGGCCCCCGACCCATGCCCACCGACCCGGTGACCCGCACCACCCCCAAACCCCCACGAAACTGGACGAGCCGGCCGGAGCGCACCGACCGTGAACCGGACGCCACGCCCGAACCGCACCACCATGCCCGAACCACCCGCCGTGCCCGAACCCGGCGTGCCCGAACCACCCGGCATGCCTGGAACGGACATCCTGCCCAACCGGACATCCTTCCCGAACGGCACACCGCGCCCGAAACGCACACCATTCCCGAGCGGCACAGCAACCTGTTCCCGCTGCGCACCGACCTGACCGGGCTGCCGGCCAGGGCCGGCCGGTCCGCCGTCCGCCGCCGGGCCGTTGCCTCGCAAGCGCGAGATGGCCGCACGGTGATCAGGACTCCATGGGCGTTATCCGGCTGCTTTACGGTCCATGGGGTCCTGATCACCGTGGCTGAGCGTCGTGGATGGCAGCGGGGCGCGTGGGGCTCGCGGATCGGCGGGAAAGGTCCGTCGGACGTCCGGCACCGTGCCCGCCGCTGCCCGTAGGCCCGTCGACGGACCGACCTGTGGGCGATCCTGGACTGGACCATGCCCGGGCTGCTCGGGAGGTGGACGCCGGTCTGCTGGTTCCGGTGACCGCGCCCACCGGCGGCGTCGGCGATCTCGGCCTGCCCGCCCGTCGCCGCGCTGCTCGCCCCGCGTTCAGACCAGCGTCAACCGGCGCCGACCATGCCGGTGCTGGGGGTCCAGCCCGCCGGAAAGGGTCGTCAACCGGCATCAGGACTACGTGACCGGCCAGGAAAGGGTGGAAAGTGCAGAGAGGGCGGCGGCCCGGTGGGAGTGCCACCGGGCCGCCGCCCTTTCCGCTGTTGCTGCCCTACTCGTCCGCGCCAGCGGCGGCGGTGCCGCCGAGGTCGGCCGGGACGGCGTCCGGCACGGTGGCCGGCCGGTCCGCGCCCTTGAAGACGAGCTTGGACTTGTCGATGTTCTCCGGATCGCCCTCGCAGTCCACCACCACGATCTGACCCGGGGTCAGCTCGTTGAAGAGGATCCGCTCGGACAGATTGTCCTCGATGTCGCGCTGAATCGTGCGACGCAGCGGACGCGCGCCGAGCACCGGGTCGAAGCCCTTCTTCGCCAGGTACTTCTTGGCGTTGTCGGTCAGCTCCAGGCCCATGTCCTTGTTCCGCAGCTGGCCCTCGATCCGCTGGATCATGATGTCGACGATCGACAGGATCTCCAGCTCGCGCAGCTGGTGGAAGACGATGGTGTCGTCGATCCGGTTGAGGAACTCAGGCCGGAAGTGCTGCTTGAGCTCGTCGTTGACCTTCTGCTTCATCCGGTCGTAGTTGGACTCGGAGTCCTCCGACGCCTGGAAGCCGAGCGAGACCGCCTTGGCGACGTCGCGGGTGCCCAGGTTGGTGGTCAGGATGATGACCGTGTTCTTGAAGTCCACGATCCGGCCCTGACCGTCGGTGAGCCGACCGTCCTCCAGGATCTGGAGCAGCGTGTTGAACACGTCCGGGTGGGCCTTCTCGATCTCGTCGAAGAGGACCACCGAGAACGGCCGACGCCGCACCTTCTCGGTCAGCTGGCCGCCCTCGTCGTAGCCGACGTAGCCGGGAGGGGCACCCACCAGCCGGGAGACCGTGTAGCGGTCGTGGAACTCGGACATGTCCAGCTGGATGAGGGCGTCCTCGCTGCCGAAGAGGAACTCGGCCAGCGCCTTGGAGAGCTCGGTCTTACCGACACCGGACGGGCCGGCGAAGATGAACGAGCCCGAGGGGCGCTTCGGGTCCTTCAGGCCGGCCCGGGTACGCCGGATCGCCTTCGAGACCGCCTTGACCGCGTCCTCCTGGCCGATGACGCGCTTGTGCAGCTCGTCCTCCATGCGCAGCAGGCGCGAGGTCTCCTCCTCGGTCAGCTTGTAGACCGGGATGCCGGTCCAGTTGCCGAGCACCTCGGCGATCTGCTCGTCGTCGACCTCGCTGACGACGTCCAGGTCACCGGCCTTCCACTCCTTCTCCCGCTGGGCCTTCTGCCCGAGGAGCTGCTTCTCCTTGTCGCGCAGCTGGGCGGCGCGCTCGAAGTCCTGCGCGTCGATCGCGGACTCCTTGTCGCGACGCACCTGGGCGATGCGCTCGTCGAAGTCGCGCAGGTCCGGCGGCGCGGTCATCCGGCGGATCCGCATCCGGGCGCCGGCCTCGTCGATGAGGTCGATCGCCTTGTCCGGCAGGAAGCGGTCGGAGATGTAACGGTCGGCCAGCGTCGCGGCGGCCACGAGAGCGGCGTCGGTGATGCTCACCCGGTGGTGCGCCTCGTAGCGGTCGCGCAGGCCCTTGAGGATCTCGATGGTGTGCGCCAGCGACGGCTCACCCACCTGGATCGGCTGGAAGCGGCGCTCGAGGGCCGCGTCCTTCTCCAGGTGCTTGCGGTATTCGTCGAGCGTGGTCGCACCGATGGTCTGCAGCTCGCCGCGGGCCAGCATCGGCTTGAGGATGCTCGCCGCGTCGATCGCGCCCTCGGCGGCACCGGCGCCGACCAGGGTGTGGATCTCGTCGATGAAGAGGATGATGTCGCCGCGGGTGCGGATCTCCTTGAGCACCTTCTTGAGGCGCTCCTCGAAGTCACCACGGTAGCGGGAACCGGCGACCAGGGCACCGAGGTCGAGCGTGTAGAGCTGCTTGTCCTTCAGCGTCTCGGGCACCTCGCCCTTGATGATCTTCTGGGACAGCCCCTCCACCACGGCGGTCTTGCCGACGCCGGGCTCACCGATCAGGACCGGGTTGTTCTTGGTGCGGCGGGAGAGCACCTGCATGACCCGCTCGATTTCCTTCTCGCGCCCGATGACCGGGTCGAGCTTGCCCTCGCGGGCGGCCTGGGTCAGGTTGCGGCCGAACTGGTCCAGCACGAGGCTGGTGGACGGCGCGGCCTCGCCCGGCGCGGCGCCCGCCGCGGCCGGCTCCTTGCCCTGGTAGCCCGAGAGCAGCTGGATCACCTGCTGGCGGACCCGGTTGAGGTCGGCGCCGAGCTTGACCAGCACCTGGGCGGCGACGCCCTCACCCTCGCGGATCAGCCCGAGCAGGATGTGCTCCGTGCCGATGTAGTTGTGGCCGAGCTGAAGCGCCTCGCGCAGCGACAGCTCCAGCACCTTCTTGGCCCGCGGCGTGAACGGGATGTGCCCGCTCGGCGCCTGCTGACCCTGGCCGATGATCTCCTCGACCTGCTGTCGCACACCCTCCAGGGAGATGCCGAGGCTCTCCAGAGCCTTGGCGGCGACGCCCTCACCCTCGTGGATCAGGCCCAGCAGGATGTGTTCCGTACCGATGTAGTTGTGGTTGAGCATCCGGGCCTCTTCTTGGGCCAGGACGACAACCCGTCGCGCTCGGTCGGTGAACCGCTCGAACATGCCCTCGTGCTCCTCACGTGCCGTGCGCACTCGATCTTGATGGTCAAGAAGTCGTGGCGGGGCCGGTGCGCGGACGACCGGGACGGGCGTCCGTGCCTCCTTACTCTATCGCCGCGAACCGACTCCGCTGAGGTCGCGTGTCCCCGCCGGAGGCCGTGTACGCGCCGTTTTGCACAACCGTCCGCGCTCAGGGGGTGTTCCGGTACCCCTACCTGTACGCGCAGAGCGAAATTCGGCGCGGTCGCAGAACCCGTCATGCGGGTCGCGCCGGTGCCTGCGCGGCCCGGATCCGGACCGCGCGGAGGGTCGTCCACAGGCTGTGGACAGACTCTCCACCGGCTGTGGACAACGACCGTCGGGACGGAATTCTTCCCGCTCGGCTGCCGTCGCGGGCGGATACGGCGAGCCCGGCCCGGAGCCAGCCGGGCGGATACGGCGACGCCGGCCCGGAGTCGTGCTCCGGCCCGGCGTCGTGGTCGCCCGTCGAGGGTCCGGTCAGTGACCGGCCTTCGCGTGGTACTCGTCGACGATCTCCTGGGGGATCCGACCCCGGTCGGAGATGTCCTTGCCGGCCTTCTTGGCCCAGGCGCGGATCGCCTTGTTCTGCTCCCGGTCGGCGGTGGCGCCACCCCGACCGCGCGCGGCCCGGCCGCCGACGACGACGCCGCCCCTGCCCACCTTGCTGCCGTGGGCGATGTACGGGGCGAATACGTCGCGCAATTTCTCGGCGTTCGAGCTCGACAGGTCGATCTCGTACTGAACGCCGTCGAGCGCGAACTTGACCGTCTCGTCAGCGTCCCCGCCGTCCAGGTCATCGACCAGCTTATGAATGATCTGCTTGGCCACGTCCCACATTCCTTTCGAGCAGGGTGCTCCTGCAAACTGTAAGCACGATAACCCGCGCGACGCTTGCCGCGTCAATAGGATGCGGTAACGACCCGGTGGAGATGCGCGACTACTCCGGGCGAACCAGGGGGAAGAGGATGGTTTCCCGAATTCCCAGGCCCGTGAGGGCCATCAACAGCCGGTCGATTCCCATTCCCATACCCCCGGCCGGCGGCATTCCGTACTCCATCGCCCGGAGAAAGTCCTCGTCCAGCCGCATGGCCTCGTCGTCGCCGCGGGCGGCGAGCTGCGCCTGGGCCACCAGCCGCTCCCGCTGCACCACCGGGTCCACCAGCTCGGAGTACGCGGTCCCGAGCTCGAAGCCGAGCACGTAGAGGTCCCACTTCTCGGCCAGTCCGGGCTCGCTGCGGTGCGCCCGGGTCAGCGGGCTGGTCTCCTCCGGGTAGTCGCGGACGAAGGTGGGCGCCGTCAGGCCCGGCACCACCAGTTCCTCGAACAGCTCCTCCGCCAGCTTGCCCGGCCCCCACTTGGGGTCGACCGCCAAACCCACCTTGTCGGCGTACTCCACGAGGCGGGCGCGCTCGGTGCGTACGGTGACCTCCTCGCCGAGCGCCTCGGAAAGCACCCCGAAGAGGGTCACCGAGCGCCACTCGCCGCCCAGATCGAACTCCCGGCCGTCGGCGTGCGTCACCACGGTCGACCCGCCGACGGCGATCGCCGCCTGCTGCACGAGATTTCGGGTCAGCTCGGCCATGGTGTCGTAGTCGCCGTAGGCCTCGTATGCCTCGAGCATCGCGAACTCGGGCGAGTGCGAAGAGTCGACACCTTCATTACGGAAGTTGCGGTTGATCTCGAAGACCCGGTCGACGCCACCGACGACGGCCCGCTTGAGAAACAGTTCCGGCGCGATTCGCAGATACAGATCGGTGCTCAGTGCATTGCTGTGGGTCACGAATGGCCGGGCCGCCGCGCCGCCGTGCAGCAGCTGGAGCATCGGGGTCTCCACCTCGATGAAGTCCCGGCCGTGCAGCGAGTCGCGCAGGCTGCGTACGGCTGCGGCCCGGGTGCGCACCATCTGGCGGGCCTGCGGCCGGACGATCAGGTCCACGTAGCGCTGCCGGACCCGCGCCTCCTCGCTCAGCGGCTTGTGCGCCACCGGCAGCGGGCGCAGCGCCTTCGCCGTGACCGCCCACTGCTCGGCCAGCACGGACAGCTCGCCGCGCCGGCTGGTGATCACCTCGCCGGTCACCCCGACGAGGTCACCGAGGTCGACCAGGCGCTTCCAGTCGTTCAGCCGGTCGGCGCCGACCCGGTCGAGGGAGAGCATGGCCTGCAACTCCGTGCCGTCGCCGTCGCGCAGCGTGGCGAAGCAGAGCTTGCCGGTGTTGCGTACGAAGATCACCCGACCGGTGACCGAGACCCGGTCGCCCGTGGCGGTGTCGGTGGGCAGCTCGGCGTACTTCTGCCGGAGGTCGGCCAGCGTGCTGGTCCGGGGGAAACCGATCGGGTACGGCTCGACGCCCTCGGCGAGCATCCGGTCCCGCTTCTCCCGGCGGACCTTCATCTGCTCGGGAAGGTCGTCGGCGGGATCGACTGGCACGGGGTTCTGCTCGGTCACGGCACGCTTCCTCAGAAGGAGATTTCGGGCGGGGTCAGGCCCCGAGCGTACTCAAGGCGCCCGGAGGGCGTTACGGGATGACCCGCCCGCATGACCGGCCCCACTCACGCCCTCTCCGGCGGCCGGGGTTCAGATGTTGCGCTCGTAGACCATCCGCAGGCCGATCAGGGTGATCATCGGCTCGTGGTGGGTGATCGTGCGGCACTCGTTGATCACGAGCGAGGCCAGCCCGCCCGTGGCGATCACGGCGCTCACCTCGCCGATCTCCTCGATCATCCGCTCGACGATCCGGTCCACCTGCCCGGCGAAGCCGAAGTAGAGGCCGGACTGGAGGCACTCGACGGTGTTCTTGCCGATCACCGAGCGGGGCTTCGTCGCCTCGACCTTGCGCAGCTGGGCGGCCCGGGCGGCGAGCGCGTCGAAGCTGATCTCGATGCCCGGGGCGAAGGCGCCGCCGAGGAACTCGCCCCGGCCGCTGATCACGTCGAAGTTGGTGGTGGTGCCGAAGTCCACCACGATCGACGGCCCGCCGTAGAGGGTGTAGGCGGCCAGGGTGTTCACCACCCGGTCGGCGCCCACCTCCTTCGGGTTGTCGATGGCGAGCTGCACCCCGGTGCGCACCCCGGGCTCGACGATCACGCTCGGCAGGTCCGCGTAGTAGCGGGACAGCATAGTGCGCAGCGAGCGCAGCGCGGCCGGCACGGTGGAGCAGGCCGCGACGCCGGTGATCTCGACCGCGTCCCCGGCGAGCAGCCCGCGGAACTTCAGGCCCAGCTCGTCGGCCGTCGAGCGCGCATCGGTCTTGATCCGCCAGGAGTGCACCAGCTTGTCGCCGTCGAAGGTCGCCAGCACGGTGTTGGTGTTTCCGATGTCGATGCAGAGCAGCACGCACGCAGCCTAGACAACGGCCGGCCGCCGGTTCACCCGGTGCGCAGGTCCATGGCGATGTCGAGGATCGGCGAGGAGTGCGTCAGGGCCCCGACCGACAGGAAGTCGACGCCGGTCGCCGCGTACCGCGCCGCCACGTCGAGGGTCAGCCCGCCGGTCGCCTCCAGCTCCGCCCGGTCCCCCACCGACGCCACCACCTCGGTCAGCATCTCCGGGGTCATGTTGTCCAGCAGGAGGAAGTCCGCCCCGGCCTCGACCGCCTCCAGGGCCTCGGCGACCGTGTCGACCTCGACCTGCACCGGCACCTCCGGGAAGGTCTCCCGGACCCGGCGGAAGGCCGCCGTGATGCCGCCCGCCGCGAACTTGTGGTTGTCCTTGATCATCGCGACGTCGTGCAGGCCCATCCGCTTGTTCGTGCCACCGCCGGCGCGCACCGCGTACTTCTCCAGGGCGCGCAGGCCCGGCGTGGTCTTGCGGGTGTCGAGCACCATCGCCTTGGTGCCGGCCAAAGCGTCCGCCCAGGCCCGGGTGTGGGTGGCCACCCCGGACATCCGGCAGAGCAGGTTGAGCGCGGTCCGCTCGGCGGTCAGCAGCAGCCGGGTCGGGCCGGCCACCGTGGCCAGCACGTCGCCCCGCGCCACCCGCGCTCCGTCGTGGGCCACCACCGACACCTCGACCGTACGGCCGGCGCCGGTCGCCTCGCCCACCAGCTCGAACACGGCCGCCGCCACGGCCAGCCCGGCCACCACGCCGTCGGCGCGGGCCACCAGGTCGGCCGTGTCGGTCTGCTCCGCCGGAATGGTGGCGACGCTGGTGACGTCGAGCAGTTCCGGCCCCAGGTCCTCGGCGAGCGCGCCGGAGATCACCCGCCGCACCTGCGCCGGGTCCAGGCCCGCGTCCCGCAGTGCCCGTTCCGTCGACTCCGTCATCGGGTCCCCTCCCACGCTTGCGTCAGCCGGCCCTGCGCCCCGACGGCGCCGACCAGGTGGCCGTGCCACCGCTCGTCGGCCGTCGGGAAGTCCTCCCGCCAGTGGCAGCCCCGGGTCTCCCGGCGGGCGTACGCGGCGGCGACCAGCGTCGACGCCACGGTGACCAGGTTCGTCGCCTCCCAGTCGGCCGTCCGGGGCCGCCCCCGGCCCTCGCCGAGCCGGCCCAGTACGGCGGCGGTCCCGGCGAGGGTGTCGGCCGAGCGGAGCACGCCCGCGCCCCGGGTCATCGCCCGTTGCAGCTCCGGCGTCGCCTCGGCCGGCACCACCCAGCCCTCGCCGCCGACCCAGGCGCCCGTCGGCGCCGGCTGGGCCTGTCCGGGCAGCCCGGCCGCGATGTCCTCGGCGATCCGCCGGGAGAACACGAGCCCCTCCAGCAGCGAGTTGCTGGCCAGCCGGTTCGCGCCGTGCACGCCGGTGCAGGCGACCTCGCCGCACGCGTACAGCCCGGGGATGGACGTGCGGCCGCGCAGGTCGGTGCGGACGCCGCCGGAGGCGTAGTGCGCGGCCGGGGCGACCGGGATCAGGTCGGTCGCCGGGTCGACGCCGATGGCCAGGCAGGACGCCACGATGGTCGGGAACCGCCGGGCCAGGAAGTCGCCGCCCAGGTGCCGGGCGTCGAGGAAGACGTGGTCCGCGCCGGTGGCCAGCAGGACCCGGTGGATGCCCTTGGCCACCACGTCCCGGGGCGCCAGCTCGGCCAGCTCGTGCTGCCCGAGCATGAAGCGCTTGCCGTCGCCGTCGACCAGGTGGGCGCCCTCGCCGCGCAACGCCTCGGAGACCAGCGGCTGCTGGGCGTGCCCGGCGCCCGGAACGCCGGCACCGGCCGGGGTGATCAGCGCGGTCGGGTGGAACTGGACGAACTCCACGTCGGTCACCGCCGCGCCGGCCCGCATCGCGAGGGCCACCCCGTCGCCGGTCGACACGGCCGGATTGGTGGTGGCCGCGTAGATCTGGCCCATCCCGCCGGTGGCCAGGACGACCGCGCGGGCCAGGATGGCGCCCACGCCGTCCTCGCTGCCCTCGCCGAGCACGTGCAGGGTGATGCCGCACGCCGCGCCGAGCCCTTCCGGGGAGTCGCCGGGGGCGCGCAGCAGGTCCAGCACCAGGGCGTGCTCGACCAGCCGGATCCAGGGATCGCGGCGTACGGCGGCGTGCAGGGCGCGCTGCACCTCGGCCCCGGTCGCGTCGCCGCCGGCGTGCACGATCCGGTCGGCCCGGTGCCCGCCCTCCCGGGTGAGCATCAGCGAGCCGTCGGCGTTGCGGTCGAACTCCGCCCCGATCCGCATCAGCTCGCGCAGCCGGGTCGGGCCCTCCTCGACCAGCACCCGTACCGCCGCCGGGTCGCAGAGCCCGACGCCGGCGATCTCGGTGTCCGAGGCGTGCGCGGCCGGGGTGTCGTGCGGGTCGAGCACGGCGGCGATGCCGCCCTGCGCCCAACGCGTCGAACCCTCGTCGATGTTGACCTTGGTGACCACCGTGACGTGCAGCCCCGCCTCGCGCAGGTGCAGCGCGGCGGTCAGCCCCGCCACCCCGGAACCGACCACGATCACGTCGGTGGTCTCCACCCAGCCGGGCGCGGGGGCGGCCAGCAGTCTGGGCAGCGCCGGCAGGTCGACGGTCGGAAGCTCCATGCCCACAGTCAACCCGAAGCACCCTCGCGAGGGGCGGCCGGGGCGGGACGAGTGGTACGCGCCATCGCGTCCGGACGCGCCGGCCGACGCCACGCACGGCGGCAGGCCGGCGCGGCCCGGTCTGGCGCGGCCCGGTCTGGCGCGGCCCGGACCGGCCCGGCGCGGCGCGGCCCGGACCGGCGGGTGCTACCGCGTCCGGACCGGGAGGGCCGCCGGGCCCGCGCCCCGCAGCGAGCCGGTCACCGTACGGTCGTCGAGCCAGAGGTAGCAGCGGACGCCCCGGTCGCCGACGCGCCACCGGCCGGCCCCCGGCGGGCGGACCACCACGCCGCTGCGGAAGCGCAGGTCGGCGTCGTCGGGCACCCCCACGTAGCGGCCGAGCACGGAACGGCAGCCGGCGTACAGCGGGGCCCAGTCGGCGGGGCGGGTCGGGTACGGGCGGTCGGGCGCCCGCCACACCCCGACGAACTCTGCGTCGTGCCGGGCGGCGCAGTCGACGGGGAGCAGCGTGCGCACCGACCCGCCGTCGGCGCGGGCCCGCTGGCAGCCCAGGCGCAGCGGGGACGGCCCCCGCAGGGCGTCCCGGAGGCTGCCGGTGCGCAACACCACGGTGGCGGCGGCCTCGACGGTGCTCACCTCGGTCAGGTCGCACCGGTACCAGCGGGCGCCGGCCGCCCAGCCCGCCCCGGACGGCACCGCCACCGCCAGTCGCAGCCGCCCCGCCCGCCAGTCGGCGCCGACGTGACCGGTCGCCCGGGTGTCGCAGTCGGCGAAGGCGCCCCGCAGCTCGGCCGAGCCGCCCGGCGGCGGGGCGGGCCGCCCGGCGGGGAAGGCGCCGACGTGCACCGTCTCGACCCGGTGCGGCGCGGCGCAGTCCACCGGCGCGTACGCGGCCAACGTCACCACGTCGGCGAAGTCGGCGACCTGGCACACCCCGGCGGCGGGGGTGAAGGGCCCGGGGGCGGCCATGGCCGGCCAGTCGTCGACCAGGTCACCGTCCAGCCCGCCCGAGTCGGCGCACCCGGCCAGCAGCGATGCCGTGACGACGGCAGCGAGCAGGGCAATCGCACGGCGCATCGCGGCCTCCCCCAGCCACCCGCGTCTGTCGACGGGGCAACCAGACTACCCAGGGACGACCTTCCGATGACAGACCGCACAGGCGCCCACTTCGACGGCCCGGACGCCCCTAGGGATCACGAGGGGACGAACGGGCGCGGCGCGGACGACAAGCGGTCCGTTCAGACGGCGGCGGCGAAGGGATTGGGCACCGGGGCGCCGGCGGTGCCGGGAGCGGCGGTGGTCGGGTCGGTGTTCAGCTCGACGACGCGGTTGTCGGAGTCCACGTGCACGACCCGCGGCCGGTACGACCGGGCCTCGGCGTCGTCCATCTGCCCGTACGAGATGAGGATCACCAGGTCCCCCGGGTGCACCAGGTGGGCGGCGGCACCGTTGATGCCGATCACGCCGCTGCCCCGCTCGCCCGGGATCACGTACGTCTCCAGCCGCGCCCCGTTGGTGATGTCCACGATCGCCACCTGCTCGCCGGGGATCAGGTCGGCGGCGTCGAGCAGGTCCTCGTCGACCGTCACCGAGCCGACGTAGTGCAGGTCGGCCTGGGTCACCGTGGCGCGGTGGATCTTCGACTTGAGCATGGTGCGCAGCATCGGGGTGCCTTTCGCGGGATGGTGGCGGGGTCGGGTTCAGGAACGCGGGGCGAGCCGGATCGCCGCGTTGTCGATCAGCCGGGTGGCACCCACCCAGGCGGCGACGAGCAGTCGCGCCGGCCCGGAGACCGGCCCCGGCTCCAGGTCCGGATCGGTGAGCACCAGGTAGTCGAGGCGCGCGCCGGGCGTACCGGCACCGAAGGCCGCGTGCGCGGCGGCGAGCACCGCCCCCGCGTCGGCGCCCTCGTCGGCCGCCGCGGCCCCGGCCCGCAGCGCCGCCGACAGGCTCAGCGCGGCCTCCCGCTCGGCCGGGGAGAGGTAGCGGTTGCGGCTGGACAGGGCCAGCCCGTCCGGCTCCCGCACGGTGGGTACGCCGACCACCTCGACCGGCACGTCGAGGTCCCGGGCCATCCGCCGCACCAGGGTCAGCTGCTGGTAGTCCTTCTCGCCGAAGAACGTCAGGTCGGGGCGGGTGAGCTGGAGCAGCTTCAGCACCACGGTGAGCACCCCGTGGAAGAAGCCGGGGCGGCTCTGCCCCTCCAGGTCCTCGCCGAGCGGGCCGGGGTTGACCCGCACCCGGGGCTGCCCGTCCGGGTACATGTCGGTCACCGAGGGGGCGAAGACCACGTCCGCGCCCGCCCGCCGGCAGATCTCCAGGTCGGCGTCGAGGGTGCGCGGGTAGCGGTCGAAGTCCTCGTTCGGGCCGAACTGAAGCGGGTTGACGAAGATCGTGACGATCACATGGTCGGCCCGCTCCCGGGCCGCCCGCAGCAACGTCTCGTGCCCGGAGTGCAGCGCGCCCATGGTCATCACGACGCCGACGGTGCCCTTCAGCCCGTCGCGCACCGCCGCCAGCTCGGCGCGGCCGTGCACCAGTTCCGTCACGTGATCCCCTCCGTCCACCGTCGGCCCGTCCACGCTGCCACCTGCCGTCGGACCGGTCACGCCGCCACCTGCCGTCGGTCGCCGGCGAGCACGCCGAGCAGCGACTCCGCGTCGACCGGGCGCAACCGGCCCGCCGCGATGGCCCGATCGGCCGTACGCCGGGCCAGCGCCAGGTAGGGCGCGACCGACTCGGGGGCGGTCGCGGCGAGCCGGGCCAGGTGCCGCTCGACCGTGCCGGCGTCGCCCCGGGACACCGGCCCGGTCAGCGCGTCGTCGCCGAGGCGCAGCGCGTTCTCCAGGGCGGCCCGCAGCAGCGGGGCGAGCACCTTCTCCGGCTGGGTCACCCCGGCGTCGCGCAGCCGGTCGGCGGCCTCGTTGACCAGGGTCACCAGGTGGTTGGCACCGTGCGCCAGCGCCGCGTGGTAGAGCGGCCGGTCCGCCTCGCCGACCCACTCCGGCACCCCGCCGAGGTCGGCGACCAGCCGGGCGGCCAGGGGGCGCAACTCCGCCGGGGCCGTCACCCCGTACGAGATGCCGGCCAGCCGGGCGAGGTCGTCCGGCGTACCGGTGAAGGTCATCGCGGGGTGCAGGGCCAGCGGGCGGGCCCCCGCCTCGGCGGCGGGGGCGAGCACGGCCAGCCCGTGCGCGCCGGAGGTGTGCGCGACCACCTGGCCGGGGCGCAGCGCGCCGGAGCCGGCGAGCGCGGCGACCACCCCGGCGAGGGCGTCGTCGGGCACGGCGAGCAGCAGCAGGTCGGTGGCAGCCCGGGCCACGGCGTCGGCGGACCGGCGGGGCACGCCGGGCAGCAGCAGCGCCTCCCGGGCCCGGGAGGCACCGGAGCCGGCCGTGGCGGCGACGACCCGGTGGCCGGCGGCGGCGAGGGCGGCGCCCAGCACGGCACCGACACGGCCGGAGCCGACGACGCCGACGGTGAGGAAACGGGGGATGGCGGCCGGCGGGACGGCGGCCCCGTGGGGGGCGGCCGGGCGCGGGCGCAGGGGTGCGCTCATGGCGACGATCCAGTCCTCGAGAAGGGGTACCGGTCGATCGCAAGTATGCGCCGGGGCCACGGAAGCGGGACAAGGATGTGTGAAAACGTTCACCGATGGCACCGGCGGCCGGGGACGACGGATCGGCCCGACCGGTTGCGTAGGGTCGGCCCGGTACCGCACGCCGCGTGGGGAAGGAACCGATGTCGATCCGCTGGCGGGACGCGATGCAACGGGCGCTCTACGGGCCGGGCGGCTTCTTCGTCTCCGGGTCGGGGCCCGCCGGCCACTTCCGCACCAGCGCGCACGCGTCGCCGGCCTTCGCCGCCGCGCTGCTGCGGCTCGTCGAGCAGGTCGACGCCGCCCTCGGCCACCCCGCCGACCTCCGCGTGGTCGACGTGGGCGCGGGGCGGGGCGAGCTGCTGCGCGCGCTCTCCGCCGCGCTGGGGGTCGCCGCCGCCCGACCCTCGGCCTCGTCCGGCCCGTCGTCCGCCGGTCCCGCGCCCTCCGCGTCGGTTCCGCTCGCCCTCCGGGTACGCCTCACCGCGGTCGAGAAGGCTCCCCGACCGGCCGACCTGCCCGACGGGATCGACTGGCTCGACGAGATCCCCGACGGGATCAGCGGGCTGCTGGTGGCCACCGAGTGGCTGGACAACGTGCCGCTCGACGTGGCGGTGCACACCGCCGAGGGCTGGCGCTACCTGCTGGTCGACCCGGCCACCGGCGAGGAGACCGTCGGTGACCCGGTCGACCGCGCCGACGCGGACTGGCTGGCCCGATGGTGGCCGCTGCCAGCGGCCGGAACCGACGGGACCGGTTCGACCGGGTCGGGGTTCCGGGCGGCAGTCAGAGCCGAGATCGGCCGGACCCGGGACGACGCCTGGGCCGAGGCGGTACGCAGGGTCGACCGGGGGCTGGCGCTGGCCGTGGACTACGGGCACCTGCGCGACGGCCGGCCCGTGGACGGGACGCTGACCGGGTACCGGGGCGGGCGGCAGGTGCCGCCGGTGCCGGACGGGAGCCGCGACGTCACCGCGCACGTCGCCGTCGACTCGGTCGCCTCCGCCGGCGCCCGGGTCGCGCGGTGCGCGTACGACCTGGGGTCGCAGCGGGAGGCGCTGCGGGCGCTCGGGGCCGACGGCGGGCGACCGCCGCTGAGCCTGGCCGTCGGCGACCCGGCCGGGTACGTGCGGGCGCTCGCCGCCGCGTCGGCGGTGGCCGAACTGACCGACGCGGCCGGGTTGGGCGGGCACTGGTGGCTGCGGCAACCGGTCGGCGTCGACCCGGCGCGGTTCATGGCACGATGACGGACATGACCACGGACGCCGGCGACCTCCGCGAGCTGACCGTCGGCACCGGGGCCGGCGGGGAGCAGCTCGGCACCGACATGGTGCTCAACATCGGGCCGCAGCACCCCTCCACGCACGGCGTGCTCCGGCTCAGGCTGGTGCTCGACGGCGAGCGGGTGGTGGCCTGCGAGCCGATCGTCGGCTACATGCACCGGGGCGCGGAGAAGCTGTTCGAGGTCCGCGACTACCGGCAGATCATCGTGCTGGCCAACCGGCACGACTGGCTCTCGGCGTTCTCCAACGAGTTGGGCGTGGTGCTCGCCGTCGAGCGGCTGATGGGCATGGAGGTGCCGGAGCGGGCCACCTGGCTGCGGATGGCGCTGGCCGAGCTGAACCGGGTGCTCAACCACCTGATGTTCCTCGGCTCCTACCCGCTGGAGATCGGCGCGATCACGCCGATGTTCTACGCGTTCCGCGAGCGGGAGACCATCCAGGCGGTCATGGAGGAGGTCTCCGGCGGCCGCATCCACTACATGTTCAACCGGGTGGGCGGGCTCAAGGAGGAGGTGCCGTCCGGCTGGACGGGCCGGGCCCGGGCCGCCATCGCCGAGGTCCGCCGGCGGATGCCGGACCTGGACAACCTCATCCGGCGCAACGACATCTTCCTGGCCCGCACCGTCGGGGTCGGGGTGCTCTCGGCGGCCGACGCCGCCGCGTTCGGCGCGTCCGGGCCCGTCGCCCGGGCCTCCGGCCTCGATTTCGACCTGCGCCGCGACGAGCCCTACCTGGCATACGACCAGCTCGACGTGCCGGTGGTGACGAAGACCGCCGGGGACTGCCACGCCCGCTTCGAGGTGCTGCTCGACCAGGTGTACGCCTCGCTCGACCTCGCCGAGCAGTGCCTGGACCGGGTGGACCGGCTCACCGGGCCGATCAACACCCGGCTGCCGAAGGTGCTCAAGGCCCCCGAGGGGCACACGTACGCCTGGACGGAGAACCCGCTCGGCATCAACGGCTACTACCTGGTCTCCCGGGGCGAGAAGACGCCGTGGCGGCTCAAGCTGCGCACCGCGTCGTACGCGAACGTGCAGGCGCTGGCCACCCTGCTCCCCGGCTGCCTGGTGCCGGACCTGATCGCCATCCTCGGCTCGATGTTCTTCGTGGTCGGCGACATCGACAAGTGACCCGCCCCGGCACCGCCCCAAGACGCGGGCGGGCCGGCCGGGCATGCCGTCCCCGCCCGACGTCGACGATCTCCCGGGCGCCGGCGAAGGGCTGACCCGGGGGCTCAGCGCCAGCGGTCGGTGGGGCGGGCACCGCCCCCACGGGGCTCGTCGTCCCGCGGCGGGTAGCCGTAGTGCTCCTCCTGCCGCCGGCCGTACCGCTCCGGCTCGGGCTCCGCCCGGCGGGGGCGGTACGCCTCGGGCTGGCGGGCGTCGTGCCGCGCCTCGGGCTGGTGTCCCCGCTGGCGGGGCGGGCGCCACTCGTCGGGCACCGGCACCCCGCCGGCCGGCAGTGCCGGGGCGTCGTCCGTCTCCGACCAGCCGCCGCGCCACCCGTCGTCGCCCCGCTCCGGCCCCCGGCGCGGCTCGTCCCGGCGGACCGCCGCCCAGCGGTCCGCGACCCGGTACTCGGTGCCGCTGGCGTCGGCGTGCACCTCGGCGCGCCGCTCCCCGACCCGCAGTTCCCGGCCCCGCTCGTCGTCCCGCACGGCCGCCCACCGGTCCCCGGCGCTCAGCTGCGACCATTGCTCCCCGCCCGCCTCGTCGGGCGCGTACGCCCGGCCGCGCCCGGACGGTCCGGCCGGCGCCCCCCAGCCCGGTCCGGCGGATGCCGGCGCGTCCCACTGCTGCCCGCGCCCGTCGTGCCGACCCGGCCGCTCCCGGTCGGCACGCCCGGCGGACCGCTCCCGCGCACCGGGTGCGGCGGACCAGTCCCGGTCGTCGCCCTGGGCCGACCACTCCCCGCCGCCGGGCTGGTCCGGGCGGCTCCGGTCGTCCGGGGCGGATCCGGGGCCCGGCCGCAGGCCGTCGTCGTCCCGGGGCGGCCGGTCGCCACGGCGGGACCGGTCGTCGACCTCGGCGTGCCCGGGACCGGCCCAGGAACGGTCGTCCTGCTCGCCCGACCACGGCCGCTCCTCCGGCGCCGGCGACCAGCGCCCCGCGTACCCGCCGCCGTACCCGGCGCCCCGGTCGGCGGGCACGGACGCGGAGCCGTCGACGATGGTGTGCCGGGTGGTGACGTGCACGGTCTCGGTGTGCCGCACCACGCCGAGCGGGCGGGCCCCGGGCTGGCTGCCCGGCTCCGCCGGCCGGGTCGCCCCGTACACCCCGGCGGTGCCGCCGGGCGCCGGCCGGCCCGCGTACCCGCCGGTGGGCGCCGGGGCCTCCTGGCCGTACCCGCCAGCCGGTGCCCCGGCCGTCCGTTCGGTGCCGTAGCCGCCGGCCGGCGCGGACCGCTCGGCGGGCGGAACCGGCTGCGGCCTGCGGGCGGGTTCCTCGTCGTCCCGGTCGGCGCGTCCCCGCCGGGGCGCCACGTCGTCCTGGTCCGGCATCCGCCCCCGGCCGGCCCCCGCGTCGTCGACGGCTGCCCAGCCGAAGCCCGCGTCGTCGACGGCTGCCCGCGCCCGGCCGGCGCCCGGGTCATCGGCCGCCCGAGCGCGGCCTGCGCCGGCCGGGGCGGCGACGCCGGCCAGCGCCGCGCTGCTGGCGTCCAGCCGTCGGCGCAGCGCGGCCACCTCCTCCTGGGCCCGCCGGGCGTCGTCGAGTGCCTGGTTGCCGCGCTGGGCGGCGGCCACGATCTCCCCGCGCAGCTCGCGGCGGAGCTGTTCGATCTCGTCCAGCAGCTCCTCGGTCCGGGCCGGACCCTCGCCGTCGGCGCGCAGCGCGATCGACAGGCCGATCAGGACGACGGCCATGATGGCGAGCACGGCGGCGAACCGCAGCGGGCCGTTGCCGTCGGCGACGAGCAGGATCAACGCCGCCACCGGCGCCAGGGCGACACCGACCCAGAAGAGGATGGTGAGCAGCGACGGGCTGCGCTTGTCGGCGGGGGCGACCGGGGCTGGCATGGGTCCGCAGCCTACCGAGGGTCGTGCCGCCACGGAAAGGGTGAACGGGGCATCCGGCATCTTCACCGCCGAACGCCACGCCGGCCACCGGCGACGAAACGCCGCCGGTGGCCGGGCCGGGATCAGCCGACGGCCAGCGCGCCGTCCGAGGAGAACACCAGGCCCACGCTCGCGGCCCCGGTCTTCAGCGCGTTCTTGGTCTGCGGGCCGCCCTGGTCCAGCGAGCTGAACGAGCCGGCCTTGAAGTCGTAGACCTGGACGAGCCCCGCCTGGCACTTCGGCCGCTGCGGGCACTCCGGCGGCCCGGCCAGCACCGTGGCCTGGCCCGAGCACTTGGCGGCCAGCTCGGAGAGGGTACGCACGCCGTACTTGTCGGCGAACGCCTTGGTCACGGCGAAGGCGTTCTGGTCCTGGGCCGCGGCCGGCGTGCCGAAGACGAGGCCGACCTTGTCGCCGGCCGCCTTGAGCGCCGCGACGGTCTTCTCCAGCTCCGGCGAGGACACCGGCTGGGCGTCCTTGCCGTTGGCCTTGGTGTTGAGGAACTCGGCCATGGTCGCCGCGTACTCGGGGACGACCTGGATCTCGCCCTTCTCCAGGGCCGGCTCGTAGAGCTCGCGGTTGCCGATCTGCTGCACCTTAACGTCGTAGCCGGCGGCGGTCAGGGCGATCTTGTAGAGCTCGGCCAGGATCTGGTTCTCGGTGAAATTGGCCGCGCCGATCACGATCTGGCCGCCGGGCCCCTTGGCGATGCCCGTGGTGACGCCGTTGGCCGCCGCGAACTCCTCGGCCGCCTTCTGCGCGGTCTTGCGGTCGACGTCGACGGCCTTGTTGAGCTGGATCAGCTTCGGCGTGTCGAGCGCGGCCGAGACCTTGTCCAGCGCCGCGAGCAACTGCGGGTTGGCCGCGTCGGCGTTGACCGCCGGGATGACGTTGTCGGTGTTCTGGAGCTTCTTGTCGTCGTCGAGCACGACGAGTTGGTCACCGGCCACCGGCGCGCAGCCGGCGCCGGAGGCCGCCTGCTCGGGGGCGTCCGTGCCGGAGGAGCCGGCGTCGCCGCAGCCGGTCAGCATCCCCGCCGCGGCGAGGGCTCCCACCGCACCGACGGCCAGGCGTGTACGTGCGCGCATCCAGTGCCCGCCTTCCGTGTCCCGGCGCGACCCTGCCGGGCCGGCCGCGTGTCCGACGGGCGATCTCGTCCGGCCGCCCGCTGTCTGCCACGGGCGCCCGCTGTGCGACCGCCCGGTTTCCCACCCCAACATCTTCCACGCGGGACCGACAACCCGAGGCGGAGTTCGTCACCGGATCGTCACCGGAGGTGAACCGGATTCGCCGCCGCGCGCCCGCTCGGTCTCCGCGACGGGGGTGGGCGGAGACGCTCAGCCGCCGGCCACCGCTTGCGCCGCCCGGCGGCGCGCCCGACGGCGGTCCGCTCGCAGCGGGCGCGGCGTGACCAGCCGCTCGACCAGGGCCAGTACCAGTTCCAGCAGCATGGCGAGCCCGGCCACCAGCACGCCGCCGGCGATGATCTGTCCGCCGCCGGCCGCGATGTCCAGCCCGAAGCCCGCCCGGATGATCTGGCCCAGGCCACCGCCGTTGACGAAGGACGCCAGCGCGGCGGTCGCCACCACCTGCACCGCCGCCGTGCGGAAACCGGCCGCCAGGTAGGGCACCGCCAGCGGCAGTTCGACCCGGCGCAGCAACTGCCAGCCGGAGAAACCCATCCCGCGCGCCGCGTCCCGGGCCTCCGGATCGGCCTGCCGCACCCCCGTGTACGCGTTGGCCAGCAGCGGCGGCACCGCGAACACGGCCAGCGCGACCACCACCGACGGCCGGCCGAAGCCGAGGAAGGTCAGCGGCAGGATGGTGAGCAGGGCGAGCGTGGGCACGGCCAGCGACACGTTGGACACCAGCACCACCAGGCCGCCGCCCCGGCCGGTGTGCCCGAGCCAGAGCCCGATCGGCCAGGCGACCAGGCAGCCGAGGGCCACCGCCGCCGCCGACATCGACAGGTGCTCGCCGAGCCGGTCCAGGATGCCGCCCGGATTCGTCCAGTTGAGCGGATCGTTGAGCCAGACCAACGCCGCCTCGACCGGGTTCACCGGGCCCGCCTTTCGTTCGCGACTGCGGGACTCCGCTGCGCTGCGTTCCTCGCGCTCACCGGGCCCGCCTCTCGTTCGCGACTGCGGGACTCCGCTGCGCTGCGTTCCTCGCGCTCACCGGGCCCGCTTCAGCCAGGGGGTCAGCAGCCGGCCCGCCCCCGCCAGCACCAGGTCGAGCACCAGGGCGAGCAGGACGCAGAGCAGCGTCCCCGTCATGATCTGCGCCTTGTAGAAGTTGTTCTGGAAGCCGGCGAAGATGAGCTGCCCGAGACCGCCGCGCCCGATCACCACGCCCACGGTCACCAGGGCCACGGTGGAGACGGTGGCCAGCCGCAGCCCGGTGAGGATTCCCGGCAGGGCCAGCGGCAGCTCGACCCGGAACAGCCGGCCCCAGCGGCCGTACCCCATGCCCTCGGCCGCCTCGCGGACCTCGGGGGGCACCTGGTTGAGCCCGGCGACGGCGTTGCGGACGATCACCAGCAGCGCGTAGAGGACCACCACGCTGAGCGCGGTCAGCGCGCCGATGCCCAGGTAGGGGGCGATGAACGCGAAGAGCGCCAGCGACGGCACCGTGTAGAGCACCCCGGTGAGGGCCAGGACCGGCCCGGCCAGCGAGCGGTACCAGTACGCGGCCACCGCCAGCGGCAGCGCGATCAGGGCTGCGATCAGCACCGCGCGAGCAGTCAGCGAGGCGTGCTCACGCACGGCGGCGAGGATCGTGTCAGAGTTGTCCCGCACGTACTGCCAGGAGAACCACGGGTTACCCGGGTCGGCCCGGTAGCTCAGGCGGAAGGACATGTGTGGACGTTACCCCGGAGGGCACCGCCCCCGCCGAACCGCGCGCGGCGTCGATCGTGCTGGAGGGCATCCGCAAGCGCTACCCGGACGGCACCGAGGCCGTACGCGAGCTGAGCCTGGACATCGCCGCCGGCGAACTGGCGGTGCTGATCGGACCGTCGGGCTGCGGCAAGTCCACCGTGCTGCGGATGGTCAACCGCCTCATCGAGCCGACCGGCGGCCGGATCCTGCTCGGCGGCGAGGACGTCACCCGGGTCGACCCGGTCCGGCTACGCCGCCGGATCGGCTACGTGATCCAGAACGTCGGGCTCTTTCCGCACCAGACGGTCAGCGCCAACGTCGCCACCGTGCCCCGGTTGCTCGGCTGGCCCCGCGAGCGCAGCCGCCGCCGCGTCGACGAGCTGCTGGAACTCGTCGGGCTCGACCCGGCCACCTTCGGCCGCCGCTACCCGCACGAACTCTCCGGCGGGCAGCGGCAGCGCGTCGGGGTGGCCCGGGCGCTGGCCGCCGACCCGGTCGTGCTGCTGATGGACGAGCCGTTCTCGGCCGTCGACCCGATCGCGCGGACCCGGTTGCAGGAGGAGTTCCTCCGGTTGCAGGCCGAGGTGCGCAAGACCATCGTGCTGGTCACCCACGACCTGGACGAGGCGGTCCGGCTGGGCGACCGGATCGCGGTGCTCTCCGAGGGCGGGCGGCTGGAGCAGTACGACACCCCCGCCGCCGTGCTCGGCGCCCCCGCCACACCCTTCGTACGCGAGTTCGTGGGCGCCGACCGGGGCATCCGCCGGCTGGCCGTCACCCCGGTCACCGGCGAGACCGTCGAGCCGCTGCCCGAGACCGGGGTGGCCGGGCTGCCGACGATGCCGCTCGGCGGCTCGGCGTACGACGCGCTGGGGACGCTGCTCAGCTCGGCCGCGGAGCGCATCGTGGTGACCGACGGGGGACGGCCGGTCGGCGTACTCAGCCGGGCGCGGTTGCTCGAACTGGGCGACCGCGAGGGGTGAGGGCTGCCGGGTGAGGCGCCCTCGAAGGGTGCGGGCCCGAGCGGGTGGACGGCGGCCGGTCAGGCGCGACCGCCGAGGCTGGCCGCGCCGATGATCCAGCCCGAGAGGAAGCCGTAGGTCGCGCCGGCGCCGCCCGCCTGGATCGCCGTGAGCAGGGCCGGTTCCGGGCCGAGGAAGGCGGCGATCAGCGAGGCGAACCCGCTGGCCAGGACGTACGCGGCCCAGCCGGAGAAGAACTGCGTCCCCGACCCCTGCACCCGGGCCACCTGCGAGGTGGGCAGCAGGTAGAGGAAGAGCGCCGCGAGGATGACCAGCAGGACGGCCCGCAGGTTTGCCACGAGCAGGCCGCCGGTCGCCCCGTCGCCGTCGAAGCGCCACGCCGGCCAGGAGAGCAGTTGCAGGTACCAGCCGCCGGCGGAGTTCGGGTCGGTGCTGGCGGCCCAGCCGACGTACGCCGGGCTGCCGCAGACCGCGACCAGCAGCAGGGCCGCGAGTGCGCCCGTGCCCGCCGCCGTCCCGTAGCGACCGCCGGTCCGGGGCGGGTTGGTGAGCGCCATGATCGGGTCAGTTCCCGGCGGACCGTGGGAGGCAAACCTGCCCGGGGCCGTCGGTCGCCGTCACCGTCGCGGGTGCTTCATCAGGTAGTCGATGAACGCGGCCCGCAGCAGCGGCGCCGACTCCTCGTAGCCGTGCCCGGTCAGCTCCCGCCACAGCGCCGCGGCCTCGTCGATCGTCGGCCCCACGGAGTTGGGTGCGCCGTCGAGGGCGGCGGCCTCGTCCGCGTTCGGCAGGTGCCGCAGCACTGACCAGAAGAAGCGCACGTCGCGGCGCTCCCGGGCGACCGCGAACGCCCGCTCGCGCAGCTCCTCAGTGGACAACGCGTCGAGTTCCTCGAACGACGGGCCGGCGGAGGTCGATGGTGTGTCGGTCATGTCGCCGAGCCTAACCGGCGAGATCACCTCCGGCCCGGTGGACGCGGCGCCGGCTCACCGCTCACCGGCGTCCCACCGGCGTGGGCCGTTCTCCCAGCCCGGGTCGCTCCAGGGGTCCACGGGGCTCTCGGAGGGTCGCCTCGGCACGGCGGGCGGCCAGTCGCCGACCGGGTCGGCCGGGGGCGCCGTCCAGCCCCCGCCGATCCGGGCGTCCCCGGCGGGGACCGGTTCCGCCGCCGCGCCGGCCGAAGGCCGCCCGTACGCCTCCACCAGCCGGGTGACCAGCAGCCCGACGCCGAGCGCCGCCGCGCCGACCGCCCACCGGCTGACCGTCCAGCCGCGGGCGCTCGCGTACGCCAGGAGGACCGTGACCAGGCAGACCGCCAGCAGCGTGCCGAAGACGCCGCCGCGCCGGCCGAAGGCGCTGGTGCCGGCGAGCAGCGCCAGGCCGACCGCGAGCACCGTCCAGTCGAGCCCGGGGTCCGGCGCGACCGGGGCGAGGTCCCGGCTGGCGACGAGCATGCCGGCCAGCGCGGCCAGCACCGTGGAGCCGACGAACGCGCCGGTGGTGACCACCGCCGCCACCGCGCCCCGGCGGCGGGCCGGATCCACGACCGGGCGGAACCGGCCGACCACCCGGCGGACGGCCCGCACCGACCCGAACAGGCCGCCGAGCACCGCGACGGCCGCGAACCCGACGAAGAGGTGCAGGGCGCCCCGCTCCGGGTCGTAGTCGCCCTGCGGCAGCACCGACGCGGAACGCTGCTGGATGTAGACGATCACCCCGCCCGCGCCGGCGAGGGACGCGGCCCAGCCGGGAACGTGCAGCACCACCACCACCAGCCCCAGGGCGAGCCCGCCCAGCGCGGCGACCAGCAGGGCCGGGCCGACGGCGGCGCCGACGCCCCGGTCGCCCTGCTCGGCCACGTGCAGCGCGGCGGCGACCGCCACGGGCCCGACGGCCAGGTTCACCGCCGCCGTACGCAGGGTCAGCCCGGCGGCCAGCGCCAGCAGCCCGAGCACGACCGCGTCGAGGAGCAGGGAACGCAGCGCGTCGCCGCGCAGCGAGGCCGGCTCCTCCGCCCAGAGCAGGTACGCGAGGACGCCCAGCCCGGCCAGGAGCAGCAGTTCCCAGACGACGTGCACGGCGAACCGGTCGCGCCCGGGCTCGCCGTGCGCGGGGTCGTCGAAGACGTTCTCCAGGACGGAGGCGGGGATGCCGGACGAGGGCTCGGGGGACGGCTCCCGCCCCGGTTCGTCGTACCGCATGACGCCGCCTCCCACGTGGCCGCCCGTACAGCCAGGTCCGACGCACGGGCGGACCGGGGCGGCGTTGCTCTCCGGTCGCAGGCACCGTACCCGCGTGGAAGGCCGGGCGTAACCCCCGGGATCAGCGCGGGCCGGGGCGGCCCTCCCGGTTGCCGGGCTCGCGGTCCTCGTCGTCCTCCTGCTCCGGCACCCGGCAGGAACGCTCCAACCAGAGCGCCGCCGCCACCAGCGCCAGGGCGGCGAGCAGGCCGGCTCCGGCGACCGGCCGGTCGCCCACCGCGGCGTCGGTGCGCTCCACGAAGAGCCAGCCGGTCAGCCCGGCGTAGAAACCTGCGAAGATCGCGCCGGCCAGCGCCGACGCCTTGGCCAGCACCACGAACCGGGCCACCAGCAGCGGGTTGACCGGATCGCGGCCCGGCCGGCGCTCGATGCGCGCCCGGGTGTTGGCCGCGGCGTACGCCTCCAGCACGGCCAGCGCGGCGAGCGTGACCACCGGCAGCCAGGGCAGCTGCGGCAGGTAGTCGTAGTAGAGGGTGCTGATCAGCAGCCAGGCCAGCGCGGCGGCGCCGAGGCCGGCCACGAGCAGGGTGGAGGCCCGGGTGGGGCCCATCCGGGACCGCTCGGGGCCCGTCCCGCCGGGTCCTGGGGACTGCGCCTGCGTCATGCCGGCCGGCTCCACTGGGTCATGCCGTCGACTCTATCGCCAGATCCGGCCGGGGGCGCAGATCCAGCGCGTCGTCGGCGGCGGGACCGTTGTTGAGCAGGTCGGTCAGCCAGCCGTGCCCGGGCAGCCGCCCGTAGGGCTGGAGGTCGATCCACGGCCGCAGCACGAAGGCCCGCAGGTGGGCCCGGGGGTGCGGCAGGGTCAACTCGGGGTCGTCGCTGAGCACCGGCTCGTCGCCGTCGCGCCACACCGCGACGACGTCGACGTCGAGGCTGCGCGGCCCGAAGCGCCGCTGCGGGTCGCGGGTCCGCCCGGCGGCGCGCTCCGCCGCCCGGGCCCGCTCCAGCCAGTCGTACGGGCCCGCGGCCGGGTCCTCGGCGAGCAGCACGGCGTTGAGGTACGCGGGCTGGTCCGCGTCCCCCCACGGTGGAGTCTCGTAGACGCCGGAGACCAGCAGCACGCTGTCGCCGAACGCCGCAACGGCGGAGCGCAGGTGGGCCAGCCGGTCGCCGAGGTTGCTGCCCAGGGAGAGGACGGCGCGGGTCACCGGTCCCGCCGCCGCGTCATCGTGACGGCCACGTCGGTGAAGACGTGCGGCACGGGCGCCTCCGGCTTGTGCACGGTGACCGTGGCGACCTCGACGCGGGGGTCGGCCAGGCACACGGTCAGCAGCCGGTCGGCGAGCGTCTCGATCAGGTTGACCGGCTCGCCGGTCACCACCGCGACCAGCCGTTCGGCCAACTCGCCGTAGTGGACGGTGTCGCCCACCTCGTCGGAGCAGGCCGCCGGGGCTAGGTCCATCTCCAGCACGGCGTCGACGACGAAGTCCTGCCCCTGCTCGCGTTCGAAGTCGTACACCCCGTGCCGGCCGTGCGCCCGCAGGCCCGTCAGCTGGATCCGGTCGGTCATCGGTCTCCTCCGTGGTCGGCGGTGCGGTCCCGGCCGGCGCCGGCGTGGGCCGCCGGGGCCCCGCCGGTGGACGCGGACGCCAGGCGGGGCGCGCCCGTGGCATGCCAGACGGCGAGGGCGTCAACGGTGGCCCGGACGTCGTGCACGCGTACGCCCCAGGCGCCCGCGGCAACCGCGAGCAGGCTGGTGGCGACGGTGGCCACGTCGCGGCCGTCCGTGGGGCGCGGGGCGCCGTCGGGGCCGGCCAGCAGCCGCCCCAGGTACGACTTGCGGCTGGACGCGAAGAGCAGCGGGAACCCCAGGTCCAGCAGGTCGGACAGGTGCCTGCTCAGCTCCCAGTTGTGCGCGGCCGTCTTGGCGAAGCCGAGGCCCGGGTCGATGACGATGCGGTCGGCGCCGACCCCGGCGCGCAACGCCTCGTCGACGCGGTGGCGCAGCTCGGCGCGCACGTCGGCGACGACGTCGCCGTAGCGGGCCAGCTCCCCCATCTGGCGGGAGTGGCCCCGCCAGTGCATCAGCACCCAGGGGCAGCCGGCGTCGCGCACCACGCGGGCCATGTCGGGGTCGGCGAGGCCGCCGGAGACGTCGTTGACCACGGCCGCACCGGCGGCGAGGGCCGCCTCGGCGACCCGCGCGCGGGTGGTGTCGATGCTGACCGGCACGCCGGCGGCGGTCAGCTCCCGGATCACGGGGACGACCCGGGCCGTCTCGGTCGCCGCGTCGACACGGTCGGAACCGGGCCGGGTGGACTCACCGCCGACGTCCACCAGGTGGGCGCCCTCGGCCCGCAACCGCACGCCGTGTCCGACGGCGGCATCGAGGTCGGCGTACCGTCCGCCGTCGGAGAAGGAGTCGGGCGTGACGTTGAGGACGCCCATCACCACCGGGTCCGAGGCCCGTACCAGATCGGTCACGGCTAGACGGTACCGGTCGCGCGGACCGCCCCGGACCGGCCGGGTCGAGGGCGGTGACATGCGCATTCGAACAGGTGTACGATCGGTCGTCCGGGTCGGATCGGGCAGACTCTTCGCGGCTTGTCGCAAACAGTGGGTGCCCGTACGCTTTGGAATTGCCCGGCATCGAGATGGCGAAGCCTGGAGGGAGGGCCGAAGCGGGAAAATCCGCCCAAAGCTCACCACCCTCCGTGGTGGGTAACGAACGCAGGGTCGCCGACGCTGCGCACAGGGAGCACCGTTCCCGCCAGGCATGCCTACTGCACCACCGCGGCGCCGCCGGCCGCGACTTGGGGAGGTTCCAGTGATCGCCATCGAGCTGATGGAGACGGCGACGTCCGCCGCCGCCCACACGCTCTCCACCCTGGCGTCGACTCCACTCGCCGAGCCCGCGCCCAAGGGCATCGACACCGAGGGTGTCGTCACGTTCTTCGCCAGCAAGATCGCACCGATCCTGCTGGCCGTGCTGGGCGTCATCTTCATCGGACGGGCCAGCCGGGGTGAGATCTCCAAGGTCCTCACCAGCTCGGCGATCGCGATCGTCGGGCTCGCCTTCATCGCCGGAGCCGCCACACTCTTCTTCATCGGCGACTACCTGATCGACCTGATCTTCGAATAGGCGCGGGCACGAGATGCGGCTGCGCACCGATGACGACATCTACCGGGCTCGCCTGGTCTACCTCGGGCCGCCCGGCTACACCCTTCCCGTCCACCTGCCGTACGCCCAGTACGGGCTGTTCATGCTGCTCGTTCCCCTCTACATGTTCATCCACTGGCTGTTCACGTTGCAGGTGGAGCTCTTCCCCGCCTGGGAGATCGCGCTCGCCATCGTGAGCACCTCGTTCATCTTCCGGTACGTCGACCCGGACCGGCCCGCGCGCATGGTGATCCGCACCGCGCTGACCGACTGGCGGCGGACCCGGGAGCCGGCCGCGGAGCAGCGGGACCCCCGCCTGGTCGGCAGTCGGATCAGGATCCGGGAGGAACTGGCATGACCGGTCGCACCCCGACCAGGCAGTCGAACGACGCGGATGAGGCGGTCGCATGAATCGCAGTTCCACGCCGGGTTCCCCGGCAGGGCGTCCGGCCGTCCCGCACGGTAACCGTGCGCGGTCGTTCGACTACCCGGACGAGCCCGAGGCCGACGAGGTCGTCCTCGACCCGGCCCTGGTGACGACACCCGGACACGGCGGAGTGGGCGTGTTCCAGGCACCCCGTCCGGCGCCGCGCCGGACGCCGCCGGCCGAGCCGCAGCCCGTCGGCGACGGCGCCGACATCGACTCGCCCTTCCTCGACCTGTTCGGCGGCACGCGCCCCGGCGTGACCCGCCCGGCGGCGCCCCCGCAGCGGTCCAGCGGACGCGAGCAACCCGCCATCGGGCAGCAGTCGACCTCCGCACCGGCCCCGGCCGCGCTCCCGCCGGTTCCCGCCGCCCCCCTGCCGCCGCCCGCACGGGCGGGCCACGCGGCCGACGCCTCCCGGGCCGGCCATCCGGCAGACATGACCCACCGGACCGGTCACCCGGCCCACCGGACGTCCCCGCAGGACACACGGGTTGCCGACCAGCCCTCGGCCGACGCATACGAATTGCCCGTCCGGCCGGCCAGGTCCCGGGTGCCGCACCAGTCCGGGGACCGGCTGCCCACGCTCCGCCCACCGGCGGAGGCGGAGGACGCGACGGCCGGCGTGCCGCCCGTCGCGGCGGCACCGCCGTCGTCCCATCCGGCACCTCTCCAACAGCCGGCACCGCTCGACCCGTCCGCGCCGGACCCGGCGTCCGAGCCGGCGCCCCGCCGCACCGGGAAGCGCCCGCCGGAGCGGGCCGGCCGGGAGGTGGCGCCGCCCCGGCAGCGCTCCGCCGGCCGGCGCAGCCAGCCCACCAAGCCCGTCCGGGTCAAGGCTCCGAAGATCAAGTTCGGCGACCGGGACCCGGCGGTCGAGCTGGCCATCACCGAGATCGCCGGCCACCTCACCTTCACCCCCAACACCGTCACCGCCTGGTACTGGCTGCCGGAGGTGCGTTGGGCGTTCCGCCCGGACGCGGAACGGGAGGCGCTGCTGTCGGCGATCTCCGAGCAGTACGCCGGGCTCGCCGGCTTCCGGCTGCACCTGCGACGCACCACCCGGCCCTTCCCGGCCGACGAGTGGGCCCGCACCATCGACGCGCACACCCCTTCGCCGCTGCCCGACGTGCCCGGCACCGCCGGCTGGGGCGACCACCTCGTGGCCGCGCAGCGGCACCTGCTCTCGGTCAACCACGCCGAGGGGCAGACCTACCTCGGCGTCACCTTCGCCCGGCGCTCCCTCGGCGACTCGCTCACCGAACGGCTGCTGCGCACCTTCGGCCGGGGCGTCGCCGAGGGCGAACGCCGCAAGCTCGGCCGCACCGTCGAGCAGTTCGACGAGGTGCTCGGCGCGTTCGGCATGCGCGGCCGGCGCGTCACCGCCCAGGAGTTGGAGTGGCTGCTCTACCGCTCGGTGGCGCTGTGCATGGCGCCACCCGGGGAACTCTCCCCGCTCACCGACGGCCGGTGGGAACGCGGCGACCTGCTCGCCCTCACCGAGCAGGTCGAGCGCTACCGCACCCCGTACGGCTCGACCGTCAAGCTGGTCAACCGGATGACCGGCGAGGAACGGCACGTCGCCGTGCTGGCGGTCGGCCGGATGGAGCCGCTGGAGATCCCCGAGCGGCACGAGCCCTGGCTGCACTTCCACGAGCGGCTGCCGTGGCCGATGGAGCTCTCCACCCGCGTCGACATCCTCGGCTCCGGCGACTCCTTCCGTAACCTGGAGCACCGGCTGCGGATGATCCGCTCCCAGCAGCTCGACTACGCCGAGCACGGCATCGACGCCCCGCCCGAGCTGGAGCGGCTGGCCAAGCGGGCCCTGGTGATCGGCGACGAGATGACCACCGGCCTGCCGGTCGACTCCGCCCGCGCGCACGGCTGGCACCGGATCGCCGTCGGCGGCCGCAACCGCGAGGAGTGCCTGGAGCGGGCCCGCCGGCTCATCCAGCTCTACTCGCGCGAGCTGCGGATCTCGCTGCAACACCCGAAGAACCAGGACTGGCTGGCCCGCGAGTTCATCCCCGGCGAGCCGATCGCCAACACCGGCTACGTCCGGCGGATGCCGGTCAACCTGCTCGCCGCCGCGCTTCCCCAGGCCGCCAGCACCGTCGGCGACCGGCGCGGCGACCTCATCGGGCGCACCGCCGGCACCTGCCGCCGGCCGGTCTTCCTCGACCTGCACTTCCCGATGGAAGTACGCGAACGCTCCGGGCTCGCCGTCTTCGTCGCCGAGCCGGGCGGCGGCAAGTCGACCCTGCTCGGCGCACTCGGCTACCTCGCCGCACGGCGCGGGGTGCAGGTGACGCTGCTCGACCCGTCCGGCCCGCTCGCCCGCCTCTGCGCCATGCCGGAGCTGCGGCCGTACGCGCGGGTGCTGAACCTGACCGGCTCCGAGCACGGCACCCTGGCCCCGTACTCGCTCATCCCGACGCCACTTCGCAGCGAGTTCGGCACCGGGGCCGCCGGCGACCGGGAGTTCGAGATCGCGGTCTCCAACGCCCGTGCCGAACGGCGGATGCTGGTGCAGGACATCTGCATGATGCTGGTGCCCCCGCAGGTCGCCCGGGAGGCGTCCACCGCCACCCTCTTCCGCCACGCCGTACGCCAGGTGCCGGCGGAGGAGACCTCCACCCTCGACGACGTGGTCGCCTGCCTCAGCCAGCTCGACGACGACGCCGGCAAGGAGCTGGCCAACCTGCTGCTGGACACCGCCGAGATGCCGCTGGCCATGCTCTTCTTCGGCCGGCCGCCGGAGGGGCTGCTCGGCGCGGACGCCGCCCTCACCGTGATCACCATGGCCGGGCTGCGACTGCCCGACCTGAAGATCGAGCGGGAATACTGGTCCGCCGAGGAGTCGCTGGCCCTGCCCATGCTGCACACCGCACACCGGCTGGCCGTACGCCGCTGCTACGGCGGCTCCATGTCGTCGCGGAAGCTGGTCGGCCTGGACGAGGCGCACTTCATGGAGGGATGGCGCTCCGGGCGGTCGTTCCTGGTCCGGCTCGCCCGCGACTCCCGCAAGTGGAACCTCGCCGCGCTGGTCGCCTCGCAGAACCCGCGCGACATCCTCGGCCTCGACGTGCAGAACCTGGTCTCGACCGTCTTCGTCGGCCGCATCGCCGAGGACGCGGAGATCGCCTCCGAAGCGCTCCGTCTACTCCGGGTACCCGTCAACGACGGCTACGAGGCCACGCTGGCATCCCTCTCCACCGCCGACGCCACCAGCGCGACCCGGCTCGGCTTCCGGGAATTCGTCATGCGGGACGTCGACGGCCGCGTGCAGAAGGTCCGCGTCGACGTCTCGTACGTCGACGGGCTGCTGGAGCACCTCGACACCACCCCCGCCGCGATCGCCGCGGCGGCCGGGGTGCTGCCGGCCATCCTGCCGAACATGGAGGCGTGACATGGCGCGGGCCCGGGCACGGCTGGCGGCGTTCCTGCTCGCGCTCGGCGTACTCGCCGGGGCGACCATCGGCTGGCCGGCCATCGGTGCCGCGGCGGCCGCCCCCGCACCGCTGACGGCCCAGGCGAACGCCGACCTCTGCACCACCCCGGAGTGGCAGGCCGACTTCCGCGCCTGCGTCGCCAAGCTCAAGGACGTGTCAGCAGCCCGGGCAGAGTGTCTCGAGCCACCAACGCCCGGCGCCCCCGATGCAGGTCTGGCTGGCTGGTTTGCCAGCTCGCCACCCGAAGCAACTGCGGGCGTCACCGGCAGGTACAGCCTCTATGGATACGCCGGGTACAGCTACACGACGTACGACATCGGTTGTGCCTCCACAGTCCTCCACCCGGACTACAAGTTCACAACCACTGTCGCAAACGGCGAATTCATGATTGCCACTGCGGTGATCGGCGCTTCCAACGCCCTGCGGGAACGCGCCTGGGATCCGCGCTCGATGTGGGGCTGGGCCGATCCACTGGTGGACCAAGCGACCAAGGCCGTCTACCAGAAGGTGTTCAGCGTCTTCGGCATCGTCACCCTCTGCGTGGTCGGACTGTACCTGCTCTGGCGCTCCCGCCAGTCGGACATGAGCAACGCGATGACCACGGCGGGCTGGGCCCTGCTGGTGATGGTGGCGGTGACCGCCCTGGCCGCATGGCCGGTCAAGTCGGCCAACATCGCCGACGGCACCCTCGTCACGACCCTGGGTGTGGTACACGACGCCGTAGGTCCCCAGGTGAAGGAGCCTGGTCCCGGCCGGTGTATCGATCCCAATCCGGAACGGTGTAAGGACAACCGTAAGCCCGCAGTCCGAGCCAGCGACACCGCTACCGAATCTATGCTGTACCGGAACTGGCTACGGGGAGTCCTTGGGTCGGCGGACAGCGAGACCGCCAAGAAATACGGCCAGGCTCTGTACGACGCCCGGTCGTTGACCTGGGGTGAGGCGCAGTCGATCCGCGCCAATCCGGCGACACGTCAAGCCACCATCGAGGCGAAGCAGCAGCAGTGGATGAAGGTTGCTGAGCAGATCAAGGAGGAAGACCCGGAGGCGTACGAGTACCTACAGGGCGTCCGGGACATGGACCGGGTGGGTGCCGGATTCATTGCCGTGCTGGCTGCGGTTCTCTTCGCGATGTTCGACCTGACCGCCTCGCTGCTGGTGCTGCTGGGCTTCCTGATCTTCCGGTGGGCGGTGATCGCGGCGCCGATCCTCGGCACGGTGGGCCTGATGCGCCCGGCCAGCGCCGGGTTGCGACGGTTGGCGAACGCGGTGGTCGCCGCCGTCTTCAACATCGCCATCTTCGGCACCGGCGCCGCCATCTATCTCTTCGCGGTCGACCTCATCATGAGCACGCCGACCCTGCCCGGCTGGCTCCAGGTGGTGCTGGTCTGGCTATGCGGCGTGGTGGGCTGGCTCCTGCTGCGCCCCTACCGCCGGATCACCCAACTCGGGGGCAAGGACAGCAGCGAGGCGGTCAGCTCGGCCGGCTCGTGGCACCGGCGCTTCTTCCGGGACATGCGCACCGCCGCCCGGCTCGACGTCGCGGAGCCCGGCGGGACGGCCGAGCCGACGACGGGCCGGCGTCGGACCGTGGTGGCGGAGCAGCGCACCCTCCGACCCGAGGCACGGCTGGAGGATCCGGCACACGCCGCCGCCCGTGGCGGCCCCGCCGCCCCCAGCGGGGATGAACGACAGCGGCCCGACGGTCGCGAGCAGGCCAACGAGGAGCCGGTGCCGGCCAAGGACCGGGGGACCTCGCGCCCGGTCGCACCCCGGCCCCGGCGGCGGCAGCCGGCCACCTGGACCGAGCCGGACGTGCCGGACGAGAACCCCTCGTTCGCCATCTACCGTCCCGGATCCGCTGAACGCGCGCCTGACCGGCCCACCCCGCGGATCCGTTCCGAGGCGCGGTGAGTGCGATGCGGCGGTCGGTCGAATTCCTGGTCACCCGGGTACTCCGGTCCCGGCTCGGCATCGCGGTCGGCATCGCCATACTCGTGTTCGGGATCATCGGCGCGGCGCGGTTCGTGTCAGGGCCGGGCGATCCCACCTCCGGACTGGCCAACCGCCCCGACCGGCCGATCACCACGGTCGATCCGACCGCCGGAGACGACGGGGCGTTCTCGACCGGCTCTCCGCCGTCTCCGGTCACCCGCCCCGGCGAACTCACGCCAGAGCAGACCGCCGAACGCTTCGTCGCCGCATGGCTCGGCAAGCCGGGCACCACGGCGGAGCAGTGGCAGGAGGGCCTACGCCCCCTCTCCACCCCGGTGCTGACCGACAAGCTGGCCGGCGTCGACCCGTCTGGGGTGCCGATCGGTCAGGTCGACGGTGACGTCACGCTCCGGCCCCGGGCCGAGAACTTCGTCGAGGTACTGGTTCCGCTCGACACGGGACGGCTCCGCCTCGAACTGGTGGCGCCGGACGGGCGCTGGCTGGTGGACGCCGTGGACTGGGAGCAGAAATGAGCGACGGGACGCGGCCGCGCGGTCGAAAGCTCCGACTCGGCGCACTGGCCGCCGCGTTGACGGCGACGCTCGCCCTGCTCTGCTGTACCGGCGGCGCGGGGGCCTTCTTCCTCACCGAACTGGGCGGTGAGGCGGGCAGCAGTTTGACGTTCGCCAGTCAGGACTGCAAGGAGGAATCCCAGGTAAACGTGGTGGGCGACATGCCTCGGATCTCCCAGTACGGCGAACGTCAGCTCCGCAACGCCGCGAGGATCATCAAGGTGGGGCAGGAGATGAAGGTGCCGCCCCGCGGGTGGGTAATCGCTGTGGCGACCGCTATGCAGGAATCCAGACTTCTCAACCTGGCTAACCGGACCGTCGCCGAGTCCGGGAACCTGCCGAACGAAGGTATTGGCGCCGACCACGACTCGGTCGGTCTGTTTCAGCAGCGAGCCGGTTGGGGCACTGTTGCGCAGCGGATGACCCCCGAGTACGCCTCCCGGAAGTTCTACGAGAAGCTGGTCAAGGTACCCGGCTGGGAGACGATGCCGCTGACCCGGGCCGCACAGGCCGTACAGATCAGCGCCTTCCCGGACGCGTACGCCAAGCACGAGGACGTGGCCGCCCAAATCGTCAACGCGCTGGCCGGCGGAGCTGCCCGGATCGCGCTGATCGACGGTAGGAAGGCGTGCGACCGCGCCGCCGGAGGACAGATCGCCGCCTCCGGCTGGACGGCTCCCATCCCCGGCGGCGTCGGTTCGGGCTTTCGCACCGCGAGCCGGCCCCGGCACAACGGGGTCGACATCGCCGCGCCGAAGGGCACCGACATCCGGGTAGCGGCCACCGGACGCGTCCTGATCTCCCAGTGCGACCAGGACAAGAGCGGCCGGCGCACCTGTAACGTCGACGGCTGGCCGAACAAGGGCGGCTGCGGCTGGTTCGTCGACGTCCTGCACGCCGGTGGGTTCATCACCCGCTACTGCCACATGGTCAGCAAGCCCCGAGTCAAGGTCGGCCAACTCGTCGAGGCCGGTACGGTCATCGGTGAGGTGGGCAGCAGCGGCAACTCCTCCGGCCCGCACCTGCACTTCGAGGTGCACGAGGACGAGGACCGGAGCAGCCGCGGCGCCATCGACCCTGTGCCTTTCATGCGCTCCCGTGGCGCGCCGCTCAAGGGCGCGGGATGAGACGCCCGCCGTCATGAACGACCCGCTTCCCGACCCGTTCGCCGACCATCCGGACTGGGCGCCCCGACCGCCCCGACCGATCGAGGTCGTGCCGGCCACCGGTCGCGTCGAGCTGCGCGGTCAGCGCGTGCTGGTCGGCCTGCCCGGACTGGGCTGGCGCGCTGACCTTCGGGCGGACGACCGGGTGGTGCAGGGCAGTCGAACCTACGTGCCGGTCATCCCCGAACACGAGTGGTACCGGGCGGAGTCCGACCAGGTGGAGGTCTTCGCGCCGCTGGTTCCGGTCGAGCGGGTCTGGGTGGAGACGGTGGGGGCGCGGCGGCCGGACGCGTCGACGGACCGCGAGACGGGCGTGCGCCTGGTCTCCCTGGACGCCCCGGCGCACCGCGCCCCGACCCCGGTCTTCGAGTCGGACGCCGTCACGGGTCGCCGGGTGGTGCACGTCGTCGACTCCGTCGAGCACCGGGACCTGCGAGCCGTCACCGAGACCTACTCCGGCGCCGAAGGCGACATCTGCGTCCGGGTGACGCCGGAGATGGACTGGTATCGGTGGGCCTGGCGGGGTCAGGCACCAACCACTTTGGAGGTTCCGGTGCATCTGCTCTGGATTGAGTGAGGACTTAGCTCTCCGGCGCTCCGGCGCAGACCCGCCAACCGTCTCTGTCCTGGGCCTCGAAGCGCCAGGGGTCGGTCAGGCTCTGTTGCACCCCGTCTACGGTGGCGCTACGACGAATGACGGCCGTTACCGTGGCCGCTGATGAGCCGTTCATTACCACTACGATGTTCTCGATATTGATCGAGAAGCTTGTACCGAGTTCTCGTTCACGTCGCTCGACCTGGGTCCGCAGATCATCGATCGACTGTAGTGGGCCGCCGCAGGTGAAGAGTAGAGCCCGGTTCTGGTCACGCGAAACAAGCGCGGCCTGCAAGTAGCTGACGACAGCTACGTCCGGCGACCCACGGTCGGGTGCCGCGGCCCGGTTGTAGAGCACGAATCCAGCGGCCACCCCGCCCAGGCAGAGTGCCACGACGACGCTCGTGACCACCGTGAGAACGGTGCGCAGCCGCCGCCGCGGCCGCTCCGGTGCCGGGGCCGGCGAGGGCGGCGCCAGGTGGTCGGAGGGGGGCCGTTGCGCCGGTACGCGGGAGACCTGGGAACCGGCGGGGGGCTGCACTGATTCCACCCTCTGAGGCTAGCGGCTGGACGCGGTAGACCCAATGCCCCAGATCCAGCGGATCGTGACGGACCAATCCCCATCGGTGAGTTCCACGACATCCCCGGCGCAGTGCCGCCGCGCATCCCGGACGAGTCGGCCCGGCTGGGTTACGGTCTCTGCGCGGGGAGGGGTTGCCGACCTCGGGCGGAGGGGGTGGACGCGGTGGTCGGTCCGAAGGCACGCACCAACCGCGCCGCCGCACTGCACAGGCGGGCCGCCGCCACCGCGACTGCCGCCGCGAGCGTCCTCGACGACACCCGGCCCGTCCCTGCCGACCAGCGCCGCCAGTACGAGCTGGCGGACCGCCTCCGGTCCGCGGCGGCGGTGCTGGCTCCCGGCTGGGCGGGCGCTCCCCTGGAGACGACGGCACCGACCACACCGGCCGGTGAGGGGCCGCCTCCCTTCGTCCGGGTCGGTACGGCGGCACCGTTGGACGACGCCCGGTTCCCGGCGCTGGTGCCGCTGCTCGGCACGGGGCACCTCGCGGTGGACGTCGACGCCCGCGATCCCCGGGTGGCGGGGCTGCTGCGGGGCGTACTGCTGCGGTTGTTGGCCGCGACCCCGGCCGGCGCGCTGCTGGTCCGCGCGGTCGATGCGACCGGCACGGCCCTCGCGCCGTTCGCGCCGCTCGCGGACGCGGGCCTGCTGCCGCCGCCGGCGGTGGACGTGGCGGGGCTGCGGGCCGTACTCACCGAGGCCGAGCAGTGGGTGGCCCCCGGGGCGAGCGGGCGTCGCCGGCACGACCGGACGCTGCTGCTGGTGATGGCCGCACTGCCCGAGTCGACCGGGCCCACAGACCTGGCCCGCATCGTGGCCCTGGCCGGGTCGGGTCGGGCGGCCGGCCTGCATCTCGTCGTGGCGGGCTGGCCCCCGGCGGGCGGCCGGGAGCCGCTGCCGAGGGCGACGACGCTGGCGGTCCGCACCGCGTACGCGCTGCTGGGTGATCCGCCGGGCAGCCCGTTCGCCGGGCCGGGCGCCGAGTCGCCGGGCGGGCTGAACTCGCCGGTCTTCATCGAGACCGATCCGCCGGGCGAACTCGTCGACGCGGTCTGCCGCCGGCTGGCCGCGCAGGTGGAGGCGGGTTCCCGGCTGGCGCTGACCGACCTGCTGCCGGCGGCCGACGAGGACCTGTGGACGGCGAGCGGGGTGGGCGGGCTGACCACGACCGTCGGGGACGCCGGCGGGCGGCCGGTGTCCCTCGGTTTCTCGGAGTTGACGCCGCACTGGCTGGTCAGCGGCCGTTCGGGTGCGGGTCGGTCCACCTTCCTCACCACCGCGCTGCTCGGCCTGACCGCCCGCTACGGTCCCGACGAGCTGGCCCTCTACCTGGCGGACCTCGCCGACGCCGAGTCCTTCGTGGAGTTCCTCCAGACCGAGCGGGACCGGTCGTGGATCCCGCAGGTGCGGGCCGCCGCGATGGCGGCCGACCGGGAGTACGTGCTGAGTCTGCTGGACGAGCTCGTGGCGGAGGTGCGCCGGCGCGAGGAGGCTGGCGCCCGGGCCGGCGGGCAACGCTTCGCCGAGCTGCGCCAGCACCGGGCGATGCCCCGGGTCGTCTGCGTGCTCGACAACCTGCCGCTGCTCTTCGTCGAGCGGGACCGGCTGGCCGCCGACGCCGCCGCCCGGCTGGACGCGTTGGCCCGCACCGGACGTGCGTACGGGGTGCACCTGGTGTTGGCTGGCGAGGGCGACCTGGGGTTGGGCTCGCGTACCGACCGGGACTCGGTGCTGGGGCAGTTCCCGGTGCGGGTGGCGCTGCCCGGCGGAGGTGCCGTGCTGGAGCCGACGAACGACTCGGCCGCCGGCCTGCCGGTGGGCAGTGCGGTGGTGAACACCGCCGGCGGGCTCGGCGGGCCCCGGGGCGCGATCCGGGGGCACGAGCGGATGGTCCGGTTCCCGGACCCGCAGGACCACCCCGACACCGTCGAGGCGCTGCGGCACCGGCTCTGGTCGGCCCGCCCGGAGAGGGCGTCCCCGCCGGTGGTCTTCGCCGGTTACGCCCGCCCGCTGCTGCGCAACGATCCCCGGTACCGGGCGGCGCTCGCCGGGCAGGCACCCGGGCCCGCCGCCCTGCTGGGACGGGCGGTGGACGTGCCCCGGACCACCGTCGCGGTGTCACTCGGGCCGGCCCCGGGGCGGAACCTGGCCGTGCTCGGGCCCGGGCCGGAGGCGGCCCGGCTGCTGGTCACCGCCGTACGCAGCGCGGCCGTGCACCACGCCCCCGGGGACGCCCGCTTCGTGCTGGCCGCGCCGGACGAGGAGTGCCGCCCGGTGGTCGAGGCGTTGGCGGCCGAGCTGGCGGGGCGCCACCCGGTGGAGACGGTGGACCTTCCGGGCCTGCTCGCTGCCGTGGACGACCCCGCGCCGGCCTTCCTGGTGGTCTTCGGACTGGACGTGCCGACGCCGGAGCAACTGCCCCCGGAGCGGCTCCGCGCGCTGCTGCGGGAGGGGCCGCCCATCGGCCGGCACCTGCTGGGCCGCTGGCGGACGGTGCCGTCGTTCGCCGCGCTGCTGGAACCCGAGGGCGAGGTGGACAAGCTCGCCGCCGTGGCCGTGGTGGACCTGCCGGGCGCGCAGCTCGCATCGGTCTTCGGCCGGCAGGTGCAGTGGCGGCCCCGCCCCGGCCGGGCGGTGCTCTGGGACGGCCCCGGCGAGCAGGGCACCGTGCTGGTCCCCTTCGGCGAGGAGGAGCCGGCATGACCCGCGGCGGGGTACGGACCACGGCGGGACAGTCTGCGCCGGGGCGGCAGCGTTCCGGGGCCGACCCGACACCGGAGGGCACCAACCCGGCCGGGCAGGCGGGCACCGGCGGGCAGGCGGGCACCGGCGGGGATGCCGACGCGGTGGCCGCCGCGTGGACCGAGTACCTCGCCGCCGCCCGTCAGCTCGACGGGGTGCGCCGCGACGCGGCCACCGCCGCCGGCGAGCAGGCCCGGTCGGTGCAGGCCGCCCGCGAGGAGCTGACCGCCGTACGCACCAGGTTGGCCTCGCAGGAGGCCCGGCTGCGCGAGCGGGGCGTACCGCCGATCTCGTTGGTCCCGACGCCGCCGGAACTGACCGAGGCGGCCCGGGCGATGGCGGGCGGGCCGGCGGCGGTGCTGGCCGCGTTGCGCGCCGCCCGGGGCCGGGCGGACGCCGCGGACGCGACGCTCTCCGCGCGCGGACTGCCCCGCCTGGCTGCCTGGCCGCCGCACCTGCGGAACCTGCTCGTGTACGGGCCGCTGGCGCTGCTGGTGCCGGCGATCCAGGTGGCGTTGTTCGTGGCGACCGGCACCGGGGCGGCCAGCGTGGCCGCGTTGGTCTGCGGTCTGCCGATGCCGGCGGTGGCGTTCGCGGCGGGTTGGATCGGCGTGGGTCGGCTCTTCCCGCCGCCGGAGGGCGGCCGGGTGGCGCGCACGGCCCGGCTGGGCGCCCTGGTGTGCCTGGTCCCGGCGGTGCTGGTCAGCGCGGGCCTGTTGCTCGCGATGCTGGCCGGCTGAGCGCCGCGCCCGGCAGGCCCGCGCCGGCGGGCTGACACGCGACGGCCGGCCCACCCCTGGGTTGCGGGGAGCGGCCGGCCGGTCCGTGCGGTGTCAGCGGGGGATGATCAGCGCCATCGCCTCGGCGCGGGACTTGGCGTCGCGCTGAAGGGTGCCCCGCACTGCGGACGTGATGGTCTTGGCGCCCGACTTCTGGATGCCGCGCATCGCCATGCACATGTGCTCGCACTCGAGCACCACCACCACGCCGCGCGGCGCGAGCCGCTCCATGAGCAGGTCGGCGATCTGGGAGGTGAGGCGCTCCTGCACCTGCGGCCGGCGGGCGAAGACCTCGACCAGCCGGGCCAGCTTGGACAGGCCGGTGATCCGGCCGTCCGGCCCCGGGATGTAGCCGATGTGGGCGCTGCCCCGGAACGGCAGCAGGTGGTGCTCGCAGAGGCTCATCACGTCGATGTCCCGGACGAGCACCAGCTCCTCGTGGTTGGCCTCGAAGGTGGTGCTGAGCACCTGGGCCGGGTCGACCCGGAGGCCGGCGAAGAGTTCCGCGTACGCGCGGGCGACCCGGGCCGGCGTCTGCTGGAGCCCGTCGCGGTCCGGGTCCTCCCCGACGGCGATGAGGATCTCGCGGACCGCCTTCTCGATCCGCCCGAGGTCCATGGTCTCCTCGATGGGCCGACCGGTGAGTCTGCCGCTGATCAGGCGCGCGGCGACGTAGTCGAGGGTGTCGTCGCCGTCCGGCTCGGTCGCGGAGACGGCCAGTTCCCGGTGCTCCCGGGAACTGGCCGTCGGGTCGGTGCTCAGTGCGTACCGTCCGAGTTGTTGGAGTTGCTCGCGGTGCCGCCGCCCACCGTGGCCTGGGCGCCGTCGGCCTGGGCCTGCACCTTCAGCGCGTCCTTCTCGGCCGGCGTGAGCACCGGCGGCTCGGTGGAGGGCTGGCGCTTGCCGAAGCCGTTGTACGGCGCCATCGGCGGCCGCTTGGCCACCCGGGCGCAGATCCGGGCCATGTCGGCGGTGGAGAGGGTCTCCTTCTCCATCAGCTCCAGCACGATGTTGTCCAGGACGTCCCGGTATTCCACCAGGATCTCCCAGGCCTCGTCGTGGGCCAGCTCGATCAGCGCCCGCATCTCGCCGTCGATCTCGGCGGCGACGGCGTCGGAGTAGTCCCGCTCGTGGCCCATGTTGCGGCCGAGGAACGGCTCGTCGCCGCTGGTGCCGTACTTGATCGCGCCGAGCTTGGAGCTCATGCCGTACTGCGTGATCATCGCGCGGGCCAGCTGGGTGGCCTTCTCGATGTCGTTGCCGGCACCCGTGGTCGGCTCGTGGAACACCAGCTCCTCGGCGGCCCGGCCACCCAGCGCGTACGCCAGGGTGTCGACCATCTCGGCGCGGGTCTGGGTGTACTTGTCCTCGGTGGGCAGGACCAGGGTGTGGCCCAGCGACCGACCGCGGGACAGGATCGTCACCTTGTGCACCGGCGCGGCGTGCGGCAACGCCCAGGCGACCAGCGCGTGCCCACCCTCGTGGTACGCGGTGATCTTCTTCTCCTGGTCGCTCATCACCCGGGTGCGGCGCTGCGGACCGGCGATAACCCGGTCGATCGACTCCTCCAGGGAGTCGTTGGTGATCGCCCGCTGGTCCTTGCGGGCGGTGAGCAGCGCGGACTCGTTGATCACGTTGGCCAGGTCGGCACCGCTGAAACCGGGGGTACGCCGGGCCACCGCGTCGAGGTCGACGTCGGGGGTGAACGGCTTGCCCTTGGCGTGCACCCGCAGGATCGCCTTGCGGCCCTCCATGTCGGGGGCGTCCACCGGGATCTGCCGGTCGAAGCGGCCCGGGCGCAGCAGCGCCGGGTCGAGGATGTCCGGCCGGTTGGTGGCGGCGATCAGGATGACCCCGCCCTTGGTGTCGAAGCCGTCCATCTCGACGAGCAGCTGGTTGAGCGTCTGCTCGCGCTCGTCGTGACCGCCGCCCATGCCGGCGCCGCGGTGGCGACCGACGGCGTCGATCTCGTCGACGAAGACGATGGCCGGCGCGTTCGCCTTGGCCTGCTCGAAGAGGTCGCGGACCCGGCTGGCGCCGACACCGACGAACATCTCCACGAAGTCCGAGCCGGAGATCGAGTAGAAGGGCACCCCGGCCTCGCCGGCGACGGCGCGGGCCAGCAGCGTCTTACCGGTGCCGGGCGGGCCGAAGAGCAGCACACCCTTCGGGATCTTGGCGCCCAGGGCCTGGTACTTCGCCGGGTTCTGCAGGAAGTCCTTGATCTCGTGCAGTTCCTCGACGGCCTCCTCGGCCCCGGCCACGTCCGCGAACGTGGTCTTCGGCGTGTCCTTGGTGATCATCTTCGCCTTGGACTTGCCGAAGTTGAGCACCCGGGAGCCGCCGCCCTGCATCTGCGACATGAAGAAGAGCAGCAGGAGCACCAGCAGGGCGATCGGGAGCAGGTTGACCAGCAGGCTCACCCAGATGCTGTCGGACGACACCTCGGCGTCGGCCGGGCCGGTGACCCGGTTGTTCGCCTTGGCCTCGAGGACCTCGTTCCAGACCTCGTCCCCGACCTCGTAGGGGAACTGCGCCTCGATCCGGTCGGTGTTGGTGTCGCCGAACTTGACCTTCTCAGCCAGGTCGAGCCGGACCGTCTGTTCCTTGTCCTGGAAGACGACCTTCTCGATCTTGGGCTGGCCGGTGTTGAGCTGGTCGAGCGCAACGGAAGTGTCCACCCGGTGGTAGCTGGGACCAGCGGTGAACAGTTGACTGAGCACAACGGCGCCGAGGATGACCAGGATGATCCAGACCACCGGTCGGCGGAAGAAACGCGTACGTTCCATGCTGTTGTCGAGCGCCGAGGCGCCCGCATCCTCCTGATCGACGTCCTGACCGTCTGATGGTGTCGCCGCCTGCGGCGGCGGCCGGAGCCGCCGTGCGGGCCGGCTCGACCCCGAGGCGCGAAACTGCCGCGCCGCGGTCATTCGACGGTACACCGTGCACGCGAGCAGTGAGCTTGCGAGCCCCGCAGTGACGCACAAAGGGAACAGCTGTGCGCGCACCGCGCGAGCTTGCGAGCCCCGCGTACGCGCACGATCCGATCATCATGCGCGCGCGGAACGGGCCTGCGAGCCCAACAATTACGCGTAGGGCGAACCGGGTCCAGCCGGCGTGACGCGAACTCCGCGCCCGGCCTCCCGTCCGCCCGGTCCCGCGGTTCGGGGGTCGGGCGTGGAGGGAGCCTCCACGCCACCGGACTCCACCGTAGTCCGGCTCGCTGAAAGCCCGCTGAACGTCCGCTCGACGGGAGCCGATGTGGCGGGCCCGACGGAGCGGGCTCAGGTCCGGGCGTACACCTCGGGCTTGAGCACGCCGACGTAGGGCAGTTCGCGGTAGCGCTCGCCGAAGTCGAGGCCGTAGCCGACGACGAACTCGGTCGGGATGTCGAAGCCGACGTACTTCACCGGCACCGGCACCTTGACCGCGTCGGGCTTGCGGAACAGCGCCACCACCTCGACGCTCGCGGCCGAGCGGGACTCCAGGTAGCGCAGCAGCCACGAAAGGGTGAGACCCGAGTCGACGATGTCCTCGACCACGACCACGTGCCGGCCGGCGATGTCCCGGTCCAGGTCCTTGAGGATGCGGACCACCCCGGAGGAGGTGGTGCCCTGGCCGTAGGAGGAGACGGCCATGAACTCCAGCTCGGCGGGCGGCCCGCTGCGGCCCAGCGCCCGGGCGAAGTCGGCCATGAACATCACCGCGCCCTTGAGGACGCAGACCAACAGGAGCCCGTCATCGACGTCGGCGTAGTCCGCCGAGACCTGCTTGGCGAGTTCCGCGGTCTTCTCGCGGATCTGCGCCTCGGAGATGATCACGTGGTCGATGTCGGCGTCGTACCAGGAGCCGTCAGCCATGGCTCCTAGCCTGCCGTACGCCCGATGGCCCCCGTCGGCGGGGCCGCCCCTTTTGGGCGCGGTCCCACCCCGGACGAACGCCACGAAGGCCGCTTTCCACCTCAGCAGGGACGGGACCGCCAGCGCCGACCATCGTCGGACGGCTTCCAGTCGGCCGAGTCCCGGCTGTCGGCGGTAAGGCCGACGGCCGAGGCCAGGGCGAGGAGGACGAGGAAGAAGAGGAAGAGCAGGATCTCCATGGCGGCGCTCGCTTTCGCATGGTTGCTGTCGGTTTCGCCGCCGGTGCGCACCGGACTGGAACCAGTTTCCGTCGGGCTCCGCCGCCCGGACAGTGGCAGGATTGCCACCTCACCTCGATTTCCTGCCAACCGGGCGGTTACCCTCGTCACATGCTCAGATCGGTCGCCGTCCTCGCCCTGGACCGGGTCGCCACGTTCGAGCTCGGAGTCCTCGCGGAGGTCTTCGGGACCGACCGCACCGCCGACGGGTTCCCCGGCTACCGCTTCCACGTGTGCAGCCCCGACGCGGCTCCGGTCCGCACCTCGTCGGGCTTCCACCTGACCCCGCACGCCGACCTCGGCCCGCTGGAGGAGGCGGACCTGGTCGCCGTCCCGGCCCACCAGGACGGCACCGTCGTGCCGGCCACCGCGCTCGCCGCGCTGCGCCGGGCCGCCGACCGGGGGGCGTACGTGTTCAGCGTCTGCTCCGGCGCGTTCGTGCTGGGCGAGGCCGGCCTGCTCGACGGCCGGGAGTGCACCACCCACTGGCGCTACGTCGACGAGCTGCAACGCCGCCACCCGAGCGCCAGGGTCCGGTGCAACGCGCTCTACGTGCAGGACGGCCGGCTGCTCACCAGCGCCGGCACGGCCGCCGGCATCGACGCCTGCCTGCACCTGGTCCGCCAGGAGCACGGCTCCGCCACAGCCACCCGGCTGGCCCGCCGGATGGTGGTGCCCCCGCACCGCGACGGCGGGCAGGCGCAGTACGTCGAGGCGCCCATCCCCGTGACCCCCGAGGCGCCGACCCTGGAACCGGTGCTGGAGTGGCTCATGCGGCACCTGGACCGCCCGGTCACCGTCGACGAGCTGGCCGCCCGGGCGGAGATGTCCCCGCGCACGTTCGCCCGGCGGTTCCGCGCCGAGACCGGCACCACGCCGCACGACTGGCTGACCAACCAGCGGGTGCTGCTGGCCCGACGGCTGCTGGAGGAGACCGGGCTCAGCGTCGAGGCCGTCGCCGACCGGGCCGGCTTCGGCGACTCGGCGGCGCTGCGGCACCACTTCGCCCGCCGGGTCGGCGCCACCCCGCACACCTACCGGACCACCTTCCGCGAACGCGTGGAGGCCTGAGCCCCGGAGCCGCGGCGACGGACCGCGGCACCGGGAGCGGGGCCGGCGGCCCGCCGGTCACCAGCCGAGCATTCCGCCGCCCACCCGGGGCTCCGAGCCGACCGCGTAGCCGCCGTCGGGCAGCCGCCAGATCGCCTGCCCGTGGCCGAAGACCGCCGGCTCCTCCGCGACGGCGATCTCGTGGCCCCGGGCCCGCAGCTCGGCGACGGCGGCGCGCCCCTCGGCGGTGGCGACCAGCTCCGGTTCGACCAGCAGCGAGCGGCCGGCGTGCCAGTACCAGCGCGGCGCGTCCAGCGCGGCCTGCGGGTCGAGCCCGCCGTCCAGGGTCGCCGAGACCAGCTGCACGTGCCCCTGCGGCTGCATGTGCCCGCCCATCACCCCAAACGGGCCCACGGGCCGCCCGTCACGGGTGAGGAAGCCCGGGATGATGGTGTGGTAGGGCCGCTTCGCCGGCCCCACCACGTTGGGGTGGGCCGGATCGAGGCGGAACCCCAGCCCCCGGTTCTGCAACGCGAAGCCGTGCCCGGGCAGCACCACGCGGGAGCCGAAGGCCAGGTAGGTCGACTGGATCAGGCTGACCATCATGCCGTCGGCGTCGGCGGTGCAGAGATAGACGGTGCCGCCGCGCTCCGGGTCGCCGGCCGTCGGCTCCCCGGCCCGCTCGGTGATCAGCGCGCGGCGGGCAGCCGCGTAGGCCGGCGAGAGCAGCGCCTCCGTCGGCACCGGCACCCGCTCCGGGTCGGCGACGTGGGCGTGCGCGTCGGCGAAGCCGAGTTTCGTCGCCTCGATCTGCCGGTGCAGCCGCTCGGCGAGCGGCAGCCCGGCCAGCTCCGCACCGTCCAGGATGTGCAGCGCCAGCAGCGCCGCCAGGCCCTGCCCGTTGGGCGGCAGCTCCCAGACCTCGTGGCCCCGGTAGCGGGCGGACACGGGGGTCACCCAGGTCGAGGCGTGCCGGGCCAGGTCGTCGCCGGTGAGCAGGCCGCCGGTGCGGGCCGCGTGCGCGGCCAGCGCCGCCGCGATCCCGCCCCGGTAGAAGTCCTCCGCCCCGGTCTCGGCGATCAGCCGCAGGGTCCGCGCCGCGTCCGGGTTGCGCCACCGCTCCCCCGCCCGGGGCGCCCGGCCACCGGGGGCGAACACCCGGTCGAACTCCGCGAACTCCGGGCCGCTCTGGTCGACCTGCGCGGCGAGCGCGCGGGACCAGATCGCCGACACCCCAGGGGAGACCGGGTGGCCGTGCTCGGCGTAGCCGATCGCGTCGGCGAAGAGGTCGGCGAAGGGCAGCGAGCCGAACCGGTCGTGCAGGTCGCGCCAGCCGGCCGGCGCGCCGGGCACGGTCACCGGCAGCCAGCCCCGGGCCGGCATCGCCGGGCCCGCCCGCTGCGCGCCGCCCAACGCGTCGACCGCGGCCGCACCGCGCCCCCCGGTCGCGGCGAGCACCCGCTCGCGGGTCAGGGCCGCCGGGGACCGGCCGGAGGCGTTGAGGCCGTGCAGCCGCTCGCCGTCCCAGACGATCGCGAACAGGTCGCCGCCGATGTCGTTGGACGGGGGCTGCACCACGGTCAGGGTGATCGCCGTGGCCAGGGCCGCGTCGACGGCGTTGCCGCCGCGTCGCAGCACGGCCAGGCCAGCCGCCGCGGCCAGCGGCTGGCTCGTCGCCACCGCGCCGTGCGGCGCGAAGAGCGGCTGTCGGGGGTACGCCATGCGCCATGTCTACCGCCTCCCGGCGGATCCCGCGGCCCCGGAACCGGGCCCCGTGCCCACGGGACCGGCTGCCGGGACCACGGGACCGGCTCCGGGGCGCCACGGGACCGGCTCCGGGGCGCCACGGGACCGGCTCCGGGGCGCCACGGGACCACCGTCCGGCGGAACGGATCAGCGGGGAACGATGGCGGCGAGCCGGCCGTCGCGGCGCAGCACCCGCAGCCCGCCCGGCAGGTGCGCCGCCCCCTGCCCGCGCCAGCCGGTCACCAGCGCGTCCAGGGCGGTCACGTGCCGGTGCGACAGAGCGGCGGGCGGGGCGCCCAGCTCCCGGGCCCAGGCGTGCAGCACCCGGCCGCGTACCGCCGGCGGCAGGTCGGCCAGCCCACGTACGGCGAGGCCGCCGTCCGGGTGGCGGACGTCGGCCAGCGCGGCGGCGGCCAACCCGTCGAGGACGGCGTTGTCCGCCGCCACCAGCCGGGCGGTCCGGGCCAGGTTGTCCAGCACCCCCGGCCCGAGGGCGCGGACCAGGGCGGGCAGCAGGTCGGCCCGGACCCGGGCCCGGGCGTACGAGGGGTCGGCGTTGTGCGGGTCCTCCCAGGGACTCAGCCCGAGCACCGCGCACGCCGTACGGGTCTGTTCCCGGCCGACCTCGAGCAGCGGGCGCAGCAGCGGCACCCCGTCGAGGTCCCGTCGGGCGGGCATCCCGGCGAGCCCGCGCGGGCCGGCGCCCCGGGCGAGCGCGAGCAGCACGGTCTCCGCCTGGTCGTCGCGGGTGTGCCCGGTGAGCAGGGCCGTCGCGCCGAGCCGGTGGGCCACCTCGGCGAGCGCCCGGTAGCGGGCCTCGCGGGCGGCCGCCTCGGGACCGCCCGGCCGGCCGGCCACCTCGACCCGCACCGACTCGACCGGCGCCAGGCCGACCTCGCGGGCCCACGTCGCCACCGCCGCGGCCCGCTGCGCCGACCCCTCCTGGAGCCCGTGGTCGATCGTCACCAGGCCGGCGGCGCGACCCGTGCGGGGCGCCACGAACGCGGTGGCGGCTGCCAGCGCGAGCGAGTCCGCACCGCCCGAGCAGGCGACCAGCACCGGTCCGCCGGGCGGCAGGTCGGCCAGGGCGCGGCGGACCGCGACCCGGATCGCGGCCACCGGCGGGGCGAGCGCGGCCACGGGCGTACGGTCAGCCGACGGTCGGCGCCGGGCCGACCGGGCCGTGCACCCGCGCCACCCAGGCGTCCGGGTCTCCCAACTCCTCCAGCCGGGGCAGGGTGAGCGGCGAGCCGAAGATCTTGTTGAAGCCCTCCATGCCGACCCGGTCGACGACGCCGTGCACGAACTTGCGGCCCTCGGCGTACTGGCGCATCTTGACCTCGATGCCGAGCAGCCGGCGGATGGCCTTCTCCAGTGGGTTGCCGGCCTCCCGGCGCCGGTTGAACGCCGCCCGGATCCGATCCACGCTCGGGACCACCTGCGGGCCGACGCCGTCCATGACGAACTCGGCGTGCCCCTCCAGCAGGGTCATCAGCGCGGTGAGCCGGTCCAGCACGGCCCGCTGCCCCGGGGTCTGGACGATGTCCAGCACGCTGGTGCGGCTCTCCGGGTCCTTCACGGCGTCCGAGAGCGTGGCGACGCCCCGGCGCAGCCGCTCCAGCAGGTGCTCGCCGCCGCTGGACGACGCGTCCACGAAGGCCTGCACCTCGCTGAGGAAGTACGCGCGCATCCACGGCACGGCCGTGAACTGGGTGCGGTGGGTCACCTCGTGCAGGCAGACCCAGAGCCGGAAGTCGCGCGGGTCGGCCCCGAGCTTGCGCTCCACCTCGACGATGTTCGGCGCGACCAGCAGCAACTGCCCCGGGTCGGCGGAGAAGACCTCGTACTGGCCGAGGACGCGGCCCGAGAGGTAGGCGAGCACGGTGCCGGCCTGCACGCCGGTGACCCGGGAGCCGATCGCCTCGGTCAGCGCGCCCGGCTGCTTGTCCTTGGTGAGCCGGCCGACCAGCGGGGTGATCACCTCGCGCAGCCCGGCGATGTTGGTGGCCGCCCAGTCCCGCCGGTCGACCACCCGCACGGGCGGGTGGGAGACCTGCGAACGCAGCCCCGTGTAGTCGGCGACGTGCCCGGCCGCCTCGTCGGTCAGCCGCCGCAGCTCAGCGACCACGTCGGTGGCCTCGGTGTACGACACCCGGGGGCCCGACTTGCTCAGCGCCCCCGCGGTCGCGGCGGCCAGATCCCAGTCCACGAACTGCGCCATGCACCCCACCGTACCCGCGCCGCGACACCCCGGCCCGGGCTCGCGCCCGGGATCGACGCCGGTCCCACGCCGACGCCCGCCCCAGCCCGCGCCGACGGTCAGCGGCAGCCGCAGCCGGCCAGTGCCGCGCCGATCCGGTCCAGCGCTCCCCGCGCGGCCGTCAGCCCGTCCGGCGGCACCGCGTCGGTGAGCACCGCGAAGGTGAGCAGTCGCCCGTCGCTCGTACTCACCAGGCCGGCGATGGCGTGCACCTTGGTCAACGTCCCGGTCTTGGCCCGGATCACCCCGGCGCCGGCCTTCGTCGCCGCCGTCCCGTACCGGTCGGCGAGGGTGCCGGACCAGTCGGCGACGGGCAGGCCGCCGAAGATCGCGGCCAGTTCGGGGCGGCTGCCGTCACCGGCGAGCGCGATCAGGTCGGTGAGCAGCGAGGGGCTGATCCGGTTGCTGCGCGACAGGCCGCTGCCGTCGGCGAGGGTCAGCTCGTCGGCCGGCAGGCCCAGCTCCGCGGCCACCGCGTCCATCGCCGCGCCCGCGCCGACGAAGGAGGCGGGCTGGTCGCGCGCCAGCGCGACCTGGCGGGCCAGCGCCTCGGCGACGATGTTGTCGCTGTCGCTGATCATGATGTCGACCAGCCGGACCATCGGCAGCGACTCCACCTTGCCCAGCTCGGCCCCGGGCCCAGGGGTGGCGGCGCCGGCGGCGGGGGCGGTGCCGCGCGCGACGGCGCTGGGCGGCACGCCGAGCAGCCGGGCGAAGGCCCGACCGGCGGCGAGGTCGGGCTGGGACACCCGCTCGGCCCAGTGGTTGCCGGCCGCCTCGTCCTTCTTCGCGCGCGTCACGTCGCTGCGGGCCCCGTCGGTCATCAGCGCCGTGATCGCGCCGCCGTAACCGCCGGTGGGGATGTCGTCGTCCCAGCCCGGCTCGAAGACCGGACCCGAGTAGAGCGACGAGTCGACCGTGACCTTCGTCGGCTTCGTGCCGCCGAGGGCGTCGCGCACCTGGGCGGCCAGGTCGTCCAGGCGGGCCGCGCCCGGGTAGAAGCCCTTCTTGTCGACCGCCAGCGTGGGGTCCCCGCCGCCGACGATCACCACCTCACCGGGGGCCGCGCCGGCCACCGCCCGGGTCGGGATGCGGTACGCCGGACCGCGCGCCGCGAGCACCGTGACCCCGGTGACGAGCTTGGTCACCGAGGCGGGCACCGTGCCGTCGTCCTCGCCCCGGCCGAAGAGCGGCTGACCGGTCGCCACGTCGGCCACCGACACGTGCACCCGGTCGCCGAGGGCGGGCACGCCCACGAGCGGGGCGAGCGCGGCGCGTACGCCCTCGGGGGTGGGCATCGGGGCGTTCGCGTCCGCGGCGGCCAGCACCGCCACGGGCGCCGGCTCCGCCGCCGGTGTGGCGGCTCCCGGGCCGGCGGGCTCGTCGCCCAGCCACTGCGCCACCGGTCCCGGGCGGAGCACGGCGATCCCGGCGGCGGCCAGGACCAGCACGAGCACCGCGGCCAGCAGTACGGGCACCCGCCGGCGACGGCGGGGGGTCGGCGCGGGCGGCTCCGGGGCGCCCGGGCCGGGCGGCCCGCCGGCCGGCCGGTTCGCGGCGGCGGCCCAGAGGTCCGCCGCCCCCGACGAGGGTCCCTGGCCCACGGGACCGGTCGCCGGGACGCCGGGACCGCCCGGGACGCCGGGACCAGCCGGGACGCCGGGACCAGCCGGGACGCCGGGACCAGCCGGGACGCCGGGACCAGCCGGGACGCCGGAGCCGGCGAGGACTCCGCTGTCCGGGGACGGGCCGGGCGTCAGGTCGGCGGGGCCGGGAGACGCGGGTGGGCGGGGAAGGTGGGCGTCGGGCACCGGGAACCGCCCGGCCGCGCCGCCGGAAGCAGATCGGCCGGTACCCCGTCCAGCATCGGCATCCGGACGGTAGTGTGAATCTTCCCTCCCCACGGCCCCCTCCTCGCCCCGCGAAAATCTGCTTGGGTGACACTACTTCGGTCCGAACACTATGCGGCGGCCGGAGCCCGCGGGTGGGCATTCATCCGTGGAGCGGCGTGCCGCTGGTTTCCGTTGGCCAGCGTGGGCAAACGAGGGAGCGTGCAGATGGATTTCGACGTGACGGTTGAGATCCCCAAGGGTCACCGCAACAAGTACGAGGTCGACCACGCGACCGGCCGGATCCGGCTGGACCGCACCCTCTTCACCTCCACGCAGTACCCGGCCGACTACGGCTTCATCGAGGGGACGCTGGGCGAGGACGGCGACCCGCTGGACGCGCTCGTGCTGGTCCCCGAGCCCACCTTCCCGGGCTGCCTGATCCGGTGCCGCACCATCGGCATGTTCCGGATGACGGACGAGAAGGGCGGCGACGACAAGGTCCTCTGCGTGCCCTACGAGGACCCGCGCCAGGAGCACCTGCGCGACATCCACCACCTCGGCGAGTTCGACCGGCTGGAGATCCAGCACTTCTTCGAGGTCTACAAGGACCTGGAGCCCGGCAAGTCGGTCGAGGGCGCCACGTGGGTGGGGCGGATCGAGGCCGAGGCGGAGATCGTGGCGTCGTACCGGCGCGCCAAGGAGGCCGAGGCGCGCGGCGAGTCCACGCACTGACCCGGCACAGACCACCGACGGGCCCGGGGGCCGCTCAGCCGAGCAGCCCCCGGGCCCGTTCGTACAGGTCGAGCACCGCGCAGGCGACGGGCACCACCGACACCACCAGGGCGGTGTCGGTCAGGTCCGCGATCCGGCCGACGTACGGGGAGACCGGGCGGCGGGCGTACGTGGTGCCGGCGACCACCGCCACGAGGGCCAGCGCCAGCCCGCCGACGACCAGCGCGAGGCGGCCCGCCGGACCGGACCCATCGACGAGCACGGCGCCCAGCACCGCGTAACCGGCGAGCCCGGCGGCGACGGTCGGCACCCGGTGGCGCAGCGACACGAACAGCCGGGAGCGCAGCAGCAGCACGGCCGCGGCCACCGCCACCAGCAGCCGGCCGGCCGTCCCGCCGGAGAGGCCCAGCACCACCGCGGCGGCGACCGCCAGCACCGCGTGCCCGAGCAGCATCCCGGTGAGCATCTCCTCGGTGCGGGCCACCGCCGCGTAGACCCGGTCCCGGTCGGGCAGGTCGCGGACCCGGTCGGCGCCACCCGGCTCGCCGGTGGGCAGGGTGATCGGGGGCAGCGGCACCTTGCCGAGCCGGATGGCCAGCAGCGGCACCGCCCCCACGGCGAAGACCAGCACGCAGAGCAGCACCGCCGCCGTGCCGGCCGGGTTGAGCAGCAGCCCGCCGAGGGCCGCCAGCGCGCCGGCAGCCCCGACGGCGGCGCCCGCCACGAAGACCCGCAGCCGGGTGGCGACGCCGACCAGCCCGAGCACCGACACCAGCAGCAGCGCCACCGAGCCGGCCAGCAGCTCGGGCGCGCCGATCCAGCGCAGCCCCGGCACCGGCCCGACCGGGTCGCCGGAGCTGACCGCGAGGGCGCCCGCCGCCGCCGCGTACGGCAGGGCGTAGCCGCCCAGGGTCGCGCCCGCCGACCCGTCGTCGTGGGCCCGGGACGCCACCACCCCGGCGAGGGTGAGCAGGAGCGCCACCACGGCGGCGGCCGGCCAGGCCGATTCGTGCGCCGGGCCGCCGGCCGTCACGGCGAGCAACCCGACGGCGAGCGGCACGGCGGCCCCGGCCAGGGCGGCGGCGCGGGTGGCGGCGGGTGACCACGCCCCGCCGCGCCGCCGGGCACCGTCGGCGATCGCCTCGACCACGTCGTCGTACTCCAGCTCGGGCCACTCGGCGCGGGCGGGCACGAGGTGCAGCACCTCGCCGTCGCGGACCCCCTGGGGCAGCAGCGCCTGCGCGGTGGCCAGGACGGCGCCGTCGGTGCGCCGCAGCACCCAGCCGCCGTGCCGTTCGCCGTCGTCGGCGAGCCCCTCGCCGGCGTGCCGCAGCACCTCGGGCAGCAGCTCGGCCAGGGGCACCTGCTCGGGCAGGGCGACGTCCACCCGCCGCTGAGGGGCGCTGATGGTGACCCGGGCCAGCCCGATCGTCATCGACTGATCTCCATCTCCGGCAGGGTTGGTGGCTGCGCGGACGACAGGACTTTACCTACCATGAGCCAGGCTCGGGTTACCGAGCGCTGTCAGGAGGTCGAGTGTCCACTGTCGTCATCAAGCGGCCACCCCGCCGACCGGCGCCGGAGATCCCGGTGGGTGAGCTGCCGGTGGACGCGCCGCCGGAGATCCCCGCCGTCGCCGGCGGACGCTGGCAGCAACTGCTCATGGTGCTGCCCATGCTCGGCGGCACCGTGGCGATGGCGATGATGTTCGGCCGTGGCGGGGGCGCCTACTCGTACGTGGTCGGCGGGATGTTCGGGCTCTCCTCGCTGGCCATGCTGGTGACCTCGTGGGGCAGCGCCTCCGGCACCCCGAAGAAGTCGGAGATGATGGCCGCCCGGCGGGACTACCTGCGGCACCTGACCGTGCTGCGGCGCCGGGTCCGGCAGACCGCCGGGCAGCAGCGCGCCGGGCTCTACTACCGGCACCCCGACCCGGGCCGGCTCTGGTCGACCGTCGACAGCCACCGGGTCTGGGAACGCCGCCCCACCGACCCGGACTTCGCGGTGGTCCGGGTCGCCGTCGGCCCGCAGACCCTCGCCACCCCGCTGGTCCCCCCGGTCACCCGCCCGCTGGAGGAGCTGGAACCGATGACCGCCGGCGCGCTGCGCCGGTTCCTGGACGCGTACGCCGTGGTGCCCGACCTGCCGGTGGCGCTGTCGCTGCGCAGCTTCGCCCGGGTCTTCGTACGCGACGCCGGCCCGGCCGGCGGCGACGGGCCCGCCGCCCAGGCGCTGGCCCGGGCGGTGCTCGCCCAGCTCGCGGTCTTCCACGCCCCGGACGAGCTGCTCGTCGCCGTCTGCGCCGGGCCGGAGCGGCGGGCCGCCTGGGAGTGGGTCAAGTGGCTGCCGCACGCCCACCACCCCACCCGCACCGACGCGCTCGGCCCGGTCCGGCTGGTCACCAGCGCGGGGACCGAGCTGGAGGGGCTGCTCGACGAGGTGCTGGCCAGCCGGTCCCGGTTCAGCCCCGCCGGCCCGGCCACCGACGGCCCGCACGTGGTGGTGGTGCTCGACGGGGGCGACCTGACGGGGGCCACCGACCTGACCGGCGACGGCGGCATCGACGCCGTCACGATCATCGACCTGGACACCCCGCCGCCGCGCCTGCTGGACCGGTTCGCGCTGCTGCTGGAGTTGCGCCGGGGTCGGCTGCACTCCCACTCGGCGGAGGGACACGCCGAGGTGGGTACGGCGGACCGGCTGGACCTCGTCGACGCGGAGGCCGTCGCCCGCCGGCTCGCCCCGCTGCGGCTGGCCACCGCGGCCCGCGGCCCGGCCGCCCCGCCCGGTGCCGAGCTGGGCCTGCCCGAGCTGCTCGGGCTCGGCGACCCGGAGAGCTTCACGGCCGAGCAGGGGTGGGCGCCCCGGTCCGCCCGCGAGCGGCTGCGGGTGCCCATCGGGGTGGGCACCGACGGCGGCGCCATCGAGCTGGACCTGAAGGAGTCGGCGCAGGACGGGATGGGGCCGCACGGCCTGCTGATCGGGGCGACCGGCTCCGGCAAGTCGGAACTGCTGCGCACCCTGGTGCTCGGGCTGGCCGCCACGCACAGCTCGGAGCAGCTCAACTTCGTACTGATCGACTTCAAGGGCGGCGCGACCTTCGCCTCCTTCGACCGGCTGCCGCACACCGCAGCGGTGATCACCAACCTGGCCGACGCGCTGCCGCTGGTCGACCGGATGGTCGACGCCATCAACGGGGAGCTGGTCCGCCGCCAGGAGCTGCTGCGCCGGGCCGGCAACTTCGCGAGCCTGCGCGACTACGAGCGGGCCCGGGCCGCTGGCACCCCGCTCGCCCCGCTGCCGTCGCTGCTGCTGATCTGCGACGAGTTCTCCGAGCTGCTCTCGGCCAAGCCCGACTTCATCGACCTGTTCGTGCAGATCGGCCGGCTGGGCCGGTCGCTCGGCGTGCACCTGCTGCTGGCCTCGCAGCGGCTGGAGGAGGGCCGGCTGCGGGGGCTGGACACCCACCTGTCGTACCGGATCGGGCTGCGGACCTTCTCGGCGCTGGAGTCCCGCACGGTGCTCGGGGTGCCGGACGCGCACGAGCTGCCCCGCTCCCCCGGCCACGGCTACCTGCGCTTCGGCACCGAGCCGCTGGTGCGGTTCAAGGCCGCGTACGTCTCGGGGGCGCTGCGCCGACGCGGCGCCGCACCGGGCGCGGGCGGCACCGGGGCCCCGCGCCTGCTCGCCTTCTCCACCCACCTCGTGCCCAAGCCGGAGCCGGTCGGGCCGCCCGCCCTGCCCGCCACCGCCGACGAGGGCGGCACGGAGAGCCTGCTGGAGCTGATGGTCGACCGGCTGGCCGGGCAGGGGCCGCCCGCCCACCAGGTCTGGCTCCCCCCGCTCGGCCGGGCACCGGCGCTGGACGAGCTGCTCGGTCCGGTCGGCGCCGACCCGGCGCGCGGTCTCACCTTCGGCAACCCGGAGCTGCACGGCGCGCTCCAGGTGCCGGTGGCGGTCGTCGACAAGCCCTTCGAGCAGCGCCGTGACCTGCTCTGGCTGGCGCTGGACGGCGCCGCCGGCCACGTCGCCGTGATCGGCGGCCCGCAGAGCGGCAAGTCGACCGCGCTGCGCACGCTGATCTGCGCCCTGGCGCTCACCCACACCCCGGCCGAGGTGCAGGTCTACTGCCTCGACTTCGGCGGCGGTGGGCTGGCCGCGCTGCGCGACCTGCCGCACGTCGGCGGGGTCGCCGGCCGCGCCGACCCGACGGCCGTGCGGCGTACGGTCGGCGAGATCGCGACGCTGCTGGTCGACCGGGAACGACGCTTCGCCGAGCTGGGCGTGGAGTCGATGGCGACGTGGCGGCAGCGGCGGGCCGCGTTGGCGGGCACCGACCAGCCCGGGGCCGACCCGTTCGGCGACGTGTTCCTGGTGGTGGACGGCTGGGCCACGCTGCGCGGCGAGTACGACGACCTGGAGCCGCTCATCACCGACCTCGCCACCCGGGGACTGTCGTACGGGGTGCACGTGGTGGCGACGGCGGTGCGCTGGCTGGACTTCCGGCCGGCGATCCGGGACCTCTTCGGCTCCCGGCTGGAGCTGCGCCTCGGCGACCCCGCCGACTCGCTGGTGGCCCGGCGGGCGGCGACGAACGTGCCGGAGAAGACCCCCGGCCGGGGCATCACGGCGGAGAGCCTGCACTTCCTCACCGCGCTGCCGCAGCTCGCCGCGTCCGGCGGGGACACGACGGACCTGGTCAAGCAGGCCGCCGGGAGCTGGACCGGCCCCGTCGCGCCCCCGGTGCGGCTGCTGCCGCCGGTGCTCCCGTACGCCGAGCTGGACCTGACCGCGACCACCGGCCTGGGCATCCCGGTGGGGATCGCCGAGGCGGACCTGCGCCCGGTGGTGCTGGACTTCGCCACCGAGCCGCACTTCGTGGTCTTCGGCGACGCCGAGTGCGGCAAGTCCTCGTTCCTGCGCGCGCTGGCCACCTCGATCATGACCCGGTCCACCCCCGAGCAGGCCCGGGTCATCCTGGTCGACTACCGCCGCAGCCTGGTGGACCTGACCGAGTCGGCGTCGCCGCACCTGATCGGGTACGGCTCCGCCGCGGCGCACACCACCGACCTGATCGAGTCGGCCGCCGGCTACATGGCGGGGCGGGTGCCGGGGCCCGACGTCACGCCCGCGCAGCTGCGGCAGCGGTCGTGGTGGTCCGGGCCGGAGCTGTTCGTGCTGGTCGACGACTACGACCTGGTCGCGAGCGGGCCGTCCAACCCGCTGCGGGCCCTGGAGGAGCACCTGCCGCACGCCCGGGACGTCGGGCTGCACCTGGTGCTCGCCCGCCGCTCGGGCGGTGCCGGCCGGGCCCAGTACGAGCCCCTCGTGCAACGCCTGCGCGAGCTGTCCACCTCGGGGCTGGTGATGGCGGGCAGCCCGGAGGAGGGGGCGCTGGTCGGCCCGGTCCGCCCCGGCCCGCTGCCCCCGGGGCGGGGCCGGCTGGTCACCCGGCGTGAGGGCGTACGCCTGGTCCAGCTGGCCCATCTGCCACCGCCGTGACCGGTGTCCCGGGAGCGTCCCGTGGGGCGGTCGTGACCAGTGTCCCGGGAACGCCCCGCGAGGCGGCGGAGAACCGGTAATCTCCGATCGTCATGTTTGCGTCGCGATGAATGCCTGAGGATGTGACGACCGTGCGGCACAGCTGTCCGCCAGCGGCTCGGCGGATCGCCGGACGTACGTTGCTCGGTCTGGCGGCCGCCGTCGTGTCGGTCGCGACTCCGGTGACGGCGGCCGGCGCCGCCCCTCGGCAGCCCGCCGCCCTACCCGTCCTCCACCAGCCGGCCGCCGTCGTTCCGGTGGCGTTCGCGGCGCCCGACGGCAGGAAGCGCCCGGACCAGGTCCGCGACGAGCAGTGGCAGCTCGACGTGTTGCGGGCGAAGACCGCCTGGCGCAGCTCGACCGGCAAGGGCGTCACCGTCGCGGTGGTCGACTCCGGCGTGGACGCCAGCCATCCCGACCTGGCCGGCCAGGTGCTGCCCGGCCTCGACCTGGTGGCGCCCCGGGGCGCGACCGGCAGTCCCGATCCGGTCGGCCACGGCACCACCGTGGCCGCGCTGATAGCCGGCCGCAACGACGACGAGCGGGGGGCCGTCGGCCTGGCGCCGGACGCCCGGATCCTCCCGGTGCGCGTCCTCGACGCCGAGAACCGCTACGACGACGCGCTGATCGTCGCCAAGGGCGTGCGCTGGGCCGTCGACAACGGCGCCCGCGTGATCAACCTGTCCCTCGGCGGCAGCGGCGACAGCCCCGCCCTGGCGGCCGCGCTCGACTACGCCTTCGTCCGGGACGTCGTCGTGGTCGCCTGCACCGGCAACCTGGGCGACGCGGCCAACGCGAAGGTCTGGTACCCGGCCCGCGAGCCGGGCGTCATCGCGGTGGCCGGTTCGGAGCGCGACAGCGACAACCTCTGGTCCGGTTCGATCACCGGGCGGGCCACCGTGCTGACCGCCCCCGCCACCGGCCTCGTCGGGGCCCGGCCGGGCGGCTACTGGCGGGTGCAGGGCACCAGCTTCGCGGCGCCGCTGGTCGCCGCCACCGCCGCGCTGGTGCGGGCCCGCTACCCCGAGATGCCCGCCGGCGACGTGGTCAACCGGCTGCTCACCACCGCCCGCGACATCGGCCCGACCGGCCGGGACGACCGCTTCGGGTACGGCATGGTCGACCCGGTCGCCGCGCTCGACGCCGAGGTGGGCCCGGTGGGCCGCAACCCGCTGGACGACCAGTCCTCCCCGGGCGTGGTCGGGTTCGGGCCGGCTCCGGGGGCGGCGCGGCCCGACGTCGCGGGGGTCGGCGGCGACCCGCGTGGCTTCACCGTGCCGCGCCAGCAGTCCCGGTGGGCGGCGCAGCCGGCGGGTACGCAGGAGGAGACCACGCCGGAGCAGCTCTGGACCGGGGCCGCGTTCTTCGTCGCCCTACTGACCGGGGCGGCGCTGATGGTGCGCCGGTTCCGCCAGTGGACTCCGCTGGCCTCGCACCGGCGCGCCGCCGCGACATGGCGCCGCCCGCCGCCAGGCTGAGCCGCTACGGGTCTGACCGGGCCGCGTCGCGGGTAGGACGGATGTCATGAGCCCGTCCGGCCCGCGTACCCTCGTCGCCCCGCCGCGTTCCTCGTGGCGTGACCGCCGCCTGCACCCGGACCACGCGCGGGGCCTGCGGCTGACCCTCGCCGCGACCGCCGCGTTCCTGGTGGCGGTGCCGTTCACGCTGCTGGCGTTCCTGGTGCTGGGAGACTGGCCCCCGCTGCGCCGGCTCGACACGGCGGTCACCGACGCGCTGGCCGGCCCCGCCGCCGACCATCCGGCGTGGGTACGCCTGATGGCCCTGGTCACCGACGTGTTCGCCCCGATGCCGCTGCGCGTGGCGGCCCTGGTCCTGGTGCTCTGGCTGCTCCACCGCCAGGCCCGGCAGTTGGCCGTCTGGGTGGCCGTCACCATGGCGGTCGGCGGCCTGCTCGGCCCGCTGCTCAAGCTGCTCGTCGGTCGGCCCCGGCCGGATCTGCCCGATCCGGTGGCCGAGGCGCCCGGCCTGGCCTTCCCGTCCGGGCACGCGCTCAACGCCACCCTCGCCGCCGGGGTGCTGCTGGTGGTGTTCCTCCCGCGCGTACGGCCGGCGGCGCGCCCGGTGGTGTGGACGGCCGCCCTGCTGCTGGCCCTGGTGACCGGGTTCAGCCGGGTGGCCCTCGGCGTGCACTGGACCAGCGACGTGCTGGCAGGCTGGCTGCTCGGCGCGGCCGTGGTGGCCGCGACGGCCGCCGCCCTCACCGTCTGGCGGGCCGCCCCACCCGGCCGCCCCGCGCCGCCGTCGGGCCAGAGGCCGCTGGCGGGTCACGGGCCGGCGGCGGGAGCCTGACCGATCAGGTGCATTCGCCGGTGCCGACGGCCCGGGTGCGCTCGGCGCCGGCGAGGGCGACGGGACGGGCCTCGGCGGCCGTCACCGCGAAGCCGGTGTTCGGGTCGTCGGCCGCCGCCGCGAAGATCACCCCGAGCACCAGCCCGTTCGAGGAGACCAGCGGGCCGCCCGAGTTGCCGCTCTGCACGAGCGCCCGGATCGTGTAGACCTCCCGGGTCACGTTGCCGGCGGAGTAGATGTCCGGCCCGGTGATCCGGTCGACGTCCCGGATCCGCGCCGACTGCGCGTTGTACGGGCCGTCGAGCGGGAAGCCCAGCACGATCGCGTCCGCGCCGCTGCCCGCGTTGCCGGCGGCGAAGCGCATCGACGGGCCGGGCAGGCCGGGCACGTGCAGCACGGCCAGGTCCCGGTCGGGGTCGTAGACGACCACCTTGCTGTCGTACCGGTCGCCGTTCAGCTCCACGACCGTGGACCGGGTGCCGGCGACGACGTGGGCGTTGGTCATCACCCGGTCGTCGGCGTAGACGAAGCCGGAGCCCTCGATCCGGCGCGAACAGCTCGGGGCCGAGCCGAGCACCTTGACCACCGATCGCTGGCTGTTGACGACCACCTGGGAGCCGGCGAGCGCCGGGTCGGGCGGCGACACCTGCCGGGCCCGGGTGGGTGCCAGGTCGCCGAAGACGTCGGGGAAGCCGTTGGTGTCGACGGTGTCGCGCAGCGCCGTGGAGAGTTGCTGCGCCTCATCGGGCAGGACCCGGTCGACCACCGTGAGCAGCGCGCTGTTGCGCACCGAGGAGGCCAACCAGGGCAGCGACGACGAGCCGAGCGGCACCGCGACGAGCCAGGCGACCAGCAGGACGGCGAAGAGCGAGACGAACGCCCCGCCGACGTCGTCGACCCGCTTGCCGACGTCGCTGGTGATCGTCTTGCGCAGGTGCGAGCCGAGCCAGCCGGCGAGCGCCTGCCCGACCACCGCCAGCCCGAAGATCGCCACCAGCGACACCAGCACCCGGGTGCCGCTGTCGACGAACTGCCGGGCCAGCAACGGCCCCAGCTGGAGACCCACGAGCGCGCCCAGGAAGAAGCCGGAGAACGACAGCACCCCGATGACGAAGCCCTGGCGGTATCCGCTGATCGCGAACACGAGCATGAGCAGCAGCAGTACGAGATCCACGGCGGACACGCGTCAAGCGTACGGGCACCGGGCCCGCGAGATGACCATCGCTTGCCGAAGGTGACCGTCCGGTCAGCGCACCGGCGTCTCGTCCACCGCGTCGGTGCCGGCGGAGGGCGCCGGAGCCTCCCCGGTCGGCGGCAGGTCCACGACCCGGTCGCGCGGCCACGGCCGGGCCCAGCCGCCCATCTCCAGCAGGGTGGCCAGCACCCCGCCGGTGAAGCCCCAGACCAGCATCCCGCGCGCCGAGAAGGCGGGGCCGATCCAGCCGCTCGGGTGACGGACCCGCATCCGGTTCGCGGGGTCGACCAGCTCGGTGACCGGCAGCCGGGCCACGTGCGCCACCTCGGCCGGCTCCCGGGGATGCACCGGGTGCGGGGCGTGCCACCAGGCGAGCACCGGGGTGACCACGAAGTCGCTGACCGGGATCCAGAGCTTCGGCAGCTCGGTCAGGACGGTGACGCTGGCCGGGTCGAGGCCGACCTCCTCGTTCGCCTCGCGCAGCGCGGTGGCCCGGGCGTCGACGTCCTCCGGGTCGGCCGCGCCGCCGGGGAAGGCCGGCTGACCGGCGTGGTTGCGCAGGGTGGCCGCCCGCTGGAGGACCAGCACGTCGGGGCCGGCGCCGGGCTCCTCGCCGAGCAGCACCAGCACGGCGCTCTCCCGCCCCCCGCTCTCCGGGGTGACCAGTCGGGTGAAGTCCTCGCTGCGCGCGCTGCCGAGCCGGGCCAGCAGCGGGTCGAACCAGCCCGGGGGCCGCCGGCTCACGCCGGCACCGTCACGCCGAGGTGCTGGCGGACCAGCTCCGCCAGCCGGGCGTCGTCGAGGGCGCCCGTGGAGTCGACGTGCCGTACGCGGCCCTGCCCGTCGACGAAGACGGTCAGGGGGATGGCCTTGCGGTTCAGCTCCCGCTTCAGGCCCTCGCCCTGGTCGACCAGCACCGGGAAGCGGATGCCGAAGTCCTCGCCGATGGCCTGGGCCGCCTCGCGGCCGTCCTGGTTGTTGACCCCGACCACCCGGAGCTGGTCGGCGGCCCGCTCGCTGAGCCGCTGGAAGGCGGGCAGTTCCTTGCGGCAGGGCGGGCACCAGGACGCCCAGACGTTGATCACGGCCGGGCCGCGCAGGTCGCGCAGGGCGACCGGGGCGCCGCCGGTGAAGCAGTTCAGGGTCAGCTCGGGCAGCGTCTGCCCCCCGCCGCCGGACGGCGACGCCGGCGGGGCGGAGGCGGGCGGCGTGCCGAGGGCGGAGCAGTCCTGGAAGGGCGACGGGCGACTCGCGGCGGCTTTCTGCCGCTCGGAGGGGCCCGGGTCCTTCTCCTCGGTGCCGGCGGTGCACCCGGCGGCGGCCAACAGCACGGGTACGAGCAGGGCGACGAGCCGGCGGCGCGACTGCCGGGCCCGCGACACCGGCTCACTCTTCACGCTCACGGCGATACCTCGGTTCGCGACTGCGGGGCTCGCAAGACCGGCTCACTCCTCGCGCTCACGGTGCCTCCGCCACGACGGCCTGGACCGGCACCAGCTCCGGGTCGACCCCGGCCGCCACCGCCAGGTCCCGGGCCCGGGGGCCCTTGAGCAGCTTCGCGGCCGCCGCCGGCTCGGTCGGCCCGGTGCCGTACGACGGGCACAGCTTCACCAGCGTGCACGCGCCGCAGGCCGGCTTGCGGGCGTGGCAGACCCGCCGGCCGTGGAAGATGATCCGGTGCGACAGCATGGTCCAGTCGCGCCGGGGAAAGAGCGCCCCGATCGCGTGCTCGATCTTGACGGGGTCGGTCTCGGCGGTCAGCCGCCAGCGCTGCACCAGCCGCTGGAAGTGCGTGTCGACGGTGATCCCGGGGACGTCGAAGGCGTTGCCGAGGATGACGTTGGCGGTCTTGCGGCCGATGCCGGGCAGCTCGACCAGGTCGGCGAGCCTGCCGGGGACCTGGCCGCCGTGCCGCTCCACGAGGGCCTGACCGAGCTTCATCAACGAGTCGGTCTTGTTGCGGTAGAAGCCGGTCGGCCGGATCAGCTCCTCCAGCTCCGCCCTGTCCGCGCCCGCGTAGTCGGCGGCGCTCGGGTAGCGGGCGAAGAGCTTCGGGGTGACCTCGTTGACCTTCTTGTCCGTGCACTGGGCGGAGAGGATCGTCGCGACGGCCAGCTCCAGCGGGTTGGAGTGGTCCAGTTCACAGTGCGCGTCGGGATGGGTGTCGGTCAGCATCCGGCCGATCCGCCGGGCGCGACGGGTGCGCCCGAGGTCGGTCTCGGTGAAGCCGGAGGAACTCGTGGTCACGCCGGCCAGCCTACGTCGCCCGGCCGACGCTCGGCCGGGGCCACGCGCCGTACCGGCCCGGTCAGCCGCCCTGCGGCGCGCTGATCGCGCCCGCGTCGTCGAAGCGGGCGCCGGTCTCCGGGAAGTCGCTCTTGGTGAGCTGCTTCAGCAGGCCCAGCCCGCGGTCGTCCTTGTCCATGGTCGGCTTGCCGATGGAGTTCATGTACGTCGAGACGAACGAGCCGCCGGCCCAACTGCCGTCCGGGTTCAGCGACACCTTCAGCACCCCGCCCCAGCCGAGCCGGCCGGCGTTGCTCAGCGAGTTGCCCCCGCCGGCGAAGTTGCCCAGGCTGTACGCGATCAGCCGGCCCTTGTAGAACTCCATGCCGCGCAGCACGTGCGGCCCGTGCCCGACGATCAGGTCCGCCCCGGCGTCGATCATCGCCTTGGAGAACTTGACCGGGTCGCCCCGGTTCTCGCCGAGGAACATCTCGGTGCCCGGCTTGACCCGGGTCTTCTCGGAGCCCTCGCCGCCCATGTGCACCTGCACGACGACGATGTCGGCCATCCCGGTCGCCTTGGTGATCACCTTCTTCGCGGCGGCGATGTCGGTGAGGCTGTTCGACCAGACGTACGACGAGAAGCCGGCGACCGCGACCTTGACCCCCTTGACGTCGACGACGGTGATCTGGTCGGGCGCCCCGGTGTGCGCCAGGTCGTACTTCTCCAGCGCCTTCTGGGTGTTCTCGTAGCCCTTCGGGCCGAAGTCGTAGCCGTGGTTGTTGGCCTGGTTGAGCAGGTCGAAGCCCGCGTCGCGCAGGTGTGCGGCGTACTCGGGCGGGGCCCGGAACTGGAAGCAGCGGGTCGAGTTCGGCCCGCACTTGCCGGTGCCGGTGTCGACGGTGAGCGGCTCCTCCAGGTTGCCCATCACCAGGTCGGCCGCGAGCGCCTTCTCGACCGAGTCGAAGAAGCCCTTCCCGCCGTTGGGGGGCAGCCGGTTCGGCGCGTTGCCCATGATGATGTCGCCGGTCGCGGAGAGCGAGATGGCCTGCTCGGCGGGCTGGGCGGAGCGGGTGGGCTCGCCCGAGCGGACCGGGGCGCCGGAGTTGCCGCCCCCCGCGCCGGGCTGCCAGACCGCGTCGGACCCGGAACCGGGCCCTCCGCAGCCGGCGACGAGCAGGACGGCGAGCAGCGCGCCGAGGCCGAGTGCGGCGCGGCGGCGCGGTGGGGAGGCGGCAGCGTACATCGAGCGCGACCTTATCGGGCTTGCAACGCCGAGACGAGAGCCGATCGGACGGAGTCTCAGCCCACCGGTCGGTCCGACCACGGGACCACGGTGCCGGCCCCGCCGGCCGTGACGGCGGCGTGCACGGCCCGGGCCAGCGGGGCGCCCCAGGTCGAACGCGGCCCGCCGTACGCCGACTCGGGGCCGTCGACGGGGCACAGCACGGTGACGGCGTCCGTCGGGGTGCCGGTGCCCGGCACGCCCAGCTCCGCGATCGCCTGCGCCTTCGCCTCGGTGGCCGTGGCGACGGCGTTGACCAGGGCGGCGTCGCCGAGCCGGGCCGGGACGTACGCCACGACGTTGACGGTGCCGACCCGCTGCCCCGGTGCCGCCGGGGCGGGTGCCGCCGCCCAGACCGGGGTGCCCAGGCCGACCGTGGCCCAGATCCGCACGCCGGTGTCCGTCCGGGCGACGACCTCTGCGACGTCCACCCCGGTCAACAGGCCCACCCCGGGCCCGTCGAGGCCGAGCCGGTCGGCCAGTTCGGCCAGGTGGTCGGCGGGGTCGTCCCGGTCGTACGACATGGGCACGGTCGCGTTGACGACCCAGTGCCGGACGCCGATCCCGCCGCCCAGCGGCGCGGAGCTGACCGCGTGCAGCGGGCCGTCGGCGCGCCACACGAGCAGCGGGACGTCCCGACCGTCCTCCGGGCGGGCGGTCAGCACGGGTTCACTCAGCACGTGGTGACCCTACGACCCGGGTGTCGGGGGCCGCCCCGGTGCCCGGGCGGGCGCGCGATCCTACTGCTTGATCAGGGCCGGCAGGTTACGCCCAACGATCAAGATTCCAGGGGTGCACCTCTGATTGCTGCTCACGTGCGCCTAGACTGGCGACGCGCGAGGGATCAGCGGACGGCGGACCCGGCCGACGGACGGCACGCGCAGGCGGAGGTGCGCGATGGACGAGGTACTGGCTCGCAGCGGGATCTTCCAGGGCGTCGACCCGGAGGCTGCCGAGGCACTCGCCAAGGAGATGGAGACGCTCGAGGTCCGCAAGGGCGAGATCGTCTTCAACGAGGGCGAACCCGGCGACAGTCTCTACATCCTGCTGTCCGGCAAGATCAAGGTGGGTCGGCGCGCTGCCGACGGCCGGCAGAACCTGATCGCGGTGATGGGCCCGTCGGACATGGTGGGCGAGCTGTCGCTCTTCGACCCCGGCCCGCGTACGGCGACGGCCACGGCGGTCACCGACACCCGCCTGGTGCGGCTGCGCAAGCAGGCCCTGCGCCCGTGGCTGAACAACCGCCCGGAGATCGCCGAGCAGCTGCTGCGGGTGCTCGCCCGCCGGCTCCGGCGCACGAACGACTCCCTGGCCGACCTGATCTTCACCGACGTGCCCGGTCGCGTCGCCAAGAACCTGCTCCAGATGGCCGGCCGCTTCGGCACCCGCGACGGCGGCGTGCTGCGGGTGACCCACGACCTCACCCAGGAGGAGATCGCCCAGCTCGTCGGCGCCTCCCGGGAGACCGTCAACAAGGCGCTGGCCGACTTCGCCTCGCGCGGGTGGCTGCGGCTGGACGGCAAGAGCATCATCATCCTCGACCCGGAGCGACTGGCCCGCCGCGCCCGCGTCTGACGCACCCGGCCGGGCGGCCCCGGGGCCCTGTCTGCCCGGGGCAGAATCGCTGGACACCGTGCCCGCCCGGCGGGCACGGTGGATCGATGCTGGACCGGGTGGCCGTTCTCTCCGACATCCACGGTGCGCTGCCGGCGTTGGAGGCCGTGCTGGCCGAGCCGGACGTCGCCGCCGCCGACCTGATCGTGCTCACCGGCGACATGGCGGCCGGTCCGCAGCCGGTCGAGGTGCTGGACGTGCTCGCCGGGCTGGGCGACCGGGCCCGCTGGGTACGGGGCAACGCGGACCGCGAGCTGGTGCAGGCGCGGGCCGGCCGCCCCTCCCCGATCGACGTCTCCAACTGGGCGGCGGAGCAGCTCCGCGACGACCAGGTGGCCCGGTTGGCGGCGCTGCCGCTGACGGTCACCCTGGAGGTCGCCGGCCTCGGCCCGGTGCTGTTCTGCCACGCCACCCCGCGCGACGACGAGGAGGTCGTGCTCGTCGACTCCCGGATGGAACGCTGGGCGGAGGTGCTCGCCGACGTCCCGGCCGAGGTGGGCACGGTCGTCTGCGGGCACACCCACATGCCGTTCACCCGGCTGGCCGACCGGCGGCTGGTCGTCAATCCGGGCAGCATCGGGATGCCCTACGGCGGTCCCGGCGCCTTCTGGGCGCTCCTCGGGCCCGGGGTGGACCTGCGGCGCACCTCCTTCGACGTGGACGCCGCCTGCGCCCGGGTGACGGCCGAGTCGGGCTTCCCCGACGCCGCCGAGTGGGCGGACGAGTACCTGCGCTCCCGACACAGCGACGCCACGGCCCTCGCGGTGTTCGCCCCGCGCGACGGCCGCTGAGCGTTACCGACGGGACGGGCCCCGCATCCCACCGAGCCCGGACCGGACCGGGGTCGAGGCCCCGTCGCTGTCCGGCAGCGGGCCGGGCTCTCCGGGCGAGCCGGTGGCCCCGCCGGCCCGTGCCCCATCCGTGGGGGCAGCTCGACAGCGCCCGAACACCTGGTCACCGACCCTGGCCGGCAGGCGTCAGTCCGGTGGCAAGAAAAAGTCAGTCTTGACTGTTTGTTTCCGGGGCGGCACGCTGTCCCCGTGCCCGCATCGACCCGCGTCCCTCAGCAGGAACGCAGCCGCGCCACCCAGGCCCGGCTGCTGGAGGCGACCGTCGACTGCCTGGTCGAGCACGGCTGGTCCGGCACCACCACCACCGTCGTCGCGGCCCGGGCCGGCGTCTCGCGCGGCGCCCAGCTGCACCACTACCCCACCAAGGCCGCGCTGGTCACCGCCGCCGTCGCCCACCTCGCGGAGCGTCGGGCGGAGGAGCTGCGCACCGAGGCCGAGGCGCTGCCGCCCGGCCCCCAGCGGCTCGACCTGGTGATCGACCTGCTCGGCGCGGCGTTCACCGGCCCGCTCTTCGTCGCGGCCCTCGAACTCTGGGTCGCCGCCCGCACCGACCGGGAGCTGCGCGAAGCCCTGGTGCCGCTGGAGGCCCGGGTGGGCCGCGAGATGCACCGGCTCACCGTCGCGCTGCTCGACGTCGACGAGCGCCGCCCGGGCGTACGCGAGGCGGTGCAGGCGACCCTCGACCTGCTCCGTGGGCTCGGCGTGGCCAACCTGCTCAACGACGACTCGTCCCGCCGCGCCGCCCTGCTGCACACCTGGAAGCGCCAGCTCGCCACCCTGCTCACCCCCTGACCGCCCGCCCTGACCGGCCCGCCCAGCCCCCGGAGGCACCATGGTCGACCTCAAGGACCTGCTCGCGGACCTGACCGACGAGTCCGAGCAGCTCGACGACCTGGTGACCGGCCGGGCGTCGGCCGGCTGGGGGCGGGCCACCCCGTCGCCGGGCTGGAGCGTCGGGCACCAGATCGCCCACCTCGCCTGGACCGACCACGTGGCGCTGCTCGCCGCCACCGACGCCGAGGCGTTCCTCGCCGCCGTGCTCGCCGCCGGAGACCCCGCCCGGCTCGTCGACTCCGGCGCGGAGGAGTTCCTCGCCCCGCCGGGCGAGCTGCTTCCCCGCTGGCGGGCCGGGCGGGCGGCGCTCGCCGACGCGCTGGCCCGCGTACCGGCGGGCGGGAAGCTGCCCTGGTTCGGCACCCGGATGTCGGCCGCCTCGATGGCCACCGCCCGGATCATGGAGACCTGGGCCCACGGCACGGACGTGGCCGACGCGCTCGGCGTGACCCGCCCCGGCACGGCCCGACTGCGGCACGTGGCGCACCTCGGCTTCCGTACCCTCGGCCACAGCTTCGCCGCCCACGGCCGGCCGGTGCCGACGGCGCCGGTGCGCGTCGAGCTGGCGGCGCCGGACGGCGACACCTGGGCGTACGGCCCGGCCGACGCCGCCGACCGGGTCACCGGCCCGGCGCTCGACTTCTGCCTGCTGGTCACCCAGCGCAGGCACCGCGCCGACCTGGCGCTGACCGCGACCGGCCCGGTGGCCGACGCGTGGCTGGACGTCGCGCAGGCCTTCGCCGGCCCACCCGGCCCCGGCCGCCCACCGACGGCCCCCGGAAGCGACGCGGCGGGCGGGGTGGCGGCGTGAGCGGCGTGCTGCGGGTGGGCAACGCCTCCGGCTTCTACGGCGACCGGTCGACGGCGTGGCGGGAGATGCTCGACGGCGGCGAACTGGACGTGCTGACCGGCGACTACCTGGCCGAGCTGACCATGCTGATCCTCGGCCGGGACCGGCTGCGCGACCCCTCCCTCGGCTACGCGAAGACCTTCCTCCGCCAACTGGAGGGCTGCCTCGGCACCGCGCTGGACCGGGGCGTGCGGCTCGTGACCAACGCCGGCGGGCTGAACCCGGCCGGCCTGGCCGCCGCCATCGGGTCGCTCGCCGACCGGCTCGGCCTGACCGTCCGCGTCGGGTACGTCGAGGGCGACGCCCTCGCCCGCCCCGACGCGCTGACGGCGAACGCCTACCTGGGCGCGTACGGCATCGCCGCGTGCCTGGACGGCGGGGCGGACGTGGTGGTCACCGGCCGGGTGACCGACGCGTCCCTGGTGGTGGGGCCGGCGATCGCCCGCTTCGGCTGGGGCCGCGACGACCTGGACGCGCTGGCCGGGGCGACCGTCGCCGGTCACCTGATCGAGTGCGGGGCGCAGGTCACGGGGGGCAACTTCAGCTTCTTCACCGAACTGCCCAACGGCGGGCGGCGCCCCGGCTTCCCGGTCGCCGAGCTGCGCCCCGACGGCTCCTGCGTGATCACCAAGCACCCCGGCACGGGCGGCGCGGTCACCGTGGAGACGGTCACCGCCCAGCTGCTCTACGAGGTCGGCGGCCCGGCCTACCTCGGGCCGGACGTGGTGACCCGGCTGGACACGGTCGCGCTGGCCGCCGACGGGCCCGACCGCGTACGGGTGAGCGGTGTGCGGGGCACACCCCCGCCGGGCACCCTCAAGGTCGGCGTCAACAACCTCGGGGGCTTCCGCAACTCGATGACCTTCGTCCTGTGCGGGCTCGACATCCCCGCCAAGGCGGCCCTGGTCCGCAGCCAGGTCGAGACGGCCGTCGGGACGGAGGGGCTGGAGTTCACGCTGGCCCGCACCGACCACGCGGACGCGGCCGACACCGAGGCGGCGAGCGCGCTGCTGCACGTACACCTGCGCGACGGCGACAAGGCGCGGGCCGGGCGGGCGTTCTCGGCCGCCGCGGTGGAGCTGGCCCTGGCCTCCTACCCCGGCTGCACCCTGACCACGCTGCCCGGCGACGCCGCGCCCTACGGGGTGTTCACCGCCGACGCCGTGCCGCAGGACGCGGTGCCGCACGTCGCGGTGCTCCCCTCCGGCGAGCGGGTGCCGATCCCGCCGCCGGCCCGCACCGCCGCCCCGGCGGACGAGCCGGCACCCGCCGCCGACCCGCCGGAGGCGGAACCGCCGTCGGCCGACCGGCCCACCCGGCGCGCGCCGCTCGGCGAGCTGGTCGGGGCCCGCTCCGGCGACAAGGGCGGCGACGCCAACCTGGGCGTCTGGGCCCGCACGGACGCGACCTGGTCGTGGCTGCGCGGCTGGCTGACCACCGCCCGGCTGCGCGAGCTGCTGCCGGAGACCGCGCCGCTGGTCGTAGGGCGGTACGAGCTGCCGAACCTGCGTGCCGTCAACTTCGTCGTCCGGGGCCTGCTCGGGCAGGGGGTGGCCGCCTCCACCCGGTTCGATCCGCAGGCCAAGGCGCTCGGTGAACTGCTCCGCTCCCGGCTCGTCGACCTGCCGGCGGACCTCGTGCCCGGCCCGGACCACCGGGCCGGCGGCGCGACCCCCGGGGAGGGCCGATGACCATCGTGGACACGCCGGAGCGCCGGCAGCTGCGGGAGCTGACCCGGGCCTTCGTCACCCGGGAGGTGCTGCCGCACCTGGACGGCTGGGAGCGGGCCGGCGAGATCCCCCGCGAGCTGCACGCCACCGCCGCCAAGCTCGGCCTGCTCGGCATCGGCTTCCCGGAGGCCGTCGGCGGCAGCGGCGGGGACCTGCTCGACTCGATCATCGTGACCGAGGAGATCATCCGCTCGGGCGGCTCGTCCGGGCTGATCGCCGCGCTCTTCACACACGGCATCGCGCTGCCGCACATCGTCGCCTCCGGCGACGCGGAACTCATCGACCGGTACGTCCGGCCGACGCTGGCCGGCACCATGATCGGCGCGCTGGCGATCACCGAGCCCGACGGCGGCTCGGACGTGGCGAGCATCCGCACCCACGCGCGGCGGGACGGCGACCACTACGTGGTCAACGGGTCGAAGACCTACATCACCAGCGGCGTACGGGCCGACTTCGTGACCACCGCCCTGTGCACCCTGCCCCCGGGCAGCGGCGCCCTGACCCTGCTGGTGATCGACAAGGACACCCCCGGCTTCACCGTCGGGCGCCGGCTGGAGAAGCTCGGCTGGCACTGCTCCGACACCGCCGAGCTGTCGTTCGCCGACGCCCGGGTGCCGGTGGCGAACCGGGTCGGCGCGGAGGACACCGCCTTCCTGTCGATCATGCAGAACTTCGCCGCCGAGCGGCTCTCGCTCGCCACCCAGGCGTACGCGACCGCGCAGCGCTGCGTGGAGTTGGCGGTGCGCTGGTGCCGGGACCGGTCCACGTTCGGCCGTCCCCTGGCGAGCCGGCAACTGGTCCGGCACCGGCTGGCCGAGATGCACACCCGCACCGAGGCGGCCCGCGCGTACGTGCACGAGGTGGCGACGCGGGTGGCGGCGGGCGAGCCGGTGGTGACCGAGGTGGCGATGGCGAAGAACGTCGCGGTGGCCGCCTGCGCCGAGGTCGTCGACCAGGCGCTCCAACTGCACGGCGGCTACGGCTACCTGCGCGACGCCGAGGTGGAGCGGCACTACCGCGACGCCCGCATCCTCGGCATCGGCGGCGGCACCACCGAGATCATGAACGAGATCATCGCGAAGGGCATGGGCCTGTGACGACACTGCGCAGCGCGGTCGACCCGTCCTCGCCGGGGCACCGCGCCAACCGGGAGGCGCTGCTGGAGCGCCTCGCCGAGCTGGAGACGGCCCTCGACCAGGCCCGTGCCGGCGGCGGCGAGAAGTACGTGACCCGGCACCACAAGCGGGGCAAGCTGCTGCCCCGGGAGCGGATCGAGCTGCTGCTCGACCCGGACAGCCCGTTCCTGGAGCTCTCGCCGGTGGCCGCGTACGGCACCGACTTCCCCGTCGGCGCCAGCGTGGTGACCGGCATCGGCGTCGTCGAGGGCGTCGAGTGCCTGATCGTCGCCAACGACCCGACGGTACGCGGCGGCGCGGTGAACCCGTGGTCGCTGGCGAAGACCCGCCGGGCGGGCGAGATCGCCCTGGCCAACCGGCTGCCGATGGTGAACCTGGTCGAGTCGGCCGGCGCGGACCTGCCCACCCAGGCGGAGATCTTCATTCCGGGCGGGCGGGTGTTCCGCGACCTGACCCGGCTCTCGGCTGCGAAGATCCCCACGGTCAGCGTGGTCTTCGGCAACGCCACCGCCGGGGGCGCGTACGTGCCGGGGATGTCCGACCACGTGATCATGATCCGGGACCGCTCGCAGGTCTACCTGGCCGGGCCGCCGCTGGTGAAGATGGCCACCGGCGAGGTCACCGACGACGAGTCCCTCGGCGGGGCGGCCATGCACGCCACGACGTCCGGCCTGGCCGACTTCCTCGCCTCCGACGAGCGCGACGGCATCCGACTGGCCCGGCAGTGCGTACGCCGGCTGAACTGGCGCAAGCAGGGCCCGGCGCCGCGCAACCCGCGCCCGGCCCCGCCCAGGTACGACCCCGAGGAACTGCTCGGCATCGCCAGCGCCGACCTGAAGGTGCCGTTCGATCCGCGCGAGGTGCTGGCCCGCTTGCTCGACGACAGCGCCTTCGACGAGTTCAAGCCCGGCTACGGCACCGCTCTGGTGACCGGCTGGGGAGAGCTGCACGGCTACCCCGTCGGGGTGCTGGCCAACGCGCGGGGCGTGCTGTTCAGCGAGGAGGCGCAGAAGGCGGCCCAGTTCATCCAGCTCGCCAACGCCGCCGACACCCCGCTGGTCTTCCTCCAGAACACCACCGGCTACATGGTCGGCACCGAGTACGAGCAGCGCGGCATCATCAAGCACGGCGCACTGATGATCAACGCGGTGTCGAACTCGACCGTGCCGCACCTGACGGTCAACCTGGGCGCCTCCTACGGCGCCGGCAACTACGGCATGTGCGGGCGGGCGTACGAGCCGAGGTTCCTGTTCACCTGGCCGAACGCCAAGTCGGCGGTGATGGGGCCGGCGCAGCTCGCGGGCGTGCTGTCCATCGTGGCCCGGCAGGCCGCCGCCGCCCGGGGCCGCGACTACGACGAGGACTCCGACGCCGCGATGCGGATGATGGTCGAGCAGCAGATCGAGTCGCAGTCCGGCGCGCTCTTCCTCTCCGGCCGGCTCTACGACGACGGGGTGATCGACCCCCGCGACACCCGTACCGTCCTCGGGCTCTGCCTGTCGGCGATCCACAACGCACCGGTCAGGGGCGCCGACGGCTTCGGCGTCTTCCGGATGTAGGGGGCTACTGATGATCACGAGACTTCTGGTGGCCAACCGGGGCGAGATCGCCCGCCGGGTCTTCGCCACCTGCCGGGCGCTGGGCGTCGAGACGGTGGCCGTGCACTCCGACGCGGACGCCGACGCGCCGTTCGTCGCCGAGGCCGACCACGCCGTGCGGCTGCCCGGGAACACGCCCGCCGAGACGTACCTGCGGATCGACCTCATCCTGGACGCGGCCCGCCGGGCCGGCGCGGACGCCGTGCATCCCGGCTACGGCTTCCTCGCCGAGAACGCCGAGTTCGCCGCGGCGGTGACCGACGCGGGGCTGACCTGGGTCGGCCCGCCCGCGAAGGCGATCGCCGCGATGGGCGACAAGATGGCGGCCAAGGCCCTGCTCGCCGAGGCGGGCGTGCCGATGCTGCCCACCTGGACCGACGCCGACGGGATCACCGACTTCCCGGTGCTGGTGAAGGCGTCCGCCGGGGGCGGCGGGCGCGGCATGCGGATCGTCCGCGACGCCGCCGGGCTGGCCGAGGCCGTCGCCTCCGCGCGCCGCGAGGCGGCCGGCGCGTTCGGCGACGGCACGGTCTTCATCGAGCGGTACGTCGAACGGGGCCGGCACGTCGAGGTGCAGATCTTCGGCGACACCCACGGGACGGTGGCCGCCCTGGGCGTGCGGGACTGCTCTATCCAGCGCCGACACCAGAAGATCGTCGAGGAGGCACCCGGCGTCCTCCCCGCCGAGGTGCGGGAGCGGCTGCACGAGGCGGCGGTGGCCGCCGGCAGGGCGGTCGACTACGTGGGCGCGGGCACGGTCGAGTTCCTGCTCGCGCCCGACGGGGAGATCTACTTCCTGGAGATGAACACCCGCCTCCAGGTGGAACACCCGGTCACCGAACTCTGCACCGGGCTGGACCTGGTCCGCCTGCAACTGATGGTCGCCGAGGGCCAACCCCTGCCGGAGCACGCCACCGACCCGCACTGGATGCGCGGCTACGCGATCGAGGTGCGGCTCTGCGCCGAGGATCCGGCGCAGGGCTGGCGTCCCGCCACCGGCACCGTCCACCGGTTCGCGGTCCCCGGGGTGGCCCGGGAGTTCGGCAACCTCCGGGCGATCGGCCTGCGGCTGGATTCCGGCGTCGTGGACGGCTCGACCGTCGGGGTGCACTACGACTCGATGCTGGCGAAGGTGATCGCCTGGGGCCAGAGCCGCGCCGAGACGATCCGGCTGCTGGCCGGCGCGCTGGCCCGGGCCGAGCTGCACGGCGTGGCCACCAACCGGGACCTGCTGGTCCGGGTGCTGCGCAGCCCGGAGTTCGGCGCGGTGGAGATCGACACCGGTTTCCTGGACCGGCACCCGGAGGTCTTCGCCCCGCTGCTGCCCGCCGACCAGCTCCCCCTGGCGGCCCTGGCCGCCGCGCTGGCCACCGCCGCCGCCCACCGCGCCGACGCGCCGGTGCTGGCCGGGCTCCCCTCGGGCTGGCGCAACGTGCCGGCGTTCCCGCAGGTCACCCGGTTCACCGGCCGGGACGGCGAGATCGAGGTCCGCTACCGCCTGGACCGCTCGGGCGCCCTCGCGGAGTGGTCGGCCGTGCCGGGCGCCGGCTCCGCCGCCCGCACCGACGGGCCCCCCACGGACGCGACGGCTCCGACGGCAGGGCCGACGCCGGACGGGACGGCGGCAGACGCGCCCACGCCCGTGGTGAGCCTGGTCCGGGCCGCCCCGGACCGGGTGGTGCTCGACGTCGACGGGGTGCGGCGCGCGTACCGCGTACACCGGGTGTCCCCGGAGGTCTTCGTGGACGGCCCGGACGGGGCGGCGAGCCTCACCGAGCTGCCGCGCTTCCCCGAGCCCACGGCGGAGCTGGCGGCCGGGTCGCTGGTAGCGCCGCTGCCCGGCGCGGTGACCCGGGTGCACGTCGAGGTCGGTCAGCGGGTGGCGGCCGGCGACCTGCTGCTGACGCTGGAAGCGATGAAGCTGGAACATCCCGTGCTCGCCCCGGCCGACGGTGTGGTCGCCGAGCTTCCGGTCGCCACCGGCGGGCAGGTCGACACGGGCGCCGTGCTGGCCGTGGTCAACCCCGAGTGATCCTGGAGGCCCCCCGATGAACTTCGACCTCACCCCCGAGCAGGACCAGCTCCGCGACGCCGTGCGCGCCCTGGGCCGCCGGTACGGCCACGACTACTTCGTCACCAAGGCCCGCTCCGGCGAGCACACCACCGAGCTGTGGGACGAGGCCGGCCGGCTGGGCTACCTCGGGGTCAACATCCCCACCGAGTACGGCGGCGGCGGGGGCGGGATCACGGAGCTGGCCATCGTCTGCGAGGAGCTGGCGGCGGCCGGCTGCCCGCTGCTGCTGCTGGTGGTCTCCCCGGCCATCGCGGCCACGGTGATCGCCCGGCACGGCACCGAGGAGCAGCGCAAGCGCTTCCTGCCGGGCTTCGCCGACGGCTCGCTGAAGGTGGTCTTCGCGATCACCGAGCCGGAGGCCGGCTCCAACTTCCACCGCCTCGGCACGGTGGCCCGCCGCGACGGCGACGACTGGCTGCTCTCCGGCCGCAAGTGCTACATCTCCGGCGTCGACGAGGCGTCGTACGTGCTGGTCGTGGCCCGCACCGAGGACGCGGTCACCGGCAAGCTGAAGCCGGCGCTGTTCGTGGTGCCGACCGACGCGCCGGGGCTGACCCGCTCCAAGCTGGACATGGAGATCGTGTCCCCGGAGAACCAGTTCCTGCTCTACCTCGACGACGTGCGGCTGCCCGCCGACGCGCTGGTCGGCGAGTCGCTGGACGCCGGCCTGCCGGCGCTCTTCGCCGGGCTCAACCCGGAACGGATCACGGTCGCCGCGATGGGTGCCGGCACGGGCCGGTACGCCATCGAGCGGGCCAGCGAGTACACGGCCACCCGCAAGGTCTGGGGTGGCCGGAGCATCGGCTCGCACCAGGGTGTGGCCCATCCGCTCGCGCACGCGGCCGTACAGGTCGAGCTGGCCCGCCTGATGATCCACAAGGCGGCCACCCTCTACGACGCGGGCCGCGACCTGGAGGCCGGCGTCTCCGGCAACATGGCCAAGTACGCCGCCGGGGAGGCCGCCGCGCTGGCCGTCGACACCGCCGTCCAGGTGCTCGGCGGGGCCGGCATGACCACCGAGTACGGCGTGGCCACGCTGCTCGGCGCGGTGCGCGCCGGCCGGATCGCCCCGGTCAGCCGCGAGATGATCCTCAACTTCGTCGCCCAGCACGTCCTCGGCCAGGACAAGTCCTACTGAGCGGGCCGGGGTGCGGCGGGCGCCCGATCGCCCGCCGCACCCCGAGTCCTCAGCGGACGGTCAGCGTGCCGACCGCCGGCAGCGGCGCCACCACCGGCGGGAGCCGCTTCGGCTCACCGCGCCCGGGGGCACCCTCGGCGGCCAACGCGCCCTTCGACGCCTCCGCGCGGCGGGTCGCCCCGGGCTCCGCCGGCAGCTCCGCGAACGGCTGGACGTCGCCCACGCAGACCTTGCCGTTGGCCGGCAGCGCCCCGCGCAGCAGGTACGCGTCGACTGCGTCGGTCACGCAGGCCGACGTCCCGTACGCGGTGTGTCCCCAGCTGTCACTGCTGAGCAGTCGGCTGTTCGGCAGCAGCCGGGCCGAGCTGACCGCACCCCGGTAGTTGGTCGCCGGGTCCCAGTAGTTGCCCACCACCAGCACGGGCGCGGCGGTCCGCCGGTTGAACGGCCCGGTGTAGGCGTCGGAGTCCCGCACGGTCCAGGTCTTGCGGGCGCACGGCGAGGTGGCCCACGTCCAGAGCCGACCGAAGTACGGGTCGCGCCTGTCGGCCTTCGCGGCGAGCGCCGGGAACGAGCCGGCGTCCTTCGGGTGGTACGCGTCGGTGCAGTCCACGCCGAGGAAGGTCTCCAACCCGTTGTCGTACGGGAAGTCGTACCGGCGGGCCTGCTCGCGGGCCTTGGCGGCCTGCCGGGTCACGTCGGCCGTGGCCGGACGGCGGGCGGCCGGGGACGCCGCCGGGTCGGTGAGCACCAGCAGGGCGGCGGTGAGGTCGACGACCTCGGCGTAGCCCGTCGGGCCGTAGAGCGCGCCCAGGTTCGCGGCGACGAAGTCGGCGTACGTGATGGTGAGCGGGCCGAAGTCGGGGTCCTCGATCACCACCGGCTTGGCCCGCAGCCGCTTCGCGACCAGGTCGAACGACGCGACGGGGTCGCCCTCGGCCAGCGCACACGCCTGCGCGCCGGCCTTGTCGCAGCGCACCAGGATCTCCCGCAGCGCCTTGTACGCGCCCTGCGCGCTGCGCATCCGCTCCTCCTGGGGCAGGCTGCGCGCCTTGCCCTGGCCGACCCACTCGTTGGGGTTGAGCACGCCGTCGATCACCAGGGCCCGGACCCGGTCGGGGAACATGTTGGCGTAGTACTGGCCGAGGATGCTGCCGTAGCTGAAGCCGAGGTAGGTGAGCTTCCGGTCGCCCACGGCGCGGCGCAGCACGTCCATGTCCCGAGCCACCTCGGCGGTCGACATCGCGCCGGTGAGCGGCCGGCCCGTGGTGGAGCAGCCCCTGCCGACGGCCTTCGAGGAGGCCACGTACGCCTTCTCCTCGGCCTTCGTCCACGGGAACGCCACGTTCAGCCCGGCGTACGCCCGGGTCTGCTCCTTGACGGAGGGAAAGCACCTGACCTGCTGGCTGGCGGCGACGCCGCGCGGGTCGACGCCGACGACGTCGAAGCGGTCGAGCACCTCGTCACCGAGGACGTACGGCGCGGCGAGCGCGATGTCGGTGCCGGAGCCGCCGGGGCCGCCCGGGTTGACGAAGAGGCTGCCGATCTTCCGCTGCTGGTCGCGGGCCTTGACGCGCAGCACGGCGACCTCGGTCGTCGGGCCGTCCGGCTGGTCGTAGTCGCGGGGCAGCCGGACGGTGGCGCACTCGGCGTACTCGTAGCAGGCGTACCAGTCCAGTGTGGGCGTCGGCACCCGGTCGACCCGGCGGGCCTCCTGCGGGCTGGTCCGGTCGGAGGTGACGGGACGGTCCCCGGCGGCGGGGGACGGTGCGGCGGCGGCGGGTGCGACCGCGGCGCCGGCGAGGAGGATGCCGGCGATCCCCGCAGCGGCGATGGACCGGTTTCGTCGTGGCATGTGGACGCCTTCCGGTGGGCGAACAGGACGGTCGAGCCGTGGCTCGACCTCCGTCACTCTAGGGAGCGGGCGACAGGGCCACAGGCCGGCGAGTGGCTACATATCCGACAATCCGGCAAGACGATGTAACGAATAATTCACCGTTGACGCTTCAGGTCCTCCGCGCGTCCCGGATCATCCCACCCCGGCCATCCACGGCGGCGCGGGCGTCCCGCCGTCCGGCGCGTACTCGGCCGCCACCCGCCAGCCGTCGGGCCCGTCGCGCAACAGCAGGAAGCCGACGACGTCGCTGTGCGGGGCGCCCAGCCCGTAGACCTCGTCGCGCTCGACGAAGCCCATCCGGAGGGCGCAGACCGCCGCCGGGTCGCGCTTGGCGTTCTTGCACAGGCCGAGGTAGCGGACCCCGGGGACGGCCGACAGGTGCGCGGCGATCGCCTCGTCGGGGTTGGCGTACCCGCCGCGACCGGCGGCCGGCGGGGCGGAGCCCGCCGACGGTGGCGTGGCGGACGAGGCGGGGGCCGACGGCGAGAGGGCGGGCGAGGACACCCCGGGCGCGGCACCGCTCGCGGGCGGCGGCGCGGTCGCCGGCTCCGGCGCCCCGTCCGCTCCGCACGCGGCCAGCGCACCCGACACCAGCACGGCGGCGACGATCCGGAGGACGCGGGTCACCGGCACCCCTCTCCCACAGGCGACGATCTTCGAACGGAGATCATCGCATCCGGTGCCGGCGACCCGGTTGACAGCGGGCCCCGCTCGGACATCCTGGACGGGTGAGAATTCCGAGGCCCGACGCGCGGGCGAAGGCGGTCGTCGCGGCGCTGGTGGCGGTCTCGCTGCTGGTGACGCTGATCGTGTGGGGCCGGCAGGATCTCGTCGGGGTGGCCCTGGCGCTGCTCTGCGTCCTCTCGACGATGATCGCGGCCGTCTCCGTGGCGGCGGCCCGGCAGGAGGACGAGGCGGAACCGGGCGTCACACCGGCTGGCCCGGGGCAGCCGGCCGGGGGCCTCTACGGCGTCGACGCCGACACGCTGGAGTCGCTCGACCACCGGGAGACCGTCCGCGCCCTGCGGGAGCGTCACCGGGGGCGCGGCGGCTCAGCGGCCCGTGAGGGTGGGTGAGGCGAGCGCGTCGAGCCCGCGCCCGGCCAGGCAGCGGTACGTCCGGTCGGTGTCCGCCCCGGCCGGGGGCAGCACCTCCAGGTTCCAGCCGTCGGCGACCCTGACCCCGCTGGTAAGCCGGAAGGTGGTCTCGTTGCAGACCCGGCGCACCCCCGCGTCGGCGGCGACCTGGTCGTGGTCGGCACCGACCAGGGTGTCGGGAAGTCTGCCCTCGGCGTAGCTCTCCCAGGTGTGCTGGCCGTCGCAGGGCACCCGCGCCGCCCTGGCCCGGGCACCACGCACCTCCATCGGGCCGAAGCACTCCAGCTCGTCGGCGCAGCCCGCCCCGGCGGGCAGCCCGGCCGTCAGGGCGCAGGCGGGCAGCACCGCGTTCGTCGCCGCCACGCTCGTCGCCGCCACGTCCGCCGTCGGCACCGGGCCCGGCGAGGACACCACGCCACCCAGCCACGCACCGGCGCCGGCCGAGGCGGCCAGCGCCACCATCCCGGCACCGCCGAGGAACCAGCGCCGCCGGCGTCGGTGACCGACCGTGGGCACCGTCGGGTGCAGGTCCTCCACCGGGGGTCGCGGTGCGGGCCGGGAGACCTGGTCGGCGGCGTACGGGCCGACGGGACCGGGCCCGCCGCCGACCGGCCCGGGCACGCCCGCGCCGCCCACCGGGGAGCCGGCCGGGCCGAGCGGCAGGCCGGCCAGCAGGTCGCGCAGCTCGATGGCCGAGGGACGCTCGCCGGGGTCGTTGGACATCCCCGCCCGGAGCACGTCGATCATCTCGGGCGGCACGCCGGGCAGGCCGGGGACCGGCTGGTGGAACATCTCCAGCACCGTGATCAGGCTCGGGTTGCGCTCGGACTGCCAGCGCGGCGGCCGGCCGTGCATGACCGCGTAGAGGGTGGCGCAGAGGGCGTAGACGTCGACGGCGGGCGACGGCGGGCTGTGGTTGAACATCTCCGGCGGCGCGTAGGCCGGGGTGAGCACCTCCAGGGCGACCGAGGCGTCACGCATCTCGGCCACGACCGCCAGCCCGAAGTCGGCCAGCACCGCCGAGTTGAAGTGCGAGTGGAGGATGTTCGCCGGCTTGACGTCGCGGTGCAGCACCCCGGCGGCGTGCGAGTGGGCGATCGCGTCGGCGATCTTGACGCCGAGGTCGCGCGCCTCGGCCGGCCCGAGCGGCGAGGTCCGCATCCGCTCGGCGTACGAGCCGTCGCAGAGTTCCATGATCAGGTAGGGGTGCTGGTCGACCGTGACCCCCACGTCGAAGAGGTCGACCACGTGCGGGTGCGACGACATCCGCCCGGCGGCCCGCGCCTCGCGCAGGAAGCGCGCCTGGTCGTGCTCGCTGTCGAGCGTGCGGTTCTCCACCTTGACCGCGACCTCGCGCCCCACCGAGATCTGGGTCGCCTTGTAGATCGTCGCGTAGCCTCCTCGGGCAAACACGCGCAGATCGGTCAGACCGGGCACGATGGGCACCGGCAGGGCACCGGGCGAGGTCTCGGTCACAGCTCTGAAAATACCCAATCGGACCGGCGGCTCAGTGAGCCGCATCGGCGGACGGCACGGCACCGACGGCGGAATCACGCCCGACGCCCACCGTCCCGGGGCCCGCGCGACGGTCGTCCCACCAGAGCCCGACGGCGGTCGCCGCCGCGCCGAGGCCCTCCCAGAGCGCCACCCCGAAGAACCGCCCGGGGGCGACGTCGGCCAGCACCGCGATGCTGAACACCGTGAACGTGACCAGCCGGAACAGCACGGTGAAGCGGAAGAACGGGCGCCACTCGGTGGCGGTGGCGAGCAGGTAGTAGACCCCCATGTTGAACGAGGCCATCGAGGAGGCCGTCAGGAAGGTGCCGGTGTGGTCGCCCGCGGCACGCGTCGCCGGCACCTCGAGGCCGAGCAGGCGCAGCAGCGCCTCGGGCCAGAGCAGCCCGACCGCCCCCATGAGCAGGGCCAACACGCCGAAGACCGCCATCGTCCATCCGGCGGCCGAACGCGGCAACCTCATGACGGCCCTCCCCAGACCCGACGCGGTCGCACGACCGACCGCCCCTCGGACCTGACACGCTATCGGCCACCCCCGACACACCGCATCCCCAGAAACGCCAGACTTCGGGGGTCGGACCGCGCGGCCGGGCACTAGACAGGCGAACCAGATTTCGTGAATAATGTACCGTAGTTCGAGGGGGAGTACCCGCCACCGGACGCGCCGGCCGTCAGTACGGACCCACCCGGGTCCCGGTCGCGCGGACCGCCGCACCGGCGGTCCGGGGAGACCTTCGGCCAGCACGCCGGCGCCCCGGCGCCGGCCCGGTCAAAGGGAGCCCCGATGTCCGTACCCTGGTGGGCCTGGCTGGCGCTCACCGCCGCGATCGCCGCCATGCTGGCGGTCGACCTGCTGCTGCACCGCGACGACCACGTCATCGGCCTGCGGGAGGCGGCCACCTGGTCGGCGATCTGGATCGCCGCCGGCCTCGCCTTCGGCGTCCTGCTCTGGCTGTGGCAGGGCGACGAGGCCGCCGGCGCCTACTTCGCGGGCTACCTCATCGAGAAGGCCCTGTCGGTCGACAACGTCTTCGTGTTCGCCCTGGTCTTCAGCTACTTCGCGGTGCCGGCCGCCTACCAGCACAAGGTGCTGTTCTGGGGAGTCGTCGGCGCGCTGCTGTTCCGCTTCGTCTTCATCCTCCTCGGCGCGGGGCTGCTCGAGACGTTCTTCTGGACCGCGTACGTCTTCGGCGCCTTCCTGGTCTGGACCGGCTGGAAGATGGCCTTCCGGCACGACGCCGAGACGCAGCCCGACCGGAACCTCGTGGTCCGCCTCGTCCGCCGGGTCGTCCCCACCGACGCCCGCTACCACGGGAGCAGGTTCTTCATCCGCATCGACGGCCGGCGTACGGCGACGCTGCTGTTCATCGTCCTCGTCGCCGTCGAGGCCACCGACCTGATCTTCGCCATCGACTCCGTGGCCGCGATCCTCGCGATCACCACCAGCACGTTCATCGTCTGGACCGCCAACGCCTTCGCCGTCCTCGGCCTGCGCAGCCTCTACTTCTGCCTCGCCGGGCTGCTGCGTCGCTTCGTGCACCTGCACTACGGGCTGGCGTTCCTGCTGGCCTTCGCCGGCGTCAAGCTCGTCCTCTCCGAGACGCCGGTGGGCAAGCTGCCCATCCCGCTGACCCTCGGCGTCATCGTCGCCACCCTCGCCGTCTCCATCGGCTGGAGCCTCGTCGCGACCCGCGGCACGGCCGGCACCCGTACCCCTACCGGCACCTGAGCGTCGACGACCGCCGACCCCTGCCCCGCCCGACCTCGCCGCCCACAGCTAGGGGGTGGCGAGGCGGGCGCGCAAGGCGTCTGCGGCGCGGCGCTCGCTGCGCTGCTCGGTCGCGTACGCCAGGCGGACCGCCTCCTCGGCGCAGGCCAGCGCCTCCTCGTGCCGGCCGCAGGCCGCGAGCGCCTCGGCGAGCACGCTCGCGGCGACCACCTGGCTGCGCACGTCCTCCGACGGGGCGGTGACGGCCCGCCGCGCCCAGTCCAGCGCCTGCTCGCACTGGCCGTGGGCGAGCAGCGCGGACGCGTACCGGGCCATGGTCTGGCGGCGGGAGAAGAGCAGCGAGGGCACGGTGGCGGCGGCGGTGGCCACCGGGGCGAGCAGCCCGACGGCGGTCGCGGAGTCGCCGGCCGCCAACCGGGCGGTGGCCAGCAGCACCCGGGGCCCCACCTGCGCGGGCGCCTGCGGGTTGTGCGGCTCCACGGCGGTCAGCACCGAGCGGGCGTCCCGCTCGGCCGTCTCGCAGTCGCCCAGGTCCAGCGCCACGAACCCGCGCAGCGTGCCGGCCATCCCGGTGAGCAGCGGGTGCGACGTGCGCTCCGCGTACGACAGCGCGTCGGTGAGCAGGTCGGCTGCGTGCCCCGGCTCGCCCAGCCCGCGCGCCACGACCCCCCGGACGACCAGCGCGAACCCGCGCCCCCAGTCGTCGGAGGCGGCGGCGAACTCCCGGTACGCGCGGCGGGCCCCCCGGTCCGCCTCGGCCAGCTCGCCCAGCTCGGCGGTGGCGAACGCCTCGACCGCGCGCAGCGTGCCCACCGCCCACGACTCGCCGACCCGCTCGCCGAACGGCAGGAAGACCTGCGCCATCCGGCACGCCTCACGCAGCCGGCCGGCGAGCAGCCGCGCGAAGGCGGTGGTGCCGCGCAGCCAGGCCCGCCCGTACGGGTCCTTCAGCTCGGCGAAGAGCCGGGCGGCCCGGCCGAGCACCGCGTCCGTGCCGGCGAAGTCGCCCCGGGTGGTGGTCACCCAGGCCAGGTTCTGCAACGACCACGCCTGCCCCCGGCGGTCCTGCGCCTGGAGGCTGACCTGGTACGACGCGGCGAGCCGGCTGCTGGCCTGCCCCAGCCGCCCGGCGATGAAGTCGGCCATGCCGAGGCGGCGCATCGCCGAGGCGCGCAGCGTCGGCAGCCCGCCGGCCGTGGCCACCTGCAACGCCTCCTGCCAGCAGGCCACCGCGCGCGCCTGGTCGCCCATGGTCTGGTGGGCCTGCCCGGCGAGCAGCAGCGCGCTGGTCCGGACGGCGGACTCGTCGCCGGCGTTCGCGGCGATCTTCTCGGCGGAGGCGAGGGCGTCGGCGGGGCGACCCACCTGGAGCAGCGCCCGCGCGTGCACCACCCGGTCGGCCGCCGGCACCCCGTCGCGGGCCAGCTCGGCGGCGCGTTCGGCGTACTCCACGGCCAGCGCGGGCTCGCCCGCCTGCAACGACCGGCGGGCGGCCCCGCCGAGCGCGGCGACGCCCAGGCCGACGACGGCCCGTGCCGGCGCGTCCGGCCGCAGCCCGACCGCGTCGGCCAGCGTGGCGGCCCGTTCGACGTGCTGGGCCACGAAGACGTCCCGGGCGGCCTCGGTGAAGCCGCCCGGCGCGCCCGCCCCCGCCAGCGGATCCGCCGCGGCCCAGCGGGCCAGCGCCGCGTGCCGCTCGGCCAGCTCGGCCTTGCTCACCCCGGCGTAGGCGGCCTCCCGCATCAGCGGGGTCGCGAAGGCGTAGCCGGTGCGGGTGCGGTGCAGCATCCGGCGTTGCAGCAGCTCCTCCACGGCCCGTTCCAGCTCGACGGCGACCACCGCCGCCGGCCGGCCGTCGCGGCCGGCCCGCTGCTCGCGCAGCGCCTCCAGCGCGCCGTCCGGCACCGTGTCGCCGACGACCGCCGCGTCCCGCAGCACGGAGCGGGCCTCCGCCGGCAGCGCGTCGATGCGCGCGGCGAGCACCGCGGCCAGGTCGCGGGAGAGCAGGCGGCTGCCGAGCGAGCCGGGCACGAGCCGCCAGCTGCCGGGGCTCGGGGAGCTGCGCTCGGCGACGGCGGTCAGCGCGCCCCGCTCCATCAGCAGGGTGACCAGCTCGGCCAGGTAGAACGGGTTGCCCTGGGCGGTGGCGAGCAGCCGGTCGGCGTCGGCCTGCGGCAGCCTGCCGCCGCCGAGGTAGGTGGTGAGCAGCCGGGCCGCGTCGGCACCGCGCAGCGGCGGCAGCGCGTGCACCTCGGCGTCCGCGACCCGGGTCAGCGCCCCGGCGGTACGCACCAGCTCGGGCCGGCCGAGCAGCAGGACCAGCACCGGGCCGGTGAGCCGGGACAGGGTGACCCCGAGCGCCCGGATGGTCTCGGCGGTGGCGTCGTGCAGGTCGTCCACGACGACCACCAGGGGCGCCTCCCCGGCGAGCGCGGTGAGCAGGTCCGCGACCGCGTTCGGCACGGCGTCGGCGTCGGCGGGCTGGGCGGTGCCCCACTCGCCCTGGTCGGCCGCGCCACCGGGCAGTTCGGCGTACCCGAGCAGGGCCAGCAGCTGGTCGGTGGCGATGGGTGCCGGCTCGCCGGAGCGGCTGAGTCGCTGGCCGAGCCGGCGCAGGCGTTCCTCCACGGCCGGGCGGGTGAGCGCGGTGGCGGGGTCCCCGGGCAGGCCGACCGCCGCCCTGACCAGGTCGGCCAGGGGCGCGAGCCGGCGCCGCTCGCCGAACGCGGCGCAGCGCACCGACAGCACCCGGGCGCCGGTGTGCGCGGCGTACCGGCCGGCGCCGACGTCGTAGCCGGCGGCGAGGCGTTCCACCTCGGCGGCGAAGCGGGACTTGCCGATCCCGGCCTCGGCGGTCATCAGCAGTACCCGGGGCTCGGCGCGGTCGATCACCTCGGCGAGCCGGCCGGCGACCCGCCCGATCTCGGTCTCCCGGCCCACGAAGGGGGCCTCGTCGCCGAGGCCGGACCGGGTGCCCGGGGCGTCCAGCAGGCCCAGCAGCTCGTACGCCTCGACCGGCTCGCGCTTGCCCTTGAGCCGCAGCGGGCGCAGCGCCCGCCAGGAGGCGACGTGCCGGGTGGCGGCGGAGGTGCGCGCCCCCGCGTAGACCGCGCCGACGGCGGCGGCGTCGGCCAGCCGGGCGGCGGTGTTCACGGTGTCGCCGATGACCGTGTACTCGATCGCGGCCTGGATGCCGGCGATCACGTCGCCGGTGTTCAGCCCGACCCGCAGGCCGAGCGGCGCGCCGCCGCCGCGCTCGTCGTCGAGCACCCGGCGGACGGCCCGCTGCATCGACAGCGCGGCACGTACGGCCCGCTCGGCGTCGTCCTCGTGCGCGACCGGCGCGCCGAAGACCGCCATGATCCCGTCGCCGGTGAGCTTGTCGACGTGCCCGCCGAACGTCTTCACCGCGCCGGCCAGGGCGGCGAGCACCCGGTCGGTGACCGCGCCGACGCGTTCCGGGTCGAGGTCCTCCGACCAGGAGGTGAAGTCGGACAGGTCGCCGAAGAGCACCGTCACCACGCGGCGTTCGGCCGCGGGCAGCGTCGCGGCGGCCGGCAGCGCGGCGCCGCAGTTGTGGCAGAACCGCGCGCCGGGCACCGCGACGGTTCCGCACACCGGGCAGGTCACGCTTGCTCCAACCCCGCGGTGCCTCCGCCGGATTCCCGGCCCAGGTATTCCAGTTGGGCCCGCACGGACCACTCGGCGGCCCACCACAGCGACCGGTCGACGTCGGCGTAGACCGTCGCGACCACCTCCGCGGCGGTGCCGGCGCCCCCGGCGACCGCCGCCCGGACCTGGTCGAGCCGGGCCCGGCGGTGGGCGAGGTAGAAGTCAGCGGCGGCGCCGCAGTCGGCCAGCGCCGGGCCGTGCCCCGGCAGCGCCGTGATCCCCCCGTACGCGGAGAGCAGCTCCAGGCTGGCCAGGTAGTCGCCGAGGTGCCCGTCCGGGTGGGCGACCACGGTGGTGCCCCGGCCGAGGATCGTGTCGCCGGTCAGCACCGCCCGCTCGTCGCCGTGCCCGACCAGGAAGCAGACCGAGTCGCCGGTGTGCCCGGGGGTCGGCACGAGTCGGACGCTCAGCCCGTGCTCGCCGAGTTCCTCCCCCGGCCCGGCCAGCGGCTCCCCGGCGATGGTGTGCGTCGGGTCGGCGGCGCGTACGGGCACCCCGTCGAGCAGGTCGTGCAGGCGGCGCGAGCCGTCGGTGTGGTCGGGGTGGCCGTGGGTGATCAGCACCAGGCCGATCGGCCCCAGCGCGGCGATCGCCGCCAGGTGCCCCTCGTCGGCCGGGCCAGGGTCGACGACGACCGCGTGCTCCTGGCCGGGGGCGCGCAGCACCCAGGTGTTGGTGCCGTCGAGCGTCATCGGCCCCGGGTTCGGGGCACGCAGCAGCGTCACCCAGTCCGGCAGTTCGCCGGCGAGCGCCGCCGCCGGCGCGGTGAAGTGCCCGGTCATGGCTGCGATCGTACGGCCCCGCCGGCCGCTCCCCGCGATCTTGCAGATCCGGCCCTCGATACGTACCGCTTCACGGCTTTTGCCGGCGCGGAGTGCCAGATCGCGGGGAGGCGGCGCGGGTCAGGAGACCTCGACGACGACCTCGACCTCGACGGGGGCGTCCAGGGGCAGCTCGGCGACGCCGACGGCGGCGCGCGCGTGCCGGCCGGCCTCACCGAAGACCGCGCCGAACAGGTCGGACGCCCCGTTGATCACGCCCGGGATGGCGGTGAAGCCGGAGGCGGCGGCGACGAAGCCGGTCACCTTGACGACCTTCACGACGTTCTCCAGACCGACCAGCGAGTCGATCGCGGCCAGCGCGTTGAGCGCGCACCGCTGGGCCAGGTCCTTGGCCTGCTCGGCGGAGACGCCGGCGCCGACCTTGCCGGTGGCGAGCAGCTTCCCCTCGACCATCGGCAGCTGCCCGGAGACGTAGACGTGCTGCCCGGACTGGACGGCCGGCACGTAGCTGGCCACCGGCGGGACCACCTCGGGCAGCGTGTGCCCGAGCTCGGCGAGCTTCGCGTGCGGACCGTTGCTCATGCCGCCACCTCGCTGCGCTCGGCGGAGCCATGAGCCCCCGACGCGCCGTCCAGGACGATTCGCTCGCTCCGCTCGCTCATGCCTTCGCCCGCTTCAGGTACGCGACGAGCTGCTCCGGGTTGGGACCGGGAACCACGGAGACGAGTTCCCAACCGTCCTCGCCCCAGTTGTCGAGGATCTGCTTGGTCGCGTGGACCAGCAGCGGGACCGTGGCGTATTCCCACTTCTGCATCGGTGGAGGGCTCCCTCGGATGGAGTTCGACTTCTCGACGCACAGCCTACGGTCCGGCGGACGGGCCGGGCGCGGGACGCTGCTCCGGGGCCGCCGGCACCTCCCCGCAGGGGCCGCCGTGCTCGTACGGCTGGGGGCAGCGGGAGCGGTCCGGCAGCAGCAGGTCGCAGAAGACGCGGTGCCGGTTGTTCTGGTCGTCCGTGCTCGACACGGTGGTCTCGCCGGCGTCCAGTTCGACCAGGAAGCTCAGCGAGGTGGCGACGGTCCCGGCCAGCGCCGTGGCCGCCCGCAGGTCGGCGACCCGGATCGGCAGGTGGATGACGAACCCGGGCTCCTCCTCGTCCCGGCCTCCGGGGCCCGGCCGGCCGGGGACGCGCACCACCTCGACGGGTTCGGCCAGCCGCCGGTACGACCGCTCGTTGATGGGCAGGCCGACGCCGCCCTCGGCGTCGCCCGAGGAGGCGGGCCGCCGCGCCCGGTCGCCCGCCGGGAACTGGCCTCGGGGGATGTTGTCCACGTCGCGCATGCCTTGCCTCCGGGCGTCGTACCTGGTCACGTCATCACTTCGGGCCCGGACGCTGCGCCTGGCCCGCCCCCCGCGCCGCTGAGAACGTAGGTCCGGGGCGACAGCCCCGCCAACCGGACGCGCACACCCGATCACCCAAAGTCACATATGCGACACAGCGTCGGTAAGGAAACTGACGGCACCCCACCGCCCCCCGGCGCGACGAACCGCCCGATACCCTTCCGGTCGGACGGGCGCTCGCCGGCTCGCCGCCAGCTCGATCACGCTCGTCGCCAGGTCAGGCGACGGCGCCGCAACCCGGGGGATGAGATGACCCAACCACCCAGCGGTGGCCCCGTCGGACCGGCCGACCAGCCGGACCCCCCGGCGGCTCCCGACGCCACGGGGACGCCCGGCCCGGCCGCCGCCCCCGCCGCCCCGCCCGGCAGCCCCGCCGCCGTTCCGCCCGCCGCCGCCGTCCCGCCCGGCCCCGTCGCCGTCCCACCCGGCCCCGCGGCCGTCCCGGACCCGGCGTTCCCTCCTCCCCCGCCCGGGTACCCGCCCCACCAGCCGCCAGCCGCACCGAAGAAGAAGCGCGGCGCGCTGATCGCCTCCGTCGCCCTGGCCGTGATCCTGCTGCTCTGCGCCGGCGGCGGCGTCGTGGCGTTCCTGACGCTGCGCGACGCCGAGAGCGGCGAGGGGGCAAAGGAGCCGGCGGTCGCGGTGGACGAGTTCCTCGAAGCCGTCTACCAGGAGCGGGACGCGGACCGGGCGGCCGGCCTGGTCTGCTCCTCCTCGCGCGACAAGAAGAAGATCGCGGCCAAGGTGGCCGAGGTCGAGAAGCACGTCTCGGCCCACCAGAACCCCCGGTTCCGGTGGAGCACTCCGCAGGTGGACAACCAGACCGGTGACCGGGCCACGGTCACCACCAAGGTCACCATGACCACCGCCGACGAGAAGGTGGCCGACCAGGACCTGCGGTTCACCGTGGTGAAGAAGACGGGTTGGTGGGTCTGCGAGGTCGCCTGAGCCGGCGGCCTGGATAGGCTCGACGGGTGCGAGCAGCAGAGTCGCCGGCCGACCCGGCCGGCCCCCGGTGGCCGGCCCGCCTCCACGTCGTGACCGGCAAGGGCGGCACCGGCAAGACCAGCGTCGCGGCGGCGCTGGCCCTCGCGCTGGCCGCCGGCGGCCGGCGCACGCTGCTGGTCGAGGTCGAGGGGCGGCAGGGCATCGCCCAGCTCTTCGGCACCGACCCGCTGCCGTACGAGGAACGGCACCTGACCGACGCGCCGGGCGGCGGGGAGGTGCGGGCCCTGGCGGTGGACGCCGAGGAGGCCCTGCTGGAGTACCTCGACATGTTCTACAAGCTCGGCGCGGCCGGCCGGGCGCTGCGCAAGCTCGGGGCGATCGACTTCGCCACCACCATCGCCCCCGGCCTGCGGGACGTCCTGCTCACCGGCAAGGTGAAGGAGGCCACCACCCGCACCGTCGGCCAGCGGCGCGCGTACGACGCCGTGGTGCTGGACGCGCCGCCCACCGGGCGGATCGGCCGGTTCCTCAACGTCACCGCCGAGACGGCCCGGCTGGCCAAGGTGGGCCCGATCAAGACCCAGAGCGAGGGGGTCGCCGCCCTGCTGCGCTCCCCGATCACCGCCGTGCACGTCGTCACCCTGCTGGAGGAGATGCCGGTCCAGGAGACGGTCGACGCGATCGCCGAGCTGACCCAGCTCGGCTTCCCGGTGGGTCGGGTGATCGTCAACGGGGCCCGGCCGCCGCTGCCCGCCGGGCGGGTGGTGGCCGCCGCGGAGCTGGAACGGGGGCTGCGCGCCGCCGGGCTGCCGACCGACCGGGAGACCGTCGCCGGGCTGGCCGCCGAGGCGCGCGACCAGGCCGTCCGCCGCGAACTGGAGGAGACGCTCCGGGCCGACCTGGTGGAGCTGGGGCTGCCGATGACCGAGCTGCCCCTGCTGCCCGGCGGGGTGGACCGGGCCGGCCTGGACCGGCTCGCCGCGGCCCTCGTCGGGGCCGACTGACTCACACTGCCGCCGGCACGGGCGCAAGGACCGACCCGGCCCGATACGCTCGATTGGTGCCTTCCGAAGACGCGGCGCCGCAGCTGGACGTCGACCAGATCCTCGCCGATCCGGGCGTCCGGATCGTGGTGTGCTGCGGGGCGGGCGGGGTGGGGAAGACGACCACGGCCGCCGCGCTCGCGCTGCGCGCCGCCGAGCGGCACGGCCGGCGGACGGTGGTGCTCACCATCGACCCGGCCCGCCGGCTGGCCCAGTCGCTCGGGCTGACCGAGCTGGACAACACCCCCCGCCAGGTCAAGGGCATCGACGTCGAGGCCAGCGGCGGCGAGCTGCACGCCATGATGCTCGACATGAAGCGCACGTTCGACGACGTGGTGCTCCAGCACACCGATCGGGCGAAGGCGGAAGAGATCTTCGCCAACCCCTTCTATCAGGCCATGAGCTCGACCTTCGCCGGCACGCAGGAATACATGGCGATGGAGAAGCTGGGCCAGCTGCACGCCCGGGGCGAGTGGGACCTGATCGTGGTGGACACCCCGCCGTCCCGCTCGGCGCTGGACTTCCTGGACGCCCCGGCCCGGCTGTCCCGCTTCCTCGACGGGCGGATGCTGCGGCTGCTGCTGGCCCCGGCGCGTACCGGCGGGCGGAGCATGTTCAGCCTGGTCACGGCCTCGTTCGGGATGTTCTCCAAGGTCGTGCAGAAGGTGCTCGGGGCCCAGTTGCTGACCGACCTGTCCGGGTTCGTCGCCGCGTTGGACTCGATGTTCGGCGGCTTCCGTCAGCGCGCCGAGCAGACGTACCGCATCCTCCAGGCCCGGGAGACGGCGTTCCTGCTGGTCGCGGCGCCGGAGCCGGACGCGGTCCGGGAGGCGGCCTACTTCGCGGGCCGGCTGCGCGAGGAGAAGATGCCGCTGGCGGGCCTGGTGCTCAACCGGGTGCACCGCTCGGCGGTGCCGGCGCTCGGCGCGGCCGAGAGCCTGGCCGCCGCGGAGCGGCTGGCCGGCCTCGGCGGGCACGAGGGCACCGTCGACGTGCTGCGGGCCCACGCCGCGCTGGCCCAGCAGGCGGTACGCGAGCGGCAGGTGGCGGCCCGGTTCACCGAGGCGTTCCCGGCGGTGCCGGCGGTGTCGGTGACGGCGCAGCCCGCCGACGTGCACGACGTCGACGGGCTGCGGACGATCGGCGCGGCGATCAGCCGGCCGTGACGGCGCTCAGCCGGCGGTGGTGACGAGGATCTTGTCCTTGCCGGCCTTGTCCTTGGCGTTCTTCTTCATCGCGGCCTCGAACATCTTGCGCCAGCTCGCCACCTGGGGGTGACGGCGCAACAGCGCGCGGCGTTCGCGTTCGGTCATGCCGCCCCACACGCCGAACTCGATCCGGTTGTCCAGCGCGTCGGCCAGGCACTCGTACCGAACTGGGCAGCTCCGGCAGATCCGCTTCGCCACGTTCTGTTCGGCGCCCTGTACGAACAACGCGTCCGGGTCCCCGTTCTGACACGCCGCCAGCGACGGCCAGTCAGTGATCATGCCCATCTGTACACGTCCCCCCTTGCAGTACCTACCGACCCCGTCGCGGACCAGCCGGCAATTCCCCCCGATCGCCCGGCCTGCCTTCCCCAAGGCGGCACGGACGACATGTGGCGCTGTCGCCGCCCCCATCATGCTCTGTAGTCGACTGATTACGCAACGTTGTCGGCGAAATCCATCATTCCGGACACTCCCGGCTTCCCGGGCTTCGCGACCGCCGGTTACCCCGTCGGAGTCCGTGAAAACGCTGCGAGCCCCTCCCGGAAGGAGAGAGACTCGGCGCCGGATCCACGCAACCACGCACCGGGGGTCGTGCGTTTAGCACAACGAGGTCGGCGCGCGCAGGAAATGGGGAAAGAACGCCCCGGCGCCCCTCGTTCCCTACTCGCGTACCCTGTCGAGGTGACCTGGATGCGGAAACGTGACCACAATGTGCTGACCAACGCCGCATCGCTACTCATCTGTGGCCTGTTGGCCGGCGTGGTGGTCGCGGCGGCGGCCTTCCCCGCGGTGGCGATGTCCGGGCTTGCCGCGAAGGCCGGCGCCGAGACCTTCGGCGCACTGCCCAAGGAGCTGACCGTGGCCCGCGCGCCGCAGATCAGCTACCTGCTCGCCTCCGACGGCAAGACCCCGCTGGCGACCATGTACGACGAGAACCGCCGCGACGTCAAGCTCAAGGACGTCGCGCCCATCATGCAGAAGGCGATCGTCGCCGCCGAGGACCACGACTTCTACAAGCACAACGGCGTGGACCTCAACGGCATCGCCCGTGCCTTCGTCAACAACCAGTCCAACGCGTCCAGCCAGCAGGGCGCCTCGACGCTGACCATGCAGTACGTCCGGCTCGCCATCGCCTACTCGGCGAGCCACCCGGCGGACGTGGTCGCGGCCACCGAGGACACCAGCGCCCGCAAGCTGCGCGAGATGCGCTACGCCATCCAGATCGACAAGGAGCTCTCCAAGGACGAGATCCTGGAGCGCTACCTCAACATCGCCGCGTTCGGCAACGGCGCGTACGGCATCTACGCCGCCAGCCAGGTCTACTTCAACAAGCCGCCGAGCAAGTTGAAGATCGAGGAAGCGGCCATGCTGGCCGGCATGGTGAAGGCGCCGAGCACCAACGACCCGACCACCAAGAGCGGCTACACGGCGGCGGTCGCCCGACGTGACTACGTCATCGAGAACATGGTCGAGACCGGCGCCATCACCCGCCAGGAGGCGGACGCGGCGAAGGCCGTCAAGCTCAAGGTCACCGGCAAGCGGGCCCCCAACGGCTGTGTCTCGACCAACGAGAAGGGCTGGGGCTTCTTCTGCGACTACTTCTACCGCTGGTGGATGGGGCAGGAGACGTTCGGCTCGACCTCGTACGACCGGGAGCGGCGGCTCAAGAGCGGCGGCTACACCGTCATCACCACGCTCGACCCGCAGGCCCAGCGGGGCGCCGACAAGGCCGTCCGCAAGGCCAAGTCGGAGAAGAGCAAGGAAGCCGCCATGGTCGCGGTGGTGGAGCCGGGCACCGGCCGGGTACGGGCGCTGGCGGTGAACCGCAACTTCAAGCTCGACGACCCGAAGAAGCCGGCCAACAAGCCGCACAGCGACCCCAAGAAGCGCAAGAAGAATAAGCTCGGCAACTACCCGAACACCGTGAACCCGCTGCTCACCGGCGGCGACGGACTGACGGGCTACCAGGCCGGCTCGACCTTCAAGATCTTCACGATCGTGGCGGCGCTGGAGAAGGGCATCCCGCTCGGCTACACGATCAACGCCCCGCAGCAGTTCCGCTCGGAATACCGGATCCAGCCCGGGCCGGCGGCCTGCCCCGGCACCAACCTGTACTGCCCGACCAACTCCGGCAAGAAGGCCGGTGGCGTGCAGAACATGTGGAGCGCCTTCGCCCAGTCGATCAACACGTACTTCGTGCCGCTCCAGCAGCAGGTCGGCGCCGAGAACGTGGTCGACGTGGCCAAGCGGCTCGGCATCCAGTTCCGCACCACGGAGGACCGCCGGCTGAGCGGCACCAAGGAGGCCGCGCACGACTGGGGTGCCTTCACCCTGGGCGTCTCGCAGACCACCCCGATGGAGCTGGCCAACGCCTACGCCACCCTCGCGGCGGACGGCAAGTACTGCGAGCCCATCCCGGTGCAGGAGATCAAGGACCCGGAGGGCAAGAAGCTCGACATCGCCAACCCGCGCTGCGAGAAGCGGGTCAGCACCGAGGTGGCCCGCGCCGCCGTCGACGCCGCCCGCTGCCCGGTCGGTGACAACTCCTCCACCAGCAAGTGCGGCGGCAGCCGTACGGCCGCCGAGGTCAAGCAGGCCGTCGACGCGCCGGTGGCCGGCAAGTCCGGCACCACCGACTCGGAGAAGACCGCCTCGCTCGTCGCGATGACCAAGCAGTACGCGGTGGCGGGCATCATGGCCGACCCGGACTGGCCGCAGACCAACGTCAAGATGAAGCACAAGCAGAAGGACGGCATCAACCCGCCGGTCTACGAGACGCTGCGCGACGCCATGAAGGGCAAGAAGCGGATCAACTTCGAGCCCCCGGGCCAGAAGATCCGTGAGGGCGACCAGCGTCGCATCCCCGACGTCAAGTGCCTGGACCCGCAGCAGGCGAAGTCCCGGATCGAGGCGGAGGGCTTCGACGCGATCATCTCCGACATCAAGGTCCCGTCGAGCTGCCCCGCCGGCAAGGCCGCCGGCACCAGCCCCGACGGCCGCACCATCAAGGGCGGCGTGGTGACCATCCAGATCAGCTCCGGCGGAGGCACCACCCCGGGCACGACGCCCGGCAACGGCGGGCCGCCGAACAACCCGGGCCGTCCGCCGGGCCGCCCCGGCGGCTGAGCCGGCCGCACGAACGCCACGGGCGGGCACCCTTCGCGGGGTGCCCGCCCGTTTCGCGTACGCAGGTCGGCGCGGCCGGAGTCAGAGGCCGAGCTGTCGGCGTACCTCGGCGGCGACCCGACCGCCCTCGGCCCGGCCGGCCACCGCCGCCTGGGCCGCCTTCATGGCCGGGCCCATCTGCGCCTTGCCGGTGAAGCCGCCCGCGGCGAGCGCCCCCGCGACCAGCTCGGTCAGCTCGGCGTCGGGGAGCTGCTTCGGCAGGTAGCGCTCCAGCACCTCGCCCTCGGCCACCTCCTTCGCGGCCTGCTCGGTGCGGCCGGCGTCGCCGAAGGCGGTGGCGGCCTCCCGGCGCTTCTTCGCCTCCCTGGTCAGCACCGCGAGCACCTCGTCGTCGGTGAGCTCGCGCTTGGCCTTGCCGGCGACCTCGGCGGTGCCGACGGCGGCGAGCGCCATCCGCAGCGTGGAGGTGGTCAGCTCGTCGCGCGCCTTCAGGGCGGCGCGCATGTCGGCGGTCAGACGGTCCTTCAGCGTGCTCATGGTCGGTGAAACTACCCTGAACGGCATGCGAAAGCGCACACTATTCCGGCTCGCGACCGGGACCGCCGCCCTCGGCGCGGCGACCCTGGCGTACGCGTCACTCGTCGAGCGCAACATGTTCACCCTGCGGCGGTACGACGTGCCGGTACTGCCGGCCGACGCGGAGCCCCTGCGGATCCTGCACCTGTCGGACCTGCACATGATGCCCGACCAGGGGCGCAAGCAGCGCTGGGTGGCGTCGCTGGCCGCCCTCGACCCCGACCTGGTCGTGGTCACCGGGGACAACATGGCGCACCCCGGCGCCGTGCCCGGCGTGCTGCGCGCCCTCCAACCGCTGCTCGACTTCCCGGGGGCCTTCGTCTTCGGCTCGAACGACTACACCGGGCCGGTCTGGAAGAACCCGTTCACCTACTTCCTGTCCGACCGGGAGTACACCGAGGGCGTCGAGCTGCCGCACGAGGAGCTGCGTGACGTCTTCGTCGGCGCGGGCTGGGCGGACCTGAACAACGCCCGCACCACCGTCAAGGCCGGCGGCCGGGTCGTCGAGCTGCTCGGGGTGGACGACCCGCACGTCGAGCGGGACGACTACGACGCCGTGGCCGGGCCGGTGTCGCCGACCGCCGACCTGTCGATCGCGCTCACCCACTCCCCCGAGCCGGCCGTCCTCGACCGGATGGCCGCCGACGGCTTCGGGCTGATGCTCGCCGGGCACACCCACGGCGGCCAGGTCTGCGTACCGGGGGTCGGCGCGCTGGTGACCAACTGCGGCCTGCCCCGTTCCATGGCACGCGGCCTGCACCGCTGGCCCGGCTCCGACTCGTGGCTGCACGTCTCCGCCGGCCTCGGCACGCACCCGACCGCGCCGATCCGGTTCGCCTGCCCGCCGGAGGCGAGCGTGCTCACCCTGATCCCGCGCTGAGCTACCCGCCCCCGGGCACGCCCGCCCGCCGCCCCACGCCGGCGGGCGGGCCGGTCCGGGCGCGGTGACGTGGGGCACGCCGCGCCGGAACTGGGCGCGGTGGTGTGGGGCGCGTCGGCACGGAACCGTGGCCGACGTCCGGGGCCTGGGTGTGGCCGTCCTTTCGAGCTGAATCGTCTACGACATCAGCCGCGGCGCCTGGGCTCAACGGCTCCTCCCGGGGGCTGGGGAGGGGCGCCACGGCGGCGGGGGTACCGAGTTGGACCCCTGAGCGGGGTGGGCTACTATTTGTCGGCACGCCTCGGGGTGTGGCGCAGCTTGGTAGCGCGCTTCGTTCGGGACGAAGAGGTCGTCGGTTCGAATCCGGCCACCCCGACCAGGTAAGAGGGCACATCCTATCGACGGATGTGCCCTCTAGTGCATCCTGGGTGACTAACTGAGTGACTACCGCTCCGGAGTGAGCGCGAAGATGCGATCCATAGCGACCGCTCCGCTCAGGAGCACCGGCCGCAGTTGGTGCCGGTAGACCTTCTCCGTGACCGTGGTGCCAGAGTGCCCGCACAGGTCGGCGATGTCCTCCAGGCTCACACCGCTGCTGGACAGCACCGAGACGAAGCTGTGCCGCAGTTCCCGGGGTGTCCACTCGGCGGCGGTCAGACCAGCCTTGGCAGCGACCCTGCGAAAGGCTCGCCGGACGTTAGCAGCGTCCAGAGCGCTGCCGGTCGCGCTGGCGAACACGAGGTTCCGGGGCTGCCAGTCCTTGCCGGCCTTGTCCCGGTCGCGCTGTTGTAGTTCCCGGTGGCGACGGAGGGCGACCACACACCGGAGCGGTAGCGCGAGCGTGCGACGTGACTTCCTGGTCTTGGTGTCCCCGCCGGCCCGGACCGAGTGCCACACCGCGATGGACGGCGGCACGGGCGGATCATCGTCGGGCCGCCCGGCCAGGTCGACATGCTCCCACGTCAGCGCCCGCAGTTCCTCGGTACGCGCGCCCGTCAGCAGGGAAAGCACCACGTAGGCGTAAAGGCGCCCGTCCTCGGCGGCGCTAAGGACCGCCTTGGCTTGGTCGAGCGTAAGCGATTTAGTACTCCAGCCGCACCTGGTGGAGTTGGAGTCTTCGCTGGTAGTGGGCTGTTCTGGCGCGGTACTGGTGCCGGCGTCGCCATCGTGACCATCGATGGATGTGGTCGAAGGGTCGGATGGTGGTGATCAGGTGTGCCAGGAGACGTCGGACCTCGCCGAGGGTGAGGGGTATGAGGCCGTCCTCGGATTCGGCGCCCCCTTTTTGGCGTGGGCGGCGGTGACGGCGAGGTAGGCGTGGGCGCACAGAACGAGTGTTATGTGCCGGAACCAGGCGTCGTACCGACGGACCTGGTAGTAGTCCAGGCCGACTTCGGTTTTGGCGGTCTGGACGCATTCCTCGATCGCCCAGCGGGTCCCGGCGATGCGGATCAGGTCCTCGTCGACAGTCTCGGCGGGGCCGAAGCACAGGTAGTAGGCCAGGTCGGTGGGGTCGGTGATGCTGCGGCGGATCAGCAGCCAGTGGCCGTAGCCGTCGACGGTGCCGGGTAGGGAGGCCACGGCCCAGTCGTAGAGCCTTGGCCCTTTGGCGCCGTCGCCGCAGCTGCGGCGCTTCCACGCCAGCCTTGGCGCGGCGGCGGCGAGAACGTCCGGGCGGGAGTTGCCCACCATGGTCGGGACCCGCTGGTTGCGGGGCACGGCGAGGACGTAGCCGATTCGCTGCTGCTGCAACCACGTCCGGAACTACGAGTCCTGCCCGTATGCCTCGTCCGCGGTTATCCATCTCGCCGGCAGGCCGACGGTGATGGCGCGTTCGACCATCCGCAGCCCCAGCGCAGGCTTCGTGGCGAACTCGACGTTCGCGGTGATGCCGGCTTCGGCCCGGCGGGCGGGGTCGTCGCACCAGCTGCGGGGTAGATACAACTCACGGTCGATCAGCGTGCGCCCGGCCGGGCTGGCGTAGGCGAGGAACACCCCGAGTTGGCAGTTCTCCGTCCGTCCGGCCGTGCCGGAGTACTGGCGCTGCACCCCGGCCGACTTGATCCCCTTCTTCAGGAACCCGGTCTCGTCGGCGATCAGCACCCCGTGGTCGTGGCCGAGGTGGTCGGTCACGTAGGCGAACAGGTCGTCACGAACAGCGTCCGGGTCCCACGCGGACCTGTTGAGCAGCCGTTGCATCCGGTCCGGCGTGGTGTCGCCGGCGGCCTCTGCCAAGGTCCAGCCGTTCTTGCTGGCCAGCGGCGACAGCAACCCGACCAGATAGGTCAGCGCCTGCCTGCGAGGCTCCGCCCGCCCGAACCGGTGCGCGAACCGAGTCAGCGTTCCGTGTTGGTTGCCTGGGGGTCAAGGGATCGCAGGCTCAAACCTGTCGTCCGGACGAACAGAGCGGGCCGCTGAAACGAAAAAGCCCAGTTCGCGTCCCGCTTCGTGATTGTGTCGAGCAAGCCCGAATCATCAACGGCGCGGAGGCGGATCTGTTGCGCAGGCTCATCCCGCAGGTGACCCGGTGGGCGTCAGCTTGTCGCACTTGTGGAACCAGCTAAGCCATGCATTGTCCCGATTGCCGTCGTAGATGACGAGCGCCGGCTCTTTTTCGTCACGATCGACCCCGAGTTGCAGGACGTCCGAGGACTCCTTGCCGTCAAGGCTTCGGTAGTTGAGGTCCAGGAACGGCCAGCCTTGCGTCGTGACCCGGAAATTCCATTTGCCCGATCCGGAGGTCGGCGTGACGCCGTCGAACTCCATCCGGATTCGGTATCCGTCCACGTAGTTCGGATCACCCAACAACTCGTCCAGGTGAGTCTTCGACAGCCGGGTTATCTCGAAGGTGTCGTCGGCCTTGAGAGTAAGAATCTCCTGCTCCGAGCCGCACCACAGGCCAGGCATGTCCTGTTCCTCGGGCAGCGGGGACGGCGTCGAGGCGCAGCCGGCGGTTACCACGGCCACGACCGCCAGCATTGCTGGCCAGCGGCGAGCAGGAACCAAGTTCGGCCGCCCACCGAGCCTAGCCGAACCGAGTCCCATTAGTTCTCCTTGCCCTGCGCAACCGGGCGTGGCCGCCGCAAGTACCGTCGGCTGGTCCGGGGTTCCTGAGCCCGCCGGGACGGGCAGGACCCTCGAATCCTGATTTAGTCACGGTCAAGATCATAAGGGGTACCCGGCTCCCTGTTGCTGTTGACAGCAACGGTGACAGCAACGGGCCGAGACGAAGGCGGCAACCTACTGTCGAGCGCGGACAGCCGTCCGAGGTCGCGGACGGGGGCGGACCTCTGCCGGACAAAGCGCTCACTTCTTGTAAGCGAGACGTCCGGCCAGGGACATGCGCCGCAGCCCCGCCAAAGCCGCGTCGCGACGCGCGGCTCAGCCCTCGCTTGCCGGTGGGAGGGTCTTGAGTTCAGGACTCACGGTGCCGGCAATTGGAGCCGCGGCCTCTCTCGCGTCGCCGCACTCAGCCCCTGCCTGCACCTCCTTCTCGATCGCCTCGACCACGAGGTCTGCGCGGGTGTGTCGACCAAGCCATCGGGCGAGGTTCGACTTCTGGACAGCCCAACCATGGACGACCTGGCCGTGCCTTGTCTGTACGCCTATGCCGTGATAGCCGGCGTCCAAGCGCACGATCGTGTTGAGATCGATTCGGTACGTCCTGAACTTGTTCCGGATCACCAGCTCAGAGTTGGTCAACGTGATCGACGGGCGCAATGCGTTCACGTAGACAAAAGCCGCCAAGCCGCCGAGCAGCACCACAGAAACGACCTTCGAGGCGAGATCGAGCCCGCTGACGACGATGGCCGAGGCAACGATGCCGGCCAGAACCAGAACGAGGATGCCGAAAACCCGCCCTACTAACGACACCCGCCACGTCTGCTGCATTGCGGCAGGATAGGGCCACTCGACCGGCTGATCCAGACTTGGCCCGGCGCACCCGGCGGATGCTCGCTCATCCACGGGTCGGAACTCGTTCTCTCACTGGCCCCCAACAGAACCCAGACGCACACGGCACCGTCACAGCCCTCGCCGACAGGCCAACGCTCGCCGGCCTGCAAACCGAGCCGTCAGCAACCGCGTCGCCGGCAATCTACGGGTTCAGGGCCGGGCACAAATCCGGCACAACTGAGCGCGAGTAACGGCGGAAGACGCCGGAAACCGACGGAAGGCGTTTCGGCAGGTCACGAACCGTGCCGGGAATCGCATGGGAGGTCGAGAGGCTGCGGCTCTTACCTCCAGCGGAAATGCACGAACTGACCTTGGTCAGCCAAGCGCCGGCCGGAAGGCGCAACGCCTTGTGAGCGGGGCATGAGGCAGCGAGGCAGCAAGAAGGCAGCGCGAGCGTCGACGCGGGTCGACCCCGAACATGAACCGACGACGCCCGGCACCTGCTCGTCGACGCGGACCGCCACCAGTTGGCAGCAGCCGACAGCTTGAGACCGCATCCTCCCAGCGGGTTTCAGGTTGGCTTGCGGGCTGCTCTCTCGACTTCTTGTAGGACCAGCCCCAGGGTCTGTGAGCGGCGGTCTGCTGGCAGTGTTGCCCAGGCTCGTCGGGCGTAGGCGAGTCCTCCGGACCGATCTCCGGACTTGGTCATCATGAGGGCGCGGTGTAGCTCGATATGGGTGGCGAACCGGGTCAGCGCTGGCGGTCGGAGTCGGTCGGCGTCGGTCTGGGCCTGTTCGCCGGGACCGACCATGCCGAGTCGGGCGTAGAGCATCGACCGGAAGGTGGCCATTCGCCAGGCGGGTACGGCGGCGTCGGAGATCTCCCCGTCTGGTGAGGCAGCTAGGTCGAAGATCCGTCGTGCGTCCTCATCAGCCGTGATGGCTCCGCCGATGTCGCCTCGTCCGGCGGCGACGTGTGCGCGGGCCATCAGCGCCTGGAGGCGTCCGAGCGACGGCCGGTCGGACAGGGCAATGGCTTCGTCGGCGTACCGCTTGGCGACGGGTAGCGCAGCGCCTTCGTAGGCCAGGGCGATGGCGGCCCGGCCGCGTACCCAGACCCGGACGGCAAGGTCGTCGGAGCGGTCGGCGGCGATGCGGGCGGTGTCGTACCAGCCGATCGCCTCGGTCGGGTCCTTGGTCGTCTTGCCGTAGGTGGTGAGGGCACGGGCGGCGGTCGCCCACATGGTCGGGGAGTCGAGCTGCTGTTGCAGGACGACGAGGTCACCGGCGAGCCGGGTCTGGAGGCTGTCGGCACCGATCTCCATGTAGTCGCGGCCGTACTGGTCGACCCGGTCGCGCCAGCGGTCCTCGCTGTCGCGGCGGCCGGCGAGGGCGGCGGTGAAGCCGGATCGGATCAGCTCGATTTGATGTCCGCAGCTTTCCGGCCGGACGATCCCGGCTGGATTCGGGGAGGGCCATCTACTGTGACAGTTACCTGGCCACGTCGTGGCCTCATCGGCGCGCTCGCGCTGACGCTGGGCGTCAGCGGGCTCGCCCTCGTCGCGACCGGCAGTCCCGCCGTCGCGGCACCGCACTACGAAAGGACTCCGTCGATCCAGGTCGGCTGGACCGACTCCGCCACGCCGCGCAAGGCGTACGGGTGGAACGACGAGACGCACATGCCGCTCGGCACGTCTGTGGACGACGCGGGTGTCAGCCACACCTCTCGGGTGTACGCCACCTTCGATCTGTCCGCCTACGAGGGCCGGAAGATCTACGGTGGGACGGTCTTCATCGAGGAGTACAGCGCCGCCGACTGCGGAAAGCGGGCGATCGAGATCTGGCGCACCAAGCCGGTGAGCACCACGCCCACCTGGAACAGCGCTCCTGAGCCGCTGACCAAGCTGGACGAGGTCCTCACCCCGGAATGGTGCCCGAAGGCGACCCTGTCGTTCGACGTCGGTGCCGCCGTGCAGGACGCCGTGGCGCACAAGCAGCGCCGGATCACGTTCGAGATCCGCGTCCCGGAAGCCAACGAGAGCGACCCGACCTACGCTCGTCGGCTCAACTGGTACCGCAGCGTCGGCCTGACCACGCAGTACAACTCGGTGCCGAAGGGCGACAACGCCCACCTCTACAACGGCGGGTTCCCGTGCACCCAGTTCCGTCCGTACCCACGGCTGGGCGGCTTCGCCAATGTGCTCCAGGCTCTCGGCACCGACGCGGACCCGGATGACGAGCGCCGCCTGACCAGCGAGTTCGCAATCTGGCCGACGGGCGATGCGGCGGCCCGACAGGTCTTCACCAGCGAGCACGCCATCTCGGGTCGGGTGCACACGGCCAACCTGCCGGCGGGCACGCTCGTCGACGGCAAGTCGTACGCCTGGCAGGCCCGGGTGGGTGACGGGGCGGACTTCTCGGCCTGGTCGAAGAAGTGCTTCTTCACCTACGACGGCACCAGCCCCACCGCACCGACGGTTGCCTCCGCGAACTACCCGGCCGACGACAGCGGCGAGCAGGCCCCGGCGGGTGTTCCGGGCATCTTCACCTTCTCCGGCGGCGGCAACAAGGACGTGGCGGGCTTCCAGTACTCGTGGAACGGCCTCGGGGTGAACACGTGCGCGGCCTCGGGCGACCTGGGCCAGTTGGTCTGCCGCGATCCGTTCAGCCTGCCGAACACGGTCAGGGCAGACGTCCCGGGCGGCTCGGCGACCGTGACCCTGAACCCGACCGGGTCCGGGCCGCAGCAGTTGACCGTGCGTTCCCTCGACCTCGCCGGCAACATCTCGGCCGAGACCGTCTACAAGACGTTCATTCCCTGGTCCGCGCCGGATGTCCGGGTCGAGAACGGAGATCCGCAGTGGGGGCAGGAGGTGGTGCTGAAGTTCGCCCCGGCGGCCGGCGTCACCGGCGTCCGCGAATACGAGATCGTCCTGGACAACGGCGACCGCGAGACGAGGCAGGCCGCAGAGGACGGCACCGCGCACTTCAGCTTCATCGCCGGCAACCCGCAAGGGCACTCGGTGCGGGTACGTAGCATCAGCGACAACGGCTTCGTCTCCACAGAGGCCAGTTGGTCGACCTACTTCTACCCCGGCCCGGGCGTCAAGTCGGACGTCTACGTCCAGCCGCCGGACGGTTCGCCGGTCGGCGGAGTGGGAGTCGCAGGAACCTTCACCTTCTCCCCGCCGCCGGGCTGGACGGACACCGTGGCCTACCGGTACTCCTTCGTCGACGGCGAGGAGCTGACCGAGATCGCGGCTGATGCCGATGGTCGCGCAACGGTCACCTGGACGCCGACGACGAGCGGTTGGGTGCTGTTGACCGTGTACGCCGTCAAGGCCGACGGCACCTGGAGCGAGTACGGCAACTGGTACTCGTTCGAGGTGGCGGCCAGTTCCTGAGCCCTGCTCGTAAGTGACGGAGGGCCTGGCACCTGCTGGGCCCTTCCTCACGTCAGTCCTGCTGTTCGGTGCGTGCGATCTCCGTGAACGCGGCGGTCAGGTAGCCGTCGAGGGGCCGCCCCGTGGCGGCCAGCAGGTCGGCGACGAGCAGCGGCCCGTGCCGCGCCACGGCGGGCGGGTCGGGCGGCGACTCGTCGCCGTCGGGGTCGTAGACGCCGAGGGCGCCGGCCAGCAGGACGAGCACCACGTGCGGGTCGACGTCGGGCTGCCACTGCGCGGCGTCGCGCACGCAGCCTTCGAGCACCTGACGGACGTCGTCGCCGTCCAGGCCGTCGGGGTGGGTCTCCTCCAGCAGCAGCCGGACCACCGCGCCGAGCACCAGGCCGGACCGGTCGGCTGCGGCGAGCCGGGCCACCGCCACGTCGTACGCCTCGGGGGCGCGCTCGCGGGCGGCGGCGACCGCGTCGGTGGTGGCGGCGGCGATCTCGCGGGCCGGTGCGGGCAGGTGTCGCCAGGTGGTGGTCATCGCGACCAGGATCGCAGAGAGGTACGACGCCCCGCCGACCTGCTCGATCTGTGACCCCGCGCACAGATCGAACGGGAAACTCGGCGCGGAAAGGCCTCGCGCTGTGTCACACCCAGCACACAGAATCGGGGGATGCTCAGTCGCGCCCTGCCCCGCCGTTTCGAAGCTCAGCGAATGCTCGTCGGCACGCTGTTGTCGGCGATCGGGCGCGGCCTCACCCTGCCGTTCCTGTTCATCTACCTGACCGACGTCCGCGGCCTCTCCGACACCCGCGCCGGTCTGGTGATCGGCTGGTACGGCGTGGTGACCCTGGCGCTGTCGCCGATCGGCGGCACGCTCATCGACCGGTTCGGCGCCCGCCGGATCCTGCTGACAGGCCTGGTGATCGAGGCGGTCGGCACCGGCTCGCTGGCGCTGGTCGACTCGAGCGCCTCGGCGTTCGGGGTGATGACGCTCGTCGCGATGGGCAGCTCCGTCATCTGGCCCGGGCAGAACACGATCCTCGCCTCCCTCACCGACGCCGACGAGCGGCAGCGGGTCTTCGGGTTGAACTTCGCCCTGCTCAACCTCGGCATCGGCCTCGGCGGCCTGACCTCCGGCGCGATCGTCGACACCGCCCGGGCGGTCACCTTCCAGGCGATCTACGTGCTCGACGCGATCAGCTACCTGATGCCCGCGCTGATCCTGCTGACCCTGCCGCACGTGGGCCACCGGCTCGCCGCCGCGACGGGCGGGGAGCGGACGTCGGCCGGCGGCTACCTCACCGTGCTGCGCGACCGCCCGTTCCGGCGGCTCGTCATCTTCGGCCTGGTCATCACCACCTGCGGCTACGCGCAGATCGAGGTCGGCTTCACCGCGTACGCCGTGCGGGTGGCCGAGGTGACGCCGCGCGTGGTCGCCTGGGCGCTGGCCGGCAACACGGTGATGATCGTGCTCTCCCAGTTGCTGGTCCTGCGGCGGATGGAGGGGCGCAGCCGCACGGGCGGGCTGGCGGCCGTCGGCGGGGTCTTCGCGCTCGCCTGGCTGGTGCTGGGCGCCGGGGGCGTGGTGGGCCCGGGCAACGCGCTGGTCGCCGCCCTCTGCGTGGTGGCCTGCTCGGCGATCTTCGGTTTCGGCGAGACCCTGCTGTCGCCGGTGATGCCGGCGCTGACGAACGCGCTCGCCACGGATGCGCTGCGCGGCCGGTACAACGCCATGAGCTCGATGATCTTCGGCATCAGTGGGGTGATCGGCCCCGTCACGGCGGGCCCGCTGCTCGGTGCGGCCAACGGCCGGATCTGGGTCGTGGTGGTCGTCAGCGGCTGCCTGGTGGCCTCGCTCATCGCGCTCTCCCTGCGCCGGCTGCTCACGCCGGCCCAGGACGGCCGCGCGCCGGCCGCCCCGTCGGCCACCGAGCCGGCCCCCGCCAAGGCCTGACCGTCCGGGCTGCGGTCCGCGCCCTGACGACGACGGGCCCCGGAACATCCGCTCCGGGGCCCGTCGGCTGTGCGTCCGCCGTCAGGAGGCGGGGACCTCCGCCGTGGTGCGGATGCGGTCCAGGGCCGGCGCCGAGACCGGGGACTCGGCGGTCAGGTACGCCACGAACGCGTCCAGGTCGATCATGCCGGTGACCGCGTTGGTGCCGCCGGTGAGGACGGTGAAGCCGTCGCCGCCGCCGGAGAGGAAGTTGTTCACCGTGATCCGGTACGTGGCGTCGGCGGTGACCGCCACCCCGCCGAGGGTGAGGCTGCCCCGGACGACCCGGGTGCCGGAGCAGGCGTCGGCGGCGGTGCCGGTGGTGCCGGCGGGGTCGACGACGTACCGGACGGTCGACGACGGGTAGAGCGTCCGGCCGGCGACGAACTGCTGCTCCAGCAGGCAGTAGAGCTGCGCGCCGGTGAGGTCGAGCGTCACGAGGTTGTTGGCGAACGGCTGCACCGTGAACGCCTCCTCGTAGGTGACCGGCCCGGCATCGAGGTCGGCGCGTACGCCACCGGGGTTCATGAAGGCCGCGACGGCACCCTGCTCGTCGTCGGTGGCGGCGAGCTGCGCGTCGGCGATCAGGTTGCCCAGCGGCGATTCGCCCAGGGTCGTACCGAAGAGGGTCTCCTGGGTCTTCTTGATCTCCGTGGTGGTCCGGCCGACCTCGCGGTCGGCCACCGGGCCCAGCACGGTCTTGTAGCGGTCGATCAGGTCGGTCTGCGCCCGGTCCGGGGCGACGTCCCGGGTGACCACCACGTTCTCGGCCTTGGCGCTGATCACGTCGCCGGTGCGCCGGTCGATGGAGAGGTCGATGTCGGTGACCAGACGACCGAAGGAGCTGGCGCTGGTGACGAGCTTGCCGGCGATGTCGCAGTTGTACGCCTGGTGGGTGTGGCCGCTGACGACGACGTCGATCGACGGGTCCATCCGGTTGGCGATGTCCACGATGGGGCCGGAGATGCCCTTGCAGTCGTTGATGCCGCCGGTGGCCTCCTGCGTGCCGCCCTCGTGCAGCAGCACGACGATGGTCTCGACGCCCTGGCGGCGCAGCTCGCGGGCGTACCGGTTGGCGGTCTGCGCCTCGTCGGCGAAGGTCAGGCCGGCGACGCCCTGCTGGCTGACGATGCGCGGGGTGCCCTCCAGCGTCATGCCGATGAAGCCGACCTTGACGCCCTGCACCTTGTGGATGGCGTACGGCGCCAGCAGCGGCTGGCCGGTCGCGGTCTTGAAGGCGTTCGCGGAGAGGTATTGGAAGCCGGCGCCCTCGTACGGGGTGCCGTCGGCGCAGCCGTCGACCGGGTGGCAGCCGCCGTTCTGGATGCGCAGCAGCTCGTCGGCGCCCTCGTCGAACTCGTGGTTGCCGACGCTGGCGTAGTCGAGCCCGGCCAGCGAAAGCGCCTCGATGGTCGGCTCGTCGTGGAACGCGGCGGAGAGCAGCGGGGAGGCGCCGATCAGGTCGCCGGCCGCCACGGTGATCGTGTTCTGCTTCTTGGCGTGCTTGCGCAGCTCGGCGAGCTGGGTGGCGAGGTATTCGGCCCCGCCGGCGGGCTGCCCGGCGATGGTGCCGCTGGAGCCGGACGGCGGTTCGAGGTTGCCGTGGAAGTCGTTGAGCGCGAGCAGCTTGACGGCGACCGGCTTCGGGCCGGCGTCCGCCTGGTCGGGGGTGGTCGTGACCGCGCCGAGGGCGGTCACGGCGAGCGCGGTCAGGCCGATGGCGGCCCGGCGCATCCCGGGGATGGACATGGAACTCCTCGTGGAAAGCCGGCGCGGGCACCCGGATGACGGTCAACCCCGGGGGCTGGCCGCGCCGTCGGCAGTGTTCGGTCGCGGTGACGCCGGTGGGGGATCGCCGCCGCGTCGCCGACAGCCTCTCATCGTCGCCCGTCCCCGTCGACCGGGGCGTGCCCTCGGAGCTGGGCATACCCGCGACCGGGGGCACGTCCGGACGGGCGTTTCCGACATGCCCGGCAGCGTCGGCGCGGGTCCATGCCGGCGCGCGCGTGGGTCCCCCGGCGATCAGTGCGGGTCGACGGCGGCGATCAGTGCGGGTCGGTCCCGGCGATCAGTGCCGCGAAGGCCGCCGCGTCCCAGGTGCCGGCGACTCCCGGCCGGGCCAGCAGGTAGCGGGCGACCCGGTCGGCGTCCCAGCCGTGCGACTCGCGCAGGCCGCGGGCGATCATGCCGAGGTAGGCGGGGGCCGGGGCGCGCCACGGCACCTCGGACGCCGCCCACGGGGCGGTGAAGGTCAGCAGCGGGAGCCCGTCGAGCCGGCCGGGGCAGAGCAGGGTCTCGTAGCGGCCCGGGCCGAGGGTGGCCCTCCCCGTGGCGACGGCCCCGGCGATCAGGCCGGCGTCGGCGCCCGGCTCCCGGTACATCTCCTGGGCGGCCACGTCCGCGAACTGCCCGCCGTCGAGCAGGTAGGCCCGGGCCGCCGCCTCGCCGGGAAGCGCCGGGTCGTAGAACGCCATCCCGCCGGTCCACGCCCGGGACTCGCCGGCGAAGTAGATGCCGCCGGGCAGCCACACCGGCACCGTACGCCTCGGGGGTCGCTGGTCCCGGCAGCCCGGGTAGGTCCGGCGCCCGCCGGGCGGGCAGCCCCCGGCCAGGTAGAAGCCGAGCCGGTCGGCGTGCATGTTCGAGCCGTACGCGACGTACCAGACCTCGCCCACCCCGGCGGCGGTCAGAGGTCGCAGGTCATGCCGGCGGCGTGGCTGGCCTGCACCAGGTGCGTGACGCAGCCGCTTCCGGCGACCTGGTGCAGCAGGAAGCCGGTCGGCTCGGCGACCCAGCCGAACCGTTCGTCGGGGCTGGTGGTGAGCGAACTCTGCCGCCAGGTGCTCGGCGCGGTGGTGAGCACCGTGCCGGCGAAGTTCACCGTCACGGGGCGGTGGACGTGCCCGGCGAGCACCCGGACGACGTGCGGGTGCCGGGCGACCACCTCGGCCAGCCCGTCGCCGTCGGCCAGCCGGATGTCGTCGAGGAACGGGATGCCGACGGGCGCCGGCGGGTGGTGCAGGCAGACCACCGCCGGCACCTCGGACCGGCCGGCCAGCACCCCGTCCAGCCAGCCGAGCTGGTCCTCGCCGAGACAGCCGGCTCCACCCCCGCCCGGCATCAGGGAATCCAGCACCACGACGGTCGCCTCCGGGTGGTCGACGTGGTAGTAGGCCGAGAAGCCACCGCCGAGCCACGGGGTGCCGCCGAACGCGTCCAGCAGCGACTCGCGGTCGTCGTGGTTGCCGGCGACGAGGTGCAGCGGCAGCGGGAACCGGCCGAGGATCTCGCGCAGCGTCGCGTACTCGTCGGGGCGGCCACGCTCTACCAGGTCGCCGGTGACGACCACGCAGTCGGGCCGGGGGTTCAGCGCCAGCACCCGGCCCAGGGCGCGGTGCAGGCCGGCGGCCGGCTCGGCGGCGAGCACGCCGGTGGTCAGGTGCGGATCACTGAGCTGGGCGATGAGCATCGGTGCCTCCACTCGACCGGGACCCTCACGCTATCGCCGCGAGCCCCGACGCGCGGCCCGCCCGTACCCACAGGCCCTGTCCACAGCCTGTGGATGGCACATGTGTACGAAGAACGCGGACGATCTTGGCCACGGCGGTACGGCGGCCCGCTGAGTACGCTTGATCGCGGGCCCGCCCGCCGGTCGCAGCCCTCCCTACCTGGAACGACGTGCCGAGTGGATCACGAGCGAGTCATCCGAGACGTCACGGTCCGCCTCCCCATGGCGTCGACCGTCGTCGAGGCGTGCCGGTGGACCGTCACGGCGCTCGCCCGCCACGCGCCGGCCACCATCTCCGTCCTGCTGCACGTCCACGACCGGCTGCGCTGCGTCGCGGCCACCGGATCCTGGCAGGTCTTCTCCACCGTCCCGCCGAAGACCGGGATCGTGGGCCGGGTGTACGCCTCCGGCAAGACCGCCGTCGTGCCCGACGTCGCCGACGACCCCGACTACATCCCGGTACGCCCCGACGTCACCGCCGAGGTGTGCGTACCGGTGCTGGACCCGGCGGGCCGGCCCATCGGGGTGCTGGACCTCCAGTGGTGCGGTCCGACCGACCTCGGGCCGTGGCGCGACACCGCCGAGCGGCTGGCGGCCCGGCTCGGCGCCCGGATCGTGGCGCTCGGCGGGCCACCGGCGGAGAGCCGCAGCGAGAAGCTCCTCCGGCACGCCGCCGCGCTGACCTCGGCGTCGACGGAGTGGGATCTGTTCGCCGCCGCGATCACCGCGGCCCGGGACGTCTCCACGCTCTCCGCGGCGGTGCTGGTGCTCACCGGCCCGACCGGGCCCCGGCTCGGCACACCGCCGGCCACCCCGGGCGAGTTGGAGGGACGGATCCGGGCGGAGCTGGCCGAGGCGGGCCCGGCCGCGCTGGACCGGCTGGTCACCCGCGCCCACCGCCACGGCGTGGGCTACACGCTCGGCGAGGCGGGACACCCGCCCATCCCCGACCACCTGCCGCTGACCCGGGCCGGGGTGCGCACCCTGGTCGCGGTGCCGGTCGGCCAGCCCGACGACGGCGGGGTGCTGCTGGTCGCCGACGAACGGCTGCTGCGCCCCGACCCGACCACCGTCAACCTGCTGGAGCTGCTCGCCGGTCAGGCGTGGAGCTGCCTGGACCGGCTGCGTACGCTGGCCCGCCTGCGCGAGCAGGCCGACTCCGACCCGCTGACCGGGCTGCGGCACACGGGGCCCTTCGGCCAGCGGATCGCGGCGGCCACCCCGGGGCGTACGGCCCTGCTCGCCATCGACGTGGACGGCTTCAAGACCGTCAACGACACGTACGGCCACCAGGCCGGCGACCGCGTCCTCGTCCGGCTGGCCCGGGCCCTGGAAGGGGCGCTGCGGCACGGCGACGAGCTCTACCGCGTCGGCGGCGACGAGTTCGTGGCGGTGATCGAGGTGAGCCGCCCCGAGGAGGCCGTACGCATCGCCGAGCGCCTGAACGAGGCGGCGCGACGGATCGGTCGCACGATCAGCGTCGGGGTGGCCCTCCCCCGCCCGGGCGAATCCCCCGAAGCCACGTTGCGCCGCGCCGACCAGGCCCTCTACGCCGTCAAACGCCACGGCCGCGACGCCACCCGCCTCGCCCCGGCCTAGGCGTGCTGTCCGGGAACACTCCTGACGGCGCTTCCGGGCTGGCAGAAGACGTGCGGGACGCGTGGAGCCGACAAACCACCACCGCCGGACGGCTGATACCTCTGCGGCATAAAAATACCTGTGTGGTATCGAGCCCAGGGGACTACACCGCCGGCCGTCGAGGCCCGGCGGCGATCATGCAGGTGTGGTGCCCCGTGGTGCCCGGCAGAAGTCGCGGAAGGCAGCATCCGCCCACCAGGAGACCGTGATCGACGCGAGCGGGAGGGGCTAGCGGGGGGTCAGTTCCTTGGCGAGGAGTTCGGCTATCTGGGCCGTGTTGAGGGCGGCGCCCTTGCGGAGGTTGTCGCCGGTGACGAAGAAGTCCAGCGCGCGGGGGTCGTCGACGGCACGGCGGATCCGGCCCACCCACGAGGGGTCGGTGCCGACCGCGTCGATGGGCATGGGGAACTCGCCCGCCCCCGGGTCGTCGACCAGGATCACCCCGGGCGCGTTCCGCAGCACCTCGCGGGCGCCCTCGGCGTCCACCTCGGTGGCGAAGACCGCGTGCACCGCGACGGAGTGGCCGGTCACCACCGGCACCCGTACGCAGGTGGCGGAGACCTTGAGGTCGGGCAGCCCGAGGATCTTGCGCGACTCGTTGCGCAGCTTCAGCTCCTCGGACGACCATCCCGCGTCGACCAGGGAGCCGGCCCAGGGCACCACGTTGAGCGCCAGCGGCGCGGGGAACGGGCCGACGTCGTCGCCGACCGCCTGGCGTACGTCGCCGGGGCGGGAGCCGAGCACCCGGTCCCCCGCGATCTTGGTGAGCTGGGCGTGCAGGGTGTCCACGCCGCCCTGGCCGGCGCCGGAGGCCGCCTGGTAGGAGGCGAGCACGAGTTCGCGCAGCCCGTACTCGCGGTGCAGCGGGGCGATCGCGATGATCATCGCCAGGGTGGTGCAGTTGGCGTTGGCGATGATCCCCTTCGGCCGGTTGCGCACCTGCTCGGGGTTGATCTCGGGCACCACCAGCGGCACGTCGCGATCCATCCGGAAGGCGCCGGAGTTGTCGACCGCGACGGCCCCGCGGCTGACGGCGACGGGCGCCCACTGCGCGGAGACCTCGTCCGGGACGTCGAACATCGCCACGTCGACGCCGTCGAACGCCTCCGGGGTCAGCGCCTGGACGGTCAGCTCCTCGCCCCGGCAGCGCAGCCGCCGCCCGACCGAGCGCTCCGAGGCGAGCAGCCGGATCTCGCCCCAGACGTTCTTCCGGCCGCTGAGCAGCTCGCACATCACGGTGCCGACGGCACCGGTCGCCCCGACCACGGCCAGGGTGGGCAGCGGCGACACGATGGCTACCGTCCCGTCCCCGCGTAGACGACGGCCTCGGTGTCGCCGCCGAGGTCGAACGCCTCGTGGATGGCACGCACGGCGGCGTCCAGGTCGGTGTCGCGGCAGACCACGGACACCCGGATCTCCGAGGTGGAGATCATCTCGATGTTGACCCCGGCCGCGCCGAGGGCGGCGAAGAAGCCGGCCGCGACGCCGGGGTGCGAGCGCATGCCGGCCCCGATCAGCGAGACCTTGCCGACGTGGTCGTCGTAGAGCAGGCCCTTGAACTTGACCGACTCCTGGATCTTGCTCAGGGCGGCCATGGCGGTCGGGCCGTCGGCCTTGGGCAGCGTGAAGGAGATGTCCGTGCGGCCCGTGCCCTCGGTGGACACGTTCTGCACGATCATGTCGAGGTTGATCTCGGCGCCGGCCACGGTGTCGAAGATCCGCGCGGCGGCGCCCGGCTCGTCGGGCACCCCCACGATCGTGATCTTGGCTTCGCTGCGGTCGTGGGCGACCCCGGTGATCAGTGCTTGCTCCACAGGAAGGTCCTCCATCGATCCGGTGACCATCGTGCCGGTGTTGGTCGAGTATGACGAACGGACGTGGATCGGCAAGCCCGCCCGGCGGGCGTACTCCACGCTGCGCAGGTGCAGGATCTTGGCGCCGCAGGCGGCCAGCTCCAGCATCTCCTCGTACGTGATCTGGGTGATGTGCCGCGCGTTCGGGACGATCCGTGGGTCGGCGCTGAAGACGCCGTCCACGTCGGTGTAGATCTCGCAGACGTCCGCGTGCAGCGCGGCGGCGAGCGCCACGGCCGTGGTGTCGGAGCCGCCCCGGCCCAGCGTCGTGACGTCCTTGGTGTCCTGCGAGACGCCCTGGAAACCGGCGACGATGACGACCGCGCCCTCGTCGAGCGCGCCCTTGAGCCGGCCCGGGGTGACGTCGATGATCCGCGCCCGGCCGTGCACCGACGTGGTGATCACGCCGGCCTGCGAGCCGGTGAACGAGCGGGCCTCGTACCCCAGGTTGTGGATGGCCATGGCGAGCAGCGCCATGGAGATCCGCTCCCCGGCGGTGAGCAGCATGTCCAGCTCGCGACCCGGCGGCAGCGGGCTGACCTGGTTGGCCAGGTCGAGCAGTTCGTCGGTGGTGTCCCCCATCGCGGAGACCACCACGACGACGTCGTCGCCGGCCTTGCGGGCGGCGACGATGCGCTCGGCCACCCGCTTGATCCGCTCGGCGTTGGCGACGGAGGACCCGCCGTACTTCTGCACCACGAGTGCCACGACGGTGCGCTCCCTCCCAGCGACGACCCTGAGCGTGCCGACGCCGCCGGAGTTCAGCCGGCGGCGCGTGTCAGACGCACCCAGGGTATCGGTCGCCCGACCCGGGTGGGTCGGGTGATCCCACGATCCGGCCCCGCCGCCGGGGCGGGGTGGTGCGCGACACGCCGGGACGCCGCGCGCGGCGGGGCGCACGCGCGTGCCTCCCGGGCCGCAGAATGGCCCCGTGCACGCCCATCTCCGTCCGGCCGGCCTTCCCGCGAAGCCCGCGCGCACCCCGGCGCGTCCGTCCCGACGCCTCGCCGCCGCGCTCGCGCTCGCCCTGCCCGCGCTCCTCGCCGCCTGCACCGCCGACCTGCCGGCCCCCCGGCCCACACCCACCTCGGCACCGGTGCCGGCGGGCATGGACGCGGCGCGCGACGAGCTGGCGGCGCTGGCGGCCGCCGCGCAGGACCGGCACCTGGTCGCCAGCTACACGCTGCGCGCCCCGGGGTCCCCGGACCGGACGATCCTGGTGACCAGCGCGAACGACGGCAGTTGGCGGGTCGACGTGCCGGGCGGCGCGCTCGGCGGGAGCGCCGACGTCTCGTTCGCGGCCACCGCCGACGGGCTGTTCCAGTGCGCCCTGCCGTCCGCCACCCGGCCCGACCCGGCGACCTGCGTACGCCTCGGCGACCGCGACGAGGCCGTGCCCCGCCGGGTCGACCCGCGCGTGCAGCACCCGTTCACCGACTGGCTGGACGTGCTGACCGACCGGCGGGCCCCGCTCGCCGTGTCGCCCGCCCAGCCGCCGCCCGGCGCGGCCGGGGCCTGCTACTCGGTCGAGACCACGTCGGCGTCGATCAACGCGCCGCTGGACGTGGGGATCTACTGCTACGACCCCGACGGCACGCCCACGGCGGTGCACACCGCGTCCGGCACGCTGCTGCTCGCCGGTACGCCCGCGCCGGCCCCGGCGACGGTCCAGTTGGCCGGGCCGGTGGTCGACGGCGAGCCGCTCGGCACGGCGACGCCGGAGCCGACCACGGAACCGGCCACGAGCCCGGGCGCGGGAACGCCCTGACCGGCGGTGACGTTACGGGTGCCCTTCGCCACATTCGGACATCCCACCTCTAACCTACTAATCGCCCTTACAGGACACTAGCCCCATGGCCGACCTCACCCCGCTGCTCGCGTTTCGCTGGAGCCCCCGGTCCTTCGACCCGGTGGTCGAGCTGTCCCGCCAGGACGCGGCCGCACTGCTGGAGGCGGCCCGCTGGGCGCCCTCGGCCGGCAACGCCCAGCCGTGGCGGTTCGCGCTCGGGCACCGCGACGACGAGACGTTCAAGCGGATCCTGGTCAACCTGCCCGAACCCGACCAGCGCTGGGCGCAGCGCGCCGCCGCCCTGCTGCTCGGCGCGCACCGCACCGGCCCCGCCGGGCACGCGTACGATCTGGGCCAGGCGGTCGCCCACCTCACCGTGCAGGCCACGGCGCTCGGCCTGCACGTACGCCAACTACACGAGTTCGACCACGCCGGCCTGGCCGCCGACCTCGACCTGCCGGCGGACGTACGGCCGCACGTCGTGGCGGCAGTCGGGCAGCTCGGCGACCCGCTGAGCCTCCCCGCCGACCTGCTGCGGTCGGAGACCGGCCTGCGCCGCCGCCTCCCCCTGGCCGACCTGCTGCTGACCAGCGAGCCTGCGAAGTGCGTCTCATAGTTCGGACCAGCCTTCCCGCCCCCCGGCCGACCACGTAGGGTTACCTGGTCATGTGGCAGGCGTACCTCCTCCTTGGTCGCCGCGACGAGGCCTGAAGGCCGGCACCTCGTCGCGGAGTCGAACCGCGCCGTCCAGCACATCCGAACCTTCCATCGGCAACCGCCCGGGCACCGTCGCCCGGCACCCGGCCGACACCTTCCGATTGCTGACGCCACATGTTCCAGGGAGTACTCCGTCATGGCTCAACCCGTCACCGACGCTGACACCGATCCCATCGCCCGGCAGCGCCCCAGCCGGATGCCGTACCACCGCTACCAGCCGTACCAGCAGCAGTTCCGGATCGACCTGCCCGACCGCACCTGGCCGACCCGGCACGTCGAGGCCGCGCCGCGCTGGTGCGCCGTGGACCTGCGCGACGGCAACCAGGCGCTGATCGACCCGATGTCGCCGGAGCGCAAGCGCCGGATGTTCCAACTGCTGGTGCAGATGGGCTACAAGGAGATCGAGGTCGGCTTCCCCTCGGCCAGCCAGACGGACTACGACTTCGTACGGCAGCTCATCGAGCAGGACCTGATCCCGGAGGACGTCACGATCCAGGTGCTCACCCAGTGCCGGGAGCACCTGATCGACCGGACCTTCGAGTCGCTGCGCGGCGCCCGGCGGGCGATCGTGCACTTCTACAACTCCACCTCCACGCTCCAGCGCCGGGTGGTCTTCGGGCTGGACCGCGACGGCATCGCCGACATCGCCACCCAGGGCGCGCGGCTCTGCCGCAAGTACGCGGAGATCCACACCCCGGACACGGACATCCACTACGAGTACTCGCCCGAGTCCTACACGGGCACGGAGCTGGAGTACGCCCTGGAGGTCTGCGCCAAGGTCATCGAGGTGGTCGACCCGGCCCCGGACCGCAAGCTGATCGTCAACCTGCCGGCCACCGTCGAGATGGCCATGCCGAACGTCTACGCCGACTCGATCGAGTGGATGCACCGGCACCTGCCCCGCCGCGACAGCCTGGTGCTGAGCCTGCACCCGCACAACGACCGGGGCACCGGCGTCGCCGCCGCCGAGCTGGGGCTGCTGGCCGGCGCGGACCGGGTCGAGGGCTGCCTGTTCGGCAACGGCGAGCGCACCGGCAACGTGGACCTGGTGACACTCGGGCTGAACCTCTTCTCCCAGGGCGTCGACCCGATGATCGACTTCTCGGACATCGACGAGGTGCGACGCGCCGTCGAGTACTGCAACCAGCTCCCGGTGCACGAGCGCCACCCGTACGCGGGCGACCTCGTCTACACCGCCTTCTCCGGCTCCCACCAGGACGCGATCAAGAAGGGCTTCGACGCGCTCGCCAAGGACGCGGCGGCTGCCGGCGTGCCGATCGACCAGCACACCTGGGCGGTGCCCTACCTGCCGATCGACCCGAAGGACCTGGGCCGCACCTACGAGGCGGTCATCCGGGTCAACTCGCAGTCCGGCAAGGGCGGCGTCGCGTACATCATGAAGAGCGAGCACCAGCTCGACCTGCCGCGCCGGCTCCAGATCGAGTTCTCCGGCGTGGTCCAGCAGGTCACCGACCACGACGGCGGCGAGGTCGACCCGGGCACCATGTGGGAGATCTTCGCCACGCACTACCTGCTCGACCACCAGGTCGACCCGGCGCTGACCCTGGACGGCTACGCCATCGGCACCGCCGAGGGCAAGGTCGAGATCGAGGCCCGCCTCGGCCTGGGCGGGGAGCCCCGCTCGCTGACCGCGGTCGGCAACGGCCCGATCGACGCGTACGTCAACGCACTCCAGTCGGTGGGCGTGGCGGTACGGGTGCTCGACTACCACGAGCACGCGCTCTCCTCCGGCGGGGACGCGCAGGCCGCCGCGTACGTGGAGTGCGAGGTCGACGGTCGTACGGTCTGGGGCGTCGGCACCGACGCCAACATCGTCACCGCCTCCGTGAAGGCCGTGACGAGCGCCGTCAACCGCGCCCGCGCCTGACGGACGGGGAAGGGCACTCCGTTCGGGCGGGGTGCCCTTCCTCACTCGCGGGGCGGACGGTGCACGAGCAGGACGGCCATCGCCGCCCCCGCCAGCAGCAGGCCGGCGCACCAGAGCATCGCGCCCCGGTACGCGTCGGTCAGCGCGGCCGGCTGCGCGTAGCCGGCGCCGGAGAGCCCGACCAGCAGCGGCAGGGCGGCCACCGCCAGCAGTCCGCCCGCCCGGGACGCGGCGTTGTTGAAGCCGCTCGCCACGCCGGCGAAGCGGTCGTCGACCGCGGCCAGTACGGAGGCGGTCAGCGGCGCCACCACCAGCGTCAGCCCGATCCCGAAGAGCACCACCCCGGGCAGCACGTCCCGCCAGTACGACGCGCCCGGATCCACGCCACGCAGCAGCACCAACCCGGCGGCGGCGACCACCGGCCCGACGGTCAGCGGCAGCCGCGGCCCGATCCGCGCCGACAGCGCGCCCGCCCTGGCCGAGCCGACCAGCAGCAGCATCGTCATCGGCAGCAGCGCGACCCCGGTGAGCAGCGCCGACCAGCCGACCACGTTCTGCAGGTAGACGGCGAGGAAGAAGGTGAAGCCGCCGAGCGCCGCGTAGACGAGCACGGTGAAGACGTTCAGCACGGAGAAGAGCCGGCTGCCGAACAGGCCGGTGGGCAGCATCGCGGCGTCCCCCCGCCGCCGCTCGACCAGCACGAAGGCCACCGCGCCGGCCACGCCCGCCAGCGCGGCGGCGAGCACCGGCACCGAGTCGAAGCCCCGGACGGGGGCGTCGATCAGCGCGTACGTGACGCCGGCCAGGGACAGCGCGCCGAGCAGGGCGCCCGCCACGTCGAACCGGCGGCGGCCCCGCCCCGCCGCCCCGGTGCGGGACGCGGCCTCGTCCCGGCTCTCCGGCACCCAGCGCAGGGTCGCCAGCAGCACGAGCACGGCCAGCGGCAGGTTGAGGAAGAAGATCCACCGCCAGGAGAGCGCGTCGATCAGCCAGCCGCCGAGGAACGGCCCGAGCGCGGTGGAGACGCCGGACAGCCCCGACCAGGCGCCGATGGCGCGACCCCGGTCGTCCGGGTGGAAGCTGGCCTGGAGCACCGACAGCGAACCCGGGGTGAGCAGCGCGCCCCCGGCGCCCTGGAGGAACCGGGCCGCGATCAGCCACTCGGTGCCCTGGGCCAGGCCGCACAGCAGCGAGGCGAGGGTGAACCAGACCACTCCGACCAGGAAGACCCGCCGCCGCCCGAACCGGTCGCCGAGCGCGCCGCCGAGCAGAACGAAGGCGGCCAGCATCAGCAGGTACCCGTTGACCGTCCACTGGAGACCGGCGACGGTGGCGTCGAGGTCCGCACCGAGGTGGGGCAGCGCCACGTTGACCACGGTGGTGTCGAGGAAGACCATGCCGGAGGCGAGGACGGCGGCGAGCAGGGTGCCCCGCCCGTGCGCGGTGCCCAGCCGGAGCGCGGGCGCGGTTTCGGTCATGGCGTCCAATCTGCCCCGCGGGATATGAGAGACGCCACGAATCGCCGAAACCCGGCCCGGGTACTGTGCGGGATCGCCGGGAGCCCGCAAGCTGGAGAGGTGTCGTCTGTGCGTACCAGATCAGGACCGCGCGCCGCAGTGACGGCCGCGCTCGCCGCGGCGCTGGCGCTCGGCGCGGCCGGTTGCGTCCCCGCCGACGAGCCGGACGTCGCGCCGAGCAGCGGTGGCAGCGGCGGAAACGCCGCGCAGAAGCTGACCCAGCTCACCGTGGCCACCGCCGGGTCGATGAAGGGCTACAGCCGCAGCCGCTTCCCGCACTGGCGGGACACCGGCAAGAACTGCGACGTACGCGACAGCGTGCTGAAACGCGACGGGGAGGACATCAAGCTCTCCGGCTGCAACGTGGTCGGCGGCCACTGGGAGAGCGTCTACGACGGCCGCGCGTTCACCGACCCGTCCGACGTGGACATCGACCACACCGTGCCGCTGGCGAACGCGTGGCGCTCGGGCGCCGACGAGTGGGACGACGCGAAGCGTGGCGAGTTCGCCAACGATCTGGACCGGCCGCAGCTCATCGCGGTTTCCGCGTCCTCCAACCGGGCAAAGGGTGACCAGGACCCGTCCCAGTGGAAGCCGGCGAACCGCTCGTTCTGGTGCCAGTACGCCGACAACTGGGTGACGGTGAAGCACCACTGGCGGCTGACGGTGACCAGTGCCGAGAAGGCCGCCCTGACCGACATGTTGGAGGGCTGCACATGGGCGAGCAAGCCGTGACCGGAGCCGGGGGCACCCCCGCCCCGGAGCAGACGCCGGACGCCACTGGGGAGGACGCGGCGGCGGCCACCGGCAGCGCGCCGGCCGGGCCGACCACGGCCGGCATGACGGCGGACGGCGCGGCGGGCACGACCACCGGGGTGCCGGGGGCCGGCATGGCCGCCGACGCCGAGGGCACCTCGACCGCCGCGACGGAGCGTACGGCCGACGTCGTGCCCGGTCCGGGCGGGGTGATGACCGACGAGGTCGGGGTGGTCACCGGCGAACTGACCCTGCGCACCGGGTACGCCGACGGTCAGGTGACGCTGACGGTGCAGTACAAGGACGCCGACGAGTGGTACACGGTCACCGGCGGTAGGGTGGCGCTGGCCGACCCGGCCGGGTTGGACGCGGTGCACGCCGTCGCGGTGGCGCTGCTGCACCGCCCCGAGGGCTGACCCCACCGACCGGCCGCCCGGACGCGGCCCTCCGGGTCGAGGGGCCGCGTCCGCGACGCGGATCAGACGTACGAGCCCGGCTCGCTGGGGGCGGAGACGGTGTGCGGCTCCTCGCCCTCGCCGACCGGTCGGGTTAGCTGCACGCTGACCTTGTGCGGGCGCAACTCCCCGCTGGCGATCCGCTCGGCGAAGTGGCAGGCGACCCGGCTGCCGCCGATGTCCCGCAGCGCGGGCCGCTCGTCGGCGCAGCGGGTCGGCTGCGCCCACGGGCAACGGGTGTGGAACCGGCAGCCCGCCGGCGGGTTGGCCGGCGAGGGCAGGTCGCCGGCGAGCAGGATGCGCTCCCGACGGTCCTCCACGTCCGGGTCCGGCACCGGCACCGCCGACATCAGCGCCCGCGTGTACGGGTGCAGCGGCTCCGTGTAGAGCCGGTCGCTCGGCGCCTCCTCGACCAGCGCGCCCAGGTACATCACGCCGACCGTGTCGGAGATGTGCCGCACCACCGCGAGGTCGTGCGCGATCACCAGGTAGGTCAGGCCGAGGGTGTCCTGGAGATCGTCGAGCAGGTTCACGACCTGGGCCTGGATCGACACGTCGAGCGCGGAGACCGGTTCGTCGGCGACGATCAGGTCGGGTCCGAGCACCAGCGCCCGGGCGATGCCGATGCGCTGCCGCTGGCCGCCGGAGAACTCGTGCGGGTAGCGGGAGAGCGCCCAGCGGGGCAGACCGACCTTGTCCAGCGTCTCGCCGATGATCTTCCGGCGCTCGTCCCGGTCACCACCGATGCCGTGGGCCTGCAACCCCTCGGTGAGGATCGACTCGACGTTCTGCCGGGGGTCCAGGCTCGACATCGGGTCCTGGAAGATCATCTGCATCCGGCGACGCATCGACCGCAGCTTGCCCGACGGCAGCGTCGTCAGCTCGACGCCGTCGAACCTGACCTCGCCACCGGTGGGCGGGGTGAGCTGGAGCAGCGCACGGCCCAGCGTCGACTTGCCGCAGCCCGACTCGCCGACCAGCCCGTACGTCTTGCCGCGCGGAATGCTCAGGTCGACGCCGTCGACGGCCTTCACGTGGCCGACCGTACGGTCGAAGATCACCCCCCGGCGGATCGGGAAGTGCACCTTCAGGTCGCGGACCTCGACGAGGAATTCGCTCTCGGTCACGGCTTCTCCTCCTCGCGCGGTGCGGGCACCGGGGCCTCGACCACCGGGGTGGCGGCCGGGGCGGTCGGCTCCGCCGGGGCGGTGCCGGCCGGCGGGCGCACGGTGCCGGGCAGCGGTGCCGGGTTCACGCAACGGTAGCTGCGCCCGTCGTGAGCGAGCACCAGCGCGGGCGGCTCCCCCACGCACTCGTCGACCCGCCGCGCGCAGCGCGGCGCGAAGGCGCAGCCGTCCGGCCAGGGCAGCAGGTCGCGGACCGAGCCCGGGATCGGGTTCAGCCGCTCGCCGCGCCCGGCGTCCAGGCGCGGCACCGAGCCGAGCAGCCCCACGGTGTACGGGTGCCGGGGCTCGCGGAACAGCGGGCGACGGCGGGCCGTCTCCACCACCCGGCCGCCGTAGAGCACGTTGATGGTGTCGCACATCCCGGCGACCACGCCCAGGTCGTGGGTGATCATCACCAGGGCGGTGCCGGAGTCCCGGACCAGCTCCTTGAGCAGCTCCAGGATCTGCGCCTGGATGGTGACGTCCAGCGCAGTGGTGGGCTCGTCGGCGATCAACAGCCGGGGCTTGCAGGCCACGGCCATCGCGATCAGGGCACGCTGCCGCATGCCGCCGGAGAGCTGGTGCGGGTACTCCTTGAGCCGCCGCCTCGGGTCGGGGATGCCGACCCGGTCCAGCAGGGCCGCCGCCTCCTTCTCCGCCGCCGCGCCCTTCATCCCCCGGTGCCGCGTGAGCACCTCGGTGACCTGCAACCCGATCGGGATCACCGGGTTCAGGGACGAGAGCGGGTCCTGGAAGATCATCGCGACGTCCCGGCCACGGATGTCCCGCCGGGACCGGTCGTCGAGCTGGAGCAGGTCCGTGCCGTCGAAGACCGCCTTGCCACCGACGCGCAGGCCCGGCTGCTTGGGCAGCAGACCCATGATCGCCAGCGAGGTGACGCTCTTGCCGCAGCCGGACTCGCCGACCAGGCCGACCACCTCACCGGCGTCGACGGAGAAGGAGACCCCGTCGACGGCGTGCACGGTGCGCTGACCGCGCCGGGCGAAGGTGACGGAGAGATCTTCGACATCAAGCAGAGCCATGTCGGGCCCGCCTTTCGTTCGCGACTGCGGGGCTCGCCAGCGCACTCCTCGCGCTCACCGTGCTGGCCTTTTCGTTCGCGACTGCGGGGCTCGCAAGCTCACTCCTCGCGCTCACCGGGCCCTACTTCCGCAGCTTCGGGTCGAGTGCCTCGCGCATCGCCTCGCCGAGCAGGGTGAAGCCCAGCGCGGTGACGATGATGGCGAGGGCGGGCAGGATCGCCAGCCGGGGCGCGGAGTCGAGGTACTGCTGCGCGTCGGCGAGCATCACACCCCACTCGGGGATGGAGGCGTCGTTGTTGCCGAGGCCGAGGAAGGAGAGCGCTGCGGCCTCGATGATCGCGGTGGCCAGGGTGAGGGTGGCCTGCACGATGACCGGGGCGAGCGAGTTCGGCACCACGTGGGTCAGCGCGATCTTCGGCTTCTTGACGCCCAGCGAGACGGCGGCCAGGACGTAGTCGCTGTTCGCCTGGGAGATCATCGAGCCGCGCAGCAGCCGGGCGAAGACCGGCACCGACACCACGCCGACCGCGATCATGACCGTGGTCAGCCCGGCGCCGAGCAGGGCCGCGATGCTGATCGCCAGCAGCAGGCTCGGCATGGCCAGCAGCATGTCGACGAAACGCATCAGCACGTTGTCGACGGCCCGGCCCCACCGGCCGCCGAGGCCGGCGGCGGCACCCGCGATCCCGCCGATCAGCGAGCCGACCGCGAGGCCGATCAGGGTGGAGACCACGCCGACCAGCAGGGTCTGCCGGGCGCCGACGATCATGCGGCTGAACTCGTCGCGACCGATGTGGTCGACGCCGAACCAGTTCTCCCCACGGAAGCCGGGGAAGTCGCCGAGACGGATCTCGCTCTTCCAGAGCTGGGCGTCCGGGGGGTGCGGGACGAAGAACGGCCCGAGGATCGCGACCAGCAGGAACAGGCTGAGGATCACCGCGCCGACGATCGCCGCCGGGTTGCGCCGCAGCCGGCGGAACGCCTCCTTCCAGAGGCTGACGCCGCGCTCGTCCTCCCGGGCTGCCAGCTCGGCGAGCCGGTCGATCTTTTCCTTCTTCTTGCCGCTGGTGATCGTCATCGGACCCTCACCCTCGGGTCGATCAGGCTGTAGGAGAGGTCGACCAGGAGGTTCACCAGCACGTACACCACCGCGATGATCAGGATGAAGCCCATCAGGACCGGATAGTCACGCTGGCTGATCGCCTCGTAGATGAAGGCTCCGATGCCGCTGAAGGCGAAGACGGTCTCGGTCAGCACCGCGCCGGAGAGCAGGCCGCCGGTGAGCAGGCCGATCGAGGTGACCACCGGCAGCATGGAGTTGCGCAGCACGTGCCGGCGCCGGACCGTGCTCTCGGTGAGTCCCTTCGCCTCGGCGGTGCGTACGAAGTCCTCGTTGAGGACCTCCAGCACGCTGGCCCGGGTGATCCGGACGATGATCGCCAGGGGGATGCTGGCCAGCGCGACGCCCGGCAGCACCAGGTGCCAGAGCGCGTCGGCGGCGGCGTCCCACTCCCGGGTCATGATCCCGTCGAGGACGAAGAAGTTGGTGATCCGCGTCGCCCCGAGCGTCGGGTCCTGCCGGCCGCTCGCCGGGAACCAGCCGAGGTTCTCGGCGAAGATCGCCTTGAGCACGTACGCGAGGAAGAAGACCGGGATGCAGATGCCGATCAGGGAGCCGCCCACGGAGAGGTGGTCCAGCATCCGGCCCCGGCGGCGGGCCGCCAGGTAGCCCAGCGGGATGCCGACGCCGACCGCGATCAGCATCGCCGTGACGGAGAGCTCGACCGTCCCGGGGAACCGCTCGACGAACTCGGTGACGACGGTCCGCTTGGTGGAGGTCGAGGTGCCGAGATCCAGGCGGATCAGCCGGCGCACGAACCGGCCGTACTGCACCAGGATCGGCTCGTCGAGGCCCATGTTGCGCCGGATCTGGGCGCGCATCTCGGGCGTCCCACGCTCACCGAGGATGGCGGTCTCGGGACCGCCGGGCAGTCGGCGGAGCCAGATGAACAGCAGGAGGGAGAGCCCGAACAGCGTGGGTATCAGCTGGAGCAGGCGTCTGACGATGAACCGGAACACGGCGGCCTCGAAAGGGGTACGGAGGGTCGTGGGCGGGCGCTGCCGAAACAGCGCCCGCCCACGACTCGGAGCGTCAGATCAGGACTTGAACTCGGCGGTGGAGAACCGCTCGTCGGTGAGCGGGCTCGCCTTGACCCCGGTCACGTCCTTGCCGAACACGATCGCCGGCGGCGAGTGCGACACCGGGACACCGGGCAGGAAGTCCATGATGGCCTTGTTCAGGGCCTTGTACTTCTCGGTCCGGGCCGCCGCGTCGGCGGTGGTGTCGGCGTCCTTGAACTGCGCGAACAGGGCCGGGTTGTTGAAGCCCCACTCGTCCTTCTGCCGGTCGAAGAAGGTGCCGATGAAGTTGTACGCGTCGCCGTAGTCACCGGTCCAGCCGAGGAAGTGGATGTCGTGCTTGGCGCCGGAGGTGGTGGCGTTCAGGTAGTCCGGGCTCCACTTGAGCGGGATGGCCTGGACGGTGATGCCGACCGCCTTGAGGTCCGCCGAGAGCAGCTCGAAGATGTCCTTCGGGTTCGGCATGTACGGCCGGGTGACCTCGGTCGGGTAGTGGAACCGCAGGGTCAGGTTCGTCGCGCCGGCCTCGGCCAGCAGCTGCTTGGCCTTCTCCGGGTTGTAGTCGTACTTGGTGACGTCGCCGTTCCAGCCCTCGACGGTCTCCGGCATGAAGTTCTCGGCGACCTTGGCGCCCGGGGGCAGCTTCGAGTCGACCAGGGCCTGCCGGTTCAGCGCGTGCGCGATGGCCTGGCGGACCTTCACGTCGGCGAGCTTCGGGTTCCCCTTCTGGTTGATGGCCAGGTAGAGGATGTTGAACGCCGGACGGGTCAGGACGTTGAAGCCCTCGCCCTTCAGCGGCTCGACGTCGGCCGGGCCGACCAGGTCGTAGCCTTGGATGTCGCCGGAGCGCAGCGCCTGCTTGCGCGCGTTCTCGTCCGAGATCGTCTTGTAGATGAGGGTCTTCAGCTTCGCCTTGTTGCCGGCGTAGTCCTCGTTGCGCTCCAGGGTCAGCGTCTTGTTGGCGACGTCCCAGGACTTGAACTTGAACGGACCGGTGCCGGTCGGGTGCTCCGTCGCGTACGCCGGGTACTTGATGTCCTCGGCGGTGCCGCCCACGTTGCTGGCGTCGTACTTCTCCAGCGCGGTCGGGCTGTGCATCGAGAACGACGGCAGCATCAGCGCGGCCGGGATCTTGCTGGAGACCCGGGTGAAGGCCAGGTCGACCGTGGTGGCGTCCTTGGCGGTGCAGGACTTGAAGAGGCTCGGCGGCAGCTCCGCGCTCTCGTTCTTGGCGAAGCCGCCCATGACGTCCTGCCAGTAGGCGGTCACGTCCGGGCTCTGCATGAGGCCCTTGGCGTTGTACCAGCGGTCGAAGTTCTTGCAGACCGCCTCGGCGTTGAATTCGGTGCCGTCGTGGAACTTCACGCCGGAGCGCAGCTTGAAGGTCCAGGTGGTGCCCGCGGCGTCCGGGGTCCAGGACTCGGCCAGGCCGGGGGTGACCTTGGTGCCACCCTCCTCCGGACGGACCAGCGTCTCGAAGACCTGACGCGCCACGCGCAGCGACTCACCGTCGCTGGCGAAGCTCGGGTCGAGCACCTTCGGGTCTCCGGCTACGCCGAAGACGAGGGTGTCCTTCTTGCTACCGCCGGAACTGTCATCGCGGTCGCTCTCGGCGCAGCCTGCTACCGCGAGGGCCGCGACCGCGACGGCCGCGATCGCGACCTTCGGCCTGGATGCACGCATGGGTGCTTCACCTCGTCCTTGGGGTTACGGACAATCGTGGTGACAGGGGTCACCGATCGCCGTGACCTTAGCCGTCGTTCGGACCGGCGGGAAACCTTCGCGGAACCGGTTGGTACCGGATCGTGTCTTAACCGATGCGACCCGCCGCAGAGGCCGTTCCGGACCGCCATCAAAGGGGTGCAATGCCCGGTTTGACCGATGCGGATTTGTTACATCGATCGTCGCCTGCATCGCCCACTTGTCAGAACCCACAGTGGACGCGCGGGCGCCCGTACGACGATGGCCGGCACCGCGATCCGGTGCCGGCCATGACGGGAACTCAGACGGCGCGACGGCCCTCGAACGCCCGGCCGAGCGTGATCTCGTCGGCGTACTCCAGGTCGCCGCCGACCGGCAGGCCGCTCGCCAGCCGCGTCACCGAGATGCCCATCGGCTTGACCATCAGCGCCAGGTACGTCGCCGTCGCCTCGCCCTCGGTGTTCGGGTCGGTGGCCAGGATCAACTCCCGCACCGTGCCGTCGCTGAGCCGGGCCATCAGCTCGCGGATGCGCAGATTGTCCGGCCCGATCCCCTCCAGCGGGTTGATCGCCCCGCCGAGCACGTGGTAGCGGCCCCGGAACTCGCCGGTGCGCTCGATCGCCACCACGTCCTTGGGCTCCTCGACCACGCAGAGCACCTCGTCGGTGCGGCGCGGGTCCCGGCAGATCCGGCACCGGTCGGACTCGGCCACGTTGTAGCAACTGGTGCAGAACCGCACCAGCTCCTTGACCTTGCGCAACGCCCCGGCCAGCCGGTTGACGTCGGCCGGGTCGGCGGACAGGACGTGGAACGCGATCCGCTGGGCGCTCTTCGGGCCCACGCCCGGCAGCCGCCCCAACTCGTCGATCAGGTCCTGGATGGCGCCCTCGTACATCTGTCGCTCAGAAACCGGGCAGGCCGAGGCCGCCCATGCCGCCGGCGACCGGGCCCATCTTCGTCTCGGTCAGCTCCCGCGCCGCCTCGGCCGCGTTGTGCATGGCCGCGACGACCAGGTCCTCCAGGGTCTCCACGTCCTCCGGGTCGACCGCCTTCGGGTCGATCTTGATCGACTTCAGCTCGCCGGTGCCGGCGACGGTCGCGGTCACCAGGCCACCGCCGGCGGTGCCGGTCAGCTCCGCCTCGGCGAGCTCGGCCTGCGCCTTGGCGATCTGCTGCTGCATCTTCTGCGCCTGCTTCAGCATCTGCTGCATGTTCGGCTGTCCACCTGGGCGCACGGATGGCTCCTTCTCGCACTCGTCTGCTCGGCCGCCGCTCAGCCTATCCGCTGTGAGCAGCCTCGCCCCGCCCGGTGCTTCCCTCGCGGCGGGTCCGGGCGCACGATCACGGGACCGACCGGACGGAGGTGGTGGATGTCCCGGGAACAGGGCGCGGCGGCCATCGAACGGCAGGCGCGGGCCTGCGCGGCCATGGACGCCGGCCTCTACGCCGACCTGCTGACGCGCGCCGCCGCAGACGTCCGGGCCGGCGGGCCGTGCGCCACCGCCATCACGGGGTACGAGGACGCGCCCGCCGACGACGTCGTGTCGCTGCGCCTGCTCGGCGGCGTACACGCGCTGGTGCTCTCCGGGCGGGCGCCGGAGCTGGCCCGGTTCTATCCCAGCGCCGGCGGGGCGTACCGGCCTGCGGACGCCCCCGCCTGCTGGGCCGCGTTCCGGACGGTCGTCGAGGCCGAGCACGACACGCTGCGCCGCTGGCTGCGCCGACCGCCTCAGACCAACGAGGTGGGCCGGGCCAACCTGCTGCTCGCCGGGCTGCTGCACGCCGTGTACGAGGCGGGCGGGCTGCCGGTACGCCTGGTCGAGCTGGGCGCCAGCGGCGGGCTGAACCTGCGCGCCGACGAGTTCCGCGTCGAGGCCGCCGGCTTCGCCTGGGGCCCTGCCGACTCCCCCGTGCGGCTGCCGGACGCCTGGCGGGGCGGAGCGCCCGACTGGCTGCGGGAGGCGGCCGGCACGTACCCCGAGCTGACCGTCGTGGAGCGCATCGGCTGCGACCTCACGCCGCTGGACCCGGGCGACCCTGACGACGCGCTCGCGCTGCGGGCGTACGTCTGGCCGCAGCACACCGCCCGCGCGGCCCGGCTGACCGGCGCGCTGGAGCTGGCCCGGCGGCTGCCGGCGCGGGTCGTCGCGGCGGGGGCGGCCGACTTCCTCGCCGGGATCACCCCGCGCCCCGGCACGCTGACCGTCGTGTGGCACTCGGTGATGCGGCAGTACGTGCCGGCGGAGGAGTGGGCGCGGGTCACCGCCGAACTGGACCGGCTGGCCGCCGCCGGCAGCGCCGACGCGCCGGTAGCCCACCTGTCCTTCGAGCCCCACCCCCGGGAGGCCCGCAACGCCTTCGAGCTGCGCGCCCGGCTCGGCCGAGGGGTGGAACGACTGCTGGCGGAGGCACACCCGCACGGCCTCCCGGCCTGGCCCAGCTGACGACCCACCGGGCCGCGGCTGCGGCTGCGGCGGGTCGGCTAGCGGGCGTCGACCTCGTCGATCTTTTCGGCGCCGAACGCCTCGCGGAGCAGCCGTACCGCCTGTTCCTCGCTGGACTCGCGCGCGGTCTTCTCGTCGATGACCTCGTCCAGCGGCTCGTCGCCCGGGTCGAAGCCCTCGAAGTTCGGGGCCGCCGGCGCGCCGCCGCCGGGGCGTCCCGCGCCGCCGCGCAGCGGGCCGTCGAAGTCCGGGTCGTACGGCGGCTCGCCGGCCCAGTCGGCGTCCGCCGTCTTCCGGGCCGCCTGCCCGGTACGCGGACCACGTCCCGCCGCAGCCGCCCGCGCCGCCGCGATCGCGCTGCTCACCGGAGGACTGGCGGGCGCAGCCTGCTGCGGAGCCGCCGAGGGGGCGGCCGGCTTCGGTACGGCCGACACCGCACCAGCCGTCGGTGCGGAAGCCGATGCGCTGCCCGTCGCCGCGCCGGTCGTCGAGGTGGCGGTGGAAGTGCCGCCCGGCCGGGCCGGTTCCGGCCAGTCGTCCGCGCCTCCGGCCACGCCACCCGGGCGGGCCGGTTCGGGCCAGTCCTCGGCCTCGTCAGCGGCGGGAGCACCGCCGGGCCCCGACGCACCAGCGCCGGAGGCGGGCCGGGTCACCTGCCCCTGGCCGCCCGCATCTCCACGCGAGCCGCTGACGCCACCAGACCCACCGGCCGCACCACCGGGGCCACCCGTGCCAACCGAACCGTTCGAAGCACCTGGACCGCTCGGGCCATCCGTGCCCGCCCCTCCGCCCGGACCGGCTGAGCCGTTCAAACCGCCTGGACCGCTCGAACCGGCTGAGCCGCTCGTGCCGACATGGCCTCCCGAGCCGGCTGGGCCGCTCGTGCCGACATGGCCTCCCGTGCCGGCTGGGTCGCCCGTGCCGCCCGGGTCGCCGGGCATGCCGCCGGCCGGGCCGGCACCGCCTCGGTCCTGGTGGGCGGGGGCCGCCGACGGCGGGGACGCCGGGCGGGCCGGAGCGGCGGAACGGGACGAGCCACCGGGCGACGCGCCACCCCGCTCGCCGGCCACCTCGCAGCGGATCTGCCAGCGGCCGCCGAACTCCTCGTACAGCACCTCGGCCAGCACCGAGGTGTGGTTGCCCATCATCTGCGCGAGCACCGGCGACTTGACGGTCAGCACCAGGGTGTCGCCGTCCACGTCGCGGACCACCGCATCGCGCATCAGCGCGGCGGCCGGCTTCTTGATCCGGTTGACCTTCGCGACGATGTCCGGCCAGACCCGGCGCACCGCGACGGCGTCCAGGGGGCCTGCCGGAGCCGCGCCGGGGCGGGGCGGGGCGGGGGTGGCCGGGTCGGGCATCACCGCCGAGGCCGGCACCGGGCGACGGGAGGGAGCATCGGCGGGCGGCCCACCGGCGGGCGCGCCCACGGGCTCCGTGGTGCCCGGGGCTGCCTGCGCCGTACGGGAACCGGCGGCTGCCAGGGCTGCCGCACGGGCGGCTGCGGCGCCGGACGGGGCGCCGGCAGCCGCCGGCGGGCCGGCGGGCGACGGGTCGGGCGCGGCGGCAGCCGCGGTCGGGGCGGGAGTGCCGGGGCGTACGGGAGGAGGAGCGGCGACCGGCGCGGGGCCGGCGGCGACCGGCGGCGCGTCGGTGCCGACGAGGGTGAGCCGGCGCTCCATGCGTTCGAGGCGCTGGAGCAGGCCGCCGGTGCTGTCGTCGGCGCCGGGCAGCAGCATCCGGGCGCAGATCAGCTCCAGCAGCAGCCGGGGCGCGGTGGTGCCGCGCATCTCCACCAGGCCGTTGTGCACGATGTCGGCGCAGCGGGACAGCGTCGCCGGGCCGAGCCGCTGGGCCTGGGCGGCCATCCGTTCGATCTGGTCGGCCGGGCCGTCGATCAGGCCCTTGGCGGCGGCGTCGGGCACCTGTTGGAGCACGATCAGATCGCGCAGCCGCTCCAGCAGGTCGGAGGCGAACCGGCGCGCGTCGTGCCCGGCCTCGGCGACCCGGTCGACGGTCGCGTACGCCGTCGCGCCGTCCCCGGCGGCCAGCGCGTCGCACATCTCGTCGATGAGGGCGGCGTCGGTCACGCCGAGCAGGGCGGCGGCCCGGGAGTAGGTGACCCCCTCCGGACCGGCACCGGCGATGAGCTGGTCGAGCACGGAGAGGCTGTCCCGGGCGCTGCCGCCGCCGGCGCGCACCACCAGCGGGAAGACCGCCGGCTCGACGGCGACGCCCTCGGCCTCGCAGAGCTGCTCCAGGTAGGGCCGGAGCACCTTCGGCGGGATCAACCGGAACGGGTAGTGGTGGGTCCGCGACTTGATCGTGCCGAGGACCTTCTCCGGCTCGGTGGTCGCGAAGATGAACTTGACGTACTCCGGCGGCTCCTCGACCAGCTTGAGCAGGGCGTTGAAGCCGGCCGACGAGACCATGTGCGCCTCGTCGATGACGTAGATCTTGAAGCGGCTCTTGGCCGGCGCGAAGATCGCCTTCTCGCGCAGCTCGCGGGCGTCGTCGACGCCGCCGTGGCTGGCCGCGTCGATCTCCAGTACGTCGATCGAGCCACCGTCGGTGGCCAGCTCGCGGCACGACTCGCACTGCCCGCACGGCTCCGGCGTGGGCCCCTGCTCACAGTTGAGCGAGCGGGCGAGAATCCGGGCGCTGGAGGTCTTGCCGCAGCCGCGTGGGCCGGAGAAGAGGTAGGCATGGTTGAGCCGCCCGCTGCGCAGCGCCTGCGACAGCGGCTCGGTGACGTGCTCCTGCCCGATGACCTCGGCGAAGGTGCGCGGCCGGTACTTGCGGTAGAGCGCCAGTGCCACTCGTCCCGCCTCCTCTCGACCGAGCCATTCTGCGCCGGTCGGGCGCGGGTGACCACCCACCACCCCGTGACCTGACCCGCAGGGACGTTACCGGGACCCGGAGACAAAAAGGCCTCCCGTGCACCCGGCAGAGCCCGCTTATCCTTGCTGCCTTCCGGCCCTGGGGAGGTTCACGAGATACCGCCGCACGGGAGGTACCGCCAACCCTACCCGACGCCGCGTCGATCTTCAGGGGGTGGTGGGGTGGCCCACCCGCCGGGGACCTGTATCCTCGTCTGCGGAGGATTCGCCTAGAGGCCTAGGGCGCACGCTTGGAAAGCGTGTTGGGTTAACACCCTCACGAGTTCGAATCTCGTATCCTCCGCTCGCTGAGCAGCACGAACGCGAGGGCCGACCCCATCGGGGACGGCCCTCGTACCGTTTCTGCCGGGCGCCACGGCGGCCCACTGGTTACGCTCCTCCGACATGTGTCGATGCCTCGTCGACGATCGGTCGGTGGCGGTCGCGCCCCTCGACGGGTGAGGCCGGAAGGGGCGATCCGCTTGGGCAAGAATCCGCGCTGGCTGCTCTGGATGCAACTGGTCGCGATGTCCTGCGTCCTTCTCTCCCAGGTGGGATCCGGGTTCGACCGACCGCTGGAGATCATCGTGGGCTGCGGGGCGGCCGCAATGGCGCTGTACTGCGTCGCCGCGCTGATCGTCGGCCGCACCAGCGGCAACGCCGAAGAGACCGATCCCGGGTGAGCGAGCGGGTGACCGACCCGGAGTTCGATGAATGCGACTGCGCGGAGAAGGTCGACGCGGCCCTGGAGCGTACGGAGGTCGGGGCCGGGCCGGCGCTTCTCTGGCTGGTGCTGGACGAGTTCCACCCGCCTGCCGTCACCTTTCCCCGGATCAAGCGGGGGCTCCGGTCGCGGGACGCGCAGACCAGGGCGAACGCGTTGCAGTCGCTGGGTCACTTCGGACGCCTGCACCGCGACGTCGACGTCGAGTCGCTGAAGCTGCTCCGGGGCGCGCTGCGCGACCGTACTCCGCTCGGCGGCTGCCAACTGCGCGGCTACGCCGACGACGCGGCGGACGACATCGGCATGTTCGTACCCCGGCACCGCCTGCCCCGCTGGCTGCGCCGCCGCCACGCCGGGCCCTGGCGACCACGCCGGCTGCGGGGGTGGACCCGCCGGCCGGTGACGGCGTGATCCCTGCCGCACGTCGATCAACGGGCACGACTCTCGTCCTACGCTGACAGCCGCATTCGACAGCGACAACCGGGCGGCGGCGACCTGCGGGCGACGACCGGCCCGGGGAGAGCGCGGAGACAAGTGGACGCAACACTCAACGTCGCCGAGGCGCTGGCGGTGCTGGCCGCCGGGGTCGCGGCGGGCGCCATCAACGCGGTGGTGGGCTCGGGCACGCTGGTGACCTTCCCGGTGCTGCTCTCCCTCGGTTTTCCGCCCGTGGTGGCGAACGTGTCCAACACCGTCGGGCTGGTACCGGGGTCGTTCACCGCGGCATACGCCTATCGCCGGGAGTTGGCCGGGCACGGCGGCCTGCTGGCCCGCCTGGGGGTCGCCGCCGTGCTCGGCGGGGTCACCGGCGGCGTACTGCTGCTGCTCCTGCCGCCCGGTGCCTTCCGGGCCATCGTGCCGGTGCTGATCGTCCTGGCGTTGGTGCTCGTGGTGGTGCAGCCGCGACTGGCGCGGGCGTTGGACCGCCGCCGGCCGGTCGCGGCCGACGCGGGCGCGTCGTCGGCGGGCGGTTCGGCGGTACGGCGCGTAGGGCCGCTGCTGCTGCTCGGCGTCTTCGCCACCGGGGTGTACGGAGGCTACTTCGGCGCCGCCCAGGGAGTGCTGCTGCTGGGGTTGCTCGGCGTGCTGCTCTCCGCCGACCTGCGCTGGGTCAACGGGGTGAAGAACGTGCTCGCCGGCCTCGTGAACGGGGTCGCGGCGGTCCTGTTCGTGGTCGTGGGAAACGTGGCGTGGCAGCCGGCGCTGCTGATCGCGGTCGGCTCTGTGGCGGGCGGCCTGATCGGCGGCCGGTGGGGACGCCGACTCCCGTCGGTGGCGCTGCGCGCCATCATCGTGGTGGTCGGGCTCGCCGCCCTGGTCAACCTGCTGCTCTGAGCACCGCGCCGGACGCAGGCTCCCGCCCTGGCCGTCCCGCGGCCACCGCCGGTTGGTCGTCCGCCTGGGCGGCCCGGGGTGAGGAAGCGGGCGGCGAGTGGAACACCACGGGTGCCTCCCGGCGCGGGATGCACCCGTGGTGTTCCACTCGACCCCGCCGGCAGGCACGACCCCGCCCACATCGCAAGGCGGGCGCGGACGCCGGCCCGGTCGGGCTCCGCGCACTCCGGGCGCCAAGGCCGCAGGACGTCCGGAAGGGGCCGGCAGCGCGACGTCGCGGGGCGGTGCCGGAAGGGGACGATTGGGTACGGTGCGGAAGGCGGCGGAGGCGGAATTCGTCGTACACATGTTCCATCCACAGGCTGTGGACGGCGGAGGGCTCCGATGGCTTACCAGCTCAGCGCGGTCGTCGCGGACGCCGAGCTGCTCCGCGAGCACACCGCCGACCTCGACCACGCGGTCCTCGGCGAGCTGCGGCAGGACTTCGCGCTGCTGCCGGTCACCCCGCAACTGGTCGAGGAGCTGACCGGCGCGCTGCCCGACTTCTCCGTGGCGGCACGCTCGCCCGAGGAGCCCTTCCACCTGACGCTCGCCGCTCCCCTCGCCGAGGTTCTCGCGCGGTGGTCGCGGTCGGGACCGATGGCGTACGCGGAGGCGGAGTTCGCCGGCGGCGCCGGCTACCAGTCGGCGGTGGTGTGGCTCGGCGGCCGGGTGAGCTGGGGCCCGGCGTTCGACCACGTCTTCGACGGCCCCCGCGACCAGTGGCCGCTGAACGCGGCGCTCACCCGACTCGGGGTGGAGCCCGGCGCGTGGATCGACCCGTTCGCCGAGCTGGGCCTGCACGTGGAGCGGAGCACCGCCGGCTGGCTGGCGCACGGACGCCGACGACTGGGCGCCGACTATTGGGACGAGCTGGCCGAGGAGTGGGAAAACCGGCAATCTGCGGGCGGGCAGCAACCTGAGCGCCCCGGTCCCGTTGGGGACTGGGGGATTCCATGAAATTGCGACAATTTGGCTTTATCGCCACACTGATGACGGCTGCCTGGGTGTCGGGCAGTGGCGTGCACCCGCCGTTGCGCGAGTTGGACGGCCGACCCGTCGGGGCCGTCGAGGTGGTCGACCTCAACGGCCTGCGCGACATCGAGTTCGGCGACACCGAGGACGAGCTGACCCGGCGGGGCATCCTGCGCTCCGACGTCGACGGCTGCGGCCCGGCGCTGGCCGGGTACGACACGACCAGCCCCATCTTCGTCGACGACCGGCTGGTGCTGCTCTGGCTCGGCGAGGCGACGCGCACCCCACGGGGAGTCACCGCCGGCATGCCGGTCGAGGAGGTCCGCACCCGCTACCCGTCCGCCCGGGCGCTGGACGCTCCACAGGGGACGTACCGGCTCGACGGGCTGCTCGCCCGGCAGGGCGACCGGGCGTACCTCTTCCTGCACGACGGGCGGGCGGTGAAGAAGATCATCGCCGGGTACGCCGACTGGGCCCAGCGCCTCTTCGACGAGGGCCACAGCCCCTGCTGAGCCCCGCGCAGGCCTGACGCATGGGGGCCGTGAGGTGGGGTAACCGCCGGCATGGCGCGGTACACGAAGCCCGAACTCCGGGAGCAGATCAAGGAAGAGGTCAAGGCCTCCGACAAGGGCGGCCGGCCGGGACAGTGGTCGGCACGCAAGTCGCAGCTGGTCACCCAGGAGTACAAGAGGCGCGGCGGAGGCTTCGTCGGCCCGAAGGACGAGCGGCAGAAGTCCCTACAGCGCTGGGGCGGCGAGCACTGGCAGACCAGGGAGGGCGACACCCGGGCGCGGCACGGCGACGAGACCAGCCGCTACCTGCCCGAACAGGCATGGAAGGAGCTGTCCGGGAAGGAGAGGCGGGCGACCGACGCCAAGAAGCGGAAGGAGTCGAAGTCCGGCAGGCAGTACGTCGCGAACACCGGACCGGCCAAACGCGCGCGCCGCAACGCCACGTCTGCCGGGCAGTTGTCGGAGCTGCCGGTCGCCGAGGCGGCCAAGCTCGTCCGCGACCTCGACAAGGGCCAACTGAAGTCGGCCCTGCGCCGCGAGCGCGACGGCAAGTCCCGCAAGACCCTCATCACCCGCCTGGAAAAGGAACTGACCCGCCGCTGACAACCCGGGGCCGTACGCGAGAACGCCCGGCGCGATCCTCGCGGATCGACCGGGCGTTCTCGCTTGTCACGAGCGGTGGCGGCGGGATTTGAACCCGCGGAGGGCGTAAACCCTCACACGCTTTCGAGGCGTGCTCCTTAGGCCACTCGGACACGCCACCGCCGAGAAGGGTACATGACCCCGGGTTCGGACGCCGAACCGGTATGCCGCGGGGCGGCCTGGCAGGATCCTTGCCATGAGTACGCACATCGGCGCGAAGCCGGGAGAGATCGCCGAGCGGGTCCTGATGCCGGGCGACCCGCTGCGGGCCAAGTGGATCGCGGAGACCTACCTCGAGGGCGCGCAGTGCTACTCGACGGTCCGGGGCATGCTGGGCTTCACCGGCCGCCACAACGGCGTCGAGGTCTCCGTCCAGGGCTCCGGCATGGGCATGCCCTCCGCCTCGATCTACGCCCACGAGCTGGTCAACGAGTACGGCGTGAAGAGCCTGATCCGGGTCGGCTCCTGCGGGGCCCTGACCGAGGACCTGCGGCTGCGCGACGTGATCGCCGCCATCGGCTCGTCCACCGACTCGAACATGAACCGGATGCGCTTCGACGGGCTGATCGACTACGCCCCGGTGGCCGACTTCGGGCTGCTGCGTACGTCGGTGGAGGTGGCCGAGCGGCGCGGCATCGCGATGCGGGTCGGGCCGATCCTGGCGGCGGACGCCTTCTACACCGACCGCCCGGACCTCTACGACAGCCTCGCCGACTACGGCGTGCTGGCGGTGGAGATGGAGTCGGCGGCGCTCTACACGATCGCCGCCCGGTTCAAGGCCCGCGCGCTGACCCTGCTGACGGTCAGCGACCACATCAAGACCGGCGAGAAGACCACCTCCGAGGAGCGTGAGCAGACCTTCAGCCAGATGGTCGAGATCGCGTTGGACACGATCGTCGCCTGATTCCCCGTTCGGTGACCGCCCCGTCGTCCGCCCGGACGGCGGGGCGGTTTCGTGACCACGGTCACGCCGGAAAACTATACGAACGGTCGTGCTTATTCACTAGCCTCTGCCCATGACAGCTCACCGGCCAGGCCGACCGACGCCCGCACCCGACGGACGCGTCGCGCGGGGCGACCGGACCCGCACCGCCGCGCTGGACGCCGCCGTGGTCCTCGCCACCGAGGTCGGCCTGCACGGGCTCTCCCTCGCCCAGCTCGCCGACGCGCTCGGCGTCAGCAAGTCCGGCCTCTTCGCGCACTGGGGCTCCAAGGAGGCGCTCCAGCTCGCCACGATCGACCGGGCCGTCGAGCAGCAGCGGGAACGGGTCATCGAGCCGGCCCTGCGCGCGCCCCGGGGCGTACGGCGGCTCTGGGCGCTGCACCAGGCCCGGATCGACTTCTTCGCCGCCCGGGTGCTCCCCGGCGGCTGCTTCTTCGCCAGCGCCGACTTCGAGTACAACGCGCGTCCCGGGCCCGTCCGGGACCGGCTCGCCGAGGCCTTCGGCCGCTGGACCGCGTTCCTCGAACAGCTCGTCCGGGAGGCGGTCGCCGCCGGCGAGCTTGGCGCCGACGTGGACGTCGCGCAGCTGGCGTACGAGATCGACGCGCTCGGGATCACCGCCGCGATGCGCTCCCGCCTGCTGGACCCCGACACCGCCTACCGGCACGCCCGCCAGGGCCTGCTGAACCGACTACGGGCGCTGTGCCCCGACCCGACCCTGCTACCGGAAGGCATCTCATGAGCCACGCCATCGTCGACCAGCCCGCCGTCGAATTCGGTCACGTCGCGCACGTCGCGGTGCACTTCGACGACCTCGACGCGTTCGGCCTGCTGCACAACGCCCGGTACGCGGTGCTGCTCGAACGGGCCCTGACCGGCTACTGGGCGGAGCACGGCGTCTCGTTCCAGGGCGGGCGGCACAGCGCGCCGGACGTGTTCCACGCCGTACGCGAGTTCACCATCAGCTACCGGACGCCGGTCACCGGGACCGGCCCCGTGGCGGTGCACTTCTGGCTCGACCACTTCGGCACCAGCAGCGCCCGGTACGCCTACCGGTTCCAGGCGCTGGACGGCGGCACGGTGCACGCGGAGGGCGCCCGGGCGATCGTCCGGCTCGACCCGGCGACCCTGCGCCCCACCCCGTGGACCGACACCGCCCGCGCGGTGGCCGCGACCCTGCTCCGCCCCGCCTCCACCAACGCCTGAAGGTCAGCGGAAGAAGGCGCGCAGGACGGCGGCGCTCTCCGCCTCCAGGACGCCGCCGTACACCTCCGGCCGGTGGTTGAGCCGGCGGTCGCGCAGCACGTCCCACAGCGATCCGGCCGCCCCGGTCTTCGGCTCCCAGGCGCCGAAGACCACCGTGGACACCCGGGCCAGCACCAGCGCGCCCGCGCACATCGTGCAGGGCTCCAGGGTGACGACCAGGGTGCAGCCGTCGAGCCGCCAGCGGCCCAGCCGCCCGGCGGCCCGGCGCAACGCCAGCACCTCGGCGTGTGCGGTCGGGTCGCCGGTCAGTTCCCGCTCGTTGCGTCCGATCGCCAGCTCGGTGCCGTCCGGCCCGTAGAGCACGGCACCGACCGGGATGTCGTCCACGGCGTCGCCGTCCGGGCCGGCGGAGCCGTCCGGGCCGGTCACCGCCACTTCCAGGGCGCGGCGCATCCACAGCTCGTGCCGCTGCCGGCGGCCGGCGCCGTCCGGATCGGCCAGCCCCTCGTGGGCGCCGGGCCCGACCCGTCCCGCCGCGCCCGGGGTGGGCTGCCCGGGGCGTACGGTGCCCAGCGCCGGGTCGGTGGCGTCGGCCGGCTCGGCGCCGCCCGCCCCGGCCCGGCCCGGACCGGCCGGCTCAGACCTCACGCAGTTCCTCGACCTCGTCGGCGCAGCCGAGCACCTGGCACACCTCGGCGGTGACGTCGGCGGGCATGGTGCCCTCCTGCGCGCAGAGGTTGAGCAGCTTCTGCGCGGAGACGCCCAGGTCGGCCAGGAGATCGGCCTCGCCGACCGGGTCGGCCTCGGGGTCGACGGCGGGCTGCTCGGTGTCCTCGTCGCCGCCGCCGGACGGGCGCGGCTCCTCGGTGTCGTCGAGCCCGGTCACCGAGGTCTTCAGGTCCCCGACCAGCAGGGCGCCCAGCCGGGACTCCTCCGCGTACGCCGAGTCGGAGCCGAAGACCCGCAGGTCCTCGCCCTCGTCCAGGCGCATGATCACCAGGTACGCGTCGTCGGCCTCGACGAAGAGCAGCGACAGGTCGGCGTCCTGGTCGACGTCGCGCAGCCGGTCGGCGACGTCCTCGATGTCGGTGGCGCCCCGCAGGTTCACCTCGGCGGCCGTCCAACCGCTGTCGTCACGCACGACGGCCGCAGCGAAGTACGACACGGTTCCCCCAAAAAGCCTCGACAGGCCGACCCGTTACGCGTGCACGTTAGCCGGTCGGGTCGGCAGGCGACCGGTCAACGCCCCGAAGGGCCGGTCGATCCTGGGGAAAGTCTGCCGGTCGTCAGCCGGCGACCCGGCGTCGGGTGGCGATCAGCTCCCGCAGCCGATCGGTGCGCACCCGTTGCGGCCGTACGCGCTGGCGTACCGCCCGGGCGCCCGCCAACTCGGCGAGGAGCTGCTGGCGACGGCGGCTGCGCTCGGGATCGAGCCGCGGAGTGGTCCAGGCCATACCGCCGAGGGTGCCGAGTTCCGGCGGCCACGTCAAGACGGGATTCGCTGCGCAGCCGCCCCGCGACGCAGCGCAGCCGCGGGCCTGCCGGAGCAGGCCCGGGGAGGGGCGGGAGCCGGTCGCGGACGGGCCGGCCCCGGCTCACCAGAGCGGCCAGTCCCCGCTCGACGCCCACCGCGCCACCACGATGGCGGCGGCGATGCTCCACCCGCCGGCGGTGACGATCGCGACCCCGGTGGCCACCCCACGGTCACCCGCGCGGACCAGCAGCAGCGCGACGAGCCAGGCCAGCCCGCCGGCCAGCAGCGTCCACCAGGCGTAGCCGGAGACGCCGCGACCGAGCAGGCCGAACAGGAGCAGCCACACGGTCGTCACGGCGGCGCCGGACGCGACGCCCGCGCCGGTGACCGGGTGCGGTTCGCGGTAGGTGGGCTGCGTCGGCGGCCCGGACGGGAAGAGCCCCGAGGGCACCCGTGGCGCCGGCCGGAACCCGGCGCCCGGCTCGGGCGGGAAGGCGTACCCTCCGGTCGTCACCGACCTCTCCCCTCTGCCGTGGACCTCGTCCCACCGTACCGACTCTGCCAGGATGACCGGATGCCCTCGCCGACGATCGGACGCCGCGCGCGCCCGGCGTACCCGGTCCTGCTGGTGCTCGTGCCGGTCCTGGCCGCCGGCTGCGCGACGACCCGGCCCGGGACGACGCCCGGCGCCCCGCGCCCGAGCCTGCCGGCGACGGCCGGGCAGCCGACGGCCGCGACCCCGGCTCCGGCCGGCACCCCGACGGCCGCCGCCCCGAGCGGCCCGTCGGCCGCGCCGACCCGCGCCGGGCTGCCGCACGTCTTTCCGGTACGCGCGGCGAACGTCGCCTACCACCCGACCCACTCGGCCTACCCGGGGACGGACATCTTCGCCGACTGCGGCGAGCCGGTCGTGGCGGTGACCGACGGCGTGCTGCTGGAGGTCAGCCGGGTCGACCGGTTCGACAGGCGCGGGCCTCGGGGGCCGCACAACGGCGGGCTGTCGGTGTCGCTGCTCGGCGACGACGGGGTGCGCTACTACGGCTCGCACCTGCGCCGCATCGCCGACGGGATCGATGCCGGGGTGCGGGTACGCGCCGGGCAGCGGCTCGGCGAGGTGGGGCGCACCGGGAACGCGAACAACGTCTGCCACCTGCACTTCGGCATCTCCCCGCCGTGCACGGGGCGGGACGGGTGGTGGATCCGCCGGGGCGTGGTCTGGCCGGCGCCCTACCTGAACTCGTGGCGGCGCAAGGGCAACAAGGAACCGGCCGCCGAGGTGGCCGCCTGGCACCGCCGCAACGGCTGCCCGAAGGCGCCGCCCGCCGGCTGACGGAGCACTCCGTTTGTCGTCATCAGCGCTTCATCGGGCGGAAACATTGACGGGAGTCTCGGCGCTGGGCTAGCGTCCCGCTTCAAGAGAGCGCTCTCTCAAGTAGCTTTCCGCACAATTCGCCCGAGAACGCGCCCGTCCCCGACCGGCGCCACCCGACCGGAGGCACAGTGACACCTCCTGCGACACGCCGCACCTGGGCCGTGGCGGCCACCTCCGCCCTCGCCCTCGTCCTCGGCGGCCTCGCCGTCGTGACCACCACCCCCGCCCAGGCCGCCACCGTCGGCGCCGGCAGCTACACCACCGACCGCGTGGGCCCCCTGCCCAGCGGTTGCGGAGACATGACCACCAACCCCCGGCAGTTCGCCACCGCCGACGCGCCGCCCGGGCCGATCCCCACCAACGACTGGTGGTCGTCGCTGCTGTGGAAGCGGACCAACTGCTCCTACAGCGAGCCGCTGCACGCGCACCCCGTCTCCTACCAGGCCTTCGGCGACGGCCTCGGCCTCTCGGCCACCTCCACCCCCACGATCACCGGCACCGCCACCGGGGTCGGCGAGTTCAAGTACACGTACTCCGAGGACATCCGCGTCGGCCTCGCCGCGCTCGGCGCCCCCGTCGTCAAGGTCGACGGCTGGACCGACTGGACGGTCACCCCGTACTGGAACGACGGTGCCCGGACCATGCGCGCCACCATCGGCCACGGCCTGCCGATCTCGTACTTCCGCGCCAGCGGCGGCGACGCGTTGATCAACGCCACCGGTGGCGGTGCCACGGTCTGGTCGAACAGCGGCGCCACCATCGGCTTCACCGTCCGGGGGCACGACTACGTCGCGTACGCGCCCACCGGCGCCACCTGGTCCGTCAACGGCGGCCGGATCACCTCCAACCTGGCCGGTAAGGGCTACTTCTCGATCGCCCTGCTGCCCACCACGCCGAGCACCGACGCCGCGTCCCGCGCCGAACTGGCCACCACCTACGGCCGGTACGCCCACGCCCACGTCACCGGCACCCGCGTCTCGTACGCGTACGACCAGGCGACCAGCACCGTCAACACCACGTACGCGTTCACCACGACCGCCCGGGAGGGCACGGCGAACCGGACGGTCGTCAGCCTCTACCCGCACCAGTGGCGGTCGCTGACCGGCGCCACCCCGCTGGCGCTCACCTATCCGTCGGCGCGCGGCCGGATGAAGGTGCTCACCGGCGTCGACGCGTTCCGCACCTCGATGAAGTTCAACGGGGTGCTGCCGGAGGTGCCGGCCGTCGCGACCGGCAACGGCGCGGACCTGAGCACGCTGCGCAGCCACCTGGCGGCGGTCCGGGGCAACCCGATGGACCAGCGCGGCGGCGACACCTACTGGACGGGCAAGGGGCTGGGCCGGGCCGCCCGGATCGCCGAGATCGCCGACCAGGTCGGCGACGCCGAGACGCGTACCGCCGCCCTGAACGCCATCCGGAGCACGCTCACCGACTGGCTCACCGCCTCGCCCGGGGAGGCCTCGAAGGTCTTCTACTACGACCGCAACTGGGGCACGCTGATCGGCTACCCGGCGTCGTACGGCTCCGACCAGGAGCTCAACGACCACCACTTCCACTACGGCTACTACATCGCCGCCGCCGCCACGCTGGCCAAGTTCGACCCGGCCTGGGCCCGGCAGGACCAGTACGGCGGCATGATCGACCTGCTGATCCGGGACGCGAACAACTACGACCGCACCGACAACCGCTTCCCGTACCTGCGTGACTTCGACATCTACGCGGGGCACGACTGGGCCGCCGGGCACGGCTCGTTCCACGCCGGCAACAACCAGGAGTCCTCGTCTGAGGGGATGAACTTCGCCAACGCCCTCATCCAGTGGGGGCAGGCGACCGGCAACACCGCCGTACGCGACGCCGGCATCTTCATCCACACCACGCAGGCCGCGGCGATCCACGAGTACTGGTTCGACGTGACGAACGAGAACTACCCGGCGGCGTTCGGGCACTCCACGGTCGGCATGGTCTGGGGTGACGGCGGCGCGTACGCCACCTGGTTCAGCGCCGACCCGGAGATGATCCAGGGCATCAACATGCTCCCGGTCACCGGCGGGCACCTCTACCTCGGCCAGTACCCGGCGTCCAACCGGACGAACTACCAGGAGCTGGTGCGCAACAACGGCGGCGAACCGACGGTGTGGCAGGACATCCTCTGGCAGTTCCTGGCCCTCGGCGACCCGGACGCCGCGCTGGCGAAGCTCCGCGCGAACCCCGGGTACACGCCGGAGGAGGGCGAGAGCCGGGCGCACACCTTCCACTGGATCCGCAACCTCGCCGCCCTCGGGACGGTGCACACCCCGGTCACGGCCAACCACCCGCTGGCGGCGGTGTTCCAGCGCAACGGCGCGCGCACCTACGTGGCGAGCAACATCACCGCCGCACCGCTGACGGTCACGTTCTCCGACGGCACCCGGCTCGACGTGCCCGCCGGAAAGACGGCGACCAGCGGGGCGTACACCTGGAGCGGTGGCACCGCGACCGGCGGGGTCAGCGGCACCACGCCGCCCACGACCACCCCGCCCACCACGGCCCCGCCGACGACGGCCCCGCCCACCACGGCTCCGCCGACGACCCCGCCGCCCACCACCCCGCCGCCGGCGGACTTCCCCACCCGGTACCTGCTGCCGAACGGCGGACTGGCCGCGGCCGGCGGCCCGGCGACCGCCACGGTGGCCGGCGCGGGCGGCGCGAACCACGACGGAACGCCGAGCAACCCGCAGGTGTTCACCGCGACGGGCCTGGACCTGGCGTACGCCGGCGGACAGACCACGTTCGACCTGTTCCTCGACGCCGGCAACGCGGTCGGCAACGGGGTGCAGGTACGCGTCTCCTACGACCTGACCGGCAACGGCAGCTGGGAGCGGGTGGAGACCTCCCGGTACTTCGCCACCGACCCGGTACCCGGCTACGAGCGCTACACCCAGCAGAGCGGCCTGCACTCCGCCACCGGCACCCTCGGCAACCTGTCGAACGGCACCGTACGGGTGGAGGTCTGGTCGGCGATCGGCAACAACCCGACCACCGTCGGCATCGGCGACAGGTCGCTGGTGAAGCTCCCGCACTCCTGATCCCGAGACCCTCCGCGCCGCCGGTCGTCCGACGACCGGCGGCGCGGAGGCGTATTTTCCATGCATGAGCGCCCGGGACCCCATCGCCGACCTGCGCCGCATCGCCTTCCTCCTCGAACGCGCCAACGAGGCGACCTACCGGGTCCGGGCATTCCGGTCGGCGGCCACGGCCCTCGCCGCGCTGCCGGGCAGCGAGGTGGCCGAGCGGGCCCGCACCGGCAAGCTCACGGAGCTGTCGGGCGTCGGCGACGTCACCGCCCGCTGCGTGGCCGAGTCGCTCGCCGGTGAGGAGCCGGTCTACCTGCGCCGGCTGCTCGCCACGGAGGGCACCGACCTGGACGCGGCGGCCACCGCGCTGCGCACCGCGCTGCGCGGCGACTGCCACACCCACTCGGACTGGTCCGACGGCGGCTCACCCATCGAGGAGATGGCGCTCGCGGCGGTCGAACTCGGCCACGAGTACGTGGTGCTGACCGACCACTCCCCCCGGCTGAAGGTGGCCCGGGGCCTGACCGCCGACCGGCTGCGCCGGCAGCTCGACCACGTGGCGAAGGTCAACGAGGCGCTGCCGGAGGGCTTCCGCATCCTGACCGGCATCGAGGTGGACATCCTCGCGGACGGGTCGCTCGACCAGGACGAGGAGCTGCTGGCCCGCCTCGACGTGGTGGTCGGCTCGGTGCACAGCGGCCTGAACGACGAGCGGGCGAAGATGACGCGGCGGATGCTGACCGCCATCGCCAACCCGCACCTGGACATCCTCGGCCACTGCACCGGGCGGATGGTGGCGTCCCGGCCCGCCGGGGTGAAGGGGCCGGGCGACCGGGCGCACCGGCCGCGTACCCGGGCGGAGAGCGACTTCGACGCCGACGCCGTCTTCGCCGCCTGCGCCGAGCACGGCGTGGCCGTCGAGATCAACTCTCGGCCGGAGCGGCAGGACCCGCCGAAGCGGCTGATCCGCCGGGCGCTGGAGGCGGGCTGCGACTTCGCCATCGACACCGATGCGCACGCCCCCGGGCAGCTCGACTGGCAGCGGTTCGGCTGCGAGCGCGCCGCCCTGTGCGGGGTGCCCGCCGACCGGGTGGTCAACACCTGGGACGCCGACCGGCTGGTCGACTGGGCCCGCTCCGCCCGCTGAGGTCCTGGCTGCTCGACCTGGCTGCTCCACCTGGCTGACCGGGCCCTCGCCGGCAACACGCCTGCGACCAGGGGGATGACACCACGGACGCTGTCGAGCTGCCCCGTCCATGAGACCGCATCACACGCCGGTGGCCGCCGGGCGCGGCCATCACAAGCGACCGGCCATGACAAGCGGCGGCCCTGCCATGACAAGCGGCCCTGCCATCACACGCGCCGGCTTCACACCGGCCCGGCCCCACACCCGGCGGCCCGACCTCACAGACGGCCCAACCTCACAGACGGCCCGGCCGTCACTGACTGACGGGCGGCGGAGCGGTGACCGCGTCTGGACGGGTGCGAAGCGGCGGCGCGTGCAGCAACGAACTGCGCCGCTCCTGAAGGTCGCCGGCCCACGGCATGTCCCGCCACGTTCACGAGTGGAACACCATGGCTGTCAAAGGCGGGCGTTGACACCCGTGGTGTTCCACCCGTCCGCCGAGACAGCAGGCGGCAGGCGACGCAACGAGCGGCGGACGGCAGGCGGCGGACGGCAGGCGGCAGGCGGCGAAGGCCGGGTGACGGGCGGGATCGCTCAGCGGCGGGCAGCCGGCACGGACGGCGCGGCCTGCGCGGCGACGCCGGCCGGCGCGACGGCAGCGGCCGGCGCGACGGCAGCGGCCGTGGTCGACTCGATCACGCTGGCGGGCGCGGACGGCTCGGTGAAGCCGGCGGAGGCGGGCCGGCGGAGGCCGATCAGGCCCTGCGAGACGGCGACGCCGAACAGCACGATGAGCGCGCCCACCGGCTGGTGCCAGGTCAGCCGCTCGTCGAGGGCCAGGGCGCCGATCACCACCGCGAACACCGGCACCAGGTAGGTCACGGTGGAGGCGGTGCTCGCCCCGGCGAGCCGGATGTTGCGCAGGTTGATGACGAAGGCGAGGCCGGTGCCGAGCGCGCCGAGCGCGAGCACGCTGGCGAGCACCTCGGCCGAGAGACCGGTCGGCGCCGGGGGCGCCCCCGCCACCAGCGGCGCGACGACCGCGAGCTGGGCGGTCGCGACCAGGAGTTGCGCCGCCGAGAGCGAGAGCCCGGAGTGCGCGCTGCCCGCGACGAACTTCTTCTGGTACGGGATGGCGACCCCGTAGCAGGCGGCCGCGCCCAGGCACATGAGCTGCCCCGTGAAGTGGGCGCCGCCCACCCCCTGCCATACCCCGAGCACCACCAGCACCCCGGCGAAGCCCAGCGCCATCCCGACCGCCCGGCGCGTGGTGAGCCGCTCGGTGCGGAACACCAGCACGGCCAGCGGCAGCACGATGAGCGGGGTGGTGGCGTTCCAGATGCCCGCGAGCATCGACTCGACGCGCTGCTCGCCGTAGCCGAAGAGGGTGAACGGCACGGCGACGCCGAACGCGGCGGCCACGGTCAGGTGCGCCCACACCCGGGGCTCGGCGGGCAGGCGGTCGCGGAGCACGGCGAGCACCAGCAGCAGGGTCACCGCGCCGGCGGCGACCCTGTAGAGGGTGAGGTGCAGTGGGTGCAGCTCGCCGATGCCGATCTTGATGAACAGGAAGCTGGAGCCCCAGATGGCGGCCAACGCCAGGAACCCGGGCAGCCAGCTCCGCAGCGCCGCCCGGTCAGGAGTGGAATCCACTGTCACCCCTGACACTCTGCCGCAGCCGTACGACGAAGTCCCGCGACTTTCGGACGCCGTGTCGACCACCACAGAAACCGCCCGTCGCCAGGGCGGTCGGCGGTCGGCGGCTTTCGGCCGACCTGCCGTTCCCGATCGACTTCGACCCCGCCGACCTGCTGCCCTGAACACGCAGAACGCGTTCGACAACCCGGCGGTGCCCTCACGTAGGGTCGCAGCGTGGGACGAATCGATGACCTCGCGAACCGCTACGTGGCCGACTGGGCGCCGCTGAGCCCGATCGGCGCCACCTACGTCGGCATCGCCGGCTACGACGACCGACTCGACGACCTGTCGCCCGACGGCTACACGGCCCGGGCGGAGCTGGCCCGGCAGACGCTGGCCGACCTGGACGTGACCGAGCCGGAGTCGGAGGCGGAGCGGACCGCCAAGGAGGCCATGCAGGAACGGCTCGGCCTCGACCTCGCCCGCTACGACGCCGGAGAGGCGAGCAGCGAGGTCAACGTGATCTCCAGTGGTCTGCACGAGGTCCGCATGGTCTTCGACCTGATGCCGACCGAGGGCGACGACGCGAAGGCCAACGTGGCGGCCCGGCTCAACCGCTTCGCCAGCACGCTGGAGGGCTACAAGACGACGCTGCGCGAGGCGGCCGCCGCCGGCCACGTCAGCGCCCGGGTGCAGCTCGTCGAGGTCGCCAAGCAGTGCGACGTCTGGGTCGACCCGGACGGCGACAACTTCTTCCACGGTCTGGTCGAGCGGCTGGGCGCGGACGGCACCCTCGGCGCCGAGCTGCGTCGGGGCGCGGCGGCGGCGACCGCGGCGACGGCCGAGTTCGGCCAGTTCCTCCGCACCGAGCTGGCCCCGCTCGGCCGGGAGAAGCAGGCTGCGGGCCGCGAGCGCTACGAGCTGGCCTCGCAGTACTTCCTCGGTGCCAGGGTCGACCTCGACGAGACGTACGCCTGGGGCTTCGAGGAGCTGGCCCGGCTCGAGGCCGACATGCGGACGGTGTCCGGCCGGATCGCAGGCCCCGGCGCCACCATCGACGAGGCGGTCGCGGCGCTGGACGCCGACCCGGCCCGGACGATCCGGGGCAAGGAGGCGTTCCGGGACTGGATGCAGGCCCTCGCCGACAAGGCCATCGACGAGCTGAACGGCACCCACTTCGACATCCCCGAGCAGGTCCGCCGCATCGAGTGCTGCCTGGCCCCGACGAGCGACGGCGCGATCTACTACACCGGCCCGAGCGAGGACTTCTCCCGTCCCGGCCGGATGTGGTGGGCGGTGCCGCAGGGCATCACCGACTTCTCCACCTGGCGCGAGGTGACCACCGTCTTCCACGAGGGCGTCCCAGGTCACCACCTCCAGGTCGCCCAGACCGCCGTACGGGCCGAGCTGCTCAACCGGTGGCAGCGGCTGCTCTGCTGGGTCTCCGGGCACGGCGAGGGCTGGGCGCTCTACGCGGAGCGGCTGATGGACGAGCTGGGCTACCTGGAGGACCCGGGCGACAAGCTCGGCATGCTCGACGGCCAGGCGTTCCGGGCCGCCCGGGTCATCGTCGACATCGGCATGCACCTGGAGCTGGAGATCCCGAAGGACAACCCGTTCGACTTCCACCCGGGCGAGCGCTGGACGCCGGAGCTGGGCTGGGAGTTCATGCGGGCGCACTGCCGGGTGCCGGACGAGAACCTGCGCTTCGAGCTGAACCGCTACCTCGGCTGGCCGGGGCAGGCGCCCTCCTACAAGGTGGGCGAGCGGATCTGGCTCCAGGCCCGCGACGAGGCGAAGGCCCGCAAGGGCGCCGACTTCGACCTCAGGGAGTTCCACCGCCAGGCGCTCGACCTCGGCTCGCTGGGGCTCGACCCGTTGCGCAAGGCGCTCGCCCGCCTCTGAGGTGGGCGGTGCGGGGCCGGAGGGACACCGGCCCCGCACCGGGTGGTGGGGAGTGCGGTCAGGGAAGGGTCAGCTTCAGCGCCGGCTGGGCGGTCAGCGCGTCGCTGCTGACGTACGCCAGGTCCATGGCCGGGTCGGTGAAGGTGATCGGCACCGGTGACGTGACCGGCAGGCCGTCGGGGAGCGGCAGGTCCGGCGTCAGGGTGATGTCGACGCCGAGCAGCCGCCCGGCGAAGCGGGTGGCGTAGAAGGCGACGTCGCCCTGCACCGTCAGCTCGTCCGTGGCGAAGCGCATCGTCCGGCTGGCCGGCCCGGGCGCGCGGAGCAGGAAGTCGTCGGTGACCGCCCGGTCCATCGTGAACTTCAGGGCCCGCAGGCTGCCGTCGGCGGTGGGCAGGTCGGTGATGCCCTCGAACCGCAGCCCGTACATCGTCACCTTCGAGCCGGTGAGCTTCGACGGAACCGCCGCCACCACCGGCTGCCCGGGATCGGGGGCGATCCGCGGCAGGGGCGTGCCCGGCGGCGTCTCCCCGATCGGGCTCGGCTTCGGACCGGCCGGGACGCACCCATGGTCAGGGTCGGTCGGGTGCTCGCCGGGCCGTCCGGTCAGGGTGGGGCGGACGCTCGGGCCGGTGGTCGGTGTGCCGCTGGCGGTCGGCGTGGGGTCGAGGCTCGGCGTGGGGCGAAGGCTCGGCGTGGCCGACGGCGTCGCCCATACGGCTGCCTTCTCGTCGTCGTCCCGGCCGCCGTCGAAGAGCTGCCCGACGCCGTCCAGGATGTGGCCGACGATGCCGCCTCGCAAAGGCGACGGGCTGGGACCGACCGGGGCGACCGGCGCACTCGGCGTACCGAGCGGGGCGGTGGCCGACACGCTTGGCGTGCCGGTCGGGGCCGGCGGCGTCCCGCCCGGACCGGGAGCCGTGGTCGGGCAGGCGGGAGCCGACGGCGCGGCCGCAGCCACCGGCGTCGGGCCGGGGGCGGTGAGGGCCACGGCGGCCGCCAGGCCGAGCAGCACCGGAAGCACCGCGTACGAGCTGTGGCCGCGCCGCCCGCCGCCCGACCGGGAGGGCCCGTCGACCAGTCCGGCCTCCACCGCCGTCGGCCGGGCCCACCCGGCGCGCGCCGACAGCGACTCGGCGGGCACGGCACCGACCGGCATCGGTCCGGCCTCAACCGGGACCGACTCGACCGGCGCTGGTCCGGTAGGGACGGCGTCGACCGGTGCCGGCTCGGCGGGTAAAGCGTCGGACCGGGGAGACGGGACGGGACCAGCGTCCGGCATCCGGGCGGAACCGGCTGGGAGCATCGCCGCGAAGCGCTGCCACCGGGTACGGCCCTGGTTGTCGAACCGATCCTGCACGGGTCTCCTCCTCGGCGATGTCGCGCAGACGGCCGGTCGGCGACGTGGCGGCCCCGCACCTGCCCTCGCCCCTGTTACCAGCAGGTAACGAGTGTGCCGATGATGCTGCTCCTGCACGCCACGGCCCACAAGACCCCGGCCGCCCACAGGCGGCTCCCGATCCACACGAGGAGGCGCCTCGGTGACCCAAAGTGGAAGACGTCGACCCGCTGACGCCCAGACGAAGCAACCATGCCAGACATATGCCGCATAGGCCGATCACCATGAGTGGTGATCAATCGATGCATCACGATTTAGTAACGGGGCCGTCGCGCACCGCAGACGGCGAAGGGGTGGACCGTCCCGGTCCACCCCTTCGCACGGCGCTCAGCGCGTGGTCAGCGCTGGCCAACCTCACCCGCTGCTGGCGTCAGACCCGGTGCCACCGGATCACGCCACTTCGTCGACACCGGAAATTCTCAGTCGCTCAGCGACCCGGGACGGCGGGCTGCTCGGCGGTCACGTCCGCCCGGTGGCGCGGCTCCGCGTCCGGCTGGGCCGCGCCCCGCCGGACCACCAGCACACCGGCCGCCGCCAGGATCAGGCCCAGCAGCACCAGGCCGATCGGCGCCCACACGCCGAGAAGGGTGAGCTTCTGCCGGCTGTCCTCCGCCCGCTTGACCGAGGCGGCGACGGTCTCCTCGTTGTATGAGAAGTCGGCGTCCAGCAGCGTGGCCGGCGCGCCGATGTCCGGCACCAGGGTCTTGCGCTGCACCTCGCGCACCTTGAGGAACGAGCCGGTCACCGGGTCGATCCAGACGGTACGGGTGTTGCTGTAGACGACCTTGCCGCTGGTCGCCCCTGGTGCGAGCGTGCCGAGCAGCAGCTTGACCCGCTCCTCCGCCAGGTTCAGCTGCTCGTCGGTGATCACCTGCTCGTAGCGGTAGGACTCGATGCCCTTGATGTCCTCGGTGCCCTTGAACTCCGCCGGCCGCACGCCCCGCAGGTCACGGTCGTAGATCTGGTAGGTCTTCTTCTCCGCGCCGAACGGGAACTTGTACATCTGGCCGGAGAACTGCACCTTCTCCCGCGTTCCGGTGTCATCCAGGTACTGGTTGTTCCAGTCGAGCGCGGAACCGGCGACCCGGTCCAGGGCCAGCGCCAGGCCGTACGCGCTGACCAGTTCCTTGGAATCCGTCCGCTCCACGGTCTGCCCGACCTGCCAGACGACGGCCTTGCCGTCGAGGTCACCGGAGAGTTCACCGGTCGTCTTCGCGTCGGGCGAGACGCGGACGGTGGACTTGAGGTCGGCGCGGTTGATCGCGATCTTGCCGTTGGTGATCTGGAGGAAGGTGGCACCCCTCGCCTCGGCGACCGAAGTCGCCGCCTCCAGATCGTAGGGCAGCTTGGACATCGCCGGCTTGACCACGAACACAAGCCCGGCGGCAAGCGCCAGGAGCAGTATGCCGCTGCCGAACAGCACGGCACCTATGGCGCGGTGCTTCATGTTTCCTCCCCGGAGGACCTAATTTTCGCCGCTGTCGATGAGAGTTGGCCGCGAGGTTACTACCAAGTCACATAGCGACGCGACCCCCGGCCAGCTCTGTTTTTCCCGCCGCGCCGCCCGGTTCCGCACCGGTCCGACGCAGGACGAGCAAGAGGTTCCACGCGGCGACCTCCCGGACGCCGGGAATCCGGATGACCCACCGCCCCCACCACGGGTGGTAGCGCGGCAGTGCGTCGAGCAGTTCCACCTCGGCGTTGCCCCGTACCCAGCGCAGCGTCTGGGCGATCGAGGTCGGGTGGAGCGTCTCCCGGAACCGGTTCTTCGGAGGGCGGCCGTTGCGGCGCTCGTAGCGCCGCCGGGCCCGGTCGCCGCCGAGATAGTGCCAGGGCGCGGTCTCGTGCCCGCCCCACGGCGACAACCAGGGGGTGAACGACACGAAGACCACACCGCCCGGCCGGGTCACCCGGACCATCTCGTCGAGCATCCGGGTCGGCTCCGCGACGTGCTCCAGCACGTTCGACGAGAACGTCACGTCCACGCCGCCGGAGCGCACCGGCAGGGCCGTACCGCTGCCCCGCAGCATGCCGGCGACCGAGTCCCCGGCCGCCGAGAAGTCGCCCACGTCAGGGTCGAGCCCCACGTAGCGGGCGCCGGCGGCCCGGAAGGCCGCCGCGAAGTAGCCGGGGCCGCCGCCGACGTCGAGCACCGTCCGGCCGGCGAGCGGAACGTAACCGGACACCTGGCGTACGGAGTCCTGGGCGAGCAGGCCGTAGAAGTGGTCCGGGTCGCTCTGCTCGACCAGGAAGGCCCGGAACAGGGCCACCGACCTGCCCAGCGTGGCGAATCGGCGACGCGCCGCCCGCCCCGTCCCGTCATGCGCTGCGCTCATCACGCCACCGTCCCGTCCTCGTCCCGATCCGTGGCTTCGGCCGGCCGTCCGTCCCTGGCGCCCGGCGTCACATCATCCGCATCGGCCGTGCCCGTCCTCGCGCGGGGCACCTCCGCCGGCCGAGCCGCGCCCTCCGGCGCGACGCCGGGCACGGGAAGCACCGCGGCGACCACCGCCCCGACGGCGACGAGCATCGCCCCCTGCACCCACGGGCCGTACGCCCACTCCTGCCCGTGGCCCTGCAACCGGCCGGCCACCGTGGTCACCGTGGCGAAGCTCAGCGCGCCGAACACCACCACCGGAAGAGCCCGGCGGGTGAGCTGCCGCAGCAGCATCGCGGCCAGCACGATGGCCACCGGCAGTACGCCGCCCAGCGCGGCGAGCAGCACCACCAGCAGGACGGCGGTCGCCCAGACGGGCCCCTCCGCCGGAACCGTCACCGACGAGGGTGGCAGGGCGTCGGCCGCCGCGCGTCGCCGTACGGGGAGCAGCGCCAGCAGCAGCACCCCGAACGCCGTCACCGCCCCCGCCACCAGCCCACCCCGATACGTCCGGTCCGGGGCGAACGTCAGGTGGACCTCCCCGGCCTCACCGGCGGGCAGCACCCACGCCTGCTGCCAGCCGTCGACCCGGGTGGCGGTCAGCGGCCGACCGTCCACGGTGGCCGTCCAGCCCGCGTTCGCGTTCTCCGGCACCACCAGCAGCGCCGTGTCGCCGGCCGCCACCCGCACCCGCCGGTCCGTCGGGTTCCAGTCGAGCACGGTCACCTCGCGGTGCCGGGGCGCGGCCTGCGCCGCCTCCGGACGCAGCGCGGCGTCCTGCACGATGAACCCGTTCGACGGGGAGGTCGCCAGGCGGTGCCCGCCCGCCCGGAGGTCCACCACCGCGCCGGTGGCGCCGCAGACGGTGACCGGCAGCGGCCGGCCGTCGAGCACGTCGGCGAGGGTTCCGGCGACTGACGTGTCGTAGCGGATTCCGTCCAGCTCGACTGCGGGCCCCGACCCGCACCGCTCGACGACGCGCGTCGTCCCGGCGATCGGACGGAGCAGGTCTTCCAGTCCGGGGATCTGCACCTCGGCGATCCCCACGGTCGCCGTCCAGCCGTTGCCCCGCCGGTCGGCCACCCGCTCGGCGGAATCCCGCACCACGATCTCGATCCGGTCCGTCCGTACCGCCGGGAAGCGCACCACGCCGTCCGCGCCGACCCGCAGCACCCGGTTGGCACCCGGGGTGCGCACCTCGACCGATTCCGGCAGTGAGCCGACCGGCAGCTCCGCCGGACGCAGCCGCACCTCGGCGATCCGGCGCGGCTCCGACCAGCTCAGCCGCAGGGTGGGACGCAGGTCGTCGCTGTCGGCCAGCCAGGCCGTGCCCGGGTCGCCATCGATCGCCGCGTACGCGGCCACCGCCGCGTCGCCGGCCAGGTGGGAGGAGGCGGTGGCCCGCACCGGCACCCCGGACAGCGTCCACTGCCCGCCGGGCCGGGGCACGGCGGTCATGTCCAGCCGGAACGTCCCGGGGGCCGCGCTCTGGAACACCCGGTCCACCCCGAGCGGCTCCTCGCCGGCCCGGGCCAGGAACCGGTCGCACCGGATCACCGTCCCGGCGGGCCGGAGGCCGGAACCGGTGGACGGCACGGCGTCCGAGCCTGCGGCGGCCACCGGGAAGCAGGCGGGGCGGTCGGCCGGCCCCCGGCTGAACGACCAGGCGACCGGTCCGACGAAGCCGGTCGGGATGTCGGCCGGGGTGCGCAGCGCCCGTCGCGGGGCGGTGCCGGGGATGACGAGGTCGCGGATGCCGACCCCGCCGTCGAGCCGCCCACCGGCGACCGCCAGCACCGTGACGCGTACGCGGCTCGTGGAGCCGGGAAGCGTGTAGTACGAGTGCGCCCCCAGCGCGCGGGCGACCTCGTGGTCCACCGAGCCCCGGTCCGTGGTGACCCGGAACCGGGTTACCGGCCACCCCACCCCGAGGTCGTCGACGAAGTTGAGCGTGACGCGGTCGACCTCGCGCGGCGTGTCCAGGTCCACCTCCAGCCACTGGCCGACGGGACCGGCCAGGGGCGCCGAGTGCCAGGCGGTGCGCTCGTCGCCGTCGACGGCCGCGAAGGGCAGGTGAGACGGGTCGGCGGGGGCGAAGCTGTCCACGAAACTGATCGCGCTGGAGGCGTTGACCTCGCGTACGCCCTGGTAGGTGGCGACCGTCTGGTGCTGGTCGCCCGGGAACGGCAGCAGGTCCAGGGCGACGCGGCCCTGCCGGCTCGCCTCGGCCGCGGTCAACGTCTGGCTGAGGTTGTCGCGGACCCGGCCGATGTCGCGCTCGCGGCGGCGCAGCCCGTCGGTCACGATCCACGACTCGTCGCCGCCGTCGCGGAAGCCGGCCCGGTCCCCGGCCAGCACCACCGGTCTGTCCCGCTCCACCAACCCCTGCTCCAGCAGCGGCAGCAGCGACTCCGGCCCGCCGCTGACCGTCGGCACGTCGGCGGCGAGCACCGCCGATGCGGCCGGCACCGGCCGCCGCACCTCGTACACCTCGACGGCCGGCAGCGGGCCGGCGCCCTCGTCGACCGGGCTGCCCGGCGTACGGCCGAAGGAGGTGGTGCTGCCGAAGGTCGCCACCCGCGTGATCCCCGGCGACCTGGCGAGCGCCTGGCGCAGCGCCGCCACCGGCGGCGCGTCCACCTGCGTGCGGTCGATGTCGTTGCGCAGCAGCAGATGCCGGAACCCGGAGCGGGCCAGGAAGTCGGCGAGGCCGGCCGAACCGCGGCCGTGGGCCAGGGCGGACTCGACGGTGTCCATCATCCGGGTGTTGCCCGCCGAGCCGAGCGGGATCTGGTGGCGCACCGCCCAGGGCGCCCCGGCCAGGGCCTGGAGCGGCTCGTCGACGGAACGCCCCCACTCGTACTGGCCGAAGCCGGAGCCCGGCACCATCAGGGTGCGGGCCAACGCGTCGCGCTCGGCCAGCCAGGTCGCCGCCGCCCGCCAGTGCGGCGGCAGGTCCGACCAGCCCGGCCCGGGCCGCAACTGGCCCAGCCAGGCCGGCGCGGCGGCCCCCAGCACGAGCAGCAGCACCGGTACGAACAGCAGCGGGCGCAGCCGGAGGGCCCGCCGACGTCGGCCGGCGGCCCGGTGCAGCCGGGTGGCCCACGCGTCGACGCCGTGCGCGAAGCCGAGCATCAGCGGCAGCCGCAGCACCGGATCCAGCTTGTGCACGTTGCGGAACGGCGCCAGCGGACCGTCCAGCAGGTCCCGCACCGGCGCCGAGAGCGGGCTGTCCAGGCTGCCGACGTAGCCCATGGTGAGCAGGGTCAGCCCGGTGAGGAAGCCCAGCACCAGGAACCGGCGCTCGGGCAGCAGGTTGCCGGCCAGCCCGGCCAGGCCGACCAGCGCCACCACGGCGGTGAGCGTCATCAGCACCGGGTTGTCGATCAGTAGCCAGCCCGCCGGCCACCACGGGTCGCCCTGCACGATGTACGCGACCCACTGGTTGGTGCCGCGCACCGCCTGGAACAGCGAGGCGACGGCGGTCGTCGTGGTGGACGACTCGATGTAGTCGAGGAACGGCAGGCTGTACTCGCCGAGCAGCAGCAGCGGCACGATCCACCAGAGGCAGACCCCGACGACGCAGAGGCACCACCAGCCCACCAGCCGCAGGTGCTCGCGGTCCCAGCGGCGGGTGAGCAGCCAGACCCCGGGCAGCAGCAGGGCGAGCAGCACCACCGCCGCGTTGATCCCGCCCATGCCGAGCACGGCCAGCGCGGAGAGCGCGGCGGCCCGTCGCGGGGACCCGATCCGCCGCACCAGGACCAACGGCAGCAGCACCCAGGGCAGCATCGCGGCGGAGAGCGTCTCGGAGGAGAGCGCGCCGATCTCGGTGAGGATCCGGGGCGCCAGCGCGTAGCCGAGGGCGGCCGCGTACCGGGTCGGTTCGGTGCCGATGCCCAGCGCCCGGGCCAACCACAGCAGGCCGTAGAACGCGGCGGCGAGCAGCAGCGCGGTCCACAGCCGCTGGGTGATCCACGGCGGTACGCCCAGCAACTGTCCCCCGGCGAAGAACGGCCCCATCGGGAACAGGTAGCCGTACGCCTGGTTCTGCAGCTCCCCCGAGGTGGCCTCCGGGTTCCACATGTGCAGCGCCCGGGCCATGAAGTGCACCGGGTTCGCGGCGAGGTCGAGCTTGGTGTCGAAGGTGACCAGACCGGGCCGCTGCACGAAGGCGATCACGGTGAGCAGCAGCAGCGACAGGGCCGTGCCCGGCGCCCCGCGGACGGATCGGACGACCCGGCGCACCGGGCCGCCGGGGTGCCGGGGCCGGGAAGGGTGCGGGTTCACCGTCGGCACTCCGGGGGAAGGCAGCTCAGGTCCGCGAGCGCGGAGAAGAAGATCTGACGGATGCCGCTGGGCTCGTCGGTGCTGAAGACCTGCCCGCCGGTGACCTTGACGATCGACTTGAGGTCGTCGGCGTCGATGTCCTTGCCCAGCCCGATGAAGACGATCGGCAGCGGCTGGCGCGGATCCTGCAACTCGGCAAGCTCGGTGAGGAACCGGGCCCGGCCGATGCTGTCGCCATCCTCGTCGCGCCCGTCGGTCATGATCAGCACGAGGTTGATCCGCCCGGGTGTCCAGTGCCGCCGGGCGTCCCGGTAGGCGGCCAGCGTCGTGTCGTACAGCCCGGTGCCGCCCCGGGGCTTCACGCGGACGGCGCCCAGCCGTTCGACCAGCCGCTCCCGCTGCGTCGGGTCCAACGGCGCGACCGGCAGGATCTCCTGGTGGTCCCGGTCGCCGTCGACCTTCGTGGAGAAGACCCACACGCCGAGTTCGCTGTTGTCGAGCAGCAGGCCGGAGCCCTCCCGGGCCGCCTTGAGCGTGGCCTCGAGCCGGGTCTCGTCCGAGCCGGGCACCTGGGCGGCCATCGAGCCGGAGATGTCCAGCACGGTGAGGATGCGGGCACTGCGCTGCACGCCGCTCCACCCGGTCAGCGCCTCGGTGACGACCTCGTCGGCAGGCAGCGGCACCGGTTGGCGTACCTCCGGCGACAGCCGGCCGTCGCGGGGGATCGCCGGCGGGAAACCGGCTGCGGTGCGGAAGCCGTACCCGCTGAGCAGGTCCCGCGCCTCGACGGTGTGCAGGTTGGTCAGGAAGCGCGCGGCGGCGTCCCGGACCGGACCGAGGGCGGCGGGCAGCACCACGTACGGCAGGTCCAGCGCGGGGACTGCCACCTCCGGGTACGCCGCCACCAGCTTGTCGTCGCCGGCCAGCGCGTTGTGCACGAGCATGGCCTGCTCGCTGGTGGCCACGGCGTCGGCCTTGCCCGGCAGGGCCGACCCGACCGGCAGCGTCCCGCCCGCGGGGGGAGTGAACGTCCGGTCGGCGAGCCGGCGCAGCACCGCAGCGACCGTCCCGGCCGGGTCGTCCTCCCCGGCGGCCAGGCCGCGCACCCCGAGCACGACCCCGACCCCGACCGGGTCGACGGCCGGGTCGGGCAGCCCCACCTTGACGGCGGGGGCCTTCGGACCGACGGTGGAGCGCCAGGTCAGCTGCCTCGCCGGCCACCCCAGCCGGCGCGCCGCCGAATCGGCTACCGCGAGCACGACCGGCGTGCTCGCCACCGACGTGCCCTGCGCCGGCACCTCGAAGGCGCCGGCCGCGCGGGCCCGGAGCAGCCAGAACGTCGACTCCGGCACCCACGCGTCGGCGACGTCCACGCCCTCGGCCACCTGCGCGGCGACGGCGCCGGACTCCTGGGCCTGCACGGAGATCGTGACGCAGGGCTGCGTGCCGACGCTGGCCCGGACGATCCGGTCCAGGGCTGGCGCGATCACCGGGGCCGCGGCGACGCGGAGCTGGACCCGCTCCACGCACTCCGGGACGCTGCGGTCGGACCGCACGTACGCCACCGTCGCCCAGCCGGCCAGCAGCAGCGCGAGCGCGGCGCTGAGCAGCACCACCGGCGACCGCTGGAAGAGGCCCCGTACCGCTACCGGACCGTCGCGCACGCCCGGTCACCTCCTCGTCGTCGCCGGAACGAAAGGCACGTCCGCCCGCAGGTCGCGCCGCGTGGCGCGGAGCGACGCCCGCCACCGTACGCAGTCGCGCTGCACACCCTGCCAAGGTTTCCCGTCGCCGGCAAACCCCTGGCGACCGGCCGTGACCGAACCGTCGCCGTCGCGCCGACCCCATTGCGGATGTGACCCAGGTCGCCCTAGTGTGGCGCGGATCGAGCTTCATTACCCGCCGGTAGGAGTAGCGTGGACAACTCCGACACCCCCGTGCGCCACGTGCTGTTCCTCAACTGGCGCGACACCGCCAACCCCGAGGGCGGCGGCTCTGAGGTCTACGTCGAGCGCATCGCCGCCGAACTCGTCGCCGCCGGGCACCGGGTCACCCTGCTCTGCGCCGCGCACGACAACGCCGGCCCGGCCACCACCACGCCCGAGGGCGTACGCGTGCTGCGGCGCGGCTCCCGGATGACGGTCTACGCACGGGCGGCGCTGACCTGCCTGGCGGGCCGGTTCGGCTTCGGCCCCCTGAGCCGGCGTGGTCTCGGCCGGCCGGACCTGGTCGTCGACGTCTGCAACGGGGTGCCGTTCTTCGCCCCGCTCTACGCCGGTCGTCCGGTGCTCGCCCTGGTGCACCACGTGCACCGGGAGCAGTGGCCGGTGGTCTTCGGTCCGGTGATGGCCCGGCTGGGCTGGTGGATCGAGTCGCGGCTGGCGGTCCGGCTCTACCGCCGCTGCCGGTACGTGACGGTGTCGGAGGCGAGCCGCGCGGAGCTGGCGGCCCTCGGGGTGGACGCGGACCGGATCGACGTCGTGCCCAACGGGACGCCTCCGGTGACCGGCCCACCGCTGCCCCGCACGCCGCACCCGTCGCTGCTGGTGCTCGGCCGGCTGGTGCCCCACAAGCGGGTGGAGATCGCCCTGCGTACGGTGGCCGAACTGGTCACCGAACTGCCCGACCTGGAGCTGGTGGTGGCCGGCCAGGGCTGGTGGACGCAGCCGCTGCGGGAGCTGTCCGAGTCGCTCGGCATCGCGAGTCATGTCCGGTTCACCGGTTTCATCAGCGAGGACGAAAAGCACGCGGTGCTCTCCTCGGCCTGGCTCGCGCTGACCCCCTCGCTCAAGGAGGGCTGGGGCCTGACCATCGTGGAGGCCGCCGCCCGGAGCACCCCCACCGTCGCGTTCCGCTACGCGGGCGGCGTCGCCGAGGCGATGGTCGACACCGAGACCGGGCTCCTCGTCGACGACGAGCCGGAGTTCACCGCCGTCGTGCGCGAACTGCTCGCCGACGACGTGCGGCGCAAGGCGATGGGTGAGGCCGCGCTGCTGCACGCGTCCCGCTTCAACTGGACGGCCACCGGGGCGCGGTTCGCCCACCTGGTGACGCAGGTGACCGCCCGCCCCTGAGCGCGCTCCCGGCCGACGCCGGAGACGACGAAGGGCGCCCGCGTCAGCGGGCGCCCTTCGTGCGTTGGTTCAGCGCGTGCCGTACAGCGGAGCCTCGGTTCCCTGCTCACTCACCTTGGTGTTGGCGGCCTCCTTGGCGGACGGGCTGAGCGCATTCGCCAGTCCGACGCTCCCGAGCAGGCCGAGCACGACCCCGAGTACCCCGACGGCGACGAACGCGGGCAGGTTCCTCATCCACCTTCTCCTTCCGCGGGACTCGCGTGCCGGGACGCTACCACGCGGTAGCCTGCCCGCGCAGCGCCCGAAAAAACGATCCCCGCCACCACCGTTCCGGCCAGGAGGTGGGCCCATCCCACCGGGCCGGGCCGGGCGGGCGCTGGCGGCGGCGTCCAGTCCGGGTTCTCGTAGAGGGTCAGCTCCGGTCCCCTGTGGACGGTCCGCAGCCCGACCAGCGCCGCCGGGGCCGGGGGCGGGCCGGCCGCCCGCTGCACCAGCACCCACCGGGAGCCGGTGCTCGACAGGGGCGCACCGGCGGCGAGCACCTCGCGTACCCGGGCGGCGCGGTGGTCCTCGCCGGCCACCGCCAGGTCGCCGACCCGCAGCGTGTCGTCGATGAGCACCGGCACGGCGAGGTACCGGGGCGCCGGATCGATCACCACCTGCCCGTGGTTCCACGGATGGCTCTGGTACTCCTGGAACGGCAGCGAGATCACCTCGCCCGGCCGCTGCGTGGTCAGCCGCGCCACCGTCGCCCAGTCCGCCGGCCAGGCCACCGGGTGGAGTCGGCCGACGCCGCCGAAGGCCAGGTCGGGCAGGAGCGCCACCGGCAGCAGCGCCGCGCCGACCAGCGTCACCGCGGCGGTCGTCGCGTCGAAGCGGGCCGCCAGCCGGTCCGCGATCCGTTCCGCGCCGAGCGCGCCGGACACCGCCAGCGCCAGCGCGTACGGCACCAGCAGCTTCTGACCGTCGCGGAACAGGCCGGCGCCGGGCACGTTGGCGACCAGCCAGCCGAGCAGGTCCGCGCCGCCGGGCAGCACCCCGAGCGCCGCCGCCAGCCACGAACCGGCGGCGAGCAGGCCGAACCGGCCGACGGCCGACGGCGACCAGCGCCGGCGCAGCAGCGCGACGCCGTACCCGGCGACGGCCAGCAGCAGCACCGTGGCCAGCGGCACCAGCACGACCTCCCGGGAGGCGGGGGTGCTCTGCCCGTTCCAGATGCCGCCGGTGCCCGCCAGGGCCGCCAGCGGGCCGGCCCAGTTCTCCGCGCGCGCGGCGAACGCCACCACCCCGGCCGGATCGGACCGACCGGCGTCGGCGGTGACGAACCCGGCGACCAGCCACGGCGCGTTGAGCAGCATCGTCAACCCCACGCCCAGCGCCGTCGACCGGGCGGCCGCCGGGTAGCGCCCGGGCAGCAGCACCGCGACCGCGGCCAGGGCGAGCACCCCGCCGGTGGGCGTGATCGCCGACGCCGCCGCCGCGAGCAGCAGCCGGCGCAGCCCGCCGCGGCCCGCCCGCACGTCGAGGGCCGCCCGCGCCAGCCAGGGCAGCGCGGCGTACGCGACCAGCAGCCCCCACTGCCCGATGAGCAGTCGCTCGGCGAGGTACGGCGTCCAGGCGTACCCGACGGCGGCCACGACCCGTACCGAGACCCGGCCGGTCGGCACCAGCCGGGCGGCGCCCAGCGCGGCCAGGTACACGATCGCGCACAGCACCAGCCGTTGCAGCAGCCAGCCGGGCACCACCTGGCTGGCCAGCGCGACCACCGCGTCCTGCGGGACGGCCCGGGGCAGCGCGGTGGCCGGGGCGATGGCCTCCCAGCTCAGCGCCTGCCGGGGCACGAAGACCATGTCGTAGCGGAGCACGTAGCCGGGCAGGGCCAGCGGAGCGAGCACCACCACCGTCACGGCGGCGGCCACGCCGTGCGGCACCAGCCGTTCGCGCATCCCTGACCTCACCACTGCCCGGGCGCGACGACCGCCGCGCTGGTGGCGGCCACTGTACGCGGGCCTGCGCGGGGGACCGAACCATCCGTTGGCCTGATGGGAACAGCGGCCGGCGATGTGGCAGTCTTCCCGCCATGGCATCGACCGGGTCCGAAAGGGCCGCCCAGCCTGACGAGAGCGGACTGATCGGCGGCTGGGTACGCGCCGACCCGGTACGGGCCATCGGCGTCGCCATGATCGTGGCCAGTCTGGTGTGGCGGGCGCAGCTCGCCTCCCGGGGCCACCTCGCGGTCGACGACTGGGTGCTGGTCTCCCGGGCGGCGGAGGCCGACCTCACGCCGGACTTCCTGCTCACCCTCTACAACAACCACTTCATGCCGGCCGCCCTGCTGCTCACCTGGGTGGTGACCCGGGTGGTCGGCCTCGCCTACTGGCCGTACGTGCTGCTGATGACCGCCGGCCAGGCGGTACTGGCGGTGGCTTTCTTCCGGCTGCTCCGCACGCTCGTCCGACCCGGCCTGGCACTGCTGGTGCCGCTCGCGATCTTCCTGTTCAGTCCGCTCACCCTGGAGGCCGGCACCTGGTGGGCGGTGGGCGTGAACATGGTGCCCATGCAGCTCGCCATGGTGCTGGCCATCGGCGCCCAGCTGCGCTATGTCCGCACCGGTCGTCGCCGGCACCTGGTCGGTCTGGCCCTGGCGGTGGTGTTCGGGCTGCTCTTCTTCGAGAAGGCCCTGCTGGTGGTGCCGCTGGTCTTCCTGTTCACCGCGTGCCTGCTCGTCGACGGCCCGCCGGTACGGGCGGTGCGGGACACGGTGCGCCGCTACTGGCCGTCGTGGGCGGTGCTCACCGCCGTCTCGCTGAGCTTCGCCGGGCTCTACCTGACCCGCTCGGAATCTTCGCTGCGCCAGCCGGACTCGCTGAACGAGGTGTTCTCGTTCCTGTGGCAGCTGCTCGGCTCGACCGTCGTCCCGGGCCTGCTCGGCGGGCCGTGGGCATGGATGGCGGCGGGCGACGGCGCCCCGGTGACCGCGCCGCCGGAGCTGGGCCGATGGCTGTCCTGGGCCGTCTTCCTGACCCTGGTCGTGCTGACCGTACGCCTGCGGCGCACCGCCGGGCGCGCCTGGGTGCTGCTCGGGGCGTACCTGGCCCTCGTGGTGGCCCTGCTGGGCGCGACCCGGCTCGGCTCGGTCTACAGCGACGTGGCCGGTTCCGTGCCCCGGTACGTCACCGACGTGGTCGTGGTGGCCGCGCTCTGCGTCGGCGTCGCGCTGCTCGGCCTGGCTGCCCCGGTCACGGGGCCGGCGGACGGTACGACGGGGCACCCCGCGGACGGGGAGCGAGAAGCGGGCGACCGGCGGCCGGAGTGGCTGACCCGGTACCGCGAGACGGCCAGCACCCTGACCGTCGTCGTGCTGCTCGCCGGGGGTCTGGGCACGGCCTGGAGCACCGCGCGGTACGGCGACGAGTGGGCCGTGAAGCGGGGCCTGGCCTACCTGGAGACCGCGCGTGCCGAGTTGGCCGCGGCCCCGCCCGGCACGGTCTTCCTCGACCGGCCCGTCCCCGAAGGCGTGGTGCCCAACCTGTCCGCGCCGTACAACCGGCAGTCGAAGTTCTTCCAGGCGCTGGAGGACGGCCCGGTCTTCGTCACCGGGGCGGAGGAGCCGGCGATCTTCGACGACCAGGGACGCATCACCCCGGTCCGGGTCGACGGTCCCGCCGTCCCGCCCGGCCCCGACGAGGGCTGCGGTTACAAGATCCTCGGGGGGCAGACGATACGGCTGCCGCTCAGCGCACCGCGCGACGACTGGTTCTGGGTGGTCCGGGTCGGCTACCTCAGCTCCGCCGACTCCACCGCCGTCTTCCGGCTCGGCGGCAGCGCCCGGGAGTTCCCCGTCAAGCAGGGCCTGCACCAGTACTTCTTCGAGTTCACCGGCGGCGGCGACACCGTCGAGCTGACCGTCCCGCGCCACGGCGTGACGATCTGCACCAACGAGGTCGTCGTCGGCACCGCGGTGCCGCAGCAGTGAGCCCGCCGGGCACGGTCACTCGGGACGGAACAGCACCGAGTTGACGTAGCGGGGGCGGGGCCAGAGCACCCGGCGGGCGAAGCTCTGCCCGACCCGGGCGATCGCCGCGCGCTGGTGCCCGCCGAGGTCGAAGTCGGCCAGTGGCACCCAGTCCCGCCCCGGCAGCACGTACCCCCGGTAGCCCCAGCCGGCGAGCAGTTCCAGCAGCGGACCGACCGGCTGGATGCGCTCCTCCACCTCGATGAGCAGCACCGGCCGGTCCCGGCGGACCGTCTCCGCGGCGCCCCGCAGCGCCGGCAGCTCGTGTCCCTCGATGTCCAGCTTCACGAAGCGCACGTCGGTCAGGCCGAGCGAGTCGAGCGTGATCCGCCGGACCTGCACCGGGTCGCCCTGCCGCGGGTCCTCCAGCGAGGAGGTGCCGACGATCGCCCCGCCCTCGGGCAGGTAGAGCGACGCGGTGCCCTCGTGGTCCGACACGGCCGCCTCGACCACCTCGACGGCCGGGAACGCCGCCCGCAACTGTCGGGCCAGCGGCGGGGTGGGCTCCACCGCGACCACCCGGTCGGCGCGCCTGAGCAGTCGGGCCGTCCACGGGCCGTACCAGGCGCCGACGTCCACGGCCGTGCCACCGCGCGGGACGAAACCGGCCAACCGGGCCAGCTCCGGCTCCACTCGGGGGTAGACCCGCCGGATCGCGGCCGCGACGAACCGTTCGGGCAGGACCGAGGCCAAACCGGAGGTGGCTGCGGAGGCCACGTGCGTCGACGCCATGGGCCAGCACACTAGACGCTTCCCGGCCCGATGGGCAGGGGCTGACGCAAGACCCTACTGACCGGTACCGTCACCCGGGGTCGGGCCCGTTCCGGCCGCTCCGCCGGCCGCGACGCGCACCGCCCGCGCCGGACAGCAGCGCGACATGGGGTGACATGACCCGGACGACGGGCAGAGAAGCCGGAGCCGTCCGGCTCGGCGCTGCGGGCGCCGCCGTCACCGTCGCCACCATGCTGACCAACGCGCTGGCCTACCTGGTCCCGGTCCTCGGGGCCCGCCGGCTGGCCGCCGCCGAGCTGGGCGCGCTGGCCACCGCGCTCGCCCTCGCCGCCATCGCGGCCGTGCCCGGCTTCGGGCTCCAGATCGCGGTGGCCGCGCACCGCGCCCGGTGGGGCGCCACCAACGCCGCCCGCCTCGCGCTGCGCACCGCCGCGCTCACCGCCGGAGTCACCGCGCTGGCCGCCCCGGCGCTCAGCGCGGCACTGCGCCTGCCGGTGGCGCTGACCCTGCTGCTCGCGGCGACCACGTTCGCCACCGTGCTGGCCGGCCGGTGGCTCGGTGAACTCCAGGGCGACCAGCGGTTCCTGCGCCTGGCCGCCGCGATGACCGTGCTCGCCGCCGGCCGCTACGGCGGGCTCGTGCTCGGGCTGGCCCTCGGCCGGGGGCCGGTCGCCTGCCTGCTGCTCGCCACGCTCACCGGGCTGGCCGTCCTGCCCCTGCTGGCCCGTCTCGCCCGCCCGGTGCGGCCGGCCGCGCCGGCCCCGCGCACGGGCGCCCCGGCCGCCGCGGTGGACCGCCGGCTGACCGCCCGGCACGTCATGACGGCGTGCGGCGCGTCGTTGGCGATGCTCACCATCTCGTACGCCGACCTGATCCTCGCCCGCCAGCTACTGCCCGACGACGCCTCCGGCGGGTACGCGGTCGGGTCGGTGCTCACCAAGGGAGCGCTCTGGGCGCCGCAGGTGGTCACCGTGCTGGTGCTGCCCCGCCTCGCCCGGGGCGACCAACGGGCCCGGGTCGCCGCGCTGGGGCTGATCCTGGCCTGCGGCGCGGTCCTGGTCGGCGCCTCCGCGTTCGCCGGCGAGCTGGCGTTCCGCCTCGCCGGTGGGGCGGACTACCTGCACCTGGCCGGCGCGGCACCGCTCTTCGCCGCCGTCGGCGCCCTCTACGCGGTGGTCTTCATGCTGGTCAACGACCAGGTGGCGACGGGTGCCCGGTGGCCCGCCGCGCCGCTCTGGGCGGCCACCGCCGTCCTCGCCGGGACGGCCCTGCTCGTCGCGCCGCGCACGGTCGAGGGCGTCCTGGTCTGCGCGCTCGCCACCGCCGTCGCCACGGCCACGGTGATGGCCTGGCTGACCTTCCGCCGCCCCTCGGCCGGCCCTACCCGACCCGGCGGCTCCTGAGGTGCCGGCCGTGGCGGTCAGGTGCCGGCGGCGAGCCAGGAGTGCAGCAGGTGGTGGTCGATCGAGTCGACGCGGCCCAGGGGCCGTCCGACGGCCGCCCGCTCGCGCAGCTCGTCCCGGGTGAACCAGCGCGCCTCCAGCAGCTCCTCGCCGTCGACCCGCACCCGCTCGGAGGCGGCGGTGGCGCGGAAGCCGACCATCAGGCCGGCCGGGAACGGCCACGCCTGGGACCCCACGTACGCCACGTCGGTCAGCGTCACGCCGGCCTCCTCGGCCACCTCCCGCCGGACGGCGTCCTCCAGGCTCTCGCCCACCTCGACGAAGCCGGCGAGCGTCGAGTACGACCCCTCGGGCGCGCCCGCGTGCCGGGCCAGCAGGCAGCGGTCGGGGGCGCCGGGCGCCTCGATCAGCACGATGACCGCCGGTTCGATCCGGGGAAAGAGGAGCCGGCCGCAGTCCGCCCGCGCGCACGAGCGCACGTGTCCACCGCCCCGGGCCACGGTCGACGCCCCGCACGTGCCGCAGAAGCGCTGCTGCCGGTGCCAGTGCAGCAGGCCCCTCGCGTACGCCTGGACGGCCGCCCCGGCCGGGTCGAGCCGGCCGACGAGCGCCCGGACGTCCACGGCGGCCGCCGCCCCCGCCACCTCGACGGCGGCGGCCTCGGGCAGCCCGGAGAGATCCACGGCGAAGACGGCCGAGCCCTCGTCCATGCCGAGGAAGACCGTCTCGTCGGCGACGGCGAGCGCCCCGGCCGCCCGTTCCCCGGTCAGCCGCACCGGCGTGTCCCCCGCGACCAGGCAGCGGTCCCGCCAGAGCGGCAGCAGGGTGCTCGCCGGGTCCGCCAGCAGTGCGGCGAGCCGTTGCTGGTCGGTACGCAGTTCGCCCGCCCGGTCCAGCCAACCGCCCCCGTACGCGAGGACCGCCTCGTCCGCTTTCATGCCCCTACCGTGCCATGCCCGCCGCCCCGGCCGGCGGTCGGCCGGTGTTCCCCGACACGCCGGACGACACGCCGTACGCGACGGTACGGGCGGAGGCTGCCGCCCCGCCGGGGCGCCGGTTACCGTAGGTGTCTTCCGGGCGGAGGTGTGCTCCCCCGTTGTGGTACGTCCGATCGAGGTGACCGTGACGCTGTACGGCGAGAAGCCCCCACCCGCCGACGACCGGCCCACCGTGCAGGTGACAGCCGTGACCTGGCCCGGTGACGAGCCGGAGCCGGTCGCGCCGGCAGCCGGGCCGGGCGGCTCACGGTCCCGCCGGTTCCGCCTGCTGCTGGCCGCCGGGGTCGCCACGGCGGTGCTGGGTTCCCTGGCCGGGGCGGGCGCCTACGCGTACGCCGGTGACGTGCCGCGCGGGACGACGGTGCTCGGCGCGGAGCTGGGGGGCCGGAGCCGCGCGGACGCCGCCCGGGAGTTGCGGGCGGAGCTCGAACGCCGCGCCGCCGCCCTGAACGCCCCGCTGTCGGTACGCGTCGGCGAGCGGACCGCCACGATCGACCCGGCCGCCGTCGGCCTGTCGATCGACGTCGACGCCACGGTGGCGGCGGCGGCGGAGGCCGAGGCGCACGCGGTCGACCGGCTCGTGGGGTCCCGGGCGGTGCAGCCCGTGGTGACCGTGGACACGGCCCGCCTCGACGCCGCCCTCGAGAAGGTCGTCGGCGACCAGGGCCGGAAGATGACCATGCCGGCGATCACCTGGAAGGGCACCACGCCCAAGGCGGTGCATCCGAAGCCGAGCCTCGCGCTCGATCCGGAACGCTCCGCGCAGGTGGTGCGGGAGGGCTGGCTCGCCGGGCAGCCGGTGACCGTGCCGCTGGTCGAGACGCACCCGGCGACCAGCGCCGAGGAGGTGGACCGGCTCGTGGCCGAGCTGGCGAAGCCGGCCGTGGCCGCCCCGGTCACGCTGACCACCGGCAAGGGCTCGGTGCAGGTCCCGCCGAAGGCGATCGCGAAGAGCCTGCGGTTCACGGCCGACAAGGCCGGCAAGCTGACCCCGCAGGTCGACGTGAAGCGGCTGCGCGCCGCGCTCGGCGGCGAGCTGGCCGCCATCGAGGTGCCGCCGAAGGACGCGCGGATGACCATCTCGGGCGGCAAGCCGAAGGTCGTCGAGGGCAGGCCCGGTCAGCAGCTCGACAGCGAGGCGCTCGGCCGCGACCTGCTCGCCGTCCTGCCGAAGGCGGACGACCGGAAGGTCACCGGCGAGCTGAAGCCGGCGGAGCCGGAGCTGACCGCGGCGAAGCTGGCCGGGCTGGGCATCAAGGAGCGGGTCTCCACCTTCACCACGCGGTTCACCGGTGGGCTCTCCTCGCCGCGCAGCCAGAACATCGTCACGATCGCGAAGGACGTGGACGGCACGGTGGTGCTGCCCGGCGAGACGTTCTCCCTCAACGGGCACACCGGCGAGCGCGGCTACGCCCAGGGCTACCGGGACGCCCCGGTCATCCTCGACGGCAAGCTGGTCCCCGGGGTGGGCGGCGGCACCTCGCAGTTCACCACCACGCTGTTCAACGCGACGTACTACGCCGGGCTGGAGGACGTCGAGCACAAACCGCACTCGTACTGGTTCAGCCGGTACCCGGCGGTCATCGAGTCGACCATCTTCTGGCCGGACCTGGACTTCAAGTTCCGCAACAACACCGAGCACGGCGTACTGATCGACACCTCCTACACGTCGAGTTCGGTCACCGTGTCGATCTGGAGCACCAAGATCTGGGACAGCGTGAAGACCGAGTACACCCCGCGCCGCAACATCACCCAGCCGAAGACGGTCTACCTGGAGCCCGGCCCCACGTGCATCCCGGCGAGCGGCAGCCAGGGCTTCACCCAGGACGCCTTCCGGGTGTTCAAGAAGGACGGCAAGGTCGTGAAGCGGGAGAAGTTCACCTGGCGCTACTCCGCCGAGCCGCGCTTCATCTGCGGTCCCGAGCCGTCCTGACGGCCGCCTGACTCACGCTCGGAGAAGCCCCGCCGGCCAGTCGCCGGCGGGGCTTCCTCATCCCGTACGCACACCGCGCCGACCACCGGGGCCACGCGATCCAGCCCGAGCCTGACCGACACCGCGGCTACGGACGACCACTGCTGACCCGCTACCGCCGATGATGGCCCACAACCGCCGAGCACTGATACCTAGGTGGCATGAAAATACCTTCGTGGTATCGGGCGAGCGGACTTCACCGCCGTCGTCGAGATCCGGCGCAGCCAGTCACGGTTCATGAAACAGACCCGGAGTTCCTCGGACGGAGGGCTGTCCCAGGGCCTGAGTTGAGCGAGGCCACGCTCCGGATGTCGAGCGTCCCTGAGCAGCGGCGGCACCGCACCACGCGGCCCGGTCGGGCAACCCGTCCGGAAAAGGGTGCCCAACGCAGTTCAGGGCCACCCCGAAGGGTGACCCTGAACCGAAAAATTGTCCGGCGGCGTCCTACTCTCCCACACCCTCCCGAGTGCAGTACCATCGGCGCTGGAGGGCTTAGCTTCCGGGTTCGGAATGTAACCGGGCGTTTCCCCTCCGCCATGACCGCCGTAACTCTATCGACATATCAAACAACACCACACACCGCGTGGTCTGTTGTTCGTTTATCGAGAGTTGCACAGTGGACGCGTAGCAGCTTAGTAGTCAAGTCCTCGGCCTATTAGTACCGGTCAACTGAACCCGTTACCGGGCTTACATTTCCGGCCTATCAACCCAGTCGTCTAGCTGGGGGCCTTACCCCCACAAAGTGGGGTGGGATACCTCATCTTGAAGCGAGCTTCCCGCTTAGATGCTTTCAGCGGTTATCCCTTCCGAACGTAGCTAACCAGCCGTGCCCCTGGCGGGACAACTGGCACACCAGAGGTTCGTCCGTCCCGGTCCTCTCGTACTAGGGACAGCCCTTCTCAAGTATCCTACGCGCACGGCGGATAGGGACCGAACTGTCTCACGACGTTCTAAACCCAGCTCGCGTACCGCTTTAATGGGCGAACAGCCCAACCCTTGGGACCTGCTACAGCCCCAGGATGCGACGAGCCGACATCGAGGTGCCAAACCATCCCGTCGATATGGACTCTTGGGGAAGATCAGCCTGTTATCCCCGGGGTACCTTTTATCCGTTGAGCGACACCGCTTCCACTCGCAAGTGCCGGATCACTAGTCCCGACTTTCGTCCCTGCTCGACCTGTCAGTCTCACAGTCAAGCTCCCTTGTGTACTTGCACTCAACACCTGATTGCCAACCAGGCTGAGGGAACCTTTGGGCGCCTCCGTTACCCTTTAGGAGGCAACCGCCCCAGTTAAACTACCCACCAGACACTGTCCCTGAACCGGATAACGGTCCGAAGTTAGATACCCAAATCAACCAGAGTGGTATTTCAAGATTGCCTCCACCCATACTGGCGTATGGACTTCACCGGCTCCCACCTATCCTACACAAGCTAACTCAGATACCAATGTCAAGCTATAGTAAAGGTCCCGGGGTCTTTCCGTCCTGCCGCGCGTAACGAGCATCTTTACTCGTAATGCAATTTCGCCGGGCCTGTGGTTGAGACAGTGGGGAAGTCGTTACGCCATTCGTGCAGGTCGGAACTTACCCGACAAGGAATTTCGCTACCTTAGGATGGTTATAGTTACCACCGCCGTTTACTGGCGCTTAAGTTCTCCGCTTCGCCCCGAAGAGCTAACAGGTCCCCTTAACGTTCCAGCACCGGGCAGGCGTCAGTCCATATACATCGAATTACTTCTTCGCATGGACCTGTGTTTTTAGTAAACAGTCGCTTCCCCCTGCTCTCTGCGGCCATACAACGCTCCACCCGCGCGGGGCTTCACGTCTCCGGCCCCCCTTCTCCCTAAGTTACGGGGGCAATTTGCCGAGTTCCTTAACCACAGTTCGCCCGATCGCCTCGGTATTCTCTACCTGACCACCTGTGTCGGTTTGGGGTACGGGCCGCTAAGAACTCGCTAGAGGCTTTTCTCGGCAGCATAGGATCACTGACTTCACCTGAATCGGCTCGGCATCACGTCTCAGCCTCCATGTGTTGCGGATTTGCCTACAACACGGCCTACACGCTTACCCCGGCACAACCACCGGCCGGGCTCAGCTACCTTCCTGCGTCACCCCATCGCTTGACTACTACCCGCCAGGTTCCCACGCTCCCCCAGTTTGGTCCGAAGACCGCCCCAAGTTCGGATGGTTAGCACAACGAGGTTCATCAGGGACGCTCTTTCGCGGGTACGGGAATATCAACCCGTTGTCCATCGACTACGCCTCTCGGCCTCGCCTTAGGTCCCGACTCACCCAGGGCGGATTAGCCTGGCCCTGGAACCCTTGGTCATCCGGCGGAAGGGTTTCTCACCCTTCTTTCGCTACTCATGCCTGCATTCTCACTCGTGCCGCGTCCACAACTGGGTCACCCCGCTGCTTCACCCCCGGCACGACGCTCCCCTACCCATCCACACACCTGCACAACACATCAAGGCGCTGCAAGGTTAAAATGTGAATGCCACAGCTTCGGCGGTGTGCTTGAGCCCCGCTACATTGTCGGCGCGGAACCACTTGACCAGTGAGCTATTACGCACTCTTTAAAGGGTGGCTGCTTCTAAGCCAACCTCCTGGTTGTCTATGCGACCCCACATCCTTTTCCACTTAGCACACGCTTAGGGGCCTTAGCTGGTGATCTGGGCTGTTTCCCTCTCGACTACGAAGCTTATCCCCCGCAGTCTCACTGCCGCGCTCTCACTTACCGGCATTCGGAGTTTGGCTGATTTCGGTAAGCTTGTGGGCCCCCTAGACCATCCAGTGCTCTACCTCCGGCAAGAAACACGCGACGCTGCACCTAAATGCATTTCGGGGAGAACCAGCTATCACGGAGTTTGATTGGCCTTTCACCCCTAACCACAGGTCATCCCCCAACTTTTCAACGTTGGTGGGTTCGGCCCTCCACGCGGTCTTACCCGCGCTTCAGCCTGCCCATGGCTAGATCACTCCGCTTCGGGTCTAGGACACGCGACTGAATCGCCCTATTCAGACTCGCTTTCGCTACGGCTCCCCCACACGGGTTAACCTCGCCACATGCCACTAACTCGCAGGCTCATTCTTCAAAAGGCACGCCGTCACCCCGCAAGGCTCCGACGGATTGTAGGCGAACGGTTTCAGGTACTATTTCACTCCCCTCCCGGGGTACTTTTCACCATTCCCTCACGGTACTCGTCCGCTATCGGTCACCAGGAAGTATTCAGGCTTACCAGGTGGTCCTGGCAGATTCACGGCAGATTTCAGGGGTCCGCCGCTACTCGGGAACACCCACAGAAGGTCAGCAACTTTCACCTACCGGACTCTCACCGTCTACGGTCAGCCATTCCAGACTGTTCGACTAGCCACTGACTTTGTAACTTCTCGAACGAGTGTCAGCTCGCTCAGCAGGGTCCCACAACCCCGACCACGCAACCCCTGACAGGTATCACACGCAGCCGGTTTAGCCTCAATCCGCTTTCGCTCGCCACTACTCACGGAATCACTATTTGTTTTCTCTTCCTACGGGTACTGAGATGTTTCACTTCCCCGCGTTCCCCCCATACACCCTATGTGTTCAGGTGTAGGTGACTGGACATGACTCCAGCCAGGTTTCCCCATTCGGACACCCTGGGATCACAGCTTGGTTGACAGCTCCCCCAGGCCTATCGCGGCCTCCCACGTCCTTCATCGGCTCCTGGTGCCAAGGCATCCACCGTTCGCCCTTGACAACTTGACCACAAAGATGCTCGCGTCCACTGTGCAATTCTCAACAAACGACCAACCCACAACCCACAAGCCCCACACCAGCACCACCACAGTGATCGGTATGCGAGACCAGGCCATGCCTGGCAGCCCACGGAACACTCACGTCCCGCACAAGGCTCCGAAAAAACAACCCAGAGGTTGTTCCTTCAGGACCCAACAGGGTGCTTAGCGCCGAACCCCAGCCGCACCAGGAGGAACCGTTCCACACCACCCCGAAGGATGGCCGTACTAGGTATCCCGGCCGTTGCCAGCATCCGACTCACCAGTGTCTCCGCCATTGAGCACCCCGACCCGACATTCGCGGACCGCGGGCTCCTTACCGACTTTCGTCGGAAGGTGCTCCTTAGAAAGGAGGTGATCCAGCCGCACCTTCCGGTACGGCTACCTTGTTACGACTTCGTCCCAATCGCCAGCCCCACCTTCGACGGCTCCCTCCACAAGGGTTGGGCCACCGGCTTCGGGTGTTGCCGACTTTCGTGACGTGACGGGCGGTGTGTACAAGGCCCGGGAACGTATTCACCGCAGCGTTGCTGATCTGCGATTACTAGCGACTCCGACTTCACGGGGTCGAGTTGCAGACCCCGATCCGAACTGAGACCGGCTTTTTGGGATTCGCTCCACCTCACGGTATCGCAGCCCATTGTACCGGCCATTGTAGCATGCGTGAAGCCCTGGACATAAGGGGCATGATGACTTGACGTCATCCCCACCTTCCTCCGAGTTGACCCCGGCAGTCTTCGATGAGTCCCCGCCATAACGCGCTGGCAACATCGAACGAGGGTTGCGCTCGTTGCGGGACTTAACCCAACATCTCACGACACGAGCTGACGACAGCCATGCACCACCTGTGACCGCCCCCGAAGGACCTGCCATCTCTGACAGTTTTGCGGCCATGTCAAACCCAGGTAAGGTTCTTCGCGTTGCATCGAATTAATCCGCATGCTCCGCCGCTTGTGCGGGCCCCCGTCAATTCCTTTGAGTTTTAGCCTTGCGGCCGTACTCCCCAGGCGGGGCGCTTAATGCGTTAGCTGCGGCACAGGGAACCGGAGAGGCCCCCCACACCTAGCGCCCAACGTTTACAGCGTGGACTACCAGGGTATCTAATCCTGTTCGCTCCCCACGCTTTCGCTCCTCAGCGTCAGTATCGGCCCAGAGACCCGCCTTCGCCACCGGTGTTCCTCCTGATATCTGCGCATTTCACCGCTACACCAGGAATTCCAGTCTCCCCTACCGAACTCTAGCCTGCCCGTATCGACTGCAGGCCCGCAGTTGAGCTGCGGGTTTTCACAGTCGACGCGACAAGCCGCCTACGAGCTCTTTACGCCCAATAAATCCGGACAACGCTCGCGCCCTACGTCTTACCGCGGCTGCTGGCACGTAGTTGGCCGGCGCTTCTTCTGCAGGTACCGTCACTTACGCTTCGTCCCTGCTGAAAGAGGTTTACAACCCGAAGGCCGTCATCCCTCACGCGGCGTCGCTGCATCAGGCTTCCGCCCATTGTGCAATATTCCCCACTGCTGCCTCCCGTAGGAGTCTGGGCCGTGTCTCAGTCCCAGTGTGGCCGGTCGCCCTCTCAGGCCGGCTACCCGTCGTCGCCTTGGTAGGCCATCACCCCACCAACAAGCTGATAGGCCGCGAGCCCATCCCAGGCCGAAAAACTTTCCACCACCAACCATGCGGTCAGAGGTCCTATTCGGTATTAGCCCCGGTTTCCCGGGGTTATCCCAAAGCCTAGGGCAGGTTGCTCACGTGTTACTCACCCGTTCGCCGCTCGAGTACCCCGAAGGGCCTTTCCGCTCGACTTGCATGTGTTAAGCACGCCGCCAGCGTTCGTCCTGAGCCAGGATCAAACTCTCCAACAAAAACTTGTTGAAAAACTGTCCCGACAACAAAAAGTGTTGCCAAAGGAATCCAAGACCAACAAACCACCGAAACGGTCTGCCAGCCAAGGGGTATAAATCAATTTGGCACTGGCTTATCAAGCACCCTGTTGAGTTCTCAAAGAACAACCACACACCGCCCGGAAACCCCACACCGTGGAGCCCCCGACCCGGGGCATTTCGTTCACATCCCCGCCGCTCCCGCGCCGGGCACTTTTACTACGCTACCTCGCCGTCCGCGCCGTGTCAAACCGTTTGTCCCGGTCTGTCGTGCTTCGTACGGGTTGGCGCCGACGAGCGCACGCAGCGGCGGACCGCTGCGATTGATCATCGGATTTGGCAGACCGGCCGCTCTGCGGTCTCCCGCGAGCTCGCCCGGTTTCCTGCCGGCCGTGAACCTTACCCGGTCGGCTCCGCTGCGCCAAATCCGCCTCGCGGCAGTTTCGGCGAGCCCCGCCCGGACCGCGCCCTCCAGGGTTTGCCACCCTGTCCGGCCCGGCACCAACTCGGTTCGGCACCCCCAGGACCTTCGCCCTGTTTGCCCCGTTCCGCGCTGGCAGAGAGAAAGTTACGCGTCTGCTGGTTTGAACGTCAAATCGGGGGGTAGCGGCGCCCGTCACACCATTACCGGCTCACTATCCCGCCTGGTCAGGAGACCGGGTCCACAGCTCGCCGGCGGGCCACCCGCCACGCGCGGACGCCGAGCACACCGACGGTGGTGCCGATGAGCAGGGACGCCGCGATCAGCAGGGCGTGGATCCAGAGGAAGCCGGTGGCCGGGAACTCCCCGACGGTGCCGGAGGACCAGGACCGGGGATCGTTCCAGATGGCGACCGCGAACCTCGGCCAGATCACCCAGGTCCAGACTCCGACCCCGGTGAGGAAGAGGGCCCAGCCTCGCGACAGCACCATGGCCGCCGAGTATGCCAGCGCGTCAGCGTCAGGGATGGCGGAGTTGCCGGAAGGTGATCGAGTAACACAGGTCGGGCACCGCGGGATGCTGTGTCGCCAGCGCTCCCGGGCCGCGCCGGCGAGCACGTGCGCCGACTGTGGCGCCAGCTCCACCTCGTACACCTTGCGGTCGTCGCCCGTGCCCTGCTGGAAGCGCAACAGGCCCCGTGCAGCTCGACGGGCAGCGCCTGGGCGGCCGTGAGCTGGTAGGAGCCGTGGTCGTAGTCGAAGCCGAACTGCGGACCGTCCGCCGGGCGATCCGTCCGTGCATGCGGACCTCCCGGAAGTCGAACGCCGCGAGCGCGGTCAGCAGTGACTGCTCCTCGTCGGGCTCGATCAGCTCCGGCTGGTACGTCAGTCCCGCCGGCCGCTCGTGGACGCCCCGCATCCGCCCCATCGGACCGACGATAACGGCGGCGCAACGGGGCCCGTCGGGCGAATTCTCAACGACGGTCGACAATTCGGTTACGCGGTCCCGGAACGGGAGGCCCGCGTGGTCACGGACCTCCCGGACCGCTTCCTCAGAAGCAGGTGCCGATGCCACCGATCGCCGGGTTCGCCCGGTCGTGGTAATGGATCGTGCCGCCCGCGTCGGCCATGAAACCGCCCCAGATGATGCAACCACCCCTGACGTACGCCCGGGTCGGCCCGGCCGCCCAGAACCTGTCGCCGTCGTCGATCCGGGTCGGCAGGTACTGGGCGGCGAGGTAGACCTGGGTGCGGGTCGGGGCGCCCACGTAGGCGGACTTGACGGTGACGGTGCAGCCGTAGCCGGTGACCGGGTGGTACAGCAGGTAGACGGTGCCGAGCGGAGCGCCGGTCTCCGCGTGGCGGATCGGGTCCTGGTCGAGGACGCCGTAGCCGAGCCCGCAGAGCGACTGCGGCGTGACGGGGTTGACGACGGCGGCCTGCGCGGCGGCGCCGGTCCCGGCCGCGAGGCCGAGCGCGACGGCGAGCACGACCCCGATCCGGCGAATGGTGCGGTACATCCGTGTCCCCTTTTCTCTCGGCGGAAGATGCGGGACCAGAATGGTCGGCCCGCAGCGGCGGAACGAATGTGCCGGATGGACACCTCGCATTGCCGGCGAATGTGCGCGCCCACAGTTTCCGCCGCTCCCACCTGCGGCCGGAACACTCCGTTCATCGACGTCGGGCGAATATGACGTACTTCGCACCGGAGACGTTCCAGTGAACCAAAAATTGCGCGTTGTTTCCCGCGGGCGCGGGCGGGGCACTGCCCTCCGGGACCGGCGCAGACCGTCATCGGAGGTGCCCCGTGCAGCCGTCGACCTTCAATCCCTGGACCTGGCGCGACCCGTCCGCCCTCGCCGGCGGATATTCCGGCGCCAACCCCGACTCAGCCCCGCCGGACGGGCCGGAGCCCGGCGGCGACGGGCCGGACGCCCCCGGTCCCGGCACCCCGCTCGACCTGGTCGGCTACCGGGTGGAGGCCACCGACGGGCGGATCGGCTCGGTCGACGAGGCCAGCGACGACACCGACGCCCGCTGGCTGGTGGTGGACACCGGGCCGTGGATCTTCGGCCGAAAGGTCCTGCTGCCCGCCGGCACGGTGACGCGGGTGGACCACCTGGAGCGCACCGTCCACGTGGACCGCACCCGCGATCAGGTGAAGGACTCGCCGGCCTTCGATCCGGACGCGTACGGCGAGCCCGGCTACCGGGACCGGATCGGCGACTACTACCGGGAGAGCTACCGCTAGGGCTGAGCGGGCAGGGCCGGACCCGCTACCGTGGGAAGCGTGGTCCGGCCGATCAGCTATGCGCCGGAGGCCGTCGACCCCGTCGACGGCCTCCCGCTCGGCGTCGTGACCACCTCTCCGACCCGCTCCGACGACGGCCGCGAGCGGATGATCGACGTACTTCGTGCCGGCGGACTGCGGTTCCGCGACGGCGCGCGATGGCGCTCGGCTCGCTGAGCCGACCCTGACCGACCCGGAGCACATACCGGTCGGCGCGCGCCCGCGCACACCTCTTCCACCAGGCACGAAAGGCGTACCACCATGTCCGTCGCACGAATGCTCACCGGGGACCGCCCCACCGGACGGCTGCACCTCGGCCACTACGTCGGCAGCATCGCCAACCGGGTGCGGCTGCACCAGCGCTACGAGAGTTTCTTCATCATCGCCGACCTGCACATGCTGACCACCCGCAACACCCGCGAGGACATCGAGCGGGTCGCGGCGAACGCCCGGGAGATGGTCACCGACGTCCTGGCCGCCGGCGTCGACCCGGCGCGCGCCACCTTCTACCTCCAGTCGGCCATCCCGGAGGTGGGCGACCTGAACACCCTCTTCCAGAACCTGGTCACGGTGCCCCGGCTGGAGCGCGTGCCCTCCCTCAAGGAGATGGCCCGCGACGCCGGCAAGGAGGAGATGCCCTACGGCCTGCTCGGCTACCCCGTGCTCCAGGCCGCCGACATCCTGTGCGTGAAGGGGCAGGTCGTCCCGGTCGGCAAGGACAACGCGGCGCACGTGGAGGTGACCCGGGAGATCGCCCGGCGCTTCAACCACCTCTACGGGGAGGTGTTCCCCGTGCCCGAGGCGATCGCATCCGAGACGCCGACCCTGGTCGGCACGGACGGCCGGATGAAGATGAGCAAGAGCCGGGGCAACGCGATCGCGCTCTCCGCCGACTCGGCGACGGTCCGCCGCGCCGTGATGGGCATGTACACCGACCCCAACCGGGTCCGCGCCGACGTGCCCGGCACCGTCGAGGGGAACCCGGTCTTCGCGTACCACGACCTCTTCAACCCCGATCGGGCGCAGGTCGACGACCTCAAGGAGCGCTACCGGGCCGGGCGGGTCGGTGACGTGGAGGTGAAGGAGAAGCTGGCCGTCGCGCTCGACCGGTTCCTGGACCCGATCCGGGAACGCCGGGCCCGCATCGAGGCCGAACCCGGACTGGTCGACCAGTTGATCTTCGAGGGCACGGAACGGACCCGGCGCGAGGTGCGGCAGACACTCGTCGAGGTCCGCCGGGCGATGGGCCTGACCAGCGCGTACACGCAGGTGCGTCGCCGGGCCGAGCGGCACCGCAAGGCCGCCGCCACGCCGGCCTGAGCGGGCGTACGACGGGAGCGGACGCTGCGGGAGGCGGGCCGCGTCGTGGCGGCGCAGGCGGCGGAGGCGGCCCGTCCGACGCGGCCCCGCCCCACCCGAATGGCCTGGCGGGCCCGGGGCACATGTCGCTAGTTTCTCGGTGTCTCATCGTCGTCGATCGGGGGAGTCGGCCGCGTGTCGCACATCGAGAAGATCACCGGGGAGCTGCGCGCGTTGGCGACCGGCGTCGACAGGGCGCAGGCGCTGGCCTCCGCCGCCGACAACCAGGCGCAGGAGGTGGCCCTGCGCGCCGCCGGTGCCGGCTTCGCCGCCGTGGCGGCGGGCCTGACCCGGGTACGCGACGGCATCTCGGCCGTCCGCGGCGGCCTGGGCGGCCTCGCGACCACCATCGGCGACGCCGCGACGAGCACCGCGGCCGTCCCGCAGGAGGCGAGCCCGCACGAGACGATCACCGGCCTGACTCCCGTGCAGAACGCGTGCGACGGCATCCGCGACACCGCCGCCGCCACCATCGCGCAGGTCCGCGAGACACGACAACTCGTCACCACCGTCCTGCACGGCGGCCAACCCGGCCCCCTCGTGCAGTCCCTGGAGAGCATCACGCAGGTCCTGAGCCTGGTCGCCCAGCGCACCGCCACCGCCCGGCAGGCGGTCGAAACGGCGATCGGCGAGGCCCGACAGCTGGGCTCCGCGGGAAACTGAGCGGGGCTGGCGGCGACACACCGACCAGCCCCGGCACCGCAGGCCCCGCCCCCAGCACCGCCTTCTCGGGTGCCACCACCGACCACGGGCCCGTCCACGCGAAGCCCACGCGCGACGGCACCGACGGCCAGACGCCCTGGACCAGGCCGGCCACCGACACCCCCGGCGGCACGCCGACCGGACCACGGACCCGAATATCACCCAAGGAGAGACCTACGGAACGCCGCAGCCTGGAACTGGAGAACGAGACCGCCGACACGATCGCCTACAAGGGCTACCGGGTGCACCAGAACCCCACGAAGCAGGAGATCGTGGCTGCGCAGAGGGAGACCGGCGACGTCGTCGGTCCGGGAAGGTCACCGGATTACCTGGTCGAAGGGCTCGTCTTCGATTGCTACGCTCCCACTTCCTCGGCACCGACCCGCTCCGTCTGGAGCGCGGTGGTCAAGAAGGTCGAGCGACAGCAGACCCAACGCGTGGTGCTGAACCTCCAGGACTGGCGCGGAGACCTCACCGCCCTGCAGAAGCAGTTCGACGACTGGCCGGTACCGGCGCTGAAGGAGCTGGTGGCGGTCACCAGAAGCGGCATGATCGTCGAGATCGTGCGGCGGGACTGAGAAAGGCCGAGTACATGTCCATCACCTACCGACTGACGCTCGCTGGCGACGTCCCGCTGGAGCAGTTGGCGGAGTTGGTCGCGCCGGGGGCGACCGAGACGACGACATACTCCGGCGACCGGATGCTCAGCGCGGACCTGAACGAGGCGTGCGGCTACGCCGTCAGCATCGTCGCCGGCAGCCACGGCTACTACGGGGCCGAGGATGACGGCGGCGTCGCGTGGGAGTGGGAACCGGCAACCTACGTCGACATCGACTTCCACATGCGCAAGGACACGCTGGGGGAGAAGGGCAGGCCGCACATGCTGCGGACCGTCGGCCGGGTGCTGGCCGACCGGCCCGAGGACGCGGCGCTGGTGCTCAACGACAACTGGTTGCTGCTGACCCGGGTCGACGGTGTGCTCCGCCGGCACAACGAGGCCGACTGGTACGACGAGGCGTACGACAGCTTCCTGCCCAGCTGACCCGCCGGACCGGCCCGCTCGGCCTTTCGGGTCCCCGTCGCACGGGCGCGGCCGTCCTACCATTCGGATCGTGGCGAACTTCGATGTCCCGACAGCGGTCGCGACGGTCTGGCAGCGGCAGGCGGCCTGGTCACGGGCGTCCGGCGAGGCCAAGCGCGTCATCATCCGCGCGCGCCTGACAGTCGCCGGGCTCACCGTGGGCGCCGCCGTGTGCGGCACCCTGGCCAACCAGCTCGGGCCGGTTCGTCCCGGCGCGGGCCGGGCGCTCGCCATCGTCGCGGCGGCGGCGCTGCTCGTGGTGCCGCTGGCCGCCCGGTGGGCCTCCCGCGACGCGGTGCACGCGTGGACCCGGCTCCGCTCGGTCTCCGAGGCGCTGAAGGCCGACACCTACCGCTACCTCGCCGGGGTCGCCCCGTTCCGGGGCCCGAACCGGGACGCCGTCCTGCTCGGCCGGTTCGACGCGCTCATGGACGACGCCGGCGACCTGGTCGGCCGCACCCTGGACACGCCGCCGGCCGCACGCCCGCTGCCGGCGGTCTCCGACATCGCGACGTACGTGACGGAACGGGTGCAGCGGCAGATCGACGCCTACTACCTGCCGGCCGCCCGCCGGATGGCCCGCGCCGCCAGGCGGGTCCGGTACGCGGCGACGGGCCTCACGATCGCCGCCGCCCTGGTCTCCGCGACGGTCGGGGTACTCGGCGACAACCTCGGGTTCACCGCCTGGATCGGCGTCGCGGCGACCGTGACCACCGCGCTGGTCGGCTACGGCTCCGCCCAGCAGTACGAGCACCACCAGATCGAGTACGCCCGCACCGCCGACCAGCTCACCCGGCTTCGTACGGCCCGGGAGGCCGGGCTGGGCTGGGCCGACGACGACGCGTTCGTCGCCGAGGCCGAGCGGATCATCTCGCTGTCCAACGAGGGCTGGATGGCGCGGACGATCGAGCAGGATGGCGCTGCGCAGCCGTGACATCACAGGTTGTGCCATATAGCATCGTCGATAGTCGTCGTTGACCGTCGCGGTGGGCGGCCGTCCGTCCACTCCCGACTGAATTGGGGAACCGACGTGAATCGCACCGCACGCCAGCCCGATCTCAGCCCGCCGCCGCTGGACGACCTCCGGCGCACCCCGCTCGGCCGCATCCCGCTCGACCGGGCCCGTTCCGTCGCCCGCGTGACCAGCCGTAGGGAGGATCGTCCGGCCCGTGTCGATGTCGCGGCCTTCAACTCTGCGATCTGAGCCGGCCGAGCCGGGTCGCCGACCCACCGACCGGGTCGCCCCGCTGACGCAGTACGTGCTCAAGCTGGTCAGCCGCTGCGACCTCGCCTGCGACCACTGCTACGTCTACGAACACCCCGACCAGTCCTGGCGACGCCAGCCCCGGATGATGGCCCCGGCCACCGTGCGGGCCGTCGCGGAGCGGATCGCGGAGCACGCGGCGGCGCACCGGCTCGACGGCGTACGGGTGGTGCTGCACGGCGGCGAGCCGCTGCTCGCCGGTGCCGCCCGCCTCGACGCCACCGCCGCCGCCCTGCGCCGCGTCATCGAGCCGGTGGCCCGGCTGGACCTGCGGATGCAGTCCAACGGTGTGCTGCTCACGCCGGCGACCTGCGAGGTGCTGGTCGCCCACGACGTCAAGGTGGGAATCTCCCTCGACGGCGACCGGGCCGCCAACGACCGGCACCGCCGGCACGCCAACGGGTCGAGCAGCCACCGGCAGGTGCTGCGCGCGCTGTCGCTGCTGCGCAGCCCCGCCTACCGCACCAGCTACGCGGGCATCCTCTGCACCGTCGACCTCGCCAACGACCCGATCCGGGTGTACGAGGCGCTGCTCGCCGAGGAGCCGCCGCACGTCGACTTCCTGCTGCCGCACGCCAACTGGGACAACCCGCCCGCCCGGCCCGACGGGCACACCACGCCGTACGCCGACTGGCTGCTGGCGGTCCACCGGCGCTGGCTGGCCGACGGGCGGCCGGTGCCGATCCGCCTGTTGGAGTCCCTGCTCTCCACCGCGTCCGGCCACGGCAGCCGCAGCGAGGCGGTCGGCCTCAGCCCGGCCGACCTGGTCGTCGTCGAGACCGACGGCACCTTCGAGCAGGTCGACTCGCTCAAGTCCGCCTTCGACGGCGCCGCCGCCACCGGCCTGGACGTCTTCCGGCACCGGGTGGACGACGCTGCGGCCCACCCGGCGATCGCCGTACGACAGAGTGGTCTCGCCGGCCTCTGCGCGACCTGCCGCGCGTGCCCGGTGGTCCGGCACTGCGGCGGCGGCCTCTACGCCCACCGCTACCGTGCCGGCAGCGGCTTCGACAACCCGTCCGCCTACTGCCCGGACCTGCTGAAGCTCGTCCGGGTGGTGACGGCGGCCCCGGTCGCCGACGAGCCGACCCGGCCCGCCGACCCGCTCGACGAGCGGGTTCTCGACGACCTCGCCTCCGGCGCCGGCACGGCGGCCTCGGCGGCACAGCTCGCCGCCGTCCACCTGGCGATGGTGCGCGCCCTGCTGGTCACGCTCAGCGAGCGCGTCGCGGGCGACCCGGTAGCGGCCGACGGGTGGCGGCTGCTGGTGCACCTCGACGACGCGCACCCCGACGCCGTCCGCGCCGTGCTGGCCCATCCCTTCGTACGCCGCTGGGCCCGGCGCTGCCGCGACGGCGCGGCCGAGCTGTCCTACCTGGCGTGCGTCGCGGCGGCCGCCGCCGTCCGCGCCGGGGTCCGGGCCGACCTGCCCGTCCCGGTGCGCGACGGGGTGGTCAGCCTGCCGACGCTCGGCGCGCTCGCCGTCGGCTGCGAGCGGGGCGTCGTCCGGCTCGTCACCGACGACGGGGACGTCCGGCTGCCCGGGCGGCGGGTCACCGCCGACGCGGGCCACGACGACGACCCGGCCCGGGAGGACGGGCCGGACGGCTGGCTGCCGGTGCGGTCCCTCCGCGTGGGCGGGGACCGGCTGCTGCTGGAGGACACCGACCCGCACCGGGAGTGCTACGACCTGCCGGTCGAACCTCGGCTGTCCGGCGCCGCCGCGCTGCGGTGGACGCGGCAGGTGGAGCGGGCGGTGCAGCGAATCGACGCCGAGGCGCCCGGCTACGCGGCGGGGGTCCGCACCCTGCTGCGGGCCGTCGTGCCGCTGCGCGCGGCGCCGGCCGGTCGCTCCCGCAGTGCCGCCGCCGGCGCCGCCTTCGGCGCGGTGGCCGTCATGCCCGTACCCGACGACGCCACCCTCGCCGTGCTGCTGGTCCACGAGGTGCAGCACCTCAAGCTCGGCGCGGTGCGGGACGTCTGCACCCTCTTCGAGCGCGACGGGAACCGGACGCTGCGCGTGCCGTGGCGGGAGGAGCCACGCCCCTTGGCGGAGGTGCTGCACGGCGCGTACGCCCGCCTGGCGGTCGCCGACGTGTGGCGGCACCGCCCCGGCCCGGCCGCCGGGGGCCACTTCCGTCGCTACCGGGCGTGGACCGACGGGGCCCTCGACGCCCTGCTCGGCGTCGACGCGCTGACCGCCACCGGCGAGCGGTTCGTCCGGGGGATGCGCGCCACGGTGGACGGGTGGTCGTGACCGCCGGTCTGCTCCGGCGCGACCCGCTGGCGACGGACCTGCGGGCGCTGGGACTGCCGCCGGGGGCCACCGTGCTGGTGCACTGCGCCCTGTCCCGCGTCGGTTGGCTCGCGGGCGGCCCCGCCGCCCTGCTGGCCGCCCTGCGGGACGTGCTGGGCGGGTCGGGCACGGTGGTCGTACCGGCGCAGACGGCCGGGAACTCGACGACGTCGCGGCCGTTCCGGGCGGCGACCGCCGGAATGAGCGCCGCCGAGGTCGCGGCGGCCGAGGCGGCCATCGCGCCGTTCGACCCGGAGCACAGCCCCACCCAGGGCATGGGGGTCTTCGCCGAGCACGTACGCCTACAGCCGGGGGCGGCGCGGAGCCGACACCCGCAGACGTCCTTCGCCGCCCTCGGCCCCGACGCGGCCCGGCTGACCGCCGTCCACGACCTCGACTGCCACCTCGGCGAACGCTCTCCGTTGGGCGCGCTCTACGCCGCCGACGCCGTGGTGCTGCTGCTCGGCGTCGACTGGTCCGTCTGCACGGCGTTCCACCTGGCCGAGTACCGGCTGCGCCGGCCGCCGGCCGACCGGGCGTACCGGTGTTACGTGCGCGACGCCGCCGGCCGGCGGGTCCGGCGCGACTTCCGGGCCCCGGACCTGCACGACACCGACTTCCCGCTGATCGGTCTGGCCCTGACGGACACCGGCGCGGTGCGGCGCGGGCGGGTCGGCGGCGCCGACTGTCGGCTCGTGGGTGTCCGGGTGGCCGTCGACTTCGCCCGGGAGTGGATGGATGAGCACCGGCGGTGACGGGCGGGGCAGCGGAGAGTTGGCCGCGCTCGATACTGTGGACGGTCGGGAGTCGCCGCACCGGTCGGGAGCCTCAGGTGGCAGAGGAAACACTCTGGGAGGACGAGAGCGCCCCCGTGTTCTTCCTCAGCTACGCCCACAAGAAGAACCAGGTCGCGGCACCCCGGGACACCAACCAGAAGGTCTTCCAGCTCTTCGTCGACCTGTCCGACCACGTCGTCGAGCTGCTCGGCCTCGGCCCTGGGCGCACGGCGGGTTTCATGGACCGGATGCTCGACGGAGGGCAGGTGTGGACCGACGACCTCGCCTTCGCCGCCGGGCACTGCCAGGTCTTCATCCCGTTGATCTCCACCCACTACCTCAACAGCGACTGGTGCGCCCGGGAGTGGGACGCGTTCACCCGCCGGCCGATCCTGACCCGGCCGGGCGCCGAGCCGTCGGCGGGGGAGACGCCGGTCATTCCGGTGAACTGGTCCCTGGTGGAGCGTCGCCGCCTGCCGGCTGCCGTGTCGCGGCGGCAGATGTTCACCCCCACCCGGCTGCCCCCGGAGATCGCCCCGCAATACCACGAAGAGGGCATCTACGGCCTGCTGAGCCTCGGCGACACCGGCAAGGCCGCCTACGACGCGGTGGTCTGGCGGCTGGCGCAGCGCATCGCCCGGGCCTACCAGACGCACTGGGTGCAGGCCCAGGTCCCCGCCGACGTACGGCAGTTGCGCACCACGTTCGAGGAGGGCGGACATGACGTGGTCTGACCCCGCCCCGCCCCGCGGCGCGTCCCGCCGGGAGACCTACTTCTTCCTCAGCTACGCGCACTCGGTGCCGCTGTCGGCCGGTGTCCGGCCGGACACCGACTACTGGGTCAACCGGTTCTTCAACGACCTGGCCACCGCCGTCCGGAACGCCGCCACCAGGGGCGGCGACCTCGACGCCGGCTTCTACGACGGCCAGGTCAGCCCGGGCGCCGACCTGCGGCAGACGCTCACCGACGCGCTCAGCCTCGCGCACGTCTTCGTGCCGCTGCACTCGCCGAACTACTTCCGCAACGCGTGGGCCCTGGGCGAACGCGAGTCGTTCCGCAGCCGGCTCACCCGGCTCGCGCCGGCGCAGGCCGAGCGGCACCTGGTGCCGGTGCTGTGGCTGCCGCTGCCGTCCTGGGGCGACCGGCCGGAGACGACCCGGGCCCTCGACCTGGTCGAAGACGCCAACCACCGGGCCGACTACGCCGAGAACGGCCTGCGTGCCCTCTGCAAGCTCAGCGCCTACCACGACCAGTACCTGGGCGTCCTCGACGCGCTGGCGAAGCGGATCGTCACGGTGGCGGAGCGGCAGCCGCTGGCCCGGTCCCGGGCGGCGACGCTGTCCAGCCATCCGGTGCCCGACAGCGTCGGCCCGGCGCTGGTCGTCACCACCCTCACCGACCACGCACGGTGGCGGCCCTACGCGGGGCAGCACGAGTTGGCCGTGGCCGACTACGTCGCCGCGACCGCCGAGCGGCTCGGTCTGCCCACCCGGGTCGTCGACCTGGCGGCGGCCCGGGCCCTGGCGCCGCGGAGCCCCACCGTCGTGCTGGTGGACGCCGCGACCGGAGCGACCGCCATCCGGTCGGCGCTGGACGACCTGCCCCGCTGGGTCGTGCCGCTGGTCATCGCCGCCGACCACGAGCGCGGCGAGACGGCGCCCGAGTCGGTCTCCGAGACGTTGCAGGGCGCCGGGTTCCCGCGGGTCATGCCGGTACGGGCGATCGACGAGTTCGAGCGCTGCACCCCGCTGCTGGTCACCGAGGCCCGCAAACAGTTCCTCCGGTACGGCCCGGTCGACCCGCCGGACGGCCCGGTCACCCCGAGGCCCAGCCTGCGCCCGGCCCGGTCGCCCGACGGACCGACGGGGTCCGGCCCGGGCCTGCCGCCGCTGCGGCCGTTCGACACGACGCGAGGGAAGGACGAGCGATGACGCCATCGCGCGAAGGGCAGGTCATCACCTTCTACTCCTACAAGGGCGGTACGGGCCGCACGATGGCGCTGGCCAACACCGCCTGGATCCTCGCCGCGAACGGCCAGCGGGTGCTCGTCGCCGACTGGGACCTGGAGTCTCCCGGCCTGCACCGCTTCTACGCCCCGTTCCTCGACGCGGAGCAGGTCGCCACCACCGGCGGCGTCATGGACCTGATCCTCGACTACGAGTGGGAGAACGCCCGCCGGCGCGAGGAGACCGGCGCCGACCCCCGCCCCGGCGACTGGCACCGGGAGTACGCGCGCGTCCACCGCTACGCGTTCTCGGTGGGTTGGGAGTTCCCCGGCGGCGGCAGCCTGGACCTGCTGCTGGCCGGCCGGCACAACCCCGACTACGCGACGAGCGTGACCGGCCTCAACTGGGACAACTTCTACAACCGGCTCGGCGGCGCGCAGTTCTTCGACGCGCTGCGCGAGGACATGAAGCGGCACTACGACTACGCGCTCATCGACAGCCGCACCGGCATCAGCGACGTCGCCGAGATCTGCACCATCCACCTGCCCGACGTCCTGGTCGACTGCTTCACCCTCAGCGACCAGGGCATCGACGGCGCCGCGGCGGTGGCCGCCCGGGTGCGCGACTACGAGGGACGCCGGGCCCGCCGGGTGCTGCCCGTGCCGATGCGGGTCGACGACGGGGAGAAGAGCAAGCGCGACGCCGGGCGGTCGCTGGCCATGCAGAAGTTCACCGGCCTGCCGGGCGGCATGACCGACAGCGAGCGGCAGGCCTACTGGCTCACCGTCGAGGTGCCCTACCGCGCGTACTACGCCTACGAGGAGACGCTGGCGACCTTCGGCGACGAGCCGGGCGGGCGCACCACCCTGCTGTCGGCGTACGAGACGTTGACCAGCCACATCACCAACGGCAGGATCACCGGCCTGCCCCGGATGGACGACCAGTTGCGCCGCCGGACGGTGCAGCGCTTCGAACGCAAGCCGGCGGTCGTCGACGAGCTGATCCTGCTCCGGCACGCGCCCGAGGACCAGATCTGGGCGGAGTGGGCGCAGGCGGTGCTCAACTCCGCGGATCTCCGGGTGGTGACCGCCGTGCTGGACGGGCCGGCACCTGAGCCGGCCGGCACGGCGTTCCGCGAGGTACGGCTGGTCTCCCGGGCCTACCTGGCGGCCCAGCGCTCCCGCACCGGCCCCGAGGACCGGGCCGCGCCGAGCTGGCTGGCCGTGCACGTCGACGACACCCCGCCCATGCCGGACGTTCCGGTCGGGAGCTGGACGTCCGTGCACGACCTCACGGCCGAGGACGCGGCGACCCACCTGCTGAAGCTGGTCGGCCGGACGGTGGGTGCCGCCGGTCTGCGCCCGGCCCGCTTCCCGGGCGTACGCGCCGGGGTGTTCAACGCGCCGGCCCGCAACGCCCGCTTCACGGGGCGCGAGGAGCTGCTGCGCAGGCTCCGGGAGGAGCTGAAGGCCGCGGGCGGCGGGACGCCGGTCGCGCTGCGGGGCGGCCCCGGTCTCGGCAAGACGCAGCTCGCCATCGAGTACGCCCACCGGTTCCGGGGCGCGTACGACATCATCTGGTGGGTCGCCGCCGACCCGCCGCAGTTCGTCGACGTGCGGATGGTGGAGCTCGCCGAGGAGCTGGGCCTGCCCCAGACCACGATCCCGGAGACCAACCGGGCGCTGCGGCAGCGGCTGAGCCAGACCGAGCGCCGCGCCGACGGCAGCCCGCCGCCGCACTGGCTGCTCATCTTCGACAACGCCGACCTCTACGAGGACGTCCGGCCCTACCTGCCGCAGGGCAACGGGCACGTGCTGGTCACCACCCGCAACCCGGACTGGGGCGACCTGGCGCGGGCCGTGGACGTCGACGAGTTCGAGCGGGCGGAGAGCGTGGCGCACCTGCGCGCCCGCCTGGGCGAGCACCTGATGAGCGTCGCCGAGGCCGAGCGGGTCGCCGACGCCGTGGAGAACGTGCCGATCTTCGTCGCGACGGTCGGGGCGTGGCTGGCCGACACCCGCACGCCGGTCGACGAATACCTGGCCGGGCTGCGCCGCACCGGCCTGGAGACGGAGGTCTGGGACCTCCCGTTGCAGCGGCTCAGGGAGGGGTCCCCGGGGGCGTACCGTCTGCTTCAGCTCGCGTCGGTGCTCGCCCCGGAGATCTCCCTCGACCTGCTCTACGGCGACCAGGTGGCGCGGGTCATCGCCCCGCACGACCCGGTGGTCGCCGCGCGGGTGGCCGACCGGGTGTCCGAACGTGACATCGCGGCGACGCTGGTGCAGCGGATGAACAAGCTCGCGCTGATCAAGCTGGATCCGCACGCCCACCGGGTGCAGGTGCACCGGCTGTTGCAGACCGCCCTGCGCGCCCGGATGAGCGACGACGAACTGGTCACGGCCAAGCACGAGGTGCACCAGATCCTCGCGGGGTCCCGACCGCCGGGCGAGGTGGAGGACCCGGCGAACCGGCAACGGTTCCGGATGCTCTGGCCGCACCTCGACGGCTCCGGCGCGATCTCCTGCGACGACGACGACGTCCGGCAGCTGGTCATCGACCGGGTCCGCTACATCTACGTCAGCGGCGGGTACGAGCAGGGCGAGCGGTACGCGCGGGAGACCGAGGCCGTCTGGTCGGCGCTGCTGGAGGAGCTGCCGCCGGACGGGCCGGAGCACCGCAAGCTGCGCGTCCAGCTGCTGCACCTGCGGTTCAACTGGGCGAACCTGCTGCGCAGCCTCGGGCGGTTCGAGGAGGCCTACCGGCTGGACGAGGACACGCTGCGCCAGCAGGAGAAGCTGATCGGCGACAGCCACCCGCACACGCTGATGACCGCCGGCGGCTACGGGGCGGACCTGTGCACCCTGGGTCGATACCAGGAGGCGCTGGAGCGCACCCAGCGGACGTACGCCGCGTCGGTCGAGGTCTTCGGCGAGGACCACCGCCGCACGCTCAACGCGGCGAACAACCTCGCCGCGTCGTACCGCCTGGTGGGGATGTTCGACAGGGCCCTCGACCTCGACGGGGCCACCAACCGGCGGCTCCGGGTCGTGCTCGGCCCGGAGCACCCGAACACCCTGGTGTCGGCCAACAACCTCGCCCGCGACCTGCGGGAGACCGGCGACTACGAGGGTTCCGTGGCGCTGCTGCGGGAGGTGGTGACCGGCTACCGGAACCTCTTCGGCGACCACTCCCGTGCCGTGCTCACCGCGCAGGCCAACCTGGCCGTGTCGCTGCGCAGCACCGGAGACATCGCCGAGGCGGCCCAACTGCTCGACGAGACCTACCAGCGGCTGCTGGCCACCCTCGGGCCGACCAACCCGGACACGCTGTTCAGCCGGCTCAGCCGGACGGCCAACTTGATGTTGCAGGGGCAGAACGCGCAGGCCCTGACGGAGCTGAGCGAGGTGGAGCAGCAGTTCGTCCAGGTCTTCGGCGCCGAGCACCCGTACTCGTTGGTCTGCCGGATCAACCTCGGCGTGGCCCTGTGGGACGCGGGCGACACCGGCACCGGCCGGTCGCTCACCGACACGACGACGCGGACGATGCTCACCACGCTCGGCGAACGGCATCCGTTCGCCATGGCGGCGGCCAACAACGTCGCGGTCTTCACCATCCTCGCCGGGGAGCCGGAGAAGGGCCGCGACCGGCTGCGGGCCGTGATGGAGCAGCTCACCGAGGTGCTCGGGCCCGAGCACCCCGACACGCTGCGGGCGCGGGGCAACCTGGAGACCGCCCATCAGGCGTTGTCGGGCGGGCGGGTGAGCATCGGGCGGATGCGGATCGCCGACCGGCTCGCCAACCGGGTCGGGCAGCACCATCCCAGCGTCGTGGTGTTGCGCGACGGGCGGTACGTGCGCCGGGTGCTCGACCCGCACCCCTACTGACCGGGTCGCGCGCCGATCAGCAGGTCGGCGCCGAGTGCCGCGTCGGGGTCGACGAGCCAGCGCAGGATGCGCGGCAACTCCTCGACCGCGTCGAAGTGCGCCGCGCCGGGCTGCACCTCCATCTCGGCGCCGGGGATCTGCGCGGCCAGCCAGCGGCCGTGGCTGACCGGGGAGAAGTTGTCGTCGGCGCCGTGCCACAGCCGCACCGGCGTCGCCGAGGTGTCGATCGCTCCGAGGTCGAACCCCCAGGGGCGGCGGAAGGCCAGCACGTCGTCGATCCACCCGTACGGGCCGGAGCGGAGCGCCTCCGCGTAGGTGTCGGTGATGAGTCGCCGTAGGGCCGGGTCGTTGACCGCCCGGCGGTCCGCCGTGCTCATCTCCGTCCTCAGGTCCGCCAGGAGCAGTCGCGGATCCGCGGCGGCCCGCTCGGCGCGCTGGCGGATCTCCTCGACGACGGCGGCCGTGTCGGGGCTGCCGACGCCGAATCCGCGGACGTTGCCGGTGTTCATGCCATTGACCCAGTCCAGCTCGATCGCGTTCCAGGGGGCGAGACTGACCAGCACCGCCACCCGGGTCACCCGGCCGCGCAGCCGCGCGTCGGCGGCGCAGGCGAGGGCGTGCGGGCCGCCGCCGGAGCGGCCGACGACGGCGAAGTTCTGCACGCCAAGGTGGTCGGCGATCGCCTCCACGTCGCGGGCGGCGTCGGCGACGTCGCGGTCCTCGCGGCGGTCGGAGTCGCCGTAGCCGGGTCGGTCGTAGGCGATCAGCCGGACGCCCATGCGGTAGAGGACGATGCCGCGGGGCTTCGGGCCACGGCGGCTGCCGGGCGTGCCGTGGAGCAGGAAGACGGGGAAGCCGTCGGGCGCGCCGGTCACCTCGTACGCCACGCGTCTGCTGTCCTCGCGTTCGGCGAAGTCGGCCCCTGGCTCGCCGTCTCGGGTCACTCCGTCCTGCCCTTCGGTGCCGCAACCAGCCAATACTCGCAACCCGGCATCGAGTAGAGACGATGTGTCCGGCGACTCCACTCAGCAATCGAGCCTAATGGTCAAGCCCGCCACGCCGCTATGCCGAGCGGGAACAAGCGGCCGGATCTGTCGGAAACGACACCTACGGTCCCCCTGGGCTGGAACTTCCGGCTGCCCCTTCCGCCGGGTGGCCGGGGGCGGGTCCACATCGTGGGCGGCCGGCGGGCCGGCGGGCCAGCGTGGTCCGCCGGGCCGGCGTGGTCCGCCGGGCCGGCGTGGTCCGCCGGGCCGGCGTGCGGCGGCTCACGAGGTGGGGACGCGCGCCGGGTCAGCCGGCCAGCGTCTCGAGGGCGTCGTCGAGGCGGGGCTCGCGGCCGTCGGCGAAGACGTCGAGGAACTCCTCGCCGGGCGGAGCCCAGAACTGGTTACGGGGCTCGTCCCGCCAGTCGCAGGTGATCTCGCAGCCCCACGAGTGCAGGTACGTCCGCTGGTCCGGCTGCCCGCGCTGGAACAGCGGGTCGCCGACGATCGGGAAGCCCAGCCAGGCCAGGTGGACGCGGATCTGGTGGCGTCGACCGGTGACCGGCTTGAGCACCAGCAGCGTACGGTCGCCGCTGACCAGCGCCGTCGCGAAGTCGGTACGCGACTCGTAGGACGGCTTGGAGCGGTCGACGGCCGACTCCGGCAGCGCGAAGCGGCGGCGCTCGGCGTCGTAGCGGATGGCGTCGCGCTCCCCCGCGATCCGGATGGTGCCCTTGCGGCCCGGCCGCAGCGGCAGGTCGATGGTGCCCCGGTCGGGCAGCCGCGCCCCCTCGACCCAGGCCAGATAGCGCTTGTCGGCACCCCGGTCGGCGAACTGCCGGGTCAGCGACGCGTGCGCCGAGGGCGTCCTGGCGAGCAGCAGCAGTCCCGAGGTGACCTTGTCGATGCGGTGCACCCAGTGCACCGGCTCGCCGGCGGCGGCAGCCAGGTCGGTGAGGGAATCGGTGTGCCGCTCGCCCATGACGGAGATGCCCGGGGGCTTGTCGAGCACGAGCAGGTGGTCGTCCTCGTACACGGGCCGGCGCCGAAGCTCCGACCAACTGAAGGTGGTCATCATCGCCTCGGCTCTCGACTGTCCTGAGCTGCTCCGGGTCGCCGCCGGCGCGCCTGGGCAGCGGTGCCGCGCGGAGCGGGATTCGCACCGGCCAGGTGGGCCGGCCCGGCGAGGATATCAACCCGACGACCGCGCCTACCGAGGTCGACCGGCGCCCCGGACCGCCGCGCCGCCACCCTCCGCGGCTGACGCCGGCCGCCGCCGCACCGCGCCCCGGCGCTCAGCCAGACTGCCCGGCCGACGCCCCGGGCCGCCGGGATGCCCGGCCGACGTATCCCGCCGGGATGCCCGGCCGACGCGCCCGGCCGGTTTCGTCAGGCGAACCGCCACCGGGTGGCGCTGAAGCCGGATCCCTTGTCCATGCCGACCACCTTGGCCGGGGTCACCCGGAAGACGACGTACGGCGACGGTCCGATGCCGTCGCCGTCGATCCCGCCGTCGACCGGGGTCACCTCCCAGCCGTACTTCTTCCCGTAGGCCTCGGCGACGCGCCGCAGCGTCGCCGGGTCGCTGATCCGCGATGCCGTGCCCTCGATCGACAGATCCAGCTCGGGGCTGCCGACGGTCAGGACGCAGTGCGGGTTGGCGGCCAGGTTGTCGACCTTGTGAGCGGACCCGCTGGAGCAGAAGTACATGCCGTCGTCGAGCCACAGGGCCAGCAACGGCACGGCGTGCGGCCGGCCGTCCGGACGGACGGTGGACAGGAAGAACTCTCCCGCCTCCGTCAGCCGCTCGTGCGCCCGCGACCAGGGCATCGGCTCGGCGCCTTCGCTGGCGAAGGACGGTTCCGCGACCGGCTCACGGTTCACGAGGGGTTCCCCTTCCGACGACGACGGCGTGACGGGCACAGCACGCAGGGTATCGCCGGACGCCCCTTTCCGCGAGCGGGCAGCCCGGCGGCGCGCGGAGTGTCGGAAGGTGCGCACCCGCCCCGGTGCCCGCACGGGAAAACGGCTTGACCTCAACCTCACTCCAGGTTCTAGGTTCGCGGCATGAGCATGGAAGTCACCGCGTGGATGTCCCTGCACCACGCGATGCATCAGCGCGAGCAGCGGCCCTTCTCGAAGGCGACCCTCAAGCGGATCGGCGGCTTCGCCCGCCCGCACCGCCGCCTGCTCGGGTGGTTCCTGGCGGGCAGCGTCGTGGCCGCAGTGCTGACCGTGGCCGCTCCGGTGCTGGCCGGGCGGGTGGTCGACGCGATCGTCACCGGCACCGACACGTCGACGGTGGTGCGGCTGGCCGTGGCGATCGCCGTCATCGCCCTCGCCGAGGCCGGGCTGGGGCTGCTCACCCGCTACCAGTCGGCGCGGATCGGCGAGGGCCTCATCGTCGACCTGCGGACGGCCGTCTTCGACCACGTGCAGCGGATGCCGGTCGCGTTCTTCACCCGGACCCGCACCGGCGCCCTGGTCTCGCGGCTCAACAACGACGTGATCGGGGCGCAGCAGGCGTTCAGCGACACGCTCTCGGGCGTGGTCGGCAACGCCGTGACGCTGGTCCTCACGCTCGCGGTGATGCTGACCTTCTCCTGGCAGATCACCCTGCTGGCGCTGCTGCTGCTGCCCATCTTCGTGCTGCCCGCCCGGAGGATGGGCCGCAGGCTGGCCCGGCTCGAACGGGAGGCGGCCGACCTCAACGCGGCGATGAGCACCCGGATGACCGAGAAGTTCTCCGCGCCCGGCGCCACGCTGGTCAAGCTCTACGGGCGACCGGCGGAGGAGTCCGCCGAGTTCGCCGTCCGCGCCCGGCGCGTCCGCGACATCGGCGTGCGTACCGCCATGTTGCAGACCGTCTTCATCACGGCCCTCACGGTGGTCGGTTCCCTCGCGCTGGCTCTGGTGTACGGCCTGGGCGGCGTCTACGCCATCCGCGGGCAGCTCGACGCCGGCGCGGTCGTCGCGCTCGCCCTGCTGCTGTCGCGCCTGTACGCGCCGCTGACCTCGCTCGCCAGCGCGCGGGTGGAGATCATGAGCGCACTGGTCAGCTTCGAGCGGGTCTTCGAGATCCTGGACCTCAAGCCGATGATCGAGGACAGGCCGGACGCCCGGCCGCTGCCCGACGGGCCGGTGGCGGTCGAGTTCGACGACGTCCGCTTCGGGTACCCGTCGGCGGAGAAGGTCTCCCTGGCCTCGCTGGAGGACGTCGCGAAGCTCGACGCCCGCGGCGGCGAGGAGGTGCTGCACGGGATCTCGTTCCGCGCCGAACCCGGGCAGATGGTCGCCCTGGTCGGCTCGTCGGGCGCCGGCAAGTCCACCATCGCGCAACTGCTGCCCCGCCTGTACGACGTGGAGGCCGGCGCCGTACGGCTCTCCGGGCGTGACGTCCGCGACCTGACCGGCGACTCGATCCGGGACGCCCTCGGGGTGGTCACCCAGGACGGTCACCTGCTGCACGACACGATCCGCGCCAACCTGCTCTACGCCCGGCCGGACGCGGGCGAGGACGACCTGTGGGACGTGCTGCGCCGGGCCAGGTTGGCCGACCTGATCCGCTCGCTGCCGGACGGCCTGGAGACGGTCGTGGGCGAGCGCGGATACCGCCTCTCCGGCGGCGAACGACAGCGACTCACCATCGCCCGGCTGCTGCTGTCCCGCCCGCGCGTGGTGATCCTCGACGAGGCCACCGCGCACCTCGACTCGACGTCCGAGGCGGCGGTGCAGGCGGCGCTGGGCGAGGCGTTGACGGGCCGGACCAGTGTGGTCATCGCGCACCGGCTCTCCACGATCCGTTCCGCCGACCAGATCCTGGTGCTCGAACAGGGCCGGATCGTGGAACGCGGCCGGCACCCCGACCTGCTGGCCCGGGGCGGCCGGTACGCCGAGTTGTACCGGACCCAGTTCGACCAGCCGGTGCCGGCCTGACGGTCCGCCGCCCAAGGTGCGCGGGGCGGGCGGCGGACCAATACTGCGTCCATGGGGATACGTCTCGGCAGCGTCGTGATCAATTGTGCGGATCTCGACGTGATGACGAAGTTCTGGGCCACCGCGCTGCACCTGACGCCCGGCCCGGTCGTCGACGAGGGACGCTTCCGGGTGCTGCGGGGGCGTCGGGTCAACGTCTCGCTCCAGGTCGCGCAGAGCCCGGTCGGCGCCCGCGACCAGATGCACTTCGACCTCTACACCGACGACCAGGCCGGCGAGGTGCAACGCCTGCTCGCGCTGGGCGCCAGCTACGTGCGGCACGACCACGACCCCAGCGACGACTACGTCGTACTCACCGATCCCGAGGGCAACGAGTTCTGCGTCTGCGCCGTCGCCGAAGGTGAATGAGGCCGTCTTTTCCTCGCGTCGGGCGGTTCAGCGCCGGTTGCGCGAGCGACGGGTCGCCAGGAAGCCGCCGACGACCGCCGCCACGACCGGCAGGAGGCAGCAGATCGTCAGGACGAACAGGTGCCACGGCTTGACGGATCCCACGGCCACGAGGATAGGCGCCGCGCGCCAGCGGCACGACACTCCCCGGCAGGTCACCGGCGTACCGAGCACACGGGGAGAAGACACACCGGTCCCTCTCCCACCATTCTGGGACTAGCCGCGCCTGGCCTGGCGGTCCGGCCGCCGGACCCGCCGGCCGCCCGCCGGACCAGACCGAGAGGAACGAACAGGTGGCTGAGCCGCACCAGTTCGGCGTCCGGACCTGGGACCGGGCCGGTCACCGACCGCTGGCGTGAGCTTCGCCGAGGCCTACGGGACCGGCAGGCACCGGTCGCCCGCCAGACCAGTCCGATGTGCCGGTCGCCTGAGTCCGCCGGCGGCCCGTCGCCCCGATCTGTCACCGCAACCGAGCACCTGGAGGAGGCCATGGCGTTTGGTGACCGTCGTCCGCGCCGGGAAGGAACTCGCCCGCCCGGGCCTGCCCGAGGTGCGGACCGCTGACCGGCACGCCCTGATGAACCCCGACACCGACACCGATGCCGAGCCGTGCGGCCGGGTGCTGTGCGGCCGCGAACCGAACCCGCTCTACCGGTGCCGGCGATGTGCGCGCCCGCCGACACCGACCTCCGGAAGGGAGCAACCACATGACCTCCACCGAATCCGTGACGGACGCCCAGCAGGCCGTGGCCGCCGTACCCCAGCGCATCGTCGAGGCATGGGCCAAGCACGACGCCGACGCCTTCGCCGCGCAGTTCGCCGAGGACGGCACGATGATCCTGCCCGGCCTCTACCGCAAGGGGCGCACGGAGATCAGGGACTACATGGCTGCCGGCTTCGCCGGGCCGTACCGGGGCACCCGGGTGACCGGTCAGCCGTTCGAGGTGCGCATCCTCTCTTCCGACACGGCGCTGCTGCTGACCGAGGGGGGCGTGCTGGCCGAGGGTGAGTCCACCGTCGCGCCGGAGCGGGCCATCCGGGCATCCTGGCTGCTGCACCGCCAGGACGGGCGCTGGCTGCTCGCCGCCTACCAGAACAGCCCGGCCCAGCCTGGCTGACCGGCACGGACCGACACACCGCACCGGGGGCGTCGCGATCGCGGCGTCCCCGGTGCGCTGCCCAGAGCGCGTACCACCGCACCAACGGCCACGACGCCGCGCCGCCCCGCCGGGTCTGGCGGGGCGGCGCGGTGGGTACGCGGGGCGTCAGGACAGGGACGGCACCGGCGCGCTCAGCCGGACCGGCAGGCTGCGGTGCCCGTTCATGATGAACGTGGGCAACGGGGTCAATTCGTCGGGGTCGACCGCCAGGGCCATCTCTGGGAACCGGTCGAAGAGGCTGGACAGGCCCACGGTGGCGACCAGCCGGGCCACGCCGGCGCCGAGGCAGTAGTGCGGCCCGTGCCCGAAGGAGAGGTGCTCCTTGTCGGCGCGGGTGACGTCGAACTCGCCCGGGGCGTCCGCGTGCAGGGCCGGGTCCCGGCCGACCGCCGCGTAGTTGACCAGGATCGGGTCGCCCGCCGGGATGGTCACGCCGTCCAGGTCGATGTCCTCCACGGCGTAGCGCAGCGGCAGGTGCGCCAGTGGCGACTCCACCCGCAGCGTCTCGTCGATGACGTCGTCCCAGTTCGCCGCGCCGGTACGGACCAGCTGCAACTGCTCCGGGTGGGTGAGCAGGGCGGTGATGGCGTTGTCGAAGAAGTTGATGGTGGTCTCCGAGCCGGCGCCCAGGATGGCGAAGATGGTGTCGGTCAGCTCCGCCTCGGTGAGCCGGGTGCCGTCGACGTCGCGGGCCGCGATCAGGTCACTGGTGATGTCCTCGCCGGGGTTGCGACGCTTCTCGGCGATCAGTTCCGTCATCGCGGCGCGCCAGTCCTGGAGGATCTGCTGGGCCTGCTGCGGCGACACGGTGGTGTCCACCATCATGTCGATCGCCTTGGCCGTCTCGACCCGGGCCTCCTCGGACATGCCGATGAGGTCGGCAACCAGCCGGGCCGGCAGCGGGTAGGCGAACTCCGCCCGCAGGTCGACGACTTCGCCCGGGGCGCGGGCAGCCATCCGGTCGAGCAGCTCACCGGTCAGCTCGACCACCCGCGGGCGGATCATTTCCGTGCGGCGCGGGGTGAACGCCTTGCCGACCAGCCGGCGCAGCCGCACGTGGTCCCGCCCGTACGAGGTGACCATGTTGTCCATGGCGATCCAGCTGATCATCTCCCAGTCGGGCGGGATCTCACCGTTGATGAACGCGGGCCAGTGGTTGCGGGCGCTCTTGGTGACCCGGGGATCGGTCAGCACCTTCTTGATCGTCGCGTAGCTGTTGAGCGACCAGGCCAGGACCCCGCCGGGCAGTTCCACGCGGGTCGCCGGGCCCTGCGCCCGCAGGCCGTCCGCCTCCGCGTGGATGCGACTGCCGGTGGTGTCCAGCCTGATCGGGCAGCGCTGTTCCATCGGTTCCTCCAGGTGTCCTCGGTTGATCTCGGTTGACGGAACTCAAGCGGCGGAGGCCCCCGCCGCTGCGGCAGGGTCACGGTCGGCGCGACCGGAGGCAGACCTGGCACGTGACCGGGACGGCGGGCGCGACCGGCGAGCAGGCCCGGCGCGTGACGCGGCCCGCAGCCGGGTCAGCGCAACGACCGGAAGAAGGCCCGGATGTCGCCGGTCAGCAGCTCCGGCTGTTCCATGGCGGCGAAGTGGCCGCCCCGGTCGAATTCGGTCCAGTGGCTGATCGTCGGGTAGTCCCGCTCGGCGAGCCGGCGGATCGGCTGGAAGATGTCGTGCGGGAAGACCGCCACCCCGACCGGCGCCTGTACCGGCGGCGGGGGCGCACCGGCCGCCGCCGCGCGCACCGCCGCGGCGCCCTCGTAGTAGAACTGGGCCGATGAGCCGGCCGTGGCCGTCAGCCAGTAGATGGAGGCGATGGTCAGCATGTGCTCCCGGTCCACGGCGTCCTCGGGTGCCTTCGCCGAGTCCGTCCATTCGCGGAACTTCTCCACGATCCACGCGAGCTGCCCGACGGGCGAGTCGGTGAGCGCGTACGCCAGGGTCTGCGGGCGGGTCTGCTGGACCCGCATGTAGCCGGAGAGTTCGGTGTCGAAGCGGCCCAACAGCGCCAGCCGGCGCGTGTCGGTCTCGTCGAGGTCGGCCAACTCGGCCGGGTCGGCGCCGGGAAACGTCATCAGCATGTTGAGGTGCGCCCCGATCAGCCGGTCCGGGAAGAGGGCACCGAGCGCCAGGGAGATCACCGAGCCGGCGTCGCCGCCCTGGGCGGCGAACCGCTCGTAGCCGAGCCGGGACATCAGTTCCCCCCAGGCGCGCGCGATGCGCGGCACGTCCCAGCCGGGCCCGGGCAGCGGCCGGGAGAAGCCGTAGCCGGGCAACGAGGGGATCACCAGGTGGAACGCGTCGCGGGGGTCGCCGCCGTGTGCCGCCGGGTCGGACAGCGGACCGATCACGTCCAGGAACTCCGCCACCGATCCCGGCCACCCGTGGGTGATCAGCAACGGCATCGCCTCCGGCTCCGGGGAGCGCACGTGCAGGAAGTGCACGGGCGCGCCGTCGAGATCGGTGCGGAACTGCGGATACCGGTTGAGCCGCGCCTCGGCGGCCCGCCAGTCGTACTCGGTGCGCCAGTATTCGGCCAGCTCCCGGAGGTAGCCGAGCGGGACGCCCCGCTCCCAGCCCACGCCAGGTAGTTCGTCGGGCCAGCGGGTGGCGGCGAGGCGGCGCCGCAGGTCGTCGAGGTCCGCCTCGGGAATGGCTACACGGAACGGCTGCATGGCTGCCCCATCTCTCGGGTCGCGGTCGAAGGTTGCCCCCGGCGCTCGCCGGCGGCGTGGTCGGGTCGCTCGGCCACCAGGTACCGGGCGATGGTGGCCAATTTCTCGCGGGTCTCGGTCAGCTCCCGCTCCGGCAGCGAGGTGCCGACGATGCCGGCGCCCACCTGCAACCAGGTCCGCCCGTCGCGCTGGTAGACCGTCCGCAGCGCCACCGCCGCGTCCATCGCGCCGTCAGAGTCGTAGGTGAGCACCGCGCCGCCGTACAGGCCGCGAGCCGACGGCTCCAACTCGTGGATGACCTCGTACGCGGCCCGCTTCGGCACACCGGAGGTGGTGACAGCGGGAAACAGCGCGCTGAACGCGTCCCAGGCGTGGCTGGTCGCCGCCAGCGGGCTGCGGACGGTGGAGGCGAGGTGCTGTACCGACCCGCGCTGGCGCACGGCCATGAACTCGGGGACCTCCACTGGTGCCCCGGGGCACAGCTCGGCGAGCTCGTCCACCGCCACCTTGACCGAGATCGCGTGCTCGTAGACCTCCTTGGGGTCGGTGAGCAGCTCCTGACGTAGCGGTTCGTCGATGTCCTCATGGCCGGTGCGCGCCCGGGTGCCGGCGACCGGCTGCGTGGTCACCCAGCCCCTGGCCACCTCGACCACGGTCTCGGGACTGAAACCGGTGGCCGCCAGGCCACCGAGGCGCAGCAGGTACGAGCGGGCGGGCGTGTTCGCCTGGCGGCCCAGCCGGTACGTCGCCGGCAGGTCGACCGGGAAGGCGACCGGCACGGTGCGGGACAGGATCACCTTCTGCAACCGGCCGGAGCGGATCGTGCGCATAGCCCGGTCCACCGCGTACAGGTAGCCCTCGGCGTCCCAGTCGTCCACCGGGGTCGGCTGGCCGGGCGGGCGCACCGGCGGGGCTTTCTCCAGATCGGCCTGGACCGCGTCCAGGTCGGCCACGTCGAGCGCCCGCAGCAGCGTGCCGTTGGCGTGGAAGCGCACCTCGACGCGGGGGATCATCAGGTGCAGGAACGGTTCGTCGTCGAGCAGTTCGACCAGCCCGTCCCGGGCCGCGGCGAGCTCGAACCCGGCCCAGCCGTAGCAGCGCCAGGCATCCACCGACACCTCGTCGAGCAGGGTGGGCAGCCCGCGCAGCGCCTCGGCGGAGAAGGGCGACGTCCGACGGCCCTCGTCGGTGCGCACGACCAGTCGACGCCGGTCGGCGATCACCTCGGCGACCGGGTCCACGGCGACCGCGTACCCCTCGGGCCCCTCGTAGCACACGTGGTCGCGGTCCTGCCGGACCGCGACCAGCAGCCCCGCCGCGGCCAGTGGATCGCCGACCGGCGCGATCGTCCGTTCGTGGTACTTCCGATGACCAGCCATCTACTCCTCCAGGAAGGTCCGGCCTGGCGGCACGGGCGACGCAGCGCCGATCCGGTGGGCGCAGTGCCGGTGAGTCGGGGGATCGGCCCGGGGTGACGTGGCCGACCGCCACCGCCGGCACACAGGACGGTGCGACGACCGGATCCGTCCGGAAATCCATTGCCTGGCAAGCGAATCGCGAAAGCCGGCAAGCAATCCGACGATATCGACGCGGCTTCGGCGAGGGCTTCTCCGAAGGTGCGCAGCGAACGGGCACACGGGGCACTTCAGGAGGTGAAGCACCCGGACGGGCGATGCCACGATCGGTCCATGGACCTGCCGGCGGGCGGGTCCGGCGCCGTGGCGGCGCGGACGCCCGCTCCAGCAGAAAGGTGAGCCATGGGCACGCACCCCGTGCCGGGCGGCGCTTCCGCGCCCGGCACCGACATTCCCTCGCTGGAGGAACAGATCACCGCCATCTGGCGGGAGGCGCTCGACGTGCCCTCGGGCGCGGAGCACGCCACCTTCTTCGAACTGGGCGGGCAGTCGATCACCGCGCTGCTGATCATCGCCTGGCTCGAGGACGAGCTGGGCATCACCTCCGTCGGGGTCGACCAACTCTTCGACGACCCGGACCTCGACACGTTCATCCGTCAGGTCGTCGTGACCCTCGAGCCCGCCGCCTGACGTCAGGGTGTGCCGCACCCGGAGAGGAAGAGACCGATGACGCCCGACACCCCGTTCCCGCTCTCGCTGGAGCAGGAGTTCCTCCGCCTGCAACACCTGAACGACGGCTCCGCCGGCGCCTTCGGCCCGCGTCCCATCTCCAGCGGCGGGTGGCGACTGACCGGTGACCTCGACCTGGCCACGTTCACCGCGGCCCTCGACGACGTGGTCGTCCGGCACGAGGCGCTACGCACGGTGCTGCTGCACGACGAGGACGGCTGGCGTCAGCAGGTCCGGCCGCCCAGCTCGCCGACGCTGGTGGTCCGGGACCTGCCCGACGACGGGAGGTCGCGGCAGGAGCGGGCCGAGGCGTTCCTCAACGAGATCGAGGGGCAGACCTTCGACATGGAGCAGGTGCCGGCCTTCTGGATCCACGTGGGCCGGCTGGCCGGCGACGACTGGATCGTCGTGCTGGTGGCCCACCTGCCGGTCGTGGACGTCTGGTCGCTCGGGCTGGTCATGCGGGACATCGTCGAGCTGTACGCGGCGCGCCGCGAGGGCCGGCAGCCCGACCTGCGCGAGGTGCACCAGTTCCGGGAGTACGTCGCCCGGCAGCAGGCCGGTTCCGACGAGGCGTCCGCCGCCGCCTCCTTCGAGTACTGGCGGGAGCGCCTGCGTGACGCCCGTCCGGTGACCCTGCCGACCGACCGGCCGCCGGCCGAGGGCGCCCCGGCGGGCACCCGGTGCGACCGGTTCGCGCTCAGCGCGGACCTCGGTACGGCGACCCTGGAGTTCGCCCGGTCCCTGCGGTGCTCGCCGTTCATGGTGCTGTTCGCCGCCTACCGGGTGCACCTGCTGGCCCGCACCGGGATCACCGACGGGGTGATCTGGACCCTCACCTCCGGGCCGGGGCGACGACGCCGGTGGATGGCCGACACGGTCGGCTACTTCGTCAACCTGTTCCCGCTGCGCACCGACCTGACCGGCTGCCGGACCTTCCGCGAGGTGGTCGAGCGGGTCCGGGAGAGCTGCATGTCGGCGTTCGCGCACGAGGTGCCCTTCGTCCGGCTGGCCACCGAGGTGGCCGCCGAAATCGCCGCGCTCGAGGAGGGCGACCGGATCGCCGAGCGGGCCCGCCCCGGCTTCCAGATGTCACCGAACCCGTTCGTGCTGCGCGAGCAGGGCGCCGGTGGCGTCGGCTGCACGGCCGCCCAGCGGCGCGTCTCCCAGCCCGTCGGCCCTGACATCCCCGACGACGCGATCCTGTGGACCGCCGAGCTGAGCCCGACCAACGAGCTGATCTTCGCGGTGAACAGCAGTGTCGACCGGTTCGGGCAGTCCTCGATGAACGCCATGCTGGCCGACTTCACCCACGTGCTGCGCTCCGGGGTCGCCGACCCCGAGACGCCGCTGGCGGACCTGGCCGCGGGAGCCGTGCCCGCCACCTCCGGCAACTGACCGGCCCACCGAAGGGACCCTCTGATGACCGCTGACCTTCCCGCCGGCATGCGCCTGGTCGAGGTGACCGAGGAACGGTACGGCGAATGGCTCGACAGCTGGCTCGGCGCGTTCGCCTCGCCGCCCGGTGACGACCCGGAGGTGGTGGACTTCTACCGGCGTACCCACCCGCCGCACCGCGCCATCGCCATCACCGACGACGCCGGTTACGTGGCGACGAACGCCTCGCTGCACCGTGACCTGGTACTGCCGGGCGGCCGGACGGTGCCGCTCGCCGCCTGCACCGGCGGTTCCTGCCACCCCACGATGCGACGCAAGGGGCTGATGAAGGCCACCCTGCACCGGCTGCACGAGCGGGCCGTCGAGGAGGGCAAGCCGATCGCCGCCGGGGGCGTGTCCGAGTGGCCCATCTACTGGCGCTTCGGCTACGGCCCGGCCACCTGGTACAACAGCCTCAACATCGACGTACGGGGGGTGGGCTGGCGCGACGACGCGCCGGACGGCGACCTGCCGGTGCGGCGGGTCTCCGGCAAGGAGGCCCGGGATCTGGCCCAGTCGGTGTACGAGCGGCAGGCGGTCCGGACGCCGGGCGAGGTGATCCCGCCGTCCTGCTACTGGGACCGGCTGGCGATGGACCCGGCGAACCCCCGCCTGGAGCAGATGCTGGCCATCGGCGGCGGCGGGGCGCCCCGGGCGTGCGTGGCGGTGGGTGACCGGGGCTTCGTGTCGTACCGCATCACCTCGGACTGGGCGCCGGAGACCACGCCCCGAAACATGCTCCAGGTCATCGACTTCCTCGCCGTGGACGCCGAGGCAGCCGCCACGCTCTGGCGCTACCTGCTCTCCGTCGACATGGTGGCCACCATCCAGATGTGGTACGCGCCGGTGGACAACCCGCTGGCGTGGTGGGTGACCGACGCGCGCAAGCTGCGCGCCCAGCGCCACGACGGCGTGTGGCTGCGTCCGCTGGACGTGCCGACGCTGCTCGAGGCGCGCGGATGGGCCGGCGACGGGGCGTTGACGCTGCGCGTGCACGACCCGGAGGGCCACACCGACGGGACGTTCCGCCTCGAGGTCGACGCCGGTCAGGGCACCTGCCGGCGCAGCACCGCCGAGCCGGACCTGGAGATGCACGTGGCGGCCGTCGGCGCGATCCTGCTCGGCGGCACCGCCGCCACCGACCTGACCCGGGGCGGGCGCATCGTCGCGCGCGATGCCCGCTGCGCCCAGCTCTGGGACACCATGGCCACGCCCGAACGGGCCCCCTACATCAGCTACTTCTACTGATCCCCACCCCCGCCGCGCCCGGCGACCGGCACCGCCGGCGCGCCGGGGCACGGCGCCGGCAAGCCGTCGACAGCACGAGGAGCGGGTAGCGATGAACGACACACGGGGCAGCGGCATCCGGGCGGTCACCTCCGCGGCCCAGCAGGGCCTGTGGTTCCTGGAGAGGTTGGCGGCGGGGACGCCGGCGCACACGGTGTGCCGCGCCTACCAGGTGCGTGGGCCGCTCGACGAGGAGGCCCTGTGCGCCGCGTGGCGGACGCTGGTCGACCGGCACGAGACGCTGCGGACCCGCATCGTCGAACGCGACGGCGTCCCGTGGCAGGCGATCGACGCCGGTGCCGACGCGCCGACGCTGGTCGATCTCACCACCGTCGACGAACCGGAACGGGCGGCGGCCGCGGAGCGGCTGCGTACCGGCCTGGCGGGGGCCGTGGTGGATCACGCCGACGGCCCGCTCAGCCGGCTCACCCTGGTCCGACTCGGGCCGGACGAGCACGAGGTGCTGCTGGTACTGCACCAGCTGGTGGCCGACGACAGCTCGGCCCGGATCCTGGTGACCGAGCTGGGCGAGTGCTACTCGGCGGCGGTGCAGGGGCGCGAGCCGGTCCTGCCGTTCCTGCCCCTGCAGTACCGCGACTTCGCGCGGTGGCAGCGGGAACAGGCGACCGGCCCGGCGTACCGAGGGCTGGCGCAGTGGTGGCGGGCCACGCTGACCCCGCCCCCGCCGGTGCTGCCGCTGCCCGCCGACCGGCCGCCCGCGGCCGACTCCGGGTACGCGGGTGCGGCGGTGTACTTCGACTGGGGTGAGGAGACCGCCGGCCGGCTGCGCGAGGTCTGCGCGGCCGAGGGCACCGTCCCGGCCGTGGTGCTGTCCGCGGCGTTCCAGGCGCTGCTGTTCCGGCACACCGGCGAGCAGCGGGTGGCGGTGGGACACCCGGTGGTGGTGCGGCCCCGCCCGGAGTTCGCCGGGACCGTGGGGCCGTTTTCGAACCCGCTGGTGGTCTGCGCCGACTTCGCCGGCTCCCCCACCTTCCGGCACCTGCTGGCCCGGGTGGCCCAGGCCCACCGGGCCGCGCTCGACCACGGGGAGCTGCCCTTCGCCGACGTCGTCGCCGAGGTGGAGGTCGACCGGGACCCGCAGCGGCTGCCGTTGCTCGACGCGATGTTCAGCTGTCCCGGGTCACCCGAGCCGGAACCCGCGTTCACCGGCACGACCGCGCGCCGGTTGCCGGTGCGCGCCGGCGCGGTCCCGGTGGGCCTGTCGCTGGAGGTCGACACCGTGGAGCCGACCGTGACGGGCGCGCTGGCGTACCGGGCGGAGCTGTTCGAGGCCGACTCGGCGCGCGCGCTGCTCGGTCAGCTCCGTACCCTGCTCGATGCCGCGCTGAAGGACCCGGGCCAGCCGGTGGCGGCGCTGCCGCTGGAGATGCCGGAGCAGCTCCGCGCGGCGGTCCGGGCCGCCGACCGGGTCGGGGCGGCCACCGTCAGCCGGCCCCCCGTCGACGCGGCGGTGCGCGGCCGGGCCGAGCTGCACCCGGGCGACACCGCCCTGGCCTGGCAGTCGGAGGCCGTCTCCTACGGGGAGCTGGCCGCACTGGCCAGCTCCACCGCCCGGGGACTGCGACGGCTGGGTCCGATGGCGGGCGCACCGGTCGCGGTGCGGATGCCGGCAGGGCCGCGCCAGGTGGCTGTGCTGCTGGGCGTCCTGGAGGCGGGGGCGCACCTGGTCTGCATCGGCGCCGGGGAGGCCGGCGAACGGGGTCGGCTGATCCTGGGCGAGCTGCGCCCGGCCTGCCTGCTGGTGGAGGGCGACCCGGACGACGACGAGCTGGCCCGCTGGTACCGCACGGAACTCGACGGGCAGGCCGTCGCGGTGGACGAGCTGCACCGCGCCGCCGGGCAGGAGGCCGACCCGGCCCTTCCCCGACCCGACGGGGCCGGCCTGGCGTACGTCGCGTACACCTCGGGGTCGACCGGGCGGCCCAAGGGCATCCCGCAGACCCACGCCGGCTTCGCGCAGTTCTGTGAGTGGATGGCGACGCACTTCGCGATGGGCCCGGGCAGCCGGGTGGCCCAGTGGGCGGCGCCCGGCTACGACGCGGCGCTCTGCGAGATCTTCGCGGCGCTGGGCGCCGGCGCGACCCTCTGCCTGGTGCCGGACCGGGTGCGGGTGGACCCGCGCCGGCTGGTGCGCTGGCTGGCCGACGAGCGCATCACACACTTCCAGACCGTGCCGAGCTTCGCCCGGGAGGTCCTGCGGGCCCTGGGGTCGCAGGGTCGCGGCGACGCGCTGCCCGAGCTGCGGCACCTGCTGCTCGCCGGCGAGCCGCTCCCCGGCGAGTTGGCCGGGCAGCTGCGGGAGGCGCTGCCGTCGGCCCGGCTGACCAACCTGTACGGCCCGACCGAGATCGTGCTGGCGACCTGGCACGAGGTGACCGGGCCGGTGCGCGGCACGGTGCCCGTCGGCGAGCCGATCCCCGGCCGACAGGTGCTCGTGGTCGACGACCAGGACCGGCCCTGTCCGGCGGGGGTGACCGGCGAGCTGGTCGTCCGCAGCCCCTACGTCACTCCCGGCTACGTGGGCACGGAGGCGTCGGGCGACGCCTTCGCGCCGCTGCGCGCGTACGAGGAGTTCGGGCTGCCGGACCACGGCTGGTACCGCACCGGGGACCTCGGCCGCCGGCGGCTGGACGGGCTGCTGGAGTTCCGCGGCCGGCAGGACTTCCAGATCAAGTTCTTCGGCACCCGGCTTGAGCTGACCGACGTGGAGGCGGCGCTGGCCGCCGCCGACTCGGTCGCCGAGTGCGCGGTCGTGCCGGTGCGTGACCACAGCGGCCTGGTCGTACGCCTGATGGCGTACGTGGTGGCCCGGGAGACGCCGGACGGCTCGGGTGGGACCGACCCGACCGTCGCGTGGCGGGCCCGGCTGCGCCAGCGGTTCGGCAGCCTGATGCCGCCGGTGAGCTTCCGCACCCTGCCGACGCTGCCGCGCAACGTGGGCGGGAAGGTCGACCGGCGGCGACTGCCGGCACCGACGTCGTTGCGCGCGACCGGCGACCGGCAGGCCACCACCGCGACCGAGCGGATCCTGGCGCGCGTGTGGGCGGAGGTCCTCGGCATCGACGAGGTCGCGCCGGAGGACTCGCTGTTCGCCCTCGGCGGTCACTCGCTGCTGATCCCGCCGCTGCTGCACCGCGTCCGGGAACGGACCGGCGTCACCGTGCCGGCCCGCCACTTCCTCGCCGACCCGACCCTGGCCGGGCTCGCCGCCCTGGTGGACGCGGCGACGCGGGCCGACGACGGCGCCCGGGCGCAGAGGGAGGTGAGCGGCACCGCCTGAACGCCCCCGCAGGGGCCGACCGCTGCTTTTCCCGAACCGCCCAGCCCGACGACATGTGAGGTGGACAAACGTGACTCTTGTGGAGACGACGCCCGTCGAACTCGACGGCCAGAACGTGGACATCGGCGGCATCCGGCGGATCGCCGAGGAGCAGGCGCCGTGCGTCATCGCCCCGACGGCCCTGGAGAAGGCCGCGGCGAGCCGAGCGATGTTCCAGGACATCGTCGAGCAGGGAATTCCCGTGTACGGCATCACCACCGGGTACGGCGACCTGGCGTACATGATGGTGGACAACGCCGTGGAGATCGAGCTTCAGCTCAACCTGGTGCGCAGTCACTGCGCCGGAGTCGGCCCGCTCTTCGCCGAGGACGAGGCGCGGGCGATGGTCGCGGCCCGGCTCAACGCGTTGGCCCGGGGCTACTCGGCGGTCCGGCCCGAGCTGCTGGAGCGCCTGGCCCTGCTGCTCAACCAGGGCATCACCCCGGCCATCCCCGAGATTGGTTCGCTGGGCGCCAGCGGCGACCTCGCCCCGCTGTCGCACATCGCGGCCGTGATCATCGGTGAGGGTTACGTGCTGCGCGACGGCCGTCCCACCCCTACCGGTCCGGTCCTGCGCCAGCTCGGTGTGGAGCCGTTGCAGCTCCGCTTCAAGGAGGGGCTGTCGCTGATCAACGGCACCTCCGCGATGACCGGCCTCGGCGCCCTGCTCACCGGCCGGGCGCTCGCCCAGGTCCGCCAGGCCGAGATCGTGACGGCGCTGGCGCTGGAGGCGTTGCAGGGCTCGACCGGCGCCTTCATGGCCGAAGGGCACGAGCTGGCCCGGCCGCACCGGGGCCAGGTCGACAACGCCGCCAACATGCGTACCCTGCTGGCCGGCAGCGGGCTGGCACTGGAGCACCGCGAGATCCGCCGCCAGGTCGAGGAGCAGAAGCAGGCGGGTGTCACCGTCCAGCGCGGGGAGATCTACCTGCAGAAGCCGTACACGCTGCGGGCGATCCCACAGGTCGTCGGCGCGGTACGCGACACCGTCTACCACGCCACCAGTGTGGTGACGACCGAGTTGAACTCCTCCAACGACAACCCGCTCTTCTTCGAGGGCCGGGAGGTCTTCCACGGCGCGAACTTCCACGGTCAGCCGGTGGCGTTCGCGATGGACTTCCTCACCATCGCCCTGACCCAGCTCGGCGTGACCAGCGAGCGGCGCACCAACCGCCTGCTCAACCGGCACCTCAACGGCGGCCTGCCGGAATATCTGGTGGCCGGCGAGCCGGGCCTGAACAGCGGCTTCACCGGCGCCCAGTACCCGGCGACGGCGCTGGTGGCGGAGAACCGGACGATCGGCCCGGCGAGCACCCAGAGCATCCCGTCCAACAGCGACAACCAGGACGTGGTGAGCATGGGCCTGATCTCCGCCCGCAACGCACGCCGGGTGCTGCGCAACAACGACCTCATCCTGGCCGTGGAGTATCTCTCCGCCGCCCAGGCGGTGGACCTGCGGGGCGTCGTGGACCGGCTCGGGCCGGCCGGGCGGGCCACCTACGACCGGATCCGGTCCATGGTGCCCACCCTGGACAGCGACCGCTACATGAGCGACGACATCGAGACGGTCGCGGCCGCGCTGGCCCGGGGCGAGTTCGTCGACGCCCTGCCCGACGGCGGCGAGGGGCTGCGGTGACCGGCCCCGGCCGCGGCGGGAGGAGAGTGCGATGACGGACACCCGGATCGTCGGGCGCGCGGACTGGCTCGCGGCGCGGCGGGCCTTCCTGGAGCGGGAGAAGGAGGTGACCCGGGCGCGGGACGCGCTCAGCGCACAGCGGCGCGCGCTGCCGATGATGGTGGTGGACAAGGAGTACGTCTTCGAGGGCCCGGACGGCGAACGGACGCTGCCGGAGCTTTTCGACGGCCGGCGTCAGCTGCTCACCTACCACTTCATGTGGCCGCTGGAGGGGCACGACTGGTGCCCGGTTTGCTCGCTGTTCATCGACAACATCGGGCACCTGGCGCACCTGCACGCCCGCGACACGTCGCTGGTCATCGTCTGCGCCGCGCCGCAGTCGGACATCGTGCCGTTCAAGCGCCGGATGGGGTGGGACATCCCCTGGTACACCACCCGGGGCGACGACTTCTACCAGGATTTCACCCTGGACGTCGGCTCGGGCGAGCCCGAGCTGCCCGGAATCAGCGCGTTCCTGCGCGCCGACGACGGCGGGGTGCTCTACGCGTACTCCACGCACGGGCGCGGCAGCGACGTCCTGAACAACACCTACAACTACCTCGACCTGACCCCGCTGGGACGGCAGGAGGAGGGCATGGCGGACACCATGGGGTGGATCCGCCACCACGACAGCTACGGCGACGCGACAGCGGGCTCCTGCCACGACTGACCGGCGCAGCACCCACGGCCATGCCGGCCCGCCCGGCATGGCCGTGGCGTGTGCCCTTGACCCGCGCCGTCCACTGTTGGCAGTCTGCTACGGCCGGTTCACGCTGTGTGGGCCGGGCCAGCAACCCAGAGGAGACCGGATCTGATGGATCCCGAGACCTTCCGTACGCGAACCACCCGGCACCCCGGCCCCGACGGGAAGCCGCTGCTGCGCTTCACGCACGACTATCCGGATCCGCCGGAGCGCGTCTGGCGGGCGATCACCGACAGCGGGGAACACTCCTCGTGGTTCGGCTTCCGGGTGGACGTCGAGCCGGTCGAGGGCGGGAAGGTCACGGTGACGTTCTCCCCGGACATGGTGGTGCGGGCCCGGGTCGTCGAGGTCGACGAGCCGCGCCGGTTCGTGTACGCGGGCGAGGGCGACGCCTACCGCTGGCTGCTCAGCCCGCAGGGGGACGGCTGCCGGTTGGTGCTGGAGAACGAGGTCGGCGACCCGGGCCACCTGCCGCAGAGCGCTGCCGGCTTCCACCTGGCCCTGGACAAGATGGGCGAGTTGCTCGACCGGGAGGCCGGGCGGCCGGCACCGCACGGCGGGCAGCCTTCCTTCGACGACCTGGTGAAGTACTACTCGGAGTTGCCCGAGCAGCCGAACTGACCAGCCGGCCGCGGCAGGCGTCCCGGTGGCGCCCGCCGCGGTCGCGCTCCTTCTCCCCGCCTCCATCGGCACGCTCGGAGATGCCCTCCCGGCTGCGCCGCCGGCATATTCGGGAGGAGTCCCACCAGCTTGCGGCCCCGACGCCCGGCCTCGTGCTCCGGGCCACCCCGCCGCGACGCACCCGCCCGTACGGGCGCGGCCGTGGGACGGCCAGCCGGTGTGAGGAGGCCACAGTGACAGGTGTAGCGGGCGACCCCGAGCCGAGTCGGACGGGCCTGGTGCCCTGGCCGCCGGAGGCGGTGGCCCGGTACGTCGCCGCGGGCTACTGGGAAGGACGGCCGCTGGGGGCACAAGTCCTCGCGGTGGCCGACACGCGGCCCCACGTCGAGGCGCTGGTCAGCGGCGACGTGCGAATGACCTACCGGGAGCTGACGCAGCGGGCCGACGGCGCGGCGCTGCGGCTGCACGCGTTGGGCCTGCGCCGCGACGACCGGATCGTGATGCAGCTCGACAACCGGTGGGAGTTCGTCGTCCTGACCCTCGCCTGCCTGCGGCTGGGCGTACTGCCGGTCATGGCGCTGCCGGCGCACCGCCACCACGAGATCTCCCACCTCGTGCGGCACGCCGAGGCCCGGGCGGTGGTGGTGCCCGCCGAGACGGACCACTTCGACCACCAGGAGATGGCGCGGCGCATCGCCGAGGCTCAGCCGGGCCTCAGACACGTGCTCGCCGCCGGCCCCCGGCCCGCGCCCGGCTCGGTGGACGTCCGGGCGCTGTGCCGGCCGGCGGACGACCCGGCGGCGGCGCGCCGGCAGTTGGACGCCGCCGCGCCGGCCGGGCGGGACGTCGCCCTCTTCCTGCTCTCGGGCGGCACCACCGGCCTGCCCAAGCTGATCGCCCGCACGCACGACGACTACGCGTACAACGCCCGGCGCAGCGGCGAGGTCTCCGGCTTCGGCCCGTCGACGGTGTACCTGGCGGCGCTACCGCTCGCCCACAACTTCCCGCTGGGCTGTCCCGGCGTCCTCGGCACCCTGCTGGTGGGGGGCCGGGTGGTCATCGCCCCGTCGCCCGCGCCGAAGAAGGTCTTCGACCTGATCGAGCGGGAGCAGGTGACCGTCACCGCCGCGGTACCCACCATCGTGCAGAGCTGGCTCGCCTTCCAGGAGGCCGGTCCCGGATACGACCTGAGCACGCTGCGGCTGCTCCAGGTGGGCGGCGCCCGGCTGGCCGACGAGGTGGCCTGGCGGGTCCAGCCCACCCTCGGCTGCCGTCTCCAGCAGGTCTTCGGCATGGCCGAGGGGCTGCTCAACTACACGCGGTTGGACGACCCCGACGAGGTGGTCTGCCACACCCAGGGCCGCCCGATCTGCCCGGACGACGAGATCCTGGTGGTCGACGACGAGGGCGAGCCGGTGCCGGACGGCACCCCGGGACTGCTGTTGACCCGTGGGCCGTACACCCCCCGCGGCTACTACCGTGCCGAGGAGCAGAACCGGCTCGCGTTCACCGCGGACGGCTGGTACCGGACCGGCGACGTGGTGCGTCGCCGCCCCGACGGCAACCTGGTGGTGGAGGGGCGCGACAAGGACATGATCAACCGGGCCGGGGAGAAGGTATCCGCGGAGGAGGTGGAGAACTTCGCCTACCAGGTCCCGGGGGTGCACCTGGCCGCCGCCGTGGCGATGCCCGACCCCGAGTTCGGCGAGCGGGTCTGCCTCTACGTGGTGGTCCGGGCCGGCGCGTCGGTGCGGTTGGCCGACGTGCGGGCGGTGATGGAGCGGGCCGGGGTGGCCCGGTTCAAGCTACCGGAGCGCATGGTCGAGGTTGCCGCGCTGCCGCGCACCAACGTCGGGAAGGTCGACAAGAAGGCGTTGCGGGCCGACATCCGGCGGCGGCTGGCCGCCGAGGCGCCCGACGAGCTGCCCGGCTGAGCGTCGGTGAGCACGCGGAGCGGGCCGGCCGCATCGCGACCGGCCCGCTCGGCGTACGCGCCCCGGCGGCTCAGCCGGCCAGCGGCTCGATGGACAAGGCGTGCCGGAAGACGTCGTTCGGGTCGTACCTGGCCTTGATGCGCTGTAGGCGGGGATAGCTCTGCTTGTAGTAGAGGGTGCTCCACGGCACGCCGGACCGGTTCCAGGCCGGGTCCCGGCTGTCGATGTCCGGATAGTTGATGTAGCAGCCGTCGTAGCGGTCGTTGGACACCGGCATCCCGCCGGTGTCGGCGAAGACCCGCTGGTAGAAGCGGCGCACCCAGTCCACCGACTCCTCGTCGTCCGCGGCGTCCGGCCAGGAGGCCGAGAACCAGAGCTTCAGGATGGAGTCGCGCTGCGGAACCGCGGTGGCGTTCGGCCCCACCGCGTTGACCTGGCCCCCGTATCCGGCGAAGTAGACCAGGCACTGCCCCTTGTAGGCCGGATCCCGCAGGCCCCGGTACAGCTCCACGATCTGCCGCTCGGCCAGCGGTTTGCGCAGGTAGCCGCCCTTGGACTTGGTGCGCGGCGGGATGGTCTGCGGGTACTCCAGCGTCGCGTTGGCCAGCCACAGGTCGTCCGTCGTGTTGACCTGCGGGGTGACGCCGACTCCCGCCGACACGGCGGCGACGTACTCGTCGAGCGCCTTCCGCGCGTCGGGCATGGTGGCGTCCGTGCGGATCTCCAGGAAGATGAACTGTTCCTTCTCGGTGTTCAGGTGCAGCGCGCTGTGCAGCCCCTCGTACGGGTCGCCCGGGGCGCTGTGGGCGGCGTGCCACGCGTTGTGGTTCTTCACCAGCCGGACGAAGCCCTCCTGGGTCAGCCCGTCCCACGGGTAGGAGACCCAGGTCATGAGGAGGGTCGGCGGTGGCGTCGGCAGCAGCTTGCCCGGGTCGTCGCCGGTGACGCCGGGCGTACGGAACAGGTATTTGGTGACGATCCCGAAGTTGCCCCCGCCACCGCCGGTGTGCGCCCACCACAGCTCGCGGTGCGGGTCGTCCGGACGGGAGGTGGCCACGATGGTCCGGGCCCGGCCGGACCGGTCGACCACGACCACCTCCACCCCGTAGAGGTGGTCGACGGAGAGCCCGAACTTGCGCGACAGCGGCCCGTACCCGCCGCCGGCGATGTGGCCGCCGACGCCCACCGGCGGGCAGACGCCGGCCGGCACGGTGACCTTCCAGCCGAGGTAGAGCTGCTCGTACATCTGGCCGAGGGTGGCGCCGCACTCCACGACGAACGCCCGGTGCCGCCGGTCGTACCAGGTCTGGTTCATGGCCGACACGTCGACCAGCACCTGGAACGCGGGGTCACCGACCAGGTTGTCCAGGCAGTGGCCGCCGCTGCGGACGGTGATGCGCTGGCCCCGGCCGACCGCCTGCTCGACCGCCGCGCGGACCTGCTCGGCGGTGTAGGTCAGGTGGACCGTCTCCGGGGACGAGATGAACCGGGGGTTGAACGAGCGCAGCATGAGCTGCGCGTACCTCGGGTCGTCGCGGTGGATGACGACCCGCGGGTCGACCGCGGTGCCCGGGGCGCCGGCGGCCTGGGCGGGCGTGGCGCCCAGGCCGGCGAGGCCGACGGTGGCACCGGATATCGCGGCAGTCGAGCCGATGAGCTGCCGACGTGACATGACCATGGGTGCACCTGCCATCTGCGGAGGTTCAGCCGATTCAAGGGCGACGATCGCTATTCGTGCCCATGGTTCTCGACAGCAGACGGGCGTGCATCTTTTCGATTGCCGTATTGCCTATTTCCGATTTCTTTTAGATGGGAATCTCGTGTCCTCAGTCGCCGGCGACAGCCCGTTCGGTCGGTCGGACCGGGACCGGCGCCACGCCCCGCGACTGGGTGAGGACCCGCCACACCATGCCCGGACGCATCAGGTGCGTCGGCGGGTCGACCAGGCCGGCCACCCGCATGAAGGTACGCGTCACCGCGCCGTCGCGGACCGCGGCGGCCTGGAGACGGGCCATGTACGCGTTGGCCATCCGGACCTTCGGTGGGCGGGGCCCGACCACCCCCGGGAAGCTCAGGTCCCCACCGGCGGAGATGTCCCAGGGCACGTCGACCACCCGGGCGGCGTCCCGGAAGAAGGCAGCCGGACGGGGCACCGGGCCGGCCCGTAGGTGCTCGCGCAGCGTCAGCGCCTCCAGCGCCGCCACCGTCATGCCCTGGCCGTACACCGGGTTGAAGCTGCACAGCGCGTCGCCGAGGACCAGGAGGCCGGCCGGGAAACGGTCGAGACGCTCGTAGTGCCGGCGCACGCTGGCCGGGTAACGGAACGAGACCGGGTCGTCCAGCGGTTCGGCGTCGCGGATGACCTCGAAGATGTCCGGCACCGGGAGGGACCGGACGAAGTCCAGGAAGCCCCGCTCGTCCGCCGGCGGGTGGTCGCCCAGCACGCCGGTCAGCGACAGCACGCTCCGGCCGTCCTGGATCCGGGAGAAGAACGCCCCGCGAGGGTGCGAGGGGGTGGAGACCGGGTTGATCGAGAGGTCGCCGTGCAGGATACTCTCGTCGCGCAGCCGGTAGTGCCGGGTGGTGTACGCCAGGTCGATCGGGATGCGGGTCTCCGCCGGCCGCTGGTAGCCCAGTTCGGCCAGCCAGACCGGCGTACGGGAACCCCGCCCGGTGGCGTCCACCACCAGATCGGCGTGGATCACCTCGTCGGTGGCGGCATCGCGCGGGCGCACCCGGACGCCGGTGACCCGGTCGCGGTCCTCGGTGGCGACCGGACCGACGATGTCGCAGCCGCCGCGCAGCCGGACCCCGGGCAGCGCGGCGACCGCGTCGCGCACCTGGGCCTCCAGCAGGGGCCGGGACGCCGAGACGCAGATCAGTCCGGTGCTCGCCCGGCGCAGCGGCCTGCCGTTGAAGAACCAGCGCAACTCGCCCAGGTCACCGGTGGGTACGCCGGCGGCGACCGCCCGGCCGGTGAAACCCGGGAACAGTGTCTCCAGGATCTGTTGGCCCCGGGCGAGCAGGCCGTGCACGTGCCGACCCTGCGGCACGCCCCGGCGGGCGTCGCTCCCGGTCAACTCGTCCCGGTCGACGACGACCACCTCGTCGTACGCGTCGGCGAGCACCCGGGCGGCGAGCAGGCCCGCCATGCTCCCGCCCAGCACGACCGCCCGTGATCCCGGATTTACCGTCACGACTGCCTCCTCGGTGTCTCCCGCCGACGGGCCGGTGGTACGGCACGGCCGGACCGCCCTCTGACCACCCGACGGTGGCACCCGCCGGACCGGCCACGCACCTTCCGGATTGCGCGCGCGCCGCCTGGCCCGCCGGTACCCCGCACCAGCACCGGACTGCGCATTCTCGGAGGTCTCCTCGCGTCCGGCGAGCGGCCATCCTGGACGGACGGACACGGGGGAGGGGTCGTCGGAGGGAGACGGTATGAGACCGCCGGGCCTGCTACGGCGCTGGCCGCCGACCGCCTGGCCGGCGCCGGAGGTCAGCCGGAGCGTCGAGGGCGACGGGCTCGACGGCTGGCGGGGCCGGCCCGGGGCCCAGCGACCACCCTGGCCCGACGAGGCGGAGCTGGCCGACGTGATGCGGCTCCTCGGCACCCTGCCGCCACTCGTCACGCCGGCCGAGGTCGACGAGCTGCGCGACCGGCTGGCCGTCGCCGCCGAGGGGCACGCGTTCCTGCTTCAGGGCGGCGACCCGGTGGAGTCCTTCGCCGACAACACCGAGGCGCGGCTGGTCGCCAACGCCGCGACCCTCGCCCAGATGGCCCTGGTCCTGGCGTACGGCGGCTCGATGCCGGTGGTCAGTGTCGCTCGGGCCGCCGGCGGGTACGCCCGCCCGGCGGCCACGCCGACGGACCACACCGGACTGCCGAGCTGGTGGGGCGACCTGGTCAACGGCCCCACGCCGGTGCGGGAAGCCCGTGTCCCCGACCCACGCCGGCTCATCCTGGCGTACGCCAACGCGGCCGGCGCCATGAACGTGCTGCGCGCCCACGTCACCGGCGACCTGGCCGACCTCCAGTCGGTGCACCGCTGGCAGCAGGGCCTGCTGGACGGCGCCGATCCGGCCACGCCGCACCTCGACGCCGCCCGGCAGATCGGCCGCGCCATGGCGTTCCTGCGGGCGTCCGGGGTGCCGGACACCGCGGCGCGCCCGCACGCCCGCCTCTACAGCTCGCACGACGCCCTGGTGCTGGAGTACGAGCGCCCGCTGATCCGGGCCGCCCGGGACGGCAGGTACGGTCTCTCCGGTCACCTGCTGGGCCTCGGCGAGCAGGTCCGCCGCCTCGACGGCGCGCACGTGGACCTCGTCGCCCGGATCGCCAACCCGGTGACGGTGACCCTGGGGCCGGACACCCTGCCCGAGTCGGCCGTCGAACTCTGCGAACGGCTCAACCCGGACAACGTCGCCGGCCGGCTCACCCTGACCTGCCGGCTCGGCTCCGGCCGGGTCGAGGAGAGCCTCCCCCCGATCGTGGAGAAGATGACCGCTGCCGGGCACCGGGTGCTCTGGCAGTGCGACCCGATGGTCGCCCCCGGAACACCGTTCAGCCGCGTCCTCGACAACGTGCGCGGCTACTTCGCGGTGCACCGGGCCCTGGGCACCCACCCGGGTGGGCTCCGCGTGGCGCTCGACGGCGATCGGCCGGGCTCGGCAGCCGGCGGCCGGGGACTCGGCCGGGACCGAGCGCTCGACCTCGCGTACCAGGTCGCGGAGCTGCTGGCCGGCTGAGCCAGGTCGGCAGCTCAGCCGGCCAGCGACTCCCGCACCACCCGCAGCAGTTCGTCGCGGTGCTCACGCAGGTAGAAGTGGCCGCCGTCGAAGAGGCGCAGCCGGAACGGACCGGTCGTGTGCCGCTGCCAGGCAGTCAGCGCCCGCGGCGACGCCTCAGGATCGTCCCGGCCGCCCAGCGCGGTGACCGGGCAGTCCAGCAGCGGACCGGGGCGGTGCACGTGCCCGTCGTTGACGGCGAAGTCGGCCCGCAGCACCGGCAGGACCAGCCGCATCAGCCGGGCGTCGGCGAGCACCTGCTCCGGGGTGCCGCCGATCTGCCGGACCCGGTCGATCAGCTGGTCGTCGGGGAGCAGGTGCGCGCGCGGCCACGGCCGGGGAAGGTGCGGTGCCGGCCGGGCGGAGACGAACAGGTGGGCCGGCGCCCGGCGACGCCGCGCGGCCAGCCGGCGCGCGAACTCGAAGGCGACGAGGGCGCCCATGCTGTGCCCGAAGAGCGCGAACGGCTCGTCCAGCAGCCCGCCGAGGCTCGCCTCGACGGCGGAGACGAGGGTCCGTACGTCCTGGAAGGGCCGCTGCCCGAAGCGTGCCTCCCGGCCGGGTAGCTGGACCGCGCAGACCTCGATGTCCGGCCCGGTTCCCGCCGGCCAGGAGGCGAAGACCGAGGCGCCCCCGCCGGCGTACGGGAAGCAGACGAGCCGCAGCGCGGCCCCGGGGAGCGGCCGGGGACGGATCAGGCCCACCGCCCGCGCCGCGCCCGCGACAGCCTCCGCGCCGGCCGTCACGGCGTCTCCACCCGCAGGTGGCCGGGGAGCGGCGGCACGTCAGTGAGGTCGCACTCGAGGCGCACGCGGTCGCCGTCGCGGCCGATCTCCCGGAACCGGTTCATCCGGTAGGTGACGTGCATCATCCGGTTACGGCCGTTCGGCACGAACTCGGCGAGCAGCCGTGCGCCCGAGTCACGGGCCAGGCGGCGCAGGAACGTGATGACCACGCCGCCCACTCCCCGGGACATCACCCGGCAGGACATCAGCAGCAGCTTGATCGTCCACGCCGAACCCTCCTGCTCGATCAGGGTGAGCCCGATGGTGCCGTACGGGCCGAACCGGTCGGACAGCCGCGCCACGTAGAGCCGGTGCCGGGGCGAGGTGCGGAACGCGTCGAGCTGCGCCCGCGAGTAGGTGTAGCCGGTGGTGTTGAGCTGGTGCGTACGGACGGTCAGCTCCTCGGCCCGCAGCAGGTCGTCCGGCCCGGCCTCGGCGATCGTCAGGTGCATCCCCAGGCTGGCCAGGAACTCCTCGGTCGGCCCGTCGAAGCGGCTCTCCACCTGCTGGCGCGCCAGGTCGGCCCGGTACATCTCGCGGCGCTGGCGGGCGTCCGCGGTGACCACCTCGGGGGTCAGCTCCGGGAGGTCGGCGAGGGTGGCCGCCTCCGCCGCGTCGATGCAGCGCACCTCGGGCAGCACGTGACCGACCTCGGCCCGCTCGAAGGCGTCGTCGTCGACGAAGGCCAGCGCGTCCAGGCCGATGTTGAGCGCCTCGGCGACGGCCCGCACGGAGGTCGACTTGGCACCCCAGCCGATCTGGGGATGCAGGAAGTACTCGGCCACGCCCAGCCGGCGCAGCGCGGCCAGCGCGGCGTCCGGGTCGTTGCGGCTGGCCACGGAGTGCAGGACGCCGCGTTCGTCGAGCACGCGCAGCACCTCGGCGACGCCCGGACGCAACCGCACCTCGCCGTCCTCGAGCAGCACGCCGTCCCACAGCGTGTGGTCGAGGTCCCAGACGACACACTTGATCATTCCGCCGGCCGGCGCCTCCGCTTGCGACCGTGCGTCCTCAGCGTTCATCGGATCAGTCCCTCCGCACCCTGGCGGGGCTGCGCGTCACCCGCCGACCGGGGCCGTAGCTGGTACGCCGACTCCGCGATGGTGATCTGCTGGAGCTGCGTGCTGCCCTCGATGATTTCCATGACCTTCGCGTCGCGCAGGTACCGCTGCACCGGATACGCGTCGCCGATGCCGCGCGAGCCGTGGATCTGCACCGCGTCGTCGGCCGCGCGCACGGCGGCGGTGGAGGCGAAGTACTTGGCCAGCCAGGTCGCGTGCACCGAGGCCGGGTCGCCGCTCTCGCGCAGCCAACCGGCCTGCTGGCAGAGCAGCCGGGCCGCGCTGGTCCCGGTCACCATGTCGGCCAGCATGCGTTGCACGAGCTGGTGGCGACGCAGCGGCTGGCCGAACTGTTCCCGGGTGTCCGCGTAGGCCAGGGACGCCCGCACGCACGCCTCCGCCAGCCCGACGCAGCCCCACGCGACGCTGTAGCGCCCCAGTTCCAGGGCGCTCGCGGCCACCGCGGACAGCCCGAAACCCGGCCGCCCCACGAGGTTCTCCGCCGGGACGCGGCAGTCATCCAGCCGCAGCTCGGCGAGCATCGAGGCGCGGGTGCCGAGCGCGCCGGTCTGCGGTACCACCGTCAGCCCGCTGCGCTGCCGCTCCACGAGGAAGGCCGCCGGCCGGCCGGCCAACCGGGCGAAGACCAGGAAGAGGTCGGCGTACTGGCCGAAGGTGATCCAGTGCTTGTGCCCGTCCAGCGCGTACCCTCCGGGCACCGACCGGGCCTCGGCGGACAGCCCCGCCAGGTCGCTGCCCGCGCCGGGCTCGGTCACCGCGAACGCGCCCAGGCACGCCCCCCGGGCCAGCTCCGGCAGCCAGCGGGCGCGCTGCTCCGGGCGGCCCCACCGCAGCAGTGCGTACGACACCATGCCGTGCACGGTGAGCAGGCTGCGCACGGAGGAACAGGCCCGGCCGACCTCCTCGTGCAGCAGCCCGAAGCTGATCGCGTCGAGCCCGGCGCCGCCGTACTCGGCGGGGATCACCGCACCGAGGTGCCCCGCCTCCGCGAGGCGGTGCACGACGGCGCGGGGCAACTCCTGCGCGCGGTCCCAGCCGTCGGCGTACGGCACCAGGTCGTCGTCGGCGAACGCCGCGAACCGCTCCCACGCCCGCTGCTGGTCGGCGGTGAGCTGGGCCCTCATCCGCGTACCGTCGCTGTCCGGCGCCCGACCAACGCCACGATGGCGTCGATGCTGCTGAAGTTCTCCAGTTCCAGGTCCTCGTCCGCCACCGGGCAGTCCAGCTCGCTCTCGACGAACAGCACGAGCTGCATGACGAACAGCGAGTTGACGTCCCCGGCGGCGAAGATGTTCTCGTCGTCGGCGATCTCCCGGTCCCGGACGTACCGGGCGAGGAACGCGCGGACCTGCCGTCGAATGTTCTCCATCATCCTCGCCTCTCCGCTGGCGCCGGCCGGTCGCCGGCACCCGCGTAGGAGTAGAAGCCCGCACCGCTCTTGCGGCCGTGCAGGCCGGCCTGCACCATCCGGCGCAGCAGCGGGCAGGGTCGGTACTTGCTGTCGGCGAACGCCTCGTGCAGTCCTTCGATGGACTGGACGATGGTGTCCAGGCCGATCAGGTCGGCGGTCTCCAACGGGCCCATCCGGTGCCCGAAGCAGCCACGGAAGAGCCGGTCGATCTCCGCGGCGTCGGCGACCCGCTCCTGGAGCAGGAAGGCCGCCTCGTTGATCGTCAGCATGAGCACCCGGTTGCTGACGAAACCCGGCGAGTCGGCCACCACCACGGCCTCCTTGCCCAGCCGCTCCAGCAGGGAGCGACCACGAGCGACGGTCTCGTCGCTGGTGTGGTGCCCCCGGATCACCTCGACCATGGGTCGCAGCGGCACCGGGTTCATGAAGTGCATGCCCAGCACCGCCTGCGGCCGGCGGGTCAGGCCACCGAGAGCCGTGATCGCGATGACGGAGGTGTTCGCCGCCAGCACCGTGTCCGGCCGGCACACCTCGTCCAGCCGCTCGTACACCGGCTGTTTGACGGCCCAGTCCTCGGTGACGTTCTCGATGACGAAGTCGACCTCGGCGAGGGCGTCCAGGTCGGTGTGCCAGCTGATCCGCTCCAGCACCGCCGTCCGGTTCCCGCCGGTTCCCGCGAGCAGCCGCCGCAGGCGTACCCCGTCCCCGATCTCCCGCCGGGCCCGGTCCAGGATCTCGGTGTTCAGGTCCACCAGCACCACCGACAGCCCGGCCTCCGCAAGGGCCTGCGACACCCCGGTTCCCATCACGCCGGCGCCCACCACGCCGACCGTCTCGATGTCACCCATCGGTCATCCTCCTCGGCTCTCGGTCAGTACGGCCGGGCCGGCCGGCGCCGGCTCCCGGCGGAGCACGTCGGCCAACTCGGCGACGGTGCGCGCCTCGAACAGCACGCTCAGCGGCACGCTCAGCCCCAGCTCGCGGCCGATCCGGTTGACCATCTCCAGCCCGAGCAGGGAGTGCCCGCCCAGCTCGAAGAAGTCGTCGTCGACCCCGACCTGCTCCACGCCGAGCAGGTCGTGCCAGAGGTCGACAAGGCGCGCCTGCACCGCGTCGCCGGGCGCCCGGTACGGCGTGTCCAGCGCCGGCCGGGGGTGCGCCGGTGGTCGCTGCGCCACCGCCTCGGCCCCCCGGCGACCGGCGATGTCGGCGAACACCGCGTCGAGGTCCTTGGCCACCACCGCGACCTGCGGGCCGACGTCGGCGGCGAGCAGCCGGCGGAAGGCGTCGGCGCCCTCGGCCGGCCGCAGGCCGGTGGCGAGGTGCGCGCCGAGCAGCCCCGCGCCCCCGACCGTCGGGGGGCCCGGTAGCCGGAACCCGCCGAGCTCCGGGCCGCTGCCGGTACGGGCGGCGTCCAGGGTCCGCCGCAGGTCGGCGACCCGCTTCAGGACGAAGTCGTCGATCCGCACGAGCACCCGCCCGGCAGCGTCGTAGAGGGTGATCTGGGCGGTGGACGTCTCCCGGCCCGGCCGGTCGTCCTCCCGGTACACGTGGTGGCTGAACACGCGCCGGGGCAGGGGTCGCCAGCACCGCAGCCGCCCGTACGAGATCGGGATGCGGAACGTCTCGGCCAGGTGGGTTCCCACGAAGCCGGCGGCCAGGTCCATCAGCGACGGGTGCAGCTGCATCCGGACGAGGTCGTCGGCGTACCGGTCGGGCAGGACAAGCTCGGCCAGCGCCTCCCGCTCGCCCTGCCACACCCGGTGCAGGCACCGGGAGCGCCCGCCGAAGCCCATCAACTCGACGGGCTCGGGCCGGCCGAGGTCCCGCAGCCGGCCCTCGGCGATGAGCCGCTCGACGGGCCGGTCCGGTGGCGGGTCGTCGGTCAGGGCCGCCACCTGGCCGGTGGCGTGCACCTGCCACGTCGGCCCGTGCGCGGTCCCCGCCCGTGGATGCGGGCTGACCACGGTGAACCCGACCGGCTCGCCCGCCCCGTCGAGGACCACCCGCAGCTCCCGCCGGCCCGCCCGGCCCAGCACGGCCGGGGTGTGGAACCGCACGTCCGACAGGACGACCGGGCCCGCACCGGCGAGGTCGGCGTACGCCGCGCGTGCCAGCTCCAGGTGGCCGGTACCGGGCACCACCGCGTCGCCGAGCATCCGGTGCTCGTCCACCAGCCAGGAGTCGGTGGCGTCCACGGTCGCCTCGTACACGGCGTGCCCGTCGACAGGCTCGCCACGGGTGTGCAGCAGCGGATGGTCCACCGGCCGCGTCGGCCCGGCGACCGGCTCGGTGCCGGCGAGGTGCCGCTGCGCCATCCCGACGTCCTGCCAGGCGTCCCAGTTGACCGACACGACCTTGGGTCCGGGCCGGTCGGCGGCGTGCTGGGCGAGGGCGTCGAGGAAGGCGTTCGCGGCCACGTAGTCGACCTGCCCGATCCCGCCGCTCAGCGACAGCGTGGACGAGCACAGCACCACCGTGCGGGCACCGATGCGCCGGGCCAGGTCCACCACGGCGAGCCCACCCCGCAGCTTGGGCGCCAGCACCCGGGCCGCGACAGCCGGCTCCTTGAGCTGGATCAGGCCACCACCGGCCACCCCGGCGGCGTGCACCACCGTGTGCACCGGGCCCAGCGCGGCGACCGCGCGTCGTGCCGCCTCCTGGAGCTGGCCCGGGTCGGTGACGTCGGCGGCCAGCACCACCACCCGGGCGCCGAGCCGCTCCAGCTCGCGGACGGCCCGGATCCGCTCGGCCGTCGCGTCCGTGGGGCGGCTGGCCAGCCACTCGTCCCACCGCCCCCGGGGTGGCAGCGCGGTACGGGACAGCAGGGCCAGGCCGGCGTTCTCGGTCCGGGCCAGTTCGCGGGCGATGGACAGGCCGACCCCGCCCAGCCCGCCGGTCACCAGGTAGCCGCCGCCGGGGGCGCGGTCCGGTGGCGGGGGCAGCGGCACCGTCGGGTAGGTCGGGCCGAAACGGTGCCGCCCGCGCAGGACGACGGTGGTCGGGCCGGCCGGGTCGCACAGTTCCTCGTGGAGCGTGGCGGCGACCTCCGCCGGCCTGCCGCCGGCCAGGGTGACGTCGAGCGCGCGGCACCGCAGGTGCGGATGTTCCAGCGGGAGCACCAGGCACACGCCGAGCGCCGTCGCGGCCAGCGGTGACCCGGTCTCCGTGCCGGTCACCCGACGCAGGTCGGCGGTGACCACGGTGAGGTCCACCAGTTCGTCGCCGGGGCGGTCGGCGAGCGCCCGGGCGAGCGGGAGCAGACTGCCGAAACCCCGCTCGGTGGCGTCCCGTTCGCCGGTGCCCGGGCCGATGCCGACCGTCCACAGGTGCACGATCCGGTCGGGCCGCCGGCCGCCACGGGCCAGCTCGGCGAGGAGTTCCGGATAGTCCCCGTCCGCCGCCGGCATCGCGTACCGGTCGTCGGCGAGCCGCCGCAGCCGGGGGCCGTCGTGGTCGGCACGCCGCACCACGGTCACCGAGTCGACGGCCGGCGCCACCCGGGCGGCGAGGGCCGCGCCGAGCCCCTCGTCGTCGACGAGGAGCAGCCAGTGCCCGGTGCTCGTCGCGGCGTCGCGCCGCGCGCGCGGCGGCAGCATCCGCCAGGCCGGCACCTGGAAGAAGTCCGCCACGTCGCGGCGGCGGGTCAGCGCGGGTGTCTGGTGGGGCCGCGACCCGGCCGGCACCGCCGCCCAGTGCCGCCGACGCTGGAAGGGATACGTGGGCAGCGGCACCCGGCGTGGCGGACGGGCCGCCGGGACGGGTGGGGTCAGCGTCACCCCCGCCGACCAGAGCCGGCCGGCGGCCCGCAGGAAGTGGGCGGGCTCGGAGTCCCGGTCGAAGACGCCCGGCAGGCTCGACACCGGCGGCGCGGGCACCGGGGTGCCCGCGGGGCGCGCCTGCGCGGCGAGGCTGCCCAGGGCCTGCCCCGGGCCCAGCTCGACGAGCATCCGGTCGGGATCCCGGCACAGCTCGGCGACGCCGTCGGCGAACCGGACGGGCCGGCGCAGGTGTGCCACCCAGAATGCCGGGTCGGTGGCCTCGTCGCCGGTGACCCAGGTGCCGGTCACGTTGGACACGTACGGCACGGTCGGTGGGCGCCGGTCCACCGAGGCGACCAGGTCGCCGAACTCCTCGGCGACCGGATCCATCAGCGGGGTGTGGAAGGCGTGGCTGGTGGGCAGCCGCCGCGCGGCCCGGCCAGCGGCGAGCAGGCGCTGCTCGACCTCGGCCACCGCCTCCGGCGCGCCGGCCAGCACGCACAGGGTCGGACCGTTGACCGCCGCCACGTGCACCCCGGGCACCAGGTCGGCCGCGACCTCGGTCTCGGCGGCCGGTACGGCGAGCATCGCACCGGTCGGCAGCCGGTCGATGAGCTGCGCCCGGCGCACCACGAGGCCCAACGCGTCGGGCAGCGTGAACACGCCGGCCAGGCAGGCCGCCACGTACTCGCCGAGGCTGTAGCCGATCAGCGCGGCGGGCCGTACGCCGTGGGCGGCCCACAGGCGGGCCAGCGCGTAGCCGACGACGAAGGCGGCCGGCTGGGCGTAGCGGGTGCGGTGCAGCGGATCCGGTTCCCCGCCGGCCGCAGGTGCGCCGCGCCCCAGCAGCCGTCGCAGGTCCGCCGGGCCGGCCGCCGGCGCGCCCGACGTGGGGTGCAGCAGGGCCCGGACGTCCCGGTCGAGCAGCGGCGCGAGCAACTCGGCGCACTCGTCGACGGCGGACCGGTAGGCCGGCTGGGTGCGGTACAGCTCGTACCCGAGCCCTCGGCGCTGGTCGCCCACCCCCGGTACCAGGAACGCCACGTCCGGGCGGGCGTCGCCTGGCGCGCCGGTGACCACCCGGCGCGGATCGCGGGCGGTGAGCGCGGCGGCGGCCTCCGCCGGGTCGGCGGCGACCACCACCCGCCGGTGGCCGAAAGGACGCCGTCCCTGCCAGAGGGTGTGCGCCACCGCCGCGAGGTCCGCCTCGGCACGCTCGGCGAGGTACGCGGCGAGCGCGTCGGTCCGCTCCTCCAACGCCGGGGCGCTGCGGGCGGAGAGCGCGAGCAGCCAGGGTCCCGGCGGAGCCGGTGACGGCGGCGGGGCCGCCGGTGCCTCCTCCAGCACCACGTGGGCACCGGTGCCGCCCATGCCGAAGGAGCTGACCCCGGCCCGGCGGGGATGGTCGCGCCGGGGGAAGGCGGTCAGCCGGGTGCTCACCACGAAGGGGGTCGCCCCGAAGTCGATGGCACGGTTCGGCCGTTCGTGGTGCAGGCTGGGCGGGATCTGCCCGTGCCGCAGCGCCTGCACCGCCTTGATCAGTCCGGCGACGCCGGCCGCCGCGTGGGTGTGCCCGATGTTGGTCTTGACCGAGCCGATCGCGCAGCCGTCCGCGCCGGCCGGGCCGAACACCCGGGTCAGCGCCTCCACCTCGATCGGGTCGCCCAGGCGGGTGGCGCTGCCGTGCGCCTCGACGTAGCCGACCGTCGCCGGGTCCACCTCGGCCGCCGCGTACGCGGCGGCGATCACCCGGGCCTGCCCCGCCACGCCGGGGGCCGTGAAGCCGGCCCGCTCGCCGCCGTCGTTGCCGATGGCCGAGCCGCGGATCACCGCGTACACGGTGTCGCCGTCGGCGAGCGCGTCCTCCAGCCGCTTGAGCACCACGACACCGACACCGTTGCCGGGCACGGTGCCCTCGGCGGCGTCGTCGAAGGCCCGGCAGTGCCCGTCGGAGGAGAAGATCCCGCCCGGCTGGTACGGGTAGCCCACCACCTGCTCCGCGCGGACGGTGGCGCCACCGGCCAGCGCCAGGTCGCAGGAGCCGGCGAGCAGCGCCTGCGCGGCCTGGTGCACCGCCACCAGCGAGGTCGAACAGGCGGTCTGGACGGTCACCGCCGGCCCGGTCAGGTTCAGCTTGTACGCCAACCGGGTCGCCACGTAGTCCTTCTCGTTGGCGATGTTGCGGGCGAACTGCTCCGCCACGTCGTCCGTCGGTGGCAGCAGCGGCAGGTAGGAGTTGTAGTAGGTACCGGCGTAGACGCCCACCGGCCCGTCGACCCGGTCCGGGTCGTAGCCGGCGTCCTCCAGGGCAGTCCAGGCGCACTCCAGCAGGACCCGCTGCTGCGGGTCCATGAGGTCCGCCTCCTTCGGGTTGATGCCGAAGAACTCGGCGTCGAACCGGTCGCTGTCCGGCAGCACCGCCTGCGCCCGGACGTACCCGGGGTCGGCGAGCGCCTGGTCGGGCACCCCGGCGTCGGCCAGCTCCGCCGCGTCGAAGTGGCTGATCGACTCGACGCCGTCGCGCAGGTTGCGCCAGAACTGCTCCGGGTCGTCGGCGCCCGGGAAGCGGCAGGCCATCCCGATGATCGCGATCTCCAGGCCGGTCGCCATCAGCCGGCCTCCCCTGCCGGTGCGGCAGCGCCGTGGCCGCGTCGCTGGCGCAGCAGCCGGTCGCGGCCGTCGTGCCGCCGGCGCTGCTCGGCGACCGGCGGCGGGTCGGCCCCGCCGTCCCCGCTCAGGTGCGTGGCGAGCCCGCGTACGGTCGGGTGCATGAGCAGCACCGGCACGGGCACCTCCCGGCCCAGCTCCACGCGGAGCCGCTCGGCGACCTGGGCGAGCCGCAGCGAGTCGCCGCCGAGGTCGAAGAAGTTCTCGGTGGCGCCGGGCCGGTCGGTTCCGAGCACGGCGGCCCAGATCGCGGCGATCCGGCGCTCCAGGTCGGTGCCCGTGACCACCGCCGGCCCGCGCCCGACCGGGGTGTGCCGCTCGGTGAGCCGCAGCCGCTGCACCTTGCCGACGGCGTTGCGGGGCAGGGAGGCCACCACGAAGACGCGGCCGGGAACCTTGTGTGCGATCAGCCGCCGCGCGGCGAACTCCCGCACCTCCTGCTCGCGTACGCTCGCCCCGGCACGGGGCACCACCGCCACCGCCACGTCCTCCCCCAGCGTCGGATGGGGCAGGGCGAAGGCGGCGGCCTCGGCGAGATCGGGATGCCCGGCGAGGGCCTGGTCCACCTCGGCGGGCGACACCTTCGAGCCGCCCCGGTTGATGATCTCCTTGACCCGGCCGACCACGTACAGGTAGCCGTCCTCGTCGAGGTGGCCGTAGTCGCCGGTACGCAGCCAGCCGTGCGCGAAGGCCGCGGCGTTGGCCTCCGGGTCGTCGGCGTACCCGGCGGTGACGTTGGCGCCGCGGATCGCTATCTCGCCGGGGGTGCCCACCGGCACCGGACGACCCGCCGGGTCGAGCACCCGGACCGGCTCGCCGACCGGCAGCCCGACCGACCCGCGCCGGCGCTCGCCCGGGGCAGCGGGTTGCAGGTCACCAGGGAGGCCGCCTCGGTCATCCCGTACCCCTCGACCAGCGGCGCGGCGAACAGCCCTTCCAGCTGGTCCAGCACGATGTCCGGCAGGGGGGCGGAGGCCGAGCGGACGAAGCGCAGCCCGGCGGCCGGCCGCCGACCGGTGCTCGCGGCGGCGTCCAGCACCGCCCGGTGCATGGCGGGGACGGCCGTGTACCAGGTGGGCGAGAACTCGTCGAGCTGGTCGAAGAACGCGGCGGCGTCGAAGCCGGGCGGGCAGACCACCGACGCCCCCCGGACGAGGCTGGCGAGCAGGGTGCTGGTCAGGCCGTGCGCGTGGAACAGCGGCATCACGTTCAGGCAGCGGTCGTTCGGCGCCAGCCGCAACGCCCCGGCCGTGTTGCGGGCCGCCGTGAGCAGGTTGGTGTGGGTGAGCGGCACCATCCGGGGCCGGGCGATCGTGCCGGAGGTGAACAGCAGCAGGGCGACGTCGTCCGGGTGTCCGGGCCGGTCGGCCGCCGGCCGGTCGAGGGCCTGCCCGACCAGTGCCCCGACGCCCGCCGGCTCGCCCGGGCGGGTCACCAGTTCCAGGGTCCGGACCCCCAGTTCGCGCGCCGCGGCGGTGGCGGCGGTGCCGGCCGCGCCGGCCGGCACCACCACCGCGCGGGCGGCGGTGCGGTGGAGGTAGTCGGCGAACTCCTCCGCCGCGTGCGCCGGATTGAGCGGCACGCACCGGGCGTGCCCGGCGACGGCGAGGAAGGTGGTGGCCAGGGCGGGCCCCGAGGGCAGGGCGAGCGCCACCGCGTCCGCCGGGCCGACACCCAGCTCACGCAACCGTTCGCCGGTGGTCCGCACCTGGTGGGCGAGGGCGGCGAAGGTCAGGTCGGGTCGGCCGGGGGCGCACAGGGCCACCCCGTCCGGGCGCTCCTTGGCCAGGCTCACGACCAGTTCCCGCAGGTGGTGCGATGGGGTCAGCCGCACAGCGCGTCCTCCAGACTGTAGAGGCCAGGGGCGGCCCGGCCGGCGAATCGGACTGCCGCGAGCACGCCGGGGACGAAGGCCGACCGCTCGTTGACCCGGTGTGCGAGTTCGATCTGTTCCCCCGCGCCGCCGGCGAGCAGCCGGTGCTCGCTGACGGCGTCACCGAACCGCAGCGAGGAGACCGGCGGGGCGGCCCGGGTGGTGCCCCAGGCCCGGGCCAGGGCCGACGCGGTCGCACTGGGGGCGTCCACCTTGCGGGCATGGTGCACGTCCACGACGGCGGCGTCCCACCTGTCGTCCAACGCCTGGGCGAGTTCGCCGACGAAGCGGCGCAGCAGCGCCATGACCAGGCTGAAGTTCGCCGCCTGAAGGACGGGCCGTCGCCGCGCCACCCGGCGCAGTAGCGCCTGGTCCGTCCCGGTGAGGCCGCTCGTGCCGACGACGAGCGCACACGGGGTGTCCTCGGCGGCCCGCAGCAGCCGGACGGTGCCGGCCCGGTGGGTGAAGTCGACCACCACGGCGGGCGCGGCGGGTAGCGCGGCGAGCGAGGTGAACACGCCGTCGGCCGGCGGTCCCGCCGGGTCCCGCAGGCAGAGCCGGCCGGCCAGGGCCAGGTCGGTGGTGTCCCGGACGGCCCCGGCGAGCAGGTTCGCCATCCGGCCGTTGCGTCCGCACACGACGGTGGGCAGGGCCATCTCAGCTCCGCCCCGCCAGCAGGCCCATCCGGCGCGCCAGCTCACCCTCGACCATCCGCCGCCCACCGAACGCGGCCTGGACCGCCACCCGCCAGGCGGGGTCCGCGGCGGCGCCGCCCGGCACGCCCAACTCGGTGGCGAAGTCGGCGGCGACCTGCGCGGTGCGGTGGGTGAGGGTGGCGCAGGCGGTGAGCACCGCCACGACGGCGGTGCCGCCGGCCTCCCCGCCGCGCAGCCGGGGCCCGAAGCGGGCGGCGGAGGACAACAGCGCCAGCTCGATGTCCAGCCGGGTCAGCTCGTGGGCGAGGTACTGCGAGGCGGCGAGCACCCCGACGGCGGGGTCGGCCAGTTCCCGCCGCAGCTGCGCCACCGTCGCCGCGGCGTGCGCCGCGACGACCGGGGCGTACGCCCAGGCGTAGGCGTCGACGACGGCCAGCAGCGGGCCCGCCGGGTGCCAGGAGACCGGCCCGGACACCAGCGCCGGGTCGACGGTCACGCCGGTCAGTTCGGCCCAGCCCCACCCGTCGGGGCCGGTGGTCCGCACGCCCGGCTCGTCGTGGCGGAGAAGGCACAGCCGCGGGCCGTCCGCCGCCTCGGCGACGAGCAGCGCGGCCCCGGCCGGGCTGCCGTAGCGGTAGCGACCGTCGAGGACGAACCCGTCCGGGCCGGACCGGGCCCGGACCCCCGGCACGGGAAGCGCCAGCGTGGCGTCCGGGGTGAACAGGGCGAGGGCGCAGGGCAGATCGCCGGCGCGGACCGCGGCCACGGTCGGGTGTCCGGCCCCGGCGAGGAGGTCCAGCAGCGGCCGCACCCCGCAGGCGTGTTCGAGCACCGCGAGGGCGTCCGGCAGGCCGACCCGCGGGCCGGCGGCGAGCACCGCCTCGGACACCTCCGCGGCCGGTGCGCCGACCGGCGCCAGCTCGGCCAGCAGGCGGCGGAGGGTGTCGCCACGGGAGCTGCCGGCGAGGGTGGGGGCGGTCACGTCCGGTCCTGCCCGTCGACGACGCCGGCCGACCGGATGAGCCCGACGATCCCGTCCACCTGGGACAGTGCCTCGGCGTCGCGTTCCGGGTCGACCACCACGTGGAACTGCCGGTCCAGGGCCTCGATGAGGTTGATGTACGCGATCGAGTTGACCCCGGCCACGTCCAGCGACCCGCCGCAGCCACGCAGGTCGTCCACCGACACCGCCCGCCCGGTGGCCAGGACGACCAGCGACTCCACCTGTTCCCGCAGCCCGGGATCGCCGGTCCGCACGTCCATTCCGGTCATCCTGTCCTCCTTCACGCTCACGACCGGATCCCTTGGTCCGGTCGGTCCGCCGATTCGGCGACGACGGCGCGCAGGTCGGTGAGGCGCACCTTCCCCGTCGACGAGCGCGGGATCTCCGTCACGAAACTGATCCGCTGGGGCACCTTGTACGCGGCCAGCCGGTCCCGGCACCCGGCGACCAGCCCCGCGCGTCCGAGCGGGGGGCGGCCCACCACCGCCAGGTGCAGCAGCACCTGGTCGTCCGCGCCGGTGTCGGCGAAGACCACCGCGTCCCGCACCCCGTCGAGTTCCCGGACCGCCTCCTCGATCTCGCGGGGATCCACCTTGCGGCCGGCCAGGTTGATGGGGCCGGCCAACCGTCCGGTGATGAACAGCCGCCCGTCCTCGACGTGGCCGAGGTCGCCGGTGGCGTAGTAGCCCTCCGCGTCGATGCGGCTCTCCAGCAGGCCGGGAGCGTTGAGGTAGCGACTGGCCATCGAGCTGGTGCGCAGGTGCACCTCCGACCGCCCGGCCGAACGGGAGCGGGTGCGCAGCACCACCCCGGGCAGCGGGGTGCCCAGACCCCGCCGGTACGCGGGGTCCCGCTCGAAGGTGCAGGGGCCCGCCTCGGCGACGCCGTAGTAGTCGGCGATCCGTACCCCGTACTGCTTCTCGAAGCGGGCGCGTACCCCGGTGGGAAGCTCCGCCCCGGCCGAGACGGCCACGTCGAGGCCGGCGAAGCGGGCCGCGGCGAGTTCGGCGTCCGCCAGCATCCGGTAGACGAACGGGAAGGCGACCAGCCGGGTGGCACGGGAGTCGGCCAGCGCCCGGACGATCCTCGCCGAGGTGGGCAGTCCCGGATGTACGGCCAGCTCGGCGCCGACCAGGAAGCTCGACAGCAGCGACGTGTTGAACGCCAGCCCGTTGGTGAAGGCGGCGAGGCACAGGATCCGGTCCGCCGCGTCGAGCCCGGTGCCGGCGACCCAGTTGCGGGCCGCGCTGTGCACCGCGAACCCGGAGAACTCCAGGCACTTGGGCACGCCGGTGGTGCCGGAGGTGAACCGGCAGACGGCGGTGTCCGGGAGCAGGGCCGGCACGTCCCCGTCGGCGGGCACGGTGACCAGCGCGTGCGTGCTGCCTTCGAGCGGCACCGCCGAGCTGGGCGCCAGCGGGAACTCCGCCGCCGACCCGGCCTCCACCAGGTAGGCGGTGACCCCGCAGCCGGACCGGATGGCGGTCAGCTCACGTTCGCCGAACGCCCGGTCGATCAGCACCGGCACCCGGCCGCTGAACACGACCGCGAAGTAGGACAGCAGGTAGTCGACGCTGTTGTGGGCGTACACCGCCACGCGGTCGGGGTCCGGGCCGGCGCGCCCGGCGAGGGCGTCGTCGAGGACGGCGGCCAGCCGCGACGACTTGTCGGCCACCTCCCGGTAGGTGAGCACCGTGGCGCCCTGCCTCAGCGCCGCCCGATCGGCGAAGCGGGCACACGCCGCTCGGACGGTGACGTCGAGCCCGTGCTCAGACATGGCCGGCCACCGATGCGGTGCCGACCGGCGCGGCCGCCGGGCGCGGGGTGCCGGCCAGTTCGGCCCGGCACGCGAAGCTGTGGTTGGCGAGGGTCAGCATCGTGGTCTGGCTACCGCCGGCCATCCGCAGCCCGCGCAACTGGGCGAGGTCACGCAGGGACGGGCTGCCCCACATGTAGCCGGCGCCGCCTTCCAGGTCGCAGCAGAGCGTCGCCAGCGCGGTGGCCCGCTCGACGCAGAACCACTTGAGCTCGGCCACCTCCGGCACCGCCGGGGCCGGCCCGTCGACCCGGTCCAGCAGGTCGACCAGGCCGGCCGCCATGAGTTCCAGGTCGGCCCGCGCGGCGGCCAGCGCGTGCGCGTTGACCGGCCAGGCCGACAGCGCCCGTCCGCCGAGCCTGCGCCGGGTGGTGTGCCGGCCGATGTGGTCGAGCAGCCGCCGCTGGATCAGGTACGCGTCGGCCGCGATCAGGTAGCGCATCCGCGTCATCACCCGGTTCCAGCGCAGAAGCTGGGCGACGCCGCCCCGGGACAACACGTGCGCCGCCGGGACCCGGACGTCGGCGAAGTCGATCCGGGCCGAGTCCACCGACCGGGTGCCGAGCTTGTCGTACACCGTGCCGACCCGCACGCCCGGCCGGTCCTTCTCCACCAGCACGAGGGTCGGGGTGTCGTCCAGCCGGACGGTGACGAAGCAGAGCCCGGCGATCGCACCGTTGACGACGTACCGCTTGGACCCGCGGACGACCACCTCGTCGCCCTCGCGGCGGGCCGTGGTCGGCTCCTCGGCGGACGGGTCGGTGTCGCACTGGCAGGCCACCAGCGTGCCGTCGAGCAGCCGGGGCAGGTACCGGTCCCGCAGCTCGGGCGCGGCGTCCGCCAGCCAGTACGCCGCCACGTCGTTGTGCACGTGCATGCCGAGCAGGACACCGGCGTCCGCCAGCGGGGCCATCGCCTCGCCGAGCAGCAGGCTGCCCAGCAGGCCCAGCCCCCGGCCGCCGAGCGCGGTCGGCAGGGCCACCCCGAGCAGGCCGGCGGCGGCGATGTCCCGCCAGGCGCGCGGGGTCAGCGGTCCGTCGGGGCCGTCCCGCCAGCCGGCGAGCCGTTCCGGCGTGAACAGCTCACCGGCGACGCGGGCCAGGTCGTGGTGCGCCGGGGTCAGCCGTGCCGCGAGGACGGTGTCGGTCACCATGGGTCGCTCACTTCGTACTCCGATCTGCGCCGTGCTCAGATGAAGCCGGCGGCCGTGCGGCCGTGGCTGTACGCGACCGGATCCCGGTCGGCCTTCCGGGCCGCCGGGTCGGCGACCCCCACAGCGATCAGGTAGATCACTTCCTCGTCCCGGGGCAGGCACCCCAGCCGGGCGGCGTACGCCTCGTCGAAGCCGCCGACGCAGGTGACGCCGACGCGTTCCCGGGCCGCGTTCAGGCACAGGCGCTGCGCCACGGCGGCGGCGTGGAGGTGCACCTCCGCCAGGCCGGCCCGGCCCTGCTCGCGCAGCAGCTCGCGCAGCGGGGTGTGCAGCAGCACGAGCGCGCCGGCGTGCCGCAGCCCGTCCTGCCGCTGGCAGGTGGCCAGCACGTCCTCCTCGTCCACCGAACCGCCGCCGGCCGGGTGCAGGGCGTGTCGTCGGACGGAGTAGGCGTACGCGCCGGGGGTGATCCCGGTCACCGCGCGCGCCACCACGCGGACTCCGACGCCTGCTCCGGCGAGTTCGGCGAAGTCGGCGGCGAGTCTCCCGTCCAGCCCGTCGAGGAGACCGGCGAGCTGGTCGAGGGAGACCGCCGCCGGAAGGAAGCCCTTGGCCGACTGCCGGCGCTCGGCCAGCGCCGCGTGCTCGACCGGCCCGCCCTTGCTGCGGCGCAGCGCGACGTCGGCCGACGGGTCGGCCGCCGGTGGTTCGGCCACCGAGGTGACCTTGCCGGGGCGGGCGACCGCCGTCGGCGCGTAGGAGAGGCTGATGTCCCGCAGCGCCTCGAAGTTCCGGCGCTCCGGGTCACCTGGGGGTTCCAGCCAGGCCTGCCGCCGGTCCCGCCACACGGGGGTGAGCACCCCGTCCCCGCCGGTCGGCGACTCGACGGCCGCCCGGCCGGCCGACGCCGGACCGGGCACGGTGACCGTCACCACGGCCTGCGGTTCCCGGCAGGTGCCGGCCAGGCCCAGGGCGTGGGTCAGCCACTGGCGGCGGAACCGCAGGTGGATGGCGGCTTCCAGGCCGGCCGCCCGGGCCGCGAGGGCCAGGTTCGTGGCGGCGTGGCCGATGTCGAGGTAGGTGTACAGGTAGCCGCGCCGCCCGTACTTGGCCATCGAGGTCCAGGGCCGGGCGACCAGGGTGACGACGGCGTGCACCGGCGCGGGCGCGGCGTCGGCCAGCCCCGCCTCGGCGACCAGTTCGGCCAGCGGCACCGGTGGCGCCGAGGCGAGCGGGTTGAGCTGCCCGGAGTCCACCTCGTACAGGTAGGTGACGCACCGCTCGCCGAGGCTCACGCCGACCAGCACCTCGAAGGGGTACAACGCGCCGGCCGACGGGGTGGTACGGGCCTGGACGAAGTTGCCGCCCTTGGCCAGGACCGTGCCGGCCCGCTGGCCGCACCCGCGGACGAGCACGCCGGCCAGGGCGGCCCGGATCGCTTCCTCCGTGCCGGCGGCCGGCTCGGCCTGGTCCGGGTAGCGGGCGTCGTCGGCGCTCAGCCGGGTGGCCTCCCAGAACTCCAGCAGCGGGGTGTCGGACCGGAGCTGGGTGCGCATGGCTTCCTCCGTTCGCGGGCACACGACAACCGGGCCTCCCCGCCGGGTGGCGAGCGGAGTGCGGGCCCGTCCGGAATTCGGGCCGCGGGATGTCGCGACCCCTATTCGGCGGTCATTTCGTCACCATCGTCGGCCGGCCCTCCGCACGGTGCATCTCTGAAATTGCGCAGCCTGCGGAACTGATGCCGGCCACGCAATCGGCGCACCCGTGCCATCATTTCCGAATGCGGTCGGACCAATTGTGCGAAGTCTGGTGGGCGCGGTTGGAGGAATTGCGTTCCGCGCATCTGGAACTGCTGGACGCCGACGAGCTACGTCGGCGCGAGGGCTTCGCCCGCGACGCCGACCGCGACCGGTTCACCCTCGGCGTGGCCCTGGCGCGGCTGGCCGTCGGCGCGCACCTCGGCGTGCCGGCGCGTCGGGTGCCCCTGCGGCGCCGCTGCCCGGACTGCGGGGGCCCGCACGGCCGGGTCACCCTGCCCGGCTGTCCGCTGCACCTGTCGGTGACGCACGCCGGGACGCTCGTCGGCGTGGCGGTGACCGCCGCCGGGCCGGTCGGCCTCGACGTGGAGCAGGAGGTAAAACTGGACTGGCGGCGCCTGGCCCGGCGGATCCAGGGCCCCGGCGAGGGCGACCCGATCCGCTCCCGGGCCGGCTTCCTGCGGTGTTGGACGAGGAAGGAGTCGGTGCTCAAGGCCACCGGCGACGGGTTGCGGGTGCCCATGTCGGAAGTCGTCCTCGGACCGGGCCCGACCCTGCTGCGCTACCGGTCGCGGGTGCACCCGCCGGCCCACCTCACCGACCTGCCGGCGCCGCCGGGCTACGCCGCCGCGCTGACCGTGCTGGCCGCGGCGGCACCACAGGTGGCCGCTGCGGCGTCCGGCGGGCTGCTCGGCGGGGCCATCGACCGCGCAATCTGCGAGAAGACCCCCTGAGTACGACGGACGCAGAATGGGAGCCGGGCATCCGACGGGCGCCAGGCGAGCCGCTCCGGAATTGCCCCGAGGCCGTTGTGGACAAGACACTTGTCGATCAATTTGAGCCGCCCGACATTCCCCCGATCCATTCAGGAAGGGTGCATCAGATGCGGGTTCTCTTCGTCACCTACGCCGAACGGACCCACTATTTCCAGATGGTGCCGATGGCGTGGGCGCTGCGTACCGCGGGGCACGAGGTCCGGATCGCCAGCCAGCCCGCGCTCCAGGACACCATCGTCGCGTCGGGGCTGCCCGCCGTGTCGGTCGGCCGGGACCACAGCTTCGACCAGGTGCTGGTGGAGAAGTCCGATGACGAGGGCTGGTCGGAGCGGGTGGCGAACGTGCTCATCGACCCCGCCAGCGTGGCGTACGACGACTACGTCCGCTTCCTGCGGGAGGCCACCATCTACTCGGGCCAGGTCTTCAACGACCCGATGGTCGACGACCTGGTGGCCTACACGCGGCAGTGGCAGCCGGACCTGATCGTCTGGGAGATGTTCACCTTCGCCGGGGCAGTGGCCGCCCGGGCCACCGGAACCCCGCACGTACGCCTGCTCTGGGGCGCCGACGTCATGGTCCGGATGCGGCAGCACTTCCTGTCGCTGCTGGCACAGCAGCCGCCGCAGCGGCGACAGGACCCGCTCGGCGAGTGGCTGGCGCAGACCGCGGAGCGCTTCGGCACCTCGTACGACGAGGAGCTGATCACCGGCCAGCACACCCTGGACCAGTCCCCGGCCAGCATGCGGCTGCCGCTCGGCCTACCCACCGTCACGGCGCAGTACGTGCCCTACAACGGGCCATCGCGGCTGCCGGACTGGCTGCGTGAGCCGCCCTCGCGCCCCCGGGTCTGCATCACGGCGGGCATCTCGATGCGCGGCTTCCACGGCCACGACCCGGTCCCGCTCAAGACCCTCCAGGCATTCGGCGACCTGGATCTGGAGGTCATCGCCACCCTGGTGCCGCCCGAGGGCGAGACGATCGACCTGCCGGACAACGTGCGGCTGGTCGACTTCGTGCCCATGCACGCGCTGCTGCCCTCCTGCGCGGCCGTGGTGCACGTCGGTGCGGCCGGCATCGGCGCGACGGCCACCCGCTACGGGGTGCCCCAGCTCACCCTCGTACCGGCCCAGTGGGACGCCCCGGTCCGCGCCGCACGGATCCAGGAACTGGGGGCGGGGCTGAGCATCCCGCAGGAGGAGGTCACCCCCGAAATGGTCCGCGAGGCGGTCCTGCGGCTGGTCACCGAGCCGTCGTTCCGGGCGGCCGCCGACCGGCTGCGGGCCGAGGTGCTGGCGGAGCCGACCCCGAACGAGGTGGTCCGGGTCCTGGAACGGCTGGTCACGCCATGCGACCCGCGCTGACCGCGCCGCCGCACCGCCCCTGCCGGTCCCCGGTGCCCGCCGCGCCGCGCGTGCGCTCCGGCCGGCCCGCCCTCCGACGGGGGGCCGACCGGTGACCGGCGCGGCCCGCGCCGGCACGGCGTCGGCCACCACCGGCTGGCCCGATCCCGAACTGCGGCAATGGTACGAACAGCGGTGCGAGGCCAGCACCAGCACGGTGACGCAGGTGCCGCTGGACGCGTTGCGCGACTGGCGGACCGACCCCGTGACCGGGGACCTCGGGCACCGCAGCGGTCAGTTCTTCACGGTGACCGGGCTGGACGTGCGCGGCGAGGGCGGGCCGGTGCCGGGCTGGCAGCAGCCCATCATCTCCCAGCCGGAGATCGGGCTGCTCGGCCTGCTGGTGCGCCGCAGGGCCGGGCTGGAGTGCCTGGTCCAGGCCAAGATGGAGCCCGGCAACGTCAACGGGGTGCAGATCTCCCCGACGGTGCAGGCCACGCGCAGCAACTACACGCGGATCCACGGCGGCGCCGAAACCCCGTACATGGAGCACTTCGTCCGGCCGGCGCGGGGCAGCGTGGTCGCCGACGTGCTCCAGTCCGAGCAGGGCTCCTGGTTCCTCGGCAAGCGCAACCGGAACATGGTGGTCGAGGCGGCCGGACCGGTCCCCGCGCAGGAGAACTTCCGCTGGATCACCCTGCGGGACCTGCAACTGCTCATGGGCCTCGACAACGTGGTCAACATGGACACCCGCACGGTGCTGGCCTGCCTGGCGGCGGCGCTGCCCCCGTCGACCAGGACGACGGGCGACGCGTTCGCCGACCTGGTGGCCCGGGGCTTCTCCCCCGACGCCGGCGCGGTGGAGCGCGACGTCGACGTGTTGAGTTGGCTCACCGCGCTGCGCAGCCACCGTCCCCTGGACGTCCGGCGGATCGGGCTGTCGACGGTGAGCGGCTGGCATCGTGACCGGTACGCGATCGACCACGACGGCGGCCGGCACTTCGGCATCATCGGCGTGGAGGTGCGCACCACCGTCCGGGAGGTGCCCGGCTGGCGGCAGCCGTTGCTGCGGCCCCGGGGGCGGGGCATCGTCGCGTTCCTCGCCCGGCCGATCGGCGGCGTGCTGCACGTGCTCGCCCGTGCGGCCGTCCAGCCAGGTCTGCGCGACGCGCCGGAGATCGGCCCGACCGTGCAGTGCCGGCCGGAGAACTACGCCCACCTGCCGACGTCGCGCCGGCCGCCGTTCCTGGACGCGGTGCTGTCCGCGCCAAGCGAACGGATCCGTTACGACTGCATGCTCTCCGAGGAGGGCGGCCGGTTCCACCACGCGGAGAACCGGTACATGGTGGTGGAGGCCGACGAGCGCGTGCCGGTGCGACCGTCGGAGGAGTTCCGGTGGGTCACGCCGCGTCAGCTGGCCACGCTGCTGGCGCACAGCCACTACGTCAACGTCGAGGGTCGGTCGCTGCTCGCCGCGCTCTACAGCCTCGCCGGGTCGTGCCCGTGAACCGCCCCGAGCCGCTCCGGCTGGGCGTGCTGGGCTGCGCCGACATCGCCTGGCGCCGTACCCTGCCGGCGGTGCTCGCCGAGCCACGGCTGCGGCTGGTGGCCGTGGCGAGCCGGGAGGGCCGGCGTGCGCGGCAGTTCGCCGACCGGTTCGGCGCCGCGCCGGTCACCGGATACGACCGGTTGCTCGACCGCGACGACATCGACGCGGTGTACGTGCCGCTGCCGGCCGGGCTGCTGCCGCGGTGGGTCGCCGCCGCCCTCGCCGCCGGCCGGCACGTGCTGGCCGAGAAGCCGCTGGGCCGCACCGGCACCGAGGCACAAGAAATGGTCGCCCGGGCCACCGCCGCGAATCTGGTCCTGATGGAGAACGTGGCGTTCCAGCTGCACCCGCAGCACGAGGCCGTCCGGCGGCTCGTCGCCGCCGGCGAGATCGGCCCGCTGCGCACTCTCACCAGCGTGTTCGGCATCCCGCCGCTGCCGCCCGAGGACACCCGCTACCGGCCGGAACTCGGCGGCGGGGCGCTACTCGACCTCGGCTTCTATCCCCTGCGGGCCGCACAGATGTTCCTCGGGCGGGAACTGCGGGTGATCGGCGCCCACCTGCTCCCCGGACCGTCGGGGGTGGACGTCGCCGGTTCCGCCCTGCTCGCCTCCCCGGAGGGCGTCGAGGCGGCGGTGTCGTTCGGCTTCGGCCACGCCTACCGCAACGCCTACGAGTTGTGGGGCGGCGAGGGCCGGCTGGTGCTGGAACGCGCGTTCACCCCGCCGCCGGAGCACCGACCCGTGCTGAGCCTGCACGGCGCGGCCGGCACCCGGCGGCGCACCCTCCGCGGCCACCACCAGTTCGCCGCGCTGGTCGCGGACTTCGCCGCAGCGGTGACGACGCGGCGGGACCTGCGCCGCCACCACGACGAGGTGATCGGCCGGGCCGCCCTGGTCGACGCGGTCCGCCGCCACGCCGGTGTGGAGACCCCGTGACCCGCCCGCGCGCCGTGGTGGTTGGTGCCAGCGGCTTCCTCGGACGGCATGTGCGCTCCGCGCTCACGACCGCCGGCTGGCAGGTGGTGGCCGCCGCCCGCCACCCGGACGGGCCGCGTCGGATCGCCCTGCCCCCCGCCGGGCCGCTGCGCCCCGTGCTGGCGCCGGCCCTGCGCGACCTGTCGCCAGCCCTCGTGGTCAACGCGGCCGGGCTGATCTGGCGTCCCGAGCCGGCGGCGATGGCGGTGGCCAACGCCGAGGTGCCGGAACAGATCGCGCTCGCCCTGGCGGACAGCGGCGTCCCGGCCCGGCTCGTGCATCTCGGCTCGTGCCTGGAGTACGCCCCGGTGCCGCCGCCGGTCGCAATCGACGAGCGGACACCCACCCGGCCCACCAGCCCCTACGGCCGGACCAAGCTGGAGGGCTGCCGCCGGCTGGGGGCGGTCGCCGTCGCTCGTGGGCTCGACGCCGTGGTGCTGCGCGTGTTCAACGCGATCGGACCCGGCATGTCGCCGGTGAGCGTGCTGGGCGCCGCGCTGGCCGCGCTGCGGGCCGCTCGCGGCCGTGGCGGGCGGGCCGAGCTGCGCCTGTTGAACCTGCGGCAGCACCGCGACTACGTCGACGCCCGGGATGTCGCGGACGCGGTGGTCGCGGCGGCAACCGCGGCGGTGGGCGAAGACCGGACGCTGAACGTCGGCTCGGGGGTGGCCCGCTCGGCGGAGGAGGTCGTCCGCGCCCTCGCCGGCGCGAGCGGGGTCGGCCACGACCTCGTCCTCGTGCCGGCCCCGGCGGGGGCCGCCCGGGCGGCCGGCGCGGGCTGGCAGCTGGCGGACATCCGACGGGCCCGTGCGGTGCTCGGCTGGTCGCCGCGCCGCTCGCTGAGCACGACCGTCCGGGACGTCTGGTCGTACGCGGACGCCGACTACCCGGCCCACGCGACTCATGGAAGAGAGAAGGGCGAGCAGGCATGACTGACCTCAAGGCGAGAATCCTCGAACTGGTGCACGAGTACCACCGGGAGCAGAGCGGCGCCGGGGAGTTCGTGGCGGGCGAGACGCCGGTGCTCTCGTCCGGCCCGGTCTTCGACGAGACGGAGCGGGCCGCGCTGGTCGAGGCCGCACTGGACATGCGGATCGCGGCGAGCACGTACGCGGTGCAGTTCGAGCGGCGCTTCGCGCGCCACTTCGGGATGCGCAAGGCGCAACTGACCAACTCCGGCTCCTCGGCCAACCTGCTCGCCCTGTCGGCGCTCACCGCGCACGAGCTGGGCGACCGGCGGCTGCGCCCGGGCGATGAGGTGATCACGGTGGCGGCCGGTTTCCCCACCACCGTCAACCCGATCGTGCAGAACGGCCTGGTGCCCGTATTCGTCGACGTGGACCTCGGCACCTACAACACCACCGTGGAGCGGGTCCGGGCCGCGATCGGGCCACGGACCAAGGCGATCATCGTGGCCCACACGCTCGGCAACCCCTTCGACGCCGCGGGAATGATGGCGCTGGCCGAGGAGCACGGCCTGTGGCTGATCGAGGACAACTGCGACGCGGTGGGCTCGCTCTACCAGGGCCGGCCGACCGGCACCTTCGGACACCTGAGCACGGTCAGCTTCTATCCCGCCCACCACATCACGATGGGCGAAGGTGGCTGCGTACTGACCAACAGCCTGGAGCTGTCGCACCTGGTGCAGTCCTTCCGGGACTGGGGGCGTGACTGCTGGTGCCGACCCGGTGAGGACGACCGCTGCCACAAACGGTTCGGCTGCCAGCTCGGCACGCTCCCCTTCGGGTACGACCACAAGTACACGTTCTCGCAGATCGGCTACAACCTGAAGACGACCGACCTGCAGGCCGCGCTCGGGCTGCGCCAGCTCGACCGGGTGGCGGCGTTCGGCGAGGCCCGGCGCAAGAACTGGCAGCGGCTGCGCGCCGACCTCGACGGGGTGCCGGGCCTGTTGCTGCCGGAGGCGACCCCGGACAGCGACCCCAGTTGGTTCGGCTTCGTCATCACGGTCCGGCCGTCGGCCCCGTTCACCCGCAACGACCTGGTGCTGCACCTGGAGTCGCAGCAGATCCGCACCCGGCTGCTGTTCAGCGGCAACCTCACCCGTCACCCGGCGTACCGGCAGGTCGACTACCGGGTGGCGGGAACCCTGGAGAACAGCGACGTCATCGTCGACAACACCTTCTGGATCGGCGTCTATCCCGGCATCACCGACGAGATGACCGCGTACGTGGGGCGCACGATCCGGGAGTTCGTGGCCGAGAGATCCCGCGGCTGAGCCGCAGCGCCCACGGGCCCGGCCGGACATCGTCCGGCCGGGCCCGCGCTCGTCGCACCCGGTCAGGACCGGTCGCGGCGGTGTTGCGCGGTCAGCCCCTCCAGCAGCGGCACCACGTCGCGGGGCGTCGGCACCGCGAGCAGCTCGCGGCGCAACCGCTTCGCGTTCTCGGCGTACGACGGGTCGCCGAGCACCCGGTCCAGCGACTTGCGCAGCAGTTCCCCGGTCAGCTTGTCCGAGTCGGCCACGTAGACGCCGGCCCCCTGGTCCTCGACCCCGTTCGCCACGGCCAGCGGGCCGAACCACTTCTCGCTCCAGTACGTCCCCGGCACCACGAGCTGCGGAACGGCGTGCTCGTACGCCGACGCGGAAGCGCCGTTGCCGCCGTGGTGGACCACCGCCCGGCAGGTGGGCAGCAGCACGTTCAGCGGCACGAAGTCGACCAGCCGCACGTTCGCCGGCACGGGCGTGTCGCCCACCTGCGCGGCGTTCAACGTGGCCACCACCTCCACGTCCATCCCGTCGACCGCCTCGAAGAGGTCCGCCGCGGTCGCCTCGGCGACGTCGGCGGCCCGGTGCGACACGCCGAGGGTGAGGCAGACCCGCGCCCGTCCGTCCGGCCGGTGCAGCCAGTCCGGCACGATCGACGGCCCGTTGAACGCGGTCGGCCGGACGTGCAGGTGGCGGGCCCCCGCCGGACGCCACATCCACGGCGGCTGGGTGTCGATCGTCCAGTCGCCGGTCAGCACGTCCTCGTCGAACCCGCTGCCGTAGCGCTCCAGCAGCGGCTCCAGCCACTCGCGCAGGGGGTCCCGGTCGGGGCGTCGGCGCAGCGCGGCGGCACGGAGCTGGACGTACCCGTCGGCACCGAACAGCAGGCGGGCGTGCGCGGCGCCGCAGGCCCGGGCCGCCACCGCGCCGGCGTAGCTCAACCCGTCCCAGATCACCAGGTCCGGACGCCAGGCGCGGGCGAAGCCGACGAGGTCGTCGAGCATGTCGTCGGGGCACAGGTGCCGCAGCAGATGGCGGGTGAGGTAGTCCAGCTCGCCGTACGGGTCCTCGCGGGCGTAGTCCTCCTGCCGGGGGCGGTCGGGGGCGGCCGGCTTCTCCGCCGGCTCGGCGGCGGCGACCCTCATGAGGGCCTCTCCCATGCCCGAGCCGACCAGCACGCCGGTCAGGCCCGCCTGCACGATGCTCTCGGCGAGGTCCGGCTGGGTGGCGACGCGGACGTCGTGTCCGGCGGTACGCAGGGCCCAGGCCAGCGGGGTCAGCACGAACAGGTGCGAGGCGAGGGCGGGTGGGGTGACGAACAGGACGCGCACAGGTCTCTCCTAACGTCGGGCGATGGTCAGTGGCGGCACGGGACGGGCCGCCACGGCCGGCCGGGCGGCCGGGAGGGGCAGGGAGCGCGGCCGGTGCGTCGGGGCGGGCGCCGGCACGGGCGCCGCCTCGCAGCCGAACGCGGTGGCGAGGCTGCGCAACGCCCGGTGCAGTACGTCCGCGGCGCAGACCGCCTCCACGAGCGTGTTCGACACGGACATCGCGAGCGTCGTCACCCCGACCCGGTGCAGCGCGTGCTGGAACCTGGGCAGCACCTGCGGGTCGGCGCGGATCCCCTGGCCGTGCAGGGTCAACCGGGCCACGTCGTCGCGGCAGCGCACGCTCACGGTGCCGCCCGCCGGCCGGCTCTCGGCCAGTGCCACCAGGACCGACGGGCCGTCCGACCGGGCGGTGACGAAGCTCAGCCCGGTTCCGTCGGGCGCCGGCAGCAGCGTCAGCATCTCCGCCGCGGCGCCGACCCGGCCGACGGCGGCGAGGGCGGCGGCGACGTCGGCGGCCCCCGGCAGGCCGGACACGGACACCAGCACCCGGGTGTGGTCGTGGGTGAGGCGGCGGATGATCGACCCTTCCATCTGGCGGCCCCCGGATGCTCGACGGTGACGGCGGGCACTCACCCGCCGGTGGTTACCGGCCCCGGCGGCGCCCGGGCCGGGCGGGGGCGCAGGCCGGGTCCGGCCGGTCGTCGTGACGGCATGGGTCACCCCGCGTCTCTGCGGTGGGTGGCGGGAGCGCACCGCCGGCGGCGGGCGCTCGGCTGTAGCGGGTGCGGGCGGAGGGGGGACCGTCCCGGCAGTCGCAACCGGTGCGCCCGTGTCCCAATTCTCGACCCGGGGCGGGGACGGCGTCTTCTTCGATCATGCCGGCCCGGCTGCGGCCGGTCAGCCCAGCAGCCCCAGCAGGTACTCGCCGTACCCGCTACTGCACAGCGGCCGGGCCAGCTCGCGCAGCTCCGCGTCGCTGATCAGCCCGGCCCGCCAGGCGGCCTCCTCGACACAGCCGATCTTGCAGCCCTGCCGCTCCTCGACGACCCGGACGTACTCGCCGGCCCGGGCCATGTCGGCGACGGTGCCGGTGTCCAGCCACACCGAGCCCCGGTCGAGGACGGTCACGCCCAGCCGGCGCTGCCGCAGGTAGTGGTCGTTGACGGCGGTGATCTCCAGCTCGCCGCGCGCGCTGGGCCGAAGCCCGCGGGCGACCTCCACCACGGTGCTGTCGTAGAAGTAGAGGCCGGGTACGGCGTACCGGGAGCGCGGGCGGGACGGCTTCTCCTCGATGGACAGCACGCGGCCGGCGTCGTCGAACTCCACCACGCCGTACGCCGAGGGGTTCGGCACCGGCCAGGCGAAGATGTGACCGCCCACCACCCCGGCGCCGGGCCGGGACCAGCGCCTCAGGTCGACGCCGTGGAACAGGTTGTCCCCGAGGATCAGCGCCGAGTTGCGCCCGCCGAGGAACTCCTCGCCGATCAGGAACGCCTGGGCGATCCCCTCCGGCCGGGGCTGCACGGCGTACTCCAGCCGCAGCCCCCACTGGGAGCCGTCGCCGAGCAGGCGGACGAAGGCATCCCGGTCGTCGGGTGTGGTGATCACCAGGATCTCGCGGATGCCGATCGAGATGAGCGTGGACAATGGATAGAAGATCATCGGCTTGTCGAAGACGGGGACGAGCTGCTTGGAGATCGCCTTGGTCACCGGCCAGAGCCGCGAGCCGGTGCCGCCCGCGAGCAGGATCCCGCGCATCGGCGGATCGGGCCAGAGCGCCGTGCCGGCACCCGGGCCGGGCCCGGCGCCGCGCCGCTCCCGACGGTGGGTCCGCGAACCAGATTCGAGCATGATCCCTCAGCCACCCAGACGTTGGTGGGACGCCGGGCGGGGCGGGCCGCCCCGCCCGGCCTACCGGTCAGCGCAGGTCGAAGGCGTACAGCTTGTTGTTGCCGGTGCCGATGTGGTATCCGGATCCCCAGTAGACGGACCCGTCGACGACGGCGGCGCCCGCGATCACCGAGCCGCCGCTGGCGAACCGCCACCGGATGGCGCCCGTGCGGGCGTCGAGGGCGTACATGTTGTCGCCGGTGCCGGCGCCGGAGCCGACGTACACCACGCCGTTGGCGGAGGTGACGTAGCCCATGTCGATGTCGCCCTGCGGGTCGGGGGTGCGCCACAGGATGCGGCCGGTCGCGGCGTCCAACGCCGCCCACATCCCGCCGGTCAGGGTGATCTCACCGCCGTCGGGAGAGGGGATCTTGAAGGGGATGCGGTCCGAGTTGGCCAGCGCCACGTAGATCCGCCGGCCGTCGGTGGACGAGCCCCACTGGATCCCGCCCATGCCGCCGGCAGGCCCCACCTTGGTCTTCCACACCACCCGGCCGTTGTCCGGATCCAGCGCCCAGTAGTCGCCGCTCTTCTGCCCGATCCCGAGCAACTCGCGCTGGCGCCCGCCGATCGTGGTGGTGTAGAGGTTCGGCGACGAGCCGAAGTTCATGTCGGTGCCCGGCGGCGGGTCCAGCTCGGACACCGCGTCGGCGCTCAGGGTCTTGTGCACCCAGCGGACCCGGCCGGTCCGCAGGTCGAGCGCGACCACCGCGTCGAAGTAGTCGTCGGCGGCCGGCAGCTCGCAGTCGGTCTGCTCGGGGCGGGTGCACACGCCCTCCGGCACCGTGTAGTTGTTGCCCGTGCCGACGTAGACCAGGCCCCGGCGACGGTCGACAACCGGGTTGCTCCCCCAGACGGCGCTGCCGGTGTAGCCCGGCGGTGCCATGTAGGTCCGCCACAGGATCCGGCCGGTACGCAGGTCGAGCGCGACGACGCTGCCCCGGAAGGTGTGCGGCGGCGGCAGGATCTCCGACGACGAGGAGATGCCGACGTAGACCACGCCCCGATCGATCACGGGGGCGCCGGTCACCTTCGCCCGCGGGTTGGGGTCGACCTGGGTGAGCCAGCGCAGCGAGCCGTCGCCCCGGTTCACCGCGATCACGGCGGCCCCGCTGGGCGACTCGATGGTGAAGCCCTTGCCGATCACGACGAGGTCACCCGAGACGGCCGGGGTGGTGCGGGAACCGTCGACCGGCGGCCCCGTGTAGTCGCTGATCGGATGCGACCACACCGGCGTGCCGTCGGAGGCCCGGATGGCCCAGAGCGTTCCACCGGCGTCCGGCACGTAGAGGATGCCGTCCACCACCGCCGGAGTGGCGTTGATGTCGCCGTTGGCGGTGAACACCCAACGGGGCCGCAGCCGCGCGACGTTGCGGGCGTCGATGGTTCGCTCGGTCGCAGCGTGCCTCGTGTTGTGCGTGTTCTGCCCGGCGACGGACCAGTCGCGTACCGACGGCACGCGGGGCCGCTCGCCGGCCCCCACCGGGGCCACGCCGACGAAGCCGGCGACCACCCCCAGGGTGACGATCCCTGCCAACATACGCATCCGCATGAGCGCTCCTCCTGGGTCGACCCGCCGCGCCGACCCGCCAGGGCGGGGGGCGGCGGACCACGACGTGGATCGGGGCGCCGGATCGGTCGCCGGACCGCGCCATGGCCCGGCCGGGCCCCCTCCGTCCCAGCATGGTGGGGCCCGGCCGGCCGGACATCTCGCAGGCTGCTCACTTCGGCCGTACGGACGGCGGTCAGGCCGTGTGCGTCACCACCGCGGCGACGATGGTGTCCCAGTCCTGGCTGGGCAGTTCGTGGCCGACCCCGTCGAGACGCAGCAGCGACGCGTCCGGGATCTCCCGGACCAGGGCGGTGGCGTGGTCGAAGGGATGCACCGGATCGTCGCTGCCGTGGATCACGAGGGTGGGCACGGCCAGTTCGCCGAGCCGCTCGCGCCACGGGGGCACGTCCGCCATGGCGAAGTGGTTCTTCATGCTCGCCTCGATGTCGACCGCCCGGTCGAACTCGCGCCCGATCAGCCGCCGGTACCGCCCCTCCTCGAACGTGCGGCCGGAGCCCGTACAGGGCCGCTGCAGGGACAACCGGTACTCGATGACCTGCTCCCGGTCGGACCAGTCGGGCAGCCGGACGTCCGAGTACGCCTTCTGGAACTCGTCGGGCATGGCGGACAGGTCCGGGTTCTCCGGCCCCGGCACGGCGGGGCTGGCGGAGACCAGGACCAGTGAGGCGACCCGGTCGGGGTGGTCGAGCGCCACCAGTTGGGCCACCATGCCGCCCATCGACTGGCCGACGAGGTGGGCTGCGGGCAGGTCGAGGGCCTCCAGCACGCCGACGGCGTCCGCGGCGAGGTCACGCAGGGCGTACGGCGGTTTCCCGGGCGGGTACGTCACCGACCGCCCGGTGTCCCGGTAGTCGTAGCGCACCACGAAGCGGGAGTGGTCGGCCAGCCGCTGGCAGAACTCCTCGTCCCACATCAACATCGACGACGTCGAACCGGCCAGCAGCAGCACGGCCGGGTCGCCGGGCCGGCCGAAGGTCTCGACGCACAACTCCACCCCGTTCGCCCGGACGGTCGTGCCGCCGGTCGCGGAGATGCTCTCGGTCATGATCCACCTCTTTCTCCGTGCCCTGTGGGCACCTCACCTGTTCGACTGGTTCCGCCACGCGGGCCCGCGCCGCTACCGTCCGTCCGCGACGACGGTGCCGGCCCTCTCCGCCAGGGCCCGCGCCACACACTCCTCCGGCCGCAGACCGGCGCCGTACTCGAACTCGCTCTTGAAGCCGTCCTCGCCCAGCGCGGCACGGGCCAGCGCGGCGATCCGCTTGACGTCGCCGCGCTCGGCCGGCGGCAGAGCCATCCCCACCGACTCGCGGGTCGCCGCCGCCGCGCCGAGTAGCCGGGCGGCGCCCATTCCGTCGCCGGCCACCGCCCGCGCCCCGGCCAGGCCCTCCAGCGCCAACGCGACCGTCCGGCTCTCCCGGGTCTGCCGGGCGGCCTCCCAGCCTTCCCGGTGCCGCTCCGAGGCGGTGTCGACATCGCCGCGCTGCTCGGCGACGAAGCCCAGCTCGGCCTGGACCGCCGCGATGCCCGCCGGCCAGGCGGCCCGACGGTTCCAGCTCAACCACGGCAGCAGCCGCCGCTCGGCCGCGTCGAGGTTGCCCTCCCACCGGTCCGCGACCGCCAACCCGAGGTCGGCGACCTGCTCCATGGCCTTGACCGATTCCTCGGCGGCGAGCGTACGGGCCCGCCGGAACAGCTCCCGGGCACGGACGTTGTCGCCCTGCAGCTGGGCTATCCGGCCCGCCCCGTTGAGCTGCCGCGCCACCTCGGCGCGTAGGCCGAGTTCCTGCGCGATGTGCAACCCGTCGGCGAACCACCGGCCGGCGCGGTCGTACTCCCCGGTGAACTGGGCCAGCTCCGCCAGCGGGGTGGTCGCCTGGAGGATGCCCCAGTGGTCGCCCAGCTCGCGGAAGAGCACCAGGCTGCGCTCGGCGTCGCGACGCAGGGCGGAGAAGTCGCCGCGCAACTGGGCGTGGTACGCCAGCACGGCCAGCGCCGCCGCCTCCCCCCACCGGTCGCCGAGTGCGCGGAAGGTCGCCAACAGCCGGTTGACCGGGTTCGCGGCCGGCCTGGTGACATCGAGCGGAGTGACCACCGCCAGCAGCAGGGCGGCGCGGGCCCGGCCCGCCGGGTCGCGCGGATCGTCGACGTAGCTCTTCGCGGTCGCGTACCGCGGCTCGATCAGGGCGTCCGGCGGCTCACCGGCCAGCGCGGCGATGCCCGCCTGCCAGGTCATCGCCGTGCCGCGCAGGCCCTCCGGTGCGACGCCCGGAACGGTCAACGCGGTGGCCAGCGCGCGGCGCCCCTCCCCGACCCGGCTGCGCAGCACCCAGTACCACGCCAGTGCACAGGTCAGGCGCAGGGCGAGGTGGGCGTCGCGGCGGTGCACGCAGACGCGCAGCGCGGCGCGGAAGTTGGCCGCCTCGGCGTCCATCTGGCGCAACGCGGTGCGCTGGTGCACCCCCCGCAGCCGCTCGTCGGCCTGCTCGGCCAGGGCCGTGTACCACTCAGCGTGACGGGCGCGCACCTCGGCCAGCTCGCCCGCCTCGCTCAGCTGCTCCAGGCAGTAGGCGGCGACCGACTCCAGCAGGCGGTACCGGGGGCCGTCGGGCTGCTCCGCCGGCACCAGCAGGGACCGGTCGATCAGACGGGCCAACAGGTCCGGCACCTGAGCCGGATCCACCTCACCGCCGGCACAGACCTCGCGCGCGGCGGTGAGCGTGCAACCGTCGGCGTGCACCGCGAGCCGGCGCAGCAGCGCCCGCTCCGGGCCGCTGAGCAGCTCCCAACTCCAGTCGATCATCGCGCGCAGCGTCTGCTGCCGGGCCGGCTCGGAACGCCGCCCGGAGGCGAGCAACCCGAACCGGTCGTCCAGCCCGGCGGCGAGCTGACGGATGCCCATCGCCCGGACCCGGGTGGCGGCGAGTTCGAGCGCCAGCGGAATGCCGTCCAGGCGGCGGCAGACCGCCGCGACATCGGCGGCGTTCTCCGGCCCGATCGTGAAGCCGGCCGCCCCGGCCCGGGCGCGCAGGGTGAACAGCTCGACCGCGCCGTAGCGGAACAACCGGGCCGGGTCGTGGTCGGCCCCCGGTTCGGGCAGCGCCAGCGGTGGCACCACCCACACCTGCTCACCGGCCACCCCCAGCGGCTCCTGGCTGGTGGTGAGCAAACGCAGACCGGGCAGCCCGCCGAGCATCCGGCGGACGAGCTCCGCCGCGTCGTCGACCACGTGTTCGCAGTTGTCCAGCACCAGCAGGAGGCGGCGGTCGTGCAGCGCGTCCGCCAGCCTCTCCACACAGGACCGGGCACCCGTCGGCGCCCGCACGTCCAGCTCGGCGGCGACCCGGTCGACCAGGCCCTGCAGGGTGGGCCGGTCGGCCTCCGCCGGGTCGGCCGCGCCGGCCGTACGGTCCAGGGCGGCCAGCTCGACCAGCCAGACACCGTCGGGGAAGTCCGCGGTCAGCCCGCGGGCGGCCTCGACCGCCAGCCTTGTCTTGCCCACCCCGCCGGGGCCGACGAGGCTGACCAGCCGGCCGGCCTCCAGCAGTGCGCGCACCTCGTCGACGGCGCCGTCGCGGCCGACCAGACCGGTCAGCGGCGTGGGCAGATTGGTCAGCCGACGCCGGACCGGCGGACCGGCGGGCGCCGCCGCCAGGTTCTCTTCCTGCCGCAGGATCGCCTGGTGCAGGGCCACCACGGCCGGACCCGGTTCGAGCCCGAGTTCCTCGCTGAGCCGTTCGCGCAGGTCCCGGTACGCGGCGAGCGCGTCACCCTGCCGGCCGAGGCGGTAGAGCACCCGCATCTGGGCGGCCCGGAACCGCTCCCGCAACGGATGGTCGGCCACCAGGTCCGCCAGCTCGCCGACCAGCGTCATGTCCTCGCCGAGCTCGGCGCGCAGCGCGACCTGCTCCTCCAGCGCGGTCAGCCGCCGCTCCTCCAGCCGGGCCACCGCGCCGGCGGCGAACGGTGCCTCGGCGAAACCCGCGAAGCATGGTCCGCGCCACAGCGCGAGCGCCTCGGCCAGGACCGAGACCCGCTGCCGCCGATCACCGAGGTGCTCCGCCCGGTCCAGCAGGGCCTCGAAGCGGTGCGCGTCGACCGCGTCCGCCGGGAGGTCCAGCGCGTAGCTGGCCCCGCGCCGCACGACCGGGTCGGGCAGGCCCGGCTCGGCGTCGCGCAACACCCGGCGCAACTGCGAGATCTTGCTGCGGAGTACGGCGTGCGGGTTGGCCGGCGGCCGGTCACCCCACAGATCGTCGATCAGTCGGTCCGCCGTGACGGCCCGACCGGACTGCGCGAGCAGGTTCACCAATAGTGCGCGGACTTTCCACTCGGGAATCTTGACGTGCCGCCCATTGGTGGTCCACACCTCCAGTGGGCCGAGCACACCAAAGCGCATGCGGACACTCTAACCGAGGAGCCGCAGAGAATGCGTGACGAGGCGTTTCGGCGCCGCTCCGACACGCCCGAACAGCACCGAAACGATTCCGGAACCCCGCGCGGCGACAATGACCTGGGCTGATACCACTTCGACGGACGCCGGCCAACGAAAATGCGAGGAGTTCGTGGAATGCCGTCATCGCGATTACGTCTGGCAATTGTCGTCGGCAGCATCCGGGCCGGGCGTTTCGGCTCGGTCGCGGCCCGCTGGCTCGCCGGCCAGGCCGAGCTGCGCAGCGACCTCCAGGTCGACCTGATCGAGCTGGCCGAGGCCCGCCTGCCGGAGGTACGCCTCGCCGAGGGCGACGTGCGGCCGCAGGCCGTACGCGACCTGAGCCCCTGGCTCGCCAGCGCGGACGCCTTCGTGGTGGTGGTGCCCGAGCACAACCGCAGCTTTCCGGCGTCGCTGAAGAACGCCGTCGACTGGTACCGGGAGGAGTGGCAGGCCAAGCCGGTCGGCTTCCTCTGCTACGGCGGCCCCGCGGGCGGCCTGCGCGCCGCCGAGCAACTCCGGCAGGTGTTCGCCGCGCTCGGGTCGGCAACCATCCGGGAGACCGTCAGCCTGCCGAACCACCGGACGCTCTTCGACGCCGACGGCCAGCCGGTCGAGGCCGAGGCCGAGGCCGTGTCGCTGGACGCGCGGCGCATGTTCGACGAGTTGGTCTGGTGGGGCGAGGCGTTGCGCAATCACCGGAAGAGCCGCCCGTACGTCCGGTGACCCTGTTCCGCCGTCCCCGGACGGCCGACAAGAAGGAAGGATCAACATGTCGTCCCATGCCGACATGCCGTCGGACGCCTCCGCCGCTCCCGGCGCGCTGGCGGGCCGCCGCGAATTCGCCGGACTGGCCGTGCTGGCCCTCGCCGCACTGCTGATGTCGCTGGACCTCAGCGTGCTCTATCTCGCCCTGCCACACCTGAGCACGGCGCTCGGTGCCAACAGCACCGAGCAGCTCTGGGTCGTCGACATCTACGGCTTCATGACCGCCGGTTTCCTCATCACGATGGGCAGCCTGGGCGACCGTGTCGGCCGGCGGAAGCTGCTGCTGCTGGGCGCGGCGCTGTTCGGGGTCACCTCGGTGGTCGCCGCCTTCTCCACGTCGTTCTGGATGCTGTTCGGCGCCCGGGCGCTGATGGGCGTGGCGGCCGCCACGGTCATGCCCTGCGGGCTGGGCCTGATCAGCCACATGTTCGCCCATCCCGCCCAGCGCGGCATGGCCATCGCCTCCTGGATGAGCTGTTTCATGGGCGGTCTGCTGATCGGCCCGGTCGTCGGCGGTGTCCTGCTGCGGTTCTTCTGGTGGGGCTCGGTGTTCCTGATCGGCGTGCCGGTGATGCTCCTGCTACTGGTGACCGGTCCACGGCTGCTGCCGGAGTACCGCAACCCGCACCGGGGCCCGCTGGATCTGGCCAGCGTCGCGCTCTCCCTGGCCGGCGTGCTGCTGGTCATCTTCGGCCTCAAGGAACTGGCCAAGAACGGTTGGGCCCCCGTGCCCGTCGCCGCCGTGGTCGTCGGCCTCGTGACCGCCGCGGCGTTCGTCGTGCGGCAGCGGTCGCTCCGCGACCCGATGCTCGACACCAAGCTGTTCGGCAACCAGATCTTCGCCGCCGCGGTGATCTTCGGCCTGCTCGGCGGCGCGGTGCAGGGTGGCAGCTCGTTGCTGGTGACCCTGCACCTGCAGACGGTGGAGGGCCTCTCCACCCTCGGCACCGGGTTGTGGATGCTGCCGCCGACCCTGGGTCTGATCGTCGGGCTCATGCTCGGCCCCGGCCTGGCGCAACGGATCCGGCCGGCGTACGTGCTCGCTTTCGGGATGGTCGTCGCGGCTCTCGGGTACGTAGTGCTCAGCCAGGTCACCCGCACCGGCGGGCTGGCGCCCGTGCTGATCGGCTTCGGCATCGTGCTGTTCGGCGTGGGCATCCCGCTCGGCCTGGTGACCGGCCTGGCGATCGGGGCGGTCTCCACCGAGAAGACCGGCTCCGCGTCGGCGGTGATGCAGACCGGCAGCGAGTTCGGGGTGGCCTTCGGCATCGCGGCCCTGGGCAGCGTCGCCGCCGCCGTCTACCGCACCGAGCTGACCGACGGGTTGCCCTCTGGTGTCACCACCGAGGCGGCGCAGGCCGCCCGGGCCAGTGTCGAGGCTGCGGAAACCGCCGCCCGGTCGCTGCCCAGCCCGCTGAGCAGCGGCCTGGTCGACGCCGCGCACGACGCCTTCACCGCCGGTCTGAACACCGTCGCCCTGGTCGGGGCGATCGTCGTGCTCGGCCTGGCCGTCCTCTCCGTGGTCGCGCTGCGCAAGGTGGCCCCGGTGCCCCCGCCGCCGAAGCCGCAGAAGCCGGCCAGCGGCACGGCCGCGGCGGAGGCGCCCGCGCAGGCCGGCTGAGTGAGCCCGCGTGCGGGGTGGGGCCGGCCCGGGCCCTGCCCCGCACGCGTTGCGCGGGGTGGGGCCGGCCCGGGCCCTGCCCCGCACGCGTGTCCGGGCCCGGCAAGCTCAGAGAAGCCCGGACCGCTGACGGCGGCCGAAGATGGTTGCGGCGGGCGCGACATCGCCGGCCGCGCCGGGGCCCGGCCGCCGACCCCGTGCCGCCGGTGCCGAGGAGGAGGCTGCCATGCCGGACACTCCGGTCACCCTGATCACGGGCGGCGCCAGCGGCATCGGGGCGGCGACCGCCGAGCGGCTGCTACGCCGGGGCCACCGGGTCGCGGTGACCGGCCGTGACCCGCAGCGGCTCGCACGCTTCGCCGCCCGGGCCGATGCCGGACAACGGTTGGCGGTGGTGCCCGGCGACGCGGCCGACCCCGCCGCGGTGGAGCGGGCCGTACGCACCACGGTCGAGCGCTTCGGCCGGTTGGACACCGTGATCGCGAACGCCGGGATGGCCACCTTCGACGGCATGGACGACGGGGACCCACGAGGCTGGCGGGAGATGGTCCTCGTCAACGTGCTCGGGCCGGCCCTGCTGGTGCGCGCCGCGTTGCCGAGCCTGCGCCGCACCCGTGGCCAGATCATCCTGGTGGGCAGCCTCGCCGGCCTCGTCGCCACCCGCGGCAACCTGTACGGGGCCACGAAGTGGGCGGTCACCGGGCTCGCGGAGAACATCCGGCTGATGGTCACCGGCGACGGGATCCGGGTCACGTTGATCGCGCCGGGCCGGGTCGACACCGCCTTCTGGGCGCCCGCCGGGGGGACCCCGGCGGGCGGGAGCCTGACCGCGGGCCAGATCGCCGACAGCATCCTCTGGGTGCTGGGCCAGCCCGAGGGCGTCGACCTGGCGAGCGTCGTCATCCGGCCGATGCCCGCCGACTGAGCCCCGGTCCGGCCGGGCCGACCGCCCGAGCCGCCGGATCGTCCCCATTCCGCTCGCGGAGGTAACGCACGGATGCGACACGACCATCTCATCATCGGCGCCGGCCCGTGTGGGCTCGCCGCCGCCCACGAACTGCACCGCGCCGGCGCGCGCCCGGTGGTCCTCGAACGCGGGGCGGTGGCCGGCGGGCTCGCCTCCTCCTTCACGGACCGGGCCGGATTCGTGTGGGACCAGGGTGCGCACGTCGCCTTCAGCTACTTCGGCGACTTCGACGCCCTCCTCGACGACGTCATGGAGGGGGATGTGCTGCGCCACCAGCGCTCCTCCTACATCCGCTACGGGGACAGCTGGGTGCCGTACCCGTTCCAGCACAACCTCAGCGCCCTGCCCACCGACGAGGCCGTGGACTGCCTGGTCAAGATGATCGACCGGCCGGACGGCACGGTACGCAACTACGAGGACTGGCTGCTGGCGAACTTCGGCACCGGCGTCGTCGAGCGGTTCATGCGGCCGTACCACGAGAAGTTGTGGACGGTGCCCATCGCCGAGATGTCCACCGACTGGGTGACCCACCGGGTGGCCACGGTCGACTGGCGGGGCGCGCTGCGCAACCTCGTCGAGCGGCGGACCGCTCCCGGCTGGGGACCGAACAGCACCTTCAGCTACCCGGGCCGCGGCGGCATCGGTGAACCGTTCCGACGCCTGGCGGCCCGGCTGCCCGACGTGCGGTACGAGGCGCCGGTGCGGCGGATCGATCCGGACGCCCGGACCGTCACGTACGGCTCGGGCGAGGTGCTGCCGTACGAGCGGCTGGTCTCCACGATGCCGCTGACCGCGCTGGTGTCGGCGCTCAGCCGGTGCCCGGCGGAGGTGCGCGCCGCCACCGCGGCGTTGCGGCACAACCGGGTGCTGGTGGTGGGGGTCGGGGCCCGTGGCCGGGTCGACCCGGCGTGGCACTGGCTGTACTTCCCCGAGGCCGACTACCCGTTCTACCGGATCACCAACATGGGCCTGTTCGCCGGCGCCAACATGCCGGAGCCGCACGATCGCCACCTGTCGTACCTCGCCGAGATCGCCCTGCCGGCCGACGGCGGCTGGCCGGACGACGACGCGGCGGTGCGGCAGACCGTGGCCGGGCTGGAGCGGGCCGGACTGCTGTCGGACTCCGGTGCCGTCGCCTCCCGGTACGTACGCCGGATCCCGATGGCGTACCCGATCCCGACGTTGGACCGCACGGACGCCGTGGCGTTGATCCTCGACCACCTGGAAGGACGGGGCATCTACTCCCGTGGCCGCTTCGGCGTCTGGATGTACGAGTACGGCAACATGGACCACGCCATGAAGATGGGGGCCGACGTCGCCCGGCACCTGCTCACCGGGGAACCGGAACGGATCTGCCTGCCGCACCAGCTGCCCTCGTCACAGCGGTCTGCCGCCGCGGCCGTCTACTGACCCCGGCAGGGAGTTCGGCACGCGCGAGGACGCCCCGGCAGCGTCGACGCCGGCCGATACCCGCCATGTCCTACAACCGACCGCCCGGTCACCGTCCGGGCACGTCGACGAGGAGGTGTCCCAGCCATGTCTGGCGACGAGCGTACGAGCTGTCCGGAAGGACCGGCCGGGTCCCTGGAGCCCCGCCGGCACGCGACCCGGCCCGGGGGTGCGTCGTGACACGGATGCTGGTCACCGGCGGAGCCGGCTTCATCGGCGCGAACTTCGTGCACCACACCCTGTCCAACCGGCCCGACTACACCGTCCGGGTCCTCGACGCCCTCACCTACGCCGGTGGCCGGCGGACCCTGGCGGCCGTCGACGACCGGATCGAGTTCGTGCACGGGGACGTCTGCGACGCGGACCTGGTCGACGGTCTGGTCGCCGACACCGACCTGGTGGTGCACTTCGCCGCCGAGTCGCACGTCGACAACTCCCTGCACGACCCGTCGCCGTTCGTGCGCACCAACGTGCTGGGCACCTACACGGTCCTGGAAGCGGTCCGACGCCACGACCGGCGACTGCACCACATCTCCACCGACGAGGTCTTCGGCGACCTCGGTCTGGGCAACGACAGGAGGTTCACCGAGGAGAGTCGATACGATCCGTCCAGCCCGTACTCGGCCACCAAGGCCGCGTCCGACATGCTGGTGCGGGCCTGGGTGCGCTCCTACGGCGTACGGGCCACGCTGTCGAACTGCGCCAACAATTACGGCCCGTACCAACACGTCGAGAAGTTCGTTCCCCGGCAGGTGACGAACCTGCTCAGCGGTCACCGGCCCAAACTGTTCGGCACAGGCGCGCACGTGCGGGAGTGGACCCACGTGGACGACCACAACGCGGCGGTGCACCTGATCCTGGAGCGGGGTCGGCTCGGTGAGACGTACATGATTGGCTCCGGCGACGAGCGCAGCAACAAGGCGGTGCTGGAACTCGTCCTCGACCTGATGGGCGAGTCCGCCGGCGGGTACGACCACGTCCCGGACCGCCCGGGCCACGACCTGCGGTACGCCACGGACAGCGGCAAGTTGCGCCGCGAGCTTGGCTGGCGGCCCCGGTACCCGGACCTGCGCGCCGGCCTGTCCGCGACGATCGAGTGGTACCGGGACAACGAGTGGTGGTGGAAGCCGGACAAGGAACGCACCGAGGAGCGCTACCGACAGTTCGGCCGGTAGCCGGTGGGGCGGCCCGGGCAGGCGGGCGAGATCCATGCGACCGGCCGCTACGGACGGCGGACGGTCGGTCCACGGGTGCCGCAGGCAGCAGCAGCCGGGGGGCGAGGCCCCGGAAGGGACCCTGATACATCGAACCAGAACTCTTCTCACTCCACGCCGAAAACGACCTCCATCGATTGAATTAACGAATTCCGCGATGGAATCCGGCCATCTATCGGCTGTACGATCCAGCAAAACCGTTCGGACCATTCAATCGGCGCGTCATGCGTCCGCCGGAATGGCCGGAACAAAAGGAGGCTGGGAGATGAGACTCCACCGCCACACGATCTTCGCCCGCGAGCGTCGAGCCGGAACGGCCGCCATGGCCACGCTCGCCACCACGGTCATGCTCCTCACCGTGGCTGCCGGACCGGCCACTGCGACACCCGCCACCGGAATGCGGACCGGGACGACCGGCGAGATCCTCGGCACCGGCAACGCCACCTCCGTGCCCGGCAGCTACGTGGTCACCCTCAAGGACAGCGGCGGTACGGTCGGCGATCGACAGGCTGGCGTGTCCCGCCTCGCCGACCGGTACGGCTTCCGCCCGGACCAGGTCTGGCGCGACGCGTTGAACGGCTTCTCGGTGCGGACCTCCGAGCCGGTGGCCCGCCGGCTGGCCGCCGACCCGGCGGTGGCGGTCGTGGAGCAGGACCGTTTGATCAGCTTGGCCACCACCCAGACGAACGCGCCGTGGAACCTCGACCGGGTCGACGCACCGCTGGGACTCAGTGGTACCTACAACTTCACCAGTGTCGGGACGGGCGTCCGGGCGTACATCGTGGACAGCGGGATCCAGATCAACCATGTCGAGTTCGGCGGCCAGGCGGTGTACGGCTACGACGCCGTCGACGGCGCGCTCCCGGCCAACGACTGCAGCGGACACGGCACCCACGTCGCCGGCACCGTCGGCGGGACGACCTACGGGGCGGCGAAGAACGTCGTGCTGGTCGCGGTCAAGGTGTTCGACTGCGCCCTGCCGAGCACGCTGTCGATGCTGATCAACGGGATCAACTGGATGATCGCCAACCACCCCACCGGGCAGCCGGCCGTGGCGAACATCGGCGTGCTGACCAGCCCCACCCTCGCGCTCAACACCGCAGTGACGAACGCGGTCGCCGACGGCATCACGGTAACGGTTCCGGCCGGCAACTCGAACGCGAGCGCCTGCACCGTCTCACCCGCGTCGGTGCCGACCGCGCTGACCGTAGGCGCGACGTCGACGAACGACAACCGGGCAAGCTGGTCGAACTTCGGCCCCTGCCTGGACATCTTCGCTCCCGGCGAGCGCATCACGTCGGCCTGGTGGAACTCGGTCACCGCGACCCAGACGATCAGCGGCACCTCACACGCCGCGCCGCTCGTCGCCGGCGTCGCCGCTCGGGTGCTCAGCAACAACCCGACCTGGACACCGGCCCAGGTGGCCAGCTACCTGTTCAGCGTCGCCAGCCCGGTCGTGATCAACCCGGGGGTCGGCTCGCCCAACCGTCTCCTGCACCTGTCCCCCGCGCTCTGACCTGGCCCTGTCATCGGCCGGCCCACGCGGCCAACCGCCCGCCATCCGGGAAGGGAGCGGGCAGGCCGCGCGGGGCCGGTCCGGGTCGCCCGACCGGCTGCCCGCTCCCGAAGGGACTCGAACCACTAAACTTCTGATCCGTACGTCAACGGATGCGAAGTTCTTTGCGTACCGCCTCCCGCAGCACCCGCACTGCCGCGTCGAACCGGACCGCGTCGAAGGCACCCGGCTCGGGCCCGAGCATGTCCGCGACGAGGGTGGACGCCTCCTCCATGGCCCGGATGACCCGGGCACTGCCGAACACCTGCACCCCAGCCTCCGCCTCGAGCAACGGTCGCAGGACATGATCCAGCAACCGGTCGCGGCGACGTTCCAGGGATTCGACGGTGCTCCGCACGACGTCGCGCAGCTCGGCCGGGTCACCGTTCTGAAGCAACCGCCCGACGAGGGCGTCGACCTGGTCGGCGAACAACTGGTCGATCACCGCGTGCTGCCGGATGAGCTGCAATGTGCTGGTCGCCTTGGCGTACGCGGCCTGTTTTGCCTCCAGCAGCCGCTTGCGACGCTCGTTCCAGACGGTGACCGAGGCGGCGAGCAGCGCGGCGGCCAGGGTGGCGGTCGCGGTGACCAGTGGTACCTGGAGTGCGCTCACAGGTCGAGTGCCGCGCCACGGGGCAGGAGATCCGGACGGCCGAGGACGCCGCGGACCACGAGCTGCCCCTGGCCGTCGTAGTAGCCCTCCTGCGGTCGGTTGACGAAGTCGGCGATGTCCTTCCCGCTCTTGATGGCCGCCCCGCCGGCCGCGACCGCGCCCGCTCTCTTGGCGGTGCTCCCTGGGCTGCCCGGAAGTTCGGGTGTCACGCGAGCGCCTCTCACGTATCCCTTGCGGGCGTTCTCCTTGTTCACGAATATGATCAAAGCGATCATCGCGGCCTTGCCGAGCCTCTTGGCCAACTTCACCGAGAGCTTCTTCCGGCCCGCGCTGTAGGTGAGCGGAACCGGAGCGCCACGGCCGGGGAGGTCGATGCGCAGACGCTTGACCACCGAGTCCTTGAACTCGACCGAGTCGGCGGTGAACAGGTCGCCATCCTGCGTGGAAACGGCGTAGCCGGCGGTGTCGTGGGTGAGCCTGATCCGGTACGGGCCGAAGGCCTTCTCGCTCATCCCGCCTCCTCAGAACAGCCAGTCGAGAACGCTGTCACCGTCGAAAGGCCACCAGTCGGTGGAGACCCGATAGGTGGCAGTGACACCCTTCGCCCAAGTCTCGGAGGACGGCTGCCCGGGAAGATGAGCGAGCACGTGCTCATAGAACTCGTGCGCCACCCCGCCGAACACCAGGCCGGTGCCGGCCGCGTTGGCGACCGTGCTCGGCTTCACGTCCCGCCACCAGGGAATGGAGTACCAGCCGCGGGGAATGAGCCGCCCGCCGACCGAGCCGCCGGGAAAGAAGTGCCGGGCGTCGTCGGCGAACGTCGGTGACGCGACGTGGACGGCGCCGCTCTCCCCGACCCCTTCCACCCGCTCCTCAATGGCACCGGCCGAATGGCAGTAATCGAGGTCGACCCTCTTGTGGTCGAGTTTCCGGCCGACGGTCTCCAGCACCGCCGCCAACTGGTTGATGGCCACGACGAGCTTCTCGTGGGCCAGGTCGGCGGCGGCTTCACCGCCGTCCCGGGTGATGGCGTCGGCGAGCTGTCGCGCATCCTGGATGCCCTTCTCCACCTCGGCCAGCGGCTCCCGTGTACGACTGTCGGTCGCGCGCGCTTCAGCCCCCGCCTCGTCGAGAATGCTCGCCAGCTCGTCCGCCTTCTTCTGAAGGGCTTCCTGCAGAGCGCGGTACCTGTCCTCAATGGTCATTCGGCCGCCTTCAGATCGCCGCTTCTCGCCAGATTACAACAGGTGATCAGGGTGCCGAGCACCATAAATAGGGCCGAATTACGTCAAGCCGAGCACCATTCATCGGCATGAGTCGGAATCCCGATAGATTGGCCGACCGGATCAGCCGGGAATGGTGATCCGGCCGTCGACCCAGGGTCCCAGTGTGGTCCGCAATTGTCCTGTCTGGCCTGACGTCGTCCCGGAGGCCGCGCCCGGCCGAGAAGCGAGCACACTCGTGAATCTTCAAGCGCTTCAGTCCGCAGGTTGCCGTTGCGGGAGTTGGCCCGCTCGTCGCTGCGCTGCCCGTACCCGGCGCCGCAGATCGCGTCGGCTTCGGCGAACATCAACGCCTGGGCGAATCGAGGGCTGCCAGGGGAGCGGTCGGCACATCGCCACCCGGCTCCTGGCCGAGGGCGAGCAGGTTGTCGATGTGCCGCCGAAGCTGTCCGCCCGGGCACGGGTGTTCGCCACCGGGCAGGGCCGCACGACTGATGCCACCGACGCCCACTGCATCGCGCTGGTCGGCACCCGCATGGCCGGGCTGCGTCCAGTGGTCAATGATGAACAGCTAGCCTTGCTGCGGATCTTGGTCGACCGGCGTCGCTCTCTCGGTGAGGACCACACCCGGGTGGTGCCCCAGCTACACCAACTGCTGTCTGACGTCGTCTACCGGTGCATGATCAGTGACGCGGTGGCCACGGCGGCGGGCCCGGGAGGACAACGGGGAACGGCAACTGGCTCCAGCGTGACCGACTCGCATCCCCCAGCCGGCTCTTCGGAGAAGTCACTTCCCGGACCCGCCGAGACCCAGGATGAACTCCCCTCCCGGCTGTGTCTTGACACAGAGGGGAGCCATGACAGTGCACTGCCATCCGTGCCGAACGCGGGCGAGATTCCCCACTACCCAGGAGAGCCGGGTTGCCCGCCACGCAGGCCGCTACACGTGCCTCAATCAGATTGCGTGGATCTCCCGCCCGTCACCCAGGACACTCACGCCGTCGGGCACCCCGACCCCTGTTCGCCACCCCTGCGCCAGCCCAGGTCAACGGCGGCCGACCGTCCGAGCGCCAGCCTTTCAGGCAAGATCCACAGTCGTGACCGTAGTGGACGACGGTTGCGCTCTGACGCACGACCGATCCAGACCAGCCGACACGCAAACGACCTGGACGGCTCAGACCACCGGCACGGACCCTGCTGAACAGCACAGCGACAAAGGAGCACCAGGGCCTAGATACTGGGAGAACTCGTCCCAGCATGCAGAAGCGATCAAGGCCGTGACCGGCATTTCTGCTGGTCACGGCCTTGATCGTGAAGTGCGCCCGAAGGGACTCGAACCCCTAACCTTCTGATCCGTAGTCGGAACCGGGCATATCATCTCTATCCTTATCTTAGACTCCTAAGATGCACTGACTCAGCGGCTCTCCGTCCGCATGGAGGGCTTCCGTTTCCGCTGGTCCGCGCGTTCCACTCGACAAGCCACCACTGCCGACGGCTGGAGGAGCTGCTGCGGTGCTGGAACAGTCGCACCCGTGCTGATGGGGTGCCGTGCGTCCGAGCACACCGGAGCACCACACGATCACCTCACGACAACGTCAGGCCCGCGAGATCTGCATTCGGTGGCAACGGACCCGGGCGCGGCACTCACCCATACGTACGAATAGGCACACCGGACGTAGCCTCGCCAGCCCATCCGCTTCGGCCAGCCGTCCGACCCGTTGAGGAGTTCCAGCTTGGCGGGTGGTTGGCCTCGCCCGGCGACGAAGGCAACACTCGCACGTTCCGTTCACGGGTACGCGGTCGCGGCCAGCCCCGCCACGAGCAGATTGTTCTGCAGGCGGCGCCAAGTCAGGGTCCAAACCCGGCGACCCAGCCGCCTCGCCCGGGCCCCCGCTGAGCGTTCACTGGCCGCGCCACCCACTGACGGCATAGGCCCACTTACCCGCAGAGTCCCGCGGCGAACGCCAGGCTGACGTGCGGAGAAGGGCAAAACACACGTATTGGCAAAATTGGCGCTGAGCTGGACTAGAACTTGGTCATGGCCGCTCGCACCTGCCGCCCGTCGCATCCCGCGCGCCGTGGCAGCTGACATGAATGAGACCAGTCTGCCCATCAACGTCGGCACCTGGCTGCTGGCCATCAGCCCCATCGTGGTCCTGCTGGTTCTCCTGGCGGTGCTGCGCTGGAAGGCGCCGCAGGCCGGGCCGGTCGGCATGTTCCTGGCCGTGCTGCTCGCCCTGGTGTTCTTCCGTACGCCGTGGGAGACGGTCGCGGTCGGTGCGGGCAAGGGGATCTGGGACGCGATCTTCATCCTGCTGGTGATCTGGCCGGCACTGCTGCTCTACCGGATCGGCACCGCAGCCGGCGCCTTCGACGCCCTGCGTCGAGGGCTGTCGCGCTACAGCCGCAACCACGTCTTCCTGGTGCTCGCGTTCGGCTGGGTGTTCGCGTCCTTCATGCAGGGCATTGCCGGCTTCGGCGCGCCGATCGCCATCGTCGCGCCGTTGCTGCTGGCGATCGGCGTGCGGGCCGTGTACGCGGTGGCGATCCCGCTGATCGGGCACGCCTGGGCGAACATGTTCGGCACCCTGGCGGTCGGCTGGCTGGCCACCCTGCAGGTGGTCGAGCTGGACAGCGAGTTGACCACCGCGCTGATCACCGCGGTGCTGTTGGCGCCGATCACCCTGATGGCCGGGGTCACCATCGCTTGGATGGCGGGCCGCGGCGCGGCGGTCCGGCTGGCCTGGCCGCTGGTTCTGATCATCTCGGCGATCCACGCCGGCCTGCAGTTCGTGATCATGTACTGGGAGCCGTTGCTGTCGAACTTCCTCGCCACGACGGTGGCCCTGGTCGCTCTGTATCCATTGTCCCGGTGGTCGCGCTACCGCGAGCCGGCGCGCGACATCGAGCGGCGGCCGGCGATGAGCGAGGACGCCGGGGACGCCGCCGAGGACGAGGACGCGAGGCCGACGATGGGCCTGGCGTGGGCGATGCTGCCGTACGCCGTGCTTACCGCTGTCGCCGTACTCACCCTGGCGATTCCGCCCGTGGAGAACCTGCTCGACCAGGTGGAGTTCGGCTTCCCGTTCCCCGATGTCACGACCGGCTATGACGTGGCGAGTGAGGGGGAGCGTCCGTACTCGCCGATCTCACCGTTCACCCACCCGGGGTTCGCCCTCATCGTCGCGACGGCGGTGACGTGGATGGCCTTCCGGTTGCGGGGTTTCTTCGCGGCGCAGCGTGAGCGCGCCGGCCGGCAGTCGGTCTGGTCCTCCCTTGCGGACAACGCGGCACCCGCGTCGGTGGCGATCCTGTCGTTCCTGGTGCTCGCCGGGGTGATGGAGCACTCCGGCCTGACCGACGTGCTGGCGCAGGGCATCGAGACGGTCTCCCCGCCGCTGGTCTACGCCTTCGTGGCGAACTTCATCGGGCTGCTCGGCGCCTTCATGACCTCCAGCAACACGGCATCGAACGTGCTGTTCAGCCAGTTGCAGCAGGGCGTGGCGAGTGGTACGGGGCTGTCTGGCAACGCCATCATCGCCGCGCAGAGTGCCGGAGGGGCGGTCGGCAACGCGATCGCCCCGGCCAACATCGTGCTCGGTACCGGCACCGCCGGCATCGTCGGCCAGGAGGGCCAGGTGCTGCGCAAGACGCTGCCCTGGACGATGGCCGTCGCCGTCGTGATCGGTCTGCTGACCCTGCTGTTCGTCTGACATCGGGAGGACCTATGACCGAGCTCCGCTGGCTGTTGCTGGCGCTGGTGCTGTTCCTCGTCGCGCTGCCGGCCCTCAGCCTCGGCGCCGACACCGACACGTCGCCGGCGTGGTGGGCGGGCCTGGCACTCGTCGGGGTCGCCGGCGCGATACCGATCGTGCTGAAGTTCGCACCCGCTGGCGGCGGGGACGAGGAGGGATGATGGGCCGGTTCCGGGAGATCTACGCCGACACCGGCGACGGGGGCGTGCAACTCGGTGCCAGTGCCGACCGTTGGCACCTCTACGAGGACCACGTGCACCTGTCGCCGCACCACACCGACGGGCAGTTGGTTCGCTTCGACGCCGAGTTGCTGCCGTTCGTGGACAACCTCAATCGGGGCGCGCTGGCCGTGGTGGACATGCAGAACGACTTCTGCGCCCCCGGCGGCTGGACCGACCGCTCGGGCCTGGACTACCGGGCCTGCCGGGAGGCGATTCCCGGCGTGCGGCGGGCGATCGAGGCCGCCCGCCGGCACGACATGTTCGTCATCTGGATCTACTGGCACAACCGGCCCGACCTGCGCAACCTCGGCGCCCCTACCCTCTTCTCCTTCAAACACCGCCGCGACCAACAGGGCATCGGCGAGGAGTTGGACAACGGATCGGTGCTGACCGCGGGGTCCTGGGGAGCGGAGCTGGTCGACGAGGTGAAGAGCCACATGCGCGACGACGACATCCACGTCGAGAAGGTGCGGATGAGCGGCTTCTACGGCACCCATCTGGACCAGGTGCTGCGCACCCAGGGCATCCAGACGCTCTTCGTCTGCGGCGTGAACGCCGACCAGTGCGTCAGCACCACCCTGGAGGACGCCTACTTCCGCGACTACAACCCGGTGCTCATCGCCGACGCGACGGCCACCTCCAGCCCGTCGTACTGCAAGGACGCCGTGGTGTTCAACACCAAGCAGTGCTGGGGTTTCGTCACCACCAGCGACCGGTTCGCCGACCCGCAGCCATACCGACCACGATCGGGGACCTGAAGATGACCGCTCCGCACGGCCCGCGTACCGGCCGGCCACCCACCCGGGTCGACCGTGGCGCGGTCACCTCGCCGCACACCCTGGCCAGCGAGGCCGGCCTGCACGCGCTGCGCCGTGGGGGCAGCGCGGTGGACGCCGGCATCGCCGTCAACGCCATGCTCTGCGTCGCCTACCCGCACATGGCCGGGCTCGGTGGCGACGGCTTCTGGCTGATCGCCGAACCCGACGGAACCGTACGCGGACTGAACGCCTCCGGCCCGTCCGCATCCGCCGCGACCCGGGACTACTACCGGGAGCGGGGGCACACCGACGAGGTGCCCTCCCGTGGCGGTCTGGCCGCGCTGACCGTACCCGGCGCTGTCGACGGCTGGCGGCTCGCCCACGAACGCCACGGACGGCTGCCCTGGTCCGACCTGTTCGCCGACGCCATCCACTACGCGCGGCACGGCGTTCCGGTGTCCCGATCGTTGTCCGACTGGCTGGTCGAAGACCTGGACCTGCTAAACGGCGAGGAATCCATGGCACGGATCTTCGTACCGGACGGGCGTGCCGCCCGCGAGGGCCACCGGCTGGCCCAGCCGGACCTGGCCCGGTCGCTGGCGGCCATCGCCGCCGGCGGTGCCCGCGGCGGCTTCTACGAAGGTGCCCTCGCCCAGCGGATCTGCGCCGCGCTCGCCCCTACCGGATCGCCGTTGCGCGTCGACGACTTCGCCGCCTACCAGGCACACTGGGAAGATCCGATCTACACCGACTACCGGGGTTACACCGTCTACGAGCTCCCCCCGAACACCCAGGGCTTCGCCGCCCTGCAGATCCTCAACCTCGTCTCCGGCTATGACGTGGCCGCCTGGGGAGACGGCACCCCCGACTACTACCACCATCTCGCCGAAGCGGTGAAACTCGCCTTCGCCGACCGCGACGAATGGCTCACCGACAAGCACTGGCTCGACATCCCGGTCACCGAGCTGCTCGACCCGGACTACGCGACGCGGCGCCGCGAGCTGATCCGACCCGACCGGGCCATGGTGATGGCGGACGTCGAACCGGGCATCCGATTCGGCCCGCAGGCCCGACGGCGGTCCCCGCAGGGCGACACCTGCGCGTTCAGCGCCGTCGACGAAAACGGCCTGGTCGTCTCCGCGATTCAGTCCATCTACCACGACTTCGGCAGCGCGATCATCGCCGGGGACACCGGCATCATCCCGCAGAACCGGGGCTCGTTCTTCTCCCTCGACGAGAACCACCCGAACCGGATGGAGCCGGGCAAGCGCACCTTCCACACCCTCATCCCCGGTCTCGTCTGCCGGGACGGCAGACCGTGGCTGGCCTTCGGCAGCATGGGTGGCGAGGGCCAACCACAGACCCACGCCGCGCTCCTGACCCGAACGATCGACTTCGGGTACGACGTCCAGCAGGCCATCGAGGCGCCCCGCTGGTTGATGGGCCGCACCTGGGGCACCACCGCCCAGGACCTGTCCCTCGAGGGCCGCATCGGCGACGAGATCGTCAGGGAACTACAACGCCGCGGCCAGCCGGTACGAATGCTGCCGAACTGGGACGACAACCTGGGCCACGCCCACGCCATCCGGATCGACCACGAACGCGGACTGCTGGAGGCCGGCGCGGACCCCCGAGGTGATGGCGCCGCCCTCGGCTACTGAACGATTCGGACGGGAGACCGTTGGCTGCCGAGGGACCGACCCGGAAAAGACCATGGGAGGCCGTGCCGTGGCTGCTGCGCGTCACGGCCATCTACGGGTCGTGCCTGTTGGTGGTGGCCGCCACCGTGTACCTGATCGGTCGGCTCCTGCTCGCCGTCGCCCCACTGTCCCTGGCCGTGGTCATCGCGCTGCTGCTCACCGCGCTGCTCAACCCGATCAGCAAACTGCTGCGCCGCATCCGGGTACCCGCCGCGCTGGCCGCCCTCGGCGGCGTGCTCACCCTGGTGGGAGTCCTCACGCTCGCCGGCTTCCTGGTCACGAACCAGATCGCCAACCAGTTCGACGACCTCGGCGAAACGCTGTCCGATGGTCTGGAAGAGGTCCAGCAGACGATCGTCAGCGGCCCGCTACCGATCGACGAGGAACAGCTGGATTCCGCCATCGAGGTGCTACAGCAGTCCCTGACCGACGCCTCCGCGGACATCGATCCCGCCGCGACCGCGACCGCCACCCTGGAGACGGTCGGTGCCGTACTTCTAGCCCTCGTCCTGCTCTTCTTTCTCCTCAAGGACGGCTCCCGGATGTGGGGCTGGCTGCTCCGGCTGTTCCCCGACCGGCTGCGCCCACCGGTCGACGAGGCCGGACGGGCCGGCTGGTGGGCGGTCAGCCGCTACATCGGCGGCCAGGCGGTCGTGGCGGCGGTCGACGCCATCGGCATCGGCATCGCCCTGCTGGTGATCGGTGTGCCGCTGGTCCTCCCACTGGCGCTGCTGACCTTCCTCGGCGGTTTCGTGCCGATCGTCGGCGCCACCGTCGCCGGCGCCGCCGCCGCACTCGTTGCCCTCGTCACCAACGGACCCACCGACGCCCTGCTCGTCCTCGCCGCCGTCATCGCCGTCCAACAACTCGAAGGCAACCTACTGGAACCGTTGATCGTCGGCCGAGCCCTGAAACTGCACCCCGCCCCCGTACTCCTCGCGGTCACCGCCGGCACCCTGACCGCCGGCATCGCGGGAGCCGTCATCGCCGTGCCGGTCCTCGCGGTGCTGCACCAGAGCGGCTCCGTCCTGCTAAGGCATCAGGCCGAACAGCGCACCACCGCCCAACCGGCACCGAAACCGGACCCACCGCCAGAGCAGCCATAACGGTACCCCTGCCGAGGGCGCTCACCCTCGACGTACGGGTCGATGACTCCGATCATCCGGCGCGAGAGCTACGCCGGCTGCACAGCGTCTTCCACGGAGGGCCGGGGCCGCACGGCACCTGCACCGGGTTGGACGTGGGCGACCACCTTTCCCCACTCCCGGCGTAGCTGGCACGGCGTGCGACCGGGGTATGGCCGGGCGTCGGTCAGTAGGGTGGCGGCACTACGGCGGTGTCCCGGGCCAAGCAATTTGGCCCGGGACCGTGGCTAGCCGACAGTCGTCGGGACGAGAAGCCCGGCCAGCAGGATTCCTACTCGCCTTCGGCCTCGCGCCCCGTGGGCTCCTGGTGTGAGCTGCTTGCGGTGACACCGGGGCCGTACGGGGACTGCTGCTCCGGGGGTACGGTGCGATGCTCGGCCCGTGGGCTCTTGCCGGTGCCGCCCTGAGGGCCGTCGCTGTCCTGCACCAGGCGGGTCTCGCCGCTGCGGCGCATCTCGGGCTGCTGGATGTTCGGCATGGGTCGTCCCCTTTCGTTGTCGCGTCGACGTGTCCGATCCTCGTCGCCGTCCCGGTGAACGTGCCCTCAGAGTTTGCGGTTACCCATGACAGTTTCGTGTCGGAGCCTCTTCGGTTGAGGAATATCGCGTCGGGGATTGCGCTTGTGCGCAAGCTATTCACCAGCCGGCCACGGCTCGCGGCGAGCTTGCCGGATGCTGAAGCTGGCGCTTGAAGGCGACGGCGCGCCCATCACCCGGCGGCGGCACGGCGGACCAGCCGACGCGCCTCGTCGCGTCGCACGCCGGTGGTCCGGAGCAGCTCGTTGGCAACGGTCCGCAGTTGGGAGACCACGATCGTGCCGGAGAACCTGCTTCTTGCCCCAGTGCGGGCGTCCGCCGTACTGGCGGAACACCGCCTCCATGTCCCGGAAGTACTCCTCGTAGGGCAGTAAGGTGTTCTGCAGGCAGGCGATCGTGGTGGTCGGCCGCCCGTAGGCATTGCTGAGCCACACGTCATCGGCGGCGATGCTGCGCACCAGCACCCGCCAGGCGGCCACCCGGCGGTGCCGCTGGCGTACCTCCGCGAAGCAGGCGGGAAAGGCCTCCGACGGCAGCATGTACTCGATCTCCTCGAACCGCAGCTCCCGGTGCCGGGGGATGGTCCGGTGGGTGGGACCGGCCCGAACTTCGCGGGGTTCACCCAGGGCGCCGAGCCCGGCACCCTGGGCGCATGCCACGGTTGTTTGTCGGCGCCGTCGTCGGCGCGGTTCATCACCCGCATCTGGGTCCGCTGCGCGGATACCAGTAGAAGTCCATGTTCCGGTTGGTGTGCTGCAATTCGGCAAGGTGGTCGAGGGTCCAGTCGATTCGGGGCGCACCACGAGCGGCGGTGGAGTTCGTAGCGGGGTTGCACGTCGAGTGTCACCCGCGTGACGACGCCCAGGGCACCGAGGGACAGGCACGCGGCGGGCAGCAGGTCGGCGTTGCGGTCCGGCCCGATGTCTAGCGTCTCGCCGGTGCCGGTGACCAGCCGCACGCCCGCCACCTGAGTGCTGAGGTTGCCGAACCCCACGCCGGTGCCGTGGGTGCCGGTGGCGGTCGACCCGACGATGGACTGGTAGTCGACGTCACCGAGGTTGTCCATTGCCAGGCCCGCGTCGTACAGGCCCTCCCCGAGCAACCCTGAGCTTGGTGCCGCCCCAGCCGGTGGCGAGGTTCCCCTCGTTCGAGATGACCCCGGCGAGCCGGTCCAGGCTCAGCAGGATCCCGTCGGTCCGCACCAACGGGCTGGACGAGTGACCGGACCCGACGGGTCGGATGGTCGTACCCGACTCTCGGGCGCGCTGCACGGCAGCGCACACCTCATCCTCGTCGGCCGGCATCGCGAACTCCGCCGGCGCGAAGCGGAGGCTGCCGGACCAGTTGACGAACGACCCCTCCACCCTGCCCCCTCCGATCCGGACGGGACGGCTTACCGACGGTGCACGGGGTAGTCGCCCGGGTCCTGGGCCGACTTGGATGCGTCGCTGCTCCGGATCCCGCTGGTCGGCTTCCTCCCCGGTCACGACCCCGGGTGGTGGGCACGATCGAACGCGTGTGGCGGGACCTCTCCGTCGGCCCGGCGCTGATCCGCCGCTACGCCATCGACGACGGGCTGCCCGGCGATGAGGGCGCCTTCCTTCTCTGCTCCTTCGAACTGGTCTCCGCCCTCGTCCTCGCCGGACGCCACGACGAGGCGCGCGCATTATTCGACCAGCTGCTGTCGTACGCCGGACCGCTCGGCCTGTTTACCGAACAGCTCGCCGGCGACGGCACCGCTCTGGGCAACTACCCGCAGGCCTTCACCCATCTCGCATCGATCGAAGCGGCGCTCAACCTGGATGCGGCCGGTGATAGCGACGCCCTGCACGCCTGGGCCGCGCGGTCCTGGACCAGCCGGGAGCCGGAGACGGGGTAGCAGCGTTACTTCACTCGTGCGCCGAGTCTCGCCTCGCCGGAGACCCTGGTGCACCTGCGAGCGCAGGCAGAGCAACCTGGCCAGCGGCGGGCAGGCCGTGCTGCAGCCGCCCGCCGCGCAGCCCGTAACGCGCCGGTCGCGGCGGCTGCCTGACAACTCCCGCCGTCGACAAGCGGCTGCGGCCCGACTCGTGCACGTCGGGCCACAGCCACTTCTGCTTCGCCCCGATCCGGGCATACCAGGACCGGTGGCCGACCACATCAGGCGAACCGCGGCGAATGCACCAGCGGACGGACCCGTTGCCCTCGACGGCGCCCAACCCGCTCTTCCCCCAGATGAGTCAACCGCAGCGGCGGAAGGCGTCCGTAGTGCCGGCGGTGGTAACCACGCCGGAGCCTTGGTCGAGAACAACGATGATGGCCGGCTGGGTCTGTCCCGAGCGGCAGCGGATGTCCGCGACGTATTGCCAGCCGGAAATTGCGCCGCTGCTGTTTGCGGTCAGTGACCCGAGCGAGTACGGGCCGACCGTGTTGATCCGCACCGCGTAGAAGCGCACCGGCCGGTTGGGGGAGAGCCCGCTGCCGGTGGCGTACAGGTAGCCGCCGAGTTGGTGGAACGTGGTGGTGACGGAGACTCCCCCACGTGGCGTCGCACCCGGGTCGACCAGCCGCCAGGGCGCGTTGGCGTTGTCACTGTAAGCCCGGTCGCGGCTGGACGGGAACACACAGACGAGGTCCGAGGGTCGCGTCTCACGCCACACGAAGCCCGCCTTGCAGAAGCCGTTGGGCTCTCGGCGTGACGGCCCCAGGGCGTTCTCGGTCTGGGTGTCGGACCGCGTCTGCGGGGTCACACAGACCTGGTCGCCCGGCACCGCCTCTCGCCAGACGTAGCCGGTCGCGCAGGTGTACGGTCCCGATGCCAGGTGCACTGCTTGCGCCGGTGAGGCAACGGTCAGCAGTCCGGCCAGCAACGCCACCGCCGCGAGGGCCTCCGCCAGCCAACGTCGCCTGGTGTCGCGACCGGTGTCCCTCGCCATCTTTCTGATGTCGTACATCTGCCATCCTCCGGGGCCAATCCGTCTCGTACGGTGGTTCTTCTCTGTCGCCAGAGGACATCAAATCGCGGTTTCCGGCTTCGGGAGCTTGCTCCGCCTGGATTCCGACACTGTCGGGAATTGGAGCAAAATGTGAAGACACCCAGCAATCTGCCGGAGCTCGGCCAGGGCATCGACGCAGCGAAGAAGATCAAAGGACGCAAGCGGACACACCGCGGACGACACCTCGGACTGCTGGCGTCAATGTCAGTGTGCCGGACTGGATCGACTACTGTGAGCTCGGCGGCCAGATCGTCACATGCGAACTTTCTGGCTTGGCCGCGGAGCACACCGAGTGGTTGCACGCGTTCGAACTGAAGAGCAAGCAACAGTCCAAGCCGGGCCCCGCCGGATCGGTCAAGGGCACGATACGCGCCTTCGGCCCGGACGGCGCCGAATACACCGGCGGTGGTGACCTCGAGGTCACGATCGTGGCGAGCGGCCCTGATCTGGTCGCGTCCACTGCGGATATCAACAGCGCGAACGACCGCGTCGGCGGCGGTGACGTGCGTCCGGTAGCGGCTGCGATCTACAACGACGGCGACACAGCTACTGGCGACTGGTACATCCAGATCTCGGTGCCCACGGGCGCCGGCATCGTCGAGCAGTACTCGGACTGCGAGTACCGGGACTGGTGGCCGGGGGAGCACCCCGCCGGTTACGTGTACGGCCCCAATGTGGTCACCTGCCCGGCACCTCCAGATCTGGACCCGCTCGGTGTCGGCGAAGGACTCGTCTTCGTCGACGAGACCGGCGAGTCGCTCTTCCACGCCGCGTTCGGCAAGAACCTACGCGGCCCCGAGGAGACTAGCGGATCCGTTCAGGTCGGCCTCGTTGACGACCTTGAGTCCGAGCGGGCACCGACAAAGTTGACCCGCAAGGGATCGTCCGGCAAGAAGTTCGCGGACGCGATCGCCGATCTGAAGCCCACCACCCGGATCGCTGCCCGAAGTGAGGGCAATACCGACAACAACTGGGCCGGCTTCGCCATCTGGACCAAGCCGAACACGCACGACTTCGCTGTCACCGCCGGGTCGGTCAGCGGCAGCATCGGCGACATCGTCGAGATTCCGTACACGGTGATCAACAACGGCCCGGCCGACGGCGGGGCCGGTTGGACGTTCAAGGCACCGACCGGCACCGTGCTGGTCAACGACGCTCAGTACGACGGGCCCTGGTGCTACTTCCTTGACGAGCACGGCCGCCCAGCCAAGGAACTGCCCGAGGTCAGTTGCAGCACCGAGGGTGAGTTCCCGGCCAAGGCCTCCGGCTACCAGGGCGTCAAGGGCAAGATGAAGCTCCGGATCATCTCCACGCCGGGTGACAACGGCACCTTGCGGGTCCGATCGTTCCCGGAAAGCACCGAGTCCAACCCGGCCAACAACGAGGTCAAGCTGGTCGTCACGGTCAGCGGCGGTGGCGGCGGTGGCCTGCCGGTCACCGGGGCGAACGCGGCGCTCATTGGCGGAATCGGCGGCGGTGCGGTGGCGATCGGCGCAGCACTGTTCTTCCTCGCCCGGCGACGTCGGATAGTCGTCGTCAGCGAGTAACACCGGCCCCGGAAAGAGGGCACCGCCGGACTCGTCGGTGCCCCCTTTCGCTCGCGAAACCGAACACCTCCGCCCCTCCTCGCCCGCGCCGCACGAGTTGAAAATCAAGCTAGGCAAGCCCACCTGACGGCCCCTGACCACCCGAGGCAGCGGCCGATGACAAGAAACGAGGTGGATCGGCGGCGCGTCAACTGCCGGCAAACCCGCCGTCGTCTACGTCCGCGACCGACGCCACCCCAACTCACCACAGCTGCGGCACTCAAGCTCCGACAGCTCATCGACATAACCGCGTCACCGAATCAGTGCCAGCGTGGGAGCCGATGCCAGCGCGGGCGAGGTACGCCGCGATGCGCTCTTCGCCGCTCCCGGAGTAGAGCACAAAGGCCATCTCGCTCAGCAGCGTTGTCGACTCTCATGTCCTCAGCCCGCCTAATACTCCAGCCGGGGATGTTGACCTTGGCTGAGCTGGGGCTTGGTGTGGTGTGTGAACGGGTGCAGCCACCGTCGATCATGGGCGGTTGTGTGGACTGACCATGACGCGGCGGTGGCTGCGGGATACAGGGTAGACGCTCAGCGGTGGCGGGTGTTGTTCGACGGCCTGATGCTGACGGTCGGGGGACGTTTCCGCAGGCCCGAGCCTCGCCGTCGGGTGCGTGACTTCGTCCGGGGCCTGCTGGCGCCGTTACCGTCGAAGAACTGCTGGACGATCGCCGAGCACGCCGGTGACAGCGGCCCGGACGGGATGCAGGACCTGTTGACCCGGGTGCGCTGGGACGACGCCGCCGTTCGTGTCGATGTCCGCGAGTTCGTCGCCCAGCACCTCGGTGATACCGAGGCGGTGCTGGTCATCGACGAGACGGGGGACCTGAAGAAGGGCCGGCACACCGTCGGTGTCCAGCGGCAGTACTCAGGCACGGCCGGGAAGATCGAGAACTGCCAGCTCGCCGTGCACCTCGTCTACGCCACCGACACCGCTCACGCGATGCTCGACGCGGCCCTCTACCTGCCGAAATCCTGGTGCGACGACCCCGAACGCCGGACACGGGCCGGTGTCCCCGAGCAGGTGCGGTTCGCCACGAAACCGCAGCTGGCGTCCCGGATGATCACCACCGCGGTCACCGCCGGGCTGCCGTGCGGGTGGGTGGCCGGCGACGAGGCCTACGGCAACGATCCACGCCTGGCCGCCCGGCTACGTCAGCTGCGCCTGGGCTACGTCCTGGCCGTGGCCCGCTCCCACCAGGTCACCACCAGCCTCGGCGTCCACCGCGTCGACGCCCTGGCCACCGGTCTTCCCACCACCGCCTGGCAGCGCATCTCCGCCGGCCGAGGCGCGAAAGGCCACCGCTGGTACGACTGGTCCTACACCGCCCTACCGCACGCCACCGACGCACACGGCGGACACCACTGGCTCCTGACCCGCCGCAACCGCCGCACCGGTGAACTGGCCTTCTACCGCTGCTGGTCACCGCAACCCGTCCCACTCCACCGCCTGGTCACGGTCGCCGGCCGCCGCTGGAAAATCGAAGAATCGTTCCAGGCCGCGAAGACCGGACTCGGCCTCGACCAGCACCAACACCGCCGCTGGACGTCATGGCACCGCTGGACCACCCTGGTGATCCTCGCCCACGCATTCCTCGCCGCCGCGACCGCCAACCACCACCATCAACCGGCCGGGCTGATCCGACTGACCGTCAACGAACTACGCCACCTGTTCCACGTCCTGATCATCGAACCCACCCGCCGCCGAGCGGACCCACTGCTCTGGTCCATCCGCCGACGACGCCACCAAGCCCAAGCCATGACCAGCCACTACACCCGACAAGACCTCACCGAGCCGTGATCACAATCCCCGGCTGGAGTACTAATACTCCAACGTCACTTGGTTTCGGCATTGGGCGTGGCGTAGGCATGAGGACGGCCACCGGGTCGATCATCGGTGGTCTGTGCGGACAACCGAAGATCGCGCGGTGGCTGTGGGCCACACGTAGACCCGCTGTGAGGGCGAACCGAACATTTGCCGGGTTATTGTATTCTGCACTGTTACCAGTGCCTTCCGCCCTGGTACTCGATGGTCAAGAGCGTCGCGCTTTCGCGCTGGTCGTTGTTTGAGGGGGATACGTGCCGTCGTCCAAGCCCAGTAAACGGCCAGGTCGGCGTCGGAAGAAGCCGCCCTCAGTCCCGTCGACGGAGCAACCGGACGGTAGCGCCCCGGCGACGGGACAGGAACGCCGCGCCGACCGCGCCGGTCCACCCCGGCAGGACGATGAAACGCAGGGTGGCGCGGGCGACCCGCCCATGCGGGAGGAGAACACGGTGTTCTCTCGCCGGAACCTGCTCTGGGCGGCTGGTGGCGGGGCCGCAGCCGCCATCTTCACCGCACTGGTCACCGAATTGGACGATCGACTCACCTCACCTGCGCAGGCAATACGCGACGATCGTGCGGTAGAGGCCGCCAAGCGTGAGGAAGCCCGCCGGAAAGCTCCGCTGTCGCTGAATGCCTACTACTACGACCGGTCCGACGAGGCGAAGATCTGGTTGGCAGTCGCGCCCCTGACAGCTGAGGTCCGACAGCGGCTGGGCACGCCAGCCTTCGCGGAAATCGCCACCGAACGCGGCATCGACGCGGTTGTTAGTACCAGCGATAAGCACCCGTACCGACTTTTGACCCGGGTACGGCTCTCGGTGGTCGGGCAGTGGGCCGCCCCGGTCTTCGTCACCCAGATCCGGGCCCGGGTGCTGCGTCGCTCGGCGCCCCTGCCGCACGCGTACGTGTTCCAGCAGAGCCAGGGCGACGGGGAGCCGCTGAAGATCGGCTTTGACCTGGACGAGCCCGACAGCGTCGCGCGGGTCATCGGACCCGACAAGCGACTCGGCGGGGCATATGTCGACGACCGTTCGTTAACCCTCGCGCCGGGTGAGCCGATCACGATCGATGTGCAGGCTCAGACAGACCGGTCGTACCACGAGTGGGTCATCGACTTCGACCTCGACCTCGACGGCGAGAAGCGGGTGGTCACCGTCGATCACGATGGGCAGCCGTTCCGCAGCACCAGCCTGGCCCGCCACTACCAGGACCGTTACTACTTCAGCATGGCGAAGATGGGCCTCGTATACGACGGCCCCGGCCCTTTCGAGCCGCTGATATGAACGCCAGGCGCCGGGGCGCCGTGCTACTCGCCACGTTTGCGCTGTCCTGGGCACTGACTTTTGCCGTGGTCCAAGCCCTACGCGACGTTGGCGACGACGACCGCCCGGCGCTGCCGCCCCAGGCGGCACCCACGGGCAGCCCGTCCTCCGCCGGTCCGACAGCCAGCAGCGCCGACGGGGTTTCGCTGGCCGCCACGCTCGCGGGCACCCGGAACAGCAGCGAGCTGGCCCTCGAAGTCGCGGAGGCGCAGGCTCGGACGGTCCCACCATCGCAGGTACGGGACTGCCAGCAGTTCGCCTCGTGGGCACAGCGCAGAGGTGCCGTCCCCGTCGGCTTCGAACCCCTCCACCTACTGACCATTCGCGGCGAGCGCCGCGTAGACGTGGCGGTTCACAGAGTCGTGGCTGTGCCGGTTGCGCAGATTGCCCGGGAGCGGGAGCAGGGCCCGTGGGTGGAGGTGGCCTGCCGTGAAGAACCTCCCGCCCCCAAGGCCACGCCCGACATCCTCGACCTCGGCGGGCCGCACCTGCTCGTACCAGGGCAGACGATCCGGCTGCTGGTCGACCTGTCCGGCATCGAGTCGGTCGGCGAAAACTTTCCGATCGGGGGGTGGAACTACTACCTGCGCGTCGACCTTGAGGTCGATGGGGTGACCCAGAGCTACGAGCTGCGTGACGAGGCAGGCGGATACTTCCGCTGCTGCGGACGCACAACATTCATGGGCTACCAGGCTGCTCGATACGAATGGACCGTCTCCCCCAAGCCCAAGCTCCGTTACTGCCCGGAACTGAACTATGGCGATAAGCCGCCACCCCGGGTCTGCCAGGCGAGGGAGCCTGGCTAATATTCCAACGTCACTTGGCCTGTCTGCGCTGATAGTGGGATCGGCGGGCTCGGGCTTGGGATGTTCGCCGCCAGATTGACCAGCGCAGGGTGTGCTCCGGCGGTAGCGCCACGGCGAGGACGAAGGCGTTGAGGAGTCGGCGAATCTCGGCGACGGTCAACGCGATGATCAGCGGGTCGGGGTCCGTGTCGATGATCGTCAGTCTGAGCGAGGCTGGAGCGGTGGCTGCGGGAACAGGCCCCAGCGACCTACGAGTCACTACGCCCGTCCGCCACGATCGAGGCCATCGACTCGATGGCCCACCAACTTGGCGTGCGAGTCCTGCCCGATCTCAAACGCCTCTGGTTATGGCACGACGGCAGCGCGGGTCCCCTCGTAGTGGCCGGGCTGGCCCTGCAGCCTGGCCACTACCCAGCCCGGGAGGGCCGCAAAACATCAGACGTGCTCCGCGTAGCGGCCGGTCCAGCCGCCGGGCCAGCAGACCGGAGTTGATCCCTCCACCAGTGCCCCCGACCGCGCCTTCCACCTGCTGTCCCGGAGCAGCCCCAGCCGGTCAGCTATCTTCCCTGGTCACGTTGGTGCGGCCGGAGGGACTCGAACCCCTAACCTTCTGATCCGTAGCGTCTACATACGCCCGTAGAGCAGAGGCGGCCGGCGTGGCCAGCAGTGTTCTATTCGGTCGGAGCGACCACACTCTCACTCGGTGTAATGGCGCTACCGCAACTACCGGCCTCCCGCCATGTCGCCGCGTCGGGCGTACGACTGTTGCATGTACTGGCGTTCTCCTTGCTAGCCGGCGGCGTCTGCGCAACCGCTTCGACCCGTAGGCGCAGCGATCGACTCAATGGAAAACGGCCCTGATCGCCGGTGCTCCCAGGCCACTCTCGGTGCCGAACACAAGATGCCGACCACGGCGGTGGGGTGCGTACCTCGATGTACGCACCCCACCATTCCGAACCGCATGCCAGGAACCAGTGCCCGTCAGATCGTCTCCGGGCCGATCATCAAGATGATCAACTCGCTCTCCCCGCCAGCCACGGCAGCCGACTGCTCTGGTGAGATGCCCAGGTGCCCTGGCGGTTCCAAACCCTGTTTCAACTTCTCCACCGAGATAGAGCAGGTGTCGGCCGCCAACCGCACCTCACCTTCGGCGATCACCACATACGGCCCACTCGGCCGCTGCGGAACCAGTGCCAGTGATAGTTTCCCGGCCGGATCGAGCTTCACCTTCTCTGCTCCGCTTGTTGATGCCGGGCCAATGAATCCGACTTCCAACCAGGTCCGGTCCTCGTACGGCTGCGTCTGGGCATACCCGTCGACGGTGAGCCCTCGGGCGCATCGCTGCACACTCTCGCTGGGGCGTCTGGCGGTCTGACAGGCTGTTAACCACAGCAACGTCACCAGCAACAATGCCGAGAAGCCGAACTTGACCTCGCCCAGATCGCCACAGCCACCGTCACCAGCACCAGCACCAGCACCAGCACCAGCACCTACTACGAAATGTCCACCGCCGCCGACCTCACTGCCTGCCTCGACGACCTCACCCACCAGTTGACGTCGACCCCTTCCGGGACTTGACCAAACCCAGAGGGAAACCCCCGCAGCAGGACCGGCCATGGTCACTTCGAAGCCCGGCTACTTTCCGTCATCGACATCGGAGCCACTGAAACTTGTACACATCCAAGGCGGCGTTACGCCCTCGCAGGGACATGCAGGTCGGGGCGGCGCCGTAGAGCAGCACAGTTGTGTAAGGCGGGATAGCGAGGAAGGAGGGCAGCGCAGGGTCAGCGGGCGGGGACGATGGGGCCGCGGTGCAACCAGTCGATGAGGTCGGGCTCGGCCAGTTTCGCGACCCGATCCTCGTATCGCCGCAGGTCATCTTCGTCGAGCAGGTCCCGCCACTGGCCGCTGACACCCTGGTTGAAGAACCGCTTCGGATCGCGCCACATCGCCGCGACCGGGGTCAGAGCCTCCGCCCGGCCGCGCATCGAGTCGAATGTCGCCGCCCGCACCAGATCCGGCCACCGCGACTCCGGCACCTCGATTCCGAGGCGCCCGGCGAGGAACCTCATCTGGCCTTCAAGATCTGACTTCAGATCGTCGTAGTGCAGCAGCAGCACGTTGGGCCGCTCCCGCTCGGCCCAGAACCCCGACAGGTGGTGCAGCATCGACGGCAGGCCCACCTGCACATTGGTGTCCTCCAGCCAGGCCCAGAAACGGTTGTACGCGGACTCCGCAGGCGCCGGAGCCGTATCGGCGGGCTCCTGGGTCGGGCTACCGCCGGCCGCCAGCATCGCGTCGAAGGCCTCTTGGGCGACGTTCTGGATATGGGCGTCCCAGGAGATCGCGACGTCCCGGGGATCCCGACCGACCGCGACGTAGGTCACCCCATCATGGATGGGCAGCCCATCGAAGGGCGTATGAGTCTTGATGAAACGGCGATGCCGCTGCGCCTCGTAGAACGCGAAGATGTCGTCCCGGCTGCGAGTCAACATGTCGAGCCAGTAGGTGAGGTCGTCCAGCCGTGCCGGCAGATCCGGTGTCTGGAAGATCAACAAGGCGCAGATCGTCTGCGTCCACGTCGTCCCGCACTTCGCGGGGGTCGAAACCACGATGTCACCTTCACGGAACGGGAAACCCTCCCACCGTCCACTGTCCATGACCTCGTTCTGGTACCGAACCGTCGGTTGGCGCAACGGTCCTCCCCGCTTTTCGGTTGATCCGTCTATAGTAGACCTAATTTACCGAGCCGGGCGACCGTCGACCAGCCTGCGGTCCAGTGAAGGGCCAAGGTACGAGCTATCTCGGTGGTTCGAGTTCGAGGGTCATGCCGGTGCTGGTGAAGAAGCCGGCGAGGAGCTCGTTCTGTTGCTGACAAGCGCGTAGTCGACGTTTGACCAGTTCAGCGAGGTGGCCGATACCGCACGAATCCCAGCCACGGCAGGGTGCACAGCTGGACCGCCACGCCCAGCACGTTGCGGCCGGTGCGGGACTGGCGCACGAATGCCTCGTCCGCACCGGTCAACGAGACGATGCGGGCCCGCCGGCGTCACGCTGGGTTTCACGCCGGCGACGCTCCAGTGAAGGTGCATCCCATCTCGGCGAACAATGCCAGGCCTGCTCGGCCGGCGCCCGGCACGGGAGAAACCCGGAAACCATGCAGCCCGGGATCTGGCCGGGTAGGCGCGGCGGGTCGGCGCTCTTTGATGTTCACCCGCCCTGTTTGGTGGTGCTACCTCCAGCGCTCTTCCTGCTCCGGCAGGCGACAGGCCCTCCATGCCAGGGAAGCGCTCACCTTCCTCGATTCCGTTACAACGAGGCACGTGACGCAAGGAACGGCCGTCTTCTGTCTGCGGGCGGCGGAGCGGCGCGGGGTGCGGGTTGCCTCTGCCGAGTCGTCGAAGGGCTGACAGGGGCTGCCCGATCGCAACCGATCGACAGCGGAGCGGTCCGCGATGCTCATCCTCATGCGCCGGGGACGGCTCCAACGGCCGGAGCACTTCCTATGACCCACAGTGCGACGCGCCCGACTTCGATCAGCGACCATCTGTGAGCGGCGTATTGCTTTCGGTAGAGTATGGACGTTGATCGTCGGCGATGGCCTGGAGTTGGGGGGTGCCGGGATGAGTCGACGGGGCGGGCGGTGGACGCAGGTCACGCTGCGCCTCGGGCTCCTGCTCGGCGGGGTTGTCGCGGTGTGGGGCGTCCACGAGGCCGCCACCACTGCGGTCGCCTACGCCGCCGACCGCCCGTCGGCCGTGCCGGTGGACGCCGCGGTCGACATGCTCACCGGCGTCCTTCGCCCGATCCTCACGACGACACCACCGCCGGCACCGGAAGTGCCCACCGACGAGCCGGCCCGCCGCACCACGCCGGGCGGATCCGGCCTTCACCCAGCACCGGGCCGTCCGCCAGCCCGGCCAACGAGCCGGCCAGCGAGCCGGCCAGCGAACCAAGATCACCCCACCGCCGGCTCACGCGTCCAGGTCGGCACGCCGAAGTTCCCCGTCGACGGCGCCCGCCGCCCGGCCGCCCGGCCCCGCGGCGAGACGTCGCTGACACCGGTAAGTGATGTTCTCCGTCCGGTCACAGGGCCGGTCCGCACTACGGTAATCACCCCCGTGAGCAAAGAGGTACGACCGATCACCAGCCCGGTGCAGGTCGGCGTGCTCGCCCCGGCAGCTGACGTCCTCAGCCCGGTGGCCCAGCCGCTCGCCCCGATCTTCTCCCCCGTCTGGCGAGGGCTGGAACCGGTGCTCGAGCCGCTAGACCCCGTGCTCGAAACCCTCGACCCGGTGACGGACCCCTTAGACCCGCCTAACGGCCCGCCGGCCACACCACTGCCCACGCCGGCACTACCCGCGTCGCCAGCGAGCGGCACGGTTGGCGGCAGCGCGAACGGTGCCGGCCCGGGCTGCTGCACGGGGCCCGGCACCGAAGCAGTCAGCGAAGCGGCCCGATCCGATTCGAGTTACGCCCCGATGGACTGGCATTCGGCGAAGCTGTCGTCCCCGCAGCGCCTCGCCCGATCAGACAGGCCGCACCTGCCTCCGCCCAACGCCGATTCCACGCCAGCCACGCCGGCCCCCGGCACCAGCGGATCCGGCTCGCCCAGCACCGTTCACGGGGACCCGGCCGACGCCCTGACATCGGTATGGACGCCCAGCCTGGCCGAGCATCGCTGCCACCCGACCGGCAGCCACGCAATCGCGTCCCACTCGTCCCGCCCGGGCACCCGACCCGCCTGACCAGCGAGCCGATCCGTGCCGTCCTCGCGACACCGGCAACCCTCCGCGCACCCGTATGCCTGACGGCCCGCGCCGGCCCGCGGCGGTCCCGCGACGACGCCGGCAACCTCCCTGACGTGCCCGATCACCTGGTGACCAGGAGCTACACATGAACGTGAGCATGCCCATCGTCCGCGCCCGGTGGTGCGACATCGGCCGGATCGCCGATCTTGTCACCGAGACCCTGTCCCCCACCGCCCTCGGCGCCTGGCTCGTCCCCGACGAGCAACGCCGGCCGACCATCCTCGCCGCAGTGGCCCGGATCTGGACCGAACACGCACTGCTCTTCGGCGACGCCTTCCTGCTCGCAGACGGCACGGCCGCCACCATCTGGTTCCACCGCTACCGACCCATCCCGCCCCCCGCCCGGTATACCGACCGCCTCGCCGACGCCTGCGGCACACATCAGAATGCGTTCCTCCAGTTCGACCAGGCACTCGCCGCGCGCCGTCCCACTGGAGCACACAACCACCTGGCGCTGCTCGCCGCGCCCGATCCAGCGGACTCGAACCGCGCCGCAGCGGTCCTCGCTGCAGCGCAGCGCCGTATGGACACGCTGAGCCTGCCCACCTACGCCGAGGTCTTCACCGACACCGACCGCGACCTGTTCCAACGGCACGGCTACACCCACCGGGACACCTTCCCTGTCGGCGGCCACACCACCACACACACAATGTGGCGGTTATCGCCGTTCTGGACCGACCGGTCCAGCCGCAACACCCGCCCACCCCTACCGCATCCGCTCGTCCCACCCCGCAACAACCCGCCAACCCGGTGGGCGCTGCGCTGATCCACCCAACCTGGCCGGGGCTGTCACCGTCGCCCCGGCCAGCGGGGCGGAGCCGCTCCTACACGCCGGGTTCAGGCAACCGTCGTCGAGTTCCACCTCGACACCGTGCTTCCGGCACCTCCATACGGCCACCACCGTGCAGGTTCTCCGGGCACCAGCAGTGGCATTCGGTCGCTGAACCTCAGCTCGTCAGTGCCGAAGATCGACCTTTGAAACTGGGTGCCAGCCCTGAGGACTGCGGTCATGATCGACAAATTGTTTCGGCCTTGCCGCGGCCCGCCAGCAAGGGCGCGCGTCGCCAGACCCTCGCCCGCCGCGCCACCCCCATTTCATTGACAGAATGTCCCGCCTAATTACACGAGGAGTTACACCCATTTCATGGGCGGCGTTCGATGAGATCAAACCCGCACGATCCGGCGCTTACGACGCACGTCGCTGGCTGTCGTCTGCGCTGCCCTGATGTCCTTCGGTGCACTGCCGGCCGGCCGCCGTCCAGGCGCCCCGGCCTGCGTTATTGTCCGATACGCCGTCCGGCTACTTTGCCCCCTACCCGGGGCGTGGGCTTCCCCCTGAGATGTGGACACCCTGAGACTGGATGTTGGTCCAGAGGAAGGGGTGTCCCCGTTGGGGCGTCCATCGAAGTACACAGAAGAGTTCCGGCGTGACGCGGTCGACCTGGTCCGCTCGTCGCAGCGGCCTATCAATCAGGTGGCCCGTGAGCTAGGGATGAGTCACGAGACGTTGCGGAACTGGGTCCGCGCCGCCGAACGCCAGAGCGGGATCGCCGCGACCGCCTCGGGTGGGGACGGGTTGTCGGTGGCGGACAAGGACGCCGAGATCGCCCGCCTGCGGCGTGAGGTCGCGGAGTTGCGGCAGGAGAAGGAGATCCTGCGCAAGGCAGCCGCCTATTTCGCGAAGGAGATGGATCGGTGACCAGCCGCTTCCGGTTCATCTCCACCCACCGTGCCGCCTTCGGCGTCAAGCGGCTGTGCCGGGTCCTGGCGGTCTCCCGCTCCGGGTTCTACCGCTGGACCGCCAGCGAGCCCGCCCGGCAGGCTCGCGCCGCCGACGAGGACGCCCTCGCCGAACAGATCAAGGTCATCCACGCCGGCTCGGGCGACACCTACGGATCCCCGCGGGTGACCGTCGAGCTGCACGATCAGGGCGTGCGCGTCAACCGCAAGCGGGTGGAGCGGATCATGCGCCAACGTGACGTGGTGGGCCGGCACCTGCGCCGCCGCAAACGCACCACCATCCCCGACCCGGCCGCCCCACCAGTGCCGGACCTGATCGGCCGGGACTTCACCGCCACCGCACCGGACCAGCGATGGTGCGGCGACATCACCTACCTACGCGTCGGCGCCGGCTGGCTCTATCTGGCCACGGTCATCGACATCGCCACCCGACGGCTGATCGGCTGGTCGATCAACACCCACATGCGCGCGGAACTGGTCATCGACGCCCTCGACGCGGCGGTCGCCGCCCGCGGCGGCCGGGTCGACGGGGTGATCTTCCACTCGGACAGGGGCGCCCAATACGGCAGCGGCGACTTCGCCGACGCCTGCCAACAGCACGGCATCCGCCGCTCGACGGGGCGGATCGGCTCGTCGTACGACAACGCCCTGGCCGAGTCGTTCTTCGCCACCCTGAAGCGGGAACTCGACGTCGACCGCCGACACTGGACATCCGAGACCGACGCCCGCCGTGACGTGTTCCGCTGGATCGCCTTCTACAACCACCGACGACGCCACTCCGCGCTGGGCTACCTCAGCCCCGCCAATTACGAACAGGCTCTCGCACCGACTACGCTGCATCAGATCGCGGCATAACCCGGTGTCCACATCCCGGGGGGAACCTCAGCGACGTCGCTTCACAGGCAGAGTCAGGGGAACAACAAAGCGACCTCTGCACGTGCCGGCAGGCCGTTGATGACCGGCACCCCTCAGATTGGGCGGAGGTGCGGTGAAGGTCCGTCAGGCGCTAAGGCGTATTTCAGAAGTCGTGGTGGCCGATGAAGGTCCCGGCGTGGCGGTGATCGACAACTGAAGAGGTCTCCGGTATCTGGTTCTGCGACCAAGCAAGAACTTCATACCGGAGACCTCGTGGCCACCTTAGCGGTGACGAGGCGGCACGACCTCACCGACGCTCAGTGGCAGCGGCTCGCCGCACTGCTGCCTGCCGCATCGGTGATGGGTCGTCCGCCGAAGTGGGAGAAACGGCAGCTCATCGACGGGATCCGGTGGCGGATCCGGATCGGGTCGCCCTGGCGTGACGTCCCGGCCGAGTACGGACCCTGGCAGACGCTCTATGGCCTGTTCCGTCGCTGGCAGCGCGATGGAACCTGGGACAAGATCCTGGCCATGTCACAGGCGGCCGGCGATGCGGACGGCCGGATCACCTGGACGGTCAGCGTGGACTCGATGACCAGCCGCGCCCACCAACACGCCGCCGGCGCCCGCAGAGACGGCCATCTGCAGAAAGAGCCACCCGGCGGCGTGCACGACGAACCCGCCGATCACGCCCTCGGGCGATCTCGCGGCGGTCTGACCACCAAGACGCATCTGGCCTGTGAGCAGGGACAGAAAGGTCCTATCGATGGTCGTGACCGCCGGGCATCGCGGTGACAGCCCCCAGTTCATCCCGGTCCTGCGCCGGATCAAGGTGACCCGTCTCGGGGTGGGCCGGCCCCGCACCTGTCCCGACCTGGTCCTGGCCGACAAGGCCTACACCAGCTGCGGTAACCGCGCCTACCTGCGCAAAGTGGCATCAAGGCGTGCATCCCCAGCAAGAAAGACCAGGACGCCCACCGCAAAGCCAAGGGCAGCCGCGGTGGACGCCCGCCCAAGTTCGACCCAGACCTCTACCGGATGCGACACGCCGTCGAGAACGGCATCAACAGGCTCAAGCGCCACCGTGTCGTGGCCACCCGGTACGACTGTTGGCCGTCCGGTTCCAGGCCATCCTAACCATCACCATCATCTGCGAATGGCTCTGACCGGACTTATGAAACACGCCTTAGAACTCCTAACGAAATGATGTTGGGCGTGTCCTCGGGACGTGAGGATCGTTCTGTCTGAACGCGAGGAGGGGTGAGCAGCCGCCGTGGATCGTCTCGGACGAACTCTGGGCCGAGATCGCACCGCTGCTGCCACCCCGTCCACCCCGGCGGCACCGCTACCCGGGACGCAAGCCCCTCGACGATCGCAAGGTGTTATGCGGGATCCTGTTCGTGCTCTACACCGCGATCCCGTGGGAGTACCTGCCCCAAGAGCTCGGGTTCGGCTCGGGCATGACCTGCTGGCGCAGGTTGCGGGACTGGAACGACGCCGGCGTCTGGCAACGACTGCATGAGGTCCTGCTCGGCAGACTGCGGGCCACCGGGCAGTTGGACATGTCCCGGGCGGTGATCGACGGCTCCCACGTCCGGGCGCTCAAGGGCGGCCCAAAACCGGTCCGAGCCCGGTCGACCGCCGCAAGCCAGGCTCGAAACACCACGTCATCACCGACGCGGGCGGCATCCCCCTCGCCGCGACCCTGACCGGCGGCAACCGCCACGACGTCACCCAACTGCTGCCCCTGGTCGACAAGATCCCACGGATCAAAGGCATCCGCGGCAGGCCACGGCAACGACCCGACCGGATCTACGCCGACCGGGGCTACGACTTCGACTGCTACCGCCGTGAGCTACGCACGCGCGGCATCACACCCGTCATCGCCCGACGTGGAGTCGGCCACAGCTCCGGCCTCGGCACCCGCCGCTGGGTCGTGGAGCAGACCATCGCCCTGCTGCACTGGTTCCGCCGCCTGCGGATCCGCTGGGAGATCCGCGACGACATCCACGAAGCGTTCCTCACCCTCGCCTGCGCCATCGTCTGCTGGCGCCGACTCCAACGCTCAAAGAGTTAGGAGTTCTTAGTACTCCAGCCGCACCTGATGAAGTCGGAGTCGTCGCTGGTAGTGGGCTGTTCGGGCGCGGCACTGGTGTCGGCGTCGCCATCGTGACCATCGATGGATGTGGTCGAACGGTCGGGCGGCGGTGATCAGGTGTGCCAGCAGACGTCGGACCTCGCCGAGGGTGTAAGGAATGAGGCCGTCATCGGATTCAGCGCCCCCTTTTGGCTTGCGCAGCGGTGACGGCGAGGTAGGCGTGGGCGCACAGAATGTGGCTTATGTGGTCGCGACCCGCCGCAACGACGACATGATCACCACCACGATGGGCATCGTCCGCGCGGACGAGCTGATCGCCGCCCTGCCGGCTCGGGCGTGGTGCCGGCTGTCCGCCGGCGCCGGGGCCCACGGCCCCCGCGAGTACTGGTGGGCGCGGGTGCCGGTGCGCATCGGCTGGCAGCCCCGGACGGGGGCACTGGCTGCTCGCCCGGCGCAGCATCGCCACCGGCGAGGTCGCCTACTACGTCTGTTACGGGCCCCGCCGCACCCGCCTGGTCGACCTGACCCGCATCGCCGGTGCCCGATGGGCGATCGAGGAGTGCTTTCAACAGGCCAAGAACGAAGCCGGCCTCGACGAATACCAGGTCCGCGACTGGCGAGCCTGGTACCCCACATCACACTGTCCATGGCCGCCCACGCCTGGCTCTCCGTCGCCCGATCCCTGACTACAAAAGGGGATCCAGTCCCGGCGACGGCATGATGATCGGCTACACCGTACCGGAGATCCGAAGACTGCTCACCGCACCTGTAGTGCGATCAACTCACCCGCCAGAGCGCGTCTGGGCTTGGTCGCGCTGGCGCCGACGACGCCAACACCAAGCCCGAACCTGCCACTACCGACGACGCGGCTACCCCTGACCAACTGCCGTTGCAGTACTAATGCTACAGCGGGGTTCTGGGTGGGGCGCGGCGTGCGGGGCGTCTGGTGGCGGCTGGGGCGAGGGCGGGTCGGTCTGGGTTGCCGGTCTCGCCGTGCCATGTGGCCAGCCGGCCGGCGCGGGCCACCGCGCGCAGCCGGCGTTCGGCGGCGTCACGCACGAGCGGTGTGGTCACCACGAGGAGCTGGTCGTGGGCACGGAGACGGGTGTCCGGGTCGGGCACAAACGCTGTGCCGTCCCGCACGATCAGCGTGACCGCCGCTGGTGGTGGCAGCCGCAATTCCCTGATGTAGACACCCCGCATGCGCGATGTGTCGTCGATGGTGAGATGTAGCAGGTCGGCGGCGATGGCGTCCAACGGCGCGGACTCGACCTGTAGTTCCGGTCCGACGCTCGCTGGACTGAGGTGCAGCCGCCGGGCGAGCCACGGCAGCGCGGGCGCCTGGAGAATCGTGAAGACCACGACGAGTACGAAGACGATGTTGAAGAGCTGGTCGCTGCCGGCGACTCCGGCGACGACGGGGATCGTCGCAAGCACGATCGGCACGGCGCCGCGCAGGCCTGCCCAAGACAGCAGTACCTGCTCGCGCGGCGGGATGCGGAACGGTAGCAGGGTGAGCAGCACCGACACCGGCCGGGCGACCAGCAGCAGCACCGACCCGACGGCCAAGGCCGGTAGGATCGCCGCCGGCAGCTCGCGGGGGGTGGCCAGCAGACCCAGCATGACGAACAGGCCGATCTGCGCGATCCAGCCGAGGCCTTCCGCGACCGAGAGGGTGGCGCGGCGGTGCGCCAGCCGGGCGTTGCCAAGAATGAGCGCGGCGAGGTAGGCGGCGAGGAACCCACTGGCCTGTGCGACCCCGGCGGCGGCAAAGGCGAGGATGCCGCAGGCGAACGTGGCGATGGGATACAGGCCCGAGGCGGGCAGCGTGAGCCGGCGCAGGAACCACACACCGGCGGTGCCGACCAGGGCACCGATCGCTCCGCCGGCGGCGAGCTGGTACAGCATCTGACCGAGCAGCGGCAATGGCCCCGCCGCGTCCAGTGTGGTGGCGCTGAACGCGAGAACGAGAATGACCGTGGGCGCGTCGTTCAGACCTGACTCGGCCTCGACAAGGCCTGCCAGCCGTCGAGGCAGCGGCAGCGTCCGCAGCACGGAAAAGACCGCCGCCGCGTCGGTAGACGAGACGACCGCACCCAGCAGCAGCGCCAACTGCCAGGACACGCCAAGCAGCAGGTGCGCGCCGAAGGCGGTGATTCCGACGCTCACCAGGACACCGACGGTGGCCAGGGCGGCCGCCGGAGCCAGCACCGGACGGATGTCGGCGAACCGGGTGGTCAGGCCACCCTCGACCAAGATCACCGCCAACGCCGCCGTGCCGAGGGCCTGGGCGAGCGCGGCGTCATCGAACCGCAACCCTAGGCCGTTCTCCCCGAGTAGCAAACCCACCCCGAGGTACGCCAGCAGCACCGGCAATCCGACCCGGGTCGCCACCCGGGCAGCCGTCACGCTGAGCAGCGTGATCCCGGCACCGGCCACCAGCAGCAGATAGACCTGGTTCAACGTCATCCGCTGCTCCCGGCCTCCGGCCGTGACCACCCGGCCACCTGACTCCAGCAGCGACCCATTTGCGCTGTCCACCCTTTACCGAGCCCCTGGCAGGACCCGTGCAACTCCATCTCAAGCTGGGCGATCCGCCGCTTCGTTGCGGTCAGTTCCTCTTTCTCCGCACTGCTCAGCCCTGGCAGTAGACCACGATCGATGCGGTCTTGCCGCTGCCAGGTGTAGATCGACTGGCCGTTGATGCCCAGGTCCCTGGCCACGTCGGTCACCGACCGGCCGGACTCGATCAGGTCCAACACCTTGCGCTTGAACTCCGGTGGGTAGCCCCGTCGCCCCATGCCACTCTCCTCAACATCGAGTGACACAAGATCTGCCCTTCCCCTCGTAGCGTGGAGGCCAGAGCTTGAGGGATAGAGGTTCATGGCTGAGACGAGACGCCAGTTCGATCCGGAGTTCCGGGCGGGCGCGGTGCGCATCGTGCGCGAGACGGGCAAGTCAATCGCTCAGGTCGCCCGCGACCTGGGGATCAACAGCGGGACCCTGGCGAACTGGGTGAAGAGGGACCGCGAGACTCGCGGTGAGGCCGCTGCTGGGCAGCTGGCAGAGGACGAGCGGGCGGAGCTGGCACGGTTGCGGCGGGAGAACGCGGAGCTGGCGATGGAGCGTGATGTCCTCAAGCGATCCGTGGTCCTGTGGGTCAAGGAAGCGACGGGCCGGTGAGCGTGGCCGCCTTCATCGCTTCCCAGAGGACCGAGCACGACGTGCCGCACGCGCTAGCCTGCCGGGCCCTGGGGGTGTCCGAGTCATGGTTCTACAAGTGGCGTGACCGGCCGCCAACGCGCCGCGATGACCGGCGTGCTCGATTGTCGGCCGCGGTCCAGAAGGTGTTCGACGACTCGGGTGGCACCTACGGCAGCCCGCGCATCGGCATCGAGCTGCGCGAGTCCGGCTGGCAGGTCTCCGACAACACGATCGCGCAGCTCATGGCCGAGCTGGGCTTGGCCGCCCGGGTCAAGCGCCGCCGGCGGGGCCTGACCCGCCAAGGTAAGCGTCCGGCCGCACCGGACCTCATCAAGCGGGTGTTCACCGCGCCGGCGCCGGATGTCGCCTGGTGCGGCGACATGACCGAGATCCGCACCGACGAGGGCAAGCTCTACCTGGCCACCGTCATCGACCTGTACTCCCGTCGCATCCTCGGCTACGCGATGGGCGCCCATCACGACGCCGGGCTGGTCGTCGCCGCGCTGAACATGGCCGCCGTCACCCGCGGCGGCTGCGTGGACGGGGTGATCTTCCACAGCGACAGGGGCAGCGAGTACACCTCGGCCGACTTCGACCGGGCCTGTGCCCGGTGGAAGGTACGCCAGTCGATGGGCCGGGTCGGGTCGTGCTTCGACAACGCCGTCGCCGAGGCCACCTTCTCCACCATCAAGGTCGAGTACGTCCACCGCCGTCACTTCCGTACCCGTACCGAGGCACGCCTGAAGATCGCCACCTGGATCACCGACTTCTACAACCGGCGCCGCCGGCACTCCGTCTGCGACTGGCGATCCCCCATCGACTACGAACGATCAGAGACCCGCGCCCTGGAGGCCCAGGCCGCATAACGGAGCCCTCCACGATTCCAGGGGATTGACACGAGCGCAACTATCGAACCCAAGGCGGATTGGACCACGCCGGCGAGGACTCCAGCCCCCACGGCGGCACTCAGCCTCAACGCCACCGACGGTCGGCCTCGAGACGTCACAACACAACGACGAAGTACCCGAAATGCACTCGCGATGGACATAACTTTCTTCCTACTCTGCAGGGCCATGGCCTTGGCGCAGTACCGTGCGAGGACGTGCGGACCTCGGCAGCGCGACGACTACCCCTCCCGCCGGCGGGTAAGCCGCCCGACCGGCCGGGGGAGGAGGCGACGTGGGGCGTGGGTTCGTGAACTGGTCCGGCAGCCTGTCGTTCACCCCCGCCGAGTACGCCGAGCCCGCGGACGAGGACGAGGTGCGGGCGCTGGTGCGGCGCGCCCGCGAGAGCGGCACCACCCTGCGGCCGGTGGGCTCCGGGCACTCGTCGAGCCCACTGGTGCGCACCGACGGGATCCTCGCCAGCCTCGACCGGCTCGCCGGGGTGATCACCGACGACGGGCGGCTCGCCACGGTCCGCGCCGGCACCAGGCTCAGGGCGCTCGGCGAGGGCCTCTACGACGCCGGCCTGGCGATGGACAACCTCGGGGACGTCGACTACCAGTCGATCGCCGGCGCGACCGCCACCGGCACCCACGGCACCGGCCTCGGCTTCGGCAACCTCTCCACCCAGGTCGCCGGCGTCCGGCTGGTCACCGGCACCGGCGACACGCTGGACGTCGACGCCGAGCACAACCCGGAGCTCCTGCCGGCGGCCCGCCTCTCCCTGGGCGCCCTCGGCGTCCTCACCCGGGTCACGCTGACCGTGCAACCCCGCTACCAACTGCACCGCCGGTCCTGGTGCGCGCCCGTCGCCTGGACCCTGGACCACCTGGCCGAGTTGCAGCACACCAACCGCAACATGGACTTCTACTGGTATCCCCGCAGCGACCTGACCCAGGTCCGGGTCATGAACCGGGTCGACCAGACACCGGACGAGCGGGTGTGGCACGCGCCACGGGTACCGGGCTCGGCGGCCGCGGACGAACCCCGCGAGGTCCACGTGGCCCCCACCCACCGGGCCATCCCCCGCCACCGGGAGCTGCGGTTCGAGGAGATCGAGTACATGCTGCCGGTGGAGGCGTTCCCGGCGTGCTTCGCGGAGGTGCGGCGACGGATCCGGCAACGGCACCGCCGGGTGGCCGGCTGGCGGGTGCTGGTGCGCAGCATCGCCGCCGACGACATCTGGCTCAGCAACGCCTACGGCCGCCCGACCGCGACCATCGCCTGCCTGCAGAACACCACCCTGCCGTACGAGGAGTACTTCCGGGACATGGAGGCGGTCTTCCGGCAGTACGGCGGCCGGCCGCACTGGGGCAAGAAGCACTGGCTGACCGCCCGCGAGCTGCGTCCGCTCTATCCCCGCTGGGACGACTTCCAGGCGTTGCGGCGCCGACTGGACCCGGACGGGGTGTTCCTCGCCCCGGACCTGGCCCGGCTGCTCGAGGAGGCGTGATGGCGCAAATCGGTGCCCGGACGTGGGTCGTCCCGGGCGGGCACGTGCCGTTCCCCGGTCACGGCCCCGAACCGGAGTTCACCAGCTTCGACCAGCTGTGCGTGCTCAACGCCACCGACCAGGAGACCGAGATCAGTCTGGAGGTCTACTACGAGGACGCCGAACCCGTCGGACCGTACCGGATCCTGGTCGGCGCGCGCCGGATCCGCCACGTACGGGTCAACGACCTGATCGACCCGGAGGCCATCCGCCTCGACCGCCCCTACGGCTGCCTGCTGCGCTCACCGGTGCCGGTGGTGGTGCAGTTCCTGCGCCAGGACACCCGGCTGCCCGGCGTCGTCGCGCTGACCGGCGTCATGGCCCATCCCGCCTGACGTTCGGCGACCGGCGAACCGGGTACCCGCGCCCATGGCGCTCTCACAGTGCAAGCCGGCGGCGGCGAAGGCGGATTCCCGGCTGCGCCAGCAATGCCAGGAGATCTACCGACGGTTGCAGACGTACTTCATCCTTGCGGTGCAGGCTGGCCTGGCCGCCGCGCTGGCGTGGCTGGCGGCCAGGATGTTGCTGGGAAACGAGGATTCAACCTTCGCCCCCGCCGCCGCGGTCGGTGTGATCGCTGCCGCCATCGGCAACCACGCCCGGCGCGCCGTCGAACTCGTCGCCGGGGTGGGGCTTGGGATCCTCGTGGGTGATCTGCTGATCGGCCTGCTGGGGACCGGAGCATGGCAGACCGGCGCCATCGTCTTCGTGGCGATCGCCGTGGCAGCAGCGGTGCGCGGCACCGGCGCCCTGATGGCCCAGGCCGGCGGTACGGGCGTGCTGATCGCCACCGTCACCCCGAACAACCCCGACCTTGAACTGCCCCGGACGCTCAACGCGCTGATCGGGGGAGCGATCGGGCTGCTGGTCGTGCTCGTCATCGTGCCCCTCAACCCGTTGCGTACGCTGCGGCGCGTCGCCGACCCCGCGCTCGACACCTTCGCCAAACAAATGACCGCCACGGCGCGAGCGCTGGCCGACGGTGACGCCCGCGCCGCCGAAGAACTGCTCGACGAGATGCGCGACGCGGAGCCGGAACTCGACCGGCTCGACGAGGTCATCATCGCCGCCGACGAGGTGGCCCGGCACTCACCGCTACGCTGGCGCCGCCGCCGGGTACTGGCGGCCTACAGCCAGGGCGTCGAGCACATGGAACGGGCGTTCCGCAACAGCCGCGCCCTGGTGCGCCGGATCGGCACCGCCCTGCGCGACGACGAACCGGTGCCGCCCGACCTGCCCGCCGCCATCGAACTGTACGGCGAGGCGGTCCGGATGCTGCACCGCGAATACCTCGCCGTCGAGGAGCCGGTGGGCGCACGGGAGCGGGTGCTGGCAGCGGTGCGGGAAGCCGGCAAGGCATGCCGCCAGGACATCGGCTTCTCCGGCACCATCGTCGTATCCCAACTACGGACCATCGCCAACGACCTGCTCCGCGCCACCGGCGTCCCACGCAACGAGGCACGCCGGATGGTGCGGCGGGCCGCCGCCGGCTACGGGTGACCCTGCCACCCCGACTACTTTCGGTGGATGCCGAAAGTAGTCGATGGCGTTGAGATCGCGTATGCAAGATCGATATTCTAACGAAGTTGGAGACCTCTCTGTTGCCAACGCCGTGACAAAGAGGTGCCGTTGGATCTGTGAGGGTTGCTCGTTCCTCGGCGCCCCCTTTAGCGCCCGCGGCGTGCTGGTGGGCGCGCACGATGGTCGAGTCGACCGACACCAGCCAGTCGATGTCCCCGGCCGCGTCCGCGTCGGCCTGGACCCCGGCGAGCATCCGCTCGAAGGTTCCATCAAGCGCCCACCTGCGGAAACGGGTATAGATCGACTGCCACGATCCGTAGCGGGCCGGCACGTCCCGCCACGCCGCCCCGGCCCGGATCTTCCACACGATCCCGTTGAGCACCCGCCGGTCATCAGCTCGTGGCCGACCACCGGTCACGCCGACGGCAGGTACCGCGACAGCGCTTCCCACTCGATGTCAGACAACTCGTAGCGACGACCCACGCGCTACATCATCCGACATGGGTCTTCGGCCGCTGCGGCTCGAGGTTCGTCACCGGCTGATTGGCGCATGTTGCGGACGTTGGCAATGGCCAGACGACGGGCAGGTCGGACGTCACTGTCTGCTCGCCGTCGAGAGGCCCACCATAGAACTCCACCAGCACGCGGTCCACGCCTCGTGCCCTTCACCGCCGACAGCTCACCGTTCCGCTGCTAGTAGAAGCCAGAGAAGGCGTAGGTCCTGCCGATGAAGGCTACCCGGCGGCTGAGCTGTTTCGCCCGTCCGGCCGGTCAGCCTGCTCCGGCGCGTCCGCCGGCAAGGTGGCGGGCGCGCCGGAGCAGCCGTCACGGCGGGTGGCCGTCAGCTCCTCCGCCGTCGTGTGGGCCCGCCGCGCAAGGACGGATGACGCAGGCCGGCATCACCACGGTGTCCATCGTCGCCTATTTGGTGATGCAGGTGGCATTGTTCTTACACCCGTCACCCGACCGGGTGACCCACCAACGCCGCGCTCTCTCGCACGCCACACCGCTCAACGGGCGAGAGTAGCAACCGCCATGCCCCATGACAGGCGTACGTCCTGGTGGTGGGTGGCCTTCCCAGACGAAAGCGTGAGGACCTTCAGCCTGTAGGTCCGACAAACCGCGGCAGCCCGATACGGGTGGAGCGACGCCTCCCGGGGCGCCCTGTTCGACGTTCACAGCCGTGTAACCGGCAAAGAGTGATCTGCCGACGCCGGCCCCGCAGTATCTCTACGCATCCCCTATGGTCGGCATTTCGTGCAGGCACTATCGCGTCAGCGCTGGGTCGAGGGCTATCGTGCTGCGTCATGGATAAGTATGACGGTCAGGTGACGCTGATCCTCGACGATGGCACCGAGATCGAGGGCATCGCGGCTCTAAGATTAACGGACAGTGCTGTCGGCGTGTGGGGCGGTGTGATCCGTAGCCGAAACGGCGGGGTTCTGTACCAGATCCACGAAGACTGCGGCGGCCGGTTGCGGTTCTCGGATGGGCGCGAGGCGGCATTCTTGTCCGCCGCGCTCCAAGTTGAGGTCGGTCGTATGTCGATCCGCGGTAGAGGCAACGCGCCCTTCTAAGAACTCCTAACGTTCTCGCCGTTTTTGAGCAGGTAAGCGATGCCCAGGACCGGCCACCCCTGGGCGGACATCATGCTCACCCGACGCAGCTGCGCCGCGTCCTTCGCCGTCCGGGCGGTCCGCTGCAACCGCTGACCATTCGGTCAACGACACTCGCCGGACAAACACATCCGGGCGTCGACCCACCGGCGCCACCTCCCCTCAGGCACTGGGACACAGCCTGCCTGACGGATGCTCAGAACCAACGGGGTTGCACGTTGAACGTTCGAAGACGGCCCCAACTCGCAGCGGACCCTCTGTTGGCTACTCATACGAACGATCGCTGGGCACGGAGGTGACGATGCGTGACAGCCTGTAGAAGGTTTTCACCGTTGCTCTCGACGATATAGAAGTTTTACGATTCGGCCTCCATCGTCCAACCCTCCCCACGGCACGAACATCGGAGGCAACAATGTGTGACGCACCGGAGACAGGCAAGCTGCTCCACGTACCGGCCCGGCGCCGCGCCCTGTTCACGGCGCTGGGCGTCGGCGCCGGCATCGGGGTGCTCGGCCTGCCCAGCCCCGCGCTGGCCGCCGTCACCGGCTGGAGCAACCCGACCCGCGGCACGCTGACCTCCGGCTACAAGAGCCCCAGCCGGCCCGGTCACCTCGGCTGGGACGTGGCCAACAGCCAGGGCACCCCGATCTACGCCACCGCCGACGGAACCGTCCGCGACGTCAAGACCAACTCGTACCCGGGCGACACGACGAGCGGCCCACTGGCCGGCCGCACCGGCAACAGCGTCCACATCAACCACGCCGACAGCTACTTCTCCTACTACGGCCACCTGCACCGGGTGCTGGTCAGCGCCGGCCAGCGGGTCAGCTGCGGGCAACTGATCGGCCTGATGGGCAACACCGGCAACTCGACCGGCCCGCACCTGCACTTCGAGATCCACCGGCCCCGGCTGACCTCGCTGGACCCCCGGGTCTTCCTGGCCAACCGGGGCATCACCCTCGGCTCGACGGCCCCGGTCGGCAGCACCGGCTACCCGAGCGTCAGCCAAGGCGCCTCCGGCTGGGTGCCCCGGGTGATCCAGTACCTGGTGCGGGCCCGCGGCATCTCCGTCGTCGTGGACGGGATCTACGGACCGGGCTGCGCCGCCTCGGTCAGGTCGTTCCAGAGCAGCCGGGGCCTCTACGCCGACGGCATGGTCGGCCCGATCACCTGGACCGCGCTCGTCCTGCCCCTGCGCGAGGGCAACTCCGGCGACCTGGTGCGCGGCCTCCAGACCGCCCTCAACGCCCGCGGTGCCAGCCTCCTCGTCGACGGCGGCTTCGGCTCGGTCACCACCAGCGCGGTGCGCGCCTTCCAGAGCCGCAACGGCCTCGTCGCCGACGGCCTCGTCGGGCCGGTGACGTGGAGCGTGCTCATCTGAGCGGCACCGTCAGAGCCAGCCGTTGTCCCGGGCGGTGCGGAACGCCTCCGCGCGGTTGGCCACACGGAGCTTGCTGACCGCGGCGGACATGAACACAACGACATCGAATACGTTCTGTCACCACCGAGTGTGAGCTGCCGCCTCACGCTCGGTGGTGACAGAGGGTGCTGGGTAGCCGAGCAGGATTCGATGTTCTAGAAGATTCTGACCAAGTTCCGCTGCTGCCCCCGACGGGCCACCGCGATCATCAACGCCATCCTTGCCCTACATCACGGCCCGACTAGCCGAAACTCACGATGAAAAGCGCTCATTGGTACCGTCATCGACGGTGCGGTCTGTCGCGACGAAGAAGCGCTGGTCGGTGATGAAGCGCCGAACAACCGGCCAATCGGGGTCGCCGTAGTCGAGCACAATGTCTGTGGCCGCGCGGCGACGGCGCCCGCCACCAACAGCGGACCGGCGAACGCGATCTGGTCCAACGCTTTATGTACGTCTAGGCCGCAGCCACCCACAGGTCGGGGGTGGTCTCCAGGGGCAGCCGGCCACTGCGGGACACCAGCAGCACCACCGCCTCCGGCACCGGGCCCGCCGCGACGCAGGCAAGCGAGTGTGCTCGAGCAGTCTGCTTACGCCAGACGCTTGTCAATCCCCTGGAATCGTGGAGGGCTCCGTTATGCGGCCTGGGCCTCCAGGGCGCGGGTCTCTGATCGTTCGTAGTCGATGGGGGATCGCCAGTCGCAGACGGAGTGCCGGCGGCGCCGGTTGTAGAAGTCGGTGATCCAGGTGGCGATCTTCAGGCGTGCCTCGGTACGGGTACGGAAGTGACGGCGGTGGACGTACTCGACCTTGATGGTGGAGAAGGTGGCCTCGGCGACGGCGTTGTCGAAGCACGACCCGACCCGGCCCATCGACTGGCGTACCTTCCACCGGGCACAGGCCCGGTCGAAGTCGGCCGAGGTGTACTCGCTGCCCCTGTCGCTGTGGAAGATCACCCCGTCCACGCAGCCGCCGCGGGTGACGGCGGCCATGTTCAGCGCGGCGACGACCAGCCCGGCGTCGTGATGGGCGCCCATCGCGTAGCCGAGGATGCGACGGGAGTACAGGTCGATGACGGTGGCCAGGTAGAGCTTGCCCTCGTCGGTGCGGATCTCGGTCATGTCGCCGCACCAGGCGACATCCGGCGCCGGCGCGGTGAACACCCGCTTGATGAGGTCCGGTGCGGCCGGACGCTTACCTTGGCGGGTCAGGCCCCGCCGGCGGCGCTTGACCCGGGCGGCCAAGCCCAGCTCGGCCATGAGCTGCGCGATCGTGTTGTCGGAGACCTGCCAGCCGGACTCGCGCAGCTCGATGCCGATGCGCGGGCTGCCGTAGGTGCCACCCGAGTCGTCGAACACCTTCTGGACCGCGGCCGACAATCGAGCACGCCGGTCATCGCGGCGCGTTGGCGGCCGGTCACGCCACTTGTAGAACCATGACTCGGACACCCCCAGGGCCCGGCAGGCTAGCGCGTGCGGCACGTCGTGCTCGGTCCTCTGGGAAGCGATGAAGGCGGCCACGCTCACCGGCCCGTCGCTTCCTTGACCCACAGGACCACGGATCGCTTGAGGACATCACGCTCCATCGCCAGCTCCGCGTTCTCCCGCCGCAACCGTGCCAGCTCCGCCCGCTCGTCCTCTGCCAGCTGCCCAGCAGCGGCCTCACCGCGAGTCTCGCGGTCCCTCTTCACCCAGTTCGCCAGGGTCCCGCTGTTGATCCCCAGGTCGCGGGCGACCTGAGCGATTGACTTGCCCGTCTCGCGCACGATGCGCACCGCGCCCGCCCGGAACTCCGGATCGAACTGGCGTCTCGTCTCAGCCATGAACCTCTATCCCTCAAGCTCTGGCCTCCACGCTACGAGGGGAAGGGCAGGAAGCAGGCTTCGATCGGCGCGGTTGGCCGCCCTTGTGGTGGCCTCGGCGCTGGTTGCCACGGGGGGTTTCGCATCGGCGGCGTCGGCCGATGTGGGGCTGCTGGATCATTGCACGTCGGTCGATGGCGGGGAGCTGGTCTACGACGACTTCACCAAGTACAACAACTCGTTGTCGCACGCGGTGAATCAGTGGAACTCGCTGAACCCGATCAACGTCAAAGCTGATACGGCTTCGACCTACGCGGACCTCGACGTGTCCGACTACACCTCTTCGAGCGACAGTCGGGCGGGCTGGTTCGACTGCAGCGCGGGCGCGGATGACCTCAAACTGAACACGCACCACATGGACGGCTTCAACGACTCGCAGAAGCACGCTGTCATGACCCACGAGTTCGGCCATGCGCTCAAGCTCGGTCACGGGCCGGAGATCGCGGTGATGGACGCGTGCCCGCCCTGTTACAACCCGAACATGAGTAACAACCTGCAGTCGTGGGACATCAACGCGTATCACAACGTATGGGGGTACTGAGCATGAACCGCCGCCTTGTTCGACCGCTGCTCGCAGGCGCCGTCGCCGTCGCGGTGGCCTCTGGCGGGTGGTTGGCCTACGACTCGCTGCGCGCCGGTGAAACGCACTCGGTGCACTCGTCCTATGCGTTCGACGTGAAGGATGAGACGAAGGTGGCCGGGTTCGCCGACTACGTCGTCGTCGCGACGGTGGACCGTATTGCCGAGGTGCAGGAGCGCGACGGCGCGCCCTACACCGTCTTCGACGTGACCGTGGACAAGACCCTCAAGGGCGAGCCGGTCAAGGCGCTGCGGGTGGCCCAGTTGGGTGGAACCCTCGGCAAGGACACCTGGCGGGTGGAGGGCGAGCCCTTGCTGCGGCCGGGCACGACCTACGTGCTGGCGGCGAAGACGGAGCAGGGGCGTGGGACGCACCAACTGGTAGGCGGGGCAGACTTCCCGGTCGTTGACCGGGCCGCGGCCCGTGCTGGGCGATCGGACCCGGTGGCCGACTGGCAGGACAGCGTCGACCGCCAGCGGTGGCCCGATGAGCTCCCCAAGAGCTCCTGACTGCCGTCCTTCGGCCGAACACCTTTGGCCTGCCGCCCGATCCCGGGGCGGCAGGCCAAATGCCGTCCTGGCCAGGACCTCGAACCCGGCCTCCCCGACGAGCTGCTGATGAGGATGCTGACGCCCCCTCAGGTCAGCGGTCCCGCCGCAGGCCGGTGCTTCGGTCGGCGATCTCGTGCCAACCTCGGGTTCGACACGCGGGAATGCCCACTTCGCCGGTCTTGCTCGACTTGTTGATATCGGCCGGTTTAGGTTGAGTCCGGTCATATCGGGAGGCCGGGTTGTTCACGCGTGTTTACTTGTTCGAGCGCATTCGCGCTGATCGGCGGGTGGATCCGTCGGTGTCGCAGCGGGAGTTGGCGCGCCGGCATCAGGTGTCACGCCGCACCGTCCGGGCGGCGCTCGCGTCGGCGGTCCCGCCGCCGCGCAAACCGCCGGTTCGCGGTCGGCCGCTGGCACTGGGGCCGGTACTCGCCGCGGTGGACGAGATGCTGCGCTCGGACGTGGTCGGGCCGCGCAAGCAGCGGCACACGATCGAGCGGATCTGCCAGCGTCTGGCCGTCGAGCACGGTTTCACCGACGCGTCGTACTCGACGGTGCGCAACTACGTCGCCCGGCGGCGGCCGGAAATCCTCGCCGAGGCGCGCGAGGGACGCGGGCACCTCGACGGGATGGTGCCGCAGATCCACCCGCCGGGTGAGGAGGCGGAGGTCGACTTCGCCGAGGCGTTCGCTGTGGTCGGTGGCACGCAGATGAAGTCTTACCTGTTCACGCTGCGAATGTCGTACTCGGGCAAGGCGGTGCACCGGGTGTTCGCCTCGCAGGGCCAGGAGGCGTTCATGGAGGGCCACGTCGAGGCGTTCCGGGTTCTCGGTGGGGTGCCGACCCGGCATATCCGCTACGACAACCTCAAGCCCGCGGTGCGGCAAGTGCTGTTCGGCCGTGGCCGGGTCGAGTCGCAGCGGTGGGTGGCATTCCGCTCCCACTACGGCTTCCACGCCTTCTACTGCTTGCCAGGCAAGGACGGCGCCCACGAGAAGGGCGGGGTGGAACACGAGGGCGGCCGCTTCCGGCGCAACCACCTGGTCCCGCCCCCGCAGGTCGCGTCCCTGACCGAGCTCAACGACCGCCTGGCCGAGATCGACGCCGCCGAGGACGCCCGGCACGTCCACGGCGCGCCGGCAAGCATCGGCTTCAACTTTGCCGCCGAGGCGCCGCTGCTGCACCCGCTGCCGGCCGACGACTTCGAGCTCGGCACCACGCTCACGCCGCTGGTGCGCCGCAACGCCCGGATCGTGGTCCGACAGTGCTACTACTCGGTGCCCGCCCGGTTCATCGACCGCAAGGTCCGGGTCAGCCTGCGCGCCAACGAGGTTCTCGTGTTCGACGGCCGGCAGGTCGTCGCCCGGCATCCCCGGCTGTCGCGCCGCTACGACTACCGCGACGACCTGGACCACTACCTGGAGATCCTGCTGGTCAAACCCGGCGCCCTGGCCGGGTCGACGGCATTGGCGCAGGCCCGCGCCGAGGGGTCGTTCACGCCAGTGCACGACGCGTTCTGGGCCGCCGCCCGCGCCGCGCACGGCGAAGCCGAAGGCACCCGGGCGCTGATCGAGGTGCTGCTGCTGCACCGGCAGCTGCCGCACGCGGCGCTGGTCGCCGGGATCACCGCCACCGTCAATACCGGCTCCTGCAGCCCGGAGCTGGTCGCGATCGAGGCCCGCAAGGCCGCCGACGCGGGCATCGTCGCGGACCCGTCAGATGCCGCGACACCGATCGACGACGGCGCCGAGGACGGACTCGCCCTGGCCGAGCCGGCCGACGAGCCAGCTTCCGGCGGGGCTCGGGTGATCTCTCTGCACGCGCGGCGGTTGCCCTCGGGCACCGAGCACAAGCCACCGCCGATGAGCGTCTACGACCAGTTGCTGTCCCACCGAACGAAAGGCACAACCGCGTGAGCGCGACCGCTTCTACCGCCAAGGTGTCCCGCACCCCCCGACCTCGCCAGTCCGCCCCCGGCATCGACCCGATCGACGCCGCCATCGACACCGCCTGCACCGAGCTGCGCCTGCCCAGCATCCGCGACCGCTACGCCGACATCGCCGAACAGGCGCTACGCGACCGCGCCAACTACAAGGGCTTCCTACTCGACCTGCTGCGCGCCGAGATCACCGACCGCGACGAACGGCGCAAACAACGCCTCGTCCGCGACGCCGCGTTCCACCGACCCAAGCGCCTGGAGGACTTCGACTACGACAAGAACCCCCACGTCGACGCCGTCTACGTCAACAACCTCGCCAACCCCGCCTGGGTCAGAGCCGGCGCCCCGCTGGTCCTGGTCGGCAACTCCGGAACCGGCAAGAGCCACCTGCTCATCGGCATCGGCACCGCCATCGCCGAACACGGCCTCAAGGTCCGCTACACCACCACCGCGAACCTCGTCAACGAACTGGCCGAAGCGCACAACGAGAAACGCCTGTCCAAGACCCTCTACCGCTACGCCCGCTACGACCTGCTCTGCCTCGACGAGTTCGGATACCTCAACCTCGACCGCACCGGCGCGAAACTGCTGTTCCAGATCTTCACCGAACGCGAGGAACGCAAAGCCATCGCCGTCGCCTCCAACGCCCCCTTCTCCGAATGGGACAAGACCTTCACCGAGGAACGCCTCTGCTCCGCCATCGTCGACCGACTCACCTTCAACGGCTACCTCGTCGAAACCGGCAACGACTCCTACCGACTGCAGAGCACCCTCGAACGCAACCGCAGCTGACAGCCCCACCACGAACGGCGGCGCCGGGACGAACCGTCCCGGCGCCGCCGCGTCTCACCCTCACACACAGAGCCGGGTCCCCCAGACCCCGCATCGGGAGCGCAGCCTGAAAGAACCCGGTCTGCCCCGATACTAGCCAGCCCTGACGCGAACTCGGCGCAGCGACCCACATGCAAAGCATCAGACCGCGTCCCACGATGGTGCCGGAACAAACTACCGATCATGAAGGCCCGCCGACTGGTGCCCAAAGAAACTAACCATCAACGGCAGTCGATCGAGCACGACGGCCGGTGGCGCCCGAAGAACCTGCCCGAGTGGTGCCGGTTCAACCTGCCGGAATCAAGGTGGGCTTCGCGGCGGTGGCTGGGCACGCGCAGCAGGACGGGGTAGCGGGGGCCGAACTCGGCGAGGCGTTCGTAGGCGCGCAGCTTGCGCAGCACCTTGCGCAGAGGCTCGGTGCCGTTGTCGTGTTCGAGGAAGAACCCGACGGTGCGGTCGGCCGCTTGCCAGATGCCGTGGCCGTCGGGGCGGATGTCGGCGAGGGCATAGGCGGCGGTGGCGTGCTGCTCGGACCACCAGCGCACCAGACGGGCACTGGAGTCAGTGCGGGTATAGGCGTACAGGTCGACGAAGAGTTGGTTGGCGCCGAGAAGGTGCCGCAGGCGGGGGCTGCCGATGATGCGTTCGGTGCGTTCAATGCTGGAGCGCGGCGGGCGGGCGTCCGGGCTCTCGGGGTCGGTGTAGGTGGTTGGGTGCACGAGCATGCCAAGCGGCCCAAGGGTGTAGAGGTGCTGGCCGGTGCCAGTGGTGACATCGACGAAGCGGTGCACGGCGTCGATGCGGTGCAGCGTGGCCAAGCGCAGCCGCGCGGAGCGCTCCGACGGAAACAACGCGGTGGTGATCTGCGCGGTCGACAGCACGTAGTGCTCGGCGAGCCAGGCCAGCAGTTGTCGGTCGCGCAGGGTCAGCCGCCGCAGGTAGGACAGCAGGTGCGCCTTGCTGGAACGCCGATGATGAGCAGGAGAACGAGGTTCGGGCGGGCGATGTTCGGGAGCCGGTGAGCGGGGTGGCATGAGGGATCTCCTCAGCGAGTAGAACGGAGAAACTCCCTCCTGTGAGGAGGGAGTTTGGAACTGTCACCGCCGGTCGGCGGAGCTGATCAGTGGTGGCGTGCTGCGCGGACAGCCACATTCGCGCTCCGTGCGGGAGATGGCGGTGGGTAGAGGTGGTGAAGAAGCGGTGAAGCCGCGACGGAAGACGCCACGGAAACCCACCAGCTCTCCCGTGAGCCACCGCATCGTTCGGGTGGCGTAGGCCTGTATGGCTTGGCGGGCGGCTGGGGGGCTTGGGGATCAGTCGGCCGGTTCATGACCTGCGGGAGATCGTCAACGCGATCCCGTACATGGCCAAGACGGGGATCGCTGAGAGTACCTCCCACATGACTTCCGCCAGCGGAAACGGCCTACGACTACGCCAAGTGGGAGGCTGACGAGACCACGCAGCGCACCCATGACCTGTTGCGGAATGGGTACAGAGCGTGAGGATTCCAGCAACGTTGCGGAGTCGGATCAGGGCATCGACGCGGCGAAGAAGCTCAGGGGACGCAAGACACATCGCCACGGACACGCTGGGGTTGCTGCTGGCGGCGATCGTCACGGCGGCCTCGGTGCAGGACCCCCTGCTCGGTTTGGCCGTCATGCTCACCGAAGGCGCCACGATAACGCTCGATCCGGCGGTGGCACGAGAAGAAGCACACCGGTCGCTGACCCTAATGCATGGTGCCGCGCCCCCACTGGCAGTCGCAGTCAGCGGGGGCGCCACGTATGGCGGAGGCCGCAGCATGAGGAAGACACTCCAACTGCAAGCGTCCCTGGAGGGCCACCCACCAGGACGCTCCACGAGCCCGCCATGACATCCAACGCACGTCGACCCGACCCGTTGCGCCCCCGTCTTCATCGTCACCTGACCAAGCGATTTGTTGCGGAAACCCTGAGCGGTTACAGCACTTCCCTGGTAATAACCCTCTCCGAGAGGGCGGTCCGGAATGTTATGTCCGCTTCGGGCTGAGGGTGAATAGGTCGGGTTTAGGTTGGGAATCCGTCACGATTTCCCGGTTGACTAGGCGTTTCAGCTTGGCGCGGATGCCTTCTACGTCTTTGGGTTGGGGTGCCGATGCCCAGGCGAGACGGATGTCCTCGGCGCGCAGGCCGGCACCGTCAGCGGTCAGCACGGCCAGGATTCGTTGGTGGGACTCGTTGATAATGCCTTGAGAGAGCGCTCCCTATAATGGCTCGACGGAGCATCGGAACCTGGCTCTCCTGGTTGTCCTCCCGTGGGGTGGACGGGCATTCGCGTTGATGTCGCATGCCGCCATCACCTGGGCCCACCGACGGTAAGGATCGCCGTGCGACACCACCCTCCAGCATGTACTCCGCCTCGGCGTCGGCCGTCTGCGATGGGGGCGGTCGCGTCATGACCGAGACAGCGCATGCGGTCTCGTACGTCCGATCCTCCGAGGTGTACTCCGCAGACGGAAGCAAGATCGTCGGCTTGGAGACCTCTGGCGGTAGAACGTCGAAGGGGGCGGAGGCGAATCCAGGGTTTTTCTCCGGTTTCCTGACCGACCCGCGGATTGCCGCGTCCGGGCTGCTCGCCGTGGCTGACGTGGCCGCCACCCGCTACTACCAGCCGACGCTGAAAAGCTCCCTCGATCCGGTAGTCACCGGAAACGGCGACCGGCTGCGCTTCGAGTCCTTCTCAGGCTGTTGCGGGGTGTACGCGCGACTGGACATCCTCACCGACGGTCTCGACGGAGGCGAGGTGGGTCAAGGAACGACCAATGTCGACGTCAACCCACCGCTGCGCATCGCACTGTCGCGGATCCATGCCAATGATCCGTTGTATCTGCGGGTCGGCCCGGACGAGCTTGCCGTCACCACCCTCGACGGACCACTCGTCGAGAAGAAGGTACCGCTGCCGCAACGCTGGCTGCGTGGTTTCGCGGAGACGCAGGTGATCGCCTCGGGGTTCGACCTGTGTGCCGAGGTGCCGGCCGCAGACGCGGCGCGGTTCCTGCGGTCGTTACCGACCCGCGGCCGGGTACCGGACCTCTGGGTGCTGCCCGTCGGGCGGACCCTGCGAACGACGGGCGCTCCGGCTCCGGGTGCTGTCTGCCTTCCCGGGCCCAGCCGGTTGGCGACACTGGAGCGTGTACTACGACACGCTCGGACCCTTCGCCTGTACGGTCCCTCGGTGACCGCAGGCAGTCCACCGTTGGCCAGCGCATGGGAGGTGACACTGCCCGGCATGCGGCTGACGCTGATGCTGTCGCCGCAGGTGTCCCGCGGGTTCTCCGGCGAGGGCGCGGTGCTGGAAGCCCTGGCCGCGGACGAGGTGCGGGCCGATGCAGACCTGATCTCCGTACTGCTCGCCTGGGAGCCGCGCATCGACGTGGCTGACCTGGCGGCGCGGGCCGGACTGACGACCCATCGGGTGCGTTCGGCGTTGACCCGGCTGGGGACTGCGGGCCGGGTGGGCTACGACGCCGCGGAGGCCGCGTACTTCCATCGCGAGTTGCCGTATCGCGTCGGCCAGGCCGAACTGCACAACCCGCGCCTACGCGACGCCCGGGCGCTGGCGCGGGCAGGCGCCGTGACGGTGGACGGTGAGACGGCGTCGGTCCGCTCCGGAGACAAGGTCTATCTCGTCGACCACCGCAGCGCGGTCATGGGGTGCACGTGCCCGTGGTGGGCTGGGCACCGGGGCGGCCGCGGTCCCTGCAAACACGCACTCGCGGTACGGATGACCACACGGGGAGATGATTGATGGCCACTGAGCGTGAGGCGTTGCTGGAAGCGATCCGGGCCGGCGACGAGGAACTGTCCGCCGCCCTCGTCGAGAAGATGGACGTCGCGGCCCGGAGCGGGTGTGTGCCGGCGGTGACGCAGATCCTCCGTGGGCTACGCCCGGAAAACGAGTGGTCGGTCTTTTACGCGGGCCGGCTGGCCGGCCTGGCCTGCCAATCCACGCCGGCCGGGGCAGCGAAGTGGGTGCTCTGGATCAATCGGCTGCGGAGACAGGAGTTCCCTGCCTCGTCAGCCGAGATCCTGGCCGGGCACGGCCCGGAATGGCTTGGCGAGCTGGCGCATCGGCTCGCCGCCGAACTCGACAAGGAAAGAAGACAGTTCGAGGGGACGCCGCTGCACTATCACCTGGTGCAAAACCTAATCGGACTCTCGGGCTGTGCGACACCGACCAACTTCGGCTATGCGATTCAGCGGCTCCGGTTCGGCGGACTGACCAACCCGGATGCTCCGATACTGGTGCCGATCGCCCTGGAGGTCGAGGGCTTCGGGGCGTGGATGGGCTACCTGGGGCCGGGCCTGGTGGACATGACGGAGTCCGGGAAACTCGATCGCACGGCGCTGATCGACCAGTGCCTGGGTCGGCTGTTCCGCGGCGGACGACCGCATGAGCTGCGCGGCTTCCGGCGGCTGCTGGACGATCTGACCCTCACCGACGACGAACTCGCGGATCGGGCCGGCGATTGGGCCCGGCTGGCTGCGGACGCCGATGCGCCGACCGCCGGCGACGCGGTGCGAAGACTGCGCCGGTTGATCGATGCCGGACGGCTGGACGTCGGCCTGCTCGGGGACGCCTCGCGGGACGTGCTGGCGCGCCCGGAGAAGGGACTGGTCAGCGCGCAGCTCAAGCATCTCGGTCAAGCCTTGCGGTCGAGCACGGACGGTGCCGGCCAGTTGCTGACAGCGGCGACGGTGGCCTTCGGGCACGAGGACAACGCCGTGCAGGAGCAGGCCTGGAAACTCGTCGCCCGGCACATCGCGAAGGCGGAACCGGCGGCCCGTGCGCAGATCGTCGAAGCGGTCGCTGTACTCACCCCCGACCTGCGAGAGCAGGCGACCGCAGCACTCGGCGAGAGCACGCCCGGCAGCGAGCGCACGCGAACGCCGTACCAGGAGACGCTGCCGCCGGTGGTGGCGCCGCAACGCGCCTCGGCGCCGCCCGAGACCCTGCCGGAGCTGATCGGCGAGATCGTTGCGATCGTCGCCGCGCCGCACGCATCGACCGTCGAGTCGGAACGCGCCCTCGACGGCCTGGTGCGCTTCGCGCACCGGGACCGGGCGGCCCTGGCCGCAGCGCTGCGGAGCGTCCCCGCCAAGCAGTGGCCCTGGCAGAGCGAGGGCCAGGTGACCTCCCAGCGGTTCCCCGACCGGCAGCCGTACCCGGTTGCGGGCATCGGCGTCATCGTTCTCGCCCTCCTCCTCGGTAGGCTCGACGCCGAGAGTCTTCCGGTCGTACCCCCGGAGATGTCCGACAACGGAACCGGCTTCCCACCGCAGTGCGGGCACTGCGTCTTCCGTGCCGCCTGGCGAGCGCGGATCTTCGAAGTCGCCCGCGCTGTGCTGGCCGATCCGCCCCCGTTCCTGCTGTCTGGACCCTCCTGGCGTACCGGTGTGGTGGACACCGACGTCCTGCTGGACCGGCTGGCCGAGTACGCGAGACTCGGCATCACGGCCGGACCGGCCGACTTCGATCAGGCTCTGCTACGGGTGCGGATCCCCGTCGGCCCAGACCGCGACCGGCTGGCCGGCGCCGCCGCCGCACTGGGCACCGCGGAGGGCACCAGGTTCGCGCAGTGGCTGTCGTCCGGAGGGCTCACGGTGGTCGAAGAAGGCACCGGTCTGGCCCTGCCCGCGCTGCGAGAAGGGTTCACCGACCCCTTCCGGCGACTGGACGTCCTGCTGCGCAAGTATCACAACGCCGGCCCGGTCAGCCAGGATCTGCCCGACTCGTCTCTTTACCACCTGGCGGCCCGGCCGCTAGACCTGCCACAGTGGGTCGCCACGTTGCCGCTGGTACGCGAGTACATCGCGGCACAGATGATATCGACGCGAGCCGGGGAATCGGATTTCACCTACGTCTCGGACCTCCCGCTGCTGGCGGCGGCCGACGGCCCGATCGGTCCACTGTTCCACCGACTCCTGGCCAACACCTTGTCACGGGGTCGCCCGGACGGCGATATGGACGCACTGCTCCAGCTCATCGCCCGCAACGAGATGGACGCGAAGCATGTCGGCGAATGCCTGATCCCGCGGAACAAGCGGGGTGGACGGCAACCGGCACCTGACCTGCTCGACCTGCTCACCGAGATCGCGCGCATCGGCGCCCACACCACCGCCTGGAACATCCTGGCCGGCGCACTGCCCGGCCTACTCAGCGCAAGTGAGCTTCCACGCCGGCTCGGAGCCCTGCTGTCGCTGGCCGCCGACTGCGCGAGCACCTCCGGCGCGACCGGCAGCATCCCCGAACTGGACGCGATCGCCGACCGCACCGGCAGCTCGCAAACCATCAAACAGGCACGACGCCTACGCCAGATCCTGACCGAAGCGACACGATGAGCGCCCGATGGGACTGCGTAGATTTCCGTGTTTGACCTGGGTGTGGTCCGTTGGACAGGACGTTGATCCTGTCCGGAAAGGACCACGTCATGGCAGACAAGAAGAACGCTGCTCAGCTTCCTGAACCGACCGCGGTGGAGGTGGAGTTCGCGCAGCAACTGGTCGAGCGGGCGAAGGCCGACGGAGTGTCGTTGGTCGGGCCGGGTGGGCTCCTCGCGGGGATCACCCGCACGGTTCTCGAGTCAGCGCTCGATGCGGAGCTGGACGCGCACCTCGACGAGGCCGGTGTCGACGAGGCTACCGGCCGGCGGGCCAACGTCCGTAACGGGCACGGGGCGAAGACGGTGCAGACCGAGGTCGGGCCGGTGCGGATCCAGGTCCCGCGGGACCGGGCGGGGTCGTTCACGCCGCGGATCGTCCCGAAGCACGCCCGCCGGCTGGACGGGTTCAACGAGGCAATCCTGTCGCTGTACGCGAAAGGATTGACGACCGGGGAGATCTCCGCGCATCTGGCGGACGTGTACGACGCCGACGTGTCCCGGGAGCTGATCAGCCGGGTCACCGACAGCGTCGTGGACGAGATGGAAGCCTGGCGGCAGCGGCCCCTCGACAGGATCTATCCGGTGGTGTTCATCGACGCGCTGGTGATGAAGATCCGCCAGGGGCAGGTCGCGAACCGGCCTGTCTACGTCGTTGTCGGCATCAGCCTCGACGGGGAACGCGACGTGCTCGGTATGTGGGCCGGCACCGGCGGGGAAGGCGCCAAGCAGTGGGCCGGCTACCTCACCGAACTGCGTAACCGGGGCGTCGAGGACGTGTTCATGGTCTGCTCCGACGGCCTCAAAGGCATGACCGACGCCATCGAACAGGTCTGGCCGCAGGCGGTGCACCAGCAGTGCGTCGTGCACCTCGTCCGGGCGTCACTGCGCTATACGAACCGCAAGGACTGGCAGAAGATCACCCCCACCCTGCGGGAGATCTACACCGCCCCCACCGTCGCCGCCGCCGAGGCACGCTTCGAGGCCTTCGCCGCCGAGTTCGGCGACCAGTACCCCGCCGTCATCCGGCTGTGGCGCACCTCCTGGCCGCAGTTCGTGCCCTTCCTCGACTACGACCACGAAGTCCGCAAGGTCCTCTACACGACCAACATCATCGAGAGTTTGAACGCCCGGTTCCGGCAAGCGGCCCGCCGGCGCGGGCACTTCCCGACCGAGCAGGCCGCGATGAAGGTCCTCTACCTCGTCGTCCAGCAGAAACGCAAGGGCGGCGGGAGCATCACCGGCCGGGTCTACGGTTGGGCCAAGGCCCTCAACGCCCTGATCCTCGCCTACGACGACCGGATCACCATCTAACAACCTCGATCACACCACAGGCCCAAACACGGAAATCGACACACTCCCAAGCTACGCCGCCCCGGCGGCGGCTGGCACCCCACCCACGGCACGTGGGGCTACCAGATCGAGCTACCCATCCGGCCCACGCAGCCGCGCCGGCAACTGCGCCGCTCCGGATTCGACAGTCGCGACACCGCCACTGCCGAACTGCGCCACGCCCACACGCTGCTCGACCTCGCCGACGGCGACGCCGACCTCGCTATCGAGGTCGCCGACCTGCTACACGCCTGCCGTCCCGGCACCCCGCTGCCGGACCGCGATTCGGTCGCCGCCCGCATCCGCGCCGGCGTGCCCGCATCCGTGCCCACCACCACCGGCGAATACCTCACCGCCTGGCTCGAAGGACGACGCGGCCTGGCGGAAAAAACCGTCCGCGGCTACTCCGACCACATCTGCCTATACCTCATCCCCCACCTCGGAAAGGTCCCCATCCAGAACCTGCGCACCGGCCACATCGAGGCCATGTTCACCGCCATCGGCCACCAGCAGGACGCCATCCGCGCCGCCCGAGCCAGCACCGACCCCGCCACCCACGCAACGGTCAAAGGCGTACGGCCGATGGAAGCCTCCAGCACCCAGCGGCTCTACGCCACCCTGCGCAAAGCCCTCAACGACGCCGTCGTCCGGGCCAAACTGATCCCCACCAACCCCGCCCTCGGCGTCGAACTCCCCAAAGCCAAACGACCCAAGGCACGGGTCTGGACCGCCAAAGCCGTCGAACGCTGGCAAGCCACCGGAAAACGCCCCAGCCCCGTCATGGTGTGGATGCCCGCACAGGCCGGACGGTTCCTCGACTACACCGAACGCCACGACATCGTCCTCTACGCCATGTTCCTGCTCATCCTGCACCGCGGCCTACGCCGCGGCGAGGCATGCGGACTACGCGAGCACGACATCGACCTGGACGCCGGCTACCTCACCGTCGTCGAACAGATCACCACCGTCGGCTACACCCCCGTCACCCGCCCCGTCAAAAGCGACGCCGGTGACCGGATAGTCCCCCTCGGCCCGAAAACCATCACCGTGCTGCGCGCCTACCTCGACATGCGCCGCCGCTGGCAGAGCGTCAACGGCACCGACTGGCCCGACACCGGCCTGTTCTTCGTCCGCCCCGACGGCAAGCCGTGGCACCCCCAAACCATCAGCGACCGCTTCGACCACCTCATCACCAAAGCCGGACTACCACCCGTGCGGCTGCACGACCTACGCCACTGTGCCGCCACCTACCTACGCCACGGCGGCGCCGACATGAAAGAAGTCCAAGAAACCCTCGGCCACTCCACCATCGGCCTCACCTCCGACACCTACACCAGCGTCATCCTCGAACTCGAACGCGGCAGCGCCGACGCCGCCGCCGACCTCATCCCCCGCAACGACAACACCGCATAAACAGAGAGATACGGCGACGGGTTCGTGGGCCGCACACCAGCAGCCCACGAACCCGCGACCACATCCACCGCGCCTGGCACGTGCTCCTCGCGGGTCAGGAAAGCCGTCAAGGCGTTGCGGCAAACGACAAGACCTAACGTGACCGGCGCGAGCACCTCGGCCCGACATCGTGCACGGGCAATCCGTGGCCGCGGCCAATCTGCCGGGCCTCACGCTGGTCGACGCTTCGCGACGAACGCTGAGCCTGGTCCTCCCACGGCAATTGCCCGGCGGCACGACGGCCCCACTGCCCGCCGCCCGCGCGGACCGTGTCGTTCACGCATGCATCGCCGCATCCGCACGCTGGACGGTCTGCGGGTGCCGCGGCACGGCGTGCGCTCGAGCTTGTAGCGCGTCGCCGCATGTGATCGGCAACGTGGCCTGCGAGCCGGATCGCACTCAGGCGGGCAGCCCGGTTCGCGGGTCCAGCAGTTCCAGGCGTACGAGGATGGTCCGCTTCACGCCCTGGTCGATCATGGCTTGGATGCGGTGCCGGCCACCGTAAATGCGGCCTTCGTCATCGACCCTCCGGCGAATCGGGGGAACCTCATCCTGAAGGTCTGGGCGAGGAGTTGTTGTGCCTGTAGGCATTGGCCGCTTTGGTGCAGGACCAGAGCGAGGGTGGCTTTGCCCTTCCCCTCGTAGCGTGGAGGCCAGAGCTTGAGGGATAGAGGTTCATGGCTGAGACGAGACGCCAGTTCGATCCGGAGTTCCGGGCGGGCGCGGTGCGCATCGTGCGCGAGACGGGCAAGTCAATCGCTCAGGTCGCCCGCGACCTGGGGATCAACAGCGGGACCCTGGCGAACTGGGTGAAGAGGGACCGCGAGACTCGCGGTGAGGCCGCTGCTGGGCAGCTGGCAGAGGACGAGCGGGCGGAGCTGGCACGGTTGCGGCGGGAGAACGCGGAGCTGGCGATGGAGCGTGATGTCCTCAAGCGATCCGTGGTCCTGTGGGTCAAGGAAGCGACGGGCCGGTGAGCGTGGCCGCCTTCATCGCTTCCCAGAGGACCGAGCACGACGTGCCGCACGCGCTAGCCTGCCGGGCCCTGGGGGTGTCCGAGTCATGGTTCTACAAGTGGCGTGACCGGCCGCCAACGCGCCGCGATGACCGGCGTGCTCGATTGTCGGCCGCGGTCCAGAAGGTGTTCGACGACTCGGGTGGCACCTACGGCAGCCCGCGCATCGGCATCGAGCTGCGCGAGTCCGGCTGGCAGGTCTCCGACAACACGATCGCGCAGCTCATGGCCGAGCTGGGCTTGGCCGCCCGGGTCAAGCGCCGCCGGCGGGGCCTGACCCGCCAAGGTAAGCGTCCGGCCGCACCGGACCTCATCAAGCGGGTGTTCACCGCGCCGGCGCCGGATGTCGCCTGGTGCGGCGACATGACCGAGATCCGCACCGACGAGGGCAAGCTCTACCTGGCCACCGTCATCGACCTGTACTCCCGTCGCATCCTCGGCTACGCGATGGGCGCCCATCACGACGCCGGGCTGGTCGTCGCCGCGCTGAACATGGCCGCCGTCACCCGCGGCGGCTGCGTGGACGGGGTGATCTTCCACAGCGACAGGGGCAGCGAGTACACCTCGGCCGACTTCGACCGGGCCTGTGCCCGGTGGAAGGTACGCCAGTCGATGGGCCGGGTCGGGTCGTGCTTCGACAACGCCGTCGCCGAGGCCACCTTCTCCACCATCAAGGTCGAGTACGTCCACCGCCGTCACTTCCGTACCCGTACCGAGGCACGCCTGAAGATCGCCACCTGGATCACCGACTTCTACAACCGGCGCCGCCGGCACTCCGTCTGCGACTGGCGATCCCCCATCGACTACGAACGATCAGAGACCCGCGCCCTGGAGGCCCAGGCCGCATAACGGAGCCCTCCACGATTCCAGGGGATTGACACTTGGGTGGCGAGGGTGGGCTGGGCTCGGGCGCCCTTGGCGGTGCTGTGGTGGCGGATGAGGTCGCTGTAGCAGGTGGCGGCGTCGGTGAGGTTGCCGGCGCGGCGGTGGGTTGCGGCGAGAATCTTGAGGGCGTTGCGGGTCTCGGCGGCGGACGGACCGATCAAGCGGTGCAGGCAGCGGTGCGCCCAGATGGCCCAGGGCAGCGCGGCAGTGGGATCGCCCTCGATGAGGGTGAGTTCGGCCAGCAGCGCGGCGGCCTTTCCGGTGGCGGTATCGACAGCCGTGCCATCGGTGGCCGGATCGACCTGGAGTAGGCCCGTGTGCAGGACGTCGATGACGCGTGCGCGCTCGTCGCGTGCGGCGTGGCGGTGGGCGAGGTCGAGGCGTTGTGCCATGGACATCAGCGGCGTGGTGAGCTGCCGGGGGACCTGCCGCCAGATGATGTGCAGGTCGGGGGGTGTGGCGCCGATGGTGACGCGTTGCATGGCGCCGAGGGCGTAGGCGGCGGCGTCAGCGGTCTTGCCGTTCGGCACGAGGTGCGGGGTGTGTTGCAGCACCGCTCGGGCGATGAGTTCACCCGTCGGCGCCGCAGGTACGGCGAGATGTCCGCAGGTGGGCCGGCACAGGTACACCGGCTCGCAGGTCGGTGGCTGCACCAGGATCATGGGCTGGTCACAGGGCCGGCAGAACAGCAGTCCCGGCGGCACCGGGACCCCCTGGATCGCGCGGGCACGCGACACCCACTCGGTGAGCATGGGCGTCAACAAGCCATGAGCCTTCGCCATCTCACCGATGGCCCGGTACAACCCCTGTCCGGCGGCGAGGACGGGTGTCTCGGCCACCGTATCCGCGATGAATGCCGGGCTCTGCGCGGCGACCGTCTGCGTCGTCGACGGCATCACCACCTCCACTTCGTCCAGGTGACTGCTAACGGTTTCTGCTGCCCATCAGGCGGTTAGGGGTGCGGGGCGCGCTGGGGCCGGACCCGGCCGGCAGGTGGGTCGGTGTGGCCGCCGCGGCCCTGCCTCAAGGGCGGGGCGACCAGCTCAAGTGATCGCTTGTCGCGGAGGCCTCTTCTGACGTCGGCGCGGTGATGCAGGGTTCGGCGGGGATCTCAAGCCAGAGGTGAGGCGGGCGGGGCATCATCAGTCCCGGCGGCTGCGCTGTCGTGGCGGGCCTGCCGGTGCGGGTGGGTGGTTCCCGCCAGCGGCGCTCGGCGTGGGTACGGGTGAGCACGAGCAGGTAGCGGTGCACACGCCAGCCGGCGGCGGTGCGGGTGGCGTACTCGTAGGCGAATACCTCGCCGGTGGCCGGGTGCAGGATCAGCAGGCTCCGTTCGCGGCCGTTTTCGGTGACGGCGGCGATGCCGAGACCGATACGCCCAGCCCGATCGACGGTGCGCGGGTAGGCGATCAGGCCGGGCAGGTCCGCCAGGAGGTGCACGGCAAGGGCCCGCCCGGACGGACGGGGGTGATACCAGGTGGCCAGCTTCGCCAGGCCGATCAGAAACGCATCAGGAGGGTCATCGATCTGGGTGGTTTGAAGGGCAGCCCTGGATCGAAGCCAGTCGCTGTTGACGAACGCGTTGCTCAGATGCTTGTCGACCAGGTGCCAGGGCAGCCAATAGTCGCGCACGACGCCGGGGTACGGATTCGGGTGTTCGATGGTCAGGGCGGCACCGGAATCGTCCTCCGCGTACCAGCGCACCGCCTCCTGCACTCTCTGCCGACCGGCGGCGCGCGAGTACCACCAGTCACGGTGACGCACCACGTGGAAGCGTCCATTGGTGGTGTCGCAGTCGGCGGGTGCAATTCGCTGGGCCAGGTCGATCAGGGCAGGCCGGGCCGGGCGCGGATACGCTGCCACCGTCGTCGCTGCCACGCCCGCAGTGGCGGCCAGCTCGGCGCTCGCCGTCAGCGTTGGCACACCACAGCGGCTATCGGCGCTGACGAGCACCACGGGTGACGCGAGGCGCGGTGGTGCCGGCACGCTCGCCACCGCCATTGCCGCAGCAAGCCCGGCGACATAGGCGATGCCTCCTGCTCGTCGCCAACCACCGCTCACCGCAGGCGTGAACTCGGGCTCGGGTAGGCGAGCCTGGTCGTTGACGCCGCCGGGATGCCCGACGGACGCACCTCGATTACCCGGTGGCAGCGGGGCATGGGGTTGCCTGGCGCAAGCCCACGGGTGCGATCGCATGCTGTTCGTCTCCGGTGTGTGCGCATGGTTGCCCGAGTCACGGGGGGCGGGTCAGTTGGCTTTGCGGGCGTGGGTGGCTCTGAGCGCATACGAGCGCACGGACACCTGCGGGTTGGCCATGAGTTCGACGAACCGGTCGAGGTCGCCGTCGGAGTGGCCGTCGTGCAGGGCGGTGGCGATGTCGGCGAGTAGCGCGCATCCGGTGCCACCGCCGTTCCAGGTCTCGATGCTGGCGCAGGAGCGGATCTGCTGCATGCCGCTGGTGATCAGCATGGTGTCGACCGCGTTGGCGCTTCGCCCACCGTTGCCGAGCGTGTGGGCGTAGATCGTTCGCATGACGCGCAGGATCAACTTGGCGTCGTCCTCGTTGCCGGTCGCCCGGTAGACCTGCAGTGGGGTGTCGGTGATGTCGGCGAGGATGAGCCACCCACCGGGCCGGAGGCGAATGATCATCTCCGCTAGTAGGTCTGGCCAGGAGGGCAGCGCACTGAGCCAACTAGCGACGACTCCGTCAAAGCCCGCTGCGCTGCCGGGCAGCGGAGCGATGGCCGGATCTTGGCCGTAGACGTCGATGACGTGGGTGGGGTGCAAGTGTCGGGTGTCCTGGTCGACGGCTGTGACGGATCCTGTCGGGCCGACGAGGGCGGCGAGACGGGTGGTGATGTCGCTGGTGCCGGCGATATCGAGGATGTGCTGCCCGGGTGTGATGAGGAGCTGGTCCAGTTCGCGGTGGACGAGCGGGCTCAGCAGGCGATTCGCGGGTGGCGCGGACTGCACGGACGGGGCGGCGGTGGCGGTCATGGACCTGGGTCTTCCTGCTTCAGTGTCGACGCGAGATAGCGGGCGGCCCAGCGGGCGTACTCGCAGGGAAAGGGTTTGAGCTGCTGGTAGGCGATGTGGCAGCCGTGGCACATGCCGTCGTTGTCGGTATGGGCTGCCTGGACCGCGCGGGCGTCGTCGAAAGTTTCGTGTGAAGGATCCACAATCCCGCGACGGTGGCTGTTGGGCTGGCGGCCGGGTGTGGAATTCATGGCGGGCTGTGTGGCGGGGACGGGGGCGAGGGTTCGTCGTCGATCCAGGCGACGTCGGCGTTGTGGAGGCGGGCGACGCCGTCGGCGTTGGCGCAGAGTGCGAGCAGGGTGCGTCGGCCGCCGCTCAGGTTGACGGCGAAGGCGGATCCGTCGGGCAGGGCCAGGCCCCAGCCCACGATTTGCGGTGGGCTGTCGTCGTCGGGGTATGCGAGCAGCGCGAAGCGGCTTGGCTTGTCCTCGGTGGGGTCGCTGCTCATGCGTTGGCTCCGACCGGGGTGACGCCGAGCAGGTCGTTGAGGCGCCGGTGATGAGATTCGGTGAAGTCGGCGGTGGCGGCGGTGAGGGCGATGTGGCCGTGTTCGAGCACGACCACGTCGTCGGCGAGGGACAGGGCGAGGGCGAGGTTCTGCTCGGCGATCACGACGCCGACGCCCTGGGCGGCGATCGTGGAGATGGCGACGCTGATTTGCTGCACGAGGGTTGGGGCGAGTCCTTCGGACGGTTCGTCGAGCAGCAGCACTCGGGGACGGGCCAGTAGCGCGCGGGCGAGGGCGAGCATCTGCTGTTCACCGCCGGAGAGGCGCTCGGCAGGATGGCGCAGGCGAGTGCCCAGTGCGGGCAACAGGGCGAGGACGTCATCCAGGCTCCACCGCTGGCCAGAGAGACGGTCGTCCCGGACCGCTGCGGCAGCCGCGACGGTGAGGTGTTCGGCGACGGTCAGGTTGAACAGTCGACGGCCCTGCGGAACAAGAGTCAGGCCGGCGCGGGCGATGCGGTGCGCGGCGGTAGGTAGCCTGCCTCCGCCGAGCTTGACGCTGGTGGGCGGCGTGAGAGGTGTAAGCCCCGCCAGGGCATTGAGCACGGTGGTCTTGCCGGCGCCGTTGCGGCCGAGCAGTGCCAGGATCTGGCCCTCGAAGACGTCGAAATCGAGGCCGTGCACGGCCGGCGCGCCGTCGTAGCCGGCACGCAGGTTGCGGACCTGCAGCAGCCGCCGACGCCGTTCACCGCCTGGCGGCACGGGTTCGGGAACGCAGTCGGGTACGGCGGCGGCCGGCGTACTGGCGGTGGTGAGGTAGGCGGCGCGTACGGCGGTGTCCGCGCGGATCTCCTCGGGGGTGCCGGTGGCGATGTGGTTGCCGTGTTGCAGGACGGTGACGGTGTCCGCCACGTCCCACACCAGGTCCAGATGGTGATCGATCAGTAGGACCGTGACCTCCGGTGGGAGGGCCCGGATGGTCTCTCCGAGTTGCGCGATGTCGCCGGGGTCGAGGCCGGCGGAAGGCTCGTCGAGTAGCAGCAGCCGCGGTTGGGGCGTGAGTGCGACAGCCAGTTCCAGCCGCCGCCGTACCCCGTATGGCAGGGCTGCGGCGGACGTGTCGGCGTAGGCGGTCAGCCCTGCGGCGTCCAGCACCGCACGCGCCTGGTCGGTGTTCGTGCCGCGGCGGATGCCACCGGACCGGGCAGCGGGCGGGGTACGGCGGTTGATGGCCAGGGCGACGTTCGCGGCGGCGGAGAGCCGCCCGAACACGGCAGGGTGTTGGTAGGTGCGGCCGACGCCTCGGCGGGCGCGGGCCGAGGGGCCGAGTCGGGTCACGTCGCGCCCGTCGAACAGAACCCGCCCGCTGGTGGGTCGCACGCTGCCAGCGATGATCCCGAACAGGGTGCTCTTGCCGGCTCCGTTGGGGCCGATGACCGCGTGTCGGGCACCGGTGGGCAGGGTGATGCTGAGGTCATGCAGGGCGTGCAGGCCGCCGTAGCGGCGGCCCACCCCGTCGAGGCGCAGAAGCGCAGGTGCGGAATCGTTCACGGCTGCCTTCCTTCGGGTGTGCGGCGCAGGCGTGTGGTGAGGTGGCGGGCAAGTGGCCGGCCGTAGGCGACGGCGAGGAACAGAACGCCGAGCAGCGCGGGGCCGTGACCGGCGGTGCCGGCGCCGAGGAGATCCCGGGTGGCGACGACGGCGAGTGCGCCGAGGACGGCGCCGGTCATGCTGCCGGCGCCGATCGCGGCGGCCAGCAGCGTCAGCGCCGCGATCTCGAAGCCCAAGTCGGCGGGAGAGACGTACCGGTTGACCGCGACGAGCAGCGCGCCACCGGCCCCGGCGAGCGTGCCGGCGGCGGTATAGCCGATGGCGAGTTCGACGCTGACGCGATGGCCGAGTGCTGCCATGCGGGGCTCGTGGTCGGCGCAGCCGCGCAGCACCAGGGCGAGCCGGGAGCGCATCAGCACCGCCACTGCGGCGGCCAGCAGGAGGAAGCAGCCCAGGGTGTACCAGTAGATGTGCCCGGCGTCGGTCAACGGTGCCGTACCTGGCCAGGCGGTGACCGGCGGGGTGTGTATGCCTTCGTCGCCGGCGGTGACGGTCTTCCACTGCGCGGCGATGGTCGCGGTAAGGCTCTGCACCGCGAAGGTCACCATCAGAAACGCGGTCGCGCGGGTACGCAGCACCAGCGGCGCCGTCGCGGCGGCGGTGATCGCGCCGGCGGCAGCTGCTGTGGCGAGCTGCACCGGGCCGGCGGTAACTCCTGCTTGGGCGAGCAGGGCCGCGGTGTAGGCGCCGATGCCGAAGTAGGCGGCCTGGCCGAAGGACGGCAGGCCGGCGACACCGACGAGTAGTTGGGTGCTCATGGCCAGCACCGCGAAGACCAGCGCGGTACTGGCCAGGGACACGGTGTAGGCGTCGGTGATGGCGGGCAGCAGCAGTGCGAGGGGCACGCACCCGGCCATGCCTGCCCGGACCGCGCGCTGTGAACGGCCAGGCGGTGCCGCCGGGTGCATTGGCGCGGCGGCGTTCCCGCTTGTGGTTGCCGTGGCGGTGCTCATGCTGGCCTCACCGCCGTCGGGGCACCCGCCTGGCCCCGGAGCACGAGGACGACGAACAGGGCGCCGAAGAGAGCGAAGGGGGCGAGGGAGGGGGCGGCGAGCACGCCGAGGGTTTGGACCTGCCCGACCAGCAGGGCTGCGGCGAGGGTTGCGGGGATCGAGCCGGCGCCGCCGAGAACGACAACGATCAGCGACAGCACCAGAACGGTGGTGTCGACTCCGGGGGCGGGGCCCAGCAGGGGTGCGCCGAGGACCCCGGCGGTGACGGCGAGGGCCGTGCCGACAGCGAGGGCCGCGATGCGTACTCGGGCGGTGTTGATGCCGGTGGCCGCGGCCATGGCGGGGTCGGAGACGGTGGCGCGCAGCATCACCCCGGCGGTGGTGCGCCGCACGACCCAGTGCAGTGCGACCGCGACGGCGGCGGCGACAGCGATGAACACGAGTCGGTAGGTCGGGTAGCCGTGTCCGGCGATGTCGATGCGGCCCGCCAGGACCATGGGCGGGTCGGCGGGCAGCGGTGTCGCACCGAACACGGTGGTGAAGGCGTCCCCGGCCAGGAACGCGATGCCCAGGGTGGCAAGGCCTTGATCGAGGTGGCCGCGTTCGGTCAGGGGACGCAGCGCAGCAGCCAGGGCCGCGCCGCCGAGGGTACCGGTGGCCACGCCGACGGCCAGAGCGGTGAGCAGGCCGAGCAGGCTGCCGTCGGTGTACAGGTAGGCGAGGTAGGCGCCGAGGAGGTAGAGCGTGCCGTGGGCCATGTTGAGCACGTCCATGACGCCGAAGACCAGCGCCATGCCGGCGGCGACCACGAACAGCAGCAGCCCGAAGGCTGCCCCGTCCAACGCGGTCACCGCGAACGTCGCTACCTGTCCCACGGCACGCTCCCCTTCCTCCTCACGGGTCCTGGTCAGTCCTCGGCCCGGCGGCCGACGGTGGTGACCATCGGGTAGGACCACGCGAGGGTGTCCGGGTCGTCCATCCCGTCGCGCAGCGTCTCCAGCTGCGCCGAGCTCATGCCGCGCGCGAGCAGCGCCGCCTGCATCTGGCGGCTGTTGCTGGCATGCAGCAGACACCCCGGCTCTCCCCCGGACCACAGCCGGTTGTGGACCTCGGCCTCGACGTCAACGAGGCCGGCGTCGCGCATCGCCACCGGCACACGGTGCGCCCAACTGACCGACGCGCCGTTGTCGACGGCCAGGCCCACCAGGGCAGTCTGGAAAGCCAGGAACGCCTCGGCGAGGTCGGCCCGGCCACGCAGCAGCATCTCGTCGAGGCGGGTGCAGTCCCACTCGGAGATCACCAGCACCCCGCCGGGCTTGAGCGCTCCGACGGCGCGGCGCAGGACCTGCTCGCGTTGAGGCAGATGCATCAACAGCAAGCGAGCGTGTACCAGGTCGTACTCCCGCTCGCCGAGGTCGACGGTGGTGACGTCACCGGTACGCACGTCGATCAGCTCGTGGGTAGCGACGTGCCGGGGGTCGGCGTCGAGAGCCACGACACGTCCGGCAGGACTGACCTGTGCGGCGAGCCAGGTAGCGACGGTGCCGGCGCCGGTGCCCAGGTCGAGGCACCGCCAACCGCTCTCCACCCCGGTACGGGCGAGCACGTCGGTGGAGTGCGGGTCGAGGATCTCCGCGAGCAGGCGCACCTGCCGTGCGGCCTCGCTGGTGGCGTTGTCGAAGGTGTACCGGCCGTCCACGGCGGCGTCGGGTGCTGCGGTCATGAGATTGGGCTCCTAGCTGCCGAGAGTGGTGAGGTTCTGCACGACGACGTTGGCGCGGGCCCGGCCGTCGTTCTGGACCTTGCGCAGGTACCAGGGCTGGATCGGGCTGTGGTTGGCGCCGAAGCGCCACTGCCCGCGGGGGCTGTCGATCGCGCCGAGCTTCCCGATCGCCTCGTTGATCGACTCGCTGGTCGGCTTGTCACCCGCGGCGGTAATCGCGCCGTCGAGCACGAGCGCGGCGTCGTAGCCGGTGACGTTGTACAGGTTCGGCGCCGTCTGATGCTTCTGCTGATAGGCCGGGGCGAACGCACGGTTCGCGGCGTTGTCAAGGTTCGCGGCGTAGTTCAGCACCGTCTGCACCCCGTCGGCGGCGGCGCCTTGGGCCGCCAGGACGCTGCCCTCGGTCAGGAACCCCGTCCCGTACAGCGGGACCTTGCCCTTGAGCCCGGCCTGCTCGTACTGCTTGACGAAGTCGACGGCCATCGTGCCCGCGTAGAAGCAGTACACGGCCTTCGCGCCGCTGGAGGCGATCTTGTTCAGGTACGGCAGGAAGTTCGTCGTGCCCGGCCACGGCGTCCAGGCCGGCTTGCCGTCGTCGTTGGCGAGCTTCCCCCCGGCCTTGACGAAGGTGTCGACGAAGCCGCCGATCTGGTCGTAGCCGCCCTGGTAGTCCGGGCCGATGACATAGACCGGCCCGTCCACCGTGGTATGCACGTGCTCGGCAATGGCCTGCCCGGTCTCCCGCGATAGCCACGACGTGTGCCAGATGTAGGAGACGTCGGTCAGCGTGGACGGCCGGCCGCCGGTGCCCACGAACGGAACCTTCCGTTCGGTGACCAGGGTCTTGATGGATTCCACGGCGTCGGCGCTGCCGGTGCCGGCGATGACCGTCACCTTGTCCTTGTCCAGCAGCTTGCGGGCGGCGTTGAGCGCGGACTGCTTACCCTCGGCCTCGTCGGCGGTGACGACCTGCACCCGGTGGCCGCCGAGCTTGCCGTCGTGGGTGTCGAGGTAGAGCTGCCAGCCCTTGACGAGGTCATCACCGATGGCCTTGTACGGGCCGGACTGCGGCACCAGCAGACCGATCTTGATCGTGCCCCCGGCGGTCGAGTCGTCGATGCTGGAGCCGGAGCACCCAGCCGCAGCGGCGAGGATGGTCGCGGCGGCAGCGGTGGCGAGTAGGCGGGTGACGGGTCGTCGGCGGATCATGGGGCTCCTCATCGGGGTTGGGGATGGTGGTGGGCTTGGGTGCGCCGCAGGGTGATGGCGTGCTCGACCAGCGTGATGAGCGTCTGGCGGACCTGGGCGCGGTCGAGGGCGTCGCAGTGCAGCAGCGGCACCGTGTCGGGCACGTTGAGCGCCTGACGCAGCTCCGCCTCGGCGAAGCGGGGCGCCGCAGGGAAGGCGTTGATCGCCACCGCGAACGGCACCTGCTGGGCGTCGAAGTAGTCGATGGCCGCGAAGCAGTCATTCAGGCGGCGGGTATCGGCCAGGACAACCGCGCCGATCGCTCCCCGGCACACCTCGTCCCACATGAACCAGAACCGGTCCTGCCCCGGAGTGCCGAACAGATAGAGAATCAGCGTGTCGTCGATGGTGATCCGACCGAAGTCCATCGCGACAGTCGTCGTCGTCTTCTCCGGCACCGCGACGGTGTCGTCAACTCCCACGCTGGCAGCCGTCATGACCGCCTCCGTGCGCAACGGCGTGATCTCGGAGATCGCCCCAACGAACGTGGTCTTCCCGGAGCCGAAGCCACCCGCGACCACGATCTTCGCCGAAGCGACACGGCGCATCTCGCTCTCGGCAAAGCCGGCGCGCTGCCGGGACACGGGCCCGGATCGCTGTCGAGAGGCCGTCATACCCGCTGCACGGCTCGCTGCTCGGGCGTCAATGCCCCACCGACCCGGTTGATCAGCATGGCCATCTCGTAGACGACCTGCCCCATGTCCGCCTCTTTGTCCGCAAGCGCGGTGAGCACCGAGCCGTCACCGATCGACATGACAGCCAGCCGGCCACTACCCATGTCCACGACGGTCTGTTCCACCGTGCCGGCCTCCATGAGCGATGCCATGCCGCTGGTCAAGCTGGCAAGTCCGGCAGTGAACGCCGCGAGCTGGTCGGCACGGTCCTTGGCCAGGCCGGTGCTGCGGGCCAGCAACAGGCCGTCGGTGGACACCGCGACGGCGTGCGCGACGCCTGGCGTGGTGCAGAGCTGGTCGAGCAGGAAGTTCCAGTTCGAACGCGCGGGCCGAGTCATCGGGGGAACTCCTTCAAGGGGTGTTGGGTGCGGCGCCCGGCCGCACCGAGCGCGCTGTCGATCGCGGACATCTGCCGGCGCAGCGCCTCGGGATCACGTTGAGCCGGCACCGGTGCTTGCGCACCGGGCGCGACGGGCGGAATCACTCGTCGGCCTGGACGGCGCACCGGTAGCCCGTGCGAGGTGGTTTCGGTCGCTGGGTCAGTCGCTGCCGCCAACGCCGCCTCGGCGGCAGCTTTCCAGCGAGCCGGCATCGCGGGACCGCCCTGCGCCGCACCGTCGCCAGGCGCGGAGGTGAACCACGAGTGGCGCGGGTCGGATCGCACTGCGTCGAAAATCGCCAGCGGCGGTGGCGGCCCGACCGGCGTTGGCGCGGGTGCGGGCGTCGCGGGCAGCGCCCGCACGGCAGGAGGCCATGTCGCTGGCGGCTGCCTCTCTGCCGGCGGTGCAGGTCGGGCGGGAATTGCGGGTAGCTCACGGGTCCGCTCGTCCGCCAGCGCTCGCGGCGGCGCCGCCAGCCGTTCTGCCTTCGTCACCGTGAACTGATGCGAGGCGAGCGTGACGTCGACACGGGTGCCCTCGCCGAAGTCCGAGCGGATCTGGACTGTGATGCCAAGACGGGTGGCGATCCGCCCGACCACGGGCAGGCCCATCTGCTGGGTCGTGGCACGATCCATGTGGTGGGGGTGCGTCACCCGGTCGCGAGCGGCCTGTAGCTCCGCTTCCCGCATCCCGATGCCGTAATCGCGGACCTGTAGATGCAGCAAGTCCCCGACGCGGCTTCCCTCCACCAGGACGGGAGTGTCAGGAGCGGAGAACTTGGTGGCGTTGTCCAGCAACTCGGCCACCAGGTGCATCAGTTCCTCGGCAACGTCCCGGCCTACCAAGACGTCACCATCGATGTCTCCGGGTTCGACGCGTTTATAGTCGTCGATTTCGCTGCCGGCGGCGCGCAGCAGATCCGGCAGTGGCACCGGTTCGGGCGTCGGGCGCCCCGCACGCCCCCCTGCCAGCACCTGCAGATTGGCCGTCATCCGGCGGATCAACGTGGCGACGTGGTCAAGGTCGAACAGCTTCTCCAAGCGGTCCGGGTCTTCCTCGTTGCGCTCCAACGCGTCCAGGTTGACCATCATCCGGTCCGCACGTAACTGCAGCCGACGTGACAGCGACAGGAAGATGCCCGCCACGGTGGCACGCAGCGCCGCCTGCTCACCAGCAATCCGCACCGCAGCCAACGACACCCGGTTGAAGGCGTCAGCGACCTGCCCCACCTCATCGCGCCCGTCCACCGCGATTGGCTCGGCCGCCTGCGCCATCAGTCCTTCGATCGTGGCCTGGTCTGGATGATCGCCACCGAGTTGCGCGACCATCCGCGGCAGCCGATCCGCCGCGACCGAATGCGCCCCAGCGCGCAGGCGCTGCAACGAGCCCGTCATTGACCGGGTCATCCACCAGCCCACCGCCACCATCACGGCCAGGCACGCCACCACTGTCACCGACAGCAACACGATCGTGCGCCGCTGCTCATCACGGCGCTGGGTCACCGCCGCCAGTAGCTCCGCGTCCAACTCATCCTCGGCCGCGTGCAGAAGATCCATCCGAGCACCCACTGCCGCCGCCCATCCGGAGGCGCTGACACCGAGCCGCAGAGATGCTCCCTGCGTCGTACGAGCCACCACACCCTGCAACCGCTCAGCCTCAAGCACGGTGCGACCGCTCACCCGGGCATTGACCCGGGCCTGCCATCGCGCCGGCGCCAGGGCGCGAAAAGCCTGCATCGCCTCGGTGAAGCCGACATCCGCGCCAACGATTTCTTGCTGCCCCGCCGGCGTCAGGCGTCCCCCGCCAAGCGAGCGCACCACAGCAACCTGCATCAACCCCAGCGACTCGACCGCCTGCGACAACGAGGCAGCAGCCCGCAGATCGTTGCCCGTCTGCGCGTCAACACCCACCTGCGACAACCCCTGCCGGTAGGCCAACAGGTCAGCCACCACCGCCCGATACCTGAACACCACCAAACTGCTCGTCGCATCCGGCCCCACCTGCACCTGCTGCCGCAACGGCCCCAAGTTCGCCAACTGCTCCTCAACACGCCGCAGAGGCCCCTGCAAGATCTGGGGCACGCGCACGCTGCGCCGCGCCTCGTCGAACTGCGTGATCACACCATCCGTCAGGGCGATCTGCCGGCGGTAACTGTCGACGGCTACCCCGTTGCTGCCGCGGGCGAGGACTAGGGCAGCAGCCGTCCGTTCACGCTGCAACTGCGCGGCCAGCTGACCCGCCGTCCCACCCAGCGCAACAAACTGCCGCGACTGCTCGGCCTGCATCGCAGCCGACGCAGCACCCGCAGCCGAAATCCCAGTCAAGGCAACAGTCGCCATCAACGGCAGCGCCAACAGCAAAGCCAGCTTGGTACGGATCCGTCTGTCCTGCAGGCGCCACCGAGGCAGACCGAGGACTAATGGCGTCTGGGAGGCTGAACGCCTCACAACTCCTCCTTCAGCGTGGAGCGGCGTGCTGACACGTGTTCTGTCGGAACGCCCTCGCGGCACCCTGGCGACCGTCGGGTAGAGCTAGGCGTGGTCCGTCGACACGGCAGTTCGCTGGGATGCGTTGGCCAGATGAGGTTCTTGAGCCTCCTGGCAACGGGCACGGCAACCTTTCCTCGATGAGTTGGTTTCGCTGGCTGACGAATAGCAGTGCAGCGGCGGCGCTGACGCCGGCATAGAGCGACCTAAGGCGAGATTCATCAATGTCGGCCAGTCCTGGAAGCCAGTTACGACATTCCGCCGACAATCTAGGCGGCGGGGACGTCCACCGCGTCCGGCAGCGGGGATTGTCGGCAGATTGTCGAAGGTGGCCGATATCCCTTATCGACACAGGCAGCGGCGGCTTCTGATGTTTTGGTCACCGCCGCGTCGGTCTTGTAGCGGTGAGGGGCTGCGGTCGCCGCGTGGCGTCACGGTCTCCCTTGTGTCCACTGCCCCTTGGGAGGGATGCACTATGACCAGTTCGTCTATGCCGGAGGTCGGGAAGGTTGGCCGTCTGGCCGCCGTGATTCTCGGCAAGATGCGGGTGCACCCGGCCTACGACCGGTTGCACAGCTCGTCGATGAGGTACTCCACGTGTTGGGCGACGTTCACCGGCTACCCGGCAATCAGTCGCTGGTCACTGGAGCGGGACGCCGGTCCGTTGCTGGGCGAGGCGTTGCGCGTGCTCGCGCTGAAGGCAGCGGTGTTCGAGCTGACCGGTGGCGACGAGGAGGCGGCCGAGCTGTTGGTGCCGGCGCCGGTGGACGAGATGATCCACGCGGTGCTCGCGCAGTTCACGCTGATGACGCGTATGCAGACCGACTTGGGCGTTGTCTTCCCTCACGCCACGGAGTTGGAGGAGTTCACTTACACCCGCGGCTGCGTCACCGACGCCTACTACGCCGCCGCCGGCTGGGGAGAGCAGCCGCTGCGGTACTGGCTGGATTCTGTCGAGGTGAGCCGGCGGCTCAACCTGCTCAACAAGCACTACCAGGCGGCCGGCCTTGGCCCGGACGGGCGCAGCCACGACTTTGACTTCGACCGGCCTGAACCGGTTGGTGTCGGGGTCAGCGGTTAGTCAACTCCACCGACAGCACCCGTCGTAGGGCCGCCACCGCCTGCTTCGCGCCGAACCGTTCGGCGGCCAGCCGTTCGGCACGGGTTACCGCGGTGAAGATCCCTTCGGCGGGTGCGTCCCGCAGCACGGCGACGAGCCAGCCTTCCAGGTCCACCACGTCGGCAGGTAGCTCCAGTGCCGCCGGTGTCGGCGCTGGCCGGGACGTCTGATCAGGGATTGGCTCCCCCTGTGAGGCGTACCGGCCGGCGGGAAGTCCCACCCGGAAGGGGTGGACGCAGACGGCGACGCCCTCGGCGCTGGCCCGCCAGCCGAGGTTGGGGCGGTAGGCGAACTCGGGTCCTGGCCGGTCGACCACGTCGAACTGGCCCGGCCCGAGTTGCTGTGCCGGACACACGACGCAGGTCTGTTCACACCACTGCGGAAGGGGCCCTGACATGGCGCCGATCGTACGACAATCAGGAGGTATCAGGCTATGACGGTTTTATCGCCTCCACGGTCTGTCGTTATCGACCGCGCCTTGCAGGACGCCCGTCGGTGGTGCGCGGGGCACACCATTGATGACAGGCCGGCCTTGGTTCACGCGGTTCGGGTCGCGGTGATCATCGGTCACCACGCGCCCGCCCCACCGTGGGAAGTGATCGTCGCGGCGCTGCTGCACGATGCTCCGGACCTCGCCCCGGCGGAGCCGGATATCTACCAGGTCCTCGCTACTGGTTACGGTGCCGAGGTCCCACGGATCATCGCTGCTCTCCAGGCCGAGCATCGGGCTCTCGACGAACCTGACCCGCCCATCCGCATTGATGACCAGTCGGTGGTGCTCGCCTCCACCGCTGACAAGATCGTCGCTTTGACGTCCCTGCTGCGGCGGGCTCGCGCTACCGGCGACGCCCTGGGCTTCTTCGCCCAGCGTCCGGTGTTGTGCGGGCTGCTTCCGTACTTCCGAGCCTTTCAGCGTTGCGCGCATCCTCGGGTGCCAGCCAGCATGTCGGCGCACCTCGACGCCATTCTCGCCCAATTCGAACGGACCGCCAGATTCCCGGGCGCGGGTGCGCGGTGACCAGCGCCGGCCTCGACGAGGGCCTCGTCGCGCAGCTTCGGGGCGACCTGCTCGCCGCAGCGCGGCGCGCTCCGATCCGACGACAGCTCATCCAGGAGTGGGAGCTGTCGTCTGTCGAGCGCTGGTCCTTTGCCGACGGCGGCAGCCTGGTCTGCAAAATCGCCGCCGCACCATTTACCGGCGAGGCAACCGTGCTGCGTGCGCTCAACGAGCGAGAATCCGCCGTTCCCGTGCTGCACGGCTACACGATGCGCCCCGATGGCCTGGGCATGCTGATGGACGACCTCGGCCAAGCCAGCCGCACCGCAACGTCAGCGGAAGCTGCCGCGGCAGCCCGCTGGGTCCACGCCGTTGACGGCATCGCCGGGCTGGCGATCTTCGACCAGGCCGGTCTGACGCACCTGCCCAGGCAAGCACTCGATGCGCTGGACGCGCTTCGTCGGCAGGGCCGCTACACCGATACCAGGCACCAGATCGGGTCGGTACTGCGGCGACTTGCCACCATCGCACCGCGCTTGGCCGAGGGCACTGAGCGGCCACCGTTTGGGCTGTGCCACGGCGAGTTCCATCGCACCTCACTGCATGTCAACCGCACCGGATGTCACCTCGTCGATTGGGCCAAGGCATTCATCGGGCCGGGGTTGCTCGACCTGGCCACCTGGTTCGGCACTCGCACGCCTCCCGAGCCTCGACCGCTCACTCGTCTTATCCGCGCCTACGTCGCCGCAGGCGGGCACCCCGACGCCGAAGCCGACCGCGGTGGGCTACCCGCGGCCCGCTGGGCGTTGGGTTGGCACCGGGTGTGGGCGGCCTGGTGGTTGCTCACCACCACTGCCGCCGGGCACCACCGCCCCGACACCGACCGTCGCCACGCGCACGTCGTGCTCCGACAGCTGCGTGGGGCCGCCCACCTGCTCGACACGTCGTCACCGGACCCGGGCACCGCCTGCCCACCACTGAAAGCGGAGAGATCATCATGAAGCGTCTCATCGTCGACACCCACGCGTCGTCCTGCTACTTCCGCACCTCGGTAGGCGGGGACGGCCGCAAGGCGTTGGTGCAGATCACCGAGCGGTGCAACCTGCACTGCGCCCACTGCTTCGTCTCTTCCACCGCCGAGGGAGCCGATCTGCCACTGGTGGACTTCACCTCCCGCGTCCTACCCCGGCTGCTCGACGCCCGCGTCGAGCGCATCACGCTCACCGGCGGTGAGCCTTTCGTCCATCCCGACTTCCTCGGCCTCTGCCGAGCAGTGACCGACCAGGGCCTGCCCGTGGGCATATGCACGAACGCGACGCAGAGTAGCGACGAGGACATCGCGGCCCTGGCCGCGATGGGGAACGTCCACATCAACGTGTCCTTCGACGGATTCCGCCCTGAAAGCCACGGCAAGTTCCGTGGCGATCGGTCGTCGTTCGCCACCACACTCGCCACCACCCGGAAGTTCGCCGATGCCGGCCTACTCAAAGGTCTCCTGTCGACCCCGAACGCACTGACCACGCCTGAGGAGTTCGCTGACCTGTGCGCCTTCGGCGTTGAGGTTGGCGCCGAGTACGTGTTGATGAACCCCCTGTCGTCCTTCGGGCGAGGGGTGAAAAGCCGCAGCCGGCTCGCCGCCCCGGCAGCAGCGATGAACGCAATCCGCGCCGTGACCGACCGTTTCGCCGACCAGCTCGACCTCGTCCGGATCCGATTTCCCAACGACGAGCTGCCTCTGGGAGGCTGCGACGCCGGCAAGCTGATCTACGTCTTCGTCGACGGGCAAGTCGCGATCTGCCCGTACCTCGTCTTCGCCGCCCGCACGCCACTGTCCCAACACCACGACACCGAGTTCCTAGCCGGCAACATCCTCGACAAAGACGTCACCGCCAACCTGGATAGCCACGTCTTCCACACCCGCTACGAGCCTGGCGCCAACCCGACCTGCGGCTCTTGCGCACTCACTGGGCAGTGCGGCAAGGGCTGCCCCGCCGCGGTCGTGGCGGCCGGCGGGCGCATCGGCGAGGTCGACACCGAGCAGTGCCCGGTCACCGGGTCCGACGGCCGACGTCTGCTGCCCCTCGCCGTCGCGAAGAAGTGATCAACCTGTTCATCGCCATCGAAGGCCCCAACGGAGTCGGCAAGAGCACCATCTCCCGCCTCCTCGCCGACCGCCTCGCCGACCTCGGTCCCGCTGGCGTGCACCTGACCGCAGAACCCACCCGCACACCGCTAGGGCAGCTCCTACGCCGCCAGGAAGACTTCCTTCACGGCAAAGCCCTCGCCCTCGCCCTCGCCGCCGACCGCGCCGCACATATCGAAAACGAGATCATCCCTCGCCTCGATGACGGCTTCCACGTCGTCACCGACCGGTACGTCGCCTCCTCGCTGGTCCTGCAACGCGTCGACGGCCTCGACCTCGCCGAAATCTGGTCTTACAACCGCTACGTTCTTCCCGCCACCGTCATCTACCTCGAAGACGACCCCGACATCATCCGGGCCCGACTCGCCGCGCGAGCGCACCTGACCCGCCTCGAACGCGCCGGCTCACCTGAGAAGGAACTTGCCCTCTATCGAGACGCGGCCCGACACCTGCACCGCCAGGAATGGCGCCAACACACCATTGCCTGCGCAGGACTAACCCCCGATCAAATCGTGAGCACTATCCTCAACCTCATACCCGCCGACACGCTCTTAACCAGCGAGGCCTAACCCAGTGCTGTCCGCTCTGACGATCAACATGCAGGCCGCCGCCCCAGCCCGCGCGCAACGCCTGCTCACCTGGCTCCTGGCCCGCGACGACGACGTCATCATCCTGACCGAGACCAGCAACGGTCCCGGCACCCGTCAGCTCCTCACCGAGCTGAGCGCCGCCGGCCTGACCATCACTCACCATCCATCGCCCGACGGCGACCGTGGATGCGCCATCGCCACCCGCGTCCCCAGCCACCCGGCACCGCACCTGACCGCCGGAATCAGCCTGCCCGGCAGAGCCCCTGCCACCGTTCTCGGCACCGACCCCGCCGTCACCGTGCTCGGCCTCTACGTGCCCTCCAGTGACCGCGCGCCCGCCAAAGTCGCCAAAAAGCGCGCGTTCCTCACCACGGTCCAGAACACCCTGGCCCGGCTCGCTCCTACCGATCGGAACCATCTCCTGCTCGGCGGCGACTACAACGTCATCAGCCGCGACCACCAACCCCGCTACCCCGGCTTCCTCTCCTTCGAGTACGACTTCCTCGACGCCCTCGACGCCCTCGGGCTCACCGACACCCACCAGCATCTTCACCCAGGCGCCCAGGCACACACCTGGATCAGCCGTAATGGCAACGGATACCGCTTCGACTACCTCCACGCCGGCCCCGGGCTACTGCCCCACGTGACCGCCGCCGCCTACCTGCACGAACCACGTCTGGACGGGCTCACCGACCACGCCGCGCACGCCATCACCATCGACGTCCTCGTGCCCGACAGACGCCGGACCGTACTCGCGGCGCAAACCCTCTTCTGAACGCCCCTCGCCGTTCGAGCGGGCCCGAAGCAGGGAGTCATAGGTGTGCGTCACACGCTCGACCGCTACGCCCAGCGCCACAACCTGGGAATGCAGTCTCTCCTGCGTCTCGGTGCCTGCGTCGTTCTCCCCCGCCATCGTCTCCACCTCAAGGAAGACGCCCAGTCCGCCAACGACGTCCACGCAGACCGTCACCTCACCCCAGGTGCCGGTTCTCCGGGTCTTGGTAATGCGGACGGTCGGCACGAAACCCATGATCAGCAGAGCGTCGTGCATCTGCGCTCGATCGGCCACGACGGTCTCGTGCTCCACGCAGGCGAGTTCGTTGTCCAGCGGGCGCTTGACGGTGAATAGGTGCCGACCGGACTGCGTACGCAGCCGCGCGAAGGTCACGTTGCGCTTCGACATCCCGTACCGCCAACTGGCGGGAGCGTACGCCTGATCGTCCTGGCGCACCGGCTCCGACAACCGAATGCCCTGGCCAGCCAGAGCCGAGAGTAGCGCCGATTCGTCGCTTACCAGATATTTGACCTCAACCTCTTGCACCGCTGGAGCCTATACACCTCGCAACGAGCTGCCTTACCGCCACGCTTTCGAGATTTCAGCCCGAGATATATGAGCTGACGTCGTTGCTTCCAGCCCCCCATTCCCGGCCGATGGCCCCTGCCACGCCCTCGGTGCGGCCCTTTTCCGCTCCTCCCGCAGGTGGCGCCCTGGCGATCAAAGTCACCCTGTTAGGGGCACCGTCGCCACAGTGGTCCATCGATAGGTGCGGCCCTCTCGCCGTAGCGCGATCAGCGGCACCTCACGGATCTTTACCCGCGCTGCGGGCCGGTCGCGGAGTTGGGCCAGCGTGTCCCGTATCGGTTCGGTGGGTGCTGGTGAGCCGCTGTAGGCGAGGGTGACGTGCGGCCGGAACCCCTGGGCGGGCTCGGGAACGGTAGGCCAGACCGCGCCGATGGCGTCTCGGATCGTGGCGCGGAGGTGTTCCACGCGGTCCCAGGGGCGGACAAGGAGGCCGATTCCCTCGGCGTCGGGGTCGACCGGGCCGAGGGAAAACTCCAGCGGCGGAATGCCGGTGCAGCGTTTCCGGGCTTCGGCGACGATCGCGCTGACGTCTGCGTCGGTGACCTCGTCGGTGAAGCCGAGGCCCTGCATGGTCAGGTGAAGTCCGTCGAGCGGCACCAAGTCCAGCCCGGGCAGCGCCAGCTTGTGTTGGAGGCCGGTGACGAGGTGGTGGAGTTCGGGTTGCTGCTCGAAGGTGAGGTGCCAGGTGTAGAACTGGCGATCAGCTCGCCAGCCGGGGCGCCAGTACCAGTGGTTGGTGAGTTCGGGCAGGTCCTGGTAGGTGGTCCAACGCTCGTGCAGGCTTGCCAGTTCCCGGCTGCTCATGACAGTGATGGTAGAGCGGGCGCTGTCGTGGCACCGATCTGCGAACGGTCGGCGAGCACGTCGGCGACCTGCCGTAAATGTGGATGGCGGGCGAAGGGCTGGGCTGCGCCGAGGAACTGGCGGGCGCGTTGGTGGACCGACTCGAAGCGCTGGTCGGCGGTGAGGGTGAGCGCTTCCATCGCGAGGGCGGCTGCCTGGTCGGGGTCGGGATTGTCGGTGTGCAGGTGCGCGGTGGCAAGGTCGAGGCGGCTCAGTGCTCGCGGGCCGGCCAGGCCTGCGGTGTCGAACGCGGTGATGGCGGTGGTGAGGTAGTCGGTGACGCCGGCGGTGCGGCCGAGGGCCAGGTAGGCGGTAGCCGCGTTGGCTGCGGTTCTGGCCTGGCAGTACGGGCCGAGGGTGAGGCTCTCGCTGACCGCCGAGCCGGTGGGGTGGTCGGACAGCATCGTGAATGCGCGGTCGACGGCCCGGTCGACGCCGTACCGGTCGCCGAGACGGGCCAGGGCGCGCGCCTGGCCGTTGATCGTGAGCCGGATTCGGTGCCCGCTGGTGCCGGCACGGCGCAGGCCGTCCTGGGCGTAGGCCAGCGCGTCGTGATACTCACCGGCGTAGAAGGCGATCAGGCTTTGTGTGGCCCGCGCCCAGGCTTGCACGTCGGGCTGTTCGGCGGCGTCGGCGAGGTCGAACGCTTCGGCAGCGTACGCGTGCGCCACGCCGAACGCGCCGAGGTCCAGGGCGAGCGCGCCGAGGAGTCCGGACAGGCGGGCGGCGGCGGTGTAGAGCCGGGCGCGTTGCGGTGGATGCTGCCGGCCTGCCATGAGTTGGTCGACGTAGGCACGTAGGGGTCGCATACGTGCCATGAGGTTTGCGGGGGTGAGGCGTTCGTTGTCGGCGATCGCTTGCCGGATCTCGTTCTCGAGGTATTCGAGGCGGGCGTCGTCGGTAGAGGATGTCAGCGCCAGCCGGCGGCCGTTGATGCTGTCCTCGCCTTCCCACAGAACGGCACTGTCGTCGGGTTCAGGGTCGTCGGGGCCGGCGTGAGTGGGCGTCACCGGCCGGGACGTGGCGTTGGCGTTCTGGAGCGCCGATGAGCGGCGTTGCTGACGGTCGCGCTCGGTGATGCGGTCGTACTCCTCGACGAGCGCGCCCCCGGTCTGCAGGACGGTGTCGCAGCGGGCCCAGAACGCTCGGTCAGGGTGCTGGTGGCCGGTTTCCGTGTTCGCCACGGAGCTGCGCCCGTACTGCACGAGTCGGGCGAAGCCATGCTGGGTGTGACCGGCGGCCTTGCGTAGCTGGGCGAGCCGACAGCCGAGCGCGCGGCGGGCGGTCTTGATCTCGTCGCTGTCATCCATCGCTGCTACCCCCCCGGTCGCCTACGGACGATGCGGTCACGATGCGTGCAGACCATAGCTGCCGCTTGTGACACTTCCCGGACCGGCCGCGCGTTGCCGAGGGTTTGGGCCAGGCACCGGCATGACCGGTAGCCGCCGGGGCATCACACAGCCTCGTCAGGTGCTCATTATCAGGATCGGCGCTGCCTGTGGTCGGGCCGTGTTGTCAAAGTTTTGTCGGAGTTGGTGTCGGTGTCTGCCGACATTGTCGGCGCACGGCGCTGCGGGCGTGTCGGGCGAGGGACGTCCTACCGTCCCTGCATGCCCTCCGAAGACCGTGACTTCACCGCCGGCCTGCCTCGTAAGCGGATGGCCACCGGGTTGCTGATCACCGACCCCGACGAGCGCGTGCTGTTGGTCGAACCGGCCTACAAGGTGGAGTGGGAAATCCCCGGCGGGTGCGTCGAGGCTGACGAGTCGCCTTACCAGGCCGTGATCCGGGAGTGCCGTGAGGAACTCGGTCTGGAGCTGACGCCGGGTCGGCTGCTCGTCATGGACTGGGTGTCGGCACAGCGCGGCTGGGTCGAGGGCGTCATGGTCATTTATGACGGCGGCACCCTCGATGCCACCATGGCGAGGCGGATCGTGGTGCCGCCCGGCGAGCTGAAGGGCTGGGCGTGGTCGGATCCGCCACAGTTCGCGCGGCGGCTGCAGCCGTTGCTGGCCCGGCGGATCACACAGGCGCTGCAGGCCCGAGCTGACAGTTGCAGCTACTACCTCGAAGACGGCGTCCGGGTTACCTAAGCGCAGAGCACCCGGAGCCTTCTCCCTCGGAAGAAGCCTCGACGGCACAAGCCGCCGCCACTGGCGGGATACCTGCGTAACCCCGCCGTTCACGAATACCGCCGTGCCCAGCCCTGCTCGCCTTTGGGAGGTATCTCCATGCCCAAAACCGACCATCCCGACCGCACGTCCACCGTGTCTGAGCCGACACAGCAGGCTTCGGTGTTGCCGGAGTTACGTGAGATGTGGTGGGAGACGGGAGTGCGGGCGCGGGCGCAGGCCGGGCTGTTCGCCGTCTTCTCCGAACTGCCCCGCCTGGTCTGGGCCGCCCTCGCCGTGAGCTGGCGCGCCGACCGCGTATGCACCTTGATCGTGGCGGCCACGACGGTGGGCGCGGGGGTGATGTCAGCGTTCGGGCTCCTCGCCGCGCAGCGGGTGTTGGTGGAGCTGTTCGCCGGCGGGCCTACCGCTGACAAGGTGATCGCCGCGCTGCCCGCCCTGGCCGCTCTCGCGGCGGTGACCGCGCTGCGCGCCGGCATGGCCACCGCCATGGGGTACGCGCAGAACGGCCTCACCCCGAAGGTCGACCGCGAGGTCCAGCGTGGCCTGTTCGAGGTGACCACCGCGGTGCGGTTGGAGGCGTTCGACGCTGATGCTTTCGCCGACGACATGGAACGCGCCTCCCGCGGCGCGGACTCCACCACCGCTCTGGTGCAGGCGTCGATGAATCTGCTCGCCGGCCTGGCCGGTGTTCTCGCCGTCGCCGTCGCTGTCGTGCTGGTCCATCCGCTGCTGTTGCTCGCCCTGCTCGTGGCGACCGTGCCGAACGGGTGGGCGTCGCTGCGCGCCGGGCACCTGCGCTACCAGAGCTACGCGGCCGGGTCGGTACGGCGTCGCCGGTTGTGGCTGCTGCACCGGCTGATGGCCGAACGCGACTCCGCCCCCGAACTACGCTCCTACGGCCTACGCGGTTTCCTGCTCGACCAGTACGACCGGGTCATGAACGTCGAGACCGGCATCCAACTCGCCCTGGCCCGCAAGGTCACCACGACCACCACCGTCGGCGCGATGATCGGCGGGATCGCCACCGCCGTGGTCTACGTCCTGCTCGGCCTGCTGCTCGTCGACGGTCAGATTCCGCTCGCCGCCGCCGCGACCTGCGTGATCGCCGTGCAGTCCGCGCAACGCTCCCTGTCCGTGGTGACCTTCCAGGTCGACCGGGTCTACACCGAGGGGCAGCACTTCCGCGACTACACCGGCTTCATGACCCGGGCCGCCGACTACCTGCCGCCGCCCACCGACCGGGCCGCCGACGCGCACGCACCGGAGCGGCTGCGGGAGATCACCGTCGACGCGGTGAGCCTGCGCTACCCCGACCGCGACACCCCGGCCGTCGACCAGGTCACCCTCACCATCTCCGCCGGGCAGACCGTGGCGTTCGTCGGGGAGAACGGCTCCGGCAAGTCCACCCTCGCCACCATGATCGCCACCCTCCGTGCCCCCACCAGCGGCGCCATCCGCTACAACGGGCGGTCCGGCGACGATTGGGGCACCGACGCGCTGCGGGCTCGGATCGGCGTCGTGACGCAGGAGTACCACAAGTGGCCGTTCACGGCGGCCACCAACATCGCCATCGGAGACATCAGCACCACGGCGGCGCAGGACCGGATCGAGGCCGCCGCCGCCCGCGCGGTCGCCCACGACATGATCACCGAACTGCCCCACGGGTACGAGACGCTGCTCGACCGCACCTTCGCCGGCGGGCAGGACCTCTCCGGTGGACAGTGGCAACGCATCACCGCCGCCCGCGGGTTCCTACGCGACGCCGACGTGCTCATCATGGACGAGCCGTCCTCCGCCCTCGACCCTCGCGCCGAGGATGCCCTGTTCCAGGCCATCCGCGACCGGCAGGGGCGCGGCATCACCATCCTGATCACCCACCGGCTCGCCAACGTCCGGCACGCCGACCGCATCTACGTCCTGCACCACGGCCGCCTCGTCGAAGCCGGCACCCACGACCAGCTCATGACCGCCGGTGGCCGGTACGCCGAGCTGTTCACCCTCCAAGCCGCCGGTTACGACAGCCCCACCGCGCACGCTCCGACGCTGCCCCGCCAACCCGCCTCCGCCTGAGGGACCACCAGATGGACGAACCACACGCCGCCGAGCCCGCGCCAACGCTGGTGATCATCCGCGGTAATTCCGGCAGCGGAAAGACCACGGCCGCCCGCGAGGTCCGACGCCGCTACGGACGCGGGGCCGCGCTGCTGGAGCAGGACTACCTGCGCAGAACCCTGCTCCGCGAACACGACAGCGCCCATATCAACCCGGTAGCCCCGGCGTTCATCATCGCGACCGCCCGCACCGCCCTCGAGCTGGGCTACCACGTCATCCTGGAAGGCATCCTGCACACCGAACGCTACGCCGCCGCGCTGCACCAGCTCATCGACAACCACCCCGGTCCGGCCGCCGTGTTCTACCTGGACGTCTCCATCGACGAGACCATCCGCCGCCACCTCAACCGCGACGAACCCATCCCCGTCACCCCCGACGAGATGCGCCGCTGGTACACGCACCGAGACCTACTCAACGTCCCCGGCGAAACCACCATCCCCGAACCCCAGACCCTCGAGCAGACGGTTACCACGATCCTGCAAGCCAGCGGCCTCATCAGCGCCGCACCACAAACGCCCTGCCCACGACGCTGCCGCCACTGCGCCTGCAAAGCCGACACCCCACCCGCCGCTGCGACGACCAGCTGACCAAGCGCACGCGCACAGGTCACCCCGAACCCCTCACACGAAAGAGCCGCCCGACGTCGCGTAGAGGCGGATTCCACCAGAGAGGATCACGACCACTATGAGCGAAACGACCGTGCCTCGACGTGCGGCCGGCGTCACCAGTCAGTTCGTGATCGCCGGTGTCCCCGGACACCTGATGACAGCCGCAGAAGCCAACGGCGCCCTCACCCACGTCGACCTGAGAGTGGGCAAGCACGGTTCCACCCTGGCCGGACTAACGCCCTGTCCACGGCGATCACTACCGGTCTGCGTGGCGGGACACCTGCGGTCGCATTCGTCGACGAGCTGCGCCACACCCGCTACGTCCCCGCCGGCGCCACCAATGATCCGGACCTCCCATGCGCCACATCGTTCAGCGACTACCTCGCCCAACACCTGCATCTCCACCACCCTCGGCCGATAGCACGCCCGTGACCGCGTCGCGCACCGACTGCGTGACGGTCGAAGGCATCAGGCGCAGGGCGGCCTGCGGATCGACTGACACCCCCGCCTGGCCGTGGCGGGCCACTGCCAGGCGGGGCAAGCCTCGACCAGCAACGGCGGGTAGACGACCTACGCAGCCACGACCGCACGGTAGGGTAACGATCTACATCGAAGACCGCCTCTGGCTAGCGCTCGGTCATCTCGCTCAGCCAGCCGAGGCGCGATGGCCCCGGGAGGCGACGGTGGCAGGCCCGAACGAGGTGGGCGAAGCGTGGCGCGCGCTTGGCCAGCAATTGGCCGCGTACCGCAAGGCGGCCGGCCACACCCAGCACTCACTGGCGCCCAGGATCCTTACCGGCCGCAGCACAATCGCGAACACCGAAGTCGGGCGCCAGCACCCAGACCGGGCCTTCTGGAACCGCTGTGACGAGGTCCTCGACACCGACGGTGCCCTCACCGCCGGGTACGACCGGGTCGTGGCCATTGAGCAGAAGTACCGCCGGGCCAGGGGAACAGCAGCATTCACCACCGCTCTGACCGCGGCCGGTACCACCCCGGTGACCGACACGAACGGCCAGCCCGCAGGGGAGGCGGATATCGTGATGACTGTGGCAGACGGGCGAGGACGGCACGTTCAGGTCAGCCGCCGGGCTCTCCTGCAGGCGGTTCCCGGCAGTGTGGTGGCGTCCCTGTCGAGTGCGGAACCGCTGCCCGCAGCGACACGGGCGGCGCAGGTTGATCCAGCTGTCGTGGAGCACTTCGCGGCACTGCGGTCGGTGCTCGTGGAATCCGACAACCGGGTCGGCGCCGCGACCATCCTTCCCACGGCCCGACAGCAGCTCGGTCACATCGCCGACTACCGCCGAGCCGCACGAGGCAGCCTGCGCGACGCGCTGTTGAGTACCGAGGCCCGGTGGGCGGAATTCGCCGGCTGGCTCAGCGACGATCTGGGCGACCGGGACGCCGGCGAATGGTGGCTCGCCCAAGCGTTGACCATGGCCCAAGAAGCCGGCGACATGGAGTTCACTGCCTACGTTTTCGCTCGCATGGCGCAGCGGGCCAGCGACGCCGCTGACCAGGACCGCGTACTCGGGCTCGCCCGTGCCGCCGAGCGCGCTGGCAGCATCCGGGAGCAGGTGCGCGCGTTCGCGGCGGTGCAGCGCGCCCACGGGCACACGGTCGAAGGTGACACTGGCTCGTTCCGGGCCGCCATCGACGAGGCCCACCCCCTCGCTGCCGCCACCGGAACAGACGGCGGTGGGCTCGGTGCGTTCTGCACCACGGCATACATCAGCGCGCAGGAGGGCGAGGGCTGGCTTCGGCTGGGCCGCCCCGGCGCCGCCGTCCGGTGTTTCGGAGAGGCTCTCGACGCGTGGCCGGAAACGTACCGACGTGAACGGGGCCGCTATCTGGCGCGCACCGCCGTCGCCCACGCCGCCGCCGATGAACCCGGGCCGGCCGCTGCCGCCGCCCTCGCCGCGCTCAACCTGGCCAACCTCACCCGCTCGGCACGGATTCAACGCGAGGTCGCAATCGCAGGCCGCCAACTCGCGGCGTTTCCTACCGAGCCTGCGGTGCAGCAGTTGCACGCCGCCCTGGCCGCTTCCACAGCGACCTCGTGACCGACAGCAGCGGCGCCGGTGGCAGGGTCGATGCCGCCTTCGTCGGCCGGGCCAACATCGACCTGACCATCCATGTACCCCACCGCGCCCGACCCGGCCGCACCGCCATCGGCTCGCCTCTGACCGCCAACGCCGGAGGCAAAAGCCTCAACCAGGCCATCGCCGCCGCCCACCGCGGAGGGCGCGTAACCCTGATCGCCAACGTCGGCGCAGACACCTGGGGCCACCAGATCACCGCAACACTGACCGACGCCAAGGTCGACACCCGCCACGTCCGGCTCGTCCCCGACGCCACCACCGGCGCGGCCATCATCGAGGTCACACCCGACGGCGAAAGCTACATCACCCTCGCACTCTCACCCGCCACCGAACTCACCACCGACGATATCCACCGCGCCACCGCCGGCCTCGCTGCGGAAGCCGTGATTGTGCAGCTTGACCTACCACCCGAACCCGTGACCACACTGCTGAGCCGCCGCCGCGCGCCGATCGTCGTTGGCAATCTCGTCCCTAACCCCGACCTCGACCCCCGGCTGTTGGCGGAACTCGACGTCCTCGTGGTCAACCAGCACGAAGCCGCCGCCATCCTGCGCACCACCGCTGGCAACCCGCTCGACTCCGCCGCCGCGCTGCAACGCCTCGGCCCCGGTACCGTCGTCGTCACCGCAGGCTCCAATGGCGCCGCCTTCACCCATCCCCACGGATCCGGCACCGTGCCGGCACCTGGCGTCCCGGTCGTCGACACCACCGGAGCCGGCGACGCCTTCCTCGGCTCTCTTGCCTTCGACCTCGCCCGCCACACCCCGCTACCCGAGGCCATCACCGCCGCCGTCCACGCCGGCTCCCACACCGTCGGGCACAGCGGCGCTCACACCCCGCCACATCAGGTCCCCTGACGGAGACCTCCGTTCAAGGGCAGCTGCTCCAGCCGCTGACTCAGCACCGGCAACCGAGTATCGAGACACGGTCAGTCTGCGGAGACATCTCGGCTATATAGCTGTGGCCGCGCTGGGCGTTTCTCGTGATGATTCCCTCGTGGAGCAACAACTGTGGTTCGGCCCAGAGTTTGTCGAAGAACATCGGCGTCGCTTCGGCACTCGGCCGCGTTCTGGACGACAACTTACCTACGACATCGCTGTTGATGAAGAGTATGCGCCGCGGCGCGCCTGGCTCAGCGAGCAGCTTGATCTACTCGCCGCGAAGCAGGCCGCAGAATTCGGGCGAAAGTTGTGGCTCGACGAAAGTCACTGGCCGTGTGTCTTCGAGCTCGCGGCCGGTGCGGCGCTTCGAGGGGCCAGCTTCACCGCCGTATACGAAGGTGAACATGGCAGGCTCACCCCGGACTGGACCGTGCTTGGCGCGGACGGGAAGCCGGCCATGTTCGTAGAGGTTCACACCGACCAGCCGGCGAGGCAGACCTTGGGGCAGATCCGGGGGTGGCACTACCTCGACCAGTTGATCAGGAAGATCCCGGTGGGTGTTGTCCTTGGCATGGCCGCTCGCGGCAACGTGCCACCCAGACCGCCCGAGGCTGGCACCGCCAAGCGGATCGCACGGGACCTGCGCGGGCGGCTACTCGCTTCACCGGTCCCGCCAGCAGTGATCGATACGCATGGCTACCGGTTTACCGTGGTGCGCGATCGGTTCGGTCCGCTCCGCTCAGCCAGCGGACTCTGCGCGCAGTTCGCCTCTCCGAGTGGTATCGCGGGCCCTGTTGACGCGCGCAGGCTCGCCGCGGCCGTCGACGCCAAGGTCAGAAAGTACGCCGACGTCATCGACACGCACGACGTACCGTTCGTCGTGGCGGTCGGCGCGCACCCTTTCACCGGGCTCGAGCTGACCAACGTCGATAACCTGCTCGCTGGCGAGCAGGTTATGACGTTCCAGTTCAACCCAGGCGATTGGCACGTTGGCTCGTGTCAGGTTGACCTAGCGCATCCGTTCCGATGGACGATGCCCGCCCGATTGTCGGGGCTGCTGTGGATGTCGAACAAGTTCCCCTTCAGTATCGGTGGGGTCCGCCTCAACGCTGAAGCGAGGCGGGCTATACCACAAGCACTCATGGATCTACGAGTCAGTGAGCCGCTGGGCGAGCCGCAGGGTTGCTGGTGATCCAGCACCTCGTCGCTGACCAGCGTCAGCACACGACCAGAGGCGGGGCCGGCACGAGCAGTGATGTTGTCGTACCGCTCTGCCACGCTCGGTGTATACGCAATTCCGCGATCATCAGTGAGAGGTACGCGGTGGGCGAGATCCGCAAGGGCACCAGCGGCGGCCCGGCTGTCGACGACAAGATCACACGGCGGCGATGACATGGCCTTCGCGGCGATCCATCCCGAGGCTGGCCGCATCGACGCCACCTTGCCCGACCTCGGCTGCGGCCTGACCTGGCCGGCGGTGCACAAGACTCGGCCTCGCGTGGCGTTGCGGTGTCCGGAATGCGGGCATGGTGTGCATGCCAAGGTGTCCGCCCGCAACCTCAGGTACTTCGCCCATGACCCTGGACGCCCCGCCGACTGCGCCTGGCTGAACGAGTCGCTGGAGCATCACCTCCTTAAGCTGGAACTGGCCACCGCGGTACGTGCCGCTGATTGGCACGCCGAGCTAGAGGTTCGTTCCCCGGATGGCACCTGGCGCGCCGACGTGCTCGCCTCCTCGCACGACGGCACCCGACGCATCGCCTGGGAGGCCCAACTGTCGCCCATCACCATCGACGACATCCAGGAGCGCACCGAGCGATACCGCTCCGCCGGTGTCGGCGTGTGCTGGGTCAGTCCGGCCGCGCAGGCCCCGTGGATGGGACACGTGCCGTCAATCCGGGTCCGCGAACCCACCCAGGGCCGGCCCTGGACCGTCGTGGAGGGTCCGGCCGCATTCGACATCGATTACGGCGCCTGGGTCGCCGTCGACACGCTGGAGCTGACCGCCTTCGTCCGCTGGGCGTCGCGAGGGCAGCCCGTCGTGCACGAGGTCCGCCCCCGATACCGGCGGGTCTGGTTCGGCTCCGACCACATCTACCGCCGGCGGCGCCTGGTCTGGACCACCAGCCCGCATATCGATACCGAGACCCGGCACGAGGCGATGCGGCAACGCCAGGACGCACGCAAGCGCCAACGGGAAGAGCAGCAACGCCAGGCCGAGCAGCAAGCCGCAGCCGAAGCCGAAGCCCGACGCCAAGACGAGCAACGGCAACGCGAGATCAGGGCAGCGGAGGAGGCCGCCCGGCGAGACGAGCAACTTCGGAAATGGGCGGCCGACGCCGAACAGGCACGCCAGCGACGCGAAGCCGAGGAGAAGCTGCGGCAGGCACAACAACGCGCCGCCGAGCAGCAGCGGCTGTGCCAAGAGCAGGACGAGCGACTGGCCGCGGACCGGTGGTGGGGGGAGTTGTCTGCCGCGCAGATCCACGAACTCCGCGAGGCCGTCGCGGAGCCGCTGTGGAAGACACACGCCGCCCGTCCCGAGTTCGACGCCCAAGGCCCCGCCCCGGACCGCGCCTACGGCATCGCCATTTACATTCGCGAGCGGCTACACGGGGTGCTCCGGCCCAGCCCCGCTTCGCTGCACCGGCTGCCCCCTGCCGTCTGGGTCTACGTCCGCAACGCTCGGGAAGCCCAACAACTCGCCGGCACAGGCACCATCGACACCGCCCGTATCGTGTACTTCAACCTCCCCGACCACGAGCAGATGTCGCTGATCTAGATCAAGTTCCATTCCGAGTGCGCCGCGTCGGGTCCCGGCGTCCGCGACCTGGCCGCTCACTATCCCGGTCCTCGCTAGCGGCCCGGAAACGCCGTGATGACGGCCGCCTAGGGTGATGGCGCTACGGCAGGATAGGGGCGTGGGGCACCGTCGCCACCGAGCTGGCCGTCTCAGAAACGAGGTAGGGGAGACACCGAGTGGCGCTCCGAATCACGCTGGGACTTCCAACCGACACGCCAAAGGTCCACGCACCGTTCACTGCTGAGCAGGTCGCGCTACTTCGTCGCTGGCAGGCTGCTCCGATCGCCGCACACATGAGGTGCCCCCGTCACGGCGACGTGCGGCGCAAGAGTTCGGATCTCGTTCCAGACGTCAGCGGTTGGCGCTGCGCCTTCTGGACGCCGGACTATCCCGACGTGGCCTGTTCGTACACCGTCGACTGGGCCTACGTCGGGATGCTAGACGAGCACAACGTTCGGAGCCTTGAGGAGATGTCGGTCGACGTGGTCGAGGTGTCGTTCGACGACGACTCGGACGAACCCTTGAACGTCTTCTCAAACTATGACCTCCTCCTGTCATTCCACGACGCGGTCGACCTTGACTGGGAAGAAGTCGCTGAACGCAGCGCGCTTGATGAACGGCGAGGTCTCGTTATAACGCAGAGCACTGTCTTGGAGGATCTTCTCGGCGACGTGATCCTGCAGCTGGAAAGACCGAACGATCCCGAGACGCGTCGAAGCGAGCTAGACCAGTGGATGATCGGCAAACGACTAAATCGTGTGGAGTCGCTTCTGGCTAGCGGCGCATCCCCAGACGCAGACCGCAGCTTCCCACGCGAGGAGCTATGGGCCGCAATCAGGCGCCGCAACGAATTAGCGCACGGGAACATCACCCGAGTCATCAGCGAGGCTTACCCGCGACCCGACGGAGCAGGCAAGACCCAGCGAGTGGAGTGGCACCTTGTGGACCGCCGGACCCGCGGATCCCAACTGATCACCATGGCCGGACTACGCGAGGACGTGTATGCCGCGATCGCGGCATACACCAGTCTTCTCCGCTGGGCAGCAGCCAACCCTGGCGACTAGCTGACTTTCGGCCGCGACAGGGGCCAGGTGTTCACCGATCGGGGAATGCCCTCCAACGGTCGGCGGGAAACCGCATCATGGTCGGCGGCCGGCCGGGACACGCACGCGCCGCAGGGGACACGGTTGCGACAGCCAGCCAGAACCGGTTGCCCCGGGGCGACGGTAAAGCGGCAGTTGACGACAGGCAACGCAGGCCAGCAAGGCGCGGCAGTACAAAGCCGGCATCTGAGGCCATAGTCCGGCCAGCGAGGTTCCGCATCGGATGCGGAGCAGTCGAGGTCTGCAGTGCCGAGGGCTGATCAGGGACCTACCTCTCTGCCAGAATCAGTCAATGGTGAGCGATCTCGACATCGGCAAGCTCCGCGAGTTGGTCGACGGCGTCGCCTGCACGATCGCCCTCGGGGGGCCTCACCGGCGCCTGCCGGCTGAGTTCAGCCGTGTGGGCCTGCCTGTGCCGAGCGAAGAGGGCACAAAGCAGGAGCGGGCGCAGCGCAGCGCCGCCATGACCCCGGACGACCGGCTTCCGGAGGTCGCTCGGCTGATCCTTGCCAACCGGGTTGTCGATGCGGGTGCCCGCAACGCGATACAAGACGTCCTGTGGGCCGCCGAGGCAGGCCCAACGATTCAGAAGCGCACTCGCCGCGACATCGCTCGCGGCCTTGAACTCGCCGAATTCCTTCCCGCCTTCGACCGCTTCGAAGCGCTGCTGGACAGCCTGTGGGTCCTTGGCGATGAGATTCCCTTCTTCTCGCTGAATGACGGCAGCTTGCGCTCCCAGATCGATCGGCATGTGCGTCGCAACCCTGGTGATTGGACGGCCGAGGACCTGTTCGACAAGCTCGGGGTGTTCGACGCCTGCGACAGGAGGGTTGCTCTGTTCCTCGAGGGACTCGTTTCGGGCGAGACGCTGCCCGATGAGCCGGCGCAACGTCGCGTCGCAGCCCATATCAATACGAACCTCGAAGCTGTGGGGCTGCTGCTACGAGAGACCGGTGAGGCCGACGGCTATCCGGTGTTCCAGCTGACAGCGACTCGAGCCCACATCGGGCGACCGAAGACTCTGATCTTCGCGACGTCCCGTAAGCCAGACCTACGTCTCAGCGACGTGATCGACAATGAGATCGTAATCGCCTCTGGAGCTGACCAGGTCTTGGTCTACGACCGGCAGATCACAAGCGACGGCTTGCGTTGGCGAGACCTTCAAAGTTGGTGGAAGGACACCCAGGCCATCGAGACCGACGCCGCTGCCAAGAAGACCCTGTGGCGGAGGTTGCGGCAAAGCCTTCCTGAGTCCCCGCCGCAGCGCCTGTTGTTCGATCTCTACTACGAGATCCACGGTGAGCGGGCCTACGACCTACCGGCGTTACTACCAGAGGTGTGGCTGCACTGGGACCCGCAGACTGTCAAGGCGCGAGGTGTCAACGCGATGCTGAACCTCCGCATGGACTTCCTCATGCTGCTGCCAGGTGGGCACCGGATCGTCTTGGAAGTCGACGGGCGCCACCACTACGCGACCGGCGAAGCAGCCGACCCCGCAGCATACGCGGCGACCATGCGCGGGGACCGCGAACTCAAACTCGCGCGCTACGACGTTTTCCGGTTTGGTGCCGCAGACCTGCATCAAGAGCAGGCTGCCCGCGGGACGCTGCGCGCGTTCTTCGCAGACCTCTTTCGGACCTACCACGTCCGCTGACGGCAATCGCCGTGGCTCCGACAGAGATCACCTAAAGGTGAGCGCCGCAGGACTCCCCCGCCAGCAAAAGCGGTGCATGAGCACCACGCCGAACACACTGATGCCTACGTCGTAGCCGTAGGGCGCGGATCGCGGCTACCTGCGGGCACCCGCGCCGGTCAAGAGCTCCCTTCAATGCTGATCTTGACGGACTCACCAACATCATCTTCCTACTGCGCGCCGCGAGGAAGCCCGAGCGTTCCACTACGTGACCGTCACGCCCGGCGACGCTGCGCGTGGCAATGGTCCGGGGGCACCCATTCGTCATGGCCAGGGTCGTCGTTCAGGGCCTGGACCGACAGGACGTCTAGGGTCGTGGGCAGGTGGTGTTGCCCGTCGAACTTCACCAGAAGCCGCACGTCGACAGGCTTATGCAGGGTGACCCAGACGCGGTCCCTTCCGCCGTGGTCGGATGACGCGAGCCCAGCCGCATCGGCGTCAAGCGCGTCCAGCTCGAAGGAGAGCCCTATCTCGATCCGGGCGTCGAAGGGCACCAGCGCCGAGCCGCTGAACCCGCCTGCCAGCTCCGGCCGCCGGTCCAGCTCGAGGACATAGGTGTCTTCGACGGCGGCGCCCTCGCTCCACCGTGGCAACGCCAGCGCCTCGGGACTCAGGTCGAACCTGGCGAGCGCGTCGTCGAGGCGGTCGGCAACCCAGTCGACCAGCGACGCTGCGTCGAGGCCCGTGACGTACGCCGACAAACGCGGGTCGACGTCCGGGCCCGTGGTGCCGCGCAGCGATGCGAACAACACCTCGGCCAGCTTGGCCGCAGTCGGGACCACCATGACGCTGCCGCCCTGGGGCAGGTCGGTGGCTAGGTCGGGGTGCAGCTCGCCGCCGTCCGCGGTGAACGTCTTGTCGCCGGAGACCAGGAACGCCGCGTCGGCGTGCGTCCGGGCGAGCCGCGCGACGACCGCCGACCATACGAGCGCGTCCCGGTAGCCGCCTCCGTTGTCGTTGAACGGGCGCCGGCGCTGGGTCGCCCACTTCACGAGGGTCTCGTGGTCAACGTCCGGCATCGCGTCCACGACGAACCCGAGCGTTGCCAGCCGTTCCTGCAGCCAGGTCTCGTAGCCGGCGGCGAGCCGATCGAGCGACCCGCGGAACGCCGACGCCGCGTCGTCGGCGCCCAGCTTCCGCAGCCGTGGCCCGTGCTTGTCTAGGACCTGCCGGACGACCGCCGCCTCGCGTCGCTGGTTGGCGACGACCTCGATGAACGCGACGGCCGGGACCACCACCGTGTCGTAACCGGCGGAGACTCGGGCGGCGAGCAACTCCCACACGGATCCGGTGAGACGGGGGTCGGCAGTAAGCGCGTTGGCGTCGAGGACGACGAGCACCCGACCATTCTGCGACCCGGGCCGGCGGCACCGCGAGCGGGTTTCAGCGGGGGGTGGCGGTAGCCGCCGACCGTGAGCAGCCGGCCTCGAAGCATCGAGCAGGCGCGAGCCAAGCTGTGAAGCCAGTCGAGCTCGCGCTCAGATGTGCGCGCACATCGGCCATGAGCGCGCACCGCCGGCCGTCCCGGGAGGTGGCCCCTCACCGTAGGTCAGGGCTGTATCAGCGTCCGGCTGGTCGATGTGGGTCCCGCCGCCCGGATCCACCCCTGCCGACAACGCGCCGACGAGACCCGTTAAGGGTCACCGACGATCAGCGGCAACGACGGCCAAGTCCGCCGATGTCGGCCTGGCCTGGCACGCGGGCCGGTCGCGTCACGTGCGGCCGTCGAACCGACCTCGGGTCGGGAGTCACCCCCGGCAGCGATGCCCGGGCGGGACCCGGCCGAATGCGCCGAGGTCGCCCATCACGCCGACGGGTTGGCACTGCCCCCGATCCGCCGCGCCGGTCAAAAGTGCGGGAATCAGATGCATCGACCTCCCGACCGTCAACCCCCGACGCTCGCCCTGCCCAACGTCCCGACCCCCGCTCGTCGCCGTACGCCAGCCCAGACCAACGGCGGCCGACAGCCCGGACACAAACCCGGCAGAGAAGATTCACAACACCCACCACAGTGGACAAAAGCCGTACGCTCACCCGCCGACACCCGACCATGATCCAGACCAGGCGCCACGCAAACGCACTGGTCAGCACGGACAGGCACGAACCCCCACCCGGACAGCACGGTGACAACGGAGCACCAACGGAGCACCAAGCTCCCACATCGTGGGAGCTCACGGCACATCCTGGGAAACGATCAAGGCCGCAACCGGCGTTTACGCTGGTCGCGGCCTTGATCGTGAAGTGCGCCCGAAGGGACTCGAACCCCTAACCTTCTGATCCGTAGTCGGGAGGATCACCAACCTTCCCCACCAAATACAAACTCTCATACCCCGTGCTGTTTTGCAAGCCCTTCGTCCACGCGGAGGGCTTTTCGTTTCGGCTGGTCCGCGCGCTGCCGTCGACGGCAAGCGTCGGCGGCCGGCTGATGGCGATGTCGGCGTGCTGGATTTGATGCGTTCGTGCTCGTCCGGCGCCGAACATCCGAGCACCATCGGAGCACCACCCGGTCTGCACCGAGAGCCGCGATGTCCCTCGGATGTTGGCCACGCCGTCGCGGCATCGAATCCTCACACCGGCTCGGGCGGCACCGGTGGGTGATCGAGAGAACGTTCGCCTGGTTCACCGGCTACCGCCGGCTGACCATCCGCTACGAACGCTCGGCCAGCCTCTACTGCGCGTTCGTCACCCTCGCCGCCGCTCTCACCTGCCACAAGCGCTACCTCAAACTCACCACCTGAGACACGCTCTAATACTGCAACGGCAGTTGGTCAGGGGTAGCCGCGTCGTCGGTAGTGGCAGGTTCGGGCTTGGTGTTGGCGTCGTCGGCGCCAGTTGGACCAAGCCCAGACGCGTTCTGGTGGGTGAGTTGATCGCACTACGAGTGCGGTAAGCAGTCTTCGGATCTCGGGTACGGTGTAGCCGATCATCATGCCGTCGCCGGGACTGGATCCCCTTTTGTAGTCAGGGATCGGGCGACGGAGAGCCAGGCGTGGGCGGCCATGGACAGGGTGATGTGGGCGTACCAGGCTCGCCAGTCGCGGACCTGGTATTCGTCGAGGCCGGCTTCGTTCTTGGCCTGCTGGAAGCACTCCTCGACCGCCCACCGGGCACCGGCGATACGGGCGAGGTCGACCAGGCGGGTGCGGCGGGGCCCGTAACAGACGTAGTAGGCGATCTCGCCGGTGGCGATGCTGCGCCGGGCCAGCAGCCAGTGCCCGCGACCGGGCTGCCAACCGATGCGCACCGGCACCCGCGCCCACCAGTACTCGCGGGGGCCGTGGGCGCCCGCGCCGGCGGACAGCCGGCACCACGCCCGAGCAGGCAGGGCCGCGATCAGCTTGTCAGCACGGGCGATGCCCATCGTGGTGGTGATCATGTCGTCGTTGCGGCGGGTCGCGACCACATAAGCCACATCCCGGTGTTCCAACCACAGCCGCAGCGACTTCGACTGCCCGTAGGCCTCGTCCATCGTCACCCACCCCACCGGCACGTCAGCGTCCAGAGCGCGGGCCAGCATCTCGCGGGCCATCTGCACCTTCGTGGCGAACTGCACCTCGTCCGGGATCCCGGCAGCCCGGCACCGGTCCCGGTCCTCAGTCCATGACGTCGGAAGGTAGAGCTGCCGATCGATCAGCGCGTGGCCCTTCGCCGACCGGTAGGCCAGGAACGTGCCGACCTGGCAGTTCTCCGTCCGACCGGCGGTGCCGGAGTACTGCCGTTGCACCCCGGCCGAACGCGTGCCCTTCTTCAGAAACCCGGTGTCGTCGACGATCAGCACACCGTCCGGCTCGCCGAGGTGCTCAACTACGTAGTCCCGCACATCATCACGGACCGCATCGACGTCCCAGTCCGCCCACCGCAGCAGCCGCTGCATCCCGTCCGGCGACACATCCCCGGCCTGCTCAGCGAGGGTCCAGCCGTTCTTACGGCCCAGACCCGACACCAGGCCGCACAGGTACTGACGCGCCCGCCGCCGCGGCTCGGAACGGCGAAACCGAGGCCCGATACGGGCATGCAACCGGTCCAACTCCCCATGCCAACGATCGACATCAACGTCCGTCACAGGCAGACCAACGAACGCGAACCGAACTCGATTCGCCTACTGCCGTTGCAGTACTAAGCAGCTGATCTAGATCCGCGCCTCGGTGGGCCGCGTCAAAACGGCGGGTTGCCGGAGGGGCGATTCGTAGCTTCTCCCAATCCCGACCCAAGGCGCTGCCGCGCTCACCGCCGCAGTCCCGTTCGGGTGGGCGACCGGCGACGAGGTCCACGGCGGCGATCCCGGCCTCAGCGCCCCGAACAAGCACACGCGCCCTCGCCCGATGCCCATCGAACCATCACCGGGCCAGAGGTTCTCGCTCAACTGCGCGATGCCGACAGGGGCTGCTTCCGGAGCGCACACTCTCAACGATTTTCTCCGGGCGGAGGCGTCTCGTTGGCCGGCTCGACCGACGGCGCGGCGACAGGCGGACGATGAAACCCGGGCGCTGTGGCCGCTTCTTCCGGCTCCCGGCAGTCGAAACAGGATTTCTCAGCGCCAGCGCCCCTCAGATGCCGGCCTATCCGCTCCAACGGCCGGAACGACTCAGGCATGAACCACAAGATGACGACGGCAGCCACGAGCGCAACCATCGAACCCAAGGCGGAGTGGACCGCACCAGCGAGAATTCCAGCCACCACGGCGGTACTCAGCCTCAACGCCACCGACGGTCGGCCCCGAGACGCCACAGCACAACAATGAAGTGCACGACATGCATTCGCGATGGACATAACCTCTTCTTACTCTGCGGGCCTTGGCCCTGGCGCGGTACCGCGCGAGGACGTGCGCACCCCGGCAGCGCGACGACTACCCCGTCCGAGGGTGGGTAACCGCCGCAGTGGCGGCAAGGGGAGGCGTCGTGGGACGAAGGTTCGTGAACTGGTCCGGCAGCCTGTCGTTCACCCCCGCCGAGTATGCCGAGCCCGCGGACGAGGACGAGGTGCGGGCGCTGGTGCGGCGGGCCCGGGAGACCGGCACGACGCTGCGGCCGGTGGGCTCGGGGCACTCGTCGAGCCCGCTGGTGCGCACCGACGGGATCCTCGCCAGCCTCGACCGGCTCGCCGGGGTGATCGTCGACGACAACGGGCTCGCCACGGTCCGCGCCGGCACCAAGCTCAAGGCCCTCGGGGAGGGCCTGTACGACGCGGGGCTGGCGATGGACAACCTCGGGGACGTCGACTACCAGTCGATCGCTGGCGCGACCGCCACCGGCACCCACGGCACCGGCCTCGGCTTCGGCAACCTCTCCACCCAGGTCGCCGGCGTCCGGCTGGTCACCGGGACCGGCGACACGCTGGACGTCAGCGCCGACCACAACCCGGAGCTCCTGCCGGCGGCCCGCCTCTCCCTGGGCGCCCTCGGCGTCCTCACCCGGGTCACGCTGACCGTGCAACCCCGCTACCAACTGCACCGCCGGTCCTGGTGCGCGCCCGTCGCCTGGACCCTGGAGCACCTGGCCGAGTTGCAGCACACCAACCGCAACATGGACTTCTACTGGTATCCCCGCAACGACCTGACCCAGGTCCGGGTCCTGAACCGGGTCGACCAGACGCCGGACGAGCGGGTGTGGCACGCGCCGCGGGTGCCGGGCTCAGCGGCCGTGGACGAGCCCCGCGAGGTCCACGTGGCCCCCACCCACCGGGCCATCCCCCGCCACCGGGAGCTGCGGTTCGAGGAGATCGAGTACATGCTGCCGGTGGAGGCGTTGCCGGCCTGCTTCGCGGAGGTGCGGCGGCGCATCAGGCAGCGGCACCGCCGGGTCGTCGGCTGGCGGGTGCTGGTGCGCAGCGTCGCCGCCGACGACATCTGGCTCAGCAACGCGTACGGCCGGCCGACCGCGACCATCGCCTGCCTGCAGAACACCACCCTGCCGTACGAGGAGTACTTCCGGGACATGGAGGCGGTCTTCCGGCACCACGGCGGCCGGCCGCACTGGGGAAAGAAGCACTGGCTGACCGCCCGGGAGCTGCGTCCGCTCTATCCCCGCTGGGACGACTTCCAGGCGTTGCGTCGCCGACTGGACCCGGACGGGGTGTTCCTCACCCCGGACCTGGCCCGGCTGCTGGAGGAGGCGTGATGGCACAGCTCGGCGCCCGCACGTGGGTCGTCCCCGGCGGGCACGTGCCGTTCCCCGGTCACGGCCCCGAACCGGAGTTCACCAGCTTCGACCAGCTGTGCGTGCTCAACGCCACCGACCAGGAGACCGAGGTCAGCCTGGACGTCTACTACGAGGACGCCGAGCCCGTCGGGCCGTACCGGATCCTGGTGGGGGCGCGACGGATCCGGCACGTGCGGGTCAACGACCTGATCGATCCGGAGGCGGTCCGACTCGACCGTCCCTACGGCTGCCTGCTGCGCTCGCCGGTGCCGGTGGTGGTGCAGTTCCTGCGCCAGGACACCCGGCTGCCCGGGGTCGTCGCGCTGACCGGCGTCATGGCCCACCCGGCCTGACGTTCGGCACCCGGCGGACCGGGTATCCGCGCCCATGGCGCTCTCACAGTGCAAGCCGGCGGCGACCAAGGCGGATTCCCGACTGCGCCAGCAATGCCAGGAGATCTACCGCCGGTTGCAGACGTACTTCATCCTGGCGGTGCAGGCCGGCCTTGCCGCCGCGCTGGCATGGCTGGCGGCCAGGACCTTGCTGGGCGGTGAAGACCCGACCTTCGCCCCGGCTGCCGCGGTCGGTGTGATCGCCGCGGCCATCGGCAACCACGCCCGACGCGCCGTCGAACTCGTCGCCGGGGTAGGGCTTGGGATCCTCGTGGGCGACGTGCTGATCGGCCTACTGGGCACCGGAGCATGGCAGACCGGCGCCATCGTCTTCGTGGCGATCGCCGTGGCAGCGGCGGTGCGTGGCACCGGGGCCTTGATGGCCCAAGCCGGTGGTACGGGCGTGCTGGTCGCCACCGTCACCCCAACCAACCCTGACCTGGAACTGCCCCGGACGCTCAACGCGCTGATCGGGGGAGCGATCGGACTTCTGGTCGTGCTCGTCATCGTGCCCCTCAACCCGTTGCGTACGCTGCGGCGCGTCGCCGACCCCGCGCTCGACACCTTCGCCAAACACATGACCGCCTCGGCACAGGCGCTGGCCGACGGCGAGGCCCGCGCCGCCGAAGAACTACTCGACGAGATGCGCGCCGCGGAGCCGGAACTCGACCGGCTCGACGAGGTCATCATCGCCGCCGACGAGGTCGCCCGACACTCACCGCTGCGCTGGCGCCGCCGGCGGGTACTGACGGCCTACAGCAAGGGCGCCGAGCACATGGAACGGGCCTTCCGCAACAGCCGCGCCCTCGTGCGCCGCATCGGCACCGCCCTGCACGACAACGAACCGGTGCCGCCCGACCTGCCCGCCGCCATCGAACTGTACGGCGAGGCAGTCCGGATGCTGCACCGCGAATACCTGGCCGTCGAGGAACCGGTGGGTGCTCGGGAACGGGTGCTCGCGGCGGTGCGGGAAGCCGGCAAGGCGTGTCGCCAGGACATCGGGTTCTCCGGCACCATCATCGTGTCCCAACTGCGGACCATCGCCAACGACCTGCTCCGCGCCACCGGCGTCCCACGCGACGAGGCACGCCGGCTGGTCCGCCGAGCCGCCGCCGGCCACGGGTGACCACGCCCACCTGACCGGGTGTGGCCTTATTGGGGCTGTGGGCTGTGGGCTGTCGCCGTCGGAGTCCTGGGGGCATGAAGACACCGACGCAGTCGATGCGGCTGGCAGGGTTGGTCACCTTGATGCAGCCGCCGTCGAGGGCCATAGTCGGGTGTTCAATGCCGTCGGTGTCGTGGGCCTGGAAGCCGACGGCCTCGATCGACTTTTGAACTCTGTCGCCGCCTCTGAGGTCCATGATCTGCTCGGCGCGTCGCCTTGCGAGTCGTCAACGGGCACGGCGCCGAGCCGCTCGGCCAGCGCGAGTCGTGCGGGCACCTGGTCGACGACGTAGACGACGGACGCGCTGCGGATCATGACGCTGTTGCGGCCATAGATCCGACGGCCTTGCGGCGAAGACTGCGACGGTTTCGCCGGGGTGATCTCAGCCAAATCGGTAGCTGTGGTAGCCGGCGGGAAAGAGGTCGCAGAGCATTGCGAAGTCGTTTTCGTGCTCATTACCTTTGGTAGTTCCGGGCAGTTGAAGTCGACGAACGCCCGAGCCCGACGGCCCCACTACACACGCCGCCTCAACCTCGGACTCCAGCCATGATCCCGAACGGCACCCAAGGATGACCCCTCGCCTTCGACGTGCGCTCAATCTACGCAACCATCGATGATCAACGCGGCGGTTGTGCTCATGCCCGCACCATGCTCTGACGCTGGAGGGTCAAGCACCCCTGCTGCGATCAGTGGACAGCGCCGCCAGCGGGGAGTTCGCCCTACCGCCGAGGGTGTGTGTGGCGAGGAGTGCCAGAGTGAGCGCGGTCAGCGCCCATAGGGTCGGCAGCAGCACGGTCAGTGGGGCCAGCATGGCGATGGTCAGGTTCAGTGCCTGCTGGTAGGTGATCGGGCGGCGCGCGCGTAGCCGGATGAGTTGGTCGGTCAGCAGGAAGATCGGCAGTCCGCATACCAGAGCGATGCGGCCGATCATGCCGGTGGGGTGGCCTGGTTGTCCGGGTTCCAGGAACATGGTTCGCAGCCCGAAGGCCATCAGCACGGGTCCGGCTACGAGAAGCAGATGCAGGTACGTGTACGTGTCGCGGGCGAGGGCGTATCGCCGCGAACTGTCCGGTAGTTCGGGGATCCGGGCGGCCACGGCGATGTCGGTGCCGACGTAGGTCCACCAGAGCGCGGACAGCAATCCGGCGGTGAGCACGACAGCCAGCAGGTTGGTGACCGACAGGGGTAGTTCGCCGATGGTCATCCCGGTGGCGATGATCGCCTGGCCGAGCGCGATGAGGATGATCAGGTTGTAGCGGCCCATCCACAGGCTGACGGAGCGCACCTTCCAGCCGCGGAGGCCGACGAGGTAGCCGCTCCCCAGGTCGACGATGATGGCAGCCAGCCAACAGAGGGTGGTGAATGGGGTCAGCGGGTCACCGCTCGTCGGCGCGGCCAGGACCGCGCACAGGAGCAGGACCGTGCTGAGCCCCACGGGCACGGCGGCCCGGAGCACCGTGACGCGTCGGGCCTCCCGGCGGAGCGCCACCCAGAACGACACGAGGTGCAGGACACGCACTGCCACGTAGGAGGTGACGAAGATCAGGGGGCCGGGCAGCCCGCCGGGCACGTAATTGAACGCCTGCGGTGTGGCGATGCCCAGCATCAGGGTCAGGGCTACCGCGACCAGAACGACCAGGCGCAACGGGGTCCCCGCCCTGCGGATCGTGGCGGTGAGCCATGTGTAGTTGACCCAGGACGCCCACAGCAACGCCAGCACGGCCATTCCCTGTAGCACTCCGATGAGCGAGTGGTGCCTCGTCATCAGCACGGTGACCTGGATGAACGCATATACGAAGACCAGATCCAGGAAGAGTTCCTCCGGGCTGGCGCCGACCTCCCGATTCACGATCATCGCGACCGATGAGTGCAGTCGACGGTGACGCCGGCCAAACAGCGTCACCTGGACGAGGACCACACCGATCAGGGCGCCGGCCAGCACGGCAAGCGACTCCAGGGCGGTGAAGTGTCGGGCAACCGGGAACAGCAGCGCTACGAGCGCCAGTGCGAGAACGGGTCCTCGCCCGATCCGACGGACGGTGCGCCATTCGAAAGCCACGAAACCGAGCAGATATAGTGCGACGCCGCCGTAGAGCGCTGAATGGTAGGTGACCTCCCACTGCGTGACGGCGTCCGGTGGGCTGGCGCTCAGTGCCTTCTTAAGACCGAAAGCCACCAGAATGAGGCCGGCGATCATCGGCAGGTGCAACAGTGTGTACGCTTCCCGCGCGAGGTGGGACCGCGCGGTATCGGTGGGAAGTTCCAAGGCGTGCTCGGCGTCGGGTGCGGCGATGTCGAAATAGACCCACCAGAGAAACGCGACAACCACGAGGCCAAGGGCGGAACCGGCGAGCACCGACCAGGTGATCGGAGGATCCCCGGAGAAGCCTCGACTCGTTCCGATCGAGATGATCGTCTCGCCCAGCGCGATCAGCATGATCAGGCTGTGGCGCTCGGCCCAGTGCGTTGCCGATGTCAACTGCCACCGGTCCGTCCCTGTTGCCCGCAGGCCGAGATAGTCGACGGCGATCGCGACGGCGAAGAGCGCGAGTTGGACGGCCTCGGCTCGGGCGCCGTCGGGCAACTGGTAGGGAAGAAGGGTCGCGCACAGCAGGATCGGAGCGCTCGCCGCCAACGACAACCATGCGCGCCGAGCCGCGGTAGGCGAGTTGTCGAACCCCCGGTCTGCCCGCGAAATGACCAGCACCGATCCGGCCCGAGCAGCCAGAAAGCTGATCGCGAAGACGACGGGCCCGAAGAGTCCCCCGGGCCGGTCGACGAAAACTTTCGGGATACTGATCGCAACGAGCAGGATCGCGGTCGCCGCAGCGAACACGGCGGCGGGAAGGCGCCCATAATCGAGTCGGACCAGGTTCCCCACCCAAGCCCACCCCGCCCAACTGCGCCACAGCAGCATGACCACGACACCTCCCTGGAGCAGCGCATCCAGGGCCGAACTCTTCGACATGAGATCGGTGACATTGATGAAGGCGTAAACGAAGACCAGATCAAGGAACAGTTCCGGGAGGGTCACGCCACCGTGCTTGGCACCCTGAACTCGCCGAGCCGAACTGCTCGCGCCGGATGTGGTCGCATCCCCGTCGCTGCCCACCCGCCTACTGTTCCAGCCCTGCCCAACCATCGGCGGGTGAACCGATAACTAGGACCCCATCCCGAAGTTCGCGGCCGAGGCCGGCGTTGCGCCGACGGTTGCGGCCCCGACGGCCACCAGCACGGCGCTGATGATCGCGCCGATCCGGCGCAGGGCCCTTGTCGTTCCTTCGTGTCTGGGATGGAGCCGATGGATTGACAGGGGTTACGACGACAGCACGTCTCGCGTCAGTTACGGAGAGTTGGAGACGCGGGCCCCGCGGCTCACGCAAGCCTGCCGCACTTGTTAGCTGACCGGGCCCATCGCGCAGCCTCGCGCCCCGCCGCCACCAGGAACCCAGGCCCCGACTACCGGGACGGCGCCGGCCCGCTGACCGAGAAGCTGTTGTTCTTCTGGCACGGGGGCGCTGGGCGACCAGCGTGCAGAAGGTTCCGGTTGGCTCCGCTGCGTCGCTTTGTAGGCGGGCGTCGCGGATGTCGCAGGTTGCCACCACTGCGCCCCGCGATCCACGGTCTGCCGGTGTAGCGCGAGGGGGTGCCCGGCGATGGTGGCTCGCCCGCCCGGTCGGGCGACGGGTGCAGAAGCCCGCCACCTTGCGCCTCCAGGTAGGCGACGATGGACATCGTGGTAGCGCCGACCTGTGTCTTCCGTCCTTGCGCGGCGGGCCACACCACGGCGGAGGCTCTGACAGCCATCGCCGTGACGGCTGCTCCGGCGCACCCGCCACCTTGCCGGCGGGCGCGCCGGAGCACACCGACCGACCAACGACCAAGGCGGCTCAGCCGCCGGGTCCCCTTCACCTATGGGACCAGCCGGTCTGCACCGAGAGCTGCCCAAGCGCGGACAGCAACCTGCGTGGCCTCTACAACAGCAGCCACCTTCCGCCTAGCTCACCCGACCCGGCCGAACTCGGTGGCGCCGCACCAGCGACAACGGCTGCGCGCGCCTGTGGTCACATGGGTACAGACCGCCGCACGCAGGGCTGCCAACTCGCCCATCCGGTCAGTACGCTCTCCGCCGTGGCTCTCAGCTCCCTGTTACAGCTGGTCGATGGTCCTGCAGGTTCGCCGGTCGAGTACGTGATAGGCGGTAAGTCGCTCTCCGGTGACGACCGTGAGACGGTGGCGCAGACTCTGGCCGACGACGCGATGCGGGTCGCCTGTGGGAGGGCACCAGCTCTCGATTGGTGGCGTACCCGCCGTGACGGCGGTCCGTCCGAGTCCGCTACGCGGCAGAGCACAGTGCGTAGCTTCGCGGGGATCGCGTTTGGCTCGCCAGAGAGTCCACCTGACCCGCATCACGTGCAAGGTCACGTCGCTGAGCTGCTGTGGCACCGGATCTTGCTGGAGCGGTCGGTGTGCCGAGACGGCCGTCAGCTGGTTCGGGCTCATCCGGTAAAGGCCGACCCGCTGGAGCCCGGTGGTGACGGCCTGGTCGTCTACGAAAACGGCGCCAGCGTTCTCGTCTTCCGGCTATGGGAGATCAAGAAGCACGAGTCCCAGGCACTCGTATCAGCCACGATCAACCGAGCGAGCAAGCAGCTACGCGATCGCGGTCCGGAGTATCTGGCCAAGCTCACCGGGCCGGAGACCCTCGCCGTGGATGGCCCACTCGGTGACCTGTACGCGGACCTGGTCGAGTTGTGGATTGATCGCAGCGACCGCGCCGGGGTGGGGGTGTCGGTAGGCACGTCGGACCATCACGCGCCGAGGCTGCCGTCGGCGTTCAAGTCGATCAGGACGGCGTTTCCCGAATTCTCTGAATCGAGCCAGACGGAAAGCATCGTCGTGGCGATCCCGGACTTTCCGGGGTTCGCCGAGCGGGTGAAGGACATCGTGTGGAGCGGTCTCTAGATCTGGCGCTGCTGCGGGGCGCCCTGGACGGCCGGACCGGGTTGCCGACTGCTGAGGAGCTTCAGCAGCTGATGGCCGACGTCGAAGCCGAGTTGTTGCAGCGTCGCACCGAGATCGCCCAGGAGTTGCTGGATGCCGGTTGGTATCTGCACGGCGTCGCGTCAGTCAACCGAGCCCGTGAACGGTACGCGCTCGCCCGGCAGCGCCAGGCGTTTCTGGTCAGCGCACACATCTTCGATCTGGCCCTGCACCAGGATGGATGGTCGCCCGCCGATCGGCTTTCGCTTGGGTTCGCTGCCGCGATCGGCTACCGCCGCGGTGGTCGTGACCCGAATGCCACTGCAATCATGAACCGGCTACGCGCCTACATCGATTTCACGTCAGCGGTCGTTGATCACATCGGCACGCTCTCGCTCGAGGCCGGTCTAGCGTTTCTGGGGTTCGAGACCCGGACCCTATTCCGCTGGTTCGGGGTATGGCGTCGCGGGCTCAATGCCTTGGCCCGCGATGCGGAGCTGACCGACCTGACGACCACCGCGTTCGGGCCAACCCACATGGTTGTCCTCGGTGCCGAGGACCTGCTCGCCTACTTCGCGCGGGGACGCGCCGATCGTCTGCAAAGTGGCCTTGTCCGGCTTAGGACCGCGGCGGTCGGTGCAGCCGGCCCTGAGGATCTGCACTCGCGGTGGGTGGCGAACCACCTTCTCGAACTGTCTGCTGAGGCCGAGGCCGGCTCGCTATGGAACCCGCGGGTGCTGCCGCCGCAGGTGTCGACGCTGGTTCGGCAGGCGTTCACCGTGGGAAGCCCACCGGTGCTGACACTGTGGGAGCCTCAGCGGGAACTACTCACTGGCCTACAATCACCGTTCGATCCGGCCGTGCGGCGGATGGTGCTGGCAGTTCCGACCAGTGGCGGCAAGACACTGGTAGCTCAGCTGCTGGCGGTGGAACATCTGGCGCGGACCGACCGCAGCATCTGCTACGTGGCGCCGACTCGCAGTCTGGGCCGAGAGGTTCGGCGGGCGATGTCGAGTCGAGTACGGATTCTGCAGAAGGAGACCGGTAGCGAGCAGCCTGACTATCCCTCCACTTGGTCGTTCTTTGACGACTCTGCCGAGGACGAGCCGGCCGATGTAGAGGTCATGACTCCGGAGCGACTAGCGCATCTGCTGCGTCACGACGCGCAGGCAGTCCTCGACCGTTTCGGAATGTTCGTCTTCGACGAGGCGCAGCTGCTGAAGGAGTCCGGGCGAGGCTTCATTCTTGAGCAGGTCATCGCGCTGTTGGACTACCTGAGCTCGGACAGCGATCATAAGATTGTCCTCATCTCCGCAGCAATGGGTAACTCAGGTCAGATCGCGCAGTGGCTTGAACCTGGCGGCTCGTGTCTACGCCACGAGTCGCAGTGGCGCGGCCCGAGGCGGTTGCACGCCGTTTTCACCACCGCAGCAGACTGGGCTAGCACCCGCGTCGAAAGCGTTCGTGCCCCAAAGTGGCGGTATCGGCACACCACCAGGCTGAACGGTTTGATTCGTTTGCGAATGGCGGACAACCGAACCATTCGTGTGTGGAAGCGCGACACCGGCTGGCTGCTCGTGCGCAAGTCCGAGGAGATCGGCCCGTCCGGCGCGGTCCGGGACCCTGGCCGGTCGACAAAACAGTATGTGATTGCCAGTGAAATGATCACAGGGCTGGGACATGCCGGTTCGGTACTGGTTGTAGCCAGCACACGGGCTCAGGCACAGCAGGTGGCCCAGGGCCTTGCGGATGCCTGCGACGAGCAGCCAACTCTGGCCCCGTTGGTCGACTTCGTTCGCCAACAACTCGGCGACGATCACCCACTCGTCGCCGCGCTGCGCCACGGCGTCGGCTTCCACCATGCGGGCCTTCCGGTCGAGATCCTCGAAGCACTCGAGGCTGCGGTCCGCGATGACACGCTGCCGTACCTCACGTGCACGTCGACGCTGACGGACGGCGTCAACCTGCCGGTGAGGACCGTCGTCATTTACGACCATGCGTACGCGAACCAGCCACCAGAGAGCAGACTGCGAGGCGCGCGCTTGGTCAATGCCATGGGCCGCGCCGGGCGGGCTGGCAAGGAAACTGAAGGCTGGATCGTGCTGGTGCGGGGCGCCGCCCCGACCGCACAGGACTTCACGGATCTCAACCCGGATGCCGACGATCTGGCCGTAACCTCATCACTGATCACCGATGCCGCGCTTGAGTCGTTCGCAGAACTCGAGACTCAACTGCGCGAGGACGAGGACGCCGTCTTCACGGCCTTCGGCCCCGCCGGCGATTTCATCAGCTTCGTCTGGCTCGTACTGGCCACTGAAGAAGACCGACGCACCGATCCCGCCAGCATCAACATGCAGGCGATCGTCAACACGACGCTCGCTGCCAGACAATCACCACAGGTAGCCGCGATCTGTGACCACATCGCCGCCGTAACGCAGCGTCGGTATTTGGCAAGCAATCCCGCAGCGCGGCGCCGCTGGGCGCGAACCGGAACATCAATCGGATCCGCCCGAGCCATCGACCAGCTCGCCCAGCGGATCACCAGTTCTATCCTGACGAATGCCCTTGGGGGCGACCTGCCGAATCTACGGGAGCCGGAAGCTACAATTCGCTGGCTGCCGGACATGTTCAAGACCTTGCTTACCCTCCGGGAAGCACCGCGGCAGGGATTCCGGGAAACCTCTCGAACCGGCGACATTGACGTCAACGTGATGGAGTTGCTCATCGACTGGATCGCCGGGCAGACATTTCCGCAGCTGGCCGACACACACCTGGCTGCCGCACCGGAACCTGCATGGCGAGTTGAGCAGATGGTCGGCGCGGTCACCGAACAGTTTGAGCATTACCTGTCGTGGACCGTCGGCGCTGTGGTCGAACTGGTCAACAACGGTCTGCTCGACGCGGAGACCGATGAGCGGCTCTGCCCAGAGCTGGCGGGATACATCCGCTACGGGGTCAACTCCCCGCACGGCCTGCGGTTGATGATCGCAGGTATTCGCTCCCGCAGGCTGGCCCACGCGGTCGTCGCCGATCTACCGATCGGCGTGGAAGCGACGCATGAGGATCTCCGATCCTGGCTCGCCGGTATGGGCATCGCGGAGTGGCGTGACCGCTACGACGCGTCCGCGTCGGAGGTTCTCGACCTGCTGGACTTCACCAGGCTACGCAGCCGGAGCTTACTCAAGACGCTCCTGGAAACCGGCGCCGTCAGCGTTGATGTACGCGACGCCGCGTGGCTGTCCATTGATGGTCGCCGGTTGTCGCTTGAGCCCGTCCGGGAAGAACCAGCACCGGCACCAATCGCGATCTACGCCAGTGACGACATCCTGGCGGTTATCGCTTCGCAGGATCACGCGGACATCCAGGCGATCCTCGACACTGGCCTTGACATCACCCTTGATCTGAACGACGGGGTCTTCCCGCCGTCCCTGCGCATCAGCCTGCCGCTCGGCGAGGCCGGCTCCTGATCCGTGCCTTACTGGGCATGTACTCGCTTCAAAGGCACCCTGCTCGCGCCCGCAGCGAGGAGCATGTTCATCACGTCGATGTCCGCCCTACCACCGAACCACCATGACCCACACCCTGACCTGCTCCATCCCCCCGCAACGCGGCCGACCTCCACCTCAGTGGTCGATGCGACTGCGCAAGCAGGAGAACAGGCGTCGTCTTACGAACGTGTGGCCGTAGCGTTGCTCGCCGTGCAGGCAAGGCAACTTCGGTGCGATGCCTGCCAGAATGACACGATGGCCGACTACGCGAGTGTCGCCGCGCTTCGTGCGATCGTGATCCGAGCCGCCCGCGCGATCGCTGTTGGAAGCACTCATGACAAGCTCGACGAGGACCTGGTCGCGGTTGGACTTCCGCCGTCGGCCGAGGGTGGGAGCAAAGCGCAGCGTGGCGAGAGCAGCGCCGCAGGGGTGTCGGACGAGCGGCTTCGGGAGGTCGCCGTCGGCCTGGTGGAGCGGAACACCGGCCTGAACATGCTCGACCGCATGATGGTCCAGGATCTTGTGTGGGCCGACGAGCATCCTCCTCCGATCCCGAAGCGGACACGTCGCGACCTCGCTCGGGCGCTGCCAGGGTGGATTCTGGTCAACCACGCCCAGCGATTCCACGCTCTCCTGGGCACGCTATTCGATCTGGGAAGCCATGACCCCTTCTTCGGTCTCGAGGACACCAGCCTTGGCGGACAGATCGATCGGCACTTTTACCGCAACGACGACTGGACTGTCGAGCAGCTGTTCGACGAGCTCGGTGCGGTCGATCAGGCATCTGACCGCAGATTCGCTCTCTTCCTCGAAGGCATGGTGTCCGGCGACACCGTGCCAGATGAGGACGCCCAACGTCAGCTGGTCGACGCGATCAATCCGCCACTGGCCGGCGTCGGGCTGGAGCTTCGGGAGACAGGCAACGCCGACGGCTACCCGACCTTCCACCTGGTAGCCACCGGATCCAGGGCCGGTAGGCCTAAGCAGCTCATCTTCGCGTGCGCAAGAAAACCTGATCTGCGGCTCATCGACGTCATCGACAGCGACGTCGAAGTGGTGGATCCCACCGGAGACGTCCTCGTCTACGACCGGCCTATCGGCCCTGCGGGCCTGCGCTGGCGCGACTTGCAGAGGTGGTGGTCGGACACCCGCCAGGTCCAAGACGATCACCAGGCCAAGCGGGAGCTCTACCAGCGGCTTGGCAGCAGCGTGCCGCAAGGCTCTCGGCATCAGCTGCTTCTGTTCAAGCTGTACCACGACATCTACCGTGCCGCCCTGCAGGAGCTTCCGGCTCTCCTGCCCGAGGTGTGGCGCCACTGGGACCCGAAGGCCGTGAAGGCCCGCGGAAAGGACGCGCTGGTGCAGTTCCGCATGGACTTTTTGCTGCTCGCACCGGCAGGTGCCCGAATCGTGCTGGAGGTCGACGGTCAGACGCACTACGCAAGCGAGCGTGAGGCCGCCGATAGCCAGCGACGCTGGCTCCCAGACGGCAACGAGTACGCACGCACGATGGCAGCCAGCCGTGACCTCACCCTCGCCGGCTACGAGGTGTACCGGTTCGGCACGAACGAACTCCACGACGAGGACCAGGCGCGCCCGCTGGTCACGGCCTTCTTCGACAGTCTGTTCCGCCGACACCACATTGCCCTGACAAGGTAAACGAGGAAGCAGGCTAGGCACGCCCAGCACCCGGCAGACCGCCTCACCCGACAATCGAGCGGCCGGCATGGGCGACTACCGCCCGGCCGCCTGGTTCCGGCCCTTCTTGAACGCGACTCCCCGGACGGCCGGCGAGGGTTCCGCCGCTGACGGCCCTTCGAGCGTCATACTTACCTAACTACACGCGGCCGGCCGCGAGTTCTGGGGCCCGTCCCGTAGCCCGCTGGACTTTCGGGGTATGGGGCGGCCCAGCCATGGCTGCTGCGGGGCGCCGCTTAGGTTGACAGCGGTTCATGGAGTACCCGGTTGAGGGCCCGTTACGCCGACGATCGTCTGTTTCTTCAGCATGTGAGGTCGAGCGCTCCCACCTCGCCTGACCAGCTACTTCACAGCAATAAACTGCAGAAAGTGTCGTACCCCTGTGCGATCGTAGAGGCACTGGAGGAGGGAGGTCGTGCCGTGACAGCCATCGAACACCGCATACGTCACTCCGAGACTCCGGAGCCCAACTCGTGCCGTTGGTGCGGGGTACCGGAACGCGGACACGGTCAACGCTGGACTCCGGCTAAGAGCTGGCACCCGTGGGAATCCCCCACGCTTGAGCAGAGACGCGCCCGGATGTTGAGCCGTCGAGCTTCACGCGTCCAGGGCGGCTAGCTTTTCGACCTCAAGGAACGCATCGCGAAGCTGAGGAGGAACTTCGTCAGCTGTCTTGAGGCTTCGCGCCATCTCGTACATCATCTCGACCTTGGATGACGGACCACGGTCGCTACCTTCGCGAAGCAGCTTCAGCAGGCCGGCGCTGAACTTCCCGGACCGGAGGGCGTCAATGTCCTCCGGTTCCCAGACTCCTTCGTTACGAGGCCACAGTGAGTTGGCCAGCACGCACCACTGGTCATTAGTGAAGGTGAATTCCAACTCTGTGTCGTTCTGGCCGATGAAGCGTGTCTGGCTCGGGATGTCCAGGCCCTCCTTGACCAAGTTGGCATCGCTGAACAACTTGTTCGTCTTCCGGCTGTCCGCATCGACGATGAGCATGACCTGCCGCTTTGAGCGGGCCAGGTAGCCGATGAACTTCAAGGCACCTTCGTTGTTGTGGCAGCCGACGATCACGACTCCGGCCGTATGCATCGGCCGGCCCGTGCACAGTCGGAACAGCAGCGGGAAGGACTGCTGTTCACTGGGGCCCTCGACACCGACGAAGCATCGTTCGTGGAGTAGGACGGTGTTGCGCAGTCCTAGGGCTGTGGCAATGTCAGACAGGAACTGCCCATTCGCATCGTCGTCGAGGTCGGACAGCAGCCGACTAGCCTGTGTGCGTTCTCCCTCGAGTTGCAGGTGAACGATGTCTTCGATTGCGGCCCCGTCGATGAGGTTCATCGAATGGGTGGCGATGACCATGGACACGCCCGCGATCGCACATTGTTCCCGGATCAGTGCCATGACCCGGCGCTGCTGGATGTAGTCCAGATGGGTGTCGGGCTCATCGTAGGCGAGCACGATCTGCGGCCCGTGAGAGAGGTCATGGCTGGCGACATCTCGTTGCAGGAGTTCGCTCGTCCACTCCCAGATGGCAAGACTGATACGACGAGAACGACCGGCACCGACTGCACCGAGGCTTACAGTCTCACCGTCGGTACGCGCCAGCAGGATCCTCGTGGCTTGCAGGCCAGCCTTGAATGAGACATCTGGTAGCACATCGACGGAAACCAGGTCCGGGCACCGTTGCTTGATGTGCTCGACCAAGCCCTGTGCGTCCTCGCGTACGCGGCGACCGAGTTCCTCTTCCAAGCCCCGGACTTGCTGCTTGAGATCCTCGTCTTCTAGATGGGATCGATAACGACTGTTCAAGGCCACCTTGACGGCCGCTTCAGCAGATTCGGCGTCACCGAAGCGTAGGAACTTCGGCAGACAGGCGACGACCTCTTTGTTCGCCGGGATCCAGGCTTGTGTTGACGGCTGCAGCAGGGCGTACTCCTGGAGGGGGGTGATCCAACTGCTCTTGGCCCGCCTGTCACCCGTGGAAGTGACTCCGAGCTCTTCTGCGGTCGCACGTAAATCGGCCACCGACTGTGCGTCGAGGTTTCGCAGCCGCACATCCTCCGGTGCATCTACCAGCAACTCCAGGCGGGAGCCGAGTTCATGGCTGTTGAGACGTCGCATCCGTACAGCTTCGGGAAGCGAAAGGTCCTGCTGCTCTGCGTTCGAGAGCCGGAACTCGCCTTCCACCCATGTGGTTTCCACCCGGCTTCCGGCCGTCGGACCGGCGGAGTCGGATGGCGCTGCGTCTCCTGAATCCCCAGGTGCCTTGAAGGTTCGATCCTCTTCCGCAAGGTTCGAGGTCCCCAGCAGGAACGCGAGCGCGTCGATCGTGGCCGACTTCCCGCTGTCGTTGTGCCCCGTCAGGATCGTTGGGCGCCGAATCGGAATCGGGCCAACGTCCTGCAGACTGCGGAAACCGTGGACCGTCATCGACACGAGCTGCATGGAGATCCTTCCTGCACCGATACGCCCCGGGCACGCAAGCGCCGCGTCCGACGCTCGCGGACAGGCATCGGTACGAGCCGCAGAAGTCAGGCTACTACTCGCCCCTACGACGCCGCCTCACCTAATCAGGAGAGTCCATAGGGCAGTCCTGCTCGAGGTGTCACCGTATCCCCGGAGTCATCAACCTCGCCTGAACTCGCGATCGACATGCACCCCGACACGAGCGCGCTGCCGCCCGCTACGTGGCAGGCGTCCCAGCACCGAGCGTCATCGCTCTCAACGGCCTCGTCGCCATGGAGGCCATCAATCACTTCATGCTCGCTACCACCGGCCTACACCGCGACGCCGACGACATCACCTCCACGATCCACCTACCGCGACAGCGCGAGCGCTCAGCCCAACTGCCACGCCGTGACGACCGCTGCCCCTGGTGCTCGCCACATGGCCATCTCGGGCGCAGTGACACCTGAGTGGCGTGGACATGCACCCCCGCCGCAGCGAGCCTGGCGAAGCGCCCGTGCGGCCTGGCTGGTGGCTGGCGGCCGTCGGCCCGGACCGGACCGATGGACGGCAGTCCATACAGTGAGTTCGCAGCCGCAGCGACTTCTCGGGACGGTGACATACATTGGTCGTGAACATCGCCGCCGGCGTCTTCCTCGCGCTCTGTCTCGGCAGCTTCGCGTGGGGCAGCCGGGCCTCGGCGGTCGGGGTTCGGCACACCCTCTTCGTGTTCGCGTGGCTCTGCGCGGCGTTGACGGCCACCCTGGTGGTCTTCTCGGTGTTCCCGTCCACCACCGCCGACGGCACGGTCCTGGGGGTCACCCTGGGCGGCGCGGGCGCCTTCGTTCTGCTGCTGTGGACGGCAGCGGTACGCGCGGGAAACGTCGCCGCCCGGCGGGATGCGCACGAGGCGCAGGCCGCCCGGCGGGCCGAGGTGGCCGCGCGCCGGGCTGCGGCGAACGCCTCACTGCCGCCGCCGGCCGTGCTGGCCCACCAGAAGACCCACTGGTTTCAGCTCAGGGACGGCACCGGCGGACGCCCGTGGGTTGGCGTCATCACCGGCGACCTGCGCGCGGTCTGCGGCGTCGATGCCTGGGTGAACGCGGAGAACACCGACATGATGATGGCCCGCGTCCACGACTTCTCCGTGTCCGGCATCATCCGGTACGAGGGCGCCCGCCGCGACGTCGGCGGCCACGTCCTGGACGACCTGATCGCCGAGGAGTTGGCGGAGACGGTTCGGGACCGCCGGCCGGTGGCCGCTGGGTCCGCGATCGTAACCTCGTCCGGCGCACTCGCCGGGAGTCACGGGGTGCGGTTCCTCGTCCACGTAGCGGCGGTGGAGGGGCAGCCGGGGGCAGGCTACCGCCCAATCCGCGACTTGGGCCTAGCCGTCGCCCGGGCGCTGGCCGCCGCGGCGGCGCCTGGCTTCACCGGGCCCGCGCGCAGCATCCTGTTCCCGCTGCTCGGCGCGGGGGCGGGCGGCGCGCCGGTCGAGCCGACGGCCGAGCGGCTGGTGACTGCCGTCGTCGACCACCTGAAGCGCGGCGTGGCGCCCCGGCTGGAGCGCGTACAGCGCCGGCGAGCCGGGTCGGCACCGTGCTCTTCCTCGCCTACACCGACGTCGAGCTGCGGGCCTGCCTGCGTGCCCTCAACCAGGTGCCAGCCCTCTCACGGGAAATTCCCGCCGGCCGGTCGAGCCAGGCCCGGCGCGGGTCCGTTCCGCCCAGGCCCGGCGGCGGGCACCGGCCGTCCGGCGATCGCGACTCCGGTCAGGTCCGCCGGTCGCTGCGGCACTCATAGCCGCCGATGACGACCTCCGGCCGGGGTCGCTGCCGGCCAGCCGCCCACGATGGGCATTCTGCCCGACGGACGTGCCAGGGCCCGGCTCTCACGGCGAGAGCCGGGCCCTCATCGGTGAGCGAGGTCGGCGCAGGACGGCGCGCCGGAAGTTCCACGCAAGAACGCGGGTGAGCGAGTCCGGGTCGCCTTGGTGGCGCTGTACGCCATCACCGGCCCACGGCCGTAGGTGCTCCGGCCGCCCGAGGACCCGACCGGAACGGGTCCTGGCGACAATGCGGGGGGCCGTGAGCGAACCCTGACCTGGGCCTTTCATGCTTGTGAGTAGTTCCGGGCTGACGTGGGTGTGATCGTCATGTTTGACTGTGGTCTATGCGGGCGGGGCAGGCGCGGCTGGCGATCGACTGTGGTAGCGCCAGCACGACCGCTGTGCTGGCCTGGTCGGACAGCACCTGGTCACCGCTGCTGTTCGATGGTGAGCCCGAGTTGCCCAGCGCGGTCCTTCTACCGCCGGAGGGGGACACGCTGACAGGCCATCAGGCGTGGCAGGTCGCCGTCAGCACCCCGGACAGGTTCATACCGGCTCCCCGACAGGCTCCGGAGCAGCACCTGAGCATCGCGGGACAACAGGTCGAGGTCGTGGGCCTAGTCGCCGCCACGCTGCGCCGCGTCGCAGCGCAAGCGCAAGAAACGGTCGGGGGCCCGCTGCAGGACGTGCGGCTGGTGGTGCCTGCCGGCTGGGGACCGCGCCGGCGCACCTGGCTGCGCCACGCCGCGCATCGGGCAGGCATTCCCCAGCCTCGTCTTGTCGAGGCGCCGGTGGCGGTTGCTGGGCACCTCCTCGTCACCGGCGTCCAACTGCCGGTTGGGGCGTTCATCGTTGTTTGTGACGTCGGGGCCGGTGCGGAGGTCAGTGTTTTGCGGCGCGGTCCCGCCGGGTTCGAGGTCTTGGCGACCCTGGCCGACACGGCCGCTGGCGGCACGGCGATCGACGACGCCCTCGCCGCCACGCTGACGGCCACCAGCCCACCTGATGGAGATGGCCAGCGGTGGGCTCTCGCGGCCAGTGTGAGCGCGGCGAAGCAGGCCCTGGCCGACCGCGCCGCGGTGACGGTGCCGCTGCCCGACGCGTCGGCCGTGGTGCTCACCGCTGGCCTGCTGGACCAGGCCGCCCAGCCCGTCCTGCACCGGGTCGCCAAGCTGACGACGGAGGCGATCGCTGCGGCGGAGGTCAGCATGGAGGAGCTTGCCGGTGTCTACTGCGTCGGTGGTGTCGCGCGGCTGCCGCTGCTGCAGAAAGTCCTCACCGAGGCTCTACCGCTGACGCCGATCGTGGTCGCGGAGCCCTCGACGGCGGCCGTGCGCGGCGCCGCGGACATCGGCGCTGTTGACGCCGCAGCGGCGGTGCCGCCTGAGGGGGAGCCGATGCCGCCAGTGCGGCGGGCAGCGGGGATCGCGGTGCCGGGGTTCGCGTCGCTGGGTCTGGTCTCCCAGTTCCTCCTCACCGCCGAGTGGCACGGCGCCCTCATGTATCGGCAGGCATGGCTCAACTGGGGTGAACTGGCGATGGCCGCTGTCTTCGCCATGATCGCCAGCCTCGGCGCCGGCACCGTCCTCGCCTCCGCGCTCGCCGCTCGCCCCACCACCACGCCGGTGAGCCCCGGTGCCCAGATCGGTACCGGGATCCTGGCGTCAGCGTCCCTGGCTGTTGCGGTCGCCGGCATGTATGCCGTGATCGGCAGCCTCTACATCGGTGAGCCCGTCAACGGTTTCCTCCGCTGGGCACTGCTGCCGGTCGCGCCTGTCACGGCCGCCGCCGCGGTGATGGCCCTGGTCGCCGCCCGGCAGTGGCGTATCCCGCAGGGTGGCTGGTCGCGGCTGCTGGCGTTCCCCACCGGGTCGGTGGTCACCGCCGGGCTCGGGATGCTGCTCATCCAGTACTCCGTCACCGCGGACCGGTGGCCGGACATGGTGCTGTGGATCGACATCGCCGGCCGGGTCGGCGGGGCGCTCCTCGGCGTCGGGACGGTCATGGCCGTGGTGTCCCAGCCGGTCCTGCGGCTGATCCTGGGCGCGCCCCTGGCGGTCATCGCCGCCGCGCTGGTCAGCTGGCCGGCCACGGGAATGCTCGGGGCGATCTACGCGGTCGCCGTGGCCGTGTGGTGGCTGCGCCAGCTGTGGACCCGCCTCCTACGCCCCCACACCTCAGCCCGGCTAGCCGGATGAGCCGACCCGTCGCGTCCTACGAGCATGTGGCCGTCGGGGAGTACCGGGGATGAGGTGGCCTCGCCGGCTGGCCGGCGCAGCCCTCGTCGCGGCGATGCTGGCGATACCACCCTGGCTGCTGGCCACTCTCACCGAGCCGCCGCTGCCTGGCTGGCCAACCAGCGCGCAGCTACGCCACTGGGTCGCGAACCCGCTCACCTCTCGCACGCTCACCGCCGGGCTCACCGCCCTGGCCTGGCTCCTCTGGCTGGGCCTGGCCTACACGGTTGCGGTGACCACCGCCCGCCGGCTACGGGCAGGCGCCCGATGGCTACGCCGCCTGCCCCTGCCCACACCGTGGCAGGCCGCCGCCACCAGCATCGCTGGCGCCGCCGCCCTCACCACCGCTCACACCCCCACCACAGACCCCCCGGCCCCACCGGCACCCGTCTCCATCGGCGGCGTCGACCCGCACACCGCCGACGGGGCGTGGAACCACACCGGCGACGCGGGGGTGGCGGTGCCGGGCGGCTGGCTACCTAACGACACCGCCCAGCAGATCGCCACCGCCGCTGCCTTGCTGTGGCTGCGCCGTCGCCGCGTCTACCAACCCGGCCACACCGGCGAAGCGTCACAGCTGACACCGCTGCCAGCCACGGTCACCGCCGTGCAAGCAGCCGTCGCCGACCGCCAGCAGCCGGCAACCACCTCCAGCACGGTGCCGGACCTGCCGGCCACCGGCGTGGCGTTCACCGGCGACGGCGCCGCCGACGCCGCCCGCGGTGTCCTCGTCACCCGGCTCCTCACCGCCCTACGCGACCCGTCCCACACGACCCGGGTGCTCATCACCCGCGCCGCCCTCACCACCCTCGTGCCCGACATCACCGCAGTGGCCGCCTCAATCCCCGGGCTACAGGTGGTGGACACGGGCGAGCAAGCTGTCACGCTGCTGTCCACCCATACGGCCCCACCAGCAAGGCCCGACGGGGAGCCGACCATGACACCCCTGGTGCTGGTCACCGATCCGCCGTCCACCGCGACGGCCAGCCGGCTGACCGCCCTGGCGGGGCAGGCCCACATCGTCACGCTCGGCACCGGGCCACTCGGGCGCACCTGGCACGTCGACCGCCACGGTCACACCCGCGACGACCAGACTGGGCAGGCAGGACCCCGGCTGTGTGTCCTCGACCAGACCGCCGCGACGCACCTGCTCACCGTCCTCGGCCACCCCACTCCCACACCACACGACGACGCCGCCACCGAATCCACACCGCCCCGACCTGTCGACGGCGGTCACGCTCGGATCCCCCGCCAGCCCAGCAGACACACCCCGCACACCACGCCCCAGCCACCCGTGCCCCCACCATCCCTCGTCCAATTGCGTGTGCTCGGCCGACCCGCCCTGCTCGTCGACGGACAACCGGTCACGATCCGCCGCAGCGCCGCCCTGCAAGTGCTGGTCTTCCTCGCCGTGCACCCCGACGGCGCCACCACCACACAACTGGTCCACGCCATCTGGCCCGGCCTACCCGCCCACACCGTCACCCGCCGCCTCTACACCACCCTCAGCGACCTACGCGCCACCATCCGCACCTCGACCACCGTCGCGATCATCGAACACACCGACGACCGCTACCACCTGGACCCAGGCCAGATCGACGTCGACCTGTGGCAGCTCCACAGCGCGGCCCACCACGCCGCCACCACGCTCACCAACCACTACGCCGCGTGGCGCGCCGTCATAGACGCCTACACCGGCGACCTCGCCGACAACCACACCTGGCCCTGGGCCGACCCACCACGAGAGGCCACCCGCCGCCTCATCATCGACGCCCACACCGCCGCCGCGTCCACCGAACCCGACCCGCGTCAGGCTCTGAAGATCCTTCAGAGCGGCATCCGCGTCGACCCCTACAACGAGGACCTGCACCGCCGGGCCATCGACATCCTCACCGCACTCGGCAACCACAGCGCCGCCGTCCGGCTGCGCGAGGCGTACACCCGCCGGCTCACCCTTGCGGGACTGCATCCGACCGGCAGCAGCCTCCACCGGACCCAGTACGCCAGCAGCGGCCCGGTCAGCCTGTAGCCAACGCATTTCGCCTGCTGCCACCATCCTTTCCGGGATCCACCCGACTCGACCACGACGGAAGCAGCCACGCCGCAGGGCTGCTGACCTGCGGGTGTAAGGCCGTGTGAGGTCGTGTGAGGAGCTGTGACTCCTCAGGCTCCTCCACGGCCACCTCCACGGCCATAGCGTCATCGCATCCGTAGCCCGCAGTCACTCACCGGGATACCGCCGCGCCTTCGCCCAGCACTGCGCGTGCCAACTCAACGCTAGGACTTGGACGTCTACGGCGGTCCATGAACGGCACAGGGAGGCTCTGTGAGGTCCAGATCAGCGGCCATCGCCGCGAGCATCACGTCGCTGACCTTCACCGCCGCGATATGCGCCTGGCTCGACGCTGCTGACATTTGGCCCGCGCCTCGACTACCGGCCCGGGCGGCCGTGCGGCAGTGGATTCAACAGCCGCTGACCCCCGAGTTCGTCATCACCCTCGTTCAGGGCGCCGCTGTGGTCCTGTGGCTGCTCCTGGCCACCTCCATGCTGACCCGCGCCTACGCACGACTAGCCCATACCCTGCGCTGGCTGCCCGCCCTGCGCCTCCCGGGCCCGCTGCAAGGCCTCACCGCCGCCCTGCTCGGTGCCACCGCCGTCAGCTCTGCAGCCGCAGCAACCCCGGCATCCGCCGCGCCAGCAGCCGGAACCAGCCACGACACCGACCAGCACACCACCCGGCCCTCGACCACTAGCCTGCCCAGCCTAGAGGTGAACGCCGATCGGACGCTGACGCTTATGGCAGCCGGCCGGGAATACACCTACACCGTCGAACGCGGTGACACCCTGTCCGAGATCGCCGAGCAGTGGCTCGGCGATGCCAGCCGCTGGCCGGACATCTTCACCCTCAACTGCGGCACCCGCTTCGCCGACGTTGGCGGCACCCTGCACAACCCGAACGTCATCCACCCCGGCTGGACCCTCGACCTGCCCGCCGACGCCACCCCGCCGCCTGGTCACCGGCCCCGCCCCAAACCCTCAACGCCCACACCCCCAGAGGTAGGGAAAAAACCGCCGGCCCACGACATCACGCCCCCTGCGGAGCCGACCGCGCCGAGCAAGCCACACGCCCCCGCTCCTAGCCACACGACGACGGCCGCACCCGACGGCGGGAGCACTGCCGCACCAACACCCAGCAACCCTGCCGATGACGTGACCGCGAGCCAAAGCTCAGCCAGCCAGCCCAGCACAGGCCGGACGCGCGGAATCTCCCTGCCCAGCGGCAGCTGGGTCGACGTCGGCCTCGCTCTGGCCATCGCCGCCGCCGTCGCGCTGGTCTGGATCCACCGGCAACGCCGCTACGTCCCCCACATCCCATCACCGCTGCCCCGCCACAAGGATCCGGACCTAGCGCCCATGCCCCGCGCCGTCGGGCAGATCCGCCGCGGCCTGCGCCACGCCACCGCCCGACCGCACACGACAGGCCGCGGCATTACGTGCGACGCCGACGACGACCTCAACGACCAAAGCCCTACACACGCTGGCAGCGGCTCGGACGACGTCCACGCCGAGGGCCTCACCAACTCCAACGACGACCGGCACCACAACAGCCCCGACGGCCCTGTCAGCCGCTCGCTGCCGGTGGCGCCAGCACTGACGCACCCTCTGTCAGCGGTGTGGCCGCCAGCGGGACTGGGCCTGACCGGGCCCGGCGCGGAAGCCGCCGCCCGCGGCTTCCTGGTCGCCGCCCTAGCCACAGGCCACACGGACCAACCCGACGCGCGCACCCAGGTGGTGATGCCGTCCGCGACTGCGGCGACCCTGCTGGACACTGACACCGTCACCCTTGCCTCCACACCGAGGCTGACCATCACCGGCAACCTCGACGACGCCCTGCAACTGCTCGAAGCACAGGCGCTGCACCGCACCCGACTGCTCTACCAGCACGAAGTCGACACCGTCACCGACCTTCGGGCCGCCGACCCCGGCGAAGACCCCCTCGCACCGGTCATGCTGCTCGCCGACGCCACCAAACGCCACCAGCGCGCCCGCATCGCCGCCGCGCTCGCCCAGGGCCAACGCCTGGACATTCACGGCGTGCTCCTCGGATCGTGGCCCGAGGGCAACACCATCGACGTCGCCGCCGACGGCGCGACCACCCCCGGCGACGGCGACGCCCGCCACGGCCACCGCCCCGCCGACCTCGGCCGGCTCACCGTGCTCAACCCCACCGAGACCGCCGACCTGATCACGACGCTCGCCGAATCCCACACCGGCCAACGGCCCGCACCCGCCCCCGACGCCACGCCCGCGCCACCGCAACCGGCACCCGACTACAGCCCCGGCACGCCGGAGCCAGCAAACCCCACCCGCACGGCAGCGATGACCGAGAAACCTGGCGAGAACTCAGCAACCGACGCCGGCTGCCAAGGGGAAGACCGCGACAGCCACGACCCGAACGCCGTCGCCACCACCACCGGCATCGAGGCAGGCCATCACCATAAGGAGACGGCCCACAGCAGCGGCGACGTCGATCTCGCAGACACCAGCATCCACCACAACGGCCAGGCCAGTACCCAAGCCGAGCAGGCCCCACCGCAGAAGCCGCAGCGCGGCCGGGTCGAGGTGAACGTGCTCGGCGCGCCCGCTCTCGTCGACTACGACCCGGGCCGCAGTCTGCGTGCCAAGTCCCTTGAACTGCTGGTGTACCTGGCGGTCCGCGACGGCAGCGCCTCCACCGAGGCGATCCTCGACGACCTGCTGCCCGAGGCCCCCGCCAGCAAAGCCCTGCACCGCCTCCACACCTACGTGTCCGACCTGCGCGCCGTGCTACGACACAACGCCGGACCCGGCACCTACCTCACCCACCACAACCACCGCTACCAGCTCAACCCCGACCGCTTCGACATCGACCTGTGGCGCATGCGGACAGCGATCCGCACCGCCGACACCGCCACCGCCGAGCCCGAACGCATCGCGGCGCTACGCCGCGCCGTCGACACCTACCGCCCCCTCGCTGAGGACTGTGACTACGAATGGCTGGAACCACACCGCCACGCTGTTCGCCAGGAAGCCTTCGACGCCGCACTCGCCCTCCTCGATGAGCTCGCCGGACAACCCGCCGACCAGGCCGCCGTCCTCGACACCGCACTGCACCAACACCCCTACGCCGAAACCCTGTACCAGACCGCGATGCGCGTCCATGCGCAGCTCGGCCGCCTCGATACCGTCCGCGCCCTACACCGCACCCTGACCCGCCGCCTCGCCGAGATCGACGCCGAACCCCATCACGACACCCTCACCCTGGCCGCCCGCCTCCTCACCGAGCAGGGCCAACGCCAGTCGAACGGCCGCGCCCGCCATCCCGATGAGCCGGGGCCGACCGCATGAGCACGCCAGCGCCCATCACGACAGAGGCGCGCGGGTCCGTGGACCAGGCGGACCCAACGGTGTCTGTCAAACAGTTGCGTCGGCTGCGGTGGGCGGTACGGGCCGCACTCACCCTCGGCCTGGCCGCCTCCATCGCCGCGAACGTCCTCCACGCCCGACCGAACCCGATCAGCCAGATCATCGCCGCGTGGCCGCCCCTGGCACTCCTGCTCACCGTCGAGCTGATCTCCCGCGTCCCCCAGCACCGCCGCTCCCTCGGCATAATCCGCATAGCCGCGACCGCCGTCGTCGCCGCCATCGCCACCTGGGTCTCCTACTGGCACCTCGTCGGCGTCGCCGCCCGCTACGGCGAAACCCAAGCCGGAGCCTCATACCTGCTGCCCATCTCCGTGGGCGGGCTCGTCATCGTCGCCAGCGTCAGCCTCGTTGAAATCACTGGCAGAATCCGCGCCACCGCGCCCACGTCTGCCGCTCGGTCCGACACCACACCAGCCGCAGCAACAGCCACCGCCGACACCGCGCCGCAGCGGCCGAGCACAGGGACGCCACCCGCGGCCGCGACGCCCCCCACCGCAGGTCGAGACGCCCCTCCGCCAGGAGCCGGCCACGCCCAAGACTCCGCCGGGGCTGCGGCTCTCACGGCCGGCGCAGGCGCACTTTCCCGGCCCGGCATCACCGCCACGCTTCACGGACCCGCACGTCCAGCCGACCCGATCTCAGCGCCAGAAGCAGCCGACAGCGCCATCGTCGCCCAGGCATCGTCATCCGTTCCACCCGCGGAGGCACAATGCCGGCACGGTCATGCAGCACACGACCTCCCTGGTCAGGAAACCCCCGCACCCCACTCGAAAATCGAACCAAGGCGCCTGCGTCGGCACGGCGGCCCGACTCCCGAAGTCGCGCCGACGCCGCCAGCCGAGACCCTGGGGACACCACCCGACGACAACGACGACGCCGACGGACAGCCCGTGCGGACCCCAGATGGGATGCTGGAAGAGCACGAGGTGCCCTCGGGCACCGCCGCCGCGGTGGCGTACTGGCACCACCTCGACCCTGGCCTCCGCCCCGCCCAGATCGCCGCACGGATCAGCCGGTCCGAGCGCACCGTCCGCCGGTACTGGCCGCCACCGCCACCAGACGGCACGCCGCACGTCAACGGTCACCTCGCCGACAGCCTCCGCCGCTGACTACCCACGCCAAACCCGCCTCAGGGCAGACGGATCGCCGCCTGCCGGGTCCGAGTCCACCCCGGTCCGGCTGGGCAGGCGCGACCGGATCGCCGACGGCGGACCCCGCATGACGCGACCGAACGACAAAAGGTTCCCTCTCCTGCTCCGAGGCGCCGGTCAGGTCCAGCCGGACCGAGTTGCATGCATGAAAAGGAACCGAGGTGCTGCGGTGGGCTGGACAGGGGCCCTGCCCAGCCCACCGTTCATCGCGGGGCCGCAAAGGGGCAGCGTCAGGTGTGGTGCCCGGCAGTGCACGCTGTGCCTGCGGCTGCCGACGCCGTGGCAGCCCCTGGACTTCTGTCCGTCAGCGGGCGCTTCCTTGCTCGACGGCGCGTCCGTCCGTTCAAGGACAGCCGATAGCCGGCTGCACCGACGCCGGGTAGGCGTAGCCGTCGTCCCAGGGGAAGCAGTCTGCCGGGTCGGGCCAAGCGATCTGCTGCACGCGGACCTGCTGGTGGCCGTATCGGGCAATCGCGGCGCCCGGGTGCAGTTGTTCGGCGGGGGCGCCGTCGATGATGGTCACGTCGTAGCCGGCGATCAGGTTGCCGAGCCGCTGGCCGTGGGTGAAGCGCTCGGCCTGGTCGTAGACGCGGGCGGCTAGGTCGTTGAGCAGTTGCTGGGAGATGGCGGGGTCGAGGCCGGCGATCAGCAGCTCGGGATAGCCGTGGTCGGTCAGCCCGACGGTGTAGGCGAACGGGACGCTGTCGTCGGTGTCGTCGGTGTCGTCCGCGCCGGGGTCGACGAGTGTCACCGACCAGCCGACCCGGTCGATGATCTCGCTCTGGTGGCGCATGAAGTCCTCGATGGTGGTCACCGGTCAGCTCCTTCCGTTCTGTCGTGACGCTCGGGCGGTTGGGGTGGGTCGACCTCGACGAAGCCCCAGAGCCGCTCGATGAGTTCCAGGGCTCGGGTGCGGTAGCGGTCGGCGAACCCGCGGCAGATCGCGGGTTTGGCCTGCGGGTACAGGTAATGCGGCAAGGTGTCGTGACAGATGATGTAGCGCTCTTGCTCGCGGGCCTGCGTGACGAGAGCACGCAACTGTCCCGCTTCGAGGTGCATACGGTTGCCGGGGGCGAAGATGCAGGTGTCGCATTGCCGCGACAGCAGCCGCGACTTTCCCAGGACCGGATCGCCGACGCTGAGGGGCTCGTCAACATTCGGTTCGACAGGATCGTCGCCGGGGGTGGGCACGTGTTGCATGACGTCTTCCTTCGTCTCACGGCAGGGAGCGCCGCCGGATGGCAACGCTCCCTGGTGTCGGCTGAGATGTGGTGCGAATGGGTGCGGCTGCTGGCGCCAGTGCTGGGCTGGCGGCCCGCTGACTGCACCTGGCGGGCCAGGCTGGCCGAGGCGCAGTCACTGCCCTGTGACGGGCGTGTGGACTGTTCGCTGGGCGTACGGGCGCTGCCGTTGCTCAGGCGGCGCAGGGCTGGGTGTGGGCTGGTCGGAACCAGCCATTGAGTGGGTTGGCGGTGGTGAGCACCCGGGCGCGGCCTCGCGCTTGCGACTGGGGGCGGCTGGCGGCTTGCTGGGCACGGTGGGCGTCGCGTATGGGTGGGCAGGGGTACGCCTGGCCGGCGCAGCGCAGGTTGCTGCAGCGGCCGGGCGAGTGCGGCTGCGGTAGGTGGGCGGCGGCGACGTCGCTGGCGAGCAGCCACAGCAGGATGTCGGTGACCGCGTGCGGTATTGCGCGGCGGTGCTGGGAGACCATGAGTTGATGCCCCTTTCCGTTGGGTTCGGCGGATTCGAGCCTCCATCTCTGCGGCAGCGGCATGGGTTGTCGCGGTCGGGCGCCGCAGGGGTGGCAGGGCCGAGGTGCAGTCACGCTCGACTTTGCGTATTGATCAAGTCGCCGGCCGGCCCCGGGCGGTATTTGTCGGTGCACTCATGGGCGATCCGGCTGGAGCATCGCCGAGGCGAGCCGCTCGATGTCAGGGGTGGGTTCAGTCGCCGCGATGGATGAGGGAGCAGCCGGGCGTGGCGGGGTCGTCGTGGCGGTAGTCGCCGAGACGGGCGTCGTAATGGGCGGGCTGGCCGCAGTGCCGGCAGCGCATCGGCTGCGCCTCGCTGAGGTCGTGGCCGTCGGGGTCGTAGCGGTGGTGTGGTCGTGTGCGGGAACACGCACGTGCCGTGGCCGCAGTACGGGCGGTCGCCTTGGCGCAATCGGGCCACGACCAGGCCTGCACGGAGGCGATGTCGGCGGATGAGGGTGTCATCGCAGGCCGGCGGGGGTGTCGGCGGTGGTGTCGATGTCGCCGGGGGTGGCGTCGTCTCGGGTGGTGTTGTCCCAGTCGAGGTGGATGTCGTGGCTCGTGCCGGTGAGTGCGGCGTCGATGGCGTCCTCGGCGGCCTCGACGGCGTCGTCCTGGCTGGTGGCGGTGACCTCGATCATCAGCGGCAGGGTGAGGCGGACCTGCCAGCAGCGCGGCAGTCCCGGCAACTGCAGGGCATGCAGGATCCGGTCGGCGGCGTCCGGGTCGATGTCGTCCTCGGCGGCGGCGTCGCGCAGTGTCTGCCACACGTGCCGGCGCAGGGCCGCCTGCTGGTCGTTGATGACCGCTGGCGGGGCGGTCACGGTCAGGGCAGGCTGCTGGGCGTGGAGGTGGTCGTGGATGCGTGCGGCGGTGTGGGTGAGCCATCCCAGCGGAGCTGGTTGGCCGGGGTGGAAGGCGTCCCACGCGTCGCGTAGGACCGCCTCGAGGCTCGTGGGTTGTTGCTCGTGGTTGTCAGGGGTGGACATGCGGTCTCCCAGTTCGGTGAAGAAGCCGACGGCCCCGCCCTCGGGTGGGGGCGGGGCCGTCGGGCGCGGTGGTCAGTCGGGGCGGCGGGTGCGGGCGACGCGCGCCTCGTAGGTGTCGGCGCTGACGGTCAGGTGCAGCCACCGGTCGCCGGCGGCGTGGGCGGCGCGGAGCGTGTCGATCAGCGGTGTGGGCGCCTCAGTGAGGTGTAGGTGTTCGACGAAGTCGTCGCCGCCGAGGTTTGGGTCGTGGCGGTGGCCGTCGGTGTCGGGATTCCAGCCGTGGGCGTAGACGACGAGGTTCGTCTGGGGCCGGTTCGAATCCTTGAGGCGGGGCAGGCCGCTGGACATGAGGTAGACGCCGTGGTCGTGGACCCACTCCAGCGCACCCCGGCAGGGGGTCTGCTCTTCGCGTTCGGTGAAGGTCGGAGCGTGCTCAGCGGCGGCGACGGCGTGTTCGGCCAGCCGTAGCGTGTCGGTGAGGTCGAAGTACAGGTGCAGGGCCATCAGGCTCTCCTTGCGATGTGGCGATAGAACCCCGGTTAGCCGGACGGGCGGGTTGGATCCGGGGGTTTGAGGTGCCCGTGGGTTACCGGGCGGGTTGCTGGAGTGGGTCAGTCGTTGAGGGCTGTGGGTGGGATGCCGTGGCGCAGGGCGTGGTCGATGAGGTGGGCGAGGCGGTAGTCCGGGTCGGCCGCGAACGCCCGGTCGAGGGCGACGCTGGCGAGGGCGCCTTGGCCGTGCCGCCAGGCGGTGAGGGCGAGCAGGGTGGCGGGGGCGGCGGCGTAGGCCGGGTCGGCGCGGCGGGTGATGTCGGTCCACAGGGCCAGGTGCCACGGTTGGTCACCGGTGGCCTTTCCGGCATGGTCACGAACGGCGACGTCGGCCAGGAGGACGGACAGCCAGGCCACCTCGTCGTCGGTGAGGACGGCGTCGGCGGCGTAGCGGGCGAGCGCCTCGTCTACGGCTTTCCTGCCGGCGCGGATGAGCGCCGACCGCCCGCCGGCGGTCATGATGGCGAGTGCGCGGTGCTGTGCCGGTCGGCTTGCCTCGGCGGTGACGGCGCTGGTGGGGGCGATGCTGGCCACGAGAGCCGCTCGGTCGGGCAGGGCGGTCTGCCCGGCGACGATCGCGTGCACCGCGGTGGGGCTGTAGTGCGGGTCGAACGGCACTCCGTCAGGCGGGCAGCAGCCGGGGTCCGGGCATTGGTAGGAGTAGTAGCGGCCGTCGGTGACGCGCAGTGTGTCGAGCAGGGTGATGCCGGCGGCGTTCACGCGTGAGGTGAGGGTGTCGATGACCGGGGTGACGGTGGTGGCGGGTCCGTAGCCGATCAGGATCGCGCTGGTGGCGTCGACGTTGCGCAGCAGGTCAAGGTACTGCCGTGCGGTGACGGGCGCCCAGTCGGTGATCGCGGCGGTATCGGGCAGGTCCGCGCGGCCGGCCACGGTGATGCGTTGTCCGGTGAGGCCGACGATGACGAGGCTGTCGGCGGGGTGGAAGCCGAGCAGGTACGGCACGGCGGCGAGCAGGTCGCTGATCGAGGTCACCGGCAGCCGGGCCGGCTGGTCGTGCGTCATGGTGGGATCACTCCTAAAAGGAAGGGCTCCGCCGCCGTGGGGCGTGCGGAGCTTTCGAGGTGGTGTGCCGGCGGCAGATCAGGGCTTCGTGACCGCCACCGCCTGTTGGCTCAGGTCAGGGGTTGGTCATCTGCGGTGATCGCGAGGACAAGCGCCAAGGCCGAGGCAGGCGCCGATGGGCGGGCCTTGCGAACAGCGGCGACTGCGGGGCGGTCAGCGCGGCGTCGGGCAGCAGCACGGCGGCACCTCGGCGTTGCCAGCCGCGCAGGCTTCGTCTCGAGGTCGACGCCCAGGCGGGTGGTGTGGGGTGAGGGCGGATGCGAGGCCGGCGGCCTTTTCGATGCCGTGGCTCGCGCTGCCGGCGGCGTGGCCGTCCGGGGGTGAGGGCGTTGGCGAGTAGCGCCGTTTAGCGGGAGTGCGAGCCTTGGCCTCGCCTAGCCCATCACTCGCGGGGGCTCGTGGTCAGGCGTGTTCGAGTGCGGTGACGGCGGCGTCGGCGATCGCGTCGGCCGCCTCGATGGGGTCGGCGACCATCAGCGTGCTGGTGTGGGTGAAGGTGTGCCCGGTCAGGTCGGCGGGGCGCAGCCACAGCACCGCGCACCCGGACTGGTGCAGGGTGGTGATGAGCCGTTGCGCGGGGTCGGGGTTGGGTAGGTCGCCGTCGGAGACGACGGCGAGCATCCGCAGCCGCCCCGGCTGGCGCAGGTGCAGGAGCTGGTCGGCGAGTTTCACCGCGTCGAGGAACGCGGTGGTGCCGCCGACCGCCCGCATTTCGAGGACGTGGGAGGGGTGCTGCCGAGGAGGCACGAGCAGGGTGGCTCGACTGCCGAATCCGATCATGGTGGTGGTGGCCTGGTTGGTGTGGGCGGCGTGGCCGAGGATCCACCCGGCTGAGGACATCGGCGCCGCGTAGGGGTGCATCGAGTAGGAGGTGTCGACGAGCACTGCCAGGTGCAGGTGTGGCTTCGGCGGTGGGACGTGCGCGCGGCGCTGCCAGGGTGTGGCGGTGGGCAGGCTACCGGCGGCGATCTGCGCTTGGGCGGTGATGGCGTGCCGGGTGCGTAGCCGCCCGGGTGGTATCGGGCTGGGACGCGTGTCGGGTTCGGGTTGGTGGGTGCGGGCGCGGCGCAGCCGCGCGGCGAGGTGGCGGGCGGCTGCACGTTCGGCGTCGGTGGGGTCTCGGCGTGTCCACGACGCGGGTGCGCTGTGCCGGGGGTGGATCTGCCTGGTGGTGTATTCGGCGGGGGTCAGGCCGGCGGCGTGCGCGAGGTAGTCGGCGAGTGCCTGGGCGAGCTGGCCGGGGAACGCGCCGGGGTCTGGCTGTGGCGGCTCGGGTTGCTGGTGGGGGTCGATGGCGAGGATGCGGCACCACTGCCACGCAAGGTTGGTCATGGCGGTGGCGTCGGTGTCGTCGACGGTGTGGGCTTGGTGCCACAGGTCGCGCAGCTGGCGCAGGGTGGTGCGGCCGAGGACGGCGGTGACGGCGGCGCGGACTCCTTTGGTGTCTTTGGCGGTGATGATGCGGGCGTCGACGCGGGCGAGGAGCAGCCCGGCGAGGTGGGCGGCGTGCCAGGCGTCGTCTACGGGCGCGTCGTCGGGGTCAAGCAGGGTGGTGACGGTGTGGCGCAGCCATCGGCGGTCGCCGCGCCGCCGGGTGCGTTGGCGGTTCTCGGCGCGGGATTCCTCGAGCAGGTCGGCGACGGTGGCGACGATCGGCGGGGTGCCGGCGGGTGTTGTCCACAGGCTGTGGGTGGCGTGGGCGGCTTCGTGGACGAGCAGCCCGTAGGCGGTGGGTACCAGGCGTTTGTGTCCGGCTTTGCGGGGGTCGGTGATGTCGGGGGCGCCGATGTGGGTGGCGTCGACCTCGATGCGGCGGGCGTCGGGGTAGAAGCAGGCGGGTGCGCCGCCGCCCGCGCCGGGGGCGACGGTGACGGTCAGGTCGTGGCGGCCGGTGAGGACCGGGATGTGTCGGGTCCAGGCGTCGCTCCATGGGCGCCAGTCCGGGGCGCTGGGGGTCGGGGTGCCGGAACTGGCACGCCGGTGGGTGGAGGGATGGGGCATGAGTGGTTTCCCTTCTCGGGAGGGGTCAGCGTTGTTTGCCGAGGGTCAGCGGGTTGATGTCCGTGCCGAACTGCTGTTTGAGGACGGCGTGAACCTGCTCCCGATCGTCTTGTGGTGCGCGGCCGACGAGGTTCGCCACGGCCGCCGCGGACCCGAGGGTTTTGCTGACGCGGGTGAAGCCGAGCAGTTCGCGTAGCTGCGGCGCCCAGCCGATGCGTCCGGCGGCGAGTTCGGTGTTGAGTGCGATCGCGGCTTCGACGGCGGGTCGGGGGACGCCGAGGTGGCGGGCGAGGTCCCAGTCGGTGGTGACCTCGATGTGCACGTCGAAGCGGGACGCGAGGGCTTCGGTGAGGATCGCGCCGTGAACGCCGGGGTTGTGTCCGGCGATGACGTAGAACCCGTCGGTGGCTTCGACGCGTTCGTTGCGGTACCCGGGAATGGTGATGACGCGGCGGCCGTCCATCGCGGGGTACAGCACGGCGAGGACCTTCGGCGCGATGAGCGTGGCGTCGTCGACCAGCAGCGCCCGCCCTTCGCGCATCGCGATGACCAGGGGGCCGTAGACGAACTCGAACCCGCCGTCGGGCAGGGGGATGAAGTTGCCGAGGAAGTCCTCCACCACCGTGTCGCCGGTGCCCGCGACGGTGAGCAGGTCGGCGAAGGCGGCTTCGACGAGGGCGGTCTTGCCGGTGCCTGGCGGGCCGTAGAGCAGCACCGGGATACGCTTCTCGCGCAGCCGGCGCAGCACGTCCACGTCGGTGGCCCCCGCCAGCTTGCGGGGGAAGTACAGGTCACCGTTCGGGCGGGTGACCGGCTGCCGTCGACCTGCCCCGCGATGTCCTTGGCGGGGTGTCCGCGGGGTGGGCGGCGGCATCATCCCGGCGGCGTCGATACCGGCCTGGGTGATCTGGAAGCGGTGCGGGCCGGTCAGGTGGGTGGCGTAGCCGGCGGCGGCCATCTTCTTCAGCGCCTCGAAGACAGCCCCGGTCGAGGGAACAGACAGGGCTTTCGTGATCTCCCCGACCGTGAACATGCGGTCCGGATGAGCGACGAGGTACGAGGCGACCTTGTGGTACAGGTAGCCAGGACGCCTGCCGCCACCGGCCGGTGTGGGCGGGGTGGCAGGTCCAGTTGTGGGATCCATGCGAGTCCTCCCGTCAAGGGGTAGGGCCCGCGCATCCCGTCTCCAGATGCGCGGGCAGAAGCGAAATCCGCGCAGCGGAGACTGGAATCGGGTGAAGCTAGAGCCGTCTCACAGCAGGACGGTTCAGCGCCGTCGGTGTGAGGGTTTGCCGCAGGCCATTCCTCAGCGGGGGTGTGCGGGGGTGGGGGTGATGGTCGCCGGTGCGTCGGGGATTGTCCCGGCGATGCGGTCGCAGTCGTAGGGATGCACCGGCAGCCAGGTCCAGGACCAGCCCATCACCACGTAGCCGCCGTCCGGGTTCGAGCTGATGCGCTCGATCGCCTCCGGGTCGTCCTGCACCCGGGTGTCGTCAGCGACGATGACGTCCCCGTCGAACCACATCCGGCCCATGGACTGGTCCACCCGGCGGTGCAGGTCCGCCGCGGCGGCGCCCTCCGCGGCCAGATAGCGGCGGTAGCGGTCGCGGGCGGCCTGTTGCTCGGCGACGATCGCCTCGGCGACCGCGCGGGTGCAGGTGAACACCGCCCACCCGTTCCACGTGTCGACCAGCGTGCCGACGAACCCGACCGGGATCCGCATCTCCCCCGCCTCGTTGGGCGTCCACGCCCAGTCCCCAGCGAACACGCCCGGGCCGCCCAGGCGCACCCGCTGCGGGTATACATGCTGCAGGTCCCGGTCGTCGCCGTCGGGGTGCAGGAGCATCCGGCACTGCCGGGCCGCCTCGGCCTCGACCGCCTCGTCGAAGCCGTCACACCACGCCCACCGCGCCTGGTCTAGCTGACGCCCCCGCAGGTCCTCCCATGGGGGCGCATCGGGCGGGGCGTGCTCGACGTAGCGGGCGGCGCCGGCGGCGAGGTCGTCCCGGTCGGCGAACGGCAGCCCCTGGATGTCGCGCCCATCGGCGGCCTCGATGGCCGTGAGGACCTGCCGCGCGGTCGCCGCCACCTCACCGCTGGCCCGTGCGCCGATGGTGTCCTGCGCCCACCACTCGGCGGCGTTTCGGCCGGCTGCGGCCCCGGCGTGGTGAAGGGCGTCGAGCACGCGCTGCCATCCGGCGTTCGGCAGGCGGCGGACGCGGTCGCCCTCGCCGAGGAGCATCGACAGCCGGGATCCGCTGTCCCAGTTGACGTCCAGGACCCGCTGCTCGGGGTCGTAGCGGCGCACGGTGCCCTCGTCGCCAGGGCGCAGCCGGGTGTGCGGGTCGCTGGTGTGCTCGAGCGCGACCCGGTCTGCCTCCTGGAAGGTGTCCGGGGCCGAGCGGCGGCCCGTAGCGGAGTCATCTGGCTGCGGCGGGCTTGTGTTGTTGTCTGAGCGGGTCATGTCATGTCCTTCTGTTGATTTGTCTCGGGGGCATGGGTGTCGGGCAGCCGGCCATTCAGCGGGTCGTGTCCTGCGAGGGCTCATGCTTCGAACTGGTCTCGATGAGCGCTGCGTCGTGCCGCAGAACGGCGCACGCCTCCTGGAACCGGCTGTGCGTCGTGTCGCGCGCTTCGCGTACGTGGGCGTGCGCGTCCTCGGTGGCGCGCATCCGTTCTTCCGGCGGTGACTGGGGGTGTCCAGGTCGGCGGTGCCGTCGTGCACGGCGAAAGGTCGGTGCGGCCTGGGTCAGCGCTTCGCGCCCTGCGATGCAGGGCGACATCCCCGTTCGACGGGCGCGGTCATCTTGTCCGCCCGTACCGGTAGGGGATCATCGGGTAGTCACCGAAGTACGGGTAGGGAATGAGTCGGTGATGCGTTCCCCCGTCGCCCGTTTGTTCGTAGCCGTAGTAGTGGCTCATCGACGGGTCGGACCAGCGCTCGAACAACACCACGTGCCCGCGCAGGTCGGGAGCGGTGTTGATCAGCAGGTCTCCCGGCCGCAGATCGGTCTTGGCGATGACCGTGGACCGTGCGGCCAGCCCGACGGTGTTCAACCCGGGCCCGTCCAGGCCCAAGGCCATGGACACGTAGCCCGAGCAGTCACGCCGGTATCCCTGGAACCAGTCGCCCGGATTCCCGCTGGACAGGTACGGCACTGGACCACCCGACCAGGCGGTCAACCACGAGTGGGCACGGGCGAAGACGGTGGCAATGTCAGCGCAACCAGCGGCACCGCCACTGCCCACCGACGGGCACGTGCTCAGACATAACTCAAGATCGGCCGGGAGGGCTGAGGGGTTGACGGATTCCACAGCACGGGCCAGGGCGATCGCGTCGTCTTCCCACTTGGCGTAGGCGTCGGGGTAGGCGGAGCGTTGCACGGCTTGGGCGGCGTCGGTCAACGCCATGGCCTGCCAGCCGTTGACGGCCAGCAGCGCCGTGTAGAACTTCCCGGCCGCGTAGCGGGGGTCGCGCAGTTGGGCGGGCGTGCCCCAGCCTTGGGAGGGGCGTTGCTGGAACAGCCCGACGGAGTCTCGGTCCCCGCTGGGCAGGTTGCGCAGGGTGGATTCCTGCATGGCGGTGGCCAGGGCGATGACCCAGGCTCGGGGCGGGACTTTCAGCTCCACGCCGACGGTGACGATCACAGCGGCGTTGGCCGTCTGTTCGCTGCTCCACCCATCGCCGGCGCCGACCACGGGAGGGGACAAAGGAACGGCGGGCGGCAGCGATTGCCCGTCCGGACCGGCCGGGCCGTAGCAGGCGGCGGAGGCCGCGCCGCCGCCGGCAAATAGCGCGCCGATCCCACCGGCGCACAGCACCAACGCGGCGATGACTCCGGCGGCGATCGCGCCGAGCGCGCGGGCGCTCACCGCGGTGCTCCCGCCGCTGATCGCGGCCCGCACGGCTGCTCGCCCCGGGCGGTGCCGCCAGGGTCCAGGCAGTTGACCAGGTGGTAGGTGGCGAGGCGGGTGCCGTCGCTGGTGTGCACGGCGAGGGTGCCGGTGTCCGCGTCGATGAGGTAGATCCACTCGGTGTCAAGGTGAGCGGCGTGGCACAGCGGAAACACCGTGACCGGCTCCGGCGAATCCACTTTGGACGCAAGCGTCATGCCGACGCCCGGCACCGGGCGCTGTCCGGAAAACGCGGAGCGGGTGGTGGCGGCGACGTCCGGGTCGAGGTACTCCCAGTCGTGGGCGAGGATCGCGGTGATCAGCATCCGCGTGTCGTGCTGGGCGTAACCGACCCAGATGGCGGCCAGGGTGGGCAGCACCACGGCGGGGTGGCCGTCGAAGAGCACGAACCGGGCGTGCACGAGGTGCGGGTTGTCGGGGCTGGTGGCGCCGATGTAGCAGTGGGTGCTCACAAACAGACTCCTTCAGTAAGAGGGCGACAAGCGGCGGGCGGACAGCCGTCATGGGTGGTCGTGCTCGGGCTGGGGCGGCCAGGCGGCGGGTTTTGCGCGCCAGCCGAAGACCGGGTCGGTGGTCTCGACAGAGCCGCAGCGGGTGCAGCGGACGTACGTGTCCTCGCCGTAGCCGGCCATGGACGGCATCTCGTCGGCGTCGATCTCGTCGACCGCGCCGCAGATCTCGCAGCGGACGGACGCGCCGTCGGGTCCGCACCCGCTGAAGACCGGCTCGTCGGAGTCGCTGCGGGGCGGGATTAGTGGGGTCACGGGGTGCCCTCGGCAGTGCTTGTTCGGGTGTAGCGGGCGGTGGCGGCCAGCAGCGCGACCAGGCCGGGATACGTGGTGGGGATGTCGGCCGATGGTGGGCTGTCGTCGACGAGGACGAGCGGGTGGTCATCGCCGCGCAGGTGGGAGAGCTGGTAGAGGCGGCTGTTGATGTCGACAGCGTCGATGCGGCGAGCCGGCCGTTGCTGGCCGTCGACGGTGAGGAGGTCGTCAAAGCAGGTGGCCCATGCCAGCAGCCGCGAGTCGGGCGTGGCGGCGCGGATCTGCGTGATGATGGTGTCCAGGACGGTCTGGTAGGGCGTGGGTGCCGCGGGGTTGCCGAGGCCGGCGGCGAGGCGGTGTAGCAGCGCGGACAGCCTGGCCGGGTCGGTGAGCAGGTCGTCAGGATGCAGCGGAAACTCCACGCCGCGGATCTCCTGTGGTGACCCGGGAATGGTCAGGGGCCGGTCGTGGATGAGCAGCGTCGTCGCGGGCTGGCCCCAGCCCATCGCGTCGGCCTCAGCGTCAGCGGCGATGAGGCATGAGGTGATGTCGTGGACAACGGCGAAGGACAACACGGTGGTCTCCTGTCGGAAAGCAGATACGACAGGACCCCGCAGCCGGAGGACTGCGGGGTCCTGTGCGTGCGGGTAGGGCAGGTCAGCGGGGATGGCGGTCGCGGCTGCGCACTGTTGGTGTGCGGTGGTGTAGGTATTCGCGTACGCCGCTGCCGTCGCTTTTTGCCTCGTACATCGCGCAGTCGGCCTGGGTGAGCAGGTGTCGGATGCTGGTGTTCGGGTGGTGGGTGTGGGTGTAGCCGACCGAGGCGGTCACGCGAAGGTCGCCGTTGACGACGCGGATGGAGTTGCCGGCGATCGCCTGCCATGCGGCGTGGGCTGCTGCGGTGGTGTCGTCGCGGTCACCGGTGACGAGCAGTGCGAACTCGTCGCCGGAGAGCCGGGCGGCGAGACGCACGGGGGTGGGAAGGCTGGCCAGGCGTCGGCCGACTTGGTTGAGCAGGTCGTTGCCGACTTCGTGGCCGAGGGTGTCGTTGACGGCCTTGAAGTGGTTGAGGTCCAGCAGCACCACCCCGACCGGAGTGTTGTTCTCCAAGGCGGTACGCAGGTGGGCCAGGAACAGCCTGCGGTTGGGTAGGCCGGTGACGTCGTCGTGGGTGGCGTCGTGGCGGGCCGTCCGCAGGGCGTGCTGCTGGCGCCACAGCATGGCGGCGGCGAGGGCGAGACCGGCGAGGATCCCGCCGGCGGCGGTAAGCGCCGCGTGCACGATTTGAGACACTGAGTTCGCTCCTTTCGGGAAGGAGCAACACCGGGGGCGGGCGGGTAGCGGCCACTTCACGCCCGCCCCTGGGCTGCCGCTGCTTGAACAGTCCGCCGGTTAGGCGGGGGCGAGTTGGAAGGTGGCGGGCTTGTCGACGGTCTGCACGGCCTTGCCGGCGGCGACCAGCTTGAACAACGCGTTGTTGACCGCGCCCGCGCTGGCTTTCTTCGCATCGGTGCCGGCGTTCGCGGCGTCGATCAGCTTGCACAGCTCACTGGTCTTGTAGGCCCGGTCAGGGTGCGCTTCGAGAACATCGAGCACCGCCCCTCTCAGCGAGCCCTTCGTCCGGCGGCTACCCGCGGTCGAGGTGCCCGCCTCGATGGTCGGGGCCGGCGGGGCGTCCTCCGACACCCCGGCGGGGTGCTCGCTGTCCGGGTCGGATGCGACCGCTGGTTCTGCCGCTGCACCATCGGCCTGTGAGAGTGCGTCGACCGTGGCGCTGGAGGCAGCGGCTGGCGGGGTGTCGGCGGGATTGGCAGGTTGCGGGGTGGTTGGTTCCTCGTCAGCGGTCTCGGCATCGTCGATGGTGTCGCATTCCTCGGCGGGGTCGTCGGCACTGGTCTGGGCCGGGGCTTCGAACGGCGTGCCAGTGTCGTGGGCCAGCGGAGGGCTAGGGTCGGTGCCGACGGTGGTGCGGCCGGCATCGGTCAGCCGCCACACCGCGCGCTTGTCTTCGGTGCGGACGGGTTCGGCCTGCCCGGTGTGCTCCAGCGCACGGAGTTTGGCCGTGGCCGTGGAGTAGCCGAGGCCGGCCTTGTCGGCGACGGCGGCGGCGGTGGCTTCGCCAAGTTCAGCGAGGGCAGCGAGGACCTTGAACATGGCGTGTGCCGGTACGGATTCTGGCGCGTCGGTCATGGGCATCTCCCTTCTATGTGTGAGGTCAGCACTGATCCACGCTTCGTTCGCGGCGGCGATCAAGTGCGATGGGCAGATCTCGGGACATCCGAGATCCGGCTCGGTGGCAGCGGGGTATGTCGCGGGGTCAGAACGGTGGATCGTCGTGAGCGGCGGAAGACTGCCGAGACGGGCGACCGGTGGCGGTGATAGCGCGCAGGCGGCCGGACAGGGCGGCCAGGTGCAGCCGGAGCCGCTCCCGGATGGGCATGGCGTCCGTGGGTGAGGTGTGCCAGAGCCACCGGTAGGCGCCGATGCTGTAGTAGCCGTCCCGGTCGGGGTAGCAGCGGTCGTCGACGTCGAGACGGATGTCGTCGCCGACGTCGGTCTCTTCGAGCAGCACGGCGGTGGTGCCGTCGAAGCACAGCAGCGGGTACTCCCCCGGCATCGTGCCCGCGCGCCACGGCCCGGCGAGGTCCGCGGCCATCTGGCGGACGGTGTGCGGGTGGAAGCGGCAGATCAGGTATCCGTCCTCACCGGCGTCGTAGCCATCGGCGACCAGCGCGGGGTAGACCCCGTCGCCGGCCTTCCGTGAGGTGACCATGACCGAACGCCAACGCACGTGGGGTGGGGCGATGTCGGCGCGGTGGTCGGACAGCTGCACGTGTCTGGCGTCGAGCGTGCAACCGGGCCCGGTGTCGGTGTCGATCGCGAGCCAGTCGCGGTCGAGGGCGCGGCCAGCGCGTAGGACGTCAATGAGGCGACGCCCGTCGGGATCGGGGTGCCGCAGCGGCAGATACCAGTGGTGATCAGGCTCCATGGCCGCGCCTACGAGCCGCCACGATCCGCCGTAGGCGACCTGTTCGGCGCCATGCGTGGTGTGCCAGACCGGCACGCCGTTGGAACGCAACTGTCCTCCGGAGCCGGCGCGCCGCAGGGTCAGCGCCGGTGTGTTGTGCTCGCCTGCGGCGACCTGGGCTTTGGTGAGACGGTGGGTGGGGCAGGCGAGGGCGTGTTCTGCCAGAGGCAGCACGTCCTCGACACGGAACCACAGTCGGTTGGACACGGTGACGCGGACCTCCTTGCGACGAACAGGGGACGGGAAGAGGAACAGAGCGGCCTGTCACAGGCCAGCGGGGTGCGGCGCCCCACGCCCGGGGCTCTCGGCGGGTGCGGCAGGGGTGTCACCCCGCCTGCGGGGTTGGCGCGATCACCAACCCCACAGGCAGTGCGGCATGGCGCAGAATTGGTGTCGAACGGCGTCTGCGTTGACGACCGGGTGCGAGACGAGATGATGCCTGCGACCGAACCCGTGCTGGGATGGCCGCCGAACGCCCTGACTGTGTGGGGCGGGCGCCCCCGGGGTAACTAGAGGGAGACGGCGAGCAGACGCTGGTCGGGGCCGAGGGTGTCGAGATGGGTCAGGGCCTGCTCGAGGTAGGTAATGCGGTGAGCGAGGAAGTCGCTGGCCGGGGCAAGGTGACGGCCGTCGGCAGTGAGCATCGCGTCGCCGACGACGGCGCTGGAGGCGCGGTAGTGCTGGTAGGCGACCTGCCCAGCCTGATACATCTCCAGTTCACCGACGCTGGGTTGGCCGGGGCCGGGGGTGGCTGCGGCGTGCAGGCGCATGGCGTGCACGCGGGGCTGGGCGTGGAAGTCCTCGCTCGCCCGCTCGAAGGGGTAGCGGTCGGGGTCGGTGAGGTGACGGGCCTCGAACACGGGCCACGGGATGGCCGGGCGGGTGCCGTGGACGACCTGCTGCCAGCCCTGGTAACGGATACCGGCGCCGACGGCGGCAGCGTGCCGCATACCGGGCAGGTCGAGCAGCCGTACGGGTCCGCCCGCGCACGGCGTCGGGTGGCCTTTGCGGGTACCGATGAGCTGGTGGCGCTGCCACAGCCGTAGCCGCGGGATGGCCCAGTACAGGGTGGTGAGGGTGCCGGCGACACCGAAGTGCGTGTCGAGCTGGTGGCTGGTCAGTGCCTGAGCCGGCAGGTCGTCGGGCAGACAGATGACCATGGTCTTGATGGTGGGGGCCGGCGTGACCGGCGGTCGGGAAGCGGTGGCCTGGACGCGGGCTGGCGGCGCAGCAGGCGTCGAGGTGGCCTTCGGCCGGGTGGGTCGCGCCGGGATGGTGGGCACGCGGCTGCCGTGACGGGTCAGCGGGGTGCCGTTTACAGCGGACATGGCGTTGTCCTCCTTCGATTCGGGTGCACGTGGACATGCGGGACCGGCTCACCGATTCGTGAGTCGGGCTAGTGCCGCAAGAACGGGAGGTTGCGCGGGCGCGCGAAGGCGACCAGGCCCACCAGGTACGTGGGTCAGGTCGATGGGTGCCCGCGCGTGGTGCGCTGGTGCGGTTGGTTGGTGCGACCTTGAGGAATCGCCGCGCGGTGCGCGTGCCGACCGGCGTAGGCGGGTGGGCATGGCGCTACGGGTTGGTGCGGCGAGGATCCCTGGGGTGGGACCGAACCGAGGGTGGAGCGATATGTGAGGGGTGGTGGTGCCGTGAACAGTAGCCCTGGGTACTCACAGCGGGCACAGACGGCGGTGGGGTCTGATTCGGCGGTGACCTGCACCGTGAGAGATCAACCACCACTGCGGGGCGGTTGGTGTGAGTCGCTGTGAGTGGCGGGCCCGCTCACAGACGCGCTCGCCGTGGGCCGAGCCTTCCGGAGCTGCCTAGGCGGCTGCAGGACGGGCGGGTGCCCTGCGGTGTGAGGGGGCTGTGAGCGAGCCGGCGGGGCTGTCAGGCGTGGTCGGGGTCGGTGTAGCGGTGAGGGTTGGTGGCGGTGTTGTCGGGGCCGTGGTCGCTGGGCAGGTCGTGCAACCAGCGGGGTGGTCCGGGGTCGGCGGCGAGGGTCCAGGCGGGGCCGGCGGGGTGCTCGTGGTGCAGGCCGGTGGCCACAGGCATGGCTGTCGGGATGCCGGCGAGCGCGTCGAGTAGGTGGGCTTCGCGGCGGTGGCTGGGCACACGAAGCAGGACGGGGTAGCGGGGGCCGAACTCGGCGAGGCGTTCGTAGGCGCGCAGCTTGCGCAGCACCTTGCGCAGAGGCTCGGTGCCGTTGTCGTGTTCGAGGAAGAACCCGACCGTGCGGTCGTCCGCCTGCCAGATGCCGTGGCCGTCGGGGCGGATGTCGGCGAGGGCGTAGGCGGCGGTGGCGTGCTGCTCGGACCACCAGCGCACCAGACGGGCACTGGAGTCAGTGCGGGTATAGGCGTACAGGTCGACGAAGAGTTGGTTGGCGCCGAGAAGGTGCCGCAGGCGGGGGCTGCCGATGATGCGTTCGGTGCGTTCAATGCTGGAGCGCGGCGGGCGGGCGTCCGGGCTCTCGGGGTCGGTGTAGGTGGTTGGGTGCACGAGCATGCCAAGCGGCCCGAGGGTGTAGAGGTGCTGGCCGGTACCGGTGGTGACATCGACGAAGCGGTGCACGGCCTCGATGCGATGCAGCGTGGCCAAGCGCAGCCGCGCGGAGCGCCCCGACGGAAACAACGCGGTGGTGATCTGCGCGGTGGACAGCACGTAGTGCTCGGCGAGCCAGGCCAGCAGTTGCCGGTCGCGCAGGGTCAGCCGGCGCAGGTAGGACAGCCGGTGTGCCTTGCTGAAACGCCGGTGAGGCCTAGTACTCCAGCCGGGGATTGTGATCACGGCTCGGTGAGGTCTTGTCGGGTGTAGTGGCTGGTCATGGCTTGGGCTTGGTGGCGTCGTCGGCGGATGGACCAGAGCAGTGGGTCCGCTCGGCGGCGGGTGGGTTCGATGATCAGGACGTGGAACAGGTGGCGTAGTTCGTTGACGGTCAGTCGGATCAGCCCGGCCGGTTGATGGTGGTGGTTGGCGGTCGCGGCGGCGAGGAATGCGTGGGCGAGGATCACCAGGGTGGTCCAGCGGTGCCATGACGTCCAGCGGCGGTGTTGGTGCTGGTCGAGGCCGAGTCCGGTCTTCGCGGCCTGGAACGATTCTTCGATTTTCCAGCGGCGGCCGGCGACCGTGACCAGGCGGTGGAGTGGGACGGGTTGCGGTGACCAGCAGCGGTAGAAGGCCAGTTCACCGGTGCGGCGGTTGCGGCGGGTCAGGAGCCAGTGGTGTCCGCCGTGTGCGTCGGTGGCGTGCGGTAGGGCGGTGTAGGACCAGTCGTACCAGCGGTGGCCTTTCGCGCCTCGGCCGGCGGAGATGCGCTGCCAGGCGGTGGTGGGAAGACCGGTGGCCAGGGCGTCGACGCGGTGGACGCCGAGGCTGGTGGTGACCTGGTGGGAGCGGGCCACGGCCAGGACGTAGCCCAGGCGCAGCTGACGTAGCCGGGCGGCCAGGCGTGGATCGTTGCCGTAGGCCTCGTCGCCGGCCACCCACCCGCACGGCAGCCCGGCGGTGACCGCGGTGGTGATCATCCGGGACGCCAGCTGCGGTTTCGTGGCGAACCGCACCTGCTCGGGGACACCGGCCCGTGTCCGGCGTTCGGGGTCGTCGCACCAGGATTTCGGCAGGTAGAGGGCCGCGTCGAGCATCGCGTGAGCGGTGTCGGTGGCGTAGACGAGGTGCACGGCGAGCTGGCAGTTCTCGATCTTCCCGGCCGTGCCTGAGTACTGCCGCTGGACACCGACGGTGTGCCGGCCCTTCTTCAGGTCCCCCGTCTCGTCGATGACCAGCACCGCCTCGGTATCACCGAGGTGCTGGGCGACGAACTCGCGGACATCGACACGAACGGCGGCGTCGTCCCAGCGCACCCGGGTCAACAGGTCCTGCATCCCGTCCGGGCCGCTGTCACCGGCGTGCTCGGCGATCGTCCAGCAGTTCTTCGACGGTAACGGCGCCAGCAGGCCCCGGACGAAGTCACGCACCCGACGGCGAGGCTCGGGCCTGCGGAAACGTCCCCCGACCGTCAGCATCAGGCCGTCGAACAACACCCGCCACCGCTGAGCGTCTACCCTGTATCCCGCAGCCACCGCCGCGTCATGGTCAGTCCACACAACCGCCCATGATCGACGGTGGCTGCACCCGTTCACACACCACACCAAGCCCCAGCTCAGCCAAGGTCAACATCCCCGGCTGGAGTACTAGGAGGGCGAGGTTCGGGCGGGCGAGGTTCAGAAGTCGACGAGCCGGAGGGCATGAGGAATCTCCTCAGCGAGTAGAACGGAGAGGCTCCCTCCTGTGAGGAGGGAGTCTGGAGCTGTCATCTCTGGTCAGCGGAGCCGGCCACCGGCGGTGTGCTGCGCTGACAGCCACATTCGCGCTCCGTGCAGGAGGTGATGGTGAGTAGAGGTGGTGAAGGAGCGGTGAAGCAACGACGGAAGACGCCACGGAAACCCCACCAGCTCGCCCAGGAGCCATTGCATCGTGCGTGCGGTGTAGGCCTCTGTGCTATGCCAAACGAGATGGACTCCACCGTGACGGTCATAAAACTGCTCCCACCACGGGCCAATCTCGCCGAAGCCAACTGACGGTGCGTAAGGGCTAAGCCCGCAATCGGGCTCGGAGCGCTTCGTCCTGCCAGATCTGATGCTTTCAGACATGTCGGATCTGTGCGGCGGTTCCTGCCTGCTTAGAGGCTCAGCTTCCGACGGGACAACCTCTGCCCGTACTGACATCAACAGCAATCCGTACGTTTGAGCTTCGGCATCTGACGGCGCTGCGAGTTGGACCGATCACATGACTGACGAGCGAGATATATTGACGATCTCACCTGGGAGGTTGCACCGTGAGCCGTCGCAAGGTCCTTGCCGTGTTGGGGACGCTGCTGGCCCTAGTGGGCGGTGCGCTGACCAACGTGGTTACGGCGATGTACTCCGCGCCAAGTGGTTGGCGAGTCTGGCTGACTGCGATATTTGTCATTGTCGTCTTGCTGGCAAGTGCGCTTGCTTGGGCGGGCGTTGAAGCGGGGAACGGTGGGCCGAAACCAAAACCGAAGACGAAGAGGAAGAGCAAGAGAAGCCAGAACGCGGCTAAAGCTCAGGTTGGGGGGCGTCCCGGAACCGGAGGTAAGAGTGGCACTCGGCCAGCACCAGCCTCGGAGGTTTTAACCTTCAGGACGTCACTGCGCGGGGGCGTCATGGGGGTTGCGGCAACAGCAGCCGTTACGCTGGTCGGGTTTACCTGTTCCTGTTCGCTTGCGAGCCTTACCAATCCACCGGGCGGTCCTCAGCCGCCGATGATCGGCGAATGTCGTTTATCAAATGCCCCGCTGGCCCTCGTCGTTGGCCGTCACGCGAATGCTGTCCCCCCAGCGATCACAGCTGAAGTGGAAGACGTGGTGCGATACACAGTTGAAGTCCAAAATCGAGTGAGCATCATCAAGGTGGACGGGGACCCGGCCGTCGTCGATCAAACGACTCCTCGTCTCAAAAACAAGAATAACCGCGCGCGTCGAGTCGAGATGTCCAACTGGCTGGACGAGATCGGTCGGGCTGCGGGTGTCGTGAGGCCTGTCGAGCCCGAATCGGACCCACTTGGAGCACTGAGCGTGGCAGCCGGAACGCTTGGCAACTCAGGGACGGCTGTAATTCTGGACACCGGTGTCTCGACAGTCGCGCCGTTCGATCTAAGTCAACCCGGCGCCTTTGCTCTGTCACCCGACGAGGTAGTTCGCGAACTCACACGGCGGGGTAGTTTGCCTGAACTTGCCGGAGTGACCGTGATATTTTCCAATCTCGGCAATGTGGCTTCGCCACAGCAGGTTCTAGGGCAAAGCGGCAGACAGCACCTAAGAGAGGTATGGCAAGCGATCCTGAAAGCTTCAGGCGCGGAGTGCGTCGCCTTCGTGTCACAGCCTATCGGAGATGCGTCAAGTCCGATACCAGGTGACTTCCCCCCGGTCCGGACTGTCTCGATTGCGCCGAGCCGCTAGTTCGGTGCCCGATTCGGCCGCGAGAATTCGATCGGCCTCAGCGGCGCGGGCGGTTCGACACGCTACGATGATGAATGGACTGGACTGGCGTGCGGCTTTAGCGATTGATAACGACGCCGATTTCCGAGGGCCTTCACCACCCGAATATCGTGAATCATGCCAGGCGCTTGTGTAATCGCCGCGCCGAGGGGGCTCTCGATAAATGCGATCGGTCCTTCGTCATCTAGCCGTAGCGGATGCTGGACGGTCGGAATCTGCACGCTAACTGACCCGGCCGACCTCTCGGCCGCAGTTCCTGCGGGTTCGGGGACTGCGGTACCGCATCCTTCTGCGTTCCGCGCGCCCGCAAAGGCAGGGCGCCTCCTGGGATAGGATCGATTAACATCCGACCTGATTGCAGACGACCTGGATGAGTTCTGACAAGGCTGTCGCACGGGCGCGGTTGTCGAAGTAACGCGTCACCGCACCCGGGGCCCGACTACATCCGGTAGCCGATAGCAGCGTCAGTCAGCCCATGGCGGGGCCAGCCACGGCCCTCCCGGTGAAGGCTATTTCGTCCGTCATGGGCATCTGTGACTGTCAGGCGGAGCGGGATGTACGAGGCGTCCGTCTGGTGTCGCGGATGCCGGCCGCGCGGCGCTCGCTGTCGTCCTTTGTTGGTCGGGACAGCCGTTCGACGAGGGCGTCGATGGCGCTGGCATCCTGGGGCTCGACCTTCTTTGCGGCGGCCTGTCTGATCACGGTGGTCTCCCCGACCACGGGCTTGGGCGGGCGGGTCTTCATCGTGAATGCCGGTGTCTGGCGGCCGTCGGCGACAAGGCGGGTCGCGGCGGTGTAGGCGTCGAGGTGGGTCAGGTCGTGCTCGTCGAGTTCCGGCAAGGTGTGGCGGGCGAGGACGCGGGCGTCCTCGGGGGCGCAGGAGAAGTAGATCTTGTTGCGGGCGTTGGCCGAGGCGGCGGCGAGGAGGTCTTTTGGGAACTGGGCGAGGTCCTGGTGGGACAGCACGAGGGACAGCCGGTACTTACGGGCTTCGGCGAGCATCGTGTCCAGGGAGTTGGCGAGGGTGAGGAAGTTCTGCGCCTCGTCGATGATCAGCGTGGCGTCGCGACGCTGGTCGGGGGCGATTCTGGCGCGGGCGGTGGCGGCCTGCCACACCTGCGCGAGGATCAGCGAGCCCAGTAGCTTGCTGGTGTCCTCCCCGAGCTGCCCCTTGGGAATCCGAACGAGCAGGGCACCGCCGTCGAGGACCTCGCCCATGTCGAAGCTCGAGTGCGGGTAGCGCATGGTGCGTTTGACGAAGTCGCGCAGCAGGAAGGCGCGCAGCCGGGCCAGCACGGGTCCGATGACCTGGGAGCGCAGGGCCGGGTTGAGTTCGTCGTACCACTGCCAGAAGCCACGCAGTCCGGCCGGGTCGTCGAGGTCGACGGTCATCGCGGAGCGGAACTGCGCCGAGTTGAGCAGGGGCGGGATGTGCTGCAGGGTGACGTTCGCGTGTCGCAGGAGCGTGAGGCAGGCGACGCGCATGACGTCGTCCATGCGGGGTCCCCACGCTTTGGCGAAGATGTTGCCGAAGATCGACACGAGGTTGTCGACTACGAGGTCGGGGTCGTCGCCGGCGAGGGGGTTGATCGTCGGTGGGTTGGGTTGATCGGGGTCGAACAGGACGACCCGGTCGGCGACGGAGGCGGGGAGCCGGTCGAGGATGTCGAGGACGAGGTCGCCGTGGGGGTCGATGACGACGGTGCCGCGGCCGGCTTTGATGTCGTCGACGGCCATGTTGACCAGCAGTGTCGTCTTGCCGCTGCCGGTCGACCCGATCACATGCAGGTGATATCTCGAATCCGGCACCGACAGGGCGACACCGTGCCCGCCGACCTGTGCGTCGCCGAGGACTTTCACGCCCCGTCCGCCGGTGGGGACAGCGACGGGTGCCGGCATGGACTTGGCGCGGGCCCGGTCCAGGCCTGGCACCGCCAGGTCGCGGGGTAGGGCGGCGAGCGCGGCCAGCTCGGGTGTGGAGGTGAGGAACCCTCCGCTGAGGCGCCGCTGGGCCAGCATGGCGGCGGGATGGGGCATGCGGGTGCGGTGGGTGAGGCGGTTACGTCCGGAGTACACCGCGAACGCCGAGGCGATGGTGTCGGCGATGCCGCGCAGCCGAGGGCGTTGGTCGGTGGTGGCGCGTCGGCTGTCCTTGGCGACGGCGTAGCGCACGGCGGTTTCCCACAGCGGGTGGGAGGTCTTGTCGAGGATGGCTCGCACGTCGCGTTCGATTCCCGGGTCGCGGCGGCCTGTGGTTGCGGGCCGGGCGGTGGTGTGGGTGGAGCGGCCGGGCAGGAGCACCTCGACGAGCCACAGCAGCGGCGTGGCGGGGTTGATGGTGGGCAGGGCGGTCTTGCCGTCGCGTAGCCGCGTTGCGGCGCGTCGGGCTCGCAGGGCGCGGCGGGCGGTTGCGGGGCGGGCCAGGATCTGCACGCAGGCGTGCTCGTCGGCCCGTAGCCCCGATCCGGCGGACATGAGGGCGCGCAGCGGGTCGTTGTCGTGGTCGGTGTGGAGCGGCAGCCACTCGGCGGCGGTGGGTAGCAGATGCCCGCCCACGATGGCTGGCGCATTCAGCGGTATCGGCGGTGGAGCGGAGTTGTCGGTGGTGCAGGTGGCGCCGGGCCAGGCGGCGCGTACGGCGGCTTCGACGGCGCCGGGTGGGATGGGGCCGGGTACCCACAGGCTGATGAGTAGTCGCCGGCCGGTCCAGGTGTACTGCCACACCACGTGTGGGCTGCCGTAGAGCAGCCGGTGTCGGCGCGATGGGGTGAGGGTGCCGGTGAGGTTGGCCCACAGGGCAGCGGCGTTGTGGGGGTCGACCTCGGGTGGCGGGGCGATGGTGACGAGGCGGGCTCCGTCGGCGTGGCGGCGATGCCGCCAGAGAGCGAGGAGGTTACGGCCGGCGACGTAGGCGATCAGCGTGGCCGCGGCGACGGCGAGCAGCCAGGGCCTGTGTGCGGCCCAGTCGGCGGCGTCGAGAATCCACCGGGTCGCTTCGGTCGGGGGCGCGACGCCCGCGCCCGGTCCGCCGGGGACAGGTACGGGCGTGGGTGTGGGGAGGGTGGCGGGCGCGGTCACAGGTCCTCCTCGTCGTCGAGGTCGGTCAGCTCGCTTGGCCTCGTGGTGCACAGCTGGTGCTCGGTGTCGGAGGCGATGGCTTCGAAGCTGGTCCGGTTGGCGCCGGAGATCAGCAGGCCGGTGCCGACGCGGGCGGCAAGGAGGAGTCGGCGTTCGCCGGCGGTGAGGCCGAACGCGTCGCCGATGGTGTCGATGGCCTGCGGTGCCTGCTTGAGCAGGATCTGGGTGGCGGCGTTCGCGACGACGGCGTGGCCGAGGTCGCTGCCGAGGACGTCGGCGACGTCCTGGGTGATCACGGCTAGGCCGGCGTGGCGTTTGCGGGCGGCTTTGGACATGCGGAACAGGAACCGGGCGCCTTCGCCGTCGCGCATGAGCAGCCACGCCTCGTCCACCACCACGAGCCGCCGCGCCGTTGACGGGCCGGGCGCGTCGATTTGCCGCCAGATGGCGTCGAGGGCCAGGAGGGTGCCGACGGTGCGCAGTTCGTCGGGTAGGTGCCGCAGCGACCACACGACCAGGTGCCCGTCAGGGCGGGTGGTGGTCGGGCCGTCGAACAGGTGCGAGAACGAACCGTGCACCCACGGGGCGAGGCGGGCGGCGAGCTGCCGCGCGGCGGGGTCGTCGTCGGCGTGTAGGCAATCGGCGAGGTCGCGCAGCAGTGGGGCGGGCCGGTGGTGGGTGGCCGGGTCGGCGGTGATGCCGGCCTGGCGGTAGGCGGTGAGGATCGCCCGGTCCAGGGCGGCCCGTTCCGTCGGGGGTGGCTGCTGGCCGAGCAGCACCGCGATGAGGGTGTGCAGGAACAGGCCGCGCCGGGTGAGGACGTCGGGACGGGTGTCGCTGGTGGGCAGGTCGAGGGGGTTGACCTTTACCCCGGCTAGGCCGAGGCGCACCACGGTGCCGCCGACGGCGTCGGCCAGGCGCGGGTATTCGTCTTCGGGGTCGATGACGGCGACCTGCACCTGCTGGTAGAGGTTGCGCAGGATCTCCAGCTTCACGAAGTACGACTTGCCGGCGCCTGAGCGTGCGAGGACGACGGAGTTGTGGTTCTCCTGCGCCCAGCGGTCCCACCACACGATGCCCTGCGAGTCGGGGTTCACCCCGTAGAGCACTCCGCCCTCGGTGGGCGGGTCGCCAGGCAGTGGCGCGGGCAGGTCCGCCGAGGCGAGGGGGAACGCGGCGGCGAGGGCCGCGGTGTCCATGGTGCGGCGCATCTGCAGGCTGTCGGTCGCCAGGGGCAGGGTGGTGGTCCAGCCGGCGAGGTGGCGCCAGGTGGCGGGCTGTACCTCGATCAGGGTCGACGCGGCGGCGGCTTTGACCTGCGCGCAGGCTTCGAGGAGTTCGTTTTCGGTGCGGGCGTGCACGGTCAGGTAGAGGCCGACGCGGAACAGCTTCGCCGCGCCGCGGGCGAGCCGGTTGGCTAGGTCCGCGGCGTCTTCTGCCGCCGCGTCCACCACCGGGTCGGGTAGTTTGCCGCGTTCGGCGTCGGCACGGCGGGAGGATTCGAAGCGGGCGCGCTGGTTGCGCAGCTGGGCTGCGGCGAGCGGGGCGGGCAGCGGGTCGATGTGCAGGGCGAGGTCGAGGCGGCCAGGCCAGGACAGCAAGGGTTCGAGCCAGGCGGGGCCGACCTCGGCCGGGTAGCCGGTGACGACGAGGGTGGCGGCGTAGCCGTCGCCGACGCGCAGCATCCGTGGGGTTACCTCCACCGAGGCGGGGGCGACGGCCGCCGCCAGCTGCTGGGGCTTGCGGTCGCGCTCGGCGGGCGCGGTACGGGGGCGCAGGATCATCTCTGTCGGCTCCTTCCATCTCTGTGTGGCTGGTGGGGCGCTGGTGAGGTGATGACGGCATCCGGCGCGGCGAGGCCGCCGGGTCGGGGTGGCCGGTAGGGGTCGGCGGCGGCGGCGATCGCGGCGGTCACCGCCGCGCCGTCCAGGGCGCGGGTGGTGACACCGAGGCCGGACAGGGCGCGGACGGTGTCGTCGGCGCGCCGTCGGGCCGCGTGTTCGCTGCGCTCCCCGGGGCTGGTGCGGGTGACGATGAGGACCTGCCGGCGCAGCGGGTCCCGTCGGGTCGCGAGGGTGTCGAGGAAGCGGGCGTGGTCGGCTGCCGCGTCCGCCAGGGCCGGGTGCGGCAGTTTCTCGACCGTGTCAGCGAGGGTGCGTGCGGCGCCGTGCAGGTCCACTGGCTGCGCCGACACCACGATCTGGGTGGGGGTGGACAGGCTGTTGAGCCACCGACCGAACGTGTCGATCAGGGCGGCCTGCTCGTCGGCGGTGCGCAGCGCGAGGTTGACGTTCGACGCGGCGACCATCGCCGCCCGCGCGCTACCGAGGCGGATCTCCCCGCCGTCGTCGATCGCGTCGGCGGGCAGCGTCAACGGCGCCGGCAGCATCACCCTGCTCTTCGGCGCCTGCACCCAGTCTGGGGTTGTCGTTGTCGTGTCGGTTGTTGACAGGGCCCGTGGTGCTCGGGCGTGCCGGACGGCGGCCAGCAGCCACCCGTCCAGGGGCAGCCCGTCGCGGCGGCCCACGGCGATGCCGAAGACCAGGCCGCCGAGCACCACGGCGGCGCCGACGAGCACCGGTGCTGGCACGATGGTGTGCAGGCTCTGCCAGGCGCCGTAGAAGACGCAGGCGGCAAGGGCGAGGATCGCCAGTTGCCGGAACGTCAGCCCGTAGGCGACTTTGTCCGGGGCGTCGACGTCGGCGGGCATCCGGACGCGACCCGCGTCAGACGGGTCGGGGTGGGTGTTCATCGGCCCACCGCCTTCAGTGCGCGGCCGAGACCGGGAACGGAGCGGGTGACCTGCTGCACGACGATGACCCGCACGGCCGCGCCGATCATGTTCGCCCCGCGGCCGCTGCCGCCGGCGTTCACGTATCGGCGCATCAGGGTCGGTACCCGCAGTGTGGTCCAGAGCATGACCATGACGACGAACAGGTTGAGCACCCCGCCGGGCTCTACGGGCAGTCCGAGTGCGGGCAGCATGTGCTGCGGGTCGGTGAGCATCCACTGCCCGGCGTAGAGGGTGAAGCCCTGCACCACCGGCACCGCGAGCACGCCGGTGTAGGCCTTCCACCACAGGCGGGCCACCGGGTCGGTCTGCGGCAACGCGTGACAGGCCAGCGCGATCGGAGCTGCGGCGGTCAAGACGAGCAGGACCGCGAAGCGGACGATCACGCTGAACGCCGTGGACGCGAGGAGCACGGCGGTGATCGCCAGGCAGATGACGAACAGCAGCGCTGGCGTCGCGTCCTGCCCCGCTTTGAGGTGGGTCTTGATGGTCCGTAGGGCACCGTCGCTGTCCCCGGAAGGGGTGGTTAGTGCGCCAGTCAGCGCGTTGGCGACATCGGTGAGCATGCCGCACCACAGTTGGGAGAAGTGGGCGGCGACGAATCCGACGATCAGCCTCGGGACGAGGTCCTTGACGGTGTAGCGGGATCCTTCGCTGCCGCCAGCGGTCATGGTGAGCACGCCGGCGGCGAGGAACGCGAGGACGAAGACGGTGTCCACGACGAGCAGGGAACGGCCGGTCAGGGCCTGTACCTGCGGCAGGGCAGTGACGTTCGGGGTGATCAGCAGAGCTTTGCTGATCACCCCGAACAGCGCGTCCAGGGTCGCCAGGAGCGCCGCCGCCAGCCAGTCCAGGATCTGAGGCAGCAGGATACTCATCACGGTGCCCCGACAATGCCCTTGACGATCTGCAGCAGGACGGGGGCGAGGATCGCCAGGCCGTAGCCGACCAGGGCGTTGCGCAGCGCGCTCTTGGCCCGCTCTACCTGCGCCGGGTCGCCTCCGGCGGTGGCCCAGTACACGCCGGCGATGACGAGGAACAGGGTGGCGACCGCAGCGAGGATGCCGATCAGCCACATCCGCAGGTTGTTGATCACGACCGGCAGGGAGTTCGCCGCCAGCGCGGGCATGCCGGTGTCGGCGTTCGCGGCGGCGGGCACGGACAGCAACAGCAGCACCTGCCCGGCGACAGCGGCGACCCGGCCGGCACGGCGGGCGGTGCGGGAGTGGGTGAGGGCACGAAAACGTGCCGGGATGCGGGACATGAGCGGGTCACCTCCGGCCCCGGCATCGAGTGACGGCGGGGCGGTTGTCGGCGGTCAGGGCGGGTGGACCGCCGCGTCAGGGGGCGCGGGCGCGGACAGCGCCACGAACCACGACCGTCCCCGGGAGGAGCACGTCCTCCCTTGTCGGGTTGGCGGTGTGTTCGATGAGGTGTCAGCGCACCAAACTGCGCGGCACCCGGAGACGTCCGGTACGTGAGGCGGCCCGGTGTGGGCCCGGCCCCCTGGCGGCGGGCGGAACCATGGCGCCCACCGCGTGGCGGGCGAAACGGTCTCGCACTCTTAAACCGCCGTTTGTGTGCCCTGGCGAACGCCTCTCGTTCTCACAGCAGCTCACCGCCACTCACAGATGGCGGTGCCGCTGCTGCCTGCAGCCGCCGACTTCCCGGACCCGATTGCGGGTAGGTGGTGCGGTGGGCGCGTGGGCAAGGAGCGGGTCGGCGGAGCGTGGGACAGGTTGCGGCGCCCGCACCGGAAGTCGGTGGGGCGCCGTGGGAAGTGGTGCGGGCGATGGTTCAGGCGGCGGCTGCCGCCGACGTGGTGTCGTGGCGGGCGCGGTAGCGGCTGGCGGCGCGCAGGTTGGCCCGTCGTTCGGCGCGCGCGGCGAGGGCGGCGGCGGCCTGCGGGGACGCGGCCCCGGTGAGCAGGCCGGTGGCGAGGGCTTCGGCGATGCGGGTGTCGATGCGACCCAGTCGCATCCGCAGGGCGTCGGTGGTGATGCCCATCCGAGCAGCGATCGGTTCGATGGCCCGGCGGCCCAGCCGCACGTCGATGTAGGGCTGCTCGTCGTCGGGATCGAGAATTCCCAACCGGACGGCGCGGCGGACCAGCACGTCCGGATGCCCGTAGGGCACCTGCGGGGTGCGGGGCCCGGTGACGTGCTCCACGTCCTCGACCGGCGTGGTTTCGCCGGCCTGCTGGCGCAGCTTGTAGCCGGCGCGCCAGCCGGCGCGACACAGTGCCGCGTACGGGGCGGGCTGGGTCAGGTCGACGTGGTTGCGTAGCGCCGCCAGGAACCCGGTGAGGATCTCCGCTTCGATGTCCTCGGGATCGCCTCGGTACCCGTCGCGCAGCTGGCGGGTGTAGCGGCGCAGCGCTGGCATGGCCATGCCGACCGCGGCGATGACCCACTGCGGCCCGTCCAGCCGAGCGCGGCGGATCACCTCGGCCCACACCGCGTCGCGCGCCTGAAAGTCGCGGGGGTGCGCCAGCAGCCAGTCCCGCACCGCCGGCAGCGGCATCACACCCGCAGGCAAACCAACGTCCGGGCCGAACAGGTCAAGGTCGATCGACAAGGGCTCGGGGTCGCTGGTCAGTGCCGTGAATGCCACGTCGGCGGCGTCCAGCGCAGAGTCCGGCCAATGCGTGAGGAACACGCTCATGATTGCCACTCCTACAAAAGGGTTGCGGTGTCGCCGTCGATTGGGGCGACGACTGGGCAGCCGATTACGCCACGGCCGACTCACACACGCTGACACCGCAGGTCACGGCGGTGATGCCGCCGCCCGGGCCCGCCGTCACCGCGACGCCCGGGCCGGCTGCCCGCACGTCCGCTTCTTCCGTCGACGCGTGAGCTGACAGTGGCGCTGGGCAGGGCTGTGAGTGACGGCCGACCCCGCGCCGCCCGGTCCGCCTGACATCCCGACCGCCACATCTCCGCGCTCGTCACACCGACCCGTCGCGCCACTCACAGCGGCTCATAGGCGCTCACAGCGGCTCACTCATACAGCACTCTGCGCTCCCACTGGTGGCTGACAAGCGACGACGGATCACGATGCACTGTTGAGCGCATGGTTGCCGGCGCCGGGCGCCGCCGCCATCGTCGTCGGGGCCAGCGCCGGCACTTCTGCGTCGAGACGCCGCAGGGCGCCGCGGTGACATGACAACTGCACGCACCGCGTGTCATGGCGGCCAGCGCGGGCGTGACCTAAGACGTGGTGTTACGGCGACAATGTCAGAGAGGAATGTCAATGGGTTGGACATGGTGACAATGCCTGCGCGCACGGCGGCCACGCCGTCGCGGTGCGCGTGGCGAGACAGCCGGCGATGGCAGCGCACCTGTGACACAGCCGCGATTGACATTGCCGGCCATCGTTGACATTGGTGTCCGTCGGCGTTGCTGATCAGGACTTTGACACCGGTTACGAGTGCGCGGCACCACCGGCCAGTGCAGCGCCGGGCACTGTCGCGGACACGCCACCGGCGCGGCGGTCACGCCGAGGTCATCAGAGTCCGCACGTTCGGCGGTCAGTTGTCCGGCCGGTCACCGGCAGCCGCCGATGGCCAGGCACACGCCCACCCTCACTGCGCGGCGGACATCATGACACCACGCCATGTCATCGACCTGCGGCGATGACATGGCGTAGTCCCGTCACCGGCGGCACCGCGGGGTGCCTCGCTGACAGAAACCGGTGATCGGCGTGTCAGCCCGCCATCCGCTTGGTGCACCGTCACGTATGCGCGCCGCCGCCCTGGGTGTGGGTTGTCCGCCGTGGCGCTGTGAGCGGCTGTGAGTGGGGCAGGCGTTCGCCAGAGCACACAAAGGCGGGTTTAAGGGTGTCAGCGCACTGCATGCGCGGCGCGGAGCCGACACCACATGAGCGAGCACACGCCGCAGCACCCCGACCCTGTCCACTCCGTCGACCCCCAGGCGGTCGATCCGACCCTGATCGACCTGGTCGCCGGCGACCCGCCGGTGCCGGTCACCGTGTGGCGCACCGCGCGCGGCCCGGCCGACACCGGGCGCAGCATCGGCGCCCGGCTGGCCTACCGCCTCGTCGCCGCCTACACCCGACCCGGCGAGGTCGTCGTCGACCTCACCGCCGATCACGCCCTGACCGCCGTCTGCGCCGCTGGCGGCCGGCGGCACCACCCGGGCTGGTTCACCGACGCGTCCAGCCTGGTCATCGGCACGGCCACCCCACCGGCACGCCCCGACCCCGCCGCTTCGAGCGGAAACGGCGACGACGTGCCGGACATGAGCGCGTGGTTCGGTGACGACCTCACCGACCCCGACCTGCCCACCGAAGCGACCTGCACCGTCACCGGCCGCGCGTCCCTTGCGGGGGCGACGAGCCTGGTGGTGGCCTGCTGGCCGCTGGACTCGGACGACACCACCAATCGGGTCCGGCTGGCGTGGTTGCTGACCGCGTGCGCGCGGCTGCTGCGCGCCGGGGGTTGCCTTGTCCTGGTTGTCACCGTCCCCACCGCCGTCGATGGTGGGCCGGAGGACTTCACCCCGGTAGCCACCGCCGCCGCGGAGGTGGGCCTGGGCTACCTGCAGCACATCGTCGCTGTCGCCGCCGACACCAGCGGCGACGCGTTCGTCTACCACGTCACCGACGAGGAACTGCTCGCCCTCACCCACCAGAACGACCCGCGGTGGGCGTTGGCGCACCTGCGGGTCCATGCGGACCTGCTGGTGTTCTCCCCCGCAACGTCCACCCCGGCGCCCGCGTCGAGGCGGCGCGGCAGCCGGGCGGGCGGTGAGCGCCGTGCCTGAGCACACCACCCCCGCGCACCCCGACCCGAACGAGCCGGACATCAGCGGCCTCGCCGCCAGCGAGGATCACCAGGGCCGCCAGCGCGAGGACGAAGGCCTCCACCGCGCCGGGGCCGACGGGCTGTCCGTCTGGGCGACCGCCCAGTCGACCGGCCCCGTGCAGCGACGCGGCCGGTACGTGCCGGAATCGGTCAAGCATCCCGCCCGGATGCTTCCCGCGATCGCCGCCCACGCGATCGACGCCTACACCCAGCCCGGTGACCTGGTCCTGGACCCGATGTGCGGCATCGGCACCACCCTGGTCGAGGCCGTCCACGCCGGCCGCGACGCCTTCGGCATCGAGTACGAGCCGCAATGGTCGAACATCGCCGACGCCAACATCCGCCACGCCCACGACCAGGGCGCCACTGGACGCGCATCGGTCATCCGCGGCGACGCGACCCGACTGATGTCGCTGGTCCCGAAGGCCCTCACCCGGCAGGTGGCGCTCGTGGTCACCTCGCCGCCGTACGGGCCGACCGTGCACGGTCTCGTCCGCGCCGGCGCGGACGGGGTCGTCAAGTACGACGACCGCTACGGCGAGGACAAGGGCAACCTCGCCTACCGCGACCTGACCGGCCTCGCCGACGGCTTTGCCCAGATCCTGCGCGGCTGCGCCACCCTGCTGCGACCCGGCGGCGTCGTCGTGGTCACCGCCCGCCCGTGGCGCAAGCGTGGCGAGCTGGTCGACCTGCCCAGCGCCGTCATCGCCGCCGGCCTGCGCGCAGGCCTCGTGCCGACCGAGCGGTGCGTGGCCCTGCTCGCCGCCGTCCGCGACGGGCAGCTCGTCGCCCGCCCGTCGTTCTTCCAGCTCCAGCAGGTCCGCAAGGCCAGGGCCGGCGGGGTGCCGATGCACCTCATCGCGCACGAGGACGTCCTCATTTTCGCGCTGTCGCCGCAGGACCCATCCGGGGTGGTCGCGTGAGCGCACCCACCCACCGCTACCTCTCGCTGGGTGCCGGCGTGCAGAGTTCCACGCTCCTGCTGCTCGCCGCCCAGGGCACGATCCCTGGGTTCGACGCGGCGATCTTCGCCGACACCTCCTGGGAGCCGGCCGCGGTCTACCGGCATCTGGACCGTCTGAGTGGCATCGCGCAGCGGGCCGGCATCGAGGTCGTGCGCGTCGGTACCGGTGACATCCGGGCAGACGCGCTCGACCCGGACCACCGCTTCGCCTCCATGCCCCTGTTCACCCTCGGCCCGAACGGTGAGCGGGGCATGGCACGCCGGCAATGCACCGGCGAGTACAAGATCAAACCCATCAAGGCGGAGGTGCGGCGCCGGCTGGGCTACCCCCACCCGACGCGAGTACCGGCCGGGGTCTGGGCGCAGATGGCGATCGGGATCAGCGTCGACGAGATTGGTCGGACGCGGGACTCCGACGTCGGCTACATGCGCAACGTGCACCCGCTGCTCGACCTGGGGTGGCGGCGCACCGACTGCCTACGTTTCCTGGCCGAGCACAATCTCGCAGACACCCCGAAGTCGTCGTGCGTGGGCTGCCCGTTCCACGACGACGGCTTCTGGCTCGCCCTACGCGAGCACAGCCCACAGGAGTGGACCGACGCGGTCGCCTTCGACCGCGCCATCCGCCACGGCTCGGCCCGGGCCAACGCCGACGGTCACCCGCTGCGCGGACAGTTCTTCCTGCACCGCCAGCGGGTGCCGCTCGACGAGGTGGTCCTGCGCCCCCGCCCCCGGGCGCAGGAGGCGCCTGGCTGTGGGCCGTGGACCTGCCCTCACGACCAGCCGGTGGTGGCAGCCGGCGCCGGGCGCGGGAAGGTGGCGTGAGCATTGCGCACACCACCGCCCCACGCATCGGATCCCTCTGCAGTGGGTACGGCGGGCTCGACATGGCCGTCGAGCTGGTGCTCGGCGGCCATGTCGCCTGGTACGCCGAGACCGACCGGCACGCCGCCACCGTCTGCGCCCACCACTGGCCCAATGTCACCAACCTCGGCGACATCCGCACCGTCGACTGGAAGACAGTCGCGCCCGTCGACATTGTCACCGCTGGATTCCCTTGTCAGGACATCTCCAACGCCGGCAGACGTGTCGGCATCACCGGCGAGCACTCCAGCGTCTGGAACCACGTCGCCGAAGCCGTTCGCGTCCTTCGACCGCAGCTGCTCTTCGTGGAGAACGTCGCCGCTCTCCTTCGGCGAGGACTCGACGTCGTCCACCGTGATCTGGCCGCGATCGGGTACGACACGAGCTGGCTATGCCTACGCGCATCCGACGTCGGCGCCGCCCACCGCAGAGACCGGCTGTTCCTGCTGGCCACTCCCACCGAGTCACTCCAGGCAGGTGCGGACGTTGCCGACACCGTGCGCCCGTGACGGCAAGGGCCCCGGCCACCAGTACGGCCTGCCCGACCTCATCGAGCCGACCGGAACCCGCCACGACCTCCTACCAACCCCCACAGCGATGGCCTACGGGCCGAACATGTTCCCATCGGCCGGAGCGGCCCGCCGGCCAAGCCTGGCCGGCACCACCACCCAGCTGCCGCCGACACCGACGGTGGCCGACAGCCGCTCCTCGGCGAACATCACCGCCGCACGTTCCACATCCACCGGACACGCGGGCCGCACCATGACCGACGCGACCCGGCTGCCGACACCCAGGGCCAGCGACACCGGCACCCCGGGCCGGCGAGCCGGTGCTGAGTGGCGACCGCCGCTGTCGCAGGTGCTACTGCCCACCCCGAAGGCCAGCGACGGCACCAAGGGCTGCCCCGGGCAACGCGGCTCGCACGGGGACCTCACCCTGCCGTCAGCGGCCGTGCGGCTACCGGCCCGGACCCTGCCCACCCCCCGTGCCTCCGACGCCTGCGGACCCGGCCGCCACGGCGACGGCGGCGCGGACCTGCGCACCACCGTTGCCGGGCTGGGCCACCCCGACGTCGACCGGTGGGGTGTCTACGCCGCGGCGGTGGCACGCTGGGAGCTGCTGCTCGGCCGTCCAGTGCCGGAGCCGACCCAACCGGGACGACACGGCAAATCGGTCCTCGCACCGCCGTTCGTGGAATGGCTCATGGGTTTGGACACCGGCCACGTCACTGACCCGACGCTGGCGTTACCGCGCACCGGCGCGCTGCGGGTCCTCGGCAACGGCGTCGTGCCCCAACAGGCAGCCGTCGCGTTGCGGCTGCTGCTGTGCCCCCGCCGCTGGGAGATGCCCTCGTAGGCACCGGCCTCCCCCACCACACCGCCAGCCCGGATACGAGTACCACCCGGCCGGAACAGCATCTTCTACCTCGAGAGACGCGCAGCCCGGTTCTCTTGCCATGCCCAACGGCGCGCTGTCGACACGGTCACCACCTCGCCACCGATCCCAGCGGTGCGCACGGCGACGACATCGGCCGATGGGTTGCCGGACTCCGGCGCGGACAACACGACCGGTCGGTACCGCACCCATCCCAGCCAGCTCCCTGCTCGCCCACCAGATCCACGCCACCACGCCTGCGAGGGCCGGAGCGTCCACATGTCTGGACGCCCCGGCCCCGCCGCCTACCACCCACTCGCCCTGACTTCTTCGTTTTCTCTGCGATCGGAGTGCCCACCGTGAGCACCAACCCCACCAACCCGAGCACCGGCGAGCACCGCGGCGAGGTGTGGACCGAGGAGCGCATCCGCGCGCTCGGCGCGATCACCGACCTGCCCACCGCCGGGCGAGTCTTCGGCCTCGGCCGCGCCCTGTCCTACGAACTCGCCCGCACCGGCGACTTCCCGGTGCCGGTCATCCGGGTCGGCTCCCGCTACAAGGTGCCCGTCGCCGGAATCCTCACCACCCTCGGGCTGCAACCCGCCACCGGCGACTTGACCCCGGACGCGAAGCGAAGCGTCGATCACCACGACGCAATCAGAAGCACCACCCCGCCGGACACCAACGGCGGCGTCGGAAAGAAGGAACCGTGACCCGCCCGAGCAGCCCCGAAGGCGCCATCACCAAACGATGCACCTGCACCGACCCCGACACCGGCAAAAGACTAGGCGGGCGATGCCCGAAACTACGCCGCCCCGGCGGCGGCTGGCACCCCACCCACGGCGTGTGGGGCTACCAGATCGAACTACCCGTCCGGCCCCGACAGACCCGCCGGCAGCTACGCCGTAGCGGCTTCGACAGTCGCGACACCGCCACCCGCGAACTGCGCCACGCCCGCGGCCTGCTCGAACTCGCCGACGGCGACACCGACCTCGCCGCGCAGATTGGCGACCTGCTGCACGCCTGCCGGCCCGGCACCCCACTACCCGACCGCGACGCGGTCGCCGCCCGCGTCCGCGCCGGTGTGCCCGCCTGCGTGCCCACCACCACCGGTGAGTACCTCACCGCCTGGCTCGCCGGGCGCCGGGGCCTGGCGGAGAAAACGGTGCGCGGCTACTCCGACCACATCCGCCAGTATCTGATCCCCCACCTCGGCACGATCCCCATCCAGAGCCTGCGCACCAGCCACATCGAGGTCATGTTCACCGCCATCGCACTCAAGCAGGACGAGATCCGCGCCGCCCGCGCCAGCACCGATCCCCACACCCGCGCGAAGGTCAAAGGTGTACGGCCGATGGGTGCCTCGAGTATGCAGCGGCTGTACGCCACAGTCCGCAAGGCACTCAACGACGCCGTCATCCGGTCGAAGCTGATCCCCCACAACCCTGCCCTCGGCGTCGAACTGCCCTCCGGGAAACGGCCCAGGGCACGGGTATGGACCGCGAAGGCGATTCAGCACTGGCAGGTCACGGGCAGCCGCCCGAGTCCGGTCATGGTGTGGATGCCAGAGCAGGCCGGACGGTTCCTCGACCACGTCGAGCGCCACGACATCGCCCTCTACGCGATGTTCCTGCTGATCCTGCACCGAGGGCTACGCCGAGGTGAGGCATGCGGGCTACGTGACCACGACGTCGACCTCGACGCCGGCTACCTCACAATCGTCGAGCAGATCACCACCGTCGGCTACACCCCCATCGTCCGGCCAGTCAAAAGCGACGCCGGCGACCGGATCATCCCCCTCGGCCCGAAAACCATCACCGCCCTACGCGCCTACCTCAACATGCGCCGCCGCTGGCAACACGTCAACGGCCTCCAATGGCCCGATACCGGCAGGTTCTTCGTCCGCCCCGACGGCAAGGAATGGCACCCCCAGACGATCAGCGACCGCTTCGACCGCCTCATCGCCAAAGCCGACCTTCCGCCAGTGCGACTGCACGACCTCCGCCACTGCGCAGCCACCTACCTCCGCCACGGCGGCGCCGACCTGAAAGAAGTCCAGGAAACCCTCGGACACTCCACCATCAGCCTGACCTCCGACACCTACACCACAGTCATCCTTGAACTCGGACACGGCAGCGCCGACGCCGTCGCCGACCTCATCCCTCGCGACAACCGCGCTGCCTGACCCATCACTCGGCAGGTGTCCAACGACGCCGCAGCAGCCCGACACGGATATCGACACGAAACCGGCCCCTCCCACCTCGGGAGGGGCCGGTTTCACGCGTTCCCGCTCTTCATCGTGGGTTTTGGCTGGTCGGGCCGTGATGTAGAGCAAGGATGGCCTGGACGATGGCGGTGGTGCATCGGGGGCAGCAGCGGAGCTTGGCCAGGATCTCCAGCCCTTGAGGTGGCGACGGCGCGATCGCCGACGGCGCGGATCCTGGCGTGGTGCCGGTTGACGGTCTTCTGTCGGCGGGACAGTCGCGGCCGGCGCCGGCGGCGCTTGAAGGGCGTGCGGATCGACGCCCGCGACGTGGCCTGGATGTGGCGCTGCCGCCGGCGCCTTGGTATGCCTTGTCGGCGAAGGTCATCACGTTGGCGTTGATCAGGCCGTGGGTGCGGGCGGCGGTCAGGTCGTGCACGGCGCCCGGCAGGGCGGGTGAGGCCGATCTGCCCACGCAGTGGCCTCGCACGGCCAAGGCGCCCCGGTGCTCGTGCTGACCCGCTTCAAGTTCCCTGCCGGTCGCCCGAAGTGGGACGGGCACACCGGCAAGGCCAGCGGATACGCCGACAACCTGCTCGGCGTCAGCGTGCCCAGCAAGATCAACGGCATGACCCGGTGCAGCCGGTGGGCACTCGTGCTGCCCGCCGCCGGTGACGAGCCGCAGTAGTGGGGCGGTAAGAGATCGGTGGGCCCTCTCCCAGGCTGGGAGAGGGCCCACCGATCTCTAGGGGCTCGTGTCAGACGTGCTGAGTGATCGTCGTACCCGGGTGCCGGGCTGCGGTGGCCGCGGTGACGAACCGGCCGGTGCTGGCGCTGCGGTTCACAGCGCGGGTGTTGCTCGTGCCGCGCCCGACGCGCTCGGTCGTGGTGGTCCGCGGGGAGCGGGCCGCGGTGCGGCTGCTGACGAACCGGCCGGTGCCGGCACTGCGGGACACGGAGCGGGAGCCGCCTCGAGCCATGTGGATCATCTCCTTCGGTGGTGCGGTCTCGGTTGGACCGCTCTTGCCGTAGGCATATGTGCTGGCCGAGCTTCTACCCGCCACCTTTGCGGCTAGTTTTTTGGCCGGTGCTGCGGGCGGTGTGGACGGTGACTCCGGCTGCTCGGGCGACGATGGCGCGGGCGGTCGCGGTGGAGGTGCGGGCGCGCATGGCGCGGGCGTCGGCGGTGCCCAGCGATGAGCGCTCGATCTTGGTCTCGATGGTGGATCTCAGTGACCGCGAGGTCGTCAACAACGATCGCGGTTGAGGTTTCGGGGTGGGCTGCGGCATGGCGGGTCATGCCTCCTTCGGTCAGGCGGGTTGGCGGCTGGTCAGGCGTTTGCGGTAGTAGGCCAGGGCTTTCTGTACGGCATTCTCGGTCACCCCGAGCTGGGCGGCGACCTCTGCCTGGGTGTGTCCGGCGAGCAGGAGAACCAGCATGGGGCGGGTGCGCCGCGGTGCGTCGCCGATCAGGGTGTCGAGTTCCTGGCGGATCACGGCGAGCTGCGCCGGGTCGATGGTTGGACCGCCACCGGCCGGGCGGTCGAAGATGGCGAGCTCGTCGACGAGCAGGTCGTGGTGCACCTCGGTCTTCAGCCAGGCGCGGTAGATGTTCGGGAAGCGGATCAGGCACTGGCCGATAAAGAACGTCTTGAGTGACGCGCCGCGGGCGGGGTTCCACCGCCCAGGGATCAACACGGTGTTGCGGAAGGTGTTCAGCGCCTTGGCCACGGTCTCGTTGGCGAGTTCCTCGGCGACGTCGGGCCGGCTGAGCGCCCCGAGCGGCGGCTCGGGCAGGCCCGCCCCGCGCTCGCGGCACTTGCCGAAGATGGTGCCCTGGCGGATCCAGGCCACCACGACGGCGTACCCGTAGCGGGCCAGCTCGGTGGCGAACAGGTCGTAGTCACGGCCGGTGAAATTCGACCGACGCAGCCAGTTGACCAGCTCGGCGTCCTCGGCCATGCGGTCACGCCGGCGCAAAGCCCGGACGGCCTCATCCAGCTCGTGATCCTCACGGGTGCCCGCGAATTCGGCGAGCCAGGAAGCGGGGACAGCGACATCGCGGCGGGTCGGTTCCCGTTGTAGTCCCGATCGCGCCCCGTCGTCCGTCTGCTCGTCGGCTTCCGGCTGCATGACGCCCTTCTCAGTACGGTGCGTCCGCTGAGCACCTCACCGGACGTCTTCTCCTATGTGCGGCCGCCCTGATTACCCGCCACTTTTCCTTCCAAGATTTTTTGTTCGGCTGTTTGTGCAGTTCGGGACCGGGTTGCCAGCTAGGCGATCTTGTCGATCAAGTTAGCGATCACCAGTTGAGCGGCGGGAGAGATCTCATAAACGCTCAACGCACTGAGCACGACGTCGCGCTCGATCAACCCGGCGCCCGCCATGTCGGCGAGCACCCGGCGGGCGCCGTCGCGGCCGAACCTGCGGGCGTAGCCGTTGTTGCCGTGGCGCACCGGGTCGTCCAGGTGCTCACGCAACCGCGGATCCAGCTCGGTAGGGCAGGCGGGAACGACACCGTTGGCTCGCGGACGAATACACCCGTGCGTACCGCAGGTCCAGTCCCCTGCGCGCAGCGCCGGCGTCAGCCGACCCCAGTCCACCCCCACGTCGGCGACGTTACCGCCGTAGCGAGAGACCGAGGCAGCAACGCTGCGGCTCGGCTTGCTCCCTAGCCGCTGCCGCAGCGCTCGCGCGAGAGAGCATCCAGGTCCTCCATGTCGGTAGTCCCACGGTGGTGATCGCACGCGACGCGCCGATAGCCACCCGCTCATCTATCAACATGGATCTTGTGCGCCTCCGGCGAGGTGGGCACACAGTTTCGGGTTATCTTCCTCGCCCCAGTTGACCATTCGAGGAGCACCACAGGCAGTCTGGGTCACGACGAGGCACCTGGGCTGTGCGTTCCCGTTCTCGCGGAAGATGCATGATCGAGGTGGTGTCCATTGGGTCCTCATGGAGGCCAGTGCAGGCGAGCATGAAGTGACTGACGGCTTCCATCGCCGCGATTCCATTCAGGGCGATGACGCTTGGTGCGGGGACGCCGGTGACGTAACGGGCGGCCGCCCGTTCCTGCTCCGGGTGCATGTCGATGGCGAGTTCGGTCGGATTGATGAGCTCGTTGCACCACATGCAGCCACTGCCTGGGGCAAGGATGCGGTTGACGGCGTGGATTCGCCCGACGGCGCCGCTGCGGGTGATGGGGATCTTGATCCCGATCTGGGTGGCGGGAATGAGGTATTGGTTAGCTGTCGCATTGACCCAGAAGCGGGCGGAGTCGCTGTCCGCCGCAAGGAAGATCCAGTCGCAGGTCTTCAGCGCGTCGCGGGCATGGGTGGCTTCGACCCGCTCAGGCAGGACTGTCAACTGCACTTGAGGGCTGGCTCTGCGGGCATTACGGATCGCGGACAGCGTCTTGGGCTTGCCGATATCCTCCCGCTCGGCGGCGATGAGCCGAGGCAGGTTGGTCTCGTCCACGACGTCGTCATCGATGAGGACGAGGTGGCCGACGCCGAGGCGGGCAAGTCCCTCGACGAGGATGCTGCCAACTCCGCCGAGGCCGACGACCGCGACCCGCATGCGGCTGAGGAGTTCCTGGCCGAGCGCACCGAATAGGCGTGCCTGACGGTCGTGCATTGCGTCCGGGGGTCCGTCTTGTGTCGCGGGGCGGGGTCGCAGGCGGATGAGGTTGCCGGCGGGGATAACCGTCTCGGCCAGCTCGACTCGGTTGCCGTCCGGGAGCCACAGGTCTCCGGCGGCAGCCTGCGGGGTGAGGACAAGACCGCCGATGACCTGGCCGGTGATCTGTCGCAGAGCCGGATAGCCCCGTTCGTGGCTGGCAAGGTCGGTGGGTGAGAAGCCGACCGTCCGGTCGCCGAGGTGGTTGTGGACGGCGATGTAGGCCGAGTTCTCGTCGCGGGCTCGGACGGCGGCATCACGGACGAACGTCGGCGTGAGCGCCCGGTAGCCGGTCTGGCCGGGGACGTAGTCGGTCCCATCGCGGGCCAGAATCATCTCGCGAGCGAGCAGCCGCGGGCCTCGAGGGCCGTCGGCGCGGCCGGCGAGGATGACGGCGCCGTGCTCGTCGTCGTCCTGAAAGAGGTGGTCGGACAACTCGGTCCAGAGCCGGGGCGGCAGCGTGAGACTCCAGCCCCCCGCCGGGGGATTCACTGGGTACGGAGCCATGTGATTACCTTTTCTGCCTTGAGGGCCGCGTTGTCCAGGCCGGCCTTCCAGTGATTCGAACGCCGCGACATCTGCATCGCGGGCCGTCCTTGCCAGGTCATTTGCTGAACGGCCGGACCGTGGGGCTGCCCGTCGGTGCGGGCAAGGACCCCGGTGTAGTGGGGGTAGACGTCGGCGCTGGGGTAGGCGGCGCTGATCTGGAAGCCGATCCAGGTGGTTGACGGGCTGTAGGTGGCGCCGACCTCGATGTCATCAACGATCACGAAGGCGCCGCCGGCGCCGTCCGGGACCACGGTGACCGGCTTGCCGGTGAAGTGGTCCCGGACGGCGTCGACTGCGGTGGCGACCGCCGAGAGCAGACTGCTCACGAGTTGTCGTCCGGAGCGACGATGAGGAACTCCTGGCGCTGGTGGACCGTGACGGTGTCGGTGTCGCCGATGACCTCGTAGCGGTTCCCGTGCTTGACCGAGAGCTGGAAGGTGGCCTCGGCCTCGACGCCCTGCGCGATGGCGGCCTGCTTGATCTCCAGGCCGGTCATCTGACGCTCGGGCAGTTCGACTCGCCGATTGTTGATGGTGACGGTGATCGTGCGGGGGCGGCGGACGTCGTCGTGGCCGACCCCCGCCGCAATGCTGGTACTCATATCGATCTCCTCAACTCATTGCCACGGCCGAAGCGCAGCGGGTAACGTTGCGTCTTACAAGTAAGACGGTGTTCGACTTGTCGAACGTGATCGAACTTACCATGCGCTGTTCGACAAGTCGAATGCTGGTAGAAAGGTGGTTCGCGCGACCCTGCGAGGAGACCCCCGATATGGCCCAAACCCGGATCAACGTGGCGGCGTTGTATGCCGCTCTCGATGGAGCGCGGAAGAGCAAGAACCTGTCCTGGCGCCAACTTGCCGGAGAGGTCGGGTGCAGCCCGTCGACCATGACCCGGCTGGCCAACGGCTACCGACCCGACGCCGACGCCCTCATGTCGCTGACCCAGTGGCTCAAGATGCCCGCCGAACGCTTCTGGATGAGCGAGGACGACGACCAGGCCGACGGCGAGTCACAGCCGGAGCTGCTCGCGGAGGTGGGTGCGCTCCTGCGCAACCGCAAGGACATGACCAACGAGGAGAGACAAAAGTTGCAGAACGTGCTGGAGGCGGCCATGGGCTTGAACGCCACCCGCCGCGCTGACCGGAACAGGTGACCGGTGGGCAAGAGGTTGCCGAAGGCGGAGCTTCAACGCCTAGCCGTCGACATCCGCGAGACCGATCTGGGGCTAGGAAAGTTCGTCCGCCTCTGCCCGTATGACCTGGCCCGTGAGCACGGGGTGGAGATCATCACCCTCGACGAGCTCGTGGCCGCCGGTTGCCCGCAGGAGTCCATCGCCTTTTTCACCTCCGAGCGCCCCGACCGGTGGTCCGCCGCCGTCATCCCGGCCGGGACAGGGCAGTTCATCGTCGAGAACACTGCCCATCTGCCCCCGCGCCGGCGGGCGAACATCGCCCATGAGATGGCCCACGTGCTCCTCGAGCACGAGTTTGACCGGGTCATGTTCGCCGCTGACAGCACGGGCGGATGCCACAATCCAGCTAACAAAGACCAGGAGTGGGAGGCCGCCGAGCTCGGCGCGGAACTTCTTCTCCCGTACGACGCGGCCCACCGAGCAGCCCGAGGGAAGAAGTCAGACGAAGAGGTGGCGGCCCACTTCGATGTCAGCGTGCAGCTGGCGGGATGGCGCATGAAAGCCACCGGGGCTCGTCTCGTCGCCAGCCGGATCTTCGCCAAGCGGGCCCGCGGGTGACTCGGGCCGCCAGTATTGCTGCTCCATCGGCTGGGGCGGACGCCGGCGGCGGTGACGATTCCGCCGCCGCCGCTCGCGGTCAGCGTTCCCCAGTTCTTCTCCCGGCGGCGGCGCGACGGCCGGCCACTGTCGATTTCCGAAGTCGTCTGCACGGATGTCTGTACTTCTCTGCACGCGGTGAGTAGGGCGGGATCCGGCCGGTACAGCGCGGGATCCCGCCAGGCATCCGGTTAGTTGCCGGTAGCGAGATGGTCGAGGATCCAGTCGGCCAAGGCGCGGGTGGCGCCAGCGAGGACGCCGGTGATCACGGCGAGGGTGTTCCGGGTGCGGCGCGGCTGGGGGCCGTCGGGATTTTGCGGGGATTGGGTCATCGGATGCTCCCTGGTGTTAGAGACGAGAGCGGAGCCGGCGCCGGCTTGCGTTCTCAGACTCGTGCCATCCCGGAGGGGTTGACCTGAGTGCCGACGGGGAGCCCGCAGTCCCATAACCGGTAGCGGTGGGGCATCATCGGTCGGCGATGGATGCCGACAAGTCCCGACGAGTGCCCCGCCCGTCTGCGGCGGCCGCCAAGCGCGCTCCGGTGCGCCGCCCGCGGAAGCTTGCCCGCCCTGAGCTCGACGCCGGGCCGCAGCGGGATGTCCGCGATCTGCTCTACGACCTGCGCGAAAAAGCGGGCAGGCCAGCGCTGGAGGATCTGGAGAAGCGGATCGCCGGCGATGACCGCCTCGACGGTTCACCGAAGAAGGACGTGATCCACCGGATCATCTCCCGAGGTGGGCCGGCGGCCCTGGATGACGTCCTCTCGATCGCGCAAATGCTGGCACTGGCCTGTGGCGAGGATCGGTACAAGATCGCCAATCGGGTCAACCAGCTGATGCACTCGTTCGATCAGCCATCGGGACCATCGCGAGACGAACCCGGCGATAACACCTCCGCCCCAGAGCCCCCACCAGCCGACACGGCGGCCGTCGTCGCCCGCCCGAAGCCCGACGAGGCCGCCGGGCACATGTTCGTCGCTGACTGGGACCCCATGCTCGGCGACGACGTCGCATTCGAACTATCTGGGGTCATCGAGTCCGTACACGTCGAAGTACCGTTGCTGACCGACTGGCTCACCGCCGAACTCGCCCGACGTTCGGCCTTCGACATTCCGGACGACGACGTGAAGAAGCAGATCCTGCGTCCGGTCCGGATGGCAAAGGGACGGTCGGAAAGGCTGGGCCCGGAGCTGGTCTGGCTGGCTCGTGCCGCGCATGCCGCGCGTTACACCGACGCCGAGATCCGCACGATCCTGAACCGGGCGCTGTCCTTCAAGGTCAATGGTCTCCTGTCGCGCACCGATTATCCTGGCTATCCGCATTCGCTCGATCTCGGCGAGATGGCGGCGTTCACCTTCGGGTACGCCGTGAAGGACCTGATCGAGCTCGGCTTCGACGCCGGCCGTGGCCGCGGCGGAGTCCGGGCGTACGTGCCGCGCGAAATCCTGCTGAACTCCCCCAAGCTAATGGAGATCGGCACGCTGCTCTCCCCTGCGTCTTCCTCCGCTTCGGCGAGGCTCTATCGCGCCTGCCAGCTCGCGCGAGACTTCAACTTCCTTGGCCTCGCCGACCAACGGCACCTCTGGACGCACTACGTCTTGCCCCAAGCCTTCGCCCACTACCCCTTCGACAGGGTGATCATCGAGGTCGGCTCCATCCACGCCTTCGGGCTACCGTGACGGGCTAGCTGAGCAACGTCGGCACGGTGGCAGGTGCGTCATGAACGGCGGAGCCCCGGACGAGCTCGTCCGAGGCCACAACGCATAGCCGATGTCAGCTTGAGGTACACCCCAACACCACACCAGTGACTCCCGGTGAAGCGCGTCAGAATAGGGTCGTCTGCGACGTTTCTTGACGCATGTCCGCTCGGCTCCTAGAGTCCAGCCTGACAGTCTCAGCTCCAAAAAAAGGGGGCGACGGTGCGCGTCGGCTACGTCAGGGTCAGCAGTGTCGACCAGAAGACCGTCCGGCAACTCGACGGCGTCGAGGTGGAACGCACCTTCACCGACAAGGCATCCGGCAAGGACACCGCCCGACCCAAGCTCGACGAGATGCTCGCGTTCGTCCGCGACGGCGACACCATGATCGTGCACTCGATGGACCGCCTCGCCCGTAACCTCGACAACCTACGCCACATCGTGCGGACCCTGACCGGCAAAGGCGTGCGGGTGGAGTTCGTCAAGGAGGACCTGACCTTCACCGGGGAGGACTCGCCGATGGCCAACCTGTTGCTGTCGGTCATGGGGGCGTTCGCCGAGTTCGAACGCGCGCTGATCCTCGAACGGCAACGCGAAGGCATCGCCGCGGCCAAGCAACGCGGCGTCTACACCGGCCGTAAGCCCGCCCTCACCGCCGCACAAGCTCAGCAGTTGCGCGAGCGCGCCGCCGCCGGCGAGCGGAAGTCCGTGCTGGCCACCGAGTTCGGTATCAGCCGCGAAACCGTGTACAGCTACCTGCGGACGACGGCCGCCACCGCCCGAGTGCCCCACGGATAGGAGCCCTGATCGAGAACGGGCACCTACACGGGCAGCTGCGGATGGTTGATCCGGTCCGGCCAGTGGGGCAGGAACCACTCGGGCAAGCCGCACGCGATCAGGTCCAAGCGTCACCGTTCGTACGCCGCCGGGGTGCGGCACCAACTCGGCAGCAGCCACGTCGGCAGAGCGATGACCAACCCCTTCACGCTCGGCGAGGCGCCCGATCACCTCAGCGCGCCGCACCGCGAGATTCCACACCTCAGCGGAAGCGGCCAGCACACCCGCTCGGGCACCACGTGCGCCCCGCACCCCGCTGCTTGAGCACTTCTGGGCCGCCGCACCGGCGGCGTGCTGGACAAGCAGCCGGCGGGCCACCTGTCGATCGACTCAAGGGGTGCCGACTACGCTCAACTCCGGCCGAGGCCAGTACCAATCAATGCCTGAGCCTCTGTAGAGCAGTGCCGGTGAATAGTAGGCGACCCAGGGGGCAGCGTTGAGTGAGGTAACTGCAGGGGCTTTCCTCGAGGACGAGGATGTACGGGAGATCGCTTGGCCGAAACCTGCCGGAGCTCCTACAGCCCTCACCGTTGACCGTGTCCTCATCGCCGAAGGCGCCGACGCTTTCGAGGTCCTGGTGGCCACCGCACAAGCCGCCCCAAAAACCGACGACGTTCGGCGGTTGTGGAACTTGCGGTGGAACCGGCGCGCCGCGCCCGTCGTGCTGGTCGTCGCTTACCAGGCTGGCGGCACGTGGAAGGCGGCGGTCTGCGGCACGAGAGACGATCCGGCGGTACTTACCGATCTCGACCTCGCCCAGGTCGAACGCGTCTGCGCCGCCGCGCTGGCCGCGCCAGACCCGGCCACCGCCGATCGCACACTGCACCGGCTACTGGTCGGTCAGAAAGACCAGCTGGTCGCCGGGCTGACCAACTCCGGCCTGTTCGCATCCCACGAACTGCGCGCCGGTGTTCCCGTCCGCACCGACTGGGCAACAAAAAGGGCGGCTGCCCAACCGCTGTTGCGGATGCGGGGCATCGACCTCGTCCATAGCCTCGGGTATACCTCCACCGCTTACGGCTCCACCGCCCTGCTACTCACCGTGCACGGCGCGCACCGGGCAGTCGCTGTCCTCCTTGACGAACAGGACCTATTCGACCGGCCCGCCACCCGGTTCGGGGCGGTCAGCCCGGTAGCGCACGGCCTCGCGGCAGCCCAGGCGAACAACGTGCCCTGGTTGGTTGTGCTCCGCGGAACGCAGGTCCGGCTCTACTCGGCTAAGCCGGATGTAGGCGTCGGGCGCAAGGGCCAGACCGAAACCTTTCTTGAGCTCGACCTGGCGTTGCTGTCCGCCGGCGACGCGGCGTACCTGACGCTGCTGTTCTCCGCCGACGCCCTCGCTCCGAATGGCACCGTCGCGGAGATTCTGCGCGCGTCTGTTGACCACGCGGCCGCGCTCGGTGAACGCCTGCGGGAGCGAGTCTATGCCGACGTGGTGCCCGACCTCGCCAAGGCAGTCGCCGCACAGATGGGCGCTACCAGCGAAGCCGATCTGGCGGAGGCGTACCACCGCACGCTCACCATCCTGTTCCGGTTGCTGTTCATCGCCTACGCCGAAGACCGCGGACTCCTGCCCTACCTGCGTAACCCGCGGTACACGAAGAAGGCGCTCAAGACACTCGCCCGCGAGTTCGCCAACGACCCGAACCTGGCGTTCGATCCGGACGTCACCGACCGGTGGGCCGACCTGCTCGCCGTGTGGCGCGCTGTTGACGACGGCAACCGCGAGTGGGATGTCCCCGCCTACAACGGCGGCCTGTTCGCCACCGACGGGGCGCATCCGGCCGGACAAGCCATCGCCGAGATGCGGCTCACGAACGCGCAGATCGGGCCCGCACTGCGCGCCTTGCTCGTTGACACCGGACCCGACGGCACCCGAGGACCGGTGGACTTCCGCAGCCTGTCCGTGCGGGAGTTCGGCACCATCTACGAAGGGCTGCTCGAATCGTCGCTATCCATCGCCCCGGCTGATCTGACCGTCGACCCGAAAACGAAGGCGTACCTGCCTGCGAAGCCCGGCGACAGCATCGCGGTCCGCGCGGGCGAGGTCTACTTCCATAACGCGTCCGGGGCACGTAAGTCGACCGGGTCGTACTTCACCAAGGCGTTCGCGGTCGAGCACCTGCTGGACACCGCCCTCGAACCGGCTCTCACTGACCATCTCGCCCGTGTCCAAGCCGCGCTCGATGCAGGCGACGATGCCAAAGCTGCCGACCTGTTCTTCGACTTCCGGGTCGCCGACCTGGCGATGGGGTCCGGGCACTTCCTTGTCGCCGCCATCGACCGGATCGAAAACCGGCTCTCAGCCTTCCTTGTCAACCACCCGATCCCGGCAGTGGCTGACGAACTGGACCGGCTCGCCACCGTCGCCCACGACGCACTCGGCGACAATGCTCCCGACCTCGAAATCGAACCGTCCGCGCTGCTGCGCCGTCAGATCGCCCGCCGCTGCATCTACGGCCTCGACCTCAATCTGATGGCCGTGGAACTTGCCCGGCTCGGTATCTGGATTCACACGTTCGTGCCGGGCCTACCGATGAGCGCGCTCGACCACGGCCTCGTAGTCGGCAACAGCCTCACCGGCATCGGAACCCTCGACGAGGTCCTCGATATCCTCGAGCCACAACGTGTACCCGGCCAGTACAGCCTCTTCGCTGAAGAGATTGAGACCGCACTGGTTACGGCACGCGACCGACTGGCCCGAGTCGCTCGCACCGCCGAAGCAACTAAAGCCGAAGTCCGCGAAGCCGCCAAGGCCCACGCTGAGGCCCGAGACGACGCCTCCGACGCAAGAGCTCTCCTCGACGCCGCTGTCGGGGTCCGCCTCGGCATCATCACTCTGCCCAGCAGCCCCAAAATCGCAGTCCGCGAGGGCAATCGCCCAGACGTGCAGAGCAAGATTGCCGAACTGAACGTTGTCCACCTGCCATACTTATTCCCCGATGTCTTACTCCGGAGCCGGCCCGGCTTCGACGTGATCCTCGGCAACCCGCCTTGGGACAAGGTCAGGTGGGAAGCCGCCCCCTACTGGGTTGGCGTATTCCCTGGATTGATAGCACTCAAGGATAGGGCGCGCGATGCAAAGATCGCCGAGCTACGGGCGGGGCATCCAATAGAGTTCGCCGAGGAAGAACGACAGCAGTCTCTCCGAGCAGTCCAACAGGACCTGTTCAAACGGTCGTATACACTTCGCGGCGGAACGCACCTCGAGCTCGCGCAACTCATGCTGGAACGGGCGCTCGCCCTGCGTTCCTCCGCGGGATATCTCGGTCTCGTGTTACCGCGCCAGAGCATGGTTCTCGCCGGGTGGAAGAACCTGCGGGAACGCTTGGTCACCCGGCACGATCTGCACATCGTCCAGGGCCGCAACCACGGCGAATGGATCTTTGAGGACGTCGATCCACGTTATGCGGTTGTTCTCGTGGCGGCCAGCCCTGCTAACACACGCCTCACCCGGGTCGGCGTTGCACGGAGTCCGCAAGACATCGTTGCGATGACCGGCGACACGATGGTCACCTTCACCTCTGCTGACCTCGCCACCTTGTCCGAGACGAACGTGATTCCCTGGTTCAACCAGCCGGAAGACCGGCGGGTCTTCGACATCATGCGTAGATACCCTCGTCTCGCCTCCGGAGCCGGATGGGTTCATGCAACATACGACTCCCGATGGGACTTTACCGGCAGCGGACGGGATAACCTCCTCGCCGTACGGCAGGACGCTCCCGGGGCATGGCGAGTCCTCATGACCGCCCACGTAGATGCGTTTGCGTTCGACATGAACGCACCGTTCAAGCAGTACATTACCGACCTGCCTGCCCTCGCCACCCGCAACCGAGGCGTTGCCTCTGTTCACGGCCGTTATGTGCTTACTGAACAGCACCCCACGATTGTGATTCGTCGCCCCAGTCGAAGCGACGACTCCCGCACTCTGATCGCGACTGCGCTTCCCGAAAGCGGGATGCTCCCGAACAATGGATCCGTCCATACCGTAAATACGGCCGACGGCACGAACTTGCCCAAACAGTTGGCCCTGCTTGGCCTACTAAACACAATCGTCGCGGACTGGTGGGTCCGCCGGTTCGTGGACCGACATGTCACGGCCCCCATCATCAACCAGCTACCGCTACCGGACTGGTCCGATGACGACATCGAAACGGCGGCTGAGATCGTCTCCGCACTCCTCGCCCGGACTGGCGCCACCGTCCTTGCCGCCGGTATCGAGGTCAGCAACCGCACAACCGCATCTAATACTGATCTTTTAGCCGATCTGGAGCGGCTGGCTCTGCGCGGCTACGGCTTGACTCTCCCTGACCATTTGGAGATGATCGCCAGTGATTTCAGTGCCAAAGGCCTGCCCGCCGACCTGCGGAAGGCGCTAGGGCTACGGAAGGTAACCGAGTGAGCCAGGCCACCGACGGTTACCGTCGCGAGTTCGCGACGAACCGGCACACCTCGAACGAGACGGTTGCCGGGGCGGTCAACATGTTGCTCGGCGGTCTGCGGAAGCGGCTGATCCGGCCGCCGGCGGTGGCGATCGCGACTGCCTACTTCAATCCGGGTGGGTTCAACCTGCTTGCCGACGAGCTGGAGCAGGTTGTTGGGGTGCGATTGTTGCTTGGTGCGGAACCGGTGGAGGCCGAGGATCGGCCACGGGTCCGCCCTCTTGCGATTCCTCGGCGGCGGCGGGGTCCGTCACCGGAGGTGCAGCGTGCGTTGCAGGGGCATGCTCGGTCATTGGAGGAGGACCGGAATCTGCTCGGGTTTACTCGGCAGGCGGATGCGCAGGCCCGTCGGCTGGTGTCATGGTTGCGGAGCAATCCGAACGTGCAGGTACGCAGGTTTGAGTCGGGCTTTTTGCACGGTAAGGCGTTTATCGTGGAGACGGATGCGACTGGGGTGATCGCCGGTTCGAGCAATTTCACCTATGCCGGTCTGGCGCGCAACAACGAGCTGAACCTCGGCCTGTACCAGCCGAGCGGCGTGCAGCAGGTGATCGACTGGTTCAACGAGCAATGGGAAGCTTCGCGCCCGTATGATCTGGCGGCCCTGTATGAGGCTCGGTGGATGGCACACCAGCCGTGGGACATTTTCCTGCGAATGTTGTGGGAGTCCTACGGAACGGATCTGGACACCGACACGGCGCTGTCCTCCCGGATGGGCTTGACCGGGTTTCAGGCCGATGGGGTGTGGCGTGCCAAACGTATCTTGGCCCGCCGCAAGGGAGTCATCGTTGCCGACGAGGTGGGTCTCGGGAAAACGTTCATCGCCGGTGAACTCATTCACGAGGCGGTGTTCGACCGTCGCCAGAAGGTCCTTGTGATCGCGCCAGCGACGTTGCGTGACTCGACCTGGCGGCCGTTCCTGCGGGAGAAGAACCTCCGTGCGGAGGTGTTGTCGTTCGAGGAGTTGGTCGCCGGCATCGACGATGCCGGGGCGCGCACGAGCGACCTGCAGGAGCCGGACAAGTATGCGATGGTCGTCGTGGACGAGGCGCACGCGCTGCGCAATGCGACGACGCTGCGGGCTGAGGCGCTGCGGAAGGTGCTGGCCGGGACGGTTCCGAAAGACGTCGTGCTGATGACGGCGACGCCGGTGAACAACAGCCTGGAAGACCTGTACAACCTGATCTCCTACTTTGCGCCGTCTGATGCGGCGTTCGCGGACGTCGGCGTACCCTCGCTGCGCGGCTACTTCCAGCGGGCGATGGCGTTGAACCCGGACGACCTGTCCCCGGAGCACCTGTTCGACGTGCTCGATGAGGTCGCGGTACGGCGCACACGCCGGTTCGTCAAGAACCATTACGTCGGTGACAAGGTCGTCATCAACGGCGTCGAGAAGACGATCACGTTTCCGACGCCGCGGGTCGTGCGGGTGGACTACGACCTCGACGAGGTCCTGCCCGACGTGTTCGACGATCTTGCCACGGCACTTGGTGCGAACGTGTCCGAGGAAGCTCTCAACGAGTCGCTTTCGGCCGGGGTGATCCTCGCTGACCCCGGGTCGGTGCTCACGATGGCGCGTTACGTGCCGTCGCGGTTCCGCATCGGCGGGCAGACCGAACAGTACGAGGCGCAGAACGCGGGGCTACTCCGGTCGAACCTGCTGAAGCGGTTCGAATCATCGTCGTATGCCTTTGAACGCACCGTCGCAAAAATGATCACCTCGCATGACCGGTTCCGGTCCGCGCTCGACTCCGGTCTCATCCTCACCGGCGACGCGCTACGGGGATGGGCCGCAACCGACAGCGACGACATCGGCGAGTTCATCGACTCACTCGACGTCACCGATGGTGTTGCCGACGCGGCCGACTACGACGTGACCCGGCTTCGTGAAGCGGTAGAGGCGGACCGGGACCTCCTTGCCCGGTTTCATGAACGGGTCCGCAATGTGCGCTGGGACCGGGACCCCAAGGTCAACGCCCTGGTCGACGAACTCGCGGCGGTCAGCCGCGACGCCGAACAGGAAGGAGTCGGTGATCAGGACATCCGCAACAAGCGGAAAGTTCTCGTGTTCACCTACTTCGCCGACACCGCCGATCACCTCCGCCGGGCGCTACACAGCCTGGTGTCCACCGACCCGCGGCTTGGCGCCTACCGGGACCGGCTGGCGATGGTCTCCGGATCGAACAAGGCAGACAGGGCTGATGTAATCATCGGGTTCGCGCCGATGACCGCCGGTACAGGTGTCGAAGACGACACCTACGACCTGATCATCACCACTGACGTACTCGCCGAGGGGGTGAACCTTCAACAGGCCCGGCACATCATCAACTACGACCTGCCATGGAACCCGATGCGGCTCGTCCAGCGCCATGGCCGCATCGACCGGATCGGCTCCCCACACCGTGAAGTGTTCATGCGCTGTTTCTTCCCCGACGAGGACCTCGACCGGCTGCTGGGACTCGAAGAACGCCTACAACGCAAGTTGAAGCAGGCCGCCGCAGCGGTCGGCATCGGCCACGTCCTACCCGGGGTGGATCCGGTCGAACGAGTCATCACCGAAACACGCGAACGAATCCAGCAGATCCGCCGCGAGGAAGCGGTGCTGTTCGACGACGACAGCAACGCCGCACTCTCCGGAGAGGAGTACCGGCGCAAGCTCGCCAACGCTTTTCAACACCGGGGCACCCGCGACCGGGTTATGGCCCTGCCCTGGGGCAGCGGAACCGGCATGATCCGCGACGGTGCGGAGCCCGGGATCGTATTCTGCGCCCGCATCGGCGATCACCCCAAGCCGTGGTACCGCTACGTCCCACTCAACCCCGACCTCACCGTCCAGCATGTCCCCAACGGCGACGGCACCCAGGTCCCGTACGTGGTGGACGACACCCTGTCATGCCTCGCCCACGCCGACCCGCGGAGCCCGGAAACCCCAGCCCACCTGCCGGAGACGGTGTACCAGGCGGCGTTCGACGCGTGGGCCGCCGCCCAAGCCGACATCTACGCCAAGTGGACCGTACAGACCGACCCAGCCAACCTCGCCCCACCGATCCCACGTGTGATGCGCGACGCCGCCGCGCTCGTCACCGAACACGGCGCCTTCCTCGGCGACGCCCAAGACCCGCTCGCCGCCCAGCTCAACGCGCCGTACGTGCTACGCATCCAACGAGAAGTGCGCCATGTCCTGAACACACCAGACACCCCGACCCGCGAGAAAATCGAAGTACTACGAGACCTCGCCACCAGGTTCGGCCTCACACCACCGCCACCCGTAGCGCCCCTACCTGCGATCATCCAGGACGACATCTACCTCGTGTCCTGGGTCGGCATCGTTCCGGCAGCGACCGCCGGTACTGGCTGACCGGCATCGGAATCTGTCTACGGCCGATCAGGCTGCAACCATCAAAGATGAGGTACTCATGACCACCACTCGGGCAGGGGGACCACCTGCCTACGTTGCCGCCCATCAGATCGCTGTCATCGACAAGCGACTACCGTTCGATCAGGCCTACTGCCTGGCGAAACTGGTTTTCGACCACTCGGGTGGCCCGGCCGTTCCCGAGCGTAGTGGGCCGGTTTCGCTCAAACTCTGCAAGGCGTTAGCGGCGGAGGATTTCGTTCTGCTGACCGGCGAGATGACCGAGGTGATGCCTGTTACCGTCCGACTGACTGTATCGGCGTCGATTCTGGACATGCTTGGTCCCCCGCCCGCATCGACAGTCATCGTCGAAGCGGGCGGGGGTGGTCGCCGCCGGAAGAAGGCCGAGTGGTTCGCCGAGGTGACCCAGGAAGGGCTGGACCTCGTCACCTCGACCATCAGTCCGGACTGAACTCCGCTCGCGGCATCCGCCCCAACACCGACCGTGATCACGGTGGCCAGAGTGAGCAATCTTGTCGGCGACTTCGGTGGCGCGTGCGCCGCGTACGGCCGCGTCGAGGTACCGGCCGGCCCACTGTTCATGGAGTCGGAGTCGGTCAGGAATAAGGCATGGCGGCGTCAGGCTCGACGGCAGCGGTCATGAAGCTGAGCAATGACTTCTTTCTCACGTGCGGTGATGTCGCCGTCTACCGTGGCCACCCGGCTGGCGACGTCAAGGAGTTCGGTCAGGTCCCCGGGCTCGGCGTCCAGACGCTTCCACACATCGTCGGGGTCGATGTCGACAACGTTGGTTAGCTGATCATCGACCACCCCATGCAGATCGCGGACAATCCGCGCCAGGTGCTTCATCAGCAGCGCTTCATCGTCGCCGATCTTGTTGTCTGTTGTGATGACGAGCCACGCGATCCACAGCATCAGCTGCGGGTGCTGACTCCGGCTGCTCAGCCTCTCGGCGAGCTCGATCACCCGCGCCTCGTTACGGAAGACGGCTCGCGCGTGCCGGCCCGCGACCAGCGTCGTGTAGCGGTTCAGCACGACGGTGAGGGGGATACCGACCAGGGGAATGCCAACCTTGATGACGTTTCGCTGCAGGAGGTACTTCCCGACAACGGGGAGCTGTTTCGCCGCGTTCAGGACGCCCCTGGAATAGAACTGCTTTACCAACGGACGCACCACGAGCGGGACCGACTTGGTGACGCCCTCCCGCGCCAGTTCCCCGCCTTTGATCGTGAAGGCCACGCGAATGAGCTTCCACATGTCGTCTGGGTCGGACAGGTCGAGCGGGACCCGATAGAGCACGGAGATGTCGTAGGCCAAGCGCAGCTGAAGCCGGGTGATGTACGTGAGGTCGACCATGAGGGTCACCGCAGCGGCCGGCAGAGTAAGCGGTGAGGCGCCACCAGCGCTGCCGATGGTGGCGGCGACGGCCGCCGAGTACATCCCGGCCGAGAGTCCGCCTTCGAGCGCGGCGTACCGCGATGCCATCGTGATCCGCTGTTCGACGATGCCATCCGCTGGCACGCCCTTGTACTTCTCCTGGAAGTACAGCCAGTCGACCTTGTCGGTGTAGGAACTCAGGGCCTGCGCGACGAGTTTCGAGAACCAGTCGCCTGACTTGACGTCGTCCGGGTTCAGCCCCTTGATGAACTCCCGCAGCTCGGCCCGCTCCCGCTCGACAGCCTCCCGGGCGGCATCGTCGTCGGAGTCGCCCGCGTCAATCGGAGTTTCGGTCATGGCGAGTTCTCCCCGGAGGTTCAGCGGTGGCCAGCTCGCTGGGTTCGGTCGAGCCCGCTGGCTTCTCAACACGATGGCGCAGTAACCAGAACATCTGTCGACGGATGTCGAGTTGAGCCGCCATCTTAGGCTGATCATGCGACTGGTTCCACCGCATCTGCTGAGGCGGCTCAAGGCGCTCCGCACGGGCGGCCAGACCGGGGGCTCGGGTGTCGAGGTAGAGGCCTGGCGGTTGTAGCTTCCAGCGAAAAACAACGCCAAGGAGAGTTCCCTGGTCGACCGGGGCGCGGGCGCTTGCACTGGGACCTTGGAGCAGTCGCGTCAGATGCGAGATCTTCGCGTCTGACGCGACTGGCGACCCCCAAAGGAAGCCCTGTCCAGGAAACCTGCGTCGGCGTTGTTGGACACTCCAGCTTGTTGGACACGTTTTCTGGACGGCGTTGACCGGCCCGAAGCCCGGTTCCTGCGCTTGTCCGGGAACGATCGATTCTCGAACAACATCAGATGCCGCCAGCGGCCCAACCCAACCCAACCCACTCTGTTTTGGCTCAGCGGATCTAATGCCGGAGCTACCGAAGCCGATTCGGAGGTAGACGGAACTGACGCGGCGGGCTCAGCGCCCCGATGCGGTCGACGCCGCCGCGTCGACCGGCAGCTCCCGTATCTTCTGCGCGCATCAGGTTCGCTGGCTGGACACTCCTCGCGTCGCTACTCGGAGTTGGAGCTCTCGATGGCAGCTCGCAAGTTGCCGTAGACGGCCCGTGTCTGTGGGTGGTCGTTGCCGAGCACCCGTCGGTAGTCGGTAAGGGCGTGCTCGTACAGCGAGGTCGCCTGCCGCAGGTTCCCGGCCGCCTGGTAGGCGCCGGCGAGGTTGTTCACCGAGATCAGGGTGTCGGGATGGTCGTTGCCGAACACCCGCCGGCAGTCGGTGAGAGACTGCTCGAACAGCGGGACCGCCCGCTGCAGGTCCCCGGCCGCCAGGTAGGCGCCGGCGAGGTCGTTCATCGAGACCAGGGTGTCGGGGTGGTCCTTGCCGAGCACCCGCCGGTAATCGGTGAGGGCTTGCTCGTACAGCGGGACCGCCCGCTGCAGGTCCCCGGCCGCCAGGTAGGCGCCGGCGAGGTTGTTCACCGAGACCAGGGTGTTCGGGTGGTCGTTGCCAAGCACCCGTTGCCGATCGGTGAGGGCTTGCTCGTGCAGCGGGATCGCCCGCTGCAGGTCCCCGGCCACCTTGTAGGCGCGGGCGAGGTTATTCATCGAGACCAGGGTGTCGGGATGGTCCTTGCCGAGCACCCGCCGGCAGTCGGTGAGGGCTTGCTCGTACAGCGGGACCGCCCGCCGCAGGTCCCCCGCCGACTCGTAGGCGCCGGCGAGGTTGATCACCGAGGCCAGGGTGTCCGGGTGGTCGTTGCCAAGCACCCGTTGCCGATCGGTGAGGGCTTGCTCGTGCAGCGGGATCGCCCGCTGCAGGTCCCCGGCCACCTTGTAGGCGTAAGCGAGGTTGTTCACCGAGAGCAACGTCTGTGGGTGGTCCATGCCGAGCACCCGCCGGCAGTCGGTGAGGGCTTGCTCGTACAGCGGGACCGCCCGCCGCAGGTCCCCCGCCGACTCGTAGGCGCCGGCGAGGTTGTTCACCGAGACCAGGGTGTTTGGGTGGTCGTTGCCAAGCACCCGTCGGCAGTCAGTGAGGGCTTGCTCGTACAGCGGGATCGCCCGCCGCAGGTCCCCGGCCGACTCGTAGGCGCAGGCGAGGTTGTTTACCGAGGCCAGCGTGTTTGGGTGGTCGTTGCCGAGCACCCGCCGCCGGTCGGCTAGGGCCTGCTTGAGGTAGGCGATGGCGTGGGGGAGGTTTCCCTGGTTGCGCAGGAACAGGCCGGCCGCGTTGAGCAGATAAGCCAGCGCGATGCGGTCGCTGTCGCTGGTATGTGCTTTGGCGTGGGTGGCGAGGGCGTCGATGTGGGGCAGCAGGGCACGGCACGTCGGCCAGGTGGTGGGGTCGCGCCAGTCGTCGGGTAATGCGGTGATCAGGGCGGTGGTGGCGGTGGTGCGGGCGGTGGTGATGTCGTCGGGTTGGCGGTGCGGGTCGTCGGGATCGGGAGTGCGGGCGACGGCCTGGACGAGCCGGTGCACCGTGACTGCCCGGCTGGTGCGGTCGATGGTGAGCATGTTGTAGGCGGCCAGCCGGCCGATCGCCCGCACCACCGCCGGCTCCTCCGCCCCGCCGCCGAGGTGGTGCCACAAGTCGTGGGGGATGGCTTCCGGTGCGTACCAGGCCAGAGTCCGTAGCAGCTGTCCGGGCAGGAGGGCGTCGGCGAGGGCGTCGAGGGTAACCTGCCAGACCCGGGCGATCGTGCGTTCGGCGGCTCGGCCTTCCTCACCGTCGCGGTAGATGTCGGCGGGATGCTGCGCGAGCAGCCGCAGGTAGTCGACAGCGGCGGTGCAGGTGTGGGCCAGGTAGGCACCAGCCTGTTCCACCGCCAGCGGCAGGTAGCCCAGCTCGGCGCACACTTCAGCGGCGTCTGCGGGGTCGATGACAGCACCGGTACCGGACACGATTGCGGTGAGCAGGTCGACCGCCTGGTCGGTTTCGAGGACGTCCAGGCGCAGCGGGGCCACGATGTCAGGCCAGCCGGTGGCCCGGCGGCTAGTCACCACGATCCGCCCTCGTGGCAGCCGGCCCACCAGGGCAGCGATGTGGCCGGGATCGGTGACGTTGTCCAGGATCAGCAACCAACCGTCGTGGCAGGCTAGCCACCGCACGGCCCATTCCCGCAGGGCCGGTGACGGCAGGGCCGCGCCGAGGGCTGGTTGGAGCGCGACGGTCAGGGCGACCAGACCGGCATCCAGAGCGGCGGGACTGTCCGCGGTGATCCACCAGATCGGGCGGTGGTCGTCGCGGTGCGTGGCCGCCCACTGCGCGACCAGAGTGCTCTTACCGATACCACCGAGCCCGTGGACCGCCTGCACGACCACCACACCCGGATCCAGAGTCGCTAAGTTCAGCCAGCCCAGCGCGTCCTCACGCCCCACGAACAGCTGCCGTCGCACCGTTAGATTCACCAGCCCGGCCGGTGCTGGCACCGCCTCCGGCGCGACCAACACCTCCGCGGGCAGCATCGTGACGTGCTGGATATTGGTCGCGTGGTCGCCCGTGGAGGCGATACCAGGGATGCTGACCGCCTTGATCGCACGCGTCCCACCCGGCGCCACCGGCGCGGTGGGATCAGCCGGCACGGTCGGCGTCACCGGATCAGCCGGCTCAGGCGTCGGCCGCCCCCGCCGGGACCACCGGCTCACCGTTGCTGGGTGTTCGTCGCGTTGTCGCCGGTCGAGGCGATTCCCGTGAGGTCACCCTGCACGGCGATCGACCCTGGCCCGACCGCCGGTGGTGGTGCCACTGGATCCGTCGGCTTCGGTGTCGCTGCAGGATTTCCCGACGGCGCCAGCACGAGGGCGGCCACCGCGACCACGAAGCTCGCGGCCCCTGCCAGCCAACCGGCCACCTCCACCCCCTGCAAACCGAACATCACCGCCGCCACAACCAACCCGACAGCGACCACCCCACCCACCCCGATAATCACCCAGCGTCGCGAACGCATGCCCATATCATTCACCGCCTTCGCCACCACAGCCACAGCGGCGAGTAGCGCAGCTCAGCGCAGAGAGATACCTCTAGAGCTGCACGCAGGTCATCGCGTCCGGCGGAGGCTGGGCGAGCGCACTGCTTACCGGCGGTGCGGCGGCCGGCGGCGCGATCGCGCTGTTCAACCAAATCATCGGGGACGACGGCGGCGCTCGGTGACCCGCGACCAGCCAGGCATGAAGCAGGGCCTCCACCCTGCCCACCGGGATTGCTGGTCAGTACAGGGCCAGCGGGCGAGCTGCCGTTTTAGCCAGTCGCTGAGCGCGGGCGTAGAGCTCTTCGCGGGCAACGGTGGGGGGAGCCCAGCCGTCGGCCCAGGCGGTGAGGAACCGCTCGGCGGCCTGCTTGCGGGCAGCGGCCGACCCGGCCCGCCGGTAAGTGGAGTCGGCGAGCAGGTCCGCGGCAAGCTGCTCGTAGTGGTCGTCGATGTCGACGTACCGCTGCCGGGTCAGCTCATCGGCGCGGTCGCACGCCAGCCGCACGGCCGTGTGCGTGACGCGCTCGTCGATGTCGGCGGGCAGGTGCTGCTGCGCGAACCGGTATCGGCCGCCGCCAGGCTTCTCAACGCGGAACTCGGGCATCGCGAGCAGGACCTGCACGGCGGGCTCGGCCAGTTCCGCCCTCTCGCTCTCGGTCAGCCAGCGCGGCCGGTCGTCGTCGACGTCCTCATCACGGACAGCGGCTCGGCTCGCGTCGATCAGGTCTTCCCACTCGGCGTACCAGGACACGGTGTGTTCCCAGAAGTGCACGACGCCGCCGGCGACGAACGCCATCTCAATGCCGTGCAGCTGCCCGCGCCGGGCGAGCAGGTGCCGTGGCGGATCGGCCACCAGGTCCGGGTCTGGGTCGAACGGGTCGACCTCCAGATACAGGGCTGGCGCACCCATCCGCTGCGCCAGGGCCAGGAAGCCCGGCAGGTCGATAACCTCCGCGTCGAGCTGCACCTCGGGCCCGAGGTCGTGCAGCGGCACAGCGGGCACCACCGTCATGGCGTGCTGCTCGGCGAAGGCGGTCGCCGAGGACCGCAGGCTGCTCACGTCGTCCACGGCGGAAAACGTAACCGCCCTGTACAACGATCCGTAGCCGCCGCGCCCAGGTACGCACCGGGCTGGCATACCGCCGGGCGCGACGGGTGGCGCCGCTGCAACGATGCCGGGGTGACCGATCCCGCAAACCCGAACGGCTACATGACCCTGAGGTCTGCGCTGTGGCACGCGGCCATCGCACGACCTTCGGTTGTCCTCACAAACCATCGATGAGCACGCGATGGCCGTCCTCATGCCCCCGCCGGAGCCAAGTGACGTTGGAGTACCAAAGAATTGGAGACTGGCGGGATGCGGATCAGAAGCTTGATCGTCATGTTGACGCTACTTCTGAGCGCCTGCACGTCAGACACCGGCAGCACGCAGGCCGGAGGCGAGATGCCCGGCGTGACACCGCCATCCGATAGTGCCGGGCCGAGGGCAGTGCCGCCGTCTTCGTCCAGCCGGGCACGCGTGATCCCGTGCGCCGAGTCGGTCGGTAGCGCGGAGGAACCTGATGCAGAGCTCGTCGTCATTGCCGATGCGGTGGCGCTTCCTGGCACGCGGGTGCTCCAGGCCCAGCTAAGCACAGAGGATGAGATCGGCCCTGGAGGGCTCTTCGCCAAGGCTGGTGTACTGGTCCGCCGTGGCCACGCCATCGAGTTGCTAATCGATGATTCGCAGGCCGGGAAGGCGTGGCTCGGCTGGGGCACACCGGCGACGCCTAGCTCACACGTACGGGTGGACGCCTGCGATCAGCCAGATGAGTGGCTGGCGTTCGCCGGCGGCTATTGGGTGCGGTCGGCCGGTTGTGTGCGGGGCAAGGTGTCCGTGAACGGCGGTCCGTGGCGGGAGTTCACGGTGCCGATTGGTGCGCCGTGCTCGGAGAAGAAGTAGATGCGTACCGCGGTCTGGGTGCGGACGTACCTGAAGGCTAACCCCGACGCGGCCGCGACGGTCAGCTACGACGGAGGGTCCGGCGAGCATCCGACGGACCCTCACCCGTCAGCCCTCCTGCGGCCCGAAGCTCTCGTCCACGACCATCTCCGACGGAAGATCGGACAGGGCGCGGACCCGCACCGTACGCCCGTCGAAGGCGCGGAGCCGCATCTTCAACTCGAACACGTGCGTCATCTGCTGGAGGATCGCGAGCGGGTCAACATCGTGCACGAGGAACTCGGTCGCTTCGATCTCGGCGCGATCGTCGGCCTTGACCTTCTCCCACACATCACGGGGCGCGGCCACCAGCCGCAGGTCATACCCGTGCTCACCGCCGCCGATGCTGAACCCCACCACCTGCCACTGCTCACTGTCGAGGCCAACCGTCCGCGCCAGCCCTTCCCACGGAACCGTCAAGCGCTCGTCCAGCTGCGCCGTGCCCTTCCAGTCGGGGAAGGGCACCTCCGCCTCGCCCCAGACCTCTCCGTCCACGCCTTCTCCCCTTTTCGATGTGTCGTCTCACCCGATCCCAGCGTATGGGGCACCGCCGAGAACGACGTCGCCGGTTACATCGAGGGCTACCGAGGCCGCCCCGGGAAGAGGGCTACTCCGCTTCGCGGCGCCGCTTCGGCGGCTTCTTGGTCGCTTCCGCTGCGGTGCGGAGTTTCGTGCCGCACCCACGCAGCCACGGCACCCGCGCGTCGGCGTCGTAGGTGCTGAAACGGGTTGGGTTGCGCTGCACGGACTCGGCCAGGTTGCTCATGTACTGGGCCAGGAAGACCAGGGTGTCGTTCGTGACGATGAGCGGCTCTTCGAGATTGTTGTGGTTGTCGACCAAGCTCTCGAACTCGCTGGCCCTCGCGATTGACGCCGCGATCGCGGCCATGTGGTAGCCGGCCCCGATGAGAGTCCCGCTCGTGATCGGCTCGGACACGGTGGTGGCGCGGCGCAAGTCGTCGGCGTCGGCGTCGGCGTCGGCGTCGGCGTCCAACGTGCGATCGAGGTCGTCCCAGGCCCGTAGGTCTCTGACATGCCGGCACTGTCGCGGCCCCAGAAGAGGTGGGCCGCACGTGATTCCGCGCCGGTTCGGCGCGCATGCGGGCCATGCGGGCAGACTGTTCGGGGGATGGCCCCGAATGGCACCCCCCGAACACTTAGGCCAGCCGCTACTCCTTGGGGAGGGGCCTGCGGCGGAACCGGAGCGTGGCCGCGATGCCGAGCGCTGAGCCGACCACCAGGCCGGCCAACCCCACGACGAGCACACCATTCCCGGAGTTCAACCCGGACACGTTAGAAACCGGGGCCAGGGTCGGCGGGGGGCCGGTCGTTTCCACAGGCGGTGCCACCGTCTGCGTCGGGGCGGGCGCGGGAGCCGCCGAGGTGGGAATGGGCGATGGGCCCGGCGGGGAAGGAGTGCTCGTGGGCGACGGGGCATTGCACAGCGCCGGCTCGTTGACCACGCGGACGTACTTGTACCCGGCGATCTCCAGCACCCACCGGTCGGTCGGCTTCATCCAGTCCTCCGTGATGTAGGTGTTGCCCGGGAGGGCGGTGACGGTCAGCTCCTCGCCACGCTGCTTCACCAGCTTGTACTGGCGTGCCCCGTCGGTCGCGTTCTTGATCCGCAGGCTGACCTGGTACGGACTCGGCCGGCAGTCCACGATCAGACTGAAACTGGCCTGCGTGGTGCCGCATGCCGTGAGCGCATCACGGGAGACGGAGCCGGAGGCGACAACGGAACCCCCGACCGTCACCTGCACATCGAATCCCCCGATCGTCTCCCGGACTACGCTGCCACCTGCCGGTACCGTGAACACCGGGGGATACGGCGACGCCGTGTCGTTGGTGATGGCGGCGACGATGTCGGCGGACGTGTGATTGGTGACCGTCCAGTACACCCAGTCCCGGCCGATGGCGGGCTCGTAGCAGGGGGACGACACGGTCACGTCCGGGGTGTCGGCCTGGGCCGGGGCCGCGGCGACGCCGGCGAACCCCAACACGAGGGCCGCGCCAGCGAGGATTCTGAGCAGGAATTGCCTCACGTCTACTCCTTGGAGACTGTAGGGATGACGCGGACCTCTCCCGGGTCCGTGTGCTCCACCGCCGGCGAAGGCGCCGACGCGGCGTTCCTTCCGCCGTCACTCAGGGCGGAGGAAGCATCACAGGATGCGACCAGAGCGTATGTGGAGGGTCGGACAACGTCGCGGATAGCCGCGAGCGCCCCTCGGATCACCTCCGGGTAGCGACACACTCGTCAGTCACCGAGGTAATGGGCTTCGATGTAGCGACGGTGGAAGGTGTGGGGCTTTAGCGGCTTGTCCAGGTAGAGGACACCCTCGTTGAGGCGTCGAACCCCGTCACCAGCTTCGCGGTTACCACCAGCAAGTACAGCGGGTCGCCTGGAGTGGGGAACCGCTACTCAGAGGAGATCGTCTTTCCGGCGTAGAGCGGATCCGGCCGAGTTCTGGCGATGGCAGTCGGGCAGCGACCTCACGCGAACGACCCTCTGCGGTAACAGAGGGCCGTTCTGTCCGAGGTGCGTCCACGTCATGCGCGTGGCTCACATCTCATTACTGGTAACGACACTTCGCCTGCTTAAGGTACGCAACTTTCGCGAACCCGCAGCACTCACTCCTGAGTAAGTTACTGTCCAGTACAGTTCAACCCATTCACACTCTCCGATCTCTTTTTGCCATAACTAAAGCTCAGCGCGCTCGCGCCTGGCGAAAGTCGCTGATGACTGAAGTCGCACAAATCGATATCCATCGACTAAGTAGAGATCGAATTGAAAGAACTTCATCATTACTTTCAGTAATGCAGGCGTGCTAGGAAGTCCGATTTCGCGTTGAGTGCCAAGACGGATCACGCCAGAGCCACCACGCTGCGTGAGACAAGGCGTCGCACAAGCGTTTCTTTGAACGTCGCGACGTCGTTGGGGGACTGAGACACCATGCCGCTGTCCGGCGGTAACCGGCAGCGCTACCCACGGCTTGTTGTCTCGCCTGTCCGAGGAACGACCACAACATGCGATGGAGCAACAGTGCACAAGAGCACATCCAGCCGGCGCGGGCCGGTGAACGGGACTTCTGGATCCGGCCGCAGCGGTTCGCGGCCTATCCCGCGACAGTCCAAGCCCGTCGATGATGGGCCCACACGGGACGAGCGTTACTTGTTGACACAGCGGGATCTGCTCATCCTCGTCATCACGTTGATCGTCGGCCTTGCTGCGGCCGCCGTTGCCGGCCTGACCGTAGCGATCCAGACCGGCCCCGCGTTGGGGCTCGGCCCCAGCATCGTTCTGGGGGTCGCGAGCGGAGTTGTCACCCTGGTTTTGACCGGACTGGTGGTAGCCAACCGACTCCATAAGCTCGTTCAGTAACTCCTCGTCAGCCAGCAGTGCCCTGCCCTGTTACCGCAAGGTGGGGCACTGCTGTCGAGCCGAACACTCATCCGTGACCGCACTCAACGACCCGATGGCCGGCTCCTGCCCCGAGATGATCTCGGTCGTCATCTGGCGTCTCTCCCTTGATCGGTCATTCAGCCCGTTATTTGTACAGTCCCGGCTCGTCGGCCTCGGTGGTGGTGCGGCCGCGTTCGAGGATAAGAACGTACGAGAACAGACCTGGCCGGTTGCCGGTCACGCGTTCCTGGGCGGCCAGGAGTTCGCCCGTACGTTCGTCGATGATCAGTTGCCAGGTCGACCCGTCGGCGGTCACCGCGAAGCCGACGCCTGTACGCCCGGCGATGTCGGTGGTCTCGCCCTGGTAGGTGATGGTGGGGATGCCAGCCAGGACCCGCAGGGTAGCGGTTCGCTGTTCCTGGTTGAGGTATTGGCTGGTGGCGAGTCCGACGATGCCGGAGGCGAGCAGGAGGGGGTATGCGGTTTCGTCGGCCAGGATCGGTGGCGCCAGCGCGTGGGCAAGCGCGGTGGGATCGGTGGGCGGCGGTTCGGGGAGGTAGTGGCGCAGCGTGCCCCGTCCGTACTGGGTGGTCTTTTGCGGGGCGTGCGTGAACAGTTCCCGCTCGTCGGGGTCGGGGCGGTAGTCGACACCGAGCATGTCGGGTAGCCGGCGGGTGCTCTCGCGTCCGGAACTGTCCGCGCCGCGTCGCCAGCGTCGCAGGTCGGTGCGGGTGATCGCGTTGGTGGCGCGGTTCCACATCTGCAGGTGCAGGTAGGTGTAGGGCCGGTCGGTGGTGTCGTCGGCCGGTGTGGCGGCGACGCTGGTCGCCAGGGCGGTCAGGCGTTGCTGCGCGGTGAGGTTCGGTCCGGTGGCGGCCGAGGGTGGTATGAGGGTGGGCTGCTGCGTTTGCGATGGCGCCGCTGGTGTCGGCGTCGACCGGCCGGCCAGGGGGCCTGACTGGCAGGCGGTGAGCATGACGCTGCCGAGAAGACCCACCACAAGGCGGGTGGGGGCGTTTCGTCGGGGGATCAGCATGCGGTGTGGTTCCTCGCTGGGTCGTGGCGTTGCGGGTGGGATCGGAGCGCCAAACCGTCCGGGTGGCCTGGCGGCCGTTCGGCGTAACCGGTCAATTAGCAGTAGCGGAGGGAAGCATCGGGCGGGCGGGCCGGGCGAGCCCCTCGGCTCAAGGGCCAGAGCTTCGGTCCGCTGGGCAGGTTCAGCGGCAGGGCAGCGTGGTAACCCTGCTTCCGGAGCATGTCCCGCGCCGCTGCGGTGGTGACCACCGTGTAGACCGGCCATCCGGTGCCGTCAACGACCTGGTGGTGCCGTCGCAGTAGCTCGCTGGCGAGGCCTGTCGCTGGAAGGCGTGGTGTACGGCGAGCCATGACAGCCAGTGGTGTGGTGCCCAGGACCTGTAGCTGTCGATGGCGGAGTTCAGCGTGGCCAGGCGGTGGGCTGCGGTGCCGGCGAAGGTTGTCAGGTGGTGGTCTCCGAGCGGCCATCGCGGGGCCTCCGGGTCGTGTCTGCGCCATACCGCGACCGCCGAGAGGTTCAGCGTCACGTCGACGGTCCCGGTCTCGATCGCGTGGTCAATATCGACGGCGAGTAGGCGCTGCAGGACGGTGATGCGCTCGGTGGGGTCGGGCAGCAGCCACTGGATGACGGGGTCGCCGTCGAGTGCGCCGGCCAGCAGAACCGTGATCGCGGCGACGTCCTGGGGTGTCGCCCGGCGGATGGTCGTGCCCAGGGCGGGGCCGCTCACAGTAGCCGCCTGCGTGGTAGGAGGTCCGTCGGGAACGGTGCGGGGGTGCCGTCGGTCGGTTGGCCGCGCCACATCCGCCAGATCAGCGGTCCTTGGGTTGGTAGGTGGATCGGTTCGCCTTGGCGGTAGCCGAGGCGCAGGTACAGGTCCCTGTTGCGGGTGTTGCTGGCCTCCAGGTACGCCGCCCGATGGGTCGCGTCCAGTGTTTGGTGGGCGGTGGTGAGCAGCGCCGAGCCGATGCCACGGCTCTGGCGCCGTGGGTCGACTGCGACGTAGGCGAGGTAGTCGTGTGGGGCGTGTGGGTGGTGTGTTTCGAAGATGGCGTCGAGCAGCAGGAACTTCGGCGCGTACTTGCCGGTGGCCTTTTCCACCGCGTAGTAGTGGTCGGTTGATGCCAGCAGTGGGACCTCGTCGCGGGTGTACCAGATCGCGACGGCCGACAGGTCGGAGGTGGTGTCCACGCGCCCGTGCTGGAGCCCGTAGTGGAGAACCAGCTTGAAGTAGCGGAAGTAGACCGCGCGGCGCTCGTTCAGGTCGGGCACGAGCCAGTCGGCGACAGGCCCGTCGAGGAACGCCTCCACCAGCACGGTGATGAGCGCGCCGGCGTCCTCACGTGCGGCCCGGCGGACGGCGATGGTGCTGTTCGGTTGCATGGTCACTCCTGGTCAGGCCGGCTGGCGGGTGGTGCCGGGGGTGCGTGCTGGCGCGGTGGCGCTGTCCGCGCCGAGGCCGATCGCGGTGAACACGTCGGGGCGGGTGGCGCGCACGATCACCGCCCAGACGGTGCCGAGGACGGCGGCGATGCCGTAGGCGGCGGGGAACCACCAGCGCAGCGGCGACGTTGCGGCGACACCGAGCAGGACGTCGAACTCCTGGAGGGTGACGACGAGAATGGCGGCCAGCGCGTTAGCAGCGGCCAGGGGCGCGATCGCGGTGCGCCACAGGCCGTCGCGGTGTGGGGTGCGGGCGAAGAATCCGACCACCGCGGCGGAGGTGACGGTCATCAGGATCAGCACGCCAAGGCCACCGGTGACGGTGATCCAGAAGAACAGGTGAACGATCGGGTCGGCGCCGGCCACCGCGTAGCCTGCGAGAACGACTACCGCGATGACGCTCTGAACGATCGAGCCGGCCTTCGGTGCGCCGGTGCGGCGGCTCGTGCGCCCCAGCCACGCGGGAAGGACCCGCTCGCGGCCGAGGGCGAACAGGTACCGGGCGACGGTGTGGTGAAACGCCAGCAGCGCGGCGAACAGGCTGGTGATAAACAGGACCCGGCCGACGGTGACGACACTGCTGCCGAGGTGCGGCGACACCAGGTTGAACATGAGGTCCGTGCCGTCGGCGCGCGCGGCGCCGACGATCTTGTCGGGGCCGGTGGCGACGGACATCGCCCACGCGGACAGCCCGTAGAGCAGACCGATGACCGCCACCGCGATGTACGTGGCCCGCGGTACGGTGCGGCGCGGGTCCTTCGTCTCCTCGCTGAACACGACGGTGCCTTCGAAGCCCACGAAACCCGTGATCGCGGTGACCAGCGCCGCACCGATACCGGCGGCGAAGATGTGCGACGGGGCGAGGGTGTCGAAACTGACACCGCCGGCGGCCGGGTTGCTGACCATGACGACGTCGAAGACGACCGCGACAGCGCACTCGGCGACGAGCACGACGGCCAGCACCTTGCCGTTGAGGTCGATACGCAACAGCCCGAGAACGGTCACGGCAGCCCACGCGGCGAGGGCACACAGCCACCAAGTGGAGTTCCAGCCGTAGCGGTGCTGGAGGAACTGGGCCAGTACCGCGCCGAACCCGCCGTAGAGGCCGATCTGCATCGCGTTGTACGCCAGAAGCGCCACGAAGGCGGTGGCGACGCCGGCCGGCTTGCCGAGACCGTGCGCGACGTAGGTGTAGAACGCGCCGGCGTTGACGATGCGCCGGGACATGGCCACGTAGCCGACGGCGAACAGCGCCAGGATCGCGGCGACGACAAGGTAGGAAACGGGGATGCCGACGACGCCGGTGACGGCGTACCCGGTGGTCGCACCACCAGCGACAACGGTCAGCGGTGCCGCTGCGGCGATGACGAAGAACACCACGGACGGGATCCCGAGGCGGCCGCGTGCCAGCACAGCCGAGACGGTGTCGGGTTTCGATGTACGCATCGGGTCTCTCTCAGGAAGGGTGGTGGGGATTGACCGCGCTCAGGTGCGGTGACTCAGGACGCTTCCGCCGACCGCGCTGCCGAGGTCGGCGAGCAGGTCGCGTACCGGTTGTGGGGCCTGCGCGACCACCTGACGCAAGTGGGTACGGACGGCCAGCGACGCGCCGTCGAGCAGGGCCCTGTCCAGCTGGGTGTGCAAGGCCAGGCCCGCGAGCACCACGTCGAAGGAGTTGAGGCGGCGGGTGAAACGCAGGTCGACCGACAGCCGCGCCCACGACGACGCAGCGACGTTCATGTCGGTCGGCACGTAGATGGTGCGTTGACGCCACAGCCGGCCAACCTGCTGCTGTCGCAGCAGCCCGACCTGCCACATGCGGTCGGTGACCTGCTCGCTGGCAGTGGCGGCCAGGAACGCCAACCACGTCCGGGTGTCGCTGTGCTGCGGCTGTGCGATCAGCCGGTCAAGCACGACGTGTTGCAACCAGTTCCTCGGCGGCCAGGGCTGGAGCAATTCGATCTGTCCCTGCTTGAAGGTGATCCGGCCTTCGCCGTACAGCTCGGCGAGCAGCGCGGCGGCTAGGCCGTGGTTCAGCGCGGACTCGAACAGGCGTGGCCGGCCGGTCTGGTCGTCGTGGGCCATGAACCAGAACTCGTCGGCGAGCAACGTGGGTCGAGCGGGGACGGTGCCTACCGCCCGCACGAGACGCTGCGGCTCGGCGGGCTGGATGTCGACGGGCCAGGCAGCGTCATCGGGGGCACCGGGGTGTGTGTGCACGGCGGCGGGCCTTCCTGCGTCAGGTGTTCTCGGCGGGGTGCGGGGCTGCCGCCGGGTCGCGGCGGGCATGCTCGGCGAGCTCCTGTTGGGCCCACGCGTTCTGGTCGCAGCCGTCGGGTTTGCAGTGGAAGCAGGTGCCGCCGTCGGCGTGCTGCCGGGCAGTCATCCGCGCGGATTCAAGCCTCTCCGCGAGCCCGCAACCTTCGTTGTTACGGCTCATGCCGGACACTCCCGTAGCGGCGCAGCGTGGCCAGCCAAACACGCAATTCCAGGCACGGCATATGCTCGTCGACGTGTGGGTAGGAGCACCCGGGGCGGTGACCGGACACCCACACTCAGTGGTCGCTGCCGTCGGTGTGCAGGCCGGTGACGACGACCTCGACCCGGCCGCCGGGAATCAGGTCACGGCCCTCAGACCAGTCGTCACCGTCAAGCGTCAGCAGGACGCCCGGCTCGATCTGCGGGATCGGCGCGGTCGAGTTCACGCTGACCGCCCCTCCGGCCGGACCGGGAGCAGCCGCCGCCGAGGAGACGGCTTCGTCGTAGTCGTAACCCGATCGGCCGCCATCCAGAAATCACGGTTGCGCTGGGCGAGATCCTCGGCCCCCTGATCGGCTCGACCCGGCCCGGCGAAATTGCAGCCGCTGCGGTCGCCGTACAGCGTGGCCGCGCCTTCACAGTCGAGGCCGAAGGGGCTGTAGGGCTCACCGTCGCGGGCGGGAGCGAACCACTCGCACCGCATCGGCGCTACCTCCTTCAACGACGGTGCGCTGCCCGGGCCTCCCCTCGGCACGCACCACTTCATCCGGCGCATTGACCCTTCCTCGTGCATCTCTGTGAATTGACGAATAGCTCGCTGCAAATCAACGATTACGGAACCGCGCGGAGCTGGGAATGCCGACCTTCCGTCCGACTTCACGTACCGACTTTCGGTCCGACCAGCGGATGACCTGGGAAAAAGGTCGAACCGCTTACTCGCCTGAAGATCATCTGCCGGGTTGGGCGGGGTTACATTGACCGCTCCCCCCCGGCCGACCGACCGTCGACCGGGCCCGGAGTGATCCTTGGAGGCTGCCGATGAACCACTTCAGGCCGTACGTTGTCCAGCACCCGTGACGCCGAGATTGGCCTTCCCGTCTCGGCGGCCACGCCCGACGCTTCCTTGACTGTCGGTGTGCGCCTCGCCACGATGGCGGCGGTGGGGGGCGGCAGCTCATACCGCCCTAGCTGGCGTGTTAGCCCAACCGCAAAAGTCCAGTGTGTCCAAGGGGGAGGAGTGCCGGTGCCTCGTCACCCGGAGACGTTGATTACGCCAAACGCTCTGCTCACCGCGAAACGCGCTAGCCTGCCATCACCCCGGCGGCCTGGGCAGCGCATGTCCCGGACCGAACTGGCCGATGCTGTGAACGCCGCCCTGGATCGGCTCTATCCAGGCCGGGACATCGCCTCTCACTACGTGGACCACCGTTGGGTGGGCAAACTGGAACGCGGGGAGCACCGCTGGCCCAGCGAGGAACGCCGTGCCGCTTTACGGCTCGCGCTCGATGCCGCCAGCGACACCGATCTCGACCTCTACAGTCCTCGGCGCTCCGGCGACCTCCGAACGGACATCGATGAACGGAAGCAGGTTGATCGTTCCGCCCCAAGGCGCGACCTGTTTCCCGTCGGCGATCTGCTGCAACTCGGTGCCCCCACGTTTGGACGCCAACTGCTGCCCGACGATGACCGTTCTTCCCGCCGAACGATCTCGGCCCCGACAGGCCAACACTTCCCTGGAACAACGATCGACATCGAGTTGTACCCGGCGGTCGACGACGGTCGCGTCCTCGCCACGATCACCCATGCCGGCACGGAACAGAGATGGCGTCGGTCCCTTCAACGGCGGCTCATCCTTGGGCATGTCGATAGGCCGGATCGTGTCGGTGTCTTCGCGCTGGACTCTCGGCGGGCGTACCAGCACCTGGTCGAAGCGGGTCGGGACACCCGGCTGCTCATCCCTCGCGCATACCAGCTCGACGCGATCACGGCCGGAGTCTTGTGGGCGGTGGCAAACCTCGATTCGTCGCTACTGCTCGACGACGCCCGGTTGGACACCGCGCAGGCAGCCGCATCTCCATACAGGGACATGGACAGATCTGCCGCGAGCCGCGATATCGCTGAAGAGTTGGATTCGGTGTCACGGCTGTGGATCGGATCGGCATTCTGCGCCGACCACATCCGCCGCCACTACCATCTCCTGTCCGACGTGCCCACCTACTGGACGCGGGAGCAACGCGGGGAGGAAGCCAGCACATGGCTGCTATTCCGCCACAAGCTGCGGTACCTACGCGAGACCGCCGAACGGTACCGAAGCGCGTCCCAGCCGATGACCAGGATGTTTTGCCTCCCTTCGCACGCGGTGGCCGCCTCGTCAACGTCTGAACGAATCCTGCTGCTGCTTGCCCTGGCCTTGATGGAATCCCTCGGGATCCACACTGCGGTGACGGACGACCCGGAATACACCACGCTACCGGGACTCGTCATAGACAAGCAGCGAGCGATCATGGCCACCTGGATCCGTGCCGATGAAGTCTGGCACGTTGATGTCACCGACCGCCCCAACGCCATCGCCGCCTACCGTGACGCCATTGGCCACGTGCAAGCTCACTCCATCACCGCCAGCGACACGCCCGGCGGACGGCTACTCCACCTTGCCGATTACCTCAACCTCGACTGGAACTGGTTACAAAGCCGCTGCGCCGACCTCGGCCAGTACAGTCTGGCAGGCCTCGCCGAGCCCCGCAGCCGTCTACTCTCCCTCGACGGGGTCGACCAGGCGTGCCGCTTCATTGGATCCCTGCCGTAATAGGCTTCTGCGCACAAGCGGCGACCGCCGAGAGGAACCGTCGTGCCCTCGACACCGACAACATCCGCGCCGAAGGTGGTCGTGTTCGGCCTTGGCGGCACGATCGCCATGACCAGCGGCACCAGGGAAGGCGTCAGTCCAAACCTGTCCGCACGCGACCTGGTCGACGCCGTACCAGGACTGGCCTCAGCTCGAATCGACGTCGAGGTGGTGGACTTCCGCCGCCGCCCCGGGGCGTCCCTCACGTTCGAAGACGTTACCGAGCTCGCCACCGCGGCGACTGACGAACTTGCCGCAGGTGCCACCGGAGTGGTCGTTACCCAGGGCACCGACACGATCGAGGAGACCGCCTACCTGCTCGACCTGTTGCACCGACGCGCCGAACCCGTGGTCGTCACCGGCGCGATGCGCAATCCCACCATGGCCGGCGCGGACGGCCCTGCCAACCTCCTCGCCGCCATCCAAACCGCTGCCTCCCCGGCCGCTCGGGCCCAAGGCTGCCTCGTCGTCCTCGCCGATGAAGTTCACGCCGCTCGCTGGGTCACCAAGACCCACTCCACCCACGGCGATACCTTCCGCTCGCCGGACACCGGTCCCATCGGAGCCGTCGTGGAAGGTGCCCTTAGGCTGCTGACCTGCGTGCCATGTCGGCTTACCATCCCTACCCTCGCTCAGGCCGCACGTGCGCGCGTCGGCCTTTACACAGTCAGCCTCGACGAGGATCCCACTCTCCTCGACGCCATCAGCCGGCACTGCGACGGCCTCGTCGTCGCCGGATTCGGAGTCGGCCATGTACCCGAACCCCTCGTCGACACCCTCTCCACCCTCGCCGCACGGATCCCCGTCGTCCTTGCCTCCCGCACCCCGGCTGGCCCAACGCTCACCCGCACCTACGGCTTCCCCGGTTCCGAGCAGGACCTCCTCGCCCGCGGGCTCATCCCCGCAGGCTGGCTACACCCTTACAAAGCCCGCATCCTGCTCCGCGTGCTTCTCAACGCCCAAGTCGAGCCGCAGTACATCGCTTCAGCGATCGCAGTCGCAGGCAACCTCGATGCCTTTTCCTCCTGGCCTTGGCCGGCACCACCCCTGACCGGTGACCCAACGGAGACAGCCACCCCGCATGCGTAGCCACAACCTGACCGCAGGACGGATGATCGGTGTGGTCTTCGACCACGGCGACGACTTCTTCACCGCCCTCGCCGACGCCTGCCGCGCCCACGGCATTAAACAGGGCTATATCCCCATGTTCATCGCCGGCCTCAGCAGGGCGAAGGTCGTCGGCACATGTCAACGCCTCGACAACCCCGACGCCCCCGTATGGACGCACGTCGACCTCGAGAACGTGGAAGCACTCGGTGGCGGCACCATCGCCTGGGACAACACCGCCCAGAGGATCCTCCCTCACATTCACATCACCGCCGGACTCAAGGAACACAGCGCCACCGCTCACACCAGCCACCTGCTGGAGGCCACGGTCCAATTCCTGACGGAAATGCTGATCATCGAGATTGATTCGCCGGTCATGCGCCGTCTACCGAACGCGGACCTGTACGACGTACCACAACTACGCTTCGGCTGAGGATCCAGAGTCGGCCTACGGAGGGAGGCGTAGATGTCCCGCCATCCCGACACCATCATCACGCGCAACACCCTGCTCGCCCAGGCCCGCCAGCGCCGGACCTCGCCACGACGGCTTGGCCAGCAGATGTCCCGGGCCGAGCTAGCCGACGCCATCAACGTCGCCCTCGACCGCCTTTACCCCGGGCGAAGCCTCACCGCCCACTACGTTGACCACCGCTGGGTCGGCAAACTCGAACGTGGGGAACATCGCTGACCCAGCCGGGAGCGCCGCACCGCCCTTTCGCCAGGTGCTCGGTGCCGCCACCGACGCTGACATCGGCCTCTACAGCCCGCGTCGTACCGGCGCACCAGATTTTGCCGATCCTGACCGCGACGCCCCAGGCACAGCTTCGCTGGTCGACCTGCTGCCTGCGGGCGACCTGCTCCAGTCCGTGATGCCCATTGAGGGGCGCCGGATCAGCCACACTGCTGTTAGTGATCTGGCGGCCCGGCACCGGTCCCGGTCGTCGAGCCAGGACTGGGGCAGGTACAACTGCCGGTCGATCAGCGCGTGACCCTTGCCAGAGCGGTTGGCGAGGAACACTCCGACCTGGCAATTATCAGTCCGGTCGGCGGTGCCGGAGTACTGGCGTTACACCCGACCGACCGCACGCCCTTCTTCAGGACCCGGTGTCGTCGACGATCAGCACACCTGCGGGTCACCGAGGCCACGCGCAGATCCAATGTGTGGAGTTAACTGTCATCCTATAGGGGTGACGACGTCCTTCCCCCTCGCTCCGGGCTTCCCGGCTGCGCAGACGACGAGCCCGGACGGGGACTGGCTGCTGGGTCAGCTGCGGGAGGTGCTCGACCTCACCAGCCGGGCCGCCGTGCGCCGGCTCGACCCGGCGTTCTGGCAGCCCCGGCCAGGCTCGCCCTTCCGTGACGAGCTGGCGAACACCGAGGTCGATGTGCACGGGGCTCCCTGGGGCCCGCAGGAACCCACTATGGCGTTCGAGATGGCGCAATTGAGCATGCTCGCGGTCGAGGACTACCTGACCGGCATCCGCAAGCTCCTGGAGCCGCCCTTCCCCCCGCCGGTGCCGAAGCTGGGTTCGGCAGTCCTGTGCCGGTCAGCCCTGGAAAGTGCCGGGTTCGCCTTCTGGCTCATGGACCCGCAGCTCACCGTCCGGCAGCGGGTCGCCCGCACCTACCTGGTGCTCTGGGATGAGAACAAGACCACGCTCAAGAACACCAAGGCCAGCGCACCCCCGAACATCGCGCAGGCGCAGGCGGACCTCAGCACGCTCATCACTCGAATCGACGACCTGGGCCTGGCTCGCGCCACCAAGCCGCTCTCCGTCTCCGGCGAGAGGCTGCCGAGCAAGACTGAAAGGGTCACGGCGCTGCTGGCCGGCAAGGTCAGCGGTGGCCACGAGGTGGTCTACTCGCTGTACTCCGCCGTTGCCCACGGGGAGATGACCGGGATCCTGAGCCGTCGTCTCGCCGGAGGCTGGACCATCACCCCACGGCAGTTGACCCAGAACGTCGAGCTGGCGGTGGTGGCGTTCGGGCAGTTGCAGCAGCGCCTGTGCCTCGGCGGTATGGGCAGCGCCCCGGACGAGGTAGCCAACCAGCTCTGGGAGCACAACGTCGGACGCCGCCTACTGGCCGTCAGGCGTCGGCTGGCCTGACTGTGAGGGTGGCGGGGTCGGTTCAGCAGTGGTGAGCTGACAGCTGGTGGTGGCGGGCGTGACTCTTGCCCTGACTAGCGTTTGTGCCTTTGAAAGGACTTGTCCGCCTGCTGCTGCCGGCGGCGGCCCGGCCGGAGACGTTTGGCCTGATCAGGAGCTTGACCGCCGGTTACCGGCTGGCATGTCTCATCACAGCCCTGCCATCTCCGCACCGGACCGGACCCTCGCGTCCCCACGGTGAGGAGAGAACGCATGTCCATGCTGACAGAACTGGTCGAAGTCGTCATCGGCGTCGACACCCACAAAGACCCCACACCGCCGCACTGCTCGACACTCGCACCGGCGGAGTCCTCGCCAGAACCACAGTGACCGCCGATCCCGACGGCTACGCCGAACTGATGACCTTGGCCGAGCAACACTCGGGGCTGCGGGCCTGGGCGTTGGAGGGCTCCGGTGGCTACGGCGCCGGCCTGACCCGGCACCTGGCCAGTCGTGGTGAGCTGGTCGTCGAACTGGACCGGCCCGTGCGACCAGCCCGCAGTGGCGGGACCAAGTCCGACCCGATCGACGCCGAACGCGCCGCCCGCGACGCCCTGGCCCGCACCCGCCTGGCGCAACCCAAGACCGGCTCCGAACGGGCCGCGCTGCAAGCACGGCTGACCGCCCGCCTCGTCGCCGTCGAGGCCAGCGCCACCGCCCAACGGCAACTGCACGGCCTTGGTGATCACCAGTCCCGAGGTGGCGCGGGCCCGGTTCCGCGGCCAGAGCACCCGGCTCATGCTCACCACCGCCACCGACTACGCCCCACCACCAGCGTCGACGTCGAGGTCTTCACCTGCCTGAGCGTGTTGCGCAACCTCGCCCGCCGCGTCCGTCTCCTCGAAGCCGAAGCCGCCGAACACGAGAAGGCGATCCGGACGATCGTCCGCTCTTGGCGACCGGACCTGCTGCAGTTGACCGGCGTGGGACCAATCGTCGCCGCCACCGCGCTCACCGCCACCCACCACCTCGGAAGCCATAATCCGCTGGGCCGCCATTGGCGGCATGCTTGGCCGCCTGACTCGAGGTGCACCCGCCACCCGGCAACAGCGCCGTACCTTCAACACACCCGACTGGTCTATATGTGAAACGCGCTCTAGGTGCCCGCCAACCGAGGTTGACCGGTTGGTCACTGCCACGGGCGAGGGCGGCGCGTGCACCGGCGACAGGGAGCTCGATTATCGGCGCGATTTACGGCGCCGGCTCACCGAGTTTCCGCAGCCGCGACCTCTTCCGTGGCGTCGCCAGACCTATAGGCAACCCGACGGAGCGGGCCAAGGCGTCGCGCGCGATCTCCACTGCGCCGTTGAGCGTTCGTAGGGTGGTTTCTGGTATGGCACCGGCCCCTAGGCCGGCTGCTGCCACGATGCGGGCGAGAGCTTGCTCTTGCGGCTCCTTGATCTGTAGGCCGGTGCGGTGGCCGAGGATTTCCCGGGCTGCGTATCCGTCGGCTGCTTCGAGAACCTCGGTCGCCAGGCGGTGGAGAAGGTGTTGAGCTGCGACTTCGTGGTGGCCGCTGGACAGGGTGGCGGCCGTGAGGCCCCAACGGGCTCGATAGACGGCGTATCCGTCGACGGGTTCGTGCGCGAGGAATTGATCGACCATGGCGGATATCTGATGGCTGGCCGTTCCTGGTGCTGCGCACATGGCGGTCAGGCATGAGCCGACCTGATGTTCCCACGGTTGGGTGATGGCGCTGTCGTCGAGGATCGCGCGGGCGGCTTCGATTTCCTCGTGCAGAAGGTGGGCGATGATCGTGGCTTGTCGTCCTTCCATCAGGTGCAGTCCGATGCCGTTGAGGGTTTTGGCGTGCTCGACGGCGTCGTCCCACCGGCCGGCGAGGGCGAGGATGCGGATGCCCTCGCTGAGGTGTTGTAGCCAGGTCCACTGGCGGAGCTTGCCGAGTTCGGCTGCGGCGCCGGTCAGGTTGGTCAGTGGCAGTGTGTGCCCGTCGATGATCAGGTTGGTGCCTGTGGTGACGGCCTGGCTCATCGCCTTCAATAGTTGCAGTGCGGGCTGACGAGCGCGGATCTGCAGGCGGGCGAGGTTGAGGACGGGTTCGAGCAGGTAGCTGGCCTGCAAGACGCTGAGGGAGTCCCATTGCCGGTAGATGTCGATGTGCTGCCAGCACCATTGGCGGGCCAGGTCCGTCAGGCCGCAGTCGCTGGCGATTAGCGCGGCTTTGTTCAGGGCGTGTGCGGCGTCGGCCATGCCGTTGTCGTCTTGTGCGGCTGCGTTGGCGGCGATCTCGGCGACCTCGGCGACACGGTCGGTCAGGGCGGAGCACGCGGGTCGGGGCCTGCCGAGGAGTGGGAAGCGACGGATGACGACGGGGATGGTGGTGGGGTTGACAGCGGTGTTCATGGTCGGCTCCGGGGCAGGAACGCTTCGAGCGCGGCGCGGGCGAGGATGCCTTGGGTGTGGGCGGGCAGCCCGAGCCGGTTCCAGTGGAAGATCACGATGTGGCTGACGACAGCTCGTAGACCGCGGTTGAGGGTGCCGGCCTTCGCGGCAGCTGCAAGTGCGCGGCCGGCGGACGTGTACGCGGTGTGCCATGGCGCGGCGAAGGGAACCACACCGCCAGCGCCGAACAGGGAGTTGTCCGTGTCGGGCGCTACAGCGAGCAGCCCGCGCACGCTGGCTGTGAGTGCGTCGAGTCGGCTGTCGGCGATGTTGTCGAGGGGCCGCATTTGGGCGATCCGAGCGAACACGTCGCCGCGTTCGAACCAGTCCAGCCCCGCGGCCTGTAGGAGGCCGCTAAGCAGGAGGAGGGACAGCTCGCGGCGTCCGAGGGCGGGCTGCGGTTGGCGGAGGTAGTTGAGGACGCCGTGGCTGTCGGCGCAGAACAGGTCGTGCACGATTTGGATTCCGGATGTGCCGCCGAAGGCAGTGGTCTCCGGTTCGTACAGGTTGGGCCACCACCTGGTGAGTTGCCCGGCTGCGGTGAGCTCGTTGAGTACCTGGTTGACGCCGTCGACCTGTGCGTGGGTAAAGCGGATGCGCCAGCAGGGATGTTTGCGCAGGAACCACCAGCCGCCGCATGCGCCCTCGTTCGTGAGGTGGTCGAGCCGGGGGCCGAGCGAGGTGACTGCGGTCGTCTCTGCGGTGTCCCAGTCGGGAAATTCGACGCGTACCTGGTACCAGTGGCCGTCGGCGTGTTCCTGAAGCGCGGCGCGGCCGGCCAGGTGGTAGGTGGTGACGGCGTCGGCGAGGTCGGCTGGATCGATGGCTGCGGTCGCCGCGGCGGTCTCCAGCGGGGTGCCGGCGAGCACGTTGAGCACGCTGGCGGCCAGTGGTGTGGTGGTCACGTGATCAGGAGGCATGTTTCCCATCCAGTGCGGGTGGTGCCGTGCCGCGCGGTCTCGGCTGCCAGGTGGATGCCGGCGTGGCCGGTCAGCAGCCCGGCGTTGCCGTCCTGGTCGTGGTTGTGGGCGGCCTTCTGTATGGCCGTGGCCAAGGCGGGTAGCTGTTGCTTGAGGGCTGGGCTGTGGGCGTCGGCAGCGGCCTGGTGGGCGGTTGCGTAGAGGCCGGCGAGGCCGTGGCAGAGGCCGAGGTCGGTGAGCCGGTTGAGGTGCCGGTCGGTAAGGCAGGCGGCGAGCGCGTGTTCGGCATCGGCGCGGCGGGCCGGGTCGTCGGTGGCGGTCGCGGCGAGCTGGAGTGCACGGGCGATGCCGGGGGTGCCGTAGCACCAGGACGGCCGGCCCGGTGCGGGCTGGCTTACGCGACCGGTTCGTAGGTCGTCGAGGGTGAGCCACTGTGGCCACCAGGTGCTGCCGTCGGCGTCGTGCTGGCGCCATCGGTCAAACCAGCGGGTGAGCTGGTCGATGGCCTCGGCGTGGTGGTTCACAACGTGGCCGTGGCGCGCCGCGAGGGCAAGCAGGGCGAGGATGCCCGCCGCTCCGTGGGCCATCCCGAGGTTGGCGTGTCCACCCGGCGTGGGCAGGGTCGGGTCGGGGTTGTGGGCGGCCCACCAGCCGGGCAGCAGGAGGCCGTCCTGCTGCCGCGGGCGGACCAGCACAGTCAGGTATCGCAGCAGATCGGCGAAAGTGTCGCTGGTGGGCATACGCTGCATCAGTAGTGCGCCGATGCCGGTGAGGCCGTAGAACAGGTCGTATTCGGCGAGCGAGGCCGCGCCGCCGTGCCGCATTCGGGCGGTGGCGGCGGAAAGGCGGCGACGGGTAAGCCGGGCGACGTGTTGGTCGAGGGTCGCTGCGGCTGTTTCGTAGCGGTCGTCGGCCTTGGCGGCGCAGTGCAGGAGGAATGCGATGGCTGGGGTGCCGTAGTACAAGCCGGTGTGTTGGCCGCCGTCGAGCGGCCCGGTGGCCGCTGCCCGGGTCTGCGCATGCGCGTCTGGCCAGGATCCGGTACCGGTGAGGGCGCGTTCGAGGTGCAGCAGAGCGATCCCTGCCGTGCCGGTGGACAGCGACTGGCGGACGGCATCCGGGCCGCCCATCGTCGGTGGTTCGGCACCGACAGGGGTTGTGCGGCTGATCGCTGGCCTGTTCACCGCTGGTCGATCCGGGCGAGAGCGCGCAGGGCGGCGGCGCGAGCCAGGCGGTTGGTGTTCTGCTCGAAGGTGGGATCGACGCCGAGCGCACGGATGTGGTGGTCGCGCAGCAAGGTCGGCAGGAGACCGGCCGGGTCGCGTTGCACGGCGAGGGTGCGGAAGTAGCGGCGTAGGGCGGTGTCGCGAGCCCGCCACGCGTCGAAGAGCGCCTCCCTGGCGGTGTCTGGCTGTGGCTGCCGCGAGTCGATGGAGAGGTCGACCAGTTGTAGCGTTTCCTCGCCCAGCCCGCGGTCCAACGCCCCGGTCTGCTGCGGCAGGCACCGCAGCAGGGCCTGATTTCCCGAGCCTTCGTCGGTAGCGAACGCGGCGGCAATCCGGGCCATGGATGCGGCGGCCAGCGCCTGCGCCGCGATGCCCAGGTCGTCGGCGGCTGCCATCTGGGCGATGACGCAGGCGGTGTCGGTGCCGAACACGTCCTCGGCGGCAGTGAGTGCCTCGTCGTAGCCGTAGCGGCCGGGATGGTCCTGGTAAGGCACGAGTGACATCTGGCCAGGCAAGCCACGGGCTGTGAGCTCGGTGGCGAACGCGGCCAGGGCTGCGGTGACGGCCGCGTGGTGCTCGGGCTCGGTCAGCCGGAGCACGAGGATGAGGTGCTGGTCGGCGTCCATCCGAACCAGGTCGCGCTGGCGCCGAATCCACCACCGGCGTACCTCGCCGCGCAGTGTCGCGGTGAGGGGCGGGAGGTGCCGGATGATGTCGTCGAAGCGGGCCGGGTTGCCGGCCAGACGAGCCTGCACCACGGCCGTGTTGCCGGGCACCTGAAGCCGACCGGGCGGTGCGAGGTGAGGGAGCGGCCGGCGCGGTGGCGCGGTCGCAAGCATCGGAATCAGCAGCTCGGCGGCACGGCCGATCCACCCATGTTCCTCGGGCTGGGCGTCCTCCTGCAGCTCCACCCGTCCGGCTTGCGCTAGACGCCTGTGCAGCAGTGCCCGGTCCAGGCGGTGGTCGAGATTCAAGGGCTGACGGAACTCCCCGTGACAGAGCACGACACGGGCCGGGACACGCCAGTGCCGCTGCCACGCCTGCAGCGCGGACTCCCAGCCCTGACCGGCTCGGGACGGCAGGTCATTGGTGGTGAGCAGCCATCGTGCGGCAGCGAGGATCGTGCGGCGATACCGGACGCGCGGCAGGTACGGCAGGGTGCGGGCGGCACCGACGTCGAGCGGGCCAAACACTGCGGTGCGCGCGTCGGCGACCTCGGCGAGGAAGCGTGCCAGCGGGGGACTTTGCACGACGGTGTCGAGTGCGTGCGGAATGTTGGGGATGACCCGGCGGCCGGTGGAGATCTGCACCAGGTACATCTGGTCGGCGTCGGCGGTGACGGCCAGATCGTCGAGGCTGATCGGATTGCCGGTGGGGTGTTCGGCGAGCGCGAGGACGTCGGGCAGGAGCTGTGGGACCCGGGTGACGTTCTCGTTGTGCGGGCGGCGCGGCGGGAACGACAGCTGCACCGCCACCGCGTCGCCGCTCGGCGAACTCGGGGCACAGGCGGCAGCCATCTGAGCCTGCTGATTCTTGTCGAAAAGGTAGATGAAGCGGCCGGCCACGCTCGTCGGCATGCCCGGTGCCGCGGCGAAGCGCAGCCGGAATTCGCCCCTGTCGAGGGCCTCGAGCGACGCGGCGTGGACCGCCACGCCGAGTTCGATGCGTGCCGGCGGTATCACGTCTGCCGGTTCGCCAACGGTCAGCGCCTCGACATCCGCATCGGTCAGGCTGATCTCGTCGCGTCCGTCGAGCGCGGCCCGTTGCACCAGAGCCAGGAAAGCCGCGTCACGCTCGTTGATGGCCCGCCAGCTGGGGTGCGCGCGGGGCGCACCGAGGTAGCCGGTGGGATAGCCGAGCCCGGAGTCGGCAACCAGATCCCGCACTGGCACGAGTGCGCCCTGGCCATAGCGGGCTCGGAACCGGGACCGGTAATCCTGCCAGGCGGTCGACCCGAACGGCTTCGTGCTGATCCGCAGCAGGACGTTCGCGGCCTCGACTGCTTCGGCCAACACCTGCTGTGGGAGGCGGATATGGGCGTCGAGCCGAGTGTCGACGGCCAGCACATCCTGGCTGCCGGGAACGATCTCGCGCATTCGCTGCATGACCGATGCGCGGATCGCGGATGCCTGCACCGGATCGTCGATCGCGTTGTGTTGATCGATCAGCTCCCGCACCATCTCGAGGTCCCGCAGCAGCACGGCGACGTCAGCGAACTGCTCGCCGCCTGCGGCGGTCACCGTATCGATCACGTGGGTGAGGCCGTCGAGGGTCGTCATCGGTGGGCGCAGAGCACTGATGAGTGCCCCCTGTAACAGCAGATTGTCCAGGACCGTGGTGATCTGCTCAGGTCGGGCAGCCGGGAACCGTTCCGCCAGTTCGACGGCAAGCTCGTCATATCGGACGGGAATGGCGGCGATGGCGAGCGCGGCTTTCACCGGTGCCGTGTAGCGCACGGACGCGTCGCGCAGCGGAACCGCCTTGCCGCTGCCCGGGTCGGCGCGGCGGGCGGTGATGAACCGGCCGTCACGAACGACGCCGGTGTTGTCGGCAACAAGGTGCAGCTGACGTCGCAGGAGCGGGTGCTCCTCCAGCCGGTCGATCACGGCCGTGAGCCATTCGCTGTCGGCCCGCGCGATCACGCGGTGCTGTCGTCCCACCGCTACGCTGGCCGCTCCTTCGGCGGCGGTCGTGACGCCGGCGAATACACCGAACGGCGTAGCCCGGCGCTGCCACCGCAGCAGGTACCCGGCGACGGAGATGACCGCCCGGCGAACGGCCTTGACCGTCGCCGTGTCGGGACGCTCGCTGATTCGGTCGAGCTGCGCCGCCAGCGTGGGGCTCGCCAGGCTGAGCGCATCGCGGACGTCGGAGCGCGCCCACGTCTTCATCAGCCACGCCATGCCGTCACGCAGCACCGCGGCATCATCGGCCAGGTCCAGCTGAGAAGGCACATCGAAATCGCCGGGGTCCGTCGTGGCGCGCACCATGACCGCACCGGCACGCTGAAAGACAGGCGGGACTGGCACGACGAGGCCTCCTCAACCGCGTGGCCGCCGTCGGCGCCCGACTGGGCGCCGACGGCATCGTCAGAATGAAGCCCGAATCAGACGGGGTCGCTGGACTTGGTCGCGCAGGCACTCGTGCTGCAGCTGCTACCGCAGCCGTCGCTCGTGCTGCACATCATGATCACCAGCGGGGTCGTGGACTCCACGACCCGCATGTCGAGCACGAAGTCGTCCTCGGTGGTTGCGGTGGCGGCGTCCGTGCGCTCGAGTTCCAGCAGCGGGGCCATGGTCTTCACGCTCCTCGGGTAGATCGAATAGGGGTGGTTCACCCGGCCGAGGGCGGCTAGCTCGCCGCCGGCCAGGAGATCATGAGCAGGCCGTGCGTCTTCTTCAGCACCGCTACGTTGTCCGACACAGCGCCGGCGCTGCTACCGGCCGGCCAGTAGGCGAACGTCGGCGCCGGCCCGCTGCGGGCCCGCTGGTACCAGGCCTGAATCTGCTCCGACATGGCCGCTGCGGCGTCCTTGCCGTGCGCCCCGAAGGCACGAGCCCCGAGCTCGGCCCTCGAGCCACCGTCGGTCGGACGCCAGGCCAGGTAGGCGAACGAGTCACCGCGCACGACACCGAACGGAAACCAGCGGCGCTCGGCAGCCAGCTCGGTACCGTCGTCCGCCGCGAGCAGGCAGAAACCGGGCAGGAACCCGGCCAGCCACAGGTGAAGATCCGCGAAGGACTCGCTGAGGCCGACCGTGACTCCCGACCAGACCTCGCTGCGTTCGGTATCCAGCACACCATCCAGCTGACGTACGTCGTCCGGGACGCCGACGTCGAAGCGCAAGCTGACGAACTGGCCCTGCCGGTCGGGCAGCCGGAAGATCCGCTCGGGCCGCGCACCGTCGCCCTGCAGGGGCACGAATCCCGCCACCTCACTCGAGGTACTCCTCAAGTGGTCGCCGTCGCGGCGGAACGCGATCGTCCGGGTCACGCCGTTCATCCGCAACGGCACCACCATCACCCCGTCCGGTGCGAGGTGATCCAGCCAGGCGGGAGAGATGTCCCACGCGCCGACCGTGACGAGGATCCGGTCGAACACACCCTCACTGGGCACGCCGTGCACCGCGTCGGCCTGCAACACCCGTACCCGGTGGTCATAGCCCGTCTCGCGCAGCAGGACCCTGGCCCGGTCCGTGATATCGGCGTCGATGTCCACGCTGACGACGTGGCCGTCCGCCCCGACCACCTCAGCCAGCAGCGCTGCGTTGTAACCACCCGAACCGATCTCCAGGACCCGCATCCCGGGCCCGACACCGGCTTGCTCGATCATGCGGGCCTGGATGTACGCGGCGCTGACCGAGGACAGATGTACTCCGTGCTCATCGGTCTTCGTAATCACCGACTGGTCGACGTCGTAGACGACCTCGAGTGGTGTGCCCGCAGGCACGAACGCATGCCGCGGTACCGTTCGGAACGCCGCCTCCACGACCGAGGAGGTGATCATGCCGTCAGCGATGAGGCGGTCCACGAGGCCATCTCGAATTCTCCCGACTCGATCCGAGGAATCCGACCTGTCAGCCGTGTGCGTCACTCGGCGCTCCAATCTCTGGTTTCTCGTGCTGTCTGGTCGTGACAGGGTGCCGGGTGCAGGTAGCGCGCAATGCAGGGCTGATGTGTGCTCGCCTTCCTGCGGTGGGAGGTACAGCTCCGGGCAATCATCACCGGCTCGTGGAGAGAATCCGGGGAAGCTGAAGGCCAGCACAGTCGCCCTGTGCGCCAAGGATCTCCCAGCGGCTAGAGGCTGGGAATGCCGACTTGTTGTCCGACCCTGCGCACCAACCTGTGGTCTGACTCCAAGCTAAGAGGGCATCTGATCCGTGTAGCGGTTGATTCATGTTCGGCCGTGGCCGGTTCATTGATCGTGGCGTGGGAGTGCAGCGTCGTGGGTATCGGTCGGACTTGTCGGATTAACGGTGGGCGTTGATCGAGCTGGTGCTGACCGCATGGCGCGCGGGGCGGGTGGGGTTGGGGATCAGCCGGCCGGTGCACGATCTGCGGGAGATCGTCAACGCGGTGGCCAGGACTGGGATCGCGTGGGAGTACCTGCCGCACGACTTCCCGCCGGCGAAGACGGTCTACGACTGAACGCGATGGCCGCATCAGAGAGTGTGAACCCTGTTGACCTGCTGCGCGAGCAGATCAAGGGCGCGTCGCCGGACATGTTGCAGGCGATGATCAAAACGTTCGCGCAGACGTTGATGTCCGCCGAGGCCGACGCGATGTGCGGCGCCGGTTACGGGCAGCGCAGCGACGAGCGGGTGAACTCGCGCAACGGCTACCGGCCTCGGGAGTGGGACACCCGGGCCGGGACGATCGACCTGGCGATCCCGAAGCTGCGTTCTGGCTCGTATTTCCCGGACTGGCTGCTGACTCATCGTCGGCGGGCGGAGCAGGCCCTTGGTCTCGGTCGTGGCCACCTCCTACCTGCTCGGGGTGTCGACCCGGCGGGTGGAGAAGCTGGTCGAGCAGCTCGGGATCCGGCAGCTGTCCAAGTCGCAGGTGTCGGAGATGGCTTCCCACCTGGACGCGCAGGTCGAGGCGTTCCGCAACCAGCCCCTCGACTCAGGCCACTACACGTTCGTGTGGATGGACGCGCTGACGATGAAAGTCCGCGAGGCAGGCCGGACCGTCAACGTTCATGCCCTGATCGCCGTCGGCGTCAACGCCGACGGAGGGCGCGAAGTCCTCGGCTTCGACGTCGCCTCAGATGAGGACGGCGCCGGCTGGCTGGCGTTCCTACGATCGCTGACCGCCCGCGGCCTGTCCGGTGTCCGCCTGGTCATCTCCGACGCCCACGCCGGCCTGGTGCAGGCCATCGGAGCCGCCCTGCCCGGCGCGTCATGGCAACGCTGCCGCACCCACTACCTGCGCAACCTGCTGACCAAAGTCCCGAAGTCGGCGCAGCCGTGGATCGCCACACTCGTCCGCACGATCTTCGACCAACCCGACGCCGACGCCGTCCGAGCCCAATTCGACCGAGTCGTGGCCACCATCGAAGCCAAGTTCCCGGCCGCGGTCCGGCCAGTGGTGGCCCTATGCCATGTTCGGCGCTATCACACTCCTCATCGGCTGCCTCGCACTGATCGTCGCCGCCGCAAACAGGTGAAACAAGGCCCGGCCCGCGTGATGCTGACGCGGCCCACGCCTGGCGGGTTGCGGCTGGGGGTGGACCATGCGAGCTGCAGCTGCGAATGCCCGCCGCTGTCGTCTGTCTACGACGCGTTCCGTTCGAGGGTATCCCCAAGGCTATAGAGGGACCTCACGCAGCGATGTGGCGGCGCACCTACGCATCGTCGAGGAGTTCGGTGCCCGTTTTGAAACACCAGGGACCGCCCCCGCCGTGGCGCACCGTCGCCTCTGTCGCACCTGAGTGACATGCTCAAGGCGTGACTCAGGTCCAGCCCGCCTCGACCGGATCCCGCCAGCGCCGAATCGAGGACACCACGCGTGGCCGCATCCGGTCGTACCTGCGTTCCAAGGACGATTGGAACCCGGCCCGCGGCTTGAAGAACCTGACCGAGCAGGCGGTCCGCGATTACGAGCACCGGGCCGTGGTCGAGCTGGTGCAAAACGCACACGACGCGCAGGATGGCGGAGAACAGACCGGTCGAATCCTGGTCCGGCTCGATCCCGACGAGGGCGAGCACGGCGTGCTGTACGTGGCGAACACCGGCAACGGCTTCGGCGACAGCAACTTCGACGCGATCAGCGACGTTGCCCGGTCGGACAAGCGGCCCGACGAGGGCATCGGCAACAAGGGCATCGGGTTCAAATCGGTCCTGCAACTGTCCCGCTCGCCCGAGGTCTATTCGACCGCGACACACCTTGACGACGCCTACTCTTTCCGCTTCGCCACCGGCCCGGAGCTGCGCGAGCAGCTGATCGGCATCGTCGGTCCCGACATCGCCGGCGACGTAGCCGACATCGAACGCGATGTCTTCCACCTTTGTCTGCCACTCCCTCAGCCGCACCGGCCGGCGGCGGTGATCAAGCTGCTCGCCGAGGGGTACGCCACAGTAGTGCGACTGCCACTCAAGAGCGACGACGCCCGCGCGGACGCAATGGCGCAGATGCACCTGCTTGGCGGGACACCGCCTACACTGCTGTTCTTGCGCCGGATCGCCGAGCTGACCGTCGAGATCGGTGGCCTTCAGCCGGTCCGCGAGACCCTGCGCCGGCGCGAGACGCCGCTGGCCGGCTTCGACGGCGGAGTCTCGGCATCGATCGTGGATTTGGGCCCGGCAGGTCGGTACTTCGTGGCTGACAAGCTCGTCCCCGAGGCGACGCTGGCCGAGGCGATCCGGCGGAGCATCGGGGGCGACCACATTAGCGAGGGCTGGCGGGACTGGCGCGGCGACGCCCACGTGTCGATCGCCGCGACCCTCGGCGACGAGCCCGGCGACCACCGCCTCTACACCCACCTGCCGATGGGGCGGGACGCTCGGGCGCCGCTGGCCGCGCACGTCAACGCGCCGTTCTTCGCCAAGCTTGCCAGGGTCGGTCTCGAGCAGTCGGTGCCGCTGAACGACACCTTGCTCGACGAGGTCGCGATGTTGTGCGCCCGACTGCTGCTCGCGGCGCGCAGCGGCGACGTGCCGATCGATGTGGACACCCTCGCCGACCTGCTCTCCTGGACGACAGAGGACGCCGGGCGGCTACGAAATGCCTTCGGCGCCCTCGGCCACGACGCCGCTACCGTGCCTGTGGTGCCGATCGAGGGTGACTCGGGCGCGCGATCCTCGCTGTCGCAGGTTTTCGCCTGGGATGGCGGCGGGCGCAAGGTGCTGACAACCGAAGGGCTGGCCCGGCGCGCGCACGTCCCGTTGCTCCCGGCCGCACTGTCGAAGAGACGCCGGGCCAGCATCGGCGCGACCGCTCGTACGCTCGCCGGCCGGACTCTGACCGCGCCGGATGAGGAGATCGCCGGCTGGGCGGAGCGCATTGCCCAGGGCCTGACCTCGGCGCCGTTCGACCCAGACGTCTGGATGGCCTTCTACGACGACCTGGCCGGCGCGGTGCGACAGCGTACGGTCCTGCGCGGCCGCACGATCCTGATCGATGACGACGGCCGGCTGCGCGCCTGCAACAGTGACCGCGGCGGCCCGACCGCGTTCTTCTCCCCGCGCTCGGACGCCGACGCGCCGGATGCCGCTGGCGACACCCTCAAGCCGCCGGAGTCGCTGCGCCGTCGGCTGTTCTACGTCTCGTCGGCGCTGCCCTGGAACACCCGCACCGGAAGCGTCATCACCAAGCGGCCCGGCCGCACGCTGCTGGAAGCCGGTCTGGTCCGGGAGTACCGGGCCGCCACGCTGCTCCGGACCGTCGGGGAAGAGCTGAAGCGTAGACCGGAGCTGGCCGCCGATGTGCTGCTGTGGACGTACCATTTCGCGACTGGCCTCGCCGATCCGCCCTGGCGCGAGATCCGCGAGATGGGGCTCCGCGTGCCGTGCCGCGACGGCGATTGGATTCCTGCGGCTGAGGCCCACCTGTCCAAGGACTGGGGCGGCCCCGAGCCCGCGCTGCTCGACGACCTGCTGCGCCACACCGCCGACGAGTTCCCCGAGATGGCCGCCCTGCGGCGCCGAATCATCGCCGGGCCGGGCGCTCCGCCGTTCTCCGGCCACCAACGCGAGCGGTGGCGGGAGTTCCTCGGGCACATCGGCGTACGGGCCGGCCTGGTCCCAGATCCGGTGGCGGATTCGCTGCTGAACGGGCGCGGCGACGCCTTCATGGGTGATTACTTCACCTCCCCGCGCGCTTTGACCGCCGAGACCGGGAAGCTTTGGCGCCGGGCGACCGGGCGCGCTCGGCCGCAGGGACGCCGGCCGCAGACCACATACCTCAGCCGAAGCCCGCTCTATCGCCTGGCCGGCCAGGACGACCACGTGCGCTTTTCCGGTCCCGCCCGGATGGCGTACGCACGGCTGATCGTCCACGGCCTCGCCACCTGGCCTGACGAGGCGCTCACGGTGACGGTGCGGCGGCACAACGACGGCACGGACGCCTTCGATCTGCCGACGCCGGCCGCGGCCTTTCTGAGTGAAGCGGACTGGCTGCCGGTCACCGCCCCGCGCGACCGCAGCAACGTCACCTATTGCAAGGCACGCGAGGCCTGGTCGGATCGGGGAGACGCGCTGCCGTTCGCAGCCGTCATCGCGTCCCGGGTCCGCAACCTGATCCACGCCCGCCCGGTCGCTGAGGCACGAGCTACCCGCCTCGGCATCCGCACCTGGGACGACCCGGCCACCGCGGCCGACCGGGTCCTCCTGCTGGCCCGGCTGCTCGAGACCGGGCACGTGCCGGACACGGTGGTGCCCCCGTTCCGCAACGCGTACGAAGATGCCTGGACGGATTTCATCCGCCAGCGCTCCGCCGGGACGCCGCTCGACCACCAGAGCCGGGCACCGCTGGTGGTCACCCGCGGCACCACCATCGACGTGATCGATCTCGCCGCCGAGGCGGCCACCGATCCTGTGTTCGTGCAGGACACGGACGAGCGGCAGCGACTCCGGATGCTCGAGCAGTGCGGACTCCCGGTGCTCCGCCTACGCCGCCCGGAGGCGTCCGCCGTCGCCGACCGGCTGGTCGCGGCGTTCGGCGCTCGGGTGCAGCGGGTCTCCGGCGTGCACCCGGCGGTAACCGTCGACGGCATCCCGTTCACCCCGTCCAACACGCCGCCGCTGCTGATGCAGCCGGACCAGGACTGGTTCGCTGACCTGGTTGCCGCGGTGATCGACCTGCGAGGGCGCAGCGTCCGGGCCAGTCGGACGGACGTGTTGCGCCGGGCGAACACCATGCTCCGCCGGATCCGCGTCGTAGAGGCCGACCGGATCGAGGCAGGCTTCGGCGGGAATACGATCGAGGCACGGCACTTGGCCATGCCAGACGACACCCATCCAACTGTCCTGCTGCTGCGCTCGCCTGATCGCCAGCGGCTACTGGAACGCGCCACGCCGGCCGTCGGCGAGCTGCTCGGCCATCCGTCGCTGGACGAGTCCCTCCGGCTCGCCCTGATCGAGCTGGCCCGGGACGGCTACGGACCCGACCAGTCTCCGTCGTCGGCCGCGATCGCCGACGTACTCGGCGAACCAATCGCCAGGGTGGAAGAGGTGCGCGCCGCGATCCGCCGGCCCGACGAGGTAACCCTCGAGGTTCTCGTCCCGCTGGTCGCCACCCTCGACCCGGCCCGCGCGCACGATCTGGACGGCGACGACACGGCGGTCACCCCCGGCGAGATCGCGGCATGGTTGTGCGACCACAGCGACGCCACGGCCACGCCGGACGCCCTGCTCCAGGCCGCAGCCGAGGGCCTGGACGCGGCTCGGCGGTTGCTGGGTATCGAACTGCGCCCGTTGAACGCGGCGATTCGGGCGCTCGGGGCGCCCTACCAACCTCTGACCGACCCGGAGGGGATCGCCCAGCAGTTCCGGGCCTTCGTCGCCGAGCGCACCGGACCGATCCTCGATGCCCTGCGGGCGGCCTCCCTCGCCGACTTTCGGGCCGGACGCCCGCTGGACCCATACGTCGCGCAACGGACGCTGGCGACCCTCGGCCCCGATCCGGAATGGGTACTGGACTACTTCCCCACCATCCCCGCTGCCCGGATGAGCGAGCGAGTCAACGCCTGGCTGGCCGCGTCCGGCGCCGGTGAGCCAGGCATTAATTCCGGGCTCGAGCCACTCGACCGGCTGCGGATCGGCAACCGCACCGCAGCACTGAGCTGGGCCGCCGAGACCGCTCGGGTCGTCCGGGCGTACGAAACCCAGCGCGGCCTTACCCCGTCCGGCCTGCCGGGTGAGCCAACCGCGGTCGCCGACGCGGCTAGTAGCGCAGGCATCCTGGACTTCGAGCCAGTCGACGCGGACCGCTTGCTGGTCTGGGCAGCAGACACCAAACGCTGGCCGGCCGACATGCCGCGCTCCACCGACCTGGGCACGCTCGGCCTGCCCGCCGACTCCCTCGACCTGGCCCGAAAGCAACAGCGGGAGATCCACGACCGCCGCGAGCTGGAACGTCGGACCGTCCAGATTGACGGAGTTCGGCTGGTAGCCGACGAGACGAACTACGCACAGATCGCCACGGCCGTTCGGGCGAGCATCACGCCCGAGTTCCGCGCCGCCAACGGTCGCACCTCACTAGAGGCCGCCGCACGCCCGTCGCGCCGTGCACCAGGATGGGGCGGCCCCGGGACGACCGCCGCCCGCCAGAGCCGGCCGCCAGAGGCCAAATTGGCTGCAATCGGTCTGGCCGGCGAGATCGCGGCGCTGGAGTGGCTCAAGGAGCGCTACCCCGGCCTCAACGAGCTGCAGTGCTGGCATTCCGGCTATCGCAACCAACTGCTCGGCGACGACGGCGGGGACGACACCCTCGGATACGACTTCCTGGTCGAGCAGGGCCGCCGGCGTCTGATGTTCGAGGTCAAGGCATCCGAAAGCGAAGCATCCGAGTTCCTGCTCACCCCTGCGGAGATCACCCGAGCACGGGGCCTAAGAAAGAACGAACGCTACACAATCCTCTTCATCACGAACGTTTTCCGAGCCGCCGAGCGGCGGATCCGTCTTCTACCCAACCCGCTCGACCCAGCTCACAGTGGCGTCTACCGGCCAGTCGGCGACGGCGTCCGCTACCGGTTCACCATCACCTCACCGTGACTTAAGGAGGCAGGTCCTTCGCCATCGACACAACCTCCGCCAGGGTAGCTCCGGGTGGACACCTGACGTCCCCTACCTCGTCAGCGCACGTTGTGGTCGACGTCGACGGAATCGCTTCACCGCAGGAACTGGATCGGCACCGCCCCACGCTGCGCCCGTACACCCACGACCGACTCGACGTTCCGGCGCCACCCGGCCGGCCCGCTCATCCGTAACCAGCTCAACGCCCAACTGAGATCGCTCGGCGCGGGCGACAGCATCGCAACACCGCATCTGCCAAGGAGCTCGGCTGAGTCAACGGCCGAGGTTAGTGCTGTCGACGGCCCGCAACATGCAGTCGGCCAAGGCTGCGGGCGGTCATCGGATGTTCGCCTGCTCATCGATGTCCCAGACCGCTTTCGAGACCCTATGCTCCATCGCTTCAAAAGCGTCTTCAAGGGCTGCGAACTCAGCGAACAACGCATGCTTGTCGGTCATGCACTCCATCGCGGTCGCCCTTTCAATCCATGCGGCGACATCAGCCATCGTCAGCGGATAATCTCGGCTGCGGAACACGGCATCGTTGAAGATTGCTTCGACGTCGTCGTCATCGATCTGCATCCACCTAATGGCATCGCCGGGACGCATGCGGTTCAGACTGTTCTCCTCGATGTAACCAAGTCCGGACTCGATGTCTTCAAGACGTTCGAGTAGGTGCGCCACCAGCGCCTCACGGACGGTCGCCAGATCGAGTCCCACGTCCTGCCGGAGCTGCCGGGCCGCTCGGTGGGGCAGCTCGAACGGGTCGTCGTGGCCGCCGGAGTCGTCTCGAAAACGTTTGAGTTCAGGGCCGAGCGGCCCGTCAACCATCGAGCCCGGGCTGTAGTGATCCAGCACCGTGCACGCGATGTCGAAATAGATCACGACCGCCGGATGGAGCACCTCGACGCGATGCCGGTCGCGATGGTACGTCTCGTTTCGGTACTCGTGCAGCTTCTTCAGCGCTGGCGCGACCTCGGCTGGCAGCAGCTGCCGCTCGACCAGGAAGTCGATCTTGTCGCCGAAAACGCGGTCGATCCTCTTTCGCTTGGCCGTTGACGTCACCATCGGTGCAAGCCGCTGAATCTCAGTGGCAAGTTGGTCGCAGCTGGGCCCGCTGGTCGCGAACTGGCGCTGCATCGGGTTGCCGCTGTGCCGCCACGACTCCAGCCGACGAAGCTGCTTCAGTTGATCGAAATGAAAGCGCTCGTGACCGAGCTCCGCTTCGACCATGCGGTGCATGATCAGTTCAATGGCGCTGTCGAGCAGGATGAGCGCCAGCCTCAGTTGAGGAACACGTCCAACGGTGATCAGGCGCTTGACCTCTTCAAACTGTACGATCACCAGCTCCAGGCGCTGCATCGTGGCCAGCCTTCCCGTGACTTCCGCTCGACACTCGACCGTCGAACTCCTTCACGGTAGAGACCTGCACGCTCGACAGCACTGGAGTTTCGAGCCGGGAGGGTGAGCCGACGCCAGACCCCTCGGCGGAACGGTTCAGGGCGCGGCGATCGTGTCCAACGCGAACGCCGCCCAGGCGATGGCGGAGCGGGCCGCCAGACGGCCATGTGCGACCGTGACGTCGGCGGGTACCGTCCCGGAGCCGTGACCGTCGCCGACCTTGTTCCGTAGCTCGGCGAGGCTTTGGGTGATGGCTTTCAGGTTGCCCAGAATCCGCAGGAACTGCTCCCGATGCTGGGTTGACGGCACCTGACTCGGGTGGATGCCAGCTGCGATGCTCGCCTTGTGGACCAGGACCGGCACGTCGTCGTTGTCGTCCACGGAGTGGCCAGTGCGCTGCAGGACCAGCTTCGCGGTCGCCTCCACCAGGTTCTTCGCCCGGCCGATCGCCGCGGCTGGATCGTCGGGAAGTGCGCGCTCCAGCCGGACGAGTTCTGCCCGGACCGCGGCGGAGTCGGCCAGGTCGGGGCTGGCCTTCACCCACAGGTCAGTGATCGCGGCGACGGGCTCTCCCGCGGCCTGCAGGTCGTAGCCATCGTCGGCCAGCGCGTTGCGCAGCCGCACGAGTCGCCGCCGATCGACGTTTGGTGTCGCCGCGTACACCTCGGCGATCCGGGCGGCGAACCGGAGGACCTTTGACGCGAGGGCGGGATCGGACAGGTCAAGCCCCTTCAGGCTCTTCGCGATGTGGGAGGCGGTACCCGGGATGTAGAAGAAACCGTCTCCGGACCTCGCGCCCTCTCGTTGTGCGACCAGTCCGACTGCGGCGAGGGCCGGCTTCACGTCCTCGTCGAATCGGACCTTGGTGCCCAGGTCACTCAACGCGTCCAGGGTCGCGTCGCTCAACAGTCGTGCCATCTGACAGCGTCTTTCCGATCCGGAGTCGTTGGGTCAGCTCGCGGGCGGCAGGCTGATCGTGCGGAAGCCCTGCGGCGGCGTCACGTTCGAGTAGTAGGCCATATTCTCGAGGTGGTTTCGCATGAATAGTTCGGTCATCCGCATGCGCTGGTCCAGCGGCAGCTTGGAGCCGTCCATCCCGAAATCCGCCCACTCGGCGATCTCCGGGGCGATCTCGACCCCTGGGTTGCACCGGATCAACGACGGTGGGACCGGGACATCGGTGGTGAACCGGGCGATGACCAACTGGTCGGTGATGGCAGCGCACGGCCGCGCGCTCTCGTCGAACACGACGGTGACGCCGTGTGGGACGGCGACGCGGACCAGCCACGCGCTCGGAGCCGCATGCAGACGGCACGCAAACCTCGGAGCACCATCGGAGCACCACGCTCCCAAATGTTGGAAAATTGCGGCACATACCGGGAAAGAGTCAAGGCCGTAACCGGCGTTCCTGCTGGTCACGGCCTTGATCACTTTGTGCGCCCGAAGGGACTCGAACCCCTAACCTTCTGATCCGTAGTCAGATGCTCTATCCATTGAGCTACGGGCGCTCGGTGCTTGGCCAGTCTACACACCCGGCTTTCGCGCGGAGACTCCGGGATTCGAACCCGGGAGGGGCTTTAAGACCCCAACCGCATTAGCAGTGCGGCGCCATAGACCAGACTAGGCGAAGTCTCCCTGGTGGCCCTGCAGACCACCGCGCCCGAGAATACAGGGCACCACCCATCGGGAGCAAAGCGACTTCCCCCGACGCGCCCTCCACCTCCGCACCGTGTCGTCCCCGGGGACCCCGATCCTCGCCCCGGCCTCGCCTTTCACTGCTGTGCACGGGCGTGATCAGGACTACGCTCCATCGATATGCAGGAGCAGCCGCCGCGCGAGCCGAACCGCCGAGAGCCCGCTGAGGGGGCACGCCGCCGCTCCCCGAAGCCGACCTTCAGTCCGCCGCCCACCCCGCCTGAGCCAGGCAGGCAGGAGGACTCCGGGAAGCGCCCCCGGCGGGCGAAGCCGGCGCCCGCGGTGCTCTTCCAGCCGCCCTCGGCCGACCCGCCGCTGCCCCGCCAGGCCGACCGAGCGGCCGAACAGGCGCCACGGGAGCGGCCCGGCCAGGCGGACGAGGCCCGTGGAAGTGACATCGCGCACACCGGCGGCGGCGCGCCCGCCCCTGCCGGCGATCAGCCGGGATCCGCCACCGATGCGGGCCCGTCCACCTTCGGCGCGGAGACCTCTGGCGATGACGCCACCCCCGCGCGCAAGGTGCCCGGGAAGAGGGCGGTCACGAAGAAGGCGACGCCCGCGAAGAAGGCGACGCCCGCGAAGAGGGCCGCACCCGCCGCGAGCGCCGGGCCCGCCCGGAAGGCCGCGCCCGCGAAGAAGGCCGCCCCGGCGACGCCGACCCCGGCGCCGGTCGCTGCCGAGGCCCCGGTCCAGGCCTCGGCCGACGCCGCCGCGCGCCCGCAGGTGGTCGAGCGGCACACCGGCGACGCGGCGGCGGAGACACCGCTGGGGCGTACGCCGGAAACTGTCCTTCGGCTGGCTGCGGCGCGGATGCTGGAGCATCCCGGGTTCGCGCCGGAGTTGCTGGCACTGGCCGCCGTCGAGGCGGTCGGGCCGCGCGCCCGCGACTGGGCGCAGCGGCTCCGGGAGGCGTACCCCGACGCGGGTGCCGACGGGTTGGCGCGGCTCGCGACCCGGCGGTTCGTCCGACAGGCCGGGGCGGGCGGGGCGACCGCCGCACTGGCGGGGCTCTTCGCGCCGGTGGCCGAGCTGGCGGCCGTGCTGTGGGCGCAGGCCAACCTGGTGCTGCACCTCGCGGCGGCGTACGGCCGGGATCCGGCGCATCCGGACCGGGCGGTGGATCTGCTGGTGCTGACCCGCGTGCACCCGGACGCGGAGAGCGCGCGGGCGGCGCTGGCGGCGGCCCGCGCGGCGGACGCGCCCGACGAGGCGGGCTGGCCCCGGGCGGCGGAGGCGGCGTGGCGGCTGGCGCCGCCCCTGGCCGCCCAGGCCGGCGGCTGGCTGGCGCTGCGGGCGGCGTCGCGGCTGCTGCCCGGCGCGGCGATGCTCGTGGCGGCGGCCGGGGACGCGGCGGCGGCCGAGCGGCTCGCCGCCCGCGCGGTCAGCGCCTACCGGCGACCCGCGCCCCGCTGAGCCTGCGCTCGGCGGAGCGACGGAAAGGACGCCGGCCGCTGGTAGATGTTGGTACGAGACGGCCCCCGGAGGGGCGCTTTCCGACCAAGATCCACCAAGGCGTCCGGCGGAGAGCCGCGGCGGGGCTGGCGGGGGTCAGAGCCAGTCGAACCATTCCCTCGGCAGCATGGCGTAGCCGACGAAGGCGACGACGTCGAGCAGCGTGTGCGCGACGATCAGCGGCATGACCCGGCGGGTACGCAGGTAGAAGAGGCTGAACACGACGCCCATCACCACGTTGCCGAGGAAGGCGCCGAAGCCCTGGTAGAGGTGGTACGAGCCGCGCAGCAGCGCGCTCGTCGCGACGATCGCGCCGATCCGCCACTGGAGCTGGCGCAGGCGGGTGACCAGGTAGCCGACGACGATCACCTCCTCCAGCACCGAGTTCTGCACGGCGGCGAGGATCAGCACCGGCACCGTCCACCAGAGCTCGGGCAGCGCGGCCGGCACCAGCGTCGCGTTCACGCCGAGCTGGGCCGCCGCCCAGAACAGCGCCAGGCCGGGCAGGCCGATGAGCGCGGCCAGGCCGGCGCCACGGGCCAGGTCCTGACCGGGCCGCCGGGCGTCCAGGCCGAGCGTCCGCGCCGGGTCGCCGGGGTCCCGCGCCAGCAGGTGTACGGCGAGCAGCACCGGCAGCAGCGCGAAGACGATCCCGAGCAGCTGGTACGTCAGGTCCAGCCACGGCCGGGGTGACGCCGAGGTGTTGAGCGCGGCGGTCTGCTTCGACAGCGGCCCGTCGGCGGTCAGCTTCGCGATGATCGACACCGTCGCGTAGACGGCGGACTGGCCGAGCGAGAGGCCGAGCACGAGCAGCGTCTCGGTGCCGAGCATCCGGCGCGTCGCCGGGCGTTGCAGCTCAACGGTCACCGCACCACTCTGCCCGACGTCTTTCGGGGTGGGACCGGCGGCCGCGCCGACGTCACCGCGCGGCGGCACCGCCCGAACGAGCCTCACGAGCCGATCGCACATTCTGTGCGACCAGTCGACACGCTCCGTGGACATTCTATGGGTGCCCGATCCGCCGTCAGGAGAAGGAGCGCGCCCCGTGGACGACTTCGCAAGGCTGCTGAAGGAGAGCTGGACCCTGGTCGAGGAGCACCGGGAGCGGCTGAGCGGTCACTTCTACGCCCGGCTCTTCCTCCTCGACCCCGAGCTGCGCAAGCTCTTCCCGGTGGAGATGACGGGGCAGGGCGACCGGATCCTGGAGGCCATCGTCACCGCCGCCCAGACGGTCGGCGACCCGGAGAGCTTCGACGAGTACCTGCGCGCGCTGGGGCGGGACCACCGCAAGTACCACGTCGACGCGGCGCACTACGAGACCATGGGCGTGGCGCTGCTGGACGCACTGCGCAGCGTCGCCGGCGACGGTTGGAACCTGGAGTACGACCAGGCGTGGCGGGACGCCTACGCGGCGATCACGGAGAAGATGCTGGCCGGCGCGGCGGCCGACGACGACCCGCCGTTCTGGCACGCGGAGGTGCTGACCCACGAGCGGTACGGCAGGGACACGGCCGTGCTGACCTGCCGGGCGTTGCAGTTTCCGCTGTCGTGGAAGGCCGGGCAGTACGTGAGCCTGGAGGTGCCCCGCCACCTTCCCCGGGTGTGGCGCACCTACTCGGTGGCGAACGCCCCGAACGACGACAACCTGCTGGAGTTCCACGTCCGTACGCCGGAGGGTGCCGGCTGGGTGTCCGGGGCGCTGGTCCGCCGGGTCAAGCCCGGCGACCTGCTCCGGGTGGCGGCGCCGATGGGGTCGATGACGCTGGACCGTTCCTCGGAGCGGGACATCCTCTGCGTGGCGGGCGGCGTCGGGCTGGCTCCGATCAAGGCGCTGGTGGAGGAGCTGGCCGGCTACAACCGGACCCGCTGGGTGCACGTCTTCTACGGTGCCCGCACGGCGGCGGACCTGTACGGCCTGGCCGGGCTCCAGGAACTGGTGGCCGCGCACCCGTGGCTGTCGGTCACCCCGGCGTGCAGCGAGGATCCCGACTTCGACGGCGAGCTGGGCGACGTCTCCGAGGTGGTCAGCCGGTACGGCCCGTGGACGGCGCACGACTGTTACGTCTCCGGTTCCGCCCGCATGGTCCGGGCCACCCTCCGGGTCCTCGCCGAGGACGGTGTCCCGCCCGAGAACACCCGCTACGACACCTTCGGCAACCTCTAGAAGCGTTCCTCCCCCCGAATCGGGGCGCGTGCCCCTGCCCCCTGGGGCACGCGCCCCGGTCCCCCAGACGGGCGGACCGGCACCGCCCCGCACGACCACGTCCGCCCGGCCGTCCTTCCCACCCGCGCGGACGTGGTCGTGCCGCCCGGCTGGTCCATGGAGTCAGTAGCGCCAGGGCCGGCCGGTCTCGCGGTACTCCTCGACCGGGACCAGCGGCACGCCCGGCGCCATCCGGTCGACGTAGAGCCGCCCCTCCAGGTGGTCGATCTCGTGGGCGACGAGCCGGGCCATGCCGAACTCGAACGAGGTGATGATCCGGCTGCCGTCGTACTGGGCGTGCTCCACGTCGAGCCGCAGCGGCCGGGGCACCAGGCCACGGTGGTCGAAGAACGAGAGGCAGCCCTCGTACTGCTCGTCGCTGTCGGGTGAGGCGTCGACGGCGCGGGGGTTGAGCAGCACGACCGGGTCGGCCGACCGGTCGGGGGGCCGGACGACCGCCACCGCCCGGCCGAGGCCGAGCTGCGGGGCGGCGATGCCCACCCCCTTGCGGAACGGGTGCAGCTCGTCGAGGCGGACCAGGGTCGCCGCGAGGCGGTCGGCCACCTCCCGGGCCGCCTGTTCCTCGCGGGGCAGGTCGAACGGGCGCGCCGGCTGGCGGAGCAGGTCGTCGCCGCGCTGCACGATGCCGATGCCGCGCATCCGCTCGCTGGGCCGGACCCGTCCGGCCTCCTCCGGTTCGGCCTCCGGCCGGCTGCGGAACCGCCACTGCAACCGGTACCGCGCGTTGAGCGGGGGGTCCTCGGTCGCCCAGTCGAAGATCACCCGGTCGGCGTCCTCCCGCTTGGTGACCGGCGTGCGCAGCGGGCCCTCCTCCGCCGAGAGCGAGGTCTCCGCGCCCCAGACCTGCGGGTCGAGGGCCGCCGGAAAGTCCAGGCGTACGGCCATCTGCCGGGTGGGCAGCCGGACGGCCCGCTGGAACCAGGGGCCCCACTTGTCGTGCCCGACGCAGTAGGCGTACTCGATGGTGGCCCGGTCGCCGGGGTAGAGGGGGAAGCGCCGGTCGGTGTTCTCGAAGAGCAGCCACAGTTCCTTGAACGCGTCCCGGTCGTGCTTGGCCCGCCAGTGCATCGCCTCCCGTTCGTCCCCGTCCTCCCGGTACGCCTGTAGTCGCAGCTCGGCGAAGGTCAGCGGGTGTTCCCGGTGGTGCAGGTTGGAGCGCCCGGGGTCGTTGGGGTAGCGGTCGACGGCGACCCGCACCAGGTAGCGGGTGACGGGTTCGGTGCCGGCGTTGTAGAGCTCGCGCCGGATGACGCAGCGGTAGGCGTCGTCCAGGTGGGTGAGGGTGGCGAGTTCCCGCTCGACGATCAGGCCGGTGCCGGGTGGCATCCACTGCCCGGGTACGGGTGGTTCCCGGTGTGCCCGCTCGGCCCGGACGTGGCGCAGCTCGTCGTACTCCTTGAAGCGCTGCCAGATGGCGCCGCTGGCCTCCAGCACGGCCTCGGCGCGGCGCGCGAAGTCCTCGGTGGGCCGGTGCCGCCGCCCCTCGACGTGGCTGACGTACGACGGGTCGAAGCGCATCAGGGTGGCGAGCTGCTTCTTGGACAGCCCCCGACCTGTGCGGTGCCGGGCGACCTCGGCGGCGAAGGAGTCGGCAGCCCGATCGAGCGGTGAGGTCATCAGCTTCCTCGTGGCCGGGAGTATCAGTTTCACTTTCTGTGGCGACGCGCACACGGAACTGGCACCTTGCCGACACGAACATTGACAGGAGGCGATGACTGCCGATACTGGGGCCGGGTTTTCCACCCCGGGGGCCGGGTAGTACGCCGAGCAGCGGGCGGAGTGACCGGCCCCTCCCGATCCGACAGAGGCGAGGCTTCCCTTACCGCGCAGCCTGTGGTTAGGCTAGCCTTACCAGTGACGGGCGTACCGCCCGGCGACGGCGATGACGGGGCGGGTGAGTCCAGTGACAGCGGTGCTGCCGGAGCGGGATGTGGCCGCCGCGCCGCTGGCGCCGGTAACCGCCACGATGCGCGCGATGTTCGGCACCGACGACGTGCCCGGTCTCGCGCCCGGCCTGCTGGTGCACGACGAGTTCGGCTGGCAGCCGGCCACCGCCCTGGTCGGCGGCGCTCTCCTGCCCGAATTCCTGCGTTCGGCCGCCTCGCGCTGGGGTGGCACCCCGCACGCGTGCGCCGCGCTGGCCTGGAAGTCGTACAGCTACTGGACGGCGCTGCCCGTGGTGCTGGGCTGGGCCTCGGCCCGCCGGGTTCCGCTGCTGGACCCGGCCGACGTGCTGATCCACTTCGAGGACCATCGGCCGCTGCTCACCATGGGCCTGCGCCACTCGACCACGGTCGCGGTCCTGCCGGGCGACCCGCTGGCGCTCGCCGGGCTGCCCGAGGTGCGCGTCGTCTCCGACGAGGCGGAACTGCTCCGGGCGCTCCGGGCCTCGCTGCTCGACGCCCACCTGGCCCCCATGGTGGCCGCGATCCAGGCCGAGGTCCGCATCGGCGCGCGCACCCTGCTCGGGTCGGTGGCCTCGGGCATCGCCCACGGCATCCTCCGGGCCGCCGACGCCCTGCCCGGCTCGTCGGTCGAGACGATCGAGACGCTGCTCGGCGCGCTCGATCTCGCCGACCTGGTGGAACTGGTCCCGGGCCCGAACGGCGAGCCGACCGTGCAGCGGCGCACCTGCTGCCTCGCGTTCACCCTCCCCAAGCCCAAGATCTGCCAGGGCTGCTGCGTCCGCCAGGCCTGACGACCGGCCGTCCGGCACGCCGCCGCTCCCCACGCCCCGATCCCGCCGGCGTCAGTCCGTGAGCGGGCGCACGTCCCAGAGCCAGACCCCTCCGGTGTACGTGGGATGGACGCCGGTCAGCTCGGTCATGCCCCGGCGCAGCGCGTCGGCCTGCCGGTGCGGCCCGAGCACGACCGCGCCCGCCCGCCAGTACCGCAGGTCACCGACCGCGTCGACCCGCGCCTGCGGAGTGATCGGCGGCACCGCGCCGGTTCGCCGGATCTCGCCGAAGAACTCGCTGGTGGGGCGGGGCGGCGCGGAGAACAGGGCCACCCGGTCGCGGCCGGGGCGGGTGTCCGGGCCGAGGAAGTAGCCGCGGGCGATGGGCATGTCCAGCCCGGTCCGCGCCGACCAGCGCAGCGGATCGGCGTAGTGGGTGTCGGGCAGCGGCAGGGTCACGATGCTCCGCCCGCCCTCCGCGTACGGCCGCCAGGCGCCCGAGGTGACGAAGTCGGGTACGGGCTCCAGCCGGGTGGTGGGCAGCGGGGTCGGCAGGATCGGCAGCAGGGCCATGGCCAGGACCGTGGCGGTGGCGAACCGGATCTGCGGGCGCGCCCGCGGGTGCCGGGCGGCCAGGGCGCGTACGCGCTCCGCCCCGTACGCGAGCAGCACCCCGACGATCGGGGTGATCGCCAGCGCCCACCGGGTCGGCACCACCGAGTGCAGGACGGGCAGGTTCTCCAGCGCCGCCCACGGGCCGGGTACCCCGGTTCCCCTGCCGCCCAGCTGCACCTCCCGCCCGAGGGAGAGCAAGCCGAAGAGGAGCGCGAGGGCGGCGAGGCCGCGTACCACGACGTTGTCGCGCAGCCACCAGAACAGGGCGACGACGAGCACCACCAGCGGCCAGCCGAAGAAGGCGTTCTCCTCGGTGGGGTTCTTGGCCAACCCCTGCGCGCTGCGGGCGTCGCCGGCCAGGGACTCCCGCGAGTACGCCACGAACGACGCGAGGTCCGTCGAGTAGCCCCGGATCAGCCGGGACAGCCCGTTGTAGGCCCCTGGGCCGAAGAACTGGACGTACAGCGGGTACGCGAGCACCACCAGCGCCACGGCGGCGGCCACCCCCAGCCCCGCGAGGAACGGCCGGGCCCGGCGGCGCAACCCGGGTCGGCCGAGGGCGAGCGCCCCGACGACCACGCCCAGCCCGATGGCGGTCATCAGCAGCACCTCGAGGTTGAGGAAGGCCTGCCACACGATGACGAGCGCGAGCAGCAGCCCGTTGCGCAACCAGCGCCCCGGCTCGGCGAGCCGCAGGGTGCGCCAGACGATCAGGGGCACCACGTACTGCGAGACGATGTTGGGGTGCGCGTTGGCGTGCGAGACCATCGCGGGCGCGTACGCGCAGAAGGCGGCGCCGAGCCAGGCCGGCCCCCGGCTGCCGACGACCACCCGGGACAGCAGGAAGTACCAGGCCGTGGCCGTGGCGATCATGCCCAGCGTGAGGAAGAGCAGAAACGACGCGCGGGTGCCGAGCAGGAGCGTGACGGGCGTCATTGGCAGAGATACGGATAATACGGACGTATTTGCCATGAGATTCACGCTCTCCGGCACGTTCATCCGGTCGGAGGTGAATGGATCAACAAAATCGGTCAGCACCCGCGCGCCGTGCGCCATCATCCACTCGAACTGCGACTGGTCCGTGCGGTTGTCCCGGATGCCGTGCGACGGGCGCAGCCAGAGCCGCGCGGTCACCCAGAAGCCCAGCGCCACGAAGCTCGCCACGGCGGCGACGTCGGTCCACCACCCCTGCCAGGCCCGTACGCCCCGGTCGGGCCCGTCCGCCGACGCCCCGGCCCCCGACCCGCCGGCGGGGAGGCCCGATTCAGGAGTAGTCATGACGATTCGTAGAGTAGTCAGGCTATGGCGCCGCCGTGACATGTTTCGGGGTACTGGCGTACTATGTGCCGGGTTCGCCGACCGCCGATCACGTGCCAACCCCGACCGCATTTCGGCCACCACCGGTGCCCCGATTTTTATCCCGCCAGCGCGGATGATTCACTCTGTCGGTCCAGGCGCGGGTCGAGTTCATATCGTGAGGAATCGACGCATGGCAGAAATCACTGGGGATCAGCGCGTGCAGTCCGAGGTCCTGGAGGGCCTCGCGACGGCGGTCAACCACCGCCGCTGGTTCGTCGAGTTGGCCCTGCCGTACCTCGGTGACGACCCGATCGAGATCGGCAGCGGGCTCGGCGACTACGCGCTGGAGTGGGCGGAGCGGCTGCCCCGGTTCACCGCCACCGAGGCCGACCCGGACCGGCTCGTCTCGCTGAAGGAGCGGCTGGCCGACCAGCCCCACATCGAGGTCCGGCAGATGCTGCTGCCGCACCCCGACCGGGGCGACTACAGCGCCGCGGTGTCGTACAACGTGCTGGAGCACATCGAGGACCACGTGGGCGCGCTGCGCAGCATGCGCGACCTGGTCCGGCCCGGCGGCAACGTCATCATCATCGTGCCGGCGTTCCAGTTCGCGATGAGCCCGGCGGACGTCGCCACCGGCCACGTACGCCGCTACACGAAGAAGACCTTGGCCGCCGCGATGACCGACGCCGGCCTGACGGTGGAGAAGATCCACTACGCGAACGCGCTCGGCCTGATCGGCTACTTCATGGCGACCAAGGTCTTCCGGCTGATGCCGAAGGAGGGCCCGATGGTCAAGGTCTACGACACCCTGGTGCTCCCCGTCACCAAGGCGGCCGAGCAGCGCCTCCTGCCCCCGTTCGGGCAGTCCGTCTTCGCCGTGGCCCGCGTACCCTCCTGACCGTCTCCCACCCCGGCCCGGGTCAGTCCTTGACCTGGAAGGTCGGGCGGATCACGGCCCGCGCCAGGGTGTGGAAGGCCAGGTTGAAGCCGACGTAGGCGGGGGTCGCGTCGGGGGTGACGTCGAGGCGCTCCACGTCCAGGGCGTGCACCGCGAAGACGTAGCGGTGCGGTCGGTCGCCGGCCGGCGGGGCGGCACCGCCGTAGCCCTGCTCGCCGTAGTCGTTGCGGACCGTGAAGGCGCCGCCGAGGTCGTCCCCGGCCGCGCCGCGCGGCAGCCGGGTCACGCCGGCCGGCAGGTTGACCAGCACCCAGTGCCAGAACCCGCTGCCCGTCGGCGCGTCCGGGTCGAAGCACGTCACCACGAACCCCTTGGTCTCGGCCGGGAAGCCGGACCAGGTGAGCTGCGGCGAGACGTTGTCGCCGCCGACGCTGCCGTGGGCGTACGCGGCGTCCATCGGCTCGCCGTTCTGCACGTCGTCACTGGTCAGGGTGAACGACGGGACGGTCGGCAGCAGCTCGTACGGGTCCGGGGCGATCGGTCGTTCCAGGGTCATCGGGGCGGTCCTTCCGGTGAGCGGTTGTCTCTCCGCCACCTTCTTACCCCCTCGGCGCCCGCGATCGAACCGGAAGCGCCGAGCGTCCCGTCCCGACCCTCGTCGCTCGGGCGCGTAGTCTCGCCCGGTGATCGAGATGCCGCTGACCGCTCGGCAATGGCGTCGCCGGGCGACGGTTGCCGCCGCCATCGCCTTCGCGGTGGCCTGCGTGGGCTGGCCGGTCCGACAGGCGGTGACGAGGGCGATCGAGGCCGGCGGGGGCGAGAAGACGCCCGCCGCGGCGGCCGAGGCGTACCTGCTGGCGGTCTTCCAACCGGACGACAACCCCGACATCAACCGGTGCCTGTGCGGCGACAATCGGGACGAGCTGTTCCGGCAGGCTCGCGACCTGCGCAAACAGGTCGAGTCGCAGGTCACCTTCGGCGTGCGGGTCGAGGCCACCAACTGGCAGACCGACGCGGACGGCACGGTCTCCGCGATGGTGGACCTCCGGTTCACGGAGGTCGCCCCCTCGGGAAACGTCACCTTCACCGGCGCCACCCACCGGTGGCGCTTCGAGACGACGGAGGAGGGAGGCATCGGCGGCGGCTGGAAGGTCTGTCGCGTCGACGCGCCGCCGTTGTGCGGCACCTACCTCCGCTGCTGACGACACCCGCACACGTACGCGGCGAGCCGAGCGAGCAGGCCGAGACCTCTACAAGAGGGCGGAGGGTGTGGGATTCGAACCCACGAAGACATCGCTGCCTTACCGGTTTTCAAGACCAGCGCCATCGGCCACTAGGCGAACCCTCCCGGGTCGCGCCGCCCCGCAGGGGTACGCGACCGTGCCTAGTCTGCCACGGACCCGCTGCGGGCGAGCGGGCACCGCACCCGCCCTGGGATGATCCACGGCGTGTGGGAGAGCCCGTCGGTGGTGCTGATCAGCGGGATCATGGCCGCCGGAAAGTCCACTGTGGCCGAGGCGCTGGCCCGGCGGCTGCCCCGCGCGGTGCACCTGCGCGGTGACGTGTTCCGGCGGATGGTGGTCAGCGGGCGGGAGGAGATGACCGCCGAGCCGTCGGCGGAGGCGTGGCGACAGTTGCGGCTGCGCTACGACCTCGCCGCGGCGGCGGCGGACCGGTACGCCGCCGCCGGCTTCACCGTGGTGCTCCAGGACGTGATCCTCGGCGCGGAGCTGCCGGCGATGGTCGACCGCGTCCGGCACCGGCCGCTGGCGGTCGTGGTGCTCGCGCCGAGCCCCGAGGTCGTCGCCGCCCGCGAGGACGCGCGGGAGAAGAAGGGGTACGGGGACTGGCCGGTCGCCGACCTGGACGCGGAGTTCCGGGCGCAGACGCCCCGGATCGGGCTCTGGCTGGACAGCTCGGCGCTGACCCCGGCGCGGACGGTGGACGAAATCCTGGCCCGGGCGTGGACCGACGGACGGGTGGGGTAGACACGGAACATGCGCGCGATGACGATCCCGGAGCCCGGCGGACCCGACGCACTGGTCTGGAGCGAGGTGCCCGATCCCGATCCCGGGCCGGGCGAGGTGATCGTCGACGTGCGGGCCAGCGCGGTGAACCGGGCCGACCTGCTGCAACGGCAGGGGCACTATCCGCCGCCGCCGGGCGCGCCCGCGTACCCCGGGCTGGAGTGCTCCGGGGTGATCAGCGCGATCGGCCCCGACGTGGCCGGCTGGGAGGTGGGCCGGGAGGTCTGCGCGCTGCTGGCCGGCGGCGGCTACGCGGAGCGGGTGGCGGTGCCGGCCGGGCAGCTCCTGCCGGTGCCGGCCGGCGTCGACCTGGTCGACGCGGCGGCGCTGCCCGAGGTCGCCTGCACGGTCTGGTCGAACGTGGTGCGGGTGGCCGGGCTCGGCAAGGGCGAGACGCTGCTGCTGCACGGCGGCGGCAGCGGGATCGGCACCTTCGCGATCCAGCTCGCGGTCGCGCTCGGCGCCACCGTCGCGGTCACCGCGCGGGCGGCCAAGCACGAGCGGCTGCGGGAACTGGGCGCGGCGCACACGATCGACTACCGCGAGCAGGACTTCGTCGAGGAGGTCCGGCGGGTCACCGGCGGTCGGGGCGCGGACGTCATCCTCGACATCATGGGCGCCGCCTACCTGCCCCGGAACGTGGCGGCGCTGGCCACGGGCGGCCGGCTGGTGGTGATCGGCATGCAGGGCGGCCGCAAGGGCGAGCTGGACCTCGGGGCGCTGCTGGCCAAGCGGGGCACGATCACCGCCACCGCGCTGCGTTCCCGGCCGCTGGACGAGAAGGCTGAGATCGTCCGCGGCGTCCGCGAGGAGGTCTGGCCGCTGGTCGAGTCGGGCGCGGTCCGACCGGTCGTGGACCGCCGGGTGCCGATGACCGAGGCGGCGCGGGCGCACCGGCTGGTCGAGTCGAACGACCACGTCGGCAAGGTGCTGCTGACGACCGGCTGAGGCTCAGGGTGCCGGGTCCCCGGTCGTACGGGGGAGCACGAGGCGGGCGCCGGGGCCCTCGCCGGCGAGCGAGTCGCCGGGGTTGTTGAGCGTGCAGCGTTGCAGGGACAGGCAGCCGCAGCCGATGCAGCCGTCGAGGTCGTCGCGGAGCTTCGTCATGAGCCGGATCTTCTCGTTCAGGCGCTCCCGCCAGGTCGCGGAGAGCCGCGCCCAGTCCTCCGCCGTCGGGACCCGCGACGCGGGCAGGGAGTCCAGCGCCTCCCGGATCTCCTCCAGCGAGATGCCGACCTGCTGGGAGATCCGGACGAACGCCACCCGGCGCAGCTCGGTACGGGCGTAGCGGCGCTGGTTGCCACCCGTCCGCTCCGCCCGGATCAGCCCGAGCCGCTCGTAGTAGCGCAACGCCGAGGGCGCCACGCCGCTGCGGATGGAGAGCTGGCCGATGGTCAGAGACTCGTGCATCACGTTCGCCTTGAGTTGAAGTGGACTTCAACTTGCAGGCTAACGGCATGACCACGACCACCGCCAGCGCGGGCCCGGCCCGGACCGCCGCGCCGCCCCGCGACCCCGTACCCGCGCCACCCCGTCATCCGGGCGCCCCGCCGTTGCCGGGACCCGTCGCGCCGCTGTACGAGCGGATCCGCGCGGGTCGCGAGTTCGGCGCGAACGTCCGCTCGACCGTCGACGTGCTCTGGGTGCTCTACGACCGCATCCTGCGGGTCACCCCGGAGACCGTCGACGACCCCGGCCGGGACCGGTTCCTGCTCTCCAAGGGGCACGCCGTCGCCGGCTACTACGCCGTGCTCGCCGCGAAGGGATTCGTCCCCGCCGACTGGCTCGACGACCAGGGCGGGCCCGACAGCCGGCTCGGCGACCACCCCGACCGGGTGCTGGTGCCCGGCGTGGAGATCGGCTCCGGCTCCCTGGGCCACGGGCTCGGGCTCGGCGTGGGCACCGCGCTCGGGCTGCGCGCCCAGGGCCTGCTCGCGCCCCGGGTCCACGTGCTGCTCGGCGACGCGGAACTGGACGAGGGCTCCAACCACGAGGCCATCGCGTACGCGGGGGCGGCCGGGCTGGGCAGCCTGACCGCGATCGTGGTCGACAACGGCTCCGCCACGCACGGCTGGCCGGGCGGCGCGGCGGCGCGGTTCACCGTCAACGGCTGGACCGCCGCCACCGTCGACGGGCACGACCAGGACGCCCTGCACACCGCCCTCACCGGGCACGACAACCACCGGCCGCACGTCGTCGTCGCGGTCGTCGACCAGGGGGAGTGACCGTGCGGGAGCGATTCGTCGAGACGACCACCGCGCTGCTGGCGGAGGATCCGCGTACGGCGCTGGTGCTGGCGGACATCTCCGCCGACGCGTTCGCCCCGGCCGCGTACCGGCACCCGGACCGGGTGCTCAACGTCGGGATCCGGGAGCAACTGCTGCTGGGCGTGACCGGCGGGCTCGCCCTGACCGGGCTGCGGCCGATCGCGCACAGCTACGCGCCGTTCCTGATCGAGCGGGCGTACGAGCAGATCAAGCTCGACCTGGACCACCAGGGCGTGGGCGCGGTGCTGGTCAGCATCGGCGCGTCGTACGACCGGGCGGAGTCGGGGCGTACCCACCTGTCCCCGGCCGACGTCTCGCTGATCGACACCCTGCACGGCTGGACCGTGCACGTTCCCGGGCACCCCGACGAGGTGCCGGCGCTGCTGCGGGACGCGGTGGCCGGCGACGGCTCGGCGTACCTGCGGCTGTCCACGCTGCGCAACGCCCGCCCGTACGGTGGCGACGGCGCGCTGCGGGTGCTCCGGGACGCGGGGCCGGGCGCGCCGCTGCTGGTCGCGGTCGGGCCGGTGCTGGACGCGGCGCTGGCGGCGGTCGGCGACCTGGGCGTGACGGTGGCCTACACCCACCGGCCGCGACCCTTCGACACGGCGGGGCTGCGGGCCCTGGCCGGCGACGCGGTGGTCCTGGTGGAGCCCTACCTGGCCGGTACGTCGGCCCGGGTGGTGTCGGCGGCCCTGGCCGATCGGCCGCACCGGCTGCTGGCGCTCGGCGTGGGGCGGGAGGAGTTGCGCCGCTACGGCTCGGCCGAGGACCACACCCGCTGGCACGGGCTGGACGCCGCCGGGCTGCGCCGCTCGGTCGCCGGGTTCCTGGACGCGGCGCCGGTGCCGGCCGGCCGCTAGGTCACGCCGGGCGCCACGGGCACGAGGGGCCCGGGGGGGCGGCGGTCGGGGCGGCTGGGGGTCAGCGGGTCGGGGCGCCGAGGGGGCGGCGGCGGGTGCGCTCGCGGCCGAGAATCCAGAGCGCCTCGACGCCGTCCTTCCAGGTGATCTTCTTGCCCTCTTCGCGGCCCCGCGCCCGGTAGCTGATCGGGACCTCGTAGGGGCGGATGCGCTGGCGCAGCAGCTTGCCGGTGACCTCGGCCTCCATGCCGAAGCCGCGCGAGCGGACGTCGAGCGAGCGGTAGAGCGCCACCGGCATCAGCTTGAAGCAGGTCTCCAGGTCGCCGATGTAGGAGTTGAACAGGACGTTCGCCGCCATCGTGACGCCCTTGTTGCCCATCACGTACCAGAAGCTGTAGGCGCTGTGGCTGCCGAAGGTGCGGTTGCCGTAGACCACCGTGGCCCGCCCGTCGAGCACCGGGTCGAGCAGCTTGGGGATGTCCAGCGGGTCGTACTCCAGGTCGGCGTCGAGAATGACCATGTAGTCGCCCTCGGCGTTGTCGACCGCCGTCTTGATGGCCGCGCCCTTGCCGGCGTTACGCTGGTGCGTGATGACCCGCAGACGCGCGTCGTCGGCCCGACCGAGGATCTCACCGGTGCCGTCCCGGCTGCCGTCGTCGACCACGACAAGCTCGATCTCACACGGGTAGTCGACCGCCAATGCCTGCTTGAGGGCATCCGCGATGCGTTCCTCCTCGTTGTAGACCGGCATGAGGATCGAGAGCTTCACGGGAATCTCCACGGTGGCGACGATATGTCGGCCCTAGCCTAGCCTGGCAGCCAGCGGGCCGGTGCTCAGCACTGCGGGCATTGGGCGCGGCAGCCCCAGGTTCATGGTGTTTACTGCCGCCATGTCGGCACTCGGCTACCCGCTCGCGCTGGCCCCTGTCGCCGCGATCGGACTCCTCGCCGTGGCGCTGCGCCCGGTCGCGCCCGCCACGGTCGCCCGGCGGCGCCTCGCGCTGGTCCGGGCGGCTCTGGTCACCGGCACGTTCGCGGTGCTCACGGTGGAACTGCTGGGCGCGCTGCGGCTGCTCACCCTGCCGGCGTTCGCCACCGCCTGGCTGGCCTTCCTCGCCGCCGCAGCCGTCGCCGCCGGCCGGCGGCGACGCCGCGACGCCGCGCACGACGGGCTCCGGGCCGCCGCACACCGCACGGTCGAGGTCGTCGCCGCGCGCGAGCCGGCGCTGGTCGGCGCGACGACGGGTCCGACCGCCGGCACCCCCGCACCCGCACCCGCACCGCCGCCGGCCGCCGACCCCGGCGTCGCCGCCCGCCCCGCCGGCTGGTCGACCCGGTTGGCCCACGCCTGGCGTACGGCGGGTCGGGGCGAGCGGCTGCTCGCCGGCACGGTCGGCGGGCTGCTGCTGGTCGAGCTGCTGATCGCCCTGCTGGCGGAGCCGAACAACTTCGACTCGCAGACCTACCACCTGCCCAAGGTGGAGCACTGGGTCGCCCGGGGCGGCCTGGACTTCTGGCCCACCGCCATCCACCGGCAGGTGACCATCCCGCCCGGCGCCGAGTACCTGCTGCTGCACCTGCGCCTGTTCACCGACGGGGACGCGCTGCACAACCTGGTGCAGTGGGCGGCGGGTGTCGGCGTACTGCTGGCGGCCACCCGGATCACCGCGCAGCTCGGCGGGGGACGGCGGGCCCAACTGCTCGCCGCGTTCGTGCTCGCCACCACCCCGATGGTCGCGCTCCAGGCCACCAGCACCCAGACGGACCTGGTCTGCGCCGCCTGGGTGGCCTGCGCGGCGACGGTGGCGCTGGACGGGCTGCGCCGCCGCGCCGGGGTCGGGGCGATGCTGGTGCTGGGGGCGGCCACCGGGCTGACCGCACTGACCAAGACCAGCGGCCTGGTCGCGGTCGGGCCGCTGCTGCTGCTCTGGGGGCTGGCCCAGCTCCGGCTGGCCCGTACCGGCACGGAACCGGACGGCGCGGGGCCGCGCGGCCCGGTCGCCGGCACCGTCGACCCGGCCCGTGCCGGCGGCTCGGGGTCGCGGCAGGTGCGCCGTACGGTCGCCGGATCGGCGCTGATCCTGCTGGTCGCGGTGGTGGTGGTCGGGCCGTTCCTGGCGCGGGTGACGGCCGAGTTCGGGCATCCGCTCGGGCCGCCCCGGCTGCGCGAGTCCATCCCGATGGAGCGGCACGACCCGCCGTCGCTCGTGGTCAACGCGCTGCGGATCGCGCACACGGCGTTCGACACCCCGCTCGCGCCGCTGCGCCGGGCGGGCGCCGAGGCGATCGTCGGCGGCGCGGAGCTGATCGGGGTGGACCCGCAGGACCGGGCCACCACGTTCGGGCGGGAGCGGTTCCCGGTGCCGTCCTGGTATCCCGACGAGGACCGGGTGGCCTTCCCGCTGGCCGGGGCGCTGGCGGCGATCGGGGCGGCGTACGCGCTGGCCCGGCCCGGCCGGATCAGTCCGACGCGGGCGGGGTCGCTGCGCGCGTACGCGGTGGTCGTGGTGGCGGCCGCACTGCTGCACACCGCCATGATCAAGTGGCAGCCGTGGGGCAACCGGCTGCTGCTCTACGCGCTGACGCTGGCCGTACCGCTGGCGGGCCTCTGGCTGGACGCGCTGTTCCGGCGCCGGGCCGCCGGCGCGGGAGGACGGCGGTCGGTGGCGGCCGGGCTCGCGGTGAGCGTGCTGGCCACCTGCGCGCTGGCCGGGGTGCTGGCGGTGTCGTACGGCTTCCCGCGCCGGCTGGTCGGGGCGGGCTCGGTCTTCACGACCTCGGAATGGGACACCCGGTTCCTGCGCCGTCCCCAGTGGGCGGAGGAGTTCCGCTGGGCCGCCGACGCGGTACGCGCGACGGACGCCCGCCGGATCGGCCTGGTGCAGCAGAACGACAACTGGGAGTACCCCTGGTGGCTGCTGCTGCGCGACGCGGACGGCCGCCCGCCGCAGCTGGTGGCGCTCCAGTCGGTGCTGCCCGGGCGCCCGCCGGCCAACCCGGCCTCGGTCGACGCCATCGTCTGTACGGGCAGCCGGCCGGCCTGCACGGCGCTGGTGCCGGCGGGCTGGCGCGTGCAGTTCCGGGGCTACGTCGGCTACGCCCTCCCGCCCGGACGCTGAGCCACCGCCTCGACGCCGACCGGCTGCCCGCCGCGCCGACCCCTTGACGGCGCCGACCCGCCGGAAGGGCCCGCGCCCGCCCCTCCGGCGATCCGGGTGCCGCACGGTTTGCCCCTATCGCCAGGTTCTGCACCCTGCGCGCAACGATTCCGAGACGCATTCACATACCTCGGAGCCGACGCTACCTTCTGGTAACTCGATCGACGTCCCGCGATCGAGCCGAAAGGAGTGCGTCGATGCTTGGTTCCCCTGCCAGGCGCGAACGCGCGACCCGACGACGGGTGTCCACCGTCGTCGCCGCCGCCGCTCTCGTCCTGCCGATGCTCGCCGCAACGGCCTCCCCCGCCACCGCGGCCGACCGTCCCGCCATCCAGCCACTCGCCGCCAACCTGGAGGCGATCCGCGCCGCCGAGGCCACCGCGCTCTACGGCGCGCCCGCCGTCCGCCCCATCGAGCAGCGCCGCACCGCGCTGATCACCATGGGCGACAGCGAGATCTCCGGCGAAGGGGTCGGCAACTACGTCCCCGGCACCCACCAGCCCGGCAACTGGTGCGACCGCTCGTACGACCAGGCGGTCTTCCGCACCGGGCTCACCGCCGACGAGAAGTACAACATCGCCTGCTCCGGGGCGACCCCGTGGAACCTCATCCGGGGCGGGCCGACCCAGCACAACGAGCTGAACCAGGGCGACCACCTCGCCATCAAGGCCCGCAACACGCACATCAAGCTGATCTGGGTGGTGGTCGGCGCCAACGGCGACGGCACGATCCAGTTCGGCCCGGTCGCCACCGACTGCGCCGTCCGCCGGGTCTTCTTCCAGGGGCCCTGCTACCCCACCTATACCGACCAGTGGACCGTCCGCACCGACGGCAGCCGCCGGGCGGTCGAGGACGCGCTCACCGACATCCGGCGGACCATGACCGGCGCCGGCTACCTACAGTCCGACTACGAGCTGGTGCTCATGTCGTACCCGAGCCCCGGCAGCCCGGACGTGGAGGACAACCCGAACTTCCCCGGCTGGTACTCCGGCGGCTGCCTGCTCTACCTGGCCGACGCCGCGTTCGCCCGGAACAAGGCGGTGCCGCTGTTCGAGTCGGCGCTGCGGGCGGCGGCGACCAACACGGGGACCCGCTACCTGGACGCCAGCCGGCTCTTCCACGGCCACGAGGTGTGCACCGACAGCACCTCCGTACGCGGCCTGTTCATCGAGATCGGCGTCTGGGACGAGAACGCGGCCCGGCAGTCGTTCCACCCGAACAAGCGCGGGCACGGCATGTTCGCCCAGTGCATCACCCAGTTCGTCGACTCGGGGCGGCAGCGGGCGACCTGCGTGGACCCGGCCAGCACCGGCAACGGCGTGCTCTACGACGGGCTCTTCGAGTTCAAGCAGCTGCGCAACGCCGCCACCGGCACCTGCGTCGACGGCAAGGGCTACGACTCGCGCAACGGCACCGCCCAGCAGTCGTACGGCTGCCACGGCGGGCGCAACCAGGGCTTCTGGTACGACCCGACCCGTCAGTCGCTGCACTCGGAGCTCTCCCACGACCGCTGCCTGGACGTCGCGGGCGGATCGTTGAGCGCCGGCACGGCGGTGAACATCTACGACTGCCACGGTGGGGCCAACCAGAAGTTCGTGCTGGCCGGCAACCAGATCAGGACGGCCGGCAACGGCAACCTCTGCCTGGCGTTCGACAACCCGCTGCTGGGCACCCCCCGGCTGCGCCTGGCCGCCTGCTCCACCAGCACCCGCCAGCAGTGGTCCTTCGAGTCGCGCAACTTCGCCAACCCGGTGGGCTACGGGCACGACGACTTCATCGGCTCCCGCGTCTACTGAGTTCGACCGACGCCGAGCGGTGCCGCCCTTCCCGGGGCGGCACCGCTCGCGCCGTCCGGGGTGGCCCGCCGACACCGACGGGCCACCCCACCTACCTCTGCCGGGCCGGTACGACGATCAGGCGGGCGACCCCGCCGTCGCCCGCCTTGGCGCCGGCCACGCCGACCGTCGTACCGACCTTCACGTCGGCGGACCGGATCGTCGTGCGGCGCTCCACGACGCGCAGCTCGTCGCCGAAGGTCCAGGTCATCGTGAAGCCGTCGGCGGACTTCACGGTCATCGAGTCGCCGTCGACGGCGGTCACCTCGCCCCGCTGCACGACGACCGTCTTCGTCCCACCGTCCTTCGTACGCACCACGGCCTCGCCGTGCAGGGTGTTCCGCCGCAGCTGCACCCGGGCCTGCCGGCGCTCGCGCCGCTCCTCCGCGCGTTCCCGACGCTGTTCCCCGGCGGGGCCCGGCGACGCCTGCGGCGAGGCGGGGGCCGCCAGCGGTTCGACGTCCAGGTCGCCGGCGTCGAAGCCCATCGCGGCCAGCGCCTGGCCCTCCGCGCCGAACGCGGCGACGACCTCGACGGCGGTCTCCCGGGCCGGCTGACCGGCCACCTCGGCGGAGCCGCATCCGCCGACGCCGAGCGCGACCGCCGCGAGCAGCGTGGTGGTGGCGATTGACCAACGTGCCATGAGTCTCCCTCTCGTCCGTGGGACCCCAGCCTCCCGCCGCACCGCGAGCGACAGGTCAGACCGATGTTCGGGTCAGGTAAGGATCCGGGGGCAGCCGGACGGTGAACGCGGCGCCGCCCTCCGGCGCGTGCCCGGCCGCGACCTCCCCGCCGAGGCGGCGGACCAGGCCGGCGGCGAGCGCCAGCCCCAGCCCGCTGCCGACCTTGCGCACGCCCCGGTAGCGCTGGTGCAGGGCGCCGCGCTCGAACGCCACCGCCAGGTCGTCGTCGGTGAGGCCCGGTCCGCCGTCGCGGACCTCGACGACGCCGCCCGCCGCCGGGTCCGCGCCGGCCGGCCGGACCGCGAGCACGACCGGCGCCCCCGGCGGTACGACCCGCAGCGCGTTCTCCAGCAGCCCGTCCACCACCTGCCGGATCCGGCCCGGATCGGTGTACGCCGGCACGGCGCCGTCGGGAGCCTCCACGCGGAACGGCACCCCGACCGCCGCGCACCGGTCGGCCCAGGTCCGGCCCGCGTCGGCCGCCAGCCGGGCGAGGTCCACGGGGACCGGTTCGAGCGGGAAGTCGGCGGCCTCCAACCGGGCCAACGCCAGCAGGTCGCTGACCAGCCGGTCCAGGTGCTGCGCCTCGGCGAGCACGGTACGACCGGCACCGGCCGCGTCCGCCGGCCCGATCACCCCGTCGGCCAGTGCCTCGGCGTAGCCCCGGATCGCGGTCAACGGGGTGCGCAGCTCGTGCGAGATGGAGAGCAGGAACTCCCGCTGCCGGCCCTCGCTCGTGGCCAGCGCGGCGGCCAGCCCGTTCAGCGCGTACGCCAGGTCGGCCACCTCGTCGGGCGGCTCCACCGGTACGCGTACCGCCCGGTCCCCGGCGCGCAGCCGGGCGGCGGCGTCGGCGGCCCGCCGGATCGGTCGGGCCAGCCTGCGGGCGAGCAGCAGCCCGGCGGCCACCCCGGCGGCGAGCCCGGCCAGCAGCGGCAGCCACAGGCTGGGCACCACCTGCCGCCACGGCGCGGTCGGCCGGGCCCGGGTCAGCACCAGCCCGTCGCCGCCGGGCAGGGCACGTCCCTCGATGAGGGTGCGCCGCCCGTCGAGCGGCCGGCGGGTCGACACGTTGCGCCCCTCGGCGACCCGCCGCACCACCCGCGGCGGCAGTCCGGGGCGTTCGGCCACCCCGCCCCGGATCAGGTACGCGTCGACGCCCTGGGCGTCCAACTGCCGGATGAGCCGCTCCTCGTCGGCGGTCCGGCCGGTCTCCAGCCGGGGGCGCAGCACCTCGGCCGCGAGCCGCGCCTGCGCGGCCAGCGCCTCCTGGTCGCGCCGCTCCACGCCGCGTACCGCCAGGGGCACCGCGACGATCGCGGTGACCAGCACGGAGACCAGGGCGACCGCGCAGGTGACGAGCACCGCGCGGGAGGTCAGCGTCCGGCCGGGACGGTGTCGCGGCGGTGACGACGCGGCGCTCGGCTCAGCCATCGGCGGCGTACCCGACGCCCCGGTGGGTGCGGATCACGCCGGCCCCGCCCAGCTTCGACCGGACCTGTGCGACGTGCACGTCGACGGTCCGGGTGCCGGCGTGCGCCGCGTACCCCCACACCCCGGCGAGCAGTTCCTCCCGGGTGAAGACCCGGCCCGGTCGGGCCATCAGGTACGCCAGCAGGTCGAACTCGGTGGAGGTGAGCTGGACCGGGGTGCCCTCGACGGTCACCGTCCGGCGGGTCGGGTCGAGAGCCACCGCGCCGACGACCCGGGGCAGGCCCGTCCCCTCGGGCGCCCCGGCGGTGCGCCGCAGCACCGCCCGCACCCGGGCGACCAGTTCGCGGGGGCTGAACGGCTTGGTGACGTAGTCGTCCGCCCCCAGCTCCAGCCCGACGACGCGGTCCACCTCGTCGTCGCGGGCGGTGAGGAAGATGACCGGCGTCCAGTCGCCGGCCTCGCGCAGGCGGCGGCAGATCTCGGTGCCGGTCAGGGTGGGCAGCGCGATGTCGAGGACGCAGGCGACCGGGCGCAGGCGGCGGGCGGCGGCCAGCCCGGCCGCCCCGTCCCGTTCGAGGTGTACGCCGAATCCGTCCCGACTCAGGTAGAGCCGGACCAGGTCGGCGATGGCCGGCTCGTCCTCCACCACGAGGACGAGCCCGCGAGGCGGGGCGTCGGCGGTCACCGGCCCATGATTGCCGACGCGGCGGCGCCGCAGGGGCGGCGGATGTTCGGGTTCGGTAAGAAGGCGCTCAGCGCACCACGGCGGGGCGGAAGGTCGCGGGCCGCGCGACGGGCGGCGCCTCGCCGATGGTGGCGACGAGCCGCTCCCGGGGCGTACGCAGCCGGGTCCGGAAGGCGTGGTTGAGCAGCGCGTCGAGCTGCCACACCTGCTTCGGGTGGCGGGTACGGATGAGGAACCGCTCGCGGATGCCGTCGATGGCGGTGGCGGCCAGCTCGACCGAGTGCAGACGCGGGTCGGGGCTCCAGGTGACGTTGCTGAGTTCCCGCAGGTCCGTGTTGAGGTGCAGGCGCAGCCGGTGCAGCACGCGGGTCTGCTGGGTGACGACCAGCCGCCGGTGGGTCAACAGGAGGAGGTACTCGCCGGCCATCGGGCGCTCGGGCCGGGCGCAGCGGGTGACGAGGATGGTGGCGTCGCCGGAACCGACGCAGCGTCGGAAGACCGGCATGTGCCGGGTGACGGTCTGCACCGCCAGCCCGGCCTCGGAGGCGGCCGGGAGGAACGTTCGGGAGAAGACGTCCATGCCCTGCCCAACGAGGCGCGACCTGGGGTGACGTGGGTCACGCCGGATTTTTGGAAGTTCCACGGGCGCGCGTCGCACCGCCTGTCCGCCTCCGCGCCCCGGCCACCGGAGCCCGGTCGGGGCGGCTCAGATTGGGTCCGGGGCGAACAGCTCCTGCAACCAGCCGGGCACCGCGGCGGCGTACTCGGCGCGGGTCGGGTCGGCGCCCCGGAGGGCGCGGCGCCAGGAGAGCGCCCGGCTGACCCGGGTCACGCGGACGGCCAGGCGGGCCGCCTCGCGCAGCGTCGCCCGGTCGTGCCCGTCGGACCACGGCTCCAGGTAGGCGTCGCGCAGCCGCGCCAGCGCCGGGTCGCCCTCGGGCAGCCCGAACGCGTCCGCGACCGAGTTCAGCGTCACCAGCAGCGTGCCGAACGGGTGGGCCACCGACGCGTCGCCCCAGTCGAAGAAGCGGTACCCGTCGCCGGCGACGAAGACGTTGCCGTCGTGCAGGTCGTCGTGCTGGACGGTCGGCGCGACGCCGGAGCCGGCCAGCCGCCGGCAGTCCTCGGCGAAGGCGGAGCGGTGGGCGCGCAGCCGCCCGTACGCCTCGGCGGAGAGCCCGTCCTCCGCGCCGAGCAGCAGCGACTCCTCGTCGTCGAGCAGCGCCCCGAACAGCTCCGGCAGCGCCTCCGGCCGGTGGTCGGGCACGCCGAGGGCGAGCAGTTCGCCGGCTGCGGGCACGACCGCGCGCTGGAGATCGGCGTACGCCGGCAGGACCCGCTCCCAGCGGGTCAGCAGGCCGCGGTCGCCGCCCAGCGCCTCGCGCAGCGTCGGACCGCCGTCGGGCAGCAGGGACCAGCCTCGCCCGGCGTCCACGGCGACCGGGTCGAGTACCCGGCCGGGGACGAGCCGGGCCAGCGCGCCCAGCAGCGCGGCCTCGTGCCGGGTGCCGGGGTTGTTCGCCTTGAACCAGACGTCCCCGGCGTCGGTGGGCACCCGCCAGACCAGCGACCAGGGCCGGACCCGGGGCTCCACCGGCCCGGCCACCCGGCGGCCGTGCCGGCCGAGGTGCTCGCCGACCCAGTCGAGGGCGGTGTCCCGCCAGAGCGGGTCGGCCCAGTCGGCGTACGGCGTGGCGGCCCGGTCTGCGGGTGGCGTGGCGGCGTCGGTCACGCCGGGAACCTAACCGCAACCCGCCGCACCGGACCACGCGTTTTCCGTCGTCCACGGCGGCACGCCGACCAGCGGCGAACCGGCCTGGTGGGGGGCCGACCGGCCAGAGCTGTTCGCTACTTTCTGCTCGTTGGACGTGACTGAATGCGTTTGATCTCGACGGCCGTGTAGTTCGCTCGCCGATACCTCACGGGTATTTTTATGCCAGAGAGGTATCACAGTTCGGGCGGCAGTGGTTCGTCAGGCTTCCGCGGCCTTCCGCCTGCCGGGCCTCACCAGTTCGACACAGGCCCTAAAGCAGTTCGACGATGGTCGCGTTGGCCATGCCGCCGCCCTCGCACATCGTCTGGAGGCCGTAGCGGATGTCGTTGTCGCGCATGTGGGCGAGCATGGTGGTCATGATCCGGGCCCCGGAGCCGCCGAGCGGGTGCCCCAGGGCGATGGCGCCGCCGCGCGGGTTGAGCCGCTCCGGGTCCGCCTCGGTCTCCGCCAGCCAGGCCAGCGGCACCGGGGCGAACGCCTCGTTCACCTCGTACACCCCGATCTCCTCGATGCCCAGCCCCGCGCGGCGCAGCGCCTTCGCGGTGGCCGGGATCGGCGCGGTGAGCATGGTGACGGGATCGTCGGCGGCGACGACGGCGGTGTGTACGCGCGCCAGCGGTCGCAGGCCGTGCCGGCTGGCCCACTCGCTGGTGGTGACGGCGAGCGCCGCCGCCCCGTCGGAGATCTGCGACGCGGAGCCGGCGGTGACGACGCCGTCGGCGCGGAACGGGGTGGCCAGCTCGCCGAGCTTCGCCAGCGAGGTGTCCCGCCGGATGCCCTCGTCGGCGGCGAACTTGCCGCCGTCGGCCAGGGCGACCGGGGCGATCTCGGCGTCGAAGGCGCCCGCGTCCTGCGCGGCGGCGGCCTTCTCGTGGCTGGCGAGGGCGAACTCGTCGAGCTGCGCGCGGGAGAAGCGCCAGCGCTCGGCGATCAGCTCCGCCCCGACGCCCTGGTTGAACGGCAGCGGCGCGTCGTCGGCGAAGCCCTCGACGCCCCGGTAGCGGTCACGGAGCTGGTCGCTGAACGGCGACCCGCCCGCCACGCTGGAGCCCATCGCGACCCGGGTCATCGACTCGACGCCACCGGCGACGACCAGGTCGGCCTGGCCGGAGAGGACGGTGGCGGCGGCGAAGTGCAGGGCCTGCTGGCTGGAGCCGCACTGCCGGTCGAGCGTGGTGCCGGGCACCGACTCGGGCCAGCCGGCGGCGAGCACGCCGTTGCGGGCCACGTTCCACGACTGGTCGCCGACCTGGGAGACGCAGCCCCAGACCACGTCGTCGACCAGGGTCGGGTCGATGCCGGTGCGCTCGGCGAGGGCGCGCAGCACGTGCGCCGAGAGGTCGACCGGGTGCACGGCGGCCAGGCTGCCCTTGCGCCGCCCCACCGGGGTGCGTACCGCGCCGACGATGACTGCGTCACTCATGACTACTCCCCGGTAACTTGGGCTGGCCCCGATCCTACGTCGTCGGCGGGCCGGGCGTCCTCCCCCGGTCCCCTGGCATGCTGAACGGATGTCCGCAGACCCGTCCCCGAGCCGGCAGTGGCGGGTGCCGGCCGCCCTGCCGGCGCTCAAGCTGACCGGCGCGGTCGCGCTGCTCGCGCTGGCACTGCTCCTCGACGGCAGCGACCGGATCCGGTTGGCGCTGGCCGTCCTCACGGCCGCCGGGCTCGCCGGCTGGGCGGCGCGCGACCTTCTCGTGCCGGTCCGGCTCGCGGTGGACCCGGCGGGGATCACGGTCGTCCAGGGCTTCGCGGGGCGCCGGCGGCTGGCCTGGTCGAGCATCGAGAAGGTGACCGTGGACCGCCGCGCGAGGCGGGGCCTGACCAGCGAGCTGTTGGAGATCGACGCGGGCGAGTCGCTGCACCTCTTCGGCCGCCACGATCTCGGCGCGGACCCCGCCGACGTCGCCGAGGCCCTGCACGAGGCCCGCCCGCACTGAGCGGCAGGTCGCGGCGGTGGCCCCGGTTGGCCCGCGCTCGAAGGCGGGGACCGGGCCGGAAATCAGCCGCCGACGATGGCCGCGGTGCGGACCAGGGCCAGGCCGATCAGCGCCACCACGACCACCGCGCCGCCCGCGAGCTGCACCAGCGACCGCCGCGACCGCGGGGCGTACGCGAACACGAACGCCAGCAGCGCGCCGATCACCAGTCCGCCCAGGTGCCCGGGGATCGAGATGCCCGGCACGGTGAACGTGAAGACCAGGTTGATCACCAGGATGGGCAGCACCTGGGAGATGTCCCGGCCCATCTTCCGTTCGATGACCACCAGCGCGGCGAACAGGCCGAAGATCGACGTGGAGGCGCCGGCGGTGAGCTGGTTCTCCGCGCTGAACAGGTAGGCGGCGACGTTGCCGCCCAGCCCGGCGACCAGGTAGAGCGCCAGGAAGCGCAGCGGCCCGAGGCTGGCCTCCAGCGACCGGCCGAGCACCCACAGTGCCCACATGTTCAGCAGCAGGTGGACCACGCCGTAGTGCAGGAACATCGCGGTGACCAGGCGGTACCACTCGCCCTCGGCGATGCCGCCGACCGTGCCGTCGGGGAAGATCGCGCCGCCGAGCACGGAGCCCCAGTCGGTCAGCGGGGTGCTGCCGCCCATCAGGCCGCCGAAGCCGGAGCCGCCGACCGCCGCGTCCCCGCCCCGGTCGGAGGCGATGGAGAGCAGCATCATCAGCACGTTGAGCGCGATCAGCGCCTTGGTGACGTAGCCGTGTCGGCCGGCGGCACCGCCACCGAAGGCGGTACGCGCCGGCCGCACGCTACGACGTCCCTCCGCCACGCACTCCGGGCACTGGAACCCGACCGACGCCTCCCGCATGCAGTCCGGACAGATCGGCCGGTCGCAGCGGGTGCACCGCACGTACGTCTCGCGGCCCGGGTGCCGGTAGCAGACCGGGGTCGTGGGTGGGGACTCGCTCACCGTGCGCGCCCGCCGTCGCGGATCGCGCGACCCACCAACCGGTCCCGGCCCTCGGAGCGCTCAGTCATGTCGGCAAAGGTACCTCGCGGACCGCTCAGGCAGCGGACCGCTCGATCTCGACCCGCTCGATGACGACGTCCTGCAACGGCCGGTCGTTCGGGCCGGTCGGGGTGTTGGCGATCGCGTCGACGATCTTCGCGGACTGCTCGTCGGCCACCTTCCCGAAGATGGTGTGCCGGTTGTTCAGGTGCGGCGTCGGCGACACGGTGATGAAGAACTGCGAGCCGTTGGTGCCCGGCCCGGCGTTCGCCATCGCCAGCAGGTACGGCTGGTCGAAGCGCAGCTCCGGGTGAAACTCGTCACCGAACTTGTAGCCCGGGCCACCGCGACCGGTGCCGGTCGGGTCGCCCATCTGGATCATGAAGCCGCTGATCACCCGGTGCGAGATGGTGCCGTCGTAGTACGGCCCGCTGCCCGGCTGACCCGTACGCGGGTCGGTGTATTCGCGGGTGCCCTCCGCCAGGTCGACGAAGTTCTTGACGGTCTTCGGGGCGTGGTTCTGGAAGAGCTCCAGCCGGATCGGGCCAGCGTTGGTGTGCAAGGTGGCGTAGACAGCCTCGGCCACGGGTACTCCTCAGTCGTTGGTCAGTTCCATGCGGATCCTCCCATGTGCCCGATCTGGCAGTGCGGAGGCATCCGAAGGTGGAGGATGACGAAGGAACAACTCCCAGGAGGTGGGACCGTGTTTGGAATCGGGCGGCGTAAGACCCAGGGGCAGCTGGCCAAGGTGGAGCTGAACCAGGGCCTCGGTCACCTGAGGCAGGCCGCGACGTACGCCGCGAAGGGTGCCGGCGCCACCGTCGCCCCGCGGGTCCAGGCGGCCCGGGGCGCGGTCGCGCCGACGGCCGTCATCGTGCGCGACCGCGCGTCCAGCGGCCTCGCGTCCACGGTCGCCGCGCTCGCGCCGCTGGCCCTGGCCGTCCGCAAGGCGCAGGCCGAGGCGGCGGGCAAGGCGGTCACCGGACGGAAGGCCCTGGCAGCCAAGCAGGTCGCGGCCGGCAGGAAGGTCAAGGCGAAGAACATGAAGGCGTCCCGGAAGAAGAACTCCCGGCGCGGCGGGTCCATGATGACCGGCCTGCTCGCGGCCGGCGCGGTGGCCGGTGTCGCCGCCGTGGCGATGCGGCGGCGTCGGGAGCAGCAGGAGTGGGCCGAGTACGACCCGACCCGCAAGCTGGAGCCGATGCGCGACGAGGTGGAGACCATGGAGATCCGCACCCCGGTGACCGACGCGTCGACGATGTCGAGCGGCTCGGGCGTGGCCGGTGGCCCGACCGGCGCCGGCAGCTCGGCGGTGGCCGGCGGCGACAGCGCCTCCACCACCACCCCCGGCAAGCAGCCGACGGTGCACGCGACGGACAAGGTCCCGTCGGTGGCCGAGGGCGCGAAGGACACCTCGGGTCGTCCCGCGGACGACCTGACCGAGGCTCTCGGGAAGGGCGGCGCGCGGACCAACGGCCGCCGCTGACATCCCCTGTCGGTCCCGGAAAGCGCCGGCGAAGCGGCTCCCCGCCGCCCCGCCGGCGCTTCCGCGTCCGACGACGGAAGCCGCGGGGGTGAGGCGGCGGCGCCGGGTGCGGCGGGGGCTGCGCGTCCGGCTCGGGCCGTCAGAGCCAGCCGTTGCGGCGGAACCAGCGGTACAGCGCCAGCGAGATCGCGAGCATCAGGGCGAGGACGACGGGATAGCCGTACGTCATCTTCAGCTCCGGCATCACCTCGAAGTTCATCCCGTAGATGCCGGCGATGGCGGTCCAGACGGCGGCGATGGCGGCCCACGCCGCGATCTTGCGCATGTCGTTGTTCTGGTCGACCGTGACCTGGGCCAGCCGCGCCTGGAGGATCGAGTTGAGCAGGTCGTCGTACGAGTTGACCTGCTCGACGGTGCGGCTGAGGTGGTCCTGCACGTCGCGGAAGTAGCGGCGGATCTCCTTCGGCACGTCGCGGTTCATCTGCGCGGTGAGGGTGAGCAGGGGTCGCTGCAACGGCATCACGGCCCGCTTGAACTCCACCAGTTCCCGCTTCATCTGGTAGATCCGCTGGATCCGGCCGCTGGACTGGCGGTCGAACACGTCGGCCTCCAGGATGTCGAGGTCGTCCTCCAGCCGGTCGGCGACCTCGAGGTAGAGGTCCACCACCCGGTCGGTGACCGCGTACGCCACCGCCCACGGGCCGTGCAGCAGCAGGTCGCGCTTCGTCTCCAGGTCGGCCCGGACGGGAGCCAGCCGGCAGGCGTCCCCGTGTCGGACGCTGATCAGGAAGTTCGGGCCGATGAAGAGCATCACCTGGCCGGTCTCGACGACCTCCGAGTGCTCGGTCAGCTCGGCGTGCTCGCAGTAGCGGGCGGTGCGCAGCACCAGGAAGCTGACCTCGCCGAACTGCTCCAGCTTGGGGCGCTGCTGGGCCTTCACGGCGTCCTCGACGGCCAGCTCGTGCAGCCCGTACGTGGCGGCGATGGCGGTCATCTCGGCCAACTCGGGTTCGTGCAGGCCGAGCCAGACGAAGCCGTTCTCCGCACTGCGGGCAGCGGCGAGCGCCTCGGCGTACCGCCAGTCGCCGGGCTGCCGGCGGCCGTCCACGTAGAGCGCGCAGTCGACCACGGGGCTGCGCTGCGGGCCGGCCGGCGCGGAGGCCTGCTGCGGATGGTCTGGGTTGAGCCGGCGGGTCATCGCCCGCACGGGCGCCACCCAGTCGCGGGGCCTGAGCACCCGTCCGCCGTTGGGCGCGGTGGTCCGCCCCTGCTGCCCCCGGTCCGTCATCCCGCCCCCTCCCCACGCGCTGCCGAGGGTGAACAGTACGCCGCCGTCGATGATCACCGCCGGTGACGATCCCCGGGAGGGCGGCGCCGGGTGGGCCGGGTCGCTTCAGGGGGGTGAGGGGACGACCCGGCCCAGCCCGGCGCCCTTTGGGGGCGGGGGTTGTGCTGGTCGCGACACTCCCCGTGTCGCCGGTCGGGCCGGCCGGGCCTCGGCCGCCGGGCGCGGTGGGGGCCGGCACCGGGCGGTGAGTTCCGCTACACGTGGTGAGTGACGCTCGCAGCATTGTGGGCCGTCGGCCGCCCCGGCGGGAGACCCGGGACGGCCACGATCGCGCAACTGTCAGAAATCTGACAGAAACTCAGCCCCGTACGGCCGCCATGGCCTCCGCCAGGCGCCGCACGCCCTCGTCGATGCGGTCTGCGGTCACCGCCGAGTACGCCAGCCGCAGCGCGTGCCGCCCGCCGTCGACGACGAAGTCGCTGCCCTTGACCACCGCGACCCCGCGCTCGGCGGCCGCCGGCGCGAGCCGGTCGACCGCCACGTCCTCGGGCAGCTCCACCCAGAGGAAGTAGCCGCCGTCCGGCTCCACGAAGCGGGCCTCGGGGATGTGCCGGCGCAGGGACTCGGCCAGCACCCGGGCCCGCTCGCCCAGCGCCGCGCGCACCGTCTCGATGGAGCGCGCGATGTCGCCCGAGACGCAGAACTGGTGCACGATCGCCTCGGAGACCATGCCCGGCGAGATGTAGAGGCTCGTCGCCTTCTTCGCGATGTCGCCGATCAGGTCCGCCGGGCCGACCAGGTAACCGACCCGTACGCCGGGGCAGACCGTCTTGGTGAAGCTGGAGGCGTGCACCACGACGCCACGGGTGTCCAGCGAGAGCATCGACGGCAGCGCCTCGCCCCGGAACCGGATGTCGGCGTACGGGTCGTCCTCGAAGATCGTGAACTCGTACTCGGCGGCGAGGTCGAGCAGCTCGCGGCGCTTCTCCAGGCTGAGCGTCACGCCCGCCGGGTTCTGGTAGTTCGGGATGACGTGCGCCAGCCGGGGACGCACCCCCGACTCCAGCAGCTTGCGCAGCTCGGCGGTGTCGAGCCCGTCCGGCTGGATGGAGACGCCGTGCAGCTCGCTGCCCATCCGCTGGAGGTTGAGCAGCGTCCGGTCGTACGTCGGCCGCTCCACCACCACGGCGTCGCCGGGGCGGACCAGGTGGTCGAAGAGGAACGCGTCCGCCTGCAACGACCCGTTGGTGATCAGCACCTGGTCGGCGGAGACCCCGTGCTTCTCGGCGATCCACTTCCGCAGCGGAAGGTAGCCGACGGAGGTGCCGTACGCGGTCACCCCGGCGGGATCGGCGTCGAACGCGCGGACGGCGGCGGCCTTGAGCCCCTCGACATCGACGATGTCCAGGGAGGGAGCGCCACGGGCGAAGGAGATCAGCTGCTCGGCGGTCATGGCTGTTCAGCGTACGGAAGGCGACGGGGTGCGTGCGCCAGGCACGGCGATGTCCGCATCCTGAGCCACCGGGACGGGTGACCGGCGTCGACCGGTCGGCGGCAGGTCAGACCGGAAGGCCGAGCGGGTCGTGCTGCGCTTCCCGCGAGAGCCCGTCCACGTGCAGGCCGAGCGCCGCGATGAGCTGCCCCCAGTCGAAGTAGGACCGCCAGGCCGCGATCCGGCCGCGCCGGACCCGGACGACGTCCACCACCTCCCAGCTCACCACCCGGCCGGTCGGCGCGACCGTGCCGAACGGGGTGTGCAGCACCCCGGTGTGGGTGCCGGTCAGCCGCTGCTCGACGGCCGCGCCGCCCGCCGTCTGCACGGACCCGATCGGGTCGACGACCAGGTCCGGGAAGGCCCCGGTCCAGGTGCGCAACAGCGCGGGCAGCTCGATCGGGCGCACCGTGACGCCCGGCATGGAGTAGAAGGCGTCGGCCGCGTAGAGATCCGGCAGCCGGGCCACGTCCCGCCGCAGGAGCATCGCGTACTGCTGCTCGACCAGCCGATCCGCGCCACGCATGAGGACCTCCGACGCGGGTCACGGCCCGTCCGCGCCCGCATTGGGATCCTTACCCGTCGATCGGCCCGCCACACCCTCCGCCGAGCCGTGACTCAGGTCGTGCCGGCCATCCGGCTCGCCGCCCAGACCCGCATGATGTCCCGGACGGAGATCACCCCGGCCACCTCGCGCCCGTCGAGCACCACCAGGTGCCGGAAGCCGCCCCGGGCCATGGCCGCCGCCGCCTCCTCCACGGTCCACTCCGGCCCGGCGTAGACCACGTCCCAGGTCAGGTGGGCGCCCGTCCGCTCGACGTCGCAGTCCAGGTCGGCCCCGATCGCCTTGAGCACGTCGCGTTCGGTCATGATGCCGACCCCCTCGGACTCCGGGTCGATCACGACCGCCGACCCGACACCGCGGGCCGACATCATCCGGGCCGCCTGGCGGAGCGTGTGCTCCGGGCCGACCACGAGAACCTCGCTGGACATCGCTTCCCGAACCTGCATCACGCATCACCCCTGTGGGACGGCGGCACCCGGTAGGGGACATGGTGCGCCCGCGCGCTGCCCGGCGACAAGACCGGGCGTCGCCGGATCGCGCCACCGCTCGCTACTGTCGAGGCGTGTCCACCGAGCCTCTACGCTGCGCCGGCGCGCTGATCGTCGACGACGAGAGTCGACTCTTCGTCCAGCGACGATCTCCCCAGCGGCGCATCTTTCCCAACTGCTGGGACATCGTCGGCGGCCACCTCGAACCGGGCGAGGACTGGATGGACGCGCTGCGCCGGGAGGTGACCGAGGAGACCGGCTGGGCGGTGTCGCACGTGCTCGGCCACGTCGGGGAATACCGCTACGTCGCCGACGACGGCCTGGCCCGCGTCGAGCGCGACTGGCTGGTCCGGGTCGACGGCGACCTGGCCCGGCCGACGCTGGAGGCGGGCAAGCACACCGAGTTCCGCTGGCTCGCCGCCGACGAGCTCGACCTGCTCGACGAGCACCGCGACGTCAACGACGGCCTCATCCGCCGGATCGCGGCCGAAGGCTTCGCCGCCCTGCGTTCGATCGGTCTGTGAACGACACCGTCGAGCTGGCGCCGCACCGGTTCGCCGGCCTGGTCGCCCCGGCGGTGGACCGGGCGTTCGTCGCCGGCATCCTCGCCGGCCGCGACGGCGGTGGCGCCGAGCTGAGCCAGCGGTACGGCGGGCCGGCGGCCACCGGCTTCCTGCTGGAGTTCCGCACCCGCCTCGCGGCGCCGGGCGGGACGGTCGACGAGGCCGGCTTCGCGGCGGTCACCCGCTACCGGGACCCGGTCGAGTGCCGGCGCGCCCTGGACAAGCAGGTGGCGTACGGGATGATCCACCGCAGCACCGAGGGCGGGCTCACCGCCACCGAGCGCGGGCTGGCCTTCCTCGCCGAGATCTGGCAGGTGCACGCCGAGGTCACCGAGGAACTCTGGGCGGGGCACGAGGACCGGGTGCTGCGGCTGGTGGAGGCGTTCGGCCGGGTGCTCACGTGCGCGCTGGTGCTGGCCGACGAGCAGGGCGCCCAGGCGGGTGCGGCGTTCGCCGCGTCGGCGCCGCCGTACGAGCCGGACGGCACCCCGCCCGGCGTGCTGCTGCTGAACCGGCTCGGCACCATGCGCTACCACCGGGCCGACGCGCACGCCGCCGCGTGGACGGCCGCCGGGCACGACGCGGCGAGCGCCACCGCCCTGCCGCCCGGCCCGGAGCAGCTCGCCATCGAGCTGGAGACCGACCGGCGGGCCGCCGCCCCGTACGCCGTGCTGAGCGCCGAGGAGCGGCTGGGGGTGCTGGCGGACCTGGCGGCGCTGCCCGGCTGACCCGGTTGACCGCAGCGGTGCCGCCGCCCGGGGCTATCCTCCAGCGGTGACCGGGACTCGTACGACGGAGGACGCCTCAATGATCGGGATGGTGCTCGCAGCCGGGGCGGGGCGTCGGCTGCGCCCGTACACCGACACCCTGCCCAAGGCGCTGGTGCCGGTGGACGGCGACACCACCATCCTGGACATCTCGCTGCGCAACCTGGCCGAGGTGGGGCTCACCGACGTGGTGATCGTGGTCGGCTACGCCGCCGACGCGGTCGTCTCCCGCCAGGCCGACCTGGAGAAGCGGTACGGCGTCACGATCACCCTCGTGCACAACGACAAGGCCGAGGAGTGGAACAACGCGTACTCGCTCTGGTTGGCCCGCGAGCACTTCTCCCGGGGGGTGCTGCTGGTCAACGGCGACACCGTGCACCCGGTGAGCGTGGAGAAGACCCTGCTGGCCGAGCGCGGCCCGGGCATCCTGCTCGCCGTCGACACCATCAAGCCGCTGGCCGAGGAGGAGATGAAGACCACCTTCGACGCCGCCGGCCAGCTCACCCGGATCACCAAGCTGATGGACCCGGGCGAGGCGTACGGGGAGTACATCGGCGCGACGCTCATCGAGCCGCAGGTGGCCGACGCCCTCGCCGACGCGCTGGAGGCGACGTGGCGGCGTGACCCGAACCTCTACTACGAGGACGGCTACCAGGAGTTCGCCGACCGTGGTGGCGAGGTGCGGGCGGCGCCGATCGGCGACGTCTCCTGGGTCGAGGTCGACAACCACGCCGACCTGGCCCGGGCGCGGGAGATCGCGTGCCGCTACTAGCCCGTACGGTCAACACCCCGCTCGTGATCGAGGTCCGGCGGGGCGCGGTGGCCGACCTCGGGCCGCTGCTGGCCGACCGGCGGATCTCGGCCGGCGGGGACGTGGCCGTGGTGGTCGGCCCCGGGCAGGGTGAGCGGATCGTCGAGCTGTGCCGGCCGTCGCTCGGCGCGGCCGACGTCTTCACGGTCGTCGGCGGCACCATCGACGCGGCGAACGACCTCGGCGACCGGCTGCGCCGCCGCCATTACGACGCCGTGGTGGGCATCGGCGGCGGCAAGACCATCGACACCGCCAAGTACGCGGCCACCCGCTACGGGATCCCGATGGTGACGGTGGCGACCAGCCTGGCGAACGACGGCATCGCCTCCCCGACCGCCTCGCTCGACCACGAGGGCGGCAAGGGCTCCTACGGGGTGCACATCCCGATCGGCGTCATCGTCGACCTCGACTTCGTGGAGAACGGCCCGGACCGGCAGACCCAGGCCGGCATCGGCGACGCGGTGAGCAACCTGAACGCCTGCGCCGACTGGGAGCTGGCCCACGAGGTACGCGGCGAGCCCATCGACGGGCTCGCGGTGACGTTGGCCAGGACGGGCGCCGAGGCGCTGCTCAACCACCCCGGCAAGATCACCGACGACGGCTTCCTCACCACGCTGGCCGAGGCGCTGATCATGGGCGGCATCGCCAGCTCCGTGTGCGGGTCGACGCGCCCCGCCAGCGGCGGCGACCACGAGATCTCCCACGCGATCGACCGGCTCCACCCCGGCACCGCCGCCCACGGCGAGCAGGTGGGGCTCGGCGCCCTCTTCTGCACGTTCCTGCGGGGGGACTCCGACCGGTTCGGTCGCCTCGCCCACTGCCTGCACCGGCACGGCCTCGCCACCACGCCGGGCGACCTGGGCCTGACCGACGAGCAGTTCGTCGATGCCGTGCAGTTCGCGCCCCGGACCCGGCCGGACCGCTACACGATCCTCGAACACCTGGCGATGTCGCCTACCGAGACGCGGGAGCGGCTGGCAGACTACGCCGGTGCAATCCGCGACCACCTTGGCTGAGCCCCGTCCCACCGTCGCCGACTTCCACCGGGTCAACCGGGGCGGCGGCCTGTTCAGCGAATCGATCAGCCAGTGGCTGGGCGCGGTCTTCGCGCTCGTCGCCCAGCGCCTCGGGCTGCGCCCGACGGCGCTGACCATCGCCAACCTGGTGCTCGGCCTGGCCACCTCGGTCACCGTGGTCGCGCTCGCCGGGCGGGTCGCCGCCGGAGACGTCCCGGCCTGGGCGGTCGGGCTGCTCGCGCTGGTCGGCTGGCAGGTGGCGTACGCCCTGGACTGCGCCGACGGTCAGCTCGCCCGGGTGACCGGTCAGGGCAGCGCGGCGGGTGCCCGGGTCGACGTGCTCGCCGACGTGGCCGCCCAGATCGCCCTGGTCGCCGCCCTGGCGGCCACGGCGGTGGCGCAGGAGCCGTCGACGCCGAGCTGGCTGGTCGCGATCTTCGCCGGCACCTGGATGGTCAACCTGGTCACCTCGGTGATGCAGGCCGGCCCGAACGCCGCCAGCATGGTCACCTCGACCTCCCTGCCCGTACGCCTCGTGAAGCTGGTCCGCGACTACGGCGCGGTGATCTTCGCGGCCGGCCTGGTGCTGGCCTTCGCCCCGGGCCTGGTCCTCTGGGTGATCGTGGCGTTCACGATCGTCAACGGCGGCTTCCTGCTCGCCAGCATCGCCTTCTCGGCCCGCGCCTCCCTGCGCTGAGCTGCGCCCCTCGGGGCGGCCCACGCCGGGGCGGCCCGCGCCGGGGCCGAGGTGTCCCTCTTCGGCCCCTGCCGAGCTGCCCCGTCTGTGCTACCGCTCGATCGGCACGTCCGGCACACCGTGCCCACGGCCGACCGCCCGCGAGATCTTGGTACGCGACGGCCCCTGGAGGGGCACCTTCGCACCAAGATCTCCGGCCGTCTGAAAGAACGGAATGAAATTCCCGGAACGTGGCAACCGCCGGCAGACCCGACCACGGAAGGCAGCGCTGGAACCTGTCTCACCAGTGGTTCGCCGCCGCGTCGGACCTGACGACCGGCGGTGTGGCCGACTTATCCCGATACCAGACAGGCATTTTGATGCCACCGAGGTATCAGCGCTGCGGTGGTAGTGGTTCGCCGGCTCCCCGCGCGCCCTTCAGATCCTCCGTCCGTCGGACCGCCCACGCCATGACGTGGATCGGCCCCTGGTACTTCTGATACGCGCCTCAGCCGCGCTTCAGGGAGTCGATGAACGTGCGCCAGCCCTGGGCGTCGAAGGCCAGCGCGGGGCCGGCCGTGTCCTTGCTGTCTCGGACGGCCACCCCGTCACGGAGGTCGGCCACCTTGACGCACTGGCTGTTGGCGTCGCTTCGGCTGCTCTTGCGCCACACGGCACGTGACCGGTCCTCGGGAAACTCCAGGATCGAGAAGGAGCCCACCGTGCCGGGGTGCCACCCCTCGCTGAACGGAAGCACCTGAAGCTCGATGTTCGGCCGATCGCTCATCTCGATGAGGTGGTTGAGTTGGGCGCGCATGACGTCTGGACCGCCGGTCCGACGACGCAGCACGCCCTCGTCCACGATTGCCCAGAACTTCAGGGCCGGCTCTTCGGTCAGGCAAGCCTGCCGGGTCATGCGCACCTCGACCCGGCGGCGTGCTTCTTCGCGCTGGCCCGTCGATCTGATCATCGCCCACCTCACGCAGAACGGCGTCATGGCACCCGAGCGGCTCTACGACTCCCCGTTCAGCGACATCGCGCCGGACCCGGATTCGCTCTTTCCCTCCGCCGACCTGGATCGCCTGATCACGATCATTAACTCCGTCCGGGACACCGCCACCCCGGCCACGGAGGAGTCAGTCGGTGCCGGGAGCCGCGACCGGCAAGCCCACCGAGGCTGCGATGTCCGACATGCGCTTGTCGTACGTGACCAGCACGTCGAGCGCATCGCCAAGAGCCTGGGCACTCGCCACGTGCAGCGCGTCCAACGTCCGGATGCCGGCGGGGAGAGCTGCCGCCGAATCCCGGACCTCCTCGGTCAACAGGATCTCGGTGAAGTTCCGCGCCAACATCTCCATGGCGTCCGGATAGTCGCCGATCCGGTCGAGGGTGCGCACCGTCTCGACGAATCCGACGGAGCTGGTTCCCATCGGCATACCGACCCGGCTCGCCAGAAAATCCTGCAGTTCTGTGGCGTGGGTGCGGTCGGCAAGCAGCGTGATCAGGGCGGACGAGTCCAGGTAGATCACTGCTCATCGTCCTCGCGGTCGGTCAGCAGCAGATCAAGAGGCGACACACCGGGCGGTACGTCGTAACGGGGGAGCCGGTGGATGTCGCTCGTAGTGGTCGCCTTGAGGCGAATGACCCCTTTGGCCACCAATGAGGCATATCTGCCGAGCGTCCCCGAACCCGGCAGCAGCACGGCGATCACGCTGCCGTGCCGTGTGACCTCGATCGTCTCGCCCTGCTCCACCCGGGCGAACATCGCGCTGGGGTTGTAGGAGAACTCACGCACTGACACGGTGCTCACACCACACCTCCTTGTGCCAACAACACCGAGATCGTACCTACAGACGGTCCTCGCGGGCGGGTCGGTCAGCGGCGGCGCGTCACGTCGGCGTAGATGTCGATGAGCCGCTTGGTGACCACGTCGGGGTGGAAGGTCCGCTCGTAGCGCAGCCGGGCAGCCTGCGCGATCTCCGCCGCCCCGGCGGCGGCCACCGGCAGGGCGGCGGCCATGGCGGCCGGCTCCGGGGGCACCGCCCAGCCCGCCTCGCCCGCCGCCACGCCGGTGGGCAGCGCGACGCGGCCCTCCCCCGGCGCGGCTGTGGCGACGGCGGCCGGGCCGGTGCCGGCGGGTTCGCGCGGGCCGTCCGCGCCGAGCAGGTACGGGATGCCGCCGAGGGCGGTGCCGAGCACCGGGCGGCCGGCGGCCAGCGCCTCGATGATCACCGTGGGCAGCACGTCGTGCCAGGTGGAGGCGGCGACGATCACCGCGCTGGCCTCGATCGCGGCGCGTACCCCGGCACGGTCCAGCGGGCCGAGGTAGGTCACGTCGGCACGCTCGGCGGCGGCGGCCTCGGCCAGCGGGCGCAGTTCACCGTCGCCGGCGATGCGCAGCGGGCCGAGCGCGCCGTCCGGGTGCCGCCGCCAGGCGTCCAGCAGCAGGGCCAGCCCCTTCTCCGGGGAGAGCCGGGCCATGTAGAGGAAGCCGTCGCCGAGCGGCGCGGGCGTCCCCGGATCGGGGATGCCGTTGGGCTTCACCACGATCCGTTCCGCGGGGATGCCGTAGTCACGCAGGTGGTCGGCGACCGCCGAGGTGAGCGCGACGAACCGGTCCACCGAGCGCCACGTGCCCCGGTGCACGGCCAGCGTGGTCGCCATCAGGGCGCTCTGCGCCCGCGAGCCCCGGTAGCAGCGGTGCACGATCGCCGGCACCCCCAGGGCCCGGCCCCGGCAGTCCTGGCAGATCATCCCGTCACGGAAGTAGAGCCCCGAGGAGCAGACCTGACGGTAGTTGTGCACCGTCTGCACCACCGGCACGCCGTGCCGGTGCGCGGTCCGCACGATCCAGGGCGATATCAGGGGGTACGGGTTGTGCAGGTGCAGCACGTCCGGCCGGTGCTCGGCGATCAGCCGGCTCAGGTCCTCCTGCGCACGGGGCGCCCAGATCGGCGAGATCGGCAGCAGCGCCTTGGCCGACTTCGACATCGACGGGATCTCGTCCGAGCTGCGGATGAACGGCAGCACCTCCACCCCGGCCGCGGTGAGCTGGGCGATCTCCGCGTCGACGATGGTGTTCTCACCGGAGGGCTGAGCCTCCCGGTACCGGTTGTGCGCCACCACGATTCTCACGGGAAAGAAGGCTACCGTTGGCTGGTGCCCGAACTACCGGATGTTGAGGCGCTCACGAACTACCTGAGTGAGCGCGCGGTCCGGCGGCGCGTCGACCGGTTGGAGGTCGCCGCGATCAGCGCCCTGAAGACGTACGACCCGGCGCCGACCGCCGCCGCCGGGCGGAGCGTGACGGACGCCCGCCGGCACGGCAAGTTCCTCGACGTGGTGCTCGACGGCGAGCTGCACCTGGTGGTCCACCTGGCCCGGGCGGGCTGGCTGCACTACCGGGAGGCGTTTGGATCCGCCGCCCCGCTGCGCCCCGGGAAGGGCCCGATCGCGCTGCGGGTACGCCTCGACGACGGCTCGGGCTTCGACCTCACCGAGGCCGGCACCCAGAAGAGCCTCGCCGTCTACCTGGTCACGGACCCGGCGGCGGTGCCCGGGGTGGCCCGGCTCGGCCCCGACGCCCTCGCCGCCGACGCGGCCACCTTCGCCGAGCGGATGCGCAGCCGCAAGGGCCAGGTCAAGGGCGTACTCACCGACCAGACGGTGCTGGCCGGGGTCGGCAACGCGTACTCCGACGAGATCCTGCACGCGGCGAGGCTGTCGCCGTTCGCGCTGACCAACCGGCTGACCGACGACCAGCTGGCGACCCTGCACGCGGCGACGCGGGAGGTGCTCGGCGACGCGGTGCGCCGGTCGGTCGGGCAGAAGGCGGCCGAGCTGAAGGGCGAGAAGCGCTCGGGGCTGAAGGTGCACGCCCGCACGGGGCAGCCCTGCCCGGTCTGCGGGGACACCGTCCGCGAGGTCTCGTTCGCCGATTCCAGCCTCCAGTACTGCGCGACCTGCCAGACCGGCGGGAAGCCGCTCGCTGACCGTCGGCTCTCTCGACTTGTACGGTGAGTGACGACACTGCCGACTACGGAACGGAATCGGCCATCCCGCGTCGAAGGTCTGAGTTGCGGCTCTACCGGGCCCGTCATCCATCGGTATAGTGGCTCGGTCCCCGGCTTCTGAAATGGCGCGGAGCCGGCCAGGCGCCCGGCGGCACCACACCGGCGCATTGTCCCTCGGGTCAGCGCGCGGGTCGGCGCCCGCGTGGGAGACTGGGACGGTGGGCGACCGGGCCCTCACGGCGAGTGAGCGGCCCGTGTCATGCGGGAGGACATGGGTGAGGTGACGACAAGCCTCCAGCGCCCGGTAACCAACACAGGCCGGAGCAAACTCGTGCGGCACGTCGACAGCTTCGAGATCCAGCCGCCGGCACCGCCGTCCCACAACGGCGTACCCCGGTCCGCGTGGGCTCGGGCCCGCCGCCGCGTGTCCCGCTGGCACCGGCCCTACATCACCCTCCTGCTGCTGCTCGACTTCGCAGCCGCCGCGGTGGCCAGCCTGATCGCGATCGAGACGTTCGACCAGTCGCGCGCGGGCTTCTACAACGCCGAGCAGGACCCCACGTGGTTCCACACGGTGGCGTTCGTGCTCCTGCCGCTCGGCTGGATCGTCAGCCTCTGGGCCAACCGCGCGTACGACCGGCGCTACCTCGGCCTGGGCCCGGACGAGTACAAGCGGGTGATCCGGGCCGGCGTCGCCGTCGCCGCGACGGTGTCGTTCCTCGCCTTCGCCACCAAGACCGACCTGTCCCGCTACACGGTCGGCACCGCCCTGCTCGCGGCGCTGCTGCTGATCCTGCTCAACCGGATCCTCTGCCGCTTCGTGCTGCACGTGGTCCGGCGCAACATCAGCCAGGCCGGCCACCGGATGGTGCTGATCGGCACCCTGCCGGAGTGCCTGGAGGTCTACACGGCGGTCACCCGCAACCCGGCCGCCGGGCTGATGCCGGTCGCCATCCACATCACCGACGGCTACGCGGCGGCCAAGGGCATCGAGACCCCCGTCCCGGTGTACGCGGGCCGCGACGTCCTAGCCCTGGTGCGGGAGGTCGGCGGCGACACGATCGCGGTCTGCGGCTCGGCCAGTTCGGAGCCGGGCGAGCTGCGCCGGCTGGCCTGGCAGCTTGAGGGCTCCGGCGTCGACCTGGTCGTCGCTCCGCAGCTCACCGACATCGCCGGCCCCCGGGTGCACATCCGCCCGATCGAGGGCCTGCCGCTGCTGCACGTCGAGGAGCCGACCCTCTCCGGGCCGGCGCTGCTGGCCAAGAACCTGATGGACCGGGTGGCCGCGGGGCTCGGCCTGCTGCTGCTGGCCCCGGTCTTCCTGGCCATCGCGGTGGCGATCCGGCTCTCCGACCCCGGTCCGGTCTTCTTCCGCCAGCCCCGGGTGGGCCACGAGGGCCGCACCTTCCGGGTCTGGAAGTTCCGCACCATGTACGTGGACGCGGAGGACCGGCTGGCCAGCCTCGTCGACCGCAACGAGACCGACGGCATGCTGTTCAAGATGAAGCAGGATCCCCGGGTCTTCCCGGTGGGCCGCTTCCTGCGGGCCTCGTCGCTGGACGAGCTGCCGCAGCTGATCAACGTGCTGAAGGGCGAGATGTCGCTGGTCGGGCCGCGCCCGCTGCCCGCCGACGACGGCGACTTCCTCGGCGACGTGCGCCGCCGGCTGCTGGTCCGGCCGGGCATGACCGGGCTGTGGCAGGTCTCCGGCCGCTCCGACCTGTCCTGGGACGAGGCGGTCCGGCTCGACCTCTACTACGTCGACAACTGGTCGCTGGCGTACGACCTGAGCATCCTGTGGCGCACCGTCGGGGTGGTGCTCGCCCGCAAGGGCGCGTACTGACCCTTGGCGTGCGGGCCGGCAGGGGCCAGGATCGCTGCGTGGGTGGCAACCTCTCGGGCGTCTTCGGTGTCGTCTCGCTGCTCGCCGCGCTGGGGGCGGCCGTGTTCGCGGTGGTCCGGCTGCGCGCGCGGCGGGGCATCGCCACGGCCACCCAGCGGGCCACGTACGAGGTGCTGCACACCGCCGGGCTGGCCGCCGAGCCGCTGCGCGCGGGCCTGAGCGCCGCGAACGCGGCGAAGGCCGTACGCCATCTGCGGGCGCTCGTGGGGGCGGCCGGGCTGGCCCTGACGGACCGGGAGGGCGTGCTCGCCCTCGACGGGCGGGGCGGGCACCACGAGGCGCAACTGGTCGCGGCGGCCGGGCGGGCGGTGGCGTCGGGCCGTTCGACCGTCCTCGGCGATCCGGAGCTGCGCTGCGACCGGGTGGACTGCCCGGTGCGCGGGGCGGTCGTGGCCCCGCTGACCGGCGCGGACGGGCGTCGGGTCGGGGCGCTGGTCACGGTCGCCGACGGTCAGCCGGAGCCGGGCCTGGTGCAGGCCACCCTGGAGACCGCGCACTGGGCGGGCAACCAGTTGGCCCTGGCGGAGCTGGACTCGTCGCGGGAGCGGCTGGCCCGCGCCGAGGTGCGCGCCCTGCGCGCCCAGATCAGCCCGCACTTCATCTACAACGCGCTGACCGCGATCGGCTCGTTCGTCCGCACCGACCCGGACCGGGCCCGGGAGCTGATCCTGGAGTTCGCCGAGTTCACGCGGTACTCGTTCCGGGCGCACGGCGAGTTCACCACGCTGGCCGAGGAGCTGCGCTCGATCGACCGCTACCTGACCATCGAGCGGGCCCGGTTCGGCGACCGGCTCCAGGTGCGGCTCCAGATCGCCCCGGAGGTGCTGCCCGTGACGCTGCCCTTCCTCTGCCTGCAACCGCTGGTGGAGAACGCCGTCCGGCACGGGTTGTCCCGCAAGCCGGGCACGGGCATGGTGAGCATCGAGGCCCGGGACGCGGGCACCGAGTGCCACATCACCGTGGAGGACGACGGAGTGGGGATGGATCCGAGCACGCTGACCGCCGGCATCGCCGAGCTGGCCGGCGCCGCCGGGGGCCCGGGCGATGCCGCACTGGCCGGCGTCGGAGACGACCCGGGCCAGCATGTCGGGCTCTCCAACGTCGACGAGCGGCTCCGGTCGGTCTTCGGCGACGGCTTCGGCCTGGTCGTCGAGACGGGCCTCGGCTCGGGTACGAAGGTGAGCATGCGGGTGCCGAAGTTCCACCCCGGCGTACGGGCCGGCTCGTGATCGAGCGGACCGCGGAGGTGGGCGCGGCCGGGTTCCTGCGGGTGCTGGCGGTCGACGACGAGCCGCCGGCGCTGGACGAGTTGGCGTACCACCTGCGGGCCGATCCCCGGGTGGCGCGGCTGCACACGGCGGGCGACGCCACGGAGGCGCTGCGGGTGCTGCGCGACGGCGACGTGGACGTGGTCTTCCTCGACATCCGGATGCCCGGGCTGGACGGCATGGAGCTGGCCCGGGTGCTGCGGCGCTTCGCCCGGCCACCGGCGATCGTCTTCGTCACCGCGTACGACGACGGGGCGGTGGACGCGTTCGACCTGGGCGCCACCGACTACGTCCGCAAGCCGGTACGCGCCGAGCGGCTCGCCGAGTCGCTGCGCCGGGTGATCGGCGCGCGGGTGGTGCCGTCGCACCCGGCGGCGCTGGCCCGGGCGGAGGAGGATCCCACCATCCCCATCGAGCTGGCGGGCACCACGCGGATGCTGCCCCGCTCGGCGGTGCGGTGGGTGGAGGCCCAGGGGGACTACGCCCGCCTGCACACCGCCGACGGCTCGCACCTGGTGCGGGTGTCCCTGGCGACGCTCGCGGAACGCTGGGCGGATGCCGGGTTCGTCCGGATCCACCGCTCGTACCTGGTGCAGTTGAAGTTGATCGCGGAGCTGCGGCTGGTCAACTCCGGCTACGTCGTGGTGATCGACTCGGCGGAGCTGCCGGTCAGCCGCCGGCACACCCGCGAGCTGAAGGACAAGCTGGTCCGCGCGGCGAAGCAGGACTGGAACCGCTGATATGCCCGGCCCCGGCCCGCGCCACCCTGCCCTTCACCGCCCTGCCCTTCACCGCCCTGCCCTTCACCGCCCTGCCCTTCACCGCCCTGCCCTGCGCCGCCCTGCCCTGCGCCGCCCTGCCCTGCGCCGCCCTGCCCTGCGCCGGCTGGCCCTGCCGTTCTCGCCATCTACCGGCCCGGCCCGTGTCGTTTCCTTTCTACGGGCCTGGCCCGTGTCGCCGCGGTGCTTGCCGGTTCCGGAGGCGGGGCATCGCCCGCTTGGCGCTGTCGAGCTGCCCCATGCGTGAGACCAGAGGCTCGGGCCCTCCTGGTCCCATGGACGGGGCAGCTCGACAGCGCCTGGATCCCGGTACGTCGTCCCCAGTTTTCCTCGCGGGCCGGGAATAGGCACGCGTCGTCGTACGCTGTACGGTACCCCGTACGACAAATGGAGGCCGCCTTGTTCGACGCCGCGACCGAATTCGACCGCCAGCTCGACCGGCTGGTGGAGCTGGGCTACCCAACCCTGGCCGAGCTGACCGAGGACGCCTTCCGTGACCTGGTCGCGCCGCTGCGCGCGGCGGCCGTCGCCGGATCGGCGGGCCTGCCCGCGCCGACGGAGGGGCGGGTGCCCTTCCTGCTGGTGATCACCCGTGAGCTGGTGCCGGTCGAGGAGCGCGTCGCGCTCACCACGCTGGCCGGGAAGCGGAAGCCGGGCATCGTCGACCGGCACTACGCCGAGGGCGAGCTGCCGAAGTTCGACCCGATCAAGGAGCTGGAGGTGCCGGCCGGTCCCGCGTACCTGCTCTTCGACGTCGACCGGGGCGAGGAGACGCTGAACCTGGCCCCCGCCGCCGCCATGGAGGTGATCACCGGCCAGGACCGGCTGCCGCTCACCATCGACGAGGGGCTCGCCTTCGTCACCCTGCACCCCGAGGCGCTGGCGAAGAACAAGTGCTTCTCTCTGGTCGGTTCCCGCTGCGGCGACAAGCGGGTGCCGGCGCTCTGGATCAGCCAGAACGCGCCGAAGCTCGGCTGGTGCTGGTACGGCAACCCGCACACCTGGCTCGGCTCCGCCTCCGCCCGCCCCGAGCGCGTCGGGCTGGAGCACGCCGGCGCGGAGTGAGCGTCGGGGCGGGGTGGCCGGCAGGTCGGTCACCGGTTCCCACAGAGTTATCCACAGGGGTGACTCGTTCTCCACAGGTTGTCCACAGGCCCGGATGGGGTGGGTCCGGCGGGGCCCGCCCCACCGGCGCGACGCCGACGCAGCGCCCTTGACAATCACGGCGATCGGGCGAGACTGCCGGGGTGGCCGCTGCCGACGATCCCGTCCCGACGCCCCGGTCGAGCCGGCCCGGGGCGCCGGAGCACGCGGGCCGGCCCGGGGCGCCGGGGCAGCCCACGCCACCCCAGCCCCGGGCGCGGATCGTGCTGGCCGAGGTGTCCCGCCGGGAGGACCGCGCGGAACGCACCCGCGCCGAGCTGGCCGAGCAGACCCGCGTCGGCGACGCCCTCGTCCGGGGGCTGGTCCGGGCCCAGTTCGCGCTGGCCCTGCGGCTCTCCCTGGTGGTGGCGATCGGGCTCGGCGGGCTGCCGTGGCTCTTCGCCGTCGCCCCCGCCGTGGGCCGGGTGACCGTGTTCGGCGTCCACCTGCCCTGGCTGCTGCTCGGGGTGGTGTCGTTCCCGTTCCTGATCGCCGTCGGGTGGGCGTACGTGCGGCTGGCCGAACGTAACGAGCAGGACTTCACCGACCTGGTCCAGCGGCCGGAGCGCTGAGGGTGGGCAACGGCTTCGTCGTACCGGCGATCGTGGCGGTCACCCTGGTCACCGTCGGCATCGGCTTCTACGGGCTGCGGCTGGCGCGTACCACCTCCGACTTCCTGGTCGCCTCACGGGTGATCAGCCCGACCTGGAACGCCGCCGCGATCGGCGGGGAGTACCTGTCGGCGGCGAGCTTCCTGGGGGTCGCGGGGCTGATCCTCAAGTACGGCGTCGACGTGCTCTGGTATCCCGTCGGCTTCGCCGCCGGCTACCTGGCCCTGCTGCTCTTCGTGGCCGCGCCGCTGCGCCGCTCCGGCGCGTTCACCCTGCCGGACTTCTGCGAGCTGCGGCTCGGGTCGCGTCGGCTGCGCGTCCTGGCCACCGTCTTCGTGATCTTCATCGGCTGGCTCTACCTCGTGCCGCAGTTGCAGGGGGCGGGGCTGACGCTGGCCACGGTGACCGGCTCGCCGTACCCGTTGGGGGCCCTGCTGGTGGCCGTGGTGGTCACCGCGAACGTCGCGCTCGGCGGCATGCGCGCGATCACCTTCGTCCAGGCCTTCCAGTACTGGCTGAAGCTGACCGCGCTGGCCGTACCGGCGATCTTCCTGGCGTTGCAGTGGCAGGCCGACGCCCGCCCGGCGGTGACCCCGCCCGACGGGCCGACGTTCCGGACCGCGACCACCGTCGTGGTCGAGCACCGCGCGACCCTCACCCTGCCCGACGGCCGGATCCAGGAGGTACGCCCCGGCGACGAGCTGTCCTTCGCCGCCGGCGACCCGGTGCCGGAGGTCCCCGGGGTGGCCACGGATGCCGCCGACTGGCTGCTGCCCAGCACCGCCGGGGACGACGACCGTGGTCTGTTCGCCACCTACTCGCTGATCCTGGCGACGTTCCTGGGAACCATGGGGCTGCCGCACGTGCTCGTGCGCTTCTACACCAACCCGGACGGCGCCGCCGCCCGCCGCACCACGCTGGTGGTGCTCGCCCTCGTCGGGGCGTTCTACCTGCTGCCCACCATCTACGGGGTGCTCGGCCGGATCTACACCCCGCAACTGCTGGTGACCGGGCAGACCGACGCGGTGGTGGTGCTGCTGCCCGGCGCCGCGCTCGGCGACGGCACCACCGGCCGGCTGCTCGCCGCGCTGGTCGCGGCCGGCGCGTTCGCGGCCTTTCTCTCCACCTCGTCGGGGCTGCTCACCAGCGTCGCCGGGGTGATCTCGACGGACGTGCTGGGGCGGGGCTCGGTACGCGGCTTCCGCCTCGCCACGGTGATCGCCGGGGCCGTGCCGGCGGTCCTCGCCCTCAACCTCGCCGACCTGGACGTGTCGCAGGTGGTCGGGCTGGCCTTCGCGGTCGCCGCGTCCAGCTTCTGCCCCCTGCTGGTGCTCGGCATCTGGTGGCGGGGCCTGACCGACCTCGGCGCCGCCGCCGGGATCCTGGTCGGGGGCGGCGCGGCGGTCGCGGCGGTGCTGGTCACGGTGCTCGGTCCGCCACTGTCCGGCTGGCCCGCGACGCTCACCGCGCAGCCGGCCGCCTGGACGGTGCCGCTCGCCTTCACCGTGATGGTGGCGGTCTCGGTGGCGACCCGCCGCCGGGCGCCGGCCGACGTCGGCGCGACCATGCTCCGCCTGCACGCCCCGGAGGCGCTGCGGCTGTAGCGCGCCGGTCGGACCCGGGTACGACTCGGGGATGACCGGGGATCATCCTGCGGCCGGAGCGCCGGCTGGTCCGGGCCGGATACGGTCGACGCATGACTGCTGAGCACCCGGCGCTCTCCCTGCGTGGCCTGGCGAAACAGTTCGACGGCAAGGTCGCGGTGGCCGGTGTCGACCTCGACGTGCCGGCCGGTTCCTTCTACGGCCTGCTCGGCCCGAACGGCGCGGGGAAGACCACCACCCTGTCGATGGCGGTCGGGCTGCTCCGGCCGGATGCCGGCGGCGCGTGGGTGCTCGGTCACGACGTCTGGGCCGACCCGGTACGGGCGAAGCAACTGCTCGGCGTGATGCCCGACGGCGTACGGCTCTTCGACCGCCTCAGCGGCGCGGAACTACTCGCGTACCACGGCCTGCTGCGGGGGATGGACCCGGCGGTGGTCGACCAGCGGGCCGCGGAGCTGCTGGACGTGCTCGCGCTCGGCGACGCCGGCCGGACCCTGGTGGTCGACTACTCGGCGGGCATGAAGAAGAAGATCGGCCTGGCCTGCGCGCTGCTGCACGGGCCCCGGCTGCTGGTGCTGGACGAGCCCTTCGAGGCGGTCGACCCGGTCTCGGCCGCGCTGATCCGCGACATCCTGCACCGGTACGTGACCGGGGGCGGCACGGTCGTCTTCTCCAGCCACGTGATGGAGGTCGTCGAGCGGCTCTGCTCGCACGTGGCGATCCTCGCGGCGGGCACCATCAAGCGGGTCGGCCCCATCGCCGAGGTGCGCAACGGCCGCTCGTTGGAGGAGGTCTTCGTCGAGGTGGTCGGCGGCCGCACGGCGACCGGCGAGGAGTTGGCGTGGCTGTCGCAGTGAGTGGACCGACCGTCTCCGCCGCGCCCGCCCGGCCGGTCTCGGCCCGGCACTTCGTCCGGCTCAAGCTGCGGGTGATGGGCAACAACTTCCGGGGGCAGGCCTGGCGGGTGGCGCTCTTCGTGGGCGGCGCGGTGTTCGGGCTCTGGTTCGCCGCCACCGGCTTCTTCCTCTTCGCCGCGCCCGGGCTGGCCGGCGAGAGCCGCTACGCGCTCATGGTGGCCGCCTTCGGCGGTGGCCTGACGGTGCTCGGCTGGCTGCTGCTGCCGCTGGTCTTCTTCGGGGTGGACGAGACGCTGGACCCGGCGAGGTTCGCGCTGCTGCCGTTGCCCCGCCGCACGCTCGTCACCGGGCTCTTCGCCGCCGCCTTCGTCAGCGTCCCCACGATCGCGGTGCTGCTGGCCCTGTGCGGCCTGGTGGTCACGGCCGGAGCGCTGGGCGGCTGGTCGGCCGCCGTGGTCGCCCTCGTCGGGGTGGTCGCCGGGCTGCTGCTATGCGTGGCGGCGGCACGGGCCGTGACCAGCGCCTTCGCCACCGCCCTGCGGTCCCGCCGGGTCCGTGACCTGGCCGCCGTGCTGCTCGCCGTACTCGCGGCGCTGATCGGGCCGTTGCAGCTCCTCGGCGTCGCCGCCCTCGGCGACGCCGACTGGGACCGGCTCGACGGGGTGGCCGAGGTGGTCGGCTGGACCCCGTTCGGGGCGCCCTGGACGGCCGGCATCGACATGGCCGAGGGCCGCCTCTGGGCCGCGCCGGTGAAGCTGCTGATCACGGCGGCGACGATCGTCGCGCTGCTGGCCTGGTGGTCCCGCTCCCTGGAGTCCGCCATGGTGGGTGCCGCCAGTGCCGGGCCGGTCCGCGCCCAGCGCGGTACGACCGGCGGGGCGGTCGCACAGCTCTTCCCGAGGGCGGTCGGCTGGGCCCGGCGGGACCGGTTCGGCGCCCTCGTCGCCCGGGAGGCCCGCTACTGGTGGCGGGACGCCCGACGCCGGGCCAACCTGATCACCGTCGCGGTCGTCGGTCTCTTCGTACCGGTCATGGTCAACGTGGGCGGCTCGGGCTTCACCATCGACAGCGCCGAGGGGTTCAACGCCAGTCTCGACCCGTCCCCGCTGCTGTCGAGCGTGTCGATGCTCTTCGTCGGGCTGCTCGCCGCCGTCACCGTGGCCAACCAGTTCGGTTTCGACGGCAGCGCGTACGCGGCGAACGTGGTCGCGGGCGTCTCCGGCCAGCAGGAGCTGCGGGCCCGGATGGCCGCGTTCTCGCTCTACGTCCTGCCGATGCTGGTGGTGATCTCCGTGGTCGTCGCGGTGGTCCTCGGCGAGCCTGGCTGGATCGGGCTGATGGCGGGCACCCTGTTCGCCACGTACGGCGCGGGGCTGGCGGTGAACTGCTTCGTCTCGGTGCTGGGGGCGTACTCGCTGCCGGAGACGAGCAACCCGTTCGCGTTGAACACCGGTGCCGGCATCGCGAAGAGCTTCCTCACCCTGCTGGCGATGCTCGCCACGGCGGTGGCGGCGGTGCCGATGGTGGTGGCCGCCGGGCTGCTCGGCGACGTCTGGCTCTGGCTGGCCCTGCCGCTCGGGGCCGCGTATGGCCTGGGTGCGGCGCTGCTCGGCGCGTACCTGGCGGGCGACGTGCTGGACCGCCGGATGCCGGAGCTGCTCGCCACCGTGACCCCGCGCCGCTGACGGCGGGCCGGCGCCGGCGACGTTCGCCAGCCCGGCGGGCGCGGAAGGCGGGCCGGCGCACTCCGGACGCGGTGGTTGCCGGTCGGCGGCACAATGGCCTGATGCCCGTCGTCGAAGCGGTGGTCACCGTGCCGGTCCCGCCCGAGCTGGCCTTCGTGGTCTCCCAGACCACGGCGCCGGTGCGCTACCGGTGGGACCCGTTCGTCCGCGAGCAGCACTTCACCGACGGGGCGACCCGGCCCGGCAAGGGCGTGCGCACCTTCACCCGGTCCCGGCACGGCCTGGCGATGGTCAGCGAGTACGTCTCCTGGGCGCCGCCCAGCCACGTCGGCATGAAGATGGTGCGCGGGCCGTGGTTCTTCGAGATGTTCGCCGGCGGCTGGCGCTTCGCGCCCGCCCCGGAGCCCGGCTCCACCGTCGCCACCTGGCGGTACAGCTTCCGCTGCCGGCCCGCGTTCCTGCGCCCGGTCGCGGAGCGGATCGGCTCCTGGCTGCTCGGCCGCGACATCCGCCGCCGGATCGCCGGGTACGCCGCCGGCTGCACGGACCCGGAGGTGCTGGCCGCCGCCCGCCGCTCCCTGGCCGCCGACGACTGACCCCTCCAGCGCACCCCGACGAGACCGAAGGAAACGGCCCCTGGAGGGGCGCAGAACGTCCAAGATCAAACCAGCCGACCTGAGGGGGGTCCGTGTCGGTAGGTCAGCGGGTGAGCCGCACTGCGAACTTCCACTCGCCGGGGGCCACATCCGGGCCCGTCGGGGCGGGGCAGGCCGCACAATGTTTCACGTGAATCATGAGCCGGGTGCCGAGATCCACCACACCGACCCGTTCGCCGTGCCCGCCGGCCAGCGCTCGCCCGTACGCCGGCTGCGGGGTCGGCTGGCGTCGCCGGTGACGCTCTGGACGGCGCCCGAGCCGGCGGGCCTGACGGTCTCCTCCACGCTGGTCGCGGAGGGTGAGCCGGACCGGCTGCTCGGCCTGGTCGACCCGGAGTCCGACCTGTGGGCGGCGGTCGAGTCCGCCGGCCGCTTCGCGGTGACCCCGCTCGGCCCGGCGCACCGGCAGCTCGCCGACCGGTTCGCGGGCCTCTTCCCGTCCCCCGGCGGCCTGTTCGCCACCGGCGCGTGGACCGACACCCCCTACGGTCCGGTGCCGGCCGATGCCGGCGGCTGGGCGGGGTGCCGGCTCGACTCCGCCCGCGAGTACGGCTGGGGCCTGCTGGTGGAGGCCAGCATCGAGGCGGTCGAGCTGGCCGGGGAGACGGACCCGCTGCTGCACTACCGGGGCCGCTACCGCGAGCTGACCTGACGACGGCGGCTCCGGGCCGGCCTGACGGCGGCACCGCATCCCGACGGCCGGGCGACCGCTCGGCGGGTCGGCACCGCGCCCGCTACCGGTGAACGGAGTGAGCTGGGTCACTCGGCGCACCCACCGTGCCGTTCGGCGCAGCCGCCGACCGACGTCGATCTCGCCCTTCCCCGGCGGGGAGCGCGCTTTCTACCGTGCGCGAAACTCCCCACGCCTGTGAAGGTGGTGATCCACAAATGTCCACGGACACACCCGCGTCCACGCCGTCGGCCTCGGCGGCGGAGCGGTACCTGGCCGTACAGCGGTCGGACGAGTTCGCCGGGTTGCGACGCACGCTGCGCGGCTTCATCTTCCCCATGACCGTCGCGTTCTTCCTGTGGTACGCGCTCTACGTGATCCTGTCCGCGTACGCGCGGGACTTCATGGGCACGAAGCTCTTCGGCAGCAACATCAACGTCGCCCTCGTCTTCGGCCTGCTCCAGTTCGTCTCCACCTTCCTCATCGCCTGGCTCTACTCCCGGTTCGCCGACCGGAAGATCGATCCGGTCGCCGACCGGATCCGCGCCGAGATCGGGGAGGTGGGCCATGAACACGGTCCTCGCGGCTGAGGCGGGCGACACCACCGCCCGCAACCTCACCATCGCGCTGTTCCTGGTCTTCGTGGCGGTGACGCTGGCCATCACCATCTGGGCCAGCCGGCAGACCAAGACGGCCACCGACTTCTACGCCGGCGGGCGCTCCTTCTCCGGCTTCCAGAACGGCATGGCCATCGGCGGCGACTACATGTCGGCCGCGTCCTTCCTCGGCATCGCCGGCATGATCGCCCTGTACGGCTACGACGGCTTCCTCTACTCGATCGGCTTCCTGGTCGCCTGGCTGGTGGCGCTGCTGCTGGTCGCGGAGCTGCTGCGCAACTCCGGCCGCTACACGATGGCCGACGTGCTGGCCTTCCGGATGCGCCAGCGCCCGGTGCGGACCGCCGCGGCCGTCTCCACCATCACGGTGTCGATCTTCTACCTGCTGGCGCAGATGGTCGGCGCGGGCGCGCTGGTCGCGCTGCTGCTCGGCATCAAGCCGGGCACGACCTTCCTCGGCATGGACGCCGACACCGCCAAGGTCGCCACCATCATCATGGTCGGCGCCCTCATGATCGTCTACGTCACGGTGGGCGGCATGAAGGGCACCACGTACGTGCAGATCGTCAAGGCGTTCCTGCTGATGGGCGGCGCGCTGGTGATGACCCTGCTGGTGCTGGCGAAGTACAAGTTCAACCTGTCGTCGCTGCTCGGCGACGCGGCCGCCGCCTCCGGCAAGGGGGACGCCTTCCTCGAACCGTGTCTGCGCTACTGCCAGGAGGTGGCCGGCAACCCGACGCAGACCTTCTACAACAAGGTAGACCTGCTGTCGCTCGGCATCGCGCTGGTGCTCGGCACCGCCGGCCTGCCGCACATCCTGATCCGCTTCTACACCGTCCCGACGGCGAAGGCGGCCCGCAAGAGCGTGCTCTGGGCGATCGGCATCATCGGCACCTTCTACCTGCTCACCCTGGCCCTCGGTTTCGGCGCGGCGGCCCTGGTCGGCAGTGAGGCGATCACCGCGCAGGACAAGGCCGGCAACACGGCCGCGCCGCAGCTCGCCGAGGCGCTCGGCATCGACTTCCTCGGCGGCGACCTGGGCGGCGCCACCCTGCTCGCCATCATCGCGGCGGTCGCCTTCGCCACCATCCTGGCGGTGGTGGCCGGCCTGACCCTGGCCTCCTCGTCCAGCCTGGCGCACGACTTCTACGCCAACGTGATCAAGGACGGGAAGGCGTCCGAGCGGCAGGAGGTCAAGGTCGCCCGGGTCTCCGCCCTGGTGATCGGCGCGATCTCGATCGTGCTGTCGATCTACGCGCAGAACCTGAACGTGGCCTTCCTGGTGGCGCTGGCCTTCGCGGTGGCCGCCTCGGGCAACCTGCCGGCGATCCTCTACAGCCTGTTCTGGCGGCGGTTCAACACCTCGGGCGCGGTGTGGGCCATCTACGGCGGCCTGCTCTCCGCCGTACTGCTGGTGTTCTTCTCGCCGGTGGTCTCCGGCGCGCCCACCTCGATGTTCCCCGAGCAGGACTGGCAGTGGTTCCCGCTGTCCAACCCGGGCATCCTGTCGATCCCGTTCGGCTTCCTGTGCGGCTGGATCGGCACCGTGATCTCCAAGGAGCACGACGAGGAGAAGTACGCGGAGCTGGAGGTGCGCGCCGTGACCGGCGCCGGCGCCCACTGACGGCCGACAGCGGTGCGGAAGGGGCCCTCGGCGACGGGGGCCCCTTCCTTGCGCCGGGACGGCCCCGGGCACTCGGTAGGCTGACCGGCATGAACGCTGTCGCCCGTTTCGGACCCGGTCACCGCATCCTCGTCACGGGCGGCGCCGGCTTCGTACCGTCGCATCTGGTGGACGCCCTGATGGCCCGCGGCTGCACCGTGGTCGCGCTCGACAACTTCGTCACCGGGTCGAAGGAGAACGTCGCCCACCTGCTGGACGAGCCGAACTTCACCCTGGTCGAGGCCGACATCTCCGACGGCCTGCCGACCCACCCGGCGCTGGCCGAGCGGTTCGACGCCATCCTGCACATGGCCTCGCCGGCGAGCCCGACCGACTTCGAGAAGCTCCCGGTGGAGATCCTCCGCGTCGGCTCGGTGGCCACCCTGCACCTGCTGGACCGCGCGGTCGCCGACGGCGCCCGCTTCCTGATGGCCTCCACCTCCGAGGCGTACGGGGACCCGAAGGAGCACCCGCAGCGCGAGTCGTACTGGGGCAACGTCAACCCGATCGGCATCCGCAGCGTCTACGACGAGGCGAAGCGCTTCTCCGAGGCGGCCGCCATGGCCTACCACCGCAGCCGTGGGCTGGACACGGCCATCGTCCGGATCTTCAACACGTACGGCCCGCGGATGCGCCCGGACGACGGCCGGGCCATCCCGACCTTCATCTCCCAGGCACTGCGCGACGAGCCGATCACGGTGCACGGCACCGGCAACCAGACCCGCTCGATCTGCTACGTCTCCGACCTGGTGCGCGGCATCCTGCTGCTGCTCGACTCGCGCGAGACGGGGCCGATCAACTGCGGCACCGAGCACGAGATGAGCATGCGGGAGCTGGCCGAGACGATCGTGATGCTCACCGGCAGCGCCTCCGAGGTGACGTACATCACCCGCAGCGCCGACGACCCGGAGATGCGCCGGCCGGACCTGACCCTCGCCCGCGAGCTGCTCGGGTACGAGCCGACCGTGGCGCCCGAGGACGGCCTGCGCCGCACCATCGAGTACTTCCGCGAGCGGATGGTCTAGCGGGCGTGCCAGCCGTCGGCGCACACGTCGGCGGCGCTTCAGGGCGATGGTGGCCGCGCGTACGTACCCTGAGTTACATGTCAGCGACCATGCCCGCCGGAGTTCCCCTCCCGCACCTGCACCGCAGCGCCGGGCGCGCCTCGGTGCCCGGCTCCGGCCGGGACGCCGGCCGCGCCCGGCCGGCCGAGGCCCGCTGGTCCCCGACGGCAGACGAGCCACGGGCCGGCGGCCCGGGCGGTCCCGCGGGACCGGGCGGACCGGCCGGCCCCGGCGGACCAAGCGGCCCCGGCGGACCGGACCGGCCGGGCCGCCGCGGCGTCCGCCCCCGTTGGGGCCGCATCGCCCTGGTGGCCGGCGTGGCGGTGCTGGTGCTCGCGCTGCTCGGCGGCGCGGGCGCGTGGTTCTACGCCCGCGGCCTCAACGACGACCTGGCCCGCACCGACCCGTTCTCGGAGATCACCGGGGGCCGCCCGGCCAAGGCGGTGGACGGTGCGCTGAACATCCTGCTGGTCGGCAGCGACTCCCGGGACCCGGACGCCCCGGTGGACAAGTCCAGCAAGTGGCGGGCCGACACGATCATCGTGATGCACATCCCGTCGGACCACCAGAAGGCCTACCTGGTCTCCATCCCCCGCGACCTCTACGTGCCGATCCCGGAGAGCGCCAGCGCGGACTGCGGCTCCGGGCAGCGGGGGAAGATCAACGGGGCCTTCGCCTTCGGCGGGCTGCCGCTGGCCGTCCGGACGGTCGAGTGCTTCACGGACGTGCGGCTCGACCACGTGATGGCGATCGACTTCGCCGGCTTCAAGCAGGTCACCGACGCGCTCGGCGGCGTCGACCTCAAGGTCGAGCGGACCGTCACCTCGATCCACAAGCCGTACCGGACGTTCACCAAGGGCACCAACCACATGGACGGCGCCGAGGCGCTGGACTGGATCCGGCAGCGCAAGCAGTTCCCGGACGGCGACTTCGCCCGGATGCGCCACCAGCAGGAATTCCTGCGCGCCCTGATGGACAAGGCGGCGAGCACGGGCACGCTGACCAATCCGAAGAAGCTGAACGACTTCCTCAAGTCGGTGACCGCCGCGGTCACCGTCGACCAGGGTTTCTCGCTGGTCGACATGGGGGTGCAGTTCCGCAACCTGCGCGGCGAGAACCTGACCTTCGTGACCAGCCCGCACGTCGGCAGCCAGACCATCAACGGGGAGTCGGTGGTGGTGTCCGACAAGGAGAAGGCGCTGACCATGTACAAGGCGATGTCGGCCGACACCATGACGGCCTGGGTCGAGGCCAACCAGAAGAAGGACGGCACCGGAAACTGACCAGCTCCAGCCGGCCGGCCCTCCCGTGATCGACGAACGTCATCACGATTCGGAGGGCCGGCCGACCGCTTCCTGTGAGCCAACCGCCGACCAGCCGTATCGATCTGTCCGTTCGGTCAGTTCTCCTGGATGACGGCCGTACGAACGGTATTTGACGGTCGGACGACCTCGCCAGGACGGGAAAGCGTCCGTAAAGTGATCCCGCCCCCTGACAACGCGAGCTGGAGCACGCATGCCGGTTCAGACCAGCCGTCGCCCTCCGGCGCTGGAGTCCCCCCGTGGCCCGGTCCGGGCCTCCACGAGCATCCCGAAGCAGCCCGTCAAGGGCGGCAAGCCCGGTGGCGGGTCCGCGAGGAAGCGGGCACGCCGCAAGGACCCGCTCTGGGCCCGACTCACCCTGATCTTCGGCGCCGTGCTGATGGTGGCCAGCGGCGCGGCGATCGTCGGCAGCAAGGCCCTGATCAGCAGCGCCACCGGCAACATCGCCCAGCGCAATCTCCTCGGTGACGCGGGCAAGACCGACGCCGAGGGTGGCGCCAGCCTGGACGGCCCGATCGACATGCTGCTGCTCGGCGTGGACGCCCGGGAGCGGTGGGCCGCCGACGACGTGCGGGCGGACAGCATCATCGTGCTGCACATCCCGGCGACGCACGACCAGGCGTACCTGATCTCGATCCCCCGGGACACCGAGGCCCAGATCCCGGCGTTCAAGAAGAGCGGCTACTCGGGCGGCACCGACAAGATCAACGCAGCGTTCCAGGCCGGCGCCCGCAACGGCGGCGGCTGGGAGGGCGGCGCCCAGCTGATGGCGCAGACGATCAAGAAGATGACCGGCATCAGCTTCGACGGCGCGGCGATCATCAACTTCGGCGGCTTCAAGAACGTCATCGACGCCCTCGGCACGGTGCGCATCTGCGTGAAGCAGGAGGTCGAGTCGATCCACATGTCGTACGTGGACGGCAAGCCGATGTGGAACGCCGACGCGAAGAAGACCGGCAAGCAGCGGACGCCCGTGGTGCACAAGAAGGGCTGCCGCGAGATGGAGGGCTGGGCGGCGCTGGACTACTCCCGGCAGCGCAAGAGCCTCAAGAACGGCGACTACGACCGGCAGCAGAACCAGCAGCAGCTGATCAAGGCGATGGCGAGGAAGGCCACCCAGGACGGGACGCTGACCAACCCGATCAAGCTGAACAAGCTGATGGACGCGGCCGGCAAGGCGTTCATCCTCGACACCGGCGGCGTGCCGGTCGCCGACTTCGTCTTCACCATGCGTGGGGTCACCGGCAACGACCTGGTGATGCTGAAGACCAACGGCGGCACCTTCCACAGCGACGGCACCCGCGAGACGCTCAGCGCGCAGACGCTGGACATGTTCCGCGCGGCGAAGCAGGACAAGCTGGCCGAGTTCGTCTTCGCCAACCCCGAGGTGGTCTCCAACCGCGAGTAGCCGGGCCCGACCGGGGATGCCGCCCCGGCGGGGGTCGCCGCCGCACGCGGGGACGCCGCCCCGGCAGGTCGCGGCACGCGGGGTCCCGGCTGGCGGGCCGGGCAATGTCGGCGAAGCGGCCCGGGCCGGGCAATGTCGGCGAAGCGGCCCGGGTCGCCCCGGTCGCCTCGTAGCCTGACGTGAGAAGAGTTCACGTACGGGTCGCGGGGAGGCGTCACGTCCAGATCGGCGGACGACGGCCGGAGCCGGGGGGTCGCTCACCGGGCCGCCCGGCCGCGCCGCGTCCGCTGGCCCCGGCTGCTGCTCGGCCTGGGCGTGGCCCTGGTGCTGCTGGCCGGGCTCGCCGTGGCGGGCCTGCGCACCCTGACCGACCGCTACGAGCGCAGCGTCGTGCGGGAGCAACTGCTCGACCCCACCGCCCGCCAGGAGCGCACCGACCCCGACGGGCCCCTGAACTACCTGCTGGTGGGGACCGACCGGTGGCAGAGCGGCAGCGCGGCGGACCGCCGCTCGGACACCATCCTCATCGTGCACGTCCCGGCCGGCGGGCGCGAGGCGTACCTGGTCTCCGTGCCCCGGGACCTGCTCGTCGCCATCCCCGCCGGCAACGGCTACGGCGGCGGCCAGGACAAGATCAACGCGGCGTACGAACACGGCGGGGGCGGCCAGCCCGGCACCCGGCTGCTCTCGGCCACCCTGGCCCGGCTGACCGGCATCCGCTTCGACGGCGCGGCCCTGATCGACTTCTCCGGCTTCCGCAAGGTCATCGACCTGCTCGGCGGCGTACGCATGTGCGTCGACACCGAGGTCCGCTCGATCCACACCGATCGCGTCTTCCCACCCGGCTGTCAGCAGATGGACGGCGGTGAGGCGCTGGACTACGTCCGGCAGCGCTACGACCTGCCGGGCGGCGACTACGACCGGCAGACCCACCAGCAGCAACTGCTCCGGGCCGTACTGGAGCGCACGAGCGAGACGTCGCTGCGGACCAACCCGGTCAAGCTGGACCAGGTGATCCGCGCCGTCGGCGGCTCATTGACCGTGGACACCAACGGCGTACCGCTGGAGGAACTGGTCCTCGCGCTGCGCGACCTGCCGGCCGACGCGCTGCGCGGTGTGCAGGTCCCCTCCCACCCACAGACCATCGACCAGGTGTCGTACGTGGTCCTCGACAACGGCGGGAACGGCCTCTTCGAGGCGGTACGCGGCACCCGCGTACCGGACTGGGCGCGGACCAACCCGCGCTGGGTCACCCGACTGTGACGCCGGGGACCGGCCCGCCGACGGCCGGCCGGGCGAGGATCTAGGCTTGGCCCGTGTTCGGATCCCAGGTTCCCACCGTGACCGTGACCGAGATCGCCGACGACGCGTACCTGCTCGACGTCCGGGAGGACGACGAGTGGAACGCCGGCCACGCCCCCGGCGCGCACCACCTGCCGATGATGGAGCTGCCGGCCCGCATCGCCGAGGTGCCGACCGACCGCGACGTCGCCGTCATCTGCCGCTCCGGCGGGCGCTCCGCGCAGGTCGTCACCTACCTCATGCGCAACGGTTGGGACCAGGTGCGCAACGTCGAGGGCGGGATGGGCGAGTGGGCCGCCGCCGGGCGACCGGTGGTCGGCGAGGACGGACAGCCGGGCCGGGTCCTCTAGGACGGGCGGGATGGACGCCCCTCTCGTCTTCGCCCACCGCGGCGCCTCCCACGACCTGCCCGAGCACACCCTCGCGGCCTACCTGCGTGCCCTCGACGAGGGCGCGGACGGGCTGGAGTGCGACGTCCGGCTGACCCGCGACGGTCACCTGGTCTGCGTGCACGACCGTCGGCTCGACCGCACCAGCAACGGCCAGGGGCTGGTCAGCGCGCGTACCCTCGCGGAGCTGGAGGCGCTGGACTTCGGCTCCTGGCACCCCGGCTGCGCGCCCGCCGACGGCGACGAGGTGCTGGACGAGTCGCACACCCGGCTGCTCACCCTCGAACGGCTGCTGGAGGCGGTGCTGGCCGCCGGCCGGCCGGTGCGGCTGCTGGTGGAGACCAAGCACCCCTCCCGGTACGGCGGCAACGTCGAGCGCCGGCTCGTCGCGCTGCTGCGCCGCTACGGCCTGGCCGAGCCGAAACCGGACGATCCGGTACGCGTCACCGTGATGTCGTTCTCCCCGCTGGCCGTACGCCGGATCCGGGGGCTGGCCCCCGCGCTGCCCACGGTGCTGCTGCTGGACGTGCTGCCGCGCTGGGTGCGGCTTGGGCGGCTGCCGTTCGGCATCCGGACCGCCGGCCCCGGCGTCGCCCTGGTGCGGGCCCGCCCGCAGCTGGTGCCCGCGCTGCGGGCGGCGGGCAACCAGGTCTACGTGTGGACCGTCAACGAGCCGGCCGACCTGGACCTCGTCCTGGCCGCCGAGGTGGACGGCATCATCACCGACCGGCCGGCGCACACGCTGGCCCGCCTGGGCCGCTGACCGGCGTGGCACCGGGCGGCGGACCGGTCGGGCAGGCGGCCGCCGGGCGGCAGCCCGCGCGGGCCGGTCGTGCCGAGCGCCGGGCAGGGGTGTCCCGGGACGGGCCGGCGGGGCACACTCGGAGCATGCCGGAGCGCACCGATTTCTCCGCTCTCATCGCCGGCCACACCACGGTGATCGAAATGATCAACTCGGGCGGCACCGGCCTGCCGGTGCTCATCCACCTGCTCGACGTGGCCCAGGCGGCGCTCGGTGCGGCGGGTACGGCGTTCGTCGAGTTCGCGCCGACCGGTGGCCGGGTGATCGCCGCGACCGGCGCCGCCGAGTGGGCCGTCGGCCGCCCCGTGCCGGCCGACGACCCCGCCACCGTCTGCCTGCTCTCCGGCGCCCGCGTACGCCAGGCCCGCACGGACGAGCTCACCGGCGGGCTCTGCGGCGAGCTCGCCGAACGGGGCCTGCGGCGGATGGTGGTCTCCCGCGCGGAGGTCGGCGGCCTGACTGTCGGCAGTCTGCACGTGCTCTACCCGGACGGCGCCGACCGGCTGGACGCCGAGCAGCACGTCGTGGTGGGCTACGTCGCCTCCTGCATCGCCCACATGTACGGCGACCAGACCGGGCTGCCCGTGCACGGCGACGGGCCGGTGGTGGCGGCGCTGGCGGACGGCCTGGCCGTGGTCGACCGCGACGGTCACGTCCGGCTCTGGAACCCGGCCGCCGCCCGGGTCACCGGCCGCCCCACGGACCAGGCGCTCAACCGGCCGCTGCCCTTCCCGCTGCCCCCCTCCGGGCGGGTGCTCGACCACCGGCTGCCGGACGGGCGCTGGCTGAAGATCACCTCGGGTGAGCTGCCCGGTCCCGGCACCCTGCGGGTGGTCACCTTCCGCGACATCACCGACCAGCAGCGCCGCGACCACGACCGGGACCTCTTCGTCGCGGTGACCAGCCACGAGCTGCGTACGCCGGTGACCGTCATCAAGGGCTACGCGGACACGCTCACCGACCACTGGGAGTCGCTGACCGAGAACGACCGGCGGCAGGCCGCCCGGGTGATCGGGCAACGCGCCAACGAGCTGGCCCGGCTGGTGGACCGGCTGCTCTCCTCCGCCGCCGAGGCGGGGCCGGGCGACGATCCCCCCGCCCCGTACGACCTCGGGGACGCGCTGCGCACGGCGGCGGCCGACCTGCCGGCGGAGCTGCGGCAGCGGATCGTCCTGCGCCTCCCCACCGACCTGCCGAAGGCGCTCGGTCACCGGCCGAGCCTGGCCACCATGCTCACGGAGCTGTGCACGAACGCCGGCAAGTACTCCGCGCCGGACTCGCCCGTCGAGATCACCGCCGGGGCCGACGGGTCGACGGTCTTCTTCCAGGTCGGCGACCGGGGCGTCGGCATCCGGCCGGAGCACGTGGAGCGGGCCTTCGACCGGTTCTGGCAGGGCGAGTCGGGCGACCGTCGCCGCTATCCCGGGGCCGGACTCGGCCTCTATCTCGTCCGTCGGATCGTTGAACAGCAGAACGGATGGGTATCCCTACGGCCGAGGGCCGGTGGCGGTACGGTCGCAGAGGTGCGGCTGCCCCGCGGGTGACGGCGACGGGCAACGGGGGCGTGAAGGGGCGAAGGTGTCGACGGGAGCTGCCGATCGGGCATGGTGCGTGGTGGTGCCTCACCACCCCGCTGGGGCACGGCTGGCGCGGCGGCGGCTCGCCGAGGAACTGACCGACGTCGTACCCCCGCCGCTCCTGGCCGACCTCGTCGCGGTCCTGGCCGAGCTGGTGGGCAACGCGGTCCGGCACGCGGACCCCCTGCCCGGCGGGGTGGTCCGGGTGGCCTGGCGGCTACGCGCCGCACTGGGCGGGCAACAGGTGCAGCTCCGGGTGACCGACGGCGGCGCCGCCGCGGGCCCCACCATGCGGGTCGCCGACACCGACGCCGCCGACGGCCGGGGGCTGCACATCGTCTCGGGGCTGGCCGACCGCTGGGGAGTCGAGCGCGACGGCCTGGGCCAGAGCGTGTGGGCCGAGTTCGACCCGACGGAGATCACCCGGTCGGACCTGGCCGTGGCCGGCTGACCGACCGCGAGGGCGGGTCCTGCCCCCGCCGCCCGGCCGGGGCCTCTAGGCTGTGTCGCCGTGAGCAAGCGTCGAAAGAGCCAGCGGGCCGCCGAAGCCACCCCCAAGCGGGAGAAGGTGCGGGACATCTTCGTGCCCCGACCGTTCGAGGGGCTGACCGACGAGCCGGAGTGGATCGCCCTGCGGGAACTGGTGCCGGCCGCCTCGGCGCCGCTGCGGCTGGCTCCCGCCCTGGTGGAGGAGTTCGGCGACCGGGAGGCCGTCCTGGCCACCGTGCTGCCGATGGCCACCCCGGCCATGACCAAGCCCGACGGGCGGGTCCTCATCGGGCTCCAGCGCCACATCCAGTCGGGCGACGTCTCCCGGGACCTGGCCGAGGCGCTGCTCTGCGCGCTGCGGACCGAGCCGGGGCGCCCCGTGGCCGTGCCGCCGCTGCCCGGCCCCGGCCCCCGGTTGCAGGACGTCCTGGTCGACGGCCCGCTGGAGGTCAGCATGCACGACGGGTTCGAGTTCTGGCTCGACCCGGGGGCCGGCGACGACCCGAACGTGCAGGCGTCCCTGGAGCGGGCGAACGCCGCCATCTACCCGACCGTCCGGCTCACCGCCGCCCGCGCGGCGTACTGGTGCCAGGTGCCGGAGAAGGCGCACGTGCGCTGGGTGCTGCCCGACGACGAGGACGCCGCGCTGGACGCGCTGGCCCGGCTGAGCGTGGCCGGCACGCTGGTCCTCGGCGGGAACACCCGGTTCGCGGGCATGTTCCGGGCCCACGGCCGGCTGGTGCCCGTCTGGGACCTGCCGGAGGACGTCCCGGCCGCCGACTGGGAGCAGCCGGTCGCCGACTTCGCCAAGCGGTACGCGGAGGCCCTCGCCGAGCCGGCCCCGCTGGACGCCGCGGGCCGGCGGGCCCGCCACGGCCTGCTCGGCCGCCAGCTCACCCTGCGCTGAGCCGGGTGCCCCCGCCGTCGCGGCGGGGGCACCGGGCCCGGCCCGGCGGCCTCCTGGTCCGCACCGGTACGGCTACGGGCGGCCGGCAGGGGGCGTTCCCGCCCCGCCCAGCGGCTCGCGGACCAGGGGACAGGACATGCAGCGCGGCCCGCCCCGGCCCGAGCCCAGCTCCGAGCTGGCGATCGGGATGACCTCGATGCCGGCCCGCTCCAGCTGCGCGTTGGTCTCGGTGTTGCGCTCGTAGCCCACGCAGAGCCGGGGCGCGATCGCCAGGGTGTTGTTGCCGTCGTCCCACTGCTCGCGTTCCGCGGTGACCGGGTCCAGGCCGGTGTCGATGACCCGGAGCTGGGGCAGGTCCATCGCGTCGGCGGCGGCCCGCAGGAACGGCGCCGGGCCGTCGACCCGCGGGTCCGCGCCGTCCGCGCCGGCGATGACGGTGTACGCCGACAGGGTGTGGGCGATGTTCGGGTACATCAGCACCGCGTCGACGTCCACCATCGTGCAGACGGTGTCCAGGTGCATGGTCGCCCGCTCCTGGGCGATCGGCACGACGAGGATCGTGTGCGCGAGCCCGGCGGCGAAGACCTGCCGCGCGAGGCGCTCCGCGCCGGCCGGGGTGGTCCGCTCACCCACGCCGACGGCCAGCACCCCCGGCGCGAGGAGCAGCACGTCGCCGCCCTCCAGGTGCTCCAGGCCGGGCTGGTAGACGAGTTCCGTGCCGGCGAAGCGCGGGTGGTGCCGGTAGATGGCGTCGGTCAGCGTGGTCTCGCGCCGCCGCGCCGGCATCGCCAGGCTGGTCACCCCGACCCGGTCGCCGACCCAGAACGAGGAGTCCCGGGTGAACAGCAGGTTCGGCAGCGGGTCGATGACGAAGTCGTGCCGGTCCATCAGGGAGTAGACGAGACCGCCCGGCCGTTCCCGGCTGACCCGCAGCTCCTCGTGGGCCAGCCCGGCGATGAGCACGTCGGCGAGCGCCACCGGGTCGAGGTACGCGAGGTGCTCGGCGACCCGGGCCCGCAGCGAGTCGCCGAGCCTCGGCGAGCGGAGCACCTGCTCGGTGAGTTCGGCCCGCGCGTCGGCGACGGCGAGCGTCTCGGCGAGGAGGGTGGCGAGGTAGAGCACCTCGACGCCGCGCTCGCGCAGGGCGGCGGCGAAGGCGTCGTGCTCCTCCTGGGCGCGTCCGACCCAGGGGATCGCGTCGAACAGGAGCGAGTCGTTGTTGCGGGGGGTGAGCCGGGCGAGTTCGGGGCCGGGGCGGTGCAAAAGCACCGTACCGAGCCGACCGACTTCGCTGTCCACGTAGTGGGTCACCCTCGCAGCGTAGGGCAGGGTTTGGCGGCATCCGATAAAACAGGGGTGGATGAATATGGCATTCATCCGCACTCACTCCGGCGTTCCAACTTGCCGACACGGGGGACTGGCAACGTAGGGTAGTGAGGACATAACTTCGAGGGACCTTTTGCCGGAGGTCGCGATGACTGTCTTTCCCACTCGTCGAGCCGTACCGTCCAGTCGGGCACTGCCGCCCGCAGCGGTGCCACACCCCCGCGTGGAGTCGCCGGGGGTGCTCGCGCCCGTCCGTCCGTCCCCGTTGGAGTGGGCCCGCCGCCGTCGCGCGGAGCGGGGCGCCCGGCGGCTGGAGGCGGCCGGGGCACGGGCGCTCGGCCGGCTCGACCATCTCGGGCCCGCGTGGCACGTCATCGAGTGGCCTCGCACGGACGCGACCGACCTCCTGCTCGACCACGAACGCGACGAACGCGCAGGCTTCCTCGCCATCGGTCCGAGCGGGCTCTTCGCGGTCACCATCGCCGACCACGGCCGCGCCCGGGTGCTGGTCGCGGGCGACGTGGTCCAGATCAACGGGAAGCGGCCGCCCTACGTGGCCGAGGCCCGCCGCGACGCCAAGCGCGCCAGCAAGGCCCTCTCCGACGCGGTGGGGCTGCCGATCCCGGTGACGCCGGTGCTGACCTTCGTCGGCTCCGGCGTCATCAGCGTCTACGGCCTGCCGAAGGACTGCCTCATGGCCACCCACCGCGAGCTGGACCGCCTGCTCGTCGCCGGGGGGAGCCGGATCAGCCCGGCCACGGCCGAGAAGCTGTCCCGGGTCGCGCAGCACCCGGAGACCTGGCTGAACGGCGCGTACCGTCCGGCCGCCGACTACCGGTGGTACGAGGACGGCCGAACGGCCGCTGACAAGCCGGCCAACCGACGGTAACGTCACCGGCGACGCCACGCACCCGGGCGCCGGTCGGCACCCGTCGGCCGCGCCGTCGCCGGCCGCCTGGTCAGGGCATTCCCTCACCCACCGGCGGCCCGGCGACCCCGCGCGGTCGGCGACACCCGCGACGACCGGCTAGCGTGGACGGACCGTCGGTGTACATAGGAGGCGCGGTGGCCCACGTCGAACTCTCGCTCTCTGACGTGTTCGTGCCCGCGGCGGGAACATCGACAGAGCAGGAGTTCGACAACCTCGGTCGGTGGTCGTCGACCGTCTCCAGCGCCGCCGAGCCGTGCCTGCTCATCGACGCCGGAACGAGGGTCGTCGCCGTCTCCGACGCCGGTTGCGAACTGCTCTGCCTGGGCGACCCGGAGGACGTGACCGGGCTGCCGCTGCTCGACGGCGGGCTACGGCTGCTCGACTTCACCGCCAACCGTTGCGAGCTGACCGAGCCCGAGATCGACAAGATCCCGCCGCTGCTCGCCCTCTCCTCCGGGCGCCTGGCCCGGGGGCTGCTGCGGGTCCAGGGCGCGTCGGCCGACGCGCCGGACTCGACCGTCGACGCGATCTCCACCCCGGTGTTCACCAGGGGGACGGTCGCCGGTTCGCTCACGTTCTTCTCCCCGGTCTGACCAGCGGCGGGATGTGGCGTTCGCCGCACGCGGCGAATCTGGGGCGGGCCCGTACCGAGGCCGTAAGGTGCCCTCATGCTCGATATCGCTCTGCTGCCGGGGAAGTACGCCGTCTGCCGCCTGGCCGCCGGCTCCGCCCTGCCGCCCGAGTTGTCGGGCGGGCTGAGCGACGGCGACGTCGTCACGGTGAGCTGGACGGCCGACGGGATCTCGCTGATCTGCCCCGCCGACCGGGCGCCCGAGCAGGCCGACGGGGAGACCGCCTGGCGCTGCCTGCGGGTCGCCGAGCCGCTCGACCTGGCGGTCAGCGGCACCCTCGCCGCGCTGGTGGAGCCGCTCGCCGCGGCCCGGGTCAGCGTGGTCGCCTTCTCCACCTACGACACCGACTACCTGCTGGTTCCCGCCGTACGGCTCCGCGAGGCGACCGCCGCGCTGGAACGCGCCGGCCATCGCGTCCTCGGCTGATCTTCACCCGGCCGCCGGTTGCTCCTAGGATGGGCTCGGCCTCCCGGCCGCAGTGACGCTCCCCGATGTCCCGAGGATCGGCCGTGCCGCCCACCCCCTCGCGCCACGACACCTCCGCCCGACCACTCGGCCCCGCCGCCGGGCCCGGAGCGGATCGGTCGCGCCCGCACCCCGACCGGCCGGCCCCGCCGCCGTACGCCCGCCGGACCCCGGCCATGCCGCACGCCCGACGGCTCGCGGCCGTCGCGCTGCTGGTCGCGGTGCCACTGGCCGGCTGCGGCATCCCGCCGGAGTTGCGCGAGCCCGCGTCGACCACCGCCCCGACCCGCTCCGCGGTCCCCGCGACGCCCAGCGCCCCACCGACTTCCCTGCCCCCCACCGGCCTGCCGGACACCGGGGCGGTCACCCCCACGCCCGACTCCGGCCTGGTGGCGGTCCCCTGCCCCGACGGCCCCTCCGGGGCGCGGATCGTGGACCTGGTGCGGGGCCGGGGCGGCGTGCTGCCGAACGGCGTCCGGGTCCGGGTGCGCACCGGGCCGCTCTGCGCCGGCGAGTGGCACTACACCGTGCTCGACGTGACCGGGCACGAGACGCTCCAGGTGGTCACGCAGGGCCGGCCGGGCGCTCCGCGGCTGGTCACCGCCGGCACCGACGTCTGCACCGCCGAGGTCCGTGCCGCCGGGCCGCCCGGCATCCGGACGCGTGTGTGCGACGCCGGGTCGCTCGGCGTACCTGGTGCGTAGGCTGTCGCCATGCCGGGAACACCGCCGACGCGCTTCGTCTACCTCGGGCCGGAGGGCACCTTCGCCGAGCAGGCGTTGAACAGCATCCCCGCCGCCGAGCGGGGCAGCCGCACGCCGGCGCGCAGCGTGCCGGAGGCGCTGGAGAGCGTACGGGCCGGGGAGGCCGACGCGGCCCTGGTGCCGCTGGAGAACTCGATCGGCGGCGCGGTCGGGGTCACCCTGGACGAACTCGCCGAGGGCGAACCCCTGGTGATCACCCGCGAGGTGGTCCTGCCGGTCGAGTTCGTGCTCGCCGCGCGGCCCGGCACGGCCCTTCCGCACGTGCGCAGCGTCGCCGCCCACCCGCAGGCGTCCACCCAGTGCCGTGGCTGGCTGCGCACGCACCTGCCCGACGCCGTCGTGGTCGACGTGCTCTCCAACGGCGCGGCCGCCGCCGGAGCCGCCGCCGACGAGTACGACGCGGCGATCTGCGCCCCGATCGGTGCCGGCCGGCACCGGCTCGACGTGCTCGCCGACAAGATCGCCGACCACCCGGACGCGGTGACCCGCTTCGCACTGGTGTCCCGTCCCGGGCCGCCCCCGCCACCGACCGGCGACGACGTGACGTCCCTGGCGGTCTACATCGCGCACGACCGGGTGGGCGCGTTGCTGTCGGTGCTGATGGAGCTGGCCGTCCGGGGGGTCAACATGAGCCGGATCGAGTCCCGTCCGACCGGCGAGGCCCTCGGCCGCTACGTCTTCTTCCTCGACTGCGCCGGCCATGTGGCGGACGTCCGGCTCGGCGAGGCGTTGCAGGGGCTGCGCCGGGTCTGCGCCGACGTGCGTTTCCTGGGCTCGTACCCCCGGCAGAGGTTCCCCGGGGCGGGCGACCGCCCGATCCCGGCCCCGGCCGGCCTCTCGGACGCCGACTATGCCGACGCCGCCGCCTGGCTGGCCCGCCTCCGCGCCGGCGACCTGAACTGAGCGCGGCCCCGGTCACGCTTCTCGCCGCCGACAGCGGTCCGGAAACGACGCGACCCGCACCGTCGACGGCAAGCACGGCACGGCCCGGCGCGACCCTCACCACCGGTGCCGGGCCCGGAACCGGCACGACCCGCGCCACCGACGGCGGGCCCGCAACGGCACCGCCCCCGGCGGCGTCGGGTCCGGCGGGGCCGGGCGAGCGCGGTGCGGGGGCGGTGGCGGGTGGTGCGGGTCAGCTCAGCAGGCCGCCGAGCAGACCGCCCTGCTGCTCCTGGGAGCCGCTGCCCATGATCGGCGGCTCCTCGGAGGGCTGGACGACGACGAAGCCCTGCCCGGCGAAGCTCATCGTGAACGACTCGCCGGTGCGCCGACCGAGCAGCGTGCCGAGGCCGAGCTGCTCGGCGCGGTGGTAGCCGGTCTGGAGGTTGGCCGACCAGCAGACCGCGGCCTGCGGGTCCACGTAGGTGGGCGCGTCGACGCTGAGCACCACCGGGGTGCCCTTGGTGGTGATGGCGATCCGCCCGTGCCCGCTGAAGACGCAGTTGAACAGGCCCGACGAGGACGCCATGCCGGCCCCGCCGACCATCCGGATGTCGTACTGGAGGGTGGAGTCGAAGGCCAGCACGCTGGAACCGTTGATCGAGAGCGCGTCGCCGGGCTCGAGGTCGATGACGTGCACGTCCTTGGCGAAGTCGGCGAGGAAGACGTCACCCCGGCCGGAGACCTTCATCAGCGGGACGCCCTCGCCGGTCAGCTTCTGCTTCAGGAACTTGCCGAGCCCGCCGGAGCCGAGCGCCTGGAACTGCACCTGCCCCTGGTAGGCGACCATCGACCCGACCCGGGCCATCGCCTCGCCGTTGAGTTCGATCTTCAGCATCTTGGAGTTCTGCAGCCGCATGCCGGGCTGCGCGGACTCCTTCTCAAGGTTCTCCGCCGAGAACAGCTCGCTGCGCATGGAAGTGCCTCCTGAGTTCGTGGTACCTGGACCGACGGTAGGCGACCGTGGCAACCGCCGACCACCGGCCGACCGGCCCTGCCACGCCCCGTCAGCCCCAGCCCAGCTCGTGCAGGCGGGCGTCGTCGATGCCGAAGTGGTGGGCGATCTCGTGCACCACCGTCACCGCGACCTCGTCGACGACGTCCTCGTCGTCGTCGCAGATGCGCAGGATCGGGTTGCGGTAGATCAGGATGCGGTCCGGCAGCACGCCGGCGTAGTCCCAGCCCCGTTCGGTGAGGGCGTGCCCCTCGTAGAGGCCGAGCAGGTCCTCGCCGGGGGGCGGGTCGTCCTCCACCAGGATCACGACGTTGCTCATCAGGGCGAGGAGTTCCTCGGGCACCTCGTCGAGCGCGTCGCCGACCAGCTCCTCGAAGCGCTCGCGACTCATCTCCACCGGCACCCCGCCCATTCTGCCCGACGACCCGGCCCGCCCGCGCCGGTCGGGAGGGCGGACCGCCACGGGAACGTGCCTCCCGTGGCGGTCGACGCCGAGGGTGGGACGGTCAGGAGGCGAGGCGGGCGGTCAGGCTGATCTGGGCGCCCGGGGAGAGCAGGCGGGAGATCGGGCAGTTCTCCTTGGCGCTCTCCGCGAGCTTGGTGAACTGCGCCTCGTCGATGCCGGGCACCTGGCCGACGGTGTCCAGCTCGATGCGGGTCACCGTCATTCCGGCGTCGGTCTTGTCGAGGTGGACCTTGGCGGTGGTCTCCACGGAGGTGGGGGGAGAGCCGGCCTCGGCGAGCGCCTTGGAGAACGCCATCGAGAAGCAGCCGGCGTGGGCCGCCCCGATCAACTCCTCGGGGTTGGTGCCCTCGCCCTCCTCGAAACGGGACTTGAAGGAGTAGTTCCCCTGCAACCCGCCCTTGCCGGTGCGGATCGTGCCGGACCCCTCGGTGAGGTTGCCCTGCCACTGTGCGGAAGCGGTACGGATAGGCATGCACCCGACGCTAGCCCACCGGCCACGGGCCGGCGACCGTTCACGCTCCGCGTCGCGGGGTGCGTACTGTGTCATGATTCGGGGCAGGCCCGCGAACGCGGAAGGGTGGCCGATGTCCCAGGATTCCCCCATTCCCCGGCAGGAACACCGGTCCGACGGTGCGGCCGTCCTGGAGTGGGGCACAGCGGAGCCGGCCGGGCCGCGCCGGTTCGGGCGTACGTTCTCCGGCCTGGGCCGGGACCGCCGACTGCCGGTGTTGCTCGCGGGGCTCGGCGCGGTGGCCGCCCTCGCCTCGATGCTCGGCGAGTGGCAGATCATGACGATCCCCAACGGCGGGCCGCAGGGCAACACGCCGCTGCGGGTGCCGGGCGGGGTGTCCGACATCGGCGGCTTCGGGGTGGGCTACCTGGTCGGGCTGTTCGCCCTGGTCTGCGCGGTGGTGCTCGCGCTGCGCGGCACTGGCGCGGTACGTCCGAACGCCCGGCTCGCCGGGCTGGCCCTGGCCGTGGCGCTGCTGGGGCTGCTGGTCGCGGCCGCCGCCTCGCTGGACGAGGCCGCGCAGCGGGTCTTCTTCTACTCCACGGACGACGGGTTCCAGGTCGAGTACGGCCGGGGCCTGGTGACGGCGTTCGTGGCCTGTGCCCTGTTCGCGGCGGCGCTGAAGCTGGCCCCGGCCGGCGCCGCCCCGCCCGCCGGGAAGGCGGACGAGGGGCGTGAGGCGGACGACGCCGACGACCCGGAGCCGGTGGGCTGGCGTCGCCGCAGGGCGCGGGACGTGGCGGACGACGGCCCGCCCGCGCCGGCCGACCTCACCGTCGGGCCGGCCATCCCCTTCGCCCGCCCCGAGCTCCAGGACTGACCCGGCTCCGCTCCCGCCCGCCCGGCCCGGCCCAGCGCGCCCGCCCGCCCGGCGAGGCCCGGACCGGACCGCCGGCCCGGTGGAGGGTCCCGGACGGGGACATCGGCGGGCCGTCGTCCGTTGGCACGGCATTCGCCGGAACGCCATGGCCGGTGCCCCTCCCGCGAGGTACGTTTGCTGCCCGCCGTCACTCGGGGTCGAGGCACCGAGGACCGAGACGGCTGGCTGCGACGGCGGCGGGCGAAGGAGGAACGATGACCCGCCCGGGACTGCCCAAGCTGATCGCCACGGATCTCGACGGGACGCTCGTCCGCAGCGACGACACCGTCTCCGCGTACACCCATGAGGTGCTCGACCGGGTGCGGGCCGCTGGGATCCCGGTGGTCGGTGCCACCGGTCGCGGGCCCCGGCTGGCCGAGATGACCCGCAACGACATCCGCGCCGCGGACTTCCTGGTGATGGCCGGCGGCGGCCGGGTGGTCGACCAGAGCGACCCGGCCGGGCCGGTGGTGCTGCGCGACGAGCGCCTCTCCGCCGAGGTGCTGGCCACGCTGCTGGCCGACCTGGAGGCGACCGTCGGGCCGCTGACGGTGATGGTCGAGGCGTCGGACGAGCACGGCGCCCCGCTCTGGGGCGACTACCACGCGAGCTGGCCCTACCAGAACGAGTTCGAGACGCGCAGCCGCGCCGACTGTCTCTCCTGCGACGTGATCAAGGCCTTCGTCCGGACCGCCGACCACCACGTCGACGAACTGCTCGAGGTGGCCCGGCGGATCGTCCCGCCGGAGGTGGCCACCCTCACCCAGGCCGGGCTCGACTTCGTCGAGATCTGCCCGCCGGGGGTGGACAAGTCCACCGGGCTGACCGTGGTGGCGCAGCGCCTCGGCGTCGACCCGGCCGAGGTGCTGGTCTTCGGTGACATGCCCAACGACCTGCCGATGTTCGAGTGGGCCGGCTGGGCCCGGGTCGCGGTGTCCAACGCCCACCCCTTGGTCCGGTCCCTCGCCGACGAGGTGACCCTGCGCAACGACGACGACGGGGTGGCGGTGTACCTCGATCGGCTACTGTCCCGCTGATGGGAGAGGCACCACGGCTGATCGCCACCGACATCGACGGCACCCTGCTCCGGGACGACCGCACGCTCAGCCCGCACACCGCCGAGGTGCTGGCCCGGCTCTCCGCGCGGGGCACGCCGGTCGTGCTGGTCACCGGCCGTCCCATCCGCTGGCTGAAGATGGTGTACGAGCAGCTCGCCGAGCCGCTGCCGGCGATCTGCGCCAACGGCGCGGTGGTCTACGACCCGGTCGCCGACGAGGTGCTGCGGGCCGACCCGCTCGCCCCGCAGCACCTCGCCGAGGTGGCCCGGCGGCTGCGCGCCGAGGTGCCCGAGGTCAGCTTCGCGGTCGAGATCGTCGACAGCCGGCAGATGCGGCACGAGGCGCACTACCCGCTGCGCTGGGACGCCGACCACGACGCGATCCGGGCGGTCGAGACCCCCGAGGAGCTGCTGGCGGCGCCGGCGGTGAAGCTGCTGGCCCGCTCGGCGGAGCAGGATCCCGACGCGTTCGTCGCGCTGGTGGCCGCCGCCCTGGAAGGGCTGGCGGAGGCGACCCACTCGTCGTACTCGGGGCTGGTGGAGATCTCCGCGTCCGGCGTGACGAAGGCGGCCGGTCTGGCGTGGTACTGCGCGCGGCTGGGCATCGACGCCCGGGACGTGCTCGCCTTCGGCGACATGCCGAACGACGTACCCATGCTGACCTGGGCCGGGCGGGGAGTGGCCGTGGCGAACGCGCACCGCGCCGTCCTGGAGATCGCCGACGAGGTCACGGCGGCGAACTCGGCGGACGGCGTGGCCGCGTACCTGGAGAAGGTCTTCGGGGTGGGGTGAGCGGCCGGCCGGGGTCCCCGGCCGGCCGGACGATCAGAGGTACTGGCCGGTGCTGTGGCCCTCGCCGCCCTGCGGCGGCTGGCCCATCCCCGGCATGCCGGGCAGCATGCCGGCGCCCGGGCCGCTCGGCAGCGCCTGCCGGCCGGAGCGCATCTGCTCCAGCTGCACGCGGGCGGCCATCTGCTGCGCGACCAGGGCCGCCTGGATGCCGTGGAACAGGCCCTCCAGCCAGCCGACGAGCTGGGCGTGAGCGATGCGCAGCTCGCCCTCGCTGGGCGCCTTCTCCTCGGTGAAGGGCAGCGAGATGCGCTCCAGCTCCTCGCGCAGCTCGGGGGCGAGCCCCTCCTTCAGCTCGACGATCGACCGCTCGTGGATCTCCCGCATCCGGTGCCGGCTGGCGTCGTCGAGCGGGGCGGCCTTGACCTCCTCCAGCAGCTGCTTGATCATGCTGCCGATCCGCATCACCTTGGCCGGCTGCTCGACCAGTCGGGTCGGGTCCTCGCCGTGTGCCTCGTCGGTCTGCACGGTGCCGACGGGCCGCCCGTCCGGGCCCACCACCACCACCGTTCCGGAGCGACCGGTGCCATCCTGGCCCGGCTCGTCGTTCTGTCCAGCGGAGTGCGCTTCGGTCATGGGAACCATCTTTACCCAGCCGCGAGCGCCCATGCGTCCGGGGACCGATCCCCGACCTCGGATCCGCACGTGATCCGCGCTACGGTCGCGCCATGCCCGCCGACCCCCGCGACGTGCTCAGCCGGCCCACTGCGGCCCCCGACGTCACCGTCTCCTACGGCGACCATCCGGACCAGGTCGCCGACCTGCGTCTTCCCTCCGGGTCGGGCCCGGCCCGACGGCTGGTCGTGGTGGTGCACGGCGGCTTCTGGCGGGCCGAGTACGACCGCCGGCACACCGACCCGCTGGCCGTCGGGCTGGCCGCGCTGGGCCACCCGGTGGCCCAGGTGGAGTACCGGCGGACGGGGCAGCCGGGCGGCGGCTGGCCGGCGACGCTGACCGACGTGCTGACCGGCGTGACGGAGCTGCCCCGGCTCGCGGCCGAGGCGCTGCCCGGCCGCGTCGCCGCCGGGCCGCCGCTGCTGGTGGGCCACTCGGCCGGGGGACACCTGGCGTTGTACGTGGCCACGACCGCCCCGGCCGCCGTCGGCGGCGTGCTGGCGCTGGCCCCGGTGTCGGACCTCGCGGAGGCGTACCGGCTGGATCTGGACGAGGGGGCGGTGGCCGCGCTGCTCGGCGGCGGACCGGCGGAGCACCCCGAGCGGTACGCCGAGGCGGATCCACGATCGTCGGTGCCAGCACCAACACGCACAGTAGTCGCGCATGGCGCACTGGATCAGCAGGTGCCCATCGCGATGAGCCGGGAGTTCGTTGCGGCCGGTCGCGCCGCGGGTGGCGATATCGCCCTTCTTGAACTGCCAGAATGCGAACATTTCGGGCTCATCGATCCGGAGTCGGTGACATGGCCGCAGATCACGGCTGCTTTCCGATCGCTCCAGGAAGATCGTTAGGCATTGACGCAGCGTCGCTGACCGGGTAGAACGCCGAGGGGGCGTGATCCGCCCTGCAACGCTCCCCCGGAAGGAACTCGGTGTCGCAGATGAACCGCAGGCGGGCCCTCCAACTCCTGGCCGCTCTCGGTACGGCCGGACTGGTCGCCGGATGCGGCACCGACGACGCCGACGGCGAGTCGGCCAGCCCCGGAAGCCCCATCAAGATCGGCCTCGTGGCGCCGACCAGCGGCGGCCTCAAGGCGATCGGCGATGAGATCACCAACGGCTTCCAGCTCTTCCTCGACCTCAACGAGAAGCTGCTGGGCGGGCACCCGACCACCCTGCTCACCGCCGACGAGGGCGAGAGCGTCAAGACCGGCAAGGCGGCCGTCGAAGGGCTGCTCAAGCAGGGCGTACTCGCCCTCACCGGCGTGGTCGACGCGAACGTCATGTCCGGCATCCGGGACACCGTCGAGCAGGCCCGCGTGCCGCTGATCGGCTCCAACGCCTCGCCGTCCAGCCTCCAGAGCGTCGTCTACATCTGGCGGACGTCGTACGTGCTGGACGAGGCGGGCCGGGCACTGGGTCGCTACCTGCGCGAACAGCTGCCGGACTCGGCACGGCTGGCGATCATCGCGCCGGACAGCGTCCCCGCCCAGGACGTCATCCGGGGCTTCCGGCAGGAGTTCGGCGAGTCCGACCCCCGGATCAAGGACGCCACGGTCTCCACGGGCGTCCACACCAACCCGTCGAAGTCCGCGTACCGGGCCGACATCCGCACGGCGCTGGGCCGGAACCCGTCGGCGGTGTTCTGCTTCTTCGCCGGGCCGGCGGCCGTCGAGTTCATCAAGCAGCTGCGCATCGAGGGGTTCACCGGCAAGGTGTACGCCCCCGGCTTCCTCACCGAGGGCGCGGTGCTCGGCAGCGTCAAGGCCGAGGACGCGCTGGGCATCCAGACGGCCCTCAACTACTCGTCCGACCTGAACAACACGGCCAACCGCCGGTTCGCCTCCGCGTACCGCAAGAAGCACGGCACCTCGCCCACCACCTACGCGATGGCCTCGTACGACGCCGCGCAGGTGCTCGACCAGGCGATCCGGATCGCGGGCGGTTCACCCAACCCGCAGCAGGTCAACCTGGCCCTCGGCAAGATCGGCCAGATCGACAGCCCGCGCGGGCTGTGGCAGTTCAACCAGCCCCGTACGCCGCAGCAGAAGTGGTACCTGCGCGAGGTGCAGCTCGACGGCCAGGTCCTCTCGAACGTCCTGGTGACCGAGCTGGCCACCCTGGGCTGATCCCACCCACCGTGGGTGGGCGGGTGGGGCGGCACGGCGGAAGCGGGTCAGGGGCGGAGTTCGGCGATGCAGCACTTCACGCTGCCGCCGCCCTTCTTCAGCTCGGCCAGCTCGACCGGGACCGGGTGGTAGCCGGCCGCCTTCAGCTTCCCGGCCAGCCGGGTCGCCTCGCTGTTGAGCACCACGTTGAGCCCGTCGCTGACCAGGTTGAGGCCGAAGGTCAGGGCGTCCTCGGCGTCGGCGACCACCGCGTCGGGGAAGAGCTGGGTGAGCACCCGCTGGCTGGCGGCGGAGAAGGCGCCCGGGTAGTAGACGACGTTCTCGTCGTCGATGGAGGCGAGCGCGACGTCCAGGTGGTAGAAGCGCGGGTCGACCAGGCGCAGCGACACCACGGGGCGGCCCAGCGCCTCCTGCGCCTCCGCGTGCGCCGGCAGCTCGGTACGGAAGCCGTGCCCGGCGAGGATCAGCCCACCGTGCGCCTCCGGCAGGTACGCGAAGTCACCCTCGCCCTCGTTGGTCTCGATCGGCGCGATGAACCGCCAGCCCCGCGACTCGTAGAAGGCCCGGTGGGCGGCGGCCTCGGCGGCCCGCTGCTCGTGCTTGAACTGCGCGCCGTAGACCGTGCCGTCGACCACGAACGCCCCGTTGGCCGCGTAGACCATGTCGGGCAGGCCCCGCTCGGGCGTCAGCAGGTGCACCTCGTGGCCGAGGCCGACCAGGGTCTCCCGCAGCCGGTCCCACTGCTTGACCGCAAGCTCCGAGTCGACCGGGGTGGACACGTCCATCCACGGGTTGATCGCGTACTCGACCGCGAAGTGCTCGGGCGAGCACATGAGATATGTCCGCTTTCGCGGGACTCGCTGCTGGTTCACGGTGACCAAGGGTAGGTACCCTCGAACTTTGGTAACAGCCACAACCGTTGCTTCCCAGAGGCGGAACGTTGCAGATAGATGCCGTAGACCAGCGGATCATTGCGTTGCTCGTCGCGGACGCCCGCGCCTCGTACGCGGACATCGGCCAGCGGGTGTCGCTCTCCGCCCCGGCGGTCAAGCGGCGGGTCGACCGGCTGCGGTCGGCCGGCGTGATCCGGGGCTTCACCGCCGTCGTCGACCCCGCCGCCGTCGGCTGGACCACGGAGGCGTTCGTCGAGTTGTTCTGCGCCGGGCGGACCACGCCGGCGCAGATCGGGGTGGCCACCCGCCGGCACCCCGAGGTGGTGGGCGCGTACACCGTCTCGGGCGAGGCCGACGCGCTCGTACACCTGCGGGCCGCCGACATCGCGCACCTGGAGGCGGCGTTGGAGCGGCTGCGGGCCGAGCCCTTCGTGACCTCGACCCGGAGCACCATCGTGCTCTCCCGGCTGGTCGAGTCCCCCGGCGTCGGTCCCTCCCCCCGCTGACCCGCGCGGGCCGCCGGCGAGACGGCACCCCGGGAGAAGCGGCGCGGAAGGGCGGAGGAAGGCCGGAACCGCCCGGCGGCCGGGCGCGTCGAACCGCCCATGACACGGGGAGCCCCCATCTTCGCGGTCGGCACGCTGGCCGCCCTCACCCTGCTCGGCGGCAGCGCGATCCCGGCGGTGCCGCCCGATCCACCGGGCCCCAGGCAGCCGACGGCCGCGCCCGTTCTGGTCTCCTACGACTCCTGCGCCGAGGCGCTGGCCGGGCTCCGCGCCGCCGCCACGGCCTCCGTCGGCCCGTGGGGCTTCGGTGACGGCTGGCGTACGGGGGCCGCCTTCAGCGCGGCCGCGAAGGGCGCATCCGGGTCCCGGGCGTCGGTCCAGTCCGCCCAGCCCGCGCAGGAGCACTCCACGACCAACGTGCACGAGGCCGGCGCCGACGAGCCGGACCTCGTCAAGACCGACGGGCGGCGGATCGTGACCGTCACCCGGGGCGTCCTGCGGGTGGTGGACCCGGCCGCCCGGCGGGAGACCGGCCGCCTCGACCTCACGCGGACGATGCCGGAGCTGAGCTGGGGGGAACAGGCCAGCCTGCTGCTGCACGGCGACCGGGCGCTGGTGCTGACGCAGGTCGGCCCGGAGATGCAGCCGGCGACCCGTGGCGGGCGGCCCCGCACCACCCCGCGCCTGATCCTGGTCGACCTCGCGGGCACGCCACGGGTGCTCGGCACCTACCGGATGGACGGCAACCTCATCGACGCCCGGCAGACCGGGTCCACCGCACGCGTCGTGGTCCGCACCGGCCCCCGGCTGGCCTTCCCGTACGCCGAACGGGGCACCGACGCGACGCGGACCGCCGCCAACCGCGCGGTGATCGCCGCCGCCGGGGTGGAGGCGTGGCTGCCCGCGTACGAGTGGACGGCCGGGGCGGAGCGGCACGCCGGCCGGGTCGGCTGCGACCGGCTGAGCCGGCCGCCCGCCTGGTCCGGCACGACGATGCTGACGGTGCTCAGCTTCGACCTCGGCCGCGACCGCCTCGGTGACGGCGATCCGGTCAGCGTCGCCGCCGACGCGACCACCGTCTACGGCACCGGGACCAGCCTCTACCTCGCCGGGGAACGGCCGGAGACGACCCGGCCCGGCCCGCCCGGCGGGGGCGTCCGGCGGCGCGGGCCGCAGGTCACCGAGATCCACCGGTTCGACACCGGCGCGCCCGGGCGTCCCCGCTACGTGGCCTCCGGCTCGGTGCCCGGCTCGCTCGTCAACCAGTACGCGCTCTCGGAGTGGCAGGGGCACCTGCGGGTGGCCACCACCACCGGCGAGACGTGGGGCGCCCGCCCCACCTCCGAGTCGGCCGTCCACGTGCTGCGCCCCGACGGGGGCGCGCTGGTCCGCACGGGCGCGGTCACCGGCCTCGGCCCCGGCGAGCGGATCTACTCCGTGCGCTTCCTCGGCGGCTCCGCGTACGTGGTCACGTTCCGGCTCACCGACCCGCTCTACGCGGTCGACCTGACCGACCCGACCGCGCCCCGGGTCACCGGCGAGCTGAAGATCACCGGTTACTCGGCGTACCTGCACCCCCTGCCGGAGGGCCGGCTGCTCGGGGTGGGCCAGGAGGCCGACCGGCGGGGGCGGACGCAGGGGCTCCAGGTGTCGCTGTTCGACGTCCGCGATCCGGCCCGTCCGAGCCGACTCGACCAGTGGCACGTGCCGAGGGCGTACTCCGCGTTGGAGCACGACACGCACGCCTTCCTGCACCACCCGGAGACGGGCCTGGTGGCGTTGCCGGTCGGCGACGACGTACGCCTGCTGCGGGTGTCCGGGACCGACATCGGTGAGGTCGGCACGGTCTCCCACACCGGAGCGTCGGGCCCGGTGCTGCGGTCGCTGCTGGTCGGGGACGTGCTCTGGACCGTCTCCGCCGCCGGCCTGCGGGCCACCGACCCGGCCACCGCCCGGAACCTCGACTGGCTCCCCGTGACCTGATCCTCCCTCCCCGGCGGGTGGGGCCCGGTTTCTCGGGGTTCCGGGCTCCACCCGCCACCACCGGTCCGGGCTCCACCCCGTCGCCCACCGGTGGCGGGGCGTGGATCAGAGGTACATGCCGGTGCGGTGTTCGCCCTGGTCCCGCTTGACGGGCTTGTCGCCCTCGCCGAAGAAGCGCTTGCCGCCGAACTCGCCGTGCAGGCGGTCGTCCAGCTCGTCCGCCAGCCCGGTCATCACCTGGACCGCCAACATGAGGTGGGTGGCCTGGAAGTTGCGGCCGAAGACGGGGATGGACGCCCACACGGTGTCGTCGGCGCAGTAGAGCCGGCCGATCGGCATCCGGTTGGTCAGCTCGGAGAGCTTCACGTAGAGCCGCTCGGTCGGCTCGACCTCGGTGAGCACCGGGGAGAAGACGTCCACCAGCGGCGGGTTGTCCCGGACCCGGACGAAGACCATCGCCGAACCGGCGCGGATGTTGATGTCGCCGTCGGAGTCGACCTGCAACCGGTCCGGCTCCGACTTGAGCATGGTCGAGACGACGGTGCGGACCTGCTCGGCGAGCGCGGCAGTGTCGTGCTCGGGCGCCTGGGCGGCGGCGGCCGCCGCGAGCGCCTCGTCCAGGTCGGCCTCCACGTTGCGGTCGGGGCCGAACTCGCTGCGCGCGGTGCCCAGCGGCTCCACCGGCAGCGCTTCGCCCTCGGCGTCGTGGATGAGATAGACGAGGAAGGCGGGGTGCGGGGCGCCGTAGACGTCGCGCAGCGTGCGGGTGAGCAGGGCCGCCAGCCGGGTGGCCTCGGCGGTGCCGCTGTCCAGCCCGAAGTACTCCCCGGAGCCCGGCACCACGCCGGGCGGCGACCAGCCGAGCGCGATCATGTCCGCCACGGCGGCCCGGTCGAGCCGGTAGCCCTCCGGCAGGGTCGCGTTGCCGACCGCGCGGGCGGCCAACTGGCCCTCCTCGCGCACGTCGATGCTGACCGAGTAGACCGCGTCGCCGGTGCCGGAGGCCGTCGGGTCGAGGGTCAGCTCCACGTGCGTGCCCGTGGGCAGCGCCGCCAACCGCCCGGCCAGCGCGCGGGCGAACTCGTGCCAGGCCTGGGTGACCTTGGCCCGCAGGTCGGCCGTGCTGGGCTCGTCGAGCAGGATCGGCTCGTGGTGCGCCGGCAGGGTGCCGGGCGAGTCGCCGCTCGGCGCCGAGGGGTGGTCTGCCGTCATGATCGCCTCCGTCCGTCAAGGTCACCCTACCCACGGGAAGGGGGAGGCGAATCAGCCCGACCGTGATCGGACAGCGGAGGTCAGGCGGATGTCCCGCCCGGACGCTCGGCGTCGAGCCCCACCGGCCACTGGGCGGCCAGCGCGCTGAGCCGGGCCGCGGCGCCGGCCGGGTCCGCGCCCCGCCCGACCGCGAGCCCGAGAAGGTACGCGCTGACGGGCGCGCCCGGGCGCAGCACCTGGTGCGCCACGTCCTTGGCCAGGTCGAGCACGGCCGGCACCGGCACCTGGGCGGGGTCGAGGTCCAGCTCGGCGCAGGCCGCCGTCACCCAGTCGTCCATGACCGTCATCGCGTCCACTCCTCCGCCCGGCGTACGTCCTCGTCAGTGTCGCAGTCGAACCAGGGCGGCGGGCCACCACCGGCCCACGGCACCTCGCGCACCCGCAGCCCGGCGAGCAGCGCCCTGATCGGTGCCCCGGCCAGCGACGCGACGAAGCTGCCGAGGTGCCCGCCAGCGCGCCCCGCACCCCCGTCGGGGGGCCCGGGGGCGGCCTCATCGGGCCTGGTGGCGACCTCGGCGGGCCTGGCGGGCCTGAGGGCGCGCTCGGTGGCGAGGCGGTCCAGGGCGGCGCGCAGCGGGGCCACCCGCCACACGCCGCAGAGGGTCTGCCGCCGGCCGTCGGCGTCGACGTAGCAGGCGCCGTCGTGGCCGGCGTCGAGGTGGTCGAGCAGCTCCCCGACCGCCGCGCGGGTGAGCAGGGGCAGGTCGGCGGCGAGCAGGGCGACCACCGGCGTACCGGGGTCGAGCAGGGCCAGCCCGGCCGCGGCGGCGGCGACGGGACCGCCGCCCGGCGGATCCTCCCGGGTCAGCCGCACCCCCGCGGGCACCGGTCCGGACGGGCCGACCAGGATGCGCGGCGCGGCGTCGGCGACCGCCGCGAGCACACGCTCCCGCATGGGCAGGCCGCCGACCGTCCGGGCCGGCTTGTCGACGCCCCCCATCCGCCGCGCGGCCCCGCCCGCCAGCACCACCGCCGCGTACGCGTCCACCCGGCCACGGTAGCTGCGCGGCGGCCCGGGCCGGGGTGCAGGATGGCGGGATGGGACGGGCGACTGACCGGCGCGGCGTGCTCCGCATCGACCTCGACGCGGCGACCACCGGCCGCACCTCGGTACGCCGGCAGGACAGCCTGGCCGTGGAGGAACCGCTGGAGATCCGGGTCGGTGCGGCCGGCCCCGGGCGGCGACGGCCGCTCGCGGTGACCATGCGTACGCCCGGCGACGATCTCGACCTGGCGATCGGCTTCCTGCTGACCGAGGGGCTGATCCGCACCGCCGACGACGTACGCACCGCGCAGCTCTGCGCCGGCGCGGAGACACCCAACACGTACAACGTGGTGGACGTGGTGCTGTCGCCCGGCGTGCCCGAACCCGCCGTCGATCCGGCGCGGAACTTCTACACCACCAGCTCCTGCGGGGTGTGCGGCAAGGCGAGCATCGACGCCGTGCGTACCCGATCGGTCTTCGCGGTGGGCGACGACCCGCTGACCGTGCCGGCGGCGGTCCTGACGGCGCTGCCGGACCGGCTGCGCGCGGCGCAGCGCGGCTTCGACCGCACGGGCGGCCTGCACGCGGCGGGTCTGTTCACCGCCGACGGCGACCTGGTGATGCTGCGGGAGGACGTGGGCCGACACAACGCCGTCGACAAGGTGGTCGGCTGGGCGGTCCGCGAGCGGCGGCTACCGCTGGCCGGGCACGTCCTGCTGGTCTCGGGGCGGGCCAGCTTCGAGCTGACCCAGAAGGCGTGGATGGCGGGCGTGCCGTTGCTCGCGGCGGTCTCCGCGCCGAGCACCCTGGCGGTGGAGCTGGCCGAGGAGGCCGGGCTGACCCTGGTCGGCTTCCTGCGCGGCGACGCGATGAACGTCTACGCCCGCCCCGACCGCGTGACCACCTGATCCCCGCGTCGTGTGCAGGGGCTCGGCGCCGGCGGTGTGGTCCTGTCGTCTCGATACCACACAGGCATATTCATGCCCCACAGGTATCAGCGTTCCGGCGGCAGTGGTTCGCCAGGCCTCGTGCCACTGAAATGCGCCCCTAGTCGAACAGCCCCAGCCGGAACGCGGCGTCGCGGGCCAGCAGGAAGCCGGCGATGCCGAGGATCCAGCCGAGCATGCTGCCGGAGGTCCGCATGATCCAGGCGTTGAGCCGGGCCAGCACCGGCTCGATCAGCCTCGGCAGGGTCACCCGGGCCGCCAGCAGCAGCACGGCCGGCAGCACCATGACCAGGCAGTAGCCGGCGAGCAGCCCCACCATCTCGGCCGCGCCGAGACCCGAGGTGGTCAGCAGGCCGACCGCGCCGAGGTACGGCAGCATCGTGGCCACCTCCGCGAGCGCGGCGAGCAGCGCCAGCCCCACCAGCCACCGCGCCGAGGAGTCGCCGGCGGTGGCCCGGTCCCGCCAGCGCAGCACACCTCCGCCGCGCGGACGCCGCTTGCCGTCGTACCGGAAGCTCAGCACGAACAGCCCGACCCCGAGGACGAGTTGGGCCCAGAGCACCGGCCGGTTGTCCATCGCCCCGCCGAGGACGTCGGCCAGCCGGCTGCCACCGAGGGCGAGCAGCAGCCCGACGCCGAAGTAGAAGACGACGATGGTGCCGAGGTAGCCGAGGATCCGGCGGGCGTTGACCGGCCCGGGTGCGAGCAGCAGCCAGACGGGGATGAAGAGCGTGCCGATGCTCGTGCTGTCGACCAGGGCCAGGCCGGCGAGCGTCAGCAGCAGTCCGACGCTCATGCGGTGCTTGCGGTGGGTTGGGGCACGGAACCATTCTGTGCCGGCGTCGTACCCGCCGACTCGCCCCGTGGAACGAACGTCCCCTACATCTTTCGACGGACGCCGTGCCGTCGCTCCGGTAGTGGCGTTCCCGGGGGGGCGGTCCTCCCGGTAGTTGCGTTCCCGGGGGCGGTGCCTTCGGCGGTGGTCAGCGCGGGCGGGCCCAGGCGGTGAAGCGGGCGGTCAGCCCGGCCGGTGTCGTGGCGTGGTCCAGCGCCTTCGCCCCGGCGGCGTGGCGCGCGTTCGTCGCCGAGCTGGCCGAGCGGGCCTGACCAATCGGGGCGCGCTCCGCTGCCGGCGGGGTGTGGCAAGGGGAGGCTGTAGCTGAGAGAGGCGCGGCTCTCAGTCGGGCGTACCGAACTGGAGCCAGACGCGGACCCGCTCGGTGACCTCGTCGCGTCCGCCGAGGGCGTCGCGGACCTCTGCGGCGAACGCGGTCCGGCCTTGCGTGGAGGGCAGCCGATCGGCGGACATTGCGGAGAAGACGCCGCCGACCATGTCATCGACGGTGAGCGGCGCGTCGTACCGCACCGACGTCTCCGCGTACCGGTAGCCGACGCGAACGAGGGCGTCCCGGTTGCGTAGGCGGCCGGCCTCGTCGGTCTGGCAGGTAGCTGTGACGGGGTGCCCGAGCAGCCGTTCCAGGCATTCGCGCAGCGCCCTGGACCAATCGGCGTCCTGGAGCCACAGCGGCGCCCCGTTGGTGACGACGGCGACGCCGCCGCCGGGACGCAGCAGCGGCCGGGCGGCCCTGAACAGCGCGTCGCGGTCCATGAAGTGGATGGCGACGGCGGCGGTCAGCGCGCCGATCGTCCGTTCGCCGAGTAGCCGACCCAGCGCGGGCAGGTCACTGTCGCTGCCGAGCAGCCACGTGGAGTTGACCGTCGCGGCGTCGAGGGCGGCCTGGCGGGCCAGAACCAGCATGTCCGGCTCCGGGTCCACGCCGACGACGGCCCCGACCCGGGCGGCGAGCGGGAGGCTCAACTGGCCGGTGCCGCAGCCGAGGTCGACCACCGTGTCGTCGGCGTCGAGGCCGAACGCTCCGACGAGGGCATCGAGCACCTCGGGCGGGTAACCCCGCCGGTGCCTCGCGTAGTACGTCGCCACCTCACCGCTGAAGCTCGCTCTCATCTCGACAGCCTGCCCGCAGCACGGAGCGGGAGGCGAGCGATTCTGCTCAGGGCATGGCCGACGCCTACAGTCGGGCCATGGGCACCGGCAGAGGCGTGCGAGCGGTCTACCCCGGCAGCTTCGACCCCTTCACTCCCGGGCATCTGAACGTGGTGGACCGGGCACGCCGCCTCTTCGACGAGGTGGTCGTGCTCGTCGCGGTCAACAGCCTCAAGAATCCAGGCACCGACGAAGAGGAGCGAGCGGCTGCGGTCCGTGCCATCCTGCCGGCGGGGTGGACCTCCGTCAGCGTCGCGGCCTGGAGCGGGCTGACCTCCGCCTACTGCCGGCGCCAAGGGGTGGGGGTGATCGTCCGCGGCTTGCGCAACACCACCGACCTTCAGAGCGAGTACCGGCTCGCCGCGATGAACGAGTCGCTCGGTGTCCCCACGGTGTTCCTGCCCGCGCAGCCCGAACTGGCCGCGATGTCGTCGACCGCGGTACGCACGCTGAGGAAGTGACGTTCGTCCACGCGGTCGCAGGCGGCTGGACATCACGCGAGCGGCCGGCGCTGTTGCCCCGTGTCAGCTCGCCTGGTTCTGCTGCTCGGCCCATTCGGCGACCCGTCGCGCGCTCTCCTTCTCGGAGAGGTCCTCCACCCGGGTCATGACCGACCACCGTACGCCGAAGGGGTCCCTGATGCTGGCGAACCGGTCGCCGGACACGAAGGTGGACGGCGCCTCACGGACGACGGCGCCGGCCGCCTCGGCCCGGGCGACGACGGCGTCCACGTCCGGGCAGTAGAGGCCCATCGAGTAGCAGTCCTGGTCCCCTTCGGGTGCCGCGACGAGGCCGTAGTCGGGCATCGGCTCCCCGAGTTGCAGCAGCCCGTGGCCGAAGTCGAGGACGGCGTGGGCCACGGCTCCGCCCATCTCGGTCACGTCGACCACCCGGGCGCCGAAGATGTCCCGGTAGAAGTCGATGGCGCCGCGTGCGTCAGGGATCGCCAGGAAGGGGGTCAGGCTGGTGGCGCCGTGCGGCGTACCGTTCGTGGTGTGCTCACCGTCGGCGGCTCGGCTCGTTGCAGTCATGTGACCGATCGTAGGAATGGCGGGCGTGGGCCGGCTTGAAGATTCGCGCCAGGCGGCCGACCCGGGTGCGGCGAGCCCACGGGGTGTCCTCTACCCGGCGCGGCTGCCCACGTTCGACCGGCTCCCGCCGCCGGACGCGGTGCGGCAGCTGGTGCGGTGGTTCTGGATCCCGGAGTGGCAGATCCAGCCGGGGCGGTCCTCCCGGCAGCAGCTGATCGCCTTTCCCGCCTGCAACCTCGTCGTCGAACCGGACGCGGTCGGCATCTCCGGGCCGACGACCGGCAGTTCGTACCGTGACCTCACCGGTACCGGCTGGGCGGTCGGCGCCCTGCTGCGGCCGGCGGCCGTACCCCATCTCGTCGCGGACCCGGCGGCCCTGCGGGACCGTTACGAGGCCGTGGACCTGCCCGTCCTGCACGAGCGGGTGCACCGCGAGATGACCGGGCCGGGCGAGCGGCAGGCCCGGCACCGCCGGGCCGTCGACGCCTTCGCGGGATGGCTCAGCGAGGCGGTCCCACCGCCGAACGACGAGGCGCTGCTGGCCAACGCGATGGCCGAGGCCATCGACACGGATCCGACGATCCGGACGGTCGAGGATGCCGCCGTACGCGTGCGCCTGTCCGCCCGCTCGTTGCAGCGGCTCGCGGGACGGTACGTCGGGCTGCCGCCGTCGACGATGATCCGTCGGCGTCGGCTACAGGAGGCGGCCGAACGCCTGCGTACCGACCCGGACACGACCCTGGCCGCGGTCGCCGCCGACCTCGGCTACAGCGACCACGCCCACCTCGCCAACGAGTTCCGGTCGGTGCTCGGCCTCTCCCTGAGCGCCTACCGACAGCGGGCCACGCGCGAGGAGGACGGGGTGTGACAGGACGTCGCCGGACCTGGTCTGCCGCCCGGCCACGCTCGCCTGCCACGTCGGTGTCGCCGAGGTCGGGCCGCCGCCACGGATGACCGGGTTCTCCCCGGTCGTCCGATCCGGGTGCGCCAGGGGAATCTCCCCGATGCCCGGCCGGCACCGGGAGACAAGGCTCGACGTCATGACAATCATGAACGGCCGGACCGCCCTCGTCGCGACGGCGCTCGCCACCGTGCTGACCGTCGTGGCCCCCGGCGCGGTCACCGCCGCACCCCCGGCCCGCTCCGCCGCCGACTGCCGCCCCGGCACCCTCGACCCCGGCCCACTCCGACAGGCGATCGCCGGATTACCCAACTCCGACGCCACCAGCGCCCAGGTCCGGATCATCACCCCGGACGGCTGCTGGACCGGCGCCACCGGTGTCCGGGACCTGCGCAGTCAGGCCGCCGTGCCGCCGCACGCACGCTTCCGGATCGGCAGCGTCACCAAGGTCTTCACCGCCGCGCTGGTGCTGCAACTGGTCGCCGAGGGCCGCATCGACCTAGCCGATTCGGTGCAGCGTCACCTGCCCGGGCTGCTGCCCGCCGATTACCCGACCGTCACCGTCCGCCAACTGCTCGACCACACCAACGGCATCCCCAGCCCGACCATGCCGGACGGCATCGAGTGGCAGCTCGCGCACCGGTACGACAGGTGGACCCCGGAGCAGATCGTGCGACTCGGCCTGCGCAACCCCAGGCAGTTCGAACCCGGGACGAAGCAGCACTACACCAACATGGGCTACATCGTCGCCGGCCTGCTGGTGGAGAAGGTCACCGGCCACGCGTACGCGCGGGAGCTGGACCGGCGGATCGCCCGCCCGCTCCGCCTGCGGGACACGTACGCCCCCGGCGACGACCCGCGCATCCTCGGTCCGCACGCACACGGATACCAGGCCGTCGTACGCGACGGAGCCACCGAGCTGGTGGACGCCACGACCTAGAGCCAGACCTTCACCCCGGCCTCCGGCAACGTCATCTCCAGCCTCGCCGACCTCGACACTTTCGTCACCGCGCTCTTCGCCGGCCGGGTCGTGCCGCCGGCCCAGCTGGCCGAGATGTTCACCCTGCCCGCCGTCCCCGACGTCTCCGGTGGTCCGGCCCGCTACAGCGCCGGGCTCACCGCGTTCCCGCTGCCCGGAGGCGAAGTCCTGTGGATCAAGACGGGCTCCCGGTTCGGCTACCTGACCGGCGTGGCGTCCACCCGCGACGGCCGGTTCCGGACGCAGTACTCGATCACCGGGACCGACGCCAAGGGTGAGGAGCTCAGCCGCACCGCTCAGGCCGTCATCGGCGCCGCGCTCGGGATGCTCTGACGGGAGTCGGCGCCGCGCTCGGGACGCTCTGGCGGGAGTCAGCGGGGGCCACGTCGGCGGCGTCGGCGGCGTAGCACCCCGGGCGTTCCCACCGCCGGCCAGCCGTCCAGCTCCGACGGCGGCACGCCCCGGCGCAGCAGGTCGTCGAGGAGCAACGCCATCGAGTGGCCGGGGTGCTCGGCCAGGGCCCGTTCCAGGGCCACGGCCGCCAGCGCACCCTGCCCCGCCCGCCAGGCCGCGAACGCCAGCAGCGCGGCCGGCACGGCGATCAGCTCCGGCTCGGCCCGGCGCAGCACGTCGGTCCAGAGGGCGATGTCCTCGTCCCGTCCGTCGGTGCGCTCCCAGGCGTGGTCGCGTACCGGCACGTGGGTCAGCAGCACGCTCAGCCAGGCGACCTCGTCGTCGCTGAGGCGCTGCCCCCGCCGCTGCCGGCGCAGCGCGGATCGTACGGCCGCCGTCCCCGCCGCGCGGACCGCCCGCCCGCCGCGCGGGTCGGTCGTGGGCTCCCGGTCGAGCAGGGCGGCGAGGCGTCGCTCGGCGCGGGCGGTGGCCCGGCGTACGGCCGAACGGGCCTGACCGGTCACCGGGGCGACCTGCGCGACCAGGGCGGCGCGGTCGGGCAGCGCGACCTGGCCGGCGAAGACGGCCGCCGCGCTGACCTCGCTCGCGCCGGCGTCGTAGGGGGTGCCGTCGGGCGGGCAGCACGCCGGCTCTGTGCAGAGGTACGACCAGTAGCGGCCCTCGGTGACGCGCAGGGCGTCGAGCACGGGGAGCCCGGCGGTGGTGAGCGCGGCGCGCACGGCGTCGACCGCCGGGGTGACCAGCGGCGCCGGACCGTAGCCGAGGACCGTGGCGGTCTCGGCGTGCTGCCGGGCGACGACGCCGGCGAGGTGGCCGGCGGGGTCCCGCGGGTCGGCGAGGTCAGGCAGGTCCGCGCGGGCGGCGAAGGTGATCCGGCGGCCCCGCATCGCCACCACGACGACGCTGTCGGTCGGGTGGAAGCCGAGCAGGAAGGGCACGGCGGCGATGAGGTCGGCGGGGGAACGGACGGCGAGTCGGGGGCGGTCGGTCGGGGTCATGGCTGGCAGCCTGCGGCGGGGGCGGGGCGGCCGCTGGCCCCTGTGGACGACACGCGGGTTGTCCACAGACACGGAGAGTATCTATGCAGCTCAAGCCAATTCTCGTCCTGCAAACGCCAGCCCCGGCGGGCACGCCGCGCACCGAGCCCCGAGGGCAGGCGACATCGTGCGGCCGGCACCCGTACGGCCGGCGGGAGGGGTTACCTTGCCCAGATGGATCTGGCGTACCTGCGGGCGCACCCGGAGCACCTGCCGACCTTCCTGACCCACCAGCGGATCCGGGAGACGCCCGTCGCCGGCGGCGACATCTGCGCCGCGTCCCGGCTCACGCTGGACGACGGGCACTCGGTCTTCGCCAAGACCTGGCCGGAGACCGCCGGAGGACCGGTGCCCGAGGGCTTCTTCGCCGCCGAGGCCGCCGGCCTGCGGTGGCTGCGCGAGGCCGGGACGGTCGCCGTACCGGAGGTGGTCGTGGCGCTGCCCGGGCTGCTCGCGCTGGAGTGGATCGAGCCCGGCGAGCCCACACCCGAGGCGGCCGAGCGGTTCGGTCGCGAGCTGGCGGCCCTGCATCGGGCCGGCGCGCCCGCGTTCGGGGCCGACTGGGCCGGCTTCGTCGGGTCCCTCCCGCAGGACAACAGGCCGGACGACGGCCCCTGGTCGCGCTGGTTCGCCCGGTGCCGGCTGCTGCCCCACCTGCGCCGTGCGGTGGCCGGCGGCGGGCTCACCGACGTCGAGGCCGTGCTGGTCGAGCAGGTCGTCGAGCGGATCGGCGAGTTCGGCGGGGACGAGCCGCCGGCCCGGGTCCACGGCGACCTCTGGCCGGGCAACGCGCTCTGGGGCGCGGACGACCGGGTCTGGCTGGTCGACCCGGCGGCGCACGGCGGGCACCGGGAGACCGACCTGGCTCAGCTGGCTCTCTTCGGGGGCGCGCCGCACCTCGACCGGATCCTCGCCGCGTACGCGCAGGAGTGGCCGCTGGCCGACGGGTGGCGGGAGCGGGTGCCGCTGCACCAGCTCCACCTGATGCTGGTGCACGCCGCCCTGTTCGGTGGGGCGTACCGCGATGCGGTCGCCCGTACCGCCCGGTCGGCGCTGGCCGGGCTCGGGCGCGCTACCGTCGACGGGTGACCGCCGCCCCGCCGACCGCCGGCGTCCTCGCCGACCGGTACGGCCGCGTCGCCCGGGACCTGCGCGTCTCCCTGACCGACAAGTGCAACCTGCGCTGCACCTACTGCATGCCGGCCGAGGGGCTGGCCTGGCTGCCCGGCCCGCAACTGCTCGGCGACGACGAGATCGCCCGGCTGGTCGGGGTCGCGGTGCGCCTGCTCGGCGTGACCGAGGTGCGGTTCACCGGCGGGGAGCCGCTGATCCGGCCCGGTCTCGTCGGCATCGTGGCCGCCGTGGCGGCGCTGGAGCCGCGCCCCCGGATCTCGCTGACGACCAACGGCATCGGGCTGGACCGGCTCGCCCCCGCGCTGCGCGCCGCCGGGCTGGACCGGGTGAACGTCTCGCTGGACACCCTGGATGCGGAGCGGTTCGCCCGGCTGACCCGGCGCCCCCGCCTGTCGGACGTGCTCGCCGGGCTGGCCGGGGCCGCCGCCGCCGGACTCACCCCCGTCAAGATCAATTCGGTGCTGATGCGCGGCATCAACGACGACGAGGCGCCACTGCTGCTCCGCTTCGCCCTCGCGCACGGCTACGAGCTGCGGTTCATCGAGCAGATGCCGCTGGACGCCCAGCACGGTTGGAACCGCGACACCATGATCACCGCTGACGAGATCCTGGCCTCCCTGCGCGGGGAGTTCGACCTGACCCCCGACCCGGCGGAGCGCGGCGCGGCGCCGGCCGAGACCTGGCTGGTCGGCGGCGGCCCCGCCCGGGTCGGCGTGATCGCCAGCGTCACCCGGCCGTTCTGCGGCGACTGCGACCGCACCCGGCTCACCGCCGACGGGCAGGTCCGCGCCTGCCTCTTCGCCACCGAGGAGTCCGACCTGCGCGGCGCCCTGCGGGCCGGAGCGGACGACGACGAGCTGGCCCGGCGCTGGCGCACCGCGATGTGGGGAAAACGGGCCGGGCACGGCATCGACGACCCTGCCTTCCTCCAGCCCGCCCGGCCGATGTCCGCGATCGGAGGCTGACCGTGGCAGAACACGCCGGGGCGGCCGGCGCCGGGGCACCGGTGACCGTCCGCTACTTCGCCGGGGCGCGGGCCGCCGCCGGTCGGTCCGAGGAGACCGCATCCGGCGGCCGGTCCCTGGACGAACTCCTCGTCGAGTTGACCGAACGGCACGGCGAACGGCTCGCCGCCGTGCTGAAGGTGGCGAGTTTCCTCGTCGACGGCGTGACCTGTCATGATCGGCGGGCACCGCTACCGGCCGGGGCCACCATCGACGTCCTGCCGCCCTTCGCGGGCGGCTGAGGGAGGCGCACACATGCTGGCGGCACTGGCGTTCGTCGCCACCATAGGGCTGGTCACCGGCCTGATCCACCTCTACCTGTGGAAGCGCCTGGTGCGGGACACCACCACCCCGGGGCGCTGGCGGCGGATCGGCGGAATCACCGCCCTGGTGCTCGCGCTGCTCGTACCGGCGACCATGGTCGGCACCCAGGCGGGCCTCTACTGGCTCGCGTGGCCGGGCTACCTCTGGCTCGCCGTCATGTTCTACCTGCTCGTCCTGCTCGTGGCGCTGGAAGTGCCGATGGCGGTGACGAAGCTCGTGCTGCGTCGCCAGGTCGCCGCCGCGGAACCCACCGCCGCCGCGCCCGAGCCCGCCATGGTCGCCGCCGCGCCCGAGCCCTCCACGGTGGGCACGGCGGCCGACCCGCCGGCCGCCGCCGCCGTCGGGCAGCCCGACCACGACCCGGCCCGCCGGTTGCTGCTCGCCCGTGGGGCGGCGATCTTCGCCGGGCTCACGGCGACCGGTCTCACGGGGTACGGCATCCGCACCGCCCTCGGCCCGCCGCAGCTCGACCGGGTGCAGATCCCGCTGGCCAAGCTCCCCCGCAGCATGGACGGCCTGCGGATCGCCACCGTCTCCGACATCCACCTCGGCCCGCTGCGCGGCCGGGCGCACACCGAGCGGATCGTCGCCGCGATCAACCGCCTGGACGCCGACATCGTCGCCGTCGTCGGCGACCTGGTCGACGGCTCGGTCGCGGAGCTGGGCGAGGCCGCCGAGCCGCTGCGCAGGCTGCGGTCCCGGCACGGCAGCTACTTCGTCACCGGCAACCACGAGTACTACTCGGGCGTCGAGGAGTGGGTCCAGGAGCTGGACCGCCTCGGCCTGCGGGTCATGCAGAACGAGCGGACGGAGATCCAGGCCCGGGGCGGCGTACTCGACCTGGCCGGGGTGAACGACGTCACGGCCGCCGGCACCGGCCTGGCCGCTCCGGCGGACTACGCGGCGGCGCTCGGCGACCGCGACCCGAACCGCCCCGTGGTGCTGCTCGCCCACCAGCCGGTGGCGGCGGTCGAGGCGGCGAAGTTCGGCGTCGACCTCCAGCTCTCCGGGCACACCCACGGCGGCCAGATGGTCCCGTTCAACCTGCTGGTGAAGCTCCAGCAGCCGGTGGTCTCCGGCCTGGGCGAGGTCGACGGCACCAAGGTCTACGTCACCAACGGCGCCGGCTTCTGGGGCCCGCCGGTGCGCGTCGGCGCCGAACCCCAGATCACCCTGGTGGAGCTGCGCTCCCGCTGACCCATAGCGCGGGCGGCCGGCGTTGTCCAGCACCGGATGCTCAGGTCACGGGTGTGCGTGGCGACGGGTGGGTAATGGCGCGGTCGTGACAGGATGCGGCGTGCCTCCGTTCAGTCCCGCACCCCCCGGCGGCCCTTCGCCGTTCGTCGCGGATCTGCACATCCACTCGAAGTACTCGCGCGCGTGCAGCCGCGACCTGACCCTGCCCAACCTCGGCTGGTGGGCACGGCGCAAGGGCATCGGGGTGCTCGGCACCGGCGACTTCACCCACCCCGCCTGGTACGACCACCTCCGCGAGACGCTGCACCCGGCCGAGCCCGGCCTGCACCGGCTCAGCCCGGAGACGGAGCGGGACATCGCCCGGCGGCTGCCGCCCCGGCTGGCCAGCGAGGCGGAGGCGGACCCGGTCCGGTTCATGCTCAGCGTGGAGATCTCCACGATCTACAAGCGGGACGACCGCACCCGCAAGGTGCACCACCTGATCTACCTGCCCGACCTGGACGCGGTGGCCCGGTTCAACGCCGCGCTCGGGCGGATCGGCAACCTCGGCTCGGACGGGCGGCCGATCCTCGGCCTGGACTCCCGGGACCTGCTGGAGATCACGCTGGAGGCCAGCGCGGACGGCTACCTGGTGCCGGCGCACATCTGGACCCCGTGGTTCTCCGCGCTGGGCTCCAAGTCGGGCTTCGACGCGATCGCCGACTGCTACGCCGACCTCGCCGAGCACATCTTCGCGGTGGAGACCGGCCTCTCCTCCGACCCCGCGATGAACTGGCGCGTCGGCAGCCTGGACGGCTACCGACTGGTGTCCAACTCCGACGCGCACTCGCCGCCGGCGCTGGCCCGGGAGGCCACCGTCTTCGCCACCGCCCGCGACTACTTCGCCATCCGGGACGCCCTGCGTACGGGCGACGGGCTGGCCGGGACCATCGAGTTCTTCCCCGAGGAGGGCAAGTACCACGCGGACGGGCACCGCCTCTGCGGGGTCAACTGGTCGCCCGAGCAGACCCGGGCCGCCGACGGCCGCTGCCCGGAGTGCGGCAAGCCGCTGACCGTCGGCGTGCTCAGCCGGGTCGAGGAGCTGGCCGACCGCCCGTCGGGGCACCGCCCCGCGCACGCCCGCGACGTCACCCACCTGGTGCCGCTGGCCGAGATCCTCGGCGAGCTCAACAAGGTGGGCGCCCGGTCCAAGCGGGTCGAGGGGAAGCTGAACGAGCTGATCGCCGCGCTCGGCCCCGAGCTGGAGATCCTCACCACCACGCCGCTCGACGAGATCGGCCGCGTCGGCGGGGAACTGCTCGCCGAGGGCATCGGCCGGCTGCGCCGGGGCGACGTGCGCCGCGTCCCCGGCTACGACGGCGAGTACGGCGTCATCACCCTCTTCGACCCGGCCGAGCTGGGCGGCGACGCCGGTACGGCGCAGGAGACCCTCTTCGACGTACCCGTGCCGGCGCAGCGCACCCCCGCGGAGCCGGCGCCGAAGCCCCGGGCCAAGCGGCCGACGGCGGCCAGGGCCGAGCCCAAGCGCAAGGCCGCGCCGCCCGCGCCGCCGCCCCCGATCGCGCCGACGCCCTCACCGCACGAGCCGTTCGAGCCGATGCTCGCCGGGATGGAGGAGGTCGGCACCGGCCTGCTGGACCGCCTGGACGCCATGCAGCGCGTGGCCGCCTCCGCGCCGGGCGGTCCGCTGCTCATCGTGGCCGGGCCGGGCACCGGCAAGACCCGGACGTTGACCCACCGGATCGCCTACCTCTGCGCGGAGCTGAACGTCTTCCCCGAGCAGTGCCTGGCGATCACGTTCACCCGACGGGCCGCCGAGGAGCTGCGGCACCGCCTCGACGGCCTGCTCGGCCCGGTCGCCGAGGACGTCACCGTCGGCACCTTCCACTCGCTGGGCCTGACGATCCTGCGGGAGAACGCCGACGCCGTCGGCCTGCCGGCGGACTTCCGGATCGCCGACGACGCCCAGCGGGCGGAGGCCCGCGCCGAGGCCGGCGACGACGACACCGCCTACGCGGCGCTGCTGCGCAAGCAGGACCTGGTGGACCTGGACGAGCTGCTGACCCTGCCGGTCGCGCTGCTGAAGGCCGACAAGAAGCTGGTGCAGCGGTACCGGGAGCGCTGGCGCTGGATCTTCGTCGACGAGTACCAGGACGTCGACGAGGTGCAGTACGAGCTGCTGCGCCTGCTCAGCCCCGCCGACGGCAACCTCTGCGCGATCGGCGACCCGGACCAGGCGATCTACTCCTTCCGCGGCGCCGACGTCGGCTACTTCCTGCGCTTCTCGCAGGACTTCACCGACGCCCGGCTGGTCCGGCTGAACCGCAACTATCGGTCCTCCGCGCCCATCCTGGCCGCCGCCGTGCAGGCCATCGCGCCGTCGTCGCTGGTGCGGGGCCGCCGGCTCGACCCGGCCCGGCTCGACCCGGAGGCCCCGCTGGTGGGTCGCTACCCGGCGGCCTCCGTCGCCGACGAGGCCGACTTCGTCGTACGCACCATCGACGAGCTGGTCGGCGGCCTCTCCCACCGGTCGCTGGACTCGGGGCGGATCGACGGCCGGTCCACCTCGCTGTCGTTCTCCGACATCGCGGTGCTCTACCGCACCGACGCCCAGGCCGCACCGATCGTGGACGCCCTCGCCCGGGCGAACGTCCCCGTGCAGAAGCGCTCGCACGACCGGCTGCGGGACCGGCCCGGGGTGTCCGCCATCGCCCGCGAGCTGCGCCACGCCGACGGGCTCGACGGTTCGCTGGCCGCCCGGGTCCGGCTGGCCGGTCAGGTGCTGGCGGAGCGCTTCGCGGTGCCCACGCTGGACGGCTCCGGCGCGGTACGCCCGGAGGACGTCCGCTCGGCCGTCGACCTGCTCACCCCGCTGGCCCGCCGCTGCGGCGACGACCTGCCGCTGTTCCTCTCCCAGCTCGCCACCGGCGCGGAGGTCGACGCGCTCGACCCCCGCGCCGAGGCGGTCATCCTGCTCACCCTGCACGCCGCCAAGGGGCTGGAGTTCCCGGTGGTCTTCCTGGTCGGCGCCGAGGACGGGCTGCTCCCGCTGCGCTGGCCCGGCAGCACGCCCGACGACGACGCGATCGCCGAGGAGCGGCGGCTCTTCTTCGTCGGGCTGACCCGCGCCCAGGACCGGCTGTACGTCACCCACGCCGCCCGTCGCACCAGACACGGCACCGAACGCGAGTGCCGCCCGACGCCGTTCCTCGACGCCATCGACCCGGGCCTGTTCGAGCGCTTCGGCGAGGCCGAGCCCCGCCGCCCCCGCGACCGCCAGCTCCGCCTGATCTGAGCCACCCGCGCTCGGGCCGTAGGCCCTTCCGGGCCCCGGTCCGGGGTGGCGCGGATGAACGCTCAGGCGGTCGGGGCGGCCCGGCGCACCTACCGGCGCGGCGGCCCGGTACCGGCGCGGCAGCCTCAAGCGGGCCCGGTACCCGCGCGACGGCCTCAGGCGGTCAGGGCGGCCAGCCAGGCGCCGGTGAGCAGGGCCGGGCCCAGCGGGAGCGGGGTGTCGCGGCGCACCCTGCCGGCGGCCAGCAGGGCGAGCACCACCGCGCCGTGCAGCAGGTGCGGCAGGAGCAGCCCGAGCGCCACGGACGAGCCGCCGAGCCAGCCGAGCGGCAGGCCCAGGACGGCGGCGAGCTTCACGTCGCCGAAGCCCAGCCGGGAACCGGGCAGCACCGCCAGCACCACGTGGCAGGCGAAGCAGAGCGCGGCCCCGGCCGCCGCCCCGAGCAGCCGCCCGGGGCTGCCGGAGCCCAGCGCCGCGCCGGCCAGGCCGACGGCGGCGACCAGCGCGGCGGCGCCGACCAGCGGGTCGGGCAGCCGTAGGCAGGCCAGGTCGACCAGGGCGAGCACCAGCCCGACCGCTGCCAGCACGAGGAGGACGGGCAGGACGGGGTCGGCCCCCAGCGCCGCCGCGAGCCCGGCGAACACGACCGCCCCAGCGGCCGCACCCGGCACGGCCCTGACGACACCTGCGGCGGGCGGGGCGGTGAAGTGACGGGCGGCCCGGGGAGCGGCGAGGCCGGCCATGGCGCCGAGCAGCGTCACGCACGCCAGCAGCCCCGTCGACACGCTGCGGACGCTACCGCCGCGACGGCTCCGGCACGGTCCCCGGTGCGGGACGTCGCGGTCTCTCGGTGCTCACCACGAGGGCCACCCCGGCGACGATGACCGCGCCGCCGAGCACCACCCGCGCGGTGACCGGCTCGGCCACGAACAACGCGCCGAGCGCCACCGCGACCACCGGGTTGACGTAGGCGTACGTGGAGGCCAGCGAGATCGGGGCGTGGTGCAGCAGCCAGACGTACGCGGTGAACGCCACCAGCGAGCCGGCCACCGTCAGGTACGCGAGCGCGAGCCACGACCGGGTCGTCACCGTGCCCGGGTCGAAGCCGCGCAGCTCGCCCCGGCCCACCGAGAGAACGGCGAGTGCCGCCGCCCCGGCGAGCATCTCGTAGACGGTGGCGACGAACGGATCGGCGGGCATCCGGAGGCGCCCGGAGAGGAAGGAGCCGACCGACCAGCAGGTGGCGCCGACGACCACGGTCGACGCCCCGGCGAGCGGCACGGCACCCGTCCCGCCGGTCGGCAGCACCAGTAGCACCAGCCCGACGAAGCCCAGCGTCACCCCGGCCAGCGTCCACGACCGGGGTCGGTCACCGGTGACCGTACGCAGCAGCACCACCAGCAGCGGAACGGTGGCCACCAGCAGCGCGGCGATCCCCGAGGGCACCGCGACCCCCGGCGGCCCGGTTTCGGCGAGCACCACCAGCCCGTTGCCGCCGGCCAGCAGGAGCACGCCGACCAGCGCTGCCGAGGCGAGTTGCCGGCGGTCGACCCGCAGCGCGCCCCGCCCCCGCCGCACCCGGAGCACGATCGCCAGCACCAGGGCGGCGGCGGCGAACCGGGCGGCGGCGGAACCGAGCGGCGGCATGGACTCCACCGCGATCCGGATGCCCAGGTAGGTGGAGCCCCAGAGGACGTAGACCAGCAGCAGGGCGGTCCAGAGCAGCGCCGGCCTGGCGGCAGCCGTACGAACGGTCCCGGCCCCCGGGCCCGTTCGGGTGCCAGCGTCGGCCGGCGGCGGTGCACTCGGTGGAGGTGGGCTCATCGGTGGACACGCTACGGTGACCTCGGCGTCGGCGTCCCTCGTTGGTGGCCGGCCTCTCACCACTCGCACGGGAGGCGTGCATGGCGAACTACGGAGCACCGGGTCACGGGGACCCGGACCCGTGGCACGGGCGACGCCCCGACGAGTCGTACGGCCGGCCGGCCGGCGGGTGGGGCGGCGGGGAGGCCCCGTACGCGGGAAGCCCCGCCCCGCCCCCGCCCCCGCAGCGCCGGCGCGGGCGGGCTGGTCCGGTCGTCGCGGTGCTGGCGACGGTGGCCCTGCTGGTCGTCGGCGGCGCCGCCGTGCTCTACCTGCTCGGGCAGGGCGACGACACGCCGGTCGCCACGCCGAGCGAGCCCGCACCCGCGGCGAAGACCGACCTGCCGACGCCGACGACGGGCGCGGCCACCGCCGCCCCGGGCACGCCGCCCGCCCCCGAGTCCTCGGCCGATCCGCGCTTCGTGAAGGCGGGCCAGTGCGTCCGCAACGACGGCCCCGCCGGCGGCAAGCCCAAGCTGCTGATCAGCGACTGTGCCCCGCAGACGTACGAGGTGCTGCGCCGCATCGACGGGGCGACCAGCGGCGAGAAGGACGCCGCCGCGAAGTGCGCGAAGGTCGACGGCTACACCAACTGGTACTTCTTCGACAGCGAGCTGGACACCCTCGACTTCGTGCTCTGCCTGAAGCAGCGCTGAGCGCCGCGCACGGCACCATCCGCACCCCCTGAGCACCGCACCCTGGACCACGCACCCCTGATCCACCCGCACCCCTGAGGAAGAGATGACGACCTACGGATCACCCGCGCAGCCGGAGGACCCCTACCAGCGCCCACCCGGCACCCCGGGCGGCCCGCCACCCATCGACCCGACGCTGCCCGAGTGGGGTCAGCCGCCGGCCGCCGGGCAGTGGGGCCAGCAGCAGCCGGGGGGTGAACCGCAGTGGGGCCAGCAGCAGCCCGGCAGCGAGCCGCAGTGGGGCCAGCCGCCGTCCGGTGGTGAGGCACCGGCCGCCCCGCAGTGGGGGCAGCCGGACCCGATGTGGAACCAGCCGCAGCCGCCGACCCCGGAGCCGGCCTACCCGCCACCGACCTCCGGGGCCGGCTACCCGCCGCCCAGCTCCGGCGCCGGCTACCCGCCGCCCAGTTCCGGCGCGGGCTATCCGTCGCCCAGCTCCGGCGCCGGCTACCCGTCGCCGGCGGACCAGGGCGGCTACCCGACGGCCGGGCCGTATCCGCCGGCCGGGCCGACCCCCGCCCCGGGCAACCAGTGGGGCGCCCCGCCGCCGAACCCCGGTGCGTACGGGATGCCGCCGGCCGCTCCGCCGGCGAAGAGCGGCGCCGGCAAGGTCGCGTTGATCATCGGCCTGGTCGTGGTCCTCCTGCTCTGCCCGTGCCTCGCCCTCGTCGGCTGGGGGTTCTACCAGGCCGGCGAGGACGACGACCCGATCGCGACCCCGACGGTGAGCGCTCCGGTGAACCCGAGCGGCCAGCCGACGGGCCGGCCGACGAGCAAGCCCACGGATGAGCCCAGCGCCGCGCCGACCTCCGCCAAACCGAGCCCCAGCAGGAGGGACTTCGCCAAGGGCGACTGCGTCGTCAACGACGGTACGGCCACCGACGCCGAGCTCCGGAAGGTGCCCTGCGGCCCCAACACGTACGAGGTGCTGCTGCGGATCCCGGGCACGGCGGACGGCGACCGGTGCAAGACCCGGGCTCCGGAGGCGACCGCGAACTACGTGCACGACAACTCGATCGACTTCCTCGACTACGTGCTCTGCCTGAAGAAGCGCTGATTACCAAAACTAGGGCTGTCTAGCATGGACGCTAGACAGCCCTAGTTTTGTGTCGAGAGGCTTCCGACACCCCGACACGCCGGTTGCCTCATCTACGCATGTCTAGTTCCGCAGCTAGACGGCCCGATACTGTGCGATGCGTGGATCCGGTCCGCAACCCGTACGCCCCGGGCGCCGGCCAGCGCCCGCCCGAGCTCGCCGGGCGGGGGCGCGAGCTGGACGTCTTCGACGTCGTGCTGGAGCGCATCGCCCGGGGCCGGCCCGAACGCAGCCTGATGCTCACCGGGCTGCGCGGGGTCGGCAAGACGGTGCTGCTCAACACCCTCCGCTCCCAGGCCATCAACCACCTCTGGGGCAGCGGCAAGATCGAGGCCCGGCCGGACCAGTCGCTGCGCCGCCCGATCGCCGCCGCCCTGCACATGGCCGTCCGGGAGCTGGCGCCCCGCCACCGCGCCCCCGACCGGATCGACGCCTTCCTCGGCGTGCTCAAGGCGTTCGCCCAGCGCACCGCGCCGACCGGTCGCGGCAACGCCGCCCCGAAGCTGCGCGACCGGTGGCAGCCCGGCATCGACGTGCCCGCCGCCAGTGGTCGTGCCGACTCCGGCGACATCGAGATCGACCTGGTCGAGCTGCTCACCGACGCCGCGGCGGTGGCCGCCGACGTCGGCACGGGCATCGCGGTCTTCATCGACGAGATGCAGGACCTCGGCCCGGAGGACGTCTCCGCGCTCTGCGCCGCCTGCCACGAGCTGTCCCAGCTCGGCGCGCCGCTGATCGTGGTCGGCGCCGGGCTGCCGCACCTGCCGGCCGTTCTCAGCGCGGCCAAGTCGTACTCCGAGCGGCTCTTCCGCTACCAGCGCATCGACCGGCTCGACCGGATCGCCGCCGACCAGGCGCTCTGCGCGCCGGCCGAGCGCGAGGAGGTCGAGTACGAGCAGAAGGCGCTCGACCTGCTCTACGAGAAGTCGGGCGGCTACCCGTACTTCGTCCAGGCGTACGGGAAGGCGACCTGGGACCACGCGCCCCGCTCGCCGATCACCGCCGCCGACGTACGGGTCGCCGCGCCGGAGGCCGAGGCCGAGCTGGCCGTGGGCTTCTTCGGTTCCCGCTTCGAGCGGGCCACCCCGGCCGAACGCGAGTACATGCGGGCCATGGCCACGCTGTCCCTGGTGGAGGGCGAGATCGACGGCGGGGGCCGGGACGACATGGACGCCGCGGTGCCGACGGCGGAGATCGCCCGCGCCCTGGGGCGCAAGCCGGCCAGCCTCTCCCCGGCCCGGGACGCGCTGATCAAGAAGGGGCTGATCTACTCCGGGGAACGCGGCACGGTCGCCTTCACCGTCCCCCACTTCGGCCGCTACCTGCGTACCCAACCGGCCTGACCGGCTGCCACGGACCGCGACGGCCGCCACGCCGATCACCGCGGCGCGGGGCCGACGCGGCGCGGGCGTCGGGCCCGCGGGGCGTCAGACCTTGGACCAGGGGGGCGGGAAGAGCACCTCGCCGCGCGGCGGCGGGCCCTCGCCGCTCGTGGCCGGCGGCAGCACCAGCGCCTGCCAGGGGTCGCCGAGACCCGACCAGGGACTGGTCAGGCCCATCCGGTCGGCCCGACCGAAGCCGAACCGGTGGTAGTAGCCCGGGTCGCCGAGCACCACCACCAGCCGCTCGCCCAGCTCGGTGGCCGCCTCGATGGCGGCCTGCACCACCGCCGTGCCGAGCCCGATCCGGCGCCGGTGCGGCGCGACCGCCACCGGGCCGAGCGCCAGCGCCGGCGCGACGTGGTCGTCGGACTTCACCCGCACCCGGGTGAGCAGGGCGTAACCGACGACCTCGCCGCCGTACTCGGCGACCATCGCCAGCTCCGGTACCCAGGCGTCGCTGCCGCGCAGTTCGTCGACCAGCCCGACCTCCGGCGGCGTGGTCACGTCGGGGCGGGCGAACGCGGCGGCGAGCACCCGGCGGACCGCGCCGGTGTCGGCCGGGTCCTCAGGTCGCAACCGCAGCGTCGTCACGCCGGGCACGTTACCCCTCACAGGCGGTCCATCAGCGACGGTCGCTCGAATCGGCGTGGCGCGACGTGCACGTCCGCCGATCCGGATCGGCGGTTGCGGGGGTAGCGGGGCCGGCGACGGGGTATGACTGACCCATGAAACCCGTGCGTTCCCTCGCCCGCGCCATGCTGAGCGGCATCTTCGTGGTCAGCGGGTTCACCAACCTCCGCAACCCCGGGCGGCTGGTCCCGGCCGCGAAGCCCGTGACGGACCGGGTGACCCCGCTGCTGGAGAAGGCCGATCCCCGCATCCCCACCGACACCGAGACGCTGATCCGCGCCAACGCGGCGGTGCAGGTGGGCGCCGGGCTGATGCTCGCCACCGGCCGGTTCGCCCGGCCCGCGGCGCTCGTCCTCGCCGGCACGCTGGTCCCGGTGACCCTCGCCGGGCATCCCTTCTGGAACAACGACGACCCGGCGACGCGGCACAACAACCAGATCCACTTCCTGAAGAACCTCGGCCTCCTCGGCGGGCTGCTGCTCGCCGCGGCGGACACCGGCGGCAAGCCGGGGCTGCGCTGGCGGACGGGTCACCGGATCGGCCACTCCCGACGTTCGGTGCAGCGAGCCGTCCGTACCGCCCGCAGGGAGGCCCGGATCGCCGTACGATCGGCAGCGACGGCCCGACGACTGCCCGGCTGACCTGCGTCGATACCTTCCCCCGGCCGACCCCTCACGTGCCAACGCCGCGAATCACCTGAACCACCCGACAGGCGTTAACGCGGTGGAAATGTCAAAAACATGTGTGGGATCGGACACGGTCGCATAACGCGGGAGGCATTAACGTGAGGCGCCGTTCTAGGCTCCGTGCAGGACCTGGACGGGTAGGACGACCTTGGTACGGGGGTGGCCACGCCATGCCGGCGACCGTCGGAAGACGGGTGGACCGCCTCGCCCCAGTCCGCCGCGTAACGCGTGGGATCGATCGTAGGACAGTCGTACGGACCGGCATCGTGGCCGCCGTCGCCTATGCCGCATGGCTCGCCATCGGTGCTTTCGGGCGGCCGTACAACTTCTTCGACATGAAGATCTACCACGGCGCGGTGGTGTGGTGGGCGAGCGGTCACGAGCTCTACGAGTTCATCGCACCCGGCACCACCCTGGGCTTCACCTACCCGCCGTTCGGCGGTCTGGTGATGCTCCCGATGGCGCACCTGCCGGTCGAGCTGGCCGGCATCGTCAACGCGCTCGCCAGCGTCGCGGCCCTGGCCGTCGTGCTGGCCGGGCTGCTCCGCCCGATCGTCGACCGGCTGGGCTGGCCCCTCTGGTTCACCGTGGGCGTCGCGACGCCGCTGGCGGTCGCCATCGAGCCGGCCCGGGAGACCCTCGGCTACGGCCAGGTGAACCTGCTCCTCTTCGCCCTGATCATGGCCGACCTGATCGGCCTGCGCTGGCGGTCGCGCCGGGGCACCCACATCGCACCGGGCGACGGGCCGCTGCTGCGCTTCGTCTACAGCGGCGCCTGGGCCGGCGTGGGCATCGGCCTGGCCACGGCCGTCAAGCTGACCCCGGCGCTGTTCATCGCCTACCTGATGATCACGCGGCAGTGGCGCGCCGCCACCACCGCCATCGGCACGGTGATCGCCGTGACCCTCGGCTCCTTCGCGGTCGTCGGCACGGAGTCGCGCGCCTACTTCGGCGGCGTGCTCTGGCAGACCGAGCGGGTCGGGGCCGCCGACATGACGCCCAACCAGTCGCTGGCGGGGCTGCTGGCCCGCCTGTACGACTCGATCGAGACGCCCGGCCTGCTCTGGCTGGCGTTCTCGGTGCTGATGCTGGCGGTCGGCCTCTCCCGGGCCGTCAACGCCCGCGCCGACGGCGACGAGCTGACCGCGTTCACCCTGGTCGGCCTCACCGCCAACGTGATCAGCCCGATCTCCTGGACGCACCACCTGGTCTGGGTGATCCCGGCGATCATCGTGCTCGCCGACGCCGCCGTACGCCGCCGCGACGCCAGTCGTGGGCTGGCCCAGCGGTCCGGCCAGGGCGGTTACGGCGGCCCGCCGGGGGTGACCGGGCTGCGCCCACCGATCTGGTACCCGACGTTGACCGGGCTACGGCACGGCGCCGCCGCGATCGGGCTCTACCTGCTCTTCCTGATCTCCCCGATCTGGCCGTACGAGCACCAGCTCCCCGAGGTGTCGCACTACCAGGACGGCCTCTTCGGCGCCCTGATGGAGAACTCGCTGGCGCTGGCCCTGATCCTGCTCGTCGCCGCGCTGCCGTGGCGCCCCGGCGCCGAGCCGGCCTTCTACGGCGACCGGTTCGGCCGCCAGACCGTGCCGGGCGTCCGCCGCTGACGGGATGGAGCCGCCCCGCTCAGGGGCAGTTCACCCACTCCTCGGTGCCGTCGGCGAAGACCTGCCGCTTCCAGATCGGCAGCCGCGCCTTGACCTCGTCGACCAGCCGGGCGCAGGCCGCGAACGCGGCGGCCCGGTGGGCGGTGCTGACGGCCGCCACCAGCGCCACGTCGCCGATGGCGAGCGGGCCGACCCGGTGCGACACCGCGACCGCGTACACGTCCGGGTCGGCGGCCACCTCGGCCGCCACCTCGCGCAGGATCCGCTCGGCGCTCGGGTGGCCCTCGTACTCCAGGCTGGTCACCGCGCGCCCGTGGTCGTGGTCGCGGACCACCCCCTGGAACGAGACCACCGCGCCGGCCCGGCGGTCCGCGACCGCCGCCTCGTGCGCGGCGAGGTCGAGCGGCCGCTCGGTGACCTCACCGAACGTCGCGGGCTGGCGGGCCGCGGGCCGGCCCGACGCGTCGGCCGTCGGCGCGGTCACCACGCACGCTCCCCGGGCAGCAGCGGCAGCGGTACGACCGGCACCCGGTCGCCCGGCTCGCCGGAGGTGCCGGGGCGGATGACGGCGAACCCGTCGGCGCCGGCCAACCCGCGCAGCATCGCCGAGCCGACGTGCCGGACCGGCTGGGCGGTGCCGGCGGCCCGGTCCACCCGCACCAGCGCCAGGTGCGTGTACGCGCCCCGGCCGCGCACCGGCTCGGCGAGCGTGACGTGCGGCAGCACCGGCATCGGGCGACCCGCCAGGCCGGCCAGCAGCGGAGCGACCAGCGAGACCAGGGCGACGATGGCCGACTGCGGGTTGCCGGGCAGCCCGGCGACGAACCGGACCCGGCCGTCGGCGTCGGCCAGCCGCGCCAGCAGCATCGGGAAACCGGGCCGCACCGCCACCGTGTTGACCACGTAGTCGGCGCCGAGCGCCTCCAGCGCCGGATGCAGGTGGTCGACCGGCCCGTGCATCGTGCCGCCGGTCGTACACACCAGGTCGGCGGTGCCCAGCGCGGCGCGCAGCGCCGCCACGTGCGCGGGGAGCGTGTCCGCGACCGGGCCCACCACGTCCGAGGGGCGGACGAGGCAGCCGTAGCGGCGCAGCCACGCCGGCACCGCCGGCCCGAGCGCGTCGCGCACCCGCCCGGCGCCGGGCGGGCCGGCGGTCAGCAGTTCGTCGCCGAAGACCAGCAGCGCGGCGCGGGGTTGGCGCCGTACCAGCAGCCGGTCGTGCCCGCAGGAGGCCGCCAGGCCGATCACCGCCGGGTCCACCGGCGTGCCGGCGGGCACGAGTTCCTCCCCGGCGTACGCCTCCTCGCCCGGCTCCCGCCACTCCGGCGCCGGTCGGGGCGTGCCGTCGACGAGCCCCTCCGGCGTACGGCGGGACTCCTCCACCCGCAGCACGGCCGTGGCGCCCTCCGGCACCATCGCGCCGGTGGCGATCTCGACGGTCGTCCCGTCGTCTGCCAGCGGGGCGGGGGTGCCGCCCGCCAGCACCCGCCCGACCGGTCGCCACGGCCCGGCACCCCGCACCGCCCAGCCGTCGACGCTGGAGGTGGGAAAGGCGGGCAGGTCCGTACGGGTGGCCAGCGGCTCGGCGAGGGTGTGCCCGTCGGTCTCGGCGAGCGGCCGGCTGACGGCGGGCAGCGCGGCGGCCAGGCCGACGGCGTACACCCGGGACCGGGCCTCCTCCCAGCCGGCGGGCGGGGGCGCGCTGACCGGCTCGGCGGCCGGTGCGGTTTCCGTGCTCACCGGCCGAGCCTAGCGGTGGGACACGACGGTCGCGCCGTCAGCGGCGCCACGCCCGCCGGTTGGCCGTCACCCGGGGCGGTCGTCAGTGGTCGCCGCCGCGGAGCTGGTCGACGGCGTGGCTGAGGATCGGCCCGAGTACGGCGAGACCGTCCCTGGCCCCGCCGGTCGAGCCGGGCAGGTTGACCACCAGCATCCGGCCGACGACGCCGGCGAGCCCCCGGGAGAGCGCGGCGGCGGGGACCTTGTGGCGGCTGTGCGCCCGGATCGCCTCGGCGATGCCGGGGACCTCGTGGTCGAGCAGCGCCCGGGTCACCTCGGGCGTGCGGTCGGAGGGGTTGATCCCCGTGCCGCCGCTGGTCAGCACGACGTCGATCCCGTCGGCCAGGGCGGCCCGCAGCGCCTCGCCCACGGGCGCGCCGTCGGGCACCACCACCGGCCCGTCCACCTCGCAGCCGAGGTCGCGCAGGCCGGCCACGAGCAGGGGACCGCTGGTGTCCGCGTACACACCGGCGGCGGCCCGGTTCGACGCCACGACCACCCGCGCGCGGATCACGACCGCTCCTGCGGGCGCACCCACAGGCCGGTCTTGCCGCCCTCCTTGCGCAGCACCCGGACCGCGTCGACGCTGGCCGCCGGGTCGACCGCCTTGACCATGTCGATCAGCGCCAGCCCGGCGACGGCCACCGCCGTCAGCGCCTCCATCTCCACGCCCGTGCGGTCGGCCGTCCGCGCGGTGGCGGTGATCTCGACGGTGTCGTCGGTGAGGGTCAGGTCGACCGTGACGCCGTGCAGCGCGATGGGGTGGCAGAGCGGGATCAGCTCGGGGGTGCGCTTCGCGCCCATGATGCCGGCGAGGCGCCCGACCGCCAGCGCGTCGCCCTTGGGCAGCCCGTCGCGGCGCAGCAGCTCGACGACCTCCCTGGTGGTGCGGAGCCGGCCGGCGGCGACGGCAAGGCGGCCGGAGACCGCCTTCATGGAGACGTCGACCATGCGGGCCGCGCCCGCCGGATCGACATGGGTGAGCTGCGCGGGATCGGTCACGGTCGCGAGCCTATCCGGCGGGTGGCACCATCCTGTCGCGAATTGACCGGGAGAGGGAACGCGTTTCCGGCTCGTTGCGCCACGACCGTTTCCACCCCGCTTCCACGGGCCGGTCCGATAGTCGTCCTCCCCAGCGCGACGCTGGACCGGGATGTCGTCCGGTAACCGCGTGACGTCATTGGCCCTTCACCGACCCGACAAGCGATCATCGTCGGCGGGGAATTACCCACTGCCGGTCGATCCGGCGGCGACGGGCAACATACGGAGTGCATCTTGCTCTCTGTCATTCCGTGACGACGCCCGGGCCCGTGGGCGGGTGGCCACGCCGACGGAACCGCCCGGCGGACGGGGCGTACCGGCGCGGAAGCGGCGCCTCGGCCACCCGATGCGCCCGGGGGCCGGCTCACGGGCCGGTGCCGCAGCCGCCACCCGCTGCAAACTGCACCGTCGTGTCCGATGCCGTGAAGGCCTCCACCGGTCCATTATCTAGCGTTAACCGGAAGTCGATAGAAACACAGCACTGAGTTCCCGCCCAGAAGCAGAAAGTCACGCCAGCGGGCGCGCTTCTCATCCATTGCCCATAGTTACATATATCCCTCCATAATTGGCCGAACCGCACTTAGGCTGTCGGCGTCGCGGAACACAGCGGCGCAAGGGCCAACGCGAGACCGGGGAGGGATAGCGATGTCGGCACACGAGTGGAACTGAGCATTGTGGCTGGCGCGTGACCGCGGGTAATCTTGGCGTGCTTCGCAGGCGAGAGCAGTCGGGACGCGGTGACACGACCGGACGTGGGCAAGACAGAGGCCGAGCGGCGGCTCACGCTGCACGTCGGCCTCGTCTGCGTTGTGGCCGCCATCGCGGCCGCCCTGTGCCTGCGCGAGCTGACCCGGCTGGACTGGTCCCGTAGTCACCTGACCCTCTCCCTCGCCCTGATCTGCCTGGCCTTCCTGGGCATGACGATCAAGTGGCGGATCCGGATCCGCGCGACGGTGCACGCGATCTCCTGGAGCGAGACCGCCATCATCCTGAGCCTGGCGGTCGCTCCGACCCCCCTGGTCATCCTGACCACCGGGATCGGAGCGGCAATGGCCCAGTACTTCGCCAGGCTCCCACCGCTGAAGGCCGCGTTCGGAGTGGCCAAGACCATGCTCCTGGCGGTGGGCGGCGGGGCAGCCCTGCACGCCGCCGGCGGGTCACCGCCGATCACCGACCTCTGGCAGGTCCTCGGCCCGATCGGCCTCGCCTACGCCGTCGCGGTGATCCTCGACGAGCTGCTGACCCTCCCGGTCATCGCACTCGCCACCGGCACCCGGCTCCGGCAGCTCTTCCGCGAGGACCTCGGGCTGCGCCTGACCAGCGCGCTGGCGCGCTTCGTCCTCATCGTCACCACGCTGTTCATCCTCCACGCGGACCCCCGGCTCCTGCTCGCGGTGCCGCCCCTGGTGCTCAGCCTCCACCTGCTCTACTCCAACCGGGTCAAGGCCCGCACCGAGCAGCAGGCGTGGCAGCGCCTCGCCCGCACCACCGACGCGCTGAACGTGGTCGACCTGGACAAGGTCCTCACCACCGCCGTCACCCAGGCCGCCGAGCTGTTCTCCGCCGACGAGGTGGAGATCGAGCTTCGCGACGGCGGCCGGACCGTGCGCGGCGGCGCGGTCGCCATCACGTACGACGGGCCCGCCGGCGAGCCGGCCCCGACGGACGGCACCGTGGTCCCCACCCCGCTGGAAGGGCACGACCGGACGGTCGACGTGGGCATCCTGCGACTACGGTTCCGTGGTCCCGTGGCGCTCTCCGAGCGGGAGCAGTACACGCTGCGCACCTTCGCCTCGGCGCTCTGCACCGCCGTCCGCAACGCGCAGGCGTACGCCGAGCTGGCCCGCGTCGCCGACGAGCACGCGTACGCCGCCACCCACGACGCGCTGACCGGGCTCGCCAACCGCCGGCACCTGCTCGAACAGGGCAGCGAACACCTCGGCACCCGCCACGCCGACGGCGTGACCGCCCTGGTGCTGATCGACCTCAACCACTTCAAGGAGGTCAACGACACCCTCGGGCACGCCGCCGGCGACCAGGTGCTGGTACAGGTCGCCGAGCGGCTGAGCGGCGCCGCCCAGGACGGCGACCTGGTGGCCCGCCTCGGCGGCGACGAGTTCGCCGTACTCCTGCGGGGTCTGCCGGCCCCGGCGGTGGCCGCACACCGCGCGGAAACCCTGCTCGCCGCGCTGCACGAACCGTTCGACCTCGACGGCATGCGGATCAGCGTCGAGGCCAGCGGCGGGATCGCCGCCGCACCCGCCACCGGCGGCATGCCGGAGCTGCTGCGCCGCGCCGACGTCGCGATGTACCAGGCCAAGCGGGCCGGGCAGCGCACCTCGACGTACGCCCCGAGCCGCGACACCGCCGACCTCGGCCGGCTCACCCTCGGCGGCGAACTGCCGCGCGCCGTCGCCGACCACGAGTTCACCGTCAACTTCCAGCCCATCGTCGACCTGGGCACCGGCCGGGTCACCGGCGCGGAGGCCCTCGCCCGCTGGCACCACCCCACCCACGGCATGATCGACCCGCTGCGCTTCCTGGAGGCCGTGGAACGCTCGGGCCTGCTCCCCGCCTTCGCCGAGGCGATCCTCGACCAGGCCCTCATCGCGGCGGGCAGCTGGCGCGACGCCGGCTTCGACGTGCCGGTGGCGGTCAACGTGTCGCCGCGCAGCCTCCTCGACGCCCGCTTCCCCGGCTCCGTGCTGGCCCGCCTACGGGCCCACGACCTGCCCCCCGACCGGCTGGTCCTCGAGCTGACCGAGACGCTCACCCTCAGCCAGCTCGACGTGGTCGACCGGGTGCTCAGCCGGCTGCGCGACGAGGGCGTACGCCTGGCGCTCGACGACTTCGGCACCGGCTACTCCTCCCTGTCGCTGCTCTCCCGCATCCCCGTGCACGAGCTGAAGATCGACCGCAGTTTCGTGACCGCCATGGAAAGCTCCGCCGAGGCCGCCGCCGTCATCCGCTCCACCCTCGACCTCGGGCGCAGCCTCGGGCTCGACGTGGTGGCCGAGGGCGTGGAGAGCGAGCCGCAGCGCCGGGCCCTCTGGGAGCTGGGCTGCACGGCCGGCCAGGGACACCTCTTCGCCCGGCCGATGCCCGCCGGCACCCTCCTCGCGGCGTTCCGGCGCGGCTCCGGGGGCAGCCCCGGCACGCTCGCGCCCCCACTGCACGACGCGGGAGCCGTCATCCGGTTCGCCCCCGGCCGCCGGCAGGGCGGGCGCGGCCGGACCGACCGCCACCTGCCCGCCTGACGCGGCGGCACGCGCCTGCTGCCAGACTGGCCCGCGTGACCGCCGCCCCGACCACCCGCCGCCCCGGCTGGCAGCGCCTCGACTCCGCCGCCGGCGGACTCGCCCTCGACCTCGGCCTGTACGCCGCGTCGGCCGCGTTCGCCGCGATCACCGCCGCCACCTCCACCCTGGTCCCGCACCGCGCCTGGGGCGCCGTCGCCGCCGTCGGCTACCTCCTCGCCGCCCTCGCCGCGACCGGCCAGCTCCTGGCCCGCCGCCGCGACCCCGCCTCGCCGTTGGCCGGACTGCGGGCCCGCTGGGCCGTCACCGGCTTCGCCTGGTTCGCCACCGCCCTGCTGCCGCTGGCCTGGCAGAGCATCCAACGGGCCGGCGGACGCACCGACCGGGCGCAGGAGGAGGTGCTGGTCGTCGAGGAGTCCGGCCAGCGGCTGGCCGACACCGGCACCCCGTACCTCGGGCACGACGCGATCGCCGCCCTGCCACCCGGCGAACAACTGCTCGGCTACACCCCCTACCAGCCGGGAATGGCCCTGTTCGGGCTGCCCCGGGCCGCCGTCGACGCCTGGTGGACCGACGCCCGCGTCTGGTTCGCCGTCGGCACCGCGCTGGCCCTCGCCCTGGCGGTCCGCGCCCTCACCCGCGGCGCCCGCCGCGCCGCCGACGACCACACCCGGGCCGCCCTCCTGCGCGGCGTACAGGCCGCCACGGTCCTCCCGATCTGCGCACTCACCCTGGCCACCGGCGGCGACGACCTGCCCGTACTCGCGCTCTGCCTGCTCGCCCTCGCCCTCGCCGCCGCCGGCCGACCGGGCCGGGCCGGCCTCGCCGTCGGCCTGGCCGGGGCACTCAAGCTCTTCGCCTGGCCGGTCGCCCTCGTACTGATCATCTGGGGCCTGACCCGACGCGCCGGCCTGCGGGTCGCCGCGGGCGCGATCGGCCTGCCCGCCGCCGCCCTGCTGCCGGCCCTCCTCGTCGACCGCGACGCACTGGTCGAGAACGTGCTCCGCTTCCCGCTCGGGCACGGCCTGGTCACCAGCCCCGCGCAATCCCCGTTCCCCGGCCACCTGATCGCCACCGCGCTGCCCGCCGGCCGCGCCGTCGCCGCCGCCCTGCTGCTCGCCGCCGGGCTGGCCATCGCCGTCCGGCTCGCCCGCCATCCGCCCCGCACCGCCGTCGCCACCGCACTGACCTGCGGGTACGGCCTGCTCGCCGCGATCCTGCTGATGCCCACGACCCGCTTCGGCTACCTGCTCTATCCGCTCGCCCTCCTGGCGTGGGCCCCCGCCCTACGCCCCCCGGTTTCCGCGAACTGCCGGGCGGAGGCCGGCGACACGGCGTAGACCTGAGGCATGACCACCTACCGCGACCGCGAAGAGGCGGGCCGGACGCTCGCCGACCGGCTCACCGCCCTCATCGGTGAACCCGACGTCATCGTGCTCGGGCTGGTACGCGGCGGCGTGCCCGTCGCCCGGGTGGTCGCCGAGCGTCTCGGCGCGCCCATGGACGTGCTCGTCGTCCGCAAGCTCGGCATGCCGTGGGCACCCGAGGTGGCCTTCGGCGCGCTCGGCCCCGGCAACGTACGCGTCCTCAACGACGTCGTGGCCAGCCGGCTCACCGAGGGCGACGTCGCCGAGGTCGTCCGCCGCGAGCAGGCCGAGTTGGAACGCCGCGAGCGGCTCTACCGCGCCGGCCGGCCGCCGCTCGACCTGACCGGCCGCACGGCCGTGATCGTCGACGACGGCCTCGCCACCGGTGCCACCGCCCGCGCCGCCGTCCAGGTCGCCCGCCACCTCGGCGCCCGCCGGGTCGTGGTGGCCGTCCCCGTCGGCTCGCAGGAGGCGTACGAGATGCTGGCCGCCGAGGCCGACCAGGTCGTCTGCGCCCAGCACCCGCCGGAGTTCATGGCGGTGAGCGCCTACTACGAGGACTTCCACGAGGTTTCCGACTCCGAAGTCACGCAAGCGCTCACAGCGACCGCATGACCGGACCGGGTACGGTCGGAGGATGAGCCTGACCTGTCCCAAGTGTCACGGAGAAATGCGCCAGTACGAGCGCAGCGGCGTCGTCATCGACCAGTGCGGCGAGTGCCGGGGGATCTTCCTCGACCGCGGCGAGCTGGAGAAGCTGTTCGAGGCGGAGGCCAACTGGAACCGCCAGCAGGGCGGTCCGGCCCCGGCGCAGCCCGCCCAGCAGCAGGGCGGCTACCCCGGCCAGCCGAGCCACCAGCAGGGCGGCTACGCGCCCCCGCCGCCCCCGCCGCCGCCCGCCCCCGCCCCGCACCAGCCGGGCTACGGCGCCGTCCCGCCGCCGCCCCCGCCGGCCCACGGCTACCCGCCGGCCCCCGCCTACGGCCACCAGCACCACGGCTACCACGGGCACTACAAGCGCAAGAAGCACAAGAGCTTCCTGGACGAGATGTTCGGCTGAGCCACCCCGTCGACCGGGCCGGCGCCTCGACCGGCCCGGTCACCCGTGGCTCCGTGCCTCCCGCCCGCGCCGCTCACCGTGCCGGCCGACGGCGGTCGTGCGACGCTGCCCTGATGACGCTGCACCATCCGCTGGCGCAGGCGTACGACGGGATCACCCGGGTCGTCGCCGACCTCGACGACGCCGACCTGCAACGGCCCACCCGGTGCCGGGGCTGGCTCGTCGCGGACCTGCTGTTCCACGTGCTCTGCGACGCCCAACGGGCCCTCGTCGCCCTGGCCAGCCCCGCCGACGGCCCGCCCGACGTGGACGACGTGAGCTACTGGCGCGCGTTCCCGTCCGACGGGGACGGGGACGGCGCACGGCACGCCTGGTGGGCCCGCCGCTCCGCCGCCGCCTTCGACCGGCCCGGCGCCATCGTCCGGCTCTGGACCGACACCGCCCCCGCCGCCGTACGCGCCGCCGGCGCGGCCGACCCCGACGGCCACGTCACCACCCAGGGGCACGTGCTGCGGGTGCCGGACCTGCTCGCCACCCTGACCACCGAGGCCGTCGTGCACCACCTGGACCTGGTCCTCGACCTGCCCGACGCGCCCCTGCCCGGGGTGCTGGCCACGCGGGTCGCCGTGACCACGATGGACGGCCTGCTCAGCGACGACGCCGTCCGGCCGGCCGCGTGGAGCGACGCGGAGTACCTGCTCAAGGCCACCGGGCGAATGCCGCTCACCGACCGCGACCAGCTCGAACTCGGCGAGGTCGCCGGCTGGTTCCCGCTGCTGGCCTGACCGGTTCCCGCTGCTGGGCTGATCGGCGCGGCCGGCCTCAGACGATGGCCATGTCCACGAAGCGCGACAGGTGGAGTTGCGCGGCCACCGTCACCGTGTCGGTCGGACCATTTCTGTGCTTGGCGACAATGAAATCCGCCTCCCCGGCCCGCGGCGACTCCTTGTCGTAGTAGTCGTCGCGGTGCAGCAGGATGACGACGTCGGCGTCCTGCTCGATCGAGTTGTGGGTGGCGATGCCGTTGGCGATGAAGTTGTGGGTGCCGAGGACAGTGGCGTCGAAGACATCCTGCTCGCCGATCGACTCGATCGACTCGATCTCATCCCAGAAGATGTCGTTCGTGGCGTGCAGGTCCAGATCGGCGGCGTCGAGAACCGAAGCGATCTTCGCAAGCCTGGATCGACTGGGTGCGTGCTTCCACAGGGCGCTGCCACAGAACTGGGAACCGATCGCCGCCGCGAACTCCCGGTATGTCATGCCGTTCTCCGCCAGAATCTCCCGGACCCGACTCCACACCTCGCGCGGCACCGTGTCGACGTTGGTGTTGCTTTGCATCGCCGCGAGGGATGCGAGCAGGTCGGCGCAGTTGCGCGCCCTGTCGCCGTGCACGCCGATCTCCCGAAGGAACCGCAACTGGTCATCCCGTCCGCAGACGTCGAGCGTGTACTGAGGTCGGTGACGTTCGACAGGCACCGTCCTGAGGCGGGCGGTGATGCCGTACCTCAGCAGCAGCCGGGAGATGTCCTCAAGCATCCGGCGGCTTGTCGACGAGAAGTAGACACGACCACCGCGGCCGGACTTGTTCACGCTCACCGAGCCGTCTGTAGCCCACAGGTGCCGAAGGAAGAGGGTGATCTGCTCCTTGGGCATGCCGAAGACCGACGCCGGGATGAACTTCTCGTGCGACCGCAGGCCGAACAGCCCCAGACCGTCCAACCACTCGGCGACCGGATTGCGCCGGCCGCGAGCGAGACGGTAGGGAGCGGGAAGCCGCAAGGTAGTGACTCTGGCCGCTTCGTAGTCGTCACGAATGGCGGTTATGCCGAAATGCTTGGCTGCCTCCGCCACGGCCTGCAGGTTGTCCTCGTCGCGGCTCGCGTACCGAATCGGCTGACGGCGTACGAACGAGCCGTCGCCCAGAAGGTGTGCCAGCAGGACGAGCTCGGCCTCCGCCCACGGTCGGATCGCGAATGGAGGTGGCACATGCCGGGGTGTGGCAAGGCGCATTCCCGGCGTCAACTCTCCGAGCGGCACCCATCCAGCGAAGGTGAGGAAGGGATGGTTCGACGTCGCGTCGATCTGCTTGCCCGATGCCAGCGTCATGCGGAACACTTCCCGATTGCCGCTCGGAAATACGTGCGTCATCGTTCGCGGGGTGTAGCGAAGAGTCTCGTCGAGCGCCCATACCGGGATTTCCCTGGCACCCTCGGCAAGCAGCTCGCCGAGGGTGACTTCAGAGTTGTTGTCGGCCCGGATCAACCGTGTCTCCGCCGTCAGGCAACCGGATTCGCGCAGATCGGACAGCTGCGGTCGCTTGTCGGTGCGCTGCTCCGGGCCACGGTTCAGCTGACTGACCGCAATCACCGGGCACTCCACCTCCTTGGCGAGCAGCTTGAGACCACGGGAGAGGTCCGCGACCTCCTGCTGCCGGCTCTCGGTGCGCTTCGGAGAGGTCATCAGCTGGAGATAGTCGACCACGATCAGCTTGAGGTCGTGCCGCTGCTTGAGCCGGCGCGCCTTGGCCCGGATCTCCATCAGGTTCATGCTCGGCGTGTCGTCGACGAAGAGCGGCGCCTCACTGATCTCGCCCATGCAGCGGGCGAGCTTGGTCCAGTCGTCGTCGGAGAGCTGCCCGCTGCGCAGGACGTGCAGGGGCACGCGCGCCTCGGCCGACAGCAGCCGCATGACGATCTCGACCTTGCTCATTTCCAGCGAGAAGATGGCCGACGCTTGATTTGCCCGAATTGCCGCGTTTCGGGCGAAATCCATACTTGCTGTCGATTTGCCCAACCCGGGGCGTCCGGCGACGATCACCAGCTGCCCCGCGTGCAGGCCGTTGAGCAGCCGGTCCAGGTCGGTGAAGCCGGTGGGGACGCCGGTCATGACGCCGCCCTGGGCGCCCACCGCCTCGATCTCGTCCAGCGTCGGCTGGAGCATGTCGGCGAGTACGGCGAAGTCCTCGCTGACGCGGCGCTCCGTGACGTCGTAGACCGCCTGCTGGGCGAGGTCCACGATGTCGTCGACGTCGCGGCTGCCGCCCTGGCCCGTGCCGTAGCCCAGTTGCACGATCTTGGTGCCGGCCTCGACGAGGCGCCGCAGGACCGCCCGCTCGCTGACGATCCGGGCGTAGTACGCCGCGTTCGCGGCGGTGGGCACGCTGGCGATCAGCGTGTGCAGGTAGGGGGCGCCGCCGATGCGTACGAGATCGCCGGAGTCGGCCAGGGCCGCCGCCACGGTGATGGAGTCGGCCGGCTCGCCGCGGCCGTAGATCTCCAGGATGGTGTCGAAGATGGTGGCGTGCACCGGCCGGTAGAAGTCGTTGGTCTTCAGGATCTCGACGACGTCGGCGATGGCGTCCTTGGACAGCAGCATGCCGCCGAGCACGCACTGCTCGGCGGCGACGTCCTGGGGCGGGGTCTTGTCGAACTGGCCGTCGCGCTGCGGCGGCGGGGACGCCTGCCCCCCACCCGCTCGCGAGTCCGCCCGCATGTCGTCGGTGACCGACACGGGTCCCCCCTCCACTGCGTCGGATCCGGATCCAGCCGTATCGCCGGGGTACGACAACCTCGACCTGCCGGTCGATCGGGGGTCATCGCACGGCCGGTCGGGGGCCAACCATACGGAACCCGAGGTCAGCCCCTCAACCACGTCGGTGGACGAGCCTCGGGACAACCTGTGGACGCCGGGGGACGAGCATGTGCGTAGGGTGTGCACAACCTGTGGACAACGCCTGGGGAATTCTCCACCGCACGTCCGTGAACTGCAGAAACGCAATCCCCAGCCTGTGGACGACAAGTTTTCGGTCGAATCGCCCGGTCGAACGTCCCGTACTATCTCCAGCGAACGGCTACACCTGGACAGCGGATTGCGCCATCGGTTGAGAAGGGTCACGCTCCCGCCGTGAGTAACCGGGACTGGGGACGCGGGGAGGATGTGCCGCGCGAGCGACGGCCGGTAGCCCCCTGGCACGATCCCGCCGACCCCGCACCGGCCGGTCCCTACGAGCGCGCACCCGCTCGGCACCGCACGCCGAGCCGGCGGCGGGCCGCCGAACGCGGCCAGGGGGAGCCGGTCGACAGCTACCTGCCCCGTTGGGCGCTGGAGTCGGGAATCCGCAGCGCGGACGGCGGCGGACGACACGCCGCGCCCGACGACGAGGTCCGGGTCGAGGCCGACCGACCGTATTCCGGTGCCGCCTGGCGGACCACCGAGACCACGAGCAGTTGGCGCCGGGTCAGCGAGACGAGCTGGCGTACCGCTCCGGCGTCCGGCGCGGCGACGGAGTCGGAGCACACCGGGGAGTGGACGTTCGACCACCTGCGGGAGCGGGGCTACTCCGGGCGCCGGCGGGCCGAGGACGATCCCGTCTCGGGAGCGGCACCGCCGAGCCGGCCGAGGCGCTCGCCGTCGCACCCCCCGCAGGTCGTCTGGTCCGGGCTGGAGGAGGCGGAGGCGGCCGGTCCCGTACCGGACCGGGAGACCCGCCGGGGTCGGTGGGCGGCGGAGGACCGGCCCGCCGTCGGTCCCTGGGACCGGGGAGCGCTTTCCGACGCGTCCGAGATCCCGCCCTCCCGCACTCCGACCGTGGACGCGTGGGACGCCTCGGGTGTGCAGGCGTGGGACGCCTCGGGTGTGCAGGCGTGGCGTTCGGCCGGGGAGGTCGACCGCTGGGAGCACGCGGGCTCCGACCGCTGGGACCGGTCCGACGACACCGACCGCTGGGACCGCACCGACGACACCGGCCAGTGGGAGCGGTATGCCGACGGCGGGGGGTGGGACCGGACCGCGCCCGGTTCCGGCACCACGGCGGAGGGCTGGCCCTGGCCGGGGCAAGAGGACCGCGAGGAGGGCTTCTGGTCCGACACGCGCCTCGCGGGCGACGATCCCCGGTGGGCGGGTCCGTCGACGGCGGCACCCCGGTCACCGGTCACGCCCTACACCGCGCCGCGCCGGCGGGTGGCGGCACCGACGGCGAGGGCGGCGCAGCCGGTCGGTGCCACTGGGGCAGCCGTACGCCGATCGTCCGGGACCGCCCGGCCGGGGGTCCGGATCCGCCGCATCGAGGACGACCTGCTCGATCCCGATCCGGGTGGGCCGTGGCGGTCGTTGCTCTACACGGTCGCCTGCTATCTGGTGCCGGCGGTGCTGATCTTCGTCTGGTTGCTGACGCTGGACGGGCAGGTGCCGGCGGGGTGCGTCACGGACATCAGCGGAGGGGGTTGCGACTCACCGAGGTCGCGGGCGCTCGGCTCGGTGGCGTCGGGCCTGCCGCGCTTCGGGTTGGCGCTGGCCAGCAGCCTGGTCGTGGCGCTGCTGCTGCGTCGGGTCGGTACGACGTGGCGTTCGACCAGCGTCGCGCTGGCGGCGGCAGTGGTCGGCGGTGGCCTGTCCACGGTGATGATCAGCGCGGTGACCGGGCAGCCGATCGGCTGAACGGTCGAGGTTGGCACCCCGGGCCGGGGGCGGTAAAGGCCCGCCGGGAAGCGGCAGGAGCGGCCGTACGACGGACAGGGCCCGCACCGGTCGGTGCGGGCCCTGTGTCGTGGTGCGGGGTGAGGTGTCAGCCCTGGACGACGTTGAGGTCGAACTTGGCGGTCACCTCGGGGTGCAGCTTGATCTGCACCGGGTAGGAGCCGGTCGACTTGATCGGACCGGACAGCTCCAGCCGACGACGGTCGAGGACCGGGCCACCGGCGGCCTTGACGGCGTCGACGATCTCGGCCGGGGTGACCGAGCCGAAGAGCCGACCGCCGTCGCCGGCGCGGGCCTTCAGGTTGACCTTGAGGCCCTCGAGCTGGCCCTTGACCTCGTTGGCGTGGCCGAGGTCGCGGATCTCCCGGGCCGAACGGGCCCGCTTGATGACCGTGACCTGCTTCTCCGCACCCTTGGTCCAGGCGATCGCGAAGCCCTGCGGCAGCAGGTAGTTACGGCCGTAGCCGTTCTTGACCTCGACGATGTCGCCCGGGGCACCGAGGCCGGACACCTCCTGAGTCAGGATGATCTTCATATCGGTGCCTCCTCTCAGCGGGCCGTGGCCGTGTACGGCAGGAGCGCCATCTCACGGGCGTTCTTGACCGCACGGGCGATCTGCCGCTGCTGCTGCGAGGTCACGCCGGTCACCCGCCGAGCGCGGATCTTGCCGCGGTCGGAGATGAACTTGCGCAGCAGCGCGGTGTCCTTGTAATCGATGTAGGTGATCCCGTCCTTGTCGAGCGGGTTCACCTTCTTCTTCGGTTTGCGAAGTGCAGCGGCCTTGGCCATTGCTCGTGCTCCTGGTTTGCGATCGCGGGCGCTCGGCGCCATTAGAACGGGGGCTCCTCGTCGAAGTTGCCGCCACCCGAACCACCGCGCGAGGGTGCCGGTGCAGCCGAGGCCCAGGGGTCGTCGAAGTTGCCTCCGCCGCCGCCCTGGCCACCTCCACCACCGCCGCCGAAGCCGCCGCCACCGCCGCCGGAGCGGGACATCTTCTGCACCTTCGCCGTGGCGTAGCGCAGCGACGGGCCGATCTCGTCGACCTCGAGCTCGATGACGGTGCGCTTCTCGCCCTCGCGCGTCTCGTACGACCGCTGACGCAGCCGGCCCGAGACGATCACGCGGGCGCCCCGCTGGAGCGACTCGGCGACGTGCTCCGCCGCCTGCCGCCACACGGTGCACGCCAGGAAGAGCGGCTCGCCGTCCTTCCACTCGCCGGAGGCCTTGTCCATGAACCGGGGCGTCGAAGCGACCCGGAACTTGGCGACCGCCGCACCGGAGGGGGTGAACCGCAACTCGGGGTCATCGGTCAGGTTGCCGATGACCGTGATGGTGGTGTCTCCTGCCATGACCATCTCCTCGCGCACTCATCTGTTCTGCCGTACAGGCTCTCAGAGCCCTCCGACAGCGCCGATGAGGCTGATCCGGGTGAACCGGGTTGAATGCTTTTAGCGCATCTCCGGCCGGATGACCTTGGTGCGCAGCACGGACTCGTTGAGCCGCAGCTGACGGTCCAGCTCGGCCACCGCCGCGGGCGTCGCCTGCAGGTCGACGACGGCGTAGATGCCTTCGGCCTTCTTGTTGATCTCGTACGCGAGGCGCCGGCGGCCCCACACGTCGGTCTTCTCCACCGAGCCACCCGCGGTCCGGATCACGTTCAGGTACGTGTCGAGCGACGGGGCGACGGTGCGCTCCTCGAGACTGGGGTCGAGGATCACCATTACTTCGTAATGACGCAAGACGTGCTCACCTCCTGTGGGCTAAGCGGCCACGGTCCTTCCGTGGCAGGAGGTCTGCGTCGTGGCCCACGCCGGTTCCGGGGGGACCCGGCCGGACGCGGACAACCGGACCAGGATACCCGGTCCCGACGATCATGCCCGGGGCGGTCGGCGGGGTGGTCCGCCGGGCGAAGCGACGGGGGCCCGCCTCGACGTCGCTGTCGATGCGAGCCCCCGTACACGAGGCCGCGGGGCGTCCCGTCCGCATTCCTTGGGTGGGACCTGGGGAGGAACGACCACACCGATGAGGTTGGACCGGGGACGCCCCGCGGAGCTTTATCGTGTTGTTACCTGACGTTACAACGGCTCTTGCCCCTTGTCGGGGGAAATGGCGGAATTCTCCGACAAATTTCCCGATGATCCCGCTTCCGTCAGGGCGGGCCCCCGCCGCGCCGGGCCGCGCGGACGGGGGTGCCCCTGCCTTACGGGCGGTTTCACGCGTACGTCCGGTCGGCCGACCAGCGGCCGTTCCGGGCCGGCTGCGGCAACCGTGGATCCCACTCGCATCAACGACCGCCCATGCCGGGAGGTGACGCGCGGGGCCGGCGAGTCCGCCACCGCCGTCATCCCGGCTGTCGGAGACGCGACGTAGGCTCCCCTGCATGCGTATCGGAGCCCACGTCGATTCGACCGACCCGATGGCGGAGGCGACCGCCCGAGGGGCCGAGGCCGTGCAGTTCTTCCTCTCCGACCCGCAGGGGTGGAAGGCACCGAAGCCGCGGGAGGACGCGGACCGGCTGCGGGCCGCGGACGTCGACCTCTACGTGCACGCGCCGTACGTCATCAACGTCGCGACCCTCAACAACCGGATCCGGATCCCCAGCCGCAAGCTGCTGCTCGGGCACGCCAAGGCGGCCGCCGCCATCGGCGCGAAGGGCCTGATCGTGCACGGCGGGCACGTCAACGCCGGCGACGACCTGGCCGTCGGCTTCGACAACTGGCGCAAGACCTTCGCGTACGCGGCGGACTCCGGCGGCTTCGACGTGCCGGTCCTGATCGAGAACACCGCCGGCGGCGACAACGCCTGCGCCCGGCGGCTCGACGCGCTCGCCCGCCTCTGGGACGCCGTGGGCGACCACGAGGTGGGCTTCTGCCTGGACACCTGCCACGCGCACGCCGGCGGCGAGGAGCTGCTCGGCCTCGTCGACCGGATCAAGGCGATCACCGGGCGCATCGACCTGGTGCACGCCAACAACTCCAAGGGCGCGTTCAACTCCGGGCAGGACCGGCACGACAACCTCGACGGCGGCACGATCGACCCGGAGCTGGTGGTGGCGGTGATCCGCGCTGCCGGCGCGCCCGTCATCGTCGAAACCCCCGGCGGGGTCGACGGTCAGGGTGCCGACATCGCCTTCCTGCGTGACCGGCTGGGCGCGGGGAGCCCTGCGGCATGACGACCGAGCAGTCCGCCACCGGCAGCCCCCGTCCCGACGCCGCCGGGAACGCCGACACCGCCGGGAACGCCGACACCGCCGGGAAGGCGGACGCCGCCGGGAAGGCGGACGCCGCCGGGAAGGCGGACGCCGCCGGCATCACCGGCAGGACGGAGGCCGAGGCCTCCGGCACCGCCGGGAAGACGGACACCGCCGGGAAGACCGGCAAGGACGCCGCCGAGGCTGGCGCGACCATCGGGACGGGCGCCATGGCGGACGCGGCCGGCAAGGCGGACGCAGCCATGGCAGGCACGACCGGCAAGAAAGAGGCCGAGACCCGCGCCTCGGACAAGACGGATGCGACCGGCAAGGCAGGCGCAGCCGGTACGGCCGGTGCCGAGGGCGCCGGTGGGGACGGCGGCAAGGCTGCCACCGGCAAGGCCGAGAACGGGAGCGACAAGGCCGAGAACGGGAGCGGCAAGGCCGAGGACGGGAAGCCCGACCGTTGGGAGGCCTTCGCGTCCGCGCCCGAACCGGTGCCGTCGCGGCTCGGGCGCGCCACCCGGGCGGTCGGCCGCCTGCTGGTGCACGAGTGGACGCTGGCCTCGCTGGCCTCGCTGGCGTTGGCGGTGCTGCTGACCTGGCCGACCCTGCGCTACCCGCGGCACACCCTGCCGCAGGACTACTGGGACCCCAGCCTCCAGGCGTGGCAGATGGCCTGGTCGGGGCACATCCTGCTGACCAACCCCGCGCAGCTGTGGCAGTCGAACACCTTCTTCCCCGAGCCGTGGAGCTTCGCCTTCTCCGACACCCTGCTCGGGTACGCCCCGGCGGGCATGCTCGGCACCGGCCCCGAGGCCGCCGTGCTCCGCTACAACATCATGTTCGTGCTGGCCCACGCGCTCGCCACGCTCGGGGCGTACGCGCTGGCCCGGCAGCTCGGCGCGGGCCGGATCGGCTCCGCGGTGGCCGGGGTGAGCTTCGCGTACGCGCCCTGGCTGCTGGCCCAGGCCGGGCACCTGCACGTGATCTCGAACGGCGGCATCCCGCTGGCGTTGGCGATGCTCGCCCGGGGGCACGGCTGGTCGTTGCGACACGGGTACCGTCCGGAGCGCCGGCACGACGGCTGGGTCTACGCCGGCTGGTTGGTGGCGGCCTGGCAACTCAGTCTCGGCTTCGGCATCGGGTTGCCGTTCGCGTACTTCCTTGCCGGGACCGTGCTGGTCGCAGCCGTGACCTGGTTCCTGCGGCGGTGGGTCGTCCGGCCGGTCAAGCGCCCGTTCGGCCGCCGGCTGTTCATCGCGGACCTGGTCGGCGGCCTGCTCTTCGCCGGCGTCGGCGCGCTGCTGGCCATCCCGTTCTTCACGGTGGCGGAGGCCCACCCGAACGCGAAGCGCTCAATCGGCGACATCGCCATCTACTCCCCGCCGGCGAGCGGCTTCTTCACCGCGCCAGCCGAGTCGCGGGTCTGGGGCGGGCTGCACGAGGGGGCGAGGGCGTTGCTGCCCTGGCACCCGGAGATGACCCTGCTGCCCGGCTTCGTGCTCTACGCGCTCGCGGCCGGCGGCCTCTTCTTCTCGGTGTGGAAGCTGCGCCACCGGCTGCTGCTGCTCGCCGGGGTGGTGGTGACGATGGTGCTCGCCATGGGCACCCGGTTCTTCGACGGCACCTTCACCTACGTGCCGCTGTTCGAATACCTGCCCGGTTGGAACGGCCTGCGTACGCCGGGGCGGCTGATGCTCTGGACGACGCTGCTGCTCGGGCTTCTCGCGGCGGGCGCGGTCAGCGCGTTCGCCACCCGGGTCCGGGAGATCTCCGCCGAGCGGATCCCCTCCTGGCCGAGCCCGTGGCTGCGGCTGGCCACGCTGCTGCCGCTGGTGCTGGTGATCGGCGAGGGGTTGAACTCCACGCCGCACCCGGTCGTGCCGCCCCAGCCGGCCGCGATGCGGACCGTGGACGGGCCGCTGCTGGTGCTGCCCAGCAACCAGAGCCTCGACCAGCCGGTGATGCTCTGGTCCACGACCAAGTTCCAGGACGTGGTGAACGGAGGGAGCGGCTTCACGCCGCGGCAGCTCGACGACGTACGCCGGGTGACGCTCTCCTTCCCCGACCAGGCCAGCGTCGACTACCTGCGCGTCCTCGGAATCCGCAACGTGCTGCTGATGCGCGACCAGATCGCCGGCACGCCGTGGGAGGTCACCGTCGACGCACCGGTCGACGGGCTCGGCATCACCCGCGAGGAGATCGGCGACGTGGTGGTCTACCGGCTCTGACCCACCTCCGCACCATCGCCTGGCATCCCCGTGGGCGGCGATGTGGCGACGGTGATCGCGTAATGGCGCCTCCGGCGATGCTGCGTGCCCACCGGTGGCGCCGCCGACATACCGCACGTCGCGGCGCAACCGATCTCTGAGAAGGGATCAGGTCATGCAACGTGCACATGGCAGGAGATGGATGGTGGCGGCCACACTCGCCGCCACCGTCCTGACTCTCCAGCCCGCTCCGGTCAGTGCCGAGGCCGGACGACAACCCGAGTCGAAGCCGGCCGGGCCGAGCCCGCAGACGACGCAGGAGTCCGACGGGCACAGCGTCACACCCGCCCAGCGGGCCCGGATGGCTGCCGAGGAACCGCTGGTCCAAGCGGCCCTTCGGATCCGCGCCGCCGCCCAGACCGCGAAGGCGAGCGGTTTCGCCGGGGTGGCCCTGCGAACCGGCACCGTGACCGTCTACTGGAAGGGCGCGGTGCCTCCGGATATCCGGAAGGCAATCGATCAGGAGTCGGCCAAGGTGCCAGTCGCGGTCCAGAAGGCCGCGTACTCGGCCGAGGAGCTGGCCCGAGCCGCCGACGAGCTCACCAGGAAGATGCGCGTCCTGAGCGACCGCTCGGTCGTCTCGGTCGGCTACCCCGTCACTGGAACCGGCATCACGGCCACGGTGGCGGGTGCGAAGACACCGCCCGCCCTCGCGGACGTGAAGGTATCGGTGAAGGTGGTTCGGGTGCCGGAGACGGCCGCCTCGACCGGTCGGCAGAGGACGCCGAGCATCCCCGGGTCCGAGCGGAACAAGGCCGCCCGCCCCGCCGACAGCGGCTCTCGTACCACCGGCACGACGGCTGTGGGGGGATGGCCGAACCCGAGCCGGCAGGATGATGCAACTCCCGCCTGGGGTGGCGCGCACGTCATCAACGCCAACGCGACGGGCGGTAACAACGGCTGGAAGACCCGGGTCGAGGGCACCGGCGAGGTGGTGTACGTCGACAACAAGTACCACTGCACATCCGGATTTCCGGTCCAGCTGAACGGCACCACCGAGGAGGCCATGGTCGGGGCGCTGAGCTGCGGCGGTCCTCACCGCACCTTCGTGGACCCGAGCGGTGACGTGGTGAACATACCCACGAACGGTATCGCGGTCGATCCGTTCTCCGGCATCTCGATGACTGTTCCGAAAGGTGGTGCCGAGCCGTTCATCTACGACGGGGACGGATGGAGCCAGACGGGCTGGCAGATCGCCGGTTGGGAGGCTCCTGTCGCCGGCCAGAGCGTCTGCGTCGCCGGCGCCGAGACCGGGAACTTCTGCGACGCCACGATCGGCGACGAGGTCGGCACGCAGACCGCTTTGATCTCGAACTCACAGGGTGACTCCAACGAGACCCGGAACATGACCAACGTCCACACCCACGTACACAACGGGCCGGTATGGCCCAACCGACGGGCCTACCGACTGGCCGACGGCACTCCCTGCAACGGGTTCGAGTTCCTCCGGGACGTCGACGAGCAGGGCTGCCTCGCCGTTCCGCTCGGCCGCGGCGACATCGGCGCCCCCCTTTACACCGTGCCTGCCACCGGCACCCAGACAGGCGTGATCATCAAGGGAATTCTCGTCCATCAACACGACGGAGACGGTCAGAACCCGAACTCGTACCACATGGTCGGCGTGGACAAGATCAGAGCCACGTACATCGTCTCTCCGCTGACCAGCGCGAACGACCAACCGTGAGGGTGGAGATGACCACGATGAGTTCTACCGGCGGTGCTGGACGCCGTGCCATCAAGCCGTTCGCACTGCTCGCGGCTGCTGTGGTCGGCCTCCCCGTCATGTGGGGTGCGGTGGCGCAGGCGAAGCCACAGCCGGCACCCGCGCCGGCTGCCGCCGATACGGTCAGCCCGGCCGACCGCGACAGGGTGATGGGGAAGGGCTGGCAGTCGTCGCAGGACCGGGCGTGGACCACCGCCGGTGACGCTGAGGGCTTCCACGTCCTGGTCGCCGATGCCGCGAGCGGATACACCTGGCGCACCGCCGCCACCCTCCGGGAGGGTGGTTTCGACACGGACCGCTGGATCGGCAACGCCTGCGTCACCGCATCCGGCCGCCGCGCCGTGGTCGTGTACGCGCCCCGCAACTTCACGAACAAATTCGAGTTGAGTGCGCGGGGTGGCTTCACGGCTGTCGTCGACCTGGACACGGGTGCCGTGACGAAGCTCCCGGTCACCACGAGTCTGGCCTACTTCAACCCGGGGTGCGGCACCGGAGAGGCTGTGGCGCTGACCCAGGAGGGGGACGAGACCCGGCCCGGAACCCGGCTGCTGCGTCTCGATGCCGAACGGGGAACGCTGGGCACCAAGGTGTTGGTCAAGGGCCAGCTCACGTCGGCCGTTCCGGTCGGGGACGATTTCGTCGGCGCCTTGGGCGCTCATCTGACGCGGGTCGATACCAAGGGTGGCACGACCACTCTGGGCCAGGCCGGCAACGTGCCGTTCGCCATCCGTCCCGACCGCGACGGCGGCGTCAACTACCTTGAGGTCGATGGCGCCGACATGCGGGCACGTCGATTGACCGGCAAGCGCACGGTCACCCTGGCGGAGGGTGGCCAGGGCGCCTTCGGGCTGGAACGCGGGGCCGGCGGGCGGGTCTTCCTGACGGGGAAGCCGGCCAGCGTCAAGTTGTTGCCAGCCGCCGTCAGTCGGCTCGATGTACCGGCCTCGGCGGAGGTCTCGACCACAGGTCAGTTGGCCTTCCATCGGACGATGACTGCCGAGGAGACGCTGCCTGGAGCGACGCCACCCGCTGCCGGATCACCGGTCCGGCTCAGTGCGGTGGTCCCCCAGACCGGGCGCTCGGTCACCTTCCAGGTGGCCCCGCCGCGTGCGGAGGCCATTGCGGGGGCCGCCGACAGTCCGGCGCTGGGCTCGTCGAATCCAGCCACGGCACCCCGCGGTAGCAGGACCAGCCGGACGGTCACCCCCAGCGGCAAGACCATGGACGACGTGACCACGCCGTACAACCCGAAAGACCCGGATCCCTGGTGCGCGGTGCCCCGCAACGACATCACCACGCTCGCCTATCACCCTCGCCCTCGGCAGATCGAATGGGCGGTCGACTACGCGATCTTCGGCGCGCTCACGCAGCCCCGGCCGGCGAACTTCAAGAAGTTCGGGCTGCCTGCCTACTCGCCGCAGGGGCTGTTCCCGCCGCGCCAACTTGTGGGCGGTGGGCACGTCGCGGCCCAGGTCATGCTGGGGATCCTGGCTCAGGAGTCCAACCTCTGGCAGTCGTCGCAGACCGAATCAGGTGAGTACGGAAACCCGCTGATCGGCAACTACTACGGCCGCAAGTACTACGACGCGGACACCAGCGACGATTGGCGGATCCACTGGGACGAGGCCGACTGCGGTTACGGCGTCGGGCAGGTGACTGACGGCATGCGCAAGGCGGGCCGGGAGAAGCCAGGCGAGGTGGCCCGGCCGGCGACCCACCAGCGTGCCATCGCGTTGGACTACGCGGCCAACATTGCCGCGTCCCTGCAGATCCTTCAGGACAAGTGGAACCAGACCTACTCCAACGGCCTCATCATCAACAACGGCGACCCGACGAAGATCGAGAACTGGTACTTCGCGGCGTGGGCCTACAACAGCGGCTTCTACCCCTCGAAGGGCGACGGTTCGCCGTGGGGTGTCGGCTGGAGCAACAACCCGATCAACCCCCGGTACGACCCGACACGTCACCCGTTCCTGGACGTCCGTGATCCGTTCGACCTCGATGACAATGTCCCGGTGTTCAGCGACGCCGCGCACCCGCAGGACTGGCCGTACCAGGAGAAGGTCATCGGGTGGGCAGCCCAGTCGATCGACACCGGCGACGACGGGGTGGGTTTCCGCACCGCCTTCTGGATCGGCGATCCGCTGGAGGCACGGCTACGGCGGACCAAGCAGAAGCCGGAAGCAAGCCTCTTCTGCAATGCCTCCAACACCTGTGACCCGCTGGCGCGGGTCCAGCCCAACGAGCCTGGCATGGAGCTGGAGCCGCCCGGGCCCTGCGTACATCAGAACAGCGCCGGACAGTACGACCTGAAATGCTGGTACCACGGGCCGGTGGCGTGGAAGGGCGACTGCGACGAGAGCTGCGGCTTCGAAGGAATCCGGTACGACGTGCCGGACAACTACGCCGAGCCCACCGACGGCACGCACAACCCGCCGCAGTGCACGCCGGTCGGGCTTCCGTCCAACGCGCTGATCGTCGACAGCATCTCCTTGAACAACACGATGCCGCGGTGTGGCAACGCCTCCCGCAACGACGGGTCCTTCGTCATGCAGTTCGCGGAGGGCTGGCCGGGTGAGTACACGTCGAAGATCGACACCCACCAGCTCGACAACGGCTTTGGCGGCCATCACTGGTTCACCCGAGCCCGTGGTTCGTTCCGGTTCCAGGTGGTAGCGACCTGGCGACCGCCCGTCGGCCACACCGGGCGTACCGGCGTCTACGTCTACATCCCACCCTCCGGTGGCCGGGTCAACGACGCCATCTACGAGGTGAACACCGGGGACGGACGGGTCCGTCTGGTGAAGGTGGATCAGGATGCTCATCGCGGCAAGTGGGTGTTCCTGGGCAACTACCAGCTAGGGGCCAACGCGAACGTCAAGCTCGACTCGATGCGTCCGGGCGCCAGCGAGAAGACCATCAGCATGGATGCGATGGCTTTCGTGCCCGGCGGCGTCTGAAAGACGTGAGCGGGGTGCGCCGGCGGTACCGCCGGCGCACCCCGCTGGCGGTACCGCCCTGGCGCTGGTGACCAACTCGCCACCCGGACCGTCACCGTGACGTGGCGGTGATACCTCGATGAGAAGGCGCCTCAAACTTTCCTCCCGTAGCCCGGGTCCTACGCCGTGACCCGTTCGAATGGTTGCCCTACCTCGCGAGGAGAGAGAATGGCTCGTACTCAGATGTCCCGTCTCGGCGCACGCCCCGACAGGCACGCGTGGCGCTCCAGGCTCATGGTGGTGATGGCCATGGGAGTCGCTATCGTCATGGGCTTCCAGGCACCGGCGATGGCGGCGACCTCGGGCTGCGGCTCAGTGTGCGATCGCAAGGACCCGGACACTTACTTCGCGACGGTGGACGGGAAGACCATGCGGTGCAACTTCATCGACGTGGAGACCCCCTACAGCGCGACCTACGTCGAGTTGCGGTACAGCCCGTTCTGCCGAACTGCGTGGGCACGGCAGACCGGCAGCTTCGGCTGGCTCTCCGGAGTACTGGTCCAGAGCTACAACTCCAACGGGACGCTGCGCATGACGGTCGACGACACCGGGTCGTCGGGCTCCTGGTCGCTGATGGTCAACGACAAGGGCATGACCGCACGGGCGTGCTTCTACCAGTACGACACCGAGTGGGACTACGAGGCTGGCAACCGTCGGATCATGTATTGCACGGCACGCTACTGAGCGCCACCTGCCGGTAGGCCTCCGGCGCGAGGGCCGTTCACGTGAACAGCCCTCGCGCCGGAGCCCCCGCGCTCGTCGCGGCTCCCTCGTCGGACGCCACGGACCGGCGTCGCCAGCGGTCGAGCCAGGGTGCGTCGGGGGCGCCGTCGAGCAGCCCGCCGTCCGGGTCGTCGGCGTAGGTCCGCCGCACCGGGTCGAGTTCCGGCCGCAGGATCTCCCGGACGACCAGTACGCAGAGCACCACCACGGTGGCCAGCCGCAGCGTCGACGCCAGCACGAAGACGCCCTCCGGAAAGACCGGCTTGCTGGTCGCCGCGCCGAGCAGCTCGCCGTAGAAGGCCACGAAGTAGCAGACCTCGGCCACCTGCCAGGCCAGGAAGGCGCCCCACTTCGGGCGGGCGAGCACCACCAGCGGCAGTAGCCAGAGCACGAACTGCTGCGACCACACCTTGCTGAAGATCAGGAAGGCGGCGACCACCAGGAACGCGAGCTGGGCGAGCCGGGGCCGGCGCGGGGCCAGCAGCCCCAGCGCGGCCACCCCGAGGCAGGCCAGCCCGAAGAGGGCGTACGACAGGGTGTTCAGGGTGGGGATGTTGACGTTCAGCCACTCGAACGGCCCGAGGTCGGCGGGGTTGGCGCTGCCGAACTTGCCGTCCAGGTAGCGCCCGATGTACCAGAGGGTGCCCCAGTCGATGGGCCGGGTCGAGTTCAGCTCGAAGAAGCGGTCCCAGTTCTCCCGGTACGGGATGGCGACCGGAAGGTTCACCAGCACCAGGGAGACCAGGGCGGCGCCGAAGGCGGTGAGGGCGGCGCGGAGCCGCCCGGCGCGCAGCGCCAACACCAGGATCGGACCGAGGATGAACAGCGGCCACATCTTGGCCGCCCCGGCGAGACCGAGCAGGACGCCGGCCGCCAGTGGTCGGCTGCGCGCCCAGGCGAACAGGCCGAACGCGGCCAGACCGATGGCGAGCAGGTCCCAGTTGACCGTGGCGGTGAGCATCAGCGCGGGGGCGAGCGCGAAGAGCGCGGCGTCCCAGGGTCGGCGGCGGCGTAGGGCGAGGAGCACCGCCACCGTGGCGACCGCCAGCGCGCCGAGCACCAGGGCGTTCAGGTTGTAGAACCACATGCCCTGGTTGAGCCCCGGGTCGTTCTGGCCGAGGGCGTGCACGGGCAGGCCGAGGGCACCCATGAAGTACCCGGTGAGCACCGGGTACTCGACGGGGTGGTCCTGGTAGGGGACCGCGCCCTCGTTGAGCCGCTCGGCGTAGTAGAGCGCCAGCACGTCGGTGTAGCAGAACCGGGTGTACTGCACGTTGTTCTGCCAGGCGCCGTCCTGGCAGGGCGACTTCTGCACCCAGTGCAGCGCCAGGGTCAGGCAGACCATGGCCAGGACGATGCGGGTCGCCGTCCAGAATCGACTTTCCCGCCCCGGGGGTTGGTCCAGTGCGACGGCGTGATCACCGAGCGGGCCGCCGATCAGGCCGGACACCCCGCGGACGAACCCGTCCGAGCGTGAAGGATGGTCGCTGGCGGCTGTGCCGTCGCTGCGGGGCGTCGACTCGGTGCTCATGGGATGGCATCCTGCCCTATGTCGCGCCCTCTCACGAGAACCTTGCTACGGCTGCCGTCGCACCCGGGGCCGCCGGTACTGCCTGCGGCCCGTCGGGCGAGGAGGCGTCCCAGCCTCGATCCCAGGCACAAAAGAGGCGCACATCCAGCCGCCGGACTCCCGTTCCTACATCAATTTTCAGTCAGTCGAATGACGCACCTTACAAGAGCAATTCGGAGCGCCGCACTCAAACAAATAGTGGCGTGCGCCTTGCGCTACTGCACTCCGCGCCACAACTACACTACGTAGCCCCTGTATGGTTAATAGTGACATCCAAACCCCGAAGCGCCAACGAAAAGATACTAAGTATCCACTTTCGTCGCTTATGTCAACCAGTGATCAATCTTGACGAACATTGAGTACCGGCTATGCTGAGCACGGCCCGACAAGGGTCGGGCAGCAGGCGTAACACGGGGGATACATCTTGGAGTTCTATTTTCTAGGCCCACTGACTATTAGATCAGGGGCCACCTCAGTCTACCTATCGGGCGAGCGCAGTCAGAAGCTCTTCGCGGCTCTACTGCTCAACTCCAATCAGCCTGTCTCCGTCGAGCGGCTCATCGATGTCGTCTGGGACCATCGCCCGCCTGGCACCGCCCGTCAACAGATCCAGAACCGATTGGGCAGGCTTCGGGCCCTGCTCCTCACGGGCGGGCAACGGATCACCCGCACCGGCAACAGCTACGCCCTCGAGGTCAGCGAGAAACAGATCGACGGGCTCAGGTTCCGGCAGCTCTGTACACAGGCGGAGCAGGCGAGATGCGCGGGTCAGCTTGACCGGGCAGCCAGCCTCCTGCACGCCGGCCTGACGCTGTGGCGCGGTTCGACCATTCAGGGCATCGACTCACCGGCCTTGCGGGGCGACATCGTCAGGTGGGAAGAGGCCCGGCTCAGGGCGATCGAGGCAGTGGTGGCTGTGGAGTTCAGCCGCCAGCGGCACAGTGCGATGACGACCGACCTCTACTCCTGGGTGCAGCACTATCCCTACCACGAAGGCCTGCACTGCTCCCTCGCCGAGGCGCTGCACGCGGGATCACGGACAGCCGAGGCGGTGCACGTGCTGCACCAACTCAAGCTCCGGTTGGCGCGCGAACTCGGCATCAACGCCGGAACCGGCGTACACGGTCTCCACCGCCGGCTCCTCGGCGCCGACGTGGCCGAGGCGGATGAGTCTGCTCAACTGAAACGCCAAGCCGCTGAGGCCATTCACCGTGCGCTGACCGAGACGACGCAGGCTCTCAAAGTACTCAGCAACGCCATCGCGAGCTACTGAGTCGGCGTGTTCCACCAGGTGATCCGGCTGTCCTGCAACGGTTAGGACCGGGACAGCCCTCGTGCGCGGTCCCGCTGTGCGTACGGCCCACCCTTGTGCAGACGCAGGGTGGGCCAGTATCTCGCCAAGGGCAGGCGCGGCGACCGCTACCACCTCCGCACCCGTGACCAGGCCATGGTCCAGTCCTCTCCGGTCCACTCAGCTCGCGGCTCAACCTACAAGGCACGGGCACCTCCTGATCATCGTTCGGCCTACCGGATCCCACGCATGCGGGGCACGGCGATGACGAGGTGGTGGCGCGGGCCCAGATAGTCGGCTCAGTCACCGCGCCACTCGTCTCGCTGAGCGGCGCCGTTCCGAAAGGTCGTGCACATGAAGGACAGATCGACGGTTCGATCGAAGCTGGCTCGGCTGGCCGCCTCGGCGGTCATGCTGACCACCGCCCTCGTCGGCGTCGGAGCCGGGCCCGCGGTCGCTGCCCCGGACAGCGCGCAGAAGCCCACTGCGACCGCTGCGGTCGACGATGGCTTCACCAAGCGCACGCTCAGGAATCCAGAGGTGGTCAGCGCCCTCGCCGATCCCGATCAAGCGATCTTCATCAGCGCCGGCACCCTGGCGACCTACGGCTGTCGTTCCCTGTGTGACTACAAGGATCCAGCCAGTTTTCGCGTCTTCTACGACGACTGCTCGAACTGCTACTACAAGTGCGCGGACGACGCGGAAGACAAGTTGAAGCACCAGGATCCGATCATCTCCATCATGATCCGGTACAGCCCTCGTTGCAGGACGGCGTGGGCCAAGAGCAACTACTCTGCGAACTCGTACATCAAGGCGGACAGTCGATACCTGAGCGGCAGCCACCGTACGACCGTCACCGAATACGTGGGCAACTACACCGTGATGCTGGACGACGCCGACCTGCAGGCGCGCGCCTGTGTCCAGCCGAGCGGGCCGTACAACCTCTACTGCACCGGCTGGTACTGATCTGTCGGTCTGACCCCGTCAGGCAGGACAGGACCGTCGTAGGGATCTAGAACGCCGAAGGCCGCCGGACAATTGTCCGGCGGCCTTCGGCAATGAGGAACTCAGTCGCGGATACGAGGTGTGCTGGTCGGTAGAAGTCCGCCTCCGCCACCCGGCCGCGGTTCGGTCGGGTTGGTGGGGTTGGTGGGGGCGGTCGGGCCGCCCGGAGGATTGCCACCGCCGTTGTTTCCACCGCCGTTGTTTCCACCGCCCGGCGGGCAGAACAGCTCGAGTGGACCGCAGTTCGGCGGTCCCGACGGGGGCGGCGGGGGCGGCGGCTCTTCGCCGTTGCCTGCCTTGTCGTCACCGATGCCGGTGACATTCGGTAGTTCCGACTTCTTTTCGCCCTTCAGGGCGTCGTCCATGTATCGCTTCCAGAGTTCGGCCGGGAAGCCGCTACCGCCGATGTCCTTCTTGTTCTTGTCAACGATGGTCGGCTTCCTACTGTCGCGACTGCCGACCCAGACCGCAGTGGCGAGATTGTCGTCGTAGCCGACCATCCAGGCGTGCGCGTTACGAGGGGTGCCGGCGTGCTCCCAGGTGCCGGTCTTGCCGGCGGCGTCCCTACCATCCAGTCCGGCGTTGTTCTTCTCCGGGATCTCCTTCAGCACCGCGGTCACCTCCTCGGCGACCTCCTTCTTGATGCGCTGCTGCGGGTTGAGCTTCGCACCGGTGCCCGGCACCTTCATCCACTTACCGGTGGCCTTGTTCTGCTTTTCCACCTTGCTGACGAAGTACGCCTTGTTGTACTTGCCGTCATTGGCCAACGTGGCGAGCCCGTTCGCATGGTCGAGAACGGTGACCGGGTACTTGCCGAAACCGGTCCAGTTGTCGAATTTCGAGGGAGCGATCTTCTCGGCCGGCGTCTTGACCAGGTCGTACTCCTGGCGAGGGTCGACGGTCCACATGGTGGTCACGCCGGCCCGCTTCGCCATGTCGACAACCTTGGCGGCGCCGATCTTGTCGGTCACCCAGTAGAAGGGCACGTTGTACGAGCGGACGGTCGACTCGTGGAGCGTGCAGGACTTTCCGCAGACGCCCGCGCCACGGTTGGCATTGCCGATCTCCGTGTCGGAGCCCTTCGGCTTGAACGGGGTGGCGTCCCAGAGCGACTTGACCGAGATCCCGGCGTCGATCGCCGCCGCCAGGGTGTAGACCTTGAAGGAGGAGCCCGGCGGGTGGCCACCGACGATGTCACCGTTCGAGTCGACGTTCTTGCCCGCGTAGTCGAAGTCGGCGCCGCTGTCACCGCCGTAGTAGGCGAGCACCTTGCCGGACTTCGGCTCGATGGAGACCACCGCCGCCATCAGGTTCTTCGGCTGCCCGTAGAGCACCGACCCCTTCCGGTCGGGCTGGGCCGCCTTCTCCAGTGCCGTCTGCATCTTGGCGTTGATCGTGGTCGTGATCTTGTAACCGCCGGTCCGCAGCTCGTCCACGCAGGTCGGCTTGCCCGGCGCGCCCGAGTCGGAGCAGAGGCCCCACTTCTCCATCTCCTGGCGGACGTAGTTGACGACGTTGCCCCGAGGGCTCGCCACACCGAACCCGTTGCCGTTCTTCGCCGGCGCCGGCACCTCCGGGTACGCGGTGGGCCGCTCCGCAGCGTTCAGCCAGCCCTCCTCGACCATGCCGCCGATCACGTACTCCCACCGCTCCTTGGCCTGAACGGGGTTGACGGCGGGGTCGTAGCCCTTGTGGGTCGTGCTGGGCACGGGCTGCTTGATCAGCGAGGCGAGCACCGCGCCCTCGGCGACCGTGAGCTTGATCGCCGGCTTGCGGAAGTAGGTCTGCGCGGCAGCCTCGATGCCGTACGCGCCGCGCCCGAAGTAGATCACGTTGAGGTAGTGCTGCATGATCTGCGGCTTGGTGTACTTCTCGTTCAGCTTGGAGGCGAAGATCGCCTCCTTGACCTTCCGGGCGTAGGTGTCGTCCTTCAGGTTCTCGATCGCGTTGCGGGCGTACTGCTGGGTGATCGTCGAGGCGCCCTGCTTGTCGCCGCCACTGACGTTGTTCCAGGCCGCCCGCGCGATGCCCTTGTAGTCCACGCCCGAGTGCTTGTAGAAGTTGCGGTCCTCGGCCGCCGCCACGGCGTGCTGGACGTGCTCGGGGATCTGATCGATCGTGACGAAGGTGCGGTTCTCGTTGCCCAGCCGGGCCACCAGGGTCTTGCCATCGCTGGCGTAGACCGAGGTGGAGAGTGGCAGCGGGACCTCCTCCGGGAGGACGACGTTGGTCGAGTAGTAGGTGAAGCCGACCACGCCGAGCCCGGCGAGCATGATGAAGACGGCGAAGCTGGCGATCAGCAGGTTCATCCGCTTGCGCTTCTTCGCCCGCGCCGCGCCGGCCGGGTCGCCCGCTCCCCGGGCGCGTCGGCCGGGGCCGGTCGGCCCGCCGGGCCCACCCGGTCCACCCGGGGCCGGCGAGACGCTCGCCCGCGCCGTGGCCCGGCCACTGACGCCACCGACCGCCGCCGACCCGACACTGGCCCGCCCGGCCGGGGCGGCGCCCACGGCAGCCGTACCGACCGTGGCGCGACCGGCCGACCCGCTGGCGGCCGGTGGGACCGGCACCGACGCGCGACCCGCTCCGGCCGCCCGGCCGGCGGCCGGTGCCGGCGAGACAGGCACGGAGGCCCGGCCCGGCCCCGCCCGCCCCACGGAGGCGGAACCCACCGAGGCCGAACCGGCGGCGGAACCGCCACGCGGCGGGACGGCCGCCGACGCCGAACCGGAGGCCGGAGCGCCGCGCTGCGGCACGGACGCCGAGCCGCCGACCGAGGCCCGCCCGGCACCGGCGGCCCGGGGCGCTACCGAAGCGCGGCCCGCGGGTGCCGTACCCTCCTGTGCCGCCGACCAGCCGCCCCCGCGGGCGTCACCGCCGGGGTCACCGTGCTGGCCCGGAATCTGGGCCCGCCCGCGCGGGGAACTGGAATCGCCGTACGAGTTCATTCCTCACACCCTGCCGTCGCGGTGGGACGCGGCTGCGCCGCCACCGGTTTGCCGTGAGATGGGACACCCGTCGAGGGCGGCACGTACGTGCCGGTCGACCGGTGCCACTTGCGAATCAATCGGGCCAATCAGACCAACGATCCGTCGGTCTCCCCGGGCGTGCGTGCGGCCGGGGTCGGCCGATCGAGCGAAGATCACCGTTGCGCCTCTCGCCTCCGTCGACCACCCGCACCGTTGCCCATGGCGGCCGCGCCGCCCACCGCGTCCTGATCCGGCCCGCCCTCCGGGCTGCCGGTCAGCCCGTCCCGGCCGAGCAGGTACTGCTCGACGAGATGGTTCCAGTCACAGCCGAGACACACCTCCACCACGAAGACCTGGAACTCACGCACCGTCATCGCCAGCATCGGCAACTCGGCCAGTGTCCGGGCCTGCCCGGCCGACTGCTTGAGTTCGTCGCCGTAAATGTAGTGGACGTGGGTCAGGTTCTCGCTCCGGCAGATCGGACACCGCTCGTCGGTCGGCTCACCGTGGAAGCGGGCGGCGTTCTTCAGGTAGGGCGAGGCGTCGCAGACGTCGTACGTGCCGACCCGGCCCGCGAGGAGTTCACGCAGCACCGCTCGCTTCCGAAGCGAGTAGTCGACCACCTGGCGCTGCGTACGCATGCGGAGAAGGGTACGCGGTCTCGTCGGACGGGGCGACCACGGTGACGATGCGTGACCACGGAACCGCAGAGACGAGGGTTTGCCCTGATCACGGTGATCCGCTAGCGTGCGATGTATCGGTCCGATACATCGCGGCGGTTACCGCTCCGCGTAGAGGGTACAGAGAGGATGGCCCGTGCTCGAGCTCGCCATCCTCGGCCTCCTGCAGGAGTCTCCGATGCACGGCTATGAGCTGCGCAAGGAGCTGACCGCCAAGCTCGGTGCCATCAGGGCGGCGATCAGCTACGGCTCGCTCTACCCGACCCTGCGCCGCCTCCAGGCGGCGGGGTGGATCACCGAGGCCGCCGACGCACCCGCCACCGCCGAGGAGGTTCCCGCGCTGACCAGCCGGCGAGGCCGGGTGGTCTACGAAATCACCGCGGAGGGCAAGGAACGCTTCGCCCAGCTGATCGCACAGACCGGGCCGGAGACGTACGACGACACGGGCTTCGGCGTGCACTTCGCGTTCTTCGCCCGGACCGACCAGGCGACCCGACTCCGCATCCTCGAGGGTCGCCGGCGGAAGATCGAGGAACGCCGCGAGGGGCTTCGTGACGTGCTCGGCCGCGCGGCCGAACGCCTCGACGCCTACACGCTGGAACTGCAGCGCCACGGCCTGGACGCCTGTGAGCGCGAGGTCCGCTGGCTGGAGGAGCTCATCGCCAACGAGCGCTCCGGCCGTGCCCCGACCATCCCGTCAACCGGGACGGCCGGCGGTCGACGAGAAGACAACAGCCCGCCTCCGCCTGGAGAGTCCAGGAATGAGCGGCCGTGATGAAGAAGAAGGAGGCAGACGCTATGGGCTCCGTCCGCGTCGCCATCGTCGGTGTGGGTAACTGCGCCTCGTCCCTCGTGCAGGGCGTGGAGTACTACCGGAACGCCGACCCGAACGACCGCGTCCCGGGTCTCATGCACGTCACCTTCGGCGACTACCACGTCTCGGACGTGCAGTTCGTCGCGGCGTTCGACGTGGACGCCAAGAAGGTGGGCATGGACCTCGCCGAGGCGATCGTCGCCAGCGAGAACAACACCATCAAGCTCTGCGACGTGCCGCCGACCGGCGTCACCGTGCAGCGCGGTCCGACCTTCGACGGTCTGGGCCAGTACTACCGCGAGATCGTCGAGGAGTCCGACGCCACGCCGGTCGACGTCGCCCAGGCGCTGCGCGAGGCGCAGGTCGACGTCGTGGTCTCGTACCTGCCGGTCGGCTCCGAGCAGGCCGACAAGTTCTACGCCCAGGCCGCGATCGACGCCGGCTGCGCGTTCGTCAACGCGCTCCCGGTCTTCATCGCCTCCGACCCGGAGTGGGCCAAGAAGTTCGAGGACGCGGGCCTGCCGATCGTCGGTGACGACATCAAGAGCCAGGTCGGTGCCACCATCGTGCACCGCGCGCTGGCGAAGCTGTTCGAGGACCGGGGCGTCGAGCTGCTGCGCACGTACCAGCTCAACTTCGGCGGCAACATGGACTTCATGAACATGCTGGAGCGCAACCGCCTGGTCTCGAAGAAGATCTCGAAGACCCAGTCGGTCACCTCCCAGATCCCGCACGAGATGAGCAAGAGCGACGTGCACATCGGCCCGTCGGACCACGTGCCGTGGCTGGACGACCGTAAGTGGGCGTACATCCGCCTGGAGGGTCGCTCCTTCGGCGACACCCCGCTCAACGCCGAGCTCAAGCTCGAGGTGTGGGACTCGCCGAACTCGGCCGGCGTCATCATCGACGCCGTCCGCGCCGCGAAGATCGCGCTGGACCGGAAGATCGGCGGCCCGATCCTGTCGGCCTCGTCGTACTTCATGAAGTCCCCGCCGGTGCAGTACGCCGACCACGACGCGCACGCCGCCGTCGAGGCGTTCATCACCGGTGACGTCGAGCGCTGACGCGCCGACAGCAGCACCGTCGAGGGCCGGGTCCGCGGGGACCCGGCCCTCGACGCGTCCGGCCTGCCCAGTCGTACGCGCAGGGGTCCGCCTCGCGGCGCGTCAGGACCAGGCGCGCCGCAGGGCCACCCCCGCCTCCAACTCCAGCAGCGTCACCTTGCGGTCCAGGCCGCCGCCGAAGCCGACCAGCTTGCCGCCCGCGCCGACGATCCGGTGGCACGGCACGAGCACGGGGATCGGGTTGCGGTTGCAGGCCACCCCGACCGCGCGCGCGGCGCCCTGGTCGCCCAGCCGCCGGGCCACCTCGCCGTAGGTGAGCGTCTCCCCGTACGGGATGAGGGTCATCTCGCGCCAGACACCCCGCTCGAAGTCGGAGCCACCCGGCGCCGCCAGCGGCACGGTGAAGGCGGTCAGCTCGCCCGCGAAGTACGCCCGCAGCTCCGCCAGCGCCTGCCGGGCCGCCTCGTCGTACGGCTCCTCGGCCGCTCCGGCAGCCCGGCCGAAGTGGGCTCGGCACACGTGGGTCCCGTCGGTGGCGACGGAGAACTCGCCGATCGGGGAGTCGAGCACGGTCCAGCGCATCCCGCCATTGTCCCCCGCGCCCCCGACACGGTCTCCCGCCCGAGCCGCCGACGCCCCGGTCGACGTTTGCGGGCCACCGATACCGTGCAGGCCGTGGCCACGGGGACGCTGATCTTCCTCATCATCGGCGGCGCGGGCGTCGCGGTGCTGGCGCTCGCCCTGCTCGGCGGCGAGCTGCTCCACTTCGGCAACCCGGACTTCGACGGTCCGGTGTCGGTGGAGGCGGTCGCCGGGTTCACCGGAGCGCTCGGCTTCGGCGCCGCGATCGTCAACGAGCTGGTCGGTGGGCGTACGCCCGGGATGATCGCCGTGGCCCTGGCCGGCGGTGTCGTCGCGGCCGTGCCCACCGCCTGGGCCGCGGCCCGGCTGAGCCGGGCGGCCCGCGACATGCGCACCGATCCCACCCCCACCCGCCACCACCTGGTCGGCGCGCTCGGCCTGGTGGTCACCCCCGTGCCCGCCGACGGCTACGGCGAGGTCCGGGTCCGGGTGGCCGGCCAGCCGGTCAAGCTCAACGCCCGCGCCGACCGACCGATCCCGGTCGGCGCCCAGATCTTCGTGGTCGAGGCGCTGAGCGAGACCAGCGTGCACGTCGAGACCTACTGAACCCCCTCATAGAAAACAGGACGGTCACATGCCCCTTCTCATCGCCATCGGCGGCGCGGTCCTCCTCGTCCTCGTGCTCGTGCTCTTCGTGCTCTCCCGCATCAAGGTGGCCGGGCCGAACGAGGCGTTCATCGTCACCGGCCGCAAGGGCCGCACCACCCAGACCGCCGACGGCGGCCGGTCGACCGACAACTCCGGGCAGAAGGTCGTGCTCGGCGCGTCCGTCTTCGTCCTGCCCGTGGTGCAGAAGCTCCAGTCGCTCGACCTGTCCAGCCGGCGGATCGACGTCGGCATCAAGGGCGCCGTCAGCAAGCAGGGCATCCGCGCCGACCTGCACGGCGTCGCGATCGTCAAGGTCGGCGGCACCGAGGACGCCATCCGCGCCGCCGCGCAGCGCTTCCTGCACCAGCAGGACGAGATCGAGGACTTCACCCGGGAGGTGCTGGCCGGCGCGCTGCGCTCGATCGTCGGCCGACTCACCGTCGAGGAGGTCATCCGGGACCGGGCGGCGTTCGCCAGCGCGGTCGCCGAGGAGGCCGAGCACTCGATGACCAACCAGGGCCTGGTGCTGGACACCTTCCAGCTCCAGGACATCCTGGCCGAGGGCTCCTACCTCCAGGACCTGGGCCGGCCGGAGGCCGCCCGGGTGCTCAAGGACGCCGCCATCGCCGAGGCGCGGGCCCGCCAGCAGGCCGAGCAGGAGCGGCTGCTCGCCGAGGAGGCCATCGCCGAGGCCAACCGGAACCTGTCGCTCAAGCAGGCCGCCATCCAGGCGGAGATCGACGCGGCCAAGGCGAAGTCCGCCGCCGCCGGGCCGCTGGCCCAGGCCGAACGGGACCAGGCGATCCTCTCCGAGCAGCAGAAGGTCGCCGAGCGCAACGCCGAGCTCAAGCAGCGCCAGCTCGACACCGAGGTGCGCAAGCCGGCCGACGCCGCCCGATACAAGGTGGAGCAGGAGGCCGAGGCGTCCCGCAACGCGGCCGTGCTGAACGCCGACGCGCAGCGCCAGGCCGTCATCGCCGCCGCCCAGGCCGCCGCCGAGCAGGCCCGGCTCACCGGTGAGGGCGAGCGGGCCCGCCGGGCCGCGCTGGCCGAGGCAAACGCGATCGAGGGCGCCAAGGAGGGTGAGGCCGAGCAGCGCCGCCGCTCCGCCATCGCCGAGGCGGTCGAGCGGGAGGGTGCGGCCGAAGCCGCCGCCATCCTGGCCAAGGGCCAGGCCGAGGCCGACGCGATGGCCCGCAAGGCCGAGGCCTTCGCGGCGTACGGCGAGGCCGCCGTGCTGGACCTGCTGGTCAAGGTGCTGCCGCAGGTGGTCGAGGCGGCCAGCGCCCCGATCGGCGCGATCGACAAGATGACCGTCATCTCCACCGACGGCGCCTCGTCCCTGACGAAGTCGGTGGCGGGCAACGTCGCCCAGGGGCTCCAGCTCGGCAGCGACCTGACCGGCATCGACCTGGCCGGCCTGCTGGGCAAGCTCGGCTCGGCGGCGGCGACCACCGGCAACGGCAAGCCGCCGGTCGACGGCACGGCCGTCGAGACCCGCTGACCCCAGCCGCACAGCGGTCGGGCCGCTGAGCGCGGCAGGGCGCCGTCCCCGGCAGGGGGCGGCGCCCTTCTCGTGCGAGCTATCCGACGATGCCCTCGTCGCGGGCCCAGCGCAGCAGCTCCGCCTCGGCCTCGTCGCGGTCCAGCGGGCCGCGCTCCAGGCGCAGCTCCTTGAGGTGCTTCCAGGCCTGCCCGACAACCGGCCCCGGCGGTACGCCCAGCAGCTCCATGATGGCGTTGCCGTCCAGGTCGGGCCGGACCCGCGCCAGGTCCTCCTCGGCGGCGATCCGGGCGATCCGCTCCTCCAGCGCGTCGTAGTCGGCGGCGAGCTGGGCCGCCTTGCGCCGGTTGCGGGTCGTGCAGTCCGACCGGGTCAGCTTGTGCAGACGCGGCAGCAGGTCCCCGGCGTCGGCGACGTAGCGGCGCACCGCCGAGTCGGTCCACTCGCCTCGCCCGTAGCCGTAGAAGCGCAGGTGCAGCGCCACCAGCGCGGTGACCTTGGCGGTGGTCTCCTTCGGGTAGCGCAGCGCCTTCATCCGGGCCTTGGTGAGCCGGGCGCCCACCACCTCGTGGTGGTGGAAGCTGACCCTGCCGTCCTGACCCACCGCCTTCGTCGCCGGCTTCCCGACGTCGTGCATCAGCGCGGCCATCCGCAGGACGAAGTCCGGCCCCTCGGTCTCGTACGAGACGGCGTTGCTCACCACGGTGAGGGTGTGCTCGTAGACGTCCTTGTGCTGGGCGTGCTCGTCGATCTCCAGCTTCAGCCCGGTCAGCTCCGGCAGGAAGCGCTCGGCGAGCCCGGTGTCGACCAGCAGCCGCAGCCCGGTGAGCGGGTCCGCGCCGCAGAGCAGCTTGGTGAACTCGTCGCGGATCCGCTCGGCCGTGATCCGGTCCAGGTCGCCGGCCATCCGGGTCATCGCCGCGTACGCGTCGGGGTGCACCGCGAAGCGCAGCTGGGCGGCGAAGCGGGCCGCGCGCAGCATCCGCAGCGGGTCGTCGCCGAAGGACTCCGCCGGGGTGCCCGGGGTGCGGATCACCTTTGCGGCCAGGTCGTCCAGCCCGCCGTGCGGGTCGGTGAACCGGTGCTCGGGCAGGCTGACCGCCATCGCGTTGATGGTGAAGTCGCGCCGCCGCAGGTCCTCGGCGAGGTCGGTGCCGTACTCGACGACCGGGTTGCGGCTGACCTGGTCGTACGACTCGGCGCGGAAGGTGGTGATCTCCAGCCGCAGCCCGTCGCGCTGGCACCCGATGGTGCCGAACTCGCGGCCGGTCTCCCAGATCGACTCGGCCCAGCCGCGCACGACGCGCAGGGTCTCGTCGGGGTGCGCGTCGGTGCAGAAGTCGAGGTCGTCGCCGAGGCGGCCGAGCAGGGCGTCGCGTACCGAACCGCCCACCAGGTGCAGCTCGTGGCCGGCCCGCGCGAACCGGCGGCCCAACTCGTCGGCGACCGGGGAGACCCGGAGGAGTTCGGCGACGGCGTTGCGCTGCGCGGCGGTGAGTTCGCGGCGGTCGGCGGCGTGGGGAGCGGAGGCGTCGGACATGGGAGCGCCAGCCTATCGGTCCCGGCGGCGATGTGGTCCGCCGGGCGCGGGTAACGGGTGGCCGTTGACTATCGTCTGTGACGTGCGGGCCGGGCCCCGGCTGCGACGTACCTCTCTGCCTTGGAGGCGACAAGATGAGCGGCGGTCTCTACCGCAGCGCGAATGCCGCCCAGGGCGGCGCCGCGCCCGGCCGGCCGTCGGACGGCGCCACGTTCATCTCCGCCGAGCCGCTCAACCAGCCGGCCCTGGAGTCGACCGCGCCGCCGCAGGAGCAGGTGGCCGAGGCCAGCGCCGCGACCAACAGCGCGGTGATGGCGATCGGCAGCCTCGTCAGCCGGGGTACGGGCTTCCTGCGCAACCTGGTGATCGCGGCGGCGCTCGGCGGCGCGCTGGTGGGCGACGCGTACACGACCGCACAGATCCTGCCCGGGATGGTCTACGAGTTCCTGCTCGGCGGCGTGCTCACCAGCGTGCTGATCCCGGTGCTGGTGCGGCGGCGCAAGTCCGACGCGGACGGCGGCCAGGCGTACGCCCAGCGGCTGCTCACCCTGGCGGTGCTGGCGCTCGGCGTGGCCGCGGTGTTGGCGGTGCTGGCGGCATCGTGGCTGACCTGGCTGTACGGCAGCGGCGAGTCGACCGGCGACTACTCGCAGCTGGTCACAGCGCTGAGTCGCCTGATGCTTCCGATGATCTTCTTCTCGGGCCTCAGCGCGCTGATCAGCGCGGTGCTCAACACCCGGGGCCACTTCGCCGCCCCGATGTGGGCGCCGATCCTGAACAACCTGGTCGTGATCGCCACCGCCGGCCTCTACATCGCGATCTTCGGTGCGGAGATCATCAAGCCGGACGAGATGACGACCGGGCGGGTCCTGCTGATCGGCGGTGGCACCCTGCTCGGCGTCGCCGTTCAGGCCGCCGGCCTGCTGCCGGCGCTGCGCAAGGTCGGCTTCCGCTGGAAGCTGCGCTTCGACTTCCGCGAGCTGGGCCTGCGCGAGCTGGGCCGGCTCGGAGCCTGGATGTTCTGCTACGTCGCGGTCAGCCAGATCGGCCTGATCGTGCTGTTCAACCTGCTGAACCGGGCCGGCCGGGAGAGCGCCGCCGGCCCGCTGATCTACAACAACGTCTTCCTGCTGCTGATGACGGCCCACGGCATCATCGCCGTCTCGATCATCACCGCGCTGATGCCCCGGATGAGCGCCGCCGCCGCCGACGGCCGGTACGCCGACGTGGCCGCCGACCTGTCCCGGGGCACCCGGACCGTCACCGCGGTGCTCGCGCCGATCGCCGTCTGCTACGCCGTCCTCGCCACCCCGATCGCGTTCACCCTGTTCCGGCACGGCGCCTTCACCGCGGACAACGCCGCCGCCACCTCCGTGGTGCTGCTCGCCGCCGCGCTCGCCCTGGTGCCGTTCGCGGTGAGCCAGCTGTTCACCTTCGCCTTCTACGCGCTGCCGGACACCCGTACCCCGGCGCTGATCAACATTCCGGTGGTGGCGCTGCGTATCGGGGTGCAGGTCGTGCTCTACGTGGCCTTCTCGGCGAGCTTCGTGGGTGCCGGCATGATGATCGGCAACGCCGTCTCCTACCTGGCCGCCGCCGTCGCCTCGGCCTGGTTGCTGCGCCCCCGGGTGGGCCGGATCGGCCTCGGCGAGATCATGCGGACCGGCGGCCGGGTCCTGGTCGCGGCGCTCGGCGCGGCGGTCGTCGGCCTGATCGTGGTCAAGTTGCTGCCCGGCGACGACACGCCGAGCCGCCTGGAGGCCATCGTGCAGCTGGTGGTCGGCGGCGTGGTGATCGGCGGGACGTACCTCGGGCTGGCCATGGTCCTGCGGATCGGCGAGATCACCGAGGTCGTGGGCATGGTCCGGCGCCGGTTGGGCCGCTGACCGATCCCCGACTCCCCGGCCGGCGGCCGTCCTGCGCGCGGACTCCACTCTCTGTGAACGAGGATCACCAGCCTGGGGATGCGCCTGTGGATAACTCCGCGATTCACCGCTCAGCCACCGGATCGGCCTGTGGATAACCAACCGTACGGATGAGCATGACGGGCCGGTCGGGGGGGAACCCGGCGGCGTCGGCGCGATCGCCGCACCGGCCGGCCCCCTCTCTGCGGGTGCTTGCGGTCAACCTCTAGATTGGCCAGTACATGTGCCAGCAACGTGGCCGACAACGGGCGCAACCGGACAAGCCGGCCGCCTGCCGGCAGCACAGCCCGGGAGCGGCGCGAAGATGACATGTCGGGGAGACGGCCAACCCGGGTAAGGTCGCTCTCGACGGGTACGGCAGGCGCCGACGCTCCGCGTCGACACCGGTCGACCGGTTCCTTCGAAGGCAGAGCGGGAAGCCACATGCCCAGCAGCGCGGGTCCATCGATCGACACGATCACCGAGGGAGGACGGGTGACCCAGGTCGGCGAAGGTCAGGAGGCGGAGGAGAGCGCTCCTCAGGTCATGACCTTCGGTGCTCCCACGGCCGGTGAGATCCTCGCCGAGCGTTACGAGTTGGTCGAGCACATCAACAACGACAGCGCGGGTCGGCTGGTCTGGCGCGGGGTCGACGTCATCCTGCGCCGTCCCGTCGCGGTCGTGCTGCGCTACCCGGGTGGCGACTCGGCCACCGAGATGCTCCAGGGCGCCGTCGCGGCCAGCCGCGTCATCCACCCCAACCTGGTCGGCGTCTACGACGCGATCGACGAGGCCGAGCGGGCGTACGTGGTGCGGGAGTGGGTCGACGGGCAGTCGCTGCGCGAACTGGTCGTCGACGGCCCGCTGGACCCGGCGCGCGCCACCACCATCGGCAACGCGGTCGCCAGCGCCCTCGCCGCGGTGCACGCCACCGGCATGGTGCACGGCAACGTCCACCCCGGCACGGTGATGATCAGCGACGACGGCCGGGTGGTGCTGGCCGACGCGCGCACCGACGGCGCCGACAGCCAGCAAAGCGACGTCCGGGCGATCGGCGGGGTCCTCTACTTCGCCCTGACCGGGCACTGGCCGCACGCTGAGGCCCCGCTGCGGGGCGCCACCGCCGGCCACGGCCGGGCCGCCATCCCCGACGCCGTACGCGACGCGGGGGGTGCGCTCGCCGCGCCCCGGCAGGTCCGGGCGGGCGTGCCGGCGTACCTCGACGACCTCACCATGGACCTGCTCGACGCCGAGATCGAGCCGCCCTCGTCGGACGTTCTCGCGGCCGAGCTGGCCCGGCTGGACGTGCCGGCCGACGAGCAGTTCCTCGACAACGCCGGCCCGCTGCGCTTCACGGCCGACACCGGCGAGGAGCCGTCGCCGCTGGCCGCCGCCGGCGGGCGCAAGGTCGCGATCGGCATCGCCGGCCTGCTGGCGGTCGCCCTCGTCGGCCTACTGATCGGCATCACCACCCTGCGCGGCGGTGACGACGACCCCCAGACGAACCCGGTCGCCGCGCCCTCGTCGAGCGCGCCCGGCGACGATGCGACCCCGGCCGCCGTCACGGCCGGGCCGCTGAAGATCAGCGCCGCCCGGATCATCGACCCGGAGGGCGACCGGACCGAGGTCCGCAACGCCGACAGGGTCTTCGACGGCAACGAGGACGAGGGCTGGGAGACCCAGACCTACCGGGGGCGGGCCAACTTCGGCAACCTCAAGAAGGGCATGGGCGTCTGGATCGACCTCGGCGGCGAGCACACCGTCAAGTCCGTCCAGGTCCTCCTGTCCGCCCGGGGCGCCTCCGCCCAGCTCTACGCCGGCACCACCGACCGGCCGTCGTCGTCCTCCGGGGACGCGCAGCTCTTCGCGGACTACAAGAAGACCGCGATCGGCCAGCCGTTCGAGGAGCACGAGGGCACCAAGATGACCTTCAACGGCTTCAACGCCGACCAGAAGTACCGCTACCTGCTGTTCTGGATCACCGAGCTGCCGTCGAGCGACGGCGGCTACAAGCTCGGCGTCCAGGAGATCACGGTCCAGGGATCGTGAGTCGGCCACCGCGCTCCGGGCACCGCATCCGCCGGACGTGGTGATGGGCGTACGCGGGGAACGAGCGACCGGTGGACCGGTGGGTCCACCGGTCTCGTCGTCGGCGCCGCCGGCCGGGGCTGCCGACCTCGATCTCCTGCACGCCCACGTTGCCGGCGACCCGCACGCCTTCGCCGAGCTCTTCCACCGGCACCGCGACCGGCTCTGGGCGGTGGCCCTGCGTACGCTCGGCGACCGCGAGGAGGCCGCCGACGCACTCCAGGACGCCCTGCTGTCCGCCCACCGGGCGGCCGGCCGGTTCCGGGGCGACTCGGCGGTCACCACCTGGCTGCACCGGATCGTGGTGAACGCCTGTCTGGACCGGATCCGCCGCCGCCAGGCGCACCCCACGGTGCCGCTGCCGGACGGGGTCCGCGACACCGACTCCGGCACCGGGGGCGTCGAGCCGGCGGCACCCGCGCAGGACCACGACACGGCGCTCGTGGTCCGGCAGGCGCTCGCCGAACTGCCGGCCGAGCAGCGGGCGGCGCTGATCCTGGTCGACGTGCAGGGCTATCCCGTCGCCGAGGTGGCCCGGATCCTCGGCGTGGCCGAGGGCACGGTCAAGAGCCGCTGCGCCCGGGGACGGGCCCGCCTGGCGACGCAGCTCGGCCACCTGCGCCCCCGCCCCGCCCCGCAGCGGGCCGAGGAGCGGTCCACCCCGCAGCGGGCCGAGCCGGCCCCGACGGCGGGTCCGAACGTGCCGGCCGTCACCCGAGGGAACCCGCAGTCGTCCGAGGGCGTCCGATCGGGGTCGGGACGGCCCCGGCGGGATGCCCACCAGGAGGACGCGTGACGGCCGGGGGGTTCAGGGAGGTCGACCACGACCTGCTCGCCGACTACCTCGGCGGGGCGCTGGACGGCACCCCGGAGGAGGAACTCGTCGCCCGCCTGGTCGACGAGGACGCCGGCTGGGCGCAGGCGTACGCGCTGCTGGCCCCCGCCGTGGCGGACGTCCGGGCGGACCTGGCCGCCTGGGGCACCGCCGCACCCGAGATGCCGGCTGACGTCGCCGACCGGATCGCCGCCGTGCTGGCCCACGCCACCGCCACCGGCGCCGCGTCCTACGGGCCGGGCAGCGACTCCGAGCCGGTCCTTGCGGGGCCCGGTTCTTCGGGGTCTGACGACGTCGAGCCGGGTCCTTCGGCTGGCGGCGCGGGAGCAGAACACGCCGGGGCGCAGCCGGGGGTCAGGATCGGCGCCGGCGCGGTGCCCACGCAGCCGCTCGGCGGTTCCGGCAGGCGTCCGGCGGGCGTACCCCGCTCCGAACCGGGTCGCGGCGGGGCCACCGGGCCCGGCCGACGGAGGCGCCGCTGGGGCCGGCTGGCGGGGCCTGTCGCGCTGGCCGCGGTGTCGATCGCGGCGGTCGGCCTCGGCGTCAACCAGTTCACCAGGGGTCAGCAGACCGGCGGTGCCGCGGACACGGCGTTGCCCGGCTCCGCCCACCGCGAGGAGGCAGCCGGCCCGGCCACCGCCACGCCGTTCCGAATCTCCGGCGAGCCGTCGGTACGCAGCGGCACGGACTACACGCCGGAGTCGCTGGCCGCCTTCCCGTCGTCGCCGAAGGCACGGCCGTTCACCGGCGGACCGCCCGGGGAGCAGCCCGGCGTCCAGGCGGAGGGCGGGCGGCTGCCCAGTTCCGCCCTCGGCCTCGAGCGGCTCACCGACCCCGCCGCGCTGGGCGCCTGCATCGGCGCGATCAAGGCCGAGCACGGCAACGGTCCGCTGGTGGTCGACGTGGTCGACTACGCCCGTTTCCAGGGGCGCCCGGCGCTGATCGTGCGCTTCACCGACGCCACGGGGGCGGGCTGGGCCTGGGCCAGCGGCCCGGAATGCGGGGTCCCCGGGTCCGGCTCGGACAGCCGCTACCGCACGCGGGTAGGGTGAATTCGCGGCCACCGGACGTTTGACCGTCCACGTGACCTGACCCACCGGATGACCGGCTCGGGAATCCCCGGTTCGTACGATGACGTTCTGCACATCGAAGTGCCGGCACCGGGGGGCGTCGGCATCGGATCGGCATCGGTGCGCGCCGATGACGAACAACACGAATCGGGAGACGGCAGTGGACGAGGTCCGCAACCTGATCATCATCGGCTCCGGGCCGGCCGGTTACACGGCGGCGGTCTACGCGGCGCGCGCCAACCTCAAACCGCTCATCATCGAGGGCGTGCAGTCCGGCGGTGCGCTGATGACGACGACCGAGGTGGAGAACTTCCCCGGCTTCGCCGACGGCATCCTCGGCCCCGAGCTGATGGACAACATGCGCAAGCAGGCCGAGCGGTTCGGCGCGGAGTTCCTCACCGACGACGTGACGCGGGTCGAGCTGAAGGACACCGGCAGCGTGGGCTCCGACGCCGTGAGCACCGTGTGGGTGGGCCAGACCGCGTACCGGGCCAGGGCGGTCATCCTCGCCACCGGCTCCGCGTGGCGTCCGCTCGGCGTGCCCGGCGAGCAGGAGTACCTGGGCCACGGCGTCTCGTCCTGCGCGACCTGCGACGGCTTCTTCTTCCGCAACCAGCACATCGTGGTCGTCGGTGGCGGTGACTCGGCGATGGAGGAGGCGAGCTTCCTCACCCGGTTCGCCGACTCGGTCACCATCCTCCACCGCCGGGACTCCTTCCGGGCCAGCAAGATCATGGCCGAGCGGGCACTGAGCAACGACAAGATCAAGGTCGAGTGGAACACCGTGGTCGAGGAGATCCTCGGCGACGACGGCAAGGTCAGCGGGGTGCGGGTACGCAACACGCACACCGGCGAGTCCAAGGTCCTCGACGTCACCGGCGTCTTCGTGGCCATCGGCCACGACCCGCGCAGCGAGCTGTTCCGGGGCCAGGTGGAGATGGACGACGAGGGCTACGTGAAGGTCGAGGCGCCCAGCACCCGCACCAGCGTGCCCGGCGTCTTCGCCGCCGGCGACCTGGTGGACCACACCTACCGGCAGGCGATCACCGCCGCCGGCACGGGCTGTGCCGCCGCGCTGGACGCCGAGCGCTTCATCGCCACGTTGCAGGGCTGAACAACCGAAACACATTCCGGAGGAGGGTCATAGTGGGAGCAACGAAGTCGGTCACCGACGCGAGTTTCGCCGTCGACGTGCTGAAGTCCGACAAGCCGGTTCTGGTGGACTTCTGGGCCGAGTGGTGCGGCCCGTGCCGCAAGGTGTCGCCGCTGCTGGAGGAGATCGCCGGCGAGATGGGCGACCAGGTCACCATCGTCAAGCTCAACATCGACGAGAACCCGGAGACCGCCCGCGCCTACCGGGTGATGTCGGTCCCGACCCTCACCGTCTTCAAGAACGGCGAGCCGGTGCAGTCGATCGCCGGCGCCAAGCCGAAGGGCGAGCTCGTCAAGCTCATCGAATCGGCGCTCTGAGCAGCACCGACACGCGTCGACCCCGTACCCGGTCCGCCGGGCACGGGGTCGACGCGTTTTTCCCGACGTGGGGCCCCGGAGCCCCCGGAGCGCATAACCTCAACCCGGGGCCGCCCGGCCAGCAACCGTCCGTGCAGAGGGGGTCGTGCGTGCGTCCGATCCGACCCGGTGACCGTGGACCCGCGGTGACGGAGATCCGTACGGTGCTCACCGGCCTCGACCTTCTCACCCCGACGGCACCTGACGCCGACGAGTTCGACACGCACACCGAACGCGCCGTGCGGGCCTTCCAGCAGTCCCGGGGGCTCAGCGTGGACGGCCGCGTCGGCGCCGAGACCTGGCGGGCCCTGGACGCCGCCCGCTGGCGGCTGGGCGCCCGCACCCTCTACCACGCCGTACCGGAGCCGCTCACCGGCGAGGACGTCCGCTCGCTCCAGGAACGGCTGCTGGAGATGGGGTACGACGTAGGGCGCGCGGACGCCATCTACGGCGTACGGACCTCCCGGGCGGTCGCCCAGTTCCAGCGGGAGGTCGGGCTGACGCCCGACGGCTCGTGCGGCCCGCACACCATGAACGCGTTGCGCCGGCTCGGCCGCAAGGTCGTCGGCGGGCGCCCGCAGTGGCTCCGCGAGTCCGACGCCATCCGGCAGTCCGGCCCGACGCTGGTGGGACGGACCGTCGTCATCGACCCCGGGCACGGGGGCACCGACCCCGGCGTGCTGGTGCCGGACGGGTCGCTGCGGTGGACCGAGGCGGATCTCGTGCACGACCTTGCCAGCCGGTTGGAGGGCAGGCTCGCCGCCTCCGGCGTCCGCGTACAGCTCACCCGCGGGCCGGCCCCGGAGGAGTGCCTGCCGGACGTCGACCGCGCGGAGCTGGCCAACTCCCTCGGCGCAGACGTGTTCATCTCGCTGCACGTCGACGGGCACGCCAACCCGGAGGCCGAGGGGGTGGCGACCTACCACTACGGCACCGACAACGGGGTGACCTCGGCGACCGGGGAGCGGCTGGCCGGGCTGGTGCAGCGCGAGATCGTCGCCCGCACCGGGCTGCGCGACTGCCGTACGCACGCGAAGGCGTGGGACCTGCTCCGGCTGACCCGGATGCCGGCCGTACGCGTCGAGGTCGGCTACCTCACCTCGCCCGCCGACCGGAGCCGACTGGTCGACCCCCGGTTCCGGGACCGGGTGGCGGAGGCCATCGTCGCCGCCGTGCAGCGGATGTACATCCCCGTCGAGCGGGACGTCCCCACCGGCTCGATCGACGTGAGCGAGCTGCGGGCGGTGGTGGCCGCCGGCACGGTGGTGGACTGAGCCCGCCGCCGCCCGTTGCGGGGTCAGCCGGCGGTGGAGCGGGTCGCCGGGGCCGGGCGGACGGGGCGGAGCAGCGTCTCGGGGCTCATCGAGCCGAGCAGCTTCTCCAGCGCGTACTCGACGTCGGACTTCCAGCTCAGCGCCGTACGCAGCTCCAATCGCAGCCGGGGGTAGCGCGGGTGCGGGCGGACGGTCTTGAAGCCCACGGAGAGGAAGAAGTCGGCCGGGGCGACGCAGGCGCCGGCGGGGTCGGCCGCGTCGCCGAACTTGGCGTCGCCGAACGCCTCGATCGCCTTGATGCCGCGCTTGGTGAGGTCCCGGGCGACGCCCTGGACCAACATCCGGCCCAGCCCGCCACCGGCGAAGGCGGGCACCACGTTGGCCGTCATCAGCAGCGCGGCGTCGGCGGAGACCGGGGAGGTGGGGAAGGCCATCGAGCGCGGCACGTAGGCCGGCGGGGCGTAGAGGACGAACCCGGCCGGCATGCCGTCGACGTAGACGAGCTTGCCGCAGGAGCCCCACTCCAGCAGGGTCTGCGAGACCCAGGCCTCCTTCTCCAGCCCCGGGTCGCCTGCCGCGCAGGCCCGGTCCGCCGAGACCGGATCAAGCTCCCAGTAGACGCACTGCCGGCACGGACGGGGCAGGTCCTCCAGGGTGTCCAGGGTCAAGCTGACCAGACGTCGCGACATTGGTGCATCCCCACATTAGGCTCGGAGGTGAGACCGGCACGGAACGACGACGCCGCTTTTCCTGCCCCCGACGAGCGATCGTACGCCGCAAACGGACGCGGCGGGAGGGGACGCGCGAATGCCCCTCCGGTCGGGGCGCCCGCCGGGTCCGCGATGTGGACGCCGACCGCCGTCACGGTGGCATCCTGGGAGGCGGCGACTAGGATCGACACCCGGCGTCCCGCGTCGCCATGGTCGTCGGTGTCCCGGGTACGCCGGGGTGGGAGCCACCCGAGCAGCCATCGAGGTGATGTCATGACCGGCACGACGCTCGACGACTACACCGACCGGTACGCCCGTCGCGTGCGGGGCATGACCGCCTCGGAGATCCGCGCGCTCTTCGCGGTGGCCAGTCGCCCGGAGGTGGTCTCGCTCGCCGGCGGCGCCCCCTACATCGCGGCGCTGCCGCTCGACGCGGTCGGCGAGATGCTCGGCCGGCTCGGTGCCGAGCACGGCGCCACCACCCTCCAGTACGGCATCGGCCAGGGCACCCTGGAGCTGCGCGAACGGATCTGCGAGGTGATGGCGCTCTCCGGCATCGACGCCGCGTGCGGCGCCTCCCCGGACGACGTGGTGGTCACCGTGGGCGGTCAGCAGGCCCTCGACCTGGTGGCCCGGCTCTTCCTCGACCCCGGGGACGTGGTGCTCGCCGAGGGCCCGACCTACGTCGGCGCGCTCGGCGTGTTCCAGGCCGCCCAGGCGCAGGTCGTGCACGTGCCGATGGACGACGACGGGCTGGTCCCGGAGGCGCTGGAGGCGGCCATCGCCGAGCAGGCGCGCGCCGGCCGGCGGGTCAAGTTCCTCTACACCATCCCGACCTACCAGAACCCGACCGGCGTGACGCTGACCGAGGAACGGCGCGAGCGGGTGCTCGACATCTGCGAGCGCGCCGGCCTGCTCGTGGTCGAGGACGACCCGTACGGTCAGCTGGGTTTCGCCGGGGACGCGCCCGCGCCGCTGCGCGCGCGGCGCCGTGACGGGGTCTTCTACCTCAGTACCTTCTCCAAGACCTTCGCTCCCGGCCTGCGGGTCGGCTGGATCCTCGCGCCGCACGCCGTCCGCGACAAGCTGGTCATCGCCAGCGAGGCGCAGATCCTCTGCCCGAGCGGCTACGCGCAGGCGGCCGTCTCCACCTACCTCGGCACCATGCCCTGGCGGGAACAGCTCAAGGTCTACCGCGAGGTCTACCGGGAACGACGCGATGCGATGCTCACCGCGTTGGACGACCTGATGCCCGCCGGCACGACCTGGACGACGCCGGCCGGCGGCCTCTTCGTCTGGGCGACCCTGCCCGACGGTCTCGACTCCAAGGCGATGATGCCCCGGGCCATCGCCGCCCGGGTGGCGTACGTGCCGGGCACCGGCTTCTACGCCGACGGCACCGGCACCGGCAACATGCGGCTCAACTTCTCGTTCCCCTCGCCGGAACGGATCCGCGAAGGCGTACGCCGACTGGCCGGCGTGATGGAGCAGGACATCGCCATGCGGCGGGTCTTCGGCGCGGTCGGCCGTCCCGGGGCGCGACGCGGGCAGGCCGGCTCGGACACGCCGGGACCCGACTTGGCATGATTCCGGCATGGTTCCCACCGCTGCCGAGCGTTCCCTCGTGACCGACCCCGCCGCCACCGCCGACCTGCGGGTGCTGGTGCTCGCCGGCGGGCTCTCCTACGAGCGTGACGTCTCGCTGCGGTCCGGGCGCCGGGTGCTGGACGCACTTCGGGCCGTCGGCATGGACGCCGAGATGCGGGACGCCGACGTGGCGCTGCTGCCGGCCCTGGACGCCGACCCGCCGGACGCCGTCGTGATCGCCCTGCACGGCGCCACCGGCGAGGACGGGTCGCTGCGCGGCGTGCTGGACCTCTGCGGCATCCCGTACGTGGGGTGCGACGCCCGCGCGTCGCGGCTGGCGTGGGACAAGCCGTCGGCCAAGGCGGTGCTCCGTGAGGCGGGCATCCCGACCCCCGACTGGGTCGCCCTGCCGCACGACCGGTTCTCCGAGCTGGGTGCCGTGGCGGTGCTGGACCGGATCGTCGAGCGGCTGGGGCTGCCGCTCATGGTGAAGCCCACGCAGGGCGGTTCGGGGCTGGGCGCCGCCGTGGTCCGGGACGCCGCGTCCCTACCGGCCGCGATGGTCGGCTGCTTCGCGTACGACTCGACGGCGCTGGTCGAGCGGTACGTGCCCGGCATGGACGTGGCGGTCTCCGTGGTCGACCTGGGCGACGGGCCGCGCGCCCTGCCGGCGGTGGAGATCGTGCCCCGCAACGGGGTGTACGACTACGCGGCCCGCTACACCGCCGGCCGGACGACCTGGCACACTCCCGCACGGCTGGCACCGGAGGTGGCCGGCGCGGTGGCCGACGTCGCGCTGGCCGCGCACACCGCACTGGGCCTGCGCGACCTCAGCCGCGTCGACCTGATCGTGGACTCGGCAGGGCAGCCGCACGTGCTGGAGGTCAACGTCTCGCCGGGAATGACCGAGACCTCGTTGCTGCCGCTCGCGGTCCAGGCTGCCGGCCTGGACTTCGGCAGGATGCTCGGAACCCTGGTGGCCCGCGCGGCGACCCGGCGCCCCTGACCGGCCCGGCTCTGTCCGGGATCTCGTCCGGTCGGTGGTGGGGCCACCGGTCGGGCACGTGAGCCGGCTGCCGATCGAGGACGTCGCGGGACCGGTCTCGCCGGGCATCCCCTTCGGAGCCGCCGAGCGTCCGTGCGAGGGATGGGCAGGACGGACACGCCCTAGACGCGCGGCTCCCGGGCTTCCGCGGCGGACGCCTCGTCTCCCGGTTCCTCTGCTGGCGGGGCCTCCTCGGCGGACTCGATCACGGACACCGGCTCGCCCTCCGTCGGCTCGTCCTCGACCGGGGACTGCCCGGTGAAGCTGGAGGGCGCCTGCCACTGGATGCGCGGCGGCTCGGCCAGGGGGCGCCCGCCGAACTCCGCCAGCCAGGCCGCCACCATGGCGAGGTTCTCTCGCCATTGCGACTCCGAGATGGGCGGCAGGATCGAATCCCACAGGGAGAGGAAGGTCCCCCGCAGCTGGAGCTGGCCGTAGGGCCGGGCGAGGAACCACATGTGCAGGTGCGCGGAGCCGTCGCCCCAGCGGTTGACGTGCACCCGGGCCACCCCGTCGAGGGACCGGATGGCCCGCTCCAGCCGTACGGTCATCACCCCCAGTTCGGCGGCGAGCAGGTTCGGCAGGTCGCCGAGATCCAGATGCGAGCGGGATTCGAGGATCAGCACCATCGGCAGCCCGGTGGGACGGTCCATGGCGCGTACCCGCCATCGCTCGCCCACCCAGATGTAGGCATCGTCCGGGGCGTTGCAGGCGGTGCATTCCCGAAGTCCCTCGCCCCTGCGCGGCGGCTCGACCGGGACCGGATCATTGAGTTGCTTGACACGAAGGTCGCCCTCGAAGGGGAAGGACGGCCACTGGGTGAAGTCCGGAACGGAGGGAGGGGTGTCGTGCACGACGCTGACACTAACCGGTTCCGGCACCGCTGTCCCTACCCGAAAGCGCCACGGAGCGATGCCGCTCCGGTCCCGAGGTCGCAGCGCGGAGCGAAGTTATCCACAGGCGCACACAGGCATCCACAGGCTGATGAGACGCCGGACACATACCGTCGTCCACAGGCTGTCACCCTGTTCCACACGGGGTTTCACGTGAAACAGGGCAGCCTGTGGATAACCGCTGTGGATAACTTCGGGTCCGAAGGCTCCGATTCGGTCCGAGGGCAGCCGTCCGGTTCCACGTGAAACCAGAGCACGCCGTTGTACGTCGGCTGCACCCGCCATCGCTCCATCCTCGCCGTCGTCTCACCCGGGTCCTCGCCGCTCACGTGAGCACCGGGCCGTCATCGTCGTCGCCACTCCCGAGCACCGATCGAGCTTGAGATCCGTGATCGCCCCTCGGTGCCTTCCAGGGGCGCCGCCTACGAATCCGCCGCCTACGAGTTCGCCGTCCTCGAAGCCGGTGCCACCCAATCCGTCGCCCTCGAATCCACCGCCTGCGAGTTCGCTGCCCTTGAACCCCAGCGCCTCCGAGTCCGACGCCTCCACTCCCGACGCCTCCGGCCTTCGACCGGTGGCCGTCCATCGCGCTTCGACTGTCGCGGTCCTGAACATGTGGCCGCAACGGGCCCGCTCATCGCGGGACGTCCCCGACCTGTCCCGCCCCGGCAGGGTGAACCGTGTCGCAGGTGCTGTGGTGCCCGTTCGGTGCGGGCCGACAAGGTGGCGCCTCAGCGTCGTGCATCCGTTGACACGACCCCGCCGGAAGCGAAGCTGACAGCGGCGACGCCACGACCGCGACGGGGCGCCTTCTGCATCGCTAGGCGTCGGGATGCTACGTGTCGGCACGCGTACGCCGGATCCTCCGGAGCGCTCTGCCGGCAGCACGAGTGCGACTGGCATCCCCACGACCCGGCGACGGCCCGAGCGGACGCATGCGACACATGCGGGCCGGGCAGCGTGCGTCAACGGCAGCGGGGCTGAGGATCGATCCTGGCGGGCCGATGCACGTCCTCGCAGCGCTACCGGTCCCGCCAACCCGCAGGGGGTGGCCTTCGGGATGCCAACGCCGCACGAGGGGCTCCGACGCGCTCTCGCAGCCTCGACGATCTCCTTCGGCAGAGCCCCGCTTGATGTTCGTCTGCCCAGTTCGCTCGCTTGGGTCTCGCCCGCACTCTTCGGTGCCCTCTCAACCGCCGGGCCGCAAGCCGCAGAACCGTGGCCGTTTCACGGGAAACGGCCACGGCGACGGGGCGACGGCGACGGCTGAACCAGCGGCCGCCGCCTACGCGGTTTCACGTGAAACGACGCCGGCCCTCCGCGATCCGTTGCCACGCGAGCGACGGGCCAGCAGCGCTGCGGCTCGCGGGACGGTGAAACTCAGCTCCCGGCCGACACAGAACGGCCGCGTGACCCTGAAGGTCACGCGGCCGGCGATGTCTGCCGTTCAACCAATGCGGATCCGCCCGTAGAGCCGGCTTGCGTCCGCCAGATCAGGCCTCCGGCTCCTCCTCCTGGCCGACGCCGATGAGGCCGACGATCCGCTCCAGGTCGTCGACCGTCGCGAACTCAATGGTGATCTTGCCCTTGCTCCGGCCGATGTCGACCTTCACGCGGGTGTCGAACCGGTCGGAGAGCCGGTCGGCCAGATCCGTGAGGGCGGGGGCGTGCGGCTTCGGGCGGCGCTTGGCCGCCTCCTTCTTCGTCGTACCGTCGCTCAGGGCCAGCGCGACGATCTCTTCGGTCGCGCGGACCGAGATCCCCTCGGCGACGATTCGCCGTGCGAGCTGCTCCTGCGCCTCGGCCTCGTCGAGGCTCAGCAGCGCACGGGCGTGACCGGCGGAGAGGATGCCCGCGGCGACCCGGGTCTGGACCTGCGCGGGCAGATTGAGCAGCCGGATGGTGTTCGAGATCTGCGGCCGGCTCCGCCCGATGCGCCGGGCGAGTTCCTCGTGGGTGGCGCCGAACTCGTCCAGCAGTTGCTGGTACGCGGCCGCCTCCTCCAGCGGGTTCAGGTTCGCCCGATGGATGTTCTCCAGCAACGCGTCGCGGAGCATGGCGTCGTCCTGGGTGTCCCGGACGATCGCCGGGATCTTCTCCCGCCCGACGGCCTGCGCGGCCCGCCAACGCCGCTCGCCCATGACGAGTTCGTACTTCTCGTCGTCGAGCTGCCGTACGACGATCGGCTGGAGGAAGCCGACCTCCTGGATCGAGGTCTTCAGCTCCTCCAGAGCGTCCTCGTCGAAGACCTGGCGGGGCTGCTTCGGGTTCGGCACGATCGCGTCGACCGGAATCTCGGCGAACCGGGCCCCCGGCACAGGGCTGAGTACAGGCTCCGGCTCGGGCTGCGCAGCCGCAGGCGGGCTCGCCACGACGGGCGCCGACTCCTCCGGGGCGCCGACGGCGGTCGACGCCTCAGCCGCCGCAGGCGGCTCCACGGCAGGGGTCGGCTCCACCACTGCGGTCGGCGCCGGCCCGGTCGGGATGAGGGCCCCCAGGCCCCGCCCCAGACCGCCCCGAGGACGGTTCTTCATACCACGCCTCCCAGCGACTGTTCCGCACTACGCATTCCGGCCCACCGGCTCCTTGACGCCACGCTCGGCGATCTCCTGGGCGGCTTCGAAGTAGCTCGTCGCCCCCCGCGACCCCGGATCGTAGGTCATCACGGACTGGCCGTAGCTGGGTGCCTCCGAGACGCGGACGTTGCGGGGGATGACCGCCTGGAGCACCTTGTCGCCGAAGTGGTTCCGTACGTCCTGCTCGACGGCGTCGGCCAGCCGGGTTCGCCGGTCGTACATGGTGAGCAGGATGGTGCTGACGTCGAGCTTGGGGTTGAGGTGCTGGCGGACCAGGTTGATGTTGTTGATCAGCTGGTTCAGCCCCTCCAGCGCGTAGTACTCGCACTGGATCGGGATGAGCACCTCCTGCGCGGCTACGAGCGCGTTGACCGTCAGCAGGCCGAGCGAGGGCGGGCAGTCGATGAAGACGTAGTCGAAGTGGCCGGGGTAGGCGGCGATCGCCCGGGCCAGCCGCGACTCACGGGCGACCACCGACACCAGCTCGATCTCCGCGCCGGCGAGGTCGATCGTCGCCGGTACGCACCAGAGGTTGGGGATGCCCTCGACGCCCTGGGCGACCTCCTCCAGCGGCACGCTGTTGATGAGGCAGTCGTAGACGTCCGGCACACCAGTGTGGTGCGGGACGTTCAGCCCGGTGGAGGCGTTTCCTTGCGGATCGAGATCGACCACCAGCACCCGGTTGCCGTGCAGGGCGAGTGCCACCGCAAGGTTCACCGTGGTCGTGGTCTTTCCCACGCCGCCCTTCTGGTTCGCGACGCACATGACCCGGGTCCGTTCCGGCCGAGGCATCGTCACCTCGCCACTCGGATTAAGGATCTGCACGGCGCGCATCGCCTCCATAGCCAACGGTGGGTCATCCTCTTCGCGCGTCGGGGTTTCACGTGAAACGTACGCGGCCTCGGCAGCACTGGCTCCCGGGACGGCGGTCGTGTCGGTGACGGGTTCGGGTTCGGGGGTCGCGTCCGGTACGGAGTCCGGGGTCGGCTGCTGCGGCACGGGAAGCTCGAAGCGGGCCGAGGCCGAGGCGTTGCGCCGGATCGGAATCACCCGGCCACCGGCCGAGTTGCCGGCGCGCGGCACGTCAGGAGCGGCGCGCGTCGCCGGGTGCTCCGGTCCCACCACCTCGGCGTCGGACGGCCGGGCGGCCGCGTCCCAACCGGGCGGCCGGAGCGACGGGCCATGGGACACCCCGTCGGACGCCCAGTTGGGGTAGTCGGTTTCACGTGAAACGGGGTCGCCCGCTGACCCGGTCACGCGTGGATCGTCGTGCCTTCCGTCGTCATGCACCTGTCATCCCTGCCCGCTTCGGATGGTCGGTCCGCACCCCGTCAACTGGCCGCACGCGATCGCACCGCGGAGCGTACGGCCCGGCGGGAGCGGCGGGACCGGTGAACGTCCGTTGCCGCCCGCTCCACACTATCGACGCGCAGCCAGCCTACGGCTCACGGGCGCAGCCGGTCCACGTCGGGTTCTCATCCTTCCGTCCACCCGTACCGGTTCAACGACGCAACCGCCGGCCGGGAAGCCGGTACCGCGTACATCCGGCACGGTGTCCGAGGGGACTCAGCGCCGCCGGGACCGGCCGCCTCGCGACCTCTTCGGGGCCTTCGGCCGGGCCGGCCCGACCATCCGCTCCCGCACGATCTCCACCACCGTCGTCGGCGGATCGATAACGCCCTCGCCGCAGCGGTGCACCTCGGGCTCACCGCCGCCGAGCCGGGCGACTGTCTGCGCGTGCTCGGCGATCTCGTCGGCCGCGGACGCGCCCTTGAGTGCGATCAGCCGACCGCCGGGGACGGCCAGTGGCAGGCACCACGTCGAGAGCCGGTCCAGCGGCGCGACAGCGCGCGCCGTGACCACATCCCCGCTCAACGGGCCGAGGCCCGTCGCGCCGGTCGCCGCCTCGTCGGCCCGCCCCCGGAACACCCGGACCATCTTCGCCAGGCCCAGGTGCTGCACCGCCTCGATGAGGAAGGAGGTGCGGCGGGCGAGCGGCTCGATCAGGGTCACGGTCAGGTCGGGACGCGCGATGGCCAGCACCAGGCCGGGCAGCCCGGCCCCGGAGCCGACGTCGAGGACCGTCGCCCCCTGGGGGATCCGCTCGGCCACCGCCGCGCAGTTGAGCAGGTGGCGGTCCCAGATCCGGGGTGCCTCGCGCGGGCCGATCAGGCCGCGGACCACGCCGTCGGTGGCGAGCAGTTCGGCGTACGCGGCCGCCAGGTCCAGCCGGTCGCCGAAGAGCGTGCGGGCGGCGCCGGCCAGCTCCGGCGGCAGCACCGCCACGGTCGGGGAGGGCGCCTCCTGAGCAGCCACGGCCGGGGGTGCCGCGCCCTCGGAGGCATCGCCCGGGGACGACGGCTCCTCCGGCGACGACGCGGCCTCAGAAGCGCCGGCCGAGGACGGCCGGCCCTCGGGAGCGTCGGCCGAAGGCGGCGTGGCCTCAGAAGCGCCGGCCGAAGGCGTCGGGGCCTCAGGAGCGTCGGCCGACGATTGCGTCGGGGCCTCCGGAGCCTCGGCCGGGGGCGCGGAGGAGTCGGGGTTCACGGGCGGCTCGGGCCGGACAGGCGACGGCCCGGGCGGCGTGCCACCCGGGCCGTCCACGGCACCGGCCGTGGTGTCGTCGTGGGTCACCCGGTCAGTCCGCCGGCCGGACGATGATGCGGCGGTTCGGCTCGACGCCCTCGGACTCGCTCTCCACGCCGCTCATCGCGTTGACGACGTCGTGTACGCACTTGCGCTCGAACGCGGACATAGGCTCCAGGCGTACGGGCTCGCCGTACTCCTTGACCTTCTCCACGGCGTTCTTGGCAACGGCGGCCAGCTCCTTGCGGCGGGTCGCCCGGTAGCCGCCGACGTCGAGCAGCAGCCGGCTCGGGGTGCCGGTCTGCCGGAAGACGGCCAACCGGGCGAGCTCCTGGAGGGCCTCCAGGGTGGCACCGCGCTGGCCGACCAGGTTCTGCAGCCGGCCGCCCACCACCTCGACGACGGGACGGCCGCCGGAGACCAGCTCGTCGATGTCGCCGTCGTAGTCGAGGATGTCGAGCAGGCCCTCGACGTAGTCGGCCGCGATCTCGCTCTGCCGGAACAGTTCGCTCTCGCCGACGGCCTTCTTCTCCTTGGGGCTCGACTCCTCGTCGGCCTCCTCGGTCTCGCCGTTCACCGCGGTCGGCTCGGTCCCCTCCTCGTCCAGGGACTCGTCGGCGCGGGGGGTGCTGGTGTCGGTCACGGTCTCATCTCCGTACTCGCTCGGCCGGACCGTCGGGTCCGCTGGTTTCCCGGGGCCGGCGGGAGGTCGCCGGTGCCCACGGGCACGTCTGTCGTACGGGCAGTCTCGCCCGTGGGCCGCGCCGCGCGCGGCGGTTCCGCCCGGCGCCGGCCGTACGGCGGCTGCGCGGTGCGGAACGGGCCGCCGTCGGTTTCCCGACGGCGGCCCGGATGTCCTCAGCCCTGCCGCTTGGCGGGGCGGCTCTTCTTCGGGTTGGCCGGCTTGGCGCCCGGCTTGGGGCCGGCGACCTTGGGCGCGGCCGGCTTCGCCGGGGCCTGGGGGGCCGCCTTGGTGCGGCCGAGCAGGCCGCCCGTCTTCGCCGGCTGCACCGGGTTGCGGGTCGAGATGCCCGGCTTGCTGGTGGCGGTGGGCGGCGGCGGGAACTTCCGCAGCACCCACTGCTGCTGCGCCAGGGTGAAGAGGTTGTTCGTGACCCAGTAGATGATCACACCGATGGGGAAGATGGCGCCGGAGATGAGCAGCGACAGCGGGATGCCGTAGAGCATCAGCTTCTGGATCATCCGCTGCTGCGGGTCCTCGGCCCAGCCGGTCTTGAGGATCATCTGGCGGCTGGTGAGGTAGGTGGTGCCCATCATCACGAGGACGAGGATGCCGGCGATGATCTTCACGGTGGTGCCGTTGGCGCCGAGCCGGGCCAGTTCCTCGGCGGTGGAGCCGAACTTGCCGGCGATCGGGGCGGTGAAGAGCTTCGCCGCCGAGGCGCTCTCGAACTGGCCGAGCGTCCAGCCGTAGAGGGTCTTGCCGGCCTCGCTCTTGTCCGGGTTGAGGCGGCGGAGCACGTGGAAGAGGCCCAGGAAGACGGGGATCTGGAGGAACATCGGAAGGCAGCCCATGAGCGGGTTGGCCTTTTCCTTCCGATAGAGCTCCATCATCTCCTTCTGGAGCGTCTCCCGGTCACCCTTGTGCTTCTCCTGCAGCGCCTTGACCTGCGGCTGGAGGGCCTGCATCGCCCGCTGCGACTTGATCTGCTTGACGAAGACGGGGAAGAGGATCACCCGGACGGTGACCACGAGGAAGACGATGGCGAGGATCCAGGCCCAGTTGGTGCCGATCACGGCCGCGTCCGGCACCCCGATGGCGTCCCAGGCCCCATGCCAGGCCAGCAGGATCCACGAAATCGCGTAGTAGATCCAGTCGAGACTCAATTCTCAGGCTCCAGTCACATCGGCACGGCGGCGGCCGCCCGGCTCCGGCACCGGGTCGTGTCCACCTGGGTGGAAGGGGTGGCAGCGCAACAACCGCCGGGCCGTCAGGCCCGCTCCCCGGATCGCGCCGTGCACCGCCACCGCCTCCAGGGCGTAGGCACTGCACGACGGGTAGAACCGGCAGCGGGCCGGCAGAGCCGGACTTATCCACCGACGGTACGCGACGATCGGCCCGCTCAGCACCCGGGCACCGATCGTCGCGGGCCGGGGGCCGGTCGCTCCGGTGGTCACCGGGACCGCCGTCCGCGGGGCGCCTTCGCGGCGGCGATCGCCGCGTCCAGATCGGCACCGAGTCGCGGGTACGACGTGTCGGCCGCGGCGGGCAGCGCCCGTACGACCAGGGTGCTGCCGGCGGGCAGAGCGGCCAGCCGCTCGCGGACCAGGTGTCGCAGGCGACGCCGGACCCGGTTGCGGACCACGGCGTTCCCGACGGCCTTGGACACGACGAAGCCGGCGCGGGCCGGTGCGGAAGGTTGCTCCGTACCGATGCTCCGCGCCGGCTCCGGCGAGGTTGCTGTCGCGGGTTCGGGGATCGTCGGCTGACTCAGGTGGACGACGACGGCGCCACGGCCGGCGCGTCGGCCACCCCGGACCGCTGCGGCGAAGTCAGTGCTGCGCCGCAGTCGCTGTGCGGCCGCCAGCACGACTGCCCACGTCCCCCGGACCTGACCCGGTCGGCCTCAGGCCGACAGGCGGGCGCGGCCCTTGGAGCGACGGGTCGAAAGGATGGCGCGGCCGGCACGGGTGCGCATGCGCAGCCGGAAGCCGTGGGTCTTCGCGCGCCGGCGGTTGTTCGGCTGGTAGGTGCGCTTGCTCACGTCAGGCTCTCCGTTTTCGTACGCCCCGGGCGAGGGGTCGCCGGGATCGTGTGGTGGTCCAGGCCACCTCGGCGGTGGCCCCCGATCGGTGCTGCCCGGCGGCGCGGGACCTCGGCGATGCGGGGAAGCGACCGCGGACAGCAAGCACCTATCACCCTAGCAGAGGGCGAGAGAGCAGCCGTTCCAGCCTACGCAGGGCGGCAACCACCGTCAAACACCTCCAGCAGGGCGGACACCGGGCCCCGCGGCGACCGATGCGGCGGTTTTCGCTGATGTTGCCAAGGGTCGCCGCGCGTCGGCGGTTGATGGCGCGCCGACAACGCTGTTACCGTGCCCGATTGCGGTCAGCGTCGAAAGGTCCGGTCGTCGCCGGCGGGCAAGACCGGACAAGGTAGTGGATCGTTCGGCACGGTGAACCCGCTTCAGCGCCCGTCCAGGCAGGGGGCAGGTCCGACCCGCGTCCGGCGGGCGGCCACAATCGGTGCGTACACAGGCTGTGGATAACTTGTGGACGAGGGCCGGTCGGTCGCCCGGTGGGTGTCGTTCCACCCGCGCGTACGCGGCGGGTCCGGGGACGGCCGACCGGAGATGACGGCGGCGTCGGCGCAGCAGAGGCGAGGGGGGTGGCACGACGGTGACCGGTACGACCGACCTTGCCGCGGTGTGGACGGCGACGACCGACGAACTCGCCGACGAGATCATCTCCGCGCAGCAGCGGGCGTACCTGCGGCTGACCCGGCTGCGGGCCATCGTCGAGGACACCGCGCTGCTCTCCGTCCCGGACGCCTTCACCCGGGACGTGATCGAGTCGCGGCTGCGCCCGGCGATCACGGAGGCGCTCACCCGCCGGCTGGGTCGGCCGATCCAGGTCGCGGTGACCGTCCGCGTACCCGAGGACGGCTCCGGCCGCCCGGCGGGGACCGTCTACCGCAGCGTCCCCGACTCCGGGCCGGCCGACCACGACGGCGGGCCGCTCGACCACGACGACGCGCCGGCCGGCTTCGACGGGAGGCCCGGTCAGCGCGACGGCGGGGCCTTCGACGGCGGCCAACCGCCGCTGATCCCCGAGCAGGCGCACCCCCAGCGTCGCCCCGACGGCCCGGCGCCGGGCGACCAGGGGCACCGGCCCGGCGACGGGGGCGGGCAGGAGGCCCTGTTCAGCACCGCCTTCGCCGAGCCGCCACGGCCGGACCGGTCGGCGCCGCCGCGGCACCCGGGCGAGCGACGCGGCTACGACGAGCAGGCCGCCCGGCTGGACCCGCCGGCCGCCGACGCCCGGGGCTACGAGCCCCGCTACCGCGAAGACGCCGTCTCTCCCCGCGACCAGCACGTCATCCGGGCGCTGCCCCGCGACACGGGCACCGACAGCGGGCCCGGACGCGGTGGCGCGGATCACCATCGGCCCGGTGGCCGGGACGACCGCCGGCTGCCCGGCGCCGACAGCGGCGGCAACCGGCTCAACCCCAAGTACATGTTCGAGACGTTCGTCATCGGCTCGTCCAACCGCTTCGCCCACGCCGCGAGCGTCGCGGTCGCCGAGTCGCCCGCGAAGGCGTACAACCCGCTGTTCATCTACGGCAGCTCGGGGCTGGGCAAGACGCACCTGCTGCACGCCATCGGGCACTACGCCACGACGCTGGGCAACGCCCGCTCGGTCCGGTACGTCTCGACCGAGGAGTTCACCAACGACTTCATCAACTCGCTCCGGGACGACAAGACCAGCGCGTTCCAGCGGCGCTACCGCGACGTCGACATCCTGTTGATCGACGACATTCAGTTCCTGGAGAACCGCGAGCGTACGCAGGAGGAGTTCTTCCACACCTTCAACACCCTGCACAACGCCAACAAGCAGATCGTGATCACCTCGGACCGGTCGCCGAAGCAGCTCGCGACCCTGGAGGACCGGCTGCGTACCCGCTTCGAGTGGGGGTTGCTCGCCGACATCCAGCCGCCCGACCTGGAGACCCGGATCGCGATCCTGCAGAAGAAGGCCGCGCAGGAGCGCCTGTACGCGCCGCCGGACGTGCTGGAGTTCATCGCCTCGCGGGTGTCGAACTCGATCCGGGAGCTGGAGGGCGCGCTGATCCGGGTCACGGCGTTCGCCAGCCTGACCCGCTCGACGGTCGAGCTGTCGCTGGCCGAGGAGGTGCTGCGGGACTTCATCCCCGACGGCGCCGGGCCCGAGATCACCGCCGACCAGATCATGGTCTCCACGGCGGACTACTTCGGCGTGAGCCTGGAGGACCTGCGCGGCCACTCCCGCTCCCGGGTGCTGGTGAACGCCCGCCAGGTGGCCATGTACCTGTGCCGGGAGCTGACCGACCTGTCGCTGCCCCGCATCGGGCAGGCATTCGGCGGCCGGGACCACACCACGGTCATGCACGCCGATCGCAAGATCCGTCAGCAGATGGCCGAGCGGCGCTCGCTCTACAACCAGATCGCGGAGCTGACCAACCGGATCAAGCAGAACACCTGAGCGACGCCCGACAGGTCGCCGCGCGGCGTCAGGCACGCCGCGCGCACGCTGTCGGATCGCGTACGCCCGCCGCCCGCGCGGCGGAGAGGGGCCACGGAGGCGCCCGGCCGGACCATCGGCCGGGCGTTTCCTCGTTCTCCACAGCCCGTCCGGCTTGACCCTCGACATGGTGTAGGCCACAGCATCGAGCCCGTGTCCGTACACAGCCCGGATCGTTGTCCACAACTCGTCATCCACAGCCTGTGGGAAACTACGGTCCGTCCACGCCCCAGTTACCCACAGGCTGTGGACAAGCCCTGGGGACGAGCTGTGGACGACTGGGGACAACCGGCTCGTTGTCCACCGACGACGGTGGGCCTGTGGGAAACCTGTTGAAGGTTCTGGGGATGACGCCGCCGGCACGGCTTCCGCCTGTCCACAGGTCTGGGGAGAAAGTCGGTGGATAACCGGTGGATAACCGGTGGACGACGGTGGACAACCTGGGGGCGCCGACCGCCTGTGGACCGGGACACGAGTTGTACCCCGGGTTCTCCACAGGTAAACCACCGGTGGATAACGTGTCTGAGCTGCGCAAACGCGGGTTCTCCACAGTTTGCACAGGTGCGATGAAGATGACGAGTTATCTCTTCTAAGAGAACAAAAACCAATCATCACCGTTGGACTTCCTGTGGATTGGCCGGAACGCCGTCGTGGACGGCCTCCCGGCACCAGAGGTCCACGGGGTCGGGCGCACAGCCGATGCCCACGCGCCCTAAGGTGCGATGGGTACCCGCACGGACAGGCGGGTCGGTAGGCAGCGGTCGGCATGAGAGAGTTGTCGCTGACGTCGACGCGGAGGCATTGATGAAGTTCCGAGTGGAGCGCGACGCGCTCGCCGAGGCCGTGGCCTGGACCGCGAAGAGCCTGCCCAACCGGCCGTCCGTACCGGTGCTCGCAGGCGTGATGCTGCGCGTCACCGACGGCCACCTGCAGGTCTCGGGCTTCGACTACGAGGTCTCCAGCCAGGTCACCGTCGAGGTGCAGGGGGACGCCGACGGCGCCGCCCTGGTCTCCGGCCGGCTGCTCGCCGAGATCACCAAGGCGCTGCCGGCCAAGCCGGTGGACATCGCCGCCGTCGGCGCCCACCTCGAACTGGTCTGCGGCAGCGCCCGGTTTACCCTGCCCACCATGCCGGTCGAGGACTACCCGTCCCTGCCGGAGATGCCCGAGAGCGCCGGAACCGTCGACGCCGCCGCGTTCGCCTCGGCGGTCGCCCAGGTCGCCGTGGCCGCCGGCCGCGACGAGACGCTGCCGATGATGACCGGCGTACGCATCGAGCTCTCCGGCGGCACGCTGGCCATGCTCGCCACCGACCGCTACCGGCTGGCCCTGCGCGAGATGGAGTGGAACCCGGACGACCCCGAGGTGAGCATCAACGCCCTCGTGCCGGCCCGGACCCTGAACGACACCGCCAAGGCCCTCGGCCCGATCGGCGGCCAGGTCACCATGGCGCTGTCCCAGGGCAAGAGCGGCGAGGGGATGATCGGCTTCGCCGGCGGCACCCGGCGCACCACCAGCCGGCTGCTCGACGGGGCGAACTACCCGCCAGTGCGTTCGCTCTTCCCGGCTAGCCACAACGCCGAGGCCCGAGTGCCCGTCAGCACCCTGATCGAGGTCGTCAAGCGGGTCGCCCTGGTGGCCGAGCGGACGACCCCGGTGCTGCTCAGCTTCAGCGCCGACGGCCTGGTGGTCGAGGCCGGTGGCACCGAGGAGGCGCGGGCCAGCGAGGCCATGGAGGCCACCTTCACGGGCGACCCGCTGACGATCGGCTTCAACCCCCAGTACCTGATCGACGGCCTGACCAACCTGGGGGCCCAGTTCGCCGTGCTCTCGTTCGTCGACGCCTTCAAGCCCGCGGTGATTTCGCCCGCCGGCGAGGATGGCGAGGTCATCCCCGGGTACCGGTACCTCATCATGCCGATCCGCGTCTCCCGCTGATCGCACCCGAGAAGACCCCGACGCACGGAGGTAGGAACACATGCAGCTCGGCCTGGTAGGGCTCGGCCGGATGGGCGGCAACATGCGCGAGCGGTTGCGCGCCGCCGGGCACGAGGTGGTCGGCTTCGACCACAACGCGGAGCTGAGCGATGTCGCGACCCTGGCGGAGCTGGCGGAGAAGCTGGAGTCCCCCCGCGCGGTCTGGGTCATGGTCCCCGCCGGGGTGACCGACGCGACCATCGACGAACTCGCCGGCATCCTCGGCGAGGGCGACATCATCATCGACGGCGGCAACTCCCGCTTCAGCGACGACGCGCCGCGGGCGGAGCGGCTCAACGAGCGCGGCATCGGCTACATCGACGTCGGCGTCTCCGGCGGCGTCTGGGGCCGGCAGAACGGCTACGCGCTGATGGTCGGCGGCGCCCAGCAACACGTCGACCGGCTGATGCCGATCTTCGAGTCGCTGAAGCCGGAGGGCGAGTTCGGCTTCGTGCACGCCGGGCCGGTCGGCGCCGGGCACTACGCCAAGATGGTGCACAACGGCATCGAGTACGGCCTCATGCACGCCTACGCCGAGGGCTACGAGCTGCTGGCCAAGTCCGAGCTGGTCACCAACGTGCCGGGGGTGTTCAAGTCCTGGCGCGAGGGCACCGTGGTGCGCTCCTGGCTGCTCGACCTGCTGGACCGGGCCCTCGACGAGGACCCGGAGCTGGCCGAGCTGAGCGGCTACACGGAGGACACGGGCGAGGGCCGCTGGACGGTCGACGAGGCGGTCCGGCTCGCCGTGCCGCTCAACGTGATCACCGCCTCGCTCTTCGCCCGCTTCGCCTCCCGCCAGGACGACTCGCCGGCCATGAAGGCCGTCGCCGCGCTGCGTCAGCAGTTCGGCGGTCACGCCGTCCACAAGCGCTGACCGGAATCCACGCACCTGTGTACGTCCGCCGGCTCGAACTGGTCGACTTCCGCTCGTACGAGCGGGTCGGCGTCGACCTGGAGCCGGGGGCCAACGTCCTGATCGGCGCCAACGGCGTCGGCAAGACGAACCTGGTCGAGGCGCTGGGCTACGTGGCGACCCTGGATTCGCACCGGGTCGCCACGGACGCCCCCCTCGTCCGGATGGGCGCCGCCTCGGCGGTGATCCGCTGCGCGGTCGTGCACGAGGGCCGCGAGCTGCTGGTGGAGCTGGAGATCGTCCCGGGCAAGGCCAACCGGGCCCGGCTGGGACGGTCACCGGCGCGTCGGGCGCGCGACGTGCTCGGCGCGCTGCGGCTCGTGCTGTTCGCCCCGGAGGACCTTGAACTCGTCCGGGGCGATCCCGCCGAGCGCCGCCGCTACCTCGACGACCTGCTGGTCAGCCGCCAGCCCCGCTACGCCGGGGTGCGGGCCGACTACGAGCGGGTGGTCAAGCAGCGCAACGCACTGCTGCGCACCGCGTACCTGGCCCGCAAGACGGGCGGGTCGCGCGGCGGGGACCTGTCGACCCTGGCGGTGTGGGACACGCACCTGGCCCGGCACGGCGCCGAACTGCTCGCCGGCCGGCTCGAACTGGTCGCCGCGCTGGGCCCGCACGTGACGAAGGCGTACGACGCGGTGGCGGCGGGACGGGGTGCCGCCGGGATCGCGTACCGGCCGTCGGTGGAGCTGGCGGAGCCCACCACCGACCGGGAGGCGCTGGCGGCGGCGCTGACCACGGCGCTCGTCGAGTCCCGCGCCGCCGAGGTGGAGCGGGGCACCACCCTGGTCGGCCCGCACCGCGACGAGCTGGCGCTGACCCTGGGGCCGCTGCCCGCCAAGGGCTACGCGAGCCACGGCGAGTCCTGGTCGTACGCCCTGGCTCTGCGGCTCGCCGGCTACGACCTGCTGCGTTCCGACGGCATCGAGCCGGTGCTGGTGCTCGACGACGTCTTCGCCGAGCTGGACGCGGGACGGCGGGAGCGGCTGGCGGAGCTGGTCGGTGAGGCGAGCCAGCTGCTGGTGACCTGCGCCGTCGACGAGGACGTGCCAATGTCCCTGCGCGGCACCCGGTACGCGGTGGGCGAGGGGACGGTGCGACGTGTCGGATGAGCAGCAGCTTCCGCCGGCCCGCCTCGGCCCCGGCCGCAGCGGCGCACCGGCCGGCGGGGAGCCCGGCGGCGCACCGGGCGGCGAGGCGGCGGCCGGTGCGAGCGGTCCGGAGCTGGCGCGGGCGGTGCTGGATGCGGCGAAGGCGCGCCGGGACGCGGCGGCCCGCACGCGCCGGCGTACCCCCGGCGGGGGTGGTGGCGACGGCGAGGGCGGCCAGCGGCGCCTGCGGGGCTACTCCGGCCCGGGGCCGGACCCGCGCGACCCGCAGCCGCTCGGTGCGGTGCTCAACCGGCTCGTCAAGGCACGCGGCTGGCAGCAGCCGGCGGCCGAGGCGACGGTGTTCGGCGCCTGGGAGCGGGTGGTCGGCCCGGAGGTGGCCCAGCACAGCCGGCCGGTGAAACTGGAGGACGGCGAACTGACCGTGGAGGCCCGCTCGACCGCGTGGGCCACCCAGTTGCGGCTGCTGGCCGGCTCGCTGCTGAGGCAGATCGCCAGCGAGGTCGGCCACAACGTGGTGCGCAAGCTGCACATCCACGGCCCCGCCGCGCCGTCCTGGTCGAAGGGCCCGCGCCGGGTCCGTGGCCGCGGCCCCCGCGACACCTACGGCTGACGCTCAGCGTCCCTCGCGCCGGGCCTCCCGCTCGGCGCGCTTGCGTTCCCGCTGTTCGCGGCTCCACTGCTTGCGCCGCTCCAGGTCCTGCTTCCAGGCCTCCCGGGCGTGGTTGGAACCGCCCTGCACCGCGCCCTGCACCTCGGGCGGGCCCGCGAGGCGCCGGAACGCCCAGGCCATCAGGCGGCCGCCCTCGCCGGGGGCCTTCGGGGTGGGCTTCTCCTCGGTCATCGCCTGGCCTCCGATGCGCGCTGAACAGTTGGTCTACAAAACATTGGTACACCAATCATTGGTACGCTCGCAACGACGACGAGGAGGTGGGCCGTGACCGACCAGCCCGACGAGGATCCCCTGGCGCTGGAACAGCAGGTGTGCTTCGCGCTCTCCGTCGCCGCGCGCGGCGTCGTCGCGGTCTACCGGCCCCTGCTGGAACCGATGGGGCTGACCCATCCGCAGTACCTGGTGATGCTCGCGCTCTGGCAGCACGCGCCGCTGTCCGTACGCGACCTCAGCCGGCTGCTCCAACTCGATCCCGGCACGCTGTCACCCCTGCTCAAGCGGCTGGAGGCGGCCGGCTACGTCCGACGCGAGCGCGACCCCGCCGACGAGCGGAGCCTCGCGGTGACGCTGACCGCAGCCGGCCAGGCCCTGCGGGAGCGGGCCGAGCGGATCCCGCCCGCGATCGTCGAGCGGCTCGGCATGCCGGTCGAGGAGCTGCGCCACCTGCACACCGTGCTGACCCGGGTCATCGACGCCGCCAACCGCGCGGGCGGGTCCGCCGCCGCGGGAACTCAGGCGTCGGCGTAGACGGCGAAGCCGCGGTCGGCGCAGCGCCGGTAGAAGGCGGCCAGCACAGCCAGCTCGGCGCAGGTGAAGTTCCACTGCGGCGGTTCGCCGCTCTCGTCGCGCAGCGCGTCCAGGCGACTGTCGAGCCAACGCAACTGCTGCTCGGCCAACCGTCCGTCGGCGAGCAGCGACCGCAGCACCGTGCTCACCGACTCGAAGGTGACGGCCTCGCCGTGCGGACGGTGGCCCGCCACGAACCGCTCGATGCCGCCGGCGACCCAGGCGCAGCCGTCGGGATCGATCACCGGGTCCTCGTCCTCGGCCGCCGCGTCCGTGGCGTAGAGCACACCCTCCAGGCCGAGCAGCAGGTCGACCAGCTCGGTGTACGCGGTCGCCCGTACCGTGCCGGTCTTGGCGATCAGCTCGGCGAGCGCCGCTGTGGGCGCGGAGATGCGGGGCATGTCGACGATGTCGCCGAAGTCGACGAACTCGGCCGGCGCGACCGGGTCGTAGAAGCGGCCGGTCCGCGGCCACTGCACCGCGACGTTGTCCAGCCCCATCTGGCGTCACCTCTTCGAGAGCACGGGTAGTTCCTATCGGCTCGATCGTCCGGTTCCGGCCGGAAAAGATCAAGGCCGGGCCTGCGGCGTGGCGACGCTCGCGTCTCCGGCCGTCCGGCCGGCACCGATCGTCAGGCGGCGGCGCCCCCGAACGCCCCCTGGCGTGTAGGGGGAGTCGTGGGCGGCGCGGTTCGGGCGGCTACGTCGGTCTCAGCCGCCTCGCAGGGGGTGCCGAGTGGTGGTTCTGTCGTCCGCGCACAGTAAGATTGACCCCGAGACGAAGACCCGGTGCGGAGCGACGAGACACGGGCCCGGAGCGGGGCCCGCGATCATTGTCCACGTCGGGTCGAGCCGATCGCGATCCGCGGGCAACCGCGGCGACCGGCGCGTTCGACCCGCACCCCGGAATTGTCCCCGGTGTCGGTCCGCGCGCCGACGTCGCGTCCTGTCCGCCGAACCCGCGCCCGACGCGCCACCAGGTGCGGACGGCGCGAGAAAGTGGCCGAAGGTGGCAGCGCAGGACAAGCAGGAGTACGGCGCCGGGTCGATCACCGTTCTCGAGGGGCTGGAGGCGGTCCGGAAGCGCCCCGGTATGTACATCGGGTCCACCGGTGAGCGCGGTCTGCACCACCTGGTGTGGGAGGTCGTCGACAACGCGGTGGACGAGGCGCTGGCCGGTCACTGCGACACCATCGACGTGGTGCTGCTCGCCGACGGCGGCGTCCGGGTCACCGACAACGGCCGGGGCTTCCCGGTCGACCTGCACCCGAAGCTCAAGAAGCCGGGTGTCGAGGTGGCGCTGACCGTGCTGCACGCGGGCGGAAAGTTCGACGGCAAGGCGTACGCGGTCTCCGGCGGTCTGCACGGCGTCGGCGTCTCCGTGGTGAACGCCCTCTCCACGAAGATGGCGGTGGAGATCCACAAGTCCGGCTTCGTCTGGCGGCAGCAGTACCACAACTCCAAGCCGACCCCGCTTGAGAAGGGCGAGTCCACCGACAGGACCGGCTCCGCGGTCGCCTTCTGGCCCGACCCGGACGTGTTCGAGACGGTCGACTTCGACTTCCAGACGATCTACCGGCGGATCCAGGAGATGGCCTTCCTCAACCGGGGCCTCACCATCCACCTGCTCGACGAGCGGGTCCCGGAGGAGGAGGACGGCCGCCAGCGCGAGGTCACCTTCTGCTACAAGGGCGGCATCGCCGACTTCGTCCGGCACCTCAACGCCTCGAAGAACCCGATCCACAAGACCGTGGTCGAGTTCGGCGCCGAGGAGGAGGGCATGTCGGTCGAGATCGCCATGCAGTGGAACGAGTCCTACGGCGAGTCGGTCTACACCTTCGCCAACACGATCAACACCCACGAGGGCGGCACGCACGAGGAGGGCTTCCGGGCCGCGCTGACCAGCGTCGTCAACCGCTACGGCACCGACAAGAAGCTGCTCAAGGGCGACGAGAAGCTCTCCGGCGAGGACATCCGCGAGGGCCTGGCCGCGATCATCTCGGTCAAGCTGGCCAACCCGCAGTTCGAGGGCCAGACCAAGACCAAGCTGGGCAACACCCCGGTGAAGAGCTTCGTGCAGCGGGTCTGCAACGAGTGGCTGGTCGACTGGTTCGACCGCAACCCGGCCGAGGCGAAGATCATCATCCAGAAGGCGTCCCAGGCCGCCCGGGCCCGCATCGCCGCGCAGCAGGCGCGCAAGCTGGCCCGGCGCAAGTCCCTGCTGGAGTCCGGCTCGATGCCGGGCAAGCTGGCCGACTGCCAGTCCACCGACCCGCGCGAGTCCGAGGTCTTCATCGTCGAGGGCGACTCGGCCGGCGGCTCGGCCAAGCAGGGGCGCGACCCGCGTACCCAGGCGATCCTGCCGATCCGGGGCAAGATCCTCAACGTGGAGAAGGCCCGGATCGACCGGGTGCTGAAGAACAACGAGGTCCAGGCGCTGATCACCGCGCTGGGCACCGGCATCCACGACGACTTCGACATGGAGAAGCTGCGCTACCACAAGGTGGTGCTGATGGCCGACGCCGACGTCGACGGCCAGCACATCCAGACGCTGCTGCTCACGCTGCTCTTCCGCTTCATGCGTCCGCTGGTCGAGATGGGGCACGTCTACCTGGCCGCCCCGCCGCTCTACAAGATCAAGTGGAACAAGCGCGGCGACGACGCGCAGTACGCGTACTCGGACCGCGAGCGCGACGGCCTGATCGCGCTGCGCCAGCAGAAGAAGCCCAACGCCAAGCCGGACGACATCCAGCGCTTCAAGGGCCTCGGCGAGATGAACTACCCCGAACTGTGGGAGACCACGATGAACCCGGCAACGCGTACGCTGCGTCAGGTCACGCTCGACGACGCGGCCACCGCCGACGAGTTGTTCAGCGTGCTGATGGGTGAGGACGTCGAGGCGCGCCGCTCGTTCATCCAGCGCAACGCCAAGGACGTCCGGTTCCTGGACATCTGACGGGGCTCGGCGGGCCGGCCGGTCATCCACCGGCCGGCCCACCGATCCACAGAGTTATCCACAGCACGGCCGGTATCCACAGCCGTTATCCACAGCACGAAAACGACTCTGAGTCTGATAAGGGTTAACAAGTGACCGATATCCCCGAGTCCACACCCAACGAGCCCGAGGTCCCCGAGACCGTCGCCGCCGTCGTCGCGCACGACCGCATCGAACCGGTCGGGCTCGAGGTGGAGATGCAGCGCTCCTACCTCGACTACGCGATGAGCGTCATCGTCGGGCGGGCGCTGCCGGACGTCCGGGACGGGCTCAAGCCGGTCCACCGCAAGATCCTCTACGCCATGTTCGACTCCGGCTACCGGCCGGACCGGGGCTACGTGAAGTGCTCCCGCGTGGTCGGCGACGTGATGGGTCAGTTCCACCCGCACGGCGACTCGGCGATCTACGACGCGCTGGTCCGGATGGCGCAGCCCTGGTCGCTGCGCTACCCGCTGGTCGACGGCAACGGCAACTTCGGCTCGCCGGGCAACGATCCGGCTGCCGCGATGAGATATACCGAGTGCAAGCTCGACCCGCTGGCCATGGAGATGCTGCGGGACATCGACGAGGACACCGTCGACCTCCAGGACAACTACGACGGCCGGGCCAAGGAGCCCACCATCCTGCCGTCGCGGATCCCGAACCTGCTCGTCAACGGCTCCGAGGGCATCGCGGTCGGCATGGCCACCAAGATCCCGCCGCACAACCTGCGCGAGATCGGCGCGGCCGTGCAGTGGTGCCTGGAGCACCCGGAGGAGGACGAGGCCACCACCCTCGACGCGCTGCTGGAGATCGTCAAGGGGCCGGACTTCCCGACCCACGGCCTGATCGTGGGCACCCAGGCGATCCAGGACGCGTACCGCACCGGGCGCGGGTCGATCCGGATGCGGGCCGTGGTGGAGGTCGAGGAGGACAAGCGGGGCCGCCCCTGCCTGGTCGTCAGCGAACTGCCCTACCAGGTGAACCCGGACAACCTGGCCGAGCGGATCGCCGAGCTGATCAAGGAGGGCAAGCTCGCCGGCATCGCCGACATCCGCGACGAGTCCTCCGGGCGTACGGGCATGCGGATCGTTCTCGTGCTCAAGCGCGACGCGGTCGCCAAGGTGGTGCTGAACAACCTCTACAAGCACACCCAGCTCCAGGAGACCTTCGGCGCCAACATGCTGGCGCTTGTCGACGGGGTGCCGCGCACGCTGAACCTGGCCCAGTTCATCCGCTACTACGTCGAGCACCAGATCGACGTCATCCGCCGGCGGACGGCGTTCCGGCTGCGCAAGGCGGAGGAGCGGGCCCACATCCTGCGCGGCCTGTCCAAGGCGCTGGACGCCCTCGACGAGGTGATCGCCCTGATCCGGCGCTCGCCCACGGTCGAGGACGCCCGGCAGGGCCTGATCCGGCTGCTGGAGATCGACGAGATCCAGGCGACCGCGATCCTCGACATGCAGCTGCGCCGGCTCGCCGCGCTGGAGCGGCAGCGGATCCTGGACGACCTGGCCAAGCTGGAGCTGGAGATCGCCGACCTCAAGGACATCCTCGCCAAGCCCGAGCGGCAGCGCAGGATCGTCTCGGAGGAGCTGGGCGAGATCGTCGCCAAGTGGGGCGACGAGCGGCGCACCAAGATCGTGCCGTTCGAGGGCGAGGTCTCCATGGAGGACCTCATCGCCCGCGAGGACGTGGTGGTCACGATCACCCGGACGGGCTACGCGAAGCGGACCAAGGTCGACCTCTACCGGTCCCAGCGCCGCGGTGGCAAGGGTGTCAGCGGGGCGACCCTCCGGCAGGACGACATCGTCAGCCACTTCTTCGTATGCTCGACGCACGACTGGATGCTCTTCTTCACCAACAAGGGGCGCGTCTACCGGGCGAAGGCGTACGAGCTGCCCGAGGCCAGTAGGGTGGCCAAGGGCCAGCACGTGGCCAACCTGCTCGCGTTCCAGCCCGACGAGCAGATCGCGCAGATCATCGAGATTCCGAACTACCAGGTGGCTCCCTACCTGGTACTTGCCACGAAGAACGGCCTGGTGAAGAAGACTCGGCTCGAGGAGTTCGACTCCCCCCGGTCCGGCGGCATCATCGCGATCAACCTGCGCGACGAGGACGAGCTGGTCGGGGCGGCGCTCGTCGCGCCGGAGGAGGATCTGCTCCTGGTCTCGAAGAACGCGCAGGCGATCCGATTCAACGCCAGCGATGAGGCGCTGCGCCCGATGGGGCGTGCCACCTCGGGCGTGATCGGCATGCGCTTCAGCGAGGACGACGTCCTGCTTGCCATGGAGGTCGTCCGCGAAGGGCTGGACGTGCTGGTGGCCACGAACGGGGGATATGCGAAACGCACCCCGATCGAGGAATACCCCGTGCAGGGCCGGGGAGGTAAGGGCGTGCTGACTGCGAAGATCACCGAGCGGCGCGGTGGTCTGGTCGGCGCGGTGGTGATCGACCCGGACGACGAGCTGTTCGCGATCACCAGCAACGGTGGTGTCATCCGGACTCCGGTGAAGCCTGTACGCCGTACGCGTGACCGGAACACAATGGGGGTCAAGCTGATGGACCTCCCGGATGGCGTGACTATCGTGGCGATTGCTCGCAATGCCGACGAGCCTGACGAACAGGACTAGTTGAATGACGGAGACACAGGCGAAGTCGGGGAACACGGGGACCTCGGCCACCCCGGTCGACGAGGAGGCCGCGAAGAGCGGCACACCAGCGACCGGCCGCGCGGCCGTGGGTCGGGCGACCGTCCCCGCCGACGCGCCTGCCCCGAAATTCACCCGGGCTCCCGGAATGACACCGCCTCCGGACAAGCCCTCGGAGGACGGGGACGCCCCGGACCGGACGGAAGCGGCAGGGGTCGACAAGCCGGCCCCCGCTGCCAAGCCGGCCGCCGCCACACCGACGACGACACAGCCGTTGAAGGTCGGTGCCGCCCAGTCGACCGGCACCACCGGCACACAGCCGCGGATCACGGGCGTCACCGGCACGCAGCCCCGCGTCACGGGCACCGCGAAGCCGCAGTCGGACGGTGCCCGCCCGACCGGCGCCGGTCGTCCCGCCAACGGTGGCGGCCTTCCGCCGGGGATCAGTGGCGCCGCAGCCGTCGGAGCGGCGCGCGTGGGTGACGCGGTGCGCGCCGCGCGTACGTCGGTCAGCTCGGCCGCGTCGCGCGGACCGCGCCGGGCCCGGCTGAACCTCAAGCGGATCGACCCCTGGTCCGTCATGAAGTTCGCGTTCGCGGTGTCGGTGGTGCTCTTCATCGTCGTGGTGGTGGCCACCTCGGTGCTCTACCTGGCCCTCGATGCGATGGGCGTGTTCACCAGCGTCAACGACAGCCTGACCGACCTGGTCAGCGCCGGCGGCGGCCAGAGCACCAGCGGCTTCCAGATCACCGCCAAGGGCGTGATCCTCAGCTCGGCGCTGATCGGCCTGGTCAACGTCGTGCTGTTCACGGCGCTCGCCACGCTCGGGGCGTTCGTCTACAACGTCTGCGCGGACCTGGTGGGCGGCATCGAGCTGACCCTCGCCGAGCGCGACTGAACCACCTCGGAAGCCGGGGCACCGCCGAGCGCGGCGCCCCGGCTTCCGTGCATCCTGGGCGCGTCGACCAGCCGCAGGGACGGCGTAATCGGCTGGGCCGGGCGGCGGGCCTCCGGTAGGTTCAGAGGCGACGGCAACACCCGGACGTCGCGGCGGCCCCCGATTTGGGGCCGGACGGACGGATGGGTTAACCTTGCTCGTCGCCACGCGGGGCTATAGCTCAGTCGGTTAGAGCGCAGAGCTGATAACTCTGAGGTCGCTGGTTCGATTCCAGCTAGCCCCACCGCACATCGTCCGACGGCAGTCGAGCGCGAGGGTAGGGCCCATGTTCAAGAAGCTTCTGATCCTGGCCGGTGTCGTCGGTGTGGCAGCCGTGGTGGCCAGGAAGGTCAAGGCTTCCAACGACGAGCGCGCCCTGTGGCACGAGGCGACCACCGCGCCCGACCTGCGCTGATTCCCGCCGGCACTGCCGGCACCGGCGGCGTCGTCCGCCTCCCGGGGCCCTAGCTCAACTGGCAGAGCACTGCCTTTGCAAGGCAGGGGTTAGGGGTTCGAGTCCCCTGGGCTCCACCAGCACTTTCCTCGGTTGATCTCGGTCCCGAGTGCAGCCATCCGTACAGCCAAATGGGCGTACGAAAAGATCCCCACCGGCGTTTCCGCAGGTGGGGATCTTGTTGGCCCGGCGATGGGCCCTCAAAAATCAGGCCAGCGGTCGGGCGCGGGTGGCGGTGACCGTGGCGGTGTCGCTGCTGGACAGACCGGAGATCAGGTACGTCCGGTAGGTGCCGTTCGGCAGCACGGTCCACAGGTCCGGGGTGCCGTCGGCGTTGATGTCGGCGGCCTGCAGGGTGCTGATCGTGACGCCGGTGTTCCAGTTCGCCGCCACCTGGTACTGGGTGTGGTTCAGCGTGCCGGTGCCGTCACCGTTGTCGACCATGGTGACTCCGGTCCACAGGTACAGGTCACCGGTGCCGGCATTGCGCAGGAAGAGCGCAATGCCTGAGGCGGTCTCGGTGCTGGCGAGGCTCCAGTTCTGCCAGTCGGTTCCGCCGGTCGGCGTGGGGTTGGTCAGGCCGGTGACGCCGTAGTAGAGGCCCGGCGCGAAGTAGTTGGGGTGGTAACCGAGCCGGTAGCCGTTGGTGGTGTCACCGGCGATGCCGAGCAGGTCCGGGATGCCGGTGTCGACGCCGTCAGCCTGGAACGCGTTCACCAGTTGCAGCGGGCTGTTGCCGTTGGCATCGATCAGATTGTCGGAGAAGATCGAGAACTGGTTTCCGTAAGGGTTGGCCATCGTGCCGTCCCCAGCGCCGCGGATGACGCCACCGTTACCGGCGGAGGTTCCGGTCGGGTAGTAGTACAGGAAGTCCTGGTGGTCGACGCCGGTGAAGCGCCCAGTGATGACCTGGGCACCATCGAAGTCGGCCGGCGAGTCGTTGCCGGTGACACCGTTGCCGCGCAGGCCGACGTTGCTGGCCGGGGTCTGCACCTGGCCGGTGCCTACGCCGGTCTTGCGGGACTTCACGCCGAGCCCGGACCAGACGCCGGAGCCGAGACCGGTGCCCGGACCGCCGACAGCGACCAGGTCGGGCACCCCGTCGCCGTTGAGGTCCTTGTCGACCGGGCCGGTGGTGACGGTGGGCGTGGGTTTCGGCGCGGCCTGGGCTGGCAGGGCTGGGGCGAGCGCGGTCAGCGCGAGCGCCACGGGCGCGGTCCAGGCGAGCATGCGCCGGGAGCTGAAGGAATTCGTCAAAGGGTTCCCCCGTGCCGTGAGTAGTTGGCGCTTGGACGGTACTGGTCGACGGCAACTGCCACGGCCCGTCGATGGAAATGACGTGCCTGATGCGGAATGCGCCATCGAGAATGCCGACGTGCCCCGCAACTGCGTCAGTCAGTCCGCGCGATCCTCCTCGCGGAGCGGGTCAGGCGTCGGTGTACTCACGTAGCAGCGCGAGGAGTCCGTGGCCGTCCTCGATCCGCGCGTCCGGTTCGACGCCCGCGAGCGCCGGTTCCCGGTCGGTGCGGGGCGAGCGCATGAGGATCGCCGCGCCCGTACCGGCGCGACGGGCGCACACGATGTCGCGGTGCACGCTGTCGCCGACGAACCAGCAGTCGCCGATCGGCACCGCGACGGCGCGGGACGCCAGCAGCGCCAGTTCCGGGTTCGGCTTCCGGGGGCCGGCCTCGTCGCTGTAGAACTCCGCCCTGAACAGCCCGGAGAGCCCCGCGGCGGCGAGGAAGTCCCGGTGGGCGGCCCCGCAGAGCGTGTTGCTGACGACCGCCATCGGCAGGCCGGCGTCGGCGGCGTGGCGCAGGGCCTCGCCGATGCCGGGACGCACCGCCCATGCCTCCCGCCAGGTCCAGGCGTACGCCAGCGGGGTCGCCTCCCGCTCGACGGCGTCGCGGGCCTCCGGCGGCCAGGACCGGGTCACGAAGTCGGCCCACACCTGGGCGTGCGGCAGCTCGACGGGATCGCCGGCCCTGCCCACGTCGTCGCGCCACAGGGTGTATGCCCGCGCGCCCTCGCCCAGGTCCCGGGCGATCTGCTCGTCGGGCACCGCGCCGTCGACGAGTTCGGCGAGGCGCCGTACGAGCCCCGGCGGGGCCGGCGGTTGGGGTGGCGCGTCGGCCAGGACGCCGCCGAAGTCCAGCAGGAGAGCCCGAGGGGTACGAAGCATGGCGCCATCCTCGCGTACCGCAACGGGTGTCACCACTGGCGATGCACCGTCGCCTTGCGGCCCGTCACCAGGCTGGCCGGCGGTACGTCCTCGGCCACGACCGAGCCGGCGGCGACCACGGCGTCGCGGCCGATGCTGACGCCGGGGAGGATCGTGGCACCGGCGCCGATCCACACGTTCTCGGCCACGTCGATGGGGGCGCCGCTGAGCCAGCCCCGCCGCTGCGCCGGATCGACCGGGTGGCCGACGGTGATGAAGGTGGCCTTCGGTCCGACCATCACTCCCGCACCGAGCCGGATGCCCGCGTAGTCCAGGAACGTGCAGTTCTGGTTGATGAAGACGCGCTCCGCGAGGTCCAGTCGGAGGCCGTGGTCGGTGTAGAAGGGTGGATAGATCGTGACTCTCCTCGGCAGCGGCCTGCCGAGGATCCGTTCGAAGAGCGCGGCCTTGCCCGCCTCGTCCTCGAAGGGCAGGACGTTCAGGCGGGACGTGAGTTCGGTGACCCGCAGGACCCGCTCGGCCATGGCCTGGAACTCGGCGCTGTGGATGCGCAGCAGACGGTCGTTGGACACGGCACGATCCTTCCTGGTCCGGTCACGCCCGGCGCGGGGCACGGACCGCACGGCCGCCCACGAGCCGCCCGCCCCGGCAGGTTAGCGTCGGAGGCGTGACCAACGGATCCCCACGCGTGCTCCCGGCCGACAGCGGCATCGCCGAGGCGGCCTCCGTCCTGCGTACCGGCGGGCTGGTGGCCTTTCCCACCGAGACCGTCTACGGGCTGGGCGCGAACGCGCTGGACGCCCGGGCGGCCGCCCGGATCTTCGAGGCGAAGGCGCGCCCCAGCTTCGATCCGCTGATCACCCACCTCGCCGACGCCGCCGAGCTGGAGAAGCTGGTGGGTGTGGTGCCGCCGGCGGTCGCGGCGTTGGCCGAGCGCTTCTGGCCCGGGCCGCTCACGTTGATCGTGGACCGGCCGGCGGCGATCCCGGCGATCGTCACGTCCGGGCTGCCGACGATGGCGGTCCGCGTGCCCGACAACGCGTACGCGCGGGCGCTGATCGCCGAGGCCGGGGTGCCGGTGGCGGCGCCGAGCGCGAACCGGTTCGGCCAGCTCAGCCCGACGCGGGCGGAGCACGTGGTGCGGGGGCTGGGCGCCGCCGTCGACGTGGTGCTCGACGGGGGGCCGACGCGGTGCGGCATCGAGTCGACGATCGTGGACGCCCGGGACGGGCGGCCGGTGGTGCTGCGCCTCGGCGCGTTGCCCGTGGAGGCGCTGGAGGAGGCCGTGGGACCGGTGACCGTACGCCCGGGCAGCTCCGGGCAGCCCGTCGCGCCCGGCACGCTGGCGGCGCACTACGCCCCGCGTACGCCGTTGCGGCTGGCGTCGGGCGGCGAGCCGCCGGCGGCCGACGGGATCCGGCGCGGCTTCCTGGCCTTCCGGGACCGGCCGGCGGGCGACTGGGCGGCGGTGGAGGTGCTCTCGGCCGCCGGTGACCTGACCGAGGCCGCCGCGCGGCTGTTCGACGCGCTGCACGAGCTGGACGCCGCCGGGGTCGGCGAGATCCTGGTCGAGCCGGTCCCCGAGGTGGGCGTCGGCCGCGCGGTCAACGACCGGCTGCGCCGCGCCGCCGCCACCTGGCACCCGGTGGCGTGAGGCGGTCGCGGGCCCGGCGTCAGGCGGCGCCGGCCCCCCACGCGTCGCGACGCCGTCCGACGTCGGCTGCCGGTGCCGGCGGTTCCTTCCGTGTGCATGGGCCGGGAGGACGGGGGTAGGAGAAACGGCAACGACCCCCTGGAAGTGAGGTGTCAGCCAATGCCGACCGCACGCGAGATCATGACGAACGACGTGACCTGCATCCGTGAGCAGGACGACCTCAGGACGGCCGCGAAGCAGATGGCCCAGTTGGGTGTCGGCTCGCTGCCGATCTGCGGGGACGACAACCGGCTCAAGGGCATGCTGACCGACCGCGACATCGTGGTGAAGGTCCTCGCGCAGGGCCGCGACCCGGGCCGGGTCACCGCCGGTGAGCTCGCCCAGGGCGAGGCGGTGACGATCGGCGCCGACGACGACGCGGCGGAGATCCTGCGGACCATGAGCGAGCACAAGGTACGCCGGCTGCCGGTGATCGACGGGCACGATCTCGTCGGCATCGTGGCCGTCGCCGACGTGGCCCGCTCCCTGCCCGAGCGCCCGGTGGGCGACCTCATCGAGGCCATCTCCGAGCGCGTCTGACCGCGCGTCACGACCGATCGCCGCCCTCCGGCCCCGGGCCGGGAGGCGGCGATCAGCGTACGCGGGCCCGCCCGCCCGGCGGGGAGCGGGCGGGTCGGCGGCTCAGTCGGGCGGGGTCAGCGGGACGGTCTCGCCGCGGGCGATGGTGCGGACGCTCCGGGCGAGGCCGCGTCGGCGTACCTCCGCCACGAAGTGGCCCAGCGGCGAGCGGAACACCGGATAGTCGTCGTAGTGGATCGGCACGGTGAGCTTCGGCCGGATCAGCTCGACGAGGTCGGTGCCCTGCCGCGCGTCCATGGTGAGCAGGAGCCCGGCGATCCGGGTGCCGCCGAGGTGGATCAGCATGGCGTCGATGTCCGGGTACCGCTCGGGGATCTCGGCCAGCATCGGCCGGTTGAGCGTGTCGCCGGTGACGTAGAGGCGGAACCGGCGGCTGCCGTCGCGCTCCAGGTCGATCATCGTGCCCATCACGTCGGGCAGCAGCAGGTCCAGCGCGCCGGGCCCGTGCCTGCCCGGCATCGAGATCAGGCGCAGCGTCTCGCCGTCGCGGCGCAGCTCCCGGGAGTTCCAGGTGGGCAGCCCTTCGGCGGCCCGGAAGCCCCAGCGGCGGAGCTTGCGTTCAGCGGCGGGGGTGGTGACGATCGGCAACTCCCGGTCGAGTTCCCGGCGGGCCACGCGGTCGAAGTGGTCGCCGTGCAGGTGGGAGAGGACGACGGCGTCCAGCGACGGCAGCTGCGCGATCCGCAGCGCCGGGTCGGTGCGCCGGCGCGACCAGAGCCCCTTGCCGAGGTACGCGCGCTGGCCCCGGTGCAGGAAGTTCGGGTCGGTGAGCAGGGTGAACCCGCCGATCCGCAGCACCGTGGTGGCGGTGCCGATGAACGTGACCTCGGGCTGCGGCGTCGACATGTGCACCTCCACCGGTAGCCCTACCCGTGATCGGTGGGCACATTCCGCCCGGGGCCACGGCGTGCTGGTCTCCCGCGGACGACTGGCGCGGTCACGCCGGTTCGCCGTCCGCGCCGGACCCGGATCCGGGTAGGCGCTCCACGAGGCGGGTGAGCGCGCCGTTCGCGAAGGTCGCGCCGAGCGCGGAGCCCGTCGCGATGGTCCAGCCGACCGGGCCGAGCGGCGTGCAGCCGAAGAAGTGGCTGACCCCGGGCGTCTGGACGACCACCACCAGCGCCCCGAGTGACGCGGCGGTGGAGGCCAGTACGGCCGGGCTGGTGCCGCCGGCCAGCACCGTCTGCCCGAGCTGGGTGCCGACCAGCGAGACCAGCGCGACGGTGCCCGCCCGCCGGCGTCGCCCCGTGTAGCGGGCCAGCGTCCACCCGGCGGTGGCGCCCAGCGTCGTGGCGGCGGCGCGCAGCCCGATCTCCCGGGTCATCGGCTCGCCCAGCGAGGTGTCGGGGCCCTCCCGGAGCAGGCCGTCGGCGTGGTCCGCCGCGGGTGGGCGGATCGCGATCGCCAGCGCCGGTGCCAGGTCGGTGAGCAGGTTGACCAGGAGCAGTTGCCGGCCGGTGAGGGCCGAGCGGCCCGTGGCGGCGGCGGTCAGCACGCTGAACGCGATTTCGCCGAGGTTCCCGCCGACCAGGATGCTGAGCGCGTGGCGTACCGAGGACCACATCGCCCGGCCCTCGACCAGGGTGGCGATGATGGTCTCCAGCCGGTCGTCGGTGACCACCAGGTCGGCCGCCGCCCGGGCCGCCGGGGTGCCCCGCTGACCGAGGGCGATGCCGACGTCGGCCAGCCGGATCGCCGCGGCGTCGTTCGCGCCGTCGCCGGTCATCGCCACCGTACGTCCGCAGCTCTGCAACGCCTGGATGATCCGGACCTTGTGCGCAGGCGTGCACCGGGCCACCACGTCCGTGGCGGCGAGCCGGGTGCCGAGGGCCTCGTCGTCGAGCTGGTCGAGTTCCGCCGCGGTGACGACCCGCTGCTCCTCGTGGTCGCTGATGGTGGCCGCGATCGCCTCGGCGGTCGCCGGATGGTCACCGGTGATCATGATCGTGTGCACGCCGGCCTGGCGGATGCGGCGCACGGCGGGCGCGGCGCTCTCGCGTACCCCGTCGGCGAGGGCCAGGAAGCCGACGAAGGTCAGGTCGCGCACCTGCCCGTCCGTGACGTCGGGCGAGGAGACCGGGCACTCGGCCACGGCGAGGATCCGGTGCCCCGCCCCCGCCCGGTCGGCGAGCATGGCGTGCAGCCCGGCGCGCCCCTCGTCGTCGAGCGGCTCGTCCTCGCCGCCGGGCGTACGCCGGGCGGAGCACCGGGGCAGCACCGACTCCGGGGCCCCCTTCACGCTGAGCAGCAGCCGGTCCCCGGCCCGGCCGACGGTGGCGTGGTAGCCCCGGGACGGCTCGAACGGCAGCCCGTCGACCGGCTCCCATCCCCCGGCGCCGGTCTGCTCGGTCACGTCCGCCGCCTGGGCGCCGGAGCGGACCGCGCGGTCGGTCTGCTGGGCCAGGTCGTGGGGTTCGTCGGCGCCGGGGGTGGCGCGCAGGGCCGCCGCGAGGGTGTCCCGCAGGGCGTCGTCGAGCCGGTCGACGGGTGCGTACCGGCCGTCGTCGCCGACCCCGGCGAGCAGCAGTTGGCCCTCGGTGAGGGTGCCGGTCTTGTCGAAGCAGAGCACGTCCACCCGTCCGAGCGCCTCGATGGTGCGTGGGTTGCGGACCAGCGCGCCGTGCTCCGCCAGCCGCCGCGCGGCGGCCAGCTGCGCGGCGCTGACCAGGAACGGCAGCCCCTCCGGCACGGACGCGACGGCCAGGTTCGCGGCGGTCGCGGCAGTCTGGGCCAGCGGTACGCCCCGCAGCAGCCCCGCGCCGGCCACCGCCACCGCCGAGCCGGCGGCCAGCGGGATCGCCGCGCGGGTCAACCGGCCCAGCCGCGCCTCCACGCCGCTCGACGGCGGGGCCTGCCGGGCCATCGCCAGGCTCCGTCCCGCCTCGGTGTCCGCGCCGGTCGCGACCACCACCGCCGTCCCGTTTCCGGCGGCGACGCTGGTGCCCTCGTAGAGCATCGAGCGTCGGTCGGCGACGGCGGCGGCGACCACCGGCTGGTCGGTCTTGGCGACCGGCAGCGACTCGCCGGTGAGCGAGGACTCGTCCATCTCCAGCCCCGCCGACTCCAGCACCCGGCAGTCGGCCGGTACGGCGTCGCCCGATTCGAGCAGGACGACGTCCCCGGGCACCAGTTCCTCGGCCGGCAGCGTCCGTTCCGTGCCGTCGCGGCGTACGCGGGCGGTGACCGCCGAGCGGGACAGCAGCTCGGTCAGCGACCGTTCGGTGTTGTGCTGGTGCACCGCCCCGAGCAGCGCCGACCCGCCGACCACGCCGCCGACCAGGGCGGCGTCGACGGGCGAGCCGAAGGTGGCCGAGAGCACCGCCCCGGCGGCCAGTACGGGGGTGAGCGGGTTGGCCAACTCGTCGACGAAGGCGCGCAGCAGCCCCGTGGGTCCGTCGGGTCGTACGCTCTCCTCGCTCCGGCGGCGCTCGGCCTCGGCGGTGGTGAGCCCGTCGGGACCGGTGTCGAGGTGGTCGAGCACGGTCGGGGACGGCATCAGGTGCCAGGCGGTGACGGTCGGGGTCGGGCCGTCCGTCCGGTCGGGCAGCCGGTGCGCCCGCAGTACGCCGTGCGCGAAGGCCAGCGCGGCCGCCCCGTTCACGGCCACGAGGGCGCGTCCGGGCAGCCGCTCGCGGGGGGCGGTGAGCGCGTTCAGCGCGCCGAGTCCGGTGCCGGCCATGGCCAGGCCGATGTTCTGCCGGGCCATCCGGCGGGCCACCCCCGCCGCCTCGATGAGCAGTGCCGCGACCCGCAGGTCGGTGCCGACCAGCAGGTGCGCCCCCCAGGGCGGCAGCTCCTCGGGGCCGCTGAGCCCCAGTCCGCAGTCGGCGGCGCCGAGCGCGGCGCGGTCGGCGGAGAGCACCATCACCATCGCCCCGTCGCGTTGCAGGTCACGCACCGACTCGGCCAGCCGGTCGCGGCCCGGCAGGTGGGCGTCGGCGAAGCCGTACCGCTGCTCGTCGTCGCCGGCCACGACCAGCCGCAGGCCGGCCTGGCGGGCGGCGGCCGGCAGGGCGTCGACGCCCGGTGCCGGCTCCGGTTCGACCCGCAGCACGGCGGCGAGGGTGCCGCCGTCGGCCAGGCCGAGCAGCAGTCCGCCCGCGTCGCGCAGCCGCCGGCTGTCGGTGGTGTCGCCCGGGTCCTCGACGTCCAGCGCGTCGAGCGGCCCGAGCCGCCAGCCGTCGGCGTGCCGTGGCTCCCGGGGCGCGGCGGGGTCGAAGAGGGCGAACGCGCGCGCCGCCACCCGCCCGGTGTCCGCCCCCGCGAGCGGCGCCAGGTCCGCCAGCGCTCCCCGGTCGGAGCCGAGCACGGCGGCGTCCAGCAGGACGGTGTCGATCCGGTCCAGTTCGCGCAGCACGCTGCGGTCCATCGCGATCACGCCGCGCCGGGCGAGGATCAGGCCGAGCCGCGCGGCGTAACCCTCGCGTCCGCTGCCCGGAGCCTTGGGCAGCGTGGAGAGGCCCAGCGCGGCGGCCCGCTTCCCACCCACGACCGGCGTCGCGGCGGCCGCCGCGACGGCGCCCGCGTCGAGCGTCCGGGACACGTACTTCTCGACGGGGCCGTCCGGCTTCGGCCGGGGGCGCTCGATCTTCGGCGCGGGGGCGGCGGCCCGCTCCGGATGCCCGGTCAGCCGAGGTTCGGCCTGTGCCCACGCGCGGAGCTGTGCGCGCGCCTCGCCCCACTGCACCACCCGGTGCGCGCCGTCGAGCACGAGCCCGGTCCAGCTGCCCGTGAGGCCCTGCACCACCGCCTCGGCGAGCGGGAACAGCAGGTCGGCTCGGGGGTCGGCGCGCAGCCCACGGTCCGCCAGCGCGTGCAGCCTCGGGTGCAGGTCGACCGCGCCGAGCAGCCCGGCCACCTCCCCGGGCACCGGCGTGAACGGCAGGATCCGGGTGGCGGCGGAGAGGGTCAGGCCCAGGGCGTCGGAGGCCAGTCCGCCGAGGGTGCGCGGTGTGCGGGGTCCCTCCTCGGGCGGGTGCGGCGGCGGGATCTCCGGGTCCGGCTCGTGGGGGCAGGTGCGTTCGGTGCGGGCGACGGTCGCGATGAGGTCGCGCAGGGCGGGCTCCGGCGTACCGACGGCGACGACCACCCGGCCGGACGGGGCGTTGACCCGGGCCCACTCGACGCCGGGCATCCGCTCCAGCGCCGCCTCGACCTGCCGCGCGAGGACGTCGCCGCCGTCCTGGCAGACCCCGAGCACCTCGATGTGGTGCCGGCCGGGGCGGGACCAGACCCGGCGTCGGCTCAGCCCCGCGACCCGCGCGAGCCGGGCGGCGACGGCGCCGACGTTCCGGGACGCCTCACCGACGACCGGCGGCACCGGGACCGCCGGAAGGAGCCGGCCGGCCGCGCGGCCCAGGGAGATCATCGAGGCGTACGACCGGACAGGCGCCGGTCAAGCCCCTCGCCACCGCTGCTCCCGCCGTACGCCATCACGCCTCCCACGCCTGCGCTCCGGCGGCCTGGCTTCCCGGTGGGTGGTCGGTTATGCCCCCGGGCGGCGGAGGTTTCTCCCGTGCGGCCGTCGTGTCCGAGGGTGTCCGTCGGCCTCGGAGGGCTGGAGAGAGGCGGGTCACCCTTGACCTCAACCCGGATTGAGGTCCCAGGCTGACCCCATGCTGATCGAACTGCTCCGCGCCGAGGCGGGTACGCCGTACCCGCGGGCCCGCCCCGGCCACCGACCGCTGTGCCTGCCGCGCCCGGCGGGCCGGAGGTGACCGACACGGTGGCCCCCGTCGCCCCGGACGTCGAGGAGGCGGGGCTCTTCGCACCCCGGCTGCGGGCGATGACGGTGGGCAGCGTGGCGCTGATCTCGCTGCTCGCGTTCGAGGCGCTGGCGGTGGGCACCGCCATGCCGTCCGTCGCCCGCAGCCTCGACGGGCTGGCCCTCTACGGGATCGCCTTCGGGGGACCGTTCGCCGCCGGGGTGCTCGCCATGGTCGCCTCCGGCATCTGGTGCGACTCCCGGGGCCCACGGGCCCCGATGTGGCACGGGCTCGGCTGGTTCGTGCTGGGGCTGGTGCTCGCCGGCAGCGCCACGAGCATGGGCGTCCTGGTGGCCGGCCGGATCGTGCAGGGCTTCGGCTCCGGGCTGCTCTCCGTGGCGCTGTACGTGATCGTCGGGCAGGCGTACCCGGAGGCGCTGCACCGGCGGATCTTCGCGGCGTTCGCCGCCGCGTGGGTCGTACCGTCCCTGGTCGGGCCGGCGCTGGCCGGCCTGATCGTGGAGCATCTCGGCTGGCGCTGGGTCTTCCTGGCGGTGCCGGCGGTGGCGGTGCCGGCGGTGCTGCTGATCCACCCCGGCCTGCGGGCGGTCGGCGCGACCACGGCGACCGGGCTGCCGTCCGGCGCGGCGGCCCGGATCGGCTGGGCCTGCGGGGCGGGGGTGAGCGCCGCGCTGTTGCACATCGGGGGGCAGCAGCGCGGCGCCACCGCCGTCGGGTTGGTGGTCCTGGCGCTGGCGGGGTTGCTGGTCTGCGCGCCCCGGCTGCTGCCGCTCGGATTCCTGCGCGCGGGCCGGGGCCTGCCGACGGTGGTCGGGCTGCGCGGCCTCGCCTCGGCGGCGTTCGTCGGCGCCGAGGTGGTGATCCCGCTGATGCTCTCCCGGGAGCGCGGGCTGTCGCCGACCGCCGCCGGCCTGGTCCTGACCACCGGCGCGCTCGCCTGGTCGGCCGGTTCCTGGTTGCAGGGTCGGATGCCCGCCCCGCGCTCCCGGGCCACCCTGCCGAGGGCGGGGCTGACGTGCATCGCTGCCGGTACGGCAGTGGTCACGCTCGCCGTCGCGCCGGGCGTGCCGGTCTGGGTGGGCGTGCTCGGCTGGGCCGGCGCCGGCCTCGGCATGGGGTTGCTCTACCCGTCGCTGTCGGTGCTGACGTTGGAGCTGTCCGCGCCCGGCGAGCAGGGGCGCAACAGTTCCTCGCTGCAACTGGGCGACTCGCTCTTCGCGGCGACCGTGCTGGCGCTCACCGGCGCGGTGCTCGCCGCCGGCGCGGCCCCGGGGCCGGCCAGCTACGCCGGCACGCTCGCGGTGACCTCCGGGCTGGCCCTGCTGGGCGTCGTACTCGCCGGTCGGGTGGTGCCCGGCGTGCCCGTGATCCGCGCCGGCTGACCGTCCCACCGCCGCGGATGTGCCGATTCGGGCCGGTGGCGACCGCCGGCCCGGGAGGATGGGCGGGCGATGAACTTCCTGACCATCCTTCCGATGGCCGTGGTGATGGTCGCCGGGACGCAGTTGGTCGCGGCGGTCTTCCTCGCCTCGGCGGACCGGCCGCGTGCCGCGTCGCTGGGTTACCTGGCGGGGGCGGGGCTGGTGGTGACGGGCGGGGTCACGGCGAGCTGGCTGGTCACCCGGGTCGTGAAGGTCGACGTGGGTGCCGGGCTCGGGCGGCGCGCGATCGAGAGCCGGATCGACGTGGTGGTGCTGGCGTTGCTGGTCGTCCTCGCGGTGGTCGTCTTCCTGCGTCGGCACACCGCCGGCCCGCCGAGGTGGATGGGCGGCCTCCAGCGGGCGAGCCCCGCGTACGCGCTGCGGCTCGGCGTGCTGCTCTTCCTGGCCATGCCGACGGACGACCTCACCATGCTCACCGTCGGGGCGAGCGCGGCCCGGCACGACCTGCCGTGGTGGCACCTGCTGCCGTTCGTCCTGCTCACCGTGGGGCTGCTGGCTCTGCCGCTGCTGGCGCTGCTGCTGCTCGGCCACCGGGCGGAGGTGGTGCTGCCCCGGATGCGCGACTGGGCCCAGCGGAACTCCTGGGTGGTCAGCGAGATCGTCATCGGGTTCTTCGTGCTGATGACGGCGGCCGACCTGCTCCGGTGAGCCGGCGCGCAGCGGTGGGCCGGCTTCTGCCGGGCCGGCGTGCGGCCGTGAGGCGCCGCACAGCCGGTCACACGCGCGGGTCGGGTGCCGTCTGCCCACTGTCGCGCGGCGGGCGTGCGGCGGTCGGAGAGGGAGGGAAATCATGCGGGTGCTGGTCACCGGGGCGGGCGGTCGGCTCGGGCGGGTGGTGCTGCCCCGGCTGCGCGTCGAGGGCTGGGAGGTCCGGGCGACGAGCCGGCGGGCGCGTACCGACCCGTCGGCGCGGTGGGTGGTGGTCGACCTGGCCACCGGGGAGGGGCTGGTCGAGGCGGTGGCCGGCGTGGACGCCGTCCTGCACCTGGCCTCGTCGCCCAACCGGGGGCGGCAGACCCACCGGGTCGACGTGCTCGGCACCCGCCGGCTGGTCGTCGCGGCCGGGCAGGCGGGCGTACGGCACCTGGTCTACGTCTCGATCGTGGGGGTGGACCGGGTGCCGATCCCCTACTACCGGCACAAGCTCGCCGCCGAGCAGATCGTGGCCGCCGGGCCGGTGCCGTGGACCGTGCTGCGGGCGACCCAGTTCCCGGAGTTCCTCGACGAGATGCTGCGCGGGGCGAGCCGCCTCGGCCCGGTGGTCGGCGACCCGGCCGTACTCGCCCAGCCGGTGGATCCCGGCGAGGTCGCGGACCGCCTCGTCCGGCGGCTCACCGCCGGCCCGCTGCGCGGCATCGAGGAGTACGGCGGCCCGGAGGTGCTCCGCTTCGACGAGGCGGCCCGCGCGTGGACGGCCGCCCGGCGGTCCCGCCGCCCGCTGCTGCCGGTGCGGATACCCGGCGGGCTGGGCCGCGCCCTGCGCTCGGGCGGCCTGGTCACCGAGGCGACCCCGACAGGCACCCGGACCTGGGCCGACCATCTCGCCGACACGTACGAGGGAACCGACGCAAGATGAACGGCTCCCGCGTTCACGTCCGGCCTACCGTGACGCCATGTTCGCCATGGTCGCCACCGTCATCCTGTACGTCGCCGGTTTCGTCTTCCTCTACGGCGTGATCCGGCTCGCCATCCGCCACGCCCTGGAGGAGATGGAGGTGCGCCGGGTCCAGGCCGAGCGGGCCGAGGAACTGGCCGCCGTACGCGACCGCGCCCTGCTGCGCGACAACGGCTTCCTCACGGGCAACTGACCGGCTCCACCCGGCGGCGGCCCGCGTCTGGCCCGGCCCGCACTGCTTCTGGCCCGGCCGCTGCCTCGCCCGTACTGCGGCTGGTCCGCTCTGGCCGCGGCTGGCCCGTTCCAACTGGCCGGTGCCTCGCCCGGCCGGCCCGTCCCGGTGGTCCGGGACGGGCCGGTGCGCCGGGCGGCTAGAAATCGGCGGCCACGGCGAGGTTGAACTTGTCGATTGCGGCCTTCTTCTCCGGCGGGAGCGCCTCGACGTCGATCCGGTCGGTCTCGCCCCTCCCGTCGTGGGTGTCCACACCCTTCAGGAGGTGGTCGACGATGGAGTTCGCCTCGTCGGTGGTGAAGCCGGCGTCGGTCAGGATGTGCAGCGGAAGATCACTCATGTCGGCGCCGGTACCCGGCATCGCCTGCCCCCACACGCCGCCGGAACCCGTCTCCGGATCGATAGGGGTGACCCCCTGCCGCCGACGTTTCCACCCGCCGACGGTGTGTGCTGGCGGCCCGGGCGTGGCCGGGTGCGAGGATTGCAGGCGTGATGGGGACGCTCAAGACCGAACCTGCCCGCGGCCGGCCCGACCTGCTGGCGCCGCCGGTCGCCGCCGCCGTCGGGCAGTGGCCCGCCGAGGCGCCGGTGGACGTGGACGACGTGCTGGTGGCGCCGATCGACGCGGAGTTGGCCGACACCGCCGCCTTCTGCGCCGCGTACGAGGTGAGGCTGGACGAGTCGGCCAACTGTGTCGTGGTGGCAGGCAAGCGTGAGGGGGTCGTGCGCTACGCGGCCTGCGTCGTGCTCGCCACCACCCGCGTCGACGTCAACGGCGTGGCCCGGCGCACGCTCGACGTGCGGAAGGCGAGCTTCGCGCCGATGGCCGAGGCGGTGGAGCTGACCGGAATGGAGTACGGCGGCATCACCCCGATCGGGCTGCCGGAGCAGTGGCCGATCCTCGTCGACGCGCGCGTCGTCGCCACCCCGCACGTGATCATCGGGTCGGGCGTACGGCACAGCAAGATCACGCTGCCCGGGCCGGCGCTCGGTGCACTGCCCGGCGCGCGCGTGATGGAGGGCCTGGCCAAGCCGGTCTGACCGTTCATCGACGTCGATACCGTTGCACGTGAAACATTGCGCGCGTCGATGTCCGGTGGTCGGCGGTGGGCCCCGCCGTCGTCGCCCGGGGCCGGCTCAGCCTGCCTCGGCCTCGCGGCGGCCCACCTCGGCCAGGGCGGCGAGCAGCGTCTCCGGCTCCTGGGCGCCGGTGACCGCGTACCGGCCGGCCAGCACGAAGGTGGGCACGCTGGTCACCCCGATCTGCCGGGCGGTGGTCAGCTCGTCGGAGAGTTCCGCCACCCGCTCGTCGGAGTCGAGGAAGCGGCGGGCCTCGGTGGCGTCCAGGCCCACCCCGGCGGCGAGCCCGGCGAGCGCGTCCCGCGAGCCCACGTCGACGCCGTCGGTGAAGTGGGCGCGGTAGAGCGCGTCGACCATCTCGGCGGCACGCCCCCGCTCGGTGGCCCAGGCGACCAGGCGGTGCGCGTCGAAGGTGTTCGCGGCGACCGCGCGGTCGAAGTCGAGCCTCAGGCCCACCTGGGCCGCCACCTCCGTCACCTGACCGAACATCTGCCGGACCCGGTCCGGCCCGCCGAACTTCGCGGCCATCGCCTCCACAAGGGGACGCGGCTGCGCCACCGGCGACGGATCGAGCTGGAACGGCCGGTAGCGGACGGTCACCTCGCCGTCGTACGACTCCAGGGCCTGCTCCAGCCGCCGCTTGCCGATGTAGCACCAGGGGCACACGACGTCGGCGTAGATCTCGATCTCCATGTGGGGTGACAACCCTCCGTCTAGCTGGTCTGTTCCCGGACCTGCCGCTTGAGCCGGGCCAGGATGGCCGTGCCCCCGCGCACCCGCAGCGGGCTGATCGCCTGGGCCAGCCCCATCCGCTGGTAGAGGTCGTCGGGCACGGCGAGCACCTCGTCCGCGCTCGCCCCGGCCAGCCCCTCGGCGAGGATGCCGGCGAACGCGCGCGTGGTGGGCGCCTCCGGCGGGCAGTCGAAGAGGGTCTCCACCGTCTTCTCCGGCGTCACCCGGGCCCGCAGGAAGAACGCCGTCTGGCACTCCGGCACCTGCTCCATGCCCTCCCGGTCGGCGGCGCCGGCGGGCAGCGGCGGGACGACGTCGGCGTACTCCAGCAGCATCTCCAGCACCACGTCGCGGGGTGCGGCGGCGAACTCGTCGACGATCTCGGAAAGCCTGGCCGGCATGGATGACATGCCCCGAGGCTACCGCCGCCGGGAAGGGACCCCTCCGCTGCCGGGAACCTGGGGAAGGGCCCTTCCGTGCACCTCAGACGGTGGGCGCCTGCTCGCTGATGTCGCTCAGCGCCGAGTGGGGGTCGAGCTGCATCGCGAGGTCGCCGAGGGAGACGATGCCGACCAGCTTGCGCTCGCTGTCGCAGACCAGCACCCGCCGGATGCCCCGCTCCCGCATCAGGGCCGCCGCCTCGGCCGCGGTCGAGTGCTGCTCGATCATCACCACCTCGCGGGTGATGATCGAGCCGATCGTGGTGATGGCCGGGTCGCTGCGCTCGGCCACCGCCCGTACGACGATGTCCCGGTCGGTGAGCATGCCCGCGAGGGTGGCGCCGTCGGTGACCACCACGTCGCCGATGTCCGCCTCCTTCATCACCCGGGCCGCCTCGTCCAGGTTGGTCTCGGCGGGCAGGTAGATGACCTGCTTCGTCATCACGTCGCTGACCCGGTAACCGGTCATGAGAGCCTCCAGAACACTTGCGCCGATCGGACTGCGGTACCCCGTGACACGTTCGCTACACCACGCTCCCGCGCTCCCGGTGTACCCGTTCGACGAGTTGGTCAGCCACCTCGTCGACCGGTAGTTCGTCGCGCTCGCCGGACGCCCGGTCGCGCAGCTCCACGTACCCCTCGGCGAGACGGCGGCCGACCACGACGGCGCGCGGGATGCCGATCAGCTCGGCGTCGGTGAACTTCACCCCGGCGGAGACGTGCGTTCGGTCGTCGACGAGCACCCGCAGGCCGGCGGCGGCGAGCCGCCGGGCGAGCTTCAGCGCCACCTCCAACTGCGGCCCCTTCCCGGCGGCCACCAGGTGTACGTCGCACGGCGCGACCGCCTCCGGCCAGACCAGCCCCCGCTCGTCGTGGTGCTGCTCGGCGATCGCGGCGACCGCGCGGGACACCCCGATCCCGTAGCAGCCCATGGTCGGCCGGACGGGCTTGCCGGCGGGGCCGAGCACGTCCACTGCGAAGGCGTCGGTGTAGCGGCGGCCGAGCTGGAAGATGTGCCCGATCTCGATGCCGCGCCGCATGGTCAGCTCGCCGTTGCCGCACGCCGGGCAGGAATCGCCGGGCCGCACCTCGGCCGCCTCGATCGTGCCGTCCGGGACGAAGTCCCGGCCGCAGACCAGCCCCGTCGCGTGCCGGCCCGGCTCGTTCGCGCCGGTCAGCCACGCGCTGCCCGGCACCACCCGGGGATCGACCAGGTAGCGGATGCCGAGCTTCGCCATGACCTGCGGTCCGATATAGCCGCGGATCAACTCCGGGTGGTCGTCCCAGCCGTCGAAGACGTCCACCGCGGCCGGGACGACGGCCGCGCCGAGCCGCTTCAGGTCGACCTCGCGGTCGCCGGGCAGCCCGACCACCAGCAACTCGGTCTCCTCCGCGCCGGGGCGGCGCAGGGCGAGCACCACGTTCTTGAGGGTGTCGGCGGCGGTCCAGTCGTCCCGCCCGCCCAGGCGCCGGGCGTTGGCCAGCGCGACCAGGCTGGTGATGGTCGGGGTCTCGGGGGTGTCGTGCACCTCGGCCGCCGGCTGGGCGTCCGGGTCGCCGGCCGGCGGGGCGGGCGTGGTCACCGCCTCGGTGTTGGCCGCGTAGTCGCAGGCGGTGCAGCCGACGAAGGTGTCCTCGCCGACGGGCGTGGCCGCCAGGAACTCCTCCGACGCCGAACCGCCCATCGCCCCGGACGTCGCGCGCACGATCGTGTGCTCCAGCCCGAGCCGGTCGAAGATCCGCCGGTACGCGCCCCGGTGCCGCTCGTACGCCGCCGCGAGGCCCGCCTCGTCGAGGTCGAACGAGTAGGCGTCCTTCATCAGGAACTCGCGCCCGCGCAGCAGGCCGGCCCGGGGCCGGGCCTCGTCGCGGAACTTCGTCTGGATCTGGAAGAGCGTCACCGGGAAGTCCCGGTACGAGCTGAACAGGTCCTTGACCAGCAGCGCGGCCAGTTCCTCGTGGGTGGGCGCGAGCAGGTGCTCCGCGCCGCGCCGGTCGGCGAGGGTGAAGATGTCGTCGCCGTACTCCGTCCACCGGCCGCTGGTCCGGTAGGGCTCGGCCGGCAGCAGCGCCGGGAAGTGCACCTCCTGGTCGCCGATCGCCGTCATCTCCTGCCGGACCACCTCGGTGACCCGGTCCAGCACCAGCTTGCCCAGCGGCAGCCAGGTGTAGCCGCCCGGTGCGGCGCGACGGACGTAGCCGGCTCGCAGCAGGAGCCGGTGGCTCGGCACCTCCGCGTCGGCCGGGTCCTCGCGCAGGGTCCGGAGCAGCAGGGTCGACATGCGTAGCAGCATTGGCGCAGCGTACGGCGGCCGGCGGCAGGGCGACGATCCATTTCGGGTGGAGCGGTCAGCCCTGCCCACCCGGGGGAGCAGGGCCGACCCTCAGGAACCGTGGACGGCCTGCTCCAGCAGTGCTTCGAGGCGCCTCGCCACCGGCGGGGCGTGCAGGTGCAGCCGGGCCACGTTGATGCTGTCCTCGCCGACCACCGCGAGCAGCGCCTGCGAGCTGACCGCGTAGACGCTCAGGTAGCCGCTGGCGTTGCGGACGGTGGACTGCTGGAAGTCCCCCTGCCCCAGCCGGAGCCCGACCTGCCGGCCCAGCCCGTACGTGGTGGCGGCGAGCGCCGCCAGGTCGCTCGGGTCGACGTCGGTCTGCAGGTTGTGGGTGATGAGCAGGCCGTCCACGCCGCCGAGGACGCAGCCGTGCACCCCCGGGATCTGTAGCCGCAGCTCCGACAGTTCGTGCCCGATCGCCGGGTACGGCAGCGACGTGCTCCCGGCGAGCGACGGGGGCAACGGTCGAGGCGGCGGGAGGGTTCCCGTGCCGCGTGCGGTGCGGCGGGGCAGGGGGGTCTCGGTGTCGTCGATCCCGCTCACAGCTCCAGGCTCTCCTCGATGCTGCGCAGCTGGTGGCGTGCCATCGCCAGGTTGGCGCGGCTCTTGCTCACCATCAGGTAGAGGAAGAGTCCCTTGCCGGTGCGGCTGGTCACCGGGCGGATCAGGTGGTACTGCGTGCCGAGGGTGATGAGGATGTCCTCGATCTCGTCGTTCAGGTTGAGCATCTCGATGGTGCGCAGCTTGGCGCGGACGACATCGGTGTTGCCGGCGGCGGCGACGGTCAGGTCGATCTCCCCGGTTCCGCCTGCCACGCCGAGGGTCATGCCGCTGTTGTAGTCGACGAGTGCGGCGCCGATCGCGCCGTCGATGCTCATCGCGGTCTTCAGTGCCATGTCGAGGTTCGGCACGGTGTTTCTCCCAGGACGTACGGGCGGCGTCGCCGTCTGCGGTGCAGAGGGTGACCCGGCGGTGACAAGTGGTGTGACCTTGGTGAAAGGGCTTGGACGAGGCTCGCACACCGGGGACCGCGGCGCACCTGCTGGCGTCCCCATCCACCTGACCGGACGGTGCCGGCCGGCCGGCAGTTCCCGCAAATGGAACGCTCCGACGGATGGCCGACAGCGCCATCGAACTCCTTGATCCCGAGCGGAGCGAAGATCAGGCCCCGCCGTCCACGATGACCTCCGCCACGTTTGTCCGTCGGTGCCCCCCGGCACCGGCCCTCCTGGTGAAGACTGTCCCGCGTCGGGAAGGGCCCCTTCCTCCACCGGAAGCGATGACGAGGCGCCCTTCCCCGCCGCACGTCGGAGGGATGATCAGGTGCGCTGGCGCAGTTACGTGGCGGTCGGGGACAGCTTCACCGAGGGCATGGACGACGCGTATCCGGACGGCAGCTACCGGGGCTGGGCGGACCTGGTGGCCACCCGGCTGGCCGCCGAGACCGGCCCCGACTTCCGCTACGCGAACCTGGCCATCCGGGGCCGGCTCTTCCCCGGCGTGGTGGCCGAGCAGGTGCCGGCGGCGCTCGCCATGAAGCCCGACCTGATCAGCTTCGCCGCCGGCGGCAACGACGTGCTGCGCCGCACCTTCGACCCGGACGCCCTGGTGACCCGCTTCGACGACGTGGTGCGCAGGCTGCGCTCCGGCGGCGCCGACGTGGTCCTCTTCCGGTTCGCCGACGTGATGGCCCGGCTGCCCGGTCAGCGGCTCGTCGCGCCCCGGGTGCAGCTGCTGAACCGGGCCGTCGGCGAGACCGCCGAGCGCCACGGCGCGATCCTGGTCGACCTGTACGCCGACGACGCGTACCTGAACCCGATGCTCTGGAGCACCGACCGGCTGCACCTGTCGGAGGCCGGGCACCGCCGGGTCGCCGCGCAGGTGCTCAACGCGCTGGGCGTCGGCTGCGACGAGGAGTGGCTGATGGTGCCGCCGCACCCGGCGCCCACGCCCTGGCTGGCCGCCCGCGCCGCCGACCTGCGCTGGGCGGGGCGGCACCTGGCGCCGTGGATCAAGCGCCGCCTCACCGGCCGCTCCTCCGGCGACACGGTCACCGCCAAACGCCCGTCGCTCGACCCGATCGCCGACTGAGCCGTGCTCACCCTGCACGCCGCGCCGCTGCTGCGGACCGCGCCCGACGCCGCACCCGTCGCCGGGGCCGCCGTCGTGGTCCGGTCCGACCGGATCGTCGCGGTCGGGCCGCTGGCCGAGCTGACCGAGGCGTACGCCGGAGCCCGGATCCGCCGCTGGCCGGGCACGCTCGGGCCGGGGCTGCTGCACGACGGGCCGCTGCCGGCCGCCGACACCCCCCGCGAGCGGGTGCACGCGCTGCTGCGCCTCGGGGTGACCGCCGTGCTGGCCGGTCACCTGACCGATCCGGCGCTGCGGGCCGCCGTGGAGCGCAGCGACCTGCTGGTGCTGGCCGCCGCCGCACCGCCGGCGCTGGCGCCCGGCGGGCGCGCCGACCTGGCGGTTCTCGACGCCGACGGTGCCTGCCTGGTGACCGTGGTCGCCGGCCGGATCGCCCATCGCCGCGCCTGACCGGAAGGCGACGCCGCTTGCTGATGACCGGCCGTGGACCGGGATGCGGCGTACCTTGGGGATCATGTCTGTGCCGAGCGATCCCGATCCCCGACTCCAGTCGTACGCGGACCCGCAGCGGTTGGTCACCACCGAATGGTTGGCCGAGCACCTGGGCGACGAGGGCCTCGTCGTCGTCGAGTGCGACGAGGACGTGCTGCTCTACGACACCGGCCACATCCCGGGCGCCGTGAAGGTGGACTGGCACACCGAACTCAACGACCAGGTGACCCGCGACTACCTCGACGCGAAGAGCTTCGCCGAGCTGTGCGCCGCCAAGGGCATCGGCCGGGGCGACACGGTCGTCTTCTACGGCGACAACTTCAACTGGTGGGCCGCGTACGCCCTGTGGGTGTTCACCCTTTTCGGCCACCCGGACGTGCGGCTGCTCGACGGCGGCCGGCAGAAGTGGGTCGCCGAGGGGCGCGACCTGACCCGGGACAAGCCGGCCCGGCCGCACGCCGACTACCCGGTGCCGCAGCGCGACGACGCGCCCGTGCGGGCGTACCGCGAGCAGGTGATGGCGCACGTGGCGGCGGGCCGCCCGCTGGTCGACGTCCGGTCGCCGGGCGAGTACACCGGCGAGATGCTGCACATGCCGGACTACCCGCAGGAGGGCGCGCTGCGCGGCGGGCACATCCCGGGGGCGGTCAGCAAGCCGTGGAAGTCCGCCGCCAACGACGACGGCACGTTCAAGTCGGCGGACGAGTTGCGCGCGATCTACGCCGACCAGCTCGGGCTCAGCCCGGACGACGACATCGTGGCGTACTGCCGCATCGGCGAGCGGTCGAGCCACACCTGGTTCGTGCTGCGGCACCTGCTGGGCTACCCGCAGGTGCGCAACTACGACGGCTCGTGGACCGAGTGGGGCAACCTGGTCCGGGCCCCCGTCGTGAAGGGCGACCAGCCGGGCGGCCTGGCGGGCTGACGCGCCGGCCGGTCCCCGCGCGGCCCGTCGAGGTCGCGCGGGGACCGGCCCCGCTGTCGTACGACGGCGGGACGGGCGTCGACCTCCTCGCCCGGCGCGTTCCGGCCGCCCGCTCAACCGGCGGCCAGCGACACCGCCCCGAACAGGTTGCGCGTCACGCCCGTCACCTCGCCGGTCTCCGGCTGCCAGCGCAGCAGCCCGCCCGGGCTGTGGCGCAGCAGCACCGCGCCGTCGGAGTCCCAGCCGAGCACCTCGCAGCAGCCCTTCCACCGGTCCCGGCCCAGGTCGAGCAGGTGGGTCACCACGCGCGTCCGGGCGTTCAGCACCGCGACGCCCTCCAGCCCGCCCATGGTGCCGGTGGTGATCCAGCCGGCGCGGGCCACCCGGTCGCCGCGCTGCCAGCCCCGCCCGTAGAACTCGTCGACCCGGTGACCGGGGGGTAGCGCGCGGAAGTCGACCGCGCCGTAGCTGCGGTGCGTCTCGTCGTCGGTCCACTGGACGACCGCCGTCAGGTTCGGCGGCGTGCCGCCCAGTTCGAGCGGGACGTTCGGCGGGGCCGCCGGGTCGGGCGCGACCGCGTCCCAGGGCGACACCGGCAGCTTCCGGGCAACGCCCGTGGCCCGGTCCAGCTCGTACGTGGTGTCGTCGTCGCCGACGAGGAGCCGGTCGCCGGCCCAGAGCACCTGCTCCAGGTAGCCCTTCAGCGGGTGACGGCGTACGGCGGCGGTGGTCAGGTCGACCACGATCACCTCGTCGGTCTGGGCGAAGGCGGCGGTCCGCCCGTCCGGGGAGAGGCTGCCGCTCTTCAACGGCACCGCCTCGTTGCCCTCGGCGTCGCGGGTCGGGGCGGGGGTGACCACGTCGAGGTCGCGTACGACGCCGTCGTCGCCGAGGACCCGGATCCGGCCGGCGACGCCGGTTCCCGGATCGACGGGCTGGTGCAGCGCCAGTGCCCGGCGTACGGGCCGGTCGGAGAGCGCCGCGCCGACCGGGTCGCCGAGGCGGCCCAGCGGGTGCCCGGGATAGGCCAGTTCGGCCGGGGGCGTCCGTACGGGCACGGGGTGCGGGGTCCGGCTCACCTGCGGTGTCACGGTGGCGGCCGGTGGTGGCCGGTCGGCGGGGCGTAGGGCCAGTGCCGTACCGCCGGCGAGCAGGGCGACGGCGAGCGCGGTGGTGCCGGCGGCGCGGCGGGCGCGGCGCACCCGGCGGGCCCGTTCCCAGCCGGTCGCCGCCGGGCGCGTCGGCCGGACGTCCTCGGTGGCGACGGTGAGCAGCCAATGCAGATCCTCTTCCCTCACGGGTTCACCTCCATTCCGGTGGCCAGGCCGCCGCCGGGCAGTCCCTCGTCGTGACGAAGCTCCGGTGCGACCTCACGGAGCCGGCGCAGTGCCGCGTGGCACTGGCTCTTCACGGTGCCGACGGTGACGCCGAGCGCCTCGGCGGTGGCGGCCTCGGTGAGGTCTTCGAAGTAGCGCAGCACCAGCACGGCCCGCTGCCGGGGCGGTAGTTGGCCGAGGGCGTCGCGCAGCGCGAGCCGCAGCGCCCCGTCGCCTTCGGTCGTCGCCCGCTCCGGCGGGTACGCGGCCAGCCACTCGCGGCGGCGCCGGCGCCACCAGGAGACGGCGTCGCGGTAGAGGATGGCCCGCACGTACGCGGCCGGGTCGCCGTGCCGCACGACCGGCCAGCGCAGGGCCAGCTTGAGCAGGGCCTCCTGGAGCAGGTCCTCGGCCTGGTGCCGGTTGCCGCAGACCAGGTAGGCCGCGCGCAGCAGCCGGTGCTGGTGGCACTCGACGAACGTGACGTAGCCGTCCCGCCCGTCGTCGGTCGTCGGCGGTCCCATCCGCCCTCCCTCCGGCCGGCCGTCTCGCGTTCCGCGTCACCAGGCAGACGCACCGGGAGCCGGAAAGGTTGGGTGGTCGTTCGTCGGCGCGACGACGCGGGACCGGCGACCACGCGCCGGGTGCGCGGATCCCGCGCGGATGGGCCGCACGGCTGTTGCGGCCCGGTCAGGCGTCCGGTGCGCCGCGCAGGTAGCGCTGGACGGTCGGCGCGATCCAGGCGACCAGCTCGGCCGGGTCGGCGTCGACCACCGGGGGCAGCCGGAGCACGTACCGGGTCAACGCCAGGCCGAGCATCTGGCTGGCGACCAGCCCCGCCCGCCGGGGGGCCTGCGCCGGTTCCGGCACGACCCGGGCCACCGCCGTGGTGAGCTGGTCGGCGAAGATGCCCCGCATCCGCTCGGCCGCCGCCGGGTTGGTGGCGGCCGTACGCAGCAGCGCGGCCATCGTCCCGTCGGTCTCCCACCGGTCGACGAAGTGCCGGACCAGCAGCTCGCCGAGCCGTTCGGGTGGTACGTCGGCCAGCTCGGGCAGCCGCAGGTCGAACTCGGCCGCCGCCGCGAAGAGCCCCTCCTTGCTGCCGTAGTAGCGCATCACCATCGACGGGTCGATCCGCGCGTCCGCCGCGATGGCCCGGATGGTCGCCCGGTCGTAGCCGTCGGCGGCGAAGCGTTCGCGGGCGGCGCGGAGGATCGCCGCCCGGGTGGCGTCGGAGCGGCGGGTACGGGTCGGCGGGGCGTCGGTCATGCCCACGACCGTATGCCAACGCCTGTTGACACTCCATCGGCGGCCGGCCTAACGTTGCCAACAAGCGTTTGCCAACAAGCGTTGGCATAAACGGACGGAGGTCGACGATGCTGCCCACGAGCACGGACGTCCTGGTGGTGGGCGCCGGCCCGACCGGGCTGACCGCCGCGCTGACCCTGGCCCGGCGCGGGGTCGGGGTGACCGTGGTCGACCGGCTGGACCGGCGGGCGCGGACCTCCCGGGCGGCGGTCGTGCACGCGTACACCCTGGAGACGCTGGACGGGATCGGCGCCGGCGCCCCGCTGGTGGCGCGCGGGCTGCGGTCGCCGGGGTTCACCGTCCGCGACCGCGACCGGGCGCTGCTCACCGTGCCGTTCGACACGCTGCCCTCCCGGCACGCCTACGCGCTGATGGTGTCCCAGTCGGTCACCGAGGAGGTGCTCGCCGGGCAGCTCGCCGCGCTCGGCGTCCCGGTGCTGCGTCCGTACGCGTTGACCGGCCTGGACCGAGACGCCGCTGGCGTGGTCGCCACGTTCGGGGGCGGCGCGACGGTCCGGGCCCGCTACCTGGTCGGCGCCGACGGGATGCACAGCACGGTGCGGGAGCGGGCCGGGATCGGCTTCTCCGGCCCGGCCGGCGGCGAGGAGTCGTTCGTCCTCGCCGACGTCCGGCTGGAGAGCGTGCTGCCCCGCGACCGGGTGTCCCTCTTCCTGGCCCGCTCCGGCCCGCTGGTCTGGGCGCCGCTGCCCGACGGGGTGGTCCGGCTGGTCGCGGCGGTGGCGGAGGCTCCGGCCGCGCCCGACCGGGCCCACCTTCAGGCGTTGCTCGACGAGCGCGGGCCAACCCGCCGCCCCGACCGGGTGACGGAGGTGCTCTGGGGCTCCCGGTTCCGGATCCACCACCGGATCGCCGACACCTTCCGCAGCGGCCGGGTGCTGCTCGCCGGCGACGCCGGGCACGTGCACAGCCCCGCCGGCGGGCAGGGGATGAACCTCGGCATCGTGGACGCGGTCGACCTCGGCAGCACGCTCGCCGACGTGCTGGCCGGCGCGCCCGACACGCTGCTCGACGCGTACGCGGCCCGGCGCCGCCCGATGGCCGAGGAGGTCGTGGCCCTCGCCGCCCGGCTGACCCGGCTCGCCACCCTGCCGCCGGCCGCCCGGCCGGCCCGGAACCTGCTGTTCCGCCTGCTCGGCGCCGTGCCGCCGGCCCGGCACCGGGTCGCGATGCGCCTCTCCGGCCTGCACCACCGCGACGGGGCGCGCGGCTAGGCTGCCCCGGTGGGTCAGGTGTGGCGTGACTGGGGTGGCGTGCTGCTCGCCGCAGCCGCCGGGCTGCCCCTGCTGGCCCTGCTCACCGCCGTGCTGGCGCGCCACCGGCGCGACGCCGCGTCGCGGCCAGCAGCGCCAGTGCCGGCGTACGCAGGGCGTCGCCCAGGCGCGAGGACACGGCGGCGGACCAGAGCAGTCGGTAGTCGCGGCCGAGCGGGGGTGCGGTCATGACGGCGACCCTCGGGGCTCGACCCGGTCGAGGGTCAAGGGCCGCGGCGCCGTACGGGCGAGGCCCCGGCCGCCCCGTACGTTCCTCCTGCGCGCGCAGGACCGCACGCCCGGGCCCGGGCCCGGGCCGGGCGGCACGGGCGGCGGACGTGAGCCAACCGACGGGTAACGGAGGCTCCACGGCAGGCCGGTCGAGGTCTACGCTTGCCCGGTGACGGTGGAGCAGCAGGCACGGGGCAGGGCGAACGGTGCCGCGGGGTCGGGCCGGCGCCGGTCCCGCAGGGACGAGATCCTGGAGATCGCGGTCGGCCTCTTCGCCTCCCGGGGCTACCACGGCGTATCGATGGACGACATCGGCGCGGCCGCCGGCGTCACCGGCCCGGCGCTCTACCACCACTTCGCCGGCAAGGAGGCCATGCTGGTCGCCGCGCTGATCCCGGTCAGCGAGGAGCTGCTGGCCGGGGGCCAGCAGCGGTCCGCCGGCCACCCCGACGACCCGCGCGGCGCGCTGGAGTCGCTGATCGACTTCCACGTCGACTTCGCGTTGGCCAACCCGGCGGTGATCGCCCTGCACCTGCACGAGCTGGACCGCCTCCCCGACGAGCCGCGCCGCCGGATCCGCCGGCTCCAGCGGCTCTACGTCGAGCAGTGGGTGACGGTGCTGACCGCGCTGCACCCGGGCATGCCCGACGGCGAGGCACGGGTGCTGGCCCACGCCGCGTTCGGCCTGATGAACTCGACGCCGTTCCTGGGTGGCGAGGTGGACCGGCGCCGCCGGGCCGAGCTGCTCCGCGCCGCCACCTTGGCAGCTCTCCTGGCCCACCCCGGCTCCTGACCCCGGGCCAACTCGTCAGTAACCTTCCGGCCGTGGTTCCCTAGCACCCGTCCCCACCCCCGGACGCTGGAGGAAACATGATCGAGTCGCTGCTGGTCGCCAACCGGGGCGAGATCGCCCGCCGGATCATCCGGACCGCCAGGCGGCTCGGCGTCCGCGCGATCGCGGTGCACTCGGAGGCCGACGCCGGCCTGCCGTTCGTCACGGAGGCCGACGAGGCGGTGTGCGTGGGACCGGCCAACCCGGCCCAGAGCTACCGCAACGTCGAGGCCATCCTCGCCGCCGCCAAGTCGACCGGTGCACAGGCCATCCACCCCGGCTACGGCTTCCTGTCGGAGAACGCGGACTTCGCCCGTACCGTCGAGGCGAGCGGGCTGATCTGGGTCGGGCCCGGCGCGGACGCGATCACCGCGATGGGCGACAAGATCAACGCTCGGAACCTGATGGCGGCGGCCGGCGTGCCGGTCGCGCCCGGCACCACCGACCCGGCGGCCGACCTCGACGCGGCGGTCGCGGCGGCGGCGGAGATCGGCTACCCGGTGATGGTCAAGGCCGCGGCCGGTGGCGGCGGCATGGGCATGGGCGTGGCGACCGACGAGGCCGCGCTGCGCACCGAGTACGACAAGGTGCGCTCCTTCGCCGAGCGGATGTTCGGCGACGGCTCGGTGCTCATCGAGCGGTACTTCCCCCGGGTGCGCCACGTCGAGGTGCAGATCCTCGGCCTGGCCGACGGCCGGGTGGTGGCCCTCGGCGAGCGGGAGTGCTCGGTGCAGCGGCGCAACCAGAAGCTGGTCGAGGAGTCGCCGTCGCCGGCGGTCTCCCCGGAGCTGCGCGAGCGCATCCTGGCCGCCGCCGTGCGCGCCGGTGAGGCGGTGGGCTACCGCAACGCGGGCACGGTCGAGTGCCTGTTGGTCCCGCGTGAGCGGGACGCCAAGGGCGACGGTTCCGGCTCCGAAGAATTCTTCTTCCTGGAGATGAACACGCGGCTCCAGGTGGAGCACCCCGTCACCGAACTGGTCTACGGCGTCGACCTGGTCGAGGAGCAGCTGCGGGTGGCCGCCGGCCTGGCGCCGACCTTCGACCCGGACGCGCTCGCCCCGCGCGGGCACGCCATCGAGCTGCGGATCAACGCCGAGGACCCGAAGCGCTTCCTGCCCGGCCCCGGTGTGATCAAGACCTGGGTGGAGCCGACCGGCGAGGGCGTACGGGTGGACTCGGGCTACGTCGAGGGCAACACGGTCACCCCGTTCTACGACAGCCTGATGGCCAAGCTGATCGTCGACGGCGCGACCCGGGCCGAGGCGATCGAGCGGGCGCGGGCGGCGGTGGCCGCCTTCGAGCTGGCCGGCCCGAAGAACAACCTCCCCTTCTTCGCCGAGCTGCTGGAGAACGAGGAGTTCCTCTCCGGCGACTACGACACGGCCATCGTCACCCGAATGCGCTGACCCCTGCGGGTCCGCCGCGTCGATCATGAGGTTGGCCGTGCGGTTCGCCGCTGTCGTCGCGGTCAACCTCATGATCGACGCCGCTGGGTGCGGAACGGGCCGGATGGGTGGGAGGCTGGAGGGACCCAGCACAAGCACTGCGTCACAGTGAGGTGACCCCTTATGGCGGAAATGCCGAACTCCGTGTCGATCCGGGAGGTCGGGCCGCGCGACGGGCTCCAGAACGAGGAGCCGATCCCGACCGAGGCCAAGGTGCGGCTGCTCGACGCCCTCTCCGGCACCGGTGTGCAGCGGATCGAGGCCGTCTCGTTCGTGCACCCGAAGGCGATCCCGCAGATGGCCGACGCCGACGAGGTGTGGCAGCGGGCCGCGAAGGCCGACGGCGTGCGCTACTCGGCGCTGGTGCCGAACAGCCGGGGCGCGCAGCGGGCGCTGGCCGCCGGCTTCACCGAGATCGAGGTGGTGGTCTCGGCCAGCGACACGCACAACCGGCGCAACGTCAACCGCTCCACCGACGAGTCGCTGGACGACATCGCCGAGCTGATCGACCTGCTGCACGGCGCCGGCGCGCAGGCCGAGGTGATCGTCGCGACCAGTTTCGGCTGCCCGTACGAGGGGGACACCGATCCGGCCCGGGTGGCCGCCATCGTGGACCGGGTGGTCCGCGACGGCGCCGACCGGGTGGCCTTCGGCGACACCACCGGCATGGGTACGCCCCGGCGGGTGCGCGAGCTGCTGACGGCGGTACGCGACCGCAACGCGCACGTGCCGGTGCTGCTGCACTTCCACAACACCCGGGGCACCGCGCTGGCCAACATGCTGACCGCGCTGGAGCTGGGCGTGACCGAGTTCGACGCCAGCGTCGGCGGCCTCGGCGGCTGCCCGTACGCGCCGGGGGCCAGCGGCAACCTGGCCACCGAGGAGGCGGTGCACATGCTGCACGACATGGGCATCGAGACCGGCATCGACCTGGACGCCCTGGTCGAGGTGGCCGAGCTGGCCGAGGAGCTGGTCGGCAAGCAGCTCCCGTCGGGGGTGCTCCGCGCGGGCCCGCGTACCCGGCTGACGCCGCTGCCGGGCTGACCGCACGCGGGGAGGGGCCGGCGTCGTGCCGGGCTGATTCCACGCGGGGAGGGGCCGGCGTCGTGCCGGCCCCTCCGACGTGCCCGGTCGGTCAGCCCACCGTGGCGGGCGTGGCCGGCCAGCTGTCGCGGAAGATCTGCGACCCGACGCGGTTCGTGCTGAGGGTGCCGGCGAAGAGGCTGGACACCCGGTTGGCCTCGGTGGTGCTCGGGTACGGGTTGGTGCAGCTGGTGCCGGCGCTGCCGCCGGACATCAGGATCGCGCAGTTGCCGTTGTAGTTGTCGGGCAGGCCGAGGATGTGCCCGATCTCGTGCGTCATGATCCGCAGCGGGCTGTACTGCTGGGCCTGCTGGGTGTCGATGTAGACCCGCCCGTTGCCGAGGCTGGTCCGGATGGCGTACGAGCCACCGCCGGTGATCTGGTAGATCCGCAGGTTGGAGCCGCAGTTCGCCGTGAGCGTCAGGTTCGACGTGGCGTTGTTCCAGATCGAGGCGGCCTGGTTGGCCGTGCCGGCGAAGCTGCCCGCCTGGCTGGTGTTGTAGCAGATGGTCATGGCAGCCGAGGCGGGCGTCGGGTTGGCGACCGTGACGCCGAGGGTGGCGAGCGCCGTCGCGGCGAACGCGGCCGCGAGCCGGTTGAGTCGTGAGGTCATCGCTGACTCCAATCCGGGAGGAGGGGTCCCCGGAGCGTAGCCCCATAAATTCATGATTTTCAATGCCTTGCCGACGGGTGCGGCCTGGTGCCGGCTCCTCCGCGCACGCGGCTCGCCGAGCGCCGTGCGGATGCGCTAGCCTAACGATCGTTCAGGTCAGTCGGTCCGCCGCGAGGTGACCGGCTCAGGTGGCGAGGGAGTCGGCGTGACGCTCGACGGTGAGGCACTGGAGCAGCTGCGCAAGCGGGCCCGGGCCGGCGGTGCGGACAAGTACCACGCGGCGAACGCCGCCAAGGGCAAGCTCTTCGCCCGGGAGCGGGTCGCGCTCCTGGTGGACGAGGGCTCCTTCGTTGAGGACGGCCTCTACGCCAACGCGATGGCCGAAGGGCTCCCCGCCGACGGCGTCGTCACCGGCACCGCGACCATCGACGGCCGCCCGGTCTGCCTGATGGCGAACGACTCCACGGTCAAGGCGGGCAGTTGGGGCGCCCGTACCGTCGAGAAGATCATCCGGATCATCGAGCGGGCCTACTCGACCAGCGTGCCGATGGTCTACCTGGTCGACTCGGCCGGCGCCCGGATCACCGACCAGGTCGACCTCTTCCCCGGCCGTCGCGGCGCCGGCAAGATCTTCTGGAACCAGGTCCGCGCCTCCGGCTCCATCCCGCAGGTCTGCGCGCTGTTCGGGCCGAGCGCGGCCGGCGGGGCGTACATCCCGGCGTTCTGCGACGTGGTCGCCATGGTCGACGGCAACGCCAGCATGTACCTCGGCTCCGATCGGATGGTCGAGATGGTCACCGGCGAGAAGACCACGCTGGAGGCGATGGGCGGGGCCAAGGTGCACTGCGCCGAGTCCGGCGTCGGGCACTTCCTCTGCAAGACCGAGGCCGACGCGCTCGACGTGGTGCGGCGCTACCTGTCCTACCTCCCGACCAACTGGACGCAGCAGCCGCCGGCCGCGCCCGCCGTCGAAGCGCCGGAGAAGGCCGACCTGGCCGCGCTGGTGCCGGCGAGCGAGCGGCAGGCGTTCGACATGCGGCGGTACGTCAAGGGCCTGCTCGACGACGGCTCCTTCTTCGAGATCCAGGCGCTCTGGGCCAAGGAGCTGACGATCGGCTTCGGCCGGCTGAACGGCGAGGTCGTCGGCGTGGTCGGCAACAACTCGATGTTCAAGGGTGGCGTGCTCTTCGTCGACTCCGCCGACAAGGCGACCCGCTTCGTGCAGCTCTGCGACGCGTTCAACGTGCCGCTGCTCTTCCTCTCCGACGTGCCCGGGTTCATGGTCGGCAGCGCGGTGGAGAAGCAGGGCATCATCCGGCACGGCGCCAAGATGATCACCGCGATCTCGGAGGCGACCGTACCCAAGATCTGCGTGGTGGTCCGCAAGGCGTACGGCGCCGGCCTCTACGCGATGGCCGGGCCGGGCTTCGAGCCGGACGCCACGATCGCGCTGCCCACCGCCAAGATCGCGGTGATGGGCGCCGAGGCGGCGGTCAACGCGGTCTACGCGAACAAGATCGCGGCGATCGGGGACGAGTCCGAGCGGGCCGCGTTCGTCGCCGCGAAGCGCGAGGAGTACGAGCGCGACATCGACGTGGTGCGGCTCGCCAGCGAGCTGGTCGTCGACGCGATCGTCGAGCCGCACGAGCTGCGCGCCGAGCTGGTCCGGCGGTTCGCCGCCGCCCGCACCAAGGAGCGGCACTTCTCCCGGCGCCGGCACGGCGTCACCCCGGTCTGATCCCGTCGCCGGCCCACCCGGCCGGCCCGGATCCGCACCGCGCACCAGCGACCCGTCCGTTCCCGGCGTCACGAGCGCCCGGCGGCCCATCCACACAGGAGGATGTCATGGACTTCCGGCTCACCGAGGAGCAAGAGGCGCTGCGGGAGAGCGTGCGGGAATTCGCGCGCGAGGTGGTCGCCCCGGTCATCGCGAAGCACTACGAGAAGCACACCTTCCCGTACGAGGTGATCCGGCAGATGGGCAAGATGGGCCTGTTCGGCCTGCCCTTCGCCGAGGAGCACGGCGGCATGGGCGGCGACTACTTCGCGCTCTGCCTCGCGCTGGAGGAGCTGGCCCGGGTCGACTCCAGCGTGGCGATCACCCTGGAGGCGGCGGTCTCGCTCGGCGCGATGCCGATCTACCGCTTCGGCACCGAGGAACAGAAGGCGACGTGGCTGCCGAAGCTGCTCAGCGGGGAGGCGTTGGCCGGCTTCGGGCTGACCGAGCCGGGCACCGGCTCGGACGCCGGGGGCACGCAGACCCGCGCGGTGCTCGACGAGTCCACCGGCGAGTGGGTGATCAACGGCTCCAAGGCGTTCATCACCAACTCGGGCACCGACATCACCGCGCTGGTCACCGTCACCGCGGTCACCGGCACCCGCCCGGACGGCTCCAAGGAGCTGTCGACCATCATCGTGCCCTCCGGCACGCCGGGCTTCACCGTCGCGCCGGGCTACTCCAAGGTCGGCTGGAACGCCTCCGACACCCACGAGCTGACCTTCGACGACTGCCGGGTGCCGGCGGCCAACCTGCTCGGCGAGCGCGGCCGGGGCTTCGCCCAGTTCCTGCGCATCCTCGACGAGGGGCGGATCGCCATCGCGGCCCTGGCCGTCGGCCTCGCCCAGGGCTGCGTCGACGAGTCGGTCCGGTACGCGAAGGAGCGCCAGGCGTTCGGCCAGCCGATCGGCAACTACCAGGCGATCCAGTTCAAGATCGCCGACATGGAGATGAAGGCGCACACCGCCCGGCTGGCCTACTACGACGCGGCGGCGCGGATGCTCGCCGGCGAGCCGTTCAAGCGGCAGGCCGCCATCGCCAAGCTGCACGCCAGCACCATCGCCGTGGACAACGCCCGCGAGGCGACCCAGATCCACGGCGGCTACGGCTTCATGAACGAGTACCCGGTGGCGCGGTTCTGGCGCGACTCCAAGATCCTGGAGATCGGCGAGGGCACGTCCGAGGTGCAGCGCATGATCATTGCGCGCGACCTGGGCATGTGACCCGGCGCGGGCCCGGTGGCGTGGGGCGGCCCCCTCCGCGCCACCGGGCCCGTCCGCGTCGTCGTCCGTCCGGACCCCTGTCGGATTTCCGCACCGGTGCGTCGGCAGGGCGACGATCGTCTGCCGTCGGTCGTACCCCGTCCGTACCCTTCCTGGCCATGACTCCGGATCATGATCGTTCGCCGCAACCGGGCGGTCGGACCGGGCTGTCTGCACTGCTGCGCGGGCACCGGCTCGCCGCCGGCCTGACCCAGGCCGAGCTGGCGAGCCGGGCCGGCGTCGGCGTCCGGACCGTCCGCGACCTCGAACGGGGCCACTCGTCCCGGCCGCAACGCACCACCGTCGAGCTGCTCGCCAACGCGCTGGAGCTGGCCGGAGCCGCCCGGTCGGCGTTCCTGGCCGCCGCCCGGGGGCCGGTCCCGGCCGCCGGGCCGGTCACCCCCGCAGGCGCCCCGCCGGCCCGCGTCGACCTCGACCACCACGCCGGTACGCCGGCCACGCTCCCGCCCCCGGTCGCGCTGATCGGTCGCGACCGGGACCTGGCCGAGCTGGCCGGGCTGTTCACCGACGGGCACGGGCCCCGGCTGGTCAGCCTGGTCGGGCTGGCCGGCGTGGGCAAGACCGCGCTGGCCCTGTCGGTGGCCCACGCGGTCGCCCGCGAGCATCCCGGCGGCGCGGCCGGCGTGCTCATCGGCGAGGGCTCGGACGCCGCCGACGTCCTCTCCGCCTCGGTCGCCGTCTTCGGCGTCGCCCGGCTGTCCGAGCTGACCGCCCGCCTCGACGGCCGAGCGGCGCTGCTGCTCGTCGACGCGGCCGAGCGGGCCCCCGACGCGGTCGCCGAGACGGTGCACCGCCTCACCGGGGCGGTGCCGTCGCTGCGGGTGCTGGTCACCGGCCGGCACCCGGTCGGCCTGCCCGGGGAGCGGGTGTGGCCGGTCGCCCCCCTCGACGTACCGCCGCCGGGCAGCGAGCGGAAGGGCCCGGCGGCGCTGGGCGACTACCCCGCCGTGGCCCTCTTCATCACCCGCCTCACCCAGGTGCGCCGGGAGCCGCCCGGTCCTGCGGAGCTACCCGCCCTCGCCGCCCTCGTACGCCGCCTCGGCGGGCTCCCGCTCGCCATCGAGCTGATGGCGGCCCGGGGCCGGATCCTCGACCTCAACGAGCTGCTCGACCGGTACGGCGACCGCGTCCTCGACCTGGCCACCTCGTCCGGGGCGGCCGAGCGGCCGGGCTGGGACACGAGGGATCCGGGCCGCCCGGAGAGCCCCCGGGCGGCGGTGGCGGAGACGCTGCGGGACGCGGTGGCCGTCAGCTACCGCCTCCTCGCACCGGACGAGCGGGCCGCGTTGCGCCGGCTCGCCGCGTTCGGCAACCGCTGGTCGGTCGCGCTGGCCGAGGAGATGCTCGCCGACCCAGCCGACACCGACGGGACGGTGGTCGTGGATCCGGTGCCGCTGCTCGACCGGCTCGTCGAACTCGGCCTGCTGAGCGTCCGGGGCAGCGGGCCGTTCCGGTTCCGCCTGCTCGACGCCGTACGCGACTTCGCCGCGGAGCAGGCGACCGGCGCCGGCGAGCTGACCGCGATCCGGCGCCGGCACGCGCAGGTCGTCGCCCGGTTGGTGGCGCGGACCGCACCGGAGCTGGTCGGCGCCGACCTGCCGGCGGCGATGCACCGCCTGGACGAGGTGAGCGGCGACATCAGTTCCGCCCTGGCGCATGCCGCCGTCGACGACCCGCTGACCGCGTTGCGGCTGGCGGCGGCGCTGTCGCGCTGGTGGCGGTTCCGGGGGCGCGACGTGCCGGGCCGGCAGTGGCTGCGGCGCCTGCTGGCGGACCCGCGTACGGCCGATGTCGACCCGGTGCTGCGGGCGTGGGCGTCGCTCGGGGTGGCCCGGCTCGCGGCCGAGCACGGCGCCGGGGCCGAGGAGCTGCCGGCGGCGCGGGACGCGCTGGCCGCGTTCCGGGAAGCGGGCGACGTCACGGGCGAGCTGGAGGCGCGTACGGTGCTGTGCGCCCTCCTGATCGCCCTCGGCGAGTACGGGGAGGCGCGCACGCAGGCCGAGACGGTGCTCGCGCTGGCCGTCCGGCACGGGCGGGTCCGGGACATGGCGGTGGCGCAGAACAACCTGGCCTGGCACGACATCCGGGTCGCCGACCTGGCGGCTGCCCGGCGCCGGCTGGCCACGGTCGACCGGCTCGCCGCGCAGAGCGGTGAACAGCGGCTGCGCGTCCTCGCCCGGGCCAACCTGGCCGAGGTGTCCCGCCTGGAGGGCCGGTACGCCGACGCCGTCGACCAGGGGCGGCGGGTGGTGGCGGCGCTGGCGGACCTCGGCGACCCCGGCCACCGCCGTCGGGTGCTCGGCACGGTGGGGCTGGCACTGGCCCGCGCCGGCCGTTCCGCCGAGGCCGTCGCGGTGCTGGCCGAGCTGCGCCCGCCCCCGGGGCCGCCCGCGCCGCGCCTCGGGGAGGCCTGGCCGCCGGGACGCCTCCCGGGCGTGACGCCGGGGGTGCGACCCGAGGACGGGATCTGCGCGTTGATCGAGGGGAACCTGGCCCTGCACCGGGGCGACCGTGAGCTGGCGGCGGAGTGGTTCGCCGCCGCCGCGGCGGCGGGTGCCGGTGGGCAGGACCGGCGGGACGTGGTGGAGGCGCTGGTTGGCCTGGCCGCCAGCTCGGGCGATCCCGCGGTCATGGACCACCTGGAGCGGGCCTGCCGGCAGAGCGGCGTACGGCTGCTGCCGCACGAGGAGGAGTTGCTGCGCGCGTCGACCGCGAGCCGGATCGGATAGCGCGGGGAAGGCGGGCCGCGGCGGTGGCGACCGGGGCGGCGAAGGGGCTGGTCCGCGGACCGGACCGGGGGTGGCGCGGACGACGGAGCCCCTCTTGCTACCCCTCGCTCGTCGTCCGCGCCGTCACCCCCCGGTGCGTCCCCACTGCCCGAAGACTAGCCACCGCCCGCACGCGGCCTCGTCCGGTTTGATCGTCTATCGGCGCGTGGGTGCGGCAGTTCTGCCGCTCTTTCTGCCGGTGCCGAGCGGGCCTCGGGGGACGGGTCAGGACGGGGTGCCGTTTTCGTCCTGGTCGGCGGCGGAGCCGGTGCTTCCGGCGGTGGCACCGGGGTGCACCGCGTCGCGGACCCGGCGCAGCCCGTCGAGCAGGGCGCCCAGCGCCGCCGGGTCGAGTTGGCCGGTGAACCACTGCTCGATGATCCGCAGGTGCCCGGGCAGGGTCTCGTCGAGCCGTTGCAGGCCGGAGGCCGTGACCACGGCGAACGAGCTGCGCCGGTCGGAGGGGCACGCGCGACGGGTGAGCAGCCCGTCGCGTTCCATCCGGTCCACCACGCGGGTGACGCCGCTGGTCGACAGTGAGGTCTGCGCGGCCAGGTCGGTCATGCGCAACTGGTTGCCGGGTGAGCGGGCGAGTCTGGTCAGCACCTCGAACTCGACCGGTGAGAGGCCGTGCTCCTCGAACTGGGCGGCGAACCGGGCCGAGAGCCCGGCGTGCGCCTCGACGAGCAGGCCGACGGCGGTGATCCGGGGGTCGTCGAACACGTTCTGGTCCACCCGCCCATCGTAGCAGTACTTGACACCGGGAATGTTGTTGTGCCTATAGTTGCTGTGGCAGTCGTTGGGCTACTAAACCAATTTCCCCCCACGGAGGGCAGTTTCCATGACCAGCAGCACCGCACCGGTCACCCGCGACTGGGACGGCCTCACGATCCCGACCGCCGGCACCTACCTGCTGGACGCGGCACACAAGCGCGTGGGCTTCGTCGCCCGGCACATGATGGTCAGCAAGGTGCGCGGTGAGTTCGCCGACGCGAGCGCCACCATCACCGTCGCCGAGGACCCGATGCAGTCGGCGGTGAGCGCCACCATCCAGGCGGCCACCATCAACACCAACCAGGCCGACCGCGACACGCACCTGCGCAGCCCCGAGTTCCTCGACGTCGAGAGCTTCCCGACCCTGGAGTTCCGCAGCACGGGCGTGAAGTCCCGCGACGGCAACGAGTTCGTCCTCTCCGGCGAGCTGACCATCAAGGGCGTCACCCGCCCGGTCGACCTCGAGGTCGAGTTCGAGGGCGTCGGCCGCAGCCCGTTCGGGCAGGACATCTTCGGCTTCTCCGCCACCACCGAGATCGACCGCGAGGACTTCGGCCTGACCTGGAACGTCGCCCTGGAGACCGGGGGCGTGCTGGTCGGCAAGAAGATCAAGATCGAGATCGAGGGCGAGGCCGTCCGCCAGGCCTGATCCGTCGTACCGCTTCCGGGCCCGCGCCGCACCACGGCGCGGGCCCGACGCGTGTACGCGGGGTGCGGGCCTGAGCGTTGACGCTAAGCGCGGGCGTGCCGCGTGCGGCGTGCGGGCCCGGATGCGGCCACGCGAAGCGCGGGCGTGCCGCGTGCGGGCCCGGATGCGGCCACGCGAAGCGCGGGCCTGACGCGGGGTGCGCGGCGTCGGGCGGGTGTAATTTGTCACGACTCATTCGCGGTCCGGCCCGGTGCCGGCGGCACCGGCTGGGTAGAGATGCGGCCGGGAGCGCGTCCGCCGACCGGAACAGGGTCGTCCCGGCCGTGGGATCGCCGGGACCTCCTCTGGTCCCGACGATGCCGACACTCCTAACGTGGAGGGTTCACCACGCGCTGACCGGGCCGGCACGGCCCGACTGCGCCTCGCGCCGGGAGGAAACATGGGCAGGGACGTCGAGCAGGGCGCCTTCTCCCGGGAGGACCGGGTCCGCTACCGACAGAAGGTCCGACGTTGCCTGGACGTCTTCGCCCTGATGCTGGACGACTTCGGCTTCGACGCCGACCGGCCAATGACCGGGCTGGAGATCGAGCTGAATCTGGTCGACTCGGCGGCCGAGCCGGCGATGCGCAACGACCAGATCCTCGCCGACATCGCCGATCCGCTCTTCCAGACCGAGCTTGGCCAGTTCAACCTCGAGCTGAACGCGCCGCCCCGGCTGATCGAGGGGAACGGGTTCGCCGACTACGAGCAGGACCTGCGCGGCAGCCTCTCGCGCGCCGACGAGCGGGCCGCCAAGTCGGACGCGAAGATCGTCCTGGTCGGCATCCTGCCCACCCTCACCGAGCGTCACCTGGTCGAGGACAACCTCTCCACCAACGAGCGGTACCGGGTGCTCAACGACCAGATCGTTGGCGCCCGGGGCGAGGACATCGAACTCGACATCCGGGGCGTCGAACGACTCCAGACCCACACCGACTCGATCGCCCCCGAGGCGGCCTGCACCAGCCTCCAGTTCCACCTCCAGGTCGCCCCGGACAGCTTCGCCGACTACTGGAACGCCTCCCAGGCCATCGCGGGCGTGCAGGTGGCCGTCGGGGCCAACTCGCCGTTCCTCTACGGGCGGCAGCTCTGGGCGGAGACCCGCATCGCCTTGTTCGAGCAGGCCACCGACACCCGGCCGGACGAGCTGAAGGCGCAGGGCGTACGCCCCCGGGTCTGGTTCGGCGAACGCTGGATCACCTCGATCTTCGACCTCTTCGAGGAGAACGTCCGCTACTTCCCGCCGCTGCTGCCGATCTGCGAGGACGAGGACCCGGTCGAGGTCCTGCACGGCGGCGGCGTACCGGTCCTGGGCGAGCTGCGCCTGCACAACGGCACCGTCTACCGGTGGAACCGGCCGGTCTACGACATCATGAACGGCCGCCCGCACCTGCGCGTGGAGAACCGGGTCCTGCCGGCCGGCCCGACCGTGGTCGACATGCTGGCCAACGCCGCCTTCTACTTCGGGTTGGCGCGCGGGCTGGCGGAGGCGGAACGACCCATCTGGAGCCAGCTCACCTTCAGCTCGGCCGAAGAGAACTTCCACGCCGCCGCCCGGCGCGGCATGGACGCCGTCCTGCACTGGCCCCGCCTCGGCGAGGTGCCGGTGACCAAGCTGGTCCTGGACGTCCTGCTGCCCACGGCCGCCGCCGGGCTCGACCGGTTCGGGGTGGCCCCGGCCGAACGCGACCGGCTGCTCGGCATCATCGAGCAGCGCTGCCGTACGGGCCGCAACGGCGCGGTCTGGCAGACCGAGGCGGTGTGGGCGGCCGAGCGGCACCGGGGCATGGACCGGGACGCCGCCCTGCACCACATGGTGCAGCGCTACGCCGAGCTGCAACGCGGCAACGAACCCGTGCACACCTGGCCCGTCGACTGACCCAGGCCGGGCCGGGCCGGCGCTCAGCGCGTACGGCGACCGGAACGAGGGCGACGGCCGGTGGCCTGCGGTTCCGTCGGCTCGTCGCCGGCCGGCTCTCCGGCGGGTGCCGACGCTGGTGTGCCGGCGGACGGGGCGGCCGGCTCTCCGGTCGAGGTGTCGGACGTGGCCGCGAAGCTGGCGGCGGGAGCCGGCACCGGTTCCCGGCCGGCGGCGGGGCCCGTGGGCGTCCCCCCGCCCGCCGCGACGGCGTCCCGGCCTGGCGCGGTGCCGACCGGCTTCCCGTGGTCGCCGGTGCCGACCGGCGCCGCGAGGGAGCCGGGCGCTGCCGCGTCGGTGTCGGTGCCGCCGGGCGTGGCGGCGGTGTCTCCGGCCGGTGGGGTGTGCCGTCCCGACGGGTCGCCGGCACCAGGACCGTCCGGACGGGCCGGGTCACTCTGCTGGTCGGCGGGTTCGCCGGCACGTTGGCGGGGCACCCGCACCGGTCCCCGGGCCGCGGCCCGTCGGGCGGCCCGCTGGGCGAGGCCGGTGACCAGGACGGCACCGCCGACCCCGATGATCACCGCGTACGGCGCGATCAGGTGGGCCGACACCTGCTCCGGGCTGATCGCGGTCAGCCTCGGCACCGCCAGGAAGTACGCGGTCGCGACGAGCAGCGGCCCGGCCGCACCCGAGGCGGCCGCCCCGACCCGACGCTCGGGGTCGCGGGCGTCCCGACGGGCGGCGAGGGCACCGATCACCAGCGCGGAGCCGAGGGACAGCAGCGCGCCGGGCCAGTAGAAGTAGTCGCGGATCCAGTAGCGCCCGTCGTCGGGACCGAGCTGCCAGATCCCGAGCTGGGCACTGGTGAGGCCCCGCCCGGCCAGTACGCCGTCCACGACGGCGATCACGGCGAGCAGCCAGAGCCAGCCGACCGTGGCGATGACGTTGGTCGCGGCGGCCCGCGAGCGCAGCGCCCAGACCGCCGTCAGCACGCCGACCAGCACGCCGACGGCCGCGTAGGCCGCCGCGACGTTGCGGGGCGAGCCGGTGTCCGCCACCGCCACCGCCTCGCGGGCCGGTACGGCCACCAGCAGCACGGTGATCAGCGCGCCCACCCCGGCGGCCACGGCGAGCGCGACGGAGCCGAGGGCGCCGCCGCCCGGCCCGGCCGGAGCCGGATCGGCGTCCGGTGCCGGGGCGCGGTCCCGCAGCCGCTGCGCGCAGACCGCGCCGAAGACCGTCGAGGTGGCCGCGATCCAGGTGGCCCAGATCAGGCCCGCCACCCAGGCGGTCGCGCCGGCGCTCGCGTCCGCCGGCGCCCAGTTGATGATGCCCAGCCCGTAGCCGAAGCCCAGTTGGGCCGCGCCCGCGCCGGCAGCGACGCCGACCGCGGTCGCTATCGATCCTCCCCAGCCCCGTCTGGCCATGCGGGGGAGCGTAACGTCCCGGGGTCGGCGCGGCGAGTCGTGACGGTCCGCCAGGGTGGACCGCGATGACGCCGACGCCGGCGCGGACGGGTACGGTCGCCGGTGATCGAGGCGGGGTGGGCGGATGACGGACGGCGACACGGGCGAGCGGAACGACGCCGCGGCGGACCGGTCGGCGGTGCTGCTCAGGGGCGGTCTGGCGGTCGTGCTGCTGGCCGCCGTCGGCGCGACCGGCGGCTGGCTGCTGGCCGGCGAGGACGAGCCACCGGCGGCACCGCCGGCGGCGGCGGAACGCCTGCCCTCCGCCACCGGCACCCCCGGTGCCGCCCGGTCGACCCCGGGCCGGTCCGCGCCGGCGGCTCCCCGCACGACCGGGCCGAGCCGCTCCGCCGGGCTGACGGTGCCGGAGGTCGTCGGCGAGGACTTCACGGACGCCCGCGACGAGCTGCGCGGGAAGCGGCTGGGCTGGCGGCTCGTCTTCGGCCGGGGCACCGGGACGACCGTGGAGCGCACCTCGCCGGAGGTGGGTACGGAGGTGCAGCCCGGGCGCACCGTGACGCTCTACGTGAGCGGTCCGGCGCCGGCCGCCACCGTGCCGGACGTGGTGGGTGACGACTGCGACGACGCGGCGGACGAACTCGTCGACGATGGCTTCTACCCGCAGTACCGCACGGGCAGGACGGGCACGGTCAGCCGTCAGGATCCGGCCGGCGACGGCACGGGCCGGTGGAACGACCAGGTGTCGATCTGGTGCGGCGACGTGCCGGAGGACGACGGATCGGCATCCCCGACACCGTGACGGCTCCGGCACGCTGATCCCGGCCGATGGCCCCGGGGACCGCTAGGTTGGCGGTCAGGGGCCCGCGACGCCCGCCCGGGCCGGGAGAGGACGTGCGATGAGCGAGCGTCAGCGAGCGAGTCATGGGCACAGTGCGGTGGTGTCTCAGGTCGGCACGCAGCGCAGCGGAGTGCCGGCATGAGCGACGATCGCCGGGAACCGCCCGCCGGGGAACACGACGACCGGACCCGCCCGCTGCCTCCGCCGGGCGATGCCCCGACCGGGGCGGAACCAGACCGTACGCAGCCACTGCCGCCCGACCGGCGTGCCGCGGATGGCGGCGACGCCACCCGGCCGGTGCCCGTCGAGGGCACTGCCCCGCTGGACCGTACGGCCGCCATGCCGCCGGAGCGGTCCGGGCCGGCGGTGTGGTCGGGCCGGGCGGAGGTGCGCCCCGCCGGTCCGGCCGACCAGCCGGAGGCCGAGTGGTACGCCGAGGACCAGGGCGCGCGGCGTTGGTGGCTGCCGATCCTGTGGGGCGTGATCGTGCTGTTGCTGGTCGGCCTCCTCGGCGTCGGGCTGTGGCTGGCCCTCCAGTCGGGGGACGACGACCCGAGCGGGCCGGAGCCGTCGCCGTCGCCGTCGGTGACCCGCGCGTCGCCGACCACCCCCGCACCGACCTCGGCCGCCCCCACCAGCGCGTCGCCCTCGGCGTCCCCGTCGCCCTCGGTGCCGGCGGAACTGCCGATGCCGCCGGTGGTGAACCTGCCGCTGGCGACGGCGCAGGCCATCCTGGACGACGTCGGGCTGGGCCACCGGGTGGAGTACGAGACGTCCGACCGTCCCGCCGGCACGGTGATCCGCAGCGAGCCGGAGGCGGGGGAGCTGGTGCCGCGGGACGAGGAGGTCACGCTGGTGGTGGCCCGCGAGGCCGCCTCGCCGACCGACGGGGTCACGCCGTCGGTCGAACCGACCGCCACCCGGTGAGCCGCCGACCCGGTGGGCCGCTGACCGGGCCGTCGCGTCACCACATACGTCGCCTCGTGCCGACCATGCCGAGCCCGGCCAGGGAGATGGCCAGGCCGAAGATGCCGGACCAGAAGAGGGAACGGCGGACGTCGTCCGGTGCGGGACGGGCGGCCTGCGCCGCGCCGGCCTGGGCGTCGGTTGGCACGTCGGTCCCGGCGACGGCCGGCTCGGGCTCGTCGGCGGCACCGAGCGCGTCCGGCTCGTCCGGGCCGCCCCAGGCGTACGGGGCGTCGAGGGCGTCCGGCTCGTCGTCGTCGGGGTCCTCGTCCACCACGGTGATCTCCGGTGCGGGGACCGGGGTGGTCAGCCGCGTCGTGGACGAGAGGGCGGGATCACGGACCGCTACCACCAGCAGGGTGGCGGCGCCGATCAGCGCCAGGAGTCCGAAGGCGTAGGCGATACGGGAGCGGTGGTGCCGCCGCGCGGCGGGCTGAAGGACCATGGCCATCCCAGGTTCGGGGTCCTGGACGCGCGGGGTGGAACGTGCCGGGGTGGGCGTACCTCATTCTATGGCGACGGCACGCCCCCCGGCCGCCGATCGCGCAGGTCAGCCCACCCGGACCGGGGTGCGGGCGACGGGCCGCCGCGGCGCGCGAACGGTGTGCGGGCGCGGCTCGGGGGCCGACCGCAGGTGGCGCAGCCCCTCCCGCTGGACGAAGATCGAGCGCCGGCTGACCGCGTCCCCCGATGCGTTCAGCTCGTAGCCTTCGAGCCAGATCCAGCCGTCGTAGGTCGGCCAGTCGAGGACCCGGATGACCCGGAACATGATGGGCCTGAGGAACTGGACACTCGCCGCGCGAGTCACGTGCAGTACGTCACCGGAGCGGGGAAGCACATGGGCTCCTGGGAAGGGTCGGCCGGCGCACGGGCCGGCGGTGCGGGTCGGGGGACGTCGGTGGCCCGGTGGCGGGGTCGTGCCTCGTGGACCGGTGTCGCGGGTGGTGGTGGTCGGGCCGTACCCGCTGGTGGCGAACCGCCACCCGACCAACACCCGGCTGCTCCGGGTACCGCTCCCGCCGCCGCAGCCAACTGGCGTGCAGCGGCGAGGTCATCAACCCGGGGCAGGTCTGGTTGTCGACTGACGGGCGGCCCCACCGCCGCGCGTCCCGTGGCCCGTGGGGTCACCACGGCGGGGAAGCGGACGGAGACGGTGAGTAACCCGTGCCATACGGACAGAGTGCATCAGCGACGTGCTTCATGCAAGTTGCACGTCGACTTTTGCCGATACATGAGCGGCTCGCGCAAAGCAGCGCTTGAAGGGGTTCACGTCCGCCCGGCACACTGGGGTCCGGTTTCGCCCGTCGCGGCCGGCCGATGACCGGCACCACCCCCCGCCGCGAACGACGCCCGCCGTACGACGGTCGCGCCCCTGGCGGGTGACGACAGTGGCGCACGGCGAGGCGGAGGTGGACCGGTGAGGCCTGACAGCCGGTGGTCCCGACCAGCGGGGCCGGTGGTCCCGTGACCGCGACAAGTGGGCCCGACCCGCGCTCACGGACCGAGGTGGCCCCGTGAGCGAGCGGCGCAGCCCCACCATCCGACGTCGTCGCCTCGGCGCCGAACTGCGTCGGCAGCGGGAGACGGCGGGGATCACCATCGAGGCGGTCGCCGAGCAGTTGGAGTGCTCGGCGTCGAAGGTCTCGCGGATCGAGACCGGCCACACCACGGCCACCCCGCGCGACGTGCGGGACATGCTGCGGATCTACGGCGTGGTGGGTGCCGAGAGCGACGAGCTGGTCCAGATCGCCCGGGAGGCGCGGCAGAAGGGCTGGTGGCACCCCTACAGCACGGTGCTGGTCGGCGCGTACGTCGGGCTGGAGGCCGCGGCCAGCTCGATCCGGGCGTACGAGCAGCAGGTGGTGCCCGGGCTGCTGGAGACCGAGGAGTACGCGGGTGCGATGATCCGGGCCGCCCGGCCTGACTTCACGCCGGAGCAGGTGCAGCAACGGGTGCGTGTCCGTCTGGGCCGTCAGTCGTTGTTGACGCAGGATGATCCGGTCGATCTGTGGGTGGTGCTCGATGAGGCGGTGGTAAGCCGTCCGGTGGGCGGGGACGAGGTAATGCGTGACCAGCTCAAACGCCTGGTCGAGGTGGCGGAACTGCCGAACGTGACGCTCCAGATCCTGCCGTTCGCGGTGGGGGCGCACGCCGGCATGGACGGCACCTTCACGATCCTCAGCTTCCCTGAGCCCGGTGATCCGGATGTCGTGTACGCGGAGAATGCCACGGGTGGGCTCTTCCTGGAGAAGAGTGACGAACTGCAGAAGTACAGCTTCATCTTCGATCACGTCCGAGCGGCGGCCATTCGTCCGGAGGAGTCCATCGCACACATCGCGAAACTGGCAGAGGAGCCGTTGTGGAAATGGCGACCAATGGGTTCCCCGTGGACCTGACGCAGGCGACGTGGTTCAAGAGCTCGAAGAGCGGGCCGAACTGCGACAACTGCGTGGAGGTGGCGTACGTGACGGGGGCGGTCGGCGTGCGGGACTCGAAGGACAAGACGGGCCCGGCCCTGGTCTTCGCTCCTGGTGACTGGCACGCCTTCGTCGCCGGCACCAGGGGCGGTGTGTTCGACGAGGGCTGACGGGACCGTGATCTGACGGGATGCCCCCGTCCGGCGCACAGCCGGACGGGGGCATCGTCGTGCCCGTGTCCGCCCCGGCCGCCGAAGACGTCCCGCCGTCGGCGTCGCCACATCGGGTCCCGGGTCGTTGTACCCCTCGGTACGGCGCTGGTCGACGACCCGCCGCACGGACGGCAACCGAGCGAGGCAGGCGAGACGGATGACGACGATCGGGTCAGACAACCTCACCAACGGGCCGGGCAAGCCGGAACGGTTCGGGGGCAAGTACCGGGGGGCACGCCGGGACACCGTCCTCACCGAGGTGGTGTCGACCGACACCGAGATCGGCGCCCGGGAGGCCCCGGCCGCCCCGCCGGAGCAGGCCGGTCCGCCGCTCTCCCTGCCCTCGCTGGATCCCAACCCGCTGACGGAGCCGTCGTTCCCGCCCGGCGGCTGGTCGGTGGAGCCGGCCGAGTCGCTGGTCGACCACCCGCTCCTGCGCGGGCTGCTGATGGAGCTGCCACCGAAGGGCAGCGTCCCGCCGCCCGGCTGGCTCGACCGGTGGTTCGAGGCCACCCGGGCGATCCTGGAGCTGCTATACGTGCAGGGGCCCGGCCGCTCGCGCTGACGCGGGCCGGGCGGGCGCGGCCCGCTCGACGAGCCGGTTGTGGCGCAGCGCGTGGCGTACGCCGATGGCGGCGACACCCAGCACGCCAACGGTGATCGCCGGACCGGTCACGCCGGGCCCGAACAGCAGGTCCGGGGTGCTCGCCGCGATCACCGCGGGCAGGATCGCCAGGCCGGTCACCTGCACCGGGAGCCCGATCAGCGGGTGCGCGGCGGAGGCCCGCAGGCCGTGTGGCGCCGGGGTCTCCGGCGCCGAGGAGAGCGCGCCCGCACCAGCCCGGAGCCGGCGTACCCGGCGCACCGTGCAGGCGGCGACCACGAGCGCGGGAAGCGCGGCGAGGGTGAGCCCGGCGGCCGCCCGGTCCGCGGCGGTCGCGCCGGCGCTGGAGAGCCCCGCGACCAGCACGGCGGCCGTCAGCCCCAGGCCGGTCAGCGTCAGGGCGAGCACCCATCCGGTGCGCCGTCGCAGGGCGCGGGCCTGGTCCAGCCGGGGCAGCCCGTCCGCGAGCCATCCGGCGGCGAGCCAGACGGCGGTCAGCGACAGCAGCACGGCGAGGTGACTCTCCATGACCCACAGCCTTGCCCGTTTTCGACGGTCATGAATCCGGGCAGGTCCCCGGTTCGCCCCGCAGCCGCCTCCCCTAGGGGCCATCTTCTCGATGTTATGGGGAAGTCGACATGTTTGAATTCGGGTTTACCCCCACCTACCCTCAGCTTGATCGGCATTCATCGATTCACTCGTCACGAACAGTTGGACGGTCGGTGCCGGTCGGAGGGAGTAGAAGATGGGTCTTCCACGCAGGTCCGTACTCGTCGGGGTGGCCGCGCTGGCCATGGTGGCCACCGCCACGCCGGCCATGGCCGCCGAACCGGTGGGCACGATCCGCGCCGCGGGCGGTGCCACCGCCGTGGCCGACAGCTACATCGTCGTCTTCAAGGACAGCTCGGTCGCCCGCGGTGGGGTCGATGACTCCGCGCAGCGGCTGGTCGGCCGGCACGGCGGCTCCGTCGCCCGCACCTACGCCGCCGCGTTGCGCGGCTTCGAGGTCCGGGTCGGCGCGAAGGCCGCCGCCCGCATCGCCGCGGACCCCGCCGTGGCGTACGTCGAGCAGAACCACACGGTCTCCATCAGCGGCACCCAGACCAACCCGCCCTCCTGGGGCCTCGACCGGATCGACCAGCGCGCGCTGCCGCTGAACAGCTCCTACACGTACCCGAACACGGCGAGCAACGTGCACGCCTACATCATCGACACCGGCATCCGGTTCAGCCACAGCGACTTCGGCGGCCGGGCGGTCTCCGGCTACGACGCCGTCGACGGTGGCTCGGCCGACGACTGCAACGGGCACGGCACGCACGTCGCCGGCACCGTCGGCGGTTCGGCGTACGGCGTCGCCAAGGGCGTCCAGCTGGTCGGCGTACGGGTGCTGAACTGCCAGGGCAGCGGCACGAACGCCGGCGTCATCGGCGGTGTCGACTGGGTGACCGCCAACGCGGTCAAGCCCGCCGTGGCCAACATGAGCCTCGGCGGCGGCGCGAACACCACGCTCGACACCGCCGTACGCAACTCCATCAACTCCGGCGTGAGCTACGGCCTGGCGGCCGGCAACGACTCCGGCGGCAACGCCTGCAACACCTCGCCCGCCCGCACCGCCGAGGGCATCACCGTCGGGTCGACGACCAACACGGACGCCCGGTCGTCGTTCTCCAACATCGGCACCTGCCTGGACATCTTCGCGCCGGGCTCGTCGATCACCTCGGCGTGGCACACGAGCGACACCTCGACCAACACGATCAGCGGCACCTCGATGGCGACCCCGCACGTGGTGGGCGCGGCGGCCCTGGTGGCCAGCGCCAACCCGGCCTGGACGCCGCAGCAGGTCCGCGACTACCTGGTCAACAACGCCACCAGCAACGTGGTGACCAACCCGGGCACCGGCTCGCCCAACAAGCTGCTCTACGTCGTCAACGGCGACACCCCGCCGACCAACGACTTCTCCGTCTCGGTCTCGCCGACCTCGGGCTCGACCGCGCCGGGCGGCTCGGTGACCGCCACGGTCGCCACCGCCACCACCAACGGCTCCGCCCAGTCGGTGAGCCTGTCCGCCAGCGGCCTGCCGTCCGGGGCCACCGCCTCGTTCAGCCCGGCCACCGTCACCTCGGGCGGTTCCTCGACGCTGACCATCAGCACCTCGGCGAGCACCCCGCCCGGCACCTACTCCGTGACCGTGACGGGCACCGCGGCCTCCGGCAGCAGGACCGCGACCTACTCGCTGACGGTCACCGGCACCGGTGGCGGCGGCTGCTCCGGCACCAACGGCACCGACGTCGCGATCCCGGACACGGGTGCCACGGCCAGCAGCTCGATCGTGATCTCCGGCTGCGCCCGCAACGCCTCGTCGGCCTCCACCGTCGCGGTGAACATCGTGCACACCTACCGCGGTGACCTCGTCATCGACCTGGTCGCCCCGGACGGCTCGTCCTACCGGCTGAAGAACAGCAGCTGGTGGGACGGCGCTGACAACATCAACACCACCTACACGGCGAACCTGTCGAGCGAGGCGGCGAACGGCACCTGGCAGCTGCGGGTGCGCGACGTCTACTCGGGCGACACCGGATACCTGAACACCTGGACGCTCACCCTCTAGCCCGATGCAAGGAAGGGCCCCTTCTCATCGCTTCCGCGATAGGAAGGGGCCCTTTCTGACACCCGCGGGCCCCGGCCGACATTCGGCCGGGGCCCGCGCCGTCGCGCGGGTATCCGTTCGTGATGATCTCTGCACGATCGGCCAGGTGTTCCGCCTGGGACCGCAGGCTAAAGTGCGGCACCGATGTCAATTGACCGGAGAAAAAATGACACATAAGCCCGGGGTCTGGTCTCGCGTGGCGGCAGGTGCGGCTGTGCTGGCAACCGTCGCGACAATTGGCGCCCCGACCGCCGCCCATGCCGCGGATCCGCTGCCTGACCTTTCTGTCTCGTTCGACCGTGACCCGGTGGCCGAGATCGACAACAGCGGCACCACCGTCGGCATGTACGTCTACAACTACGGCGGTGCGACCGCCACCGCGGTGACCGTGACGCTGGACCTGAGCAAGGTCGCGGACTCGGTCACCGTCGCGGTGCCGGACTGGACCGACTCCTGCAAGCTCGCCGATTCCAAGGTGACTTGTGCCATCGGCGTTCTACAGGCCGGCCAGGTCACGACCGTGAGCCCACTGTCGCTGGCGAGCCGCCAAGGTGCCACCCCCGGCGACGCGGGATCGGTCACCGTAACCATCGCCGGCGCGGAGGACGACATGTCCCCGGGCGACAACGCCACCTCGTTCCCGGTCACGGTGAGCCCGTCCGGTCCTGACCTGGTCGCCGCCGCGCGGAATCTGAACGGCAAGGACGACCCGGTCGGCCCCGGCGACGTCGTCCCGCTGCACGGCCGTATCGCGAACGAAGGCGACACGGCCGCGAGCGACTTCACGGTCAGGGTCGTCGTCCCTACCGGTGCCACCTTCGCCGAGCGGTACAGCGACTGCACCTACACGGACTTCTACCCGAAGGACACCGGGCAGCCCTACGTCTACGGACCGGGTGAGGTCAGCTGCGTCGTGCCGCTGACTCTGGAACCCGGAGACGGCCTGCTGCTGTTCGACTATGCGACAGGAAAGTCGCTGTTCAATATCACCCTCGGCCGAAACCTGCCGGGTCCGCTGGAGCACCACGGTTTTCTTGAAGTGGCCCTTGCCGGGGAGGCACGAGCTTCGAAGAAGACCGCCCGTACCCAGGGAACCGGCGCGTCGTTCGCGGAGGCCCTGCGCAAGCAGCAGGCGAAGGCGGCGAAGAGCGACGTCGAGACGCGACGAGAACTCGACGAGTCGGACAACTACGCGGACTTCGCGTTCTGGAGCAAGGGAAACACCCTTGACCTCGCGGTCACCGCCCCGGCTGTGAAGGGCGCCGTCGGGCAGACCGTCGACCTCACGTACGAGGTCGTCAACAACGGCCCGTCCGACGGTGGCGGCCCGTCAGTAGTCATCACCGCGCCGACCGGCACGGTCCTGCTGCCCGCCGAGTGGTGCTACACCGACGGCACCGAACACGAGTCGATGCCGGAGTCGGCGAAGCTGCGCTGCAACTTCGAGAGCGAGTTCCCGGCTGTCGCCTCTGGCTACGGCAGGATCACGGCAACCGTTCAGCTCAAGATCAAGTCAGAGCCGGGCACCGACGGCACGATCCACGCCCGCAGTGTCGTGGTCGGGTCCTCCGAGTCCTATCCGCCGAACAACACCGCCAAGATTGTCATCACCGCCGACGGTGGCGGTACCGGTGGTGGCCTACCGGTCACCGGCGCACCGGCTGGCCTTCTCGCGGGCGCGGGTGCTGCGGTGCTCGTGCTCGGGGCGGCGCTGATCATGCTGTTCCGTCGCCGGCGACTGGTGTTGCAACTGCCGCGGGACTGATCCAGCGTCGGCAAAGGGCAGGCGGTGGGCCGCAGTTCGAGGCCCACCGCCTGCCCTTTCGTCCGTGCCAGCGACGCCCGCGTGAAAGGGCAGCCAGTCTCAGACGGCGAAGGTCGCCGGGCGCTCGGTGGCCGGGGCCGGCGGTCTCGCCTTCCACAGCCCCGTCTTCTGCCCGGCGAGCCGGGTCAGGTAGGCCGGGTTGAGGATCACGTAGCGGCGCCAGAGCCGCTTGGGCTCCAGGCCGAGGCGCCAGAACCACTCCAGGCCCGCCCGCTGCATCCACGGCGGGGGCTGGCGAAGTAGCCCGGCGTGGTAGTCGAAGGCCGCCCCGACCGCCATCAGCGGCATGTCCAGCAGCGGCCGCATGGCGTACGTGAAGACCTCCTGGCGCGGGCAGCCCAGGCCGACCAGCACGAGCCGGGCCCCGCTGGACCTGATCCGGTCGGCGATCTCCACGTCCTCGCCCGGCTGCACCGGCCGGAACTTCGACGGCTCGACCCCGGCGATCTTCAGCGCCGGGAACATCCGCTCCAGCGCCGGGATCAGCCTGGCCAGGGTCTCCTCGGTCGACCCGTAGAGGTAGACCGGCAGGCCCTCGTCGGCGAACCGGGAGAGCACGTGCAGGGTCAGGGTGGGGCCGTAGACCCGGTCGGTGAGCCCCGCGCCGTGCAGCAGGTTGAGCGCCCAGCGCACCGGCTGGCCGTCGGGGGTGACAACGTCGAAGGAGTTCAGCCGGGCGTTGTGCGCCGGGTCGAGCACCCCGGTCATCACGCCGTGCACGGCCAGCGCCGTCAGCGCCAGCGGGCGGCGCTCCTGCGCGGCGGCCACCACCTGTTCGGTCGCCGCGGCGTAGTCGGTGGCGTCGACCAGGACGCCGAGGACGTTCCGCTTGCCCTTGCCGGTCATGCGCCCGGCACCCACTTGTCCACGTTGGCCTCGTAGATCTCCCGCATGATCATGGGCACGTCGTAGACCTGCTTCCACTCGGGGTAGTCGGCCTGGAAGGCCTCGTTCGAGCCGATCCACCACTTGTGGTCGCCGATCCGGTTGGCCTCGACGTACTCGGTGACCATCTCCTGGCCGGTGATCTGCTCGGCGAGCGCGAACGCCTCGCGGTTGGAGGTGTTCGAGTGTCGCCCGCCGCCGAGGTTGTAGACCGCCGCCGAGCGCGGGTTGCGGAAGAACGCCTCGAACGCGGAGACCACGTCCGAGCTGTGGATCGCGTCGCGGACCTGCTTGCCCTGGTAGCCGAAGATCTTGTACGTCCGGCGCTCCATGTTGGCGCGCATCACGTAGCCGAGGAAGCCGTGCAGTTCCGTCGCGGAGTGCGCCGGGCCGGTCAGCGTCCCGCCCCGGAAGCAGGCCGTACGCATGTCGAAGTAGCGGCCGTACTCCTGCACCATGACGTCGGCCGCCACCTTCGAGGCGCCGAAGATCGAGTGCAGGCAGGCGTCGATGGACATGTCCTCACGGATGCCCTGCTCGTACGGGTGCCCCGGCTCGATCTCCCAGCGCGACTCCAGCTCCACCAGCGGCAGGCTGTTCGGCCGGTCGCCGTAGACCTTGTTCGTCGAGCAGTGGATGACCGGCGCCTCGATGCAGTGCTCGCGCACGTTCTGCAGGACGTTCAGCGTGCCGGCGGCGTTCACGTCGAAGTCGGTGAACGGGTCGCGCACCGCCCAGTCGTGCGACGGCTGGGCGGCGGTGTGGATCACCACGGCGACGTCGGTGCCGTACCGCTGGAAGAGCTTGGCCAGGGCGGCCCGGTCCCGGATGTCGATGCTGTGGTGCGAGTACGCGGACCCCAGGTCGTCGGTCAGCCGGCGGACGTTCCACGCGGTGGACGCCTCCTCGCCGAAGAACTCCTGCCGCATGTCGTTGTCGATGCCGACGACCTCGAGACCGAGGCCGGCGAAGTGCCGGACCGCCTCGGAGCCGATCAGACCGCCCGACCCGGTCACGAACGCGACACTCACACGACACTCCTGGTCCGTCGGAGGCAGAAACCATCGGAGCATAGCGTGACGTACGGCACGCCCCGATACGGCGCAAGGGCCCCGCATCGCTGCGGAGCCCTCGCGTATTGGTGGGGAAGGGGGGAGTTGAACCCCCACGCCCTTTCGGGCACACGGACCTGAACCGTGCGCGTCTGCCATTCCGCCACTTCCCCGTGGCTTGACCTCGAACACTGTATTCTGTGCCGGTCCTGCTGTCTCCAGCGGGCCCCGGACATCCTACCCGGTCCGTGATCGTTGCGACGATTGGTTACCGTCCGAGGAGCGGTTACCGTTCGTGGCGGACGAAAGAGTAGCACGGCAGTATCGGCCCGTCCGAACGGGCCGCCGTCAGACGGCCGAGCGGCGTGTGAGCTGCGCGCGCGCCGGCCGGATACCATCATGTCCTCGGGACCCGAGGAGGAGCCGGTGAGCGTGCTGCAACGCTTCGAGAAGCGTCTGGAAGGCCTGGTCGAGGGGGCCTTCGCCAAGGTCTTCAAAGGGGTGGTCCACCCCGTGGAGATCCTCAACGCCATGCAGCGGGAGGCCGAGGCGCACAAGGCGATCCTGGCCGGTGGGCGCACGTTGGTGCCCAACCGCTACGTGATCGATCTCTCGCCCTACGACCACAGTCGTCTGGCGCCGTACGCCGCCGCGCTGGCCCAGGAGCTGGCCCAGTCGCAGGCGGAGTTCATCGGCGAGCAGGCCTGGACGGTCTACGGCGACGTGATCGTCGAGATCGAGCGCGGCGAGGGGCTGGACACCGGCATGTTCCGGGTCACGGCCGAGGTCTACACCGGCGGCGAGGTCGCCCCGGTCTCGGCACCCGGCTACGACTCGGGCCAGCCCGCCTACCCCGCGTACGACCAGGGGGGTGGCTACGGTCCCCCGCCCGGTCATGGCGGCGGCCGCAACGTGCGGCTGGTCTCCGGCGACGGGCGCACCTACCCCCTCCAGATGGGCTCGACCGTGATCGGCCGTGGCGACCAGGCCAACCTGCGCCTGCCCGACGTCGGGATCTCGCGGCGACACGCCCGGCTGGACTTCGACGGCGGTCAGGTCGTGCTGACCGACCTCGGGTCGACCAACGGCACCATGGTCAACGGCCAGCGGGTCTCCGCCGTCGCGCTCAACCCCGGCGACATGATCCAGCTCGGCACCACGACGCTGACCTTCCGCGTGGACGGCTGACCCGCGTTGCCGGAGCTCGTCATCACCGTCGCCCGGTTCGGGTTCCTCATCCTGCTGTGGATCTTCGTGTTCACAGTGGTCGGCGTGATCCGTCGGGACCTCTTCGCGGGCGCCCGGTCGGGCCGGCTGGTGGCCGCCCCCCGGGCCGTCGGCGCCACGCTCGGGCAGGCGTCGAAGCCGGCGAAGGCGAAGCGGGGCAGGGCGGCGCACCAGCTCGTGGTGACCGCCGGTCAACTGGCCGGGACCCGGATCACCCTCGGCGAAGCCCAGATCACCATCGGCCGGGCCGAGGATTCGACCCTCGTCATCACCGACGACTACGCCTCGGCACGGCACGCCCGTCTGGTGCCCCGCGACGGCCAGTGGTTCGTCGAGGACCTCGGCTCGACTAACGGCACCTACCTGGATCGCGCTAAGGTCACCGGACCAACCCCCGTCCCCCTCGGCGTGCCGATCCGGATCGGCCGCACTTCTCTCGAATTACGGCCATGACTCTGACCCTGCGCTATGCGGCCCACAGCGACCGCGGTCTGATCCGAGACGGTAATCAGGATTCCGTCTACGCCGGGCCGCGGCTACTCGCCGTCGCCGACGGCATGGGCGGCATGGCCGCCGGTGACGTCGCCAGCAACATCGTCATCGGTGCCATGGCGCCGCTCGACGAGGACGTCCCAGGTGACGCCCTCGTCGACGCGTTGCGTTCGGCCGTGGGCACCGCCAACCAGCAGCTCCGCGACACCGTGGACGCCAACCCCCAACTGGAGGGGATGGGCACCACGCTCACCGCGACCCTCTTCTCCGGCAGCAAGCTGGGCATGGTCCACATCGGTGACTCGCGGGCCTATCTCCTGCGCAACGGCGAGTTCGCGCAGATCACCAAGGACGACACGTACGTCCAGATGCTCGTCGACGAGGGCCGGATCAGCGCCGAGGAGGCGAGCAGCCACCCGCAGCGGTCGCTGCTCACCCGCGCGCTCGACGGCCGCGACATCGACCCGGAATACAGCGTCCGCCAGGTGCTCCCCGGCGACCGCTACCTGATCTGCAGCGACGGCCTCTCGGGTGTGGTCAGCGCCGACACCATCGGCGAGACGATGCGCGAGTACGCCGACCCGCAGCAGTGCGTCGAGCGGCTGGTGCAGCTCGCCCTGCGCGGCGGCGGCCCGGACAACATCACCGTGATCATCGCGGACGCCACCGACCAGGACATCGTCGAGGCGAGCCCGATCGTCGGCGGCGCGGCCGCCCGCGACCGGGGCATGGCGACCTCCGCCGACGTCTCCACTCCGGCCGCCCGCGCGTCCGCCCTCTCCGCGCCCCGCCCGCCCGCTCCCGAGGAGCCGTCGGCCGGCGCCGACGACGAGCCGGAACGCCCGAGGCGTCGTCCGGTGCGGGCCGCCGCGATCTCGGTGGCGCTGCTGGTCCTCGTGGGCGGCGCGGTCTTCGGCGGCTGGAGCTACACCCAGCGCCAGTACTACGTGGGCGCGACCGAGAACGGCCAGGTCGCCGTGTTCCGGGGCATCCAGGGCGAGATCGCCGGCATGGACCTCTCGACCGTGCACTCCACCAGCCCGGCCGACCTCGAAGACCTGACGCTGGCCGCCCAGGAGCAGGTCAAGCAGGGCATCCCGGCCAAGAGCGAGCCCGACGCCGAGCGTCGGCTGGCCGAGCTGACCAGCGACGACCCGATGAACCCGAACCTCAAGCCCATCTGCCCGCCGAGCCCCAGCCCGAGCGCCGTGGCGGTCACCACCGCCCCGACGCCGACCACCGGCCCGGTGTCGCCCGCTCCGACCGCCGGCGCGAGCGCCCCGGTCAGCGGTCGACCGAGCACGCCGGCCGCGCCGACCACCACGCCCGACGCCCCGCCCTCCGACACCGACTCGCCGGCGCTCGACCCCGCCGCGTGCCGGTCGCCGGAGTAGGCGCGGCTCGATCCGAGGACGTTCCGTGACCGCAGCGGCCCTTCCGGCACCCTCGCCCGCCACCACGGGCGAGCAGCCCGGCGTACGCCTGGCCCGGTCCCGGCGCAACGCCGAGTTGTCGTTGCTGCTGGTCGCCATGGTGCTGGTGGCCGCGTACGGGGCGATGGTCGAGGCGAAGGTGCTCGACACGGTCACGGCCGACTTCTGGATGCCGGCCGCCGCGCTCACCGCCGTGTTCCTCGGCCTGCACCTGGTGATCCGGTTCCTGGCACCCTTCGCCGACCCGGCCCTGCTGCCGGCGGTCGCCCTGCTCAACGGGCTCGGGGTGGGTTTCCTGCGCCGCCTCGACCTGGGTAACGCGGCGCCCGCCGAGCGGGAGGACCTGGCCATCTTCGCCGGCACGGGCGGCCGGCAGCTCGCCTGGACACTCGCCTCGGTCGTCCTGGCCGCCGGACTGCTCGCGCTCATGCGGGACCACCGCTCGGTGTCCCGATACGCGTACACGCTGGGGCTGGCCGGCATCGTGCTCGTCATGATCCCTGCGGTGCTGCCCAGCCGGTTCTCCGAGATCAACGGCGCGAAACTGTGGATCCGCGTCGGGGGGTTCTCGATCCAGCCCGGCGAGTTCGCCAAGCTGGCCCTGCTGGTCTTCTTCGCCTACTACCTGGTGCGCAAGCGCGAGGTGCTGTCGCTGGCGAGCCGCCGGTTCCTCGGCATCGACTTCCCGCGCGGGCGCGACCTCGGCCCGGTGGTCGCGGTCTGGCTGGTCAGCGTCCTGGTCCTCGTCTTCGAGAAGGACCTCGGCACCTCGCTGCTCTACTTCGGCATGTTCGTGGTGACGCTCTACATCGCCACGGAGCGGGTCAGTTGGCTGCTCATCGGTCTGGTGCTGTTCTTCGGCGGCGTCTACCTGGCGTACGTGCTCGGCGACGTGGTCGGCGGGCCGTTCGCCAACTTCTACCTGCGGGCCCAGATCTGGCTGGACCCGTTCGCCGACCCCTACAACGACGGCTACCAGCTCGTGCAGGGGCTGCTCGCGCTCGGCACCGGTGGCCTCTTCGGCGCCGGCCCGGGCGGTGGCCAGCCCGGCCTGCTGCCCGAGGTGCAGAACGACTTCATCTTCGCGGGCATCGGCGAGGAGATCGGCCTCTTCGGCCTCTCCGCACTGCTCGTCGTCTACCTGCTGATCGTCGAGCGCGGGCTGCGGGCGGCGCTGGCGGTACGCGACTCGTTCGGCAAGCTGCTGGCCGGCGGCCTGGCCTTCACCCTCGGGCTCCAGGTCTTCGTGATCGTCGGCGGGATCAGCAAGCTCATCCCGCTGACCGGGCAGACCACTCCGTTCCTCTCCGCCGGCGGTTCCTCGCTGATGGCGAACTGGCTGCTCATCGCGGCCCTGCTCCGGATCTCCGACGGTGCCCGCCGCCCCGTCACCGGCGGTGGCGGAAAGGCGGCCCGACCGTCCGGCGGTCCGCCGGAGCAGCTGCACGGTGCCCCCACGGAGGTGATCAGGCCGTGAACGCACCCCTGCGCCGCGTCGGCGTCGTCGTCATGGTCCTCTTCGGCCTGCTCTTCGCGAACCTGAACTGGATCCAGGCCTACAAGGCCGACGAATACCGCACCAGCGACTACAACGGTCGGGTCCAGGTCGCCGAGTACGAGCGCAAGCGCGGCAACATCGAGGCTGGCGGCACCGCCTTCGCGCTCAGCAAGGAGACCGGAGGCGAGCTGAAGTTCCAGCGTGCCTACCCGGGCGGGGCGAGGTACGCGCACGTGCTCGGCTACAAGCCGGTCAACCTCGCCGAGACCGGCATCGAGAAGTTCGAGAACGACTTCCTGGCCGGCACCAGCGACCAGCTCATCGCCAACCGGGTCAAGGACATGTTCACCGGCGACCAGAGCGGCGGCGGCAACGTGCTGCTCACGATCTCCAAGGGCGCCCAGAACACCGCGTTCGAGCAGCTGCGCAACAACCGGGTCAACGCCGCCAAGGGCGCGGCGATCGCCGTCGACCCGAGTACCGGGGCGGTGCAGGCGCTGGTCTCGATGCCCAGCTTCGACCCGAACCCGCTGGTCAGCCACAGCGCCAGCGAGGCGACGGCCGCGTACAACAAGCTGGAGCAGGACCCGGCGGGCCCGCTGAAGAACCGGGCGCTCGGCGAGGTGCTGCCCCCGGGCTCCACCTTCAAGATCGTGGTGGCCGCCGCGGCGCTCGAGAACGGCGTCGGCCAGGAGACCCGGATCCCGGCGGGCGCCAGCTACACGCCGCCCACCTCGGGCTCCCAGATCCGCAACGCGGCCCCGTCGATCTGCCCGGAGGACGAGGTCACCCTGATGAACGCGGTGACCGAGTCGTGCAACACCGGCTTCGCGCAGCTCGGCGTACGGCTCGGCGCGGACAAGGTCAAGGAGAAGGCCCGGCAGTTCGGCTTCGAGCAGGAGGACCTCACCGTCGGCCACCTCAACGAGGCCGGTCACCCGGTGGCGGCGAGCCGGACCGGGGACATGCAGAACCCGGACGGCAGCACCGACCCGGCCGCGCTGGCGCAGTCCTCGATCGGCCAGAACAACGTGCGGATGACCCCGCTCCAGGGCGCCATGATCGCTGCGGCGGTCGCCAACGACGGCAGCCAGATGCGGCCGTACCTGGTCCGCCAGCTGCTCGCCCCGGACCGCACCACCAGCTACTACACCGCCACGCCCAAGAAGCTGCGGCAGCCGGTCAGCGGCCAGGTCGCCGGTGACCTGCGGGACATGATGGTCAGCGTCGTCAAGAACGGCACGGGCGAGAACGCGCGGATCAACGGCTACACGGTCGGCGGCAAGACGGGCACCGCCCAGTCCGCGCCGGACCGGCCGGACCACGGCTGGTTCATCGGCTTCGCCCTGGACAAGAACGGCAACCCGGTCTCCGCGGTCTGCGTGGTGCTCGAGCAGGCGGGCCCCGGTGGCAGCGCCGAGGCGGCCCGGATCGCCGGGCAGATCATGCGCGCCGCCATCGCCGACCCGGGGGGCCGCTGACATGTTGAGCCCCGGGGTGCAGCTCGGCAACCGCTACCGCCTGGACGAGCGGATCGCCAGCGGCGGCATGGGTGACGTCTGGCGCGGCACCGACCAGGTGCTCGGCCGTACGGTCGCCGTCAAGAGCCTGCTCCCCGCGCTGCTCGACGACCCCGACTTCGCCGAGCGCTTCCGCGGCGAGGCCCGCACCATGGCCACGATCAACCACCCGGGCGTGGTCGACGTCTACGACTTCGGCAACGACCAGCAGATCGCCTTCCTGGTCATGGAGTACGTCGAGGGCGACGCGCTGTCGGCCACCCTGGCCCGGGTCGGCCGGCTCACCCCGGCCCGCACGATGGCGCTGGTCGCCCAGGCGGCCGACGCGCTGCACGCCGCGCACGTGAAGGGCATCGTGCACCGGGACGTGAAGCCCGGCAACCTGCTGGTGCGGCCCAACGGCACCCTCGTGCTGACCGACTTCGGCATCGCCCGCTCGGAGCTGGTCGCCCAGCTCACGGCGGCCGGATCGGTGCTCGGCACGGCCTCGTACATCTCTCCGGAGCAGGCCACCGGCGGCGTCGCGACGCCCGCTTCCGACGTCTACGCGCTCGGCGTGGTGGCCTACCAGTGCCTCGCCGGCCGACGCCCCTTCGAGGGCGACAATCCCCTCGACATCGCGATGCGGCACGTGCGGGAGACACCCCGTCCGCTGCCGGCCGACATCCCGCCGCAGGTCCGGGCGGTGGTCGAGCGGGCCCTGGCGAAGGACCCGGCGGCACGCTGGCCGAGCGCCGCCACGCTGGCCGGGGTCGCCCGTCAGCTGAAGGCCCAGCTCTCCCAGCAGGCTCGGGCGGCAGGCCAGCCCATCTCCGCCGCCCCGGCGTCGCCGGCCGGCCCGCCCGGCCGGGCCCAGGTGCCGCCGCCGCGCCCGCCGGTGTCGCCACCGCACCGGCAGCCGAACGTCGCCGCGCAGCCGCCGCGTCCGCCCATGGCGGCGCACCGGCCGCCCGTGGCGAGCCCCCGGCCGGCCGCCGCGCCGCACCGCCCCACCTCAGTCGCGCCCGCCGCGCCGCTCCGCCCCACCTCGGTCGCGCCCGCCGTGCCGGTCCAGCACCCGCAGGTGGCACCGCCCGGCTACCCGCGCGGCGCGGCGCCTGTGCAGCCGGCCCGGCCGATGCCGTACGCGGGACACGCCGCCCCGCCGGCACACCAGCCGGCTGGACAGCGGTCCCGGCCCGGGATGGTGTTCCTCGCCATCATCCTGGCCGTACTGGTCCTCGTCTGCTCCGGCGTGATTTCCTACAGCGTGCGGGAGAGCACGAAGTCGAGCGCGGTCACTCCGCCGACGGTGACGTCCGGCGCGCTGTGGCCCGACGGACGCGACGATCCGGCCGGGACGTCGTACCGTCGACAGGAACTGCCCCGGTCGGGCAGCGACGAGACGACGAGCGAAGGACGACAGACGCGATGACAGCGCAGGCCCGCCTGCTCGGTGGCAGGTACCAGGTCGGCGAGCTGCTCGGCTACGGCGGTATGGCCGAGGTGCACCGCGGTCGCGATCTCCGGCTCGGTCGGGACGTCGCGATCAAGATGCTCCGCACCGACCTCGCCCGGGACGCCACCTTCCAGATGCGGTTCCGCCGGGAGGCGCAGAACGCCGCGTCCCTCAACCACCCGGCGATCGTCGCCGTCTACGACACCGGCGAGGAGACCGCGCCCACCGGCGAGACCCTGCCGTTCATCGTCATGGAGTTCGTCAACGGGCGGACCCTCAAGGAGGTGCTGGGGGTCGAGGGGCGCCTCCAGCCGCGCCGGGCGCTGGAGATCTGCGCCGACATGTGCGCGGCCCTGGAGTTCAGCCACCGGCACGGCATCATCCACCGCGACATCAAGCCCGGCAACGTGATGCTCACCCAGACCGGCCAGGTCAAGGTGATGGACTTCGGCATCGCGCGGGCGCTGGCCAGCGGCGCCACCACCATGACCCAGACCAGCGCGGTCATCGGTACGGCGCAGTACCTCTCGCCGGAGCAGGCGCGCGGCGAGGCGGTCGACGCCCGCTCCGACGTCTACGCCGCCGGCTGCGTGCTCTTCGAGCTGGTCTGCGGGCACCCGCCGTTCGTCGGGGACAGCCCGGTCAGCGTGGCCTACCAGCACGTACGCGAGACGCCCCCGACCCCGAGCGACATCAACCCGGACGTCAACCCGGCCGTCGACGCGATCGTGCTCAAGGCGCTGTCGAAGAACCCCCTGAACCGCTACCAGAGCGCCGGCGAGATGCGCGCCGACCTGCTCCGCGCGGCCGCCGGCCGTCCGGTGATGGCGACCCCGGTGCTCCCGCAGGAGGAGACGGCGCAGCTCGCCCCGGCCGCCGCCGGCTACGCGGGCGCCCCCGGCGCCCCGCAGACCCGGCAGATGCCGGCCCGGGTCGGCGACCCGCGCCGGCGCAAGGCGTCCTCCTGGCTGATCGCGACGTTCGCGGCGGTGGGCGTCCTCGCGGTGATCGCCCTCGCCGCCGCCCTGCTGAGCCAGCGTGACGGCGACGACGGGGTCACGGTGCCCACGGTGACCGGTTTGACCCAGCAGGAGGCGTTCGCCCGGATCTCGCAGGCCAATTTGGTGCCCAAGGAGGGCGAGCAGGTCTTCAACAAGGATTGCCAGAAGGGGCAGGTGGTCGAACAGGCCCCGCCCGCGAACTCCGCGTTGGAGCCCAACCAGGAGGTGGTCGTCCGGGTCTGCGGCGGCGTGGAGATGAAGGCCATCCCGACCGGACTCGAAGGCTCCACCTACGAGAGCGCGAAGACGCGGCTGGAGGCCGCCGGCTTCAAGGTGGACAAGAAGGAGGAGGACGACGCCGAGAAAAAGGGCATCGTCCTCAAGGTGTCGCCCGAGGAGGGCAAGCAGGTCGCCGCGGAGAGCACCGTCACCCTCACCGTCTCCAAGGGCAACGTCGGCAAGGTGCCCAACGTGGTCGGCGACAGCGAGGACGACGCCAAGGAGGAACTGGACGAGGCCGGCTACCGGGTCGACGTCAAGCAGGGCCGCGAGGTGCCGCCGGAGGAGGCCGGCCAGGTCACCTCGCAGACCCCGCCGGCCGGCAGCAACCTCGCCCGGGGCAAGACCGTGACGATCGTGGTCACCGTGCCGCAGGCCGAGCCGCCGCCCACCGATACGCCGAGCCCGACGCCCAGCGCCACGCCGACCACCCCCGGGGACGGCGGTGGCGGCGGAGGGCTCCCGTTGCCGACCACCCCGCCGATCCGGCTCCCCGAGCGCTGACGCGCTCGTGAGCGCGGAGGACCCGGCCGGGCAACGCCCAGCGGATGCCCTCGGTCAGGGCCCTGCGGATCCCGTCGGTCAGGGCCCTGTCGACGCCCCCGGGCAGAATCCTTCTGTCGCCGCCAGGCGGCGCCCTCCGGCTGTCGGCGACGACGGACAGCCGGCGACCGGCGTGGCGGACCGGACGAGCCGGTGGCGGCGACGCCTGACCCGTACGGCCGCTCTGGGCCTGGTGGCGCTGCTCCTGGCCAGCCTCCCCTGGCTCTGGACGACGACCGCCGCCCGTGGTCACCTCTACGGCGAGGCCGACGCGCCGGCCGCCGACGTCGTGATCGTCCTGGGCACCGCCGTGGCGGCGGACCGCCGTCAGCCGGGTGACCGGCTCACCGGCCGCCTGGAGACCGCCGCCGCGCTGGTGAAGAGCGGGCGGGCCCGGGTCGTCCTCGTGTCAGGCGACGGCGGTGGCGCGTCCGGCGACGAGACGGCGGCGATGACGGGCCACCTGACCGAGCGGCTCGGCGTCGATCCTCGTCGCGTGGTGGCCGACCCGTACGGCCTGGACACCTACGACACCTGCGCCCGGGCGCGCGACGTGTACGGCGTCGAACGCGCCCTGATCGTCACCCAGTCCTACCACCTGTCCCGTGCGGTGACGCTGTGCCGGCACCTCGGCCTCGACGTCGACGGGGTGACCGCCCGCTGCACCGGCTGCGGACCCGTCCTGCTCGTCGGCAAGGGCGTCCGCGACTACTTCGCCAGCGGCAAGGCGGCCTGGGACGCGGTGCGCGACCGGCCGTCTGCCGTCCGCTCGCCCGCCGACCCGGCGATCCAGGACGCGCTCAAGGGCTGACCCGGCGGTCCAGGACGCGCTCAAGGGCTGACCCGGCGGCAACGGCCCGGGCAGAGGGAACCGCGCGGACACCGGCCGGCGGGGCCAGAGCCTCGTGTCAGGCCGTGGCGAATGCGGCGCGGCGGCGCGCGTCCACCTCGGCGGCCAGCGCCGGAGCCCGCTCCAGCGCCTCCAGGTGACCGCAGGCCGCCAGCCAGTTGGCCAGCATCAGGTGACCGCCCTCGGTCAGCACCGACTCCGGGTGGAACTGGACGCCCTCGATCGGCAGCGTACGGTGCCGCATCGCCATGACCACCCCGGAAGCCGTCCAGCCGGTGACCTCCAGCTCCTCGGGCAGCGTCTCGGGCAGCACGGCGAGGGAGTGGTAGCGGGTGGCGGTGAACGGGTCGGGCAGGCCGGCGAGCACCCCGACGTCGCGGTGGCGTACCTCGGAGGTCTTGCCGTGCAGCAGCTCGGGGGCGCGGGTCACGGTGGCGCCGAAGGCCTCGCCGATCGCCTGGTGCCCCAGGCAGACACCGAAGATCGGCAGCTCGCCCGCGTACGCGCGGATGACGTCGAGGCAGACGCCGGCGCGGTCGGGGCTGCCAGGGCCGGGCGAGAGCAGCACGCCGGCCGCGCCGACCCTGCCCACCTCGGCGACCTCGATCTCGTCGTTGCGCCGGACGTCGCAGTCGACGCCGAGCTGGCCCAGGTACTGCACCAGGTTGAAGACGAACGAGTCGTAGTTGTCGATCACCAGGACACGCATCAGGGGCTCACTCGTCCGGGGAGGCGGGAGGGGTGTTGTTCTGCTCGGTGTCGTACGGCAGGTCGTGCTCGTCGCCGGTCGGGGCGCCGTCGCCCTCCCCGCCGCCCGGCACCACGTCGCCACCGGGGTCGCCGGAGTCCTGGGTGACCTGCACGTCGTCGAAGGGCAGCAGGGGCTCGGCCCACGGAAAGACCACGTACCAGAGCAGGGCCACCATCGCGCTGGCGATCAACAGGCTGCCGACGAGCTTGCCGGGCAGCCCGAAGGGAAGCTTGCGCCAGATCCAGCCGTACACCGTCAGGTCCCCAGTTCCGCCGGGCGCCCGGCCGACTTGGGCTGGCTGCGCGCCAGCTCGGCATGAATGATCAGGCGTTGGTAGTTGTCGAACTTAGGGTTGCAGGTCGTCAGGGTGAGCATCGACTTGGTCGGCTTCTGCCCGGGCTTGCCGGGCACCGGCGCCACCACCTCGACCTGGGTGGGCTTGACGATCCGGCTCTCGGTCACCTTGTAGACGTGCCACTCGGTCTTGCCCTCCACCACGATGGCGTCACCGTCGTTCAGCTCGTCGAGCCGCCAGAAGGTGGCGCGGTTGCGGTGCCCGGCGACGGAGAAGTTGCCGACCTGGCCCGGCAGGGCGCTGGACGGGTAGTGGCCGGGCGCGTACCGGATGTCCTTCTGCGTGACGCCCTCGACGACGACCCAGTTCTTGTCGAGCTTGGGGATGTGGAGCCCGGCGATGGGTTTGCCCTGCACGGGCGGCTTCGGCTTGGCGGACGCGCTCGCCGACGGTGCCACCGTCGGGTCACCTTCGGGGCCCCAGGCCTGCGCCAACTGCTGGCTGAGGTCGTTCTGGTGCGCGTCGACGATCGCGGACTTGCCCCACACCTCGTAGCCGGCGAAGAGCAGCACCACCAGACCGAAGGTGATCAGCAGCTCGCCGCTGATCCGGACGCCGGTACGCAGCCGGGAGCCCAGCGACGGTCGGGTGAGCTCCGAGTAGACGCTCTTGTAACCCTCTCCGGTCTGCTCCGGGCGGAGCTGGACCACCCGCTCACCCCGGCGCGGCCGAGGCTGATCGCCGGCAGGGGCGTCGGAGCTCTCCGGATCGTCCGTCTTCGGGGGACGCGGCACCGCGCCCATCAGGGCGGTCGACTCGACGAGCGCGGCCGGGGCGGCCTGCGTACGCCCGGGCACGGCCGGGATCAGGGCGGTGGCCCCGGGATCGACGTCGCGCGGGGCGGCCGGGGAGACCGGGGCCGACGGGCCGTTGGCCGACGCGCCCACCTTGGGGATGAAGGCGGTCGGCGCGTCGCCGGTCGGCCGGCCTTCCCGGGTGGCGGCGCGATCGACCGGCGGGCGGGACGGGTGCTGCCCGCCACCGGCCTCGGTGGCACCCGGGCGTCGGCGGTCGTCGGACGGCGGAGCGGGATGCGCCGGAGCGGCCGGCCGGACCGGGCCGGCACCGGACCACGGCAACGGGCCGGCACCGGGCCCCGCGGACAAGCCCGATCCGGCCGGGCCGGGCCGGCGAAAGTCGGCGGAGTCCGGGCGGTCGACGCCCGTGGGGCCGGGACGGCGGGCGTCGTCCGCCCCCGACCGGCCGAAGCTGGCGGGCCCGGGGTGGTCGCCACCGGCGGCCCGGGCGAAGCCGGCGGACGCTTGTCGGCCTAGGTCACCGGCCCCGAAGTCCGACCCGCGCCGGTCGAGATCCGACCCGCGTCGGTCAACGTCGGCTCCGCGTCGGTCGAAGTCCGGCCCGCGCCGGTCGAAGTCCGGCCCGCGTCGGTCGAGGTCGGCGCCGCGCCCGTCGAAGCCCGACCCGCGCTGGTCCGGGCCGGGGCGGCCGAAGTCGGCGGGGCCCGACCGGCCGTGGTCCGGGGGACCGGGACGGCCCGGTTCGGTGGGCCGGGCGGGATTGCCGGCATAACGGGGCTGGTCGGCGCTCGGGAACCTGCCGGGGTTGGCGCGACGGCCCGGCTCCGGCGTCGGGCGGCCCGGCCCCGGCGCGTCGCGCGACCACTCGGCGCCCGGGCGGCCGTCGGCGGCCGGGCCGGGCACGTGGGGCGGGCGGAGGGCCGGGGACTGGGGCGGGAGCGTGGGCTCCGGCCAGGCGCCGGCCGGGGCGGGGGCGGGGCCGGACCGGTCGACCTTGGGTAGGAAGGCGGTCGGCCCGTCACCCTGGTCGCGGTGGCGGCCGTCGCGGTCCTCGGACCAATCGTCCGGGGGACGACTCACCGTGGCACCGTCGCCGAGCGCAGCGTGGTCGAATCCTCGAACGCCGGCACGGTCACCGTGGAGACCGTCTCCTTGTAACCGAGCTTGTAGTCGTCGACCAGGTCCCTGAACAACCGGACTCCCTGAGAGTCGGCGAGGGCCTGCTGGAGGGCAGCGGGATCGCCGATTGCTACGATCTTGAATGGTGGGGAGTACACCCGGCCGTGCAGCAGCAGGGTGTTACCCACGCAGCGTACCGCGCTGGTCGACAGCACGCGGACGTTCATGATGGACATGGCCTCGGCGCCACCCGCCCAGAGCGCGTTCACCACCGCCTGCACGTCCCCCTGGTGGACGACCAGGTCGTCGTTGGTGGCCCCGGCGGGCAGCGCGCCGTCGTTGCGGCGGGGCGCGTCGTCGAGTTCCACCGTCACCCCGGGGCCCGCGAGCGCCGTGAAGCCGGCGTCGTCCCGGCTGGCGGCGGCCCGGTTCTGCTGCTCCCTGATCGGCCCGTCGGAGCTGGCCAGGGCGTTGGTGCGGCCCTCGACCTCGGCGCGCAGGTTGGCCGCCCGCTGTTCGCTGGCCGCCACCTCCGCGCGCCGGTCCTCGATCAACTGGTTGAGCTGGGGCCGGCGGTCCTCCCGCAGCGCGGTGCCACCGGCGGTGGTGGCCGTGGTGGTGAAGAGCAGCCCGGCCGCGGCGGCGATCAGCGGCACCCCGATCGACCAGCCCGGTCGTCGCTGCCGTGGGCGCCGAGGCAGCAGCCCGGCGACGGCCCGCCGGAGCACCTTCTGCCAGGAGGCCGCGCCGGATGTGTACTCCACCGAGCGTTCCTTCCCCGTCGTCTGGTTCAGCCCGCGGAGGCGCGGACCGCTGCGGCGACCCGAACAGTCCCGCCTTTTTCGGTCACTGGCTGCATCGGCCTCGCCCCATTCGTGGATTGGACGGGCCTTCGGGACTACGCTAGCTGTCGAACATTATTGGCCATGGACCGTCGCCCCCGCGCCCGGTTGTCAGGCCGGACGAGGTCGTAACCCCTCTGGAGAGCGTCGTGCCCAAGTCTCAGGTCCGCAAGAAGAAGGTGTACACCCCGCCGACGGACGTCCGTCCGACGGCGACGGCGGCGACGCGCAAGCCTAGCCCGGTCTGGCTGCCGGTCTCGGCGGTCGCCCTGATCGTCTTCGGCATCGGCTGGCTGGTGGTCTACTACCTCTCCGAGCAGGAATACCCGGTCATGGCGTGGGGTTACTGGAACCTCGCGGTGGGCTTCGGCGCCATGGTCGCCTCCCTGATCCTGCTCTCCCGCTGGCGTTGAGCGTCGCGACCCCGCCGCCGGCCCGGCGGCGGGGCCGCCGAGCGCGACCACCCCAGCCGTCGGCGGTGGCGCGACCCGGCCGTTTGTCGGCAACCCCTGTCACCCGGTGGAGCCCCTACCCGGCGGTGGCGGTGACCGCGCCCTATGGTGTGCGCAGGGCGGCGCGGCCTGGGTGCGAGATGACTCACGTTACTGCTGGGTAACCTTGCGCGTAGGCTGCACTGCATGACCGAGCGGAGCGAGGTCATCGACCGGACCGGTCGAGGGTGCGGCAGCTGCGGCTCGCCGATCGCGCCCTGACCCGGCCCCGGTCGCCGAGCCGCTCGACAGGCAGCAGACCGGGAGGCCAACTCGATGGGCAGCGTCCAGATCGTCACCACGATCCTCGCGTTCGCCATCACCGCCGTGGCGGTGTGGCTTGCGGTACGCGCGGTCATGAAGATGGTGGCCGTCATCCGGCTGGGTCAGCCGGACCCGACCCGCTTCGGTGACAAGGGCACCCGCACCAAGACAATGCTGGCCGAGACCGCCGGCCACACCCGGATGCTCCGCTGGAGCGTCGTGGGTGCGGCCCACTGGTTCGTGATGGTCGGCTTCATCGTGCTGTCGCTGCTGGTGCTGGAGGCGTACTTCGAGGTCGTCTCCCCGACCGGCGGGCTGCCGCTGGTCGGCAACTGGGCGATCTACGGGCTGGTCACCGAGTGGCTCGCGATCCTGGGTCTCGTCAGCATCCTGGTGCTGATCGCGATCCGGCTCCGCAACCGGCCCACCCGGCCGGGTGGGAAGTCCCGGTTCACCGGCTCGACCATGTGGCAGGGCTACTTCGTCGAGGGCATCATCCTCGCCGTACTGATCATGGGCTTCGTCATCCGGGGCTTCAAGGTCGCCACCGACCACTTCGAGTACCCGGTCTGGGCCGCCCCGCTCAGCCACGCCGTCGGCGGCGTGCTGCCGAACTGGGAGGCCGGCGTCAGCATCGCCGCGCTCATCAAGATCGCCATCTCGATGACCTGGCTCATCGTGATCGCGCTCAACGTCACCATGGGCGTCGCCTGGCACCGCTTCCTGGCCTTCTTCAACATCTTCTTCAAGCGCGACCCCGGCGCCAACGTCTCCGGCCTCGGCGCCCTGCGGCCCATGACGAGCCAGGGCAAGCCGCTGGACTTCGAGGAGGCCGACCCCGAGAAGGACCAGTTCGGTGTCGCCCAGGTCGAGCAGTTCACCTGGAAGGGCCTGCTGGACTTCAGCACCTGCACCGAGTGCGGCCGCTGCCAGTCGCAGTGCCCCGCCTGGAACACCGGCAAGCCGCTGTCGCCGAAGCTGCTGGTGCTGAGCCTGCGCGACCACGCGTACGCCAAGGCGCCCTACCTGCTGGCCGGCGGCGGCAAGGACCTGACCGGCGAGGAGAAGGCCACCGCCGCCCAGCTCGCCCACATGGACGTGCTGGCGCTGGCCGAGGCCGAGAAGCCGCTGATCGGCACCGCCGAGGAGGGCGGCGTCATCGACCCGGACGTGCTCTGGTCCTGCACCACCTGCGGCGCCTGCGTCGAGCAGTGCCCGGTCGACATCGAGCACGTCGACCACATCGTCGACATGCGCCGCTACCAGGTGCTCATCGAGTCGAGCTTCCCGTCCGAGGCCGGCGTGATGCTGCGCAACCTGGAGAACAAGGGCAACCCGTGGGGCGCCCCGCAGAACACCCGCGAGGACTGGACCAAGGGCCTGGACTTCGAGGTGCCGCGGGTCGGCGAGGTCGACGACTTCGAGTACCTCTTCTGGGTCGGCTGCGCCGGCGCGTTCGAGGACCGGGCCAAGAAGACCACGCGGGCGGTCGCCACGCTGCTCAACGAGGCGGGCGTCAAGTTCGCGATCCTCGGCGAGGGCGAGACCTGCTCCGGCGACCCGGCCCGCCGCATCGGCAACGAGTTCGTCTTCCAGATGCTCGCGCAGCAGAACGTGGAGACCCTCAACGAGGCGTTCGAGGGCCGGGAGAAGAGCAAGCGGAAGATCGTCGCGACCTGCCCGCACTGCTTCAACACCCTCGGCAACGAGTACGGCCAGCTCGGCGGCGAGTTCGAGGTGGTCCACCACACCCAGCTCCTGGCGCACCTGGTCGCCACCGGCAAGCTCACCCCGGTGCAGCCGGTCGACGGCGGCGTCACCTACCACGACCCCTGCTACCTGGGCCGGCACAACCGGGTCTTCGCCCCGCCGCGCGAGGTGCTGGGGTCCGCCATCTCCGGCGAGCTGACCGAGATGCCCCGCAACAGCGAGCGCTCCTTCTGCTGCGGCGCCGGCGGCGCCCGGATGTGGATGGAGGAGAAGATCGGCAAGCGGATCAACGTGGACCGGGTCGAGGAGGCCATGTCCACCGGGGCGAAGACGGTCGCCGTCGGCTGCCCGTTCTGCTCGACGATGCTCAACGACGGCGTGAACGGCAAGGGCGCCGGGGAGCAGGTCGAGGTCGTCGACGTTGCCAGCGTGCTGCTCCGGTCGGTCAAGCCCGATGCGCCGGGCGGCACCGACACCGAGCGGCTGCCGGTCGCCGGCTGACGCGTACCCCCTGCGACGCCCGACGGCGGCGGCACCCTCCCGGTGCCGCCGCCGACGGCGTTCAGGAGGTCGTGGTCGTGATGATGGCGGCCGTGGTCGCCGTGGTGGTGGCGATCAGCACGGCGGCCTGGGTCTCCTCGATGGCCTTCCGCGTGGCGGCGGACGCCCAGTCGCCGGCGGCGATCTCGGTCAGCCGGCGCTTGACGTGCTCCTTCGGCAGCTCCGCGAAGAGCTTGCGATCCAGGCCGACTGCCCGCGCGAGGCCGATGAGGGCGGCCGTGCGCCCGTCCACCGGGCCGTCCCCGGCCACGGCGGCGACCATCCGCTGCCGGGCCTGCGTCTCCACCGCCGGCTCCGCGCCGGTGGACGAGGGATAGCGGGTACGCGGGAAGACCCACAGCACCTTGTCCGAGTCGCGGCGGAGCACGCCCGCGGTGACCAGCCCGTCCAGCACCTGCTCGGGCAGGTCCTTGGCGAGCCGGCTGATCCAGTCCGTCGGCTTGCGCCGCTTCTCGTCGGCGGCGATCCGGGTCAGCGCGTCGTCGAGCTGCCGCTGCCCGACGGGGGCCGGGTCGGTCACCACCAGCCGACCGTCGGCGATCTCGACCCGGCCGGCGAGCGCCAGTTCCAGCAGCAGGGCGCCGGCCAGGCCGTAGTCGAGCGTGGGCCGGCCGAGCCGGTTGACCCCCGCGTCGTCGTAGCCGAGCAGGGCGAGTTCGTGGGCGAGCGTGAGCGGGGCCATGTCCCGACGGTAGCCGGGCCCGGCGGGGCGGGCGGCCTTCACGCCGCGACCGGGGGCCGTCACCTGCCTCCCGGGCGTGGTCACGCCCATCGCCGCATCGATTGCCCTCTTTGAGCACCGGGCCGATACCCTTGGTACGCAAGCGGTTGCGCAGGCGTGAAGTGGACCTCGGTCGCCTTGATTCCGCTGCCGGCCTTCCCTAATGTTGGGCACCGGCCGCTGTGGGTCGTCTGTCTCGCCCCTCTTTCCCTCGCGCGAGGCGCCAAGCGGCCGGGTTGCAAAAGGAGTCGGTGCCGGTGGCAACCATGCCCCCTCATCGTCACGCACCTCGACGGTCTGCTCGTCCGGGTGGCCTACGCAGGGCCGCCCACCGTCTGCTCACCCTGGTCGCCGCGGCGGTCGTCGGCGCCGGCATGCTCGCCGCGCCCGCCCACGCCGAGCCCTCGGTCGACGAGATCGAGGCCGCGATCGACCAGAAGTGGCGGCAGCTCGAGCCCACCATCGAGCAGTACAACAAGGTGCGGGCGCAGCTGAAGGTCAACACCAAGAAGGCGGCGGACCTGGAGAAGAAGATCCAGCCGTTGGCGCTGGAGACCGAGCTGGCGATGGACCGGATCGGCGACCTCGCCTCCCGCTACTACATCTCCGGCCCCTCGCAGGACATCGGCGCGCTGCTGGTCAGCGCCAAGCCCCACACGCTGACCGAGCAGCTGACGCTGCTGGACCGGCTGGCCGCGCAGGAGCGCAAGCAGCTCGAGGGCGTGACCAAGGTCCGCCAGAAGTTCGACGCGGAGAAGCAGAAGCTCGACACGCTGATCGTCTCGCAGACGAAGCAGAAGGACGACCTGGCCACCAAGAAGAAGCAGATCGACGCCGACATCAAGAAGCTCGAGGCGTCGCTGCCGGTCACCACCGTCAAGACGGAGAAGTGCCCGACCATCAACGGCGTGGTCAGCGACGCGGCCCGCACCGCGATCCGCACCGCCTGCGCGCAGGTCGGCGATCCGTACGTCTGGGGTGCCACCGGCCCGAACTCGTTCGACTGCTCCGGCCTCACCCAGTACGCGTACAAGGCGGCGGGGATCCACCTGACGCACTTCACGGGTGCGCAGTGGAACGAGGGCAAGGCCATCCCGCGTTCCGAGGCACGTCCGGGTGACCTGGTCTTCTTCTTCAGCGACCTCCACCACGTCGGCCTCTACCTCGGCAACGACAAGATGGTGCACGCGCCCCGGGCCGGCAAGCCGGTCAACGTCTCCAGCATCAACACCATGCCGGTGGCCGGGTTCCGCAGGCCCGGCTGAGCCCCGGTACCGCCCAGCGAGGCAACGACGAGAGCCCCCGGTCGATCCGACCGGGGGCTCTCGTCGTACGGGTGGATCAGCGGGGCGCGCCCAGCGGGGAGGGCACCAGGTTCACGTCGTCCAGGTTGACGTACATGATCCGGTGACCGAACTGGATCTGCACGTACCGGTTGTCGCCACGGACGACCGTCCGGTCACCCGGTGCGGAGCCGTCGAAGGTGACGGCCCGGTAGTACTCGCCGGGGAGCAGGTTGCCGACGGCGTACCGCTGGCCCGCCGAGAGGGTGTACTGGAGCGGCGAGATCGCCTGGTACGGCACGCCCTCGGGGTAGGCGGCCTGCTCCGGGTAGGCCCGGCCGTACACCGGGATGGTGGCCTTGCCGGCCTTCGGGGTCACCACGAACCCGACGGTCCACTTCGCGGTCGGCTTGGCGGCGGGGTTGTGGAACCACGCCTTCTGGCCGAGGTACCAGATCGCGGTCCAGTCGCCCTGCACCTCGGCCAGCGCGTACGTCTGGCCGGCCGAGACCCGGGCCCCGTGGTCGGAGACGTACGTGGTGTTCGGGGTGCCGTCGGGCCGCAGCGCGATGTCGTTGACCAGCGGCGCGTCATGGCTCGGGGCGTTGTGCAGGAACAGCGCGGAGGAGCCGCGCAGCGGGCAGGGGGCCGTGGCCGGGGGCGGGTTCGGCACGCCCGGAGGCTGCCGGTTGCAGCCGGTGAACGGCGGCTGGTTGGTGGCGAAGTCCGGGTCGATGGTGACCAGCCCGGTCCGGTGCGTGCCGGTCGACTTGAACGGCGCCTTGAGCAGGTCGAAGTAGTGCGACCAGTTCCAGTACGGTCCCGGGTCCCAGTGCATGCCGCGTACGGTCGAGGCGACGGTGCCGGGGACGTTGTCGTGGCCGATGATGTGGTTGCGGTCAAGCGGGATGTTGTACGCCCGCGCCAGGTGGCGGACCAGCTTGGCGGAGGTGCGGTACATCGCCTCGGTGTACCAGGTGCCGTGCCCCGCGAAGCCCTCGTGCTCGAGGCCGATGGACTTCGCGTTCACGTACCAGTTGCCGGCGTGCCAGCCGACGTCCTTGGTCTTGATGTGCTGGGCGATGTGGCCGTCCACCGAGCGCAGGGTGTAGTGCCAGCCCACCCGCTTCGGGTCCTTGACCAGGTTGACGCTGGGACCGAAGTAGCCCTCGGTGTCGTGGATGACGATGTACTCGATCTTCTGCTGGGCGGGCCGGTTCCCCAGGTCGTGGTTGCCGTAGTCGCCGAGCGTGGGGCCGTACTGCTGGTAGGGGGCCGGGATCCACTCGCAGGAGATGTCGCTCGGGCACTCCAGGCCGTCGGGCCGGGCGAGCTTGCGCAGGCGCAGCCGGTCCAGCCAGGAGCGCTCCGGCTGGACCGCGCTGCCGGCGAGCGTGACCCGCTGCCCGTCGTCGGTCAGCCGGCTGTCGCCGGTGGCGATGGTGGCGTACACCTCGTCGGCGAAGGCCGCCGCGGCGTCGGTGCTGTCCGCGCCGGAGTACCGGGCCACCGCGCCGTACCAGGCCGCGGGGTCGGTGCCGGCGCCGACCGGGGCGCCGATCTCCTTCTGGTACGCGGCCAGCAGCGCCGCGCCGCCCCGGATGTTCGTCGTGACGTCCGTGCGCAGCGCCTCCTCGCTGGCACCGGTCAGCTCCGCGGCGGCGTCGACCGTACGGAGTGCCGCCTCGGCGGGCGGGGCGACGGCCGGCGGCTCGTGGGCCTCGGCCAGGGACGGACGGGAGTCGTCCCCGCGCGGGTCCTCGGTTGCTTCGTCGTGGTGGGTGCCGCCGGAGGCGGTGAGGTGCTCGGCGTCGGTGAGGTGCATCGGTCCGTACCCGCCGCTGGTGCTCGGCGTGCCGGCGTTGGTGTCCCAGCGGGACTGCAGGTAGGAGACCCCGAGCAGGACGCTCTCCGGCACGCCGTACTCGGCCGCCGCGGCGGCGTACTGCTGCTGCCGGTCGTCGGCCGGTGCCGCGGCGGCGGATCCGGCGGCGGTGAGCGGCGTCGCCGCCAGGGCGGCGGCCACGGCGGCGGCCAGCAGGACGCGTCTGCTCCTCGATGTCGCTGACAGGTGCATCAGACCCCCAGTTCGGGCGGGCAAAGGTGGGGCCACCTTCGCCCCGTCCGCCGCCTCTGGTCAATACCTTTCTGCCAGACACTTCAGAAGGAAGAAAATCTTCGTCCTCCGGGTTGCGGAATCGCCCGAGCGTGGTGAGTACGGAGTGTCACCGCCGCGAGGGTTGCGGATTGATAACGGTCGTCTCTACTCTGGTCATTCGTCGGCCGGTGACAATCCGTCCAACCAGGGCGGTGACGGTCCGACACCGCCGAGTCGCTCACGAGCGAGCCGGGGACCCAGGTACCCCGGGGTGAATCCGCAGTCACTGCGGTAGGGCGCCCCTTCCCGCCCGAACCCGTCAGCTAACCCGGTAGGCGGTCCGGAAGAAGGAGTACGGAACCCGGTGGCACACCATGCCCCGCGGCCACCGTCGGTCCGGTCGGCCCTCGCCGATCCGACGACGGCTGCGCCGCGCCCACGCTGGTACCGCTGCACCACCGCCCTCGCCGCCCTGGCCGCGTTCGCCGTCGTCCTGACCGGCGGCGCCACGGCGGCCCACGCCGAACCGACGGTCGCCGAGATCGAGCGGCAGATCGACGAGGACTGGAACAAGCTCGAACCCGTCATCGAACGGCACAACGCCACCCGGCAGGACCTGGCCGCCAGGCGCAAGCAGGCCGCCGCGCTCGCCGCGCAGATCGGGCCGCTGGAGAAGCAGGTCGACGAGGCGATGGAGAAGGTGGGCGCGCTGGCCGCCCGCGCCTACAAGGGCGAGAACGTCTCCGCCGTCAACGCCCTGCTGGGCAGCCGCTCACCGGGCGAGATGGTCGGGCAGCTCGAACTGCTCGACCGGTTCGCCCAGCACCAGCAGCAGGACGTACGGCAGGTCGCCGAGCTGCGCGACCGGCTGGCCGCGAAGAAGGCGCCGCTGGACGGGATGGTCGTCCAGCTCAGCCGCACCGAGGCCCAGCTCGCGGCGAAGAAGAAGCAGATCAACGCCGAGATCGACCGGTTGCAGAGGCTGCGGCTGCGCGTCTACGGCAACGGCGGGCCGCTGCGTCCCGCCCCCTGCCCGGCCGGCTATCCCGGCGGCCCGGCCGGCACCGCCGTGAAGTTCGCCTGTGCCCAGATCGGCAAGCCCTACGTCTGGGGCGCCGAGGGGCCGAACTCGTACGACTGCTCCGGCCTGATGCTCGCCGCCTGGGCGAAGGCCGGGGTCTCGCTGCCGCACAACGCCGCGCAGCAGCGCCGGGCCACCGCATCCGTCAGCCGGGGCGACCTGCGCCCGGGTGACCTGGTCTTCTACTACAGCGACCTGCACCACGTCGGCATGTACGTCGGCGGGGGCTGGGTGGTGCACGCCTCCCGCGCCGGGGTGCCGGTCAGGATGAAGAAGGTCGACGACGGCCCGATCCACAGCTACGGCCGGCCCGGCTGAGTCGCGCGGAGGGCCCCTGCCCGGCGGGGGCCCTCCGCGCGCCCACGGGTCGGGTCAGCGCGTCGGCCAGGTGCGCCAGTGCTGCCAGGAACGGCTCGGGGTCGGGCCGCGCTGCCCCTGGTAGCGGGAGCCGTAGACGGCCGAGCCGTACGGGTGCCGCGCCGGCGACGAGAGCCGAAAGATGCAGAGCTGGCCGATCTTCATGCCCGGCCAGAGGGTGATGGGCAGGTTCGCCACGTTGGACAGCTCCAGCGTCACGTGGCCGGAGAAGCCCGGGTCGATGAAGCCCGCCGTGGAGTGGGTGAGCAGGCCCAGCCGGCCCAGGCTCGACTTGCCCTCCAGGCGGCCGGCGAGCTGGTCGCCGAGCGAGATCACCTCCAGCGTCGAGGCGAGCACGAACTCGCCCGGATGCAGCACGTACGGCTCGCCCTCGGGCACCTCGACCATCGACGTGAGGTCGTCCTGCTGCTGCGCGGGGTCGATGTGGGTGTAGAGGTGGTTGTTGAAGACCCGGAAGAGCTTGTCCAGGCGTACGTCGATGCTGGACGGTTGCACCAGCGCGGGCTCGAACGGCTCCAGCGCGAGCGTCCCCGCCTCGATCTCGGAGGCCAGGTCGCGGTCGGAGAGCAGCATCCGCACACCTTAGCGACCGACACGCGTGACCTGCGTGTCGGAGTGCATCTTCGTACGTTTGTTCGATAGAATGCCGGCATGGCTTCCTGGTCCGAATTCGCCGCCGACGAGCCCCGCCTCGCCGACGGGATCCGCCTCTTGATGCAGCAGTACGGGCCGGGCTTCGGCTACCTGGCCACCGTCCGCGCCGACGGCGGTCCCCGGGTGCACCCGGTCTCCCCCGTGATCACCGACGAGGGGCTCTTCTGCTTCGTCGTCGACTCGCCCAAGCGGCGCGACCTCGAACGCGACGGCCGCTACGCGCTGCACTCCTTCCCGCCAGAGGAGAGCGACGACGAGGCCTACGTCGCCGGCCACGCCCGACCGGTGACCGATCCGGCCCGGGTCGCCCGGCTGGCCCGCAGCCACCGGGCCGCGCCGCAGGTCGACTGGCGGGTCTTCGAGTTCACCGTCGACGTGGCGATGCTGGCCCGCCGCGAGTCCGGCGTGGCAGGCGGCGCCGCCGAGTCGCACGGCCGGCCCGCCGTCCAGGTGTGGCTCGACCCCGGCGCAGCCGCAGCCGGCACCGCCGTGCTGCCCGAGACCCGGCCGGGGAGCGCCGGCGGCCACGCCGTCCGCCCGGCCGCCTGAGACGCGGTGTGGCGCCCCGGGCCATCCCCCGCCCAGGGCGCCACACCGTCCCACCCTCCCGCTCCCGTGCGCCAGGCCGGCCGCGCACACGCCGGTGCCGGCCCCGTCGAGCGAGGCCGGCACCGGTGCGGTCGTACGGCGGAACTACGCCGCGCGGTACGCGTTCCAGGCGGTCAGCATGCGGCTGGCCTGCCCGGCGGTGAACTGGTACATGCAGGAGTCGTAGCTGTAGTCCATGAAGTTGGTGATCGGGTCGACGCCGGGGGCGGTGCAGGTGTCCCGGCCGGTCGGGCAGCCGGAGGCCGGCGACGCCTCGGCAGCGGTGTCGCTGACGCTGTCGCCCGAGCCGGAGCAGCCGCCCTGGAAGGTGTGGTAGAGGTTCAGCCAGTGGCCGACCTCGTGGGTGCCCGTGTCGCCCTGGTTGTAGTTGGTGGCGGTGCCGCCCGGCAGCGACTCGCTCAGCACGACGACGCCGTCCATGCTGTTGAGCCTCCGGGTCGGGAAGGTCGCCCAGCCGAGCAGGCTGTCGCTCAGCTCGCCCAGGTAGATGTTGAGGGTGTTCTTGCCGCCCGTACGCAGCGAGGTCTTCATCGACCGCTCCGCCGACGAGCCCTGCACGATCGGGTACCAGGACGGGTTCGTCACCCGGTTGATCTTCTGGAGCTGGAAGCTGAACGCGGTGGACGCGCCGCCGGTCGCCCCGCTGAACGACTGGTTCAGCACGCTGATCTGCGAGTTGATCATCGAGTCGGGGATGTTGCCGCCGGCCCGGGTGCTGTTCTCCTGGATCACGTGCACCACCACGGGGATGGTGACCGTGGCCGCCATCGTGGAGGCGCCGGCGCCGGCGCGGAACCGGCCCCGCTCGCGCAGCGCGGCGGCGAGGTCGGCCTCGCGCTCCCGGGTCTCCGCGAGGGTCAACTCGTTCGGCTCGTGCTTGGCCCCGCCGCCCGGCTTCATGCGGGCGTCCGAGTGGACGTCGGCCGGCTCGACGCAGACCTCGCCCGGGGCGGCCGAGAAGGCCGAAGCGGCCGGCACGACGCCGACGGCGGCGGTGCTGAGCAGCAGCGCGAGGGTCGTCGACGCGACGCCGGCCGTACGCCGGGTCAGCAGGTTGGGACGGAGTCCCATGGGCCCACCTCTTTCTGGCGGCGCGACAGGGGGTATGTCACGCCGTGGCTGAGAACGTTGGGCAGACGTTACAACTGATCGAAGGATTTGAGAACGCCCATATGTTGCCGCGGTGAAACTTTTTCCTGGCGGCGGCGCGGCTGACGGCTGCCGGTGGGCGGGGGCGGTCCGGCGAGGCCGCCGCGAGGCCGCCGCGAGGTCGCGGCGAGATCTTGGCGATTTCACTCCGCCTGTGGGGGCCGTTCGCTGCCAAGATCGGGACGCCAGGGGGCGGCGGAGGGGTACCTGGGTGCACCGGCGTGACGACTCAGGTACAGTGGTGCCGCCTGCGGGTGTAGTTCAATGGCAGAACATCAGCTTCCCAAGCTGACAGTGCGGGTTCGATTCCCGTCACCCGCTCCACCGCGAAGGCCCCGACCAGGACTTGAATCCGATCGGGGCCTTTGTAGTTCCACGGTCAACGATCATGCGCGCGTGCCGCTGGCGTGCCGTCAGCCCGGTCGGAGGAGGCGCCTTGCCCGCGAAGCTGACGCGGAGCGGGGCGGTCCAGCTCGTTGAGCGGATCATGCGGCTCGACTACGCGGACGACGCCGAGCTGAACGACTGGCTGGAGCGGCTCGAACGCGAGCTGGGCTACCCGGACATCTCGGACCTGATCTTCACGGTTACGCCGGAGTTGACGCCGGCCGAGGTCGTCGACCGGGCCAGCGCCTATCGGCCGATCGCACTGCGGTCCGTTCCGTGGACGGAGCAGCCGACCTAGCTCCACCTGTAGCCGTCGGCCCTGGTGGGTGCGGCTCACGACGGCGCGGGTCAGCCGGGGGCGAGGAGGCAGAACTCGTTGCCCTCCAGGTCTGCGAGGACGATCCACGGGACATCGTCCTGGCCGAGGTCGATGGCGGTGGCGCCGAGGGTTCGCAGTCTGGTCGCCTCGGCCGCCAGGTCGTCACCCGGGTACGGGCGGATGTCGAGATGGACGCGGTTCCACACGGTCTTCGCATCGGGGGTGCGGAGGAACCGCAGGTATGGGCCGATGCCCTTGGCGGAGCGCAGCACCGCGTGGTGGTCGGTCACCTCGTGCGGGGTCCAGTCCGTGGCCTCGCCCCAGAAGCGGGCCATGGCGCGCGGATCCGCGCAGTCGACCACCACCGCGGCGATCGGCCCGGTGTCGCGGTAGAGCGGTCGGGGGTCCAGGACGCAGAACTCGTTGCCCTCCGGGTCGGCCATGACCGTCCACGGGACGTCGCCCTGGCCTACGTCGGCGGGTGTCGCGCCGAGTTCCTTCAGGCGCGCGACCAACTCCGCCTGATGGGCCGCAGAGGTGGTGGCGAGGTCGACGTGCACGCGGTTCTTCACCGTCTTCGGTTCGGGGGAGACGACGAGGTCGACGCAGACGGCGACGGGATCGGGGTAGACGAAGCCCTCGGGTTCGAGGTTGGTGACGCCGGGCCCCTCGCTGGAGACTCCCCAGCCGAGCACCTCCGCCCAGAAACCGCCGAGCGCCGAGTCGTCCCGAGCCTTCATGTTGATCTGCACGAGCCGCGTTGCCATGCCGGTGATGCTAGGGCCCGTCGAGTCGGCGGTGGTGCCCGAACCGGCCGGCAAGCAGTTTCCTCACCTGACTCGGCCCGCCGCCTCGAACGCCGCCTGCCGGCGTGGTGATCACTCTCCGCGTCAGTACCCGCCCGGAACGGCCGCGCGCAGGGTGCGGCGGTGCTGCCACAGCGCTCCACCGAGGAACAGGGCGCCGAGCCACAGGTTGTGCCAGACGCTTCCTTCCGGCGCGAACGCGCGGGCGTCCTTGGCCCAGTCCGACTCCCGAAGGTGAACCACCGTCATGGTCTCGCCGACCTCGGGAGCGCCCTCCCACGCCCAGAGGTCCATCTCCTCCCCGGAACTGACGCGTACGCGTACGAAGTCCGAGCGGCCACCGAGCTGCCTGTCCACGACCTCGGCCTGACTGGTGACGCCGTTCGCGTCGAGGTAGCGCACCTGACCGATGGTGAACAGGGCGTAGGACAGCAGGAGTGCCCCAGCGACCAACGCCAGCCACACCCGCCATCGGCCCGGGCGTGCGGGCGGAGTCATGATCGGCTCGTAGCGGGGCTGAGGGTGCATCCGACGAGCATGTCAGTGAGCAAGACGATGGTCGCTGCCCTGTGCGTACCTTCCAGCTACGTGCCGCTGCGTCCGTCCCGAGTGGACCGGCGGCAGGCCGCGTCACCGACGCGATCGCTGGCGGAAGAGCCAGCGCCGGCAGGGGCGGATCGAGGTGGCTCGTCCGTTTCGTTCCCGGGGGCAGCGTGGAGGGAACGAGCCTGGTTATGTTGCTCGGGCAGCATGCGTCCGCTACGACGCGTGATGAAATACGGGGGGAAGGTGCGTCCAGCATGTCCATCACTCTGTCCACCGGGCGTCGCGTCTCGGCCGCCGCGCTCGGCCTGGCGGTCGTTGCGGCCGCCGCGGTCGCCACCACGGCGCCGGCCGTGGCCGCGCCGCACACGTCCAGCACCGGCACGCTGTCCATCACGGCGCAGCGGCTGATCCTGGAGCCGACCGACCAGGGCTACGTCGGCACGCTCAACGCCACGGTCACGAACAACGGACCGACCGCCAGCTACTACAGCCTGAGCTTCCTCGAACCGGCGGGTGCCGCGGAGGGCCACGTCTTCCCCGAGGACGCCTGCGTCTGGCAGGGCGCGGTCGGCGTCCGCACCCTGGTGAACTGCGGCAGCGGGAGCGGCGAGCTGGCCTCCGGCGGCAGCCGGGCGCACCGCGTCCGATTCCACGTCCGGACGACCCCTCGGGACTACCCGATGGTCGTCGACGGCAGTTGGATAGGCGTGGTGCCGAACGGCGATCAGGAGCCGGTCCAGAGCGCCCCGTTCACGACCCTCTTCCGTTCCACCAAAGGCAAGATCACCAAGCCCCGGCCGTACGTGCAGGCAACCCAGACCGACGTCTCGCTGAGCGCGCACCAGGTCAGGCTCGACCGGCTCCAGGACGGGAGTCTCCAGGGCCGCATGCCGCTGACCGTCCGGTACGGCAACGACGCGCCCTCGTTCGGGCTCAACGTCATCGCCGACCTGCCGGCCGGCGTCGTGGTGGACCACATCGAGCCGCAGGACATGCCGAGTTCCTGGGACTGGTTCACCGTGCCGGGCGGCCGGTTCGTGCCCGGTGAGGTGCGCACCTTCGACGTCGTCCTCACCGCGCCGGCCGGCACCCCGGCGGGTGAACTGGGCACGGGCTCATACACGCCCACTTCGGACTACGTGGTGAGCCTGACCGACGTCGACCCGGCAGACGACACCACCTCGTTCACCATCACGGCCGGCTGAACACCGCCAGCGCGCGAGGGCCCGGCACCATCTCGGTTCCGGGCCCTCCGTGTAGCCCGGGGGAGTCGCCGGCCACCACCTTCGAGGTCCCTCGGGCAGGGGCACACTGTCGTACCGTGGCCCGGTGAAGAGCCGGGAGCGCAGCACGTACCTGGCCGCCGCCGCGGCCAACCTGACCTACAACGCGCCGCTCGGCGAGGCCCGGGTGACCGACCTGGTCCGGCGACTGGCCCCCACCGGGGCGGGCTGGCGAGCCCTGGACCTGGGCTGCGGCAACGGCGAGCTGCTCCTGCGGCTGTGCGAGGCCCACGGCATCGCCGGCGACGGCGTGGAACGCCACACCGACGACGGTGAACGGGCCCGGCGACGCGCGACGGAACGGGGAGCCGCCGAGCGGGTCACGTTCCACAGCGCGGACGCGGCCACCTGGGACCGGCCCGCCGACCTCGTCGTCAACGTCGGCGCCGGCCACATCTGGGGCGACACGGCGAGGGCCCTCACCGCGCTGCGCCGGCTCACCAACCCCGGCGGGAAACTGCTGTTCGCCGACGGCTTCTACCAGACCAGACCCGGCGCGCAGGTCCGTGAGACCTTCGGCGACCTGCCCGACCTGGCGACCCTGGCCCAGCTCGCGGTGGACGCCGGATTCCGGCCGCTGCACATCGCCGTGTCCACGATCGCCGAGTGGGACGACTTCGAGTCAGACTGGCGTGCGGGCATCGAACGCCTCGGCACGCCGGAGGCGCGTGCGTTCGCCGACGAACGGCGTGCCGAATACCTCGACGGCTACCGCGACGTCGTCGGCTTCGGTTGGCTGATCCTGACGCCGGCCGGTTAGGTCGTACGGGCCGCCTACGCTCTCGCCGTGATTCCGGACCTCTCCCAGTTGCTGAGTTCGCTACCGCCCACGACGCTGCCGTCCGGCCGCTTGGTCGAGCCGGAGGACGGCGGGCCTCCGCCGTACTGGCTGAGCGATGCTCCACCTGATCCGGGACTGTGGGCGCGGTTGCGGGCGCGGCATCCGGAGTCCGGGCTCTGGCCGCTGCTGCTGACCGGGTTGTCGAGCGACGAGAGACGCCCGTGGGTCGACGGCGAGGTGTCTCCGGCCGACATGTCGTCGCCGGAGCAGCACGACGTGGCCGAGCTGCTGGCCCGGTGGTGGGCCGGCTGTGCGACGACCGACGAGGACGGTGGGTCGGTCGTCACGGCCCCGTTCGGCCAGGACTGGCCCGGCCTCGCCACGCCCGGCGACCAGGCGGAGCCGCCCGCCCAGCTCGCCGACGAGTGCGCGGAGTTCCACGTCGACGGGCGGACGCGTCTCGGGCTCGTGCCGGCTGTCCGCGGCGCGGACACCCTCGCCGTGGCGGGTTGGTCCGGCCCGACCAACCACACCGGCGACGCCGGGGAGATCTCGGCGGTGCTGCGGAGCTGGGAGGACCGGTTCGGCGTACGCGTGGTCGGCGTCGGATTCGCGACCCTGTACGTCAGCGTGGCCGCGCCACCGACCACCACCGGGCACGCCCTGGCGGTCGCGGCCGAGCACTTCGCCTTCTGCCCGGACAACGTCTGGCAGGGCGCCGGATCGCTGGCCGCCTACGCCGAGGAACTCCTCGGCGCGCACTCCTGGTCGTTCTGGTGGGACTGATCACGGACCACGTCCGGCGGCGTCAGCCGACGGCGGCCGTGGGCAGCGGGCTGCGTCGGGGTACGGCGGCCAGCGCCAGCGTCAGCAGCGCGCTCGCCGCACCCACCACGAACAGCAGGGAGGCCGCCGGCTGACCCAGCCACTCCCACAGCGGGTGCCAGGCCGGGTGCGGCTCGGCGCGGTGGTGTCGCAGCAGGCTGGGGACGGTCAGCAGGACGGGCGTCCACCAGAGGAACAGGGTGATCGCGAGCAGGACGCTGACCGCTCCCCGGGCGGGGTGTGCCGCCTCGGTGCGCCGGCTGGCCCAACCGAAGACCAGCCAGCCGAGGGCCGCCCCGAGCAGTCCGCCGACGGCACCGGCCGGCAGCACGGCCGGCGGGGCCGTCCGGCTCAGTGTCAGCGACAGGTGGCTGCCGTCGGGGGATGGCGGGGCGGCCACCTGGAGCTGGAGGACCGTGTCGCCACGCCGGGCGAGCAGGGTGGTGTCGGTGAACGTGACGACCGGGACGCACGCCTTGTCGACACAGCCCGGGTTGCTGCGGACCGTCGGGGCGTACACCTGCCAGCCGGTCTCGCGCAGGCGTCGCTGCGCCAGCGCGAGCGTCTCGTCGGCGGACATCCGGGGTGGGCCGGCGGGGCCGGCCACGACGGCGCTCTGCTGGTATTCGCCGCCGTCGCCGAGCAGCAGGTTGTCGAGCGCCCGCACGGTGAGCGGCTGGCTGTAGAAGGTGAAGAGCGCCGGCGCCAGGTCGACGTCGCCGAGCTCGTGGCCGGGCAGCACGGCGGCGAAGACGGCGGCGGTCTCGGCCCGGTCGGGCTGCGGGGTGGAGGTCTCCCAGGCGGCGCGGGTGGCGAGGGCGGCGGTGAACAGGCCGCAGATGACGGCGGTGAGGGTGGCCCAGACGCCGACCGTGCGGCTGGCCGGTCGGCCCAGCCGGCAGCGCAGGCCGTGCCGGATCAGGTTGGCGGCCTCGCGCGGCGTGGGGCGGGTGCGGCCCGCCGGCGCCGCGTCGAGCAGGACCCCGACGATCTCGTCGGCCCGGGCCCGCCGGTAGGCGCGGGGGTGGCAGAACAGCAGCCGCCGGTAGCGGCGGGCGAGCGGGTCGCCGGTCGTCGGCATGGCTGTCCTTCCGATCGGTACGCACCGGCGGGCCGGTGCGGGAGGTGGCAGGCGGTGCGGTCGTACGGTGCGGCGCACGGGCTCCCGCTGGTGCGGGCGGTCAGGCGGTGCCGGGGCGTAGCGCGCGCAGCCGGGTCTCGGCGGCGGTGGTGAGCTGCCGCAGCCGGACGGTCTCGGCATCCAGCGCGCGGATCCCTTCCGGGGTGAGGCGGTAGTAGCGGCGGAGCCGGCCGTCGACGGTCTCCTCGCGGTCGGGCGCGACGAGCCCCTGCGCGTGCAACCGGTCCAGCGCCGTGTAGAGGGTGCCCGGCAGCAGGGTGACGCGCTGCGCGGACAGGGCGGTGACCTCCCGGATGATGCCGTAGCCGTGCCGTGGACCGCCGGCCAGCGCGGTGAGGATCAGGAAGGTCGGCTCACGCATCGCGGTCACGGGCGAGACGATAGTCAGATCATCGATATATGGTCAAGGCCCGCGCGGTCGGGCGGTCGGGCGGCGGCGGCTCTAGGCTGGCGGCCATGCGGATTGGCATCGTGATCCTTCCCGACCAGCGCTGGTCCGACTCGCAGCGTCGCTGGCGGCAGGCGGACGAGTGGGGCTTCGACCACGCCTGGACGTACGACCACCTGGGCTGGCGGGACCTGGTCGACGGACCCTGGTTCGACTCCGTGACCACGCTTACCGCCGCCGCGACGGTGACCTCCCGGATCCGGCTCGGCACACTGGTCGCCTCGCCGAACTTCCGGCACCCGGCGACGTTCGGGCGGCAGGTCACCGCGCTCGACGACGTCTCCGGCGGGCGGCTGCTGCTCGGCCTGGGCGCGGGCGGCATCGGCTTCGACTCGGCCGTGCTGGGTGGGGAGACGCTGCCGCCACGCCAGCGGGTGGACCGGTTCGCCGAGTTCACCGAACTGCTTGACCTGATCCTCCGTGAGGACGGCACGACCTGGCGCGGGGAGTGGTTCTCCGCCGTGGACGCCCGGAGCGACCCGGGCTGCGTGCAGACGCCCCGGGTGCCGTTCGTGGTGGCCGCCAACGGGCCCCGGTCGATGCGGCTGGCGGCACGGTTCGGCCAGGGCTGGGTCACCACCGGCCCGACCGTGGAGGATCTGGAGAACTGGTGGGCCGAGGTGGCCGGGGCCGCCGCCCGGATGGACGCGACGCTCGCGGCGGCCGGCCGCGAACCGGGCACCCTGGACCGCTACCTCTCGCTCGACTCCGCGCCGGTCTTCTCCCTGAGCAGCGCCGAGTTCTTCGCCGACCAGGTCGGCCGGGCCGCCGCCCTCGGCTTCACCGACGTGGTCACGCACTGGCCCCGCGACAGCAGTTGGTACGCGGGCGACGAGGCCGTCCTGGTGGACGTGGCGACCCGCCTGCTGCCCGAGCTGCGCCGAGCCTGAGCACGCCGACGGGCGCGTCGGGGCGGCGCGCTCAGGTGCCGAGGTCCCCCGTGGCGATGCCGCCGTCGCCGCCCGAGACCAGCCGGAACCGGATGCAGACGACCTCGCTGTCGTCGGTCACGGGGGTGCCCACGCGCGCCCAGTAGGCGGCGTGACCCGCCCGCCACTCCTCGATGGAACGGTCACCCTCCCCTTCGGAGCGGGCGAAGTCCCACGGCACGTCCGCGAAGCGGACCACCTCGACGCCGGTGACCTCCACGACGCCGACCAGCCCGTCCTCGTCGTCGACGAGGGTCAACCGCTCGCCGACGTGTTCCAGCTCCTCGCCCTCCTCGGCGTACTCGGTCATCAGCCCGGCGGTCGCCGTCTTCACCCCGGCGAGGACCAGGGTGTTGAGCCGCGTCCGCAGCTCACCAGGGGTGCCGAGGGCGAGGGTGCGCAGTCCACCGATCCGAGGCCACATCCTGCCGACGGTACCGGCGCCGCCAGGCACCCGCCGTGGCATTTCCGCCCCCACCGTGGGTGCGGCGGGCGTTACGGTGGGTGGGGCGACGATCGGGAGGCGGCATGGCGGACAGGCGCGTGGTGCTCATCCCCGGTCGGGGCTACGACACCCGGTTCCCGCTCTTCGTCTACGTCGGCGAGGCGCTGCGCCGGGCCGGCTACGCCCTGCACGCCGTCACGTGGGAGGTGCCGGAACGGTTGGCACCCGACCGGGAGGGGCCGGGGCAGGCCGTCGAATGGGTGACCGACCAGGTCGCCCCGACCCTCGCCGAGCACACGGACCTGCTGGTCGGCAAGTCGCTCGGCTCGATGGCCACGCCGCTGGCGGCCGACCGCCGGCTGCCGGCCGTCTGGCTGACCCCGCTGCTGCACGTGCCCGCCGTGGTCGACGGCCTGCGCCGCGCCACCGCGCCGTTCCTGCTGGTGGGCGGCACGGCGGACCCGTCCTGGGACGGCTCGCTCGCCCGCCGGCTCACCCCGCACGTCGTGGAGATCGAGCAGGCCGACCACGCACTGATGGTGCCGGGCCCGCTGGCCCGCTCGGCGGAGGCGCTCGGCCGGGTCTGCACGGCCGTCGAGGACTTCGTTCAGATCAGCTGACCGGCATGTCGGCGGCGGCCACGGGCGCCGGCCGCAGCGCCGCCACGGCGGCAGGATCAACCCATGGGGCGATCCTCGGAGTCGAACCGAGGTTCAGGTCACGCCGTGAGGTCCGCGCCGTCCACCAGTCCCCGGACGCGCAGCTCGGTGGCGACCGTCGGGGGGCAGTCGAGCACGACGGTGGCGGTGCCGACGGGCTCCGCCCCGCGCGCGGCGCAGATCTCGTAGAGCGCGCGGACCTGCGCCCCGGTGGCCACCCAGTCGTCCACCACCAGCACCCGGTCGCCCCGGCCGAGCCCGTGGTCGCGTACGGCCAGGTCGACCCGCCGGCCCCGGAAGTCCGGCGGGCTCTGTGCCCAGGTGAGCGGCCCGGCGGGCAGCCGCCCGTCGCCCGGCTTGTGCGCCGGTACGAAGCCGACCCCGAGCGCCGTCGCGGCGAGTGGCCCGAGCAGGTAGCCGGTGACCGCCGGCGAGACGACCACCGTGGGCCGGGCGGCCCGGAACGGTGCCACGAGGGCTGGCCCCAGCCGGGCGAGGACCTCGGCGTCCCGCCACCAGCCGGACACGTCGCTGACCAGGTGGCTGGCGCCGGGGCCGGGGTCGATCCACCTGACCAGCGCGGCGAGGCGTCCGCTCAGCTCGGATGGCATGCACCCATCCTCCGGCACGGGAGCGGCCCGGTCGGCCCGGCCCTCGCCCCGCTCCGGCTCCGGGGCGCCGAGCCGCAGCTGTACCCGGGCCGCCCGGGCCACCACGGGTCGGATGATCGGCTACACGTATCACTGCAATTCCGGCCATACCACCGTGATCACGTTGACTTCGGAAGTGCTTCTCTCGTTACGGTCCGACCCGATTTGCTCGGAAGACGAAAGGACCGCACCGGTGACTGGCAGGCACTCCCGTACCCGCATGTTCTCCTCGCCGGCCGGCATCGCGGCCACCGCGGCGGTCGGGGTCGCCCTCGCCGTCGGTGGCACCGTCGGCGCCGTACAGCTGACCTCGGGCGCGCAGAGCGCCCGGCCGGCCGCCGTCGACCTCGCGCCCACCGGCCTGCCCACCGGCGCTCCCAGCTCGCCGGCGGTCGCGCCGAGCGTGAGCGCCTCACCGAGCGCCAGCGCGTCGCCGAGCGCGACCGCGAGCCCCAAGGCCAGCCGGTCCACCCAGGCGCCGTCCCGGAGCAAGCCGCGTACCGCCGCGCCGAAGCCCACCGCGACGAAGAAGAGCAGCACGGCCCGCCCGGTCGTCGACAGCGGCTCGTGCGGCGCGTCCTTCTACTCCGAGGGGCAGCTCACCGCCAACGGTGAGAACTTCGACCCGTCGGCGCTGACCGCCGCCCACAAGACGCTGCCGTTCGACACGAGGGTCCGGGTGACGAACCCGGCGAACGGCAGGTCCGTGACCGTACGCATCAACGACCGTGGCCCGTTCATCGAGGGGCGCTGCCTGGACCTGTCCCGGGCCGCCTTCGCCGACATCGCCTCGCTCGACGCCGGTCACGTCGAGGTCCGCTACGAGGTGCTCGGCTGAGTACGCGCCGGGTGGCGATCGGCCCGCGGACACGATCCGGCCGGCCAGAAGATTCTCGGACGACGGGCCAGGTTCATTCACCCGCTCACGTCAATCAGGCATGCTGTCCCTCGTACGCACGCGACCCTTCCAGTCGGGCCCCGGCCCACTGAGCCCCGGATCCCGCGCCGGCCTCGGCGCGGCCTTCGTCCTGCTCGCGATCGTCTCGGCCGTGGAACTGGCCGACGGCCGTCCGGCCAACTACATCGCGCTCATGGTGGCCGCGCCGTTCCTGACCGCTGCGCTGGCGTCGTGGCGGATCGTGCTCGGCGTGGGCCTGGCCGCCACGGCCCTGGGGGCCGGCTTCGCGCTGTGGGAGGAGACCGTGGCGCTGCCCACCACGGTCGCCGTCGCGGGCATCGCGCTGGGCACCGCGATCGCGGTCGCCACGGCAGCCGTACGACAGCGGCAGGCCGAGCGGATCGCCGAGCTGTCCCGACTCGCCTCGGTCGCCCAGCAGGCCGTGCTGCGCCCGCTCGGACCACAAGTCGGCTCGCTCTCGGTCGCTGCCCGCTACATCTCGTCCACCGCCACCGCCGAGATCGGCGGCGACCTGTACGAGGCGGTCGACACGCCGTACGGGGTGCGGATGATCATCGGCGACGTGCGGGGCAAGGGCCTCGACGCGGTACGGCTCGCCAGCATCGTGCTGGGCTCGTACCGGCACGTGGCGTACGAGCGGGCGGACCTGCGGGCCGTCGTGACCGACCTGGACCGGGCGGTGGCCCGCAGCGTGGGCGACGAGGACTTCGTCACCGCCGCGCTGGTCGAGGAGCGGGGCGGCACGCTCACCATCGTCAACTGCGGCCACCCGCCGCCGCTGCTGCTGCGCCGGGGCGCCGTGATCCCGCTCGAACCGCCGGCTCCCGCCCCGCCGCTGGGCTTCATGCCGGTGGTGCGCCCCCGGGTCGAGCGGCTGGAGCCCGGCGACCGGCTGCTGCTCTTCACCGACGGGCTCGGCGAGGCGCGCCGGGACGGGGAGTTCTTCCCGACCGCCGACCGGGCCTGGCGGCTGCTCGGCCACGGCACCGTCGGCGACGGGCTCGCCTCGCTGGAGACCGCCCTGGTCGAGTGGGTGCACGGCCGGCTCGACGACGACATCGCCCTGGTCCTGATGGAGTACACGGGCTCGCGCGGCGCCGCGACGGTCGCCGTGCCGAGCTGGGAGGTCGGCGCGGCCGAGAGCTGAGCCGACCGGCGCGGTGGGGCGCCGTTCGTACCCCGCTCGGCTGCGTCGTGCCGGCCCGCCGGATGTGGGTACGCGGGCCCGTTCGCAACCTGAACGGGAAGTGTGTAATCGCCGTCACTTCCGAGATCGGCTTGTCGCTGCCTACCCATCGGTAATACAGTCGGGGTTACTGATCGGTAACACCTGTCCGGAAGCGGGGCCAGTGAGCATGACCCACTACAAGAGCAACCTTCGGGACCTCGAGTTCAACCTCTTCGAGGTCTTCGGGGCGGACCAGGCGTTCAGCCAGGAGCCGTACACGGACCTGGACGTCGACACCGCGCGCGACATCCTCGCCGAGGTCGACCGCCTCGCCCGTGAGGATCTGGCCGCCAGCTACACGGACAGCGACCGCAACCCGCCGGTCTTCGACCCGGCCACGCACACCGCGCCGCTGCCGGAGTCGTTCAAGAAGTCCTACCGCGCGTACATGAACTCCGAGTTCTGGCGGCTGGAGCTCCCGACCGAGCTGGACGGCAGCAACGCGCCCCGGGCGCTGGTGTGGTCCCTCGCCGAGCTGATCGTCGGCTCCAACGCCGCCGTGTGGATGTACGCCTCCGGCCCGTCCTTCGCGCACGTGTTGCAGGTCGAGGGCACCGAGCAGCAGAAGAAGTGGGCGAAGCTCTTCGTCGACAAGCAGTGGGGCTCCACGATGGTGCTCACCGAGCCGGACGCCGGCTCGGACGTGGGCGCCGGTCGGGCCCGCGCCATCCAGCAGCCCGACGGCTCCTGGCACATCGAGGGCGTGAAGCGCTTCATCACGTCCGCCGAGCACGACCTGAGCGACAACATCATCCACTACGTGCTGGCCCGTCCGGTCGGCGTGGAGGGTGTCGGCGGCCCGGGCACCAAGGGCCTGTCCCTCTTCGTGGTGCCGAAGTACCACTTCGACGAGAACACCGGCGAGCTGGGCGAGCGCAACGGCGTCTTCGCCACCAACGTCGAGCACAAGATGGGCCTGAAGGTCTCCAACACCTGCGAGCTGACCTTCGGCGAGCACGGCGTACCGGCCAAGGGCTGGCTGCTGGGCGAGAAGCACGAGGGCATCCGGCAGATGTTCATGATCATCGAGAGCGCCCGGATGATGGTCGGCACCAAGGCCATCGCCACCCTCTCGACCGGCTACCTGAACGCCCTCGAGTACGCCAAGAGCCGGGTGCAGGGCGCCGACCTGACCCAGATGGCGGACAAGACCGCGCCGCGCGTCACGATCACCCACCACCCGGACGTGCGCCGTTCGCTGATGCTGCAGAAGTCGTACGCCGAGGGCCTGCGCGCCCTGGTCTGCTACACCGCCACCTGGCAGGACAAGGTCGCCATCGCCGAGGCGGCGGGCGACGAGAAGGCGACCAAGCTCGCCAAGCGGGTCAACGACCTGCTCCTCCCGCTGGTCAAGGGCGTCGGTTCGGAGCGCGCGTACGAGCTGCTCGGCCACGAGTCGTTGCAGACCTTCGGCGGTTCCGGCTTCCTCCAGGACTACCCCCTGGAGCAGTACGTCCGGGACGCCAAGATCGACACCCTCTACGAGGGCACCACGGCGATCCAGAGCCTCGACCTCATCTTCCGGAAGATCGTCCGGGACAACGGCAAGGCCCTGATGGCGGTCGCCGGTGAGATCCAGGAGTTCATCGCCACCGAGGCCGGCAACGGCCAACTCAAGGAGGAGCGGCAGGCGCTGGGCAAGGCGCTCGCCGAGATCCAGAACATGCTCGGCGTGATGACCGGCTGGCTGGGCGAGGCGCAGGGCGGCGACACCCGGGCGCTCTACAAGGTCGGCCTGAGCAGCCGCCGCTTCCTGCTGGCGGTCGGCGACCTGGTCGTCGGCTGGCTGCTCCAGAAGCAGGCCGACGTGGCCCTGAAGGCGCTGGCCGGCGAGGTTTCGGCCGCCGACAAGGCGTTCTACACCGGCAAGGTGGCCGCCGCCCGGTTCTTCGCCCGCGAGGTGCTGCCCCGCATCGGTGCCGACCGGCGGATCGTCGAGGGCACCGACCTGGACATCATGGACCTCCCGGAGGAGGCCTTCTGAGGTACGCCGTAGCGCGCCTCGGCGCGGCGACGGAGCCAGCCGGGGCGACCCGGCGGTGACTCGACGATGATCGGCACGACGGCCGGTGGGTGACAGCCCACCGGCCGTCGTCGTCCGTCCCTGAACCGGACGCAGCTCAGCCGGCATGCCGAGGCGGTGCCGGACGTGGACCCCCACCAACTCATCGGTGCAAGCGGCAGATCGCTCACGGAACGTCACGTCAAGCGACCCCCTGGACCTCACCCCTTCCCACGCTTTGCTCTGCAGCCACGGACGCACCGGGCACCGGGAGTTACTGGTGCGTCCGTGGCTGCAGAGCAAAGCGGCCGTGAGGTTGGGGGTGGTGGGGCGCCGATCGGGCTGCGGTCGGCCACTAATGCGCCATTGAAGCCGATAGTCCGATTCGGCGCATCAGGAGTGTGTGACTGCCGGTAGTTGTGCCGGCTCCTCCGAGTGTGGTCACCCTGCGTGGTGGAGGCGATGGCGGGTGGCCGAGGCGAGGACGGCGGCTGCCGGTACCGCAGCGGGCGGGCTTCGGCGGGTGCTATTCGCAGACCTCATCCGGGTAGCCGGGCGGTGTGGCGGGTAACCGTCGCGAGGCCACGTCAGAGAACGCCCAGAGCCACCGCACGGGGGAGTGCAGCGCACATGGGCATTGGTAGCGGAATCTTCCTGATCGCCATCGGCGCGATCCTGACCTTCGCCATCAGAGCCAACGTCTGGTGGGTCGACCTGCGCGCGGTCGGCTGGGTGTTCATCCTGGCCGGGCTGGGCGTCCTGCTCACCACGCTCTGGTTCTGGCAGGACCGCCGCAAGCGGGCGCGGACCCTCATCGTCGAGGAGAACCGGCTCTCGCATCCGACCGCGATGATGCCACCGCCGCCCGACCCGCCGCCGCCGACGGCACCGCCGTCCTGACCCACCGTCCACGGCCCGCGAGCCGGCCGGGCCTGCGAGCCGGCCGGGCCTGCGAGCCGGCCGGGCCTGCGAGCCGGCCGGGCCTGCGAGCCGGCCGGGCCTGCGAGCCGGCCGGTCCGCGCGCCAGCCGGGCCCGCGAGCGGCAAGTTGAGCCACCCGTCACGTGTCGACGGGTGGCTCAGCCGCGTGCGGTGTGCCGGTCGGTGATCGGCGCCCGGTTCGGGGCGAGTTCCGGCCAGTCGACATCGGGCCGGTGCACCACCACGTCGCTGGTGCGCATGCCGTCCTGGTCCGCCCGCTCGGGGTCGAGCAGTACCGAGAGCAGCGAGATGCCCGGGTTGTGTGCGATCAGCAGCACCGTGCGGGCGGTCGGGTCCATGGCCCGGAGCAGCGTGAGCAGGTCCTCCGGGTGCGCCTCGTACGCGTCGGCCTCGTAGCGCACGACAGGGGCGGGGCCGGCCGAACCGCCCTCCGGCGGAGATCCGGTCATTCCCATCGCCACGCCGTGCCAGGTCTCCCGGGTGCGCCGGGCGGTCGAGCAGACGACCACGTCCGGAAGCAGGTCGTGCTTGGCCAGCCACACGCCGGCGGCGGCCGCGTCGGCCTGCCCCCGCGCGGCCAGGGGGCGCCGCTCGTCCGGCCCCTCCCCGGGTGGCTCGGCCTTGGCATGCCGGAGCAGCACCAGCGTGCGCCCCTGGGCGGAAGCGTCCGTCATGCCCTCAGCTTGCCCGATTGGCGATCAGAGCGCCTGGGTAAGTCGATGGATGCCGCAACCTCATCGATGGCCGCGGCGGAAGGAAACGCCAGGGGACAGCCGAGGAGGCGACGAGATGGGCTTTGGTGGCAGTATCTTCCTGATCGCGTTGGGGGCGATCTTCGCGTTCGCCGTGGAGGCGGATCTCGGCTGGCTCAACCTGGCCGTGGTCGGCTGGGTGCTGATGCTCGCCGGTGTGGCCGGCCTGCTGCTCACCCTCCACTTCTGGAACTCGCGCCGTCGGGCGGTGGTCGCCCCGGCGCGCGGTGAGCGGGTCGTCGCCGAGCAGGTCGTGCCGGTGCAGGACGACCGCGTGGTGGAGGAGTACCGCGAGGTGCGTCGACCGCGCCGCACCGTCTGAGATCCGCGACATCTTCCTCCGGGGGCTCCGCCGCAGGGCGGGGCCCCCGGTGCGTGTCGTCAGGCGAAGAGGGCGAAGTAGATGGCGATGTGGTGGCAGAGCGCCGCCAGGAGCGTGCAGGCGTGGAAGAACTCGTGGTGGCCGAAGACGGTGGGCCACGGGTTGGGGCGACGGAGCGCGTAGAAGACCGCGCCCACGCTGTAGATGGCGCCGCCCACGCTGAGCAGCACCAGGGCCGTGACGCCACCCTCTTGCAGGATGTCGGGCAGCATCGCGACCGAGACCCAGCCGAGCGCAAGGTAGAGCGGGGCGGAGACCCAGCGCGGGGCGTGCGGCCAGACCAGCTTGAGCGCCACGCCGGCGAGCGCGCCGCCCCACACCAGCGCCAGCATGATCGTGGCCGGCCGGGGTTTCAGCAGCAGGACGCAGAAGGGTGTGTAGGTGCCGGCGATGAACACGAAGATCATCGAATGGTCCATCCGGCGCATGATCTGGTAGCCGCGCTCGGTCCACACCCGCCGGTGGTAGAGCGCGCTCGTGCCGAAGAGCCCGCACACCGTCACGCTGTAGATGAGGCAGCTGACCAGCGGGGCCCAGCCGGGCCGGGTGGCGGCGACCGCACTGAGCACGATGCCGCAGAGGAGGGCGACGAAGAAGGCGTACGTGTGCAGCCAGCCGCGCATCCGGGGTTTACCGATGTCGACCGGCTTCAGTCGAAGCGGTGCGGAGGTGGTCACGCAACTAGGTTACGGCACCGTAGGTTACTTTCAAGTAGAGCGTTCGGTCACGTGGGACGGCGGTCGACCGACCCTGGCGCCCCGCGTCCGTCGGGGAGTATGGCGGGATGCGGATCCGACCCGTCGGGGCGCACGCCCTGCTGATCGACTGTGCCGGCGCCGACCAGGTGGAGGCGTGGCGGGCCGAGCTGTGGCGGCGGCGCGAACGCGGCGAGCTGAGCGCCGTCGAGATCGTGCCGGCGGCCAGCACCGTCCTGCTCGACGGCGTACCCGATCCGGCCGGGACGGCCGCGCGGATCGCCGCCTGGCAGCCCCGCCCGGGCCCGCCCGGGACACCCGGCCCGACGACCGCCGCAGCCGGCGACGGGCCGGTCGAGGTCCCGGTGACGTACGACGGGGAAGACCTGCCGCTCGTCGCCGAGCACTGGGGCGTGGACGTGCCGGCGGTGGTGGACCGGCTGCGGCGTACCCCGTTCCGGGTGGCCTTCTGCGGCTTCGCCCCCGGGTTCGCCTACCTCACGGGGCTGCCCGCCGAACTGGCGGTGCCCCGACTGCCCACCCCGCGCTCCCGGGTGCCGGCCGGCGCGGTAGCCCTGGCCGGCCCGTACGCCGGGATCTATCCGACGGCCTCGCCCGGCGGCTGGCTGCTGGTCGGGCGCACCGGAATGGAACTCTTCGACGTGCACGCCGATCCGCCGGCCCGGCTCACCCCGGGCACCCGGGTACGCCTGGTGGCCGCGTGACGCGCGCCGTCGAGGTGCTGCGTGCCGGGGCGCTGACCACCGTGCAGGACCTGGGCCGGGCCGGCTGGGCGCACCTGGGCGTCCCCCGGTCGGGCGCGCTCGACCCGGCCGCGCTGCGGCTGGCCAACCGGCTCGTCGGCAACCCGGAGTCCGCCGCCGGCCTGGAGATCACGATGACCGGCTGCGACCTGCGGTTCCTCCGCGCGACGGCGGTCGCCGTGACCGGTGCCGACGCCGCCGTACGGATCGACGACCGCCCCGGCGACGTGGGCCGGCCGCTGGCGGTGCCGGCGGGTGCCGTGCTGCGGATCGGCCCGCCCCGCGAGGGCCTACGCAACTGGCTGGCCGTCGGCGGCGGCATCGCCGTCGAGCCGGTGCTCGGCAGCCGCGCCACCGACACCCTCTCCGGGCTCGGCCCGCCCCCGCTGCGCGACGGCGACCGGCTGCCCCTCGGTACGCCGACCGGACCGCCCGCCGGCGTGGACGTCACCGTCGCCGAGCCCGTCCCGACCGAGCTGCGGCTGGCCCTGCGCCTCGGCCCACGCGACGACTGGTTCACCACCACCGCGCTGGAGCTGCTGTTCGGCAGCGCGTACACGGTGAGCCCGGTCAGCAACCGGGTCGGCGCGCGACTCACCGGCGCGGCGCTACCCCGCGCGGTGGCCGGGGAACTGCCCAGCGAGGGCATCGCGCTCGGGGCGGTGCAGGTGCCGGCGGACGGCCAACCGCTGATCTTCCTGGCCGACCATCCGACCACCGGCGGGTACCCCGTCGTCGGGGTGGTGGACGACGTGACCCCGCTCGCACAGGCCCGGCCAGGGACTACGGTCAGGTTCCATGGACCTCAACGCTGACCTCGGCGAGGGATTCGGCATCTGGCAACTCGGCGACGACGCCGCGCTGCTGGACCTGATCACCTCCGCCAACGTGGCCTGCGGCTTCCACGCCGGCGACGCGTCCACCATGCGCCGGGTCTGTGAGGGCGCCGCCGCGCGCGGGGTGGCCGTCGGCGCCCAGGTCGGCTACCGGGACCTCGCCGGCTTCGGCCGGCGGCACATCGCGTACGCCTTCGCGGAGCTGCGCGACGAGGTCACCTACCAGCTCGGGGCCCTCGACGCGTTCTGCCGGCTGTTCCGCACCCGGGTCCGCTACCTGAAGCCGCACGGGGCGCTCTACCACGCCGCCGCCTGCGACGAGGCCCAGGCGGCGGCGCTGGTCGCGGCGGTCGGCGACTACGACGACCAGCTTCCGCTGCTCTGCCCGCCCGGCTCGGTCCTCGCCCAGCTCGCCGCCGGCGCCGGGCTGCGGGTGGTCGCCGAGGGCTTCGCCGACCGGGGCTACCTGCCCAACGGCTCGCTGGTGCCGCGCACCGCACCCGGGGCGCTGGTGACCGACCCGGAGGAGGTGGCCGGCCGGGCCGTACGGATGGCCGTCGAGCGGACCGTGGTCGCGGTCGACGGCAGCGTCGTCCCGTGCCCGGTCGAGTCGATCTGCCTGCACGGCGACACGCCCGGCGCGGTGCGCTGCGCCGAACTGGTGCGCGCCGCCCTGATCGACGCGGGGGTGACGCTCACTCCGTTCGCCTGAGCGGGGCCCCGTCCCGCGAAGGACGGGACCCGCCCGGCGTCGGGCCGTCACCGGGCGTCAGGCGTCGTCCAGGCCGCGGAGCACCAGCGGGAGCCGCGCGGCGGCACCCTCGACGACCCGGACCGGCACGCCCCAGTCCTGCCGGGTCAGGTGGCAGGCCGCGTGCTCGACGTCCGCGTCGCAGGTCGCCGCCTGGGCGGTCACCTGGAGCACGCCCTCGGCCACGTCACCGTTCACCACCAGCCGGCGGGACAGTTCGGTGCCGGTGCCCGCGCCCTCCACCAGCAGCTCCGGCGGCGACGCCGACACCAACAGCCGCGTCGACGGGCCGTACGTCTCGTCGAGCTTCTGCCCCGGCGCGGGAGTGAAGATCACGTCCAGGGTCACCTCGCCGGCCGCCACGTCGGTGGGCTTGCGTTCGGTGCGGTGCCGGGGGCCGTCGACGGTGCTGGCGCCGGCCGCCGAGAGCGCGCCCGGTGCCAGCCGGGTCAGCCGGTGCGCGGCGGACTCCACCACCAGCACCTCGCCGGACGGGGTGAGCACCAGGTCGCTCGGCTCGGCGAGCCCGTCGGCGACCGTCGAGACCCGGTCGCTCTCCGGGTCGAAGCGGCGGACCGCCCCGTTGTACGTGTCGGCGATCAGCACCGAGCCGTCCGGCAGCGCGCACACCCCCAGCGGATGCTGGAGCAGCGCCTCCGACGCCGGCCCGTCGACGTGCCCGAAGTCGAAGAGGCCCTGCCCGACGGCGGTGCCCATGACGTCGTTCTCGACGTACCGGATCGCGCTGGTCTCGCTGTCGGCCACCCAGAGCCGGGTGCCGTCGGCGGAGACGGAGAGGCCGGACGGCTGCGCCATCCACGCCTCCGCCAGGGGACCGTCGCGCAGGGCCTCGACGGTGGTGCCCGCGTACATGCCGGCGGTGCGCTTCACCGGGTCGAACCACCAGAGCTGGTGGATGCCGGCCATCGCCACGACGACCTTGTCGTCGTACCAGGCCAGGTCCCAGGGGGAGGAGAGGTCGACCGAGAGCGCGTCGTGCGAGTGGTCGTCGACCGTGGAACGCCACTGCCGGCCGGTGCCGGCGACGGTCACCACCTCGCCGTCCGCCAGCCGTACGCCGCGCAGCAGATGGTTGACGGTGTCGGCGACCACGAGGTCGTAGCCGGCCACCTCGGCGGTGTGCGCCGGCAGCAGGCACAGCCCCTGCGGCTCGGAGAAGGTGGCGGCCCCGGCGGGACCGTCGGCCCGGCCCCGGGTGCCCGCCCCGATGCGGCGGACCAGCGTCTCGCCGTCGGGCGCCAGCTCCGCCAGCGAGTGCCGGGCGGAGTCGGACACCAGCAGGTTGCCGCTCTCCAGCAGCACCGCCTTGCCCGGGAAGCGCAGCGTGGTCTCCGGCTCGGCCGGCGGGACGTACGGGCCGTCGCCCCGGTGCAGCGTGCCCTTCGCCTCGTGGGTGGCGATCAGGTCGTCGACGAGGCGGGCGAGCCCTTCGGCGTGACCCTCGCCGGCCATGGTCGCCACCACGTAGCCCTCGGGGTCGATCACCGACAGGGTGGGCCAGGCGCGGGCCGCGTACTGCTGCCACATCTCCAGCTCGGGGTCGTCGAGCACGGGGTGGTGCACGCCGTACCGCTCCACGGCGGCGGCCAGCGCGTCCGGGTCCTTCTCGTGCTCGAACTTCGGCGAGTGCACGCCGATCACCACGAGGACGTCGCGGTACTTCTCCTCCAGCGGGCGCAGCTCGTCGAGCACGTGCAGGCAGTTGATACAGCAGAAGGTCCAGAAATCGGCGATCACGATCTTGCCGCGCAGATCGGACAGCTTCAGCTCTCGCCCGCCGGTGTTCAGCCACTTCCGGCCCCGCAGCTCGGGGGCACGTACGCGCGGTGTCGTTCCCATGGCTGTCAGCCTGCCACGTCGCGCTGGGCCGAGCCGGGCGCCGTGACCCGGACGACAAGGATCCTCGGCCGCGCCGGGGGATCCTCGTCGCGCTTGCTTAGCGGCATGAGGCGGCCGGCGTCCGGGTCTTCGTCCGCCGCGAGCCTCGGCAACGGACGACGCCGGCAGACGTCCGCTTCACGATGGGCGAGTTCGCCGACCCCGAAGCTCAGCGGCTCGCCGAGATTGTGGCCGAGGAGGCTTCACAGGCGCGTGAACGCAGAAGGGCCCCTTACCCCGAACCGCCCTAGGGATAAAGGGTCCTTCGCATACATAGATATTGATTGTCGTCAGGCTGCGGAGATGTTGGACACCTGCCGCCGAGCATGGTTCGACAGTGGAGAGTGCCCGCAGTTAGTAAGCCTCGCCGGCCCGCGAGCCCAACTTTTCCCCGCGACTGCCGGGCCACTACAGTCAAGGGCATGCCGGAGATGGTGCAGCCCAAGGTCAAGCTCATCGCGTGGACACACTTCGAGGCCCCCGACGATGTGCCGTGGTCGACCGACGCCGAGGGCGACCGAACCTACCGGTAAACGACGACGGCACCCGCGCCAACGGGTGCCGTCGTAGGTAACACCCGCGCCAACGGGTGCTGTGTCACGAAATCTCCCAGTTCCTCCGCCAAGAAGAAGCAGGTGACTCGCTATGAGCACTGTACGTCGGCCCAATAATCGACGTAAGAGGTCCCCCAGTAATTACAACGTGTCGCGCCGCAAGAGTACGGATCGTGATAACTCCTCTGGACCGGAGGACCTGTCCACCCGGGGATTAGTCGTGCTCTTGGCGGGCGGCGGTGCCACCTACCTGGCGCTGATGCACCCGTCCGTCGGGACCGCCATCCTCGTTGGGGGAGCCGTCATCACCGCGCTCTACCTGCTCATGGGTGGGAAGCGGAGGCGGTAGCGAGGCGGAAGCCCCCGGCTGACCGGATCACCCCGGCGGCCGGGGGCTTCAACGTGCCCGGCGTCGGTGACCTGCCGATCGCTCGTCGGCGAGGGGTGCGGGTCGTGCAAGGGGTTCATCTCGAACCGGGTCATGAACCTGCACAAGAAGTTCGCCGACGTGATGGTCACCCACCGGCACCTCCCGAAGACCACGTTCTACAAAGAGACTGCCTCGGGCCGGCTTTCGGCGTAGTCGACGCCGCGAAGCCGGGCCTCGACGCCCTGGCGGACGACCGCGTGGGTCGAGCTGGGCTCAAGATGCCGGGCCCGGTCGTAGGCGCGGGCGAAGGCGCGGAAGGCGACGCGGGCGTTACCCCGAGCATCGTCGCCATGGATTACGGCGTATGCCCACGCGGCGGCCCACAACGTCGCGGCCGTCCAGCCGGCGGCCGGCGGGGTGACGTAGTCGGCGGGTCGGAAGTCGGCGGCCAGGGCGTCGCCGTGGCGGACAACCGGGACCGCCTCGATGTCGGCTCGCAGCGCTTTGCGGCGGCGCATCTTCGGGTTGGTCATCGGTCACCGCTCCACCGGGCCCGCGCGGCGCGACGGGCCCGCTCGGATGGCGACCCGTGGGCGGGCTTGTGCAGCCGGCCGAGAATCTGCGCGGCGGCCATCCGGGCTAGGCGTGCCTCGATCGCGGCGGGGTGGACGGTCAGCTGCCCGGTCGATCCTCGGGCGACCATGGCGGCGGCCAGAGCAACGGCGTCCAGCCGCTCGGCGGCGCTCCCCAACGCACAGGCGTGGAACAGCTCGGCAACCTCAGCGGCGGTCAGGTCGGGGCATTCGTCGGTCACGGCCTCGAAGGTCTCGCGAGCGCCCGTCGTCCAGCTCTCGGGGATTGGGGCGGGCATGGCGGACCTCTCGACGGGGCGTGGCGGGGCGGTGGGGCGACCCGGGGCCGGGGCCTACGCGGAAGAGACACACGCGGGCCCCGGCCACGGGGAGCCGCGCCCGTGTGGCTCCGGGGCGGCTGACCGCGTCGGCCGACACCGCCCCTGGGCGGCCGACGCGGGGAATGGAAAGAGGCCCGGTGCCTCACGGGCCGGCCCCGGGGCGGCCAAGGGGTTAAAGAACGGGCGTCGCCCAGTGCAGGAAGCGCCGGTCGAGGTCAGCCGGCGGCGTGCTGCTGTCCAGCTCGGCGAGCTGTTCGGCGGCCTCGGCCTTCAGCGTCGCCAAGTGGACCATCAGGGCCGTCCGGTTCTCGCGGTACTCGCCGAGGAGACGCAGCTTCGCCGAGGAGCACGGCCACGCGATCCCGCACGACTGGCAGCGCCAGGTAGGCCGGGACGGCAGGTGCGGCAGGATGCGGCGGGGGCGGTCCATCAGCCGACCCTCACGGGCATCCGGCGGATCGGCCGGCGGGACGCGGCAGGGCGCGCGGGCGCCGGTCGCTGCCACCGCACCCCCTCGCACAGAACGAACAGTTCCCGCTTCGCCACGGCGGCGCCCTTCGCGTCGAGCTGATAGCCCTCGAACCACAACCACCCGTCATACGTGTAGCGCTCGGGAATCTCGCGGATCACGCGGACGAAGATCGGGTTCACGAACTGTGGCGAGGCGGCGGGGGTCAGGCGGACGACGTCGCCGGCCTTCAGCTTCACCACCGGCTCCCGTTCGCGCGGTAGACCCCGGCGCGGGTCAGGCGCCCGGCGCGGCCGATGGTGTCGACCTCGCGGGTCGGGGCGTTCCAGCGCGGGGCGCGGGCGGTCGCGCGGGCAGGGGCAGGTGCGGCTCGGCCTGGGCAGGGAGCCGACAGGCCACACGAGCAACGGCGCCATAGCGATCGCCAGGTTCGGCGACGGCGTGGGGCGAGCGACATGGGTTTGTGTGTACGGCGCGTGGGCATACCGTTACGTTGACTGACTGTTGACAGGTAGTCAACCCCCTCGGTGACAAGTTGCCTACTCCTGTCGCCGGAAGGTCCGCCTGTGCGAGTTATGGCGCTTTCAGAGGTTGCCCACCACTTGGGCGTCTCGCGCCAGCGCGCCGCGATCCTGGTCGACCGGCCGGACTTCCCCGCGCCCATCGACACGCTGACCGTCGGACGCATCTGGGATGCCGCCGAGGTTCGGGCCTACGCGCAGCGGCGTGGACAGAGACTCGCGGACGAAGAGCCCGGCTGAAGTCAGGAAGCTGACGGGTCTATCGCCGAGAGAGGGGTGGCCCGCAGGCGCTCCTGCGTCCCAGGCGCACTGTGACGTCTAGCACAGGCTGATGCCGGCCGACGCGCTCCACGCGGCCCTATGCATCCCTATGCAGTCCGGAGCTTGCGCCGACGGAGTCGGGTGACGCGTCAAAACCGCCGGCAAACTTGACCTCCGACCCGCGACCGTCTGCAATGGATGCACCAGTGGAAACAGCGTAAGTCGCCTACAGGTTGGGTTCGACTACCCAACCCCGCATCGAGGGCGGCGCGCGCTGCTCATGCAAAGGAGGTCATCGCCTGACCCACCGTGGTCGTCAGCGCCCCACGGCGCATGAGGGGCCGAAGGGAGGTGATCAAGTCGAGCCGAAGGAGGAAGCATCAGAGCAGAAGGATGGCCCTGATCCCGCATGTTGTGCCGAGCAAGTGGCAGAGCAGAGGCCTGGGCACCGCAATCTTGCTGCAAGTAACGTACTGGGCGCTGAAAGTCGCCAGCATTATCAGGGAGTTCGCGCGGGGTGGACCCGTCTGACCCAGGGGTCAACGAGCCCACCACCAGCAACCGCAAGCCGTCGCCATGAGTTGTCGAGGCCCTAGGCGACTGACCTTTATTCCGGTGTAGCGCGTTGTAGCGCTAAGGCGCTGCAACGCGCTACACCCCGAGTGTAGGTCCTGCCCGCAGGAGTGAGTCAACGCAGTGACGGAGATTTTCGCCCTGCGGTGTAGGCATCGCAGGTCGGGGCGCTGCCGACTGCCCCGGCGCGCGAGAGCGCCCGTCCCCAAGTGGGGGGCGGGCGCTCTCGCGTTGAGTGACGCGCCGCCACAGCGCCAGCGCTGTCGGTCTTCGCGTCATCTGCACGGCGATCGGTCGAGTGCGACTTGGGCGGCGGCCAGGTCGTCGGCCACGACGGTGAGGAGGTCGTTAGGGTCGACCGTGTCGGCGATGGTTGCCGAGGTAACCAGGAAGCCGGCGGCGAGCAGGGAGGCGGTCGCGGCAGTCAACGCGGCGGCAGAGAGGGCCGGGGCCGCGACATACAGACGGATAGGGTTGGACACAAGAAGCGGCGAGATCATGGACATGACCGGCGCGCGGTGGCGCAAGAGCACGAAGAGCGGCGGCAACGGCGGCGACTGCGTCGAGGTCGCCGGCAATCTTCCCGGTGCAGTAGGGGTCCGCGACTCGAAGGACCCGACCGGTCCGGCCCTTGTCTTCGCCCCGGCCGCCTGGCGTGCCTTCGTCGCCCAGGTCGCCGAACGGCCCTGACCATCAGGCTTCCGTAGGCGCCCGTCCCCGGACCCTCGGGGCGGGCGCCTTTCGTTTCCGTACGACCGGCAGTGCCGTTGTCGGCATCCGCTCCACGGCGCTGCCGGCCGCTGAACACGACGGTGGGGCCACGGGAAACCGTGGCCCCACCGTCGTATTTCGTCTGCTACTGGCCTGCCGGCTTGAGGCAGAGCACCCGGTTGGTCCCGCCGCCCTGGAGCTCCACGTACGGCTGGGTCGGGTCGGCGCACTTGTCCTTGGCGTCCACCTTGGAGACCACGGTGAAGGCGCCCGCCTCGCCGCACTGCGCCGCCGCCGCGCTCTCGCCCGACTTCTTCACGCAGCTGCCGACCGTCGGGTCGAACGCCGGGGCCGGGTCGTCGCCGCCGACCTTGCCGAGCAGCATGAGCAGGCCCAGGGGTACCGCCAGGATGAGCACCGCCGCGACGAGCACCGCCGCGAGCACCCGGCCGTTGCGGACCTTGGGCGTGGGGGCCGGCTCGGCCTTCGGCTCCGCGATCGGCTTGAACGAGTCGAAGCGGTTCTGCTCCTGCTCCGGGCCGCCCTGGTCCCATGGGCCGGGCTGCTGCGGGGGCGGCGGGAACGCCGCCGGGAACGCGCCGCCCGACGTGGGCGCGGCGGTCGGGGCGGGCCCGTAGCCGGGTGCCGCGCCGGCGGCGGACGGCGTACCGAACGGGTCGGCGGGCCGGTCCGCGCTGTCGTGCGGCCGGACCCCGTTCACCGGCCGGTCACTGGCCGGCGGGTCGACGAAGGACGGCACGCCCGGCGGGAAGGCCGAGGGCGCGGCCGGCGAGGCGGGCGCCATCGGTGCGACCGCGCCGAAGACGGCGGTTCCGCTCGGCGCCCGGTCGCGGTCGTCGAAGCGAGCCTCCGGACCCTGGTCGAACCGGCTGTCGGGGCTCCGGTCGAACTGCTCGTCCGGTCCCTGGCCGAACCGGTTGTCCTGGCCCTGGCCGAAGCGCGGCTCGTCGAAGCGGGGATCCGGCCCCTGGCCGAAGCGCGGCTCCTGCTCGAACTGGGGGTCGGGCCCCTGCCCGAAGCGCGGCTCCGGTCCCTGGTTGAAGCTGGGCGCCGGCGGGTGGTCGGGCCGGTGCCCGCCCGGGGCGTCCTGCTCCGGCTCGTCCGCCGGCTCGGGGCGGGCCGGCCTGCCGTACACCCGGGGTTGCGGCGCCGGCGTGCCGACCGGCCGCAGGGCCTGGTCGGTGGGCGGCATGACCCGACTGGCCAGCGGCACCGAGGCGCTCGCCGACACGCTGCCGGCCGCCGGGTCGGCAGCCTCCGGCGACGGCACGGAAGCCCGCCCGCCCGCCTCCGGTGAGGTACGGGGTGCGGGGACCACCGGCCCGGCGGGCGACTGCGGCTCGTCGTGCCGGGAGCCGGCCTGGGCCCAGCCCGGCTGCTCCTGCTCGTACGCCTGCGGGGTGCCGTCGCGGCCCGGCTGCTCGGGGGCGAACTGGGCCGGCGGGGCGTAGTCGGCGGGCGGCGTGGCGGCCAGGCTCGCGCCGGGCACCCGCTGCTCCTGCGGCGGCAGTGGCACGGCGTTGGCCGGCGAGATGCCGGGCCCCGGTGCGGGCTGGTAGATCGGCGGCTCCTCGGCCCGCTCCGGCTCCCAGCCGTTGCCGGCCTGGGCCGGTGCGGGCTCGCCCGTCTCCGCGCGACCCCACGCCTCGTCGGCAGACCAGGGCTCGACGTCCGGTACGGCCGGGCGCTCGCCGCTGGCACCCCGCTGCGGCAGGCTCTCCGGGGCGGAACCCCACGGCTGCTGCCCACCGTCGCCGGGCATCGGGACGGATGCGCGGCCGGGCGGGGTGGAGGCGGGCTGTGCGGCGCCCCAGCCGTTGGCGTCCCGGTCGTCGGGCTGCGGCGGGGGGGCGGAGGCGGCACCCCGTGCGGAGCGCTCGTCCCGGGCCGACCACTCGTCGCCCTGGGGCTGGTCGTCGCGGGGCGCGGTCCAGTTTCCGTCCGGACGCTGCTCCGCACCGGCGTCCCAGCCGGGCTGCCCGCCCTGCTGCTGCTCGGCGCCGTCCCAGCCGCCGGAGCGGTTGGGGTCGTCCTGCTGCGCTGCGGGGGGCCAACTGCCGGCCGGGTCCTGAGGGGACCCGGCATTCCAGCCGCCGGAGCGGGCGGGATCGTCCTGGGCGGGCCAGGGCTGGGGGGCGGGTGCGGCCTGGGGAACCCGGGCGGCGCCACGGGCGGCGGGCTCGGGCTGGGCCCAGGCGGGCGACGCCTGCTCGTCCTGCTGCTGGCCGCCGCCGTTCCAGCCGCCGGAGCGGTTGGGGTCGTCGTGCTGCTGGCCGGCTGCGTTCCAGCCGCCGGAGCGGTTCGGGTCGTCCTGCTGCGCGGCCCAGTCGGCCTGCGGGGGCCGGTCGTCCGGCGTGGCACCGTCGGCCCGGGCGCCGGGACGCGCCTGCTCGCCCTGCTGCTGCTCGGCTGCGTTCCAGCCGCCGGAGCGGGCGGGGTCGTCCTGGGCGGGCCAGGGCTGGGGGGCGGGTGCGGCCTGGGGAACCCGGGCGGCGCCACGGGCGGCGGGCTCGGGCTGGGCCCAGGCGGGGGACGCCTGCTCGGCCGGCGCCCAGGCGGGCTGCTCCGGGCCGGCGTGCGGCGGCTGCTGCGGAGGCGGAGCGGCGGCGGCCCACGCCGGGCCGGACTGCTCCTGCGCGCCGGGCCACGCCGGCTGCGGCGATCCGCTGGGCGGCCCCCACTGGCCGGGCTGGGCCGGGTCGGTCTGCTGCGGTGCCTGGGCGGCCCACGCGGGGGCCTGCTGCTGCTCACCCTGCGGGCCCCAGGCCGGCGGGTTCGGTCGGCCCGACGGGGGCGGGGGCGCCCAGCCCAGGTCGGGGGCGCCGGCGCCGTAGCCGTTGTCCTGCTGTGCCGGGCGGTCGCCGTACGGCGCCGGTCCGCCGGCGCCCGGCGACACCTCGTCCGGCTGCTGGCCGGGGTGGTGCGTGCCCTCGGACGTCATGCGTGCGCCTCCTCCATCACCTGTCGGCCGCCGCTGCCGATCGGTCTTCTCGGCAGGGTGGCCGGCGTCGCCGGTGTACCGGCCGTGCCGGCTCCCCGCACCGTATCGGGTGACCACCCGAGGGCGTCCGGGGAGCACGGCCGTCACTCCCCGTGGCCGGACGGTGTCGAGCGGCTTCTATCGACTCGACTGTTCCGGGTCGGCGGGCGACGACCGAAGCCCACCGTACCGGGCGCTGGGGCGAGGTGGAATCCCGGTGCCAACCGCTGCGAAACGCCGATGACCCGCCCGGGGGGACCGGGCGGGTCATCGATCTGGAGGAGGTGAGGAAGGTTCCGGGCGTCAGCTCATGTGACGCTGGGCGATGGCGAGGATCTCTTCGCGGACCGCGGGCGAGTTCGCGGAGCGCAGCGCGTGCTCGATGGCACGGGCGCGGCGGTTGGCGTCGCGGCGGTTACGGATTCGCTCGATCATGCTCACGGGTCTCTCCTCCTGGCTATTCGGTTGTCAGCCCCTTGATGTCTCCATTGAACCCCAAGATGGCGCCAACTTCCATCGATTATTAGGTGAGCTGGGACACCAGCCGAACAATCGAAGGTGAGGGCGGCCTGTGACCCACGCAATCCTCTGTCTCTGGAGCCGGTCCGCTGCCGGGCGTGAGCACGCCCCCAAACGGACACGGCCGGTGTGCCGGGCGTCAACCCGTTGCACACCGGCCGTTCGGCTGGCGTCAGGACCGTCAGGTCCAGGCGAGCAGCGCCGCCTCCGGATCGGCCAGGAACTCCCCGATGTCGCGCAGGAACTTCGAGCCCAGCTCACCGTCGATGATGCGGTGGTCGAACGACAGGCCCAGCGTGGTGACCTGACGCGGCTTCACCTTGCCCTTGTGCACCCAGGGCATCTCGCGGACCGCGCCGAAGGCCAGGATCGCCGATTCGCCCGGGGGCAGGATCGGCGTACCGGTGTCCACCCCGAAGACGCCGACGTTGGTGATCGTCAGCGTGCCGCCGGACATGTCGGCCGGCGAGGTTTTCCCGGTCTTGGCCGTCTGCACCAGGTCGGTCATCGCGTCCGCCAGCTCACGCAGCGAGAGCCGGCCGGCGTCCTTGATGTTCGGCACGATCAGCCCGCGCTCGGTGGCCGCCGCGATGCCCAGGTTGACGTAGTCCTTGACGACGATCTCGTCGCCGGCCCAGGTCGAGTTGACCATCGGGTGACGCTTGACCGCCAGCAGCACCGCCTTGGCCACCAGCAGCAGCGGCGAGACCCGTACGTCGCGCCACTCCCGCCGGCCGCGGAGCCGGTCCAGGGCCTTCATCGCCCGGGTCACGTCGACGGTGAGGAACTCCGTGACGTGCGGCGCGGTGAACGCCGAGCGGGACATGTTCTCGGCGGTGAGCTTGCGTACCCCCTTGACGGGGATGCGCTGCTCGCGGTCCGCGCCGAAGCTCGCGGCCGCCGTGGCGGGTGCCGACACCGCGAGCGGCTCGGCCACCGCCGTGGCCCCGCTCGCCGCCCGCTGTACGTCCTCCCGGGTGATCGAGCCCAGCGGCCCCGACCCGGTCAGCGTGGACAGGTCGACGCCGAGATCCTTGGCGAGCTTGCGTACCGGCGGCTTGGCCAGCACGGGCCCACCGGCCGGTCCGTGACCGTTCGACGGCGCGGTGACCACCGGGGCCGGCTGCGTCGGTGCGACCGGCGTCGCAGCCTGGGCCGGCACCGGTGTGTCGCCCCTGCGGGGGCGGCGCTTGGCCGCCGCGGTACGCGGGCCGTAGCCCACCAGCACGGCGGTACGGCCGCCCGGGGCGGGACCGCCGATCAGGCCCGGCTCGACCGCACCCTCGGCCGGCGCCACCTCGACCGCGGCCAGCGACGCCGCCGACGGGGTGGGCAGGGCGGAGGCCAGCGCACCGGTCGTCGACTCCTCGATCGGCCCGGCGCCCGGGTCGGTGTCGATCGCGATGATCGGCGTACCGACCTCGACCGTGCTCCCCTCCGGGTGGAAGATCGCCTGCACCTGGCCGGCCCACTTCGCCGGGATCTCGACGGCCGCCTTGGCCGTCTCCACCTCGACGATCGGCTGGTTCAGCTCGATGACGTCGCCCACCTTGACGAGCCACGCGAGGATCTCGCCCTCGGTCAGGCCCTCGCCCAGGTCGGGCAGGTTGAACTCCTTGATCCGTGACATGCCGCTCACCAGCCGAAGGTGCGGTCGACGGCGTCGAGCACCCGGTCGAGGTCGGGCAGGTACTCCTCCTCCACCCGGGAGGCCGGGTAGGGGGTGTCGAAGCCGGTCACCCGCAGCACCGGGGACTCCAGGGAGTAGAAGCACTCCTCGGTGATCCGGGCGGCGATCTCCGAGCCCAGGCCCAGGTTGCCCGGGGCCTCGTGCACGACCACGCAGCGGCCGGTGCGCTTCACCGACTCGTACGCGGCGGCCAGGTCCAGCGGGGAGATCGAGCGCAGGTCGATGACCTCCAGCTCCCGGCCGTCCTCGGCGGCGGCGGTCGCCGCGTCCAGGCAGGTCCGCACCATCGGCCCGTACGCCAGCACCGTGGCGTCCGTGCCGGTCCGCACGACCCGGGACGAGTGCAGCGGGTACGCCGAGTCCAGCGGGGCGTCCAGCTCGACCGGGCCCTTCTCCCAGTAGCGCCGCTTCGGCTCCAGGAAGACGATCGGGTCGTCCGACGCGATGGCCTGCTGGATCATCGTGTACGCGTCCTGCGGGTTGGCGCAGGACACCACCTTCAGGCCGGCGGTGTGGGCGAAGTACGCCTCCGGCGACTCGGAGTGGTGCTCGACCGCGCCGATGCCACCGCCGAACGGGATCCGGATGACCATCGGGATCCGCACCTTGCCCTGAGAGCGGTAGTGCATCTTCGCCACCTGCGACACGATCTGGTCGTACGCGGGGTAGACGAAGCCGTCGAACTGGATCTCGCAGACCGGCCGGAAGCCGCGGATGGCCAGGCCGACCGCGGTGCCGATGATGCCGGACTCGGCGAGCGGAGTGTCGATCACCCGCTGGTCGCCGAAGTCCTTCTGGAGGCCGTCGGTGATCCGGAAGACGCCGCCGAGCTTGCCGACGTCCTCGCCCATGATGACGACCTTCGGGTCGTTCTCCAGGGCCCTGCGCAGACCGGTGTTGAGGGCCTTGCCGAGGGTGAGCGTCTCCGTGGCCATCAGTGGGCGCTCCCCTCGAACGACTCCATGTACTTCGTGAACTGCGCCCGCTGCTCGTCGAGCTCGGGGGACCCGTTGGGGTAGACGTGGTCGAACATCGTCACCGGCTCGGGGTTGGGCATGGCGAGCACCCGCTCGCGCAGGTGCACCGACTCGGTGCGGGCCTGCTCGTCGACGGCGGCGAAGAAGTCCGCGTCGGCGATCTGCTGCTTCTCCAGGAACGCCTTCATCCGGGCGATCGGGTCCTTCGCCTGCCAGGCCTCGACCTCGCTGGCGATCCGGTAGCGGGTCGGGTCGTCGGAGGTGGTGTGCGCGCCCATCCGGTAGGTGTAGGCCTCGATCAGGCTGGGGCCCTGGCCGAGCCGGGCGTTGTCCAGCGCGTGCCGGGTCACCGCGTACGACGCGAGGACGTCGTTGCCGTCCACCCGCACACCGGGGAAACCGAAGCCGCCCGCCCGCTGGTAGAGCGGCACGCGGGTCTGCCGCTCCAGCGGCTCGGAGATGGCGTACTGGTTGTTCTGGCAGAAGAACACCAGCGGTGCGTTGAAGACGCTGGCCCAGACGAACGCCTCGTTGACGTCGCCCTGGCTGGTGGCGCCGTCGCCGAAGTAGGCGATCACCGCCTCGCCGTCCTCGGTGCCGGTCTTGCCGTCCATGTGGACGCCCATGGCGTATCCGGTCGCGTGCAGGGTCTGCGCCCCGATCACGATCGTGTACATGTTGAACTTGAACTCGTTCGGGTCCCAGCCGCCCTGGTCGACGCCCCGGAACAGGCCGAGCGGCATGATCGGGTCGATGCCCCGGCAGTAGAGGACGCCGTGCTCCCGGTAGGTCGGGAAGGCCATGTCCTGCGTACGCAGCGCGCGTCCCGAGCCCACCTGCGCGGCCTCCTGGCCCAGCAGGCTGGCCCACAGGCCCAGCTCGCCCTGGCGCTGCAACGCGGTGGCCTCGGCGTCGAGCTTGCGGACCAGCACGAGGTCGCGGTAGAGCCCGCGGTACTCCTCGTCGGTGAAGTCGACGCGGTACTCGGTCCCGTCCGGGCCGGTCGCGCTCTCGATCCGCTCACCCTCGGGGGTGAGCAGCTGCACCAGCTGCGGGTCGCCGGTCGCACCCTTCCTGGACCGGGGTGCGGCCCGTCGGCCGCGACTGGAGACCCCGGGGTCGCCCTTTGCCATCCGTCTCTCCCTGTCTGTCTGCGTCGGCACCGGGGGGTCACCCGGCCGCGCAACTCGTGCGCCTGCCCGGCTGGTGCCGGACGGGTTCCTGGCGGCCGCGCCTAGCCCCGGTGGGGGTTGCCGCGCGGCGTGAGCCGGATTCTGGCCGAACCCGGATCGGGAGCGCCGGCGCCCAGCCGCGCCTGCCGCGAGGGTGCGCGGAGGTCGTGGCTGCGTTGCCGTCGTGGTCCATATTCGCATCACACGTGAGCGTGCCCACAGTGCGCCTTCCCCCAGCAGGGGCGGCGGCCCGCTTCGTCGCACGAAGGGCCCGGTGTCCGTTGCATCGACGCCCGGCCGATCCGGCGGTGGTTCGTCACCGTTCGGCCATATACGCGTGTCGACACGCTGTGCGGGGTTGGCTGACACAGCGTCACTGGTCCAGGCTGTTTGGCACGGGATCGCCCGCATCGGGCGGTTTGCCGCTCCCGCGCGTCGGGGCGGCGCGCCGGACGGTCCCGTACGACCCGTCCGCCGCCGGAGCGACGAGGAGGAGTGCGTGGTGTCCGAGCCAGGTCGAGATCCCGCCACTCCCTTCCTCGGCCGGCACCGTGCCGCCGGCGGCTACCGCCGCCTGGTCGGCGCGCACCGGGCGCCCGGTCAGGGCGGGCCGTCCCGGGGCTACCTGTTCACGGTGGCCCTGCTCGCCGGCACGGCGTCGATGCCGATCCTCGCGGCGATCAGCACCGGCTCCGCCACCGTCGGCAGCACCGCCCTGCCGGACACCAGCACCCCGTTCCTGCCGACCCCCTCGATCGGCCCGGTGGTCATCCCGGTTCCGGCGACGGGTCAGCCGCCGGTCGCCCCGTCGACCCCGTCCCCCGCCGTGCCCGCCCCGGGCGACTGGCGGACCGTCGTGCCCTTCCCGCGTACGCCGATCGTCGCCGCGCCGGCCCCGCCCCCGGCGGCGCGCCCGAAGCCCCCGCCGCCGCCCCGGCCCGGCGGCCGGCCGGTCCCGCCGCCCCCGGCGACCCCGTCCCCGAAGCCCTCCCCGTCGCCCTCCCCGTCACCGAGCCCGTCGCCGAGTCCGAGTCCGGCGCCCACGCCGACCGCCGAGCCGACCTCGGTGGAGCCGACGAGCAGCCTCTCGCTACCGCCGCCCGGGCCGACGGCGACGCCCGCGCCCCCGTCACCGGACGCCCCGACCGCCAGCGCGACCGTCGACCCCGGCCCGACCGTCGACCCCGGCTCCACCGTCGACCCCGGCTCCACCGTCGACCCCGGCTCCACCGTCGACCCCGGCTCCACCGCCGGGACCGGGCACCGGGACGGTTCTTCGCGGGTACGGTGACGTCGACGGCACGTGATCCACGACGGGGCCCGGTCCCGCCGGCGCGCCGGATGCGGACGGGGACGGTCCCGGGCGGCGGCCCGGGGCGGAGCAGAGGCGGGACGCTGAGCGGATCGGGCGGTTCGGACGCGGGGCCTCAGACCCGGCAGCCCGCCGTGCCCCGGCCCGGCCGGACCCTCCGGCTCGCCCGGTTCGTCACCGAGTTGACCGCGCCCGCCGTGCTGGTCTCGGCGCTGACGCTGGCGGTCGGCTGGCACAGCACCCGGGGTGGCGCGCACGGCCTGGCCTGGGGGCTGCTGGCCACGCTCTTCGTCAGTGGCATCCCGTTCGCGTACATCCTCGGCGGGGTGCGTCGGGGCCGGCTGACCGACCACCACGTGGGCGTACGGGAGCAGCGCCGAGTCCCGCTGCTGTTCGGGCTCTGCTCGGTCGCCGCCGGGCTGGCCCTGCTCGCGGTGCTCGGCGCGCCGCGCCCGGTGCTGGCCCTGGCCGCCGCCGGGCTCGTCGGGCTGGTGGTCGCCGTGACGGTCAGCCACTGGTGGAAGATGTCGATCCACTCGGCGGTGGCCGCCGGCGCCCTGGTCGTACTGGTGGTCACGTTCGGTGCCGGGTCGCTGGCGGCGGCACCGCTGCTCGTGCTGGTCGGCTGGTCCCGGGTCCGCCTGCGCGACCACACGGTGCCCCAGGTGCTCGCGGGCCTTGCCCTGGGCGCCCTGGTGGCCGCCCTGACCTTCGCCCCCCTCCGCTGACGGAACCGCGTACAGGTGCGGGCGCGGGTCAGGCCGGGTCGTCCGTGAGGCGGTGGCGGTTGGCCTCGATCCAGGCGTTCAGGGCCGCCGGGTCGTCCGGGTCGACGCCGTCGGCCATGAGCTGCGCCACGGCGGCCGTGGCGGGGCTGCGGCGTTCGCCCGTGCTGTAGAGGCGCGCGAACTCCGGCACCATCTCCTCGATGGCCGTGTCGGTCTGGGTCGCCGCCTGCTCGGGCAGCCCGCGCTTACGGGCCGCGTACCCGGCCCAGGCGCGTAGCACCCGGGGCAGCAGCGCGGCGTCGTCCATGTCCAGCACGGCCCGCCGGTGCACCCAGTCGAGCAGGAAGAGCCCGGCCACGGTGGGGCTCCACCGCATCGGGTCGGCGTCCGGGAAGCTGGCCGCGTGGTCCAGCAGCAGGCTGAGGCAGAAGTGCAGCGAGGCCAGCTCCGCCCCGTCGATGGCGTCCAGGCCGAAGCGGGCCGCCTCGGGCGAGGCGAGGAAGCGACGGACCAGGTCCGTACGCTCGGCGGCGGAGAGCGGCTCGGCGGGCGCGGGGGCCGCCCCGGCCGCCCGGGGCAGCAGTGCCAGCCGGGCGCCGAGCAGGGCGCGGTCGGTGGCGAGCGAGCCCTCCCCGGGCAGCTCGGTCAGTCCGTCGGTGATCGCCAGGTGGCGGGTCACCTCGGCGCGCATCCTGGCCGGCTCCTCGTCGCGGAACCAGGTCAGCTCGTCCCCCGAGCACATCTGCCGGACCTGGTCGAGGATCCGGTCGGGCGGCCCGCCGACGAAGACGTCCTTGGTGATGCCGATGTTGTGGTCGAGCAGCGTCACCACGGCGTGCGCCGAGCCGCCGGCCGGGTCGTCGTAGGCGAAGGTCGCCAGGTAGGAGCTCTGGTCGCCGTACACGTCGCCGTAGGACCAGCAGCCGGTCAGGTGCACGCGGCCGAGCTGGGCGACCCAGGCGGGGGTGGCGGCGCCCGGCCGGACCCGGCCGGCGCCCTCGGCGTCGGGCACCAGCGCGGCGAAGACGGAGCGGATGGTGGTCGCCGCGGCCGACCGGCGGCGGGAGGTGGCGGCCAGGAAGCCGGCCACGAAGTCCCGGACGGCGGCGTCACGCTCGGTCTCGGCGACCGAGTAGACGCTGCCGAGCAGGGCTGCGCCGAGCATCTCCGCGTCGAGGGCGTTGTCCAGCTTGGCCACGTCGCGGGCGGCGTGCAGCACCGCGTCGTACGGGGTCTGAGGCGTTCCCATCCACCGACCCTACGCCGCCGCCCGCCCCGGGAGGGTACGAGCGACCCGAGCGTCCGGCCCGCGTCGCGGCGGCACGCCGCCGACCTGCGGTTGCCGACGGAACCGGATTTCCGGCTCAGCGCCCGGCGGCCTCCTCCAGCGCCGTACGGGCCTCGGCGTAGGAGGCGAGCACTCCCCGCACCGGGGTCAGCACGTGTTCCTCGCCGACCGTCGCCACCGCGGCCGTGAGCCGCCGCTCGGCCCGGCGCCGGGCCCGGCGGGCCGCCCAGCGGACGATCGGCCTGGTCAGGGCGGCCACCAGCAGCCCGGCGAGCAGGCCGCCCAGGAGCAGCAGGGTGGGCAGCGGCACCTCGCCGACCATCGGGTGTTCCAGCGCCGGCAGGCCCAGCGCGCGCAGCGCGTAGCCGAGCGCCAGCCAGCCCAGCCCGGCGAGCGCGGCCAGGGTCACCAGCCACTGGAGGCCGCCGACGAACCGCCACCAGAGCGGTCGCCGGTCCATGCCGAGGTCCGTGCCGGCCACCGCGCGGTCCAGCGCGTCCGGCAGGTCGCCGAGGCGGGACCGGGCGGCGGCGGTGACCGCCGTCGGCCAGGCGGCGGGCAGGTCGGCCCCGGCCCGGTCGGCCACCGACCGGATCGCCAGCCCGAGCGCCGAGCGCTGGGCGGCGGTCGGGTCGGGCACCGAGGTCGCGGCGACGAGGCTCTCCGCCGGTGCGTCGCGGTCGGCGGCGGGGCCCGGCAGGTGCAGCCGGCGCAGCGGGTCGGGCCGCAGCCGCCGCCAGCCCCGGACCAGGGGCCAGCCGGTGGTGGCGGCGCCCCGGTGCCGGTACGCCCGCTCGACCGCCTCGGCGACCGCCGGCACCCCGGCCGCGCCGGCCAGCGCCCGGTGCAACGCGGTGACGGCGGCGTCGTCCGGCCCGCCGGCCGGCGAGGCGTCCCCTACCAACTCGTCGAGCCCGGCCACCACCGCGTCCACGTCGCCCTGGAGCCGCCGCAGCGCGGCCTGCCGCTCGGCCACCGTGCGTTCCAGCGCCTCCCGCAGCCCGGCCATGCCCGCCGGGTCGACGGCGGTCGTCGCCAGCAGCGGTACGCCGTCCAGACCGTCGGAGTCGAGCAGCCGGCGCAGGTCGGCCAGCACCCGGGGCAGCTCGGCCGGGGGCAGCCGGTCGGCCTGGTTGAGCACGACCAGGGTGACGTCGCGGTGCCGGTGGAACTCGCGCAGGTAGCTGGTGTGGATGACCCGGTCGGCGTACTTCTGCGGGTCGACCACCCAGACCACGAGGTCGACCAGGCCGAGCAGCCGGTCCACCTCCAACCGGTGGGACCGCTGCACCGAGTCGAAGTCGGGCAGGTCGAGCAGGATCAGCCCGTGCAGGGCGGACTCGTCGTCGCCGTCGAGCACGCTCTCCCGGACGAAACGGTGCCGGGGCAGCACGCCCACCCAGTCGAGCAGGCGGTTGCCGCCGTCGAGCGGCCCCCAGACGCAGGCGTGCGCGACGCCGGTGGTGGGGCGGCGCACCCCGACCGTCGAGAGTTCCATCCGGGCGAGCGCGTTGAACAGGCTGGACTTGCCGCTGCCGGTCGCGCCGGCCAGCGCCACCACGGTGTGGTCGCGGGAGAGCGCCAGCCGGGTGCCGGCCCGCTCGACGAGGGTGTGCGCCGGCACGAGCTGCGCGTCCGGCAGGTGCCCGTCGACGACCGTGAGGAACCGGCGTACGGCGTCGAGGCGGGCGACGAGCGCGTCGGCGTCCACCCGCTGGTCTCCGCGGAACGCCTCGCGCATCCGCCCGACGATGTTGGTCATGACCCTCCACCCTCGGTGCCGGGCAGGCCCGCGACGGCCGCGCCGGCGAGGCCGCTGCGGTGGCGCGCGATCTCCACCCGGTTGGCGGCGCCACGCAGGGCCTCCGCGGTGTCCGCGGCGGGCCGGGCCTGCGCCGTGCGGTCCAGGTAGCGGGCGGCCTCGTCGTCGAGCAGGGCCCGCACCCGGTCCAGCAGGTCGGCCCGGGCCTTGGCGGCCAGCGTACGCACGGCCTGGTCGCCGAAGATCGCCTGGAGCACGGTCTGCGCGGCGACGGTCGTGCCGGCCCCGGTGGCCACCTCCAGGCCGGTGGGGATGAACGCCGTCGAGGCGAACACCGCGATCATCACGGCGAGCCCGGTGGCGTTGACCGCGTACGCGGCCGTGCGGGCCACGAAGCGCCGGTCGCCGCCCTCGGCACGCACCAGCTCCAGCACGCCCCGCTGCCACTCCCGGACCAGCCGCTCGGCCCGCTCCGGCAGGTCGGCGGAGGGGCGGGCCAGCTCCGGTTCGAGCAGCGCCGCCCCGGCGGGATGCGCCTTCCACCCGGTGTACGCGTTCTCGGCCGCCTCGGCGGCGACGCCCCGCAGCAGGGTCACCAGCTGCGACTCGATCGCGTCGCGCAGCTCGGACGCGGGCGCGGGCCGGCCGGTGACCGCCGCCACCACCCGGTCGCGCAGCCGTCCGATGCGGGCCTCGATGGTGCGGAAGAACTCGCCGGTGCCGACGAACTCCTGCCAGCGGGCGAGCACCTCGCCGCGGAGCAGCCGACCGTCCTTCAGCCCCTGCTCGACGGTCCGGTACGCCCCCCGGTACGCGGCCAGCACCCGCTCGTCGAGCGCGTCAGCGGCGGTGACCTGCTCCTCGGCGGCGTCGGCGAGCCCTTCGACCGCGGGGTGCAGCGCGCCGAGCGCGCCGTCCAGGGTCTGCCGGACCACGGCGGCGCGCGCGTCGGCGTCGGCGGCCAGCCGGGCGAACCAGGCGGCGAGCGGCGCGGTGACCCGGTCGGGCAGCAGGCCCTGCCCGTCGACCCAGGTCTCCGGCAGCACGAAGAGCGGGGCCGCCCCCAGCTCCTGCGCGGCGAGCATCTCCGACAGGTGGGCGGCGATCTCGTCGGCCGCCTCCGGGGGCACCCGGTCCAGCACCATGGCGATGACCGCGCCCCGGGCGCGCGCGCTGCGCAGCAGCTCCCAGGGAACGGCGTCGGCGTAGCGGGCGGCGGTGGTGACGAAGAGCCAGAGGTCGGCGGCGGCCAGGAGTTGACCGGCCAGGGCCCGGTTGGCGTCGACCACCGAGTCGATGTCGGGGGCGTCGAGGAAGGCCAGCCCGGCGGGCAGGGCCGGGGCGGTGACCAGTTGCAGGGTGCGCGGGTCCTCGCTGGGCTCGGTGGTGCGGGCCAGGCCCGGCAGCAGCTCCCCCTTGCGGAACCAGCCCGAGTCGGCGGGGTTGCAGACCAGCACCGGGGAACGGGTGGTCGGGCGGAGCACCCCGGCGGCGCTCACCCGCGCCTGCACCAGGCTGTTGACAAGCGTGGACTTGCCGGCGCCGGTGGACCCGCCGACCACCACGAGCAGCGGCGCGTCGAGCCGGCGCAGCCGGGGCAGCAGGTAGTCGTCGAGCTGGTCGGTGAGGCTCCCGCCGGCGCGCCGGGCGGGCTCGGCGGAGGGCAGCGCGAGGGGGAACCGGGCCGCCCCGATCGCGGCGCGCAGGCCGGCCAGCGCGGCGGGCAGGCTGTCGTCCCCGGTGGTGGCGGGCCGGTCCTCCCCGGCGTCCGTGGGGCCGGTGCGGGCTGCGACGGTGGGCGTGCCGGCCGGGGTGGCGGGATCGCCGTGCGTCGTCACCGCTAAAGCGTGCCCGACCGACGCAAGGGAAGACAACCGATCGGTAAGAACCTGGGGTTGCGTCGGGTCGGCTCAACCTCGACTTGACGATTTCGCGGGGCGTGGCACTATTGAGTCAAGTTCACTCAACTTGTGGTGGGGTCGCTGCGGGCGACGCCCGCCGGGCAGCTCGACGGGCGTCGCCCGTCACCTGCCCACAACGTGATGAAGCGAGGAAGCGAAGATGGCACGTGCGGTCGGTATCGACCTGGGCACGACGAACTCCTGCGTCAGCGTCCTGGAGGGCGGTGAGCCCACCGTCATCGCCAACGCTGAAGGCTCGCGGACGACCCCGTCGATCGTCGCGTTCGCCCGCAACGGCGAGGTGCTCGTCGGAGAGGTCGCCAAGCGCCAGGCGGTGACCAACCCGGACCGGACGATCCGCTCGGTCAAGCGGGAGATCGGCACCAACTGGTCCGTCGACATCGACGGCAAGAAGTACACCCCGCAGGAGATCTCGGCCCGCACGCTGATGAAGCTCAAGCGGGACGCCGAGGCGTACCTGGGCGAGCAGATCACCGACGCGGTGATCACCGTCCCGGCCTACTTCAACGACGGCCAGCGCCAGGCCACCAAGGAGGCCGGCGAGATCGCCGGCTTCAACGTGCTGCGGATCGTGAACGAGCCGACCGCGGCGGCCCTGGCGTACGGGCTGGACAAGGGCTCCAAGGAGCAGACCGTCCTGGTCTTCGACCTCGGCGGCGGCACCTTCGACGTGTCGCTGCTGGAGCTGGCCGAGGGCGTCGTCGAGGTCAAGTCGACCAGCGGTGACAACAACCTCGGTGGCGACGACTGGGACCAGCGGATCATCGACCACCTGGTGAAGACCTTCCGCGGCGAGCACGGCATCGACCTGGGCCAGGACAAGATGGCCCTCCAACGGCTCCGCGAGGCGGCCGAGAAGGCCAAGATCGAGCTGTCCGCCGCCACCACCACCAACATCAACCTGCCGTACATCACCGCCGGCGCGGCGGGCCCGCTGCACCTCGACGTGACGCTCAGCCGGGCCGAGTTCCAGCGGATGACGCAGGACCTGCTGGACCGCTGCAAGGGCCCGTTCGAGCAGGCCGTCAAGGACGCCGGCATCAAGGTCTCCGACGTCGAGCACGTCATCATGGTCGGCGGCTCGACCCGGATGCCGGCCGTGACCGACCTGGTCAAGCAGCTCACCGGCAAGGAGCCCAACAAGGGCGTCAACCCGGACGAGGTCGTCGCCGTCGGCGCCGCCCTCCAGGCCGGTGTGCTCAAGGGCGAGGTCAAGGACGTCCTGCTGCTCGACGTGACCCCGCTGAGCCTGGGCATCGAGACCAAGGGCGGCATCTTCACCAAGCTGATCGAGCGCAACACCACCATCCCGACCAAGCGCTCCGAGGTCTTCACCACGGCGGACGACAACCAGCCGTCGGTGCTGATCCAGGTCTTCCAGGGCGAGCGGGAGATCGCGGCCTACAACAAGAAGCTCGGCACCTTCGAGCTGACCGGCCTCCCGCCGGCGCCGCGCGGCGTGCCGCAGATCGAGGTCACCTTCGACATCGACGCCAACGGCATCGTCAACGTCCACGCCAAGGACCTCGGCACCGGCAAGGAACAGAAGATGACGATCACCGGCGGCTCCTCGCTGCCGAAGGACGACATCGAGCGGATGCGCCGCGACGCCGAGGAGCACGCCGAGGACGACAAGCGTCGCCGCGAGGAGGCCGAGACCCGCAACCTGGCCGAGGCGCTCCAGTGGCAGACCGAGAAGTTCCTGGCCGAGAGCGGTGACAAGCTGCCGTCGGAGTCCCGTGACCAGATCAACGAGGCGCTCGGCGAGCTGCGCGGCGCGCTCGGCGGCCAGGACATCGAGAAGATCAAGTCGGCGCACGAGAAGCTGGCGCAGGTCTCCCAGCAGGCCGGCTCGCTGCTCTACAACCAGCAGGGCGAGCAGGCGGGCGAGCCCGGCCCGGGTGCCGCGGGTGCCGCTGGCGCCGGGGCGACCGGTGGCCCGCAGGCCGGCGGTCCCGCCGGTGGCGCGGACGACGTGGTCGACGCGGAGATCGTGGACGAGGACAAGGACAAGAAGTGACGGTCGTCCCCGGACACGGAACCACGGCAGAGGGATGAGGTAGCCCCATGACGGAGAAGCCACGAGCTGCCGACCCGGGTGCGACCGGGTCGGCGCCGGGTGGCTCCGCGCCCGCCGAGCAGGCCGGCGACGGGCCGCGGGTCGTCATCCGTAACAACCGCAAGATCAGCGAGACGTCCGAGCCGGCCGCGGCCGACGCCGGCTCGGACGCCCCCGCCGAGGGCCTGGTCGAGGAGTCCGAGGTCGTCGTCGACGAGATCGAGGTCGAGGCGGCCGAGGTGATCGGCCCGCCCGTGGTGGACGCCCCGGCGCAGCCGGTCGACGGTGGTCCGACCGCGTTCGGCGCCGAACTCGAGGCGCTGCGCAAGGATCTCGACGAGCGGACCCGGGACCTCCAGCGGGTGACGGCGGAGTACGCCAACTACCGCAAGCGGGTGGACCGGGACAAGGGCCTGGTCACCGAGCAGGCGACCGGCGCGGTGCTCGCCGCGCTGCTGCCGATCCTCGACGACCTGGACCGGGCCCGCGAGCACGGCGACCTGGTCGGGCCGTTCGGCAGCGTGGCCGACCAGCTCGTCGCGGCGCTCGGCAAGTTCGGGCTGACCCCGTTCGGCGAGCAGGGCGACCCGTTCGACCCGACCCGGCACGAGGCGGTCGCCCACCAGACCTCGGCCGACGTCACCGAGCCCACCTGCGTACAGGTGATGCGTCGGGGCTACCAGGTCGGTGAGCGGCTGTTGCGGCCCGCGATGGTCGCGGTCGCCGACCCGGAGTAGTGCCGTACGACGACCGGACCGTCCCGCCCGCCCGTCGAGGGCGGGCGGGACGGTCGGTCCCCAGCTAGGGAAGGGGGTGGACCGGTGAGTTCCAAGGACTGGATCGAGAAGGACTTCTACGCCGTGCTGGGCGTGGACAAGGCCGCCTCCGCCGACGACGTCAAGAAGGCGTACCGGAAGGTGGCCCGGGATTCGCACCCGGACCACAACCCCGGCGACCCGAAGGCCGAGGAGCGTTTCAAGGCCGCCTCCGAGGCGTACGCCGTGCTCGGCGACGACGCCAAGCGGCGGGAGTACGACGAGCTGCGGTCGCTGTTCGGCTCGGGCGCCTTCCGCCGTGGCGCCCGTGGCGCCGGCCAGCCCGGCGGCGTGCCGTTCGACGTCTCCGACCTCTTCGGGGGCGCCGCCGGCGGAGGCGGTGACCGCCGTTTCGGCGGGGCCGGCTTCCAGGACCTGTTCAGTTCGATCTTCTCGGGCGGGGCGGGTGGTCCCGGCGGCCCGTCGCCGGCACGTGGCCCGGCCCGGGGGCGCGACGTCGAGGCCGAGGTGGCCCTCGACTTCGGCGACGCCGTACGCGGGGTGACGCTCCCGCTGACGCTGCGCGCGCCCGGGGTCTGCGACACCTGCCACGGCAACGGGGCGAAGCCCGGCACCTCGCCGCGCACCTGCCAGGTGTGCCACGGGGCCGGGGTGACCAACCGCAACCAGGGGTCGTTCAGCTTCTCCGAGCCGTGCCGCAACTGCCAGGGCGTGGGCACGGTCGTGGAGGAGAAGTGCCCCGAGTGCCAGGGCACCGGCGGGGTCACCAAGACCCGCACGTTGAACGTCCGCTTCCCGGCCGGCGTGGCGGACGGCCAGAAGATCCGGCTGGCCGGGCGGGGCGAGCCCGGTGCACGGGGTGGCCCGGCGGGCGACCTCTTCGTACACGTCAAGGTGCGGCCGGACGAGCTGTTCGGGCGTACCGGCGACGACCTCACGCTGACGGTGCCCGTCACGTTCGCGGAGGCCGTGCTCGGCACGGACCTGCGGGTGCCCACCCTCGACGGCACGGTGACCCTGCGGGTGCCACCGGGCACGCCGAGCGGCCGGATCCTGCGGGCGCGGGGCAAGGGGGTGGTCCGCCGGGACGGCCAGGCGGGCGACCTGCTGGTGACGCTCGACGTGGTCGTGCCCGCGAAGGTGTCCGACGAGGCGCGTGCGGCGTTGGAGAGCTTCGCCGCGCAGACCCCGCCGGCCGCCCGGGAACATCTCGAGGCGCGGGTACGTCGATTCAGTTGACCCGGTGTTCAGTCGGCTCGGTGGAGCGCACGCGGAGGTGAGCGGGATGTCGGACGAGTTCGTCGGCTCGGGTGACCCTGCCTACGAGGCCAAGGTGCTGATGATCTCGGTGGCGGCGCGGATGGCGGGGATGCACCCGCAGACGCTGCGCCAGTACGACCGGTTGGGCCTCGTCCAGCCGGGACGGGCAGCCGGTGGCGGGCGGCGCTACAGCGTCCGCGACGTGGTGCTGCTGCGCGAGGTACAGCGGCTCAGCCAGGACGACGGCATCAACCTCGCCGGGGTGAAGCGGATCATCGGGCTGGAGCGGCTGCTGGAGGAGGCGCAGCAGCGGGTGGCCCGGCTGGAGGCGGAACTGGACGCCGCGTACCGCCGGATCGCCGAGCTGGAGGCCCTGGCGCGCTTCCCGGGCAGCGACCTGGTGCCGACCAACCGCACCTCCACGGCGCTGGTGGTCTGGCGTCCCCGCCGCCCCGAGCGCTGACGACACCGCACCACATCGCGCCCGGCCGCCCTTTCGCGGCCGGGCGCGACCGTCTTCCCGGTCCGCCGGGCGCGACCCGGTCGGCCCCGCGCGGCCCCGGTCGGCCCCGTGCGATCCCGCGCGGCCTGCGGGCCGACCCGGCGGCCCCGCGGGGTTGCACAGCCCTGATGGGTTCTGCGCGCGCTTGTGCCGGCCGGGCGGTTCTGCACGGCTTGCGCCGTCCCTGAGGGGCCCGCGCGCCTTACGCCGGCCTTCTGCGCCGGCCGGGCGTCGTCGAGTGGAACACCACGGGTGTCACCGCCCTCGGATGACACCCATGGTGTTCCACTCGCGCACGGTTGCGGGTTCGCCCGCGCGGAAGGTGCCAGATCGGCTAACCTGCGAATCAGGTCCAACCCGCTTAATCCGGACTTCGATGGCAGGGGGAGCCATGACGGAAGCCGCGCGGAAGGTTGCCGAGCAGGCGGAGGAACGGCTCCAGGAGGTGGCGAAGAACGCCCGGGAGAGGTTCGACCGGGTCACCGAGGGCCGCTTCACCGACAAGGTCAAGAAGGGCGCGTTCGCCGACCGGGCCGACCATGGCACCGACCAGGAGCGTGACCGGGCGGGACGCCGCGAGCAGGGCGGATCGGAACACTGACGATCCGCCGACGTGCGGGCCGGGACCCACGGGGGGTCCCGGCCCGTTCGCCGTTCCGGGGCCGGGACGTCGTGGGGTTCCGTGCGGGTCCCGGCCCGTTCGCCTTTCGGGCCGGGATGCCGTGGGGTTCCGTGCGAGTCCCGGCTTGTTCGCCGTTCCGGGTGGAGACGTCCTGGGTTCCGTGCGGGGTCTGGCTCGTGCGCCGCGAAGGGGCGCGGGCCGGGACGCCCGGCCCGCCGGGGTTCAGGCGATGCGGCGGTTCTCCCGGACCAGGCCGCCCTCGCACCAGTCCCGGTAGACGAAGAGTTCCGGGCGGGCGAGCAGCGCCCGGCTGTTGTACGCCCAGGTGCGCATCAGGTCGTCGCCGTTGCGTTCGGCCTGCTCCACCAGCTTGCGGAAGCGCCGCTTCGGGTGGGCGCGGAAGTTCGTCCGGATGCCGTCGGCGGCGTAGATGTAGAGGCAGTGCAGCGCGAAACGGCGCGCCGGGCAGGACGGGTCCATCGCCAGGTCGAAGAGCACCGCCACCAGCCGGTCGCCGGAGACCAGCAGGTCCCAGTCGGGCGGCATCGACGTGAGCGGTACGGAGTCGGGCTGGTAGGCCCAGGCGCGCAGCTCGGTGGGGCTCGGGTCGACGGGGTTGGCAAAGCCGTGGAACGTCGACTCCTGCACGCTCACGGCCAACCTTCCGCTCTCGTCCGCAGGGGGCGTCGGCCACCCGCGAGCTCTGGCTGCTGGGGCGAAACGGTAACCCGGAGCGCTGTCCGGCGGTAGACCCCGCGGGGAGCAATTCGACATCCGTCGGCCGAGGGCCGGGCCGACCGTACGGTCGATCCGGTCCGGCCCCCGGCCCGGGCACTCGGCCCACGGCCGGCGGGGATGCGGGCGTCGCCGGAGCCGAAGAACTCCTCGGCCTCGGCGACATCGGGCACTCGGCAACGGGCTCGGCCCCCGGCCGACGTCGGTCAGTCCGGTAACGCTGCCGGCCTGGCCTGCTGGGCGGCGCCGCGCTGCCGCAGCCAGCGCTTGAACCACGCGAAGTCGGGCAGGCGTGCCAGCATCGGCCCGGTCACCACGGTGATCAGCACGTACGCCGTCGCGAGCGCCGCCAGTTTCGGCTCGACGCTGCCGGCGGCCACCGCGAGGCCCGCGATGACGATGGAGAACTCACCCCGTGGCACGAGGGCCAGGCCGGCGCGCCATCGACCGGGCTCGCCGATGCCGACCCGGCGGGCGGCCAGGTAGCCGGTGAGCGTCTTCGTCCCCATGGTGACGATGGCCAGCGCGAGCGCGGGCAGCAGCACCGGCGGGATGTCCCGGGGGTCGGTGACCAGGCCGAAGAAGACGAAGAAGACCGCGGCGAAGAGGTCCCGCAGCGGTGTGAGCAGCTCCGTGGCGTGGTGCGCCACCGGCCCGGAGAGCGCGATGCCGACCAGGAACGCCCCGACCGCCGCCGACACCTGGAGCTTCGCCGCGATGCCGGCCACCAGCAGGGTCATCCCGAGTACGCCGAGCAGCAGCGCCTCCGGGTCCTTCGCCGACATCGCCGTGGAGATCAGGTTGCCGTACCGGATGGCGACCACCAGCACGAGCATCACTGTGCCGACCGCGACGACGAGCGTGAGGCCACCCCCGAGCAGGCTGCTACCGGCGAGCACGGCCGTCAGCAGGGGCAGGTAGAACGCCATGGCCAGGTCCTCGATCACCAGGACCGAGAGGATCACGGGGGTCTCCCGGTTACCGAGGCGGCCCAGGTCGCCGAGCACCTTGGCGATCACCCCGGAGGAGGAGATCCAGGTGATGCCGGCCAGCACCAGGGCGGCCACCCAGTCCCAACCGAGCAGCAGCGCGAACGCCGCGCCCGGCAGCGCGTTGAGCAGCCCGTCGATGAGCCCGGCGGGGGCCGCGGCGCGAAGGTTGCCGACGAGCTCGTTGGCCGAGTATTCCAGGCCGAGCATCACCAGCAGCAGGATCACGCCGATCTCGGCGCCGACGGCGAAGAACTCCTCGCTGGCGTTGAGCGGGAGCAACCCGCCGTGCCCGAACGCGAGCCCGGCGAGCAGGTAGAGGGGAATCGGCGAGAGGCCGATGCGGCGGCTCAGCCGGCCGAGGAGGCCGAGCAGGAACAGCAGCGCGCCGACTTCGACGAGCAGGGTTGTGGTGTGGTGCATCCGCGCCTCAGCCGTCCGGGTCACTGTCGGCGAGGATGGCTGTCACTCCGTCGAGACCCCGGCGGGTCCCGACGACGACCACCACGTCACCGGCGGCGAAGCGGAAGGACGGGTCCGGCGAGGCGATCACCTCGCCGTGGCGCAGCACCGCGACGATCGAGGCGCTCGTGCGGGAGCGTGCCTGCGTGTCGCCGAGCTTGCGGTTGACGTACTTCGACCCGGCCGGAATGGCGATCTGCTCGGTTAGCAGCCCGGCGGCCTGGTCGCGCAGCCCGGAGAGCTGGCCGAGCATCAGGGACGCGCCGAGGATGTCGGCGAGCGCCTCCGCCTCGTCGTCGGTCAGCGGTATGTCGTGCTGACATGAGTCGGGATCGTCCGGGTCGTACAGGACGAGGTCACGGCGGCCATTGCGGTGGGAGACGACGCCGAGGCGGCGGCCGGATTCCGTCAGCAGATCGTGACGGACCCCGATGCCGGGCAGGGCGGTCTGTTCGACACGTACGCGCACGGCGGTCAGGCTACTCCCCGCTGTCACCTGCGAATATCGTCAGGAGGCCGCGTACCGCTCAGTGATTCGCCGGTGTCCGTCCGCCACCGACGGACGCGCGGACCCGGCCACGCGGATGGCGTACGACATCGGGGTCTGCCGCACCGGCGCGGGCGCCGGGCGGCGCCGGTGTGATCCGGCTCACGTCCCCAGGGTTGAGCGGAATAGGCTCAACTCTGGTTGTGTCCTTCTCAGTGGACACGCCGATCCGGGGGAGCCCATGAACACGGAACGTCTCACCACCAAGAGCCGCGAAGCCATCACCGGTGCCGTCGCGCTGGCGAACCAGCGCGGGCACGCCACCGTGGAGCCCTGGCACCTGCTGCTGTCACTGCTGGACACCGAGGGCTCGACCGCCGCCGGCCTGCTGCGCGCCGTCGGGGCCGACCCCGCCGAGCTGCGCCGGGTCGCCCAGCGCTCGGTCGACAACCTGCCCGCCGCCCGGGGCTCCAGCATCGCCGAGCCGACCCTGGCCCGGGAGTTCGTCAACGCCATCGGGGCCGCCGAGCAGATCGCCCGGCCGCTCGGCGACGAGTACACCTCCACCGAGCATCTGCTCGCCGGCCTGGCCCGCGTGGGCGGTGCGGTGTCGAACGCGCTCAAGTCCGCCGGCGTCACCGAGGAGACGCTGGTCGCCGCGTTCCCGTCGGTACGCGGCGGGGACCGGCGGGTCACCAGCGCCGATCCCGAGCAGACCTACCAGGCCCTGGCCAAGTACGGCGTGGACCTGACCGCGAGCGCCCGCGACGGCAAGATCGACCCGGTCATCGGCCGGGACTCGGAGATCCGCCGGGTGATCCAGGTGCTCTCCCGCCGCACCAAGAACAACCCGGTGCTCATCGGCGAGCCGGGCGTCGGCAAGACCGCCATCGTGGAGGGCCTGGCCCAGCGGATCGTCGCGGGCGACGTGCCCGAGTCGCTGCGGGACAAGAAGCTCGTCTCGCTCGACCTGGGCGCGATGGTCGCCGGGGCGTCGTACCGGGGCCAGTTCGAGGAGCGGCTGAAGTCCGTCCTGGAGGAGATCAAGAACTCCGACGGGCAGGTCATCACCTTCCTCGACGAGCTGCACACCGTCGTCGGCGCCGGCAAGGGCGAGGGCTCGATGGACGCCGGCAACATGCTCAAGCCGATGCTGGCCCGCGGCGAGCTGCGGATGGTCGGCGCGACCACGCTGGACGAGTACCGCGAGCACATCGAGAAGGACCCGGCCCTGGAGCGCCGCTTCCAGCCGGTGCTGGTCGGCGAGCCGACCATCGAAGACACCATCGGCATCCTGCGCGGCCTGAAGGAGCGCTACGAGGTGCACCACGGCGTACGCATCACCGACGCCGCGCTGGTCGCTGCCGCCTCCCTGTCGGACCGCTACATCACCGACCGGTTCCTGCCGGACAAGGCGATCGACCTGGTCGACGAGTCGGCGTCCCGGCTCCGGATGGAGATCGACTCCCGGCCGGTCGAGGTGGACGAGATCGAGCGGGCGGTGCGCCGGCTCGAGATCGAGGAGATGGCGCTGGCCAAGGAACCGGACGCCGCCTCCGCCGAGCGGCTGGAGCGGCTGCGCAAGGAGCTGGCCGACAAGCGCGAGCAGCTCACCGCCCTGTCGGAGCGCTGGCAGCTGGAGAAGAGCCACATCACCAAGCTCTCCACGGCGAAGGAGGAGCTGGAGCGGCTGGGCGGCGAGGCCGAGCGGGCCGAGCGCGACGGCGAGCTGGAGCGCGCCGCCGAGCTGCGCTACGGCCGCATCCCGGCCCTCAAGGCCGAGCTGAAGCAGGCCGAGGAGGAGCTGGCCCGCCTCCAGGCCGAGGGCGCGATGCTCAAGGAGGAGGTCGGCGCCGACGACATCGCCGCCGTGGTCGCCTCCTGGACCGGCATCCCCGCCGGGCGGCTGCTGGAGGGCGAGACCGCCAAGCTGCTGCGGATGGAGGAGTCGCTCGGCGCCCGGGTGGTCGGTCAGGCCGAGGCGGTCGGCTCCGTCTCCGACGCGGTACGTCGCGCCCGGGCCGGCGTCGCCGACCCCGACCGCCCGACCGGCAGCTTCCTCTTCCTCGGCCCGACCGGCGTCGGCAAGACCGAGCTGGCCAAGGCGCTCGCCGAGTTCCTCTTCGACGACGAGCGGGCCATGGTCCGCATCGACATGAGCGAGTACGGCGAGAAGCACTCCGTCGCCCGGCTCGTCGGTGCCCCGCCCGGCTACGTCGGCTACGAGGAGGGCGGCCAGCTCACCGAGGCGGTGCGCCGCCGGCCGTACTCGGTGATCCTGCTGGACGAGGTCGAGAAGGCCCACCCGGACGTCTTCGACATCCTGCTCCAGGTGCTCGACGACGGCCGGCTCACCGACGGGCAGGGCCGCACGGTGGACTTCCGCAACGCGATCCTGATCCTCACCTCCAACCTGGGCTCGTCGGTGATCGGCGACCTGACGCTGGCCGAGGAGCAGCGGCGGGAGGGCGTCCTCGCGGTGGTCCGCTCGCACTTCAAGCCGGAGTTCCTCAACCGCCTCGACGACATCGTGGTCTTCGCCGCGCTGCGCGGGGACGACCTGCGGGCCATCGTCGACATCCAGCTCGACCGGATGCGCAGGCGGCTCGCCGACCGCCGCCTCGGCCTGGAGATCACCGAACCGGCCCGCGTGTGGCTCGCCGAGCACGGCTACGACCCGATCTACGGCGCCCGCCCGTTGCGTCGCCTGGTCCAGACGGCGATCGGCGACCAGCTCGCCAAGGCGCTCCTGTCGGGCCAGATCCGCGACGGCGACACGGTCAGGGTCGACCTGGCGGACACCAAGGACGCCCTGACCGTGACCCCCGCCTGACCCCCACCCACCCACCCACCCACCCCAGCCCGCCCCGGCCACGCCGCCAGCCGGAACGGATCCCCGTCGATCAAGAGGTTTGCGTCTCCGCAGCGCACCGTTGAGGGCGTAAACCTCTTGATCGACAGGGTGGGCGGCGCGCGGCGAGGGAAGGAGACAGGGCATGTTCGGGATCGGGAAGAGACGCGACCGGGAAGTGGCGGCGGCGCTGGACGAGCTGCGGCAGGCGGACACGGTGGCCTTCGGTGGGGTGGGCATCGCCGGGACGACGCTGCCGGTCACCGAGGCGTACCGGCGGGTCGAGGCCGCGCTGGCCGAGGACCCAGCGGGCGTACGCGACCAACTCGACCGGCTGCTCGCCGAGGCGACCCCGGCCGGCCGCGTCTACGCCGCCACGCTGCTGGAGCACGTCGACCCCTCTGCCGGGCGGGCCGCCTGGACGGCGCTGGGCGACGATCCGGCCGAGTTCGGCACCTTCACGGGCTGCGTCATGGGCCGCACCACCCTGCGCGAGTACGCCGCCGGGCACCTCGGCCGAGGCTGACCCGCCACGGTTCGGACCCTGGCGCTCTACCTGCGCCACCCCGCCGGCACGGGCCCCCGGCACCCCGCCCCGCCGGCTCGGGCCCTCGGCCGCCCACCCCGCCGGCTCGGGCCCCGGCAGCCCTGGGCCACGCGGCCCTTCGGGAGCCCGGGGCACCTCCGCGCAGGGCCCCTCGGCAGCCCCGGGCCGCCCCTGACGCCCCTGCGCGGCCGGGTACGCCGTGTGACTGGTCTTTCACTCAGCCGACAACATGTTTCCCCAGGTGCGCGGGGTTGTTACCGTCTCCGCCGACGTACCTGGGGAGGTGGTCGGGATGAGCGGGACGATCGCATACGTGCTGGCGGCGGTGGGCTGTCTGGTCGGGGTCGCGGGTCTGGTGGTGGCCGTGGTGGTCTGGAACCGGACGCGGTCCCGCCCGCAACAACGGGCCAAGGGGCCGGGCGACCCGCTGCGGGACCGCGACGCCGACGCGCTGCGCGGCGACCCACGCCGCCTGAAGCCCGGCGACATCGTCGAGATCCGGGGCACCTCGTACGCGGTGCGCGGCTCGATCCGCCTCGTCGAGGGCGGCTGGAGCTGGGCGGAGCACCTGCTCGACGACGCCGCCGGCGTGCGCCGCTGGCTCTCCGTGGAGGAGGACCCGGAGCTGGAGCTGGTGCTCTGGGGGGCCGAGCAGGGCGCCACCGTCACCCCGGGCGCCCCGACGATCGACTTCGCCGGCCGCCGCTACAACTGGAACGAGTCCGGCCAGGCGCGCTTCACCGCCGTCGGCAACACCGGCCTCGACCCGACCGGCACCATGCGGTACCACGACTACCAGGCGCCCGGCGGGGCCCGGCTCTCCTTCGAGGCGTACGGCGAGGCGGGCTGGGAGGTGGCGCTCGGTGAGCTGCTGCACCGCGGCGACGTGATGATCTATCCGCAGTCCGAGGTGGGCTGATGCTCGTCACCCTCGACGCCCCGTACGTCGACACCAGCGCCGCCGACCTCAGCCTCGCGCTCGACGACGTCGAGCGGCCCGCGCTGCACGTGCTCGACCTCGACCTGCCCGACGGCGTCCGGCTGCGGCTGCGGCTGCTCGGCGCCTCGCACCAGGTGGTCCTGCACGCGCCCGGCGCCACGCTGACCGAGACGGTCGCCTGCCTGCCCGGCCGCCCGCCCGAGCTGCCCGGCGCGGTGCGGGACGAGGCGAGCGGCTACCACTTCACGGCGACCGTGCTGCGGCCCGCCGGCGCGGGGTTGAGCGAGCAGGTGGCCGCCCTCCGCGCCGACCTGGCCGACGACCCGTACGCCCTGGTGGGCGTGTTTCCCGGCGACGCCGACGCGGTGACCGCGCTGGCGGTCCGCCGCGACCCGCCGGCCGGCACCCTCGCCTGGCGCACCTGGCACGCGTATCCCCAGACCAACGAGCTGGTCCTGACCGAGACGGTGGTGGCACTGCGATGACGTACCGACGCTGGTTCGTGGTGGGGGTGGCGTTCGCCGTCATCGGCGCCCTGGTCGCCGCCTTCGCCATCTTCTACGGCAGCTTCTCCCCGCGCGGCTACGTGGAGGACAAGTACAGGCGGGCGGCGAGCCACGACATCGGCCGCAACGCCGTCGCCTACACCTCGCCCCGCTCGCCGAGTCAGGTGGCGAAGGAGGTCACCGACGCGTGGCAGCCGGCCGACCAGTACGTCGACGGCAGCGGCGTGTACCTGCGCTACGACGACGACTCGGTGGTGATCCTGCCGATCGCCGCCGGCTCGGTGATCCTGCTGGAGCGCATGAGCACCGCCTATCCCCGCTACCACTCCACGGTCGGCTCCCACTGGGGCTGGGGCCGTGGCAGCACCGTCCGGGGCGGCGGCCCCGGCAGCGGCAAGTGACGCACCGACCCCCCTCACCCTGGAGCCTCCTGTGCAGACCCTCGTCACCGATCTGCTGGTCACCCTCGCCTACGGGGCGGTCGGTGTCCTGCTGATGGGTATCGGCTACGTCCTGGTGGACCTCGCCACCCCCGGCAAGCTGAACCAGCTGATCTGGACCGAGCGCAACCGCAACGCCGCGCTGCTGCTCGCCTCGAACCTGGCCGGCGTCGGCATCATCGTGGTCGCCGCGATCGCCGCAAGCGACGACGACTTCGCGCTCGGCATCGTCGGCGCGTCCGCGTACGGGATCCTGGGCCTGGTCATCATGGCGGCGGCGTTCGTGCTGCTCGACGTGGCCACGCCGGGCAAGCTCGGCGAGATCCTGGTCGACCAGCAGCCGCACCCGGCGGTCTGGGTCTCCGCCGTCGTGCACCTCGCCACCGGCGCGATCATCGCCGCCGCGATCAGCTGATGGCCGGGGCGAAGACCACCGGCGGGCAGAAGGCGGCGGGCGCGAACGCTACCAAGGGCACCTGGATCGTCTGGGTGGTCATCGGGGTGGTCGTCCTCTGCTGCGTGGGCATCGGCGTGGTCAACGGCCGCGACGGCGGGGACGACGTGCCGCCGCCGACCTCCCAGGAACGCGGCGACACCGTGCCGATCCTGCAACGCTCCAGCGCCAGCCAGGGCGTCTGCTACGGCTGGGTGCTCCAGGACTACTACGGCTACACCGACCTCAGCGTCGGGTCGAACCTCGGCGACGGGGTGGCGGTCGAGGAGAACGCGGCCTGCCCGCGCTGGGTGCAGGTGGTCGCGCGGGTCGCGTACACCTCGGAGAGCAGCGAGAGCAACGACTTCGCCCGCGTCACGGTGGAGACGTCCGACGACGTCTCCGCGACCGCCCGGCTGCGGATGCAGAACGGGTTGGAACGGCTCGGGCTGACCGAGGACGCCTTCGTCGACGAGCCCGGCTGGGCCGTCACCCGGGCGGCCGTCTCGCTGCCGTTGCTCGCCGCCGAGGCGGGGGTGGTGGAGCCGGCGCCGACCCCGGCGGCGGCGACCGGCGAGCCGGCGCCGCTGCCCGACGCGGGTAGCGACCTCTGGCGCGACCGCTGGGGCTACCTGCTCGCCGCGGTCGGCCTGCTGCTGTTCACCGCGCTGCTGTTCGCCGCCGGCTTCTGGCAGCGCAGCCGCCAGCGCCGCAAGAGCGCCGAGGGGACCGCGCGGGCGACGGGCGCCCCGGCTCGCGGGCGTACGCCGGCGGGCCGGTGACCGTCGAGGCGCCGGCACCGCCCGCGCGGTGGCGGCTGTCCCGCGCGGCGGTGCTCGTGGCGGTCTTCGTCTGCGCCGCCTGCGGCCTGGTCTACGAGCTGGCCCTGGTCGCCCTGGGCAGCTACCTGATCGGGGACACGGTCGGGCAGACGTCGATCGTGCTCGGCGTGATGGTCTTCGCGATGGGCGTCGGCGCGCTCGCCGCGAAGCCGTTGCAGCCCCGGTCGGCCGTCGCGTTCGCCGCGATCGAGCTGGCCCTGGCCCTGCTCGGCGGCCTCTCCGTGCTCGGCCTCTACGCGGCGTTCGCGTGGCTGGACCTCTACGGCCCGGCGCTGGTCGCCACCGCCTTCGTGCTCGGCCTGCTGATCGGCGCGGAGATCCCGCTGCTGATGGTGCTGCTGCAACGCATCCGGGAGCAGGCCGCCGGCAGCGCGGTGGCCGACCTGTTCGCGGCCGACTACGTCGGCGCGCTGCTCGGCGGGCTGGCCTTCCCGTTCCTGCTGCTGCCGGTCTTCGGCCTGCTCAAGGGGGCGCTGGTGGTCGGCGCGGTGAACGCCGTCGCCGGGCTCGCGCTGGTCTGCACGGTCTTCCGGCGGGAGCTGGGCCGCCGGGCGCGCGTCGCGCTCGGCGCCGGCAGCGTCGTGGTCTTCCTCAGCCTGGGGTACGCGTGGGTGACCGCGCACGACTTCGAGCTGACCGCCCGCCAGCAGCTCTACCGGGACCCGGTGGTGCACGCGGAGCGCAGCCGGTACCAGGAGATCGTGCTCACCCGCTCGGTCGCCGAGACCGGGCACACCGGCACCGACCTGCGGCTCTTCCTCAACGGCGACCTCCAGTTCAGCTCGGTCGACGAGTACCGCTACCACGAGGCGCTGGTACACCCGGTGCTGAACGGCCCGCGCGGCGAGGTGCTGGTGCTGGGCGCCGGGGACGGCCTCGCCGTACGCGAGCTGCTGCGCTATCCCGACGTCCGGCGGATCACCGTGGTGGACCTGGACCCGGCGGTGGTGGCGCTGGCCCGCAGCGAGCCGCAACTGCGCCGGCTCAACGCCGGGGCGCTCGACGACCCCCGGGTGCGGGTGGTGCACGCCGACGCGTTCGCCTGGCTGCGTACCGCCGCCGACCGGTTCGACGCGGTGGTGGCCGACCTGCCCGACCCCGACGAGACGGCCACCGCCAAGCTCTACACGGTCGAGTTCTACGCGCTGGTGCGTACGGTGCTCGCCGAGGGCGGCCGGCTGGTGGTGCAGTCCGGCTCGCCGTACTTCGCGCCCCGGTCGTACTGGTCGATCGAGGCGTCGCTGCGCGAGGCGGGCTTCGCGACCACGCCGTACCACGTGGACGTGCCGTCCTTCGGCGACTGGGGCTTCCTGCTGGCGGCCCCCGGGCCGACCGCGCCCGCCCTGGCCCTGCCGCCGGGCGCCCCCGGGCTGCGCTTCCTCGACGCGGCGACCCTGACCGCCGCCGGCAACTTCCCGGCCGACCGCCGTCGGGTGGACGTGCCGGCCTCCACCCTGCTCCAGCCCCGGGTGCTGGAGTACGCCCGCGCGGAGTGGCGCGGCTACTGAGGCGTCGCTCTCCGGCCCTCCGGCCACCCGTCGTACGGCGGGTCGATGTCCGTCTGACGTGCCGGAGTGGCCCGACCTGGATACGGTGTGACCGCGATCTAGGGAAGGAGAATCATGGTCGATTCCCACAACACGCCGGCCCGCACCCGGCCGGGTGTGGTGACCATTTCGACGTATCTGCTGTGGCTGTTCGCGCTCACCCAGCTGATCGGCCTCATCATCACGCTGTCCACCATCGGCACCATCTCGGAGACGCTGGACGAGGCGTACCGGGGCACCGACGCCAACGGCACGCAGAACCTGGCGGACATCACCACGATGTTCGCCATCGGTGGTGCCGTCTTCGTGCTCCTGCTCGCGGTCGTGCTGGCCGTGCTCGGGGTGTTCAACAACAAGGGCAGCAACGGATCGCGGATCACCACCTGGGTGCTCGGCGGCATCATGGTCTGCTGCACGGGCGGTGGCCTGGTCAGCGGCTTGGGCGGCGGCCTCGGCACCGGTCAGACGACCGGCGACGGGCCGAGCCCGGAGGAGATCCAGCGTCGTCTCGACGAGGCGCTGCCCGGCTGGGTCAACCCGGTCACCACCCTCCTCGGCGTGCTCGGGCTGCTCGCGCTGCTCGCCGCGCTGATCCTGCTGGCCCTGCCGAAGGCCAACGAGTTCTTCCGCAAGCCGAAGCAGGGCTGGGAGCCGCCGGTTCCGGGCGCGGCCTACCCGCAGTCCGGCCAGCCCGGTTACCCGCAGACCGGTCAGCCGGGTTACCCGGCCACGCCGGGCTACCCGCCGACGCCGGGGCACTCCGACCAGCCGGGCTACCCGCCGGCCCCGGGGCAGCCGCAGGGCTCCGACCAGCCGGGCTACCCGCCGCCGTCCACGCCGTCCGGCGGGGACCAGCCGGGGTCGAACCCGGGTGGCGAGCAGCCGGGGTCGGACCGTCCCGGCCCGACCCCGCCGCCGGTGAGTTGACCGGTCGATAACAGCGACGCCGACGGTCCCTCCGAGTAGGTTGCAACCCGAACGCCTACCGGAGGGACTCGTCGTGTCGTACCCCGATCAGGCACCGGCCCGTCGCCCGGCCGTGGTCACGGCGGCTGTGGCGGTGCTGGCGCTGATGGCGGTCGCCGCCCTCGCGTACGCCGTCGCCGGCGTGGCGACGCGCGGCGGCACCGTCGACCGGTTCCGCGCCGACGCCGCGGAGACCTCGGCGGGCCCGGACCAGATCGACCGGGTGGTCGGCCTGCTCGGCGTGTCCACCGTGCTGACGGCGGTGGTGAGCCTGCTCGCGGGGCTGCTCCTCGCCGGTCTCGCCGTCGGCCTGCGGGCCGGCCGCGACGGCGCCCGCACCGCGACCTGGGTGGTGGCGGGGCTGGGGCTGGTCTCCGGATGCTGCGGTCTGGCGCTGCTGATCGGCCAGCGCGCCACCCCGCTGGGGTCGGGTGAGGACGACCGGGCGACAGCGGAACTCTTCGGCCTCCTCGCCGACGCCTACCCGTCCTGGTGGATCCCGTTGGGGGCGGGGCTTTCCGTCGGCCAGGTGCTCGGTTACCTTGTGGTAGCCGTGCTGCTGGCACTGCCGGCGGCGGGTGCCTGGTTCCGCCGGCGGCCCGCGCCGACCGCCCCGCAGCACCACCCGGCGTCGCCCGCGTCGCCACACCCGCAGCAGCCGCCCGGGGCGCCGCCCGCGCCCCCGTACCCGCCGAGGTGAGGACCGCCCGTGACGCTCGACGAGCCGACCAGCGAGCGGCGGGCCCTGATCACCGGCGCGACCGCCGGCATCGGTGCCGCCTTCGCCCGCCGGTTGGCCGCCGACGGCTGGCACCTGGTGCTGGTGGCCCGCGACGCGACCCGGCTGACCGCGACGGCCGACGAGTTGACCGGGCGCCACGGCCGGAAGGTCGAGACGATCCCCGCCGACCTGTCCACGGACGACGGTTGCGCGACGGTGGAGCGGCGGCTGGCCGAGGGCACGCCGATCGGGCTGCTGGTGAACAACGCAGGGATCAGCCTGAACACCCCGTTCCTGCGGTCGTCCGCCGAGGACGAGGCGCGGCTGCTGCGGCTCAACGTGCACGCCGTGATGCGGCTGACCCTCGCGGCCCTGCGTCCGATGACCGAGCGACGGTCCGGGGCAGTGATTAATGTCTCTTCGGTGGCGGGGTTCGGCGCGGTCATGCCGGGCTCGACATACTCCGCCAGCAAGGCGTGGGTCACCAACTTCAGCGAGTCCGTCGGCCAGTCCGCCCGTCCCTACGGCGTACGCGTGATGGCGCTCTGCCCCGGCTACACGCGTACGGAGTTCCACGAGCGCGCCGGCATCAACATGTCGAAGACGCCGGAGTGGATGTGGCTGCGGGCCGACGACGTGGTCGACGAAGCCCTGCGTGACCTGCGGAAAGGCAAGCTGGTCAGCGTTCCGGCGTGGAAGTACAAGCTCGCCGTGGCGGGGCTGCGGCACGCGCCCAGGCGACTGCTGGAGGCGGTGTCCCGCGACACCCGGGGGCGGATCGGCCGCGACGTCGGCTGAGTGGCGGCTCGACGACGGCACGTCGCGTCGGCCCCCGTCGATTGCCCGTTATGTCCGGCTGAACGGTCGCTCAGCGTAGCCGGTCCTCGCCACCCGAGGTCGTTCCCAGGGTTGATCCGGGTGGACCCCACACACGACGTACAGACTTGAGCAGTACCCTCTATCGGCATGGGGGACCACGACGACCTGCGTAAATTCATCACTGACCTGGCTGTGGTCCACGGCCGGGTGGTGCTCTCCTCTGGCCGCGAGGCCGACTGGTACGTCGATCTACGTCGCGTCACGCTCCATCACCAGGCGGCTCCGTTGGTGGGGCGCGTGATGCGTGACCTGACGGCCGACTGGGCATATGAAGCGGTGGGCGGGTTGACCCTCGGCGCCGACCCGGTGGCACTGTCGATGGTGCACGCCGCGTCCGGCACCGATCGCCCGGTGGACGCGTTCGTGGTTCGCAAGGCGGGAAAGACGCACGGGCTCCAGCGTCGGATCGAAGGGCCGGACGTGGCCGGCCGGCGGGTGTTGGCGGTGGAGGACACGTCCACCACCGGGGGAAGCGTGTTGACGGCGGTCGAGGCCCTTCGCGAGGTCGGGGCCGAGATCGTGGGTGTGGCGGTTATTGTTGATCGAGGCGCCGGCGACGCGGTGCGAGCCGCCGGATTGCCGTATCGGGCGGCCTTTACGTTGGCTGACCTCGGCCTTGTGGCGTAAAAGTCTGCCGATTCGGATCCGCCGATATGCAGGCGGATCGATGCTGCTGGTGGAAGGATGGAATTCGTGGGAACTGCGTTGGCTGAAATGACTATGCCTCAGATCTCGCCGCTTGCCGGCGAGCCGATCGAACGTGCCGATGCCGAGCGTCTCGCGGGGGTCCTCAAGGCCCTCGCCGACCCCGCTCGACTGCGGCTGCTCAGCCTGATCCAGTCGGCGCCCGAGGGCGAGGCGTGCGTGTGCGACCTGACCGCACCCCTCGGCCTCTCGCAGCCGACGGTCAGTCACCACCTGCGAATCCTCACCGAGGCCGGCTTGCTGGAGCGGGAGAAGCGTGGTGTCTGGGCCTACTACCGGCTGGTGCCGACGGCGATCGCCACGATCGCCGATCTGCTGACGCCGCCGCGCAAGCGCGCCACCAAGAAGGCGCGCTGACGCTTCCGATCCGGTCCGCTCGGTGGCCGCCCTCAAAGCGGCCACCGAGCGGATGGGCCGTGCCGAGCCGGTACCGGCTCAGCGGACGTGCGGGCTCTCGTACGTCTCCTCGGTGAGATCCCTCGCCGCGCGCCGCAGTCGACGACGCTCGGCGATGATCATTGCGCTGACCAGCGCGACGCCGAGCAGGAAGAGCGCGAGAATCGACACGAGGTTGTCGCCCGGGGCGTGCATGGACCGGTCCTCCGACTGCCACGGCCACAGGGCGCGGAGGCTGCCGACGATGATCCCGGCCATCACCGCCAACGTCATGCGCCGGTGCTTCTCCAGTAGCCACTGAAGCAGCTTCACGAACAGCGCCAGGCCGATGACCATCCCGGCTGCGAAGACGGCCAGGTAGCCGAAGTCACGGTCGTTGACCGCATTGATCGTCGGCTCGTAGAGGCCGACGGTCAGTAGCAGGAACGATCCGGAGACGCCGGGCAGCACCAACGCGCAGACCGCGACCGCCGCCGCCACCAGCACGATCAGGGGATTCGGAGTGACCGTCGCCTGCGGGAGACCGGTCAGCACGAAGGCGGCCACGGCGCTGACCACCAGGGCCGCGACCTCCTTGCCCCGCCACGGCTTGCCCACCATCGAGATCGGCACCAGCACCGAGGCGAGCACGAGACCGAGAAACAGCCCACGGGTCTGCTCCGGGTGATCGTGCAGCAGCGGTTCCAGCAGCTTTGCCGCGATCAGCAGACCGGGCACCATGCCCAGCAGGAGCGGGATCACCACCTCCCAGTGCACCTGCCGGAACTGCTGCGAGGCCCGCGTCCACCCCCTCCCGCGAGGGACGTCCGAGGCCGCGAAGCGGACCGCGTTCACCAGGTGGCCAGCGGACGCGATGACCCGCTCGTACACCCCGGTGACCAGCGCGATCGTGCCACCGCTGACCCCCGGAACGGCCTCGGCCACCCCGATGGCCGCCCCACGGAAGACGTGGCCAATGCGTTCGCCCCATGCCATTGCGAGAATCCGTCCGTCATCACTCGAACCGCTGCCTTTGTGGCGCTCGCCACGGCCACACAGGCTACCGGTGCCGAGCCTGGACGTAGCGCGCACCACGTCGCGCGAACGGTCGGCGGTGCCGGCGGACCGTCACAGCCGGGGGTCGACCGGCTCGGACTCGCAGGCCAGGATCGCGAAGACCAACTCGTGGCGGCGCCACAGCGGAGCACCGGCCACCAGCGCGTCCAGCGCCGCGAGCCCCAGCCCGTGCTCGCGCAGCGCCATCCCCCGCTTGCGGCCCAGCGACCGGCGGCGCAGCGCGGCGAGCTGCTCCGGCTCGTCGTACCCCGGACCGTAGATGATCCGCAGATACTCCCGGCCCCGGCACTTGATACCCGGCTGGAGCAGCGAACCCCGCTCGGTGCGGGCCGCCGGCCCGGCGTACGGCTTCACCACCATGCCCTCGCCGCCGGCCGCCGTCAGCGCCAGCCACCACTCGGTGGCCGCCGCCTCGCCGGCCGGATCGGCCAGGTCGACGACCTGGCGGCGCGTCGGTGTGAAGAACTCCGGGTCGGTGGCGCAGAGCCGGTCGGCCAGCCCCAGGTGCCAGCCGTGGTCCCGGTCGGCGTAGCTGGCCTTCGCGCCGGCCAGCACCGCGAACGGGGCCAGGGTCACCCCGCGCAGCCCGTCGGTCGGCCCCACGTACGCCCGGTAGGCGTCCGAGTAGGCCAGGATCTCGTCGCGGCGGCGGGCCGTCGCGTCGCGCAGCCCGGCCACGGGCAGGCCCCGACCGGCCGCGGCATCCAGCGCCGCGAGCGCTGCCGGGAGCGCGGCCCGGCCGGCGGCGCCGACCCCGGCGTACTGCTCGCGGATCAGGCCGCCCGCCTTCGCCGACCAGGGCAGCAGCTCGCAGTCGAGCAGCAGCCAGTCGGTGCCCAGCTCGTCCCAGAGCCCCGCCCCGCCGACCGCCGTGCGTACGCGGTCGAGCAGTTCCGCGTCGAGCGGCGCCCCGAAGAACGGGCGGCCGGTGCGGGTGTGCACCACCCCGCCGCCCGGCCCGAAGGGCCCGCCGTCGGGCTCCCGGCAGACGAGCACCACCGCCCGCGAGCCCATGTGCTTCTCCTCGCAGACCACCCGGTCCACGCCCGCCGCGCGGTAGTCGGCGAACGCCTGCGCCGGGTGCTCCAGGAAGCCGCCCGCCGTGGCCGTCGAGCAGGGCGCCATCGTCGGCGGAAGCCAGGCCAGCCAGCGCGGGTCGACCGCGAAGCGGCTCATCACCTCCAGCGCGGCGGCGGCGTTCTCCGCCGGCACCGTCAGCGACCCGTACGCGTGCTCGATGTGCCGCCGGCCGGTCACGTCGGTCAGCTCCAGCACCTCATCCGGCCGGGCCGGAGCGGCGGACAGCGGGCGGACGGGGGCGTACCACTCCCGCTCCGCCGGCACAGAGACCAGCTCCTTCTCCGGGTAGCGCAGTGCCGTGAGCCGCCCGCCGAAGACGCAGCCGGTGTCGACGCAGATCGTGTTGTTCACCCACTCCGGCACGGCGGCCGGCGTGTGCCCGTAGACCACCATCGCCGAGCCCCGGTATTCCCGCGCCCACGGGTAGCGCACCGGCAGCCCGTACTCGTCGGTCTCGCCGGTGGTCTCGCCGTAGAGCGCGAACGAGCGTACCCGGCCCGAGGCACGGCCCTGGTAGGCCTCCTTCAGCCCGGCGTGCGCGACCACCAGCCGGCCGCCGTCGAGCACGAAGTGACTGACCAGGCCGTCGATGAAGCTCGCCACCTCGGCCACGAAGGCGTCCGGTTCCGCCGCCAGCTGCTCCATCGTCTCGGCCAGTCCGTGGGTGAGCCGCACCTCGCGGCCGCGCAGCCGGCGCAGCAGCTTCTGCTCGTGGTTGCCGGGCACGCAGATCGCGTGCCCGGCGGCGACCATGCCCATCACCAGGCGGAGCACCCCGGGCGAGTCCGGGCCGCGGTCCACCAGGTCACCGACGAAGACGGCGGTACGCCCCGACGGGTGCGTCGCGTCCACCGGCCGGCCCCGCTCGTCGCGGCGCAGTTCCCAGCCGAGCCGGACGAGCAGCGCCTCCAGCTCGGCGCGGCAGCCGTGCACGTCGCCGACGATGTCGAACGGCCCGGTCAGCTCGCGCCGGTCGTTGAACAGCTTCTCGTAGCGGATCTCGGCGGCGTCGATCTCCTCGACGCCGCGCAGCACGTGCACCTTCCGGAAGCCCTCCCGGGCCAGCTGCCCGTACGAGCGGCGCAGGTCGCGCTGCATCCGGGCGAGCACCTGCCGGCCGAAGGTGCGGTCGGCGCGGCCCTCGGTGCGTTCCCAGGCCAGCGCCTCCGGCACGTCCAGCACGACGGCGACCGGCAGCACGTCGTGCTCGCGGGCCACCCGCACCAGGGCGGCCCGGGCGTGCGGCTGGAGGTTGGTCGCGTCGACCACGGTGAGCCGGCCCCGGCGCAGCCGCGTGGCGGCGACGTGGTGCAGCGCGTCGAAGGCGTCGGCGGAGGCGGACTGGTCGTTCTCGTCGTCGGCCACCATCGCCCGGAACGTGTCCGAGGAGAGCACCTGGCTGGGCGCGAAGTGCCGGCGCGCGAAGGTGGACTTGCCGGAGCCGGAGACGCCGACCAGTGCGACCAGGGCCAGCTCGGGGATGTCGAGGGTGGTCACGGGATCTCCTTCCGGGTCAGCACGACGAGCTGGGTGGGGGCGCCGACCTCGGGATCGTCGTCGCCGACCCCGCCGATCGCGGGGGTGTAGCCGTACGTGGCGCACACCCGGTCGACCCAGGCGGCGAACTCCGCTCGGGTCCACTCGAAGCGGTGGTCGGCGTGCCGGAACCGCCCGGCGGGCAGGCCCTCGTAGCGGACGTTGTACTCGACGTTCGGCGTGGTCACCACGACGGTCGCCGGCCGGGCGTGACCGAGTACGGCATCCTCCAACGCCGGCAGCCGGGGCGGGTCGACGTGCTCGATCACCTCCATCAGCACCGCCGCGTCGTACCCGCGCAGCCGGTCGTCCCGGTAGGTCAGCGCCGACTGCAACAGCTTGATCCGGTCCCGCTGCCGCTCGGGCAGCCGGTCCAGCCGCAGCCGCCGGGCGGCCAAAGTCAGCGCGTGCGCGGACACGTCGGTGCCGACGATCTCGGTGAACCGGCGGTCGCCGACCAGCGCGGCGAGCAGGGCACCGCCGCCGCAGCCGAGATCCAGTACCCGGCTCGCACCGACCTCGGTCAGCGCGCCGAGCACCGCCTCCCGCCGTCGCGCGGCCAGCGACGCCCGCCGGGCGGCGACCTGGCCGCCCCCGGTGTCCCCGCCGCTCGCCTCGCCCCCGTTCGTCGCGTCGTTCCCGGTCGCCTCGTCCACCGTCGGTTCGGCGGCCGGCTCGTCGGTCGGCCGTCGTTCGGCGAGCCGGGCCAGGGCCAGGCCGGCGAGCGCCCGCCGGTGCGCCAGGTAGCGGCGGGTGATCACGTCACGCTCCGGGTGCGCGGCCAGCCAGCCCTCGCCGGCCCGGAGCAGCTTGTCGACCTCGTCCGGAGCGACCCAGTAGTGCTTGGCGTCGTCCAGCACCGGCATCAGCACGTAGAGGTGGTTGAGCGCGTCGGCGACGCGCACCGTGCCGGTCAGCGTCAGGTCGACGTACCGGCTGTCGCCCCACTCCGGGTGCCGCTCGTCGAGCGGGATCGGGGTGGCGGTCACCGCCCAGCCGAGCGGGCCGAACATCCGGACGGCCACGTCCGCGCCGCCCCGGCACCGCAGCACCGGCACCCGCACCTGAAGCGGGATCGGCGTACGGGCCAGCTCGGGGCGCTCGCGGGACTCACCGCGCAGAGCCGAGCGGTACACCTTGGACAGCGCGGAGGAGAGCAGGCTGGACGCCGCGTACGGCCGGTCGTTGACGTACCGCCCGAGGGTGAAGCTGTCGGGGGTCGGGGCCTGCTGCCGGCCGCGGCCCCGCGCGCCGGCCAGCCGCAGCGGGTCGACGTCGAGCAGCAGGGCGGCGGTGCAGCGCTGCTCGCCGGCCTCCGGATAGAACACGTGCGCGGTGCCGACCGGCACGTCGAAGGAGTGCGCGCGGTCGGGGTGCTTGACCAGCAGGTGTCCGAGGTCGGTCGCCGGGCGGTGCGTGGTGGTCAGGGTGAGCAGCACGCGCCCATGGTGTCAGCCGCTTCGATCTTGCGTCGTCCCGTTTTCGCTTGTCCGCTGGTGGGGTTTCCGGGGGAGCCCCGCCCGCTCCGGGCGGTCAGGCTTGATCCCTGCGCGGGCGGGGCTCCCCCGGAAACCCGTCGTGGTTGCGGTTCGTCCGGTGGCTCTGGGCGCCCGGATGTGGCGGTGCCCCGCCGGCCTGGGTCGACGGGGCACCGGTGGTGCGGATGGATCAGGCGACGAAGCGGGTCCTGCGGCGCTTGGCGATCACGTAGCCGCCCACGCCCGCGACGAGCAGCAGCCCGCCGATACCGGCGATCAGGCCGGTGGACTCACCGGTGATCGGCAGGGTGCCGCCGTCACCGTCACCGTTGCCGCCGCCCTCGCCACCGGACGCGTTCACCAGGATCTTGGCGGCGTCATTGGCGGGCTTGAGGTCGTCGTAGAAGCCGCCCTCGCACTCGCACGGGGCGTTGACCTTGACCGCGCCGGTCGCGTTGTCGATCACCTTGTCGATGCGCAGGCGGAACTCCACGGTCAGCGCCTCCCCGGCGGGTGCGAACGGGCCCGGGTAGCAGCGGTACTCGCGGGCGCCCGGCGTGCCGGCCTCGGAGTAGTTCGTCCGGTCGCCCTCGCGTGGCGCACAGTCGCCGGGCACCTCGACGGCGGTGGTGCCCTCGGGCACGGTGACGTTCACGTAGGTGACGTCTGAGTCCGTGCGGAAGTTCTCCAGCGTCGCCGGACCGTTGTTCCGGAAACCGACGGTGGCCGTCACCACCTTGCCGGCTGCGCCGTCCAGCTTGTCGCCGATCGCCTCCAGGTCGGCGCCGTTCTTCCCGGTGATCTCGATCAGCAGCGGGGAGAAGTCGTTGTCCGGATCGGTGTCCGTCTGGGCGGCCCGGGCCGTCTTGGCGGCGGCCTTGGCCAGGGTCAGCTTCGCACCGGCGCCACGTCGGGCGGCCTTAGCCCCAGAGGCTTCGCGGACCGCGAAGAGTTCCTCGAAGTCGCTGGGGGTCATGAACCGGGTGTTGCCGTACGCGTTCGACGGCGCGTAGGCGTCCTCGGCGATCCGGTAGTTCAGCGTGGTGGTGCGCCCCTCGCCGGCCGGAATTTCCTCATCGAACTGGCAGGCGATGACGAAGTCCTCGGCGTAGAGGCAGTTGCTGAACTTGTCCTTCGCGCGGATCGGGTAGTCGTTGTCGAACAGCGCGACCACGCCCCTGGCGGTCGTCTGGCCGATGTTGGCGACGGTCAGGTCCGCCTTGACCGAGCCGCCGACCGCAGCCTTGAACTGCTGCTCGGGGCCGCCTGCCAGATCGACGCCCTCGCCGACGCGGATCTTCGCCGTGTAGGTCGCCCGCTCCTTGTCGCCGACCCGGAAGCTGATCTTCAGGTCACCAGCGTCGTCGAGCTTTGCCTTGTCGGTGGCGACGATGTCCAGGTCGTTCAGCCAGGCGCCGTAGTACTCGTCCACCTGGACTGGAAGGTGCTCGCGGCAGACGAGCACGCCGGCCTCGGGGGTCTCGCAGTCGCCCGCGTCGAACGTCGGGTCCACCGTGACCTTGCCGGCAAGGGACCGGTAGTCGTACCGGACGCTGACGTTGTGGAGCATGGTCGGCACTTCGGTGTAGAGCTGAAGCGTCCGGACCTTCCCCGGCGTGTCGAGCGCGACGGTGGTGTCCGGAAAGTAGAGCTTGATGCCGTCCGGCGCGGCGGCGGCGGCGGGGGAGGCGGAGGCGGCGACGAGCGCGCCTGCGACGCCCAGCCCGGCCAGCCAGCGCCGAGTGGAGTGCTTGAGCATGTGGGGGGTTCCTCCCGTAGGAATGCCAGGAGTGGCCAGCGGATCTTAAGGACTCCTTAAGAGTCGCCGCTGCCCGGTCGGCCTCCGGTGGGCAAACATCGACCGAACGGCTCACCAGGATCGCCGCAACGTTCCGGCCGCCCGCATCCGTCATCAGGAGCAGGAGTCCGGGAGGTGCAGTGACGTACGAGGAGTTCGCCGACTCGCGGCTGGCCGCGCTGCTGCGGTACGCGGTCATGCTGACCGGCGACCCGCACCAGGCGCAGGACCTGGTGCAGGACACCATGGTCCGGGTCCAGCTCAACTGGCGTCGGGTGGCCCGGGCCGACTCGCCCGAGCGTTACGTCCGCCGGATGCTGACCAACCAGTACGTCGACTGGCGGCGGGGCTCCTGGATGCGCCGTGTGCTGCTGCGCGCCGAGCCCGACGAGGCGGTGCCGGTGCCGGCCGACCACGCCCAGCACGCCGTGGACCGGGACCAGGTGTGGTCCTGGCTGTCCGGCCTGCCGCGCCGGCAACGGGCCACATTGGTGCTGCGCTACTACGAGGACCTGCCCGACGCGGAGATCGCCGACATCCTCGGCTGTGCCGTCGGGACGGTCCGCTCGTCCATCTCCCGCGCCCTGGCCACGCTGCGCGCCGAATACGTGGAGGCCCGATCGTGATCGAGGACGACCTGCGGGCCGCCTTCGCCCGGCACGAAGTCTTGACCCCGCCCGTCGGTCCGCTGCGCTCCGCCATCGACCGGCTCGCGGCAGCCCGCCGCCGTCGCCGGCGCCGGCTACAGGCCGGCGGTGCCGCGTTGGCACTGCTCGGCGTGCTCGGGATCGGGGTACCCCACCTCATGCCCGACCGGGTCGCCGGGGACGCCACCCTGCTCGCCGAGCCCGCCGGGCCGGCGCCGACGGGCGCGCTGAACATCCTGCTGCTCGGCGTGGACGGTGCGGCGGAACGTCCCTACCGGCTGGCGGACTCCGTCCTGCTGGTGCACATCCCGGCCGACCGCAGCCGGCCGTACCTCATCTCCCTGCCCCGCGACCTGGCGGTGGCGATTCCCGGGCACGGGACCGACAAGCTCAACGCCGCCTTCCTGCACGGCGCGGGCGAGCCCCGGCCAGACCTGACGGGCGGCTACGAGCTGACCCGCCGGGTGGTCACCGACCTGACCGGCGTACGCGTCGACGCCGGCGCGGTGCTCACCTACCCGGTGCTGCGTCGGCTCACCGACGAGGTCCGCGGCGTGGAGGTCTGCCTGCCGCGCGAGGTGCGCTCCTTTCACACGAAGCGGGTCTTCCCGAGCGGCTGCCAGCGGCTCGACGGCGCCGCCTCCGTCGACCTGCTGCGGCAGCGGCGGGGACTGCCCGAGGGCGGGCTCGACCGGGACCGGCACGCGCAGCTCTTCGCCGCCGGGCTGATCCGTCGTCTCGGCGAGCAGGGGGTGCTGACCGACCCGGTCAGGCTCTTCGCCCTGGTCAGCACCGTCAATGCGGACCTGGTGTTGGGCAGCGACGGTACGTCACTGGTGGATCTGCTGAAGGTGCTTCCGGATCTGGGGTCCGTCGACCCGGTCGGGCTCAGTCTCCCGGTCGGGCCGCCGGACGACCTCGGCTGGCGGCTGTCACCGGACCCGAAGGAGGCGCCCGCGTTCCTCGCGGCGTTGCGGGAGGACCGGCTGGCGCAGTGGGTGGCGCAGCATCCGGACCGGGTCAACCGGACCCGCTGACGCGCGGGCCGGCCGGCACCGGCATCGTCCGGTGGCGGCCGGCCCGCGTGCGGCTCAGCGGTAGTCCTCCTCGTCGGCACCGACCACCCGCGCCTGCTCCATCGCGTCCCAGTCGCCGACCTCCAGGCCACGGTGGGGCTCGGTGTCGGCGTCGCCCGGATCGACCACGGCGGCCTGCTCGACCGCGTCGGCCGGCTCGGCCTCCATGTCGCGCTCCTCGGGGCTGAGGTGGTCGCTGGGTGCGAAGTCCTCTTCGGGCTGACCCATATCAGTCCCTCCCGGGATCTCGGCGGACAGTTCCCCACACACCGTACGGGCTGCACCCGCCCGCCGCTCGGAAGCCGAGTCGACCGAATCGACCCACCGGCCGGTGCCCCCGGTGCCAGGATGGGACGGTGGGCTTCCTGATCCGGTTGGCGATCACCGCCGTCGCGCTGTGGGTGACCACGCTGGTCGTGCCCGGGGTGGAGGTGAGCGGCCGGTCCGGCACCAACTCCGCCCTCACGCTGGTCGTCGTGGCCCTGATCTTCGGCGTGGTGAACGCGGTGCTCAAGCCGCTGATCAAGGTGGTCGGCTGCGTCTTCTACCTGCTCACCCTCGGCCTGTTCGCGCTGGTGGTCAACGCCCTGCTGTTCCTGCTGACCGACTGGATCGCCCGGGCGCTGGACCTGCCGTTCCAGGTGGACGGTTTCTGGGCCGCGTTCTGGGGTGCCATCGTGATGGCCGTGGTGACCTGGCTGATCAGCGTCGTCGTGCCCGACAGGTGGGAGGGGCGGTGAGGAGGCGGCCAGGGACCGGGCGCGTACCGGGTCGGTTGTGCCGGCCCCCGTCTTCTACGGGATACTGCCGACGGTGGACAGCGCGGTCCGGCGCACCCAGGGACAACAGCGGCCGGTGACGGCCGACAGCGGTAAGTAAGGAGCGTTCGACATGCCCATCGCTTCCCCCGAGACCTACGCGGAGATGCTGGACCGCGCCAAGGCCGGCCGGTACGCGTACCCCGCGATCAACGTGACGTCCTCGCAGACCCTGAACGCGGCGCTGAAGGGCTTCGCCGACGCGGAGAGCGACGGCATCATCCAGGTCTCGACCGGTGGCGCGGAATACCTCTCCGGCCCCTCCGTGAAGGACATGGTCACCGGCGCGGTGGCGTTCGCCGCGTACGCGCACGAGGTGGCCAAGAAGTACCCGGTCAACATCGCCCTGCACACCGACCACTGCCCGCAGGAGAAGCTGGACAAGTTCGTCCGGCCGCTCATGCAGATCTCCAAGGAGCGGGTGGCCGCCGGCCAGGAGCCGCTGTTCCAGTCGCACATGTGGGACGGCTCGGCCGTGCCGGTGGCGGAGAACCTCCAGATCGCGGCCGAGCTGCTCGACCGGGCCGCCGAGGCCAAGATCGTCCTCGAGATCGAGGTCGGCGTGGTCGGTGGCGAGGAGGACGGCGTCGAGAACGCCATCAACGACAAGCTCTACACCACCGTCGAGGACGGCCTGGCCATGGTCGAGGCGCTCGGCCTGGGCGAGAAGGGCCGCTACATGGCGGCGCTGACCTTCGGCAACGTGCACGGCGTCTACAAGCCGGGCAACGTCAAGCTCCGCCCCGAGATCCTCAACCAGATCCAGGAGGCGGTCGGCGCCAAGTACGGCAAGGAGAAGCCGCTCAGCCTGGTCTTCCACGGCGGCTCCGGCTCGCTGCTCTCCGAGATCCGCGAGGCGCTGGACTACGGCGTGGTGAAGATGAACATCGACACCGACACCCAGTACACCTTCACCCGGCCCGTCGCGGACCACATGTTCCGCAACTACGACGGCGTACTCAAGGTGGACGGCGAGGTCGGCAACAAGAAGATGTACGACCCGCGGGTCTGGGGCAAGGCCGCCGAGGCCGGCATGGCCGCCCGGGTCGCGGAGGCCTGCGAGCACCTGCGCTCGACGGGCACCACGCTGGCGAAGTGACGCGCTGACGCGTACGACCGACGGCCGGCTCCCCGCCCCGGGAGCCGGCCGTCGGCGTGTCGGGGACCGTCAGGGCGTCGCGGTGAGCACCCGGACGGCCTCGTGGACGTCGTCGGTGAGATGCACGGAGGACGACAGGTCGCCGAAGGGCGAGGCGCCCAGCAGCGGCCGCAGCAGCGCCTCCACCGGAAGCTCGTGCGTCCAGTACGCGCGGTCCAGGAAGACGTACGCGCCGCTGGCCCCGTCGGTGCCGTAGTAGGTCTTGGTGGCCGCCTGGAACACCTCCTGCACCGTGCCCGCCCGCCCCGGGGCGAAGACGATCCCGCCCCGGGCCAGCCGCAGGATGGTGTCCTCGCGGATGGCGTTGGAGAAGTACTTGGCGATCCGGCCGGCGAAGAGGTTCGCCGGTTCGTGCCCGTACAGCCAGGTCGGGATGGCCAGCCCGCCCGCGCGGGCCCAGTCCACGTCGCCGCCGGCCAGCTCCGCGGAGTCGGCGCGGGAGACGCTGCCGGGGTCGGCGGCCCCGAGTCCGGGCAGCGCCACCGGCCGGCCGTAGAGTTCCCGGACCCGCAGCGCCACCGCCGTGTAGCGGTCGTGGTCGGTGAAGTCGGGCGCCGTGGCGAGCAGGTCGATCGCGGCGTCCAGGTCCTCGACCGGCCGCAGCGCGAGGTGGGCGCCGAGGTTGGCGGCCTCCATCACCCCGGGGCCGCCGCCGGTCACCACCAGCCGGTCGGCCCGGGCCAGCTCCCAGCCCAGCACCGCCGCCACCCGGTACGGCGCGCTGCCGCGCGGCACCGCGTGCCCGCCCATGATGCCCACCACCGACTGCGGCCCGTGGGTGGCCAGCCAGGCGCGGGTGGCGTCGGCCAGCGCATTGTCCACGCCGTGGTCGTGCAGCCGCTGACCGAGCGCCTCCCGGACGTCCGGCAGCGCGCCGCCGTGCGCGCGGAAGTGCTCGTAGACCCGGGTGTCGTACATCCCGGCGAAGCCGCCCTCGGCGAAGCCGGCGGCCAGGTCCTCCGGCGTGTAGAGGTGGGACGGCTGTGTCGGGTAGGGCAGTCCGGAGAACGGCGGTACGACGTTCGCGCCGCGCCGGACCAGGTCGGCGCCGACTTCGCGGGAGGCGAAGCGGCAGCCCACGAAGAGGGTGCCGGTCACCTCGACGGCGGTGAGGTCGGGGACGGGATCGAGGTCGAGCCGCAGCCCCTGCACGGTCAGCCCGACCAGGCTGCCGGTGGTCAGCCGCCGGTCGAACTCGGCACGGGTCTCGATCTCGTCGGTGCAGGTGTGCGGCTCGATGACGTCCGCGGGAGGTGGGGTCGGCACCCTGGCCATCCTGCCCCGCCGGGTCAACCGGCCAAACCTGCGCCGGCTCGCCGCCCGACCTGGGCCGGACCGACGGAAGCCCGGCGGTCGTGGCCGCCGGGCTTCCGCAGTACCCGGTCCTGGGGAGGCTCCGGACCAATAGTTGTAGTCGAAAGTATCGGCCGGCGGCATGGGCCGCAGGCGTGACCAACTCCTCAGCCGTTCAGCCAGCCGGCTCGCCCAACCCCCTCGCGCACCCCGGTGCGAAGCGGGTTGAATGGGGCGATGCAGAACCTGTTGCCGGAACCACCGGCCACCCTCCTCCCCGCGCACGACGAGGCCGACGCCGCTCTGGCCGCCGCCGAGAAGGCCGGCAGCGACGAGGCCCACGCCGAGGTGGCGGCGCGCTTCCCGACCTACAGCGCCGGCTGGGGCGCGCTGGCCGCGCGGGCCCTCACCGCCGGCCAGGTCGTTCCGGCGTACGCCTACGCGCGCACCGGCTACCACCGGGGCCTGGACCAGCTGCGTCGCAGCGGCTGGAAGGGCTTCGGTCCGGTGCCGTGGTCGCACGAGCCGAACCAGGGCTTCCTGCGCTGCCTCTACGTGCTGTCGCGGGCGGCCGACGAGATCGGCGAGTCCGACGAGGCGGCCCGCTGCGCCCAGTTCCTCCGCGACTGCGACCCCGCCGCCGCGGACGCGCTGGCCAGCAACTGACGGCGGGTCCGACGGCCGGCGCGGCTCAACCCGCCCCGGCCGTCGGCTCGCCCAGGTCCCCTGACCGCCCACCTGTCGGCCCGCCGGGTCCCCCGGTGGCGTGACCGGGGCCCCGGCGACGCCCTACAACCCCTCCGCGACGGCGGCGGCGATCTTCAGCCAGGCGTCCCGGCTGGCTGCGGAGAGCCCGCCGTACCGGATCGGCTCGCCGGTGTCGATGAGGCGCTCGTACGGCGCGAGCAGCACCGCCCGGGTGCGCGCCGCGAAGTGCTCCTGGATCGCCGGCAGGTCGATCTCCTTGCGTGACGGCGGCATCGACACCACGGTGACCGCCTGCCGGACCAGCCGCTGCCGGCCGCTCTGTTCCAGGTGGTCCAGCATCCGGGCGGCCGTCTCCGCCGAGTCGTTGCGGGCCGACATGGTGACCACCAACTGGTCGGTGGCGTCCATCGCGGCCTGCCAGTTCTGGGCCCGGACGTTGTTGCCCGTGTCCACGAAGATCAGCTTGTAGAACCGGCTGACCACCTCGCGGATCTCGGCGAACGCGGCGGCGGTGAGCATCTCGCCGCCGGTGGCCGACTCGTCCGAGGCGAGGACGTCGAACATCCCCTCGCCCTGCGAGCGGACGTACTGCGACAGGTCGCCGACCCGCCCGTGCGCGCCCTGGAACTGGCCCAGGTCCCGCAGCATGTCCCGCACCGTCCGGGAGTGGAAGTCCTGCTGGGCGCGCATCCCGAGGGTGCCCTGGGTCTCGTTGTTGTCCCAGGCCAGCACGTAGCCGCCGCGCTTCTGGCCGAACGTCATCGCCAGCAGCAGGATGGCCACCGTCTTGCCGGCGCCGCCCTTCGGGTTCACCACGGTCACCTGGCGCAGCCCGCCGAAGTTGCGGCGTACCGTCTCGATGTCCCGTCGTACCTCCTGTTCGTGACGGCCGGGCGGCAGCCGCAGCCCCATCCGGTTGACCACCGCCCGTACGCCCATCGTGGCCACCGGGTCGGCGGGCCGCACCTGCCGGCGGCGGGCGAAGTCCTCGGCGGTCGGCGGGTCGGTGATCGCCGGATGCCAGGTGGCGTCGGGCTGCGCCGGCGGCACCGCGGTGACCCCCTCCGCCTGCTGGTACGCCTGCTGCGGAGCCGGGCCGCCCGGGGCGGCCTGCGGCCAGGGCGGCGGATACCAACCGGGCGGGTACGGCCCGGGCGGCGACGTGCCCTGCTGCGGCGGGTACGGCCCGGGCGGCCCGGCCTGCTGCGGCGGGTACGGGCTGCCCTGCTGCGGCGGGTAGGGCCCGGGCGGTGCGGCCTGCTGTGGCGCTGCCGGCCCGGCCCCGAGGTCCGTGGCGGGCCCGACCGGCGGGTCCTGCCCAGCGTGCGGGTCCTGCCCAGCCTGGTCCTGTGGGCTCGGGCCGTGGAGGGCGTCGGTCTGGGGCGGGTCCTGCTGCCGGGGTGCGCCCGGCTCGCTCGGCCCCCACGGGTGCGGGCCATGGTCGGCCGGGTCGCGCTGGCTCGGGTACTGCTGGGGGACCTGTCCTGGTTCGGCAGCCTGGGACGCGGGGGTCGGGCCGGCGGCACCGGGCCCCGGCCCGGGCGCGGCGGCCGCAGCGGCGGGGCGCTGTGGCGGCTGCGCCCACGGCGACTCCGCCGGCATCCGTGCCCCGCCGCCCGGTACCGGACCGCCGCCCGTCACCCCGCCGCCGGCACTTCCGTCGGCCGGACCGCCGCCCGTCACCCCACCGTCGGCGCTTCCGTCGGCCGGACCGCCGTCAGCGGTGCCCCCCGGGCCGCCGGCACTTTCGTTCGGGGGGCTGTCGTTCGTCGCCGCGATTCCGTTCGCCCGGCCGCCGGTCTCGTGCCCTCCCGCCGACGGGCCGTCGGGCGTCGTCGCGTCGGCGGTCGCACGGAGGCGGTCAGCTTCGGCGGGCTCGCCGGGGCCGGGCCTCGCGGCGTCGGCGGCCGGACCGGGGCGGTCAGCTTCGGCGGGCACGTCGGGGCCGCGCAACGCGTCGTGGGGCGACGGCCGGCCACTGGGGGAGGCGTCAGCCACGATGACCGGCGAGGCATCCTCCCGCCGCCGGGCGAACCCCTGCGTCGGCTCGCCCCCACCCGGGGAGGTCCGGGCGGCGGTCAGCGGGCGCGGGGACGTGACGGGCACGGGCGCCACCGGCTGGTCGAGGCTGAAGGGCATGTCGAGGTCGACCCGGCCGGGCCCGCTCTGCGGGGCCCGGGGAGCGGGCACGTCTCCGGCCGTCTCCGGCGTGGCCGGTCTGCCCTGCGCGGGTGTCGGCGGCGCCCAGGCCGAGGCGCCCGGCCCCCACGAGGCGTCGGCCGCCGAGGCCCCCGGCCCCCACGAGGCGTCGGCCGCCGAGGCCCCCGGTGCCGCGACCGTTGGCACTCCCGAGACCGATGCGGTTCCCGAGGCGTCGACCGATGGGGGCAATGGGGCCGCGACCGGCGGAGGCCCCGAGGCAGCGGCCGATGCGGTCCCCGAGGTCGTGACCGGTGGTGGTGACCAGCCGGCGCCCGGGCCCTGCGGCGCGGTCGTCCCCTCGCCGGAAATGGGTGCTCCGTCGGGGATGGGTGCCGCGCCGGGGATGGGTGCCGCGCCGGGGATCGGCACGCCGCCGGTCAGGGACGGATAGTCGGCCGGCGAGGGCGGCTGACCCGGCCGGACCGGGGGCGGCACGGGGGACGGGGGTGAGGCGGTCGAGGCCCAGGGCGGTGTGCCGGCGCCGATCTGGTCCGGCGGCCAGAGTGGTTCGATGTCCCGCTCCGGCATCGGTTGCTGGCCGGGCGCGTGGACCCGGTCGACGTTCTCGTCCACCACGGTTCCTCCCCATTCCTCCTGCCGAGGATAGGCCCAGCGGCCGCGCCCGGCCGGCCGTCACGGGCCGGTCGCGTCGGTCGCGTCGGGGACGCCGAGGTCAGCTCGCCCAGACCGCCCAGGCGCCCGGTTCGGTCCACCAGGACCGCTTCCGGCTCAGCTCGCCCTCGGCTCCGTCGTCGAGGAACGGGACCTTCCCCTCGCGGGGCAGCACGGCCACGGCCCGCCCCCGGGCGCGTCGTACCTCCAGCCGCACCCGCTTCCTGCCCAACGCCGAGCGGGTCACCACGGGCACGGCCACCGCCACCTCGACCAGGCCGTCCGTCGGGTCCGGGGCGCCGAGCAGGGCCACGTCGTCGAGTCGGGCGTACCCGCCGGCATTGCCGATCGCGCAGGCCAGCAGCGGGTCGTCGCCGTTGGAGAGCACGGCGTCGTCCACCTCCACCCGGCCGCGCCAGTGCAGCGGCCGGCCGTTGTCGTCGGCGGCGCCGACGAGCGCGCCGTCCAGGGTCACCGAGCCGCCGTCGTTGCGCAGCAGGTCGAGCCGGCGGGGCGTGCCGTCCAGCACCGCGGCGGCCACCGCCGCCGGGTCCCGGGGCAGCCCGAGCTGCGCCGCCAGGTCACGGTGCGTCGTGCTCCGCGCCGGATCGAGCGGGAGTACGCCGATCGGTGGCAGGTCCGGCACCGTCCGGTTGCCGGGCAGGTCGTCGGGGCGGCGGCTCGGCGGTGGGGCGTACCGCCGGACGAGCCGGCGCACGACGGCGCGCAACTGGGCGTCGCTGGCCGAGGCGACCACGAGCCGGGTCTTGGAGTCCGGGTCGGGCCAGGTGAGACCGTCCGGGCGGGTCGGGCCGTCGAACCGGGCCAGCACCTCGTCGATCTCGGCGTCGGAGCGGGCGGTGACCGTCTCGACGCGGGCGCCCCGGGCGGTGAGCGCGTCCGCGCAGGCCAGCACCGGCACGCGTGGGGTGTCGCAGCGCCCGTCGGCCGCGGCGTCGGCACCAGGGACGCAGGCGTCGGTGGTCGTGCCGCCGGTGGGGGCGTGGGCGTCGGCCGTGGTGCTGGCGGTCGCGTGGGCGCCGGCCGAGGCGGCCCCCTTCTGAGGCGCTGTCCCCTCGTGAGGCGCTGTCCCCTCGTGAGGCGCTGTCCCCTCGTGAGGCGCTGTCCCCTCGTGAGGCGCCGCGCCGCAGCAGCCGCCGCTGCCGCAGGCCCCGCCGGGCGCGTCGCGCTCCGAGCCGAGGGTGAGCAGCACCACGTCGTACACGAAAAGGCCTCCTGCCTCCCGACGCGACCCCTGCCGGCCGCGCCGCCACTACTTGTTAGCCTGACACCCCGGGCTCGCCGACCGGTCGCCACCTGGCACCCGAGCCTTCTGGAGGCGAGAAGATGCCAGCGATCGTGCTGCTCGGTGCCCAGTGGGGCGACGAGGGCAAGGGCAAGGTTACCGACCTGCTGGGTGAGCGGGTCGACTACGTCGTGCGCTACTCCGGCGGCAACAACGCCGGCCACACGGTGATCACGCCGGACGGCCAGAAGTACGCGCTGCACCTGATGCCGTCGGGCGCGCTCTCCCCGAGCGCGATGATCGTCATCGGCAACGGCGTCGTGGTCGACCCGAAGGTGCTGCTGGCAGAGATCGACGGGCTCGCCGAGCGCGGCGTCGACGTCAGCCGGCTGCGGATCTCCGGCGACGCGCACCTGATCATGCCCCACCACCGCGCCCTCGACCGGGTGGTCGAGCGCTATCTCGGCAGCTCCCGGATCGGCACCACCGGCCGGGGCATCGGCCCCGCGTACGGGGACAAGGTCGCCCGGATGGGCATCCGGCTCCAGGACCTGCTCGACCCGGGCATCCTGCGCAAGAAGCTGGAACTGGCGCTGCGCGAGAAGAACCAGCTCCTGTTCAAGATCTACAACCGCAAGGCGATCGACGTCGACGAGACCGTCGAGGAATACCTGCGGTACGCGGAGCGGCTCAAGCCGTACATCGCCGAGACCCGGGTGATGCTCTGGGACGCGCTGGACCGCGGCGAGACGGTCCTGCTGGAGGGCGCCCAGGCCACCATGCTCGACATGGACCACGGCACGTACCCCTTCGTGACCTCGTCGAACCCGACGGCCGGCGGGGCCTGCGTGGGCGCCGGTATCCCGCCGACGGCGATCAGCAAGGTGATCGCGGTCAGCAAGGCGTACACGACGCGCGTCGGCTCCGGGCCGTTCCCGACGGAGCTGTTCGACGACAACGGGCAGCACCTGCGCAAGATCGGCCACGAGTACGGCACCACCACCGGCCGGGAGCGCCGCTGCGGCTGGTTCGACGCCGTCGTCGCCCGGTACGCCTGCCGCCTCAACGGCGTCACGGACCTGGTGGTCACCAAGCTGGACGTGCTCACCGGCCTCCCGAAGGTGCCGATCTGCGTCGGTTACGAGATCAACGGCGAGCGCTTCGACGACATGCCGATGACCCAGACCGACTTCCACCACGCGACTCCGATCTACGAGGAGCTCGACGGCTGGTGGGAGGACATCACCAAGGCGCGCACCGAGGACGAACTCCCCGAGAACGCGCGCCGCTACATCGCCCGCATCGAGGAACTCTGCGGCACCCGCGTCAGCGTCGTGGGCGTGGGCCCGGGCCGCGAGGAGAACGTCCTCCGCCACCCCCTCCTCCCCTAACCCCTGGCCCTGGGGGAACCTGCGCGTTGATCATGAGGTTCGCGGCGAAGTCGATCGCTATCAGTGCCGCTAACCTCATGATCAACCCTGTCGGGCGATCGGCCAGGGGCGAGGTTTTCCACAGGGGCGGGGTGGTTGTCCACAGGGGGAGCCGGGGACAGGTGAACTGGGCCATGGTGGTCAGCCATGGATCGCGCGGGGGAGTTGCGGCGGATTGCCGCTCGGCAGGACGGGTTGGTGACCCGGGCCCAAGCCATGCGTGTCGGCCTCGGTCGACACGAGATCGACAACCTGGTCAAGTTCGGCCGATGGCGCCGCGTCGCGCGGGCCGTCTATCTCGTCGACAGCAAAGCGACCGAGGAGGCGTCCCGGCGGCACCTGATCCGCGCGGCCCTGCTGTCGCTCGGGCCCCGGGCGCACGCCGTGCTCGGAACGGCCGCCGAGCTTCACGGCATCGCCGGTCTGCCGCCCAGTGACGAGATCCACGTGGCACTGCCCGGTACCTCCGCGAGGTTGGCGCGGATTCGAGAACCGGGTCTCGTGGTTCACCAGATCGAGCACCCGGCGGCCTCGGTCGTCCGCGTCGGCGGTATGCCCGCCACGAGCCCGCTCTGCACCGTGGCCGAGGTGATCCGTCGCGTCGGCCGGTATCCGGCGGTCTCGGTGCTGGACTCGGCGCTGAACCGTCGCCTGATCACCGACGCTGACCTGCTCTCCATCCCGCGTCTGGTCCGAGGCCGGCGGGGCGCCGTGGCCGCGCGCCTGCACCTGGGCGAGGCGGACGGCCGGGCGCAGTCCCCGTTGGAGACCCGCGCGCGGCTTCGCTGCGTTGACGGCAAGGTGCCGCCGGACGTCCTTCAGATCGCGGTGCGGGACGACGATGGCCATCTGCTCGGCATCGGTGACCTCGGTTGGCGAGGCCCGAAGGTGATCGCCGAGGCCGACGGCCGAGGACCCCACGACACCCCCGTGGCAGCCTTTGCCGACCGGCGCAGACAGAACCGCCTGGTCAACGCGGGCTGGACGATGCTCCGCTTCACCTGGTCCGACACCCTCCACCCCGACTACATTCCCTGGACCGTCCGCGAGGCCATCGCCGCTGCCCGGCGCCGTTGATCATGAGGTTTGCGGCGAAGTTGATCGCTATCAGTGCCGCTAACCTCATGATCAACGGGGGCTGGGGAGGGGGTCAGTAGGATGCGGGTGTGCGCGTACTTCTTCTTGGTGGTGGGGGGCGGGAGCATGCGCTCGCGCTCGGGCTGGCTGCGGATCCGGCCGTCGAGCAGCTGATCGCGGCGCCCGGTAATCCCGGCATCGCTCCGCTCGCCTCGCTGCGGGCCGTCGATCCGTGCGATCCGGCGGCCGTCGCCGCGCTGGCGGTGGAGACCGGGGCCGACCTGGTGGTGATCGGGCCGGAGGCGCCGCTGGTGGCCGGGGTCGCCGACGCCGTACGCGCCAAGGGGATCGCCGCCTTCGGGCCGTCTGGCGAGGCGGCCCGGCTGGAGGGGTCGAAGGCGTTCGCCAAGGACGTCATGACCGCCGCCGGCGTGCCCACCGCCCGCGCGTACACCTGCACGGACGCGGCGAGCACCGGCAGGGCGCTGGACGAGTTCGGCGCGCCGTACGTGGTGAAGAACGACGGGCTCGCCGCCGGCAAGGGTGTCGTGGTGACCGACGACCGCGCCGCCGCGCTGCGGCACGCCGAGGAGTGCGGCCGGGTCGTCGTCGAGGAATACCTGGCCGGCCCGGAGGTCTCCCTCTTCGTGGTCACCGACGGCGAGGCGGCGGTGCCGCTGCTGCCCGCGCAGGACTTCAAGCGGATCGGCGACGGCGACACCGGCCCGAACACCGGCGGCATGGGGGCGTACGCGCCGCTGCCCTGGGCGCCGTCCGGCCTGGTCGACGAGGTCATGCGCGACGTCGTACACCCGACCCTGGCGGAGATGGCCCGCCGGGGCACCCCGTTCGCGGGCCTGCTCTACGTCGGGTTGGCGATCACCGCCGACGGCCCCCGGGTGATCGAGTTCAACGCCCGTTTCGGTGACCCGGAGACGCAGGTGGTGCTCGCGCTGCTGGAGACGCCGCTGGCCGGGCTGCTGCACGCCGCCGCGACCGGCACGCTGGCCGGGCACCCGCCGCTGCGTTGGCGCGACGGCGCCGCCGTCACGGTCGTGGTCGCCGCCGAGGGCTACCCGGCCGCCCCGCGTACCGGCGATGTGATCACCGGGGGCGAGGCGCCGGGGATCATCCACGCCGGCACCCGCCGAGACGCCGACGGGGCGCTGCGCTCCGCCGGTGGCCGGGTCCTCTGCGCCACCGCCACCGGCGCCGACCTGCCCGCCGCGCGGGACGCCGCGTACGCGCTGGTGGGTGGGGTGGAGTTGGCCGGGGCACAGCACCGCACCGACATCGCCTCCGCCGCCGTCGAGGGGCGGATCAGCATTCCGGGCTGACCGGGCAACCTCCACCCTCCCCGCCTCCGTTTGAGCGGTGAGGCGAGGAGGTGGCGGGATTGCCTGCCGACATCGAGGGCTACCGCGAGTACGTCGGGGCGCGGCTGGAACCGTTGCGCCGCACGGCGTACCTGCTCTGCGGCGACTGGCACACGGCCGACGACCTGGTGTCGACGGCGCTGGTCAAGCTGCTGCGGCACTGGCGGCGCGTGTCGCGGATGGACAGCCCCGACGCGTACGTCCGGCGCACCCTGCTCCGGGTCTGGCTGGACGAGCGGCGCCGACCGTGGCGGCGCGAGGCCGCCTGGGCCGAGGTCCCCGACGGCGCCGTCCGTTGCGCCACCGACGGTGCCGCGGACCGGCTGACCATCCTCGCCCTGCTGGCCGAGCTGCCGCCGCGCCGCCGCGCGGTCCTGGTGTTGCGCTACTTCTGCGACCTGTCCGTGGAGGAGACCGCCCGGGAACTCGGCTGCACCACCGGCACCGTCAAGAGCCAGTCGGCGCGCGCGATCGAGGCGTTGCGGGGCCGCCTCGTCGATGTGCCGGCCCGACCCGAGGGGGCACGCACCGATGGATGATCTCTCCGAGCAGTTCCGGGTGGCAGTGGCCGCCGCGCCGCCGACCCGGATCGACGTGGACCAGCTGATCGCCGACGACCGGCGGCGCCGCCGTCATCGGACCTGGGCGGCGGCGGGCACCGGGGTCGCGGTGGTGGCCGCAGTCGCGGTGACACCGGCGCTGCTCGTTGGCCCGGCCGCCGGGCCGGCAGGACTCACCCTGCCGGTCGGTGGCGGCTCGCCGTCCGCCGACGCGTCGCTCTGTCCGGTGGTGGAACCGGAGCCCAGTGGTCCGCCGGCGCCCCAGCAGTCGTACGACACGGTGCGCGACCGGCCGACCGAGCGCCCCGACGCGGGCGTCGCCCGGCTGACCCTCGTGCTGCGTCCGGCGCTGTCGGCCGTCGTGCCGGCGGGGCTGTCGGTTGACGGCACGATCCCCGGCTGCGACCCGGTCCAGTTCACCTACGAGAAGAGCCACTGGCACTACTACGCCCATGCCCGGCTGACGGGGAGCGGACAGGTCGACAACCTGACGGTGTCACTCATCCCGACGGCTGCCGATGAGCCCGTCGGGTGTGCCGCCTCTCCCGACCCTGGTTCCTGTACGGGCAGCAGCCAACTGCCGGACGGCGGGACCCTCACCTTCGGCGCGGCCAGACCCGGTAAGGAGGGCGCTGAGCGGCGCTGGGCGCAGGTGCAACGGGCGGACGGTACGACCGTGACGGTGACGACGGACAACTATCACATCGATGGTGGGGAGGACGGCGTGCCACGGACGTTCCGGTTCGGTCCGCCGCCGGTGCTCACCGTGGCGCAGTTGACGGCCATCGCCACCACGCCCGGGTTGACGCTCCATCCCTGACGCGGGAGGTCAGCCCCGAACGGGTGCGTCCCGGTGCGGGGCGGGCGGCCACAGCTGTTCGACCCGGACGCGCCCCTGTACGCGGGGCGCGTCCCGGTGCGACGCGGGGGCGTACTGCCCGTTGAGCGGGACGCGTTCCTCCACCCGGTTCGTCGGGCCGCCGGGCGGGGCGGGCGGGTAGCGGGGTGGCTCGTCCAGCGCCCGCAGTGCCGGCAGCGGCGCGGCGCCCAGGGTCGCCACCAGCAGCGCCACGGCCAGCACCAGGAAGGCGGTACGCAGGCCGAGCCACTCCACCAGTGGCCCGGCGAGCAGGTAGCCGGCCGGGCCGGCGGCGTACGCGAAGGAGGTCATCACCCCGACCACGCGCCCGCGCAACCGTTCGGGCGTGCGGGTCTGCATGGCGTAGTTGGACAGCGGGTTGACCGGCCCGTACGCGAGCCCGATCGCGACGGCGAAGCCGATCATGGCCGGGAACGGCGGCAGGGTGGCCAGCCCCACGAGGGCCATCCCGATGACGACGAGGGCGATCACCATCAGGGTGTGCCGCCGGATCAGTCGGCCCGCCACCCCGGAGGCGAGCGCACCGACGACTCCGCCGGCGCTCATCGCCATGAGCAGCGCGCCGAGCCGGGCCGGTTCCCCCCGACCGACGAACCACGCCGGCAGCAGCACGCCCTCGACCGGCAGGTAGAGCGCGGCCAGCACCATCGTGAGCAGCGCGATGGTCCGCAGCAGCCGGTCCCGCCAGACGAACCGCAGCCCCTCGACGGTGCCGCGCCACAGCCCGGACGGGGGGCGTTCGGGGCGGCCGGCCCCCGGCAGCCGGACGGCGGCGATCATCGCGACGGCCAGCGCGAATCCGGTGGCGGTGACCCAGAGCGTCGAGCCGGGGCCGATCGCGGCGATGAGCACGCCGCCGACGCCGGGCCCGATGAGGAAGGCGAGTCCCCAGACCGCCTCGTGCACCCCGTTGGCGCGTTCGATGCGCCAGCCGGCGGCCTGTGCGGCGGCCGGCAGCAGGGTCTCCCGGGCGGTCAGGCCGGCCGGGTCGAACACCGCCCCGAGCACGGCCAGCGCCACGATCCAGCCGAGGTTCAGCCCGAGCAGCGCGTCGACCACCGGGATCGCGGCGACCGAGACGGCGGAGAGCGTGTCGGAGACCAGCGCCGTACGCCGCCGGCCGAGCAGGTCCACGACGGTGCCGGAGACGAGGCCGGACAGCAGCAGCGGCAGGGCGGTGGCCGCCGCGACCACGCCGGCGGCGGTGGGGCTGCCGGTGCGTTCGAGCACCAGCCAGGGCAGGGCCACGTTGGCCACCCCGTTGCCGGTGTTGGAGAGCAGGGTCGCCGCCTCGACCAGCAGCAGCGGTGCCATCCGGGGCCGTGGCTGACGGTGACGGGCATGGTGGCGGTGTCGGGCACGGCGGCGCGGTCCGGAACCGATCATGGTGCCGCCAGCCTAGGGGCGGGGGAGCATCCGGGCAGTAACGGCCGGGGAACGGTCAGCTGTAGTAGTAGCGGTGCAGCTCGCGGGCCAGCACCTTGCCGGTGGCGTTGCGGGGCAGGTACTTCACGAAGACCACGTCCCGGGGTACGGAGAACCGGGCCAGGTAGTGCCGGACGTACTCGCGGACGGCCTCCGGGTCGAGCGTCTCGCCGGGGTGCAGGGCGAGGAACGCGGCGAGCCGCTGGCCGTACCGGGGGTCCGGCACGCCGATCACGGCGGCCTCGCGTACCTGCGGCAGCCGGGCGATCAGGTCCTCCACCTCGGACGGGAACACGTTCTCCCCGCCCGAGACGATCATGTCGTCGGCCCGGCCGTCGACGAAGAGCAGCCCGTCGGCGTCGAGCCGCCCCAGGTCGCCCGTGTCGAGCAGGCCGCCGCGGTGCTCCCGGACGGCCCCGGAGGTGTAGCCCTCGAAGAGCATCTCGTTGCCGACGAAGATCCGGCCGACCTGCCCGGCCGGCACCGGCTCGCCGGCCGCGTCGAGGATCTCCAACCGGGTGCCGTGCGGCGGGCGGCCGGCGGTGGTCGGAGCCGCGCGCAGGTCGGCGGGGCCGGCGATGGAGGCCCAGGAGACCTCGGTGGAGCCGTAGAGGTTGTGCAGCACGTCGCCGTAGACGTCCATGAACCGCAGGGCGAGGCCGCCCGGCAGCGCGGAACCGCTTACCGCGACCACCTTCAGCGGGGGACGGGGGTCCGGCGGCGGCACCTCCAGCAGCCGTTGCAGCATCACCGGTACGGCGAAGAGGGCGTCGCAGCGCTGTGCCACCAGGGCGGCCAGCGTGGCGGCCGGGTCGAAGCGGCGGTGCAGCACGATCGTGGCGCGCAGGGCGAAGCACACCTGGAGGGCGGCGTATCCCCAGGTGTGGAAGAGCGGCGCGGCGATCATGACGGTGTCCCGGGCGTGCAGCGGGATGCGGTCGATGATGGAGACCAGCGGGCCGAAGCCGTTCGGGGTGGGGCGCCGGGCGCCCTTGGGTGCGCCGGTGGTGCCGGAGGTGAGCACGATGATCCGGCCGTCGCGCCCGGGGGGACGCAGCTCCCCGGAAAGCGAGCCGACCACGAGTTCCTCCCGGGCGCGCTCGTCGAGGCGCAGCACCTCAGCGGCGAGGTTGGCGACCCGGTCGTCGAACTCGGCGTCGTGCACCAGCACCCGCAGCCGCTGCTCCTGCGCGACGGTGGCGAGCTGACCGGCGGAGAGCCCGGTGTTGACCAGCACCGCGTCCGCGCCGAGCAGGGTGGCGGCCACGATCGACTCGACCAGGCCGGGATGGTTGCGGCAGAGCACGCCGACCCGGTCGCCGGGCCGCACCCCGAGCGCTGTCCGCATCCCCCGGGCCAGCCGCTCCGACCGGTCGAGCAGTTCGGCGTACGTCAGGCCGGTGCCCTGCTCGTCGACGAGGGCCGTGCGGTCGGGGTCGCGGGCGGCGGCCTGGCGCAGTTCGCCGGCGATGTTCCAGCCCCACCTGCGCAGCGCCTGGAGCTGGGCGGCGACGCGGATCGGCCGGCCGGGGGCGAGCAGCCCGCGTCGGGTCAGGGTGGCGACGACGAACGGCAGGTCCATGACGCAACCTCCTCAGGCGGTGCGCGTGGGACCCCGGGCCGGGGCCCCACGCGGGCGGTCTGGAGATCAGGTGCGCGGTGGTACGGGTGCGGCGGCCGCCCGGACCGGCACGTGTCCGGTACGGCAGCGCGCCGGCGGCCGGTCAGCGGATCTGGACGCCCGAGATGGCCCGGGAGATGACCAGCCGCTGGATCTCGGAGGTGCCCTCGAAGATGGTGTAGATCTTGGCGTCGCGGTACCAGCGCTCGACCGGGTGGTCCCGCAGGAAGCCGGCCCCGCCGAGCAACTGCACGGCCTTGTCGGTGACGGAGACGGCCACCTCGCCGGCCTTCAGCTTGGACATCGAGCCCTCGCCGGCGGTGAAGGGCCGGTTGTTGCGGCCCATCCAGGATGCCCGCCACACCAGCAGCCGGGCGGCGTCGATCTCCATCTTCATGTCGGCCAGCGCGAACGCGACCGCCTGGTTCTCGATGATCGGGCGGCCGAACTGCACCCGTTCCTTCGCGTAGTCCAGGGCGTACTCGTAGGCGGCCCGCGCCACGCCCAGCGCCTGCGCGCCGACGGTGGGCCGGGACAGCTCGAAGGTGCGCATCGCCGCCTGACCCGAGGCGCGCTTGCCGGAGCGGGCCCGGTCGAGGCGTTCGAGCAGGGCGTCCCGGCCGCCGAGCAGGCAGCGCCCCGGTACGCGTACGTCGTCGAGGAAGACGTCGGCGGTGTGCGACGCGCGCAGGCCCAGCTTGCGCAGCTTGCGGGTCGCGGTGAGGCCGGCGGTGCCCGGCGGTACGACGAACGCCGCCTGCCCGCGGGAGCCGAGCGCCGGGTCGACCGAGGCGGTGACCACGTGCACCCCGGCGATCCCGCCGTTGGTGGCGTACGCCTTCTGCCCGCGCAGCACCCACTCGTCGGTGGCCTCGTCGTAGACCGCCCGGGTGCGCATCGCGCCGACGTCGGAGCCGGCCTCGGGCTCGGTGGTGCAGAACGCGGCGACGGCCGGCTCGTCGACGGTGCCGAAGCACTGCGGCACCCACTCGACCATCTGGTCGGGCGTGCCGGCGCCGTAGATGGCGGCCACCGCGAGGGAGGTGCCGAAGATGCCCAGCCCGATGCCGGCGTCACCCCAGAAGAGTTCCTCGCTGGCGATCGGGAGGGAGAGGCCGGTGGGGTCGGCCCAGCAGGTGGCGAGGAACTCGAAGCCGTACAGGCCGACCTTCGCCGCCTCCTGGATGATCGGCCACGGGGTCTCCTCCCGGGCGTCCCACTCGGCCGCGGCCGGGCGCACGACCTCGGCGGCGAAGCCGTGCACCCAGTCGCGCAGATCCCGCTGTTCCTCGTTCAGGTCGAGCGAGAACTCGGCCATGTCAGGCCTTGGGGATGTCGAACAGGTTGGCGATGTTGGCGGCCAGGCCCAGGTCACCCTTGGCCTTGAGCTTGCCGGTCATGAACATCATGACGGGGTTCGCGCCACCGGAGACGATCTTCAGGAACTCGACCGGGCCCATCGTGAGGCTGAGCTTCGGGTCGTGCTGCGGGGTCTCGTTGACGGTGCACGCGCCGTCGGCGATGACCACCTCGTAGGTGTCGGTGCCACCGTCGGGTCGGCCGGTGATGTTCCAGTGGATGACCGCGTTGGTCGAGCCGGCCCGGTCGGCGCGGAAGAGCTGCGGCATCCGGCCGAAGACCTCACCGAGGATCTTGCCGCGCAGGTCGCCGGACATCACCTCGGCGATCTTGTCGTCCGGGGTGGACTTGACCAGCTGGGCGAACTCCTTGGGGCCGACGTTCGCGAAGTTGGCCGGGTCGAAGTCAGTCATGGGGCTGCACCTTCCGGGTGTTGGCTACTCGTGCGTAACCTTACGGGCGAGTAGGTATGCTCGCAAGGTGTCCACCCCACCCACCTTCAAGCGCCTACCCCGCGCCGTACGCGAGCAGCAGATGCTCGACGCGGCCGTGAAAGTGTTCTCACGCAGGGGTTTCCACGCGGCCAGCATGGACGAGATCGCCGAGGACGCCGGCATCTCCAAGCCCATGGTCTACGCGTACCTCGGCACGAAGGAAGAACTCTTCGTCGCCTGCCTGCACCGGGAGGGCACCCGGATGATGCAGGCCATCGCCGGGGCGGCCGCCCCCGAACTGCCGGCCGACGAGCGACTCTGGCGGGGGCTGCGCGCGTTCTTCGGCTTCGTCGGGGCGCACCGCGACGGGTGGGCGGTGCTCTACCGGCAGGCCCGGGGCGAGCAGCCCTTCGCCGGCGAACTGGCCGGCATGCGGGCCCGGCTGGTCGATGTGGTCGCCGGGATGCTCGATCACGCGCTGCGCGCCGAGGGCCGCGAGGTGGGCGAGACCGACCTGGAGGTCGTCGCGTACGCCCTCGTGGGGGCGACCGAGTCGCTGGCGGACTGGCTCGCCGACCACCCGGAGGCCGACCCGGAGAAGACCGCCACCCGGATGATGAACGTCGCCTGGCTGGGCGCCGGCCAACTCCTCCGTGGCGCCACCTGGCACCCACGGGCCACCCCGTCCTGACCCGCCCCCACCCTGCCTTCCCGCCACCCTTCAGCCGCACGAGCTTCAGCCGCACGAGTGGAACACCACGGGTGTCTGCGGGCCGCGGTGACACCCATGGCGTTCCACTCGTCGCCGTAGTCGCCGTCGTTGCTGGGGAGGACTGACGTGTCTACCGGTGGCGGCGGCGTAGCCAGCGCAGCGACTCCAGCGCGAGGGTGACCGCCAGCGACAGGCCCACGCCGGCGAGGACACCCCTGACCGGGTCGCGTTCGAAGGCCAGCCCGCCGAAGTAGCCGAGCAGGGCGCTGTAGAGCGCCCAACTCACCGCCGCGACCGCGTCGAAGAGCAGGAACGACCGCAGCGGGTAGCGGATCGCGCCCATGGTGAGGGTGACCGCCGTCCGGCCGCCGGGCAGGTACCGGGCGGTGGTCAGGATCAGCCCGCCGCGCCGGCACAGCGCCCGCCGGGCCCACTCGGAGCTGGCCCGGCGCCGGCTGTCCGCCGGGAAGCGGGCGAGCCGCTTCGCGCCGCCGCCGCGCCCGATGGCGTACGAGAGGTGGTCGCCGGCGCAGGCGCCCAGCGCGGCGGCGACGATCACCGCCGCCAGCTCGGGGTTGCCGCCGGTGGCGAAGACGGCGGCGGTGATCACGGCTGCCTCGCCGGGTACGGCGGGGAAGAACGCGTCGACTGCGGTGAGCCCGAAGATCAGCAGGTACACCCACGGTGAGGTGATCAGCTGCCGGAGCAGGTCGATCGCGGACTCCATGCCTCCCATGCTGGCCGGGCGCGACCCGACCGGTGGCCGAGTCGCCGGATCACCCGCAACGGGCCCCGGCGGGCCTCGGCGTCACGCCCGTCGCTCCGGCGGGCTCCGGCGTCACGCCGCCGTCCCTGCGGCGGGGAGGGGCGGTCCCCGACGGGGCGAGGAGCGGGCCGTGCGGGGTCTTGTCGTCGGCCGTCGGGCCCCGCGAGGTCAGCACCACGGGCGCGCCCAGCTCCTCCCGCACCGCCGCCGTCCAGTCGGGCGGCGGGGCGTCGTCGTACACGGGGCGGGAGCGCAGCAGGCGGGCGGTGAGCGCGGCCTGCCGGTCCAGGTCGCCGGGCGGTCCCGGGGCGAGCCGGTCGGTGGTGTCGTAGCGGCGGCAGATCCGCAGCCCGGGGCCGGCGAGGTCGACGTGGGTGAGCGCCAGGCCGTCGACCCCGCCGGCGGCGGCGAGGGCGTACCGGTGGGCGACCGCGTCGAAGTGGCCGAACCGGAACCGCCCCTGCCACGGGTTGGTCGGGTTGTGCGGGTCGGTCAGCGGCAGGGTCGGGTCCTCCGTCACCAGCGGGCCGGGGCCGTGCCGGGTGGTGACCACGCGCAGCACCCCGATCCGGGTGGCCGTACCGGCCTGGCCCGCCTCGGCGAGCAGGCCGTCGACGTTGGCGAAGGTGGTGGTGCTCCACGTCGTGTACGGGTGGAAGCCGTGCCACTCGTCGAGCAGCACCCCCTGCGCGCCCTCGAAGACGCAGGTGCCGGCGCGCAGTGCCCCGGCCAGCCAGCTCCGGTCGACGATCGCGACCCGCGCGGCGAAGCCGGTGAACGCGGGCAGGCAGTCGGCGACGGGTGGTGCGTCCAGCGGGCCGAGCTCGGCGGTCAGCCGGTCCCGCAGGGCGGTCAGCCGGCGGCGCAGCCGCCCCGGGTCGGCGCAGTCGGCCACCCGGGGCGCCTCGTCGGGGTGGGCGAGACCGTACGCGACGGCCTCGCCCACCCCGAGCCCGCAGGAGCCGTGCCGGTCGGCTCCCCGGGCGATCTCCCGGGCCCGGTTGGCGGCCCGGTGGTACGGGGTGGCGAGCAGCGCCTCCCCGTCGACGGTCAACCGGTCGAGCGCGTCGGGCACCCCGACCGATGCGAGGTGGTCGGCCTCGGCGGCCAGCGCCAGCGGGTCCACCACCACGTGCCGCGACAGGTGCGTACGGACGCCGGGATGGAACGTGCCGGCCCCGAACTGCGCGAACGTGTGGTGCCGCCCGTCGCGCAGCACGACGTTGTGCGCCGCCTGCGCGCCCCCGTTGAAGCGGATCACCGTGTGCACGGGCCGGGTGGCGCAGAGCCAGTCCACGACCGTGCCCTTGCCCGCGTCGCCGTAGCCGAGGTCCACCACCGCGACGTGCCTGCTCACCGGACCTCCCCGCAGCCGCCGCCGGAGCCCTGCCCGCTGCCGCAGCAGCGGCCGGAGCCGCCGCCGACCGCCGTCACGTGGTTCACAGCCGGGTCACCTCGCCGCCGGTGTCGCGGAACGCGGGCAGCGTCGACACCTCGGCACGCCGTCCGCCGCGCAGGCGGGCCAGCGCCTTCGAGACGGTGCCGGTGGCACCGGAGCCGGCCCGGTCGAGGTCGCGCAGGCCCTCGTCCAGGTCGATGGCCTGCTCGCCGAGCCCGACCGTGAGCGCGATCGTCTCGCAGACCGCGTCGAGGTCGTCCAGCACGACGGCGTTCTGCCCGAGCAGGTCCCGCCACGAGTCGAGCACCTTGGCGTTGCCGGAGTAGTGGCTGCCGGCGGGGAGCAGGTAGTAGGTGTCCCAGCGGCGGGTCACCTCGTCGACGATCTGCCGCAGCGGCACGTCCTCGCGCAGGTCGCCGCCGATGACACGGGCCACCTCCCGGGACTTCACCTGCGGGTACGCCAGCTCGTCGCCGATGATGAACAGGTAGCCGCGCCGGCCGCGCTTCTCCCAGGAGTCGGTCACGGTGTGCCGGGCCATGAAGTACATGGCCAGCTCGTACGACTCGGTCATCTGCCCGCCGCCGCCGCCCTCCAGCACGATCCGGCCCAGGTCGTCGTCCATCCGGTTGTCCGACTCGAACTGGCCGACCTGCAACGGCACCCGGTCGCAGGTGGCGTCGCCGATCGCGCCGAACATGATCTGCGGGTCGCTGGCGTAGCCCTGCCGTTGCAGCAGCCCGAGCAGCTGCGGCAGCTTGGTCTGCAGGACGCGCGGCACGTTGCGCATCGAGCCGGTGACGTCGAAGAGCACCGCGATGGGCGTCGACCGGGGGTGCTCGTCGGAGTCGCGGCTCTCGCGCGTCGCGTCGCGCGGGTCGAGGGCGGGGTGCACCTTGCGCGCCCCGCTGTCGCTGTAGGAGAACGCACTCCTGCCGGTCTTCCGGCGGTAGCGGTCGGCGGCGTCGTACACGTCGGTGGACCACATTCCACTGCCCATGACAGCTCCTTAGGGGTTGAGGGTGAAGGGTCGGAAGGTGCGTGGCCCGTAGAGCCGGTCCAGCACCTCGTCCAGTTCGCGCAGCAGCCGCCACGCGTCGTCGGGCCGGGCGTCCAGGGCCCGCTGGCGGCAGCCCCGCGCGAAGGCGTCCAGCTCGCGGGGCGCGCGCGGCCCCATCAGCCAGCTCATGCAGAGGCTCGCCATCGCGATGTCGGTGCCCGGCCCGCAGGGTCGCTTTCGGGGGATCTCGTCGGGGTACCACCGCGCGTCGTAGCCGGGCACCAGCGCGGGGACGGTGCTGCCGACGGGCGCGGAGAAGCACCAGTCGACCAGCACCACGCCGTGCCCGTCCGGCTCGATCAGCACGTGCGGCGGCAGGACCGCGCCGTGCACGATGCCCGCCCGGTGGGCCAGGCCGAGCGCCACGAGCAGCCGGCGCCACATCCAGGCCACGTCGCGGGCGTCGACCCCGTCCGGGTACGCGCGCCGCACCTCGTCGAGGTCGTGCAGGCCGGGCGCGGTGGCGAGCACGTTGATCCGCCGTTCGGCGCCGGTGGGGGCCTCGCGGTGCCGGAACGAGTCCACCAGCCGGGGCACGTACGGCAGGTAGCGCGGGTCGCCGCGCTCGGCGATGGTGCGCAGGGCGTGCGCCTCGCGGGCCATCAGGTCGTTGTCGGTGGGGCGCCGGGGCAGCTTGAGCAGCCGGTCGGCGCCGACGTCGTAGAGGTCGGCCAGGTCGCCCGAGTGGGCCGGCGCGCCGAGGCGGTAGTCGCCGAGGATGGTGACCGGCCGGGCCTTCCAGCGGGTGGTGACCCGGATGAACGCGTCGGTGGCCTCGGCGCGTACGGCCGGGTCGGCGGGCAGGCGGTCGGGGTGCAGGGCCGCGACCAGCTCGCGGTAGCGCCGGGCCGGCTGGTCCGTGCCGAACAGGTCGGCGTCGGTGCGGGCCGCCGCGACCAGGCGGATGGCTTCGGCGGTCCTCATCGGACCGTCTCCTCCCGGGCGGGGCGCAGCAGCGCCGGGTGCAGCAGCCGGGCGTCGCCGGCCCGGTAGAGCTTGGCGCGGGGGCCGCCCCGGGCGCCGCCGCGCTCGGTGCTGGTGCCGGTGCTCTCCACGAAGCCCGGCACCGAGAGCACCTTGCGGTGGAAGTTGCCGGCGTGCAGCGGGTGGCCCCAGACCGTCTCGTAGACGGCGCGCAGCTCGCTGATCGTGAACTCGCCGGCGAGGAAGCGCGTGGCGAGCGGGGTGTATTCCAGCTTGGACCGGGCCCGCTCCAGCGCGTCGTCGATGATCCGGCCGTGGTCGAAGGCGAGCTGCCGGCTGGTCAGGGCGGTCACCGGCAGCCAGGTCGCCTCGTCGGCGTCGGTGCCGGCAGCCGGGTCGGGCAGGTCGGGGGCGAACGCGAGGTGGGCGACGGAGACGACGCGCATCCGCGGGTCGCGGTCGGGGGTGCCGTAGCTGCCCAACTGCTCCAGGTGTACGCGGCGCAGCTCCTCGCCGCCGAGCCCGGTCTCCTCGGCCAGCTCCCGCCGGGCGCCGGCCGCGAGGTCCTCGTCGGGGCGGACGAATCCGCCGGGCAGCGCCCAGTGGCCCTCGAAGGGGGGCTGGCCGCGCCGGATCAGCAGCAGGTGCAGCGCGCCGTCCCGGATGGTCAGCGCCACCACGTCGACGGTCACGGCGACCGACGGATAGGCCCGGGGGTCGTACGCGGCCAGGAAGTCCTGCTCGTCAACCATGTCTCTCTCATCCTGAGAACATCTCGATATGAGAACAACCTAGCGTACGGAAACGCCCCTGCCAAGCCCGGGAGCGGATCCGGCAGGGGCGCGTCAGCTTCGTCAGGGGTGCGTCGGTCTCGGCGGGGGGCGGCTCAGCGTCAGCCGGGGGCGGCTCAGCGCACGATGCCCGCCAGGTGTGGCCGGCCGCGCGAGTCGTGCAGGGCGAACCCGCCCTCCGGCAGCAGCCCGAAGCTCACCGTGCTCGGCAGCGGCACCGGCAGCTTGAAGGCCACCTCGACCGTGTAGGCGTCCGGCAGCCGGTTCTCCAGCGCAGCCAGGCAGCGGGCCTTGCTCCACATCCCGTGCGCGATCGGCCGGGGGAAACCGAACAGCCGGGCGCCGAGGCGCGAGGTGTGGATCGGGTTGTGGTCGCCGGAGACCCGCGCGTAGTCCGTACCGACGCGGGGTTCGACCCGCCAGCGGGCCGAACCGGCCGGCGTCGCGGGCCGCCCGGCCTGGTCGCGCCGTCCACCGCCGCCCCGCTTGCCCTCCCTGCCGAGGTACGTCGAGACGCCCCGCCAGACCTCCTCCCCGCCGACCGAGCCGACGAGCACCACGTCGACCTGCCGCCCCCGGTCGTGCGGGCGCAGGTTCTCGGCGTACGCGCGGAAGTCGAGGGTCTCGTCGGCGGTGACCGGGCGGTGCACGGTGATCCGGTTGCCGACGTGCACCACGCCGGTCAGCGGGATGGGGAACTCGGGCGCGGTCATCAGCCGCAGCGCCAGCGGAAAGCCCATGACGTGCGGGAACGTGGCGGGCAGCCGGTCGGTGAGCCGGAACCCGCAGACCCGGTCGTAGTCGGCGAGGTGCGTCCGGTCGACGGCGATCCCGCCGACGGCCAGCTCGACAGCCGGGACGCCCGCCGAGCGCCGCCCACCGCCGAAGCCGGGCAGCGCGCCGAGCAGCGCCCGCCGGTAGAGCGCCCCGGCCGCCGGCATCCGGGGCAGCTCGACGCGCTCCCGGGCAACCGTCCCGGCCGGGCCCCGACCCGAGAGGTCCTGCGTCGCCTCGGCGGCGGAGGCGGAGAGGTCGTGCGTCTGCTCGAGGCTCAGGTCGTGGCCGGACGCTTCCGGCCCGCGGATCGCGTCCAGGGTGTCCTGCGACAGGATCTCGGTCGGGCCGTCGATCAGCTCGTGCACCGACAGGTCGTCCGGGTCCTGCGCCGGCTGTCCTCTCCTCGCCATCACGCCCCCAGCAGACTCTGGCCGCAGACCCGGACGACGTTGCCGCTGACCGCGCCGGAGGCCGGCCAGGCCAGCCAGCCGATGGTCTCGGCGACGTCCACCGGCAGCCCGCCCTGGGACATGCTGTTCATCCGCCGGCCCGCCTCGCGCAGCACCAGCGGGATGCGCGCCGTCAGCCGCGTCTCGATGAACCCGGGGGCGACCGCGTTGACGCTGATCTGCCGCCCGCGCAGCGCCGGGGCGAGCGACTCGACCAGCCCGACCACGCCCGCCTTGCTGGTGGCGTAGTTGGTCTGGCCCCGGTTGCCGGCGATGCCGGCGATCGAGGAGACCGAGACGATCCGGCCGCCCGCCGGGATCAGTTCCCGCTCCAGCAGCACGTCGTTGATCCGTTCCTGGCTGGAGAGGTTGACGTCGATGACCGAGTCCCACCGGTCGGCGTCCATCCGGCCGAGGGTCTTGTCGCGGGTGATCCCGGCGTTGTGTACCACCACGTCGACCCGGCCGTGCCGGTCGGCGAGGTGCGCGGCGAGCCGCGCCGGAGCGTCGGGGGCGGTCAGGTCCAGCTGGACGGCCGTGCCGCCGATCTCGTTGGCGACCGCCGCCAGCTCGTCCCCCGCCGCCGGGATGTCCAGCGCCACCACCCGGGCCCCGTCGCGGGCCAGCACCCGGGCCAGCGCCGCGCCGATGCCCCGGGCCGCCCCGGTGACCAGCACGACCTGCCCGTCCAGCGGGCGGTCCCAGTTGGTTGGGGCGACGGCCGTGCCGGCACCGACCCGGACCACCTGCCCCGAGACGTACGCGGACCGGCCGGAGAGCAGGAACCGCAGGGTCGCCTCCACGCTGGTCCAGGTGCCGGCGTCCGGGTCCTTCGTCACGTGGACGAGCTGGGCGGTGACGCCCCGGCCGAACTCCTTGCCGATGCTGCGGGTCAGCCCCTCCAGGGCCCGCTGGGCGGTCGCCTCCCGGGGCGAGCCGCACTCGCCGGGCGGGGTGCCGAGCACGACGACCCGGCCGCTGGGCAGCACCGAGCGGGCGCGCGGGTGGAAGAAGTCGTACAGCTGGCGCAGCTCGGCGGAGTCGGTGACGCCGGTGGCGTCGTACACCAGGGCGGCGAAGCGCTCGGTGGACTCCGCGGCGCCCGGATCGCGCAGCTCGACCCCGGCGGCGGTCAGGAGCTTGCCGGCCTGCCCGGCGAGCCGGCCGCCGGTCGCGGCGCCCAGCAGGACGGGGCCGGGCACGATGGGGTCGCCGGGGGTGTGTCGGCGCAGTCGCGGCGGGTCGGGCAGCCCGAGGCGCTTGACCAGCGTGCGGCCGGCCCCCGATCGGACGAAGCTCGCGTACCTGTCGGTCATAGGCGTAGCCTACTGGCGAGTAAGGTAAGGGCAAGTCTTTCGAGGAGGCGGGATCGTGCAGAGCATCCGGCGGGTCGCGGTCATCGGCGGCAACCGCATCCCCTTCGCGCGGTCCAACTCGCGGTACGCCAGCGCGTCGAACGCCGACATGCTGGGCGCCGCGCTGGACGGGCTCGTCGCGCGGTTCGGCCTGGCCGGCCAGCGGGTCGGCGAGGTGGTGGCCGGCGCGGTGCTCAAGCACGCCAAGGACTTCAACCTGACCCGCGAGGTCGTGCTCGGCTCGAAGCTCGACCCGCACACCCCCGCGTACGACATCCAGCAGGCCTGCGGCACCGGGCTGGAGGCGGCCATCCTGGTCGCCAACAAGATCGCCCTCGGGCAGATCGAGGTCGGCATCGCCGGTGGCGTGGACACCACCTCCGACGCGCCGCTCGCGGTCAACGAGGAGATGCGCCGCACGCTGCTCCGGCTCAACAGCGCCCGCACCCTCGGCGAGCGGCTGAAGATCGCCGCGAAGCTGCGCCCCACCCAGCCGTTCAAGCCGGAGATCCCGCGCAACGCGGAGCCGCGTACCGGGCTGTCGATGGGGGAGCACGCCGCCCGCACGGCGCTGCGCTGGCAGATCGACCGGCAGGCCCAGGACGAGCTGGCGCTGCGCTCGCACCAGCGGCTCGCCGCCGCGTACGACCGGGGGTTCTTCGACGACCTGGTCACCCCCTACCTCGGGCTGACCAGGGATGCGAACCTGCGTCCCGACACCAGCCTGGAGCGGCTCGGCGCGCTGAAGCCGGTCTTCGGCGCGAAGGGACCCGACGCCGACGCGGCGACCATGACGGCCGGCAACTCGTCGCCGCTGACCGACGGCGCCTCGACGGTGCTGCTGGCCAGCGAGGAGTGGGCCCGCGCGCACAACCTGCCCGTGCTGGCGTTCTTCTCCTGGTCGCAGGCCGCCGCCGTCGACTTCGTGCACGGCGACGAGGGGCTGCTGATGGCGCCCGCCTACGCGGTGCCCCGGCTGCTGGAGCGGGCCGGGCTGACGCTCCAGGACTTCGACTACTACGAGATCCACGAGGCGTTCGCCTCGCAGGTGCTGGCCACCCTGGCCGCCTGGGAGTCCCCGGAGTTCTGCAAGGACCGGCTGGGGCTGGACGCCCCCCTCGGCGCGATCGACCGGGAGAAGCTGAACGTCAACGGCTCGTCGCTGGCCGCCGGGCACCCGTTCGCGGCCACCGGCGGGCGGATCGTGGCGACCCTGGCGAAGCTGCTGGCGGAAAAGGGCGGCGGCCGTGGCCTGATCTCCATCTGCGCCGCCGGCGGCCAGGGCGTGACCGCGATCCTGGAGCGCTGACCCCGGCGCGGGCAACCTGCCCGGCCCCGCGCTCCGTCCCTTGGACATGAGGCGGCGGAGGCGGGACGGATGAAGCGGGCGGACGAGGACGAGTACCGGCAGTTCGTCGAGGCCCGGCTGGATCACCTGCGCCGCACGGCGTACCTGCTCTGCCGGGACTGGCACACCGCCGACGACCTGGTCTCCATCACCCTCGGCAAGCTCTACCGGGCCTGGCCGCGGGTCCGCGCGGCGGAGAACGTCGACGCGTACGTGCGGCGGGTGCTCACGCGCGTCTGGCTGGACGAGCGGCGGCGGCCGTGGCGACGCGAACACAGCACCGACGAGGTTCCCGACGATGCCGCGCCGGACTCCGAGCCCGACCTGGCCGACCGGGAGCTGCTGCTCGAACTGCTCGGCAAGCTGCCCGAGCGGCGGCGCGCGGTGGTGGTGCTGCGCTTCTACTGCGACCTCTCGGTGGAGGAGACCGCGCAGATCCTCGGCATCACCACCGGCACGGTGAAGAGCCAGGCCGCCAGAGCGTTGGAGTCGCTACGCCTGCTGGCCGTGGACCAGCCGGCCCTGAGGGCGGGGAGGTTCGCGTGACGTACCGGGAGATCTTCGACGCGGCGATCGGCGACGCGCCGCCTTCCTCGATCGACCTGGACCGGGTGATCCTGCGGCAGCGCCGGCTCGTCCGCACGCGCCGGCTCGGGGCGTACGCCTCGGCGGCCGGCGGGGTGCTCGCGCTGGTGCTCGGCGCGGGCCTGGTGGTCGACCGTCCCGACATGCAGCCGGCGGCCCCGGCAACCGCCTCGCGCCCCCCGCACCGCAAGAGCAACCAGGACCTGCCCACGGAGGCGGCCGGACGTTACCGGGACGGGGTGGCGGCGGCCCTCGTGGCGCGGGCGCCCGGAGTCCGTTGGATGTCACCGACCGCAGTGGATCGTGGCGTCGTTCCGACCGGTCCGGCCGGCGACGCGCCGGTCGGGGGCGCGTCCGAGGACTTCCGCCACTTCGGTTTCTCGGTGCGCGCCTATCCGGTCGACCCCGCCGGCGCGTTCGGCAACGACTTGTCCGTCCTGGCCCTGGCCGAGCCGCAGCCGGGCCTGAACCGCGACGTCATGGACTGCGGGAAGCAGATCGTCGACTCGTGCGGTCTGTCGACAGGGCCGGACGGCGCGCGCGTCCGGGAGACCGCGCGCGTCTGGGAAGCCTATGGGGGCGGGGCCGTGACCCACTTCCGGCGGGTCGACGTCCTGTACCCCGACGGCACCTGGATCAGGATCTCGCTGCGCAGCGACGACGGGCGGTTCGTGCTCACCCCGGAGCAGCTCCGGGAGCTCGCCCTCGATCCGGCCGCCCGCCCCGCCTGGTGACCCGGGCCGCGCGGGACGTGCGACGTCTTCCGACGGTTTCTGCGTTCCGGGGCATGAGTCGGCCCCGGGACCTACTTGATCGTGCCTGCCGGGGCGAGCCAGCGCACGGGCTGGCCGGTGACCTCGGAGATCTGGTCGAAGTCGCGGTCGTAGTGCAGCAGGGACAGTCCCTGGTCTTCGGCCGTCGCCGCGATCAGCAGGTCGACGGCACCGGCCGAGCGGTGGGTGCCCCGGGCGGTGAGTTGGTCCTGGATCTCGGCGGCCCGCTCGTAGATCCGGTCCGGCATGCCCACCCAGCTGAACACCGTCCGAAGCCGTTCCCCGAGCCACCTGCGGTCGGCCAATGAGCGGGCCGAGTACAGGAACTCCAGCTCGATCAGCGGACAGACCGCGAGCAGACCGGCCGTGAGCGGTTGTTCCCACCGGGCCCGGGTGCCGGGGTCGCGCAGGAGGCGGACCAACGCGCTGGTGTCCACCAGGTAGTCCGCGAGTCTCACGACCGGTACGTGTCCTTGTCGAGCAGTTCGTCGAAGTCGCCGGCCTGGGCCCGTCCGCTGAGTTCGGCGAGGGCGCGGGCGCGACGCAGGCGGGCAGCCCCTTCCCGCAGCGCGACGTTCACCGTGTCCTTCTTGGTCTTGGTGCCGAAGGCCGCAGCCGCGTCGGCCAGCGCCTCGTCGTCGACGTCCACCAGGATCTTGGTCACGCACACCCCCTATATACGTACCGGCGTTCGAGTATATCCTCGGCCGGTCGGGTGTGGTGTCCGAGCTGCCGGACGTCTCGTCGGGCCGTCCCGTACGACGTGAAAGACTGAGGTACGTGACGATCCCGAACGTGCTCGCCAACCGGTACGCCTCGCCCGAGCTGGTCGCCCTCTGGTCGCCCGAGGAGAAGATCCGGATGGAGCGGCGGCTCTGGCTCGCCGTGCTCCGGGCACAGCGGGACCTCGGCGTCCCCGTGCCCGACGGTGTCGTCGAGGCGTACGAGGGAGTGCTCGACCAGGTCGACCTGGCCTCGATCGCCGAGCGGGAGCGGGTCACCCGGCACGACGTGAAGGCCCGGATCGAGGAGTTCAGCGCGCTCGCCGGGCACGAGCACGTGCACAAGGGGATGACCTCCCGGGACCTCACCGAGAACGTCGAGCAGCTCCAGGTGCGCCGCTCGCTGGAGCTGATCCGCGACCGTGTGGTGGCCACCCTCGCCCGGCTCGCCCGCCTCGCCGTCGAGCACTCCGACCTCGTCCTGACCGGCCGTTCGCACAACGTCGCGGCGCAGGCCACCACGCTGGGCAAGCGCTTCGCGTCGGCCGCCGAGGAGCTGCTCATCGCGTACGAGCGGCTGGACGACCTGATCAACTGGTACCCGCTGCGCGGCATCAAGGGCCCGGTGGGCACCGCCGCCGACCAGCTCGACCTCTTCGACGGCGACGCCGAGCGGGTGGCGGAGCTGGAGCGCCGGGTGGCCGGGCACCTGGGATTCAGCCGGGTCCTCGACAGCGTCGGGCAGGTCTACCCGCGCTCGATCGACCTCGCGGTGCTCGCCGCGCTGGCCCAGATCGCCGCCGCCCCGTCGTCGCTGGCGACCACGATCCGGCTGATGGTCGGCCAGGAGCTGGCCACCGAGGGCTTCAAGCCGGGCCAGGTCGGCTCCAGCGCGATGCCGCACAAGATGAACACCCGCTCCAGCGAGCGCGTCAACGGCTTCGCGGTGATCATCCGGGGTTACCTGTCGATGGTCGGCGAGCTGGCCGGCGACCAGTGGAACGAGGGTGACGTCTCCTGCTCGGTGGTCCGCCGGGTCGCCCTGCCGGACGCGTTCTTCGCCGCCGACGGGCTGTTCCAGACCTTCCTCACCGTGCTGGACGAGTTCGGCGCGTACCCGGCGGTGGTCAACCGCGAGCTGGAGCGCTTCCTGCCGTTCCTGGCCACCACGAAGATCCTGGTGGCGGCGGTCCGGCGCGGCGTCGGGCGCGAGGTCGCCCACGAGGTGATCAAGGAGCACGCGGTCGCGGTGGCGCTGGCGATGCGCGAGAAGGGCGCCGCCGAGAACGACCTCTTCGACCGCCTGGCGGCGGACGGCCGCCTGGGCCTGACGCGCGCCGAGATCGACGCGCTGGTCGCCGACCGTTCCGCCTTCGTCGGCGCCGCCCCGGCCCAGGTCGAGGCGGTAGCCCGCCGCGTCGCCGCCGTGACGGACGCCCACCCCGCCGCCGCCACCTACACCCCACCCCCCATCCTCTGACCCCACCCCCAACACCCCCGTTGATCATGAGGTTGACGGCGAAGTCGATCTCAAGGGCCGCCGCCAACCTCATGATCAACCAGGTCGGGACGGGCGCGGTCGGGGTGGGGCGGGGTGGGTGGGGTGGTGGGGTGGGTGGGTCAGTCGCGGGTGGGGGTTTCGGCCGCGGTGCGGAGGGTGGGGGCGCTCGCCGGTTCGGCGATGCCGCCCGGGGACTCGGCGAAGGCCGGGTCGTGCGCGGTCTCCGCGGCGACCAGCGGCTGGTCGGGCGGCATGACGTCGGGCATCTTGGGCGCCACCACCACCGCCGTGCCGTACGCGCAGATCTCCATCCACATCTCGCCGCAGTCGCGGCTGTCGAACCGCATCCCCACCACGGCGTTCGCGCCGAGGCGGCGGGCCTCCTCGCCGAGGCGGGCCACCGAGTCCGTACGCCACCTGGTGAGGTTGTCCGGGGCCATCGGGTCGTACGCGCCACCGCGCAGGTTCTTGACCCCCTCGCGGTACGGGTTCCGCGTCCTGGCCATCGACGACACCACTTCGCCGAGGATCTGGCGGATCTCGTACCCGGGCAGTTGCTCCGTCGTCACGACCAGCACGCTTCCGATGCTGTCAGGGCGGCGGGCGCCCGATCGTCGGCCTTGTTCACCTGATCGGATGCTGCAAAACGGCGCGGCGCGGACGGCCGGCGCGCTGCCGGCCATCCGCGCCTAGCGTGGCGCTAACCGTCAGACACCGGCCGTCTGGGAGATCCAGGCCCGGTTGTACGCGACGCTGCCGTAGTTCTGGATGCTCTGCCCGTCGGCGGTGGAGGCGACGCCGACCTGCCGGCCGTTGTAGAACTGCGGGCCGCCCGAGTCGCCCCGCCACGCGTTGCCGTTGATCCGGGTGCTCCGGATCGCCTGCCCGCCGTACGCGTCGGTGGCGCTGTTGCTGGTCACCCGGACCGACGCGGTCTTGAGCTGGGTGGAGGCCGAGCAGCCGCTGTAGCAGGTCATGCCCCAGCCGTAGATCGAGTTGGTGGAGTTGATCGGCGGGTTGCTGGTGGCCAGCGTGACGTACGAGGTGCTCACCGAGCTGGACAGGCGCAGCAGGGCCAGGTCGTAGCGGCTGTAGCTGGCGCTGACGGTGCGGGTCTGGCCGCCGGAGGAGCGGTAGACGCTGCCGACCCGGACGGACATCGTGCCGCTCACGCAGTGCCGGGCGGTGAGCACCCACTGCGGCGCGATGATCGTGCCGGAGCAGGTGAACGAGCCGTTGCTGAACACGGCGGCGGCCCACGGGGCCGACGAGACGGTGCCACCGCCGATGATCGGCTGCGGGCCGGCCGGGGCGGCGAGGGCGCCGGAGCTGGCGCCGAGCAGGCCGGCCGCTGCGGTGGCCAGCACCGCGATCATGGATCGGATGCGCATGGGGGCTCCTTCGGGGACGGGGCCCGGGTTCACCGGGTCGAGCTGACGGCCGGCGGGCGGGGGTGGCCCGACGTCCGATCGATGTACGACGATGTACGGTAGGGCCCCTGAGATGTCGTTCACAAGATATCCATCGGAAATGATGGATGAGGTGATATGGCGGGTCGGGCGATCGGGTGGCGGCCCGACGTTGCGACGGAGCGGGGCGAAACGGGCTGGTCGGCAACGGATACGCATCGGGATCGCAACGAACCCGTATCGGTCTCCCGGCCCCACGCCGGGAATGTCGATCACTGTCTGAACCGCGTCCGGCCGGTGCGTCCGGGGCGGTATCTGCCAGGTAGGCTGGCTGCGCTCGCCCGTTGTGGGTCGGCACCCAACTGCGTACACAGTCAGGAGTGCCCAGTGCCTCGCGTCGTCGTCGACGTCATGCTCAAGCCCGAGATCCTCGATCCCCAGGGCCAGGCCGTCGCAAACGCGCTGCCCCGGCTCGGCGTCAGCGACGTCGCCTCGGTTCGGATCGGCAGGCGGATCGAGATCGAATTCACCGGTGAACCGGACCTGGACCGCGCCCGGGAGATCGCCGACAAGTTGCTCGCCAACCCCGTCATCGAGGACTTCACGGTCCGCGTGGTCGAGGCCGACGAGACCGTGGACGCCCGCTCGTGACCGCCCGGGTCGGTGTGGTCACCTTCCCCGGCTCGCTCGACGATGGGGACGCCGCCCGGGCCGTCCGGATCGCGGGCGCCGAGCCGGTCCGCCTCTGGCACGGTGACCCGCAGCTGCACGGGGTCGACGCCGTCGTCCTGCCCGGTGGCTTCTCCTACGGCGACTACCTGCGCTGCGGCGCCATCGCCCGGTTCGCGCCGGTCATGCAGACGATCGTGGACGCGGCCCGGGGCGGCCTGCCCGTGCTCGGCATCTGCAACGGCTTCCAGATCCTCTGCGAGGCGCACCTGCTGCCCGGGGCGCTCACCCGCAACCAGCACCTGCACTTCCGCAACCGCGACCAGGTCCTGCGCGTCGAGTCGACCGGCACCGCGTGGACCAACGCGTTCCAGCCCGGCCAGGAGGTGCTGATCCCGGTCAAGAACGGCGAGGGCTGCTACGTCGCCGACACCGCGACGCTGGACCAGCTCGAAGCCGAGGGCCGGGTCGTCGCCCGCTACGTCGGCGGCAACCCCAACGGGTCGCAGCGCGACATCGCCGCGATCACGAACCCCGCCGGCAACGTGGTCGGCATCATGCCGCATCCCGAGCACGCGGTGGAGGCGCTCACGGGCCCCTCCCTGGACGGTCTCGGCTTCTTCACGTCGGTGCTCAAGCACCTGGTGGGGGCGCCGGCGTGACCGTGCGCGGCATCATCGGTCGGCTCACCCGCCCGTCGGGCGGACGCGAGCGCAGCGAGGAGACGTCATGACCACCCATCCGGACGAGGTACGGGATAACCCGGAGGCCTTCCCGGCCGCGCCGGCGCAGCCGGTGGAGCCGCGTCCGGCCGCCGTCGTGCCGCCGGCCGGGCGTCCCGGGCCGGCGACCGCCGACTGGGCCGACGGCCTGGACACCGTGCCACGCGCCGGGGACACCCCCGGTGAGCTCCAGCCGTACGCCGAGCTGGGGCTCCGCGACGACGAGTACGAGCGGATCCGGCAGATCCTCGACCGGCGGCCCACCCAGGCCGAGCTGGCGATGTACTCGATCATGTGGAGCGAGCACTGCTCCTACAAGTCGAGCAAGGTGCACCTGCGCCAGTTCGGCGAGAAGGCCCCGCCCAGCGACCGGCTGCTCGCCGGCATCGGCGAGAACGCCGGCGTGGTGCAGGTCTCCGACGAACTGGCGGTGACCTTCAAGGTCGAGTCGCACAACCACCCGAGCTTCGTCGAGCCCTACCAGGGCGCGGCCACCGGCGTCGGCGGCATCGTGCGGGACATCCTCGCCATGGGCGCCCGGCCGGTCGCGGTGATGGACCCGCTGCGCTTCGGCGCCGCCGACCACCCCGACACCGCCCGGGTGCTGCCCGGCGTCGTCGCCGGCGTGGGCGGCTACGGCAACTGCCTGGGCCTGCCGAACATCGGCGGCGAGGTCGTCTTCGACCCCTGCTACCAGGGCAACCCGCTGGTCAACGCGCTCTGCCTCGGCGTGCTGCCGGTCGACCGGCTCCAGAACAAGGCCGCCGCCGGTCCGGGCAACGTCGTGGTGCTGATGGGCGCGCGGACGGGCCGGGACGGCATCGGCGGCGTGTCGGTGCTGGCCAGCGCCACCTTCGACGAGGGCAGCGAGCAGCGCCGCCCGTCCGTGCAGGTCGGCGACCCGTTCATGGAGAAGCTCCTCATCGAGGCCTGCCTGGAGCTCTACGACGCCCGGCTGGTCGTCGGCATCCAGGACCTCGGCGGCGCCGGCCTGACCTGCGCCCTGACCGAGACCGCCGCGGCGGCCGGCACCGGCATGCGGGTGTGGCTGGAGCGCGTGCCGCTGCGCGAGCCCTCGATGGAGCCGCACGAGATCCTGGCCAGCGAGTCGCAGGAGCGGATGCTGCTGGTCGTCGAGCCGGAGAAGCTCGACGCGGTGCTCAAGACCGCCGAGAAGTGGGGCGTCTGGGCCACGGCGATCGGCGAGGTCACCCCGCCGGCGCCGGACGGCCAGCCGGGCCGGCTGCTGATCACCTGGCGCGACCAGCTCGTGGTGGACGTGCCGCCGGGCTCGCTGGTCGACGACGGCCCGGTCTACGCCCGCCCGATGCGCGAGCCGGCCGACCTGATCCTGCTCCAGGCCGACCGCGCCGAGACGTTGCCCCGGCCGGCCGACCCGGAGGCGCTGCGCGAGACCGTGCTGCGGATGATCGCGTCGCCCAACCTGGCCGACAAGACCTGGGTCACCGAGCAGTACGACCGCTACGTGCTGGGCAACACCGTGCTCGCCCAGCCGGAGGACTCCGGCGTGATCCGGATCGACGAGCGGACCGGCCTCGGCGTGGCGCTGTCGGTGGACGGCAACGGCCGTTACGCGCGGCTCGACCCCTACCACGGCACGAAGCTCGCGCTGGCGGAGGCGTACCGGAACGTGGCCGTCACCGGCGCGAAGCCGATCGCCGTCACCAACTGCCTCAACTTCGGCTCGCCGGAGGACCCGGGCGTGATGTGGCAGTTCGCCGAGGCCGTCCGTGGCCTGGCGGACGGCTGCGCCGAGCTGGGCATCCCGGTCACCGGCGGCAACGTCAGCTTCTACAACCAGACGGGCGCGGCGCCGATCCACCCGACCCCGGTGGTCGGTGTGCTCGGCGTGCTCGACGACGTGGCCAACCGCGTGCCGATGGGCTTCGTGGCCCGCCCGGGCGGCGACCACGACCAGCTCTTCCTGCTCGGCGAGACGCACGTGGAGCTCTCCGGCTCGGAGTGGGCCTGGGTCACCCACGAGCACCTCGGCGGCGTACCCCCGCAGGTCGACCTGGCCCGCGAGCGGCTCCTTGCCGAACTGCTGGCGGAGGCCGCGCGGGTCGGGCACCTCAGCTCGGCGCACGACCTCTCCGACGGCGGCCTCGCGCAGAGCCTGGTGGAGTCCTGCCTGCGGCGCGGCGTCGGCGCCCGGATCGCGGTGCCGGAGCGGTTCGACGGCGGCTCGATGCCGTTCGTCTACCTGTTCAGCGAGTCCGCCGGCCGGGTCCTGGTGTCGGTGCCGCGCGGGCACGAGAAGGCGTTCACCGCCCTCTGCGCCGAGCGCGGCGTGCCGTTCGAGCTGATCGGCGTCACCGACCCGACCGGCGGGGCGCTCGAGGTGCACGGCCAGTTCCGGATCGGCCTGGACGAGCTGCGGGCGGCGCACAGCGAGACGCTGCCGCGCCTCTTCGGGGGCGCCGGGGTCGTCGAGGTGCCCGCGCCGGCCACCGGTGTGGCGGGTGCCGTCGAGGCCGTGCCGCTGCCCGTCGCCGAATCGGCCGGGATGGAGCCGGTGGACCCGTCGGCCGTCGTGAGCGAGCCGATCGCGTCCTTCGGGCCGGTCCCGCCGACCGGTGCCGTCGAGCCGGTGGCCCCGGCGGAGGGCGTCGCGCCCAACCCGGAGCAGCCGGCGGCCGAGGCCGCCGACCAGCCGGCCGAGGCCGGCGGGGCGTCGGCTCCCGGGCCCGGCGACACCGAGCCCGGTCAGCGCTGAGGCGGTGGCTGCGGCCGTCCACGTCCAACCCGGTTCCGGCGCCCGCTTCGACTGGGGGTTGACGGGGGCGGCCGAGCTGGGCCGGGTGTGCGCGGTGCTGGTGGTGGTGGACGTGCTGTCGTTCACCACCGCCGTGGACGTCGCGGTCGGGCGCGGCATGCGGGTGCACCCGTTCCCGTGGGGCGAGCAGGCGGCCGACTATGCCCGGCGGGTCGGCGCGGTCGCGGCGGTGGGCCGCCGGCAGACGACCCCGGAGCATCCGTGGTCGCTCTCCCCGGCGGCGCTGACCACCGCGCCGGTCGTCGCCGACCTGGTGCTGCCGTCGCCGAACGGCTCGGCGATCAGCGCGGCGGCCAGCGCGACCGGGCTGCCGGTGGTCGCGGCCTGCCTGCGCAACGCGCGCGCCGTCGGCCGTTGGCTGGACCAGCAGGGGTACGGCGCGACGGACGCGCCGATCGGCGTGATCGCCTCGGGTGAGCGCTGGCCGGACGGCTCGCTGCGGCCCTGCGTGGAGGACCAGCTGGGGGCGGCCTGCGTGCTGGACGCCCTGTCGGGTGTGCCCGGCGGTCTCTCCGTGGAGGCGGCGATGGCGCTCGCCGCGCTGGCCAGCACCCCCGACGTGCCCGCCGCGGTCTGTGGCAGCGTGTCCGGCCGCGAACTCATCGAGGGCGGCTTCGCCGGGGACGTGGAGGTCGCCGTCCGGGTCGGCGTCTCGGACGTGGTCCCGGTGCTGCGGCAGGGCGTCTTCTCCGCCGCGTTATATAGCCCCCAATGGGAATCCGCCTCCCCGCCACCCCTCAATAGCGAGTGAAGCCCTTAAGTTATCTTGCCCAGCCGCCCTCGCGGCTGGGCAAGATAACTTAAGTCACGTCTTTTTAACAAACGTTTTGCTGGCGGTCTGAACTAAGCGTGGGCGCGCCAGCTCCAAGCTGCGAAACCGAGGTTCTTCTCCTGGGTTGGACTTAGTCCGGTAGAAGATCCGGTGCAATTACTTCCGCTGTAGAACACAATGATGTATGTCGATAGATTTTCGGCCGAGCGATAAGACCGATCGGCGTCGCTGGTGCACTGGGTGCCCGGGTACGGAGAGGGCTTGGAGGAGCGGAAAATTCCAGTGTAGTTGCTACCAGTCCACATGCAGACTCTGCTGATATGGTCGATATTGCATTCCTCGAGGCCTGCGGAGGCGGGTGTAGCGACCACTGCGGAACTAGCCACAAGTATGGCTGAGGTGGCGAGTAGGTTTCGCGCGAATCTGAGGAGCATGCATCAACCTCCAGTGAGCGGGTGATGCCATTACTGTAACCATGGATGTCGTTCCTCGCAATGCCCGAAGTGAATGTGAACTATCCCGCTTCGGATGCATGGTTGGAGCGGGTAGAGGCGGCCCGAGGTTGGGGCTGCGGCAAGAGGGTTAGTATCAGCGTCCTTTCGACTTCACCAGCGACTAAGGAACGTCTCGTAACCGTCAGAAGGCGTTGCTGGGACGGGGTCGGCGGTCAGCCGGTGAGGATGACATCCTGGCCAGTGCGTTCGACCCCTGCCCGAACGGTGCGGTGTTCGACGTTGAGGGCTTCCTACCAGGTCGGCAGCGGGCTGCCGTCGGCGGGCTTGCGGTACGGCATGATCACCTGAGGGTTGCCGCGTAGCCGCCGCTGGCCATCACCGACCGCCCGTGCAGCTTCTCGGCGATGCCCGAGGTGCGGTAGACGATCGTGTCGTTGTGGTTGCCGGGCTGCGGGTCGCCGACGGCGATGACCAGGCGGGTGCTGGCGTCGATGGCGACCTGCAGGTTCGTGGAGTATCGGTAGTTTTTTGCTGCGGGCGGCCAGGCGGTGATCGCGGGTAGGTGCCAGAGTCCCGTCGACGATGGCGATCTGCTCGACCGGCCGCTTACGCACTGGCGCCAGGGCCAGTAGCGGCGCGAGGGTGTCGATGCCTCGGTGCGCTGCGGAGTGCGACACCCCAAAGAGCGGGCCGATCTGGCGCGTCGTCAGGTTCGTGCGCCGGTAGGTGGCGACCTTTGTCATCGCCGGCTCGGACCACCCAACCACACCATCCTGGCCCGCGGCCTGCACGCCTACCTACGTTGCCGCAACGCAACGCCCGCCACCCCGACGTCCTGGCCGCCCAACGCCGCCACCGCGCCCCGTCCGCAGCGAACGACACCGCCGCTGGGGCCAACCCGCCAGTCGAGCCGCATAACCAACCCGGCCAACGTTTATGGTCAGAGCACTAGCGATTCAGTCGTCCAGCCAGTCCAGCCGGCGGCCACCCCGGGGCTGGTGCGGTGGGCCGTCCGGTCGATCGCGACCGGTTCGCTGGTCGTCGTAGCCGGTGCGGTCCTCGTAGCTACCGCGCTGCTGTGAGGGGTCCTGGCCGTAGCTGCCTTGGCCGTAGCTGCCTTGGCCGTAGCTGCCTTGGCCGTAGTCGCCTTGGCCGTAGCTGCCTTGGCCGTAACTGCCGGTCGACTCGCCGCCCCGGCCGTACCCCCCGGGCTCGGACTGGCTGTAGCTTTGGCCCTGCTCCGGCCGGTAGACGCCGGTGGAGTACGGGTCGGCCGGGGCCGGGTACTGCGTGGCGTCGCCGGCCCAGCGGCCGGTCGGCTCGTCGTAGCCCCGGTCGCCGACCGCAGGCGGGTAGCCCGCGACACCCGCCGGAGCGCCGTAGTCGTTGCTGCCGTAGCCGCCGCCCGAGGCGGGCGCGTCGCCGTAGCCCGCACCGGACCCGCCACTACTGTAGCCGCTGCCCGAGGCGGGCGCGTTGCCGTGGCCGGCACCGCCGTAGCCACCCGCGCCGGCCGGCTCGTCGCCGTAGCCGCTGCCGCCCCAGCCCTGCTGGTTGCCCGCCGCGCCGTAGGGCTGCGGGGGGGCGCCGTACGGGTCCGGCGGCACGTCGTCGACCACGGGGCGGTGCATCATCGTCGGGGCGTCGCTGAGCGCGGCGCCGCCCACCATCGTCGGATCCGGCGTGGCGCCGACCCGGTTAACCACCCGGGTCTGGTCGTCCGCGCCCCGGAACGCTCCGCGAGCTGCCGGGACCGCGCCGGCCGCGGCGCCCGCCGGGGCGTCGTCGTCGGCCTCGTCGCCGTTGTCCTTGCGCCGCATCAGGAGCAGCACAATGGTGCCGACACCGGCGGCGACGAGCAGGCCGCCGAGCAGGATGATCAGCCAGGAGCCCATGCCGCCGGAGTCCTCGTTGCTGGCGTTGGCCGCCGCGCCCGGGGTCGCCTCGGCGCTCTCCTCGGGCGTCTCCTCGACGGGCTCGTCGGAGGGGAGGGGCTCCTCGCTGGCCGACGGGGTGGCGCTCGGGGTCGTCTCGACCTTGATCGCCAGGGCGATGCGCTGGCCGGTGACGCTCTGCCCGGCGGACGCGTCGAAGCTCTTGGTGGCGTAGACGTTGTCGAAGCTCGCACCGATACTTAGCCGGCCCGGGGCAATTGGCTTGTCGCTGGTGCCGGTGAAGCGGAAATTGCCACTGTCGTTGGCGACGGTGTCAGAGTTGTTACCTTTTGCATCTTTCAGGACCACGTAGGCGTTCGGCACTGGGTCGCCGGACTGGTTGACCACCTTGCCTGAGACCGACCGCACGGTCTGCGCCTGCGTCGGCTGCGGCGCAGGGGCGCCGACCAGTGTGACGTTGGTGGCCCGGCTCTGCTCGCCGTCCGGGTCGAGGGCTTTGACCGTGATAGTGGCCTGCCCGTCGGCCGCGTCGCGCGCCAGCCGGAAGGTCGCCTGAAAGTCGCCGCTCTCCTCGACACCGCTACGGCTGCAACCGTCGACGCAGACGAGCTTGCTGTTGCTGGAACTCACCGTCACGTCGGCGGCCTTGTCCGCCGTGATACGGATCGAGTAGCTAATCGTGGTGGTCCCGCCAGCCTCGACTCGGCTCGGTGAGGCGGACACGTTGTTTATGTTCGGCGCTGCGGAGGCTGGTGTGGCGGGGGCGGCGAGCAGAGCGCCGACAACCAGCGCCACGACCACACCGGCCCGCTGCTTCCAGGCACGTCGGTGTGTTGACACGTCCACCGCCTTCCGGACTGACTTCCCTCGGCGGCGGGTCGCCGGGCCGGGGATCATCACGGTACGAATACGCCGTCGGCAACTATGCCTTGTCTGACCGGATCGGCGCGACCCAGGGCCAGCGTCAGGCGTGGCGCGCTGAAGCCGTATCGTCCCGTCGTGTCCTCTCCGCACATTAAGTCCGCCGCGGTCGCGGCGGCGTTGTCGGCGCTCGACGAGGGGCGTACGCCCGATCGACCGGTCCTCCGGGAGGCGGTCCGTGCCCTGTTGACCGTCCTCGCGGAGCGCGCCCCCGGCCGATCGGTGGAGGTGCGTGTCCCACCTTACGGCGCAGTTCAGTGCGTTTCCGGTCCCCGACACACCCGCGGCACCCCCGCGAACGTCGTCGAGATGGAGCCGGGGACCTGGCTGGAGGTGGCCACCGGACGGCTCGAATGGGCCGATGCGATCACCCAGGGTCGCGTACGGGTGAGCGGAATCCGGGCCGATCTCTCCGCGTACCTGCCGCTCTAGCTGCGGCTATGTCCATCGACTGGTGACGTGTCGGAGCCGTATCGTGACTTTCTGTATCGACACGGATTCGCGTACACTGTCAGGCGACGACAGTGGTCCCGGCCGAGGAGTGCGGATCCCGCCCCCGCGTGATTCCGCAAGGCCGGTCCAGACCAGCATGAGGGAGCGCAGGTGCCCCGAGGCGACGGCCGGCTGAGCCACGACCTTGATCCCCAACGACCAGGCCCCCAGGACGCGTGCGGCGTCTTCGGCGTCTGGGCGCCCGGGGAGGAGGTCGCCAACCTGACGTACTTCGGTCTCTACGCCCTCCAGCACCGTGGCCAGGAGGCCGCGGGCATCGCGGTCAGCGACGGTTCGGGCGTGGTGGTCTACAAGGACCTCGGCCTCGTCGCCCAGGTCTTCGACGAGCCGACCCTCGCCAGCCTGCGCGGGCACGTGGCGATCGGGCACGCCCGCTACTCCACCACCGGCGGCTCGACCTGGGAGAACGCCCAGCCGACCATCCGCTCCACCACGTCCGGCACCACGATCGCGCTGGCCCACAACGGCAACCTGGTCAACACGGCGGAGCTCCAGCGCGAGGTCAGCGAGCGGGGCCTGCTCGCCGACGGCTCGACCAACGACACCTCCCTGGTGACGATGCTGCTGGCCAGCCGCCCGGACCTGTCGGTCGAGGCGGCGGCGCTGGAGGTGCTGCCGCGGCTGCGGGGCGCGTTCAGCTTCGTGTTCATGGACGAGTCGACCCTCTACGCGGCCCGCGACCCGCACGGCGTGCGCCCGCTGGTGCTCGGCCGGCTGGAACGCGGCTGGGTGGTGGCCAGCGAGACGGCCGCGCTGGACATCGTCGGCGCGAGCGTGGTCCGCGAGGTCGAGCCCGGCGAGCTGATCGCGATCGACGAGGACGGGCTGCGTTCCAGCCGGTTCGCCGCCCCGGAGCCCAAGGGCTGCCTGTTCGAGTACGTCTACATCGCGCGCCCCGACGCCACCATCGCCGGGCGCAACGTGCACTCCGCGCGGGTGCAGATCGGCCGCCAGCTCGCCAAGGAGCACCCGGTCGAGGCCGATCTGGTCATCCCGGTGCCGGAGTCGGGCACCCCGGCCGCGATCGGCTACGCCGAGGAGTCGGGCATCACCTACGGCGCCGGCCTGATGAAGAACCCGTACGTCGGGCGCACCTTCATCCAGCCGTCGCAGACGCTGCGCCAGCTCGGCATCCGGCTCAAGCTCAACCCGCTGCGGGAGAACGTCCGGGGCAAGCGGCTGGTCGTGGTCGACGACTCGATCGTGCGCGGCAACACGCAGCGGGCGATCGTGCGGATGCTGCGTGAGGCCGGCGCGCTGGAGGTGCACGTACGCATCTCCTCGCCGCCGGTCAACTGGCCGTGCTTCTACGGCATCGACTTCGCCACCCGCGCCGAGCTGCTGGCCAACGGGCTGGACAACGACGGCATCCGGCGCTCCATCGGGGCGGACACGCTCGGCTACGTGTCGCTCCCGGGCCTGATCGCCGCCACCGAGCAGCCGAAGACCCGGCTGTGCCGTGCGTGCTTCGACGGGGAATACCCGATCGAGCTCCCCGCCGGCAACCTGATCGGCAAGCACGTGCTCGAAGGGGTGGGCCGGCGGGTCGCCGCGCAGGCGTCCGACACCTCGGAGCACACCGCCCCGCTCGTCGCCACTCCGGGCGGCGTGACCACACACCGCCCGTAGCACCACCCGGCGCGGTCGGTCACCGCCGACGCGGCGCCAGAACCAAAGGGGAGAACCGTGACGCACGTGTCCGAGCGCAGCGGCGCAGGAAGCAGCCCGACCGGCGCCAACGGCGACCGCCAGCCCTGGACGGCCGGCACCGGCCGCCCGGCGCGCAAACGCTCGGTCTCGTACGCGGACGCCGGCGTCTCGATCGAGGCGGGCGACCGCGCGGTCGAGCTGCTGAAGTCGAAGGTGAAGCAGACCCGACGCCCCGAGGTGATGGGTGACCTGGGCGGCTTCGCCGGGCTGTTCCGCCTGGACACGAAGAAGTACAAGAACCCGATCCTGGCCTCGTCCACGGACGGCGTGGGCACCAAGCTGGTGATCGCCCAGCAGATGGACATCCACGACACGGTCGGCATCGACCTGGTGGCGATGGTCGTCGACGACCTGGTGGCCTGCGGCGCCGAGCCGCTCTTCCTGCTCGACTACATCGCCACCGGCGAGGTCGTGCCGGACAAGGTCGCCGAGATCGGCGCCGGCATCGCCGACGGCTGCCGCTACGCCGGCTGCGCCCTGCTGGGCGGCGAGACGGCCGAGCACCCGGGCGTGCTGCGTCCGGACGAGTACGACATCTCCGCCACCGGCGTCGGCGTCGTGGAGGAGAGCGACATCCTCAGCCCGGAGCGGGTCGAGGTGGGCGACGTGGTCATCGCGATGCGTTCCTCCGGCCTGCACTCCAACGGCTACTCGCTCGTGCGGCACGTGCTGCTGGGCGCGGGCCGGATGCGGCTCGACGTGGTGATCGACGACTTCGGCCGGCAGCGCACCCTCGGCGAGGAGCTGCTGACCCCGACGAAGATCTACGCGCAGGACTGCCTCAAGCTGATCGCCGAGGCCGAGGTGCGCTCCATCGCCCACGTCACCGGCGGCGGCATCCCCGGCAACCTGGTCCGGGTGCTCCCCGAGCACGTCGACGCGGTGGTCAACCGGTCCACCTGGAAGCCGCAGCCGATCTTCGACCTGATCCAGGCCAAGGGGCGGATCGACGACCCGGACATGGAGGCGACCTTCAACATGGGCGTCGGCATGTTCGCGATCGTCTCCGCCGAGGACGCGGACCGCGCGCTGGCCACCCTGACCGGCCGAGGCGTCGAAGCTTGGCAGGCCGGCGAGATCATCGAGGGCTCCGGCAACGTGCAGATGATCGGCCAGCACACCCGGGGCTGATCGACTCGCAGTGATCGTACGGGCACCTGATCAGGGCTTCACCCGAGTGGCCGTAGCCGCCTAGCCTGAAGGGCACCCTCAAGCTGTCGGGTCACTCGCCCGGGTTCCCGACAGCCCTTCAGGCGCTGAGGAGGGCAATGGCTGCTCGGGGACGGTCGTTCAGCGGGATGCGCGGCCTGGCCGCCGTCCCCTCGTACGTGGTCATGCAGCCCACCACCCTGTGCAACCTGGACTGCGCCTACTGCTACCTGCCGCTGCGGGCGGTCGACCGGCGGATGCCGGTGTCGGTGGCCGAGGCGGTGGCCGCGTCGGTCAATCCCTGGGCGGCGGCGGGCCGCTTCTCGGTGGTGTGGCACGGCGGCGAGCCGCTGGCCGCCGGCCGGGAGCACCTCGCCGCGCTGATCGCGCCGTTCGGGCCGCAGGTCGAGCACCACGTCCAGACCAACGCCACGCTGATCGACGACGCCTGGTGCGCGTTCTTCGTCGAGCACGGGGTGCGGGTGAGCGTGAGCGTGGACGGTCCCCGGGAGCGCAACGGCGAGCGGGTCACCCGGGGCGGCGCCCCCGCGTACGACCGGATCCTGCGGGGGGTGGCGGCCCTGCGCCGGCACGGCCTGCCGTTCTCGGCGCTGGCGGTGGTGGGCCGCCCCGGGCCGGGCCTGGCCACCGAGTTGTACGACTACTTCCTCGACCTCGACTGCGACGTGCTCGGGGTCAACATCGAGGAGACCGAGGGGGTCAACCTCCGCGACAACTCCCACGACGCGAAGCTGGTGACCGCCTTCTGGGCGGAGCTGGTGGCGGCCTGGCGCCGGGAGCCCCGGATCCACCTGCGCGAGGTCGAGTGGTCGCTGCGGTACGCCGCGGCGGTGCTGGACGGCAGCGCGGACGACGTGCTCCCCCGGCGGTTGGACCCGATCCCGACCGTCGGCCACGACGGCTCGGTGATCGTGCTCTCCCCGGAGCTGGCCGGTTTCACCGACGTCCGCTACGGCGATTTCAGCAGCGGCAACGTGCTGACCACCCCGCTGGCCGAGATCCTCGCCCACGCGGACCGGACGCCCTGGGTCGGCGAGTTCCTCGCCGGCGTCGAGGCGTGCCGTTCGTCCTGCCCCTACTTCGGGTTCTGCGGCGGGGGCCACGCGGCCAACCGCTACTTCGAACAGGGGCGCTTCGACGGTACGCAGACCGCGCACTGCCGCAACAGCAAGATCCACTTACTGGAGGGAGTGTTGGAGCATGCCCGAGACCACCAGTCACCGGCAGCCTGACCGGAGGACGGACACCCCGGACGAGGTCGCCGATCGGGTGCGGCAAGCCGCGCCGGGACTCTCCGCACTCCTCCACGAGGCCGAGGCCGCGCGGCGACTACGGGCCGAGGTGGCCGGCGGCGACGGCGCGAGCGCCGTGTGTGCCTGGAACCACTTCGAGAACATCCCGACGTTCTACAACTGGAACAACCGTCCCCGCTGAGCCGGACCGTGATCAGGGACCTGCCGATCGGCCGGAGGGTTCTCCGGCACGGGCAGGTCCCTGATCGTCGGTCTTGGCGCCGCTTCGATGGGCACATGCGTGAGCACGCGGGCGACACCGCGTGCTCAGCTGTTACCGGAGGTCAGCGGGGCGGACGTACCCAGGGATCCGGGTCTTCGTCCGCGTGATCCTCATCATCGTCGTCGACATACTCTTTGTAGTCGTCGTCGAAGTTGTGCTCAGACTTACCAGCACCCGCCAGTTCGCGCTGCAAGGCGGTGAGGTCGGTGTTCGGGGAGTGATACTTCAACTCCCGGGCCACCTTCGTCTGCTTGGCCTTAGCACGGCCGCGCCCCATGGCTCGACCCCCTCGCACAGAATGCGGGGCAGCCCGAAGGCGGGCCCCGATGACGTCAGGCATCTCTCGTGGCTCTTACGGTACATGGGGATGCCATCGTTCGGCACCTCGGGTTACCGCCGACCGACACCGCGCGTCGCGGTCATCCGGCCGTCACCGATTGTACCCGGTAAGGAGCGGCGCCGGGAGCGCCCGTGACACCGGACAAAGCCCCGTGAATCAGCCTAACGGGACGGGCCGTCCTGCGGGGCCGGGGGCGGAACGATTGCTCCGCCCCCGGGGCGCTCAGCGCAGGTGGATCGTGCGCAGCCGGCCGACGTCGGCCATCCGCCGCTCCGCGAGCCGGTCCGCCGCCACCGCCGGCGGCACGCCCTCGGCGTCGGCCAGCCGCAGGATCTCCCGGGTGGTGTCGTAGATCCGGGTCGCGCGCAGCTTGGCCCGCTCGAAGTTGAAGCCCTCGATCTCGTCCGCCACCTGGATCACGCCGCCGGCGTTGACGACGTAGTCGGGGGCGTAGAGGATGCCGCGGTCGGCCAGCAGCTTCTCGATGCCCGAGTGGGCGAGCTGGTTGTTGGCCGCGCCCGCGACGACCTTGGCGCGCAGCGCGGGCACCGTGTCGTCGTTGAGCGCGCCGCCCAGCGCGCAGGGGGCGTACACGTCGATGTCGGCGGCGACCAGCGCGGCGGCGTCGTCGACCAGCGCGACCTGCGGGTGGGTCGCGCGCGCCCACTCCAGGGCCTTCGGGTTCACGTCCGTCGCCACCACCTCGGCGCCGTCGTCGACCAGGTGGCCCACCAGGTACTTGCCGACCTTGCCCAGGCCGGCGACGCCGACGCGCCGCCCGGCGAGGGTCGGGGCGCCCCAGACGTGCTCGGCGGCGGCCCGCATGCCCTGGAAGACGCCCCACGCGGTGAGGATGGAGGAATCGCCCGCGCCGCCGTGCTCGACGCTGCGGCCCGTGACGTACGAGGTCTCGCGGGCGATCACGTCCATGTCGGCGACGTAGGTGCCGACGTCGCAGGCGGTGTAGTAGCGCCCGGCGAGGGACTCCACGAAGCGGCCGTACGCGCGCAGCAGCGCCTCGCTCTTGATCCGCTCGGGGTCGCCCCAGATGACGGCCTTGCCGCCGCCCAGGTCCAGCCCGGCGAGGGCGTTCTTGTAGGCCATGCCCCGGGAGAGGTCGAGCACGTCGGCCAGGGCCTCGGACTCGCTGGCGTACGGGTAGAACCGGGTCCCGCCGAGCGCGGGGCCGAGGGCGGTGGAGTAGATGCCGATGATCGCCTTGAGGCCGGTCTGCTTGTCCTGGCAGAACACGACCTGTTCGTGACCGCTGGACCCCGGGTCTTCGGTGGTGGCGAATACGCCCATGACTCGCTCCTGGTGTGGGGTGCGTCCTTGTGGGACGCGGACCTGTGGACCGCCGGCGGGATGCTGCCGGTGCCGGTGAGCCTAGTATCGGCCGACGCCGTCCGGCCGCCCAAGGCGCGCGTGATCGGGCCGCCGACGTCGGCCGGGTTCCTATTCGTGGGAGGATCGCGCCGTGCCGTCGCTCTTCGCTTCATACCTGCGCGTGTACGAGCCGCTGACCGCCTTCGACCGGGACCGCCAGTCGTACTGGCGGCGCTACGTCGAGCAGGGGCGGGCGGTGGCACCGGTGGAGGGGCCGGGCCGGCAACGGACGTCGGTGCTGGAGGCGCTCGGCGCCGGCTGGACCCGGCTGCCCGACCTGCCGGACGAGGCGTACGTCCTGGAGGCCGACGAGACCCTGCTGGTCTGCCCGTGGAACCTGCGGATCCGGGTGGCCGAGGCGGCGCTGAACGCCCGCGACGGCGTGCCGCCGGTGCTGGCCGACGCCTTCGTCCCGCCGGTGCTCGCCGGGCAGGCGAAGGCGGCGGTCGAGGACTGGCGCAGCGGGGCCCGGGTGCTGGAGCACGGCGTGCCACGGGTGCACGAGCAGACCGCGACGTGGGGCGTGCCGCTGCGCTGGTTCGTGCTCTTCGACCCGGAGGAGCGGAACCACGTGACCCACCCCGGGCGGCGGGCGCTGCGCTACCGGACGGAGATCTCCAAGGCGCGGCGTCGGTCGTCGCGGGCCCTGTCCGTGCTGCGCAAGTCGATCGGCGACGCCCCGATCACGGAGGCGGTCGAGGAGGCCGCCCGGTGGCTGGAGGAGTTCCACCCCCGCTCGATGGTGGAGCTGGACTACGGGGGCCTGGTCGAGCTGCTGTCGGACGAGACGCTGGCCGCCGACGACTCGCCCGAGCTGGTGGCGACCGGCCTGGCCGGGCTGTCCCGGGGCGAGGCCGAGGAGGCGTCGGCGGCGTACGACCGGCTGGTCGCGCGCTGGCGGGCGGTCCAGTTGCTGGAACGGTGCAACTGAGGCGAAAACGCCCAGGAAGCGCTCCCAAGTCGAGGCGAGCTCGTAGTTGACTCATCACGAACCGTGATCATGAGTCCGAATAAGGTACTTTCTGCCGTGTAAAAGTCGCATAAATCGGGCATGGTTCATCCGTCCGTCTAGGGACGTTCGGCCGTTCGGCCCATGTCGGACATCGGGGACTAGCCGGACCATGGGAGACGCGTCGGCCGGCGGGACCCCGGCCGATGTCTATACATGTGGAGGAGTGACCGATGGCATCGCGAACGCACGAACCAGAGCCGCTACTCACACCGGCCGAGGTGGCGTCGATGTTCCGTGTCGACCCGAAGACGGTGACCCGGTGGGCCAAGGCGGGCAAGCTCAGCGCCATCCGCACCCTGGGTGGCCACCGTCGGTACCGGGAGTCGGAGGTCAGGGCACTGTTGCAGGGGCAGATCCCGCAGCAGCGGCAGGGGGACTGACCGACCGGGAGTGAACAGGTGTGGACGAAGGGCGGCGGACATGGTCCGCCGCCCTTCGTCGTGTCCCGGCCCGCCCGCGTACGGCGGATGGATCAGGCGTCGGTCGGCGGCCGGTCGGTGAGCACGACCCGGATGCCGACCGTGCCGCTCTCGCCGCGGCGCAGGCGGCTGCCGAGCAGGCTGAGGCGGCCGACCAGCCGGTACTTCTGCTTGATCAGCTCACGTACCCGCCGCGTGCCGCCCGCGTCGCACAGGGTCGCGTGGGCGGCGACCGCCCCGCCGTGCGGCCGGCCCCGCACGTCGCACGGCGCCACCGTGACGTCGCCGCTGCGCCGGATCCGCTTCACCTTTCCGGCGTCCGCCGCCGACCACACCGCCAGCGCGTCGCCGTCGCGCACCGCCCAGACCGGGGTCGGCACCGCCCGACCGTCCTTGCGGAAGGTCGTGAGCAGGATGTACTTCTCCGCGCCGAGGCGGTCCAGGGTGGTCATCCCGCCAGGATACGGCCGCCGCGCCTACTGACCGGCCGGATAGCGTCAAGCCCGTGACGGCGGAGCCACGGATCGGTGACGTGTTCGGAGAGATGCTGCGCGACGCGTACGCCGTGGCCACCGGGGTCGGCCCCCGGCCGCTGGCCGGTGGGCGGCTGCCGCGACCGGTCATCGAGATCATCGAGCGCGACGACGGGCTCATCAACGGCGCGCCCGCCGCCCACTACCTCGACGGGCCGGCGGACTGGCAGCCGTACGACCACCGGGCCGTGGACCGGGTCCGGGGCGCGACCCTGGACGTGGGCGTCGGGGCGGGCCGGATCGCGCTGCTGCTCCAGGAGCGGGGGGTGCCCGTCACCGGGCTGGACACCTCGGCCGGGGCGCTGGCCGTCTGCCGCCGCCGGGGCGTACGCGACCTGGTGCACGGCACGGTCGACGCGCACGTCGCCGACGACCGCCGCTACGACACGTTCCTGCTGCTCGGAAACAACGTGGGCCTGCTGGAGGGGCGGGAGCGGGCGTCGGCCCTGCTGGCCGCGCTCGCCGCGCTGTCCCGGCCGGGAGCACAGGTCATCGCCCAGGGCACCGACCCGTACGGCACCCGGGACCCGTTGCACACGGGCTACCACGAGCGCAACCGGCGCCGGGGACGCCTCGGCGGGCAGCTCCGGCTCCGGCTGCGCTACCGGGAGCTGGGCACCGAGTGGTTCGACTACCTGGTCTGCTCCCCGGACGAGCTCGCCGAGCTGGTCCGGGGCAGCGGCTGGCGACTGACCGACGTGGACGACCGGGACGCGCCGTACTACCTCGCCACCCTGCGCCTCGCCGGCTGACGCCCCCGGCGGAGGGCCGGGCGCCCGGATTCCCACCCGCAGCGGGAACCCGGGCGCGGGCGTCAGACCTGGACGGTCGGGGGAAGCTGCTCGGGCGGGAGGCCACCGTCGCCGTCGACCACCTCGTCCGGGGTGCCGTCCTCGTCGAGGTCGACCATCGTGATGTCCACCTTGCCGTCGCCGTCGGTGTCGAACTGGAACAGGTCGGGCTTGCCGTCCCCGTCGGTGTCGACCACCCAGACGTCGGTGCGGCCGTCGTTGTTGGTGTCGGCGCGCAGCAGGTCGACCCGCTCGTCCCCGCGGGTCTCCACGGTCTCCGCCGTGTCGGCGGCGTGCACGGTCTCCGGTGCCTGGCTCATCTGGCCCGTCCTTCCCTCGGTTGGGTGCCGTGGTACCCGATCCGCCGCGCCCCCACGCATGCCGGGGAGATCGCCGCTGCATAGGGTCGGCCCATGAGCGAGTGGAGCGGGCGGCGGGGCACGGGTCAACCCCGTCCCGCCACCGGAGACAGGGAGGCGTCATGAGCGACCGCTTTGTCGTCGTCGGGGCCGGCACGATGGGGCTCGGCATCGCGTACGTGGCGGCCGGGGCCGGGCACGCCGTCGAGCTGGTCGAAGTGGACCGGGCGCGGGGCACGGCGGCCCTCGAACGGCTCGGCGAGCTGTGGGACCGGGCGGTGGCGCGCGGCAAGCTGGACGCCGAGCGGGCCGCGACGAACCGGGAGCGGGTGACGCTGCGCACGGGACTGGCCGAGGTCGCCGAGGAGCCGGCCGTGGTGGTCGAGGCCGTACCGGAGCGGCCGGAGCTGAAGCGGGCGGTGCTGCGCGAGGCCGAGGCGCTGCGCCCGGCGCTGCTGGGCAGCAACACCTCAAGCATCCCGATCGCCGCGCTGGCCGAGGGGCTGGCGCGGCCGGAACGCTTCCTCGGGCTGCACTTCTTCAACCCGGTCTGGGCGATGGCCCTGCTGGAGGTCGTGGTCGGCCCGGCCACCGCGGCGGAGACCACCGCCGAGGCGGTCGCGCTCGCCGGCCGGCTGGGCAAGGACCCCGTCGTCGTACGCGACATGCCCGGCTTCGCCACCTCCCGGCTCGGGGTCACCCTCGGGCTGGAGGCGATCCGGATGGTCGCCGACGGGGTGGCCAGCCCCGCCGACATCGACAAGGCGATGGTGCTCGGCTACCGGCACCCGGTCGGCCCGCTGGAGCTGACGGACATCGTCGGCCTGGACGTGCGGCTGGACATCGCGCGCACCCTCCAGGCCGCGTACGGGGACCGGTTCGCCCCGCCGCCGCTGCTGGAGGAGATGGTGGCCGCGGGCCGCCTGGGCAAGAAGTCCGGCGAGGGCTTCTACCGCTGGGAAGGCGGGGTTCGCCGGTGAGCGCGAGGAGTGAGCTTGCGAGCCCCGCAGTCGCGAACGGAAGGGGGATCCGCTCATGAGCGGGCTGCGGATCGAGGAGCACCCGGACCGGCTGGTGGTGACGCTCGACCGGCCGGAGAAGCGTAACGCCATCGACGCCGACCTGATCGCCGAGCTGCACCAGGTCTGCGCGGAGCTGGAGGCGCGACCCCGCCTGCTGCTGCTCACCGGCGGCACCGAGGGGATCTTCGCCGGTGGGGCGGACATCGGGCAGCTGCGCGAGCGGGGCCGGCTGGACGCCCTCGCGGCGATCAACTCGGCGGCCTTCGCCCGGATCCGGGCGCTGCCGATGCCGACCGTCGCGGCCGTGGACGGGCCCGCGCTGGGCGGCGGTGCCGAGCTGGCGTACGCCTGCGATCTGCGGGTCTGCACGGCGCGGGCGGTGTTCGGCCAGCCGGAGGTCCGGTTGGGGATCCTGGCCGGCGCGGGCGCGACCCACCGGCTGCCGGCGCTCATCGGGGAGGCCCGGGCCAAGGAGCTGCTGTTCACCGGCCGCCGGGTGGACGCCGAGGAGGCGCTGCGGATCGGGCTGGTCAACCGGGTGGTGGCCGAGCCCGGCGAGCTGCTGACCACCGCGCACGGGCTGCTCGACGAGATGGCGAAGGGCTCCGCGCTGGCGCTGCGGCTGACCAAGCTGGCGGTCGACGCGCCGGCCGCCGCGCACCCGCACCTCGACCTGGTCAGCCAGGCGGTGCTCTTCGAGGACGAGGAGAAGCACCGGCGGATGACGGAGTTCCTCGATCGGCGCCGCCCCCGCTGATGCCCGCGACGACGACGGCCGCACCGTCACCGGTGCGGCCGTCCGTGTCCCGAGGTGGCTCAGTGTCGGATCTGCACCCCGGCGTCGGCGAGGGCCCGGATCACCTGGGCGGACTCGGCGAAGCCGATGATCAGCACGGCCTCCGCGCCGAAGTCCTTGATCTCCTTGGCGCCGGCGCCGAAGTCCACCGGGTTCGCCTTGGCGTCGGCCGGCGGCTCGTAGGTCAGCAGCTTCAGCCGGTCGCCGCCGATGCCGGCCCGCTCCAGCTCGGCCCGGACGGTGTTCTGGAGCCCCTCGCCGTAGGAGTCCTTACGGGCCACGATGGCGATCTTCTGCGGGCCGTCGCGGAGGATCACGTCGGCCAGCGCCCGACCCTGGAGGCTGTCCGGCGGCGCGGTACGGAAGTAGAGGCCGTTGTCGTCCAGCTCGGTCAGGCTGGCGTCGGTGTTCGACGGGGAGAACAGCACCTTCCCGGCCCGCACCACGTCTGGCAGCACGGCGCGGGAGATGCCGGAGGCGCTGGCGCCGATGATGACGTGGACGTTCCGCGCGACGTGGCTGGCCACGGTGGCCTTGGCGACCGCCGGGTTGGTGCCGTCGTCGCCGTCGATCCAGACCACCGGCTCGCCGAGCACCCCGCCCGCCGCGTTGATCTCCCGCAGCGCCAGCTTGGCGCCGGTGGCCACCGGCGGGTATGCCAGCGCCAGGTCACCGGTCTGCGACAGCAGGCCGCCCAGGATCAGCGGCGAGCCGTCGCTGCGGTCGGTGCGGCCGCCGCGCTGCTTCTTCGGCTTGGGCGGGGCCTTGGTGCTCGCCGCCGAATCGTCCCCGGCCCCGACGAACTCCGTCTTGCCGTCGTTGAGCCGCTGGCCGTCGAAGTGCAACGTGCCGTAGCTCGCGGTGGACGGCTCGCCGGCGTCGGTGAAGCCGGCCCGGGTCAGCGAGACGCTGCGGTACTCCACGTCGCGTCCCGCGCGGGCCAGGGTCAGGCACTCCGCCACCCGTTCGCAGCGCTGCCCGCCGTTGGTCACCCCGACGATCTGCTTCGCGATGGCGGCCGGATCCGTCGTGCCCGCGAGCTGGGCGGCGATCGCGCTGATCACCACCGCGTCGTACGCCTCGGCGGAGTAGAGGAAGTCGCCCAGCTTCGGGTCGAGGGACCGGAGCCGGTTCTTGAAGTCCTCGGGCAGGGGCGTGAGCGGCGTCGTGCCCTTCATGCCGTCGACCAGGCTGGCGCGATCCTTCAGCTCGGCGGGGTACGAGTTCAGCATGTTGCCGTCGGTGCCGTAGAGGCGCACCTGATGGGTGGCCGCCTCCTCGGGCTCTTCGGTCCCGCAGGCGCTCGTGGCGAGCAGGAACGTCGCGCAGGCAGCCAGGGTGGCCGCCCGCGAGGCGCGTGACTTGAACATGGTCGTCCTTCCTCCGGCGAAGGTCCGCTGCGCACATTAGCGTGCTGGGCCGTGCCGCGGGACCACGGAGGCGGCTCAATCCGCAGGTCGCCCGCCCTAACTACGGAAAGTAACCGTCGCCGGGTGGCTTGACCCCTACCCCTACCGTGCTGTGGGTGACGGACTCACCACAGCAGACGCTCGACGACGCGACCGCCGTGCTCCGCTCGGCGCTGGCCGGGGACGGCGACGCGGTGGCGGGGGCGTTCGACGCGGTCGTCGACCGGTCCGGCCTGGCCGGCGCGTACGGGGTGGCCTGGTGTCTCGCCGCCACCATGGTCGGCGACCCGGTGCCGCCGGGCACGTGCGCGCTGGACTTCCCCGGCATCGAGGAGGCGGGCTACGACACCCGCTGGGTGGCGCGCTTCGTCAGCGCGTACGCCAACGCCGACGACGACACCGGCGAGGCGCTGTTCGGGGCGGCGGCGGCCGACGGGCTGCTGCCGGAGTGCCTGCTCACGCTCGCCGGCTCGACCGTGGCGACGCTGCGTAGCCGGGCCGTCTGAGCGGGCCGGCGTGACAGGCTTAGTACTGCAACGGCAGTTGGTCAGGGGTAGCCGCGTCGTCGGTAGTGGCAGGTTCGGGCTTGGTGTTGGCGTCGTCGGCGCCAGTTGGACCAAGCCCAGACGCGTTCTGGTGGGTGAGTTGATCGCACTACGAGTGCGGTAAGCAGTCTTCGGATCTCGGGTACGGTGTAGCCGATCATCATGCCGTCGCCGGGACTGGATCCCCTTTTGTAGTCAGGGATCGGGCGACGGAGAGCCAGGCGTGGGCGGCCATGGACAGGGTGATGTGGGCGTACCAGGCTCGCCAGTCGCGGACCTGGTATTCGTCGAGGCCGGCTTCGTTCTTGGCCTGCTGGAAGCACTCCTCGACCGCCCACCGGGCACCGGCGATACGGGCGAGGTCGACCAGGCGGGTGCGGCGGGGCCCGTAACAGACGTAGTAGGCGATCTCGCCGGTGGCGATGCTGCGCCGGGCCAGCAGCCAGTGCCCGCGACCGGGCTGCCAACCGATGCGCACCGGCACCCGCGCCCACCAGTACTCGCGGGGGCCGTGGGCGCCCGCGCCGGCGGACAGCCGGCACCACGCCCGAGCAGGCAGGGCCGCGATCAGCTTGTCAGCACGGGCGATGCCCATCGTGGTGGTGATCATGTCGTCGTTGCGGCGGGTCGCGACCACATAAGCCACATCCCGGTGTTCCAACCACAGCCGCAGCGACTTCGACTGCCCGTAGGCCTCGTCCATCGTCACCCACCCCACCGGCACGTCAGCGTCCAGAGCGCGGGCCAGCATCTCGCGGGCCATCTGCACCTTCGTGGCGAACTGCACCTCGTCCGGGATCCCGGCAGCCCGGCACCGGTCCCGGTCCTCAGTCCATGACGTCGGAAGGTAGAGCTGCCGATCGATCAGCGCGTGGCCCTTCGCCGACCGGTAGGCCAGGAACGTGCCGACCTGGCAGTTCTCCGTCCGACCGGCGGTGCCGGAGTACTGCCGTTGCACCCCGGCCGAACGCGTGCCCTTCTTCAGAAACCCGGTGTCGTCGACGATCAGCACACCGTCCGGCTCGCCGAGGTGCTCAACTACGTAGTCCCGCACATCATCACGGACCGCATCGACGTCCCAGTCCGCCCACCGCAGCAGCCGCTGCATCCCGTCCGGCGACACATCCCCGGCCTGCTCAGCGAGGGTCCAGCCGTTCTTACGGCCCAGACCCGACACCAGGCCGCACAGGTACTGACGCGCCCGCCGCCGCGGCTCGGAACGGCGAAACCGAGGCCCGATACGGGCATGCAACCGGTCCAACTCCCCATGCCAACGATCGACATCAACGTCCGTCACAGGCAGACCAACGAACGCGAACCGAACTCGATTCGCCTACTGCCGTTGCAGTATTAGCGGCATGTCCGACGCCATGCTCAGCAAGGTGCGCAAGCTGCTGGCCCAGGCCGAGGACCCGGCCTGCACCCCCGCCGAGTCGGCCGCGTTCACCGCCAAGGCGACCGAGCTGATCGCCCGCTACGGCGTGGACCGGGCGCTGCTGGCCGCCCGCGACCCGGCCTCGGACCCGGTGGGCGACCGGGTGGTCGAGGTCGTCGCCCCGTACGCCCGGGACAAGGCCGGCCTGCTCGCCGCGGTCGCCGACCCGCTGCGCTGCCGCTGCGTCCGCCGCCGGGAGGGCACCGGCTTCGCCATGCACCTGTTCGGCTTCGCCAGCGACCTGGAACGCGTCGAGCTGCTCTTCACGTCGCTGCTGGTGCAGGCCGCGCACGGGCTTGCCGGCGCCGAGCCGCCGGCCGGCGCGCATGTCGCCGCCTTCCGGCGCTCGTGGCTGGCCGGGTTCGCCCACGTGGTCGGGGTGCGGCTCCGGGCGGCGGAGGCCGGGGCCGTCGCCGAGGCGGGCGCGCCCTCGGTGGCACTGGTCCTGGCCGACCGGTCGGACCGGGTCCGGCACCGCGTCGCCGAGGTGTACCCGCAGTTGCGTACCGCCGCGCCGCGCCGGCTCGCGGGCGGCGGCTTCGGCCGGGGCGTCGAGGCGGGCCGTCGCGCCGACCTCGGCGGGCGGGACGCCGCCACGGCGCGGGCCGCGCGCCCCGGCCTCGGCCGCTGACCCGCCACGACCCTGGCGGCGACGCACCGGAGCAGACGGTGACCGGCGACGGGCGGTGCGGCTCGGAGGCCGGTCAGTCGGCGGTGCGGTCGGCCACCCGGGCGGCGTAGCGGGTGAGCAGCTCGTGCCAGCCGGCGGTAAGGGCCTGCCGGTAGCCCTCCGCCGCCTCGCCGTGCCGGTCGAAGTGCCGGTGCTCGACCTGCACCCGGGTCCGCTCCGGCCCCTCCGGGTGGAAGAGCACCTCCACCTCGCTCGCCTTGGCGGGATCCGGCACCGGTGCCCGGTCCGCCCCGATCTGCCAGGTGAAGACGAGCCGTTCGGGCGGATCCCAGGTCAGCACCCGGCCCCAGTCGCAGCGGAAGCCGTACGGGCCGATCTCGTAGAGCATGCCGCCGGCGCGCGGCTCCATGCCCAGGTCGGCGAGCTGCTCCGGCCCCGACCAGGTGTATTCCACCACCCACCACTGCGCCAGGCCGCCGGTGAACACCTCGAACGCCCGCTGGGCGGGAGCGGGGACCAGGAGGTCGCTGCGCAGCGCGAACCGTTCGGACTCCTGCCGGATGCCGACCGGGTCAGCCATCTCCTGTCCCATAGGCCCGGACCATACCGGCTGATGCCCGGGTGCGCAGCTTCGCGACCGCCCGCTCCGGGCCTTTCCGGCCGGGGCCCGACGGCGATCTCGTCCCGGCCCGTGTGGCCGCTCGCGCGCTCGTCCGGCGGGATGTTCGGCCGGATAGCGGGTACCCGCGCCGAACGGTCCCGGCCGGCCAGGCCGGAGGATGCGGAGCGGGGAGCATGAGCGAGAACGCGCAGCAGCGGGATCCGGACCAGCTCGGCGGTCGATCGAACCGGGGCGACGGGGAGGCCGGGCCGCCCCGCCGCGACAGGGGGATGGAGCCGGCCCGCCGGGGCGGGGACACCGAGCCGGACGTCCTGCTGGACATACCCGAGGTGTCGGTCGACTCGGTGCGGCTCGCGGTGGACGAGCTGGACGCCGACGTCTCCCTGCGAACCCGGCTGGCCAATCTCCTCCAGCTCGACGCCGGGGTCCGGGTGCACCTCAAGGGCGTCGAGCTGGACATCACCGGGGTGCACGCCGAGGCGCTGCTGAAGGTGCGGCTGGAGAAACTGGTGGAGATCCTCGACCGGGCGCTGACCACGATCGACCGCAACCCCCAGATCATCGAGGCGCTGTCGCGTACGGCGACGGCCTCGCTGGACGACGTCAACCGGGCGACGCAGCGGATCGCCAACCTGGGCGAGCGGGCCGTCGGCCCCGTGGAGCAGCCCACCGGCCCGGCGGCGCAGCCCCCGTTGGAGCGGGCCGGCGGCGCGACCGACGACCTCGGGCAGCAGGTCGGCGCCATAGGTGCGGTCGCCGACCGGTCCCTGCGTGAGCCGGGCGGCCCCGGGCAGGGCGGGGCGGGACAGGGTCCTGGGCCGGGCGGTCCCGGGCCGGGCGGGGTTGCGCAGGGCGGACCGGGCGGGGCCCGCGAAGGCGGACCGGGCGGGGTTCCCGGAGCCGGGCAGGCTCCTCGGGGTGGTGGCCTCGCCAGCGGGTCCGGGGGCGGGGGCGAGCAGGGGCAGGCGCAGCGCGCACGCGAGCAGGCGGCGCGCGAGGCGGCCCGTCAGCCGACCGGGGCCGGGGCCGGGGAGAAGGAACACGCCCAGGGCGCCCCTGAGCGCGGCGGGCAGCAAGCGGGCGGCGAGCACGGAAGGCAGCCGGCTGCCTCCGGGCCGGGCGGGCAGCAACCGGGCGGCGAGGAGCGCGGCACGTCGGAGGCGGGCGGCGAGGAGCGCGGCGGGCAGCGGCCGGGGCGCGAGGAACAGAGCGCGCGGCGACCGGGCGGTGAGCGGGTCGGCGGTCCCGGCGGCGGTACGGCCGCAACGGCCGGCGGCGAGCGCGGATCCGGCGGTGGGCAGGAGGCCGGACGGGCCGAGTCGTCGGAGGGTCCGTCCGACGGCGGCTCCGGTCGACGCCCCGGAACCTCGGGCGGTGCGCAGAGCGCGGCGCAGCTCGCCGAGCAGGCGGGGGAGACGCTCCGGCAGGCCGGTCGGAGCGTCTGGGAGGCGATCCAGGACGGGGTGGCCCAGCACCGCCAGCAGCGGCGCTGACGGGCGGCCCAGACGGCCGGCGGGGTGTGAGCGCCGGGCGTGCCCACCCGCGCCGGGGTAGGCCCACCCGCAGGCCCACCCGGGCCGGGCTCGGCGGCCCGACGGTCAGCGGCCGGCCACCTCTGCCCGGTATCGCTCGATCCACTGCCGGTTGAGTTCGTCGGCCTGGCGTCGGTGCCGGGGAACCACGCCGAAGGCGTCCTCGGGCACGTCGAGCCCCAGGAAGTCGAGGATGCGGCGGGTGGTGGCGGCCATGTCCTCGGCCAGTTCCTCGTAGCGCACCACGTGCGGTCGGATCCCCCGCGAGGCGAACCACCGCTCCCAGGCCGCGTTGTGCTCGCCGATCTCGTCGAGGTAGTGGCGGATGCCGTCCGCGTCGAAGCGGGGCGCCCGCCCGGTGCCGGCGTCGCCGCTGATCTCCCCACTGCCCCCGAGGAACCACTCGCCGGTCTGCTCCGCGCGCAGTCGCGACACCGCCTGCGCCAGCACGTCGTCGCGTCGCAGGAAGACGAAACCGGTACGGCCGAACGCCCTGCCCAGCAACGCGACGTCGTCGCCGGCGAGGTCGGGATGGCTCGCCGCGAGCCTGGCGAGCAGTTCCTCCAGCGTTCCCCACATGAGCTTCGCGCCGAACACGCCGTTGTCGGTGCGGCCGGCGGCGAGCGCGGCGCGTACGAAGTCCGCGTGATCGAAGCCGCCGTCGGCCGTGCGGGGGAGTCGCCACCGGTCGGCCCACAGCGGCTCGTCGGGGGAGCGGAAGTATGCCTGGGGGCGACCGGCGACGCCGGTGGACTCCAGCAACCCGAGCAGGAGCGAGCTGCCGGTGCGCGGGGTGCCGCAGACGAAGTACGAGTCGACGCCGTCGGTCAGCATGGTCGTACGCAATCGCAGCGCGGCCCCCGCCGCAACCGAATTCCTCTCCCGCGCCGGGCTGGTTGCTCGGCCCCCGCCAGGGCGATCAGTCGATGGCTCGCAGCGTTGGTGGTGTCGCGCAGGAACAGGGCGGCCGTCGTGCCGACCACGACCATCTGCCCCACCGCGAGCCGCCCCGGGTTGACCACCCGAGGTGCGGTCGACCGCGCGGTCGAGCGTTCGGCCAGCTCTCTTGCCCCGTCGTGCCGGCCCGCCCCACACCGTTCGCCAGGGCGGGTCGGGGTCAGCGTGGCACGGCCGGGCCGTCCACCGCTGTCCCGGATCCGTCCGTCGGCGTCGGCCGGCACGGGCGGACGGGGAGCGCCGTCACGCCGAGGCGGCGGCGACGCAGAATTCGTTGCCCTCCGGGTCGGCCATGACGACGTGGCGCCCGGTGACCTCCTCCAGGACGGTCCCGCCCGCCCGGACCAGCCGCTCGGCCTCCGCGCTGATCCGCGCCCACCGCTCCTCGGGGGTGCCGTGGCCCGGCACCCGGACGTCGATGTGCAACCGGTTCTTCGCCGTCTTGGGCTCGGGGACCCTGAGGATGGAGAGCGCGGGGCCGACACCCTCGGGGTCGCAGAGCCACGCCGCGTCGTCCACCGGGTCGTCCTCCGGCAGGTCGAAACTCGCGTGCCACTCCTCGCGGGTGCGGAAGGGGGCGGGCGGCGGCTCGTCGACGTAGCCCAGTGCCGTCTTCCAGAACTCGCCGAGGAGCTTCGCGTCGCCGCAGTCGAGGGTCAGACTGATCCTGGTCGCCATGGCGGGACGGTATCGCGCACGTCCGACAGCCGAAGCGAGCGAACCGACTGCGGGAAGGGCCAGGAGGGTGCGGGATCTCGTTCCCCGCCATCTTCAACCTATATCGCACGGGGGGGCTTGCCGCAAGACCCGGGTGGTGCCCCAGAATTGTCGGCCGAGGCCAGTACCTGCGGAAATCAGAGCTTTGTGCGGTGCGTGCCGTTGTCGGCGTACGGGCCGGGGCGGGACGTCGGACGCCGACGGGACCCGCGGCGCGGCTGCGGGGAGACCGGCGCGGCTACGCAGCGCGGCGGCTGGCCCAGTTCCCATCTCGTGATTGAGGGGCACCATGATCGACGTGATCGTGGTCGGCGGCGGGCCGACCGGCTTGATGCTGGCCAGCGAGTTGCGGCTGCACGGCGTACGCGTGCTCGTGCTGGAGAAAGAGCGGGAACCGACCAGGTTCGTCCGCGCGCTCGGCCTGCACGCGCGCAGCATCGAGGTGCTGGACCAGCGGGGCCTGCTGGAGCGCTTCCATGCGCTCGGCGGGCAGCATCCGCTCGGCGGCTTCTTCGCCGGCATCCCCAAGCCGGCGCCGGACCGGCTGGACACCGCCCATCCGTACGTCCTCGGGATTCCGCAGACCACCACCGACCGCCTGCTGGCCGAGCGCGCCACCGAACTCGGCGCCGAGTTGCGGCGCGGCTGCGAGCTGGTCGGGCTGAGCCAGGACGACGAGGGGGTGAACGCCGAGCTGGCCGACGGCACCCGGTTGCGCTCGCGCTACCTGGTCGGTTGCGACGGCGGCCGCAGCACCGTGCGCAAGCTGCTCGGCGTCGGCTTCCCCGGTGAGCCGACCCGGGTCGAGACGCTGCTGGGCGAGATGGAGGTGGCCGAGGACCCGGCCACGGTTGCCGCCGTCGTCGCGGAGGTCCGCAGGACCCAGCTGAGGTTCGGCGCCGCGCCCCTCGGGGACGGGTGCTACCGGGTCGTCGTGCCCGCTGCGGGGGTGGCCGAGGACCGCGCCGTCCCGCCGACCATCGAGGAGTTCCGGCAGCAGCTACGGGTGACTGCCGGCACCGACTTCGGCGTGCACTCCCCGCGCTGGCTCTCCCGTTTCGGCGACGCCACCCGGCTGGCGGAGCGTTACCGGATCGGTCGGGTGCTCCTGGCCGGCGACGCGGCGCACGTCCACCCGCCGACGGGCGGGCAGGGGCTCAACCTCGGCATCCAGGACGCGTTCAATCTCGGTTGGAAGCTGGCCGCCGAGATCGACGGCTGGGCCCCGGCGGGGCTGCTGGACAGCTACCAGGCCGAACGTCGCCCGGTGGCCGCCGACGTGCTGGACAACACCCTGGCGCAGATGCACCTGCTGTCGACCGAGCCGGGCCCGCAGGCGGTGCGTCGACTGTTGTCGGAGCTGATGGACTTCCAGGACGTGAACCGGCACCTGATCGAGAAGATCACCGCGATCGGGGTCCGCTACGACCTCGGCGAGGGCCACGAACTGCTCGGCAGGCGGCTGCGCGACGTGGGCCTGAAGCGGGGACGCCTCTACGAGCTGCTGCACGCCGGCCGGGGGCTGCTCCTCGACAAGACCGGTCGGCTCTCGGTCGCCGGGTGGGACGACCGGGTCGACCACGTCGTCGACGGCAGCGACGAACTGGACGTGCCCGCCGTGCTGCTGCGGCCGGACGGCCACGTGGCCTGGGTCGGCGACGACCAGGCGGGGCTGGTCGGTCAGCTGCCGAGGTGGTTCGGGGCTGCCGTCGGCTGAGCACGCGGCGGCGGCCCGTGGGACGCGGGCACCCCCGGGCACGGCGCGCGGTGTCCGGGGCCGTTCAGACCGTCTGCCGGCGTTCGTGCGACAGGTCGGCGTGATGGTGGGCGCCGGGATGGCAGTCGGGGTCGGTGTGGACGGTGGCGCTGGTCAGCCGGGGCACGGCGTGGGTGAGCTGGTGTTCGGCGTCGGCGGCGATCCCGTGCGCGGCGATGAGGCTGAGGTGGGCGTCCACCACGAGTTCGGCTTCGGCGTGGAGGCGGTGACCGATCCAGCGGAGCCGGACCGTGGTGACGTCGCGGACGCCGTCGACGGCGCGGAGCGTGGCTTCGGCCCGGTCGACGATGGCGGGGTCGACGGCGTCCATGAGCCGTCGGTAGACCTCGCGGGCGGCGTCCTTGAGGACGAGGGTGATGGCGACGGCGATGACCAGGCCGACGGCCGGGTCGGCCCAGCGCCAGCCGAGGGCGGCCCCGCCGGCGGCGAGGAGCACGGCGAGGGAGGTGTAGCCGTCGGTGCGGGCGTGCAGGCCGTCGGCGACCAGGGCGGCGGAGCCGATGCGGCGGCCGACGCGGATGCGGTAGCGGGCGACCAGCTCGTTGCCGACGAAGCCGACGAGGCCGGCCGTGGCCACCCAGGGCAGGTGGGTCACCTCGGCCGGGTGCAGCAGCCGGGCGACAGCGGTCCAGGCGGCGGCGACGGCGGACGCGGCGATGACCGCGACGATGATGATGCCGGCGATGTCCTCGGCGCGGCCGTAGCCGTAGGTGTAGGCGCGGGTGGCGGCCCGCCGGCCGAGCAGGAAGGCGATGGCCAGCGGTACGGCGGTGAGGGCGTCGGCGACGTTGTGCAGGGTGTCGCCGAGCAGGGCGACCGAGCCGGACAGCGCGACGATGACGGCCTGGGCGACGGCGGTGGCCCCGAGGCCGACGAGTGAGATCCACAGGGCGCGTAGGCCCTCCCGGGAGGACTCCAGCGCGGGGTCGACCTTCGCGCGGGAGTCGTGCGAGTGCGGCACGACCGCGTGGGTCAGCCGATGCCAGCGGGCGGCGAGCCGGCCCCGTTGGTGATGACCGCGATCGTGCGGGTGGTCGTGGTCGTGGTCGTGCTCGTGGTCTTCCACCGCGTCTCCCAACGTCCCTGACGGCACAGCGGACCGGTATCCCCGACGACGGCGATAATATGTGCTCATGTACGCACGCGACAATGATGCAGGTGCCAACGACCTGCAACAACGCCTCCCTGTCGACAGCCACGTCGAGGCAGCTACCGAGATGGTGCGGATGCTCGCGGACGGCACCCGACTGCGGTTGATGTGGCTGCTCGTCCACGGGGAGTACGACGTCACGGCCTTGGTGGCGGCGCTGGGAGTGGCGCGGCCGGCGGTGTCGCAGCACCTGGGCAAGCTACGCCTGGCGGGACTGGTCACGATGCGGCGCGACGGCCGGCGGGCGCTCTACAGCGGCAGAGGCGGTCACGTGCGTCGACTGGTCACCGAGGTCATGCATGCGGCCTCGCACCGGGTGCGCGGCATCCCCGAGCACGACTGAAGCGTCCGGCGGGCGGAAACGCGGGCACCGCGGCGGCGGGCGAGGTCGCTACCCGGTGGCGGCCCACGGCAGCAACCCGTACGCAGAAGCGCCGACCGGCGTTTCCGCTGGTCGGCGCTTCAGTAGCCCGGCGAAAGGCTATGTGGCCAGGGGCGGGGTCGAACCGCCGACCTTCCGATTTTCAGTCGGACGCTCGTACCAACTGAGCTACCTGGCCGTGTTGCTCGGTTCATGCTACCCGCACGGCGGGTTCTCCACCGGGAGGGTCACATGCCCCGATACGCAGAAAGCCGCGCAGGGCGCGGCGTTCTCCGCTGGCGGTCCTGACGGGACTTGAACCCGCGACCTCCGCCTTGACAGGGCGGCGAGCACTCCAACTGCTCCACAGGACCTAGCTTTGTTGCCTCCGGCCGAAGCCGGACCGTGCCCCCAACGGGATTCGAACCCGTGCTACCGCCTTGAAAGGGCGGCGTCCTGGGCCGCTAGACGATGAGGGCGGCCCCGCCATCATTGCACACTCGCAACTTCAAGCGGACTTGCTCCCATCCGGCCCCGCCGGAGGCTTGGATAGCTTACGTGATGATCGGTCCGTCGACCAAACCGGTATGGCCCTAGCCACAACGCCCCGCAAAACAGCAGGTCAGAGGGCCCTAGCGGAGCCGGGCGACGCCGTAGCGGCGCTTCAGGTCGGCGATCAGGCGTGGACTGGCGGCCAGCGTGGCCGCCCGATCGCCGCCTCCGTCGTGCAGCAGCACGATCGAGCCGGGGCGGGCCGCGGCGCGTACCCGCTTGGCGATCGTCGCGGCGGTCGGCTTGCCCCAGTCCTGCGGGTCGACGTGCCAGTGCAGCGACCGCATGCCGAGCTGCTTGGCGACCGTCACCACCTCGGCCGTCCACCGGCCGCCCGGCTGCCGGTAGAACGGCACCTTGGCGCCCGGCACCGCCGCCCGGATGGCCGCGTTGGTGCGCAGGAGGTCCCGTCGGATCTCGGCGGCCGGCCGTCGGGCGAGATCCAGATCGTGGTTCCAGCTGTGGTTGCAGAGCTGGTGGCCCTCCCGCACGATCCGCCGGACCAGGTCGGGATGGCGCCGGGCCTGCTTGCCCACCACGCAGAAGGTGGCGGTGACCCGGGCCGCCCGGAGGCGGTCGAGGACCTTCGGCGTCCAGGTCGGGTCCGGCCCGTCGTCGAAGGTCAACGCCACCGCCCGTACGCCGGTGGTGCGTCGCAGCCCCGCCGGCAGCTTGGTCGGCAGCGGGCGGACCAGGCGCCGGGGCGGGGTGGGGCGGCTGGGTCGCGGGCCGGCCGACGGCGCGGGCTCGGCCGGCAGCGGGGCGGAGGCGACGGGTGCGGGACCGGTGGCCCGCCGGCCGCTCGTGGTGCCGTCGCCGCAGCCGCCGAGGAGGAGGACCAGTGCCAGGCCGGCGGCCAGCACGGCGCGTGGGCGCATCGTTCGCTCCCGGAGGGGGTCGGGGTCGGCGGACCTCCCGACGCTAGTGGACGGCGTCCCGCCCCGGGATCCCCGGTCAGTCCGCCGAGGCCTGGTCCAGCGAGTCGCGCAGGGCGAGCGCCAGCGAGACCGCCTCGGTGAGGTCGACCGGCCGGACCACCCCGGCGGGCAGCGAGTCCGCCAGCCAACCCGGCCCGGCGGCGAGCACCAGCAGCGGCCGGCGGGGCGCGGCGAGGAGGGCGTTGAGCTGGGCGGGATCGGCGGTGGCCCGGGTGTGCGACCAGATCACCACGGCGGCCGGCCCGGTGCGGTTGACGGCCTCGAGCAGCGCGGGCAGCGGCATCCGGGCGCCGAGCATCCGGTAGCCGACCCCGGCCTCGGCGAGCGCGGCGGCGAGCGCCTCCAACGGCAGGGTGTGCTGCTCCTCGTCGGCGCAGGAGAGCACGATGCGCGCCGGCCCGGCGGGCGCGGCGGCCCGGGCGACCACCGCGAACGCCTCCGAGACGGAGCGCGACATCAGGTGCTCGACCTCGATGAGGCCGCCGGTGGCGGCGTGCCGCTCGCCGATGCCGAAGAGCACGGGACGCAGCAGACCTTCCCACGTGGCGATCACACCGTTCGCCTCCAGGGCCCGGGCGATCGTCTCTCCGATCGCCACCGGGTCCAGCCGCATGGCGGCGCGCGCCAGCCCCCGGGCCGCCGGTCCGGCCCGGCCGACCGGGATCGTCGAACCGCCGCCGTCGCGGCCGGCGACGGCGCGCACCCGTGGGGGTACGGCCGCGTCGCCGGGCACCGCGTCCGGCGCCCGGCGGGCCCAGCGGGCCGCCTCCGCCGGGGTGACCCCCTGGGCGGTGAGCCGCCGCATGATCTCCAGGCGCGCGAGGTCGGCCGGCGTGTAGCGCCGGTGGTGCCCGGGTACGTGCTCGCTGGGCCCGAGGCCGTAGCGCTGGTGCCAGGTGCGCAGGGTGGTCACGGCCACGCCCAGCCGTCGGGCGACGGCTCCCGCGCTCAGCGCCTCATCGGCCACCCGACCGCTCCGACGCGTCGTTCGCCGGGGTGCCGGGCTGGCCCGGCGGGCCGACGGCCGGCCCCGACGGGTGCAGCAGCCGGTTCACCACCCCGCCCAGCCACGGCGCGTACGCGCGGGGGTCGGCGTCGAGGTCGGCCGTCAGGGCGGCGGGGTCGGCCCAGCGCAGCTCGGCCACCTCGTCGGGATCCGGCAGCAGTGGGCTGCCCGGCCGGAACTCGCCCCGCAGGACGTGGTCGTACTCGAACTCGACCCGACCGGTGGCCGGGTCCTCGGCGTAGTAGATGTACACCCCGACCTCGGTCAGCTCGACCGGGTCGGCGCCGAGCTCCTCGCGCAGCCGGCGGTTGGCGGCCTCGACCAGGGACTCGCCGGGTGCCGGGTGGCCGCAGCACGCGTTGGCCCAGCGCAGCGGGAAGCGGGTCTTGACCGCTGCCCGGCGTTGCAGCAGCACCCGGCCCCCGGGGTCGACGAGCAGCACCGAGAAGGCGCGGTGGAGCTGGCCCGGGGGCTGGTGGGCGGCCGACACGGTGGTCTCGCCCCGTGCCAGTCCGGCGTCGTCCACGAGCTCGACGAGGTGCGTCTCGCGGCTGGTCACGGCAGGTGTCTCCCTGGTCCGAGGGGGTGGGCCATCAGGCATCCCCGGTGATGCGGCCGGCGGCGAGCTTGCCGGAGATGAGCACCATGGGCACGCCGACGCCGGGCTGGGTGCCCGAGCCGACGAAGACGACGTTCGACAGCGTGCGGTGCAGGTTCGACGGGCGGAACGGGCCGGTCTGGAAGAGGCTGTGCGCGGCGGCGAACGGGGTGCCGGCGGCCATGCCCTGCTCGGCCCACTCGGCCGGGGTCACGGCCCGCAGCACCTCGACGCCGGCGCCGAAGCCGAGGTAGCCGCGCTCCTCCAGGGTGCCGACGAGCTGATCGGCGTAGCGCTCGGTGAAGTCGCCCCGCCAGTCGAACGGCGCCCGGTCGAGGTTGGGCACCGGGGCGAGCACGTAGTAGGTGTGCCGCCCGGCCGGGGCCACCGACGGGTCGGTCCGGCTCGGGTTGGTGACCAGCAGGGACGGGTCGCTCATCAGCTGGCCCCGCCTGATGACCTCATCGAAGGTGCCCTTCCACGACCGTCCGAAGTGGATGTTGTGGTGGGCGATCTTCCCATATGCCTGTGTCGACCCGACGTGCAGGACCACGCAGGAGGGGGAGTAGGTGAGCTTGCGCGGGCGGCTCGGCGGCAGCAGGTCGCGGTAGGCGACCGGCAGGTCGGGGTTGAGCACGACCACGTCGGCCGGGATCAGCTCACCGTCGGCGGTCACCACCCCGGTGGCCCGGCCGTGGGCGGTCTCCACCCTGGTCACCGTGGTGTCGTAGCGGATCTCGACGCCGTGCTTCTCGGCGGCGCCGGCCATGCCGCGCGAGACGGCGTGGATGCCGCCGCGCGGGAAGTAGACCCCGGCGACCGAGTCGAGGTAGGCGATGACCGCGTAGATGGCCAGCGCGTCGTGCGGGGCGAGGCCGGCGTACATGGCCTGGAAGGAGAAGATCCGCTGGGTGCGCGGGTCGCGGAAGAACTGGTTGATCTTCGTCTGGAGCCGGCGGAAGGCGCCGCCGGCCAGCAGCTTGACCAGGTTGCCGGTGAGCAGGTCGGTGGGGGCGTCGAGGTTGCGCTCGATGAAGTCGGCGCGTTCCCACTGCCAGAGCCTGCGCGCGTAGTCGACGAAGCGCAGGTAGCCGTCCGCCTCGCGTGGGCCGCACACCCGGGCGATCTCGGCGGCCATCCGCGTGGTGTCGGTGATGACGTCCAGCGTCGACCCGTCCGGGTAGTACGCCCGGTAGGCCGGGTCGAGCGGGGTGAGGTCCAGCCAGTCGTCCAGCTCCTCGCCGACCGCGCCGAGCGCCTCGGCGATCAGGTCGGGCATGGTGAGCACGGTGGGCCCGGTGTCGAACTCATAGCCGTCCACGCTGAGCCGGCCGGCCCGGCCGCCCGGCACCGGCTCGCGCTCCAGCACGGTCACCTGCCGACCGCTGCCCGCCAGGTGCAGCGCGCAGGCGAGCCCGCCCAGCCCGGCGCCGACGACGACCACCCGGTCCGTACGCCCGTCAACGGTGCGCACGCGACCACCTCCTTGTGCGAAGTTGACCATCATGCCCGCCGGTTGGTGGCGGCGGTGGCGAGACCGGTCAGCGCGGTGCGCGCGGTCTCGTCGATCGACGCGGTGCCGAGCGCGGTCAGCGCCTCGGCGACGCGTTCGGAGATCATGCGTTCGACCCGGTCGACGGCCCCGGTGTCGGCGACCACCTCGGCGAGGCGGGCGACCTCCGCGTCCCCCACACCGGCGCCGAGGCCGTCCAGCAGGTGCCGCTGGGTCGGCGTGGCGAGCTGCCGGGCCAGCATGAGCAGCACGGTCGGCTTGCCGGTGCGCAGGTCGTCGCCGGCCGGCTTGCCGGTGGTGGCCGGGTCGCCGTAGACGCCGAGGAGGTCGTCGCAGAGCTGGAACGCCTCCCCGACGGCGAGCCCGTAGCGGGTGTACGCGGCGGTCAGCGGGGCGTCGTCCCCGACGCCGGCCAGGCGGGCGCCGAAGAGCAGCGGGCGCTGCACCGTGTAGCTGGCGGTCTTGTAGCGGGCCACCCGCAGCGCCCGGTCGACCGACCAGTTCGCCGCGTCGCTCTCGCCGAGCACGTCGAGGTACTGCCCGGCGATCGTCTCCACGCGCATCTGGTCGTAGCAGCGCCGGACGTCGAGCAGGCGGGCCGGCGGCAGGGCCGCGTGCGCGAGGAGCCGGTCGGCCCAGACCATGCAGAGGTCGCCGATCAGCACCGCGACCGACTCACCGAACCGACGCGGGTCGCCCCGATGGCCGGACGCGGTGTGCCGGGCGGCGAGCGCCTCGTGCACGCTCGGCTGGCCCCGGCGCGTCGCGGAGGCGTCCATCACGTCGTCCTGCACGAGGGCGAAGGTGTGCAGCAGCTCCAGGGCGGCGAAGGCGGGGAGCACCGGCGGCAGCGGGCCGGTGCCGCCGGGCACGCCGCGCCACCCCCAGTAGGCGAACGTGGGGCGGACGCGCTTGCCACCGGCCAGCACGCAGTCGCGCGCCGTCGCGGCGAATCCGCCCATCGCCGCGTCGATCTCGCCCAGCGCGTCGACCTCCGCGGCCAGGAAGGCGGCGAGGGTGTCCTCCACCGCCGTGACCAGGTCCTTCGTGTACGCGGCAAGGACCGCGCGCACCGGATCGTCCCCGTCGGCCGGGCCGGCGGGGGCCACGCGGAGCGAATTACCCGCAACTGCGTCGTTGGCCATGCGGCCGAGCGTACCCTAGGCTTACGAGTTGCGTCGATTTGTGCGTCGAAATTGAGGAGGGCCGGTGGAAACCGATCTCGCTGCGGCCTATGGCCGCTGCCGTGAGCTGCACAAACGGCACGGCCGCACCTACTATCTCGCCACCCGGCTCCTACCCGCTTGGAAACGGCGGCATGTCCACGCCCTGTACGGATTCACGCGCTACGCGGACGAGATCGTCGACCGCACCGAGGAGCTGCCCCCCGCCGAGCGCGCCGCGCGACTCGACGACTGGGCCGGCCGCTTCGTCGCCGGGCTGCACGGCGAACCGGTGGACGACCCCCTGCTCCCGGCGGTGCTGCACACGATCGCCGTCCTCGACCTCGACCGGGACGACTTCGCGTCGTTCCTCAAGAGCATGGCGATGGACCTGACGGTCACCTCGTACCGCACCTACGGGCACCTGCTCGACTACATGGAGGGCTCGGCGGCGGTGATCGGCACCATGATGCTGCCGATCCTGGGCAGCTCGGACCCGGCGGCGGCCCGGGAGCCGGCCCGCCAGCTCGGCTTCGCCTTCCAGCTCACCAACTTCATCCGGGACGTGGCCGAGGACCTCGACCGGGGGCGCACCTACCTGCCCGACGACGACATGGCCCAGTTCGGCGTCACCCGCGAGGAGTTGGTCGAGGCGCGTGCCCGGGGCCGGGCCACGCCGCGCGTCCGGGAGCTGATCGCGTACGAGGTGAGCCGCGCCCAGGCGCACTACACCGCGGCGGCCCCCGGGATCACCCTGCTGGCGCCCGCCTCGCAGGCCTGCATGCGCACCGCCTACGCGCTGTACGGCGGGATCCTCGACGAGGTGGCCGCGCGGGACTACGACGTCTTCGCCGACCGGGCGCTGGTGCCGCAGCGCCGCCGGATGGCGGTGGCCGCCCGCGCCCTGATCACCCCCGCCGGCACCCCCGTGGTGATCCCCGGACCCGCCCTGGCGCCCGGCCCGCTGACCGCGTCCACCTCCTGACCGTTGCCTGCCGCTGACCGGCCACCCCGGTTCGTCGGTGGCGGCCGGCGCGGCCGGCTGGCCGGCCGCCGGGCGGTGCGCGATGCTGGCGGGATGGCTGATCCGGAACTGGTGGACGTGGTCGTGGTCGGGCTCGGGGTCGGCGGCGAGGAGGTGGCCGGGCGGCTCGCCGAGGCGAGGCTGAGCGTCGTCGGCGTCGAGCGCGACCTGGTCGGCGGGGAGTGCCCCTACTGGGGGTGCGTGCCGAGCAAGATGATGATCCGCGCGGCCAACGCGATCGCCGAGGCCCGCCGCGTCGACGGGCTCGCGGGCTCCGCCGAGGTGCGGCCCGACTGGGCACCGGTGGCGAGGCGGATCCGCGAGGAGGCCACCGACACCTGGGACGACACCGTGGCGGTGCAGCGGTTCACCGGCAAGGGCGGGCGGTTCGTCCGGGGCACCGCCCGACTCGACGGGCCCGGCCGGGTGCGCGTGGGCGAGCGGGTCTTCCAGGCCCGGCACGGGATCGTGCTCGGCACCGGCACCAGGCCGTCCGTGCCGCCGGTCGACGGCCTGGCGGACACGCCGTACTGGACCAACCGGCAGGCGATCGAGGTCGAGGAGCTGCCGGAGTCGCTGCTGGTGCTGGGCGGCGGCGCGATCGGGCTGGAGCTGGCGCAGGTCTTCGCCCGGTTCGGCGTACGGGTCACCGTGGTCGAGGCCCTGGACCGGGTGCTCGCCGTCGAGGAGCCGGAGGCGTCCGAGGTGGCCGCCGCCGCGCTGCGCGCCGACGGGGTGGAGATCCACACCGGGGTACGGGCGGAGCGGGTCAGCCACGACGGGCGCGCCTTCACCCTGCGCGGGGCGGGCGGGGCGGAGTTCACCGCCGATCGGCTGCTGGTGGTGACCGGCCGCCGGGCGCACCTGGACGAGCTGGGCCTGGACACCGTCGGGGTGGACGCCGGCCGGCGCTACCTGGCCGTGGACGACCGGCTGCACGTGACCGAGGGGATCTGGGCGGTCGGCGACGTCACCGGCGAGGGGGCGTTCACGCACGTCGCGATGTACCAGGCCGGGATCGTCGTCGCCGACGTGCTCGACCACGCCCGGCGCGCCGACGCCGGGGCCGATCCCAGCGGCACCGCGAGCGCGACGGGTGGCGCGGCGGGTAGCGGGGCGGGCGGTTCCGCTCGTGTTCTGCCGCGCGCCGACTACCGGGCGCTGCCCCGGGTGACGTTCACCGACCCCGAGGTCGGCGCGGTCGGCCTCACCGAGCAGCAGGCCCGGGAGCGGGGCGTCAACGTGCAGGTCGGCCTCGCCCGGTTGCCGTCGTCGGCCCGGGGCTGGATCCACAAGGCCGGCAACGAGGGCTTCGTCAAGCTGGTGGCGGACGCCGACGAGGGCGTGCTGGTCGGCGCGACCTCGGTGGGGCCGGCCGGCGGCGAGGTGCTCTCCGCGCTGGTGGTGGCGGTGCACGCGGCCGTGCCGCTCGCCCGGCTCCGGCAGATGATCTACGCGTACCCGACCTTTCACCGGGCGATCGAGGACGCGCTGCGCGACATGTCCTGAGGGCGCCCGCCGGCCTCCGCCCGGTCAGTGGGCCGGGGCGCCGTGGCGGCCGGCGCCGGCGGCGAACCGGGCCGCACCGGCCGCCGCGTCGACGGCCAGCGACTCCATCCCGTACGCCAACTCCACCTCCAGCGCCGCCGCTTCCGGCAGGCCGGCACCGGCGAGCAGCGCCGCCCGGTCGTTGCGCAGGCAGGTCTGCGGGTGCCGGGCGATCTCGGCGGCCAGCCGCTCGGCCGCCGCCCGGGACTCACCCGGCGCGACCAGCCGGTTCACCAGCCCCATGGCGTACGCCTCCTCGGCCGGCACGGGCCGGCCGGTGAGGATCAGGTCCATCGCCCGGCTCTCGCCGATCAGCCGGGGCAGCCGGACCGTGCCTCCGTCGATCAGCGGCACCCCCCAGCGGCGGCAGAACACCCCGAGCACCGCGTCGGCCTCGGCGACCCGCAGGTCGCACCAGAGCGCCAGTTCCAACCCGCCGGCCACCGCGTGCCCGGAGATCGCGGCGATCACCGGCTTGCCGAGCGTCATCCGGGTCGGGCCCATCGGGCCGTCCCCCTGCGCCTCGACCCGGTTGCCGCTCGGCGTGCCGATGGCCTTCAGGTCGGCCCCCGCGCAGAACGTGCCGCCGGCCCCCCAGAGCACGGCCACGGAGGCGTCGGGGTCGGCCTCGAAGGCGCGGAACGCGTCGGCCAGCGCCCGGGCCGTCGGCCCGTCGACCGCGTTGCGGGCCGCCGGGCGGTCCAGGATCACCGTGGTCACCGCCGCGGCGCGTTCGACGCGTACGCCCATTCCGACAGCATGCCCCCGGCGGTGCCGGCGGCGCCAGGGGCGTCAGCGCGGGGCGGCGGGCCGGGCCGGGCGGACCAGGGTGGCGCCCAGCGCGGCGCCGACCACGCACGCCACCCCGGCGGCCTGCGGCCAGGCCAGCAGCTCGCCCAGCAGCACCAGCCCGACCAGCGCGCCGATCGCCGGCTCCAGGCTGAGCAGGATCGCGAAGACGCGGGCCGGCATCCGGCGCAGCGCCGCCATCTCCGCCGAGTACGGCAGCACCGACGACAGCAGCGCCACCGCCGCGCCCAGCGCGAGGGTCCACGGGTCGAGCAGGGCCGTGCCGCTGCCGGCGACCCCGAACGGCAGCACGGCCAGCGCGGCGACGGCCATCCCCAGCGCGAGGCCCCGGCTGCCCGGCACCCGGGCGCTGACCGCCTTGCCGAGCAGTACGTAGCCGGCCCAACCCACCGCGACGGCCACGCAGCACAGCAGCCCCAGCCGGTCCACCCCCGTCCCGCCGAGCCCGCTGATCAGCAGCACCCCGCCGCCGGCCAGCGCCGCCCACGCCACGTCGGCGAGCCGGCGGCTGGCGGCCAGCGACACCAGCAGCGGTCCGGCGAAGCCGATGGTGACCGCGACGCCCAGCGGCACCCGGTCCAGGGCCGCGTAGAAGGCGAGGTTCATCACCGCCAGGGCCAGCCCGAACGCCGCGACCAGACCGGCGGTACGCCAGCCCAGGCGCAGCCCCGGCCGGGCCAGGACCAGCAGGATGAGCGCGGCGAAGCCGAGCCGCAGCGTGGTGGTGCCGCTGGCGCTGGTGCTGCCGAAGAGTTGCTTCGCGACGGCCGCGCCGACCTGGGTGGAGAGCATGCCGAGCAGCATCAGCAGCGGCGGCGGCACGGCTCGGGGCTGCCCCAGCGCGAGCGTCAGTCGGGTCGCCGGTCGGCCGGCCGGCAGCGGTCGGGAGGAGAGTGCGTACACCCGGACCACAGTGGTACCGGAGCGTGCGACCCGCGAGCGGATTTCCACTGCTGCGGGTGCGCTAGCGCCGCCCGCCGGAACGGGGCGGGCCGGGCGGCGCTAGCATCGCCGACGGCACGATCATGTGAGGTGCCCCGCGCGAGCGGGGAGAATCGGGAAGCCGGTGCGAATCCGGCACGGGCCCGCCGCGGTGACCGGGGAGCCACCGTCCACGCGTACGCGCAGCCACTGGCCCGCCCGGGCCGGGAAGGCGGACGGCCAGGCGTCGATCCGGGAGTCCGAAGACCGGCCTCGCGTCCGGTGCCCGCGTCCGGCGTGGCGTGGGCCGAGCGCAGCGGGAGCCTGCCTTGGATCTGTACGACGTCATCCACCGCCGCCGGGACGTACGCGCCCAGTTCACCGGGGCGCCGGTGCCCGAGGAGACGCTGCACCGGGTGCTGTCGGCGGCGCACGCCGCGCCGAGCGTCGGCTACTCGCAGCCCTGGGACTTCGTGGTGGTGCGCGACCCGGGGCTGCGCCGCCGGTTCCACGAGCACGTGCACACCGAGCGGGACGCCTTCGCCGCGACGCTCGACGGGGAGGCGGCCGAACGGTTCGCCCGCATCAAGATCGATGGTGTCCTGGAGTCGACGCTGTCCGTGGTGGTCACCCACGACCAGGCCCGGGGCGGCCCCGCCGTGCTCGGCCGGCACGCCATCGCCGACACCGGGCTCTACTCGACCTGCCTGGCCATCCAGAACCTCTGGCTCGCCGCGACCGCTGAGGAGCTCGGGGTGGGCTGGGTGTCGTTCTACCGGGAGCCCTGGCTCGCCGAGCTGCTCGGCATCCCCGACGGAATCCGGCCGGTGGCGTGGCTCTGCCTCGGGCCGGTCACCCACTTCGAGGCGGTACCCGACCTCGCCCGGCACGGCTGGCGGCAGAAGCGCCCGCTGGCCGACGCGATCCACCACGACCGCTGGGCGGCCCCGACGGCACCCTGACCTGCCTGCCCACTTTGACCTCGGTGAGGGCGTCCCGTTACGGGCCGGCGGGGCGCTCCTCACGTACCGCTGCGGATCCGTCACCGCCGACCGGTTTGCGGCGGCTCCTGCCGGGAAGTCGGTACAGGTGCGAGCACTCCTGACGAAGATCGAGCAGGCATCCGGTCTGGACCGGGTCGGCGACCGGTTGCAGCGCGCCGTCCAGGCCACCCTCCGACCGCAGCGGGTCCGCGACCTGCTGCACGGCGTGTGGCTGGGCCATCCGCTGCACCCGGCGATGGTGCAGGTGCCGGTCGGCGCGTGGATCAGCACGGCGGTGCTGGACCTCATGCCGGGGCAGCGCCGGGCCGCCACCACGCTGTGCGCGGTGGGCACCGTCAGCGCCCTCCCGGCCGCCGTCGCCGGCCTCAACGACTGGGCGGCACTGGCCCGCGACCAGCGCCGCGTCGGCCTGGTGCACGCCGCGTCCAACAGCGTCGGCCTGGCCTTCTACGCCGGCTCGGTGGCCGCCCGGATGACCGGCCGACACAACCTCGGCCGTACGCTCGGCTTCCTCGGCCTCGGCGCGGCCAGCATGGGCGCGTACATCGGGGGGCACCTCGCGTACAAGCAGGGCGCCCAGGTCAACCAGAGCATCTCCGAGCTGCACCGGATGAGCGACGGGTGGCACTCCCTCGCCGACATGGCCGCCCTGCCGCAGCGCCAACTGATCACGCGGGAGGTCGACGACGTCTCGGTGATCCTCTACCGGCACGGCGACGAGGTGACCGTCATGCTGGAGCGCTGCCCGCACCAGAGCGGTCCGCTGGGCGAGGGCGAGGTGCAGGAGATCGACGGTCACGCGTGCGTGGTCTGCCCGTGGCACGGCAGCGCGTTCCGCCTCAACGGCGGCGAGGTGGTGCACGGCCCGTCCGGCAACGACCAGCAGGTCCTGCCGACCCGCATCGTCGACGGCGTCCTGGAGACGCGCCTCCCCTGACCGGCCCCGGCCACCGGCGCCTCCCGGCCTCCCGGCCTCCCGGGGTCGATCAAGAGGTTCGGGTCGGGTTCGAGCTCCCGGGGTGACCGAACCTCTTGATCGACATCTACCGGCCCGGCCCGCAGCGGCCGGAGCACCTGGCGGGCGGCGACGTGGAGAGGCCGGTTCGCTCGCCCGGGGCGGTGGTCAGGGGCGGGTCACGGGCGGCGGTGACGGCCGATCGAGGTGTCGCGGGCCGAGCCCGGGTGGGCCCGGCCGGTCGGCCCGCCGGCCGGCGGGTTGGCGACGGGCTGGGCGGGGCCGTGGCGGGTGCCCGCGGTCAGGTCGTCGTAGGCGTCGGCGCCGGTGGCCGTACCGGAGGCGGGCGTGATCGCGCTGCCGTACGCGGTGGTGCCGGCACCCCGTTGACCCGCGCCGCGCCGGGCCGTGGTGGTGCCCCGGCGAGCGGTGGCGGCCTGGCGGGCGGCGGTCGTGGCCCGGCCGGCGCCGGCCGGTACGTGACCCGGGCGGCGACGTAGGCCCAGGACCGCGCCGATCTGCGCGCCGACGATGCTCGCCACCGCCAGGACGGCGGAGACCGCGAGAGGCCGGTTCACCCGATCGGGCTCGCCGGCCCGGGCGGCTCCCACCGTCACGGTGGGGGCCTCGCCGGCGTTCGTTCCCGCCGGAGGCGGCACGGGGGCCTCGGCTGCCGGCGGAGGCGGCGTCGCCCGCTCCGGGGCGGCCTGCCCAGGGGCCGGGCGAGGGGGCGCCGGGCGAGCGGGCTCGGGTGGGGCCGGGCGGGCGACTAGGCGGCCGGTGGCGTGCCGGCGGGCACCCCGGTCCTCGGCGTCCCCGGGGAGCTTCAGCAGCTGACCCGGGTGGATCCGGTCGGGGTCGCCGAGCCGGTTCAGCTCGGCCAGCTCCCGGTAGTCGGCGAACCCGTCCAGGTAACGCCGGGCGACGGCGCCCAGGTGGTCGCCCCGGGCCACCCGGTAGACCGCCTGAGCGTCGTCGGAGGTGGCCGGGGCGGACGAGGCGACCGTTGCCGGCACCGCCGCCGGCAGGGCGTACGGGCCGGTCATCGCCGTCGCGGCGCTCGCCGCCGGGCTGGCCGCGAGGATCAGCGCGACCGAACCGACCAGCGCGGCGGCGGCCCGCTGCTGGCGGCTCATCCCGGGCAGCCGGGGCGCGGGTCGGCGCAGTGCCTGCGCACCGAGCTCGACCAGCACGGAGAAGGCGAACGTGGCCCAGCCGAACCAGCCGGCCAGCGCCAGCGCCCGCAGGAAGAGCCGCCCGTCGTCGCGGCTGGTCAGCGTCGAGCCGACCTCGGCGAGGGTGGGCAGATGGTCGGGCAGCGGGTTGCCGGCGAGGGCGAGCAGCGCCACCGGCGCGCCGACCAGCACCGCGCAGAGCACGACGAGCGCGCCGAACCCGGTCAGGATGCGTCCGGTCCGCCGTACGGCGGAACGCCCCGATGCGGCCATGGCTGCCTTCCCTTCCTACGGTGCCCCGGTGAGCGGCCGCGCGGTCGCCTCGCCGGAGACGGTGACGGTCTCGTCGAAGCCGAACAGGCCGAGCATGGCTCGGCGGTGCGTGACGGTGACGCGTACCCGGACCCGGGTCTCCCCGTCGACGACCGGGAAGCTGACGGCGTGGCCGGCGGCGCCGGCGGCGGCCAGGTAGTCGGCGACGGCCCGGCGGGCCTGGGGACGGTTGATCCGGGTCGGCCCGCCCTCGATGGCGGTGGCCCGGTCGATGGCCTGGCCGCCGGCGCGGGCGGCCTCGGCCGCGAGGTTGTCGGCCCGCTGCAACGTACGCAGCTGGCCAGCGCCGTCGAAGGCCAGCCCGATGACGGAGAGCACGCCGACCATGGCCACGGCGAGGAAGACGCTCACCCGACCCTGGTCGTGCCGGCCGGCGACGACGGTCATCCCCGGCTCCGGTAGCGGTCCAGCGGCGACGTGAAACTCGCCGACACGCGCTTGCTCGCGGGCATCCCCGGCAGGACGGACAGGCGCAGGTCCCCGTAGGAGACCGTGCACGCGATGCGGACCGTGACCGAGGCGTCCTGCCCGGCCGGGCTGCGGAACGCCGCGTCGAAGCTGGTGGGGGCGCCGCGTACCGCGCCGCTGAACGTCACCTCGGGAGTGCCGGCGCAGTCCAGGCCGCGCCAGTCGAGCTGCCGGCGGGCCGCGTCCCGGGCCTCGGCGCGGGCGGTGCGGGCGTCGCGGGAGATCGAGGCGGCGCGGGCGGCGTCGTGGGCGGCGGCGTCGATCGCCTCGGCCGCCACGGCGGTACGCCCGGCGACGCCGGCCAGCACGATCAGCGCGATGAACGCCGGGGCGAGCACCGCCACCTCGATCGAGACCGAGCCCCGCTCGGCGGTACGGCTCACGGTACGGTCCACCGTTCCACGGTCCCGTGCGCGGTCTCGTGCACCGGGAAGGTGACCCCGGGTACGACCGACAGGGACCGCCCGCGCACCGTGCAGGTCACCTCGGTCGCGGTGGTCTCGCAGCTCGGTGCGGGATCCTTCCAGCCGACCAGCCAGCCGCCCGAGGCTTTCAGGAACCGGACGGCCCGCGCCTCGCCGGCCCCCGCCGGGGCCTGGTGCAGCCGCTGCGCGTTGACCGCGCTCTGCGCGGCGTTGAGCGCCGTGGAGCGGGCGACGAACCAGGCCGCGGTCTGGATCGAGGCGAAGAGCAGCAGCAGGATCGCCGGCATCGCCACCGCCAACTCGACGGGGTTGGCCCCCCGGTCGGCCCCGCCGGCACCGAGCCGCCGGACGGCGCCCGCGCCGAGCCCCCGGAGGGTGGCCAGGGCGGTACGCCGGGCGGCGGTGGCCGCCCGGCGTACCGGGGTGCAGTCCGCTCGGCGCACGGCCCGGCGTTACTTCGGGTCCTGGTGCTTGGGAATGTTGTCCATCCAGTCGTTGGCGGCACCGAGGGCGGCGGCGGTGACCGCCATCGCGACGGCGACCAGACCGAAGATGATCACTGCGGTCGGTACGGGGCTGTCGCCCCGCTCGCCGTCCTCACGCAGCTCGGCCAGGCGTGTCGTCAGCGCGACGTGCAGGCGGGTGATGACGGACATGACGTGCTCCTTCTCTCGGGTCGGATCACAGGCGGGCGATGAACGGATAGACGGCGAAACCGAGCAGGACGAAGACGAGCAACGCCCCGGGGATGTCGAGCCGGCTGGTCACCCCCTCGGCCCGGGCCAGGTTGTCGGTGCGGATCTGGTCGCGCAGCGAGTCGGCGCGGCTGCGCAGGGTCTCGTGCACCTGCGCGCCCTCGCTGCCCGAGGCGCGCATGATCGCCCCGACGTCGCCCAGTTCCGGGATGCCGATGCGCTCGGCGAGGTCGCGCAGTTCGTCCCACGGCGAGTGCATCTGCATCTGCGCGATCCGCAGGGCCTCGGAGATGCGGTCGAAGACCCAGCCGTCGCAGACCGCCGCCGCCCGTTCCAGCGACTGCACCGGTCCGTGCGCGGCGGAGAGTTGCAGGGCGACGAGGTCGAGGTAGGTGCAGACCGCCTGGCGGAACTCGTCGCGCGCCTTGTCCGCCCGGTCCAGCACCGACCGGTGCGCGACGAGGGCGCAGAGCAGTGCCAACCCGAGGCTGCCGAGCACGGGTACGACCACCGGCAGCCGGACGCCGACGGTGAACAGGGTGACGCCGAGCAGCGTCGGCGCGGCGAGCCCGATCAGCGCGGAGAGCAGCATCGACAGGGCGTACTGCTCGGGCGTCCGGTCGATCAGGGCGAGCTGTCGGTGCGGTGGCCGCAGCCAGCGGGACAGCCCGGTGAGCCACTCCAACCGCCGGTCGGCGGGCGCGGTGAGCTGCCCGACGCCGGCCGGTTGGTGCAGCCGGCGCAGCGCGGGCCCGAGCGCGGGGGTGGCCGGCACCAGCTCGCGGACCACCAGGAAGGCGCCCAGCCCGACCGCCGCCCCGCCGCAGACGGCGACGGCGAGCTGCCAGTTGAGGACCACGGAACCGATCACGCGAGCACCTCCTCCGGGTCCGGGGCCGGCAGGAAGCGTGCCGGCCGGCGCGGCTGGCTCATCGACCGCACCCAGGCCAGCAGGCCCACGAAGGCCGCGCCGAGCGCCGCCATCACGAGCTGCCCGAAGGGTGTGCCGTACGGGCTGATGTACTCGGTGTTGAGCAGCCCGTACGCGACGGTGGCCAGGGTCATCCCGGTGAGGAAGCGGACCGCGAAGCGGGGCTGGGTGCGCTTCGCCTCGATCTCGCGGCGGGTGGCGACCTCGGCCGCCGCCGCGTGCGCGATCGAGCCGAGCACGTCGCCGAGGCGTTCGCCCCGGTCGGTCACGTGCAGGATCAGCGCCGCCACCACCTGGTCGCAGACGGGGTCGCCGATGTCGTCGGCGAAGGCGAGCAGCGCGGAACGGGCCAGCCAGCCGGCCTGGAGACGGGCGGCGAGCAGCCGTACCTCCTCCTGGATCTCCTCCGGGGCGGTGGTGACCGTGCCGATGATGGTCTGCTGGAGCCCCTGGCCCGTGGCGGAGACGTCCTTGAGCCGGCGGGTCCACTCGCCGACCGCCTCGATGCGGGCGATGGCCCGCTGCTCGGCCTTGCCGACGGAGAACAGCCACGGGGTGCCCGGGACGGCCACCGCGACCAGCAGGCCGACCACCGGCAGGCCGGTGACCAGGAAGGCCAGCGCGCCCGCGACGAGGGCACCGACCAGCAGCGCCTGGTGGGCCCGCTGTTCGCGCGGGTTGGCGCTCGGGCCCGTCCACAGCCGGCCCGGGCCCCGGCCGGCGCCGGGTCCGCCGCCGGGGGGCCGGCGGGTGCCGACCAGCGCGACGACCGCCAGCAGCAGCCCCGCCACGCAGGCGGCCCCGGAGGCGACCGCGACGAGTTCGACGTTGTCCAGCACCGACGTCACCGCCGTCCGAGGCGGGTGTGCCGGGGCCGCCGCCACGCGCCCGTGCCGGCCTCGATCCAGCGGCTGAGCAGCCGGGCGTCGTAGCCGACGCGCAGGAGCTGGGCGCGGATCCGCTCGGGCAGGTGCCGGGGTACGGCCCGACCGTCCGGCCCGGGCCCGAACACCTGGGTGGTGGTGATCCGGTTGCCGTCGCCGACGCCGATGACCTCCTCGACGTGCGAGACGAAACGGTGCTTGCGTCCGCCGATCGCGGTCTCGTCCTCGACGGTGACGTAGACGATCAGGTCGAGCGCGTTGCCGGCCATCCGGCGGGCCTGGTCGACGGTCATCTCCCGGCCGTGTGCGAGCGCCAGCTCGATGATCCGCTCGCTGACCCCGGCGGGCGTACGGGCGTGGATGGTGCACATCGAGCCGCGGCTGGTCGTCATGGCCTGGAGCATCGGGACGATCTCCCGGGACCGGACCTCGCCGACGATGATCCGCAGCACGCCCATCCGCAGGGAGACCGGGATCAGGTCGGCGATGCTCACCTCGCCGGCCGGGCGGCCGTCCGCCCCGCGCTCGCCGTGCCCCTCCCGGGCCTCGAAGCTCATCACGGCCCGGTGCTTGAGCCGGCGGCGGGCCGGCAGCAGCTCGCGGCTCTCCTCCAGCAGCACGTACGGCTCGTCGGCCGGGATCTCGTCCATCAGCGCCCGGATCACGGTCGTCTTCCCGGCGCCCGCGAGGCCCGCCACCATGATGTTCAGCCCGGCGCGCATGGACGCGCGGAGGAAGTCGCGCACCAGCGGGTCGACCATCTCGTCCAGGTCGCCCCGGCCACCGGCGAGGTCGTCGAGGCTCACGTCGAGGGTGTTGTGCTTGCGGATCACCGCGTACGGGCGGTGGCTGACCAGGAACACCGCGGCGAGCCGGCTGCCGTCGGGCAGTTGCAGGTCGAGGGTGGGCTTGGAGGTCGACAGCGAACGCTCGGTGGCCCCGGCCCGGCGGGCCGCCGCCTGGAGGATCTCCACCAGCTCGTCGTCGCTGTCGGCGATCGGCTCCACCCAGTCGACCCCGCCGCCGTGCCGGGTGACGCGCACCTGGTCGCAGCCGAGGATGTGCACCTCCTCGATGGTGTCGTCGACGAGCAGCGTCTGGAGGCGGCCGAGCCCGGCCAGCTCGGCGGTCACCTGGTCGAGCAGGATCCGCTCCTCGCCGGCCGCCATCGGGGTGCCGGCCCGGCGTACCGCGTCGGCGTACTCGGCCACCACCGCCACCGCGAGCCGGGCGCGCTCGGTGTCCTCCTCGTCGACGGTGAACTCCCGCCCGCGCTGCCACAGGGCGAGCCGTTCGCTGAGTTCCCGGCGCAGCTCGCGGACCACCTGGAAGTCGACCCGAGCGCGGGGCGGGGGCTGCTCCGGCTGCGGCGCGGTGACCGGCACCGGAAGCGGCACGGGATGGTGGCGCCCGTTGGGCGGGGCCAGCGGCGGGGCGGTCGAGGTGGCGCCGGGCGGCTGTCGGCGCGGGTCGCCGGAGACCGGTTCAAACCGCATCCGGTACCCCCTGCGACACGGGCCAGGCCAGTCGGGCGCGCCGGCGTTCCAGCAGCGCCCCGACCGGCACCTCCAGGGCCCCGGCCGCGCGCATCAGGGGCCGCCCGGCCCGCACCGTGCCGCCGAGGCTGAGCACCCCGGCCGTACGCGGGTCGTGCGGCAACCGGGCGATGACCGGCAGCCGCAGGGCCTTGCTGACCTCCCCGCTGCCGTGGCCGTCACCGACCAGCAGCAGGCGCAGGGTGCCCGACGGCACCCGGTGCTCGGCGAAGTCCCGCTCGATCGTCCTGACCATCGCCCGGGTGCCGGAGAGGTCGGGGAGCCGGGCGCCGCTGACCAGCAGCACCACCGAGGCGGCGCGCAGGATGGGCCACGGCGGACCGACGACGTGCAGCCGCCCGCAGTCCACCACCACGTCGTACGGCGGGTCGCCGCCCTCCAGGGCGCCGAAGAAGTCGGCGAACCGCTGCCAGAGCGGGATGACGCTGCCGGCCTGGGCGGGATCGACGACGCCGGGCAGCAGCAGCCGCTCCCGCTTCGGCGCGTCCAGGTCGACCAGCTGCGACCAGAACGCCGACTCCAGGTTGCCGTCGCGCAGCTCCCCGACCGCCAGTTCGCCGATGCCCCGGGGACCGTCGAGCGCGCCACCCAGGTAGCCGGCGAGGATCGAGCCGCCGGCCGGGTCGCACTCGGCCAGCACCAGCCGCCGGTGCCAGCTCAGGGCGCAGGCCAGGGCGGTGGTGGTGACGCCCGGCGAGCCCTTCGCCGACACCAGCGCGATGATCGCCATCCTCAGGCCGCCTCGGTCAGTACGAGGGCGATGCGCTCCTGGCTGGACAACGCGACGACGGCCGGCACGTCCCGGACGGCGAGCGCCAGGTAGACCACCACCTCGTCGTCCCGGTCGGATGTGACGGCGTCGATGACCGTCGCCTCGAACCGGGTGGCGGCGCCGGCCGGGCGGTCGTCGTTGCCGTCCGGCGTGCTCACGAGCAGGACCTTGTCGCCCGGGTGGAGCCTGCGGGCGGGCACCTCGGCGGGGCCCAGCCCCAGCGCGAGCTGCTGCTGACCGGGCCCGAGCAGCGGGGCGTCGGTGAGCTGGGCCATGGTCAGCAGCGTGCCGGGGGTCAGCGACACGGCGGCCCGCTTGCCGACCACCTCGTCGAGCCGGCCGACGGGCACCGGGGACAGCCCCTGACCGCCGGCCACCTGCACCGGGACCAGGTCGTCGGCGCTGACCTGCCGGCCGACCTCGACCGGCCGGGCCACCGCCAGGTAGCTGCCGGTGGCGCGTACCGAGGTGACCGCGAACGCCGCCCCGAGGCCGCCGAGGGCGATCAGCAGCACGGCCAGGCCGAGCAGCCCGGGCCGCATCCGGCGCTGCCGGACCACCCTGGGCGGGGCGACCGGAGCGTCCACCGGTCCCGTTCCGTTGCGGGTCGCCACACTCATTGAGTCACCACCTGTAGTTCGTTGATCCGGACCGGCACCGTGCCCGTCGTCCGGTTGACCGGGATGACCCCGCTCTGGCCGCCGCCCTCCCAGGTCACCGTCCAGTACGTCGTGGCGCGTACCCGGTAGTCGCCGGCCTTCGGGTAGCCACTGTGGTAACCGCAGTCGGGGGACCGGCGGCCGGCGAGCGGGCCGTCGGCCCGGTACGGGGTGCCGGCGCCCCGGCAGGTGACCTTCCGGCCGTCGCCCATGTCCCAGACGATCCGGTCGAACGTCGCCGTGATCCGTACGGTCAGGCCCCGGTCGGTCTCCGACGCCCGCTGGACCGGACCGAAGTACTTCCGCTCGTCGTTCCCGCCCCACATCCAGACCGGCAGTCCGACCAGGCCGGGACCGTTGCTGCGGCGGGGTGCGACCGCGATCCGGGGCGCCGCGATGGTGATCTTCGCCAGCGCCCGGCGGGCGAGTTCCTCGGGGTCGGGCGGTGCGCCGAAGCCGGGCGGCGGGGTGTCCCGCAGGACGTTGGTCTGGGTGCCGAGGTCGCCGCCGTTGCAGGTGCGCGTGTACCACTGTTGGCCCTCGGGCGCCTCGGGCTGCGGCTCGGCGAGCTTGTAGTAGCAGCCGTCGCCGTTGTTGAACCAGCCGAGCACGTCGTCGTAGCACTTGACGGTGCGGCCGTTCCACTGGCACTTGCCGCCCCCGCCCCCGCCACCCGGGTCGCCGCCCCCGCCGTCGCCCCCGCCACCGGGGTCGCCGGGGGTGCCGGGGTCGTCGTCCCAGACGCTGCAGTCGCTCTGCCCCGGCGGACACTCCGCGCCGGGGTCCGCGCGTCCGGCGGCGATCGCGGGCACGGCCGCCCCGAGCGCCAGCAGCAGGGCCAGGCCGGCGCCCGCGAGCGACCGGCGGGCCGCCCCGCCCCGGCCGTGCGTCGGATCGCCGGGCTCCGTCCGATGGCCGTCCCCGGCGGTGCGGATCCGTCCCGCCCGCGTCAGCACGGCAGGTCCTCGTGGGAGACGCCGGCGTTGATCAGCCAGCGCCCGTCCGGGAAGCGGGTGGCGGTGGCGGTGGCCAGGTGCCGCGTCCCGCCGGTGCCGGGCACGACCCGCTTGTCCCTGGCGTAGACCAGCCGGTAGCCGGTGGCGTCCAGGCAGTCCTGGATCTCCACGGTGGGCGGGCTCGAATCCAGGCTCACCGAGGTCACGGTGGGGTCGGACACCAACGTGCCGGTACGCATCGCGCCGTGCTCCTTCGCCTCGCGGATGGTCAGCCGGACCCGGGTCAGCAGCGGGTCGGCGAGGAACCGGGACAGCTCCGGATGGTGGGGATCGCCGCGTCCGCTCGCCGCGCGCGAGGCGGCGAGATATCCGGCGTACGCCTCCAGCGCCGCCCTCCTCGCCGCCTGTTCGTCGGCGGCCGGGCGGGTGGGGGCGGGCGCGTCCCCGGCGGTCGCCGCGCCCGGGGCCGGTCCGGGCTCGACGCCGCAGGCCGGGGCCGCGCCGAGCGCCGCGATGGCGAGCAGGCAGGCTGCCCATCGGCCGAACCGCCGTCCGCGCACGTCGTGCCTCCTCGGTGGGGACCCGGGGCCGGCGTGCCGACCTCCGGGCATGCCGCGGCGCGCCCGGATGAGGTCGTCCGGACCTGTCGGAAAGCGCCGCTGCATTTACCCTTGTGGATCTATGTGAATGCGATGTCCCGCTTCGCCTCGTCGTCTCGATGTGGGTTGCACCACACCCAAGGGGCGAGCATAGGCTGACGTCCGCCGATGCAACAGAGGCAATTCAATCGAACACTGTGAGTGATGACGGGTGGTGACGGCGGGTGGTCGCGGCTGGTAGGGGCGGGCGGTGCGGCGGGGGTCGGCGGGGCGACGGCGCGGAAACCGCGCGCTGCGGGCGGTGCGACATCGTGACGGCGGGCGGTTGTCCCGGACGTGGCGGCTGGTCCGATCCGTCCCCCGGCGAATGGCGTCGATATTCCGTTCACATGGGATTCCCGCGCGGGTCGGTGCGTCATTTCCGCGCGCGGCTCGGCGCGACGCGCGGGAGGGGTGCGGGTCGCTTCGGCCAACACTCCCCGACGTCACGGTCGCTACCCATCGTGTTCGTGTCCGACGCGGCGGTCGGGGGGCGCTCGTGGCGCTGACCGGGCCACCGACGGTCGCGGGGCCGACCGCGCCGAAGCTCGCCGCGCGCGGGACGCCGCTGCTGGCCGCGCTCGCGCTCGCCCCGGCGCTCCGGCTCGCCGCGATCCGGCACGCCGTACCGCCGGGGGTGGCGGTCCGGACCGGGTGCGACGGGTGCGGCGCCCCGATCGGGCTGGCCCGGCCCTGGCCGGCGCTCGGCCCGACGGCCCGGTGCGGGCGGTGCGGGGCGCGCGTCGGCCCGCCGCCCGGCATGGTGGAGTTCGCCGTCGTGGCGGCCGTCGGGGCGCTGGTGCTGCTCGGGCCACCCGCGCCGGTGCTGGCGGCCACGGCCTGGTGGCTGGCCTGGGCGATCCCGTTGGTCCTCGTCGACGCGGCCGTGCACCGGCTGCCGGACCGGCTCACCTGGCCCGCCGCGGGCGGGACCTGGCTGCTGCTGGGGCTGGCCGCCGTCGCGGGGGCCGGCCCGGGGCCCTGGCTGCGCGCCACCGCGGCCGGCGTCGCGCTGGCGCTCTTCTTCGCCTCCACCACGCTGCTGCTCGGCCGGCGCGGGTTCGGCCTCGGCGACGCCAAGTTGGCGCTCGGCGTCGGCGCGCTGCTGGGCTGGTACGGCTGGGCCGTGCCGGTGGCCGGGCTGGTGTGCGCCCTGCTGCTCGCCGGGGCGGTCGGCGTCGCGCTGCTGGCCACCCGCCGCGTCGGCTGGCGCAGCGACCTCCCCTTCGGCCCGTTCCTCGTCCTCGGCGCCCTCGCCGCCCTCTTCCTGCTCTGATCCTGCGGGCGCAGGCCGCCCGCGCTTTCCTGCCGTCCGCGTAGGCCCTTCCGTGCGGGCGGGCCCCGTCCCCGCGAGCTGTCAGCGGCGGGACGTCGGGGTGGCCGGGTCGCGGACGGGACGCTCCGCCTGGCGGGCGCGGCGGTGCAGCAGCCCGGCGGCGGGACGCGCGAACAGCGGCGTGAGCAGCACGGCGAACAGGGTGCCGAGCAGGACCCCGGCGAGCACGTCGTGCGGGTAGTGCACGCCGACGAAGGTGCGGGAGAACGCGGCCAGCGCCGCCAGCGGCAGCGCCACCAACCCGACGCGGCGGGACAGCAGCAGCGTCGCCACCGCGAGTCCGCCCGCGATGGTGGAGTGGTTGCTGGGGAACGACCAGTCGCCCGTCGGCGGGCACTCGCCGGCGATGATGGCGAGTTCGGTGGCGAGCGCCCGGCAGGGGCGTTCCTGGTCGACCACCGTCTTCAACAGCTCGCTGCACCCGTACGCGAGCACCACCGGCGCGGGCGACACCAGGGCGTACGCCCGGTCGCGTGGGCCGCCGCCGAGCCGGGACACGGCGGCGATCAGCCACAGCGCGCCGAGCAGCAGGATCGCGCCCTCGGTGAAGTGCTCGGCGAACCACTGCACCGGTTGCGGGGTGTCGGCGGCGAAGTCGACGATGTCCTGGTACCACTCGACACTGATCTCCGGAACATCCGGCGGGTCGGCATCAATCATGATTCACCTCACGCATCGTTCATACCTCGTTTACCTCGCAGACAACCATGGAACATCTGGAAGTCGGGCGCAGTGTGCATTGGTCGGGTGGCGACCCCGACCTTCGTCTCAGCGACCTCTCAGCCCGGTCTGCTTCGATTGGCCCCGGTACGTCGGACTCCCTGGAGGCGCAGTGCACGACACCCCCATCGCCGATCGGCCGCCGACCGGGCAGGGCACGGGGGACGACGAGGCCTGGCGGATCCGGCGTACGGAGGCGGACATGGACCGCCTCGCCGAGACCGAGTCGATCTTCGCGTTGGGTAACGGCTGGGTCGGCTGGCGCGGCACCCTCGACGAGGGCAGGCCCTACGGGATGCCCGGCACCTACCTCAACGGCTTCCACGAGCGGCGCGAACTCGACTACCCCGAGGACGGCTACGCCTTCCCCCGGTTCAGCGACACGGTGATCAGCGCGCCGAACGCGGCCCTCATCCGGCTCTGGGTAGGCGGCGAGCCGCTGGACGTGCGCACCGGCACCCTGCGCACCCACGAGCGGGTGCTCGACCTGCGGGCCGGCGTGGTCGAACGGCACACCGAGTGGATCTCACCGGCCGGGCACGGCGTACGCGTGCGCAGCGTCCGGCTCGTCTCCCTGGCCCGGCGTCCGGTGGCCGCCGTCCGGTGGTCCGTCGAGCCGCTGGACGAGGCGGTCGAGGTGCGGGTCTGCGCCGACCTGCTCGCCAACGAGCGGGTGCCGGAGCGCTCCGACGACCCCCGCGCCGCCTCGGTGATCACCGACCCGCTGACCGCCGAGTACCGGCACTCCGACGGGCACGACGGCGTCCTCGTCCACCGCACCGGGCACAGTGAGCAGCGGGTCGCCGTAGCCGTCGCGCACGACGTACACGCCCCGGACGGCTTCGCCCCCGGCGTCGACTGCACCCCCGACCGGCTGCGCCTCACGCTGGCCGGGACGCTGCGCGCCGGGGAGCGGCTGCAACTGACCAAGTTCGCCGCGTACGAGTGCACCCCGGTGGACGCCGTGCCCCCGACGGAGCTGGCCCGCCAGGTCGTGGCGGAGGCGGACGCGGCCCGCGCGGAGGGCTTCGACGCGCTGCTGGCCGGCCAGCGCGCGGCGCTGGACGTGGCCTGGCAGACCGCCGACGTGCAGCTCGACGGCGACGACGAACTCCAGCAGGCCATCCGGTTCTCGGTGTTCCACCTGCTCCAGGCGGGCCGGGCGGATGGCGACCGGACCATCCCCGCCAAGGGCCTGACCGGCAACGGCTACGACGGGCACGTGCTCTGGGACACCGAGGGCTACGTGCTGCCCGTGCTGACCTACCTCGACCCGCCGCTGGCCCGCTCGGCGCTGCGCTGGCGGCACGCCCACCTGCCGGAGGCCCGCGAGCGCGCGGCGGAGCTACGGCTGACCGGGGCGAGCTTCCCGTGGCGCACCCTCGGTGGGCGGGAGTGCTCCGGCTACTGGCCGGCCGGCACGGCCGGGCTGCACCTCAACGCCGACGTCGCCGACGCGGTGCTGCGCTACGTCGCCGCCACCGACGATCAGGAGTTCCTCGCCGGGGCCGGGCTGGAACTGCTGGTCGAGACGGCCCGCCTCTGGCACGGCTTCGGCCACTGGTCCGACACGGGCACCTTCCACCTGCACGGCGTGACCGGCCCCGACGAGTACAGCGCCCTGGTCGACGACAACCTCTTCACCAACCTGATGGCCCGGCGCAACCTGCGCGGCGCCGCCGACGCCGCCGAGCGGCACCCCGAGGCGGCGGCCCGGCTCGGGGTCGAGGCGGCCGAGGTGTCGGGCTGGCGCGCGGCGGCCGACGCGGTGTTCATCCCGTACGACCGCAAGCGCGGGGTGCACCAGCAGTCCGCCGGCTTCACCGAGCAGCCGGAGTGGGACTTCGCCGACACCTCCGACGACGACTACCCACTGCTGCTGCACTTTCCCTACCTGGAGCTGTACCGCAAGCAGGTGGTCAAGCAGGCCGACCTGGTGCTCGCCATGCAGCGCTGCCCGGGGGAGTTCACGGCCGACGAGAAGGCCCGCAACTTCGCCTACTACGAGGCGCGGACCGTGCGGGACTCGTCGCTGTCGGCCTCCCCGCAGGCCGTGCTCGCCGCCGAGGTCGGGCACCTCGACCTGGCGTACGACCTGTTCGCCGAGTCGGTGCTCCAGGACCTGGCGGACCTGGGCGACAAGACCGGCGACGGGCTGCACCTGGCGTCGCTGGCCGGGGCGTGGCTGGCCCTCGTGCAGGGCTTCGGCGGGATGCGCGACGACCGGGGGGTGCTCTCCTTCGACCCCCGGCTGCCGGCGGCGATCGACCGGCTGGCCTTCAGCCTGCGCTGGCACGGCCACCGGCTGCGGGTCACCCTGACCTCCGGCGAGGCCCGCTACGAGCTGCCGGACGTCGACCCGGAGACCGGCGTCGAGGTGTGGCACCACGGCGAGCCGCTGCGGGTGACCGGCGCCGGGCCGGTGGCCCGGCCGATGCCCGAGGTGCCCGACCCGGGGCCGGAGCCGCCCTCCCCGCCCGGCCGCCGACCCGCCCGCCGCTCCGCCGGCGACCGCTGAGGCGGTACGGCGCGCCTGGGTAGGGTGGCGCGGTGTCGGATCTCCAGCGGCTCGCCGCCCACCACGCCGCCGCGCTGCTGCGCTTCGAGCGCGAGAACCGGCAGTGGTTCGCGCGGTCGGTGCCGGACCGGGGCGACGCGTACTTCGCCGACTTCGCCGCGCGGCACGCGGGGCTGCTCGCCGAGCAGGAGACCGGCGGCTGCCACTTCCACGTCCTGGTCGGGCAGGACGGGTCGGTGCTGGGCCGGTTCAACCTGGTCGACGTCGCCGACGGCGGGGCCGATCTGGGCTACCGGGTGGCCGAGCGGGCCGCCGGGCGCGGGGTGGCGACCGACGGCGTGCGCCGCGTCGTGGCACTGGCCCGCCAGGCGTACGGGCTGCGCCGGCTGACCGCCGAGACCACGCTGGACAACGCCGGTTCGCTGGCGGTGCTCCGGCGTACCGGCTTCACGCCGGTCGGCGAGGTGTCACTCGACGGGCGCCCCGGGCTGCGGTTCGCCCACGGGCTGACGGCCGACGACTGACGCGCCGGACATCCGCTGCCGGACGGTCTCCAGCGCCTCGAAGGCGTACGCCCAGTTGTGGCACTTGAAGCTGCGCAAACCCTCGATCGCGGTGCGGCAGTCGGTGCAGCGCACCCCGGCGATCGCGTCCGGCACCTCCGTGTTGACGTACCGGCGGTCGCCGAGGATGACCGTCGCGATCATCATCCGGTCGTGCACGCCGGAGAGGGCCGAGGAGACGATGTCGTACCAGTTCACCCGGCGGCCACACTTCGGGCAGTCCGGCTCGTCGCCGCTGACCCAGAGCGGGGCGCCGATGCTGCGCAGCGGCATGCCGAGCAGCTTCTCGATCCGCCGTACGTCCGACTCCGGGGTCGTCCACCGGTGCCGGCCGGGCAGCGAGGCGGGCGAGTCGTAGACGGCGCGGAACAGGACCGGGTCGACCTCCACGGTTTCGCGCTGACTGGTCATCGGCGTGCCTCCTCCACGGTCGGTGCCCGCACCGTCGTGGCGGGCGGGGCGCGTACGACCGGATCAACGACGACCGGGGGCCCGGTGTTGTGTCCGTCCGGCGACGCGGGACCGGCCCGGGTCTACGCCTCGCGGGGCCGCAGGCCGCGCAGCGCCGTGTCCACCACCTGGTCGGCGTACGCGTGCGTCAGCGGGCCGGTGCGCTGGAGCCACCGGTTGAGGAGCGGACCGAAGATCAGGTCGACGGCCACGTCGAGGTCGACGTCCTCGGCGAGCTGGCCCGCGCGTCGGGCGGCGCGCAGGCGCTCCTTCTTCAGCTCCCGCATGGGCCCGTCCAGCCGCGTCGCGTAGTCGGCGGCCAGCGCCGGGTCGTGGACGATCTCGGTGTGCAGGGCGCGCATGGGCAGGTCGTAGCGCGGGTCGTGCAGCTCGTCGACGGTGGCCCGCAGGACCAGCTTCAGGTCGGCCGCCAGGTCGCCGGTGTCCGGTAGGGCGCCGCCCTGGCCGCCGTCGGTCGTGAGCGCGAGGAAGGCGTCGAAGAGCAGCGCGCCCTTCGACGGCCACCACCGGTAGATCGTCTGCTTGCCGACGCCGGCGGCGGCGGCGATGCCCTCGATGCTCAGCTTCGCGTAGCCCACTTCGCCGACGAGGTCGAAGGCGGCGGCGAGGATGGCGCGGCGGGCGGTCTCGCTGCGTCGGCTGGAGTCGGGGGCGACCTTCGGCGTGGGCACGGGCCCAATCTAGCAAGAGGATGAGACGAGACGGTCCGTCTTGACAGGGGGCCGAGTTCGGGTATGGTCACTCCAGCAAACAAGACGAGACGGTCCGTCTCGCGAACGAGGGAGAGCACCTTGGAAGCCTCAGTCACTGCCGTACCACGGGTCTGGTTCATCACCGGAGCCAGCCGCGGCCTCGGTCGCGCCTTCACCGAGGCCGCGCTCGCCGCCGGGGACCGGGTCGTCGGCGTGGCCCGGGACGTCTCGCCGCTGGACGACCTCGCCGCCCGGCACCCCGACCGCCTGCTGGCGGCGCGCCTCGACGTCACCGACCGCGCGGCCGTCGTCGACGTCGTCGACCGGGCGGTACGGCACTTCGGCCGCCTCGACGTCGTCGTGAACAACGCCGGGGCGCTCTTCATGGGCATGGTGGAGGAGTTCACCGAGGCCGAGGCCCGCGCCCAACTGGACCTCAACTTCTTCGGCGCGCTCTGGGTCAGCCAGGCCGTCCTGCCGCACCTGCGCGCCCAGGGCGGCGGGCACGTCGTGCAGATCAGCAGCATCGGTGCGCTCGGCGGATTCCCCAGCACCGGGCTCTACAGCGCGAGCAAGTTCGCGCTGGAGGGCATGAGCGAGGCGCTGGCCGCCGAGGCCGCCCGCTTCGGCGTCAAGGTCACCATCGTCCAGCCGGGCGGCTACTGGACGGACCTCTACGCCCGCAGCACGGCGGCCGCCCCGAACCCCGCGTACGACCCGCTGCGCGAGGAGTTGGCCAGGCAGTGGGCGGACGGGTCGGTCGACAGCGAGCCCCGGTTGGCCGCCGAGGCCATGATGAAGCTCGTCGCCAGCGAGGACCCGCCGCTGCGGCTGCTGCTGGGCAGCATGGTCTACGACGTCGCCTTCGACATCTCGAAGCGACGCATGGAGACCTGGGCGGCCTGGGAAGAGGTGAGCCGCGCCGCCGAGAAGGCGGTGCCGGCCCCGGGCGCCGGGCCCACGTGACGGGCGGGCGGCATCGAGTGGTCGGCCGGGTCGCGCACCAACCCGCCATGGGTGCGGTCGGGTCGTACCCGCGTCGGTCGTGACGGTGGTCACGCGGGCGGGAACTCTACCGCAACGGAAGAGTATGGTCCGTTGGCGCCGAGCGCGCGACCCGTCCGCGCGCCCGTTGACGCGCTTCCCCGAGTGGAAATGGCTGTATGTCCTCCGTGCTGTCCCTGGCCTCCCGCCCGCGCCTGCCCCGCCCGGCCTGGCTGTCCCCGAAGGTGTTCCGCACCGAGGTCCTCGCCGGCCTGGTCGTCGCCCTGGCGTTGATCCCGGAGGCGATCTCCTTCTCGATCCTGGCCGGGGTCGACCCCCGGGTGGGCCTGTTCGCCTCGTTCACGATGGCCGTGACCATCGCGATCTGCGGCGGTCGGCCGGCGATGATCTCCGCCGCCACCGGCGCCATCGCCCTGGTCGTGGCGCCCCTCGCCAAGGAGCACGGCCTCGACCACCTGATCGCCGCGGTGATCCTCGGCGGCGCGATCCAGATCCTGCTGGCCGTGCTCGGGGTGGCGAAGCTGATGCGGTTCATCCCGCGCAGTGTGATGGTCGGCTTCGTCAACGCCCTGGCCATCCTGATCTTCATCGCCCAGGTGCCGCACCTGCTCGGAGTGCCGTGGCTGGTGTACCCGCTCGTGGCGGTCGCACTGGCGATCATGGTGGGGCTGCCCCGGCTCACCCGGGCCGTCCCGGCGCCGCTGGTCGCCATCGTGGTGCTGACCGTGGTCACGGTCGCCACCCACGCGGCGGTGCCGACCGTGGGCGACGAGGGGGCGCTGCCGGACAGCCTGCCCACGCTCGGCCTGCCACAGATCCCCTGGACCATGGACACCCTGACCCTGATCGCCCCGTACGCCCTGGGGATCGCGCTGGTCGGGCTCATGGAGTCGCTGATGACCGCGAAGCTGGTCGACGACATCACCGACACCCCGTCCAGCAAGACCCGGGAGTCGTGGGGACAGGGCGTGGCGAACATCGTCACCGGGTTCTTCGGTGGCATGGGCGGCTGCGCGATGATCGGCCAGACGATGATCAACGTGAAGGCGTCCGGCGCCCGTACGCGGCTGTCGACCTTCCTGGCCGGCGTCTTCCTGCTGATCCTGGTGGTCGCGCTCGGCGACGTGGTGGCGGTGATCCCGATGGCCGCCCTGGTCGCCGTGATGGTCATCGTCGCGGTGTCGACGTTCGACTGGCACTCGGTCGCCCCGGCCACGCTGCGGAGGATGCCGTACGGCGAGACGATCGTCATGGTGACGACCGTCGTCACCACCCTGGCCACCCACAACCTCGCCGTCGGCGTCGTCGTCGGCGTGCTCACCGCGATGGTCGTCTTCGCCCGCCGGGTCGCCCACCTGGTGGAGGTGACCAGCGTCCTCGACCCCGACGGGACGACCCGGATCTACTCGGTGCACGGCGAGCTGTTCTTCGCCTCCAGCAACGACCTGGTCGGCCAGTTCGACTACGCCAACGACCCCGACAGCGTGGTCATCGACATGACGCACGCCCACGTCTGGGACGCCTCCTCCGTCGCCGCGCTCGACGCCGTCACCACCAAGTACGCCGCCCGCGGCAAGACCGTGGAGATCGTCGAGCTGAACCGTCCCAGCGCCGACATCCACGGCACCCTCGCCGGCCGGCTCGGCGTCGGCCACTGATGGCCCCCGGCAACCGTACGGCCGGCCCGCAGCCGGTCCCCGTCCCGGCTGCGGGCCCCGTCCCCGTCCCGGCTGCGGAGCCCGTCGGCGGTGCGGCCGAAGGGCGGCTGATGCAGATCGGTGAGGCCGCCGAGCGGGTCGGGCTGAGCATCCGCACCATCCGCCACTACGAGGACGTCGGCCTGATCGTCCCGTCGGCCCGCAGCGACGGCGGGTTCCGCCTCTACACCGCACCCGACCTCGACCGGCTCGCCGTGGTCAAGCGGATGAAGCCGCTCGGCTTCAGCCTCGACGAGATGCGCGACCTGCTCGCCGTCCTCGACGCCCTCGACACCGCCGAGGGCGCCGACCGGGCGGCGCTGCTCGACCGGCTCGGCATGTTCCACGCCGCCGCCACCGCGCGGGTCGGCGCGCTACGCGACCAGCTCGCCATGGCCGAGGGCTTCGCCGACACGCTGCGCGACCGGCTGCACCAGCACGGCGGCCCGCCTACCTGAGCGGACACCGTCCGGCCTGGGCCGGCTCCCGCGAGCCGGCCGCTCTCCCCGCTCCGGTCCGTTCCCGGGCGTGCCCCGCCGTCCCCGTCACCCGCGCTCCACATAGGAGCCTTGTGGCGGGGGCGCACTACGCTCCGGGCGACCTGAAGGAGAGGGAAGATCAATGCGTAGGACCCTGCTGCCCGTCGCGGCTCTCGCCCTGGTGGTGGCGCTGAGCGGTTGCGTCACCATCACCGCACCGACGGACGACCCGGAGCCGGTGGCCTCCGGACAACCGACGGTCAGCACCGGCGTGGCGGACGACGAGACCGCGGACCCGGCGCCGTCGGCCGTACCGGACACATCCGGAGCGCCCGCCACGCTGCGGGCCCTCACCTGCGAGCAGCTCAAGACCGCCGCGCTGGGCAACGGGAGCGAGCGGTACAACGGCTACGCCGAACCGATCCCGCTGGTCGACGGCATGTGGTCCGGCGAGGACGGCACCGTCGTCCACATGCAACAGCCCTGTGCCATCGGCGACCTGACCGGCGACGAGGCGGCCGACGCGCTGGTCCCGGTGCTGATGGACGGGGGCGGGACCGGCAAGTTCTGGCAGATCGTCATGTACGGCAACATCGACGGTCGGCCCGTCTACGTCACGATGGTCGACATCGGCGACCGGACGCCCGTCGAGTCCGTCTCGATCAGCTCCCGGCGGGCGACGGTGGTCTACCTGACCCGCCCCGAGGACGCGTCCGCGGCGGAGGTCGCCGTCAGGCGTACGGCCGTCTACCAGCTCAGCGGCAGCCGGCTCGTCGAGGTCAGCCACACGGACACGCCCTACACGCCCTGACGGCGCGGCACCACCGACGGCCGGGGCCATGGGCCCCGGCCGTCGGAACCGCTCAGGCCAGCGCGTCGAGGGCGGCCACCTCCGCCTCGGACAGGCGCAGCCCACCCGCGGCCAGGTTCTCCTCGAGATGAGCCACCGAACTGGTACCGGGAATCACCAGGATCGTCGGCGAATGGGCCAACAACCAGGCGATCGAGACCTGGGCCCGGGTCGCCTCGTGCGCGTCGGCGATCCGGTCCAGGACCTTGGCCCGGGCCCGGTCGAGGGTCGGGCCGAAGGGCAGGCCGCGCCCGCCGGGGCCGAGCGTGCCCGCCGCGAGCGGGAAGTACGGCACGAAGGCGACGCCGTTCTCCTCGCACAGCCGCAGCACGTCCGCGCTGCCCCGGTCGAGCAGGTTGAACCGGTTCTGCACGGCCACCACCGGGGTCGTGGCCAGCGCCTGGCGAAGTTGCCCGGTGGTGACCCCGCTGAGCCCGAGGGCGCCGATCACCCCCTGTTCGTGCAGCTCGACCAGGGCGGCGACGGACTCGTCGAAGGCGTCCCGGCCGGCCGGGAGGAGCCCGTCACCACCCACCCGCAGGTAGACCAGTTCCAGCCGGTCCTTGCCCAGTCGGGCGAGGTTCTGCTCGATCTGCGTACGGAGCTGGTCGGGCGAACCGGCCGGCCGCCAGTCGCCCCGGCCGTCCCGGACGACACCGACCTTGGTGCCGATCACCAGGTCGTCCCGGTACGGGTGCAGCGCCTCTCGGATCAGCTCGTTGGCGACGTGCGGCCCGTAGAAGTCGCTGGTGTCGATGTAGTCGACGCCCAGTTCGACGGCGCGGCGCAGCACCGCCAGCGCGGCGGGTCGGTCCCTCGGCGGTCCCCAGCAGCCCGGCCCGGGGAGCTGCATGACCCCGAACCCCAGGCGGTTGACGTCCAGCTCGCTTCCCAACCGCAGCCGACCGGGGGCCTCCGTGGGCCTGTTCGTCAGAGTCACAGTGGCTCCTCAACGCTGTCTCTCCATGTCCGACGGACATCATCCACCACCCATGGTGACCCTTCGGGGACCTTCGGCGACCGTTGCGCCTCCACGGGTGCCGTCGGGTCTCCCGGCGGTCGGTGCCGGCCCGTCGCTGCGGGCCGGCACCGCCGCACGGTCAGAGACGTACCAGTCCGCCGTCGGCCATGATCGTCTGGCCGGTGACGAACGCGGAGTCGTCGCCGGCCAGGAAGAGCACGGTGCCCACGACGTCCTCGGCCTCGCCAGGACGCTTGATCGCCTGGAGCCCGCTGACGTGCTGGAGGGCGCCGTCGCCGATGACGCTCTCCGCCAGGCCCGGCGTCCGGGACAGGGTGGGACCGACCGCGTTGACGGTGATGCCGAACGAGGCGACGTCGCTGGCCAGCGCCCGGGTGAAGCCGATGGACCCCATCTTGCTGGCGATGTAGTGGGTGAAGCCCGGCAGGGCGAGCCCGATCGAGTTCGAGGTGATGTTGATGATCCGGCCCCACCGGGCCTCGCACATGTGGTCCAGGACGGCCTTGGTCATCAGGAACTGCGAGTCGAGGTTGACCGCCATCACCCGACGCCAGGCGTCGTAGTCCAGCTTGAAGACGTTCTTCGCCGGATAGATGCCGGCGTTGTTGACCAGGATGTCGCACCGGCCCATCCGCTCGGTGACCTGCTGGCCGATCCGGCGTACGTCGTCGGGGTCCGACACGTCGCCGATGAGGCCGACGGCCTTGCGGCCCTCGGCCTCGACCATGCCGACGGTCTCGACCGGGTCGGCGATGTCGACGGCGACCACGTCCGCGCCCCTCCGGGCCAGGGCCCGGCAGATCGCCTGCCCGATGCCCCGGCCGGCACCGCTGACCACGGCGACTCTTCCCTCGAAGCCTGTCATCACACCCTCGTTCAGCCTGTGGAGGCGCTAGTCGTCGGTCAGGGTCAGTGCCCCGGACGGGCACAGGTCCACGGCGGTGCGGGACTTCGCCGCCAGTTCGCCTTCGGGCAGCGTCCGCCGGAGCACGACCCGCCCGTCGTCGCCCTGGTCGAAGAGTTCCGGGGTCGACAGGGCGCACTGCCCGGCCCCGACACACAGTTCACGGTCCACGACGAGCCGCATCTCCTGCTGCCTCCCGGTCACCACGTCACCGGCACCCGGTCGACGCCGTAGATGTTGGAGTCCCTCTTGAACGGCAGTTCGTCCACGTCGACGGCCAGCCGTAGCCCGGGGATGCGGGTGAAGAGCGTCCGGAACACGATCTCCAGTTCGGCCCGGGCCAGGTTCTGGCCGATGCACTGGTGGATGCCGTACCCGAAGGCCATGTGGTTGCGGGCGCCCCGGCGGACGTCGAGCATGCCGGGGTCGGGGAAGGTCGTCTCGTCCCAGTTCGCCGAGGCGAACGACAGCAGCAGCCCCTCCCCGGCGGCGATGGTCACCCCGCCGACCTCGATGTCGGCGGTGGCCACCCGGGGGAGGGCGTCGACGACGCTGAAGTACCGCAGCAGTTCCTCCACCGCCAGCCCCATCGCCGACGGGTCGGCGGTGACCTCGGCGAGCTGGTCGGGGTTCGCCAGCAGGCCGGCCACCCCGAGGGAGATCATGCTGGCGGTGGTCTCGAAGCCGGCGACCAGCAGCAGCATGGCCAGGCCGACCAGCATGTCGTGGTCGAACAGCGGCGTCTCGCGGTTCTGCAGGACCAGGCGGCCGAGCAGGTCGTCGGTGGGCTCGGCCTCCTTCGCGCTGACCAGCCGGTTGACGTAGTCACGCAGTTCGCTGCTGGTGTCCTGGCGCTCCTGGGCGGAGACGTTGCGGCGCAGTTGCGCGTTGGCGCTGCGCTCGATCAGTTCCCGGTCGGCGTACGGCATGCCGAGCAGCGTGCAGATGGCGGTGGACGGCACGGGCAGCGACAGCGCCGTCACGATGTCCGCCGGCTTCGGCCCGGCGAGCATCTCGTCGACGCACCGGTCCACGGTGTGCTGGATGTGCGGCCGCATCTCCTGCGCCCGGCGGAGGGTGAACTCCCGGATCAGCATCCGCCGCTGCGGCCCGTGCTCCGGCTGGTCGAGCCCGATCAGCGAGCGCCCGACGGCGGCGATGTTGCGCCGGGTCTGCGGGGTCACCGACTCGGTCAGCGGCATGTTCGGGTGATGACGGTTCGAGCTGATCCGCGGGTCGACCAGCAGCCGCCGGACGTCGGCGTACCGGGTGATCAGCCAGGCGAGCTGGCCGTCCGGCACCCGGACGAGGCTGACCGGCTCCTTGGCGCGGAGCTCCACGTACTCCTCGGGCGGATCGAACGGGCAGGTGCGGGTCATCGGGAAGTCAGGCGCGTCGACGGTGGACGCCGTGGCCCCGGCGCCCGATGTGTCGATGGTCATGATCGTCTCTTTCTGTGGCCGTGGTTCAACGCGGAACGGCGAGGGCCGGGGGCCGCTCGCCGGGCGGTGGCTGTCGGTGGGGTGTGACCGGCACGCCGGTCGGCGGCGGAGGACGAGACACCCCGCCGCCGACCGGTCGTACGGGCTAGCCCGGGTGCGTGGCCAGGTGCTCGAGCAGGACGGTGGACAGGCGCTCCGGGGCCTCCTCCGGGATCCAGTGCGACACGCCCTCGAACGTCTCGAACCGGTAGGGAGCCGACACCCAGTCGCCCGTGCCCTTCGCCGCCGCCGGACCCACGCCGACGTCGGCGGTGCTCCACACGTACAGCGTGGGCACGGTGACGGCGCCGGCCTCGACCTCCTCGGGACGGGTCGCCCGGTACCAGTTGAGCATCGCCGTCGCCGCCCCGGGCGCGGCGATCCGCGCCACGTACTCCTCCAGCTTCTCGGCCGGCACCGCCCGCGCCAGCATCTGACGGACGCCGGCGGCGTCGTTCGCGAGCAGCATCTGCTCGCCCTGACCGGGTTGACGGAACATCGCCAGGTACGCCGAGCGGCGCTGCTGATCCTCGTCGTCGCGCAGCGCGTCGCCGAACGGGCGGGGATGCGGGACGGACACCGCTGTCAGCGTCCGCAGCCGGTCCGGGTGCCGGTCGGCCAGCGCCCAGGCCACCGCGGCTCCCCAGTCGTGCCCGACGAGGTCGAACCGCGCCCAGCCGAGGCCGTCGGCGATCCGCAGCACGTCGGCGACGAGTTCGTCCATCCGGTAGTCGTCGCTCTCGTCCGGCCGCACCCCGGGCGAGTAGCCGCGCTGGTCCGGGGCGACGGCGCGGTGACCGGCGTCGGCCAGGGCGGCGAGCTGGTGGTCCCACTCCCGGGCGCCCTGCGGAAACCCGTGCAGCAGCAGCACCGGACGCCCGTCCCCGGGCCCGGCGGCGAGCGCGTCGAAGGTGCCCACTGTCGTCGGGATCCGCAGTTGTTCCGTCACAACACTCACCTCAACTGGTCGTCGGGCCGGCCCCGTACTCCCTGGTCAGCTTCTCCAGGACGGGAATGATGTCGTTCGGCGTCGGTACGCCGGTGATCTCCCTGCGCAGCCGCTCCGAGTTCTCCCGGAACGACGGGTCCTTCAGGACCAGGGCCAGGTCCTCGGCGAGGGCCTCCTTGGTGAGGTGGTCCGCGTCGGCCACGAAGCGGCCCGCGCCCTGCTGTTGCAGCCCGTTGGCGTGGGCGACCGGACCCCACCACTGGAAACCCCAGTGGGTGCCGGGAATGATCAGCTGTGGCACGGCGCAGTCGAGCGCGGTGGAGAAGGTGCCCGCGCCGCCGTGGTGCACCACCGCCGAGCAGGTGGGCAGCAGCACGCTCAGCGGGACGAAGTCGACCACCCGCACGTTGCTGGGGAGCCGGTCCACGGTGGCGAGCTGCTTCGCGTTGAACGTGGCGATCACCTCGGCGTCGATGCCGCTGACGGCGTCCAGCAGGTCGGAGGTGGGCGCCTCGGTCCCACGGCCGTTGCGGTGCGACTCGCCGAGGGTGAGGCAGACGCGGGCCCGCTCCTGCGGCTGGCGCAACCAGTCGGGGATCCGGGCGGGTGGGTTGAAGGGGATGGGCCGGATCGGCACGAAGTGTGGCCCCTCCGGCCGCCACTGCCAGGGCGGCATCGGGTCGATGCTCCACTGACCGACCGCGACGTCCTCGTCGAAGCGCGAGCCGTACCCCTCCAGCACGGGCGCCAGCCAGTCGCGCAGCGGGTCGCCCTCGTCGCGGGCGGCCTGCCGGAGCTGCGTGATCGCGTCGGGGCCCATCATGATCCGGGCCTGGGCGACCCCGCACACCTTCGCGGCGACGGGCGCCGCGTAGACCATCGAGTCCCAGAGCACCAGGTCCGGCTGCCAGGCCCGGATCAGGTCGACCAGGTCGGCGATCATCGCCTCGGTGGAGAAGAGCGCGAACCCCCACGACGCCCGGGACAGCTTCTCCAGCGCGCCGTCGCGGCTCAGGTCCTGCTGGAGCGGCATCTCCTGACGCTCGCCGGGGGCCATCACGATGGGCTGGGCCTCGTCGGCCCGCCGCCCCGGATAGAAGTCGGGCATCGCCGTACGGACCTGGCCGACCTCGGTCGGAACGAAGCCGGCGGCCATGATGGCGTCGGCGATCTCGGGTTGGCTCGCGATGCGGACCTCGTGCCCGGCTGTCCGTAGCGCCCAGGCCAACGGCGCCATGATGTGCAGGTGTGCCCTGTTGGCGTGCGGTACGAACAGGACCTTCATCCGGTCTCCTTGACTATGGTGTCCAACCGTCGACAGGCGTGGCCTCGGGTGCGTGGCACCGACGCGAGGGGGCGGCACCCGGCCGGCGGGATCGCCGCCCGGTCGGCGACGTCGCGCCGTCCCATGATCTCGGTCAACCGCCGAGCGCACATCTCCTCGAATGCCTTTCTCGGAGCGGCTTCGGCCCTCTTACCTGCGGAAGTTGGACGACTACAGTAGGTGATCGGTCGAATCGCACTCCAGGAGTTGACAGCCGGACGGGGACAGCCGGGACGCCCGGCTCAGCCGGTGGCGAGCCGCCGGGCGATGTCCGCCCGGAGCGCCTTCTTGTTGATCTTCCCGACGGGGGTCACCGGCAGCTCGTCGACGACCTCCAACCGCTCCGGAAGCTTGAAGTGGGCGACCCCGGCGCGCTCCATCAGGGCACGCACGTCCCCGAGCGACACCTGCCGGCCCGGCTGCGGCGCGACGTACAGGCAGACCCGCTCACCCAGCTCGGCGTCGGGCATGGCCACCGCCGCGGCCAGCCGTACGCCGTCGAGCTGGTACGCGAAGTCCTCCACCTCCTCGGCGGAGATCTTCTCGCCACCACGGTTGATGAGGTCCTTGTCCCGGCCCTCGACGACCAGGTTGCCGTCCGGACGCAGGCGGACGATGTCGCCCGTGCGGTACCAGCCGTCGGGGCTGTACGCCAGGGCAGTCAGCTCCGGCGTGCGGTAGTAGCCGCGAGGCGTGTACGGGCCCCGGGTCAGCAGCACCCCCGGCTCGCCCGCCGGCACCGGGGCGCCGTCCTCGTCCACCAGCACGAGTTCGTCGGCGGGGCAGATCGGCCGGCCCTGGGTGTGCCAGATGACCTCCGGCGGGTCGTCCGGGCGGGTCATGCAGAGCAGCCCCTCGGCCATGCCGTACACCTGTTGCAGGCGGCAGCCGAGGGTCGGCGTGATCCGGACGGCGACGCTGTCCGCGAGCCGGGACCCGGCGGCCTGTAGCAGCCGCAGCGATCCGAGGTCGTGGCTGACGTCCTCCTCCCGGTACTCCAACCACCGCTGCACGGCCGCCGGCACCAGCGAGGTGAACGTCACCCGCTCCTGCTCGATCGCCTCGAAGGCCCGCTTCGGCGCCGGGGAGGGGAGGATGACGACCCGGCCTCCCGCGAGGAGCGTGCCGAGGACGCCCGGCCCCGCCATCGGGTAGCCGTGAGCGAGCGGCAGGACGGCGAGGCACACCGTGCTCCGGTCCAGACCGCAGATCTCGGCGGCCCGACCCGCCATGTACGCGTAGTCGTTGTGGGTCCGGGCGATGAGCTTGGGAATCCCCGTGGTGCCGCCCGAGAGCAGGAACAGCGCGACCGCCGTGCCGTCCGGGGCGATGCCGTCGAGCTCCCGGCGCGCTCCCGCCACGTCGTCGGCGGGCCGGCACAACCAGGCCAGGTCGACGCTGTCGGAACGCAGGTGGGTGCCGCTCACCAGGACGTGCCGCAGGGTGTCCGACCCGGCGGCCACCTCGTGCGCCAACTCCTGGTGGTCGAAGCCCTTGACCTCGTCCGCCACCACGATCGCCCGGGCCCCGGTGAGCTCGGCCATGGCGGTGAGCTCCCGCCGGCGGTGCGCCGGCAGGGCCATCACCGGAAGGGCGCCGAGCCGGAAGCAGGCCACCATCAGGACCACGAACTCCCAGCAGTTCGGCAGCTGCACGATGATCCGGTCGTCGGCGCCGATGCCGAGGGCGCGCAGCCGGGTCGCGGCCCCGTCCGCCCGTGCCGTCAGCTCCCCGAAGGTCAGCCGCGTCGCGCCGTCGACCAGGCAGACCGCCCCGGGGTCGACGTCCGCGGCGGCGTAGAGGTGGGCACCCAGCGGGCGGCCCGACCAGAAGCCGTCCGCGACGTAGCGGGCCGCCACGCCCTCCGGCCAGGGGACGACGTCCGCGCGGGTCGGCCGGATCGGGTGCGTAGACATCTCGTCCTCCTGCGGCGTGAGGGATCCGCGCGGTCGGCGGGGGTGCGTGCCGGTCGACGCGCCGAATGCGCCGATCTCCGTGAGGAAACGGTACGGACCGACGCACCCGGAGCCTTCTCCTGAAATGCTCGGGCCGGTGACCGCAATCTCCGACATGAATCGAATGGGGGCGCGGGCTCCCGTTCGGTCGGGCGGTGGTGGTGCGCATTCCCACGTCGAAGTGGGCCGCCGGGCACATCGCACACAGGAAGATGCTGGGCCGATCCGCCCGCACACATGATGTGTCGCAGTCAATGTCGGTGTCCGCTCCTGTCGATGCGATCCGTGGGCTGGGGGAATCTGCTTCGACCGTGACCAGCTCGCGGCCGGTGCGAGCGTGGGCGGTGCCACCGGGCCCGGTGGCACCGCCCACCGGCCGGCGGCCACCGCACCGACGCTTTCCGTGGCTCTGACAGCGGCGGAACCGATGACAATTTCGAACGGTGGTAATCAATGGATTCGATCCTGCAAGCGGATCCGGTGGGTGACTGGGAGAGGAGCCTGGACGTGAGCCAGGATCGGAAGATTTCTGACGCGGTGGCCATCGTCGGCATGAGTTGTCGATTCGCCCCCGACCTTGACTCCCCGGAGAAGTTCTGGGAGTTTCTGGCCGGCGGCCACAGCGCCGTTAGCGAGATGCCGGACAAGCGCTGGGAGCCGTACGCCTCAACCAGCCCGCAGGCGACGGCGATCATGCGCCGGACGACCCGCCTGGGCTCGTTCCTGAAGGACATCGAGGGTTTCGACGCCGACTTCTTCGGAATCTCTCCCCGCGAGGCGGACTTCCTCGATCCGCAGCAGCGCATCGTGTTGGAGCTGGCCTGGGAGGCGCTCGCGGACGCCGGCATCCCGCCGATGTCGCTGCGCGGGAGCGACGCCGGGGTCTTCGTCGCCGCGAACTCGAACGACTACGGCCGGCGCCTGTTGGAGGACATTCCGCGCACCGGGGCGTACGCGGTCAACGGCACCACCTACTACGGCATCGCGAACCGGGTCTCGTACTTCCTCGACCTGCGCGGGCCGAGCCTGGCCGTCGACACCGCCTGCGCCGGTTCGCTGACCGCCCTGCACATGGCCTGCCAGAGCCTGCGCGAGGGCGAGTCGCCGGTGGCGATCGTCGGCGGCATCAACATCATGGCCACCCCGGCGCTGTTCGTCGCGCTCGACGCGGCCGGCGCGACGGCGCCGGACGGGCGGAGCAAGGCCTTCGACAAGGATGCCGACGGCTACGGCCGCGGCGAGGGCGCCGGCGTGGTGGTGCTGAAGCGCCTGGTGGACGCCCTGAGCGACGGCGACCGGGTGCTGGCCGTCATCCGTGGCAGCGGCGTCTTCCAGGACGGCCGCTCCGACGGCATGATGGCCCCGAACGGTACCGCCCAGGAGCACATGCTGCGGCGGACCTACGCGCGGGCCGGCATCGCGCCGGAGACGGTCGACTACGTCGAGGCGCACGGCACCGGCACGCCGGTCGGCGACCGGGAGGAGGCACAGGCCCTCGCCGCCGTCTTCGGCGCCGACCGGCCGGCCGACGACCCGTGCCTGATCGGTTCGGTGAAGCCGAACATCGGCCACGTGGAGGCCGGCTCCGGGATCGCCGGGGTGATCAAGACGGTGCTGGCGCTGCGGCACGAGGAGATCCCGCCGAGCCTGCACCGGGAGCCGAACCCGGACTTCGACTGGGTCGGCTCCGGGCTGCGCCTGGTCGGCGCGCCGAAGCCCTGGCCCACCGGCGGTGAACCGCGCCGGGCGGGGGTCTCCAGCTACGGCGTCGGTGGTTCGATCTCCCACATCATCGTCGAGGAGGCGCCGGCGGTCACCGCCGAGCCGACGGACGCGTCCGAGGGGGCCGGCCGCCAGCGCGGGCTGACGGTGTTCCCGGTGTCCGCGATGTCGGAGGCCGGGCTCGCCGGGATGGCCGCCCGGACGGCCGACTGGCTGGAGGCCAACCCGACGGTCGCGCTGGCCTCGGTCGGGCACACCCTCTCCCAGCGTCGCTCGCACCTGGCGCAGCGCGCCGCCGTGGTCGCCGGCTCCACCCGGGAACTGGCCGAACGGCTCCGCGCGTTGGCCGACGGGCAGTGCTCGCCCGGCGTGGTCACGGCACGCGTCGCCGCCGGCGAGTCGTCCCCCGTGGTCTGGGTCTTCTCCGGGCACGGGTCGCAGTGGCCCGGCATGGGCCAGCAGTTGCTGCGCGACGAGCCGGTGTTCGCCGAGACCATCGACGCCCTGGCCGACGTGTTCCGGGACGAGATCGGCTGGACCCCCCGGGAGGCCCTCACGTCGGGAGGCCCGTGGAGCAGCTACGAGGTGCAGGCGCTCACCTTCGCCACGCAGGTGGGTCTCGCCGAGGTGTGGCGGCGGCACGGGGTCACCCCCGGTGCGGTCATCGGCCATTCGGTGGGCGAGATCGCGGCCGCCGTCGCGGCCGGCAGCCTGGACATGATCGAGGCCGCACGGTTCGCCTGCCGGCGGGCCATGGCCCTGCGGCGGCTCCAGGGACAGGGCGGCATGGCGCTCGTCGGCCTCTCCTTCGCCGACGTGCAGTCGCGCCTCGGCGGGCGTACGGACGTCGTCGCCGCCATCTCCGCCAGCCCCGAGTCGACCGTCGTCTCCGGTGACCGGGAGGTCGTCGAGCGGCTGACCGAGGAGTGGCGCGGCGAGGGCCTGGGGGTCTGGCGGGTCGACACCGACATCGCCTTCCACAGCCCGCACGTCGACGCGATCGTGGCGGAGGTCGCCGACGCCGCCCGCGAACTGACTGCCCGGCCCGCCCGGGTCGATCTCTACAGCACCGCCATGACGGACCCGCGGTCGACCGCCGCGCGGGACAGCGACTACTGGGCGGCCAACCTCCGCCAGCCGGTGCGGTTCGCCGAGGCGGTGGAGGCCGCGCTCGCCGACGGCCACCGGCTCTTCCTGGAGATCTCGTCGCACCCGGTGGTGACCCACTCGATCCGGGAGAGCCTGGAGCGGGCCGGGGTGGAGGAGGCCACCGTCATCCGCTCCCTGCGCCGGGAGACGAACGAGACCGAGACGCTGCTGAGCAGCCTCGCCGAGCTGCACTGCCACGGGGCGGCGATCGACTGGTCACGGGAGCACCCGGCCGGTGAGCTGGTCGACCTGCCTGCGATGGCCTGGCAGCACCGGCCCTACTGGATCTTCCCGGAGGCGCACGCCGACGCCGGCCCGGGGGGCGGCCACGACCCGGACAAGCACAGCCTGCTCGGTGGTCGGATGACGGTCAGCGGGGCGCCGCCGCGCCAGGTGTGGCAGACCCACCTCGACATGGACAGCCGGCCGTACCCGTTGGACCACGAGGTGGTGGACGTCGAGATCACCCCGGCCGCCGTCATCATCAACAGCTTCGCCCTGGCGGCGGAGCAGGACGGCCGCCTGCCGGGCCTGGCCGACATCGTGCTGCGTACGCCGCTGGCGGTGGCGCCGCCGCGGATCGTCCAGATCGTCCTGTCGGAGAACACCGCCCGGCTGGCGACCCGGATCGCGGGTCAGGGCGACAGCGCGAGCGAGGACGAGGAGTACGAGTGGATCACCCACTCCACCGCGACCATCGACTGGAGCACGGACCTGGTCGAGGGACGGGTGGACGGCGGCGCGGTCAAGGCCCGCTGCCCGGAGGAGTGGTCGTGGCAGCGGGTCGACGACATGTTCCGGCGGATGGGCGTCGGCGGGTACGCCTTCCCTTGGGACGTGCACGAGCTGCGCCGTAACGGCACCGAGCAGCTGGCGGAGATCACCATCGTGCCGCCGCCGGCGGAGCGGGCCACCAGCTGGGCGCACGTGATCGACGGCGCGCTGACCATCAGCGCCGTGCTGGTGACCCCCGAGTACGCCCGGCACCAGTGGATGTCCTCGCACATCGATTCGGTCGTCTTCCGGGGGGACCCGCCGGCGAAGATCACCGTGCACTCGGTGCGGTCGCCCCGCTCGCCGGAGGACACCGTGGACGTGTCCGTCGCCGACGAGACCGGCCGGATCGTCTGCCAGGTACGCGGGCTGCGCTTCTCGGCGATCTCGGACGAGGACAGCTCGGTCGCGGCGCCCCGGGAGCTGGTGCACGAGATGGTATGGCGCCCGATGGAGCTGACCGACGACAGCATCGCGCAGGAGCTGACCCGGCTGGCCGTGGTCGGCACCGGCGCCGGTGCCGACGGGCTGGCCGCGCGCCTGATCGGCGCGGGGCTGGACACCCGCCAGGTCGCCACGCCGGACGACCTCGCCTTCCTGCCCGTCTCCGAGCTGGACGCGGTGCTGGTGGTGCCGGCGGCGGGCCAGCCCGACGAGGCACCCGAGGAGGCGGCCGAGCGCTGCGGCTGGACACTGATCCGCTCCGCGCAGGCCCTGATCGAGGCGAAGGCGGCCAGCGGGGACCCGAGTGCTCCGCTGCCCAGGCTGTGGCCCGTCACCCAGGGGGTCCGGGACGCCGCCGCGGAGAGCGCGCTGGCACACGGCCCGATGTGGGGGATCGCCCGCATCATCGCGGGTGAGCAGCCGGACATGTGGGGCGGGGTCCTGGACGTCGACGCCGTCGACGGCGACACCGCCGCGAAGATCATGCTGGTCCTCCGGCAGCTCAGCGGGAGCGAGGACGTCATCTCGGTCCGAACGGACGGGGTGTCGGTGGCCCGGCTGAGTCAGATCGAGCGGCCCTCGGACGGGGCGGCCCTCCAGTGCCGGCCGACCGACACGTACCTGATCACCGGTGGCCTCGGTGTGCTCGGCCTGATGGTCGCCCGCTGGCTGGCCGACCGGGGCGCCCGCCGGATCCTGCTGGCCGGCCGGCGGGGTCTGCCGCCGCGCGCGGAGTGGGGCCGGGAGCAGAACAACCAGACCCGCCGGCAGATCGAGGGCGTGCTGGAACTCGAGGCGCTCGGCGTCACCGTCCGCGCCCTGGCGCTGGACATCACCGACGCCGACGAGGTCGCGGCGGCCCTCGACCCCGCCTCGCACGGGATGCCGCCGGTCCGGGGCATCGTGCACGCCGCGGGTGTGGTGCGCGACGCCATGGTCGACAAGGTCGACCGGGAGGGGCTCCGGGACGTGCTCGGCCCCAAGGTGCACGGTGCGATGGTGCTGCACCGGCTCTTCCCCCCGGGGGCGCTGGACTTCTTCGTGATGTTCTCCTCCTGCGGGCAGTTCACCCGGCTGACCGGCCAGACGACCTACGCGGCGGCGAACTCGTTCCTCGACGCGCTGGCCGCCCACCGGCACGCCAGCGGGCACCACGAGACGACCAGTCTCGGCTGGACGTCGTGGCGCGGGGTGGGGATGTCCCAGTCCATCTCCACCACGATGATGGAGGCCAACTCGCGGGGCCTCGACGCGGTCTCGGTGACCGAGGCGTTCCGGGCCTGGGCGTTCGCGGACCGGTTCGACACCCCGTACCAGGCGATCCTGCGGGTGCTGCCGACGCCGCCCAACGCGCCCCGGATGCCGATGCTGCGGGAGCTGACCGCGACCAGGTCGGAGACCGGCGACGTCGAGGCGCAGGGACCGGTCGTCGACTGGAGCCTGCCGGAGGAGGAGTTGCGGGCGCAGGTGACGGCGGACGTACGCGAGCAGGCCGCCGCCGAACTCAACCTGGCCCCCGCCGACCTCGAACTGCGGCGCCCGCTGGTCGAACTGGGGGTGGACTCGGTGATGACGGTCGCGCTGCGGGTGCGGCTCCAGCGCCGCTACGGGCTGGACCTGCCGCCGAACATCCTGTGGAACAAGCCGACCATCACCGCGCTCGCCGAGCACATCATCGACGCGCTCCGGCCGGCCGCCGACGCCGAGCCCGTCCCGGCGGGTGCGGCCGGAGCCCCGGCCTAGGGCCCCCGTCGGGGTCCGTGCCGGGCCCGCACCGACCTGACGAGCTCCGCGCGCCGGAGTCCGACAGGTAGCGAGGTCTCCGGTGGAGGGTCGAACGCGACCCTCCACCGGAGACCTTCGCGTACGCCGCGGGCCGGCACGACGCCGGGGGGACCGGTGCCGGAGCCGTCGCTGCGGCCGGTCGGCTCAATGGCTGCCGTGCGCGTCGGCATTGGCCGAACAATGGTTCCTCCCTCCCCGCCATACGGTTCGCACGCAGAAAGGTGTCCGTTCCCACCACAGCCGTGAGGATGGTGGTGGAGAAACGGATCACGTCGGCCGACCGGCGCTGTCCGGTCTCGCATCTCGTTATAGGAGAAGGGGCCACCGAAATGTCCACGACCACTGCTCAGAAGAATTCCCTCGACGCCTATTACGGGCCCTTCACCAGCGATCTGGAGAAGGAGGTCCTCAGCGTGCCGCTGCGCCTGGTGGGGGCGTGGTCCCACAACGACGCCGACGGCGTGGCGGACGTCTTCACCGAGGACGGGATCCTCATCCTTCCCGGTGACGTCTACAAGAAGGGCCGGGACGAGATCCGCTCGTTCATGGCCGCCGCGTACGCCGGCCCGTTCAAGGGCACCGGGGTGACCGGCAACCCCGTCGACCTGCGCATCGTCTCCGACGACGTGGCCCTCATCCGTACCCACGGCGGGATCCTCCCGGCCGGGCAGGCCGAGATCGCGCCCGAGTTGGCCGTGCGGTCCACCTGGGTCACGGTGAAGAAGGACGGTCAGTGGCAGCTCGCCGGCTACCAGAACAGCCCGCGCGGTGATGGTGCCACCCTGCGCTGGTGACCGATCCGACGAGAAGGAGAGCAGGATGAGCAACGACGCCGCAGCGCTCGTGGCCGGGGCCAAGGAGTGGGCGACCCTGTACGGGGACTACTCCAACGGTGAGGAGGGCGCCGTCCTCACCGCGCCGCTGAGGTTCCGCGCCGCCTGGGCGGCCAACGACTCCGGGGCGCTGGCCGACATGTTCGTCGAGAACGGCAGTTTCCTCGCCGGCGACCGGCAGTTGATGAACCGCGAGGAGATCCACTCGTACATGGCGGAGGCATTCGCCGGCGGACTCAAGGGGTCGAGGATGGTCACCGACGTCCGGGAGATCCGGATGCTGACCGATTCCGTCGCCATCGCCATCACCGACGGCGGCATCATTCCGGACGGTCAGGAATCGCTCGGCGACGCGGACCGGATCCGCATCATGTGGGTTGCCGTCAAGCAGAACGGCGACTGGCGGCTCGTCTCGTACCAGAGCAGCCCGGTGACGGGCTGACCGGTACGCGGACCGCACCGGGTCATTTCCGGAACGGATCTTTCGATGGTGGCATCGACCGCCGTCACCACCGGGACAGTCACGACAGGAGAGAGGGTCCATGATTACGAAGGCACGGTGGGGCGACGCCTCGACGCTGCTCGCCAAGGCCGGTGTCCAGGAGGACACCTCGTACTACGGTCAGTTCACCGCCCCGGACGAGAAGGCGGCGCTGACGGCGTGCATGCGCGTCCAGGCGGCCTGGGCGGCGAACGACGCGGACGCGTTCGCCGAGGTGTTCACCGACAACGGCAGCCTGCTGATGCAGGACAACCAGCTGGTCAGCCGTGAGGAGATCCGGGAGTACATGGCCCAGGGCTTCGCGGGCGGCCTCAAGGGCGCGCGGGTGAAGGGCTGGCCCATCGAGGTCAGGTTCCTCTCCGAGGACGTCGCCATGGTCGTCACCGAGGGCGGCATCATCATGGCGGGGGAGACGGACATCGCGTCGGAGAACCTCATCAGGGCCACCTGGGTGATCGTCCGGCAGCCGGACGGCCAGGTGAGGCTGGTGTCGCACCAGAGCAGCCCGGTCAAGAGCTGATCCGTCGCCGGTCGGTGCCCGCGTGCCGACCGGCTCGGTACACCCGCAGCGGGGCCGTGGTGACGGCTGCACAGAGTCGTCACCACGGCCCCGTCGTGTCCACCCCGTCCGTGCGGCTGCTCCGCCCGACGCGCCGTACGCCCGGGGTGGCCGCCGCGGACGGACAGGGGCCCGCGGCACGTGGTGCCGCGGGCCCCTGCGGTGCGGACGGACGTCACATGTCCGGGCCGCCGGCGCTGAGGACCGGGCGCACCTCGACCATGCCGAAGTTGGCCTCCGGGATCCGGGCGGCGTGCTCGACGGCCTTCTCGAGGCTGTCGCACTCGATCAGGTAGAAGCCGGCGACGTACTCCTTGACCTCGGGGAAGGGGCCGTCGGTGGTGCTCACCTGACCGTCCTTGACCAGGACCCGCTTGGCCTGGCTCTGGTCGGCCAGCGCGTCGGACACGATCAGCTCGCCCGACTCGGAGAGGTCCCCGACCAGGGACATGTGCGCCTTCATGCCCACCGCCTGCTCGGCCTCGGACATGTTCTGCCAGGCGTCCCGGGTCTGCTTGTTGTGGTTGATCAGGATCATGTACTTCATTGCTTGCCTCCCGTGGGGCTGGACGGACCTTCCACCCCCATGTCGAAACCGATCCCGCAGCTTCGACATGCAGACGGATGCACTTGAAAGTGCGCCGACGTCGAGGGAGGTCTACATGAGCACCGGTACAACACCGCGCCGGGACGACGCGCCGAGTGCGCCCGGGGAGGGCACGGATCCGCGCCGGTGGCGCGCGCTCGCACTGCTCGGGTTCGTCCAGTTCATGTTCGTGATCGACATGACCGTGGTGAACGTGGCTCTGCCCCGGATCCAGGACGATCTCGGGATGTCGCGGGCCGGCCTGGCCTGGGTCGTCAACGGCTACGTGCTCATGGCCGGTGGTCTGCTGCTCTTCGGCGGCCGACTGGCCGACCTGTTCGGCCGTCGGCGCATCTTCATGACCGGTGTGGTGATCTTCGCCGTCGCCTCGGTCACGTCCGGCGCCGCGTTGAACTCCGAGATGCTGATCTTCAGCCGCTTCCTCCAGGGCGTCGGTGAGGCGATCGCGGCCCCCGCCGCGCTGGGCATGGTCTTCCTGCTCTTCTCCGAGCCGGCCGACCGGGTCAAGGCGGTCGGCATCTGGGGTGGTCTGTCGGGCATCGCCGGGACCCTGGGGCCGGTGGTCGGTGGCCTCATCGCCAACGACACGAGCTGGCGCTGGATCTTCTACATCAACGTGCCGGTCACCATCTTCGCGCTGATCATGGTGCCCCGGCTGGTCTCGGAGACCAGGATGGAGCGTCGCGGCCAGCGGCTGGACTTCACCGGCATGCTGACCGCGACCGGTGGTCTGGTGGCCATCGTCTACGGCCTGCTGCAGGCCGCCGAGCGGTCGTGGGGCGCCTGGCAGGTGCTCGTGCCGCTGCTCGGTGGTGTCGCGCTGCTCGGGCTCATGGTGCTGATCGAGGCGCGCGCCTCGGCGCCGCTGATCCCGCTGCGGTTCTTCGCCAACCGCACCCGCGCCGTGGGTTACCTGGTCGGTCTCGCCCTGTCCTGCGCGTTCTTCGGGTTCACCTTCCTGGTGACCCTCTTCGAGCAGCAGGTGCTCGGCTACTCGCCGCTCAAGGGCGGGCTGTCCTTCATCCCGGTCGGCCTCGGCATCGCCTTCGGCGTCGGCCTGTCCACCGGAATGATCCCGAAGCTCGGCGTGAAGCCGGTGATCATCATCGGTCTCGTCGGCGCCTCGGCCGGCCTCATCTACACCAGCATGATCGATGTCGACGCGACCTACACCGCCAGCATCATGCCGGGCATGATCGTGCTGGGCCTCTTCTTCGGACTGGCCATGCCCGGCACCGCCAACACCGCCCTGTGGAAGGTCACCACCCAGGACACGGGCCTGGCGTCGGCGATGCAGAACGTCATGCAGCAGGTGGGTGGGGCCCTGGGCCTCTCGGTCCTGGTCGCGCTGGCCCTGCGGTTCGGCAACAGCCAGTTGGGCGAGGGCGCGGCGCCCGCGGTGGCCGCCACCGAGGGCTACGCCCTGTCGCTGCGGATCGCCGCCGGTGTGCTCCTGGTCTGCGCCGTGGTCGTCCTCCTGGCCCTGGAGCGGATCACCGTGTCTCCGGAGCTGACCGGGGCTCCCCGGAAGAGCGAACCCGAGCAGGTCGCCAGCGACCCGACGCCGAGTCACTGAGCACCGCGGCTTCCGGGTCCACCGGTCGCGGCCTCCGGATCTCCCGGCGCCGCGTCCGGCCCGCCGGCCGGGGCCGCCCGGCCCGCGACGCGAAATGCCCCGCCGCGAACGCGGCGGGGCATTTCGCTCGGTGGGTGCCGGCTCAGTGGGCGGCCACCGGTGGCGTCGTCTCCGGCGCCTTCTCAGCCGCCGCACCCTTGCGCCGACGCCCGTTGAGCAGGCGCCCGATGAAGGTGTAGCGCACCAGGTAGCGGTAGCTGACCAGGGTCAGCGGGTAGGTGACCAGCAGGATCAGCGGATACTTGACGAACCACGGCAGGCCCACCTGGGCGACGGCCGTCTGCGCCGCCATGACCACCGGCAGGTGGATGATGTAGATCCAGTACGAGGCGTCCGAGACGTAACGGATGGCCGGGTTGGGCTTGGACAGGTACCGCATCGCCAGCCCCATCAGCGCCATCGTCCAGGTCCAGATCGCGAGCACGTAGACGACCGCGTAGACGATCTTCTTGGTCCCCATCGGCTCGGCCCCGTCGGGCGGGATGGTGCCGGCCATCGCGAGCGCGACGCCCGTGAGCACCACGGCGACCGCGAGGTTGCGCAGCCCGCGCCGCTCCCAGAAGCGGAGCAGGTCGATCTGCCGGTGCAGCAGCCAGCCGAAGCCGAAGGCCGTGCCGTAGGCGACCACCGCCACCGGGTTCGGGACGACGCCGTTCTCCGCCGGCGGAACGCCGTACCAGATCTCCCAGTCGTCCTTGAGCAGGAACGCCACGAGGAGCGGCGCCCCGATCACCACCGGGGTCAGGTCGTTCTTCACGATGGTCCGGATCACCGGGTCGACGACCCGCGAGCGCAGGTTGCCGGCCTTGTCCAGCGACACCACGATCCCGCGCACGACAAGCGCCGCCACGTAGAGCATGAGCAGCCAGTAGAGGAACCACAGGTGGGTCAACGGGAAGGTGCTCGGGGTCATGGGCGTGGGACCCGGCACCTCCTCGCCGGCCTGGTTGGCGGCCCAGATGATCACCACGACGGTCGAGACCATCATCAGCGGCCAGAAGACGACGAAGGGCACGAGGATCCGTACCGCCCGGTTGCGGATGAAGCCGCCGGCGCCCCGGCGGTGCAGCAACATTCGCGCGAAGAAGCCGGCGATCAGGAAGAACAGCGTCATCCGGAAGACGTGCACCACGAAATAGACGCCGTTCATGGCCGGGCTGGTGGACACGTCGCCCACCACCCAGGTCCGCGGTTCGAGAAAGGAGAGTGTCGCGTGGAGGACGACTCCGAGCAGTAGAGCTCCCGCCCGTACCGCGTCGAGCGCGTGGAGCCGTTCGGCGCCGCCGGTGGCGGTGCTGGGGACATTTGCTGTGGGGATGGCCATGTTCTGCTCTCCACTATCCAATCTTGCCGGGACGGCCTCCGTTTACGTGACGTCGTACCGGTTGCCGATCGGTCCCGACAGGGCAGTCCGGTCGGTGCCGCGTGCGGCCGTGAGTAGCGGGGCGGCCGACGCTAGCTGAATGCTGCGGGGGAGATTACGCGGTCGCGTCCGGGAAGATAATCCTCGATACCGTTGAGTGTCTTCCGACCGTCAGGACGATTACCGACGCCATCCGGATAACAGCTGGGCGCAGGCCAGGGACAGCGCTGCGGAACGAGCCGGGAAATGCCCTCCGCCCGCCGAATGAAGACGCGTCGAATAGCGGCCCGGCTTATTGCCGAAGCCGGATTCCGCCCGTTGCCGAGAATAGGCTCCAGTCGAGAGCACGCCCCCGTCGTCGGATGTCGTCAACGAGCAGACCCGGCTCTTCGGCGCCGGGGCGGCGGCGCCCCGGTCGCATACGACACCGACCTGCCGCGTCCATCCTGGACTGACCGAGGGGGCGCGGACATCTCCGCAATTGCGGAGTTGACATCCGCGATCCGGCGGCGGGGACGCGGTCGGGCCGACCGGGCGGGTGACTGCGGGCGGGGGTCAGCCGCTGGTCGCGTTCCGGGCCCGCGAGTAGAGGTAGCGCTGCTCGGGCAGGCTGAGGGTCTCCCGGGCGGCCAGCTCGTAGTGGGTGCGGGCGGCCTGCCGATCACCGGTGAGGTCGAGCAGGTGGGCGCGGACCGCGTGCACCCGGTGGTGGCCGGCCAGGGCCGGGTCCGCCTCCGCCGCCGTGAGCTGACGCAGCGCGGCGTGCGGGCCCTCCACCATGGCGACGGCGACGATCCGGTTGAGGGCGACCATCGGACCGGGCGCGATGCGCTGCCACAGGTCGTACAGGCCGAGGATCTGCCGCCAGTCGGTGTCCCCGGCCCGGGGTGCCTCGTCGTGCACGGCGGCGATGGCGGCCTGGATCTGGTACGGACCGACCGGTGCGGTGGCCAGCGTCCTCGTGATCAGGGCGATCCCCTCGGCGATGGCCCGGCTGTCCCACAGCGAGCGGTCCTGCTCGGCGAGCGGGACCAGAGCGCCGTCCGGGCCGGTGCGCGCCGGCCGGCGGGCGTCGGTGAGCAGCATCAGCGCCAGCAGCCCCGCCACCTCGCCGTCGTCGGGAAGCCGGGCGTGCAGCTGCCGGGTCAGGCGGATGGCCTCGGCGGTGAGTTCCGTCCGGTTGAGGGCGGTCCCGGAGGAGGCGGTGTAGCCCTCGTTGAAGATGAGGTAGAGCACCTCCATCACCGCAGCCACCCGCTTGGGACGCTCCGCCGGCGAGGGCATCCGGAACTCGGCCCCGCTGGCCCGGATCCGCTGCTTGGCGCGGCTGATCCGCTGGGCGACGGTGGACTCGGGCACCAGGAACGCCCGGGCGATCTCGGCGGTGCTCAGCCCACCCACGGCCCGCAGGGTGAGGGCCACCTGCGAGACCCGGGTGAGCGACGGATGGCAGCACAGCATCAGCAGGGCGAGCGTGTCGTCGGCCTCGGGAACCGGGCCGGCACCCGGGGACGCCAGCGCGGCGGCGGTCCGCTCGCGGCGCCGCCGGGCCGCGTCGCTGCGCCAGAGCTCGGTCCAGCGGCGGGAGGCGACGGTGGTCAGCCAACCGATGGGGTTGGCCGGCACACCGTCCGCCGGCCACTGCACCGCCGCCGCCAGCAGCGCCTCCTGCACGGCGTCCTCGCAGGTGTCGAAGCCACCGTGACGGCGGACGAGCGCGGAGAGGACCTGTGGCGCGTGTTCGCGCAGCAGGTCCTCGACATCCGTGGCGGTGCTCACCGTCCCGTGGCCCCGGCGCCGAGCACCGGGCGTACCTCGACCTGGCCGAAGGCGGCCTCCGGAATCCGGGCGGCGTGCGCGACGGCGCTGTCGATGCCGTCGCACTCGATCAGATAGAACCCGGCGAGGTACTCCTTGACCTCGGGAAATGGGCCGTCGGTGGTGGTCACTCTGCCGTTCTTCACGAGGACCCGCTTGCCGTGGCTCTGGTCGGCCAGCGCCTCCGACACGATCAGCTCGCCGGCCCGGGCCAGCTCGTCGCCCAGGGCGGCATGAGCCTTGAGGCCCAACTCGCGCTCGGCCTCGGACATGTTCTGCCAGGCGTTCCGTGTCTGCTGATTATGGGTGATCAGGAGTAGATACTTCACGGTACCTCCATGGGTCTCGCCCATTATCCCACCACTGTGCCGAAACCGACGGGAACGCCTCGACACCAGCCCGGCGTGGACGTCATGCGCGACCGGTGGCGAATTCGGTGACCGTGGCTGCGACGTAGTCGACCATCTCTTCGGTCAACGCCGGATAGACGCCTACCCAGAGGGTCTGCTCGGTGATGATGTCGCTGTTGGTCAGGTCACCCACCACCCGGTACGGCTGATTCAGATATCCCGGTTGCCGGGTCAGATTACCGGCGAACAACTGACGCGTGCCGATCTTGCGATCCTCGAGGAAGGCCACCAGTTGCGAGCGGGTGAAGGGCGCGTCCGGGGCCACCGTGATCACGAAGCCGAACCAGCTCGGCTCGCTGCGCGGCGTGGCCTCCGGCAGCAGCAGGTGCGGTACGCCGTCCAACTGCTCCCGCAGCCGACGCCAGTTGCGGCGCCGCAGCGCGGTGAATTCGTCCAGCTTCGCCAACTGGGTGAGGCCGAGCGCGGCCTGAAGGTCGGTGGCCTTCAGGTTGTAGCCGACGTGCGAGTAGATGTACTTGTGGTCGTACCCGGCCGGCAGCTTGCCGAGCTGGTGCTTGAAGCGCTTCAGGCAGGTGTTCGAGTCCCCGGGCGCGCACCAGCAGTCCCGGCCCCAGTCGCGCAGCGACTCCACGACCCGGGCGAGCGCCAGGTTCGACGTCAGGACGCACCCGCCCTCGCCCATCGTCAGGTGGTGCGCGGGGTAGAAGCTGACCGTGGTGAGGTCACCGAAGGTGCCGGTGAGCCGGCCGTCGTAGGTGGAGCCCACCGCGTCGCAGTTGTCCTCGACGAAGAACAGGCCGTGTTCCCGGGCCAGCTCGGCGATCTCGGTCGCCTCGTACGGGTTGCCCAGCGTGTGCGCCAGGACGATCGCCCGGGTCTTCGGCCCGATCGCGGCGGCCACCCGTTCCGCCGTGGTGTTGTACGTGCCCAGCTCGACGTCCACGAAGACCGGTAGGAGGCCGTTCTGGATGATCGGGTTGACGGTGGTCGGGAAGCCGGCGGCCACGGTGATCACCTCGTCGCCGGGACGCAGCCGCCGCTCCCCGAGCACCTCGGAGGTCAGCGCGGTGACCGCGAGCAGGTTGGCGGACGAGCCGGAGTTGACCAGGTGCGCCTTGCGCCGGCCCAGCTTGCGGGCGAACCGTGACTCGAACGTACGGGCGTAGCTTCCGGCCGCGATGCGCATGTCCAGCGCCGCCTCGACCAAAGCCACCCGGTCGTCGGCGTCGAGCATGGCGCCGGAGGGCCAGATCTCGGTGACGCCCGGCTCGAACGCCCGGTCGGGTTGCACGTCCTGGTGGTACTTGCGTACCTCGTCCAGCAGCAGGGCCTTGCGGTCGCTCATGGTGTGTTTCCTCTCCTGGTCACGACAAAACGGTGCGACGGACGCGGTGGTTCTCGGGCCGGCGCTGGGGCCGGAGGTGGTGGGGAACGGCAGCGCCCGCGCCGACGTTCACGGACCCGCCGTCGGCCGGCCGGGCCCGGTGGCGTGACCGGCCTCAGCGGCGTCCGGTGAAGGTGGCGGTGCCGACGGCCGGTTCGGCCGACCGCCCGGGTCCGGCTCCGCCCGCAACCAGCCGTTCGAGTACGCCGACGACCTCGGTGGGGGTCGGCTGAGCGGCGATCTCCCGGGCCACCGTCTCGGCGGCCGCGCGGAACCGGGGGTCCGCGAGGACGCGCCCGGCTTGCTCCGTCACCCCCTCCGGGCTGGCCTGCTCCAGCCGCAGCGACAGGCCGACCCCGGCGTCGACCACCGCCTGGGCGTTCTCGAGCGCGTCGTCGAACCGGGGCAGGGCGACCTGTGGGCACCCGGCGGCCAGGCCGGTCAGCGCCGACCCCTGGCCGCCGTGGTGGATCAGGAGCTGGCAGCCCGGCAGCACCTCGGCCAGCGGCACCCGCCCGGCGTGCAGCACCGCCTCCGGCAGCGTGCCCAACTCCTCGGCCACCGCGTCGTCGACCGCGATCACCAGCTCACAGCCGAGCCCGCCCAGGCTGTCCACCAGCCGGCGCAGGAACCCGGCCGTGCCGTCGGCCGAGAGCTGTGGGAGCACCGTCCCGAGGGTGAGGCAGATCCGTGGCCGGGTGCCGGGCGCGGACGCCCAGGCCGGCACCACGGCGGCCCCGTTGTAGGGCACGTGCCGGATACTGAGGTCGGCGCGGGCGTGCGGCAACCGGAGGCTCGGCGGCCACGGGCTTAGCCTCAGCCCGGGTGTCGGGAGCCCGGGCAGGCCGAGTGCCCGCAGTTGGTGGCGGAGGACGTCCTCGCCCGCCGCCCGGTACTCCGTCAGCTCCGCCACCCCCCACCGGAGCTCGGCGTGGGGTGTGCCGGCTGCGGCTGCGGCGACCGGACCGGCGAGTTCGGAGCGTTCGTTGACCACCAGGTCGGGGCGCCAGGACGCGACCAGGGCGCGGGTGTCGGCCAGGTTCCGCGACGCCATCGCCCCGAACACCTCGCCGTGGGCGTACGGGGCGTTGTCGATGCCGTGTGCCGCGGCCGGGGCGGCCAACTCGCTCAGCGCCATTCCCGGCCCGACGGGCGCCGCCGGCAGGCCGGCCTGCACGACGCTCGGTACGAAGTGCTCCGTGGTGGCGACCAGCACCTCGTGCCCCGCCGCCCGGCAGGCCCAGGCCAACGGCACGAGCGGGAAGAGGTGACCGTGCATCGGTGCGGTGGTGAACAGCACGCGCATCTGAGCTCCACGGTCGAGGAAGGTGGGCCGGTGCCGTCCGCCCGGCGGCGGTCCCTACCGGCTGCTGATGTTGCGGCTTGATCGTGACAGAGGAGCGGATGCGCGACATCTCCCCGATTGCCCTATCTGGCAGAGATGTCGCACATCCGCTCGTCAGCGGCTCAGGAGGCCGGCCGGAGCGTCACCACGCTCGGCAGACCGTTGTCCGCGGTGGTCTGCACCCCGGCCGTACGCGGACCCATCACACCGATCCCGTCCATCCGCACCACCGGAGCGAACCAGGCCAGCTCGGTCGTCCGGGCGACCGCCTGCTTGAACAGCGCGGACTGCTTCCCCTGGTCGGGCTCGGCGATGGCCTGGTCGAGCAGCCGGGCCAGCTCGGCGTCGGCGGTCGCGAACGGGTTGAACGGGTTGGGCACCGGACGCATGAAGTCCAGCGACGACAGGTAGGTGGGCAGGTTGCCGTAGCCGAAGCCGACCACCGGGAACTTGCGCGACAGCACGTTCTCCAGCCACTGCTGCACCTGGGTGTCCGTGGTCAGCTCCACGTTCACGCCGATCTTCTTCCACTGCCCGATCACCGCCTGGGTGACCACGCCGATGCCGGGGGTGTGCGCCTCGACCTTCAGCGTGAACCCGTTCGGGTAGCCGGCCTCGGTCAGCAACTGCTTCGCCTTCGCCGGGTCGTACGGGTAGCGGTCGTCCAGCGCCGGCTGGTAGCCGTCGAAGCCGGGTGCCGCAGTCTGGCTGGTCGGGTGCGCGAAGTCACCGAAGATGGTCTTGGTGATGGTGGCCCGGTCGATGGCGTGGTTGAGCGCCTGGCGGACGCGGACGTCCTTCAGCGCCGGCGCCACGGTGCCGTTGCGGTCGGCGAGGACCACACCGACGAGGGCGACGCTGGCGGTCACGTGCCGCAGACCGGCGGCCTTGACCGCCGGGCCGGCGTCGGCGTTCAGCGCGGCGTAGTCCACCTGACCCGACTGGATCGCCTGCACGGTGGAGTTCGAGTCGGGGATGATCCGCACCACCACCTTCTTCCAGTGTTGGTCCGCCTTGTTCCAGTAGCGGGGGTTCGCCACGTACGTGTAGTGGTCGTTCGGCACGGTCTCGGCCGCGTCGAGCACGTACGGGCCGGCGCCGAAGGTCCGCTGGGCCAGCTGGTCGGGATCGGCCAGCCCGGCCGGCGAGATGATCGAGCCGGACAGCACCGCCTGGCTGAAGATCTGGCGCATGGAGGGGTTGGGCGCCTTGTTGGTCACCACCACGGTGCTGGCGTCCGGGGCGGTGATGCTGGTGATCGTGCCCGCCCAGGTCTTCGCCTTCGGGCTGACCTTGCGCATGTACTCCAGGGAGGCCACCACCGCCTTGGCGTCCAACGGCGTGCCGTCGGCGAAGGTCAGCCCGGGGCGGAGCTTCATCTGGAAGGTCTTGTTCTGCTGGTCGACGTACCCGAACGACTCGGCGAGCTCACCGGTGAAGGTGCGGTCGGCGTTCATCCGGATCAGGGGCGCGTAGGCCAACGCGACGGTCGGGATGTTGTTGAGGTCGATGTTGGCCTTGTACGGGTCCAGGTTGGGTGGCGCCGAGATCGCCAGGGTCAGCGTCTGGGCGTCGGCGTTCGACGCGCCGTCGGTGGCGGCGCCGGAGCATCCGGTCAGCGCCGCGGCGGCCAGGAGCGAGGCGGCGGCCAGGAGACGTACCCGGCGCGTGCCCGCTCGTAGGACATGACGAGACATGGTCGTCCTTTCCCGGCGTACTGCCGGTGTCGGAGGGGGTTCGGCGAGTGGTGGTCAGTGGGCCATGGATGCGACCTTGGGCCGGGCGAGGTCCGCGATCTCCCGTTGCCGCAGGCAGGCGACCTGGGAACCACTCCAGGCCTGGGTGAGCGGAGGTCGCCGGCGGGTGCACTCGTCGACGACGTACGGGCAGCGCGTCGCGAACCGGCAACCCGACCCGCCGGCCGGTGCCGACCGCTCGGCGGGCCGGTCCGGCAGGACGGGCGAGTCGGCTCCCGTCCGCGCCCGTGCCGGGTCGGGCACGGGCGCCGCCGCGATCAGGGCCCGGGTGTACGGGTGCGCGGGTCGGGAGTAGACGGTCTCGGCGGGGCCCGACTCCATCACCTGGCCCCGGTAGAGCACCACGACGCGGTGCGACAGGTGGCGGACCACGGCCAGGTCGTGCGCGATGAACAGGTAGCTCAGCCCGAGTTCGGCCTGGAGGTCGGCGAGGAGGTTGATGACCTGTGCCTGCACCGACACGTCCAGGGCGCTGACCGGCTCGTCGCAGATCACCAGCCGGGGCGTACCGACCAGCGCCCGGGCCAGCACGATGCGCTGCCGCTGCCCGCCGGAGAAGTGCGCGGGGTAGCGCTGGGCCGTGTCGGCCGGCAGGCCCACCCGGCGCAGCGCGGCCTCGATCAGTTCCCGGCGTCGGCGCGGCTCCACGTCGCGCCGGGCCAGGAGCGGCTCGACCAGGCTGTCGCCCACCGTCCGGGCCGGGTTCAGCGAGCTGTACGGGTCCTGGAACATCATCTGCAACGCCGCGCTGAGCTGCCGCCGCCGTCGGCGGGTGGCCCGGGTGATGTCCTCGCCGTCGAAGGTGACGGAGCCGGCGGTGGCGGCGGACAGCCCCACGACGGCCCGACCGATGGTCGACTTGCCGGAGCCGGACTCGCCGACCAGGCCGACGGTCTCGCCCTCCGCGACGGAGAGGCTCACCCCGTCGACCGCGCGGAAGGCGGTCCTTCCCCGGCCGTACTCCACGGTCAGGTCCCGGACGTCGAGCAGAGGGTGTCGCGTCACACTGCAACCTCTCGCTGGAGATCGTCGTCGGCACGCAGACAGCGCGCGACGTGTCCCGGTTCGGGTCTGCTCAGTCCGACCGGCTCGCGGCGGCACCGCTCCTCCACGAGGCGGCACCGGTCGGCGAACCGGCATCCGGTCGGCCAGTCGGACGGCGCCGGCACCGTTCCCGCGATGGTCGGCAGGCGCCCGTCGGGTGCGGCCCGGTGCGGATCCGCGGCCAGCAGACCCATCGTGTACGGGTGGTGCGGGCGGCTGAACATCCGCGACACCGGGCACACCTCGACCACCTGCCCGGCGTACATGACCACCGCCCGGTCGCACAGTTCGGCCACCACCCCCAGGTCGTGCGTGACCAGTAGCACGGCCATCCGGCGCTCCCGGCTCAGCCTGCGCAGCAGGGCCAGGATCTCCGCCTGGACCGTGACGTCCAACGCCGTCGTCGGCTCGTCGGCGATCAGCAGCCTCGGGGAGCCGGCCAGCGCGAAGGCGATGGCCACCCGTTGCGCGAGTCCGCCGGACAACTGGTGCGGATAGAGCCGGGCGACCCGGGCGGGGTCGGGCACCCCCACGTCGCGTAGCAGTTCCAGGACGCGGTCGGCGGCCTCCGCCCGGCGGACCCCGGTGTGCCGCCGGACCGCCTCGGCGAGTTGCGCACCGGCCCGGACGGCCGGGTCCAGGCTGACCATGGAGTCCTGCGCGACGTACCCGATCCCGCGTCCGCGCACCTGCCGCCACTCGCTCTCCGAGGCCCGCGCCAGGTCGTGGTCCGAGAACAGGAAGGCGCCGCCGGTGACCCGCCCACCGCCGGGCACCAGGCCGAGGATGCTGAGCGCGGTCACCGTCTTGCCGCAGCCGGACTCGCCGACCAGGCCGACGATCTCGCCGTCGGCGACGTCGAACGACACGTCGCCGACGACCGGTGCCGCGGGCGCGCCGGACGGTCCGGAGCGCACCGGGATCTCCACCGACAGGTGCTGGACCGACAGCAGGACGCCCTCGGGCACCAGGGTGGCCGCCCCGTTCGGCGCCGGGTCCGATCCACGCCGCGGCGTGGACCGGACCAGCTTCGACGAGGACCAGGACTGTGTGGCGGTGTCCCGTACGGCGTCACCGAGCAGGGTGAAGGCCAGGACGGTGATGGCGACGGCGAGACCGGGCGGGACCAGGGCCCAGGGGTGCTGCACGATCACGTCGCGCGCCTCGTCGACCATGCCGCCCCAACTCGGCTGCGGCGGCTGCGGCCCGAAGCCCAGGAAGGCCAGCCCCGCCTGGATGACCAGGGAGACCGCCGCGATCAGGGAGGCCTGGACGATGACGAGGCCACGCAGCCGGGGGAGCACGTGCCGGCGCAGGATCTGCCCGGAGGACAGCCCGGAGACCCGGGCCGCCGCGATGAACAGCTCCTCCCGGGTGGACCGGGTCGCCGTGCGTACCACCCGGATCAGGCCGGCGGCCAGCAGCACACCGAAGGTGACCATCGCGATGGTGACGTTCTCCGGGAACACCGCCACCACCACCAGCAGGATGATGATCGCGGGGACGGCGAAGAGCAGGTCGGAGACCCGCAGGATCGCCGCGTCGACCATCCCGCCCAGGTAGCCGGCGGGCAGACCCAGCAGCACACCGAGCACCGTGCTGGTCAGCACCGCGACGAGGACGCCCCACAGCGTCGTCCCGGCCCCGTGCACGAGGCGGCTGAGCAGGTCCTGACCGAGGCGGTCGGTGCCGAGGGGGTGCTCCGCCGAGGGCCCCTGCAACGCGGCGATCAGGTCCTGTTCCAGCGGGTCCCGGTCGGTGACCAGGTCGGGGAAGAGGGCGCACACCGCCACGACGACCAGCCAGAGCAGGGCGGCCACGGCCAGCGGCCGGCGCAGCAGCCGCAGCGCGAAGCTCTCCGGCCCGCTCACCGGTGCCGCACCCGGGGGTCGAGCCAGGCCTGGCAGAGGTCCACCAGCAGACCGATGACGATCACGATGAGGGTGAAGTAGACCACCGCGCCCTGCAACACGGGGATGTCGTGCTGGGCGGCGGCCAGGGCGGCGCCAGAGCCCAGCCCGGGCAGGCCGAAGATGTTCTCGATCAGCACGGTCGTGCCGAGCAGGCTGGCGGAGATGACCCCGAGCAGGGACACCACCGGCACCGCGGCGGTCCGCAGGGCGTGCCGGTAGACGATCGACCGGCGGGACAACCCGTTGGCCTGCATGACCCGGACGAAGTCGCGGTCGAGGGTGTCCAGCATGGAGTCGCGGGTCTGTTTGGCCACCGCCGTGACGGCGGCCAGCGAGGTGGCCGCCACCGGCAGCACCAGGGACCCCAGCCAGTCGCCCGGGGACTGGGTGAGCGGGACGTACCCGGTCACCGGGAAGAGCGGCCACCGGACGGCGAACCAGGAGACCAGCATCAGGGCCAGCCAGAACCCCGGTACCGCGAGGCCGACCACGGAGAGCACGTCGACCATCCGGCCGAGCGGGCCGCCGTGGACCCCGCTGAACACGCCGAGGCCCACGCCCAGCAGCATGGCGGTGAGGGTGGCGAGGACGATCAGGGAGAGCGTCGGCGCCAGCCGCGCGTTGAGCATGGGCCCCACCTCGGCCCCGGTGATCACGGAGACGCCGAGGTCGCCCTGGACGGACCGGCCCAACCAGCTCACGTACTGGTGCAGCAGCGGCCGGTCGAGCCCCATCTGCTGGTGCAGCGCGTCGACCTGCTGCTGCGGGGCGAGCGGGCCGAGCACCGAGCGGGCCGGGTCGCCGGGCACGAGCGACACCAGCAGGAAGCAGAAGAAGGAGACGACGAACAACATCGGCAGGGCCCACGCGAGACGCAGGGCGACGAGACGGAGCACGGCCACCACCGAGCCTCTACATGTACGTTCCGGGACGGGGCGGGACCGACGGCGTCCGCGCCGTCACCCCGACGGCGCGGCCCTGCGGGTCAGGGAGGTAGGTGCTCCGCGCGTCGGGTCGGGCGTCGGTGATGGCGTCACGCTCCCAGGTCGGTCGGCCTCGGGTCTGCGGTGGATCACCGCCGCGAAGCCGTGTCGACTCTCCCAGAACGGGGGCGTGCTGTCTTACGCGCGATTGCTCAACGGTGGAAACCTGGCCGGTAGAAATCCCACGTGGGTACGTCCGTCCTGAAGGGACTGTCCCAACGGGTGGCAGAGGTTCCCGGTCCGGCCCCGCCGGGGTGGTACCTCCGGCGGTCGGACATCCACGAGTACGGAAGTGCCGGGGCCGATCAGCCCGCGGTGTGCGCCAGGATGGCGGGCACCACCGTCTCCCAGGTGGCCGCCGGGGGCATCTGGTGCCCGACCCCGGCCAGCGGCAGCAACCGGGCGTCGGGGATCTCGTCGGCCAGGGCCTCGCCGTGCCCGAACGGGAACAGCGGATCCTCGGTGCCGTGGATCACCAGGGCGGGCACGGCGATCCGGGACAGCGAGGAGCGGTAGTCCGACCCGCCGTCGATCATCCAGTGGTTGGCGAGGCTGGCGGCGATGTCGCCACTGCGGTCGAACATCCGCCCGGCGATGCGGCGCAGCCGCTTCTCCTCGATGGCGAGCGCCCCGGCCAGCGGGCGCTGACCGGCGACGACGTGGTCGATCACGGCCGCGCGGTCGGTCCAGTCGGGTGTCGGCCGCTCCTCGGCGAAGCTGGCGAGCAGCGCCGGCGAGATCGGCGGCAGGTCGGGGTGGGGACGCTTGTTGACCCGGAGCGCCGGACTGGTGGAGAGCAGGGTCAGCGAGGACACCAGGTGGGGGTGCTCGATGGCGAGACGCTGTGCGACGGCGCCGCCCATGGAGACGCCGCAGACGTGCGCCGGGCCCACCCCGAGCTGCTCGAGCAGCACCGCCGCGTCCGTGACGAGATCGTCGAACCGGTACGGCGGTTCGCCCGACGGAAAGCCGGTGGACCGGCCGGTGTCCCGGTGGTCGTAGCGGATCACGAACCGGTCGCCGGCCGCCAGTCGCCGGCAGAGGTCGTCCTCCCACCAGTCCATCGAGCACGCCGTACCGCTGATCAGCAGGACCGGCGACGCGCCCGGGTCGCCGAAGGTCTCGACGCAGAGCTCGACGTCGTTGGCCGGGATGAACCGCTCCTCAGCCGCGGCTACCCGCTGGGACGTCGCCCGTGGCGTTGTCATGTCGTCTCCTCTTGCCCTGGACCGCTGGGGGGTAACCGCTGTGCGACGTCCCCCGATGATGTCGAAGCCGAGCTGCCGGTCACGACATCCGGCCGGAGATCGTCGGGGCCAGCCAGGCCGGGGGTGCGGAGGACCACCTGCGCCCCGGCGTCCCCGCCGGGCCGGTCCGCTTGCCCAGGATTATCGGGTACGGGCGGGCCGACCCGTCGACGATTCGCCGCACACACGGACGGTGCCCCCCGATCCCGGTGGGCCGGACGTGGATCCGGTCACCGAATCGGAGGGCACCTCGTGTCGTACGGGCTGTCGCCGACGACGCGGTGGACGACGGGTCGGGTCAGCCGCCGGCCCGCGCCGCCGCCGCGAGGGCGTCGTCGTAGCGGGGATGCTGGCCGATCTCCGGCACGTACTCGACGTACGCCAGCCGGTCCGCGGCATCGACCACGAAGACGGCGCGGGCGAGCAGCCGGAGTTCGGCCACCGCCACCCCGTAGGCCGTGCCGAAGGAGAGGTCACGGTGGTCGGAGAGCGTCTCGACGCCGCTGAGGCCGGCGGCGCCGCACCAGCGCTTCTGCGCGAAGGGCAGATCCGCCGAGACGGTCAGTACGGTGACCCCGTCCAGCCGGGCGGCCTCCTTGTTGAACCGGCGGGTCTGCTGGTCGCACACGTCGGTGTCGAGTGACGGCACCACCGAGAAGATCCGCGTCGTCCCGGCCGACGAGGCGAGGGTGACCGGGGTGAAGTCGTTGGCGAGCACGGTGAAGTCCGGTGCGGTGTCGCCGACGTGCAGTTCCGGGCCGAGCAGGGTGATGGGTCGGCCGCGAAAGGTGGTCACGCCGCTACGGTGCACGGCTACGGTCATGGGGTCTCCTGTCCGGGTCGGGGACGGCCAGCCGGTCGGCTGACGGTCAGCTGGAGGCGTCCTGCGCCTCGGGGGTCCGCGCGCGGGCGCGGTCCACCACCGCCGCGATCCGGTCCCGCAGCTCGTCGAGGTCGGCGGTGGTGACCTCGCCGTCCTGCCAGCGGGCCAGCGGGTCGGTGCGGAACGTGTCGTGCAGCCGCCGGAGGTCGTCCCGCACCCCGGCGAGGGCGGCGGCGAGCGACTCGTCGCCGTGGTCCGCGACGAGACGCCCCGCCGGGACCAGGTCGGCGTCGAGCTGCTCCAGCCGGGGCACGACGGTCGTCCGGACCGCCTGGGCCGCGGCGACCAGCACGGCGGTGCGGTGGAACAGCTCGTTCATCTGCTCGACCGCCGCCGCGACCGTCAACCGGACCCGACCGTCCTCGGTGATGTGACGCTGGGCCAGCGGCGGCGGCGGGCCCTCGACCAGGATCGACGCCTGACTCAGCAGCGCGCTGATCCGGTCCAGGTCGGCGGCGGTCGGCCCACGGTCGGCGGCCAGCGGGCGGGCCACCTCGTCGACGACCGTCGAGTAGGCGTTGAAGATCTCCCACAGCCGGGCCAGATCGGCCCGCGCCCGGTCCCTGCTCTGCCGGCTCCCACCGGTCAGCTCCGTCCCGACGAGCGGCTGCCGCTCGAAGCCGCGCTCGAGATCGACGAGGTTGGCCTGGATCGCGTCCCGGTCGGCCACCACCGTGGCCACGGTCGTGGCGGCCTCGTCCCCGCTGAGCACCACGGCGGCGGGCGTCGCGACCAGCGGGGCCCGGGGCAGCGCGCGCGGGCGTGCCGTCCCCCGCCCCAGGAACCGGTCGACCCGCGCGGCCAGCGGCTGTTCGAGCAGGTAGTAGCTGAGCGAGGCGAGGAGCACCGCGCCGCCGAGGGTGACCAGTTCCAGTTCCCAGAACCCGGCCTGACCGTACAGCTCCCGGATGGGGCGCACCTCGCCGGACAGGATGTTGCCGGGTTGCAGGTAGAAGTGCATCACGGCGAAGTGCCACAGGTACACGCCGTAGGAGACCCGGCCGAGGTGGACGATCGGCCGGGCGGTCAGCACCGCGTGGACCGGCCGGTAGGGCGCCGCGCCCGGCGAGATCAGCGGCAGCGATGCCAGCAGCCCGAAGAGCGCGACCATCACGTACGTCATGAACAGGCCGCTGGTCGAGTAGATCGCGTCCATGCCGATCACGCTGAACGGGCGGGCGCAGTTGACCAGGTAGACCAGCAGCGCGCCGAACCAGAACAGGTGGGGCCGGGCCGCCGCCGCGCGGAGCAGCCGGGGGGTGTCGGCGGGCGACACCTTGGACAACGCCAGCAGGACGGCCAGCGCGATGCCGATGCCGATGGTGGGCGCGAAGCCCTGCGGCCACCAGAACACCATCCGGTTGTCCCAGCCGTTGCCCTTGACCAGGAACAGCCAGCCGACCCCGACGCCGATGAGCACCGGCACGGGCAGCAGCAGCCGCCGGGCCCGGCTCACCGGCGTGGCGCCCCGGCGCGCGAACCGGTGGGTGGCCGCGGCGATCAGCGGCAGCGCCAGGTACCACTGGACCATGCTGGGCACGGTCCAGCTGACCTCCATCCCGTTGATGAAGTTCGGCGCGAACGGGGTGGGCGAGTAGATCTGGAGCAGCAGGATCGGTCGCAGGACGTCCCAGAGGCCGTCGACCGCGTTCCGGTTCAGCAGGACCAGCACCACCAGGTACATGGCGTAGTAGGCGGGCAGCAGCCGCATCAGCCGGCGTACGACGTTGCGGCCCTGCGGGGGACGCTCGGTGCCGGCGATGATCGCCTTGGCCAGGGGCAGGTACAGGAACAGCGCGGGCAGGACGAAGAACACCCCGATGAACGAGGGCAGCCCGCTGACGAAGAACGCGCCCAGCCAGTTGCTCGGCGGGCGTGGCGTACCGAACGCCTTGGTGCCCAGCAGCCCCGAGAACATGGCCACGTGGACGGTCAGCAGGGCCAGCGCGGCCAGGCCCCGGATGCCGAAGATCGCCGGCGACCGGTCGCCGCCGGTGCCCGCACCCCCGCTGCGGCGTACGTCCCTCGTCATGACGCTCACGTCATCGTCCTTCCAGTTGGGCGGGCGAGGCGCACAGGCGACCGACCGCACGTCGTGTCGTGCGGTCAGCTGATGACGGACTTCACGAACCGGAGGGTCGTCCGGACGTCCGGGTTGTCGGCGATCTCCCGCACCCGCTTCAGCTCCGGTACGCGGTCGATGACGAGGTCCCGCAGGGCCTTCAACTCCTTGGAGTTGACGCTCAGAGTGGTGGAGCCGTCCTCGTTGTGAGTCAACTGGGGCATCTGTCCGTCCTCATCTCGCAGCCCACCGGACGGCGGGGGCGGTGACTGCGACCGCCGGTATGACGATGATCCGAGGCCGACACCGGATTCACCTTCGAGAATGCGCTGGAGCGCGCCGGTCGCGCGGGCGGCCGGGATCGCGCACGTTGGAGGAAGATCCGGCCGGACGCCCGGTGGTTGCATGAGCAGCACACGGCCGAGCCTCACGACACGGGCGGTGCGCACGGGCGCTTCGGCGGCCCTGCTGCGGCTCGGCGCCGCGACGGTGGACGCGATCACGTCCACCCTCGCGACCCGGGCGACCCCACAGGAGGCATCGGAGCGATGGGCGACCAAGTTGGAGCAGGCACGGGCGGCCGGGACGGCGGGCTGGTCGGTCGGCTGCTGGCCGCGATCCGGGGACGGTCGCCGGCGGCACCGGCCCCCCGGCTGATCGGCGAGCGGGCGGTGGTGGCCGGCGGGAGCATCGCGGGCACCCTGGCCGCCCGCGTGCTGTCCGAGTGGTACCGCGAGGTCGTGGTGGTGGACCGGGACGAGGTGCTCGGCGCGGTCGGCCCACGGCGCGGTGCCTCGCACGCCGTGCACGCGCACGGCCTGCACGCCCGGGGGTACGGCATTCTCGCGGAGCTGTTTCCGAACCTGCTGGAGGACGCGCGGGAACTCGGCCTGCCGGTGCGCGACTTCGGTCTGATGCGGTGGTACTTCGACGGCCGGCCGATGTACCGCACGGAGACCGGCCTGCTGTCGATCGCCGGCAACCGACCGGTCCTGGAGAACTACCTGCGTACGCGGGTGGCGGAGCTGCCGAACGTCACCTACCGGCAGTCCACGGAACTGCTCGGGCTGCTCTCCTCGCCCGACCGGGGCCGGGTCACCGGCGTACGGCTCATGGAGCGGGGGGAGGGCAAGCAGGCGTTCGAGGTCGGGGCCGACCTGGTGGTGGACGCCACCGGCCGGGGTTCGCGCCTGCCGGTGTGGCTGGCCGAGCTGGGGTACGAGCGCCCGGCCGAGGAACGGATGACGATCGGCCTGGCCTACACCACCCGCACCTACCGTCGGGCGCCCGGGACGTTCGACGGCCCGATGGCGATCAACCCGGTGGCCTCGCCGGCCCACCCCCGGGGCGCCTTCTTCGGCCAGACCGCCACCGGGGACGTCCGGCTGTCACTGACCGGGATCCTCGGCGACCACCCGCCGACCGATCCGGACGGCTACCAGGAGTACGTCCGGTCGCTGCCGGTGCCCGACATCTACCAGGCGGTCGAGCACGCCGAGCCGACCAGCGCCCCGATGTCGTTCACGTTCCCCGCCAGCGTCTGGCGGCACTACGAGCGGCTGTCCCGGTTCCCCGCCGGCCTGGTCGTACTCGGTGACGCGGTGTGCAGCTTCAACCCGGTCTACGGGCAGGGGATGACGGCGGCGGCGATGCAGATCACCGCCCTGCGGCGGCACCTGGCCCGCGACGTCGCCGCCGACCCGCGCCCCTTCCTGCGGGACGTGGCCCGACTCATGATCGACCCCTGGCAGATCTCGACGCGGGGCGACCTGGACTTCCCGGGGGTGGTGGCGCCCCGTCCCCTGCGTACCCGGATCTACAACGCCTACCTGCGCCGGGTGCAGTACGCCAGCACGAAGGATCCGGAAGTCACCCGGGCGTACATGCGGTTCGCCGGCCTGATCGACCGCCCCCGGGAGCTGTGGCGACTCCGGCTGCTCGCCCGGGTGCTGCGGCTGTCGCGGGACATGCCGGCCCCGTCGGCGCGTACGCCTGCGGCACCTGCCCGGGAGCGGGTCGCCGCGGCCCCGGTCAAGGCCGACCGGGTCGACACGTAGGGGTGGCACGGCCCGGCCGACGGGACCTCGGCCGGGCCGTGAGCCTCACTGTTTGCCGCGGTCGCCGCCGTCCACCTCGTCGGTGGACTGCTGCGTCGGCCCGTCGGGTCGCGGCGGTGGCCACGGAAGGTACGGCCGGGTGTTCCGTCCCGGCCGGGACGGTCCGGGGGCCCGGGTCGGGGTGGGCCGGCTGGGCCGTACGCCGTCGGTCAAGCGACGCGGCCGCGCGGAGACCACCAGCGAGCGTCCGGCGCCCTCGCACCGGGCGTGGTCGCCCACCGGGCCGTACGGCTCGACGGTCGGCCCGCCGGCCCGGGCGTCGAGCAGCCCCTCGCCCGGGGGAGCGTCGGCGACGGCGTGCACCACCGGCGGGTCGAAGGCCTCCCTCGGCCGGAGGACGAGGTCCACGGGCCGGGGCGGGGCGCCGCGTTGGACCACGACCGGCCCGTGGGCGCCGACGAGCAGGTCGCGGGGCGCGTCCGCGGCCGGGGGCGTGCCGGCGCCCGGGTCGACCGCGTGCGCCATCAGGTACCACTCGCCGGCCGGCACCTGGTCGAGGACGAACGGCCCCGGACCCGGCAGGAAGACCGAGCGCACCGGCTCGCCCTGTTGGATCCGGCTCGGGAAGAGCCCCAGGAAGATCCAGTGCGGCCTGGTGCCCGGTGGCGTGCGCACCTCGCCGCGGAGCGCCGGGCCCGTGCCGGCGGGCGGGGGCGTGCACTGGTCGGTACGGGGTCGGGGCAGCACCCCGCCGAGCCGGCGGTAGTTGGTGGGTGAGGTGCCGACGCTGCTGCTGAAGCGGGTGCTGAACGTGCCGACGCTGGTGTAGCCGACCAGGTGACTGATCTCGGTGACGCTCAACGAGGTGGAGACGAGCAGGTACTTCGTCCGTTGCAGGCGCAGCGCGGAGAGGAAGCGCCCGGGGGAGACCCCGGTCATCCGGTGGAAGACCCGGCAGAAATGGAACTTGCTGAACCCGGCCGTGCGTGCCATTTCGTCCACGGTGAACTGCTCACCCACATCGTTGTGCATTTTCTCGATGACGCGCTGGATCGCTGTTCTGACGTGATCTTCCATCATGCCCCCAACGAGAGGAAATGTCGGCGAACAGGTCCCTGACGCTACCGTTGCGAGAGACCCTGTCGTTGGTAATGATTTGGATTTTGGTCATGAAAGGCCCGCCTCGCCATGCGCGAGTGCGGTCGGGTGACTGGTTGCCAATTGCCGAGTTGCGAAAACAAATGTCCGCGCCTCAATGGGCCAACTCGATGCTATGTCAACGGAAAGTGGCGGTCAACGTTGCGGAAAGTAGTCGAATGACTGGTCCGCATATCAGACTCAGGCGGACTATTTCCGTGCGATTACCGCCCGCCTGGTGGTGCTAAATGAGGCTTTACGGCATTTGGGTCATAGCCTGCCTATGGCAGAACTGTAGATTATGAGTTAATTGCACCCTTGGTGCGGTTGGTCCGCTCTGCGCGCGCCCAGGGCGAGGAGGCCGGGCGTCGCCAAAGGTGCCCTGACATCGGAGATTGTCTTTGTATCACGTGCGTCGGGGCGTCCTGGCGGGGGACCGGCGGGGAGCGACGCGCGGCGCGGGGAACGTCGGATCGCCCGAGGTGGGGGCCGATAACGGGCGCGAAGGGCGGAGCGCGCGGCTCCGGGCCGAACGGAGGGCGGGCTATTCCCGGGGCCCTGTAATTGTTGTTACGGCCCTTCGCTGCGCGTGGCGAAAGGGGGATGCGCCGGCGCGCCGGGAAGGGCGCGGACCGTCTTCCGGACGGGCGGCGGTCGGCACCCCGATCCGGAGAACCGGCGGCGACTGAATTGTGTCGCGTTGGCGACAAGAGGCGGGCGCCGATGTGTGCCCGTAGCCCTCACGCGTCCGCCGGGGGGTGGTCGGAGCGGAAGAGCGCCACGGGAATCGGCGCCCGCCAGGTCGGTGGTGCGGTTCTACTGATCCACGAGTGCGTAACCCGCCTCGGTGGAGATCTTGTCCTCCTGCCACCAGTCCCGGTTCGACCGGTACCAGTCGATGGTCGCCGCCAGGCCGGCCCGGAAGTCCGCGTACTCCGGGGACCACCCGAGCTCGCTGCGCAGCTTCGTGCTGTCGTTGGCGTAGCGCAGGTCGTGCCCGGCCCGGTCCCGGACGTGCTCGAAGTCGCCCGGATCCCTCCCCATGAGCTGGTTCACCAGCTCGACGACCTCCCGGTTGGTGCGGGTGTCGCCCGAGCCGATCAGGTACGTCTCGCCGATCCGGCCCCGCTCCAGGATCAGGTGCAGGGCCCGGTTGTGGTCGTCGACGTGCGTCCACTCGCGGACGTTGAACCCCTGGCCGTACAACCGGGGCCGCCGGCCCTCGATGATGTTGGTGACCTGCCGGGGGATGAACTTCTCCACGTGCTGGTACGGGCCGTAGTTGTTGGCGCAGTTCGACAACGTCGCGGCCACCCCGTACGAACGCACCCACGCCCGGACCAGCATGTCCGAGGCCGCCTTGGTGGCCGCGTACGGGCTCGACGGGTTGTAGGGCGTCCCCTCGTGGAACAGCTCCGAGCCCTCCAGCGGCAGGTCGCCGAAGACCTCGTCGGTGGAGATGTGGTGCAGCCGTACGTCGTGCCGGCGCACCGCCTGGAGCAGCGCGTACGTCCCGACGATGTTGCTGTGCACGAACGCGTCGGCGTCCCGCAGCGAGTTGTCGACGTGCGACTCGGCCGCGAAGTGGACCACGATGTCGCTGTCGGCCACCAGCCGCTCGACCAGCTCCGCGTCGCAGACGTCGCCGTGCACGAACTCCACGTCCTCGGCGACGGACCGGTGGCCGGCGTAGGTCAGCTTGTCGAGCACCCGGATGCGGTAGCCCGGGTGGTGCGCCAGGGTGTGGCGCACGAAGTTCGTACCGATGAAACCGGCTCCGCCGGTGACGAGCATCCTGGTCACACCAACGCCCCGAACTCCTCGGCGATGTCCATCACGTACCGACCGTAGTTCGAGCCGGACATTCCCGTGCCCAGTCGGTAGCACGTCTGCGCGTCGATGTAGCCCATCCGCAGCGCCGTCTCCTCGATGCAGGCGATGCGTACGCCCTGCCGCTCCTCCAGCGTCCGCACGTACTGGCTGGCCTGGAGCATCGCCTCCGGCGTCCCGGCGTCCAGCCAGGCGAAGCCGCGGCCGAGGTCGATGAGCTTGGCCCGGCCCGCCGCGACGTACGCCCGGTTGACGTCGGTGATCTCCAGTTCCCCCCGGGCCGACGGGCGCAGGTTCTTGGCGATGTCGACCACGTCGTTGTCGTAGAGGTACAGGCCGGTGATCGCGCGGTTGGAGTGTGGCCGGGACGGCTTCTCCTCGATGTCGACCAGCCTGCCGTGCTCGTCGGTCACGCCCACGCCGTGGCGTTCCGGGTCCCTGACGGAGTAGCCGAAGAGCGTGCAACCCCGCAGGTCCCGGACCTCGTCGCGGAGCAGCTTCGAGAAGGCGGTGCCGTGGAAGATGTTGTCGCCCAGGACCAGGGCGCACTGGTCGTCGCCGATGTGGTTGGCGCCGAGCAGGAACGCCTCGGCGATCCCGCGCGGCTCCGGCTGCGCGACGTAGGTGAGGTCCAGGCCGAGGTGGGAGCCGTCCCCGAGCAGGGTCCGGAACTGCGGCAGGTCGGCGGCCTTGCCGATGATCAGGATCTCCCTGATGCCGGCGAGCATGAGGACCGAGAGCGGATAGTAGATCATCGGCTTGTCGCTGATGGGCAGCAGTTGCTTGGACACCGGAATGGTCAACGGATAGAGCCGCGTACCGGATCCTCCGGCCAGGACGATTCCCTTCACGGGCGAGCTGTCCTCCTCAACTGTGTCATGTCAGTGACGGTCGAACGGGCTGGACGACCTCGGGCGGAGCGGATGGGCTGGGCGTCGACGGCCCGAACCCCGGGTGGTGAGTCCCGTGGATCGGACTTCGCCGGCGGGCACGTCGCGGTGGCGCCGACCATGACACCCCGGATACCCGGTCGTGTCATGGCCTCGCGAGGACTACGACCCGCACGTCCTGACGGCGGATCCCCGGCATGCTGCCGGTCGTCGCCACCCGGGACGCGGTCGGTCGCGACTCCCCCCGATCCCAGGACCTTGATCCTCACCGCTCGGACAAAGGTGCGCACCTTCTGAGTTGCCCGACGCGGTTCCGATCTGCGCGCACCACGACGGCGGCTCACCCGAACGGACACATCCGCCGCCGTCCCGGCGCGTCGCTGACCCGTCCACGGCCGTGCCCGGGCGAGGCGGCCGGCGGCGGGAACGCGGCTGGGGCTCGGGCTGGCAGGTGGCGCGCGGGTGTCGTGCGGTTTCCGTCTCAGCCGGCCGGGGCGGGCGGTGTGGTGGCGGCGCGGGCGAGCATGCCGATGGCGGCGATGGCGCAGCATCCGGCGATGGCGGTGAGTAGCGGCACGTACCCCGCCGCGCTGTGCAGGAGGGTGGCCGCGGCGAGGGGTGCGGCGGCCTTGGCGATGGTGACGGGGGCGGCGAGTCGCCCGGCGATGGTGGCGTAGGCGGTGGTGCCGTACCGGTCGGCGAGCAGGGCGGGAGTGGCGAGGCTGGTGATGCCGAAGCCGAGTCCGAAGCCGACGACGGTCGCGATGGCGCCGGTGCGGGTGTCGGCGAGCAGGGGCATCGCGAGGACGGCGGCGGCCTGGATGGCGAAGACGGCGGCGACGATGGTGGTGACCCGCAGGTGTCGGCGGGCGGCGGTGAGGACGAGCCTGCCGGTGACGGACAGGACGCCGAGTAGGCCGACGGCGGTGGCGGCGAAGGTGGTGGGGTGCCCACGGCTGACGAGGTAGCCGATGAGGTGCACGGTCATGGTGCTGGTGGCGGCGCCGTGGGCGACGAGGCTGCCGGCGAGCATCCAGAACCGGGCGTCGCGCATCGCGGCGGTGACGACCGCGCGCCGCTGGGCGTGCCCGGTCCGCGTGGTGCTGGCCGGTGCCGTCGCCGCTGTCGGCGCGCGGCGGACGGTGAACGCGTGCAGGGGCACGGTGAGCAGGCCGTGGATGGCGGCGAGGACGAGCAGCGTGTCGCGCCAGCCGAGATGTGCCTCGAGCAGGCCGGTCAGGGGCATGAAGATGGTGCTGGCGAACCCGGCCACGACCGTGACCGCCAGCAGCGCCGTGGTGCGTCGGTCGGGGGTGAACCAGGAGACGATGACGGCGAAGGCGGGTTCGTAGAGGACCATCGCGCTCGTGATCCCGATGCCGGTCATGACGGCGTAGAGCTGGCTGATGGTGTGGACCTGCGACCAGGCCACGAGCAGGGCGGTCGCGGCGAGCGAGCCAGCGGTCATGAGCCCGCGTCCGCCGTGGTGGTCGAGCCACCGGCCGACGGGGATGGCCGTGAGGGCGCCGGCGAGGACGGAGGCGGTGAGCGCGCCGGTGACGGCGGTGGTGGAGACGCCGAGGGTCGCGGCCATCGGGGCCAGCAGGACCGCGTAGGCGTAGTAGAGGACGCCGTAGCCGACGGTCGAGGTGACGGCGAGGGCGGCGACGATCCGCCAGCCGTGGGCGTGGTGCCCGCCGACCGTGCGGCCGGCGGGCACCGTCGTGGTGGTGGGCATCAACTGCCGCAGCAGCCGCCAGCCTGACCGCCAGCGGGTGCGGTGCCGAGGGTGACCAGTTGCAACGGTGCAGCCAGTAGCCCACCGGAGACGCCGGTGGCCAGCCCCCGTCCCGCCGGCTCGGCGTCCGGGGCTGGCCCACAGCAGCTGTCGCTGGTCGCCGAGTCGTCGGGGTTGCTGTTGCACACGCCGGTCTCGGGCAGGTCGAGCTGGACGTCGCGGGCTGCCCGCCAGTCACCGGCGAGGGCGGCGACGACGGAGCGGACCTGCTCGTAGCCGGTGGCCATGAGGAAGGTGGGGGCCCGGCCGTAGCTCTTCATGCCGACGGCGTAGTAGCCGGGCTCGGGGTGGGACAGTTCGTCCACGCCGTGCGGGGGGACGGTGCCGCAGGAGTGCTCGTTCGGGTCGATCAGCGGGGCGAGGGCGCGGGTGGCGCCCATGACCGGGTCGAGGTCGAGCCGCAGTTCGGCGGCGATGGAGTGGTCGGGGCGGAAGCCGGTGGCCGCGACGATGCGGTCCACGGTGACCGGTTTCTCGCTGCCGTCGGCGTGCCGGACGAGCACGGTGACGCGGTCGTCGGCCGGGGTGAGGGCGTGCACGGAGAAGCCGGTGAGCAGCCGGATGCGGCCGGCGTCGACGTGCGTGCGCAGCCGCGAGCCGAGCGCGCCGCGCGCCGGTAGGGCATCTGCGTCCCCGCCGCCGTAGGTGCGCGCCGGCGAGGAGGACCGGATCGCCCAGGTCACCTCGGTGCCCGGCTGTTCGGCGGCCAGCTCGGCGAGGGACAGCAGGGTGTTCGAGGCGGAGTGACCGGCGCCGACGACGAGGGTGTGCCGGCCCGCGAACCGGTCCCGGTCGGCGCCGAGGACGTCCGGCAGCGCGTGCTCCAGGTACCTGGCCGCGTCGCGTTCGCCGTGGGCGGGCAGACCGGAGGCACCGAGGACGTTCGGGGTGCCCCAGGTGCCGGAGGCGTCGACGACCGCCCGGGCCAGGATCTCCTCGCCGCCGGCGAGGCGGACGAGGAACGGGGTGGTGTCGCGGCCGGCGGTGCGCAGCCGGTCCAGGCCCAGTCGGCTGATCGCCTCGACGCGGGTGCCGTAGCGCAGGTGCGGCTTGAGAGCCGGCAGCTCCGCGAGGGGCTGGAGGTAGGCGGTGACGAGTTCGGCGCCGGTGGGCAGGGCCTCGATGTCGGGGGCGACCCAGCCCGCGTCGTCGAGGAGCCGGCGGGCGGCCGGGTCGATGTCGTACCGCCATGGGGAGAACACCCGCACGTGCCCCCACTGTCGCACCGCCGCGCCCGGGGTGTCGCCGGCTTCGAGGACGGTGAAGGCGATGCCGCGTTCGTGCAGGTGCGCGGCGGCGGCCAGACCGACCGGGCCGGCGCCGATCACCACGACGGGCAGTTCGGTCAGCGTGCTCATCAGGCAACTCCTCTGTATTGAAGACTGTCGAATCAGTGAGGCGGGCGGGCGTTCTGCCCGGGCTGGGGCTGATCAGGTGATGGCGGGGCTGCGTCGTTCGAGCAGGACGACGTCGCGCCATCGGCCATGGTGGCGCCCGACGCGTTCGCGGGTGCCGACGATCCGGAAGCCGGCCCGCCGGTGCAGGGCGAGGCTGGCGGCGTTCTCGGGGAAGACGCCGGACTGGATGGTCCAGATGCCGGCGGCTTCGGTGGAGGCGATCACCGCATCGAGGAGCAGCCGCCCGGCGCCTCGGCCCTGGGCGGCGGGGTCGACGTACACGGAGTGCTCCACCACGCCGGCGTAGACGGCGCGCGTCGAGGTGGGCGAGACGGCGATCCAGCCGAGGAGGTCGTCGCCGTCGACGGCCACGAAGCGGTGCGCGGGCAGCTTCGCGGCGTCGAACGTCGCCCAGGTGGGTGCGTCGGTCTCGAAGCTGGCCTGTCCGTCGTCGAGGCCCGCCTGATAGATGGTGAGGACCCGCTCGGCGTCGCCGGCCGCCATGGGACGGACGGTGATGTCGGTCATCAGCAGGCTCCGTTCGGGTGAGGAGCGGGTCGGCCCATGACGACGTCGGCGGCGGAGGGGAAGCAGCCGACGCAGGCGTCGTTGATGCGGTAGTGCCGGGCCGTGCCGACCGGGTCGACGAGGACGAACCGCACCTCGGTGAGGATCTTCAGGTGCTGGGAGACGGTGGACTGGGCCAGGCCGACGGCGGCGACGATCTCTCCCACGCTCATCGGCCTGGCGTGGCGGGCGAGGTACTCGACGATCTGCACCCTGGTCGGGTCCGCGAGGGCCCGGAACCACGACGCGTATCGCTGTGCGGTCGCCCGTTCGAGCAGCTCGTCCACACCCATCCGCCTCCTTCATCGTCTATCGCCGATAGACGATGAAGTGTAGCGGGTGCGGAGGCGGCCGGCGCAGGGGTCGCAGAGCCGCACTCCCGCCGACCGCCGAGCCGTGCCGAGCATGAGGATCCCCTTCCGTGGCGCCTGTCTCGACGTTTGTCGAAGCAGAGAGTTGCACGCTGATTAGACGTCTGTCAACCTAGAGGAATGTCAAAGCAGACGGCGTCGCTTCCCGTCATCGACCTCACCGCGGACACGCCGTGCTGCCCACCGCTGGTGCAGCGCCGGGTGCCGGCCGGGACTGCCGCCGTCCTCGCGCCGGCGTTCAAGGCGCTCGGTGACCCGGTGCGACTGCAGTTGATGTCGATGATCGCTTCGGCCGAGGGCGGGGAGGCCTGTGTCTGTGACCTGACGCCCGCGTTCGACCTGACCGGGCCGACCATCTCGCATCACCTCAGGACGCTGCGCGAGGCGGGCCTTGTCGATGCCGAGCGGCGGGGCACCTGGGTGTACTACCGGGCCCGGCCCGCCATCCTGCGCCAACTCGCCGCACTGCTCACCGTCGAACCGGCCGCCGACGCCTGAGCCACGGCCTGCGCCCCGCGCCGCGCAGGCCCTCGGCCATGGCGGCGACGACGTACGCGGCGTCGCGACCGACGCCGCGCAGGGTGTTCGACGAGAACGACCGTTGAAACTCCAACCCCAGGTAGACCAGCCCGGGATGGGTGGTGGAGACCCCGCTGACCTGCCGGGGCGTGCCGTCGGGCGCCAGGGCTCCAAGCGTGGCGAGATAGCCGAGGTCCGGGCGGTAGCCGGTCGCGAAGATGACCGCGTCGACCGGCTCGGTTGCGCCGTCGGGCCAGCGGACGCCGTCGGGGGTGAAGGCGGTGAACATGTCCCGCCGGGGGAGTAGGCCGGAGGCGATGGCGTCGCGGTAGGCGCCGGTGTCGAGCACGGTGGCATGACGGACCAGGCGGGTGAGCGCCGGGCGCGGAAGGCGGTCCGCCCCCGTGACGTGGAGCCAGTGATGCAGGTCCCGGCCGCGGATGCGCTGGGGCGCGAACCGGACCGGCGCCCGGGTCGCCAGCGTGACCCTCGCGAGCGGTGCCAGTTCGTGGGCGACCTGGACGGCGGAGTTGCCGGCGCCGACCACGACGACCCGCTTGCCGGCATACGGCTCGGGCCGCCGGTAGTGCGCGACGTGCCGCACCTCGCCGGTGTAGCCGACGCGGCCGGGCAGCTCCGGCAGGTAGGGGTTGCCGAAGGAACCGCTGGCGGCGACCACGCCCGCCGCCGCGATCTCGTCACCAGCGCGCGTGCGCACCAGGTAGCCGCCGCCCGGGCGTCGCCGCACGGCGGTGACGCCGACGCCGGTACGGATGTCGGCATCGAGGTCGCGGGCGTAGCGGCGCAGGTAGGAGACGACCTCGCCGCGCGTCGGGTAGCGGTCCGGATCCCCCTCGTCGAACGCCCTGCCGGGCAGTGCGCTGTAGCGCGCCGGGGAGAACAGGGTGAGGCTGTCGTAGTAGTCCGGCCACGAGCCGACCGGCTCCTCCCCCGCTTCGAGCACGACCGGGCGCAGGCGGGCGGCCAGGGCGGTACGGGCGGCGGCGAGGCCGGACTGGCCGCCGCCCACGATGATCACAGGTTCCGAGGGGGTGCTCATCCCGACATCATATTGTCTTTTCGTTGAATGACAATATGATGATGGTGCGGGAGGGTGGAGCCATGGACCACTCGACACCCGCAGCCGAGGCGCGAGGCGCCGGGCCGACCGGGTTGGGTTCGGACACCCAGGAGTTCCTGAAGGCTCTGGGTAGCCCGACGCGACAGCGGATCATGATGCTGTTCGCGCGGGGCGCCGAGTTGTCGGTCGGGGAGGTGGCCGAGCTTGCGGGCATCAGTCAGGCCACGGCGTCGCAGCAGTTGACCCTGCTGCGCCGGGGGCGCGTGGTCACCTCGCGCCGCGAAGGCAAGACCGTGTACTACCGGGCCGACCGCGACGGCGCGGTCGCGGCGCTGGCCGAGCTCCAGTCGTACCTGATGACCTGCTGCTGACGACACCGTCAAGCGCTCCCCGGCTGGCCGTACCTGCTGCACCCGGACGAGCCGCCGCGCCGCGACCCTCGTTGTGCGCCTCCCGGGGAACTTGTCGTGATCCAGCCCTCGTTTGACCGGCCTATGGGTGGTGTTGCTGCAACGATGCAAGACGTGGGAACTGCGAAGACTACGACGCCTGCCATGTCGCCCCTTGCCGGCGAGCCGATCAAGCGTGCCGATGCCGAGCGGCTCGCGGGAGTGCTGAAGGCGTTCGCCGACCCGGCCCGGCTGCGGCTGCTCAGCCTGATCCAGTCGTCGCCGGAGGGCGAAGCGTCCGTGACCGACCTCACCGCGCCGCTCGGTCTCTCCCAGCCCACCGTGAGTCACCACCTTCGGATCCTCACCGAGGCCGGTCTGCTCGAGCGTGAGAAGCGTGGCGTCTGGGCGTACTACCGCCTGGTGCCGTCCGCGATCGCCGCGATCGCGGACCTGCTGACGCCACCCCGCAAGCGGGCGGCGAAGAAGACCCGCTGACTGGCACCGTCGGCGCTACGCGGATCAGCCTCCCCCGCCCCGGACCGCAGCGGCGAGTGCTCCCCGGCTGCGAAGCTGCTCAGGGGCGTCGTCGGCGACGATCCGCCCGCCGTCGAGGACGATGACCCGGTCGGCGCGCATGATGGTGGCGAGGCGGTGGGCGATCACCAGGGTGGCCCGGTCGTCTCCGGTGGACTCCAGGGCGGCGGCCAGGTCCGCCTCGGTCGCGGCGTCCAGGTTGGCGGCGGCCTCGTCGAGGACGAGCACCCGTGCGCCGGTGATCAGGGCCCGGGCGACGGCGACCCGGGCCCGTTGACCGCCGGACAGGGCCACCCCCCGCTCACCGGCCGGCGTGTCCGGACCGGCCGGTAGCGCGTCGAGGAACGGTGTGCTGGCCCAGCCTCGCGGCCACCATCGCCCGGTACGACGCCGACATCGAAGTCGTCGGCCCCGCCGAACTGACCGAGGCCTTCGCACACCTTGCCCGCAGGTTCACCAGAACTGCGGCGCTGCTCCGGACGGAAGACTCGTGATCGTGGAACCACCGCGCGGCACGGTCGTCCGCGCCGTCGAGGTGTCCGGGCTGTCAGCCGCTGACCCGCTGAACCAACGCTACGAGGGCGTAGGCCACCCCAACCCACGCAGCCACCTGCCCGGCGCGAAAGAACGCCGTACCGGCGAGGAGGAATCTGATTCTCGCCTGCTGCTCAGCCTCGTCTGGGGTCACGATGACGCCTCCGGGTTATCGGGTGCTCTGGTCCGATTCCTGATCTTGCCGGCTCCGCCTGGCGAAGGTACCCACCGAACGCCTGATCTCATCGTGTTGGCCGCACCGAGACTCCGGTTACCTGGTCAGGTAGCCGACTGTTGTGGACCCGGAGGCGATCCGGACGCGGTATCCCCACCGTTGCAGGGCCTGGGCGATCTTGCCCGCACCTGCCGGGTTGGCCGAGTGGACATGGACGACGCCGATGTCGAAGGGACGTCCCTCGAAGGCTGCCCGCTCCAGCACCTCCACCACCGGCCAGATCGTGTCGGTCTCACCGAGATCGTGATCGAGCCACAGCTCGTCCAGCCGCTCCTCGCGATGGCGTTCGAGGAGTACGACTCCGGCGGCGCTGCTGCGCGCCACCTCGGCACGCCGGTCATCGACGAAGGAACGCAGGTCGTCCACCAGGACGATCCGCCGAGGGTTGCTGCCGTCCACCTGCCTATCGTGCCTTACCGCACCCCATTCCCGATCACATGCGCTCGGGAGTCCTGATGCCGAGCAGGTACAGCCCCTGCTGGAGCAACCGGGCGGTGAGGTCGCAGAGCGCCAGCCGGCTCTCCCGGACCGGCTCGTCCGCGCGCAGCACCGGGCAGCGCTCGTAGAACGCGTTGAACGCGACAGCCAACCGGTACAGGTAGCCGGTCAGGTGGTGGAACTCCAGGCTGTCCGCCACCTCGCCGACCACCGTCCCGAAGCCGACCAGCTCGAAGGCGAGCGCCCGTTCGGCCGGATCGGCAAGCGAGATCGCCGCCTCCCGCCGGGCCGCCACCCCGGCCCGCCGGAAGATCGACCGGATCCGCGAGTACGCGTACTGGAGATAGGGCGCGGTGTTGCCGTCCAGCGACAGCATCCGCTCCCAGTCGAGCACGTAGTCCTTGTGCCGGTCGCTGGACAGGTCGGCGTACTTGATCGCGCCGATGCCGACCGCCCGGCCCACGTCGGCCGCCTCCGCCTCGCCCAGGTCCGGGTTCCGCTCCCGGGCCAGCGCCGTAGCCCGGACGATCGCCTCCTCCAGCAGCCCGACCAGCTTCACCGAGCCGCCGGCCCTGCTGCGCAGCATCCGCCCGTCCGATCCGAGGATCGAGCCGAACCCGACGTGCTCGGCCCGGGCCGGCGGGGCCAGCCAGCCGGCCTGCGCGGCGGCGGCGTACACCATCTCGAAGTGCCGCCGCTGCGGCAGGCCGACCACGTAGAGCAAGCGGGTCGCGGCCAGCGTGCCGGTGCGGTGCCGCATCGCCGCCAGGTCGGTTGCCGGATAGCCGTACCCGCCGTCGGACTTGCGGACGATCAGCGGCAGCGGCTCGCCGTCCCGGCCCACCGGGCCGGGCGGAAACACGCAGGCCGCCCCCTCGCTCTCCCGCAGCAGCCCTAGGCGGTCCAGCTCCTCGGCCACTGGTCCGAGCAGGTCGTTGTAGCTGCTCTCACCGTGGAAGTCCCGCTCGGTGAGGGTCACGTCGAGCAGGTCGTAGACGGTCATGAAGTACCGTTCGGACTGCTCCACCAGCAACCGCCACAGCCGCAGCGTCGCCGGATCGCCGCTCTGCAGGGCCACCACCCGCCGCCGGGACCGCTCACGGAACGCCTCATCCGCGTCGAACGCGACCCGGGCCGCCTTGTAGAACGAGTCCAGGTCACCCATGGACAGCTCGCGCGCCGCCCCGGCCCCGCCCAGGTCGACCAGGTGCTCGATCAGCATGCCGAACGGCGTGCCCCAGTCACCCAGGTGGTTGGCCCGCAGCACCCGGTGCCCCAGCCACTCCAGCAGCCGGGCCGCCGCGTCGCCGATCACCGTCGACCGCAGGTGCCCGACGTGCATCTCCTTCGCCACGTTCGGCGCCGAGTAGTCGACCACCACCGTCTCCGGCTCGGTGACCAGCGGCACCCCGAGCCGCGGGTCGGTGGCCAGCGCGGAGACCAGCCCGGCGAGGGCTTCGTCGGCGACGGTCAGGTTGAGGAAGCCCGGCCCGGAGACCTCCGCCGCGCCGCACAGATCGGCCAGCTCCGCGAGGTCCAGCACCTGGGCGGCGATCGCGCGCGGCGGCCGGCCGAGCCGCCGGGCCAGCGCCAGCGCCGCGTCGGACTGGAAGTCCGCGCGCTGGGAGCGCCGCACGACCGGATCCACCGGCCCGCCGGCCACCGTCGCGAACGCCGGCGCCAGCCGGTCGGCCAGCAGTTTCTCAAGGTCCATGGGGTACGCCGATCTCGCTCGGATCCGCCGCGCGGATCACCGGATGGGGATGCGGGCGGACCGAGGACGACCGACGATGACCGGCGGCTCGATCCGCCGGTCGCAGGAGAAGAAGACTCAGCGCAGGCGGTCGCGGGACCGCCGGCGTCGCAGCGCGCCGACCTGGACGTCGGGGGACGTCATCGGGTACGCGGGCGAGCTGCTCATGGCAGCAGCCTAACCGGCCGGCCCGCAGGCTGTGCAACGGTGTTCCTCGGCGGTCGGGCGCAACGACCCAGCGCAATCACCGACCTGAACGCTGATGCCTCGGGCTGCGCAGATCGCCGGGAGCGCTCATAACTCGGTCCGCAGCAGTCCTCGGCGGCCTTCCGACGCCTTGGCCTCCAGCATCCAGCACGGGCACGGCGGTAGTCACCGGGCTGGCAGATCGCTCCGACTGAATCCTGCAGACCGGGCCTCGGCCTCCGTGCAGAAGAAGTCTGTCACCAGAAAGTCCACGCCATAGTCGTCGCTGCCAGGTGCACGGTACGTGTAAGCCGCTGCAAATTCCGTCGCCACTACAGGGCGTCCGCCGCATTTCAAGAAATAGATCGGATATCGCGCAAAGGGCGCAATGAAGGGGACGAAAAGAGCCGTCAAATACAGGGCGATCGGGATGGCAGCAATCAGCCATCCCTTGCGGATCTTTGCCGGGGACATTCTGGTTTCTCTCCGTCCTGCGCCTCTCCCAACCGATAGCCGTGTAGCCGCACGGCTTGGGCCAGCGGCCAGAGGCATGCCCCGCTGGCGTCAAGGCTGACCCCCAGATAATCGGCCTGACGGCCGCCGCACGCCACCCTGACGTGGCCATCCCGCAGCATCCTGGGTGGCCACCTCGCGTCGCCGCGTCCGAGATGGGTGATACCTGTCAGTCATAAGAATGCCTCACAGGTATCGCTCGTCAGGCAATACCTCCCGGCGACGCCCCAGACCGTTCGGTCCGTGCTCGTCCGGCCCCACGGATTCCAGTAGACGAGGGACTCTGGCCTGGTCGAAGAACAACCAAGATCGTCTAGCCGGACGTGTCACGGATCAAGTGACAGCGATCCGTAACGCATCAAGTGGAGCCCGGCATACGCTTCACCGTAAGTGTCGTGTCCCGGCTATGCTTTACACCTGCGTCCCACCTGATGCATTACGCATTCTGCTAGTACTCCAGCCGGGGATGTTGACCTTGGCTGAGCTGGGGCTTGGTGTGGTGTGTGAACGGGTGCAGCCACCGTCGATCATGGGCGGTTGTGTGGACTGACCATGACGCGGCGGTGGCTGCGGGATACAGGGTAGACGCTCAGCGGTGGCGGGTGTTGTTCGACGGCCTGATGCTGACGGTCGGGGGACGTTTCCGCAGGCCCGAGCCTCGCCGTCGGGTGCGTGACTTCGTCCGGGGCCTGCTGGCGCCGTTACCGTCGAAGAACTGCTGGACGATCGCCGAGCACGCCGGTGACAGCGGCCCGGACGGGATGCAGGACCTGTTGACCCGGGTGCGCTGGGACGACGCCGCCGTTCGTGTCGATGTCCGCGAGTTCGTCGCCCAGCACCTCGGTGATACCGAGGCGGTGCTGGTCATCGACGAGACGGGGGACCTGAAGAAGGGCCGGCACACCGTCGGTGTCCAGCGGCAGTACTCAGGCACGGCCGGGAAGATCGAGAACTGCCAGCTCGCCGTGCACCTCGTCTACGCCACCGACACCGCTCACGCGATGCTCGACGCGGCCCTCTACCTGCCGAAATCCTGGTGCGACGACCCCGAACGCCGGACACGGGCCGGTGTCCCCGAGCAGGTGCGGTTCGCCACGAAACCGCAGCTGGCGTCCCGGATGATCACCACCGCGGTCACCGCCGGGCTGCCGTGCGGGTGGGTGGCCGGCGACGAGGCCTACGGCAACGATCCACGCCTGGCCGCCCGGCTACGTCAGCTGCGCCTGGGCTACGTCCTGGCCGTGGCCCGCTCCCACCAGGTCACCACCAGCCTCGGCGTCCACCGCGTCGACGCCCTGGCCACCGGTCTTCCCACCACCGCCTGGCAGCGCATCTCCGCCGGCCGAGGCGCGAAAGGCCACCGCTGGTACGACTGGTCCTACACCGCCCTACCGCACGCCACCGACGCACACGGCGGACACCACTGGCTCCTGACCCGCCGCAACCGCCGCACCGGTGAACTGGCCTTCTACCGCTGCTGGTCACCGCAACCCGTCCCACTCCACCGCCTGGTCACGGTCGCCGGCCGCCGCTGGAAAATCGAAGAATCGTTCCAGGCCGCGAAGACCGGACTCGGCCTCGACCAGCACCAACACCGCCGCTGGACGTCATGGCACCGCTGGACCACCCTGGTGATCCTCGCCCACGCATTCCTCGCCGCCGCGACCGCCAACCACCACCATCAACCGGCCGGGCTGATCCGACTGACCGTCAACGAACTACGCCACCTGTTCCACGTCCTGATCATCGAACCCACCCGCCGCCGAGCGGACCCACTGCTCTGGTCCATCCGCCGACGACGCCACCAAGCCCAAGCCATGACCAGCCACTACACCCGACAAGACCTCACCGAGCCGTGATCACAATCCCCGGCTGGAGTACTAGCTTTGCCCTTCGCTGGCCACTCGCACATGGGAGGACGCATGCCGAACGTTGCCCTCATCGCCGGGCCCCTAGTGGACCTGTCCTCCGCTGCGGCGGTTCTGGCAGAAGCGACCGGCCTCCAGGTCATCAGCCCGGGCAATGTCTGCCGTGAGCACGTGCAACTGCGGACGCCGCTAGGCGAACAGATGAACTGCTATATGCATGGCGGGCACCTTGTCCCGGATGAGCTGATCACGAAGGCCATCGCTGACGCTCTAGCCGTCGTGGATAGCGGCTGGCTGCTGTGCAACTACCCGCGTAGGATCGGTCAGGCGGAGTTGTTAGCGCAGAGCGGCTATGGGCCTGACACGGTGATCGGGCTCGTCTTGACCAAGGACGAGCTCGACCTCACGGTCCGTCGCCGGGTGGAACGCCAGATAGAGCTGGACCCTCAGCAAGCCGAGCGACGCCAGGAGTTGCTGCGGATGTACTCGTTCTATCAGGAGGACTACCAGGATCAGGTCGAGCCGCTGTGCGCTTATTACCGGACTCTCGGCGTGTTGCAGACCACCAGTGGGTTTGGCGACTACGAGGACGTAGCGGCCAGGCTGCTTCCGATCGCTTCCGACGGTCAAGGCCACCCGTAAAGCATGCCCTGGGACGAAAGCGTCAAGCATCAGGTGGGACTCGGCAACGCTTCACCGTAAGGTACGTGAACTGCAATACCAAGGCCGATGTGCCGGGAAGTCTCTGGATTGCCCCGACTCCCTTGTGTCCGTCCGCATTAGAGGTGAGATTATGGAGATCCGGCAGAGTGGGCGGTGGCGCGCGGCCACCCTCGGGCTTCGGATCGGCCTCACGAGTATGCCTATCATGCTTGTTTTGATGCTATTGGGGCGCTTTACGAATGCCAAAGAAATTGTCGTCCCAATCATTTTCACGATCCTTCCTGTAGCCATAGTCTCGATTCTTGTAGGGTGGGTGGGCGCCGTGCTTCTGATTCGTGACACGAGTCGCTACACGGGCGCAGCTAGTGGATATGTTAATCCCAGGCGAGCTTGGGAACTCATGCAGGCGGCAATTTCGGACGTCTGCAATTTCCGGAGGTGGTAGGCGACTGCCAGTAGAGTAGTCATGCTGACGCGTGGCGGGCGTTGCGTTATGAGCGAATGACCAATCGTTTGACGGCAATAGCCGCTTCTCCGACTGATAAAGCCTCGGTGTCGATTCGCAAGTCTGCTACCGGGGGGCGAAGTGTCTGCTCGACAGCCGCGAAGCGACGGTCTTCGTCCCCGGTGCCCCGCGACTGGATGCGCTTTGCGAGTACGGCCGGCCGGGCGTGTAGCTCGACTATGGTCCAGTTCGCTTCGGTGCCGTCCGCAATAGCTCCAAGTGCCTCAATCTGGCCGCTGGTGAGTCCCGAGAGAAGCTGTTCGAGCGCAAGACCGACGTAGAAGCCTTCGACCTCGAATGCCGCTCGGGTGTTGCGGCGGAAGTAAGGGCTACGCGTGCGACGGATCGGCTCACCTTCGCTGAATACGCGCAGCGATGGAGGGGGTCACGTGAGTCCGGCTGGGCCATGGAAACGCGTCGGCGTATTCCGCAGAACCTGCGAAAGCACGTCCTGCCCGTCTTCGGTGAGAAGGCCAGTCGTTCGATCAACCTGACTAACGTGCTGACCTGGCTTGGCCGGTTACTCGATGAGGGCACCCCGAAATCGTCGGTGAGCCTTTACTTCGGCCTGTCACGACGCTGATGAGCAACGGCGTGGAGCCTCAGGAGGTACAGAAGGCGCTGCCGCATGCCAACCTGCGGATCACGTTGGAGACCTACGTTCACTGGATGCCGAAGGAGGACCGGCCGCGCGGCCTGGTCGGTGGCCTCCTGCGGGACGCAGACAGCACCCGGCGGGAACCTCGCGCGGACCAAGATCGGAGTTGAGTTGTGCCCTGGTTGTGCCCGATGATCTTCGTTCGGCGTTCTCGCAGCTCAGGGGCGGTTTGTGGTGGGCCGCCAGGGACTCGAACCCTGAACCTATGGATTAAAAGTCCACAGCTCTGCCATTGAGCTAGCGGCCCGCGCGCTCAGGTTACCGGAAGGCGGCCGGTTGCGACTCTCGGCTTTCGTGCCGTAGGAGGAACCGGCAGCTCAGGGGAGGAGCGGCCCTCGCCGCCGTCCAGGGCGGCGCTTCCGGGCGTACGGGAAGAATCGGGCCAGGCGGCGCGGACGGTGCCGGAAGGTCAACTGCCCTCCCGGCCGCGGCCCCTGAGGGCCTTTGGATCTTGGCAGGCCGGGGCCGGACATGGTCCGGCGATCGATGCCGAAGAAGGCTGGCGATCCTCCGGTCGGACCCTATCGGAGAGTCGACGCCCGTGGTGTCCCTCCTCGTCGTCGTGCCGGCTCTACGGCGCGCTGCTGGGCTCGCCCAGCGCCGTTGCCAGCGGCTCTACCAGGGGTGTTGGCTGGTCGAAGCTGCCGCAAAAACCGGGCCATGGGAATGTAACAACTTGGGAACAACGCGAGCCGCGTTCTTGTCCGCAGTTTGTTAGCCGCCTGTACTAACCGTGTGACGTGCATTGATGAGACGGGGACCACGCCGCCGGAGCCGCAGGGCCGCGCGGTGGGGACCGTGCGGCGAGACCGGGTTCCGGCCCGGGTCCGCTCCGGCGAGAAGGTGCTCCCGGAGCAGGCCCGCGTGCACAACCGCGAGTTGCTGCTGCGGATGCTCTACCGGGAGGGGCCGCACAGCCGGGCGGATCTGGCGCGGCGCACCGGGCTGACGAGGGTCTCGGTCTCGGACGTCGTGAGCGACCTCCTCGCGGACGACCTCGTGGTCGAGGTGGGTACGCGGGCGGGGACGCGGCCCGGGAAGCCGGCCATGATGCTGAAGTTCAACGAGCACGCCTACCAGGCGGTCGCCGTGGACCTGAGCCACTCGACGCTCTACCGGGGGGCCGTGTTCGACCTCGGCGGATCGGTGGTGGCTCGTCAGCAGGTCGAGATCGAGGGCAGCACCGGCGCCGATGCGTTGGCGAAGGTCGTCGGTCTCGTCGGGGCGTTGCGCGAGCAGGTGACGGCGCCGCTGCTCGGCATCGGCATCGGCACCCCGGGCATCGTGGACCTCGGGGGCGTCGTCCTCAGCGCACCCAATCTGGGGTGGAAGGACCTCGACCTCCGCTCGGTGCTGACCGGGCACTTCGCCTGCCCCGTGGTGGTGTCGAACGACGCCAACGCCACCGCGCTCGCCGAGCGCAGTTACGGCGAGAGCGCGGCGGACACCCTCCTCGTGCGGGTCGGTGTCGGCGTGGGGGCGGGTCTGCTGCTCGGCGGGACGCCCGTCCTGGGCAGCAGGTTCGCGGCCGGCGAGATCGGCCACGTGGTCGTGGACACCGGCAGCGAGCGGGCCTGTGTCTGTGGAAAGTTCGGCTGCCTCGAGACCTGGTTGTCGACCCGGCGCATCCAGGAAGACCTCTCGAAAGCCCGTACCGACGCGGAGCACACCCGGGTCCTCGCCGCCGCGGGCGAAGCCCTCGGCTCCGTGCTGGCCCCGATCGTGGCCGCCATCAACGTCTCGGAAATCGTCCTCAGCGGGCCGCACCGGGTGCTGGAAGGACCGCTGGCCGCCGCGGCGATGGAAACCATCCGGCAGCGCGCCCTGACAGAGGTCCACGGCGACATCGTCCTGCGGCTCTCGGAGCTCGGCGACGACATCGTCCTGCGCGGCGCGACCGCCATGGTCATGAGCCAACAACTCGGGATCGCCTGATCGCTGATCCGATCCCCGTCACTCATAGCGACGCCGACCGGCGCTGGCTTTGCAGCAATAGAAGGGAACACGGTGCAACTGACACGCACGCTGACGGCAGCGTTTGCCGTAGTCGCTCTCGCCCTCGCCGGTTGTAGCGGTGGCGGGCAGGCGAATGAGGCAGGCTCGTCCCAGCTCGTCCTGGGCAACAACGGCGACCTGCTGACCTGGGACCCCGCCGAGATGAAGGAAGGCGCGGTCATCCACTACGCGGAGGCCGTCTACGACCCGCTGCTCCGCAAGACGCCCGAGTCGAAGATCGAGGGCAACCTGGCCACCTCGTACGAGTACAACGCCGACCTCACCGAGCTCACCCTGAAGCTGCGCGACGGCGTCACCTTCAGTGACGGCGCCGCCTTCGACGCCGACGCGGTGAAGGTCAACATCGAGGCGCGCAAGAAGGGGGCGGGCAGCGCCTCCGAGGGGGCCCGGGCGATCGAGCGCGTCGAGGTCGTGGACAAGGCCACGGCGCGCCTGCACCTCAGCGAGCCCAGCCCCGGCCTGCTGGCCGCCCTGGCGACGTACACGGGGTACATGGTGAGCCCCACGGCGCTCAGCGCGGGCACCATCGCCTCGAACCCCGTGGGCTCCGGGCCCTACACGTACGACGCGGGCGCCTCCGAGAAGGGCGTCAAGTACACGTTCAAGGCGCGCGACGGCTACTGGAACCGCGAGGCGTTCCCCTTCGAGAGCGTCGTGATCCGCCCGTACGAGGAGTTCACCGCCCGGTACAACGCGCTCGCCACCGGCCAGATCCAGTTCATGTACGGCACCCCCGACATGGTGCCGAAGGCCAAGACCGACGGGCTCACCGTCAAGACGGTGCCCGGCGAGTGGCAGGGCATCATCCTCCAGGACCGCGCCGGCAAGGCGTCGGCGGCACTCGGCGACGTGCGGGTGCGGCAGGCGATCAACCACGCGCTCGACCGCAAGGCCATCCTCGACACCCACTACGGCGGCTTCGGCCAGGTCTCCACGCAGACCTTCAACCCGGCCAGCGAGGCGTGGGTGCCGGAGCTGAACGCGCGCTACCCGTACGACCCGGCGAAGGCGCGCGAGTTGCTGGCCGCGGCGGGCTACGGCAGCGGCTTCAAGATCAAGATTTCGTACAGTGAGGGCTTCATGTCCCCGCTGGTGCCGATCGTCACCCAGTACCTGGGCGACGTGGGCATCACGGTCGAGCAGGTGCCGGTCAACGGCTTCGCCAACGGTGGCCTGGAGACCCTGAAGGGCCAGCCGGCGTTCATGCTCTCGTTCTCGACGAACATCCCGGCGTGGACGGACGTGCTGAACAAGCTCACCCCGACGTCGCTGTGGAACAACTTCAAGTACACCGACGAGACCGTCACCCGGCTGCTCAAGGAGATCCCGGCCGCGCAGGGTGACAAGCAGGCCGCCCTCTACAAGGAGCTGAACACCCACCTCGTCGAGCAGGCCTGGTTCGCGCCGATCGTCACGCAGGAGAACGTCTACCTGTTCAAGTCGGACATCGACGTGACCATGCAGCAGGCGCAGCTCATGCCGAGCCTCCGCTTCTTCGCCCCGGCGAAGTAACCGCCGATCAACCCCGGATGGGTCGGACGACGGGCCGGCCCATCCGGTGGATCACTACAGCTCATCTAGGAGGTAGCAGGCATGCTGGGCTTCATCGGTCGGCGGTTGGCCACGGGCCTGCTGCTGGCGTTCTCGGTCGTGACGGGGATGTTCTTCTTCCTCATGCTCACCGGCTCCGATCCGGCCCGGGGCGCGCTCGGCCTCTACGCCACCGAGGAACAGGTCGCGGTCAAGCGGGAGCAACTCGGCCTCGACCGGCCGCTCGTCGAGCAGTACCTGAGCTGGCTGAGCGGGGTCGTACGCGGTGACCTGGGGGTTTCGTCCGCGCAGAACGCCGAGGTGAGCGAACTCATCGTGACGCGGCTGCCGGTCACCGTCTCCCTCGCGTTGGGTGCCGTCCTGGTGGCCGCGGTCCTCGGAGTCGTGCTCGGGCTGCTCGCGGCGACCCGACCCGGCACGTTCGACCGCGTACTCCAGGTGTTCATGGTGCTCGGCTTCAGCCTTCCGAACTTCTGGGTCGCGATCATCCTGGCCCTGGTCTTCGCCGTGCAACTGGGCTGGTTCCCCGCCACTGGCTACGTTCACCTGGGCGACTCACCCGGCGGGTGGCTCTGGTCCATCACCCTGCCGATCGTCGCGCTGTCGATCGGTTCGATCGCCGCCATCGCCCAGCAGCTGCGGAACTCCGTGATCACCGTCAACGGCCAGGACTACGTCCGTACGCTGCGCAGCCGGGGTCTCTCGCAGCGCGACATCCTGCTCACCCACGTCCTGCGCAACGCGGCTCCGCCGGCGCTGACGATGCTCTCCCTGCAGTTCATCGCGGCGATGAGCGGCGCCGCCATCATCGAGCGGGTGTTCGGCCTCCAGGGCATCGGCGCCGTCGCCATCAACGCCTCGGGCAACAGTGACATCCCCGTGATCATGGGCGTCCTGCTCTTCACCGTGCTCGTCGTCGTACTCGTCAATCTCGCGGTCGACATCCTCTACGCCGCACTGAACCCGAAGGTACGGAACGCATGAGCGCCGACGTGACGGCCCGTGCGGGCCTGACAGCCAGGAGATTCCGCTCCTTCCTGCGTAACCCCATAGGCGTGGTGGCGGGCGGTGTCCTGCTGGCCATCGTCGCGGCGAGCATCCTCGCGCCGCTGCTCGCCCCGCAGGACCCGAACCTGGTCGTGCTCTCGGAGGCGCTCCGACCGCCGAGCGGCGACCACCCGCTCGGCACGGACGGAAACGGGCGGGACATCCTCAGCCGCCTCCTGTGGGGCGGCCGGGTGAGCCTCCAGGCGGGCGCGATCATGGTCGCCGTCGCTCTCCTGTGCGGCATTCCCGCAGGTCTGCTCGCCGGCTACCACGCGAAGCGGTTCGACGGGGTGTCGAGCTGGATCTTCAACATGCTGATGTCGCTGCCGGAGATCCTCATCATCATCGTGGTCATCGCCTCCCTCGGCAGCGGCCTCGCCCCGACGATGATCACCCTCGGCGTGCTGGCGTCGCCGGACATCTTCCGGCTGACCCGGAGCGCCGTGATCGCGGTGCGCGAGGAGCTCTACCTCGACGCCGCCCGCGTCGCGGGGCTGTCCGACCTGCGCATCATCTTCCGCCACGTGCTCTCCGTGGTGCTGGGGCCGGTCCTCGTACGGTCCTCGTTCATCTTCGGCATGGCGATCATCGTCCAGTCCGGCCTGGAGTTCCTCGGCTTCGGCGACCCGCAGCGCCCCAGTTGGGGCGGCGAACTCAGCAACGCCTTCCAGAACTTCCAACGCGCGCCCGAGCTGGTCATCGCACCCGGCGTCGCCATCGGCCTCACGGTCATGGCACTCGTGCTCTTCGGCACGGCCCTGGCGGATTCGCTGGGGGTCAGTCGCAGACCCAAGGCCAAGCGGGCGGCGCCGTCCGCCCGCCGGGACGACACGACGGTCACCCAGGGCGAAGCCGACCGTACGCCCGCTACCGCCCTCCCCGCGGACACCCTGCTCCGCGTCGAGGACCTGTCGGTGCGGTACGTGGCCGAGGACGGCGCCACCAGGGACGTGGTGCGGGGCGTGTCGCTGCACGTCGCGCGAGGAGAGGTGCTCGGCCTGGTCGGGGAGTCCGGCTCCGGGAAGTCCCAGACGTCCTTCGCGATCCTCGGACTCCTGCCACCCGATGCCTCCGTGTCCGCCCGGCACCTCTCCCTCGACGGGCGGTCCCTGATCGGGCTGCGCGAGGGCGAGTTGCAGAAGCTGCGCGGGCCGAAGATGGCCTACGTGCCGCAGGAGCCGATGTCCAACCTGGACCCGTCGTTCACCATCGGTGCCCAGCTGACGAAGCCGATGCGGCGCAAGCTCGACCTGTCCAGGAAGGCCGCGACCGAGCGGGCCCTGCACCTGCTCGAACGCGTCGGCATTCCCGACCCCGCCCGCACGCTCGCCGCCTACCCCCACCAGCTCAGCGGAGGAATGGCACAGCGGGTGCTCATCGCGGGCGCCGTCTCCTGCGATCCCGAGCTGCTCATCGCGGACGAGCCGACCACCGCCCTCGACGTCACGGTCCAGGCGGAGGTCCTCGAACTCCTCCGTGACCTGCAACGGGAGCGCAACATGGGCCTCATCCTGGTCACCCACAACCTGGGCGTCGTCGCCGACATCTGCGACCGGGTCGCGGTGATGCGGGACGGCCTCGTCGTCGAGCAGCAACCGGTCGCCGAACTCTTCGCCAACCCGCAGCACGAGTACACCCGCATGCTCTTGGACGCGACCCTGGAGGACGCCCCTCCCCGGCGGTCGCGCGACGACCTTCAGGAGGCGCAGTCGTGAGCACCCGCGACGATTCCGATGCCCCACTGCTCGACGTCCACGACGTCAACGTCGTCTATCGCGGGTCCCGGTGGCGCAGTCCGTCCTACCACGCGCTGCACGACGTCTCGATGCAGATCCGGGCGGGCGAGACGGTCGGCCTGGTCGGCGAGTCCGGCTCGGGAAAGACGACCCTGGGCCGGGCGCTCCTGGGGCTCGCCCCGATCAGCGCCGGCACGGTCACGTTCGACGGCGCCGACATCACCCACGCGAACCGGCGCGCCCGCCGGGCCCTGAGCCGGGACATCCAGGTCGTCTTCCAGGATCCGTACTCGTCGCTCAACCCGGCGATGTCCGTGGAGAGCATCCTCGCCGAGCCGCTCCGGGCGCAGGGGGTGCCCGGGGCCGAAGCCTCCGCGCGGATCGGTCAGCTGCTGGGCCAGATCGGCCTGGAAGCCGACGCCGGGCGACGGTACCCGCGCGAGTTCTCCGGCGGGCAACGGCAGCGCATCGCCATCGCCCGCGCCCTCGCGCTGAAGCCCCGACTCATCGTCTGCGACGAACCGGTGAGTGCCCTCGACCTCTCCACCCAGGCACGCATCCTCGACCTGCTCATCGACATCCAGGAGCAGACCGGCGTCGCGTACCTCTTCATCTCCCACGACCTGTCGGTGGTGCGCTACATCTGCCACCGGGTCGCGGTCATGCTCAAGGGCCGCATCGTGGAGACCGGTGACGGTGACACCGTCACGTCACGACCACGCCATGCGTACACGAACCGGCTGCTCATGGCGTCGCCCATCCCTGACCCGGCACGCCAGGCGGAACGACGCCGCCAGTACGCCGCGCTCTCCTCCTGACCCCGCCAACCCCGACCGAAGGAAGTACCCGTGCAGTTCGGCTTCAGCTCCTACTCCTTCTACCAGCACCTGCGCACCGGCCGGATGAGCCTCCTCGAGGTCATCGACTGGATCGGCGCCAGCGACGCCACCCACATGGAGATCGCGACGGTGTCGCTCTCCCCGGAGATCTCCAACGACACCTCCACCCTCGACCAGGACCCCGGGTTCGTCCAGGAGATCAAGACCCGCGCGGCCGACCAGGGCGTCACCCTGTCCAACCTCGTCGTCCCGGCCGACCTCCTCGGCGCGGACGCGGAGAAGAACATGGCGCGGGTCAAGCGGCACATCGAGGTGGCCGCCGCCCTGGACATCAAGCTCTTCCGCCACGACGTCGCCAGGTGGGCCCACCGGGCGAAGGACGTCGCCGAGTTCGAGGCGCTGCTGCCCCGCATGGTGGAGGCGTGCAAGGAGATCGCGCGGTACGCCGCCCCGTACGGCATCACCACCAGCGTGGAGAACCACGGGCTGCTGATGAACGGCGGTGAGCGCGTACGCCGGCTCATCCACCTCGTCGACGAGCCGAACTTCAAGACGACCCTCGACGTCGGCAACTTCATGTCGGTCGACGACAACCCGGTGGTGTCGGTCGCCGAGAACGCCCCGTACGCCAGCATCGTGCACCTGAAGGACTTCTACGTCCGTTCGCAGTACCCCGGCGACGGCTGGCACCACACCCCGGGCGGCACCTACCTGCTCGGCTCCATCGTCGGCTACGGCGACCTCGACATGCGCAGGATCGTGCGGGGCATCGTCGACGCCGGCTACGACGGCTTCGTGTCCATCGAGTTCGAGGGCATCGAGGAGTGCCTGTCGGCCAACCCGATCGGTCTGGCCAACGCGAAGCGGCTCTTCGCCGAGGCGGAGGCGGCGAAGTGAGCCGGCTCGGCGTGGGCGTGATCGGCGTCGGGAGCATCGCGGAGATGCACCTGGGCGCGTACGCCGCCAACCCGGACGTCCACCTCGTCGGGGTGTTCGACGTCAACCACGAGCGGAGCGCCCAGAAGGCCGAGACCTTCGGCGTGACCCGCGTGCACCCGACGCTCGACAGCCTGCTCGCCGACCCCGAGATCGACGCGGTGAGCATCTGCACGTGGAACGACAGCCACGCGGAGATCGCCACGGCGGCGCTCGACGCCGGCAAGCACGTGCTGGTGGAGAAGCCGTTGAGCCGTACGGCCGGCGAGGCCGAGGCGCTCGTCGAGGCCGTCGAGCGCAGCGGCAGGCACCTGGAGATCGGCTTCGTCCGGCGCTTCGGCGCGAACGCCAAGGTCCTCAAGTCGTTCGTCGACAGCGGGCTGCTGGGCGACGTCTACCACGCCCGCGCGACGAACATCCGACGGCTCGGCAACCCCGGTGGCTGGTTCGCGGACCACAAGCGCTCCGGCGGGGGACCGCTCATCGACATCGGCGTGCACGTGCTGGACCTCTGCTGGTACTTCATGGGCACCCCGAAGGCCGTCACGGTCAGCGCCGTCACCCACGCCCGGCTGGGCAACCGGGCGAACGTCACGTCGCTGTCGCGGTACAAGGTCGCGGACTACGACCCGACGCAGAGCGACGTCGAGGACTTCGCCGTCGCCCTCATCCGGTTCGACAACGGGGCGTCCCTGACGCTGGAGACCAGCTACTCCCTGCACGCCCTCGAGGACCGCCTCGAAGTGGCGGTGTTCGGCGAGCGCGGGGGCGCGGAACTCGAACCCCAGCTGCGGATCGCCACCGAGATGCACGACACCGTCCTCAACGTGGGACCCCAGATCGACCACCTCAGCTTCGACTTCGCCGAGGGGTTCGCCAACGAGATCGCGCACTTCGTCTCGCTGTGCCTGGGCGAGGCCGAGCAGGTGGCCCCCGTCTCCCACGGCACGGAGATCATGCGCATGCTCGACGGGATCTACGAGTCGGCGCGGGCCGGCCACGAGATCAGGCTCTCGTGACATGGTCGGTAGCGGAGCGTCGGTGCGGGTGGGGGTCGTGGGGTGCGGGAACGTCAGTTCCCGCTACCTGGCCAACGTCGCCGGGGAACCGGCGGTCACCGTCGTCGCCTGCGCCGACGCCGACCCGGCGCGCGCGCGGGCGCTCGGCGTTGCCCACGCGGTGCCGGAGGTGCACCCGGTAGCCGACCTGTTGGCCCATCCGGAGATCGACCTGGTCCTCAACCTGACCCCACCCAGGGCGCACGCCGAGGTGACCCTGCGGGCCCTGGAGCACGGCAAGCACGTCTACACGGAGAAGCCCCTGGCGACCACCATGGCCGACGGTTACCGCATCGTCGAGGCCGCCCGGGCACGGTCGTTGCAGGTCGGCACCGCGCCGGACACCTTCCTGGGAGTCGGGGCGCAGACCTGCGCCGCGCTGCTCGCCGACGGCGCGGTCGGCACCCCGACCTCGGTGAACGCCGCCATGATGAACGCCGGGCCGGAACGGTTCCACCCCGAGCCGGAGTTCCTCTACCAGGAGGGCGCCGGACCCCTGTTCGACATCGGTCCGTACTACCTCACGGTGCTGACCGAACTCATGGGTTCCATCGTCCGGGTGGGGGCGCTGGGCGCGGCCGCGCGTACCGAGCGGGTCGTGTTGGCCGGGCCCCGCGCGGGGTCGACCTTCGGCGTGCGGACACCCACCCACGTCAACAGCGTCCTGGAGTTCGCCAGCGGAGCCATGGGCATGCTGGTGACCAGCTTCGACGTCGTGGCGACGCGTACGCCACACCTGGAGATCCACGGCACCGAGGGCACGATCGTCGCGGCGCAGGCCAACTCGTGGGGCGGCCCCGTGCTGCTCAGGGCAGCGGGCAGCACCGACTTCGTCGAAGTGCTCCCCGGCCCACGCGACTCCGACGGATTCATGGGGATGGGCCTGGTCGAGATGGCCAGGGCCATCCTGGCGGGGCGGCCCGCGCTGGCCTCGGCGACCCGGGGGCTCCACGTCCTGGAGGTGCTCACGGCCATCGCCGCCGCCGCCCGGGACGGCGGGGGTTTCACGACGATCAGTTCGCGGCTGGAGACCCACGGCCGACGTGACACGGGTGCCGTCGGGTGAGGGCCGGCCGAGCGCGGGCAACCGCCGCCGGAGACGCCCGCCCGTCGTGGGCGGGCGTCTCCGGGCGTACGGGATGAGGCAGGCCCGGGGCACCGGCAGCGGTTGAGCGGCTCGGCCACGGGCGGGAGGACAGCGTCCGGTTGACTGGTGGGACGACGACGGGGGAGGACCACCGATGACCGAGACGATCCGCATCGCAGCCCTGGCCGGGGCGACACTGACCACCGGGCTGGTGGCGGGGCTGTTCTTCGCGTTCACCTGCGCGGTCATGCCGGGGCTGGCCGCCACCGACGACCGGACGCTGGTCGGCACCATGCAGTCGATCAACCGGAGGATTCTCAACGGCTGGTTCCTGAGCGCTTTCCTCGGCGCGCTGCCGTTGCTCGCCGCAGCCGTCGCCACGCATTTCACCCGTGGCGGGCCGGTCCTGCTCTGGACCGTCGCCGCGCTGGCCTGCTATCTGGTCACCTTCGGCGTCACCATCCGCCTCAACGTGCCGCTCAACGACCGGCTGGAGGCCGCCGGCCCGGTGGACCGGATCGCCGACCTGGGCGAGGTGCGGGCCTGGTTCGAGGCGGCCTGGGTGCGCGGGAACCTCGTCCGCACGATCTCCTCGGTGGCCGCGTTCGCCTGCCTGGTCGCCGCCCTGCTGACCGGACGGGGCTGAGCTACGCCGCGCCGGGCGCGCCGCTCACCCTGCTCCCGACGGCGGCCGTGATCGGCGATTGAGCCGGGGCTGACCGGGTACGGGGCGGGCATGCGGATCGTGGTGGTGGGGGCGACCGGCAACGCGGGCACCGCCCTGTTGCGCCGGCTGCGGCGGGAACGCGGAGTGGATCTCGCCGGGGTGGCCCGCCGGCTGCCCAGGCCGGAGTGCGGGGAGCCGTACGACCAGGTGGAGTGGCACTCCTGCGACGTCGGCCTGCCCGGCGCCGCCGACCAGCTCGCCGAGGTCTTCGCCGGGGCCGACGCGGTGGTGCACCTGGCCTGGCAGATCCAGCCCAGCCATGACCAGCGCGTACTGCACCGCACCAACGTGGGCGGCAGCGCGGCCGTGATCGACGCCGTCGTCCGTGCCGGCGTACCGGCTCTGGTGTACGCGTCGTCCGTCGGCGTCTACGCGTCCGGCCCGAAGGACCACCCGGTCTCCGAGCGCTGGCCGGCGACCGGGGTGCCCGGCTCGTCGTACAGCCGGGACAAGGCCGAGGTGGAGGCGCTGCTCGACCGGGCGGAGCGGGAGCACCCGGAGCTGCGGGTGGTGCGGCTGCGGCCCGGCCTGAACTTCCAGCGGGCGGCGGCCACCGAGATCACCCGCTACTTCCTCGGCCCGTTCGCGCCCGTCCGGCTGCTGCGCTTCGGCCGGATCCCGCTGGTGCCGACGAACCGGCGGCTGCGGATGCAGGCGGTGCACACCGACGACGTCGCCGACGCGTACGCCCGGGCGGTCCTGGGTGACGCGCGCGGCGCGTTCAACGTCGCCGCGGACCCGGTGCTGACCCCGGAGCTGGTGGCCCGGCACTTCCACGGCTGGACGGTGCCCGTCGCCGCCCCGGTGCTGCGCGCCGCCGCCGCGCTGACCTGGCGGGCGCGGCTGCAACCGATCGACGCCGGCTGGGTGGAGCTGGCGCTGCACGTGCCGCTGATGTCGAGCGAGCGCGCCGAGACGGAGCTGGGCTGGTACCCGCGCCACGACGCGCTCAGCGCGCTGAAGGAACTCTTCGCCGGCATGGCCGACGGCGCGCACGCCGCAGGCCCGCCGATGTCGGCGGCCGGCGACCTCCCGGGCCGCCCCACCGCCCTGCTGCGGGGTCGCCCCGCCGGCCACGGCAACCCCTACTGACCTGTGGGGGAGCGGGTCAGAAGTCGGCGAAGACGTACGGGTGCTGGCGGGGGAAGAGGCGGCGCAGCTCGGCGGCCGCCTCCGGCGACACGTCGCCCAGCCCGCGCAGACCCACCTCGACCGGGTCCAGCACCCCGTACGCCAGGGCGGAGATGCCGGCGGCGGTCAGCGTGCTGGTCGGCGGCGAGCCGGCCGTGGCGGCGGCGCCGGTCACCAGCTCCAGCGTGCCGGTGGTGCCGTCCAGCAGGTACGACCCGGCCAGCCACCGGTCGCCGGTCAGCTCCACCCGCACCCGGCCCGGGCCGACGGGCAGCCCGGCCAGCGCGTCGACCGACAGCAGCCGGGCCATCGGCGCGGAGGAACCCGGCCGGGCCACCTGCGCCTCGACGTGCACCGCCAGGTCGGTAAGCCACAGCTCCGGCGCCTCGTCGACGGGCACCTGCACCGTGACCCGCTCCACCTGGTCGACGTGCCGGCCGAAGAACTGCAACAGCAGCGCCCGGGAGACCGGGTCGGCGGCGAGCAGGTCACCGGCGGCGAGCGTGCCGCCGTGGTCGTCGATGCGGTAGATCACGGCACCGGTGACCGTGCCGCCCGTGCGGGCCGTCAACAGCCAGTGCTCGTCGCGGTCGCGCAACCCCACGTCCCGGTAGCTGGGGAAGATCGCGAAGCCGTGCCGCTCGTTCAGGCACCGCTCGGTGAACCGGCGCCAGTCCTGGTAGCCCTCGCCGATGCGCTGCCAGCCGACCTCGCCGGGCAGGTCGGCACCGAGCAGTTCGCCCAGGTCGGCCGGCGAGAACGTGACCGTACGCGGCTTCGGCAGCCCCACGTAGCCGAACCGGGCGTAGAACGACGGCCGGAACGGGTAGAGCGCGCTGAGCTGGTGCCCCTCGTCGCGCATCTCGTCGAGGAGGCGGTGCAGCAGGGTGCGTACGTGCCCGCGCCGGCGGGCCAGCGGATGGGTGGCGACCCCGGCGACGCCGGCCATCGGCAGCACCTCGCCGCGTACGTTCTGCCGCATCGGGATCGCCGAGGCGGCGGCCAGCGTGACGCCGCCCTCCTCGACGACCAGCGTCCGGTTGCCCTCGTTGTAGGGCAGGTAGCCGCGGAACTCCTCCGCCCGCGCCGCGCTGCGCGGCGACGCCTCGAAGGCGTACGCGCCGAGCGCGAAGCTGGTGGACAGTCTTTCTTCGGCGTTCACCCGGCGGACGGTCATCCGCCCATCCCATCCCGGCCCGGCGGTCGCCGCAACCGCAATCGCCGGTGACCGCACCGGGCGGACGGTCAGCCGATCGGCAGGTGTCGAAGGTGCCGGCGGCGGCGCAGCCGGACGCTGGACACGGCCGCCACGGTGCCGATCAGCAACGCGGTGACGGCCAGCCCGTGCAGCGACCCCCGCGTCAGGTAGCCGGAGTCGGTGTGGTCCACGGCCCAGGTGGCGATCTCCCGGCTGGACCAGAACGGGGTCAGCTTCGCGCCGGTGCCGGCCGGGTCGATCAGCATCTGCACCGCCACCACGGTGAGCAGCAGCAGCGTCCCCTCCAGCTCGCGGGGGAGCAGTGCGCCGATCAGCATCCCGAACGGCGCGGCCACGCCCACGCAGCAGAGCATCGCCACCGCCACCCCGCCGTGCCGCAGCTCGGGCGCGTCGACCACGGTGAGCACGAAGAACGGCACGGACAGGATGAGCCCGGTCGCCCACAGGCCGAGCATCCGGCCGAGGTAGAGGTCGTGCGGGCGGTAGCCGGCCAGCCGCAGCCGGGGCTCCAGCTCGCGGGCCGCGCCGGTGGCGAAGAGGGCGGCGGTGCTGACGGCCCAGCTGATGCCGAGCAGCAGCGAGCGTACGGACTGCCCGACGTGCGAGTCCCGCCGGATCAGCCAGAACGCCAGCGGCATCAACAGCAGCAGCAGGAGCACGCCCCGACGGCGCAGCAGCTCCCGCAGGGTCATCTCGGCGACGGTGACGAGGCGGTTCACGCACGCCCTCCCTGGGTGGCCGGGGTCAGGTCGAGCACCAGGTCGACCCGGTCGAGTTGGTTGAGCAGGTGGGTCACCACGACGATCGCCCGTCCCTCGTCGCGCAGCCGGGCGAGCTGGTCCCAGAAGTTGACGTACGTGCCCTGGTCGAAGCCCTGGTAGGGCTCGTCGAGCAGCAGCACGTCCGGCTCGCTGAGGGTGGACATGGTCAGGTTCAGCTTCTGCCGGGTGCCGCCGGAGAGGTTGCGGGCGAGGACGTCGCCGTCGGCCTCCCAGCCGAGGTGGCGGGCCGCCGCCCGACCGGCGCGGCGGGCCGGTCCCCGGGCCACGCCCCGGCCGGCGCCGATCAGCACGAAGTGCTCGTCGGGCAGCAGGAAGTCGGCGGTGCCGCCCTGCTGGGGGCAGTAGCCGACCCGGCCGGAGACGGTCACGTCCCCGGCGTCGGGGGAGACCAGCCCGGCGCAGACGCGCAGGAAGGTGCTCTTGCCGCAGCCGTTCGCCCCGATCACGGCGGCGATCTGACCGGCCCGGACGGTCAGGGACGCGTCGCGCAGGATGGTGCGTCGCCCGTACCGCTTGGTGATGCCCCGCGCGTGCAGCCGGACCGGTCCGGGGCGCGCGGCGGGCGAGGTGCCGATGGTCTCGACGATCGCGGCGGCGTAGTCCTGCGGCCGGCCGAAGACGGCCCACGGGTCGCCCCCGCCGTCGCGCAGGTGCGCGGCGGCCTCGGCGACCACGTGCCGGGCGGCGTCCGCCCGGACCCGGCGCCGGTCCAACTCGGCCGCGAACGCCCGCAGCCACCCGTCGGCGTTCATCCGTCGACCCCCTTCGTGACGAGGCCGGTCACCGGGGCGACGAACGCGAGCCAGGCACTGCCGCCCTGGCGCAGGGTCGCCCGCCCGCTGTCGGTGAGCCGGTAGTACTTGCGGGCCGGACCGGACGCGCCCTCCCGCCAGTCGGCGGTGACGAGGCCGGTGCGTTGCAGGCGCAGCAGCACCGGATAGAGCGTGCCGCCCTGGATCGGCCCGATGCCGGCGGCCTCCAGCGCCTGGGCGAGCTGGTAGCCGTAGGACTCGCCCTCGCGCAGCAGGGCCAGGACGCAGAGGTCGAGCACCCCGCGCAGCCACTGCCCGCGCCGGTCGGAATCCACCCGAGGAACATAGCGGCACTACCTAGCTGGCACAACTACCTAGCTGCCGGCGGCCGACCGCGACGGGAGCCGGGAGCGCTCAGACGGCCACGACGTCCGAGACCACGACGGTCACGTTGTCCGGCGCGCCGGCCTGGTGGGCGAGCTTGACGAGCTGCTCGCCGCACTGGTGCCGGTCGCCGTACGTGCTCAGCGCGGCGGCGATCGTGCCGTCCTCGACGTAGTCGGAGAGCCCGTCGCTGCACAGCAGCAGCCGGTCGCCGGCCACCACCGTGAGCACCCCGATCGCCGGGGGCGTGTCCGAGCCCTGCACCGCCCGGGTCACCAGGGACCGCTGCGGGTGGTGCCGCGCCTGCTCGGGCGAGAGCGCCCCCTGGTCGACCAGCGCCTGGACGAAGGTGTCGTCCCGGGTGAGCTGGGTCAGCTCCCCGTCGCGCAGCAGGTAGCAGCGGGAGTCGCCCACCTGGGCCAGCACCAGCGCGTCCCCGGCGAGCAGGGCGGCGGTCAGCGTCGTACCCATGCCGTCGCGCGCCGGGTCGACCGTGATGGCGGCGTGGATGCGCCGGTTCGCGGTGCTCACCACGGCCCGCAGGGCTCCGGCCGCCTCGTCGGGGGTGGTGGGCGGGCTCAGCTCGTCCAGGATGCGGATGACGATCTCGCTCGCCACCTCGCCCGCGGGCAGGCCACCCATGCCGTCCGCGACCGCGACGAGGCGGTCGCCGGCGAGGGCCGAGTCCTCGTTGTTGGTGCGGACCAGGCCGATGTCGTTGAGGATGGCCGAGCGGAGGATCAGCGTCATGGGGTCAAGCTTGCCAAGAACACCCTGCCGCCGTCTCTACGCACTACTGCGTAGGGTTGGGGAATGATGCCGGTGTCCATGGTCGGGCGCGCCGGTGAGCTGGCCGAGCTCGACCGGGCGTGGTCCACCGTGGTCGATTCCCGGCGCCCCACGCCGGCCGTCGCGGTGATCACCGGCGAGGCCGGGGTGGGCAAGTCCCTGCTGGTCGCGGCCGCCCTGGACGCGTTCGCGCCCCGACCGGCGGTGGTGCTCTCCGGTGCCGCCCGCGTGCACAGCCCCGCGCCGTACGACTGGCTGGCCGCCGTCCTCACGGGCCGCGACACGAGTCGGCTCGACCTGCCGCCCGACGCGCTGGCCTGGCTCGCCCAGCAGCCCACCGCGCCGCGCGAGCGCTACGCGCCGGGCACCCTGCTCCGGCTCGCGGTGCGGGTCGTCCGACTGCTCGTCGGCGCCGGCCCCGCCGTACTGGTGGTGGAGGACCTGCACGCCCTCGACCCGGCCAGCCTTAACCTCGTGGGCGAGCTGGCGACCGCCGCCGAGCTGCCAGCGCTGCTGGTGGTGGCGAGCCGGCCCGCCGAGGACGCCGTCGCGCCGGACCTCGCGGTCCGCGCCCTGGCCCGGCTCTGCGGCGTCCGGGGCGCCGTCCGCCAACACCTCGGACCGCTGCTGCCGGCCGAGGTCGCCGAGGTGCTGGCCCAGGTGTACGCGGACCCGCGCCCGTCCGGCCGGCTGGTGCGCGCCGTCTGGCAGCGCACCGGCGGCAACCCGTACGCGCTCACCGAGCTGCTCGCCGCCCACGCCGGCCGGGGACCCGGGGCCCTGCTCCGGCCGCCGGCCGCCCCGCGAGCGCCGAGGGTGGTGCCGCAGCGGCCCGCCGACCCGGTCGACGCCGAGCTGACCGGGCGGGAGATCGAGGTGCTGGGCTGCCTGGTCGCCGGGATGTCCAACAAGCAGGTGGCGCGCGCCCTCGGCATCTCGGTGCGGACCGTCACCGTGCACGTGTCGAACCTGCTGCGCAAGACCGGGTCCGCGTCGCGTACCGAGGCGGCGATCTGGGCCGTGCAGCGGCGGCTGCCGGTGCCGGCACCGGTCGACGGCTGAGCCGACGCCCGCTCGGGCCGGCGCGGCCCGCGTCGCCGACGGGTGCTCAGGGGCGGGGGTAGCGGAGCAGGAGGCTGGCGGCGACCTCCTCGTCGCCTACGGCCGCGTACACGTGCGGCACGTCCGAGGTCCAGCGCAGGTGCCCGCCGGCGGCGGCGGTCAGCGGCGCGTCGACGGGGCCGGCGCGCAGCACGCCCGAGAAGACGGTGACGTGCTCGGTGACGCCCCGCTGGTGTGCGGGGGAGAGCTGCTCGGGGCCGGGCGAGACCAGCATCCGGTACAGCTCGTAGGTGGCGTCGGCGTCCTCGAAGACCTCCAGCAGGATGGCGCTGACCGCGGCGCCGCGTACGACCGGCCCGGCCGCCGGGCCGGAGAGCACGGCCGTCAGCGGTACGCCGAGCTGCGCGGTGATCGCGTAGAGCGTCTCCAGGGTCGGGTTGCGGGTGCCGTTCTCCAGGCCGGAGAGGGTCGCCTTGCCCACCCCGGCGAGCCGGGCGAGGGCGGACAGCGACATCCCGCGCTCCTCGCGCAGGGCGCGTACCCGGCGACCGACGGCCTCGGCGCCCGGATCGGGGGCCGATCGGTGGACTGGTGACGTCTGCGGCACCCCGCTATGGTGCTACAGGTTCTTGTTCCGTAAACGGAACGGTCGGGGGAGTGGGATGGCGGGACGGTCGCAACCGGTGCTGGCGGGCGTGGTGACCGCGCTGGTCGGGTTCGCCAGCTCGTTCACGGTGGTGCTGGCCGGCCTGCGGGCCGTCGGCGCCTCGGACGCGCAGGCCGCCTCCGGGCTGCTGGCGGTGTGCGTGGCCTCCGGGCTCTCCGCCGTGTGGCTGGGCCTGCGGCACCGGATCCCGATGAGCGTGGCCTGGTCCACCCCGGGCGCGGCGCTGCTGGTCGCCACCGGTGCGATGCCCGGCGGGTGGCCCGTCGCCGTCGGGGCGTTCCTCGTCTCGGGCGCGCTGATCGTGGCCGCCGGGCTGTTCCCCGCGCTCGGGCGGGCCGTCGCGGCGATCCCCCGGCCGATCGCCGGCGCGATGCTCGCCGGGGTCCTGCTGCCGCTGTGCACCGCCCCCGTCCGCGCGCTGGTCGAGGTGCCCCGGCTGGCCGTCCCCGTGGTGCTGGCCTGGCTGCTGCTGCACCGGTTCGCCCGCCGCTGGGCGGTGCCCGGCGCGCTGGTCGTCGCGGTGGCGGCGATCGCGCTGACCACCCCGGTCTCCGGGCTCGGTGGCGCCCGGCTGCTGCCCGTGGTCGAGCTGACCGCCCCGACCTGGAACGTCTCCGCGATGGTCGGCCTCGCGTTGCCGCTCTTCCTGGTCACCATGGCCGCGCAGAACGTACCGGGGATGGCGGTGCTGGTCGGCTACGGCTACCGCCCACCCTTCGGCGCCGCGCTGCGCGCCACGGGGCTGACCACCGTGGTCGCGGCGCCCGCCGGTGGGCACGCGGTCAACCTCGCCGCGATCACCGCCGCCCTGGCCGCCGGCCCGGACGCCCACCCGGACCCCGACCGTCGCTGGATCGCCTCGGTCACCGCCGGGATCGGGCTGGCCCTGCTGGGGCTGGGCGCCGGGGCGGCCACCGCGCTGGTGGCGCTCGCCCCGCCGGTGCTGATCGAGGCGGTCGCCGGGCTGGCGCTGCTCGGCGCGTTGGCCACCGCGCTCACCTCGGCGCTGGCGGAGCCGGCGGCCCGCGAGGCCGCGGTGGTCACCTTCGTGGTGACCGCCTCCGGGGTGGCCCTGCTCGGCGTGGGCGGCGCGTTCTGGGGCCTGGTCGCGGGCGGGGTGATGCTCCTGCTCTTCCGCCACCGCTCCGGCGTGCCGACCGCGCCGGAGCCGGCGCCCGCACCCGAGCCGGCTGGGCTGGCTGCGGGCGGGCCGGCTGGGCTGGATGTGGGCGGGCCGGGTGTGCTGGCTGCGGGCGGGCCCGGGCCGGGTGCGGCCGGACTGGCGGAGCGACCCGTCCGGGTGCCCGGGGTCAGCGGTACGGACCGGCACGCGAGCTTCACCGACGGCAGTGCCACACCAGCGGCCGGTGCACCTGGTTCTCGTAGACGGCACCGACCACGGTCAGACCGTCGTCACTGATCCCGTTGGCCGAGTACGTGCCCGCCTCGGTCGCCCGGACATCGGGCCGGCCCGGCAACCGGCGGGACGTGCCGTCCGGGGCGACGACCAGCGGCTCACTGCCGTCGACCAGCAGGTCGCCGTTGCCGGCGATCCCGGTCGCCCCCGGGAACGGCAGCAGGCTCACCGCCCCCGTCGTGAGATTCCAACGTACCGGCAGCATCTGCACGGCACCGCCCTGCCGGGCGCCGGGAACCGTGCCGATCGCCCATTCGCCGTGCGCCGAGTCGACCGAGGCACGCGGGTAGCCGTCGGGCACCGCCAGCGCCGCCCCGACGCCCTGCGGCGTCCACCGGTAGGGCAGTTGGCCCATCACGCCGACGACCGTGCCGTCCTCGGTGATCCCGGTCGCCGCGGATCCGGACCGGCCGACCAGCCGGTACTCCTGCGGGCGGTCCGCCGACCACAGCACGGCGTGGTGCGAGTCGCCGGCTCCCCTGGCGGTGCCGGCGATGTCGCCCCGGCCGTTGACCGCGTGTACGAGGACCGCGTGGTAGCCGGGTGGGGTGGCCAGGAAGCGCAGCTTCCCGTCCCGGTGGACCCACCCGGTGCCGTCGCCGTTGGTGCCGACCACGACGCCGCCAGCGTTGACCGCGGCCGCGTGCCGTGCACCGGATGGCAGGACGGCTGCCCGGCCGTCGGTCCACAGCACGACCCGCCCGTCCTCCTGCCCGGTGCCGATCTCGCCGACGACGTACCGCCCGGTGGGGTCGACGCCGTTGGCCACCGCGACCGGACCATCGATCGGCTGCGGCAACCACGACGCCTCGCAGGTGACCGGGGCGGCCGGCGCGGTCCCGGCCGGTGAGGCCGCGAGGGCCGGCGTGGCCGGAGCCGGCCGGCTGGCGGCCCCGCCGGGATGAACGGCGCCCACGACGCCGAGCCCGGCCAGCACCGTCACCGCGGCGATCCCGCCGACGCGGCGGCGCTGGCGTCGTCGTCGGCCGTCCCGGACCGCGCGGCCCACGTCGACCCGCGGCTCGGGAACCGGCGCGGCCTGCAGCAGTGCGGCCATCCGCTGGTCGTCCAACGCGGTCATCTCGAATTCCTCCCGGCCAACTCGGCGACGTCGAGCACTTGGCGGACCGCCGCCAGCGCCCGCGCCGTCTGCGATTTCACGTTGCCTTCGGAGCAGCCCATCGCGGCGGCCGTGTCGGCCAGCGACAGGTCACACAGGAACCGCAGGACCAGCACGGTGCGCTGGCCGCGAGGAAGGCGGGCGAGCGCGGCGAGCAGGCTGTCCCGCTCGGCCAGGTCGTCGTGCGGCGTGACCGGCCGGCGCTCCGGCTCCGGCATCCACCCCAGCAGCCGGACCTTCGCCCAGCTCAACCGTTTCTCGTCGACGAGCTTGTGGACCAGCATCCGGTGCACGTACGCGTCGACGTTGTCGGCCCGGCTGACCCGGCGCCAGTTCACGTACAGCGCCGTGATCGTCTGCTGCACCACGTCGTCGGCCAGGTGGGCGTCGCCGCACATCAGGAACGCGGTCCGGTGCAGTCTCGGCAGTCGCGCGGAGACGTACTCCACGAACTCACGGTCGGCATCCGCCATCGGGGCTCCCTCCTCCGCAGGCTCGACGGGTCCGGGCGACCGTCGGGTTGCGTCAGAGCGAAGTTCGGCGGGGTGCCAGATCGGCGCCGGTGACCCCAGCGCCACCGGGCCGTCGGAGAACGTGCTGCCATCGGTGGCCGCCGTCAACGACCCGGCGGGACCTCGTCACTCCCTGCCGGGCGGCCAGCCGCCGGCGGCGGGGCGTCGCTACTCCTCGGGCGGCAGGTCTCGGGCCGGGACGTCGAGGCGTACCTGGTCGTCGCTGACGGCGGCGATCTGCTCGGCGAGCACGTAGACCGCGCCGGTGCGGACCAGGTCGGTGGAGACCTTCAGGTAGCCGCTGTGCAGCAGCCGGGCCGCCAGGTCGGCCGGTACGTCCGGCTCCTCGACGGCCGTCGACTCGATCAGTTCGTCCAGGCTGCTGCCCGGGTCGGCGGTGGGGGCCTGCACGGTCACCGCGTTCGGGTCGCCCCGCTGGACGAGGTCGACGGTGCCGAACGCGGTGCCGTCGACGTCGATCACCCGCATGCCCGTGGTGACCCGGGAAACTGTCGCCTGCCGCTCGGTGTCCTGCTGCTCCATCCTGCGGCGGTTCCCGGCCTCTGCTCCGGCTAAACCCTCGTCCTTCTCACTCCGGGGACCAGGCGGTTGGGGGGCGGGGGGAGAGTTCGCGCCAGGTGTCGGTGCCCTGGAGCAACGCCCGGACCGTCTCCTCGGCCTCGTCGGCGGTGCCGTGCTCGTAGAAGCGGGAGACGCCCTCGGAGCCGCCGGCGCGCTGCTCGACGTGCCACCGGTCGCCGTCCACCCGGAGGAAGACGTCGCGCCGGGCCAGCCGGCCCCATTTCCCGTTCCACCAGTGCTTCCGCTGCTCCATGGCGGGACTCTATCGAACAGACGTACGAAAATGTGCGGCCCCTGCGGGATTCCCGCAGGGGCCGATGTGCGTGCGCCGGGTTCAGCGCGGGGTGGGCGGTTCCTCCCGGCGGCCGAGCACGTCGTCGAGCGCGCCGCGCTGCTGCCCGGGGGTGGTGTGCCCAGCGGCGACCAGGGCGTCGCGGATCTCGGTGAGCAGCCTGACCTCCTCGCTCGGGGCCTTCGGCGGCGGCTCCTCGCCCCGCTTGCGCCGCTCGGCCAGCTTGTTCATCGGGAACACCACGAGGAAGTACAGCGCCGCCGCGGTGAGCAGGAACGTGATCAGCGCGTTGACGAACGCGATCCAGTCGAAGGCGATGCCACGGAACGTCGGCGCGGTGCCGGCCAGGCCCTTGTCGCTGCCGGTGATGAGCAGCACGAAGACCCGGATCAGCGGTTCCAGGAACGACTTGGTGAGCTGGGTGACCACGCCCGTGAACGCGGCGCCGATGACGACACCGACCGCCAGGTCGACGACGTTCCCGCGCATGATGAACTCTTTGAAGCCCTTGAGCATCCGTACTCCCGAGGTGTCCGGTCTTCCGTCCGGCACAACCTATGCCCCGGGCGTGGGCTCCAGAAAAGCGCCGGCCTCGATCGCCGCCCGATCCGGGTCGCCGGCCCGGATCGCCTCGACCAGCCGGGAGTGGTCGGCGTAGCGCTCCGGCTCCAGCGCGCCGCCCATCGACTGGGCGATCGTGCTGTGCAGCGCGGTGCCGACCGAGGCGTACAGCTCGGCGAGCATGCCGTTGTGCGCCGCCGCGACCACGGCGGTGTGCAGCGCCGCGTCGGCCGCCACGAACTCGTCGAACCGGCCTTCGCGCCAGGCCACCTCGCGGGCGGCGAGCGCGCCGTCCAGGGCCGCCAGGTCCTCGGCCGTACGCCTCAGCGCGGCGAGCCGGGCGGCCTCCACCTCGAAGGCGCGGCGCACCTCGACCACCTCGGCCATCCGGTCGGCGGTGAGCCGGCGGGCCACCACCGGGGCCAGCTCGTCGGTCGACACCACGTACGTCCCGGAGCCCTGCCGGCACTCCAGCACCCCGGCGTGCACCAGCGCCCGCACCGCCTCGCGGACCGTGTTGCGCCCCACGCCGAGCGCCGCGACGAGTTGCGGCTCGGTGGGGATCCGCCCGCCCAGCGGCCACTCGCCGCCGAGGATCCGCTCCCTGAGCTGCGCGATGGTCTGCCGCACCCGGTGCCCCCGGGGCGGCGCGGCGGCGGAATCAACCGACGGTGGCACTGGTTACAACACCCGCCAGGAATTCATCCCATGATTGTAGGTTCGGACGCATGACCCCGCCAACCACCGCCGCCGTCGACGCCGGAACCTCGCCGCGTTCCGCGCGGGAGACGATCGCCGGACCGGACGACGCGCCCGCGCCGGCGGATGCGACGGCTCCTGCCGCCGGCACTGTCGGCGCCACCCCCGCGCCGGCCGGGCCGGTCGCCGGTGGGCTGCTCGTGCTCGTCGGCATGCTGCTCGTGGCGCTCAACCTGCGGGCCGCCATCACCAGCCTCGGCGCCCTGCTCGACGAGGTACGCGACGGCCTGGCCCTCTCCGGGGCGCTGGCCGGGGTCGTGACCACCCTGCCCGCGGTCGCCTTCGCCGTCTTCGGGTCGCTCACGCCCCGGCTGGTCCGCCGGCATTCCCCGGCCCGGGTCCTGGTGGTGGCGATGCTGATCCTCGCCGCCGGGCAGCTCGTCCGGGTCGGCACGGACTCCGCGCTGGTCTTCATCGCCGGCAGCGCCCTCGCGCTGGCCGGGATCGCGGTGGCGAACGTCCTGCTCCCGCTCCTGGTCAAGCAGTACTTCCCGCACCGCATCGGGCTGGTCACCGGGGCGTACTCGATGACGCTGACGGTGGGCGCGACGGTGGCAGCCGCAGCGGCGGTGCCCGTGGCGCACCTCTTCGGCACCTGGCGGGCCGGGCTCGCCGTCTGGGCCGGGCTGGCCCTGGTGGCCGTACTCCCGTGGGTGCCCCTGGCGCTGCGGGCGCGCGCGGCCCGACGGGCGGCGACCCCGACGGCGGCGGCGCCCCGCCCCGGGCGGATCCGGCCGGGGCGGACCCGGCTCGGCTGGGCGATGGCGGTCTACTTCGGGACGCAGTCGCTCGGCGCCTACGCGATCATGGGCTGGCTGGCCCAGCTCTTCCGCGACGCCGGCTACCGCCCGCAGGACGCGGGCCTGCTGCTCGCCGGCGTGACCGCCCTGGGTGTGCCGATCGCGCTGCTGATGCCCACCCTGGCCGGGCGGCTGCGCACCCTGCACCCGCTGGTGCTGACGCTCTCCGCCGCGATGGCCCTGGCCTACGTCGGGATGGCCGTCGCGCCGCACGACGGTGCGCTGCTCTGGGTGGTGCTGCTCGCGATCGGGCAGAGCGCCTTCCCGATGATCCTGGCCACCATCGGGCTGCGCGCGCGCACCGCCGAGGGGACGGTGGCGCTCTCCGCGTTCAGCCAGAGCGTCGGCTACCTCATCGCCGCCCTGGGGCCGCTGCTCGTGGGCATCCTCTACGGGACCACCGGCGGGTGGACCGTCCCGATCGGGTTCCTGCTGGTGGCACTCGCCGTGCAGACCGGCGCGGGCATGGTGATCGCCCGTCCCCGACACATCGAGGACGAGACGTGAGGGGGAACCGTCAGGAGCTGGCGGGCGTGGGGTCGCCGGCCACGGCCTGCTCGACGGTGGGGTAGGTGTGCAGCACCTCGACGAGGCCGCTCACCTCGAGGATGCGCAGCACGCCCCGCTGCGGGGCGGCCAGCCGTACCACGCCGCCGGCCTCGTCGCAGCTGTTCTTGGCCCGGACGAACACCGACAGCCCCGTGGAGTCGCAGAACGAGACGTTCGCCAGGTCGAAGACGAGCCGGCTGCGACCCTTGTCGAGCAGGTCGGTGATCTGGTCCTGCAACTGCGGTGCGGTCGCCATGTCCAGCTCGCCCGCGACCGAGACGACGACCACGTCGCCGCGCTGTTCCGTGTGCACCGTCAAGGACATTCGCCAGACCTCCTGTTATCGGGGAAACGGTATCCCACGATCGGGGTGGTACGCAGAACGGGAGGCGGTATCCGGTGGCCGTGCTCATTCGTTTGCCCTGCGGCAACTAGCGCTCCTGCCTCCGGTGATAGAGTCCGCCGTCGAGGTCGAAGGGGGTTCACCATGGCGTTGAGCACGGAGGAAGGCAACCGGCTGGCCGGTCTGCTGACCGGTCACGCCGAGCGGGTCACGCAGCGCTGGACGGAGATCGTCGCCGCGTCCCTGCGCGGGCGGCTCAGCCAGGGCGAGCTGCGCCGGCAGGTGCAGGAGCTGCACTCTAGCATGATCACTGCGAGTGAGCAGGGCGCCGTCGACCTTGACTCAGAGCAGGCCACGGAGCTGCGCGCCGTGCTCTCCGAGCTGTCCCGGGGGCGCGCCCGGCAGGGCTTCTCCGCCTCCGAGACCGCGATCAGCGTGTTCTCGCTGAAGGAGGTGCTGCTGGAGCTGCTGGAGGCCGAGGGCGGCGCCGAGAGGCTGCGCGACTACGTCGCCTTCTCCGGGCTGATCGACCAGATGGGCCTGTTCACCTTCGAGAGCTTCGTGCGCACCCGTGAGAGCCTCATCGCCGACCAGGCGGAGCAGTTGCTGGAGCTGTCCACCCCGGTGGTGAAGCTCTGGGAGGGCGTGGTCGCTGTGCCGCTGGTCGGCACCCTCGACTCGGCCCGGGCCCAGGTGGTGATGGAGCGGCTGCTCCAGACCCTGGTCGACACCGGCTCGCCCTACGCGATCATCGACATCACCGGCGTACCGGCGGTGGACACCCAGGTCGCCCAGCACATCCTCAAGACCGTGGTGGCCGCCCGGCTGATGGGCGCCGACTGCATCATCTCCGGCATCCGGCCGCAGATCGCGCAGACCATCGTGGCGCTGGGCATCGAGTTCGGCGACATCGCCACCAAGGCCAGCCTCGCCGACGCGTTGCGGCACGTGCTCCGGCTCACCGGCGTCGAGACCGGCCGCCGCCAGCGCCGGGAGGCCTGATGGAACGGGTGCCGATCCTCAAGATCGGCGACATCCTCCTGGTCTCCATCCAGGTCGACATGTCCGACCAGACGGCGGTCCAGCTCCAGGAGGACCTCGCGGAGCGGATCGTCGCCACCGGCTGCCACGGCGTGATCATCGACATCACCGCCCTGGACATCGTCGACTCCTTCGTCGGGCGGATGCTGTCGACCATCGCCTCGATCTCCAAGGTGCTCGACGCGGAGACGGTCGTGGTCGGGATGCGTCCCGCCGTCGCCATCACCCTGGTCGAGCTGGGCCTGTCGCTCAACGGCATCCGGACGGCGCTCAACGTCGAGCGGGGCATGGAGTTGATCGCGGCGGCCCACGCCGACGAGCACGAGCTCGCGTTCGACGACGAACCGGACGCCGAGACGACGGCGTTGTCATGACCGCCGGAGTCGACCTGGGCCAGCCGCAGGCGCAGGCGATCCGCAGCGACGAGGACGTGGTACGCGTCCGACAGCTGGTGCGTACGGTGTCGGTTGCCGTCAAGCTCTCGCTGGTCGACCAGACCAAGGTCGTCACGGCGGCGAGCGAGCTGGCCCGCAACACCCTGGTGTACGGCGGCGGCGGCACGGTCGAGGTGGCCACGGTCGACAACGGCCGGCGACGGGGCGTGCGGATCGTCTTCGCCGACTCCGGCCCGGGCATCGCCGACCTCGACCTGGCACTGACCGACGGCTACACCACCGGCGGTGGGCTCGGCCTCGGGCTCAGCGGCGCACGTCGCCTCGTCGACGAGTTCGACATCCAGACCGCCGCTGGCGAGGGAACCCGGATCACGGTCACCAAATGGTCCCGATGAACGACGACGTGGTCTCCGACCGCGGAGTCTGGTTCCGGGTCGAGAGCGGCAGCGCGGCCAGCGCGGTGCGCCGGGCCGCCGAACGGCTCGGTGCCCAGCTCGACCTCAGCGCCGCCCGCACCGCCGACCTGGCCATCGTCGCCGCCGAGCTGACCAGCAACCTGGTCAAGCACGCCGACGACGGTGTCCTGCTGCTGCGGCCGGTGCGGCGCGACGCGGAGGCCGGCGTGGAGCTGATCGCCCTCGACACCGGGCCGGGGATGGCCGACCTCACCGCCTCCTCCCAGGACGGGCACTCCACCGCCGGGACGCTCGGCATCGGCCTCGGCGCGATCGTCCGGCAGGCCACCTGGTTCGACGGCTACTCCCGGCCGGAGCGTGGCACCGTCCTCGCCGTCCAGGTCTGGCCGAACCGCGACGGCGGGCACGAGCGGCCCTGGGTCGGCGCGCTCAGCCGGCCGCTGGCCGGCGAGTCGGTAAGCGGCGACGGGTACGCGTGGCGGGTCGTCGAGGGCCGGCGTCAGGTGCTGGTCAGCGACGGCCTGGGGCACGGACCGCTCGCCTCCGCCGCCACCGACGCCGCGCTCGACGCGTTCCGCAAGGCGCCGGCGGGGGCGCCGGCGGCGGTCGTCGCGCACCTGCACCGCTCGATGTCGCACACCCGGGGCGCGGCGCTCGCGGTGGCCGAGCCGGATCCGTCGGCCGGCGTGCTGCGCTACTCGGGGCTGGGCAACATCTCCGCCGCCGTGATCGGCGCCGACGGCAAGCGGCGGGGCCTGGTCTCGCTGCCCGGCATCGCCGGGCACCAGCGCCCCCCGATCCGGCAGTACGACTACCCCTTCGAGGCCGACGCCCTGCTGGTCATGCACAGTGACGGGGTGGTCGACCGCTGGCAGCTCGCCGACTATCCCGGTCTCGTCGACCGGTCTCCCCTGGTGGTGGCCGCGACGCTGCTGCGGGACGCCGGCACGCGTCGCGACGACGCCTGCGTCCTGGTCGCGCGGGGATGGTCGTGACCGGGCCCGCCCGGGCGCCCCTGCTGACGATGGCGCTGCGGGTCGAACACGACATCTTCGTCGTTCGGCAGCGGGGCCGCGAGGTCGCCGCCGCGGTGGGGCTGGAACACCAGGACCAGGTACGCATCGCCACGGCGCTCAGCGAGGTGGCCCGCGACCTGCTGCACTCGGCCGGCGGAGCGGAGGTGGCGTTCGTCCTCGTCGACGACCCCGCCGACGGCAGGCGGCACCTGCGGGTGGACCTCCTCCCGGTGCGTCCGCTGCCCGGCGGGCGGTACGAGCCGCGGTCCGGCGCGGTGGCGCGGTTGGTGGACAAGTTGAGCGTGGTGCCACGGGAGGGGGATACGGTCGTGAGGATGTCCCGACGTGTCCCGGTCACCGCAGAGGTGCTGACCCCCGAGCGTCTCGCCGAGCTGCGCGCCGAGCTCGACCGGAACGCGCCGGGCAGCGCCCTGGACGAGTTGGCCGCCCAGAACGCGCAACTGATCGCGGCCCTCGACGAGGTACGCAGCCAGCGCGACGAGCTGGCCGTCCTGAACGAGGAACTGGCCGAGACCAACCGGGGCGTGATGGCGCTCTACAACCAGCTCACCGAGGAACTGGAGGAGACCAACCGGGGCGTGGTCGCCCTCTACGCCGAGCTGGACGAGAAGTCGGCCCAGCTGCGCGCGGCGAGCGAGTCGAAGAGCCGGTTCCTGGCGAACGTCAGCCACGAGCTGCGGGCCCCGGTCACCGCGATCATGGGGCTGGGCCGGCTGCTGGGCGACTCCGCCTCCGACCCGCTCACCGCCGAGCAGGCCCGCCAGGTCGGGCTGATCCGTTCGTCGGCGGGCGACCTCCTCACGCTGGTCAACGAGCTGCTCGACCTGGCCAAGGCCGAGTCGGGCCGGATCGAGCCCGACTGGAGCGAGGTCGACCTGCGGCCGGCCTTCGGCCAGTTGCGCGGCACCCTGCGCGCCCTCGCCACCCGGCCCGACGTCGAGCTGGTGGTGGAGGAGCCGCCCGTGCCGTCGACGCTGCGCACCGACGAGGTGCTGCTCGCCCAGGTCCTGCGCAACCTGCTGCACAACGGGCTCAAGTTCACCGAGCGCGGGGAGGTCCGGCTGCGGGCGGAGCGGCGGGACGACCAGTGGTCGCTGGCCGTCTCCGACACCGGCGCGGGCATCCCCCCGGAGCTGCACGAGCGGATCTTCGAGGAGTTCTACCAGGTGCCCGGCGCCACCCGGGTCGGCGGCACCGGCCTCGGCCTGCCGTACGCGCGGCGGCTGGTGACCCTGCTCGGCGGCAGCCTGGTGGTGTCCAGCGAGCCGGGCCGGGGCAGCACGTTCACCGTCACCCTTCCTGTGGGCGGAGCGTGACGTGGAGGGCGGTCCGGCGACGGTCCTGGTGGTCGACGACAGCCCCACCAAGCGTTATCTCCTGGTGAGCTGGCTCTCCCGGGCGGGCTTCGCGGTGCTGGAGGCGGAGAGCGGCGGCGAGGCGCTGGCCCGGGTCGGGGTGGACCCGATCGATCTCGTGGTGCTCGACGTGCGGCTGCCCGACCTGAACGGCTTCGAGGTCTGCGAACGGATCAAGGCGGCGCACCCGGCGATGCCGGTGATCCACGTGTCCGCGCACGCGGTGGACGTGGCGGACCGGGCGCAGGGGCTGACCCGGGGCGCGGACGCGTACCTGGCGGAGCCGATCGAGCCGGAGGAGCTGGTCGCCACCTCCCACGCGGTGCTGCGCTACTACCGGGCCCGGCAGCACGCGGAACTGCTCGCCGAGCGGCTGCTCGGGCTGGCCGACACGACCATGGCGGTGCACTCCGCCCCGAACTTCGCGAGGCTGCTGGAGGCGGCGGCGGCCGGCGCCGCGCAGATCTTCAGGAGCCCGGCCGCCGTGGTCGCCGAGACGTTCGACGGCGACTGTATCGCCGGGATCGCGGACGGCGCCGACGGCACGGCCACGATCGTCGGGTGGATCGTCGACGACACCGGGGTGCCGACCGGGACGACGGTCCGGGTGGACGATCCGGCCGCCTGGGGACTCATCGAGTGGCCGGCAGGCGACACGGTCACGGTGGCCGCCGCCCGGCTGCGCGAGGACCGGGCGCCGCTCTACGTCGTCGTGCCCACCGCCACGCAGACCGCCCGCACCCCCGTACTCCGGCAGCTCGCCCAGGCGGTGGCGGCGGCGGTGGAGGCGCAGCGCTCCTTCGACGAGGAGCACCGCATCGCGGTGACCCTCCAGCGCAGTCTGCTGCCGCGCCGGATACCGCAGGTCAGCGGGCTCGACCTGGCCGTGCGCTACGAGCCGGCGAGCGCGCAGACCGAGGTGGGCGGCGACTTCTACGAACTGGTGATGCTCGACGGCCACCTGCTCCTGGCGATCGGCGACGTGGCCGGCCACTCGCTGCACGCCGCGACCGTGATGGCCGAGCTGCGGCACGCGGTGCGGGCGTACGCGGTGGAGGGGCACCAGCCGGGCGAGATCCTGGAGCGGGTCAACGAGCTGATGCGCACCCTGCTGCCGAACGAGCTGGCCACGATCTGCGTACTGCTGCTGCACCCGCCCAGCGGCCGGATCCGGCTGGCCAGCGCCGGTCACCTGCCGCCGCTGCTCAGCCTCGACGGCAAGGTCGAGTTCGTACAGCACTCGGCGCCGCTGCTCGGGGTCCGCGCGCCCCGGCCGCCCGACCTGGAGTTCGTGCTGCCGGCCGGGGCGACGCTCGTGTTCTACACCGACGGCCTGATCGAACGCCGCGACGCCACGATCGACGACGGGCTGGCCGCCCTTGCCGCTTCCGCCAGCAGGGTCGACGACGACCTGGACCGGTTCTGCGAGCGGCTCCTGGTCGAGCTGGCTCCGCCGGAGATCCACGACGACGTCGCCGTGGTCGCCCTGCGCCGCAACTGAGCCGGCGTCCGGTCGGCCTCGCGGGGGCGGCGACGCCGAGAGCATCCTCGTACCCTGAGCCCATGGCCACGAAGACTGGTGATCTGCTCGCAGCCACGGCCCCCCGTGCCGTCGCGGTGGTCCGGGGCATCTCGGACGACCAACTGGACCTGCCCACCCCGTGCAGCGACTACACGGTGCGCGACCTGCTCAACCACCTCCACGACGTGGTGGTCAACTTCCAGGCCCTCGCGCACCGGCGGCAGCCGGAGTGGGTGGCGAAGCCCGACCACCTGGCCGAGGGCTGGCGGGACCGGTTCGAGGCGGAGACCGCGAAACTGGTCGAGGCGTGGTCGGACCCGGCCGTGCTGGACGGCGTCTCGCCCAGCATGGGGCTGCCGCAGGAGACTGTCGGCACCATGGTGCTGCTGGACCTGACCGTGCACGCCTGGGACCTGGCCGTCGCCACCGGGCAGCCGTACCGCCCCGCGCCCGAGGTGCTACCCCCGCTGTACGCCCTGTGCGAGCAGATGGGGCCGGCGGCCCGGGAGCAGGGTGTCTTCGCGGCGCCGGTGGGCATGTCGTCGTCGGACGCCCCGGAGATCGACCGCCTGCTCGCCCTGACGGGCCGGGACCCGGGCTGGTCGGCGCTCGCCTGAACCGACCGGGCCCACCTCAGCCACAGGCCCGCGCGGCACCCCGCCGCGCGGGCCTCCTTGACAGCCACTATTCACCCGGTGAATAGTGGCGCGGTGTCCACTCCGCACGTACTGCTCGGGCTGCTGGCCGCCGGCCACCGGCACGGCTACGAGCTGAAGCGGTCCCACGACGAACGCCTGCCCCGCGCCCGGCCGCTGGCCTTCGGGCAGGTCTACTCGACCCTCGGCCGGTTGCAGCGGGACGGCCTGGTGGCACCCGCCGGGCAGGAACGCGAGGGCGGTCCCGACCGCACCGCGTACTCGCTGACCGCCGACGGCCGGGCCGCGCTGGAGCGGTGGCTCGCCGAGGTCGAGCCGCCGATGCCGTACGTCGCCAGCACCCTCTTCGCCAAGGTGGTCGTGGCGCTGCTGGTGGACGACGCGGACCGGGCCCGCGCCTACCTCGTCGCCCAGCGGCAGGCCCACACCGAACGACTGCGGGAGCTGACCGCGGTGAAGACGGCGCCCTCGGCCAGCCTCGACGACATCGTCGCTGCCGACTTCGCCATCGCCCATCTCGACGCCGACCTGCGGTGGCTGCGGACCACCCTGGACCGCGTCGCCGACTGGCACCGGGAGGTGCACTCGTGACGCAACTTCAGGCTCGCGGCGTGGTCAGGTCCTACGGACCGACACCCGCGCTGCGCGGCGTCGCCCTCGACGTCGCCGAGGGCGAGATCGTCGCCGTCACCGGCCCGAGTGGCTGCGGCAAGTCCACCCTGCTGCACTGCCTCGCCGGCATCCTGCGGCCCGACGCCGGCGAGGTGAGCTGGAACGGACACCGGATCGACACCTGGTCCGAGGCGGCACGGTCCCGGCTGCGGCGCACCGAGTTCGGGGTGCTCCTCCAGTTCGGCCAGCTCGTCGCCGAGTTGACCGCCGCCGAGAACGTCGCCCTCCCACTGCTCCTCGCCGGCACCCGACGGCGGGAGGCGCGGACGGCCGCCCTGTCCTGGATGGACCGGCTCGGCGTGGCGGAGCTGGCCGACGTCCGGCCGGGCGAGATGTCCGGCGGGCAGCAGCAGCGCTGCGCCATGGCGCGGGCCCTGGTCACCGAGCCCCGGGTGCTCTTCGCCGACGAGCCGACCGGCGCGCTGGACACACTCGCCGGCGAGCAGGTGCTCACCCAACTGGTCCGGCTCGCCCGCGAGCAGAAGACCACCGTCGTCCTGGTCACCCACGAGCCGCGGATCGCCGCGTACGCCGACCGCGAGCTCAGCCTCCGCGACGGCATGGTCGACCACGACGGGCTCGGCCTCGACACCCCGCTGCCGGACGTACGCCGGTGAGGCCGGCCACCCTGGCCCGCCTCGCCCTGGCCGGCACCCGCACCGACACCGTCCGGGTGGTCCTCACCGCGATCAGCGCCGCCCTGGCCGCGCTCGCCGCCCTGGCCGCGCTCACCGTGCTGGCGATCCCCACCCCGCCCGCCACGGACGGCAACGCCAACCGCTGGTCGCAGCACTACTCGAATCCCCTGCTCGTCGAGCCGGGGCTGCGCGGCGGCACCGCCTTCGCCCTGCTCCTGCTGATGATTCCCGTGTTGGCGCTGGCCGGGCAGTGCGCCCGGCTCGGTGCCCCGGCGCGGGACCGCCGGCTGGCCGCGTTCCGGCTGGCGGGCGCCACCCCGGGCCAGGTGACCTGGATCGCCGTGCTGGAGACGGGCCTGGCGAGCCTGCTCGGCACGCTGGCCGGCGCCTCGGTCCACTTCGCCGGCCGGGAGCTGTGGGACCGGCCCGACGCCCAGGGCCGGCTCGCGCTCCCCACCGACGTGCTGCCCACCCCGGGCGTGCTGGTGGCGGTGCTGGCGGGGCTGCCGGTGGTCGCGGCACTGGCCACCGCGCTGATGCTGCGCCGGGTGAACACGACCCCGTTCGGCGTGCTGCGTACGCACCGCAGGGAACGCGGGCCCCGCCCATGGGCGGGCGTCCTCATCGGTGCCGGGCTGGCCGCCTTCGTCGCCGTCGAACCGGTCACCCGCTTCTACGACCGCCGCGACACCGACGCGCCATCGTGGCTGGTGCCGGCGCTGCTGGTCTGCGGCGGGCTGGCCGCGATGCTCGGGGTGGTCGTCGGCACCGGATGGATCTCCTGGACCGCCGGGCGGCTGCTGCACCGCCACGCCCGGGGGCCGGCCGCGCTGCTGGCCGCCCGCCGGCTGATGGTCGACCCGTGGGCGGGCAGCCGCACCTTCGCCGCACTGCTGGCGGCGGTGCTGCTCGGCGCGGGCGCGGCCGGGCTGCGGGAGTACTTCGTGGCGGCGGGCGAGCTCAGCCGGCGGACCGGGGCCGGGCTGGCCGGCGGCGACTTCTACCTGCGGACCATGGACCTGGTGGACCTGGCGGTGGCGGTGGCCATGCTGGTCGCCGCCGGTGGACTGGTCGTCGCGGTGGTGGAGGGGATCACCGCCCGGCGGCGCGCGTACGCGGCCCTGGTGGCGACCGGGGTGCCCCGGCCGACGCTCGGCCGGTCCATCGCCTGGCAGTCGCTGGCCCCCGCCGTGCCGGCGGTGGCCGTCGCCCTGGCCGTGGGCCTGCTGCTGGCCCGGGGGCTGTTCCGCACGCCGCGCAGCATCGACTACGACGAGGTCTGCGTCGCCACCGCTCAGCTCTGCGCCGACCCCGCCACCCGGTCGCGCTACACCAGGGTCGTGGAGACCTCGGAGGTGACCGTGCCGCCCGACGTACCCCTGGGGCAGCTCGCGATGCTCGGCGCCGGCGCCTTGGCGGCGGTGCTGGTGACGGTCGGGGTGGGCCTGCTGTTCCTGCGCGCGAGCACGGCGGTGGAGGAGCTGCGGACGACCTGAGCTGTAACGCCGGCGGCGACCCGGACGCTGTCTGCTCGGAGGCCCGGCCGACGGGCCCGGCGGGGGCCGGACGGCCCCCGGTGTGTGCGGCAGCGGGAGTCAGTGGATGCGCAACCAGCCGGGCGGAGCGCCGCCGGTGTTCGTCGACCGGACCGGACGGCGGCGCCGGCTCACGGTGATCGCCGGCACCGCGATGGGTCTGGGCCTGCTCACGAGCCTCGGCCTGATCGCCGCCGGCCTCTTCATGGACTCGTCGGTGTCGCTGCCCGGCTGGTCGGACACCCGCCCGGCGGCACCGCGCGAAGCCGAGGCGGACGGCCGCGGCGAGCTGGGCGGCGCGCCGCCGGCCCGCCCCCGTCCGTCGCCCGTGACCAGCACATCGGTCCCGGTTCCCACCCCCACGGCCGGCGACGGCACCGCCCCGGCCACCGGCGTTCCCGCCGTCCGGCCGAGCCGGTCCGACGAGCCGGGCCGGGGCGACGAACGGCGCACCGCGAAGCCCAGCCGGTCCCCGGGCAAGCCGAGGTAGCGGTGGGGCGGCACATCGCCCGCCGGGACCCGCGGGCACACTGGGTCCTGCTCCTGCTCGGGCTGGCGCTGCTGCTGGCGGCGCTCACCGTCGACGGTCTGGTCACCGGGCTCGCCGGCGGCTCCGGCGGGGCACGGGCGGACACGTCCGCCGGGCCGGCGGTGCCGAAGGAGGTCGTCACCGGCGGGCCGGTGCTGCGGCTCGACCAGGGCCGGCCGGTCAGCCGGGCCATGCCCGACCGTACGGTCGCGCTGACCTTCGACGACGGGCCGGACCCGCGGTGGACGCCGCAGGTCCTCGACGCGCTGCGCCGGCACGGCGCGCGTGCCACCTTCTTCGTGGTCGGCGCCCGGGTCAACGAGCATCCGGAGCTGGTCCGCCGGATCCTCGCCGAGGGGCACGAGATCGGCTCGCACAGCTTCACCCACGCCGACCTCGGCTCCGCCCCGGACTGGCGGCGCGACCTGGAGCTCTCCCTGACCCGCAAGGCGGTCGCCGGGGCGGTCGGCCGCGAGGTCACCCTGCTCCGGCCGCCGTTCTCGTCCCAGCCGTCGGCGCTGACCGGTCCCGAGTACGCCGCGCTGAGCGCCGCCGCCGGCACCGGGCACGTCGCCGTGCTCGCCGACAGGGACACCAAGGACTGGCAGCGGCCGGGCGTGCCCGCCATCGTCGAGGCCGCCACCCCGGAGCGGGGGCGCGGCGCGGTGGTGCTGATGCACGACGGCGGCGGCGACCGGGCCCAGACGGTGGCCGCCCTCGACCGGCTGCTGCCCGGGCTGACCCGGCAGGGCTACCGGTTCACCACCGTCTCCGAGGGGATCGACGCGCCGGCCTCCATGGTGCCGGCGGGCGGGGGCAGCCGGCTGAGCGGCCACGCCCTGCGGTGGACCCAGACCGGCGCCGGCTGGCTGGCCGGGGCGATGGACCTGCTGCTCGGGGTAGCGCTGGTGCTGGGCGTGGCCCGGCTGGTCGTGCAGGTGGTCTGCGCCCAGGTGCACGTGCGGCGGGTCCGCCGACCGAGGCGGGTGCCGCCGACGGTCACCGCCCCGGTGTCGGTGATCGTGCCGGCCTACAACGAGGCCGCGAACATCGCCGCGACCGTCCGGTCGCTGGTGGCCAGCGACTATCCCGCGCTGGAGGTGATCGTCGTGGACGACGGGTCCGACGACGACACCGCCGGGATCGTCGAGCGGCTCCGGCTGCGCGGGGTGCGGGTCGTCCGGCAGGCCAACGCGGGCAAGCCGGCGGCGCTGAACACCGGCATCCGGGCCGCCCGCGCCGACCTGCTGGTGCTGGTCGACGGCGACACCGTCTTCCAGCCGGACACCGTGCACCGGCTGGTGCAGGGCTTCGCCGACCCCACGGTGGGGGCCATCTCCGGCAACACCAAGGTCGCCAACCGGCGCCGGCTGCTCGGCCGCTGGCAGCACCTGGAGTACGTGATCGGCTTCAACCTCGACCGCCGGATGTACGACGTGCTGGAGTGCATGCCGACGATCCCCGGCGCGATCGGCGCGTTCCGCCGCGAGGTGCTGTTCGCCGTCGGCGGGGTGCCCTCGGACACGCTGGCGGAGGACACCGACCTGACCATGAAGGTGCTGCGGGCCGGCTGGCGGGTGGTCTACGAGGAGGCCGCCATCGCCTGGACCGAGGCGCCCTCGTCGCTGCGGCAGCTCTGGAGGCAGCGCTACCGCTGGTGCTACGGCACGATGCAGGCGATGTGGAAGCACCGGCACGCGCTGCGCGAGCGGGGCGCCGGCGGCAGGCTCGGCCGGCGCGGCCTGCCGTACCTGACGGTGTTCCAGATCGTGCTGCCGTTGGCCGCCCCGGCGGTGGACGTCTACGCCGTCTACGGCCTGCTGTTCCTGCCCTGGTCGACACTGGTGCTGGCCTGGGCGGGGCTGCTGCTGCTCCAGGCGCTCACCGCCGCGTACGCGCTGCGACTGGACCGGGAACGCTTCGGTCCGCTGTGGAGCCTGCCGTTCCAGCAGTTGATCTACCGGCAGGTGATGTACCTGGTGGTGGTGCAGTCGGTGGTCACCGCGCTGGTCGGCAACCGGCTGCGCTGGCAGCGGATGGTACGTACCGGCGAGGCGGCCGCACTGGTCGGGACGCAGGGACGGGCGCCCTTCTGACGCCGGGCGCGGTCAACCGGCGGTGAACAGGCCGGCCGAGAGCGCGAGCAGCGTCCCGGCGACGGTGGAACAGCAGCACACCAGCAGGAACGCGACCACCGCGAGGATCGCCCAGACCCGACGGTCGCGCGCCGCCGTCCGCCATCCCGGCGCCGGCACGTCCTCGGCCGCCTCGTCGTCGTCCACCCCGGCCCCGGTCACTCCGGCAGTCTAGGCACCGCCGGGCGGGCCACCGGGCGCCGGCGCCCGGACGGGTGAACACGCCTCGGTCGGCCTCCGTGCCGCGCGGCGACTGGGCGATCCTGGCGTCACCGGGACGTGAGCATGCCAGCCCGGGTCGATGTATCGGAGCACGCCTGATGCACTTCACCAGCCAGGACCTCGTGGTCAACCACAGGTCGAACCTCGATGCGAACAACGGCGCGACGGTCGAGTTGTTCGTCCGCTGGTTCAAACCCGACCTCCCGCCGGGCCGTCCCCACCAACCGGTGCTCATGGTGCACGGCCGCAGCAGCCCGGGGCTCGTCTCGTTCGACCTGCGGTACGACGCGGGAGAGGGCAGGTACAGCTGGGCGAGGGAGTTGGCTGAGGACGGGTTCGACGTCTTCGTCATGGACCTGCAGGGGATGGGGAGGTCGACCCGCCCGGTGCAGATGAACGACCCGTGCAACATCAATCCGCTTCAGCAGCACATCCTGCTGCCCCGGGAGCCGTGCGCGGCCAGGTATCCGAAGCAGCTCACCAACTCGGCGAGCGACTGGGCGGAACTCGGCACCGTCGTGAACTGGATCCTGGGCCAGCCGGGCATGCCAGCCAAGATCGATCTGATCGGCTACTCGGCGGGCGCCTACGCCGTGGGTCCGTACGCCATGACGGTCGACCCCGCCAAGGTGGCCAGCCTCCTGCTGCTCGCACCGATCTTCGCGGTGGAGGGCCCGTCCACGCCGCCGACGCCGCTGCCGGTCAGCACCCCCTGCTCGGTGTACGGGTTCCCGATGCACATCCTGCACAGGGCCGGTTTCAAGAAGTCGTGGGACAGCGAGGTCAACGCGGAACCCTGCTACCCGGGCCAGCGCGACGACGCGCACGACATCGTCGACGTGGTGTGGGAGGCATTCCTGGACAACGACCAGCTGGGTCGCACCTGGGGGCCCGGTGTCTCGCGGTTCCGCAACGGATACTGGTGGGGCTGGAACCGGGAGCGGGTGACCGCCGACCGCACCAACCTCGGCGAGGAGGTGCCGGTGCTCATCGTGTACGGGGAGAAGGACATGACGGCCAACTACACGCCACTCAACTTCTCGGTCCCGGAGCTCTACCGGTCCATCCAGGGCCGGCGCAAACTGATGTACCGGGTGAACGGCGCCGGGCACCTCGTCGTCTGGGAGCGCCAACGCAGGTGGCTGCACACACTGTCCAGGAAGTGGCTGCGCAGCGCGCGGCACCCGAACCGGCCGTACAACGTCGACGGCAACACCACCGGGACGTTCGTCGTCCCGTGGGAGGGCGACCCGGTCGAGATGGACTACACGTCGGGGCGGACGGAGCAGCCGGTCGCCGTCCCGGTCGAACCGATGTAGGACCGTGGTGCGCCCGCGTGTCGGGCAGGATGGGGCGATGGAGCTGGTCTCGATCACCGACGTCCGCAACGCCGCCGCCGACATCGCGGGCACCGTGCTGCGTACCCCGTTGCTGCGCACCGCATGGGACGCGGAGCTGTGGCTCAAGCCGGAGAGCCTGCAACCGGTGGGGTCGTTCAAGCTGCGCGGCGCCACCCACGCGGTGGCCCGGCTGACGCCCGAGGAGCGGGCGCGCGGCGTGGTCACCCACTCGTCGGGAAACCACGGCCTGGCGCTGGCGTACGCGGCCCGCGCGGCCGGTGTGCCGTGCCGGATCGTGGTGCCCGAGGGCGCCCCGGCGGCCAAGGTCGACCGGATCCGCGCGCTGGGCGTCGAGGTGCTGCTGGTGCCGCCCCCGCGACGCGGCCCGGAGGCGGAGCGGATCGCCGCGACGACGGGTGCGGTGCTGGTGCCGCCCTTCGACGACCGGCGGATCGTGGCCGGGCAGGGCACGGTCGGGCTGGAGATCGTCGAGGACCTGCCCGACGTCGACGTGGTGCTGGTGCCCGTGGGTGGCGGCGGGCTCTCCTCCGGCGTCGCGACCGCGGTCACCGCCCTGCGCCCGGCGGTGACGGTGGTCGGCGTCGAGCCGGAACTCGCCGCCGACGCGCGGGACTCGCTGGCGGCCGGCTCGGTGGTGGTCTGGGGCGAGGAGCGCACCTACCGGACGATGGCCGACGGGCTGCGCCTGCCGCCGTCCGAGCTGACCCTCGCCCACCTGCGGGCCCGGCTGGACCGCATCGTCACGGTGACCGAGGAGGAGATCCGGGCAGCGATGGGCCGGCTGGTGCGCGACGCCCGCCTGGTGGTGGAGCCGAGCGGCGCCGTGGCGGTGGCCGCCCGGCTGTTCCGCGCCGCCGAGCTGCCGCCCGGTCGTACGGTCGCCGTGGTGACCGGCGGCAACGTCGACCCGGCGGTGCTGGCCGGCGTCCTCGGCTGAGAGCGTCGGCGGGGCCCCTCCCGGCGAGAGGAGGGGCCCCGCCCGACCCTGCTCAGGCGCGGCCGAGGCGGTCGAGGATCCAGGCGTTGACGAATGCCTCCTCGCGCCAGGAGTCGTATCGGCCGCTGGGACCGCCGTGGCCGGCGCCCATCTCGGTCTTGAGCAGGTAGTCGCCCTGCGGCGCGACCGCCCGCAGCCGGGCGATCCACTTCGCCGGCTCGTGGTAGAGCACGCGGGTGTCGTTGAGGCTGGTCACCGCGAGGATCGCCGGGTAGTCCACCGCCCGCACGTTCTCGTACGGCGTGTAGGACTTCATGTACGCGTAGACCTCCGGGTCGGCCAGCGGGTTGCCCCACTCCTCCCACTCGGTGACGGTCAGCGGCAGCGACGGGTCGAGGATCGAGGTGAGCGCGTCCACGAAGGGCACCTGCGCGACGATCCCGGCGAACGCGTCGGGGGCGATGTTGGCGACCGCCCCCATCAGCAGCCCGCCGGCAGAGGCGCCCCGGGCGACGAGCCGGTCGCTCGCCGTCCAGCCCGCCTTGACCAGGTGCCGGGCGCAGGCGACGAAGTCGGTGAAGGTGTTCTTCTTGGCCAGCAGCTTGCCCTGGTCGTACCAGCTGCGGCCCAGCTCGCCGCCGCCCCGGATGTGCGCGACGGCGAAGATGACGCCCCGGTCCAGCAGGGAGAGCCGGGCGATGGAGAACCACGGGTCCATGCTCGCCTCGTACGAGCCGTAGCCGTAGATGACGCAGGGGGCGGAGCCGTCCTTCGGGGTGCCGGCCCGGCAGACCAGCGAGATCGGCACCCGGGTCCCGTCGTCGGCGAGCGCCCAGTCGCGGTGCTGCTCGTAGTCGGCCGGTTCGTACGCCCGCCCGTCCGGCCCGGGCTTCACCGGCTTCTGCCGGCGCAGCACCATCTGCCGGGTGACCAGGTCGTAGTCGTAGACCGAGTCGGGGGTGACCAGCGAGGCGTAGCGGAGCCGGATCTGCCCGGTGCGGTACTCCGGGTTGTCGTGCAGGCCGACGCTGTAGAGCGGCTCCGGGAAGTCGATGTCGTACGCGTCGCCGCCGCCGACGGGCAGCACCCGCAGCCCGGTCAGCCCGTTGGTGCGCAGCGAGACGACCAGGTGGTCGGCGAAGGCGTCGACCGCCTCCAGCCGGGTGCCGGGCGAGTGCTCGATCAGCGGCACCCAGTCGCCGGGCGCGTCCGCCGAGGTCCAGGCCAGCGCGAAGTCCTCGGCGCCGTCGTTGTGCAGGATCAGGAAGCGGTGCCCGTGGTGCTCGACGGTGTATTCCACGCCCTGCCGCCGCGGCGCCACGGACGCCGGCGCGCCGGTCGGGTTGCCGGCCGGGATCACCAGCACCTCGCTGGTGATCTTGCTGTGCACGTCGATGAGGACGAACCGCTCGGAGCGGGTCAGCTCCACGCCGACCCAGAACCGCTCGTCGTCCTCCTGGTAGACCACCACGTCCTCGGTGGACGCCGTGCCGAGGGTGTGCCGCCAGACCCGGTTGGGGCGCCACGTCTCGTCCACCGTCACGTAGAACAGCACGGAGGCGTCGGCGGACCAGGCGGTGCCGTAGAACGTGTCGGGCACCTCGTCGGGCAGCAGCTCGCCGGTGGCGAGGTCCTTGACCCGCAGCGTGAACCGCTCGTCGCCGGAGAAGTCGGTGGAGTATGCCAGCCACCGCCCGTCCGGGCTGACGTCGAACGCGCCGAGCGAGAAGAAGTCGTGCCCCTCGGCGAGCACGTTGCCGTCGAGCAGCACCTCCTCGCCGTCGAGCGGGGCGCCGTCCACACTGACGGGCGGCTCGGTCTCGCCGTCGCGGACCGCCCGGCGGCACTGCACGCCGTACTGCTGGCCCTCGACCGTGCGGGTGTAGTACCAGTAGCCGCCCTTGCGGCCGGGCACCGACAGGTCGGTCTCCTGGGTGCGTCGGCGGATCTCCTCGAACAGCTCGGCGCGCAACCCTTCGAGATGCGCCGTCCGGGCCTCGGTGTACGCGTTCTCGGCCGTGAGGTGGGCGATCGTCTCCGGGTCGTCCTTGGCGGTGAGCCAGGCGTACTCGTCGACGACGGTGTCGCCGTGGTGGGTGCGCTCGCTGGGCACCCGCTTCGCCGTGGGCACGGGGGTCTCGGTGGTCACGGCGTCACGTTACCGGCCGCGCGCCGCCCGCCGCGCGGCCTCGTCGACGACCCGCCGCCACGGCTTTCGAACATGTGTACGATGGCCGGCATGGCGGCTGCAGCGAGTTCCACCGACCGGCCCGGAGCCCTCGACATCACCCGGCGGTTGACCGAGATCTGCGGCCCGCCGTTCGCCCGCTTCGCCGGCCCCGCCGACGAGGTGGCCGGCCGCCCGGCCCGCTGGGTCGCCGTCCCGGGTGGGGCGCACGCCGCGGCCGAGGTGCTGCGGCTCGCCGCCCGGCACGACCTGACGGTGGTGCCGCGCGGGGCCGGCACGAAGATCGACTGGGGCGCCGCCCCCGACCGGGTCGACATCATGCTCGACACCGGCCGGCTCGCCGGGATCGGCCACGAGCCGGCCGGCTCGCCCACCGCGCAGGTCGGGGCGGGCACCCCGCTGCGCGCGGTGCAGGCCACGCTGGAGCGCACCGGGCAGCGCCTGGCGCTCGACGCCCCCTCACCCGGCGCCACCCTCGGCGGCGTGCTCGCCGCCGGCGAGGCGGGGCCGCTGCGGCACCGCCACGGCAGCCCCTGCGACCAGCTCGTCGGGGTGCGCTACCTCGACGCCGACGGCGAGCTGGTCGATGCCGGGGGTGGCGCCGCCGGCCTGGAGCTGACCCGCCTGCTCTGCGGCTCGCAGGGAGCGCTCGGCGTGCTGGTCTCCGCGACCCTGCGGGTGCAGGCCGTCCCGGCCGGCCGGATCTGGGTCAGCCGACCCGTCTGGACCCCGCTGGAGGTGCACGACCTGATCCGCACCGTGCTCGCCGCGCGCCTCGACCCGGCGGCGGTCGAGCTCGACCTGCCGGCCGGCGCGGGACCCCGGCCGCGCCAGGGCACCCGGGCCGCCGCGATGGCCGCGCACCCGTCCATGGCGGGGCGCGTCCGCGGCGGCCCGGGCGGTGCCGGGCGGCTGGTGGTGCTGCTGGAGGGCGGTCCGGCCGACGTGGCCGAGCGCGCGGACCGGCTCGTCGCGCTCCTCGGCCCGGGTTCGGCCGCGAGCCACGCCGCACCCGACTGGTGGCGGCGCTACCCGTTCGGCCCGGGCGACACGGCGCTGCGGATCGAGGTGCCCATCGCCGACCTGCACGCTGCCGTCTACGCGCTGCGCGACGCCGCCGGCGGGCCCGTCCCGGTGCGCGGCTCCGCCGGCCTCGGCGTGGTGCACGCGGCCCTGCCCGGCGCCATGTCGCCCGACCGGGTGGCGTCGATCCTGGCCGCCGTCCGCGGCGTGCTCCTCGCCCGGCAGGGCCGGTGCGTGGTGGTCTCCGCGCCGCCGGCCGTCCGGCGGGCCGTCGACCTGTGGGGCGAGCTGGCCGGGCTGGCCCGGCTGCGCGCGGCCAAGGCGCACCTCGACCCCCACCACCGCCTCGCCCCGGGCCGCCTCCCCGGCGGCCTCTGACCGTTCGGGCAGCTCGCCGGCGTGTCGGGGCGGGAGGAGGGGAACGGGTCGACCGGAGACCGCGTGCGACTCAGTCCAGCCACCAGCGGTGCATGTCCATCCCGGTCGGCGCGAAGCGGAGCGCCGCCACCAGCACCGCGCCCACGGTCAGGGCGAGCAGCACCCGCCAGGTGCGGCGGGACATCCGCAGCCGGTTGGTGGCCAGCAGCGCCACCGAGTAGACCGCCAGCAGCGGCCCGGCGGCGCTCCGCTCTGGCCGGGGTGTGTCCGTCCGGCGTGGAAGGTGCGTGGAGCTGACGAACCACTGCCGCCGAAACGCTGATACCTACGAGGCATAAAAATACCTGTGTGGTATCGAGGCGGCGAGGGTTACACGGCCGGCCGTCGAGGTCCGGCGCCGCCAGTCACGGTTCATCAGACAGGCCGTATTCCGGGCCCACCATCACAGCGGTGTGAGGAAGGGACGTCAGCCGGCCGTGACGTCCACTCCGGAGGGGCGACGGCCCGGGCACCAGCCCGGTCACCGCTGTCAGCTGGCGTCGTTGCGCAGCACCAGGATGGCGATGTCGTCGCGCGGCGCCTCGGTCGAGAAGCCGATCGCCGTGGAGCGGAGCCGGGCCGCGATCACGTCTGCCGAGTAGCCGGCCAGCGGGGCGGCGGCGTCGCGCAGCCGGTCGGTGCCGAACAGCTCCCGGCCGCGCCGCCGCTCGGTGACCCCGTCGGTGTAGAAGACCAGCGCGTCGCCCGGATCGAGCGGCACCACCGCCGTCGGGGAGGCGATCGAGTCGAGCAGGCCGAGGGCGGTGCCGCCGGTGCCGACGAAACGCGCCCCGCCCCGGGCGGGCAGCAGCACGGGCCGGTCGTGGCCGGCGAGATGCAGGGAGACGTCGAGTTGGTTGCCGTCGCCGGGGCCGACCGCCGCCAGGGCCAACGTGCAGTAGCGCCCGCCGCCCCGCTCGAACAGCGTCTCGTTGACCCGGGCCAGCGCCTCCGGCAGCGGCTTGCCGTCGCCCACCAGCACCCGGATGACGTCGCGGACCAGGCCGGTGACCGTCGCCGCCTGCACGCCCTTGCCCGAGACGTCGCCGATCACCACCAGCCAGCGGCCGTCCGGCAGGGGCACCACGTCGTAGAAGTCGCCGCCGACGTCGACGTCGCCGCCGGTCGGGACGTACTCGGCGGCGAAGCCGATGCCCTCGACCACGGGCAGCACCGGCGGCAGCAGCGACTGCTGGAGGGTGTGCGCGACGCGCCGACGCTCCGCGTGGATGCGGGCGTTCTCGATCGCCAGCGCCGACCGTCGGGCGACGTCCTCCAGCACGGCGACCTCGTCCGGGTCGTGCCGGTGCCGCTGGTGCCGGCCGACGGCCAGCGTGCCCAGCCGCTGGCCACGGGCGATCAGCGGGACGGCGAAGCCCTCCATCGGCGCGCCGAGCGGCATCTGGGTGCCGTTGCGCGACGCCTCGCGCAGCCGGGCCTGGACCGAGTCGGGCCCGGTCTCCTCGAGCACCTGGTGCAGCTGGGGCAGCACCGACTCGTCGGCGTGGCTGGCCGCCGCGAGGCGCAGCCGACCCCACTCGTCGGTCGTGTGCACCGCGCACCACTGCCCGAGCCGGGGCACCACGAGCTGCGGGACGAGCGCCATGGTCAACTCGACGTCGAGCGACTGCGCGAGCAGCTCGCTGGCCTCGGCGAGGAAGGTCAGCCAGGCCTGCCGGCGGACGTCCGCCCGGCGCAGCCGGTCGTTCTCCAGGTGCAGCGAGAGCCGCTCGGCCATCAGCACGGCGAGCGGCCGCGCGTACGCCGACGGGGCCGCGTCCAGCTCCAGTTCGCCGGCGTACGGCCGGTGCACGGCCAGCGGCACCCGGAGCAGCTCGTTGCCGGGCCGGGGCTGGCGGCCGTACCGGGCCAGCGCCTGGGTGCCCTGCCCGTCGCCCCGGTCCAGCCGTACCACCCCGCCCGCCGCGCCGACCATCTCCGCCACCCGGGTGAGCAGGCTGGTCGCGAAGTCGGGCAACGGATCCTCGGCGTACGGGTCGGGGGTGGTCTGCATCAGTTCGCTCATGGCCCCGGCGCTCGGCGCGGAGCTGTCGGGGGCCGTCGGCGTGCCGCCCCCGGCGGTCGCCGCGGCGGGCCTGCCCGCCACCCGGTCGTGCCCGGCGGGGTCGGGCAGGTCCAGCCGGAACCAGACCCCCTTGCCCGTGGGCAGGTAGGTGGTGCCCCAGCGGCTGGCGAAGTGGTCGACGAGCAGCAGCCCCCGACCGCGTTCGGAGACCTCGTCGATGTCGGTGGCGTCGTTGCGGACGCCGACGATCAGCTCCTCCACGGGGCCGGCGGCGAAGTCGGACACGGTGACGGTGATCCCGACCTGGTCGGCGACCACCTCGATGTCCAGCTCGGTGCGGGCGTGCTCCACGGCGTTGGTGGAGAGTTCGGTGGTGAGCAGCATGGCCTCGTTGGCCAACCCGTCCAGGTGTGCCTCGGTGAGGACGGACCGCACGAGGGCCCGTGCGGCGGCGGGCGTACGCCGGTCTGCGGGGAGCCTGACGCGCCGGACGTGCTCGTCTCGGCCCCCGGTCGCCGCGGGCCCCGTCTCCGCCGACATCCCCGTATCCTCCACCGCCACCCGCATGACTGCCAAGCCACTCCCCACCTCCCACCCCGTCGATCATGCGGTTGTGGCGGACGTCTCCTGGTGATTAGCCCGTTTTGCGGGGCGCCACAACTGCATGGTCAACCGCCCGGGGTGGGGCGGGGGCGGTGGGTTCGGCGGGGGTCGGGGCGGGGTGGGTGGGCGCGTGGGCTTGGTGTGGGGGAGGTCGCGGGCACAATGAGGGGATGGCCGGCGTCGGCAGGAGCCGGTGGCCCCGAGCTGAGCGAGGAATGATGACCACGAAACAGTCGGCGACCGTGGACCCGTCCGCGCCCGACCACGAGGCGCTCCTCGGCGAGCTGACCGAGGCGCTGCGGCGGGTCGGTCGGGGCGACCTGAAGGTCCGGCTGCCCCGCCGGGCGGGCCGGGCCGGCGAGGTCGCGGACGCCTTCAACGAGGTCGTGTCGCTCCAGGAGCGGCAGTACCTCGACCTGCGGCGGATCAGCCGGATCGTCGGCCGGGACGGCCGGCTCACCGAGCGCCTGGACGACGAGGGCCTGGACGGCTCCTGGGCGGAGGGGCAGCGGGCGGTCAACTCGCTCATCGACGACCTGGGCCGGCCGACCACCGAGATCGCCCGGGTCATCGTCGCGGTGGCCGACGGTGACCTCTCCCAGCACATGGCCCTGGAGATCGACGGCCGGCCGCTGCGCGGTGAGTACCTGCGGATCGGCCGCACGGTCAACACGATGGTCGACCAGCTCTCGTCCTTCTCGAACGAGGTCACCCGGGTCGCGCGGGAGGTGGGCACCGAGGGCAAGCTCGGCGGCCAGGCCGACGTACGCGGCGTCGCCGGCACCTGGAAGGACCTCACCGACTCGGTGAACACCATGGCGTCGAACCTGACCGGCCAGGTGCGGTCGATCTCCCAGGTGGCGACGGCGGTGGCCAAGGGCGACCTGTCCCAGAAGATCACGGTCAGCGCGCGCGGCGAGGTCGCCGAGCTGGCCGACACGATGAACTACCTCACCGACACCCTGCGGCTCTTCGCCGAGCAGGTGACCCGGGTGGCCCGCGAGGTGGGCACCGAGGGCAAGCTCGGCGGCCAGGCCGAGGTGCCGAACGTGGCCGGCACCTGGAAGGACCTGACCGACAGCGTCAACTCGATGGCGTCGAACCTGACCGCCCAGGTGCGCAACATCGCCCAGGTCTCCACGGCGGTGGCCCGGGGCGACCTGTCGCAGAAGATCACCGTGGCGGCGCAGGGCGAGATCCTGGAGCTGAAGGACACCGTCAACACGATGGTGGACCAGCTGTCGTCGTTCGCCGACGAGGTGACGCGCGTCGCGCGCGAGGTGGGCATCGAGGGCAAGCTCGGCGGCCAGGCCCAGGTACGCGGCGTCTCCGGCACCTGGCGCGACCTCACCGAGAACGTCAACCAGCTCGCCGGCAACCTGACCAGCCAGGTCCGCAACATCTCCCAGGTCTCCACGGCCGTGGCGAAGGGCGACCTCTCCCAGAAGATCACGGTCGACGCCCAGGGCGAGATCCTGGAGCTGAAGAACACCGTCAACACGATGGTGGACCAGCTGTCGTCGTTCGCCGACGAGGTGACGCGCGTCGCGCGCGAGGTGGGTACGGAGGGCAAGCTCGGCGGTCAGGCCCAGGTCAAGGGCGTCTCCGGTACGTGGCGGGACCTGACGGACAACGTGAACTCGATGGCGTCGAACCTGACGTCGCAGGTGCGCAACATCGCCTCGGTCACCACGGCGGTGGCGAAGGGCGACCTGTCGCAGAAGATCACCGTGGACGCCCGGGGCGAGATCCTGGAGCTGAAGTCGACGGTGAACACGATGGTGGACCAGCTGTCGTCGTTCGCCGACGAGGTGACGCGGGTGGCCCGCGAGGTGGGTACGGAGGGCAAGCTGGGCGGTCAGGCCCAGGTGCGCGGCGTCGCCGGCACCTGGCGGGACCTGACCGACAACGTGAACTCGATGGCGTCGAACCTGACCGCCCAGGTGCGCAACATCGCCCAGGTCTCGACCGCCGTGGCGAAGGGCGACCTGTCGCAGAAGATCACCGTGGACGCCCGGGGCGAGATCCTGGAGCTGAAGTCGACGGTGAACACGATGGTGGACCAGCTGTCGTCGTTCGCCGACGAGGTGACGCGGGTGGCCCGCGAGGTGGGTACGGAGGGCAAGCTGGGCGGTCAGGCCCAGGTGAAGGGCGTCTCCGGTACGTGGCGGGACCTGACGGACAACGTGAACTCGATGGCGTCGAACCTGACGTCGCAGGTGCGCAACATCGCCTCGGTCACCACGGCCGTGGCGAAGGGCGACCTGTCGCAGAAGATCACCGTCGACGCCCAGGGCGAGATCCTGGAGCTGAAGTCGACGGTCAACACGATGGTGGACCAGCTGTCGTCGTTCGCCGACGAGGTGACCCGGGTGGCCCGCGAGGTGGGCAGTGAGGGCAAGCTCGGCGGCCAAGCCCAGGTCAAGGGCGTCTCGGGCACGTGGCGCGACCTCACCGAGAACGTCAACCAGCTCGCCTCGACCCTCACCACCCAGCTGCGCGCCATCGCCCAGGTCTCCACCTCGGTGACCCGGGGCGACCTGACCCAGCGCATCGCGGTCAAGGCGCAGGGCGAGGTCGCCGAGCTGAAGGACAACATCAACCAGATGATCGTCACCCTCCGGGAGACGACCAAGAAGAACGCCGAGCAGGGCTGGCTCGACTCGAACCTGGCCCGGATCGGCGGCCTGCTCCAGGGGCAGCGCGACCTCGGCGAGGTCTGCCGCATGATCATGATGGAGGTGACCCCGCTGGTCGACGCGCAGCTCGGCGCGTTCTTCCTGGCGGACAACTCCGAGGGCGTGATGCGGCTGCGGCTGACCGCCTCCTACGGCTACGTCGCCCGGGGGCACGAGGTCACGTTCGGCCCCGGCGAGGGTCTGGTCGGCCAGGCCGCCCTGTCCCGGCGCACGATCCGGATGGGCGGGGCGCCGGACGGCAAGCTGATGCTCCGCTCCGGGCTGGCCGAGACCCCACCGGCCGACCTGGTCGTACTGCCCGTGCTCTTCGAGGGCGAACTGCTCGGCGTCATCGAGTTCGCCAGCGTCGCGGCCTTCTCCGAGCTGCACCTGTCGTTCCTGGAGCGGCTCGTGCTCACCACCGGCATCGCCGTCAACACCATCCAGGCCAACCGGCGTACGGAGGAACTGCTCGCGCAGTCGCAGCGGCTCGCCCACGAGTTGCAGGAGCAGTCGGCCGAACTCCAGCGCACCAACGCCGAGCTGGAGGACAAGGCGCAGCTGCTCTCGGAGCAGAAGGGCAACATCGAGACGAAGAACCGGGAGATCGAGCTGGCCCGGCTCGGCCTGGAGGAGAAGGCCCAGCAGCTCACGAGGGCGTCGGCGTACAAGTCGGAGTTCCTGGCCAACATGAGCCACGAGCTGCGTACGCCGTTGAACTCGCTGCTGCTGCTCGCCCGGCTGCTGGCCGAGAACTCGGAGCAGAACCTGACGCCGAAGCAGATCGAGTTCGCCCGGACGATCCACGGCGCCGGCTCCGACCTGCTGTCGCTGATCGACGACATCCTGGACCTGTCCAAGATCGAGGCGGGACGGATGGACGTCGAGCCCACCGCCGTCCGGTTCGACGAGATCCGTGGCTACGTGGAGCAGGCGTTCGCGCCGCAGGCGGAGGAGAAGGGCCTCGACTTCCAGGTACGGATCAGCAAGGACCTGCCGGAGGCGCTGGTCACCGACGCCCAGCGGCTCCAGCAGATCCTGCGCAACCTGCTCTCCAACGCGGTCAAGTTCACCGACAACGGGGCGGTGACGCTGCGGATCGCGCCGGCGCCCGACAGCGCGGTCTTCGACGTACCGGCCCTGACCAACGCGCGGCAGGTCATCGCGTTCACGGTGGTCGACACCGGCATCGGCATCTCCGACGACAAGCTGTCGCTGATCTTCGAGGCGTTCCAGCAGGCCGACGGCACCACCAGCCGCCGCTACGGCGGTACGGGGCTGGGGCTGTCGATCAGCCGGGACCTGGCCCGGCTGCTGGGCGGCAGCATCGTGGTGGCGTCGGCGCCCGGCCAGGGCTCGACGTTCACCCTCTTCGTGCCGGACGTGCTCGCCCCGGACGCGGTGGTGGCGCCGCTGCCGCCGTCACCGGCGCGGGCCGGGCTGCCGTCGTCCCTGCTCATGCCGCCGCCGGAGCTGCCCGAGCCGGCCTCCACGCCGGCCACCCGGCGGCTGGAGGGCGCCACCGTGCTGATCGTCGACGACGACGTCCGGAACGTCTTCGCGCTGACCAGCGCGTTGGAGCTGCACGGCCTCACCGTGTTGTACTCGGACAACGGGGCGGACGGCGTCCGCCTGCTGGCCGAGCATCCGGAGGTGGACATCGTCCTGATGGATGCGATGATGCCCGATCAGGACGGGTACGAGACGACCCGACAGATCAGGCGCAACCACCGGTTCGCCGACCTGCCGATCGTCTTCCTGACCGCCAAGGCCATGCCCGGCGACCGCGAGTCGGCGCTGGCGGCCGGAGGAAGTGACTACATCACCAAGCCCGTCGACCTGGACGAGTTGATCGAACTCATGTCGTCCTGGATCAGCGGCAGCCGAACCGAGGAGAGTTCGTGACCCAGATGGCAAAGGCGCTGCTGGTGGACGACCGCCGGGAGAACCTGATGGCACTGGAGGCGATTCTCCAGGGCCTGCCGGTGCAGTCCGTCGCCGTCGAGAGCGGCGAGGCGGCCCTGAAGCAGCTGCTGGTCGACGACTTCGCGGTGATCCTGCTGGACGCCCAGATGCCGGACATGGACGGCTTCGAGACGGCCAGCCACATCAAGCGGCGCGAGCGTACGCGGCACGTGCCTATCATCTTCCTCACCGCCGCCGACCGGGACGCCCAGCTGGCGCTACGCGGTTACGCGGTCGGCGCGGTCGACTACCTGACCAAGCCGTTCGACCCGTGGGTGCTGCGCGCCAAGGTGTCGGTGTTCGTCGAGCTGTGGGTGAAGACCCGGCAGCTCGCGGCCCAGTCCGACCTGGTGCGGGAGCGCGACGCGCAGTTGCGGGTGCTGACGGACGCGGTCGACGAGGCCACCACGATGCTGCGCCTGGACGAGGCGGACGCCCGCGACCGCGCGGTGCAGCTCCTCGAAGAGGCCCGCTGGGGCAACACCCCCTGACCGGCCCACGAGCGTGCGAGACCTTGGTGGCTGACGGCCCCGGAGGGGCCCTTTCCCACCAAGGTCTCGCCGCCTGCGCGGAGCGTGCGACCGGTGCGCGGTGCGCGTAGGGGCCGGGAACGGGCGGGAGGTCAGCCCGGTGGGCGGGGCGGGTCAGCCGGTGGTCTGGTCGTTGCGGATCATCAGGGCACTGCGCAGGCCCGTGATGTCCAGGACGCGGAGCAGGAAGTCGCCCACGTTGGTCAGGATCAGCAGGCTCTGGGCGTGACTGGCCTTGCGGCTCAGCACGACGAGGGTGCCGAGACCCTGCGAGTCGCAGAAGGTGACCCCGCCGAGGTCGAGGACGATCCGCGGGGGCGGCTCGGCGAGCACCTCGTTGACGACGGTCGACAGCTGGGCGGCCGTGAGCATGTCGATCTCACCGGTCAGGCGAAGCACGGCTTCGTCACCCGTCCGGTGTAGCGTGATGGACAGTTCGGCACGATCCACCGGGTCAGCCTAGCGCGATCCGAGTGGCCCGGCCTGTCGAGCGGTGGCGACCGAGCCAGCCAAGTGTCGCGACACCGCTCCCGCCAGCGTAAACACCCCCACACCAGGACGCCGACCACACCCACCCGACGGTGCTGGGCGACGACCATCCCTCCCCGGGCGCGGAGCGGAGTCGTCCCGGCGGGGCGCGGGCGGATCCGCTCCCAGGCAGGGCGGGGCGGAGGCGTCCCGGGCATCCGCCGGGGGAGTGTGGGAGGCCGGTCCGGGTGAGCCTGGTAACCCCGGTGCGGGGTGCCTGCCGATTCGCCGTCCGACGCTGACACAATGGCGGCATCGTGACCGATATGTTTCCCGCCGCATCTGGCCGCTACCCGGCCGACGCGCCGGCCTCCGAGGCCCTGTTCGACCGCGCCAAGGCCATCGTGCCCGGCGGGGTGAACTCCCCCGTGCGCGCGTTCCGCGCCGTCGGCGGCACGCCGCGCTTCATGGTCCGGGGGGAGGGGCCCTGGCTCTACGACGCCGACGACCGGCGCTACGTCGACCTGGTCTCCTCCTGGGGCCCGCTGATCCTCGGCCACGCCCACCCGGAGGTCGTGGACGCGATCAGGTCGGCCGCGACCCGGGGCACGAGCTTCGGCACCCCCACGCCGGGCGAGGTCGAGCTGGCCGCCGAGATCGTCGACCGGACCCCGGTCGAGCAGGTCCGGCTGGTCAACTCCGGCACCGAGGCCACCATGTCGGCGATCCGGCTGGCGCGTGGGTTCACCGGCCGCCCACGGATCGTCAAGTTCTCCGGCTGCTACCACGGGCACTCCGACGGCCTGCTGGCCGCCGCCGGCTCGGGGGTGGCCACCCTCGGCCTGCCCGACTCGCCGGGCGTGACCGGCGCGGCGGCGGGCGACACGATCGTGCTGCCGTACAACGACGTGGCCGCCGTCGAGCAGGCGTTCGCCGCCGAGGGCCAGCACATCGCCGCGATCATCACCGAGGCCGCCGCCGGCAACATGGGCGTGGTGGCCCCGCGCGACGGCTTCAACTCCCAGCTCGCCCGGATCGCGCACGCGCACGGCGCGCTGCTCATCGTCGACGAGGTGATGACCGGGTTCCGGGTCTCCCGCGCCGGCTGGCACGGCCTCGACCCCTCCGACGCCGACCTGTGGACGTACGGCAAGGTCATGGGTGGTGGGCTGCCGGCCGCGGCGTTCGGCGGGCGCGCGGAGATCATGGAGCGACTGGCCCCCGCCGGCCCGGTCTACCAGGCCGGCACCCTCTCCGGTAACCCGCTGGCCTGCGCCGCCGGCCTGGCCACGCTGCGGCTCGCCGACGACGCGCTCTACCGCAAGCTGGACGACGCGGCCGCCGTCGTGGGCCGGCTCGCCGCCGACGCGCTGGCCGCCGCCGGGGTCCCGCACCGGCTGTCGTACGCGGGAAACATGTTCTCGATCTTCTTCACCGACGCCGACGTGGTCGACTACGACAGCGCCCGCACCCAGCAGGTGCCGGCGTTCAAGGCGTTCTTCCACGCGATGCTCGCCGGCGGCGTCTACCTGCCGCCGAGCGCGTTCGAGGCGTGGTTCGTGTCTGCGGCGCTGGACGACGCCGCTCTGGAGCAGATCGCCGCCGCCCTGCCGGTGGCGGCCAACGCTGCGGCAGCGGCGGGTCACGGGGGGTAGCGTACGGTGAGCAAGACGGTGGTCCACGTGCTGCGGCACGGCGAGGTGCACAACCCGGACGGCATCCTCTACGGCCGGCTGCCGGGCTTCCGGCTCTCCGAGCTGGGGGTGCAGATGGCCAAGGCCGCCGCGCAGGGGCTGGCCGAGCGGGAGGTCGTGCACGTGGTGGCCAGCCCGCTGGAACGCGCCCAGCAGACGGCCGAGCCGATCGCCGCGCAGTTCGGGCTGCCGGTCGGCGTGGACGAGCGGCTCATCGAGAGCGCCAACTGGTTCGAGGGCAAGAAGGTCTCCCCGGGCGACGGCTCGTTCCGCGACCCGCGCAACTGGTGGGTGCTGCGGGACCCGGTCACCCCGTCCTGGGGCGAGGCCTACCGAGCCATCGCGGAGCGGATGTTCGGCGCCCTCCAGGCCGCCCGGGTGGCGGCCGAGGGGCGCGAGGCCGTGCTGGTCTCCCACCAGCTGCCGATCTGGACGCTGCGCCGGTACGTGGAGCGCAAGCGGCTCTGGCACGACCCGCGCAAGCGTCAGTGCGGGCTGGCGAGCCTCACCTCCTTCCACTTCGACGGCGCCAAGGTCGTCGGCATCGGCTACTCCGAGCCGGCCGCCCACCTGATCGCGATGTCGCCGACAGCCAGGACGGCCAAGGGGGCCTGATGAACGCCCGGAAGTGGACCGCGGGTCTGCTCGCCGCCGTCGCGACGGTGGCGCTGGCCGGCTGCTCGTCGCGCGACGGGGAGGAGGCCTGCGACAACTCCGGCGGCATCATCGAGTGCGCCCCCGACCAGCGTTCGGCCGCGCCGAAGCTCGCCGGTGAGCTGCTCACCGGCGGCAGCCACGACGTGGCGAGGGACCGGGGCCAGGTCGTGGTGGTCAACTTCTGGGGTTCGTGGTGCGCGCCGTGCCGGGCCGAGGCCGACGACCTGGAGAACACCTACCAGGCCACCAAGGGCTCCGGGGTGACGTTCCTGGGCATCAACATCCAGGACCAGCGGGACAAGGCGCTCGCCTTCGAGGAGAGCTTCAAGGTCACCTATCCGAGCCTCTTCGACCCGCCGAGCCGGCTGGCGCTCGCCCTGGACATCCCGCCGAACACCATCCCGGCCACCGTCGTGCTGGACCGCGACGGCCGCATCGCCGTGGTGATCCGGGCGGCGGTGAAGCAGGAGGGCCTCCAGCCCATCGTCGAGCGGATCGCGGCCGAGAAGCCGGCCCCCAACGGTTCCCGCTGATGGGCGAGACGTTCTCCGAGCTCGCCCAGTCGGGGCCGCTGCTGCTCGCCATCGGCGCGGCGGCGCTCGCCGGGCTCGTCAGCTTCCTCTCCCCGTGCGTGCTCCCGCTGGTGCCGGGCTACCTGTCGTACGTCACCGGCCTCGCCGGGGCGGACCTGGAGACCCGCCGCCCCCGGGTCGGGGCCACGCCCGTTGCCGGCAGCGGCGGCGGGGTGGCGGTGCGGGAGCGCACCGAGGCGCCGAAGGCCGCGGTCAAGGGCCGGGTGCTGGCCGGCACGCTGCTGTTCATCGCCGGCTTCACCGCCGTCTTCACCGCCACCGCGATCCTCTTCGCCGGCGTCGGCCGGGTCTTCTTCGAGTACGAGCGCACGCTGGAGATCGTCGTCGGCGCGCTGATCGTCGTGCTCGGGCTGAGCTACGTGGGGCTGGTTCCCGGGTTGCAGCGGGAGTTCCGGTTCCAGCGGCTGCCCGCCGCCGGGCTGCTGGGCGCGCCGGTCTTCGGCGCGGTCTTCGCGCTCAGCTGGGTGCCCTGCGTGGGCCCGACGCTCGGCGCGGTGATCGGCATGGCCGCCGTCGGCGGGCAGACCGACCGGGCCGTGGTGCTCGCCGTGGCGTACTGCCTCGGGCTGGGGATACCGTTCGTCGTCTTCGGGCTGGGCTTCGAGCGCCTGCTCGGGGTGTTCCGCGCCGTCCGGCGCAACAGCCGGTGGGTCACCCGGGTGGGCGGCGCGCTGCTGATCCTGATCGGCCTCGCGCTGGTCACCGGCGGCTGGACGAACTTCGTGATCTGGTTGCAGACCACCGTCGGGGTGGGCGAGGTGAGCATCTGATGACCGCCGTCGACGACCGGCCGGCACCGCCGGCCGAGGCCCCCCGGCGCCGGCCCAACCGCCTGCTGGCCCTGCTGCGCAACTCGTGGCGGCAGCTCACCAGCATGCGTACGGCCCTGGTGCTGCTCTTCCTGCTCGCGGTGGCCGCCATCCCCGGCTCGGTGCTGCCGCAGCGCGGGGTCAACCCGGAGGACGTGCGGGACTACTTCACCGCGCACCCCGACCTGGCCCCGGTGCTGGACCGGATCGGCGCCTTCGAGGCGTTCGGCTCGGTCTGGTTCTCCGCGATCTACCTGCTGCTCTTCACCTCGCTGATCGGCTGCATCACGCCCCGGCTGCGGGACCACGTGCGGGCGCTGCGGTCGAAGCCGCCGGCGGCGCCGAGGCGGTTGGACCGGCTGCCCCAGCACGCAGTGCTGGCCGCGCCCGAGGGCGGCGCGACGGCGATCGCGGAAGCGCTGCGCCGGCGGCGCTGGCGGGTGGTGGTGCGCGGCGACGAGGTCTCCGCCGAGAAGGGCTACCTGAAGGAGACCGGCAACCTGCTCTTCCACAGCTCGATGGTGGTCGTGCTGGTCGGCGTCGCGCTCGGCTCCTGGTACGGCTGGAGCGGCAACAAGCTGCTGGTGGCCGGCGAGGACAACGCGTTCTGCAACACCCGCCAGCAGTACGCCGAGAGCAAACTCGGCCCGCGCGTCAGCAGCGCCGACCTGCCGGGCTTCTGCATCCGGCTCGACGACTTCGAGGCCCGGTTCCTGGAGTCCGGCCAGCCGGAGTTCTTCGACGCCAAGGTGACGGTGGACGAGGCCGACGGCGAGCGGCGGCAGGCCAACTTCTCGGTCAACTCCCCGCTGCGCCTCGACGGCGCGAACGTATACCTGCTCGGTCACGGCTACGCCCCGGTGATCCGCTACACCGACCGGTTCGGCAAGAGTCAGACCAGCAACTTCCCGTTCCTGACCACCGGCGACGTCGGCCTGACCAGCGAGGGGCTGGCGGCGTTCCCGGACATCAACGTCGACCCGGCCACGGGCACCCGCGACCCGGACCTCCAGATGGCCTTCTCCGGTCTCTACCTGCCGACGGCGCCGGCCGTCGCGCCGTTCGCCCGCTCCGAGTACCCGACCGAGCGCAATCCCGCGCTGAACCTCGTCGCCTACCGGGGCAACCTGGGCATGGACGCCGGCATCCCCGGCTCGGTCTACGAGCTGGACCAGCGGCAGGTGCGCGCCGGCAAGGTCAAGGAGGTCGGCACGAAGCTGCTCCGCAAGGGCGAGACCTGGAAGCTGGACGACGACACCACGGTCGAGTTCCTGGGCACCGTGCCGTACATCACCCTGTCGGTCCGGTACGACCCCGGCTCGACGCCGCTGCTGGTCAGCTCCGGCGTGCTGCTGATCGGGCTGATGGGCTCGCTGTTCGGGCGGCGCCGCCGGGTCTTCTTCCGGGTGCTGCCGGCCGGCACCACCGACCCGACGAGTGGATCTCCGACGAGCGGTAGTAGTTTGGTCGAGGCCGGTGGCCTGCCTCGCACCGACCATCCTGGGTTCGCCGACGAGTTCGCGCAGCTCGTGGCCGCGATCGGCGGCGACGGGCGGCCGGACGACGGGGCCAGCGTCGACCGCGACGGCGGCGACCGGGCCGGAGCGCGAGAAGGAGCCGAGTGATGTCCGCACTCTCCGACCAGCTGGTGTCGTTCGCGATCCTGGCGTACCTGGTCGCGATGATCAGTCACGCCGTCGAGTACGCGTTGGGCAACTCCCGCACCCGGGTCGCCGCGGCGCCCGCCCGCGAGCTGGTCGGCGCCGGCGTCGGCGCGGCCGGGGGCAGCACCCCCGACGCGCCCGTCGACCCCGGCGCGGCGGCGGCCGAGCTTACGGCCCGACGCGCCCGGCTGGGCGGCCTGGTCGCCGTCGCGGCCACCGCGCTCGGGGCGTTGCTGCACCTCGGGGCGCTGGTCACGCGCGGTCTCGCCGCCGACCGGATGCCCTGGGGCAACATGTACGAGTTCGTGCTCACGGGCACCTGGATCGGGGTCGCCGCCTGGCTGGTGGTGCTCTGGAAGCGGCCGCAGCTGCGCCGCCTCGGGCTCTTCATGTCGCTGGTGATGGTGCTGCTGGTGGCGACCGCCGAACTGGTGCTCTACACCCCGATCGTGCCGCTGGTGCCGGCGCTCAACTCGTACTGGTTCGTCATCCACGTCTCGACGATCGTCTTCGCCTCCGGCATCTTCCTGCTGGGCGCGGTGCCGGCGGTGGCGTTCCTGATGCGCTCCGGCTACGAGCAGGGTCGGCGCAGCTTCCCGTACACCCTGGCGAAGCGGCTGCCGGCGGCGGCCGCGCTGGAGCGGCTGACGTTCGTGCTGCACGCCTTCGCGTTCCCGGTCTTCACCTTCGCGGTGATCGCCGGGGCGATCTGGGCCGAGGCGGCGTGGGGTCGGCCGTGGGGCTGGGACCCGAAGGAGACCTGGTCGTTCATCTCCTGGGTGATCTACGCCGGCTACCTGCACGCCCGGGCCACCCCGAGTATGAAGCGGAACGTGGCGACCTGGCTCGCCATCGTCGGCTTCCTCACCATGCTGATGAACCTCTTCGGCGTCAACATCTTCTTCGAGGGCCTGCACTCGTACGGCGGCCTGGACTGAGCCGACCCGCCCGCTCGGGGACGCTGCTCGCCAGCGGATCAGGTGGGGCCGTCTGCTGGGCCGGCCCCACCTGATCGACGGCAGCGGGCGCGCGAACTGCTCGTCGCCCGCCCTGGGCGCGAAGCGGCTGCGCCGGACCTCGACGCTCGACGGGTGGTCGGTGCGTCCCGATACCACACAGGCATTTATATGCCTGAGAGGCATCGTTGTTCCGGCGGTGGTGGCTCATCCGCTCGACGCGGACCCAACCGCTTGCGACACGTCTCAGGCTCGAGGCCGGGAAGGCGCGGCGGGGCGGTCAGGCCGCGTCGTCCAACTGCCGCCCGGCGATCTCGGCCGCGTGCACCGGGTCGATGTCGCTGGCCCCGGCTTCGAGGTCAGCCACGGGCGGGCCCGGGTCGTGCCGGTCGGCGTAGTGGTCGCGCTTCGCCCGCCCCCGGCTCCGGGCGGGTCCCACAGGGGAACCGCACCTCGGCCGCGAACGCCAGGGACGGTGGTCAACCACCGAACCAGCCGGGCACGTCGAGGCGGAAGAGGTTGGCCGGGGTGACCGCGCGCAGGTCGTCCTCCAGGGCGGCGACCCGGTCGGGGCCGAGGGTCGCCGCCCACCGCTGCCGGAGCTGGTCGAAGACGGCCGCCGAGCGGCGCAGGCCGTCCAGGCCGTGCGGGGTCGCCCGGACCAGCTTGCGGCGGGCGTCGCGCGGGTCGTCGGCGCGCTCCAGGTAGCCGAGGGCGACCAGCCGGTCCACCGTCTTGCCGGCCGCCTGCTTGGAGACGCCGAGTCGCTGGCCCAGCCCGGTGGCGGTGGTGCCGTCGCCGCCGACGGCCTGGAGGACGAAGCCGTGCAGCGGCCGCAGCTCCGGGTGCCCCTGCCGGGCCAGCTCCGCGTGCAGGTCGTCGATGAGCGTACGGAAGCCGGCCAGCAGCAGCAGGGGCAGCAGGAAGCCGGGCCGGTCGGGTTCAGCCGTTGCCATGTTCGACAACCACGTTTACTATTTCGACAACCATGTTGACGATCCTACGTCACGCGCGGCGCGACGCCGACCGTCCCCGACCTCCCGAGAGCAGGTTCCCGTGCCCCCGTTCACCGCGCACACCGTCGAGACCGCCCCCGCCGCCGCCCGGCCGACCATTGAGGGCGTACGCCGCAGGCTCGGGCACCTGCCCGCCGCCGTCGGCCTGATGGCCGGCTCCCCGGAACTGCTCGACGGGTTCCTCACCGTCAACGGCATCTTCGAGAAGTGTGCCCTCGACCCCGTCGAGCGGGAGGTCGTCGTCCTGACGGTCGCCACCCGCAACGAGTGCCACCTCTGCGTCGCCATGCACACCGCCGCCCTCACCCGGCACGGCGCCACACCCGAGCTGATCGGCGCGCTGCGCGCCGGCACGCCCCTGCCCGACGACCGGCTGGAGGCGCTGCGGCGCTTCACCCTCGCCGTGCTCGACCACCGGGGCGCGGTGCCCGAGGACGGCACCACCGCCTTCCTGGCGGCCGGCTACCAGCCCCGGCACGCGCTGGACGTGGTGCTCGGCGTCGGCACGTACACCATCTCGACCTTCGCCAACCGGCTCACCGGCGCCCCGCTCGACGCGCCCCTGGCCGCGTACGCCTGGGAGCCTGCCGTGTGATCGCGGGTGTCACACCACCCGGCGTGGCCGCCGCCGAGGTCGGTGCGGGAGACTGGCAGACATGGCGGCACGTGGCTTCCCGTACACCGATCTCAAGGACTTCCTCGCGGCGCTGGAGCACGCGGGCGAGCTGCGGCGGGTGAGCGCCCCCGTCGATCCCACCCTGGAGATCAGCGAGATCGTCACCCGGACGGTCCGCGCGGGCGGCCCGGCGCTGCTCTTCGAGCGGCCGACGCGCGGCGAGATGCCGGTGGCGGTCAACCTCTTCGGCACCGAGAAGCGGATGGCGATGGCGCTCGGCGTCGAGTCGCTGGACGAGATCGGCGAGCGGATCGGCCACATGCTCAAGCCGGAGCTGCCGGTCGGCCTCTCGGGGATGATGGACGGCCTCGGCAAGGTCAGGCAGCTCACCTCGATGCCGCCGAAGAAGGTCAGGACCGCGCCCTGCCAGCAGGTGGTCTACCGGGGCGACGACGTCGACCTGAACCGGCTGCCCGGGCTCCAGGTCTGGCCGGGTGACGGCGGGATCTTCCACAACTTCGGGCTGACGCACACGAAGCACCCCGAGACCGGCAAACGCAACCTGGGGCTCTACCGGTTGCAGCAGCACTCGCAGAACAGCATCGGCATGCACTGGCAGATCCACAAGAACTCCACGGCGCACCACGCGGTCGCCGAACGGCTCGGGCAGCGGCTGCCGGTGGCGATCGCCATCGGCGCTGACCCGGCGGTCGCCTACTCGGCCAGCGCGCCGCTGCCCGCCGACATCGACGAGTACCTGTTCGCCGGCTACCTGCGTGGTGAGCGGGTCGAGATGGTGGACTGCCTGACCGTCCCGTTGCAGGTCCCGGCGCACGCGCAGATCGTCCTGGAGGGCTACATCGAGCCGGGCGAGCGGCTCCCGGAGGGCCCGTTCGGCGACCACACCGGCTTCTACACGCCGGTGGAGCCCTTCCCCGTCATGCACGTCGAGTGCATGACCATGCAGCGCGACCCGGTCTACCACACGATCGTCACGTCGCAGCCGCCCCAGGAGGACCACGGCCTCGGCAAGGCCACCGAGCGGATCTTCGCGCCGCTGCTGCGCTTCCTGATCCCGGACATCGTCGACTACGACCTGCCCGCCGCCGGGGTCTTTCACAACTGCGCGATCGTGTCGATCCGCAAGCGCTACCCGAAGCACGCCCAGAAGGTCATGAACGCGATCTGGGGCGCGCACATGATGTCGCTGACCAAGCTGATCGTGATCGTCGACGAGGACTGCGACGTGCACGACTACAACGAGGTCGCCTTCCGCGCCTTCGGCAACGTCGACTACGCCCGGGACCTGCTGCTCACCGAGGGCCCGGTGGACCACCTCGACCACGCGTCCTACCAGCAGTTCTGGGGCGGCAAGGCGGGCGTCGACGCGACCCGCAAGCTGCCCGAGGAGGGCTACACGCGGGGCTGGCCGGAGGAGATGCGGATGGCCCCCGAGGTCGTCTCCCTGGTCGACAAGCGCTGGAAGGAGTACGGCATCTGATGGCCACCGCCGTCGAACCGGCGCAGCGGCCGGGCCGGGTCAAGTCCTTCCTCAAGCTGGTGGCGATCGAGCACTCCGTGTTCGCGCTGCCGTTCGCGTACCTGTCGGCGCTCACCGCCATGCAGGTGCACGGGGGGCGGGTCCGGTGGCTGGACCTGCTGCTGATCACCGTGGCGATGGTCGGCGCGCGGACGTTCGCGATGGCCGCCAACCGGATCCTGGACCGCCGGATCGACGCGCGGAACCCGCGTACGGCCGCCCGGGAGCTGGTCACCGGGGCGGTGAGCGTACGGACGGCCTGGACCGGCGCCGCGGTCGCGCTCGCGGTCTTCCTCGCCGCCGCCGCCCTGCTCAACCCGCTCTGCCTGGTGCTCGCGCCGCTCGCCGTGGTGCCGCTGGTCGTCTACCCGTACGGCAAGCGGTTCACCAACTGGCCGCACGCCATCCTGGCGATCGCCCAGGCCGTCGGGCCCGTCGGCGCCTGGCTGGGCGTCACCGGCACCCTCGACGGCTCCTGGCCCGCGTGGCTGCTCGGCGTGGCCGTCGGCCTGTGGATCGGCGGGTTCGACCTGATCTACGCCTGCCAGGACGCCGAGGTCGACCGGCAGATCGGCGTGCACAGCGTGCCGGCCCGCTACGGGCTGCGGTTCGCGCTGCGCGCCTCCACCGTGGCGCACGTGGTGACGTTCGCGCTGTTCATCTGGTTCGGGGCGCTGATCGGCTTCGGCTGGCTCTGGTGGATCGGGCTGGGGCTGACGGCGCTCGCCTTCGGCTACCAGCACCTGGTGGTCAGCCCGACCGACCTGAGCAAGGTCAACCGGGCCTTCTTCACCGCCAACGGGTTCGTCGGCATCGCCCTGTTCGTCCTCGCGCTGCTCGACCTGGTGATCCGCCTGGGCCTGCGCGCCTGACCCTGGGCCCGTCGCCGACGCCGGCCCTGGCTCCTCGCCCGATCCGGCCGGCCGCCCCCGCCAGCGACGGCGAGGCCCGGCAGCTCAGCGGAGGGCGACGGGCTCGGCGCGGGCGCCGGGGTAGCGGGCGCTCTCCAGGGTCCAGTCGACGGTGGCCCGTACGGCGTTCGCCACCCCGTCGAGATGGTCGGCCACCGCCCGGTCCAGCCCCGGGCCGAACGACGGCACCGCCGCACGCAACTCGACGAACCGCCCCATCGACGCCCGCCAGCGCTCGGCCGTCAGCCCCACGGCGGCCGCCACCGGCACCCGCTGCTCGGCCGCCGTCGCGAGGACCAGGTTGTGCCCGCCCGAGGTGGCCTCGTCGCGCTCCAGCGAGGCGAGGTCGTTGTACCAGGAGAGCAGGTCGTTGCCGGTGTCGGCGATCTCGCGCAGCAGCGGATGGTGGTGGACCGCGTCGGGCAGCGGGCGCCCGGTGACGAACTCCACCAGCGGGTACGACACGTACGCGGCGGAGGTGGCGCGCCGCAGCGCCACGTACTCGGCGACGCCGGGGCGGCGGCCGGCCGCCTTGTTCGCCGCCTCCCGCCATGTGCCGTCGAGGTGGTCGGCGACGGCGTCGGCGAAGCGCAGCCGCCAGCGGGCCGGCATCCGCCGGCGCGGCTCCCGCCACCCGTGCACCAGCAGCCGCCGCAGCGGCCCGGTCAGGCCGGCGTGCCGGAGCCGGGGACCGGCGTGCAGCAGGGTCAGCGCCCCGTCGCGCAGCGCCCGGATCCGGTCGGTGCCGAGCCGGCCCGGCCCGTCGCACGCGTCGTCGACCAGGAAGAACCAGGTGAACAGGGCAGTCAACGCCCGCAGGTCGGCCTCGGCGGCCCGGGGGTAGAGCCGGCCGGCGTACCGGGCGACGCCGGCGCGCGCCAGCCGCCCCGGGGCCGCGTCGTCGGCGGCCAGGCCGAGACCCGGCAGCAGGTCGTCGACCAGCCACTCCTGCACGCGGTCGGCGTACGGCGAGAGCCGGGGCGGGATCGGGCACTCGGACCGCAGCGACCAGAGGACCTCGCCGGTCATCACCGATTCCTCCCGGGTGCGATCCGCTTCGCGTGCGAATTGCCACCGGCAGCATGTCAGGCCACTGGGATGGGCGCGTTCCCGGCCCGACATCGCGCCCGACGTAGGACAACCGACACCCGAGGGGGACATCACGGGCGCAGCGGGCGGGGTGCCCGGCGTCGGAAGGAGGCGACCAGGCAGGCTGGAGGCATGCGTGAACCATGGGTGGTCGGAGTCTCCGGGGCGTCCGGCACGCCGTACGCGGCGGCCGTCGTGCGGGCGCTGCTCGACGCGGGCGAGCCGGTGGACCTGATCGTCTCCCGGGCCGCCCGGCTGACCGTCCTCGACGAGACCGGCCGCCCGTTCCGGGACGGGCACTGGGCCGAGGACCTCGCCGCCTGGCTGGGCCGCGACCTGACGGGAACCGACGTGCGGCACTGGCCCGCCGGTGACCTGGCGGCCGGCCCGAGCAGCGGCTCCTACCGCGTACGCGGGATGGCGGTGGTCCCGGCGAGCACGGCGGCCTGCGCCGGCATCGCGATCGGGCTCTCCAAGGACCTGTTGCAGCGGGCCGCCGAGGTCAACCTCAAGGAGCGCCGGCCGGTGGTGGTGGTGCCCCGGGAGACGCCGGTTACCCGCAGCCACCTGGAGCATCTGATCGCGCTGCACGACGCCGGGGCGGTGGTGCTGCCGGCCAGTCCCGGCTTCTACGGGGCCGGGGCGTCGGCCTCAGCGCCGCAGCTCGTCGACTTCGTGGCCGGCAAGGTGCTGGACGCCCTCGGCGTACCGCACACGCTGTTCCGTCGTTGGTCGGGTGAGCTCGGCGCGGCGCGGGAGTGACCCGGGCCCGGCTCACCGGGACGCGGACCGGAGCCTGCGTCCGGTCCGCGCGATGATCCGCACCATTCAGTACATGCCGGCGTTGGCCGGGCCCGGCCCGGTCGAGGCGGCCGGCCCCGCGTTACGCGGCTTGCCGACGTCTTCCGCCTCGTCCAACATGCCCTCCCCCTCAAGCAGGGCCCGCACCTCGGATTCCCGAAACCGGCGATGCCCGCCTGGAGTCCGGATGCTGCCTATCCGGCCCGCCGCCGCCCAGCGCGTCACAGTCTTCGGGTCAACCCGAAACAGCGCGGCAACTTCACCCGGTGTCAGCAGGCGATCTCCAGTGTCCACAGCCCCCTCCTCGCGTCGACGAAGCCCCCGGCTGAACACACTGCCCCCGGCCGGTGCGAGCCCAGAGCCGTCATGAGGGACGTATGGCAATTACAGCACCAGCGACCTGGCCTGTCCGCCAAACGCGAAAAACGCACTGAGTGGGAAGTTAGGAAATATTACCTGCGTACGGCTCCCTTGACTGCGAGTTTGCGAGCGACTACACCCTGTCATGTCCAACGCGCGCCGGATGCCCGACGTTACGCCCGGACCGCTAGGGTCACAGTCCGTGGACGCCATCGACCTGAGCCTCGTGGAGCTGCTACGCGGCAACGCCCGCCTGTCCTACGCCGAGCTGGCCCGGCAGGTCGGCCTCTCCGCGCCCGCCGTGCACGAGCGGGTCGGCAAGCTGGAGTCCAGCGGCGTGATCCGGGCCTACCGGGCGGAGGTGGACCCCGAGGCGATCGGCTTCGCCGTCACCGCGCTCATCGGGATCGTCGAGGACTCCGGCGGCGACACCGACGACGTGCTGGAGGCGTTCCGGCAGATGCCCGAGATCGAATCCTGCTACTTCATGGCCGGCGTCGAGTCGTTCATGCTCAAGGCCCGGGTGGGCACCATCGCCGAGCTGGAACGGCTCATCGTGCGGCTGAACCGGACCCCGGGCGTCGCCTCCACCCGGACCGGCATCGCCCTCTCCACCAAGTGGGAGAACCGCCCGCAGGCCCCGGTGCCGCCCGCCGCCTGACCCGTCGCCCTCCGGCCCCCGACCGCCCCGGCAGCCGCGGCCCGCCACCTTCGGCCCTCGGCCGCCGGACAGCCGCGTCCGGCCGGCTCTGGCGCGCGGTCGCCGGGCGGCGATAGCGTGCGCCGATGACGAAGCCAGCCCCCGGAACGGCGGTGGTCACCGGTGCGGCCGGCGGCCTGGGCCGCGCCATCGCCGCGGCGCTGCACGCCGACGGCTGGCCGGTGCTCCTCACCGACCACGACGGCGAGGCGGTGGCCCGGGCCGCCGCGCCGCTGGGCGGCTGGTCCCGCCCGCTGGACGTACGCGACTCCGACGCCTGCGCCGCCGTCGCCGCCGAGGCGGCCGGCCGGGGCGGGCTCGGCCTCTGGGTGAACAACGCCGGGATCCTCGTCACCGGCCCCTCGTGGGAGCACGACGCGGCGACCCGCCGCCGGGTGGTCGAGGTCAACGCCCTCGGCGCGATGAACGGCACCCTCGCCGCGCTGGCCGTCATGCGGGCCCAGGGGCACGGGCACGTGGTCAACGTCGTGTCGCTGGCCGGCCTGGTGGCCGCGCCCGGCGAGACCGTCTACGCGGCCAGCAAGCACGCGCTGATCGCCTTCTCCATCGGCACCCTCGCCGACCTGCGGCTGGCGGGGCACCGGGGCGTACACGTGTCGTGCCTGTGCCCGGACGGGATCTGGACGCCGATGCTGCACGACCGGCTCGACGACCCGGGCGCCGCGGCCTCCTTCACCGGGACGCTGCTGACCCCCGAGCGGGTGGCCCGGCGGGCCGCGCGGCTGGCCCGACGGCCACGCCCGGTCGTCAGCGTCCCCCGCTGGCGCGGCGCGCAGGTCCGGCTCCTCGACGCGCTGCCCGGCGCCGCCGTGCGGCTCGCCCCGCTGATCCTCGCGGCCGGCCGGGCCGGCCAGCGTCGCCAGCGCCGTCGGGTGGGGGCCTCCGGGGACTGAACGGCTTGCTAGGTTTCGAGCGTGACTCATCTCGACCGGTGCGACGAGGCCAGCCGGCGCTGGGTGACCGAGGCGATCGCCGCCGTCGAGGCGGACGCCAACCGCTCCGCCGACACCCACCTGCTGCCGTTCCCGCTGCCCCGGTCGTGGGGGATCGACCTCTACCTCAAGGACGAGTCGGTGCACCCGACCGGCTCGCTGAAGCACCGCCTGGCCCGCTCGCTCTTCCTCTACGGGCTGTGCAACGGCTGGATCGGTCCGGAGACCACGATCGTGGAGGCGTCCTCCGGCTCGACGGCGGTCTCCGAGGCATACTTCGCGCGGATGCTCGGGCTGCCGTTCATCGCGGTGATGCCCGCCTCCACCTCGCCCGAGAAGATCACCCAGATCGAGTTCCAGGGCGGTCGCTGCCACCTCGTCGACGACCCGGCCAAGGTGGTCGTGGAGGCCCGCTGGCTGGCGGAGGACTCCGCCGGGCACTTCATGGACCAGTTCACCTACGCCGAGCGGGCCACCGACTGGCGGGGCAACAACAACATCGCCGAGTCGATCTACGCGCAGCTCGCCCTGGAACGGCACCCGGTGCCGGCGTGGGTCGTGGTGGGCGCCGGCACCGGCGGCACGAGCGCCACCATCGGCCGGTACGCCCGCTACCAGCGGCTGCCCACCAAGCTGTGCGTGGTCGACCCGGAGAACTCCGCGTTCTATCCCGCCTGGCAGGCCGCCGACTGGTCGGTGCGCACCGGGCGGGGCTCCCGCATCGAGGGGATCGGCCGACCGACCGTCGAGGCGTCGTTCGTGCCGTCGGTGGTGGACCGGATGGTCCAGGTGCCCGACGCCGCCTCGCTGGCCGCCATGCGCGCCGGCTCGGCCGTGCTCGGTCGCCGGGTGGGCGGCTCGACGGGCACGAACCTGTGGGGCGCCTTCGGGCTGATCGCGGAGATGCTCGCCGCCGGACGCACCGGCTCGGTGGTCACCCTGATCTGCGACGCCGGCGACCGCTACGCCGACACCTACTACTCCGACGACTGGTTGGCCGCCCAGGGGCTCGACCCGACCCCGCACCTCGCGACGGTCGAACGCTTCCTCACCACCGGCGCCTGGCCGGCCTGAGCCGCCCGCCGGCCTGAGCCGCCGGGCCGGCGCCAAACTGCCCGGTCAGCGCGGGTCGACGCGCTCGGCCAGCCCGGGGTAGCGCACCACGTAGCCGTCGCCGTCCAGGTCGATGTCGGCGGTGAAGGAGTCGCTGGTGAAGCGCACCCGGCCCGGGCCGAGCGGCGTGTAGACCTGCTCGGCGGGCACGACCAGCAGGCTCGGCACCAGCACCCAGGCGACGTCGATGCGGTGCGGAACGTCGGCCGCGGCACGGGTCAGCCCGAGCCGGTGCACCGGCAGCGTGTTGAACAGCGCCGCCCCGCCGAGGTCGACGTCCACCGCCCCGGCCAGCCGGCCGGGGTCGTCGCTGCCGGGCAGCCCGACCGGCGGGTGGCCGCCCGCCCGCAGCGCCGCGTCCAGGTCACCCTGCTCGGCCGTGGTCACCCGCCACCCGTCGCCCACCCGTTCCAGGCGTACGCTCCGCAGCCATCCGGTGCCCTCCGCCTCGACCTCCACCCGGGCGCTGGCCCACTGCGGGTCGGTGGCGAGCTGGTAGCGACAGGTGTAGGGGATCGGGTCGACGGCGGTCAGGGTGCCCCGCGCGGTCAGCCCACGCCCGTCGTCGAACAATGCGTGCTCCGCGCCGGCGGTGTCCGTCCGGGCCCAGAAGAGCGACTTCGGCATGGTCGGCATGAGCCGGACGTTACGCGACCCGGCCGACACCGGCAGCGGATGCGGAAACGCCGCCCCGGAGCCGGGGCCCCGAGGCGGCGTTCGCCGTTGACGCTGGAAGTCAGTGCGTACGCGCCGGCGGACGCCCGCCGAAGCCCCGCCGATCGTCACGTGGCCGCTCGTCACGCCCCCGGCCCTCGGGCCGGAAGCCGCCCCGGTCGCCGTAGCCGCGACCCTCGGTGGGGCGGTCGCCGTAGCGGCGTTCGCCCTGGGGCCGGTCGCCGTAGCTGCGGCTGTCGGTGGGGCGGTCGCCGTAGCGGCGTTCGCCCTGGGGCCGGTCGCCGTAGCTGCGGCTGTCGGTGGGGCGGTCGCCGTAGCGGCGTTCGCCCTGGGGCCGGTCGCCGTAGCTGCGGCTGTCGGTGGGGCGGTCGCCGTAGCGGCGTTCGCCCTGGGGCCGGTCGCCGTAGCTGCGGCCCTCGGTCGGCCGGTCGCCGTAGCCACGGCCGCCGTCGCGCCCGTCCCGGTCACCGAAGCGCCGCTCGCCACGGTCCGCGAAGCCCCGCTCGCCGTAGCCACGACCGGCGGTGGGCCGGTCGCCGTAGCGGCGTTCGCCCTGGGGCCGGTCGCCGTAGCGCCGCTCACCCTGGGGCCGGTCGCCGTAGCGGCGCGGGCCGCCCGGCCGGTCGCCGTGCCGGCGCGGCTCGTCGACCTCGACGCGCACCGGGACGCCGCTCGGCTCGCGGGCGCCGGTCAGCTCGGCGAGCGCCGGGTCGCCGACGCGCACCCGGGTCTCGGCCGGCGCCACGCCGGCCTTCTCCAACATGGCGAGGGTGGTCCGCCGCTGCTTCGGCAGCACCAGCGTGGCCACCGCGCCCGACTCGCCGGCCCGGGCGGTACGACCCGCACGGTGCAGGTAGTCCTTCGGGTCCTTCGGCGGGTCGACGTGCAGCACCAGCGAGACACCGTCGACGTGGATGCCCCGGGCCGCCACGTCCGTGGCGACCAGGACGTTCATCCGGCCCTCACGGAACTCGGCCAGCGTGCGGGTACGCATCCGCTGGGTCTTGCCGCCGTGCAGCCCGCCTGCCCGTACGCCGACGGCGGCCAACTGCTCGACCAGCCGGTCGACGCCGAGCTGGGTGCGGGCGAAGACCATCGTCCGCCCGTCCCGGGCCGCGATGGACGCCGCGACCGGGAACTTGTCGTGCGGCGGGATCAGCAGCATGTGGTGGTCCATGGTGGACACCGAGGCGGTGGACGGCGCGGTGGAGTGCGTCACCGGGTCGGTCATGAAGCGCTTGACCAGCGCGTCGACGTCGCCGTCGAGGGTGGCCGAGAAGAGCAGCCGCTGGGTGCCGGCCGGCGTCTTCGCGAGCAACTCGGTGACCTCGGGCAGGAAGCCCATGTCTGCCATCTGGTCGGCTTCGTCGAGGACGGTGACCTCGACGTCGTCCAGGTGGCAGACGCCCCGGGCGATCAGGTCGCCCAGCCGGCCCGGGGTGGCCACGATGATCTCCACACCGCGCCGCAGGGCGTCGACCTGCCGGTCGTACGGCACGCCGCCGACGGCGGTCTTCAGGAAGACGCCGACGGCCTTGCCGAGCGGCATCAGCGCGTCGTTGACCTGCATCGCGAGTTCCCGGGTCGGCACCAGGACCAGGGCCCGGGGGCGCAGCGGCCGGGCCCGGTTGCGGTCTGCCACCAGGGCCAGCAGGGGCAGGCCGAAGGCCAGGGTCTTGCCGGAGCCGGTCTGGCCCCGGCCGAGGACGTCCCGGCCGGCGAGCGCGTCGGGCATGGTGGCGCGCTGGATCTCGAACGGGGTGGTGATGCCCTGTCGGGCGAGCGCGTGGACCAGCGGCTGGGGCAGCCCCAACGCGGCGAAGTCGGTGGCCTCGGGCGTCACCGCGGCGGCCGGGTCCTGGCCGGTGCCGTCCCGCTCGACGGCGGTCTGCGCGTCGGCGGTGTCGAGGGCGGGCGTGAACGTGCTGGGTTCAGCAAAGGTCGTCAAGAAATACCTTTCGAGCGGGGCGCATCTTCGCGATGGCCTGCCGCAGCTGAACGCCGCCGAATCGCCCGCAAGATCGCCCATGGGCGCGTGGGACGCGCCGGGTCAGTGATCCTCACCAGTGTACGGCGACAGGACGAACCCGCCACCCGACCTCGGACGGGTAGTGGGCGGGCTCACCATCGACGTCGTACGCGGCTCACTTGCTCAGGACGCCGCCCACCAGCCCGCCCACCGTGTCGTTGGCGAGCAGTACGACGAGCACGCTGATCGCCACCAGCAGGCCCAGCGAGGCGGCCAGTACGACCACCACCTTGGTCGTGCTGGAGCGCTCCTCGGTGGGGGTCTCCGTCCAGCCCTGGGCCAGGATGTGCCCGGTCAACGAGCCGGAGTTCTCCACCGGGTTGCTCGGCAACGAGACCGTGCTGAAGCCCGGGCCCTCGGTGCCGGCACCGTAGAGCGTGCCCAGGTCGGGCCCGCCGTCGTAGCGGCCCGCCGCGGTGCCCTCGGCCCGCCCGGCGCGCGTGGCCGAGCCGTCGCCGGCGCGGCCGGCCAGCTTGCGGGCCTCCCGGGGCGCGGCGGCGGGCTCCGCACCACCGGGCCGGCGGTCGCCGGGGCTGGTGGGCGGCGGCCAGGCCGGCAGCGCGGGCGCGGGCACGACCGGCGGCGCGGACGCCGACCCGGAGAACGACGGCGCGGCGAACGGCGGGGCGCTCGCCGGGGGCGCGGAGAACGGTGGCGCGGCGAACGGCGGGGCGCTCGCCGGGGGCGCGGAGAACGGCGGCGCGGCGAACGGCGGGGCGGACGCAGGCGGCGCGGAGAACGAGGCCGCGACCGGTCGCGGAGCGGCTGCCGGCGGCCCGCTCACCGGAGGCGCGGAGAACGGCGGCGCGGACGCCGGGGGCGCGGCGGACGGCGGGGCGCCCGCGAAGGGCGCCGGTCCGGCGCCGGGCGTGGCCGTGAGGGGCGGCGGCGGGAACGGTGGCGCCGGCATCGGGCCGGGCGGGGGCGGCGGGGCGGGCACCGGTGGTCCGGGTGGCGGCACGGGCGGACCCGGCACGGGCGGTACCGGCGCCGGGGGCCGGGGCCCCGGGCCGGGCGGGTAGGGCCCGGGGACCGGGGGCGTGGGGGTCGGGACCGGCGGGGCCGGCGACGGCGGGTTCGGGCCCGGCACCGGCGGCGTGGGGGCGGGCGCCGGCTCGGGCTCCGGGACCGGTGGGGTCGGCGGCTGAGCCGGCTCCGGCGGCTGGGCGGGCTCCGGGGGTTCCGGGTTGACCGGCGCCGCCCGGTAGATCCGGGCCTCGCCCGTCCGGGAGCGGATCGCCCCGGCCTCGTCGGCCGAGATCCGCCTCATTCCGGGTACGGCGGCGCTGGCCCGCGCCCCCGCCGTGCCCCGCTGCCCGGGGACCGCGGGGGCGGGGGTGGCCGTTCCGCCGGCCCGGTAGGTGGTGCCGGCGCTGGGGCCGGTCGACGGCGCCGCGTCGCCCTCGGCGGGCACGGCGGCGGAGGTCACCGACACCCGGCCCCGGGCCGGTGCGGCGGGCTGTCGGCGTACGTCGTCGGCGGGCGGCTCGGACGACGACCCGGACGGCCCCGCGGAGCCGGCCGCCGCCGTGGCTGTGCCCCCGGGCGGGGGCGCCGACGGGGCGCCGACGGGCGTCAGGGGATGCGGTGCCCCGGCACGGCTCCGGTCGGGCGCGGATCCGTGGTCGACCGGCTCCGCCGGAACCTCTTGCTCGGCCATGCTCGCCCTCCGCGCACGCTCGCGCCCGGATCCGCTACGTCGGACCGGGCGTGCCTGACTGTCACCGTGCCACATTCCGGCCCGGCGGCACAGCCGGAGCGCGTTGCGGGGCCGTGTCGGCCCGCCCCCGGTGGGCGGCTGGCCGGCCCGGTCGGACGGCCCGCCGAGGGCCCTGGTCAGCTACCGGCGCTCGCCGAGGCGCTGGCCGGGGTGCTGCTCGACGGAGCGGAACTGCTCTGCGCCGTGGTCGGCGCCACACTACCGGTCGAGGCGCTCGGCGAAGAGGCCTCCGAGGCGCTCGCCGACGCCGACGGCGAGGTCGACTCCGACGGCGAGGTGCTGGGCGTAGGCGTGGGCGTGGGCGTGGGGGACCCAGGCGGCGTGGGCGTCGGCGACGGCGAGGTTGACGGGCTCGGCGACGACGGGGTGGGCTTCGGGCTGGTGGTCGGCTTCGGGCTGGCAGGCGGCGGCTTCGGGCTGGCCGGCGGCTTCGTCGCGGGCGGCTTGCTCGGCGTCGGCGTGGGCGAGGGGGTGCTGGCCGGCGCGGGCACCGCCCCGATGACGCGGGTGGCGGCGTAGAGCCGGGACCAGCGCACGGTGGAGATCTTGACCACGTCGCCGGTGGTCGGCGCGTGGATCATCTTGCCGCCGCCGACGTACATGCCCATGTGGTGGATCGTCGTCCAGCTCGTGCCGGAGGCGAAGAAGAGCAGGTCGCCGGGGAGCAGCGCGGTGCGGGACACGGTGCGGGTACGGGTGGCGTAGTACTGGTCGCGGGAGACCCGGGGCAGCCCGTAGTAGCCCGCCGACCGGTAGGCGGCGTAGATGAGGCCGGAGCAGTCGAAGCGGTCCGGCCCCTCGGCGGCCCACAGGTAGGGGTCGCCGAGCTGCGCCCTCGCGTACGCCAGTGCCTTGAGGGCCGTCGGGTGGGCGGCCAGGCCGTTGGCGGTCTCGTTCCCGAGGTAGCCGGCGCCGAGGCGCTGCTCGGCGGCCTCCTGCTGGCGCTCGATCTGGATGAGCTGAGCGGCGTTGTCCCGCTTCAGCTTCTCCAGCTTCTTCTCTGCCTCGCGCAGGGCCTTCTCGCCGGCGGCGTACTCCGTCTGGGCGCCCGCGAGGCGGGACTCGGCCGAGACCATCGCCTGGCTGGCGGCCTGCTCGCCGACGCGGGCCCGGGACACCTCGCCCTCGGCGGCGGTGGTGCCGCCCTCGGCCTTCTCGCCCCGGATGATCCGGGAAAGCCGGCTCAGCTCGTGCAGGTCGTTGGCGAACTCGCCGGGCGGGAGGGCGGCGGCGGCCTTGAAGGCGCCCGCGGCGGCGGCGTCGGCGCTCTCCTGCGCCCGGGCCACCGCGTCCCGGGCCTGGGCGAGGTTGCGCTCGGCGGTGGCACGCTGCCCCTCGGCCTCGGTGCGCTTCTGCCGCAGCGAGAGCAGTTGGTCACGGAGCTGCCCGACCTGGGCCTCGGCGGCGTAGATCTGGGCGGCAAGCGGACCGGTGCCGAGGCTGCCGGCGGGCACGCCGGGGACAGTGCCGGGCCCGCCGGGGAGACCCGGGACCGTGCCGGGCAGGCCGGGGACCGGCGCGCCGCCGGGGAGCTGGAGCGGCCCCGAGTAGGAGGGGCGGGACCCGGTGTCGGGGACGCTGGTGGGCAGCGCCGGGTCGGCCATGACCGGGTTGGCCAGGACGGTGGCGGCGACGGCGCCGAGCAGTGCGGACCAGAGCGCCGGGCGCAGCACCGGCGAGATCACCGGGCTCCGTCGTCGCTGCCGTCGCCCGCGCCTACTGTCGACCATTCCGCTCCCCGTCCGGCGTGACTCGCCGCGCCGGGTGGGCGCGGCCGTGGGGACGCTACCAGCGTGTGGCGAACGTCCCACCCTGTCTTACCGCACGCACGCAGCGATGTCGATGCGTTGGCGGGTAACAGGAGCCTGAGAGTTCGGTGAGCGGGCGCACGGGGGCCGACCGTGCTGCGGCGGCGTCGGCGGGCCGACGTACGCTCGATTCCTACCGCAGGTGGAAGGGACGTGGCTTTCGATGGACGCCGGACTCAAGCGTGAGCTCGAAGCGAAGGTGTACGCCGGCGAGCGGCTGACCCGCGAGGACGGGATCGCCCTCTACGACAGCGACGACCTCGCGTGGCTGGGCCGGCTGGCGCACCACCGGCGCACCGAGCTCAACGGCGACCGGGTGATGTTCAACGTCAACCGGCACCTCAACCTGACCAACGTCTGCTCCGCCTCGTGCGCGTACTGCTCGTTCCAGCGCAAGCCGGGCGAGAAGGACGCCTACACGATGCGCATCGACGAGGCGGTCCGCAAGGCCAAGGAGATGGAGGACGAGCAGCTCACCGAGCTGCACATCGTCAACGGCCTGCACCCGACCCTGCCCTGGCGCTACTACCCGAAGGTGCTGCGCGAGCTGAAGGCGGCGCTGCCGAACGTCAAGCTCAAGGCGTTCACCGCGACCGAGGTGCAGTGGTTCGAGAAGATCAGCGGCCTGGGCGCCGACGAGATCCTCGACGAGCTGATGGACGCCGGCCTGGAGTCGCTGACCGGCGGCGGCGCGGAGATCTTCGACTGGGAGGTCCGCCAGCACATCGTCGACCACGCCTGCCACTGGGAGGACTGGTCGCGCATCCACCGGCTGGCCCACACCAAGGGGATGAAGACCCCGTCGACCATGCTCTACGGCCACATCGAGGAGCCCCGGCACCGCGTCGACCACGTGCTGCGGCTGCGTGAGCTCCAGGACGAGACCGGCGGCTTCATGGTCTTCATCCCGCTGCGCTACCAGCACGACTTCGTCGACTCGGCGGACGGCAAGATCCGTAACCGGATCCAGGCCCGTACGACGATGGCCTCCCCGGCCGAGTCGCTGAAGACCTTCGCGGTCTCCCGGCTGCTCTTCGACAACGTCCCGCACGTGAAGTGCTTCTGGGTCATGCACGGGCTGTCTGTCGCCCAGCTCTCGCTCAACTTCGGCGTCGACGACCTGGACGGCTCGGTCGTGGAATACAAGATCACTCACGACGCCGACTCGTACGGCACCCCGAACACGATGCACCGGGACGACCTGCTGCACCTGATCTGGGACGCCGGCTTCCGCCCCGTCGAGCGGAACACCCGCTACGAGGTGGTCCGCGAGTACGACGCCGCCCCGTCCCTGGCCGAGCGCCGCGCCGAGCCGCAGCAGGTCTGGGCCTGAGCCGGCACGTACCCTCTGAGGCCATGACCGAGCAGCGGAGCGGGTTCCCCCGGCGGGACGCCGAGGGGCGCATCCTCACCCTGGGCGACCTGCTCGGGGTGAGCCTGGCCGGCCTCGTCATCGGCGTGCTGGCGGTGGTGTTGTTCGACTGGGCGTTCGAGCTGATCGGCGCCGGCGACTTCGGCGGCGCCAACGGCTGGCTGGCGATCATCCTGCCGGCCTGGCTGTTCTGGGACGACTTCCGCGCCTGGGAGTTCGGCGCGGCCCGGGTGGTGGCGGCACTGGCGGCCGCCGCGGTCGGGGTGGTCGCAGGGCTCGTGGTGGCCGGCCTCGCCGCCGGGCTCCCGCCGCTGCTCTCCGGCGGGCTGGGGGCGGCGACCTTCACCATCGGGTACGCGGTGGTCTGGTTCCATGGCGTCCACTGGCTGGCCCGCCGGACGGGCTGAACCTGCCGCCGGAGGTCCCGGCGGCGGAGAACGGAGTGCGGAACGTGAGCGCGGCGGTCAAGTACACGCTGGGCCGGATCGGGCTGTTCGTCGCCGTGCTGGCGGCCCTCTGGCTGGTCGAGATGAACATCTTCATCAAGCTGATGGTGGCGCTGGCCTTCTCGGCTGCGCTGTCGTTCTTCCTGCTCAAGGGCTGGCGGGACGAGATGGCCGAGGAAATGGCCACCGCCGCCGAGCGGCGCCGCGCCGAGAAGGAGCGCCTCCGCTCCGCCCTCGCCGGCGAGGACCAGGACGGGGAGACGCCCCCGGCCAGGGGCTGAGCGCGGTCCGGGCGGCCTGCTGGCCGACGGGAGACGCGCAAGGCGCGCGTGGGCCTGGTGCCGCCGTGACGCTGATACCTACGCGGCATAAAAATACCTGTGTGGTATCGAGGCCGAGGGTACTCGGGTCGCCGGCCGTCGAGGTCCGGCGCCGACGTCGGCGGGTGCGTCACGGCCGCTTCGACGGACCCTCACCAGGTGTCGGGGCGGTCGAGGTCGCGGGCGGGCTGGTACCCGCTCAGAACCGTCAGGCCCTCCGACTCGGTGTAGCCGTTCCCCCGACCCTTGAGGAACGCCTCGACCATGAATGGCTTGACGTACATCTCCAGCACGTCGCTGCCCTGCCGGCGTGCCCGGTAGGGCCCTGCGACGAGGTCGGCGGCCAACGGGCCGCGCCCCGGCACGGGTTGCGCCCGAACCGTCAGCCAGCGACCGGCATCGTCACCTACCACCAGCGAAGCCTCGGTGGAGGAGCCGTCCTCCGACCGGAGAAGCGTGACCGAGCAGCCGAGCATCCGCCCACCTGGCGGCAGCGACCGCAGGCGGAATGGCACCACGCAGCGGTGGGCGCCGTCGAACCGGACGCGACCCGCCGCGTCCGTCGCCGCGTCACGGTCGGTCGCGTATATGTCGAGCTGAGCCCAGAGCCCATCGACGGGTTCCCAACGGACGAACCACAGTTTCGTGTCGCCGGACGGATCGAACCACGCGACCCCCGGGCGGCCACCGACCCGCACATCGGCCGGCGGCTGCGGTCGCCCCGCCGACGATATCGTCTGCTGTAGCCCGTCCAGCGTCGCGGCACTGCGCGCCAACGCGAACCGGGCCTGCCCGGTCGGGCCCTGGAACTCGACGCTCTCGACCCCGCGCCCGGCGCTCCAGGTCGCGGACGAGGCCTCGCTGACCAGGCTGTCGGTCGTGAAGTGCACCACGCCGGGATCTGTCCCCACGACCTCGGGCCGTGCGATGGCGCCAGGCTGGCCCGGTGCGTCCGGCAGCAGGAGTGCCATGGCCGGCACGGCCACGCCATCGGGTGCCCTACCGGACGGCAGCACCATGACCGCCGCGGCCAGGACGACGCACGCCGCTGCCGTCCCCCCGGTGGTCAACCAGCGGCGGCGCAGCCGGAGGTGGTGGCCGCGCCGCCGGGCGTGCGCCACGATCGGCGTGGGGTCGACGTCGCCGCCCGCGTGGTGCTTGAGCGTCGTGGCGAGCTGCTGATCGAGGTCGCTGGACATCAGAACTCTCCTCCTGTCCGGGCGGAGACGGATGCTTCCTGCCGCTTGCGGAGGGCCGCCAGGGCCCGCATCGCGTGGGTACGAACGGTGCCGGGCGAACAGTCCATGATCTCGGCGATCGACGCGTCGTCGAGATCCTCGTAGTAGCGCAGGACGATGACGGTGCGTTGCCGCGTCGGCAGGCCACAGACGAGCCGCCACAGCGCATCACGTTCGGCGACACCGGCGGCCTCGTCCGTTGCGCCCGGCCGATCGTGCACATCGGCGACGGAGATCTCCTGGCTGCTGCGCCGGCGCCACCACGAGTGGTGGGCGTTGACGAGCATCCGACGGACGTACGCATCGGGTCGATCCGTCCGGGAGATGCGCGCCCAGCGGGCGTACGCCCTGGCGAGGACGTCCTGAACCAGGTCCTCGGCCCGATGCTCGTCGCCGGTCAGCAGCCGGGCGAGCCGCACCAGCGCCGAAGTGCGGGCGAACGCGTACTCCTCGAACGTCACGCCCTATTAACGTCGCAGGCCGGCCGGCCCGTAGACAGTCGGCGAGCACCTCATGAAGGAGGGGCCCGGTCGCCGGGCTGAGCCGGGCGACGCGGACCCCTCGATCGGGTCGGTGTCAGGTCACCAGTTGGTGGAGCCGGCGACCTTCGGCCACGGCTTCAGGGTCGGCTTGATCAGGTAGACGACGCCGCCGGAGCCGCCGGAGACGCCGCCGCTGGCGTTGGTCCGCTTGGTACGCAGCCAGATCTGCTCGAACTGCTCACGCTTGTAGACGTTGCGCACCGCCTCGTTGCTCGACGAGGCCGGGTCGTTGACGATCACGTCGCCGTCGGCGGTGAAGCCGACGACCACGAACAGGTGGCCCGAGGTGCCGTAGCCCGCCCCGTCCAACTCGCTGGCGAGGAAGGACTGGCTGGTCACGACCGGGATCCCTGCGGCGATGAAGCGCTCCACCTCGTCCAGGGAGTGCAGCCGGGTGACCCGGGCCTCCAGGCCCGGGAAGCTGGCCGCGTACGCGGTGTTGAAGGGCCAGTTGCCGGCGCCGTCGTACTGGTAGTCGTAGACCATCCGGGCGGCGTGGTTGACCGTCGGGTCCGGGTAGGTCGGGTCGACCCAGGAGGTGTCCTCCTCGGACGCCTTGCGGCCCCAGTACTCGATCACCATGGTGGTGGAGGTGGGGGAGCACCAGGCCTGGCCGCCGCCGTCGTACTCGGGGTAGTGGCCGGTGTGGATGTTCTGCGAGTAGCGGGGCACGGCGAGTTCCTTGCCCCAGGCGATGCCGCCGGCGCTCGGCTCGACGGTGAACCGGTCGGGCACGTTGGAGCTCATCGCGCCGACGGTGTGCACGACCGGCGCGGCGCGCTGGCCGGGGGCCTTGTAGAGGGTCAGCCGCAGCTGGTACGCCCGCAGCAGCACGCCGACCGAGGCGTCGTCGATGCTGAAGGTGTCGGTCCAGATGGTCGACCAGGGGTCGCCCTGCCGGTTGACGCTGGTCCGCTTGATGTCGGCGTCGCCGGAGGCCCACCGCCCCATGACGTACCACTTGGTCTGCACGCCGGTGTTGTACGTGCCCTGCATCTCGACCTGGATCCAGGTGCCGGCCGGGGTCTGCGCGTTCCACGAGGCGATCAGTTCGGTGGCGTCGAACCCGATCTGGGTGACCGGGGAGGTCCAGGTCCCGTACTCCCAGCTCCTGGTCACGCCGGTGTGCGGGTCGGTGTAGTCGGTGGTGCCGAGCGGTCGGGCCAGCGTCACGCCGGGCCGGAGGCCCGGGACGGCCCGGGTGCCGGCGTGGCTGCCGCGACGCCAGTCGGGGTAGCGCGACCAGTCCTGGAAGGTGATCTGCTCGTCGTGGACCACCGGTCGACTGGTCGACGGGGCTGCGACGGGTGCGGCGGCGACGGCGGGTGCCGCGGTGCCGAGAAGGGTGAGCGCGGTGGCGGCCGCGAGGGCGGCCGTGCGCAGGCGTGTTCTGGCCATGGGTCCTCCGCAGGGACGGACGGATCGTTGCGGGTCAGTGTCCCGCTCGGAGGGAACTTTCGCCAGAGGTCGACAGTTGGAAAATCCTTGCCGATGTGACGATCAGGATGACATGGAACAAGGCAGCGATGAATGTTGATATGACCATGCGGGCGGTGGTGGAGTGTCCTCCACCGAGCGGGATCTTCTCCCGCCCCCCGAGGAGGTTGTCCATGGCCTTCCGCAACACCGCCCTCCGCCGTCGCCTGGCGGTGGCCGTAGCAGCCGGATTCGGCCTGCTCACGGTCGCCGCCGCGCCGGCCACCGCCCGGCCGGCCCCCGACCGGGCCGACTCCGCGACGACGTCCTACCGGGTGCTCGGCCCGCGTACCGTCGACGACCGCACCGCCGTCGCCGGCACCGGCGCCGCCATCGACTTCGTCGAGCACGGCGTGCTGAACGTCTCGGCCACCCCGGCCGAGGCGGCGGCGATCACCCGGCTCGGCTTCCGGCTGGAGGCGGTCGCCGCCCCGTCGGCCGACGGGCACGACCACGCCGACGGGGACGTCGGCGCGGCCGCCTTCCCGCCCGCCGACTCCAACTACCACGACTACGCCGAACTGACCGCGGTGGTGAACAAGGTGGTCGCCGACCACCCGTCGATCGCCCGGAAGATCAGCATCGGCTCCTCGTACGAGGGCCGGGACCTGATGGCGGTGAAGATCTCCGACAACGTCGGCACCGACGAGAACGAGCCGGAGATCCTGTTCAACTCGCAGCAGCACGCCCGCGAGCACCTGACCGTCGAGATGGCGATCTACCTGCTCAACCTCTTCACCGACAGCTACGGCAGCGACTCCCGGGTCACCAACATCGTGAACACCCGGGAGATCTGGATCGTGCCCACGGTCAACCCGGACGGCAGCGAGTACGACATCGCCACCGGCTCGTACCGCTCCTGGCGCAAGAACCGGCAGCCCAACAGCGGCTCGTCGTACGTCGGCACCGACCTGAACCGCAACTGGTCCTACCAGTGGGGCTGCTGCGGCGGCTCGTCCGGCTCGACCTCGTCGGACACCTACCGGGGCCCGTCGGCGTTCTCCGCGCCGGAGACCGCGGCGCTGCGCAACTTCGTCAACAGCCGGGTCGTCGGCGGCACCCAGCAGATCAAGGCCAACATCGACTTCCACACGTACTCGGAGCTGGTGCTCTGGCCGTTCGGCTACACGTACAACAACACCGCGCCGGGGATGACGGCGGACCAGTACAACACCTTCGCCACCCTGGGCCAGCAGATGGCGAACACCAACGGCTACACCCCGCAGCAGTCCAGCGACCTCTACATCACCGACGGGGACAGCATCGACTGGATGTGGGGCCAGCACGGCATCTGGGCGTACACCTTCGAGATGTACCCCGGTTCGGCCGGCGGCGGCGGCTTCTACCCGCCCGACGAGGTGATCCCCACCCAGACGTCGCGCAACCGGGAGGCGGTCCTGCTGCTCAGCGAGTACGCCGACTGCCCGTACCGGGCCATCGGCAAGGAGGCGCAGTACTGCGGCGGTGGCGGCGGCACCACGGTCTGGTCGGACACCTTCGAGACGGCCACCGGCTGGACGATCAACCCGAACGGCACCGACACCGCGACCACCGGGGCGTGGGAGCGGGGCGCCGCCCAGGCGACCAGCTCCAGCGGGGCCAAGCAGCTCACCCCGTACGGCGGCGCCAACGACCTCGTCACCGGCCGGCTGGCCGGCACGGGAGCCGGTGACTACGACATCGACGGCGGCGTGACCAGCGCCCGGTCGCCGGCGGTGACGCTGCCGTCGAGCGGCACGCTGACCCTCTCCCTCGCCTGGTACCTGGCCCACGGCTCGAACTCCTCGTCGGCCGACTACCTGCGGGTCAGCGTGGTGCACAACGGAGGCACCACGACCCTGTTCACCCAGTCCGGGGCGGCCACCAACCGCAACGGCGCCTGGGCGGTGTCCAACGCCAACCTCACCCCGTACGCCGGGCAGTCGGTGCGGATCCTCGTCGAGGCGGCGGACGCCTCGGGCGCGAGCCTGGTCGAGGCGGCTGTGGACAACGTCACCATCACCAGTTCCTGACCCGGTGGGGCCCCGCTCCGCCCCCGGCGGGGCCCCACCACCGGCCACCAGACGTCGATCCAGGGCATATCGCCGCCGTTGATGATCAACGAGCGCCGATGCGCCCTGGATCGACGAGGCACGTCCGGGGCGTGCGCTACCGTTCTACCGACCACGCGCAGCGAAGCCGGTGCGAAACCGGCGCTGTCCCGCAACTGTGATGTCCCGCCACCCTCGGCCGAACGCCGGGCCGCGGCGGGGACGAGCCAGGTCGCCTGCGTCCGTGGTCGCGACACGCGCTCTCGAGGAAGGGCGCCTCGCGGACGGGCGCCACCGCTCCCTGTCGGCGAAGCACCACGCTCCTCGACCGACAGGAGGACCCGTGCTCAGACGTACCCCCCGGATCTTCGCCGCGACCCTCGCGGTGGCCGCGCTCGCCCTCGGCGCCTGCGCCGAGAAGAACTCCGACGACACCCCCGCCGCCGGCGCCAGCTCGGCCGGCGCCGCCTTCCCGGCCACCGTCGGTTCGGTGACCCTGGAGAAGCGGCCCGAGAAGATCGTCTCGCTCTCCCCGACGGCCACCGAGATGCTCTTCGCCATCGGCGCCGGCAAGCAGGTCACCGCCGTCGACGACCAGTCGAACTTCCCGGCCGACGCGCCGAAGAGCGACCTCTCGGGCTACCAGCCCAACGCCGAGGCGATCGCCGGCAAGAGCCCCGACCTGGTGGTGCTCGCCAACGACACCAACAAGATCGTCGAGCAGCTCACCGCGCTGAAGATCCCCGTCCTGCTGAACCCGGCGGCGACCACGCTGGAGGACACCTACCGTCAGATCACCGACCTCGGCACCCTCACCGGTCACGCAGACGAGGCCGCCGACGTGACCAAGCGGATGAAGGACGACATCGCCAAGCTCGTCGCCGACCTGCCGAAGCGCGCCGAGAAGCTGACCTACTTCCACGAGCTGGGCCCGGAGCTCTACACGGCCACCAGCAAGACCTTCATCGGCTCGCTCTACACGATGGTGGGCCTGGAGAACATCGCCGACGCGTCCGACCCCGACGGCAAGCAGGGCGGCTACCCGCAGCTCTCCCAGGAGGTCATCGTCAAGGCCGACCCGGACTTCGTCTTCCTCGCCGACACCAAGTGCTGCCAGCAGAGCGCCGAGACGGTCAAGGCGCGCGGCGGCTGGGCCGGCGTCACCGCCGTCAAGAACAACCAGGTCGTCGCCCTCGACGACGACGTCGCCTCCCGCTGGGGGCCCCGCGTGGTGGACCTGCTCCGCGTGATCGTCGACGCCACCGCCAAGGTCCCCGCGTGACCCGCACCCGTCCATGAGCCGCCCGCTCGTGCAGGCACCGCCCGCCCGGCCGGCCGGGACGCTCCCCGCGTCCCGGCCCGCCGGGCTGCGGCCCCGCTGGCTCCTCGTCGGCGTCGCCGCGGTGCTGGTCGCGCTGGTCGCCGGGGTGTCCCTCGGCCCGGTCAGCCTGCCGCCGGGCAGCGTCGCGGCCGAGCTGCTCAACCTCATCCCCGGCGTACGCCTCGACAGCGGGCTGAACGAGCGCGAGATCGCCATCGTCACCGAGCTGCGGCTGCCCCGGGTGGTGCTCGGGCTGCTGGTCGGCGGGCTGCTGGCCCTGGCCGGCGGCTGCTACCAGGGGGTGTTCCGCAACCCGCTGGCCGACCCGTACCTGCTCGGGGTGGCGGCCGGGGCCGGGCTCGCCGTCACCGCGGTGATCACTCTCGGCGCCGGGACGGCCGGCGCGCTGACCGGGCTGCCGCTCACCATCCCGCTGGCCGCGTTCGTCGGCTCGATCGGCGCCGTGGCGATGACCTACCTGCTGGGCGCCTCCGGCGGGCGCGGGCGCTCCACCGCCACGCTGATCCTGGCCGGGGTGGCCGTCTCCGCGTTCCTCTCGGCCGGGCAGACCTACCTGCTGCAACGCAACTCCGACAGCATCCAGCAGGTCTACTCCTGGCTGCTCGGGCGGCTCGCCACCGCCGGCTGGCACGACGTGCGGCTGGTGCTGCCGTACTTCCTGCTCACCGCACTGGTGGTGCTGCTGCACCGGCGGGAGCTCGACGTGCTCTCCGTCGGCGACGACGAGGCCGCGAGCCTCGGGCTGCACCCGCAGCGGTCCCGCTACCTGCTCATCGCCGCCGCCTCGCTCGGCACCGCCGCCGCCGTCTCCGCGTCCGGCCTCATCGGCTTCGTCGGGATCATCGTGCCGCACACCGTCCGGCTGCTCGCCGGGTCGAGCTACCGGGTGATCCTGCCGCTGTCGCTGCTCTTCGGCGGTGCCTTCCTGGCCCTGACCGACGTGGTGGCCCGTACCGCCGCCGCCCCGTCGGAGATCCCAATCGGCGTGGTCACCGCGCTGCTCGGCGGCCCGTTCTTCGTCCTGGTCCTGCGTACCTCCCGCCGGGTGCTCGGGTGAGCGCGCGGCGCGTGCCGGCCGCGCGGCCGGTGGACGGTGGGGCCGTGCGGGCCCCCGACGTGGCCGCCGTGCCCGCCGTCGAGGTGCGCGACCTGCACGTACGCCTGGACGGCACGCCCATCCTGGCCGGCGTCGACCTGACCGTCGCCGCCGGCGGGTGGGTGACCGTGATCGGCCCGAACGGCGCCGGGAAGTCGACCCTGCTGCGCGCCGTCGGCGGCCTGCTGCCCGCGCCGGGCGCCGTCTCCCTCTTCGGTACGCCCAGCGAGGCGCTGCGCCGCCGCGACCGTGCCCGGGTGGTCGCCACGGTGGCCCAGTCCCCGGTGGTGCCGGCCGGCATGTCGGTGTTCGACTACGTGCTGCTGGGCCGCACGCCCTACATCGCGCCGCTGGGCCGGGAGTCCACCGCCGACCTGGCCGCCGCCCACGAGGTGCTCGACGGGCTGGACCTGGCCGGGTTCCACGACCGGGAGCTGGCCACCCTCTCCGGCGGCGAGCGGCAGCGGGTCTTCCTGGCCCGCGCGCTGGCCCAGGGCGCGACCCTGCTGCTGCTGGACGAGCCGATCAGCGCGCTGGACATCGGCCACCAGCAGGAGGTGCTGGAGCTGGTCGACCGGCTGCGCCGCGAGCACGGCCTGACGGTGCTCGCCACCATGCACGACCTCTCCATCGCCGGCGAGTACGCCGACCGCATGGTGCTGCTGGCCGAGGGCCGGGTGGTGGCGGCCGGCACGCCCCGCGAGGTGCTCACCGAGCAGCTCCTCGCCACCTGGTACCGCGCCACCGTCCGCGTCGTCGACGGCGACCACGGCCCCCTGGTGGTCCCGATCCGCCCCCGTCGCTGACCGTGACGCCCCGCGCGAGGCGGCAGGTCAGGGGCGGGTGAGGACGTTGAAGAGGGCGCCGTGGGGGTCGCGCAGGGCGGCGAAGCGGCCCGCCGGGGCCGTCTGCGGCGGGACCAGGATCGTGCCGCCGAGTTCGGCGGCGCGGGCGGCGGCCGCGTCGGCGTCGGCCACGGCGAAGTACACCGACCAGTACGCGGGCGTGTCCGCCGGGAACCCGTCGCCGAGCGGCGGCACCATGCCGGCCACGATCCGGGTGCCGAGCCGCCAGCCGGTGTACGTGACCGGGCCCGCCCGCTGGTCGTCCGGGTGCCAGCCGAAGACCAGCTCGTAGAAGACCTTCGCGCCCTCCGGATCGGGGGTGACCAGCTCGGTCCAGGTGAGCGCCCCCGGGACGTCGAAGACCTCGGCGCCGGGCATCGACATCGGCTGCCAGACGCTGAACGCCGCCCCGGCCGGGTCGGCGAAGACCGCCATCCGGCCCTGGTCGAAGACCTCGAACGGGGGCACCACGACCTGCCCGCCGGCCCGCTCGACCCGGCCGGCGACCAGGTCCGCGTCGTCGGTCGCCAGGTAGGTGGACCAGATCGGCACCTGGTCGGGGACGGCCGGTGGACCCGCGCCCGCCACGGCCCGCCCGTCGAGCAGGAAGACGGTGTAGCCGCCGGCCTCGGGCTCCGGGTCGATCCGGCCGGTCCAGCCGAACAGTTCGGGATAGAACCGGCGCGCCTCGGCGAGACCGGGGGTGGCGAGGTCGGCCCAGCAGGGTGTGCCCGGCGGGACGGTGCTCACGACGACCCCTCTCGGCGGGGGACGGCCACGCCGGCACGCCCCTGCCGGAATCGTGGCACCGACCCGCCGCGTCACGAGGCGGATCGGACGAATCGTCAGCTGAACCGTCGACCCTCGTCGCGCTGGTACGCCCACCCGGCCAGCACCGCCAGCAGCACCACCCAGACCCCGAGCATGACCATCGACAGCGGGTCGACCGGGTAGTCGCCGACCGCCGCCCACATCAGCTCCACCGCCCCCCGGGTCGGCAGGAACGGCGCGACGGCCTCGACGAACCCGGGCGCCTGGTCCGGGGCGGAGAGCAGGCCACCCCCGAAGGCGAGGGGGAAGAAGACGACCTGCGCCACCACGATCGCCGCCTTGCTCGGCATCGAGTAGCCGATGGCGAGCCCCAGCAGCGTGAACGGCACCGAGATCACCGTGACGGTCGCCAGGGCCAGCAGGAACGCGGGCGCGCTGATCCGCGCCTCGGTGAGCGTGGCCCCGATCACCACCACCGGGACCAGGGAGAGGTAGGTGAGCGCCAGCCCGGCCAGCACCCGCCCGGCGAAGCGCGGCGCGGGGCCCGCCGGCAGGGTGCGGGTGTACGGGTTCCAGGGCTGGTCGCGGTCCTCGGCCACCCCGACCCCGTACTGGAAGACGTTCGCGCTCATCACCGAGAAGGTGACCATGGCGGCGGTCGCGTACGTGGCGGCGACCGGGTCCTTCCCGGCGAACGGCACCACGAAGAAGAGCATCGCGACGGCGGGGAAGAAGGCGCTGCCGAAGACGGCGATCGGGATGCGGACCGTCTCCAGGAGCTGGTAGCGGGCGTGGACCAGGGCGAGGCGCATGGAGATCCGTCCCCTCAGGCGGTGGCCGGCGAGCCGGCCACGGCGGTCGTCGGACGGTCGGCTTCCGGGCCCGGTGCGGCGGTGATGGCGAGGAACGCCTCCTCCAGCGAGGTGGGGCGTACCTCCAGGTCGGCGAACGCGACCCCGGCGGTGACCAGGGCCCGCACCAGCTCGTCGGCGTCGGTGGTGAGCAGGTGGATGCGCCCGTCGACCCGCTCGGTGCGGATCACGCCGGGCAGCGCGGGCAGCTCGTCGGCGACCAGGCTGACCCGGCGTACGCCGACGATCCCCCGGATCGCGTCGACCGTGTCGTCGGCCAGCACCCGGCCGTGCCCGATGACCACCACCCGCCGGGCCAGCGCCTCGACCTCCTCCAGGTAGTGGCTGCTCAGCAGCACGGTGCCGCCGTCGTCGTGGAACGCCCGGATCGCCTCCCACAGGGTGTGCCGCGCCGCGACGTCCAGCCCGGTGGTCGGCTCGTCGAGCAGCACCAGCCGGGGCCGGCCGACGAAGGCGAGCGCCACCGCGAGCCGGCGGCGCTGCCCGCCGGAGAGGCCGCCGGTCTGCCGCCGGGCCAGTTCGCCGAGGCCGAAGCGGTCGAGCAGCTCGCCCCGGGGGACCGGGTCGGGGTGGTGGGCGGCGACGAAGTCCACGACCTCGCCGACCCGCAGCGTGCCGGGCAGGCCCGTCTCCTGCGGGGTGACCCCGATCCGCCGCCGGCTCGCCGGGTCGCGCGGGTCGCCGCCGAACAGCTCGACCCGGCCGGCGGTGGGCCGGCGCAGCCCGACGAGCAGGTTCAGCAGGGTGCTCTTGCCGGCCCCGTTCGGGCCGAGCAGGCCGACCAGCTCGCCGGCGGAGACCTCCAGGTCGACCCGGTCGAGGGCGAGCACGTCGCCGTAGCGGCGGCTGACCGCCTCGGCGCGGGCGAGGATCACGGGAGACTCGTCGAGGCTGTCACGGACACCTGTCTACCTTCCCTGCGCAAGTGGCCGGTCAGCCGAGCGGGGCGGGCAGCGGGCGGGCGTGCAGCACGGCGAGTCGGGACACCGCCCGGGTGAGCACCACGTAGAGCCGGTGCAGGCCGCGCGGCTCGGCGGCCACGATCGCCGCCGGCTCGACGACGATGACGTGGTCGTACTCCAGGCCCTTGACCAGGGTCGCGGGCACCACCGTGACGCGCGCCGCGGCGGCCGGCTCGTCGACGGTCGCGGTGTCGACGCCGGCGGCGTCCAGCGCCGTCCGCAGGTCGCCGACGGCGTCGTCGGCGGCGATCACCGCCACCGAGCCGTCGAACGCCAGCGCGGCGCGCACCTCGGCCACCGTCGCGGCGGCCAGGTCGCCGACGGTACGCACGTCGAGCGCGCCGTCGCGGCGCAGCGACTCGGCCGGGGGCACGTCGACGGCGAGCGCCGGCAGCAGCCGGTTGGCGAACGCGACGACGGCGGCGGGCACCCGGAAGCCGACCGTCAGCGGCACCACGACGGCGTCCGGCTTGCCGAGGTGGCGCAGGGACTCCCGCCAGTCGGCGGCGGCCCACGGGGCGGTGCCCTGGGCCAGGTCGCCGAGGAGGGTGATCGACCCGTGCTCGCTGCGCCGGGCGATCACCCGGCACTGCATCGGGGAGAGGTCCTGCGCCTCGTCGACGACGACGTGCCCGAAGCCGCCCGGCCGCTCGATGAGCCCGGCCGCCTCGTCGATCAGCACGGCGTCGGCCGCCGTCCACTTCGTGGCCTTCGGCGTACGTCCGAGCTTCGTGCCGGCCGGGGCGGGGCGTCGCGCCGACGCGCGCGCCGGTTCCGTGGCGCCCGCCGCCGTCGGGTCGGCCGGGGCGGCGGGCCCGCGCAGTCGCGCCTGCTCCTCGGCGCTGAGCAGCCCGTCCGCCGCGGCGGCGAGCCGCTGCGGGTCGGTGAGCAGGGCGTGCACCAGCCCCTCCGGGGTGAGCGCCGGCCAGACCGCGTCGAGGAAGGCGGTGACCGGGGTGGCCTTGCCCATCCGGCGCAGCCAGGCGTCGCTCGGTGACTCGGCGCGCCGCGCCTCGGCCTGCCGTTGCAGCAGCGCCACCACCCGCGCCCGGACGCGCTCGCGGCCCGTGGCGTACGGCAGCCGCTCCCGGCGGGTCTCCTCGACGACCCGGTGCAGCGGGTCCAGCCCGATGCGCCAGCGGAACGAGCCGTCCGACACCATGATCGGCTCGGTCGGCTCGCCGATGTGCGCGTCGACCGCCCGGCGCAGCACCTCGGCCATCCGGGCGTCGTGCTTGACCGTTGCCACCGCCGGGTCCTCGACGGCCCGTACCGGCACCCGGGCGACCAGGTCCTCCACCGTGGCCTGTTCGACCTCCACCTCCCCGAGCGCCGGCAGCACGGCCGCGATGTACGACAGGAAGGTGCGGTTCGGCCCCACGATCAGCACGCCGGAGCGGCGTAGCCGTTCCCGGTGCAGATAGAGCAGGTACGCGGCCCGGTGCAGGCCGACGGCCGTCTTGCCGGTGCCCGGGGCGCCCTGCACGCAGATGGAGTCGGCGAGGTCGGCCCGGACCAGTTCGTCCTGCTCCGGCTGGATGGTGGCCACGATGTCGCGCATCGGCCCGACGCGCGGCCGTTCGATCTCGGCGGTCAGGATCCGGCTGGTCGTGCCCAGTTCCTCGCCCCGGTCGAGGCGCTCGTCCTCGAAGCTGGTCAGCGCCCCGTTGCTGAAGCCGAAGCGGCGCCGCACCGCCACGCCCTGCGGGTCGCGCGCGCTCGCCCGGTAGAACGACCGGGAGACCGGGGCCCGCCAGTCCAGCACCAGCGGCTCGCCCCGGTCGTCGGTGACGTGCCGCCGGCCGACGTGGTAGCGCCGCCCGGCGTGGTCCGCGTGCCACCCGTCGGTGCCGTCGCCGGGGTCCCCGGGCCGGTCGTCGGCGGGCGGGGCGCCGGTCGCCGGGCCGAAGTCGAGGCGTCCGAAGAAGAGCGGCGTGCCGGGGTCGTCGGCGAGTTCGGCGACCCGGCGGGCCAGGGTGCGCCCGAGCGTCTCGGCCGCGTACGCGTCGCCGGCGACCTGGTCCCCGGTGGAGAAGAGGGCCTCGGCGCGTTGCCGCATCTGGGCCAGGGCCGCCCGGGAGGTGGCGAGGTGCTGGCGCTCGGCGGCGAGGTCGGCATCGAGGTCGAGGTCGAGTGCGGTCACGGTGGATCCCATCGGGTCATCTGCCGATCGCTCGCGTGTCCGGCGGGCGGATGGCCGGCCTCCGGCGCGGGACGTCCGATGCGGTGGTCACCTCACCCTGGCCGTCAAGCGACCTGACAGCCTACGCGTCGGGCGCGTGCCGCTCCACCGGATTTCGACCGTGGCGCCGCCGGGCCGCCCCGGTGGGACCCACGCCGCGTTCGCCCGCCGCTGGACCTCGGTGCCGGTCGACCGGCGACCCACGGCGGGCGGGCGACCAGGAATCATGGACACATGACGGAGGCGCGTCCCGAACAGCGTCGGATCACGATCAGCGACCCGCAGGTGATGCGGGCGCTGGCCCATCCGGCCCGAATCGCGATCATGGAACACCTGGGCGTGGTGGAGGGCGGCGCGACCGCCACCGAGTGTGCGGAGGTGGCCGGGCTGTCGCCGAGCGCGACCAGCTACCACCTCCGGGCGCTGGCCAAGTCGGGCCTGGTGGAGCAGGCGCCGAGCCGGGGGGACGCGCGCGAGCGGCTGTGGCGCACGGTCGGCCGGACCCTGATGGTCGACGCGGGACAGTCCGCCGGCCCGGAGGCGCGCGCGGCCGAGCAGGCGCTGGTGGAGGCGCACGCGGCCCGGGACATGGAGCGGACCCGGGACTGGCTGCGCCGCGCCGGCGACGAGCCCGCCGAGTGGTACGACGTCGCGCTGTTCAGCGACACGCTGCTGCTGCTCACCGCCGACGAGCTGGCCGGGCTGAACGAGGCGGTCAGCGCGTTGTTCGAGCCGTACCGGCAGCGGAACCGGCAGGCGGATCCGCCTGCCGGGGCGCGCACGGTGGCGGTGCAGTACCGGGCGGTGCCGCTGGCGTAGGGGGTTGCTTCGATCGTTGTGAAGGATTATTTTCGAAGTATGTCCTTCACAACTGACGGGTCGCGCTGGTCGGACGTCTGGCTCGCCGCCACCGCGCGCGGCACCTCGATGTGCGGTGACTTCCTCGCCGCCACCGCCCTGGCGCTCGCCCTCCAGTCCGCCGGCGCCAGCGGCATCGCCGTGTCCGGACTGCTGTTGGCGGCCACCCTGCCGCTGGTGGTGCTCGCCCCGCTCACCGGGCGCCTCGTCGACCGGGTGGACAGCCGGAAGCTGCTGGTCACCGCCGGCCTGGGGCAGGCCGCCGTCTGCGCGCTGCTCGCCTTCGCCACCCACCCGGCCCTGATCATCGGGCTCGTCGCGCTGCTCGCCTGCGGGCTGGCCGTGACCCACCCCTGCCTGGCGGCGCTGCTGCCGGCGATGGTGCGCCCCGCCGACCTGCCCCGGGCGAGCGCGATCAGCCAGACGGCCAGCAGTCTGGGCGCGCTCGGCGGCCCCGTCCTCGCCGGGCTGCTGGTCGGGCAGTTCGGCGCGCGCGTACCCCTGCTCATCGACGCCGGGAGCTACCTCGCCCTGGTGGCCGCGGGCCTGCTGCTGCGGACCCGCAGGGGCGGCCGGCCGGCCACGGCCGCACCCGCGTCCGGGACGGAACGGGCCCCGGCGTGGCGGCTGCGCGGCGACCCGCTGCTGCTGGCCGTCGTCGTCAGCACGGCCGCCGTCATCACCGCCGTCGGCGGCATCAACGTGGTCGAGGTCTTCTTCATCCGCGAGACCCTCGACGGCTCGCCCACGGTGTACGGGCTGGTCGGTGCCGCCTGGATGGCGGGGATGCTGCCCGGCAGCTGGCTCTGCGCCCGGCTGGCCCACCGGCTCACCGACGACGGCGCCCTGGTGTACGGGGTGCTGGCGACGCTCGGCGGCATCTGCCTCATGGTGCTGGTCGCCGCCGCCGTGCCCACGGCCGCGCTGCTGGTCCCGCTCTGGCTGGTCGCGGGCGCGGCGAACGGCGGGGAGAACGTCTTCGCCAACCTGCTCACCGCCCGGCGGGTGCCGGAGGCGTCACGCGGCCGGGCGTACGCCCTCTACGGCGCGGCCGTGCAGGGCGGCTCGATGGGGGGCTACCTGATCGGGGGCGCCCTGCTGGCGTTGCTGTCGCCGCGACCCCTGATCGCGGCGGCCGGCGCGGTCGGCCTGCTGGTCGTGGTGGCGTTCGTGCCGGCCGTCGCCCGGACCGTCCGACGGGTCCGGGCGGCCGGCGCCCCCGGTGAGCCAGCCGGCCAGGCAGTGCGACAGGGAGCGGCGGTCTCACCGGGCCTCCCGACCCGCCCGTAGTCTCCGAGGCCAGTCGGCGACACGCCGACAACACGGTTGGCTGATTCGATGCTCACTTAACGTAACTTCCCGTCGTATTCTCACCCGGTGCTGCTCACCTACGTGGACGAGTCGTTCACCGCCCGCACCTACTGGATCGGTGCGCTGCTGGTGCCCGACGCGACCGCGATGCCGCTGAGCGAGGCCCTCGACCAGGTCGTGACCGGCGCGGCGAAGTCCTACGGCCTGCCGGTCGACGCCGAATTGCACGGCTACGACATCTTCCACGGTCGCAGGGGGTGGAAGGGCATCCCGCCCCGAGCGCGGATCGCGGTCTACCGGGCAGCGATGGCGGCTGTCGGCGCCCACGATGTGGCGATCATCCTGCGCGGGGTGAGGCGTGCCCAACTGGCAAAGCGGTACGCCGACTCCGCTCGGCCCGCGCACGAGGTTGTGCTGTCGCACGTGCTCGAGCGGGTCGACGGGTACGCGGCCTCCCGGGGCGAGTACGCGCTGGTCATCGCGGACGAGGTGCACGACCAGGCCACTCACCGGGCAGACCTGAGCCGGTACCGAGTGTCGGGCACCGGTGGGTACAGGTCACGGAAGCTCACCAAGATCGTCGACACCCTGCACTTCGCCCCGTCGCACGCCAGCAGGTTGGTACAGGCTGTGGACCTGGTGACGTTCCTGTTCCAGCGGCTCGACCTACCCGGTACCGATGCGCGGGCGGCGGCCGTGAACGAGCAGTTGTGGGGGCTGGTCGCGCCCCGCTGCTACCACTCCTGGTGCTGGGATCCGATGGCCACGCAGTCCTGACCCGGATGCACGAGAGGCCCGCGTGAGCGGGCCTCAAGGCGGGCGCGGGAGCCTCGGAGGGCATCCTGCGACGCCCAGGCTAGCAGCAGCTCGTGCGGTACGCACAGCGAACACGCAGGGTGGCGCGACTGACAGGTCGGCTCCCCGTTACCGGCGAGTCGGTGGGCCGACGGGCGAGTCGACGTCGCGAGGCGCGCCGTCGTGCGGAGCGGCGGATGCGGGTTTGGCCACTCCCACCCCCGCCCGCTGAGCCCTCGATCGGCGGCGGGGATACGGTCGGGGCATGGCTGAGCACGTCGCACGCCCCCGGGTCGGACACATCCAGTTCCTGAACTGCCTGCCGATCTACTGGGGGCTGATGCGCTCCGGCGCGCTGATCGACGTCGACCTGCACAAGGACTCGCCGGACCGGCTCAGCGCCGCGCTGGTCGCCGGCGACCTGGACATCGGCCCGATCTCCCACGTGGAGTACCTGCGCCACGCCGACGAGCTGCTGCTCCTGCCCGACCTGGCGGTCGGCAGCGACGGCCCGGTGCTGTCCGTCAACATCGTCTCCACCCGCCCGCTGGCCGAGCTCGGCCACGGCAAGGTGGCGCTGGGCTCGACCTCGCGTACCGGCGTGCTGCTGGCCCAGCTGCTGCTCGGCGAGCGGTACGGGGTCAACCCCGAGTACTTCCGCTGCCCGCCCGACCTGACGCAGATGCTGCTGGAGGCCGACGCCGGGGTGCTGATCGGCGACGTGGCGTTGCGCGCCCTCTACGAGGCGCCGAAGCGCGGGCTGGAGGTCACCGACCTCGGGCAGGCGTGGCGGGAGTGGACGGGCCTGCCGATGGTCTTCGCCGTCTGGGCCGTACGCCGCGACTTCGCCGCCGCCCACCCCGGCCTCGTCAAGGAGGTGCACGAGGCGTTCCTGCGCTCCCGGGACCTCTGCCTGGCGGAGCTGGACCAGGTGGCCGAGGCGGCCGCCCGCTGGGAGCCCTTCGACGCGGCGACGCTGGCGACGTACTTCCGGGCGCTGGACTTCTCCCTCGGGGAGCGCCAGGTGGCCGGCCTGCGCGAGTTCGCCCGCCGCGCCGCCGCCGTCGGCGCTGCCCCGCCCCTGCCCGCCGCCGGTCCCGCCTTCTTCATGGGCTGAGCCCTTCGACCGGACCGACGGGGGCCGGGTCTAGGTGGTGGGGCGCAGGAGGGCTTCGGTGATCTTCTGGCAGTTCTTCATGCCGTACTCGTAGCCCTTGCCGATCGGGTAGCGGACCATCACGCCCATCGCCCAGGTGTCGCCGATGGCGAGGCAGTTGATGTGCATCTCCTGCTCGCGCGTACGGTCGATCCAGCCGTTCTTGATGGCGATGGTCTTGCGCTCCGCGGCCGGGAACGCCTTGCGGATGCCGAAGTCACCGCTGCCCCGGACGAGTCGCATCTCGCCGATCAGCCACTTGGTCCACTTCGGCCCGGCGGCGCGGCCGTCGGCGATGCAGGCGCCCATCCGGGCGGTGTCCCGGGGGGAGAGGGCGGTACGGCTCCAGCCGCCGTCGGCGGCGACCTTGCTGTCGGTCAGCTCGCACAGGGAGATCAGCCGCTTGATCGAGGCGGACCGGCCGACCGTGTTGTAGAACTGCTCGGCCCGGGTGTTGTCGCTGTCCCGGATGATCTTCGTGGCGTCGGCGAGCTTGGCGGCGCTCGGGGTCTGGCCGGCGTCGTCGGCGCGGCGCAGGTAGTCGGCGACGATCCAGGCCTTGATCAGCGACGCGGTGGTGCTGGTCTCGTCCATGTTGTCCGAGCCGATGATCTCGCCGCTGCGGCGGTCGAGGACGCTCCAGGAGTACCAGCCCTCGATGTCCAGGTCGAGGTCCTTCGCCTCGAACGGCAGCGGTTCCGGGGCGGGGCTCGGCGTCGGTGACGGCCGCGAGCTGCGGTCGCTGGGAGCCGTCGTGGCGCGCTCGGCGGAGCCGGCGGGGGTGCCCCACTTCGCGGCGGCGGTGGACTCGAACGGCGAGCCCGGCAACAACCGGAGCGAGACGAGCACCAGGCCGATGAGGACCACCGCGACGACGATCAGCTTGCCGGGGGAGGCGTCGGCCGACCCGGAGGCCCGACGCTGCCGCGCCATCAGAGCTTCCCGACGGGCTGCGGCACCTTGAGGGCGGCGCCCGGCTGCGGGGTCACGAGCTGGCTGGCGACCGAGGCGCAGACCTGCGCGCCGTAGTTGAGGCCGCTCTTCTGCGGGTAGCGGAGCATCACCGCGAGGCTCCACCTGTCGGTCACCGCGAGGCAGCTGACATGCCAGTTGCCGTCGTAGTTGAGGGGCGTCCAGCCGTTCTTGATACTCACCGGGCCCTGGGCCTTGATCTCGGCGGGCAGGCCGTCGATGATGCCCCACTTGCCGCCGCCGGACTTGGCGCTCTGGCTCTTCACGCTGCCGCGCACCTTGGACATCTCGTCCAGCACCCAACTGGTCCATTTCGGTCCTGCGGCCTTGCCGTCGGCGATGCAGTCGCCGAGCCGGACAGCGTCCTGGGGGGACATTCTGGTGAAGCTCCAGTAGCCCTCGTACCCTGCCACGTTGCCGCGCTTGGTGTCGGTCAGGCCGCAGATGCTGATCGCCCGCTTGATCACCGGATTCGGTTGGCCGTCCGGCGACTTCCGGTAGGACCCGCCCGCGGCGTAGTAGACGGCGTTCGCAGCGTCGTCGTTGCTGTCCCGGATGGCGAGGCTGGCCTGCCGCTTCAACGCCGCCGAAGGTTCTTTGTCGCCGAGTTGGCGCAGATAGTCCGCGACGATCCATGCCTTGATCATCGACTCGGTGGAGCTGGTCGAGGCCAGGTTCTTCGACCCGGAGATCTCGCCGGTCTCCCGGTCCATCAGGGCCCACGAGAAGAACTCGCCCTTGAAGTCCACCGCCACCGGGCCGGCGGCCAGGGTCGGCGGCGCGGGCGGGACCGGCGCGGGCGCCGCGACGCTTCCGCCACCGCTTCCGCCGCTCGCGGCGTCGTCGCCGGCGAGTCGGGCGTACGCGGCCGGGACGAGCAGGCCACCACCGAGGAGGACCGCCACGACGGCGAGCACCAGGGTCACGCGGGATCGCATGAGTGGATGAGCTCCAGATGTCAGGGCCGGGGGGACCGGCTGGTTGTCGGACGGATCGGCGGCTCGCCGAGGCGGGGGATGCGCCCTCCGTGTTTCTCGGGCGATCGTCGGCAGCCGATCGGTGTGACGGGGGAAGTCTACGTGCGGATCGGCGCGGCGCCAGAACCTGACACCTGGCAACTTGCCAAGTAGGCGGGATATCGAGCCGCTATGTGGCTGTTGGGAGGATTCACCTTTCCAAAGTGACTCAAGTCATAGTTTGACCGGCTACCGGGCGTCGTCGGGTCGTGCCGAAAGTGTCTCCGGAAACCTGTTACACCCTCTGGTGTCCCGAGAGGCGAGCTGTAACACTTGACCCCATGTATGGCAACGACTTCTCCGCCGAGGGCGCACCCGGCGGCGGCCTGCTCGGCGAGGTCGAGGCAGCGGAGGCGGCCCTGCGGGAGGCCGCCGCACGTGGCCGCCGGGGCGGCGCCCCCGGCCCGGACGAGGACCTCGAGGCGTACTTCGCCGAGGTCATCGACGCCGACCAGAAGATCGAGCCGCGCGACTGGATGCCCGAGGCGTACCGCAAGACGCTGATCCGGCAGATCGCGCAGCACGCGCACTCCGAGATCATCGGCATGCAGCCGGAGGGCAACTGGATCAGCCGCGCCCCCTCGCTCAAGCGCAAGGCGATCCTGCTGGCCAAGGTCCAGGACGAGGCCGGGCACGGCCTCTACCTCTACGCCGCCGCCGAGACCCTCGGGATCAGCCGGGACGAGCTGGTCGAGCTGCTGCTCAACGGCCGGCAGAAGTACAGCTCGATCTTCAACTACCCCACGCTGACCTGGGCCGACGTGGGCGCGATCGGCTGGCTGGTGGACGGCGCCGCCATCGTCAACCAGGTCCCGCTCTGCCGCTGCTCCTACGGGCCGTACGCGCGGGCGATGATCCGGGTCTGCAAGGAGGAGTCGTTCCACCAGCGGCAGGGCTACGAGATCCTGCACACCCTCGCGCACGGCACGCCCGAGCAGAAGGCGATGGCGCAGGACGCCCTCGACCGCTGGTGGTACCCGTCGCTGGCGATGTTCGGCCCGCCGGACACCGACTCCACCCACTCGGCGCAGTCCATGGCCTGGAAGATCAAGCGCTTCTCCAACGACGAGCTGCGCCAGCGCTTCGTGGACATGTGCGTGCAGCAGGCGGAGATCCTCGGCCTGACGATCCCGGATCCCGACCTGCGCTGGAACGAGTCCCGGCAGTCGTACGACTTCACCCAGCCCGACTACGACGAGCTGATGCGGGTGATCAAGGGCAACGGCCCGTGCAACCGGGAGCGGATGGAGCACCGGCGCCGCGCCCACGACGACGGCGCGTGGGTGCGGGAGGCCGCCGCGGCGTACGCCGCCAAGCGGGTGGAGCAGAAGGAGAAGGTAGCGGCGTGAGCGAGCGTAGCGAGCGGACGGAGCAGCGCGGCGTGAGCGCCCCTTCGCCCCTGTGGGAGGTCTTCGTGCGGGCGCGGCGCGGGTTGTCGCACACCCACGTCGGCAGCCTGCACGCCCCCGACGCCGAGCTGGCCCTGCGCAACGCGCGGGACCTCTACACCCGCCGCCAGGAGGGCGTCTCCATCTGGGTGGTGCCGGCGGGCGCGATCACCGCGTCCAGCCCCGACGAGAAGGACGCCTTCTTCGACCCGGCGGCCGACAAGGTCTACCGGCATCCCACCTTCTACGACGTGCCGGACGGGGTGGCCCACCTGTGAACGGCCCCTTCGACTTCGCCCTCGCGCTCGGCGACGACGCGCTCGTCGCGGCGCAGCGGCTGGCCGAGTGGACCACCCGCGCGCCGGAGATGGAGGAGGACATCGCGCTGGCCAACATCGCCCTCGACCAGCTCGGCGCGGCCCGGCTCCTGCTGTCGTACGCGGGCGAGGTGGAGGGCGCCGGCCGGGACGAGGACGCGCTGGCGTTCCTCCGCGACGACCGCGAGTTCCGCAACTGCCTGCTGGTGGAGCTGCCCAACGGCGACTTCGCGGTCACCATGGCGAAGCTGCTCTTCCTCGCGGCCTACCAGCTCCCCCTCTACACCGCGCTGGCCGGGTGCGCCGACGAGCGGCTGGCCGCGATCGGGGCCAAGGCCCGCAAGGAGTCGGCCTACCACCTCGACCACGCGTCGACGTGGGTACGGCGGCTCGGTGACGGCACCGAGGAGTCGCACCGGCGCATGCAGGCGGCGGTCGACCAGGTCTGGCCGTACGTCCACGAGCTGTTCGCCTCCGACCCGGCTGCGCCGGTCGACCCGGCCACCCTGCGGGCCGACTTCGACGCCCGGGTCGCGGTCGTGCTCGACGAGGCCACGCTGACCCGGCCGGAGTCCGGCTGGGCGCCGGCCGGCGGGCGGGACGGCGTGCACACCGAGCACCTGTCATACCTGCTCGCGGAGATGCAGGTGCTGCACCGCGCCCACCCCGGGGCCCGCTGGTGAGGGGCTACCGGTGACAGATCCCAGGGAGGCCGTGGCGGCGGTGGTGGATCCGGAGATCCGGGTCGTCACCATCGACGACCTCGGCATCCTGCGGGCGGTCGACGAGGACCCGGCGTCGGGCCGGGTGGTCGTGACCATCACCCCCACCTACACCGGCTGCCCGGCGATGGACGTGATCCGCGCCGACATCCGGCGGGCGCTGGCCGCCGTCGGCCGCCCCGACGCCGACGTGCGGACGGTCTACAGCCCGGCGTGGAGCACCGACTGGATCTCCGACGCCGGGCGGGCCAAGCTCGCCGCCGCCGGCATCGCACCACCGGCGCCCGCGCGCGCCGACAACGTGGTCCCGCTGACCCTCGCCGTCCGCTGCCCGCGCTGCGGTTCGCCCGAGACCGAGCAGGTCAGCCGCTTCGGCTCGACCGCGTGCAAGGCGCTCTGGCGCTGCCGTTCCTGCCGTGAACCCTTCGACCACCTGAAGGCGCTGTGACTGTCACGATCACCCGCCCGGTCCGTCGCCGGCCGGTCTTCCACCCGCTGTCCGTCGCCGCCGTCGACCGGCTCACCGACGACGCCGTGGCGGTCACCTTCGCCGTGCCGGAGGAGCTGCGCGAGACGTTCGCGTTCTCCGCCGGCCAGCACCTCACCGTGCGGCGCAGCACGGACGCCGGCGAGGACGTGCGGCGGTCGTACTCCATCTGCTCCACGCCCGACGACCTGGCCCGGCACGGCCGGCTGCGGATCGGCGTGCGGGAGATCCCGGGTGGGGCCTTCTCCGCGTACGCCTGCGGCGCGCTGCGCGGCGGCGACACGGTCGAGGTGCTCCCGCCGCTCGGGCACTTCACCACGGCCTTCGCGCCGGAGCGGGCCCGCCACTACGGCGCGGTGGTCGCGGGCTCGGGCATCACCCCCGTGCTCGCGCTGGTCGCGACGGCGCTCGCCGTCGAGCCGGCCAGCACTTTCACCCTGGTGTACGGCAACCGCACGGCGAACACGGTGATGTTCGCCGAGGAGTTGGCCGACCTGAAGGACCGGTGGCCGACCCGGCTGCACCTGGTGCACGTGCTCTCCCGGGAACAGGGCGAGTCGCCGCTGCTCTCCGGCCGGATCGACGCCGACCGGCTGGGCCGGTTGCTGGACACCGTCGTGCCCGGCGACGCCGTCGACGAGTGGTTCCTCTGCGGCCCGTACGACATGGTGGTGGAGGCCCGGGAGGTGCTCGCCGCGCGCGGCGTGGCGGAGTCGGCGGTGCACACGGAGCTGTTCCACGTCGCCGAGGCCCCGGCCCCGCCGCGACGCCCGGCCGACGAGCCGGGGGGTGGCGCCGAGGTGACCATCCTGCTGGACGGCCGGTCGTCGCGCTTCACGATGCGGCGCGACGAGCGGGTGCTGGACGCGGCGCTGAAGGTGCGCGGCGAGCTGCCCTACGCCTGCAAGGGCGGGGTCTGCTCGACCTGCAAGGCCAAGGTGGTCGACGGCGCGGTGACGATGGCCCGCAACTACGCGCTGGAGCCGGACGAGGTGGCCGCGGGCTACGTGCTCACCTGCCAGTCCAGCCCGACGACCGACCGGCTCACGGTGGACTACGACGCCTGACCGGTCCGTCCGCCGCTCGGCGGGCGCAGCCGGGTCGGCGGGGCGGCGCAGGCACCGCGTCGCACCCGCCGACCCCCTTGCGTGGGGTCAGCTCGGGGCCTTGACCTGGCCGTCGTAGGCGATGCTGCGCCACAGGTCGAACTGGCGGTCGTTGCCGACCAGCGGGTTGCCGGCCAGTGCGACGGCGGCGTGCACCTCCTCGTCGTTGCGGAGCTGGCGGAAGTAGCCGGGGCCGACGAGGGCGATGCCGCGGCCGGGTGACTGGATGAGCTTCATGTCGTTCTCCGTGAGGTCGAGGGGTGGGTTGCCGGCGAGCTGGCGGGCCACGTCGGCACGCATCGAGTCCAGGTCGATGAACGACGGGTCGATCTTGCCGCTGGTGCTGGTCTCCCGGTGCCCCCGGGCGTGGCTGGCGTCGCGGCCGAGCCGGCGCAGCACGGCGGCGGTGGCGAGCACCGAGGCGCTGTACTGGGCGCCGGTCATGGCCTGGTTGACGCCGTTGTAGTCGATCTCCCAGCCGACCATCAGCGTGTTGCCGTCGCCGGCCGGGATGGGGCCGCTGCCGCGACTCACGCCGGCGTGGTTGGCCCGCCCGCCGGAGATGACGTGGAAGACGCCGTGGTAGTCGACGAGGGCCTGGCAGAGCGGTCCGGGCAGGTCGGAGCGGCCGTTGATGCAGATGTTCAGCGCGGGGTGCGGGTTGCCGGCGCTGGAGGTGGCCGCCGTGTGGTGCCAGAGCACGCCGATGGGGGCGAACGAGCTGCCGGAGACCCGGCCGAGCCAGTTGCCGTGCTCCACCACGGTGACGCCGGCGGCGCGGAGCACGTCGGCGAGCCAGGGGATGGTCGCCATCAGGCCGCCGTCAGGTCGGCGAGGCACTCCGGCGCCCGGGCCGTGGTGGCCGCGCGTGCCGGTCGGCCCGCCGTGGCGACGGCGAGAGCGGCGGCCCCGAGCGGTACGAGGCCGAGCAGCGCCCGGCGACGTAGGGGTGGAGGTGCGGGCGAAGGCGCGGGAAAGATCATCCATCGATGCTAGTTGATCGATGCGGCGAGGGTAAGTCCCTCGGGCCGCCGCCCCGGCGGAGCCTGTGGCGTGGCCGACAGGAGTCCGGCGGGGCGGCCCCGGGGCGGAGCGACGTAGGCTCGGGGGGTGAGTGTGAGCCGGGAGATCGACGACATCCTGCAGCGTGGCGCGGACGGCGGGCGGATCACGCCCGAGGAGGCCTTGCTGCTCTACACCGAGGCGCCGTTGCACGCCCTGGGCGAGGCCGCCGACGCGGTGCGCCGACGCCGCTACCCGGACAACGTCGTCACGTACCTGATCGACCGCAACATCAACTACACCAACGTCTGCGTGACGGCGTGCAAGTTCTGCGCGTTCTACCGGGCCCCGAAGCACCGGGAGGGCTGGACCCACCCGACCGAGGAGATCCTGCGCCGCTGCGGCGAGGCGGTCGAGCTGGGCGCCACCCAGGTCATGCTCCAGGGCGGGCACCACCCGGACTACGGCGTGGAGTACTACGAGGAGCTGTTCTCCTCGGTCAAGAAGGCCTACCCGCAGCTCGCCATCCACTCGATCGGCCCCAGCGAGATCCTGCACATGGCCAAGGTCTCCGGTGTCAGCCTCGACGAGGCCATCGCCCGGATCAAGGCGGCCGGGCTGGACTCGATCGCCGGCGCCGGCGCCGAGATGCTGCCCGCCCGCCCGCGCAAGGCCATCGCGCCGCTGAAGGAGTCGGGCGAGCGCTGGCTGGAGGTCATGGAGCTGGCGCACCGGCAGGGCGTCGAGTCGACCGCGACCATGATGATGGGCACCGGCGAGACCGCCGCCGAGCGGATCGAGCACCTGCGGATGATCCGCGACGTGCAGGACCGCACGAAGGGCTTCCGGGCGTTCATCCCGTGGACGTACCAGCCGGAGAACAACCACCTCAAGGGCCGCACGCAGGCGACCACGCTGGAGTACCTGCGGCTGGTCGCGGTGGCCCGGCTCTTCTTCGAGACGGTGCCGCACCTGCAGGCGTCCTGGTTGACCACCGGCAAGGACGTCGGGCAGCTCGCCCTGCACATGGGCGTGGACGACCTCGGCTCGATCATGCTGGAGGAGAACGTGATCTCCTCCGCCGGCGCGCGGCACCGCTCCAACCTGCACGAGCTGATCGGCATGATCCGCTCGGCGGACCGGATCCCCGCCCAGCGCGACACCCTCTACAACCGGCTGGCCGTGCACCACACCCCGGCCGACGACCCGACCGACGAGCGGGTGGTCTCGCACTTCTCCTCGATCGCCATGCCGGGCGGCGGTGCCGGGAAGTCCCTGCCGCTGGTCGACGCCCGCTGACGCGTTCACCCGCACGACCCCGGCACCCCACCGTCGTCCCCGGCGGTGGGGTGCCGTCGTGCGCGGGCCCTGCGTGGAGCGCGGCCGTACGGAGAGTGATCGTCGGCGGCCTCGCCGGCTGGCCGATCGGGTGAATCCCCGTGAGCCGTTGATCTCGATTGGGTTGCCGTTCGGAGTCGGCCGCGAGGTGGCCTGGGCAGCAAGACATATGAATCCGGGCATTCCTTAAGTGATTCTTAGCCCGGCTGTTCAACGCGCCCGACCTTGGGGTGGCGAGCGTGATCGCTTACCGCTAACGTCCCCGGCCGTACCTTTCCTTCACCCCAACGGGGGGACCCTTTCCATGATCTTCCGTAACCGTTCGCTGGCGCGTATCGGCGCCGGCGCGCTGCTCGCCTCCGGCGCCTTGACCGCTCTCGGTAGCCCGGCCCAGGCCTCGGGCACGGAGACGGACCTCGCGATCGAGGTGGCCGGCACGCGGGTCGCCGCCAACGCGCAGGGCAAGTTCGCCTACGCCAAGGTGACCAACACCGGCAAGAACACCCCGAGCGAGCTGGCCGTGCGGGTGGACGTGTCCAAGGTCGACTTCGACAAGGTCGCCGCCGTGCCGGCCGTCGAGGACGGCTGCGACGTGGAACTCGCCGGGGAGAAGCCGACCGCGTTCATCTGCTACGCGACGGAGAAGGGCCTGCCGGGCCCGGGTGAGACCACGGACCTGCCGGTCGTCCTGTTCAAGTTCGAGGGCACCGGCACCTACCAGGCGCCCCTCTCCTTCAAGCTCGTCTCGAAGGACGACACCAACGCGGCGAACAACTCCAAGACCGCCACGCTGGACTTCTCGGACGCCAGCGGGCCGGACCTCTCGGTCGTCGCCGAGGACGTCAAGCAGGGCGTGAAGATCGTCGACGGGAACCCGGTCTACTCCGGCGACCTGCACGCGGGCGGCCGTTCTGCGCTGACCTACTTCATCACGAACCAGGGTGACAAGGCCGCTGCCGGTCTCAAGATCAGTGTCAAGCTGCCCAAGGGCGTCACCCCGACGGAGGTGGAGCCCGGCTGCGAGTACTCGGCCGACAAGTCCACCTTCACCTGCACCTACGCCAACTTCGGGCTGATCCCGCAGGACGAGGACACCAACGCCGAGGACAAGCTCTACTCGGCCTACGGGTTCTACCACCTGTTCGACGTGGCGGCGGACGTGAAGCCGGGCGCCCTCAAGGGCGGTCTGGTCAGCGTCGAGCCGGTCGGCTCCGAGCCCACCCGGGCGCGGGCGGCCGCGGTCACCCTGCCGGAGAACGTCACCGGCCTGCAGGCCTCCGACGTGGACGCCACCGACAACTCCGACGGCTACGCCGTGATCGTCGCGGCCAAGGGTGGCGCGGGCGGCGGCGGTGACGACGACGGCGGCCTGCCGGTCACCGGCGCGCAGACCACGCTCATCGGCGGCATCGGCGGCGCGGTGCTGGTCGCGGGCGCGGCCATGTTCATGGTGGCGCGGCGGCGCCGGGTCGTCCTGGTGACCCCGGGCGACGAGAAGCCGACGGCCTGACGGTCGTCCTCCATCGACCCGCGAGGGTCGTTCACATAACGCACGGCAGCGGGGGCGGGATGGGTGACCATCCCGCCCCCACTGTGCGTCGGGCCGTCCGTCCGGATCGGCCGGACGGACGAAACACGTTCTCCCTGCTGGCGCGCCGCATCGACCTCCGATAGCGTCCGCCCGGGTTCCGCAACCATCCGTTTCTTCCCTAACCCCCCGGGGGACCGATGACCCTGTTCCATCGCTCGGCCCTGGCCCGCGCCGGTGCCGTGGCACTTCTCGCGGCGGGCGGCCTGACCGCCGTCGCCGTTCCCGCCCAGGCCGCCGACGGGCCGGACCTGGCCGTGATCCCGATCAGCACCCAGCTCGCGAAGGGTGTCGACGCGGCCCGGAGCAAGCCGTTCAAGTTCACCGTCACCAACGCCGGCACGGCCACGGCGGAGGACGTCTCGTACCGCGTGAACACCCAGCAGCTCAAGGACAAGCGCGTCGGCTTCCTGGTGCCCGAGGGTTGCCGCGCCATCGAGAGCCACCTCTACCAGTGCTCCCTCGGCGACCTGCCCGCCGGCACCAGCAAGGACTTCGGCGTTCCGCTGTTCAGCAAGGGCGGCCGGGGCGACGGCGGCAAGCTGGTCGTCCACGTCGTCACCGCGACGCCCGGGGGCAAGGTCCGCGACAAGGTCGTCGTGCCGGTCACCGTGACGAAGCCCGGCTACGACCTCACCGCCTGGGTGCAGGACGTCCAGGCGGGCGTCGTGGTCAACGGCGCGGTGGCCGACGAGCCGGACCTCAGGCCGGTGCGCCGGGGCGAGACCGTGCCGTTGGACTGGGCGGTCTACAACGACGGCAGCCGGCCCGCCACCGGCGTCTTCTACGGCATCACCCTCCCGTCCGGTGTGAGCTTCGTGACGGTGCCGCCGGGCTGCGTCCAGCAGGTGTTCCTCGGCAGGGAGCAGGCGTTCTGCGAGGACGCCGGCGCGGTCGTCCGCCGGGGGCAGTACTACACCGCCGACGTGACGGTGAAGGTGGGCGACGACGTGACCGAGCCGGTGCTGCGCGAGGGCGACCTCTTCGCGTACGGGCTGGACGCCGCCGAGGGCGAGCCGGAGCAGGAGCCGCGGGCGGCCGACCAGGCGCAGCGCAAGGCCTTCTCCGAGATCGACATGGGCGACAACCACACGATCTTCGAGGCCTTCGTCGACCTGTCCGCGCAGCCGAGCCCGACCCCGACGCCGACCCCGACGGTGGCGCCCACGGCCACCCCGACCGGCGTACCCACGGCGGGCCCGACCACCACCCCCGGCAACGGTGGCGGTGGCGGTGGCGACGGCGGACTGCCGGTGACCGGCGTGCAGGCGGGGCTGATCGGCGGCATCGGCGCGGCCGTGCTGCTGGCCGGCGGCGCGCTGCTGCTGCTCTCCCGGCGGCGCAGGGTCGTCCTGGTGGCGCCCGGCGACGAGAAGTCGACCGACTGACGTACGGCGACACGGGGGCGGGGTGGGCGACCACCCCGCCCCCGTGGCGTGTCCGGGTGGTGGGTGCGGCCGACCCACCGGCCGCCCGCGCGGGCCGGACTGGCAGAGTGGAGGGGTGAGCCGTACCCCGCAGGGCCAGCGCGCCAGCCTGGACAAGCAGCCGCACGAGGTCGCCGCGATGTTCGACGGCGTGGCGGCTCGCTACGACCTGACCAACACCGTCCTCTCCTTCGGGCAGGACCGGTTCTGGCGGCGGGCAACCCGCGCCGCGCTCGACCTGCGGCCGGGTGAGCGCGTGCTCGACGTGGGCGCCGGCACCGGTGTCTCCACCGAGGAGCTGGCCCAGTCGGGCGCGTACGCGGTGGGCGCCGACCTGTCCCTGGGCATGCTGCGCGTCGGCAAGCGCACCCGCCCCCGGGTGCCGCTGCTGGCCGGGGACGCGTTGAAGCTGCCCTTCGCCGACGCCAGCTTCGACGCGGTGACCATCTCGTTCGCGCTGCGCAACGTGAACGACACCGACGCCGCCCTGCGGGAGTTGGCCCGGGTCACCAGGCCGGGCGGCCGGCTGGTGGTGTGCGAGTTCAGCACCCCGGTGAACCCGGCGTTCCGCACCGTCTACCTGTCGTACCTGATGCGTTCGCTGCCGAGCGTGGCGCGTGCCGTCTCCAGCAACCCCGACGCGTACGTCTACCTGGCCGAGTCGATCCGGGCGTGGCCCGACCAGCCGGCCCTGGCCGCGCGGATCGGCGCGGCGGGTTGGGGCAGGGTGGCCTGGCGCAACCTGACCGGCGGGATCGCGGCGCTGCACCGCGCGGTCCGCGAATAGGTAGATCCGACCGAATTTCCGCAAGTATCCCTTTTTGCTCCACTTTGTTCCGTAAGCTCGCCCCCATGACGGGACGACACCAGGCGGTCGGCGCGGAGGCCACCGACGACGACGCGGCCGAACTCATCGCCCAGCTCAAGGAGCTGGCCGGCGCGGATCCCGCCGACGTCCGTCAGGTGGTGGTCGAGGTGCTGGCGGCCCTGGACCGCGCGGCGGGCGGCGCGCTGCGCGAGCACCTGCCGGAGACGATCCGGCACGACGCCGGCCTGGACCCGGCGACCGCCGCCCGGCGCTGACGCCCCCGCCCGGCACCCCTGCCCCGACCTCGGCGGACGTGTCCCGGGCAAGTTAGGTACCCCTGATCCGGCGTGGTCATGACGTCGGTCATAGACTCCCTCCGTCTGGCTTGTGAAGCATTTCACGAGCATGCGGGAGGAGGCGCGGGATGGCCGCGGTGGAACATGACGCCGACGTGATCGTCGTGGGCGCCGGTCCCGGTGGGTCGGCTACCGCATACCACCTGGCTCGGCACGGCGTGCGGGTGCTGCTGCTGGAGAAGACCGAGTTCCCCCGGGAGAAGGTCTGCGGCGACGGGCTGACCCCGCGCGCGGTGCGGCAGCTCATCCGGATGGGCGTGGACACCTCGCCCGAGGCGGGCTGGCTGCACAACCGCGGACTGCGGGTGATCGGCGGCGGCGTCCGGCTGGAGCTGGACTGGCCCGACCTGGCGAGCTTCCCCAACTACGGCCTGGTGCGCACCCGGCTCGACTTCGACGACCTGCTCGCCCGGCGTGCCGTCGAGGCCGGCACGGAGCTGCGTACCGGCGTGAACGTCACCGGCCCGGTGCTGGGCCCCGACGGCCGGGTGACCGGCGTGGAGGCGGAGGTCGGCCCCGGCAAGGAGCCCGCCACCTTCCACGCGCCGCTGGTCGTCGCCGCCGACGGCGTCTCCGGCCGCTTCCCGCTCGCCCTCGGGCTGGCCAAGCGCGAGGACCGGCCGATCGGCGTCGCCGTCCGGCGCTACTACCGCTCGCCGGCCAAGCACGACGACAACTACCTGGAGTCCTGGCTGGAGCTGCGCAGCAAGGACAGCGGCGACAACCTGCTGCCCGGCTACGGCTGGATCTTCGGGCTGGGCGACGGCCGGGTCAACGTCGGCCTCGGCGTGCTCAACTCGTCGTCCGCGTTCGGCAAGACCAACTACCGTCGGCTGCTCACCGACTGGCTGGCCAACACGCCGGCCGACTGGGGCATGACCGACGAGGCGAACGCGGAGGGCCCGATCCTCGGCGCCGCCCTCCCCATGGGCTTCAACCGGGTGCCGCACTACACCCGGGGCGTGATGCTGGTCGGCGACTCCGGCGGCATGGTCAACCCCTTCAACGGCGAGGGCATCGCGTACGCGATGGAGTCCGGCGAGCTGGCCGCGGAGATCGCCGTGCAGGCGCTCGCGCGCCCTGCCGGCGCGGACCGGGAACGGGCCCTGGCGGCGTACTCGACGGAGCTGAAGGCCCGCTTCGGCGGCTACTACCGGCTCGGCGGCATCTTCGTGAAGCTCATCGGTCGTCCCGAGATCATGCGGATGGCCACGAAGCACGGCATGCCCCACCCGATGCTGATGCGCTTCGTGCTGAAGCTGCTGGCCAACCTGACCGACCCCCGGGACGGGGACGCCATGGACCGCGTCATCAACACGATGACGAGAGTGGCGCCGGCCGTGTAGCGCTCAGTGATCGTGCGAGCCCCCACGGTCGCGAACGAAGGCAGACGCGTGTGACGGCCCCGTCCACGGTCGGCGACGGGCGCGGGCGCGGACATGGGAGATCGACCCCCGCCGACAACCGTCGCGAGGGACGTGAATAGTGTGATTTTTGACAAGGACCAGGGGCAGGGAAGGACGAGCAGGAGAAAACGATGTCGCTCTCGCCTTACGCACCGATCATCGGGCTGTTCGCCCTCGCCACGGGCTTCGCGCTGTTCTCCGTGGCCGCTGCCCGCTTCGCCGGTCCCCGGCGCTACAACAAGGCCAAGCTCGAGGCGTACGAGTGCGGCATCGAGCCCAGCCCGCAGCCGGTCGGCGGCGGCCGGTTCCCGATCAAGTTCTACCTGACGGCGATGCTCTTCATCGTCTTCGACATCGAGATCATCTTCCTCTACCCCTGGGCGGTCTCCTTCGACGCCCTGCCGATCTTCGGCTTCGTGGAGATGGTCCTGTTCATCGTCGCGGTCTTCGTCGCATACGCCTACGTCTGGCGGCGCGGCGGCCTGGACTGGGACTGAGGGAGGAACCTCAGATGGGTATCGAGGAGAAGCTCCCCGCCGGTGTCCTGCTCACCTCGGTGGAGAAGCTGGTCAACTGGTCGCGCAAGACGTCGGTCTGGGGTGCGACCTTCGGCCTGGCCTGCTGCGCGATCGAGATGATGGCCGCGGGTGGCCCGCACTACGACATGGGCCGCTGGGGCATGGAGGTCTTCCGGGCCTCGCCCCGGCAGGCCGACCTGATGATCGTGGCCGGCCGGGTCAGCCAGAAGATGGCCCCGGTGCTGCGCCAGATCTACGACCAGATGGCGGAGCCCCGCTGGGTCATCTCGATGGGCGTCTGCGCCAGCAGCGGCGGCATGTTCAACAACTACGCCATCGTGCAGGGCGTCGACCACATCGTCCCGGTCGACATGTACCTGCCCGGCTGCCCGCCCCGGCCCGAGATGCTCATCGACGCGGTCCTCAAGCTGCGCGAGAAGATCGGGCACGAGCCGCTCGGCCCGAACGGCCGCAAGATGCTCGAGGCACGCCAGGCCCGCGGCGACGTCCCGGTCGTCCCCTACGGCTCGATGCCGTCGTCGTACCGCAGCGACAAGGCCCGGCGGGCCGAGTGGACCAAGGCGGTCCGTGAGGGCCGCGAGGAGCAGCTGCGGATCGAGAACTGGATGAAGGCCCAGAACCACCTGCAGCACGGGGGTGTCCAGAAGTGACCGCGCCTCAGGACAGGAAAGACGACGGCGGCGTACCGGTGCCGGTCACGCCGGCCGGCGCCAGCAGCACGGCGCCCGCCGAGTACCCCCCGGCCAGCCCGGCCGGCCGGGGCATGTTCGGCAACCAGGGCTCCGGCGACGTGTCCGGCTTCGGCGGCCTCGTCCGCCAGCGCCGCACCATCGAGGACGCCCCCCGGCCGTACGGGGGCTACTTCGACGAGGTCCGCGACGCGCTGGAGGAGGCGTACCCGGACTTCGCCGACGCCCTCGAGAAGGTCGTGGTCGACCGGGGCGAGCTGACGTTGCACATCCGCCCCGAGCGGATCGCCGAGGTCTGCCAGGTGATGCGCGACGACATGGCGCTCCGCTTCGAGCTCTGCTCCTCGGTCTCCGGGGTCGACTACCTCGGCGCCGACGCCCGCCGCCTGCACGTCGTCTACCAGCTCACCTCGATGACCTACCGCCGCACGGTGCGGCTGGAGGCCGCGGTCTCCGTCGAGGACCCGCACCTGCCGAGCGTCACGTCGGTCTACCCGACGGCGGACTGGCAGGAGCGCGAGGCGTACGACATGTTCGGCATCGTCTTCGACGGTCACCCCAACCTGACCCGGATCCTCATGCCGGACGACTGGGAGGGGCACCCGCAGCGCAAGGACTACCCCCTCGGCGGCGTGCCCGTCGAGTACAAGGGCGCTGAGATCCCGCCGCCGGACCGGAGGAGGTCCTACCAGTGACCACGTCGAACTACGCCAGCGAGCGCGACACCACCGAGGGCAAGGTCTTCACCGTCACCGGTGGCGACTGGGACAGCGTCGTCTCGGGCACCGACCCGATCAACGACGAGCGCATCGTCGTCAACATGGGTCCGCAGCACCCGTCGACGCACGGCGTGCTCCGGCTGGTCCTGGAGCTGGAGGGGGAGACGGTCCGCGAGGCCCGCTCGGTCGTCGGCTACCTGCACACCGGCATCGAGAAGAACCTCGAATACCGCAACTGGGTCCAGGGCAGCACCTTCGTGACCCGGATGGACTACCTCGCCCCGATCTTCAACGAGACCGGGTACGCGCTCGCGGTGGAGAAGCTGCTCGGGATCTCCGAGCAGATCACCGAGCGGGCGAACACCATCCGGGTCCTCATGATGGAGCTGAACCGGATCTCCTCGCACCTGGTCTGGGTGGCTACCACGGCCATGGAGCTGGGCGCGATCAACATGATGCTCTACGGCTTCCGCGAGCGGGAGTACGTGCTGGAGATCTTCGAGATCATCACCGGCCTGCGGATGAACCACGCGTACGTCCGGCCGGGCGGCGTGGCGCAGGACGTGCCGGACGAGGCGATCGTCAAGATCCGTGAGTTCCTGAAGCTGATGCCGAAGCGGCTCAAGGAGTACGAGAACCTCCTCTCCGGGCAGCCCATCTGGCTCGAGCGGACGCAGAACGTCGCGGTGCTCGACGTGACGGGCTGCCTCGCGCTGGGCGTGACCGGCCCGGTGCTGCGCTCCGCCGGCCTCGCCTGGGACCTGCGCAAGACCATGCCGTACTGCGGCTACGAGACGTACGAGTTCGACGTGCCGACGCACACCGACGGCGACGTGTGGGGCCGCTACCTGGTCCGGCTCGCCGAGATCCGGGAGTCGCTCAAGCTCGTCGAGCAGGCGTTGGACCGGCTCCGGCCGGGCCCGGTGATGGTGGCCGACAAGAAGATCGCCTGGCCGGCGCAGCTCGCCATCGGCGTCGACGGCATGGGCAACTCGCTGGAGCACGTCGCGAAGATCATGGGTCAGTCGATGGAGTCGCTGATCCACCACTTCAAGCTCGTGACCGAGGGCTTCCGGGTGCCGCCGGGGCAGGTCTACGTCGGCATCGAGGCGCCCCGTGGCGAGCTGGGCGTGCACGCCGTCTCCGACGGTGGCACCCGGCCGTACCGGGTGCACTACCGGGAGCCGAGCTTCGTCAACCTCCAGGCCCTCCCGGCGATGGCCGAGGGCGGCCTGATCGCCGACGTGATCGCCGGCGGCGCCTCGCTGGACCCCGTGATGGGTGGTTGTGACCGATGAGTGTTTTCACTGACGAGACCCGCGAGCGGGCACGGGAGATCATCGCCCGCTACCCGGCCGACCGGTCCCGCTCGGCGCTGCTGCCGCTGCTGCACCTGGTGCAGGCCGAGGAGGGCTACGTCTCCCCGGCCGGCGTGGCGTTCTGCGCCGAGGTGCTGGGCCTCAACAAGGCCCAGGTCGGGGCGGTCGCGACCTTCTACACCATGTACAAGCGCCGGCCGACCGGCGACTACCTGGTGAGCGTCTGCACCAACACCATGTGCAACGTCCTCGGCGGCCAGGAGGTCTACGACACCCTCGCCGAGCACCTCGGCGTGGGGCACGACGAGACGACCGCCGACGGGAAGATCACCCTGGAGCACGCCGAGTGCCTGGCGGCGTGCGACTACGGGCCCGTGATGACCGTCAACTACGACTTCTTCGACGGGGTCGACCCGCAGTCCGCGCGCGGCGTCGTCGACGAGCTGCGCGCCGGCGGCCGGCCGATGCCGACGCGGGGCGCCCGGCTCTGCACCCTCAAGGAGATGGCGGTGCAGCTCGCCGGCTTCGCCGACGAGCGGGAGGGCGCGGTCGCCGACGGCGGGCCGGGCGAGCCCACCCTGCGGGGGCTGCGGCTGGCGCAGGAGCACGGCATCTCGGTGCCGGGCTTCGACCCGAACACCCCGATCCGCAGCAAGGCCGAGGCCGACAAGGCCGCCGCCGAGGCGAAGGCCCGCAGCGAGGCCGCGAAGCCGGCCCCTGAGCCGGCCAAGACCGTCCTGGGTGCGACCGGCAACGCGGGCGCCGGCGAGCCGGCGACCCCGGCGCAGGCGGCCGGCAGCACCACCCGCGACGTGAAGGCGCCGGACGCCAAGTCGCCCGAGGTGCGTACGGCCGAGACCCGGCAGCCCGACGCGGCGACCGCCGTGCCGGACGCCCCGGGCACCAAGGTCCCGGTGGACGGCGCCCCGCCGGCTCCCCGCGACGCGCGGGAGGCGGAGGCCGCCGGCGCGGCGGCCAACGCGCCGGCCGGCGACGGCAAGCCCGCCGGCGACGAGGCCGGGGCGCAGGAGCGCAACCTCAAGGAAGCCGAGGCGGGGACGAGCGCCGGTGGCGCGGGCTCCGCCGTCGCGAGCGAGACGGGGGTCCAGAAGTGACCACTCCCCGGCCGGAGACCCTGGCCAAGCTGACGCCGGTACTCACCAAGCGCTGGCTGTCGCCGGACGCCTGGCGCATCGGCACCTACGAGAAGCTCGACGGCTACGCGGCGCTGCGCAAGGCGCTCAAGGCGCACCCGGACGACCTGATCCAGCTGATCAAGGACTCCGGCCTGCGCGGTCGCGGCGGCGCCGGCTTCCCGACCGGTCTGAAGTGGGGGTTCATCCCGCAGGGCGACGGCAAGCCGCACTACCTCGTGGTCAACGCCGACGAGGGGGAGCCGGGCACCTGCAAGGACCTCCCGCTGATGACGCACGACCCGCACGCCCTCGTCGAGGGCGTGATCATCGCGTCGTACGCGATCCGGGCCAACCGCGCCTACATCTACATCCGGGGCGAGGCGGTGCACGCCGCGCGCCGGCTGCGCAACGCCGTGCGGGAGGCGACCGCCAAGGGCTACCTCGGCCGCAACATCCTCGGCTCCGGCTACGACCTGGAGCTGGTGGTGCATTCGGGCGCCGGGGCGTACATCTGCGGCGAGGAGACCGCGCTGCTGGACTCGCTGGAGGGCTTCCGGGGCCAGCCCCGGCTGCGCCCGCCGTTCCCGGCCACCCACGGCCTGTACGCGAGCCCGACGGTGGTCAACAACGTCGGCACCATCGCCAGCGTGCCCTACATCGTGCTGGGCGGCGCCGACTGGTGGAAGACGATGGGCACGGAGAAGTCGTCCGGCCCGATGATCTACTCGCTCTCCGGCCGGATCGCCAACCCCGGCCAGTACGAGTGCGGCATGGGCGTCACTCTGCGGGAACTGATCGAGCTGGCCGGCGGCATGCGGCCCGGCCACAACCTGAGGTTCTGGACGCCGGGCGGCTCGTCGACGCCGCTGCTCACCGCCGAGCACCTGGACGTGCCGCTCGACTTCGAGGGGGTGGCGGCGGCCGGCTCGATCCTCGGCACCACGGCCACCCAGATCTTCTCCGACCAGGACTGCCCGGTCTACGCGACCTACCGGTGGCTGGAGTTCTACCACCACGAGTCGTGCGGCAAGTGCACCCCGTGCCGCGAGGGCAACTACTGGATGGTCCGGGTCTACCGGCGGATCCTCGCCGGTCAGGGCACCCACGAGGACCTGGACACTTTGCTGGACACCTGCGACAACATCCTCGGCCGTTCGTTCTGCGGCCTCGGTGACGGCGCCACCAGCTCGGTGACCTCGTCGCTGAAGTACTTCAAGCAGGACTACCTCGACTACATCGAGGGACGTACCGCGCCGAAGCTGTCGGACAAGCAGCTAGTGGGAGCGCACTGATGCGAGCGCGAGGAGTGAGCGGAGCGAGCCCCGCAGTCGCGAGCGAAAGGCAAGCACTGTGACCGACGTAGCGAAGCAGACCGAGACCGTCACGCTCACCATCGACGGCGTCGAGGTCACCGCCCCCAAGGGGGCGCTGCTGATCCGGGTCGCCGAGCAGTTGGGCACCGAGATCCCCCGGTTCTGCGACCACCCGCTGCTGGCCCCGGCCGGCGCGTGCCGGCAGTGCCTGGTCGAGGTGGAGGGGCAGCGCAAGCCCGTCGCCTCCTGCACCCAGACCGTCGCCGACGGCATGGTGGTGCGTACCCAGCTCACCTCCCCGGTCGCCAAGAAGGCGCAGGAGGGGGTCATGGAGCTGCTGCTGCTCAACCACCCGCTCGACTGCCCGATGTGCGACAAGGGCGGCGAGTGCCCGCTGCAGAACCAGGCGATGTCCACCGGGCGCGCCGACTCGCGGTTCCACGAGCACAAGCGGGAGTACCCGAAGCCGCTGCCGATCAGCACGCAGGTGCTGCTCGACCGCGAGCGCTGCGTGCTCTGCCAGCGCTGCACCCGGTTCTCCGAGGAGATCGCCGGCGACAAGTTCATCGACCTGATGGGCCGGTCGTCCGCCGAGGAGATCAACATCTACCGGGACGAGGACTACGGCGTGGACGTGGGCTGCCCCGGCGCCGACGAGGCCGACTCCGGCGACGTGCCGTTCAACTCGTACTTCTCCGGCAACACGGTGCAGATCTGCCCGGTCGGCGCGCTGACCGGCACCCAGTACCGGTTCCGGGCCCGCCCGTTCGACCTGGTCTCCACCCCCAGCGTCTGCGAGCACTGCTCGGCCGGGTGCGCCCAGCGCACCGACTGGCGGCGGGGCAAGGTGCTGCGCCGGCTGGCCGGCGACGACCCGGCGGTGAACGAGGAGTGGAACTGCGACAAGGGGCGGTGGGGCTTCCAGTACGCCCGCGCCTTCGACCGGCTCACCACCCCGCTGGTCCGCGACCCGCAGACCGGTGAGCTGCGTGAGGCGGCGTGGAGCGAGGCGCTGACCGTCGCCGCCGAGGGCCTGCGCGCCGCGCGCGAAGGTGGGCGCGGCACGGCGGTGCTCACCGGCGGCCGGCTGACCGTCGAGGACGCCTACGCGTACGCGAAGTTCGCCCGGGTCGCGCTGAACACCAACGACATCGACTTCCGGGCCCGGCCGGTCTCCCGCGAGGAGACGGACTTCCTGGCCAGTTCGGTCGCCGGGGTCACCGACGTCACGTACGCCGACGTCGAGAAGGCGCCGGCGGTGGTGCTGGTCGGGCTGGAGCCGGAGGAGGAGTGCCCGATCCTCTTCCTGCGGCTGCGCAAGGCGTACCTGAAGAAGAAGCTGACGGTCTACGCGATCGCGCCGTTCGCCACCCGCGGCCTGGAGAAGCTCGGCGCCAAGCTGGCCCGGGTGGTGCCGGGCGAGGAGGCGACCGTGCTCGCCGAGCACGCCACCGTCGCCGAGGCGCTCGGCGCCGAGGGCGCGATCCTGATCGTCGGGGAGCGGCTGGCCAGCGTGCCGGGCGGCCTCTCCGCGGCGGCCGACGTGGCCCGGCGTACCGGTGCGAAGCTGGCCTGGGTGCCGCGGCGGGCGGGTGACCGCGGCGCGGTCGACGCGGGCTGCCTGCCCAACCTGCTGCCCGGTGGCCGCCTGGTCAACGAGCCGGCCGCGCGGGCCGAGCTGGGCGAGGCGTGGGACATCCCCGCCGGGGTGATCCCGAGCCAGGCCGGCCGCGACACCGACGGCATCCTCGCCGCCGCCGTCGGCGGTCAGCTTGGCGCACTGGTGGTGGCCGGGGTCGACCCGGCCGACCTGGCCGACCCGCGGCTGGCCGAGAAGGCCCTGGACGAGGTGCCGTTCCTGGTGAGCCTGGAGCTGCGGATGAGCGCGGTGGCCCGCCGGGCCGACGTCGTCCTCCCCGTGGCGCCGGTGGCCGAGAAGGCCGGCAGCTTCCTGGACTGGGAGGGCCGGCTGCGCACCTTCGAGGCGGTGCTGCACACCGCCGCGATGACCGACGGCCGCGTGCTGGACGCGCTCGCCGCGCAGCTCGACGTGCAGCTCGGCACCGGCGACGTGCTCAGCGTCCGCCGCGAGTTGGGCGCGCTGCCCCGCACCCGTACGGACCGCCCCGCCGCCCCGTCGGTGGAGCCGGCCACGGTGCGGGAGCCGGGGGCCGGTGAGGCGGTGCTCGCCACCTGGCACCAGTTGATCGACCTGGGCAGCCTGACCGACGGCGACGAGTACCTCGCCGGTACCGCCCGCCCGCCCGTGGTCCGGCTGGGCAAGGGCACCGCGGAGGCGCTCGGCGTCGCCGACGGCGACCCGGTGACGGTGGGCACCGACCGCGGGGCGCTGACCCTGCCGGCGGCGATCACCGAGATGCCGGACGGCGTCGTCTGGCTGCCGACCAACTCGCCCGGCTCGACCGTGCGACGCAGCCTCGGCGCGACGTCCGGAGCGCTCGTGCGGATCTCCGCCGCCGCGGTCGCCGCCGACGCGGCGGACCGTCCGGGCCCGCTCCTCAACGCAGGGGGTGTACAGCAGTGAACGCGGTCTACCTGGCCCAGGATCCGACGCTGGCCGACTTCGGCCGGGACCCCTGGTGGCTGGTTCTCGGCAAGATCGTCTTCGCGTTCGTCGTCGCCGTGCTGGCCACGCTGCTCGGCGTCTGGTTCGAGCGCCGGGTCGTGGGCCGCATGGCGGTGCGGCCCGGCCCCAACCAGGCCGGCCCGTTCGGCCTGCTGCAGACCCTCGCCGACGGCCTGAAGCTGGCCTTCAAGGAGGACATCCTCCCGAGGACCGCCGACAAGGTCGTCTACTTCTTCGCCCCGGTGATCTCGGTGGTCTGCGCGGTCACCGCGCTGTCCGTGATCCCGTTCGGGCCGATGGTCAGCATCTTCGGGCACCGGACGCCGTTGCAGGTCACCGACGTGTCGGTGGCGGTGCTGGTGGTGCTGGCCTTCTCCTCGCTGGCCGTGTACGGCATCGTGCTCGGCGGCTGGGCCAGCGGCTCGACGTACCCGCTGCTTGGTGGCCTGCGCTCCGCCGCCCAGTTGGTCTCGTACGAGGTCACGATGGGCCTGAGCGTCGTCGCGGTCTTCATGACCGCCGGCACCATGTCGACCAGCGGGATCGTCGCCGCCCAGGGCGACGGCACCCGGCTGAACATCGGGGGCTTCGAGCTTCCGGCACCCGGCTGGTACGCGATCCTGCTGCTCCCCAGCTTCATCATGTTCTTCATCGCCATCGTCGGTGAGACGAACCGGGCGCCGTTCGACCTGCCCGAGGCGGAGTCGGAGCTGGTGGCGGGCTTCCAGACGGAGTACAGCTCGCTGAAGTTCGCCCTCTTCATGCTCAGCGAGTACGTCGCGATGGTGACGATGTCCGCGTTCACCGTGACGCTCTTCCTCGGCGGCTGGCACGCGCCGTGGCCGATCACCGCCTTCTGGGCGGGGGCCAACTCCGGCTGGTGGCCGATGCTGTGGTTCTTCGGCAAGGTCGTCATGCTGGTGTTCGTCTTCGTCTGGCTGCGGGGCACCCTGCCCCGGCTGCGCTACGACCAGTTCATGCGCTTCGGCTGGAAGGTCCTGCTCCCGATCAACCTGGTCTGGATCATGGTCCTGGCCGGCCTGCGCTCGATAGAGGACTGGGACTCGCGCGGCAAGCTGATCGCCGTCGGCATCCCCGCCGGCATCCTGCTGCTCGCCACGCTGCTCTGGCCGAGCCGCAAGCCGCAGCCGAAGCCGACGGTCCAGGAGCAGGTCAACGACCGGCCGCACGGCAGCTTCCCGCTGCCCCCGATGGACCTGCAGGTACCACCGAGCCCGCGCACGAGGCGCGTGGTCGCCGAGCGGGAACCGGCCAACATCGCCGCCGGCCCGGACTCCAGGGAGGTGTGACGTGGGCGCGATCACCGGAACGTTCAAGGGCTTCGGTGTCACCTTCTCGCACATGTTCAAGAAGGTCATCACCACCGACTACCCGTTCAAGCCGCCGGTGTCGGCGCCGCGCTACCACGGGCGGCACATCCTCAACCGGCACCCGGACGGGCTGGAGAAGTGCATCGGCTGCGAGCTGTGCGCCTGGGCCTGCCCGGCCGACGCGATCTACGTCGAGGGCGGCGACAACACCGACGAGCAGCGCTTCTCGCCGGGTGAGCGGTACGCCAGCATCTACCAGATCAACTACGCCCGCTGCATCTTCTGCGGGCTCTGCATCGAGGCCTGCCCGACCCGTTCGCTCACCATGAGCAACGAGTACGAGCTGGCCCGGGACAACCGGCAGGATCTGATCTTCACGAAGGAGCAGCTGCTCGCGCCGCTGCTGCCGGGCATGGAGCAGCCGCCGCACCCGATGCGGCTGGGCGACAGCGAGAAGGACTACTACGTCGGCGCGCTGACCAACCCGGGCACCTCGGCCGGGGCGGAGCACTCGGCCAACAACCCGGGCCGGTACCAGGTGGAGGAACACCCCGGGGTGACCTTCCCCGGCGCCGAGCAGCACGCCCAGCGGGCGGCGGCGGCCAAGGGAGACGGAGCATGACCACGCAGACGGTGCTCGCCGCGGCGGGCGGGGTCTCCGGTGGGGAGCAGGTGACCTTCTGGATCCTGGCCCCGCTGGCGCTGATCGGCGCGATCGGCATGGTCGCGGCGCGAAACGCGGTGCACTCGGCCCTGTGGCTGGTGCTGACGATGCTCTGCCTGGGCGTGTTCTACGTGCTCCAGGCCGGGCCGTTCATCGGCATGGTGCAGATCATCGTCTACACCGGCGCCATCATGATGCTGTTCCTCTTCGTGCTGATGCTGGTCGGCCGCGACGCCTCGGACTCGTTGATCGAGACGCTGCGGGGCCAGCGGGTGGCGGCGGTGGTGCTCGGGCTCGGCTTCGCCGGCCTGGCCGGCGGCGGGCTGTGGCGCGCGCTGGAGGGGACCACGGCGGTGGGCCTGGAGCAGGCCAACGCCGAGGGCAACGTGCAGGGCATCGCCCGGCTGCTCTTCACCAAGTACGTCTTCGCCTTCGAGCTGACCTCGGCGCTGCTCATCACGGCCGCGGTCGGCGCGATGGTGCTGGCTCACATCGAGCGGCGCAAGGAAGACAAGCTGGACCAGCCGAAGACGATGCGGGCGCGCTTCGCCCCGGGCAACTACCCGGGCCCGAAGCCCGGCCCGGGTGTCTACGCGACCTCCTCCTCCGTGGCCACCCCGGCCCGCCTGCCGGACGGCCGGCTGACCGATCGGAGCACCCCGGACATCCTGCCGGTGCGCGAGCTGACCGCCCAGGAGACCACCCTGAAGGGGACGGACAAGTGACCCCCGACTACTACCTGGTGCTGGCCGCGGTGCTGTTCACCATCGGCGCGGTCGGCGTGCTCATCCGGCGCAACGCGATCGTGCTGTTCATGTGCGTCGAGCTGATGCTCAACGCGGCCAACCTGACCCTGGTCACCTTCAGCCGGATCAACGGTGACCTCAACGGACAGATCATGGCGTTCTTCGTGATGGTGGTGGCGGCGGCCGAGGTCGTGGTCGGGCTCGCGATCATCATGGCGATCTTCCGGACCCGGCGCTCCGCGAGCGTCGACGACGCCAACCTGCTGAAGTACTGAGGGGTCCTGCGGTGGGAACGATTCTGACGAACGCCCCGGCTGAGCCGGCGGGCACCGTCGCCTACGCGACGGCGGACGGGCTGCTGGGCAGCGTCTGGCTGCTGGTGGCGATCCCGCTGGTCAGCGCGGTGGTCCTGCTGCTGCTCGGCCGCCGGGCGGACCGCTGGGGGCACTGGCTCGGGGTGGCCGCCATCGGCGCCGCGTTCGTGCTGGGCCTGACCTACTTCCTCCAGCTCCGTGGGCTGGAGAACAAGTCGGTCGAGCTGAGCCTGTGGGACTTCATCACGGTCGGCGACCTGCGGGTGGACTTCGGTCTGCTCTTCGACCCGCTGGCCGCCGTCTTCGTGCTGCTGATCACCGGGGTGGGCTTCCTGATCCACCTCTACGCGGTCGAGTACATGTCGCACGACGCGGGGCGTAGGCGCTTCTTCGCCTACTTCAACCTGTTCGTCGCCGCCATGCTGCTGCTGGTGCTCGGCAACAACTACGTGATGCTCTACTTCGGCTGGGAGGGCGTCGGTCTGGCGTCGTACCTGCTGATCTCCTTCTGGTACGAGCGGCCCAGCGCCGCCACCGCCGGCAAGAAGGCGTTCCTGATGAACCGGGTCGGCGACGCCGGCCTGGCGATCGGCATCTTCATCATGTTCGCCACCCTCGGCACCACCCAGTACGACGAGGTCTTCAACGGGGTCGGCTCGCTGACCGCGACCACGGTGCTGGTGCTCGGCCTGCTGCTGCTGCTCGGCGCGACCGGCAAGTCCGGCCAGTTCCCGCTCCAGGCGTGGCTGCCGGACGCGATGGAGGGCCCGACCCCGGTGTCGGCGCTCATCCACGCCGCCACCATGGTCACCGCCGGCGTGTACCTGATCGCCCGGTCGAACCCGATCTTCTCGGCCAACTCCACCCTCCAGCTCGTCGTGGTGAGCGTCGGCGCGCTGACGCTGCTGATCGGCTGCGTCATCGGCGCGGCCAAGGACGACATCAAGCGGGTGCTGGCCTGGTCGACGGTGAGCCAGATCGGCTACATGTTCCTCGGCGTCGGCCTGGGTGGAGGCGCCTACGCGCTGGCCATCATCCACCTGCTGGCGCACGGCTTCTTCAAGGCCAACATGTTCCTCGGCGCCGGCTCGGTCATGCACGGCATGAAGGACCAGGTCGACATCCGCCGGTTCGGCGGCCTCTCGAAGCACATGAAGATCACCTGGCTGACCTTCGCGGCCGGCTGGCTGGCGATCATCGGCATCCCGCCGCTCTCCGGCTACTTCTCGAAGGAGCCGATCATCGCGAGCGCCTTCGAGCGGGAGGGCTGGACTGCCTGGCTCTTCGGCGGCGCGGCGCTGCTTGGTGCCGGACTGACCGCCTTCTACATGACCCGGCTCTTCGTGCTCACCTTCCACGGGCCGAAGCGCTGGACGGAGGACATCCAGCACCCGCACGAGTCGCCGAAGCTGATGACGATCCCGCTCATCCTCCTGGCGATCGGGTCTGTGGTGGCCGGTGGACTGATGGCCTGGAACGACGGAGTCGCCTCCTGGTTGACGCCCGTGCTCGGGGAGGTGCCCGGCGGCGAGGCGCACGGCGTCCTCTCCCACACGGTGATCACGATCCTGTCGATCCTGATCACCATCCTCGGCGCGGGTCTGGCCTGGTTCCTCTTCCGCAACGGCACGGCCACCGCGCCGCAGCCGGCCGGCGTGCTGGTCACCGCCGCGCGGAAGAACCTCTACACCGACGCGTTCAACGAGGCGGTCTTCGAGAAGCCGGGCATCTTCCTCACCCGGGCGCTGGTCTTCCTGGACAACCGGGGCGTCGACGGGCTGGTCAACGGTCTGGCGGCGGGCATCGGGGGTGGCTCGGGCCGGCTCCGGCGGCTCCAGACGGGCTTCGTCCGGTCGTACGCCACCTCGATCCTGACCGGCGCGCTGCTGGTCCTGGCGGCGTTCCTGGCCGTCGAGGCGGGGTGGCTGACGTGATCGACCACTTCCAGGCGGCCGTCACCGGCGGACCGCGCAGTGACGACGGAGGTAAGGCCGCATAATGTCCGACTTCCCGTTCCTCTCGGTGCTCACCGTGGCACCGCTGGTCGGCGCCCTGGTGGTGGCCTTCCTGCCGCGCAGCCGGCCGGAGCTGGCCAAGCAGGTGGCGCTCGGCTGGTCGCTGCTGGTGCTGGCGCTGTCGGTGGTCATGTGGGTGACCTTCAAGGTCGGCGGTGACCGCTTCCAGTTCCGCGAGTCCTACGCGTGGATCCCGAACTGGGGCGTCAACTTCACCTTCGCCGCCGACGGCATCGCGCTGGTGATGCTGATGCTGATCGCGGTGCTCGTACCGCTGGTGATCCTGGCGTCGTGGCACGACGCCGAGTCGTCCAAGCGGTCGGTGCCGGTCTACTTCGCCCTGCTGCTCGTCCTCGAGTGCACGATGATCGGCGTCTTCGCCGCCGCCGACGTCTTCCTGTTCTACGTGTTCTTCGAGGTCATGCTGGTGCCGATGTACTTCCTGATCGGCAGCTACGGCGGTCACCAGCGGCAGTACGCGGCGGTGAAGTTCTTCCTCTACTCGCTGGTCGGCGGCCTGTTCATGCTCGCCGCGGTGATCGGCCTCTGGGTCGTCGGCGGGAAGACCTTCGACTGGCAGGCGCTGTCCCAGGTGGACATCTCCACCGGCACGGAGCGCTGGCTGTTCCTCGGCTTCTTCCTCGCCTTCGCGATCAAGGCGCCGTTCTTCCCGTTCCACACCTGGCTGCCGGACGCCGGTGGCGCGGCCCCGGCGGGGGCGGCGGCGCTGCTCGTCGGCGTGCTCGACAAGGTCGGCACGTTCGGCATCCTGCGCTACTGCCTGCCGCTGTTCCCGGACGCGGCCAAGTGGTTCGCCCCGTGGGCGCTGGCGCTGGGCGTGATCGGCATCATCTACGCCGCGCTGCTGGCGGTCGGCCAGAACGACCTCAAGCGGCTGGTGTCGTACACCTCGATCGCGCACTTCGGCTTCATCGGGGTCGGCATCTTCGCCTTCACCACCCAGGCCGGCACCGGCGCGGTGCTCTACATGGTCAACCACGGCCTGGCCACGGGCCTGCTCTTCCTGGTGGTGGGCATGCTCATCGCCCGGCGGGGCTCGGCGCTGATCAGTGACTTCGGCGGCGCCGGCAAGCTGGTGCCGCTCCTGGCCGGGGTGCTCTTCTTCGCCGGCCTGGCGTCGCTCGCGCTGCCCGGCACCGCGCCGTTCGTCTCCGAGTTCCTGGTGCTGATCGGCACGTTCACGGTGAACAAGCCGGTCGCGGTGATCGCGACGCTCGGCATCATCCTGGCCGCCGCGTACGTGCTGTGGATGGTGCAGCGCACCACCCAGGGCACGCTCAACCCGGCGCTGACCCAGATCGACGGCATGAAGCGCGACCTGAACCTTCGCGAGAAGGTCGTGGTCGCCCCGCTGATCGCGCTGATCGTGCTGCTCGGCTTCTACCCGAAGCCGGTCACCGACGTGATCAACCCGGCCGTGCAGGCGACCATGCAGGACGTCGGCCGGACCGACCCCGCCCCGACCTCGGGCGGCACCGTCCAGGAGGCGGCAAAGTGAGCGCGAGGAGTGAGCTTGCGAGCCCCGCAGTCGCGAACGAAAGGTTTGCGCAGTGACTGAGCTGAAACTGCCGTCGATCGACTACGCGGCGCTCGCTCCGACCCTGATCATGCTGGGCGCCGCGCTGCTGGGCGTGCTGGTCGAGGCGTTCGTGCCCCGCCGGCTCCGGCACGTGGTCCAGCTGACGCTGGCCCTGCTGGCGGTGCTCGCCGCGCTGACTATGGTGGTGCTCGCGGCCGACGAGCGGAAGATCACCATCGGCGGGGCGATCGCCGTGGACGGGCCGACGCTCTTCCTCCAGGGCGCGATCCTGGTCCTCGCCGCGATGGCGCTGCTGCTCATCGGCGAGCGCTCGGTGGAGCGGGGCGGGGCGTTCGTCGCCCAGGCCGCGGTCACCGCCGAGTCGGCCGACGACCGGCGGCAGGCCGAGGGCAAGAACGGCCTCACCGAGGTCTACCCGCTGACCACGTTCGCGATCGGCGGCATGCTGATCTTCGTGGCGGCGAACGACCTGCTGACCATGTTCATCGCGCTCGAGGTCTTCTCGCTGCCGCTGTACCTGCTCTGCGCCCTGGCCCGCCGCCGGCGGCTGCTGAGCCAGGAGGCCGCGCTGAAGTACTTCATGCTCGGCGCGTACGCCTCGGCCTTCTTCCTGTTCGGCGTGGCCCTGATCTACGGCTTCACGGCGGGCACCCCGGGCCGGCAGGCGGGTGTCGACTTCGCCACCATCGACGCCGCCGTCACGGACTCGCCGGCCAGCCCGGTGCTGCTCTTCGCCGGCATGGCGCTGCTCGCCATCGGCCTGCTCTTCAAGGCCGCCGCCGCCCCCTTCCACGTCTGGACGCCGGACGTCTACCAGGGCGCGCCGACCCCGGTCACCGGCCTCATGGCCGCCTGCACCAAGGTCGCCGCGTTCGGCGCCCTGCTGCGGGTGTTCCACGTCGCCTTCGACGGCGCCCGGTGGGACTTCACCCCGGTCCTCGGCGCGGTGGCGGTGCTGACCATGCTGGTCGGCGCGGTGCTGGCGGTCACCCAGACCGACATCAAGCGGCTGCTGGCGTACTCCTCGATCGCCAACGCCGGCTACCTGCTGGTCGGCGTGCTGGCGCCGGGGGCCGACGGCATCTCCGGGACGATGTTCTACCTGGTGGCGTACGGCTTCTCGGTGCTCGCCGCGTTCGCCGTGGTGACCCTGGTGCGCGACGCCGACGGGGAGGCCACCCACCTGTCCCGCTGGGCCGGGCTGGGCCGGCGCTCGCCGTTCTACGCCGGCATCTTCACCTTCATCCTGCTGGCCTTCGCCGGCATCCCGCTGACCAGCGGCTTCACGAGCAAGTTCGCGGTCTTCGGCCCGGCGCTCGACGGCGGGCAGGCGTGGCTGGTGATCGCCGGCGTGCTGACCAGCATGGTGCTGGCGTTCCCGTACCTGCGGGTCGTGGTGATGATGTGGCTCTCCGAGCCCGGCGAGTCGACGCCGACCGTCGCCGTGCCCGGCGGGCTGACCTCGGCCGCGCTGATGATCGGCGTGCTCGCCACGCTGGTGCTCGGTGTGGCGCCCGCGCCGCTGCTCGATCTGGCCAGCGGCGCCGCCGAATTTGTCAGATGACCGACGCTGACGCCCGCGGGGGCCGGTACGCCACGGCGTGCCGGCCCCCGCGCCGTATCCCCCGTCCCGGGCAGGTCGGAGGGGTGTGGCATGGTTGATGGCGTGGTGAATCCGGCTGGCGAACGTTCAGGTGCCCCCGGGTCCGGCGGCCGTCGGACCCGGGTGAGCACGAGTCAGTTCGGCGCGCTCGGCCTCTATCTCGCCGACCCCCGCGTCGAGGCGTCCGTGCTGGGCCTGCTGGAGGGCGTCGAGACGGAGCTGCGCGCGAGCGTGGCCAGCGCCGACCCGTTCGTGACGGAGGCCGCCCGGCACCTCGTGGAGGCCGGCGGCAAGCGGTTCCGGCCGCTGCTGGTCGCGCTGGGCGCGCAGTTCGGCGACCCGACCAACGCGCAGGTCGTGCCGGCCGCCGTGGTGATGGAGCTCACCCACCTGGCGACGCTCTACCACGACGACGTGATGGACGAGGCCGACGTGCGCCGGGGGGCGCCGAGCGCCAACTCCCGGTGGACCAACTCGGTCGCCATCCTCGTCGGCGACTACCTCTTCGCCCGCGCCGCCGACATCGCCGCCGACCTGGGCATCGAGGCCGTACGCCTCCAGGCGCGCACCTTCGCCCGCCTGGTGCACGGCCAGATCGCCGAGACCGTCGGCCCCCGCCCCGGCGACGACCCGGTGGCCCACTACCTCGACGTGATCGCCGGCAAGACCGGCTCGCTGATCGCCACCTCGGCCCGCTTCGGCGGCATGTTCGGCGGTGCCGCCCCCGAGCACACCGAGGCGCTGGCCGGCTACGGCGAGACGATCGGCGTGGCCTTCCAGCTCTCCGACGACCTGCTCGACATCGCCTCGGAGTCGGTGGAGTCGGGCAAGACGCCCGGCACCGACCTGCGCGAGGGCGTGCCGACCCTGCCGGTGCTCTACGCGCTCGCCTCGGACGACGCCGACGCCGCGTCCGTGCGGCTGCGGGAGATCCTGGCGACGGGCCCGCTGACCGACGACGCCCTGCACGCCGAGGCGCTCGGCCTGCTGCGTGAGAGCCCGGCGCTGAAGCGGGCCCGGGAGACGGTCCGCAGCTACGCCGAGGAGGCCCGGGAGCAGCTCTCGCCGCTCCCGCAGGGCCCGGCCCGCCGCGCCCTCGAATCGCTCTGCGACTACATCGCCGACCGCACCAGCTGACGCGCCGGTCGAGCGGGCAGACCGGGGTCCAGCCGCGCGTGGTGGGGTGCAGTTCGGCTCGCGCCGCCGGCTGACGGCGGGCGAGCATGTGGTGGGCGGTTCGGCCCGACCCGGCCGCTAGCGACGGGCGAGCATCCGGCTGCCGGTGAGCATCAGGGCGGCGGCCAGCAGCATCGAGGCGGCGGCCACGAGCCACATCGTCGGGTAGCCGGCGTGGGCGGCCACGGCACCCAGGCCGAGCGGGCCGAGGCAGCCGCCCGCGTACACCCCGGTCTGGGTGACCGAGGTGGCGGCGGCCGGGGCCCGCGGGTGCAGCCGGACCACCGCGAAGGTCATCAGGCCCGGCCACGCCCAGCCCAGGCCGAAGCCGAGCAGCACGCCGGCCACCAGCGGCACGGGCCCGGCCACGGCCAGCAGGCCCAGCCCGGCCGCGCCGACCACGAGCATGCCGGCGATGAGGGCGACGTGCCCGGTGGCGCGGCGGTCCGCGAGCCAGCCGACGGTGACCCGGGCCCCGACGCAGACCGCGCTGCCCAGGGTGAGGGTCAGCCCGGCCAGCCCGGGGGACAGCCCCCGGCCGGCGGCGGAGTCGACGACGAAGGTGCCGAGCGCGTTCGCGGCGGCGGCGGCGAAGGTCCCGGCGGCCCCCACGACCACCAGGGCCGCGGTGGCGCGCCCGGCGCGGGCGGGGGCGGCCGTCCGCGCCGGGCGGGGCTCCCGCGCGGGTACGGTCGGCAGCGCGGCCAGGGCCGCGCCGGCGGCCGCCACGAACGCCCAGCGCCAGCCGGCCGTCAGCGCCACGGTCGGCACCGCCGCCCCGGCCAGCAGGGTGGCGACGGGGATGGCGGCCTGCTTCACCCCGAACGACAGGCCCTGCCGGCAGGGTGGCACGTGCCGGGCGAGGGTGGCGTTGCTGGCGAGCTGGCCGAGGGCGTTGGCGGTGCCGGCGAGCGCGAGCAGCCCGAGCAGGACGGCGTACGAGCGGGCCAACCCCGCCACGGCCAGCAGGCAGGCGGCGGAGAGCAGGATGCCGGCACGGGCCACCACGGTCGGCCCGTACCGCTCGGCGAGGACGCCGGAGGGCACGGAGGCCAGCGCGCCGACGCCGAAGTAGACCGACACGGCCAGGCCCAGGCCGGCCGGGGAGAATCCGAGGTCCTCGCCCATCTGCACGGCGAGGCCGCCGAGCAGGAAGACCGGCAGGACGCAGGCGATGGTGACGGCCACGGCCCCGGTCACGGCCCGGGCGGGCCGGGGCGGCGCGAGGCCCGGGGGTGGCTGCAACGCGGTGTCGGTCATGGTCCGGCAAACCTACGCGAGCAGCGATTACGTCACCGAACGTGCCTGTCGGGGCACGCGCCGTTCACGACGATCTGGCATCCTCCACCCGAACAGGCATTTCGCACCGCGCCTGTTTTTCATATGGTGTAAGTCCCCGGCGGCGGAGGTGGTTGTGCGCGACCCCTTGGCGGAACCTTCGGACCTCATCCGGAGCGTGTCCCGCGCGCTACGAGTGCTCGAATCGGTCGGTCGCGCCCCGAAGGGGCTCACCGTCAAGCAGATCGCCCGGCGCTGCGAGCTGACCGTGGCGACCACCTATCACCTGGTCCGCACCCTCGCCTACGAGGGCTACGTGATCCGGCGCGAGGACGGCACGTACATCGTGGGTCTGGAGGTGGCCGACCGCTACCGCGAGCTGGTGACGGCGTTCCGGGGGCCGCCGTCGGTCGGGGAGAGCCTGCGCCGGGCCGCCGTGGACACCGGCTACAGCCACTACCTCGGCCGCTTCGTCGGCGGCCAGGTGGCGGTCACGGCCGTGGCCGAGGGCCCGCGCTCGCCGTACCTGGAGGAGCTGGTGCCCGGCTTCGACGAGGGCGCGCACGCGACCGCCCTTGGCAAGGCCCTGCTCGCCACCCTGACCGCCGAGCAACGCTTCCGTTACCTGCGCGACTACGGCATGCGTCCGTTCACCTCCGCGACCCTGACGACCGCCGAGGCGTTCGAGGTCGACCTGGCCGCCGGGGACCGGCGGGGCATGCAGCTGGAGCTGGGGCAGTTCCGGCAGGGCGTGGCCTGCGCGGCGGTGCTGGTCAGCCCCGACAAGGACATGGAACGCCGGGTGGTGCTGGCCTGCGCGCTGCCGGCCGGCGAGATGATGACCTCCGCCCGAGTCGTGCGGGCGAAGCTGCTCACCGCCGCCCGGACGATCGCCGACAACCTGGTCGCCGACAGCTGAGCCCGCCGGCCGGGCGGGCTGCTCCGGCCGCCCCGGGCACGCTTCCGTGTCCCGCTGCCGCCCCCCGTGCCGGTCGCGTCGGGCCGCAACGGCCGGGGGCCCTCTCCCCGGCTGGGAGAGGGCCCCGGTGGCGGTCCGGCGCCGGGCCGCCCGAGGAGGGGTCAGCTGCCGATCGGGCCGCCGTCCAGGCGCCAGGCCACCACCACGCCCGGCTTGGCGAAGTCGCCGTCCGGCCAGTTCGAGGCCGGGTTCTCGACCGACGCCCCGCTCAGCTCGCCCGGGTGCTGCACCGCCACGAAGACCGAGCGGTTGTCCCCGGTGATGAACGGGCCGCACGCCTCCGCGCCCACCGGCACGGTGAGGAACTGCTTCAGGTGACCCCGTTCCGGCCCCTCGACGGCCGTGGCGAAGAGGCCGTCGTTGCTGCCCAGCGCGTTGCCGTCCGTCGAGATCCAGAGGTTCCCGGTGGCGTCGAACGCCACGTTGTCCGGGCAGGAGATCGGGGAGACCTTCGTCTTGTCGTACCCGGCGAAGAAGGTCGACGGGTCCGCCGGGTCGCCGGCGACGATGGGCAGCGACCAGGCGAAGGTCTCGCCCGCGTTGTCGCCCCGGTCCTCGACCAGCTCCAGCACCTGGCCGTGCTTGTTGAGGTTGCGCGGGTTGGCCTCGTCGGCGGCCGGCTTGCCGGCCCTGCCCCGGTCGGTGTTGTTGGTCAGCGCCACGTACACCTTGCCGGTGAGCAGACTGGGCTCGACGTCCTCCGGGCGGTCCATCTTGGTCGCCCCGACCTTGTCGCCGGCCAGCCGGGTGAAGGTGAGCACGTCGGCGGCCGTCATCCCGTCGACGTACGAGCGGTTGCCGCTGACCAGCCTGATCCACCGGCCCCGGCCGTCGAACGCGCCGTCGGAGGGGAGCCGGCCGGAGCCGTCGATCTCGCCGGCGCTGGTCCCGTCGAGCTTGGCGACGTAGAGGGTGCCCGACTCCAGCAGGGTCAGGTTGTGCCGGCGGGCGACCCAGGAGTTGCCCTTCATGAACTTCTTGTCGGAGACGAACTTGTACAGGTAGTCGAAGCGCTCGTCGTCGCCCATGTAGGCGACCACGTGCCCGCTCCTCGCCACGATGACGTTCGCGCCCTCGTGCTTGAACCGGCCCAGCGCGGTGTGCTTGCGCGGGCGGCTCTCCGGGTCGTACGGGTCGATCTCCACGATCCAGCCGTGCCGGTTGGCCTCGTTCGGGTGCTTCGCCAGGTCGAACCGCTCGTCGGCGCGCTCCCACTTGCGGCTGCCGCCCGGGTAACGGGTGGTGGTGGTGATGCCGTACCGGGCCAGCTTCGGCTTCACCTCCTCGGCCACCGCGTCGCCGCCCACGAAGTACTGGTTGAAGTTCTCCTCGCCGGAGAGCACGGTGCCCCACGGGGTCACCCCGCCGGCGCAGTTGTTCAGCGTGCCGACGACCGTACGGCCCTTCGGGTCTGCGGCCGTCCGCAGGTGCGCCGAACCGGCGGCCGGCCCGGTCAGCTCGAACTTCGTGGCCAGCGCCGTGACCCGCCGGTTGTACGGCCGCCGGCCCTTGGTGACCGGCCGCCACTGCCCGGTGCCGTCGACCCGCTCCAGCTCCACCACGGACATGCCGTGCGCGGCCATGGCGATCCGGAGCTGCTCGACGCTCAGCGCGTCCTGGCCCGTGAAGCCGGGGAACATCAGGTCCTCGTTGGTGTACTCGTGGTTGACCACGAGCAGCGCGCGCCGGCGCCCGTCCAGCGGCAGCACCCCGACGAAGTCGTTGTTGTAGCCGAACTGCCGGGCCTGGGCGGCGGCGGTCTGGGCGTGCAGGTCGAACTCGGGGGCGCCCGGCACGACCGGGTCACCCCAGCGCATGACGACCGCGTGGTCGTACCCGTTGGGCACGACGAGACTGTCCAGGGTGTTCGGCGGGACCGGCTTGAAGGTCAGCGCGCCGTTGCCGACGCCGCCGGCCGGGCGGGCGAAGCCGGCCGCCTCGGGGACCACGGGGGCGGCGGGGGCGGCAGCGGCGGGGGCGGCACCGGCCACCGCGCCGCCGAAGCCGAGGACCAGCGCGCCGACCGCGCCGCCCCGGACCAGGCCGCGCCGGGAGACCTCCGCGTTCACCACGTCCCCGAAGTACGCGTTGTCGGAGGTGTTGGGCACCGGGTGGTCGCACGCGTTGCCGCACCGGTAGAGACAGGTCATGGCGTCGCGGCTGCCGTGGCGGGTGGCGCCCAGCAACGGGAGCAGCCGGGGACGGTCGCTCATGGAAGGAGCCTCCTGATGGGGGTCGGTGCACGCCGGACCAGCCGCTGGCGTGCGTACCCGCCGGACGCTAGGAGGGCGCGGTGAGCGACCGTCGGCGGCGGCGTGAACCGGGCGTGAACACCTCGGCCGGGAATCCCACGGTGACCTGCGGCTGAACCGATCGGGGCGGCGGCACGTATTCCCGGGCGAACGCCACCGCCGGACTCGCGCCGACAGCGAGGAGACCGCCATCAGCGACGACGACGCCCAACTGCTCCGCGTGCTGCACGACGAGCACGCGGAGGCGCTGTACGCGCACGCCCTGCGGCTGGTCAACGGCGACCGCCAACGGGCCGAGGACCTGGTGCAGGAGACGCTGCTGCGGGCCTGGCGGCACCCGGAGGCGCTCGACCCGACGCGCGGCTCGGTCCGGTCCTGGCTCTTCACCACCGCCCGCAACCTGGCCATCGACGCCTGGCGGCGCCGCTCCGCCCGGGTCGGCGAGGTCTTCACCGACGAGCTGCCCGAGCCCGTCCAGGCCGTGGACGAGGCGGAACGCGCGGTGGAGGCGTGGACCGTCGCCGAGGCGCTGAACCGGCTCAGCCCCACCCACCGGGAGGTGCTGGTCGAGTGCTTCTACCAGGGGCGGTCGGTGGCGGAGGCGGCGTCCCGGCTGGGCGTACCGGCCGGCACGGTCAAGTCCCGGACCCACTACGCCCTGCGCTCACTACGGTTGGTCCTGGCCGAGATGGGGGTGACGGAATGACCCGGTGCGAGTTCGCGCACGACGACGGCGCGTACGTGCTGGGTGCGCTGGCTCCCGCCGAACGGGTGGCCTACGAGCGGCACCTCGCCGGCTGCGCCGCCTGCCGTCAGGCGGTCGCCGAGATCGCCGTCCTGCCCGGCCTGCTCGGCCGCCTCGACCCGGCCGGCCTGGAACAGTTCCTGCCGCCGCCGGAGAACCCTCGGGTGCCCGAACTGCTCGCCGCCGCGCGGGAGCGCCGCCGCCGCGACCGCTCGGCCACCCGCCGCCGGTACGCCCTCACCACGCTCGCGGCGGCCGTGGCGGCCCTGCTCGTCGGCGTCGGCACCGCCGTCCTGCTGCCCCGGGAGGCAACCGCCCCGACCCCGGTCGAGGTGCGGATGGTCGCCATGCAGCCGGTCGCCGGCACGGTGCCGGTGCACGCCGAGATCGCCCTCAACGGCACCGAGTGGGGCACGGAGGTGCGGATGCGCTGCGGGTACGACGCGAAGGCCGGCTACGCCAAGGCGTACGCCTTCCGGCTGGTGGCGCACGGCCCGGGCGGCGCGACGGAGCAGATCGGGTCCTGGCTCGCCGCCCCCGGTGACGACCTGCGGATCACCGGCGCCACCCGGTTCACCGACGCGGAGCTGGTCCGGCTGGAACTGCTGCGCGCCGACGGCACCCCCGTCCTCGCCTACGACGTCCGCTGACCGCGCCGCGCGTCGGTCAGCGGGTCGCGGCGACGGCCCCGGCCCGGCGGGCGGCGAGGGCGGCGGCGCGGGTGCGGCGGGAGTGGCGCACGGCGTCGACGGTGAAGACGATGAGCGCGGCCCAGACCAGGGCGAAGCCGGCGAGGCGGGCCGGCGGCATCGGCTCGTGGAAGATCAGCACCCCGCAACCGAGCTGGAGGATCGGGGCGAGGTACTGGATCATGCCGAGGCCGGTGAGCGGGAGCCGGTTCGCCGCCCCGGCGAAGAGCAGCAGCGGGATCGCGGTCGCCGCCCCGGCCGACACCAGCAGCAGGGTGTGCCCGACCGACACCTGCCCGAAGGTGCCGTCGCCGGTGGCGGTGAGCCACCCCAGGTACGCCAGCGCGGGCAGCGCCAGCACCGCCGACTCGACGAAGAGCCCCTCCGCGGCCGGCAGCCCGAGCTGCTTCTTGGCCAGGCCGTACCCGGCGAAGCTGAACGCCAGGACCAGCGCCAGGTAGGGCAGCCGGCCGTAGTCGACGGTCAGTACGGCCACGGCCAGGCCGCTGATGCCGAGGGCGACCCACTGCGTGGGGCGCAGCCGCTCGCGCAGCACGGTGACGCCCAGCAGCACCACCACCAGCGGGTTGATGAAGTAGCCGAGGGCGGTCTCCACGACCCGGTCGGAGGTCACGCCGTAGATGTAGGTGCCCCAGTTCACCGCGATCAGCGTGGCGGCGACGCCGATGCCGGCCAGCGCCCGGGGCCGGCGCAGCAGCGCCCGCAGGAAGCCGACGTTGCGCAGCGCACCCAGCAGGAGGGCGACGAACGCCACCGACCAGACGATGCGGTGGGCCAGGATCTCGATCGACCCGGCCGGGCGCATCAGCCGCAGGTAGAGCGGGAAGAACCCCCAGATCAGGTACGCGACGAAGCCGTAGAGGTAGCCGAGGCGGAGTGGCGTCACGCGTCCACCGTAAGGGGCGAACGGCCGTCCGGATCCTTGCCGGTGACCCGGCTCACGGGCTGCTCCCGCTGGTCGAGCTGCATCCAGCGGTGCGGATCCGTCATCGGGGTGAACCCGACCTTCGCGTACACCGCGTGGGCGTCGGCGGTGGCCAGCAGGATCCGGCGTACGCCCAGGGCGGCGAGGTGGTCGCGGACCGCACCGGCCAGCCACGTGCCCAGCCCCCGGCCGCGCTCGGCGGGATCGACGTAGACGTCGCAGAGCCAGCCGAAGGTGGCCCCGTCGGTGACCACGCGGGCGACCGCGACCTGCCGGCCGTCACCGGGACGGTAGACGCCGAACGGCACCGACCCGGCGAACGCCCGGGCCACCGTCTCCCGGTCCCGCCCGATCGCCCAGTACGCGTCCGTGGAGAGCCAGTGGTGCACGAGGCTCAGGTCGATCCGGTCCGGATCGGTGCTGAGCAGGTAGCCGTCGGCGCGGGTCAGGGCGAACATGCCGCGATGCTAGGCGGTGTGTCGGGTCCGCCGTGGGACCGGGTGGCCGCGCGCCATCCGGCAGTGGACGCGGCCGCGAGGGCGTAGACCCTGGCAGACCCGGCATCACCGGCGGCCTCGGGCCGCCCGGCTCGACGCATGCACAGAAATTTAGAAGAACTTCGATGAAAAGGGTCGGTCGGCAGGTAACCTCATGCATCAACGTATTGAGATCAATCATCATGTAGCAGTAGCGATGGAGGGTGTATGACCAGAACCCGGATGCTGACCCTGCTCGCAGGTGTGCTCTCCGCGACGCTCGCCGTACTCGGGCTGGCCAACCCGGCGCAGGCGGCCGGTCATCACTACGTGGCACTCGGCGACTCGTACGCCTCGGGTGTCGGTGCCGGTAGCTACACAGCGGAGAGTGGCAGCTGCAAACGCAGCACCAAGGCGTTCTCCGCCCTCTGGGCCGCGGCCAACGCGCCGGCCACCTACAAGTCGGTGGCCTGCGGGGGCGCGAAGACGACCGACGTGATCAACTCACAGGTCGCCGCGCTCAGCGCGCAGACCACCCTGGTCAGCATCACCATCGGGGGCAACGACGCAGGGTTCGGCAGCATCATGAGCATCTGCGCCCTCCAGGGATCGAGCGCCTGCATCGCCGCGGTGGACGCGGCCCAGGTGCAGGCCCGGGCGAACCTCCCCGGCCTGCTCGACCGCGCCTACGCCGCGATCCGCAGCAAGGCCCCGAACGCGAAGGTCGTGGTGCTCAGTTACCCGGTCTTCTATCAGCTCGGCACGGTCTGCATCGGGATCGGCGAGGCGGCCCGCGCGAAGGTCAACGAGGGCATCAACCTGGCCGACAGCCTGATCGCCGCCGCCGCGGACCGCGCCGGGTTCGTCTTCGCCGACGTGCGCAGCATCTTCGTGGGACACCAGATCTGCAGCGGCAACAAGTGGATCCACTCCGTGGACTTCCTGAACCTGTCGAACTCGTACCACCCCATGGCGACCGGGCAGGCAAACGGCTACCTTCCCGTGTTCACCCAGGCGGCCGGCCAGTCCGCCACCGCCAAGAAGGCCAGCGCCAAGGCGTAGCCCGCTTCTCGCCTCCGCCTCCGCCTCCGCCTCCGCCAGCATTCGATGGCGGAGGCGGAGGTGCGAGAGCGAGCGTCGTCCGCAGTGCGTCGCTTGCCCGGCCGGCGGACGGGGGCAGCGACCCGGTGGGCAGCAGAATGCCCCTGGCCCGGCCATCCGTTCGTAGCAGCGGCCAGATCCGCCCTCCGGCCGGCGCGCTGCGCGTCCGGGCCCGGACAGCCCGGTCTGGCCGCGTGGCCCGTCCGGCCCGGCCCTGCGGGTCGTCGTCCGGGCCGGTCAGTCCCGGTCGAGGACGGCGCCGAGGATCCAGGTCACGATGCCGACGAACAGCGCGCCGAGCACCGCCTCCGGCCAGAAGCCGTCGACGTGGAAGGGCAGCCCGGCCTGGTCGGCGATCCAGCTCGTGAGCAGGAACAACAGCCCGTTGACCACCAGCGCGATCAGCCCGAGGGTCAGCAGGTAGAAGCCGCAGCCGACCGTCTTGATGATCGGCTGGAGCACCGCGTTGACCACGCCGAAGATCACCGCGACGAGGACCAGCGTGACGACCGTTTCGCTGGCGGACGCCGAATCCAGCGTGATGCCCGGGATGAGCAGTGTTGCCAGCCAGAAGGCCAGCGCCGTGCTGCCCAGCCGGATCAGCAGACCTTTGAGGAAACCCATGGCCGGGATCGTGCCACGGACGGACAACGTGCGGAAGCCGCGAGATCGCCGCTCAGCGACGGGAGGGGCGGCCGATCAGCTGCGACTCGATCGGGGTGGGGGAGAGCAGCGCCCAGCGCAACGCCCGCCGGTTGACCACCGCCACCATGTCGTCCCGGATCCGGGTCAGCCACTCCGCCGACGCGCCGAGCCCCAGCGCGCCGCCCGCCACGGCGGCCTCGGCCGCGTCGAGCGGTTGCAGCAGGGCCAGGTCGGCCCGGCCCAGCGCGTCGGCGTCGGCGGGGGTCAGCTCGTCGCGTACGAGCAACGTCGTCCGCCACGCCGAACCCGACTCCGTCCCGGCGGGCGTGGCACCGGCGTCGACCACCACCAGCAGCGGACGCAGCGGCGAACCCGGCTCGCCCACCGGACGGCCGGGCGGCACCACCGGGATCATCGTGCCGGGGGTGCCGACGCCCCGGACGAACGGCTCCCACCAGCGCGGGCGGGCGGTCTGCACCACCACCCGGGCGCCGAGCGCCATGGCCCGCACCGCCACCAGCTGCGCCGCGCGCACCCCGCCGACCAGCATCACCCGGGTGCTCTCCGGCCGGAACAGCCGGACGGTCACCGCGCCGCCGTGCCGGTTGGTGCCGACCATCAGCCCCGCCTCGCCGAGGGTCAGCTCCAGGCCGTCGGGCGCCGGATCCGGACCCGCCGCGCCCGCCGCCGCGAGCGGCAGCGTGCCGGCCAGCCCGTCGAGCTGCGCGCCGTCGAGCCGGTGCACCTCGCCGCCCACCTCGGCCACCAGCCGGCGCAGCGCCTGCGCCGCGATCGAGAGCTCCGCCGGGGTGGCGGCGGCCAGTCGTACGGCCAGCTCGGTCGGTGCCGACGTGGGGCCGGCGCCGGCCCACGGCCCCACGCCGAGCGAGACGGTGGTCGCCGTCGCGGGCAGCGCGAGCATCCGGGACACCAGCCGCCGGCCGGCGTCGCCACGCGCGTCGGGCCAGCGGCGCAGCCGGAACGTGGTCTGGAGCAGGTCGCCGGCCCGGACCGCCTGCCAGGACTCCTGCGCGGGGTGGTCGTCGTGGTGGGCCAGCTCCGCCAGCACCCGCAGCATGGCCTGCTCGCCCAACGGGCGGGCGGTGACGGGCCCGATCCGGCGGACGATCCGGCGGACCGTCCCGGAGAGCGCCCGCCGCAGCTCCTCCGCCGTCCAGCCCTCGGCGCGCAGCACCCGTACGGCGAGCACGGCCCGCTCCCGGCCCGCGAGCCGCCCGTCGGTGAGCTGCCGGTACGAGGTGGCGACCGCGCCACCACCCGCGCCGACCGTCGGCGCCGGCGAGCCCGTCAGCAGGAGCTGGAGCCGGACCGGGGGACCGTCCGACGCGGCGGCCGGCAGCAGCGACGCCGGGACGGGCAGCGCGCGGGGAGCGTCGCCGAGCAGGTCGGCCGGGTCGCCGACCTCCAGCACGGCCAGCATGCCGGCGGCGTCGTCCAACACGGCGGCCGGCGCGCCGGCCAGCTCGGCGGGGCGGACGACCGCACCCGGGTCGACCAGGTCCAGCAGGGCTGTCGGGCCGGCGGCCGGCGGCAGGGCGCGTCGACGCGTGGCGTAGCCGAGCCCGGTTGTCAGCCACTCGAAGAGCCACCGCCCCCGCAGCCGCACCCACGCCACCGGCAGCAGCAGCGCGGCCACCCCCACGGCGGCCATCGTCGCCAGCACCCCGCGACCGGTGGCCGCCACCACGGCGGCCACCGCCACCTGCGTGGCGACGACCTGACCGGCCCGGACACCTGCCCCACCGCGACGGCCGGCCGGGATCCACGCTGCCGGCGGGGCGATGCGGGAGGTCGGGGCGCCCGCCACCGCGCCGCCCGGGCCGGGCGGCGGTCCAGCCGGGCCGGGCGGTCCAGCCGGGCCGGGCGCTGCCGGCACGAGGGCCGGGGCGGCCGGCCCGGGACCGGGGCCCGGGGCCGGCCGGTGCGGGCCCGCGCCGGTCGTCACCGTCACCGCGCCTCCTCGACCGGTCACTCGCCGCGACATCGACGCCGCCCATCGTAAGCGGAGCGCCCGACGGGATGGGGGCCGCGGTCGTCCACAGGGGAGGCCCACGGGGTAGCAGAACCGCGACCGGACCGCTACCGTCAGCGACGAGTTTGCTGACCCCGCGCCCGCCGCGCTCGACGCCCGGGCGGCGCGAGCGGCGGCCCAATGGGCGGGCGCGCCGGCGGCCAGCCACGACCCACGAGACGAGGTGACGTCCCAGGTGTCCCAGACCCAGGCGGAAGCAGCGGTGATGCAGCAGACCGCCGCGAAGTTCGAGCAGGTCGACCAGTCCCTGCAGTCCATGCTGAGCAGCCTGATGGCCGAGTTGGAGGTGTTGCAGCAGGCCTGGCGCGGTGCTGGCGGGCGCTCGTTCGAGCAGGTCAAGCAGCAGTGGGCACAGGACCAGGCGGCGCTGCAACGGGCGCTGCGCGAGACCGCCGGCGCCATCCGCACGGCCGGCCAGCACTACGACGTCTCGGACGCCGAGGCCGCCAGCCGCGTGTCCACCACCAACCGCGGCGGCATCCAGCTGCCGCTCTGACCCGGTCTCGGGGGAGGAGACATCCGATGGACCACGGTGTACTCGTCGTCAACTTCGCCGCCCTGCAACAGGCGGGCGCGGACATCCAGAAGGCGCTGAACGCGCTCGACTCGCAACTCGGGCAGCTCGAACGGGACGCCGCCCCGCTCGTGGCGAGCTGGTCCGGCGAGGCCCGCCAGGCCTACGAGCAGCGCCAGGCCCGCTGGCGCTCCGCCTCGCAGGACCTCCAGGCCATGCTGCGCGACATCAAGCTCGCGGTGAACGACTCCGCCACCGACTACCTCGACACGGAGAAGAAGAACGTCGGCCTGTTCCAGTGAGCCCCGCCCGGTGGTGGCGTCGACCGTGAGCCGGTCGGCGCCACCATCGGCCGTCCGGGGCGGCGCAACCATCCACCGCACCGGCGACCTGGGCCGTGGCCCGACCGTCCGGTCCGGTCAGGCCGGTCCGGCCGGCCGCCAGCGGCGGCGCGCCCCGCGCGGCACGACCAGCGCCAGCAGTGCCGCCAGGGCCACCACCGCTCCGCTGACCCCCGCCACCAGCAACGCCCGGTCCCGCGCCGCCGCCCGGCGGGCCCGCTGCGCCAGCACCGCCGGCTCGGCCCGGTCGTCCGCCAGCGCCGTGACCTGGCGTACCCGCTCCGGCACCCCGCCCCCGGTCTCCGTGACCGCCCGGTACGGGTTCAGCACCCCCGCGCCGTACCCGCCGCCCCGACCGTCGCCCGGGGCCGGATCGACGGTCGCCGCGATCCGCTGCGCCACCTGCGCCGCAGTCAGATCCGGCCGGTACTCGCGCAGCAGCGCGGCGGTGGCCGCCACGAAGGGCGCCGCGTAGCTGGTGCCCTCGGCCCGGTGGTGGCCCTGACCGGGGGCGGCCATCAGCACGTCGCTGCCCGGGGCGACCAGGTCGACGTACGCGCCGGTCTGGGAGAACGGGGCGCGCGACCCGTCCGCCCCGATCGCGCCCACCCCGAGCACCCCGTCGTACGCGGCCGGGTAGGGCCGGGGATCGCCGGCGTCGTGCAGGTTGCCGGCGGCGGCCACCACGACCACGTCCCGGTCGACCGCGTAGCCGATCGCGGCGCGCACCGCGGGGTCGTCCGCGTACAGGACGACGGAGAGGTTGAGCACGTCGGCGTCGTGGTCGACGGCCCAGCGGATGGCTCGGGCGAAGTCCCCGGCGCTGACCGTGCGCCCCGACTCCCGCCCCTCGACCACCTGCTGCTCGCTGACCCGTACGGGCAGGATCCGGGCGCCCGGGGCCAAACCACGGAACGCCACCCCGTCGCGGGGGGCGGCGGCGATGATGCTCGCCACACCGGTGCCGTGACCGGCGCAGTCCCGGCTGCCGTCGCCGCCGGCGTCGAGCAGGTCCGTTCCGTCGAGTACGCGGCCCGCCAGCTGCGGGTGCCGTCGGTCCACGCCCGAGTCGACCACCGCGACCGTCACCCCGGCGCCCGTGGCGAGCGCCGCCAGGCGCTCCGGGGCGTACCGCTGCTGGGGCCAGGGACGCGCGGACACCGGCCGGACCGGGGCGAGGGGGGAGGCACAGCCGGGGACCGCACGCGCGGCGGTCGGCGCGGGCGCGGAACGGCCGGCCGGCACCGGGCCGGGGGCGAATCCGGCCGGGCGTCCGGCGGGCGCGGCGGTGGCCGGGAGGGCCGTCAGCAACGCCGTCGCGAGGGCGGCGAGAAGCTGGCGCGCGGGGGACCGGGACATCGACCGCCTCCGTATCGTGTCGACTCCGGAACGGGATGTTAGCGCCTCCGGCGGCAGTAGGCGCACCGCCGCCGGCCAGCGATTGTGATCTTGCTTTTACCTTGTAGGTTGTACGCGATACGTATGGCCTGTTCGCGGGAGGAGGGGTGGCCGTGACCGAGTGGGAGCCGGCCACCGACGCCGAGGCGGCGATGCGGGACGCGCTGCGCGCGAACGACCAGCAGCTCTACTTCCGCGTCCTGGCCCGGACCGAACTGCTGCTGCCGGTCTCCGCCGAGGTGCTCGCGGGGACGGCGCCGGTGGGCTGGGGCACCTGGACCACGGGCGGCCGCACCCACGTGTTGGCGTTCACCTCCGGGGCGGCCGTACGCGCCTGCCTCGGTGAGAACGGCGGCGCCGTCCGGCGTGTCTCGTACCCGGACCTGGCCGACGGCTGGCCCAACCACGAGTGGTGGCTGGCGGTGAACCCCGGGCTGCCCATCGAGGGCTACCTGCCGGCCTGGTTCGTCGCCCAGCTCTCGCGGGGCGACGTCCGGTTGCCCGGCCGCACCATGGGTGCGCGGGCCCGGCTGGAACGGGTGGAGACGGCCGCCCGGGCGCGGGCCCAGGCGGCCGGTCACGACCTGCCGCCCGGGCCGGACGCCGGGCCGACCACCGGGGTGGCCCGGCCCAACGGCACGCTCCGGCCCGCGCCGACGGCCGCGTCGAGCACGGGCCGGGTCCCCGCGCCCGCCCCGGGCGGCGCGCCGGCCGAGCCGGCCCGCCCGCCCGCCTTCCCGACGGAACACCTCGATCCGCGGCGCGGCGACCCGACGGCCGGCGGACCCGCGCGGACCGACGCCGTGGCGGCCCCCGAGCGGGTCCCGCCGCCGCGTCCCTCGCCGCTCACCGAGCGCCCGAGGGGCCTGCCGACGCCCGACGCCCACCCCGCGCCGGGAACCAACGGCCGCCCGGCCGGGGAGGCCCCGGAGCGACCCAACCGGTCGTTCTTCGAACCGGCCTCCGGCCGCGCCGCCGCGCACCGGCAGGAGGCGCTGCGCTCGGGCGAGCGGGCGGTGCCGCCGTCCCGCCTCGCGGCGGGCAGCCAGCCGTTCCCCCGCCGCCGGCCGCTCGGCGAGCCGGTGCCGGAGGAACCGACCCGCCCGATCCCGAACACCCCGACCGGCGCCGAGCCCACCCACGCCTTCACGGCGCCCGCCGGGGAGCCGACCCACGCCTTCACGGCACCTGCCGGGGAACCGACCCGCCCGATCCCGAACACCCCGACCGGCGCCGAGCCCACCCACGCCTTCACGGCGCCCGCCGGGGAGCCGACCCACGCCTTCACGGCACCTGCCGGGGAACCGACCCGCCCGATCCCGAACACCCCGACCGGCGCCGAGCCCACCCACGCCTTCACGGCGCCCGGCGCCGAGCCCACCCGGGCCTTCGCGATGCCTGGGGGCGAGGCCACGCAGGTGCTGCCGCCGCGCGGGCCCGGCGAGGACGCCACCCGGGACCTCCGGGCTCCCGCCCCGGATCCCGGGCCGCCGCCACCGGGGTACGGCGCAGACCGACCGCAGCCGGCCGAGGACCTCACCCAGTCGCTGCCGCGCCGGCAGACCACCCCCGAACCGGTCGGGCCGGAGCCGGCGGCGGACGCGGAACCGGTCTCCGGGCCACCCGCCTCCCGACGCGGGTTCACGCCCATCGTCATCGAGGGCACCATCATCGAGTCGCGGGACCTCACCGGGCCGCCCGCCCCCGAGCCCGCCCCGCCCGCCGAAGAGACCGTCTCGCTGTTCGAGCCGGTCCGGCGCCGCCGGGAACCGGTGACCGCCGAACCCGCACCGACGGCGCCCGCCCATCCGTCGTCGCCCGCCGACACCGTGCGGTCCCCCGCCCCGTCGTGGTCCGGCGACGCCACCGTGTCCTTGGATCCGACGGTGTCCCTGGATCGGACGCAGCCGGTTGTGTCGTCGGGGGATGCGACGGTGTCCTTGGATCCGACGGTGTCCCTGGATCGGACGCAGCCGGTTGTGTCGTCGGGGGATGCGACGGTGTCCTTGGATCCGACGGTGTCCCTGGATCGGACGCAGCCGGTTGTGTCGTCGGGGGATGCGACGGTGTCCTTGGATCCGACGGTGTCCCTGGATCGGACGCAGCCGGTCGTGTCGTCGGGCGACCCGACCGTGTCCCTGGACCCGACCGTGTCCCTCGATCCCGCGCCGACTGCCGACACGTGGTCCGGTGATCCGACGGTGCCGACCAGCGTCGCCGTACCCGCACCGGCGGCGGACGACGCCGTCCGGCAGGAGGCCGCGACCGACGCAGAGGTTTCCGGCGTCGGGCCGCCGGAGGACCCTGGTCCGATCGCCGACGAGCAGGTCACCGCGCCCCTGACCGGGACCGCGGACGGGTCGTCGGGTGCCGGTTCCGAACCGGTCGGCTTCCAGCCGGCCAACGAGGTCGAGGAGAACCTCCTCGACGCCGCCGGCGCCGGCAGCACCGACACGTTCCTGTCGACCCTGCTGCTGGCCCGCGTGCTGTTGCCGGTCGCGGCCGACTCCGCGCCGGGCAGCCGGCCCGGCGAGCCCGGCTTCGTGTGGCGTACGGAGGAATTGGACGGCGAGACGTTCGTCGTCGTGCACACCTCGACGGAGCGGCTGGCCGACCACACCGACGCGACCGTCGAGACCATCGAGGTCAGGTTCGTCCAGTTGATCCGGCGCTGGCCGGACGAGGCCTGGTCGTTCGCGGTCAACCCGGGCACCCCGGTCGGGGCGAAGCTGCCCGGTGAGCAGATCGTCGGGCTGGCCAACTGGGCGGCCGAGGTGGGCCTCGGCGACGACACCGGGACCGAGGCCGAGCCGCCCGCCGCCGAGGAGCCGGTCAGCCGCCCCCGCTACGCCCCGCCCGCGCCCGATCCGGCGCGCCCCATCGTGATGCAGAAGGCGGTCGCGCCCAGCCAGCTCGCGTACTACCTGGAGCGGGGCTACGACCGGGTCTCCGGCTTCGTGCACCGGGCCGGCGAGTTGGCCCACCTCACGACCCCCGCCCAGCTGCACGACGCGCTCGGCCTCGGCTACCCCGACTCCCCCTTCGCCCGCGACGCCGGGGAGATCTACGTGCTGCGCTGGCCCGCGCACCGGCCGAGCCTCTACCGCATCCCGTACGGCGGGCAGAACGAGGCCGCCATGCGGGCCATGGAGGGCTGGGTCATCGAGCGCCCGCCGTTCCGGGGCAACGGATTCGCGCCCGGCGAGAGCAGTGACGTGGTGGCGGAGTTCAAGGTGGACAGCGCCCGGCTGCCGCACGGCGCGCAGCTGTGGCGGATCGGCGCGGACGGCACCGAACGGGTGGTCGCCATCCTCGACACGGACGCGCTGCGGTGGCGACAGGTCGGTGAGCAGTGACGCGCGACGGCTACGTGGCCCGCTGGAAGGGCCGGGAGTACCAGGCGAGTCCGGACGGCGACGACGTCCGGCTCTACCAGCCGGAGCCGGGCGAGGGCTTCGAGGAGATCCGCCCCGGCCGCTACGTCCGGGTGCTGCCGGCCACCGAGCTCGACGACCTGGCGTACGTGCGGACCACCTGCACCTGGCAGGGGCAGCCGTTCATCGTCCTCGGCGAGCACGACGGCTGGCTGCGGGTGGAGTACACGGGCGGACGCTGGCCGGTGGCCCGGGCGATGGGGCTGGAGGTCTTCGACTTCGGCGTCTACCAGGGCTGGGCGCCCGCCGCCGAGGTCGCCGACCTGCGCGAGCAGCGGGTCTGACTCAGGACTTCGCCCAGCGCAGGACCTCGCCCAACACCAGGTCGCCGGCCTCCACGTGCGGGAAGTGCCCGATGTCGTCCAGGAGCCGCCACTCGTAGGGCGCCACCACGTACCGGCCGGAGCCCTGGGCGGTACGTGGCAGGGAGGCCTCGTCCAGCGCGCCGTGCAGCTGGAGGGTCGGCGTGACGAGCGGCTTCTGCATCAGCCGGACGAAGCGGTAGCCGTGCAGGCGGAGCACCGAGCGGAACGCCCAGCGGTAGCCCTCCAGGGCGCAGAACGCCGCCTGCGGGATGCGCATGGCCTCCCGGCACCGCTGGGCGTACGCCTCGAAGCCCGGCCCACCGACCCAGCGCGGCCCGCCCCAGCGGCGCAGCATCTCCTCGACGGCCGCCGCGTCGTCGCGGGTCAGCACGTGCTCGTAGCGGGGGAGCTGGAACTTCAGGGTGGGCGTGGCGGCGGCGAACTGCCCGCGCGGATCGGCGAAGATCGCGGCCCGCAGCCGTAGCGGATGGGGGGCACCGAGCACCACCAGCCGGCGCACCAGCGACGGGTGGAACGAGGCCACCGTCCACGCGATCATGCCCCCGACGCCGGTGCCGACCACGGTGGCGGAGCGTTCGCCGAGCGCCCGGATCAGCCCGGCGACGTCGGCCGCGAGGGTGTAGCCGTCGTACCCCCGGGGCGGCTTGTCGCTGGCACCGTAGCCGCGCAGGTCGACCGCGACGGCCCGGAAGCCGGCGTCGGCGACGGCCGGCAGCATCTCGTGCCAGGCCCACCAGTGCTCGGGGAAGCCGTGCAGGAAGAGCACCATCGGTCCCGTGCCGGCCTCCACGACGTGGAAGCGGCTGCCGTTGGCGCCGACGAACCGGTGCGTCCACGGCCCCTCGGTGAGGACGCACGACTCGTCGACGGGCCCGCCGCGCTGCTCGGTCATGGGGACAGCCTAGGACCCCGTCGCCGGTCCGTTCCGTCGCCGACCCGTGGGGGTGGCCGGGACCGCTCGCCGGCCCGACCTGGCGGGCGTCTGCAACCGGTCGGGATTGGGGTGCCGGCGCAGCGGTGCCGCGTGGGGACGGGCGGGCGGGGCGGCCGGTCAGCCGACCGGATCGATCTTCACGATGCTGGCCGGGGTGCCCGGGCCGCAGTTCGCCGTCGGGTCGGCGGGGCCGACGGTCACCCGTACCCAGGCACCCGTGGCGAAGGTGCCCCTGTCGGGGCCGTGCAGGGCGTACTCGCGGCCGTCATCGGTGACCAGGCCGTAGCAGGGGCCGGCGCCGCCCCGGGTGATCCGCCCGGCCAGGACGTTGGCCTTGCGCAGGTCGCTGGGCCACCTGGGCGGCGCCGTCGGCGGACCGAGGGTGGGTGGCCGGGTCGCCGACAGCGGCGGTCTGCTCCGGCCGGAGGGGGATGTCGGGTCCGGAGCGGACGGGGCGGCACCGGTGGCGCCGGCGGTCGGCGCGGCGTCGGCGGAACCGGCGGTCGGGTCGGAACCGGCTGCGCCGGTCGATGGGGCGCCGGGGGTCTGCTCGGCGGACACGACGTCTCCGTTCCGCGACCCGGCGCAGCCGGACAGCGCCAGTGTGAGCGCGACGCCGGGGCCGAGCGTGCGTAGGGTCGCACGGATGGAGGGGGTCACGACCCATCCGACGCGCCGCGCGCCGCGTCGGTTCCCGCCCCGGTGCGGGTGGAAAGGGCGATGCCCGGGCAGGTGACCTGCCCGGGCATCGCGTGGTGCTGGTGGTGCGGGATCAGCGGATCAGGAGATGCGGATCTTGGTGTTGAGGCCGTCCTTCTCCAGGACCTTGATCTTGGTGCCGGTGGCCGGGAGCTTGACGCCGTGGTTCGGCAGCTCCGGGAACCAGTACTGCTTGGTGTCGTCGAACAGCGGCTGCGCGGCCTGGCCACGGATGTACTGCGGCTGGCTGTTGAGGTGCAGCGTGAACGAGTCGGCCTTCTTCAGGCTGAACGGCGCGTCGTAGACCTGGACGCGGGACCGCCAGGGCTGGCCGGTCAGGTTGTAGATCGGCCGCGGGTGCGCGTCGATGATCAGGTTGCGACCCTCACCCGGGTGCGCGAACGTGTCGTTGTCCGCCCAGCGGGTGTTCCAGTAGGAGATCAGCAGACCCTCCTGGTACGCGTAGTGGTCCACGTAGTCCGGGCGGGTGTTCTGGTAGCCGAAGAAGTACGGGCCGGTCTTCAGGTACTTGTCGTACGAGATGTACTGCCGGGTGCCCGCGATGTAGTAGTTGTCGTACGCCTTGGTGTAGCTCTCCTCGGCGGTCTCGAAGCCACCGGCGAGCGTCCAGCCCGCGGCACCGGTCTCGGCGCCGTCGGAGAGGACGGTCTGGCCGTCGGCCGTCACGGTGATCGCGTCACCGTAGAAGCCACCCTCGGAGACGCCGCCGTCGGTCTGGTAGCGCAGCCGGAACTGCGCGACCTTGCCCGCCGCCACGTCCATGGGGATGACGACGTCGACCCACTCGCCGCCGCTGCTGCCGTCCAGCGCGTAGCGGCCGGCCGAGATCTCCTTCAGCGGCTGGCCGTTGGCCGTGCCGGGCAGGGTCACCCAGGACTGGCCGCCGTCCAGCGACGCCTCGAAGAACAGGTAGTCGTAGTCGGCCTCGATGTTGTAGCGGCCCTTCATCGACAGCGACGCCGACGACTTCCCGGTGAAGTCCAGGGTCCGGGTCATCGTGCTGTTGAGGTCGTCCCGGTTGCCCGAGAAGAACTGCTTGGAGCCCTCGAACGGGGCGCCGTGCTCGAACGTGTAGTCACGCTTCGGGAGCACCACGACGACGGCCTGCGCCTCGTCGCTGTTGTATTCCTGCGGGCCGAGGGTCATGGTCCGCTTCTGCCCCGCGACGACCACCTCGTAGTCGAGCCAGCCGAGCTGGAGCTTGTTCCACGCGCCGAGGTCGCCACCCCGGTCACCGATGCCGGCGTCGTTCTTGGCGCCGAGCCGGCTCTGGGCCATCAGGGTCCAGTGCTCGTTGTTGTTGTCCCCACCGCTGGTGACGTTGTAGTCGTCCGGCAGACCGAGGTCGTGGGCGTACTCGTGGTAGAAGACGCTCCGGCCACCGTTCTCCGGCTGGATGGTGTAGTCGCCGATCCAGAGGCCGGTGTTGCCGATCTGGGTGCCGCCGAGCGGGTTGCCGACCGGGCCGGTCGAACCCTGGTCGGACGCGAAGGCGTACCAGCGGTGGCTCCAGATGGCGTCCTCGCCCTGGTACGGGTCACCGTCGGCCTCGTCGCCACCGGAGTGGACGATCTGGAAGTGGTCGATGTAGCCGTCCGGCTCGTTGAAGTTGCCGTCCGAGTCGTGGTCGTACCGGTCCCACTCGTCCATCGCCTTGAGGTCGGCGGCGATCTGGGCGTCGGTGCGGCCGGCGGCCTTCTGGTCGGCGACCCACTGGTTCGCGGCGTCGCGGACCAGCGCCCAGGTGTTGGTGCAGACGTTCGAGGCGCACGGGTAGCCGCCGGAGCGGCCGTAGCGGGCCTCGTTGTACTTCACCTTCACCCAGTCGGTGACGGTGCCGTCGACGCTGTAGCGACCCGAGGACTGGGCCTCGTAGTACTGCTTCACCGACTCGTCACCGGGGTTGGTGCCGAAGTAGAGCTTGCGGTAGTAGTCGGCGTTGTAGTCCGCCTGCCACACCGTGGAGTTGTCCACCGCCCGGTTGGGCTCGGGGATCTCGTTGTGCAGCGGCCCGTCGAACCGGGTCGGACCCGCGGTGTCCGGGTCGGTGTCCTGGTCCGGGTAGTTCGGGTGCCGCTCGTTGCCGAACTCCGCCAGGATGACGAAGATCCGGTCCGTCTTCTCCCGGGAGAGCTCGACGTACTGGTCCTCGGTCTGGGTGGCGGCGTTGGCCCGGGTCGAGCGGGCGTTGGCCCCCTCGGCCTGGGTCTTGCCGACCTTGACGACCGTGCTGCCGTTGACCTTCTGCGGCTTGACCCGGCCGGAGAGGACGTCGCTCAGGCCCTCCTGGCGCAGGGCGCGACGCTTGTCCTCCAGCGGGTTCGGCAGGTCGTGGTCGACATGGGCTGGCTCGGCGACCGACGGAGCGGCCGTCGGCAACTTCGGCTGCGGCGCGGCGGTGGCGGACGAACCGAACGCCAGTCCCGTCGCCGTCAGCGAAAGCCCGAGCAGACCCACTGCGACTTTGCGCACGTGGTACCTCCGGTGTGAGGGAACCGGCCCAACGGGGGTACGGGCCGGTGGAGACCGATCCCACTAGTGGGACCAATGGTGAACATAGACACTCGTGTGACCGGTGGGAAGATGCGTGCGTCGATTTGTTGCAAAGTTTTGTTGGGAATGCTTTTCACCGTCACATGCCGGCCGTTCATCGACGCCGTGAGCAGCGCGAACGGCCGGCCCGGAGAAGAAAGAGACGGTTTTCGATAGGAGTGATCGCGTACGCGAAAAGTGGGGCCGGTGGCGTCACCGCCACCGGCCCCACGAGTGCCCCGATCGTCAGTTACTGACCTTGACGACCATGTCGTCGGTCGGGTTGGTGCCCTGCTGAAGGATCTCGATCCGGGTGCCGGAACCGGCCACCTTCACCGAGTTCCAGGGGTTGCCGGCCGTCCAGTACCTGTTCGGCCCGCTGTCGGAGAAGACCGGCTGCGGGGCGAGCGCCGGAAGCGTGACCGGGACACCGTTGAGGTGGAAGGTCTGCGCCGGCTTGGCGTACAGGCTGAACGTGGCGTCGAAGCCGTTGCGCCGGTTGGTGATGGTGCCCTGGCCATCCACAGTGATCTTGTTCGGCCGGACGTCCACCGGGAGGTTCAGGCCGTAGCCCGGGTGCTGCGAGGTGTTGTTGTCGCCGTACGCGTAGTTCACGTACCAGACCAGCATGCCCGGGTGGTTCGAGAACCGCTCCACCCAGTTCGGGCGGGTGTTGTTGAACCCGTAGTTGTACCCGCCGGTCCGCAGCGTGTCGTCGTAGCCGACGTAGGACCGGTTCTCCGCGATGTAGAAGCGGGGGTACGAGTCGGTCACCGCGCCGGTCATCCGGGTGAAGCCCTTGGCGGTCCACTCGGCGGCCAGCGTCTCGGCGTCGTCGGTCCAGGCGACGGTGCCGCCCTTGACCAGCGACACGTTGTCCAGGAAGGCGCCGGCGAGGTGCACGCCGCCGTCGGTCTGGTAGCGGTAGCGGAACTGCACGGTCTGCCCGGCGTACGCGGACAGGTCGTAGGCCAGGTCCACCCAGGCGCCGCTGGTCGAGCCGTCGACCCCGGTCTCGCCGGCGTCGACCGACGAGTTGCTCAGTGCCGTCCAGGTGGCACCGCCGTTGGTCGACACCTCGGCGTAGAGGTAGTCGTAGTCCTCTTCGATGTCGTACCAGGCCTTGGCGGTGATCGACGCGGACGTCGTGCCGGTCAGGTCCAGCTGACGGGTCAGCGTGGTGTTCAGGTCGTCCGCGCTGCCGCCCCACCACTCGTACGACCCGCCGAACGGCGTGTTGTAGCTGGTGGTCTGGGTCTGCGCCGGCAGGTTGACCACGACCGCCTGGGCCTTCGGCCCGTCGCTGTCGCCGGCCGGGCCGAGCGTGACCCGGGTGGTGCCGCTGTTCTCCTCGACCACCGAGTAGTTCAGCCAGCCCAGGTAGAGCTTCGACCACGGGTCCATGTAACCCGGGGTCGACCCGATGTCGTCCTTGCCGCGGCTCAGCCACGAACCGGAGGACATCAGGCTCCAGAAGCCCACGCCGTTGTCGCCGCCGGCCGTGTCGTAGAGGTCCGGCAGGCCGAGGTCGTGGCCGTACTCGTGGGCGAACACGCCCAGGCCACCGTTCTCCGGCTCGGTGGTGTAGTCACGGATCCACATGCCGGTGTCGCCGATCTGGACACCGCCGGCCTTGTTCGCGTCCGGACCGGCGCTGCCGGCCAGGTTCGGGAACGCCGCCCACCGGTGCGACCAGATGGCGTCCTCGCCCTGGGCGCCGCCGCCGGCCTCCTCGCCCTCGCCCGCGTGCACCGCCTGGAAGTGGTCGATGTAGCCGTCGGGCTCGTTGAAGTCGCCGTCGCCGTCGAAGTCGTACCGGTCCCAGATGTCGAACTGGGCCAGGTACTGCTTGATCTGCTCCGGCGTCTTGCCGGCCGCCACCTGGGACTGGTACCAGGCGGTGGCGGTGTCCTTGACGAAGTTCCAGTACCCGTCGGACTCGGGGATGGCGTTGCTGCCGTAGCGGGCCTCGTTGAACGGAACCTGCACCCACTCGGACACGTCACCGTTGACGGTGTAGCGCCCGCCGGACTGCTTGTGGTAGAAGTCCCGCATCGACTCGCCAGGACCGAACATCATGTCCTGGTAGTGCGCCCGGTTGAAGTCCGGCCGCCACAGCGTGCTGTTGTCGTCGGTCGAGTTGCCGTCCCAGTTGCGGTCCGGCTCGGCGATCTGGTTGTGCGCCGGGCCGGCAGCTCCACCGGTCCGGGGGTCGGTCTGATCGCCGAACTCGACCAGCATCGTGAAGATGGGGTCGGTCTTCGGTGCCTGCTGGTACTCGACGAACAGGTCGTCCTTGACCTGGATGACCTTCGAGCCGTTGCGTGTCTGAAGCTTGGCCTTGCCGGAGAGCAGGTCGGCGATGGCCTTCTTCCGGAGCTCCCGCTGCTGATCCGACTTCGGATCGGGGAGGTTGTCCCTGCGGTGCTTCGCCTTGTCGGAACCGGGGGTCGGGTCCGCGGCCGGTGCGCCGGAGGCCGGCGCCGACACGACTCCCGCCGCCAGCAGCGCGGCCGCGGCCGAGGCCAGACCGGCTGTGACTCGTCTCCTCAAAGGTCCTCCTCCTTTGTGGATCTGTTACATGACGAGGGCGGTACGAGCCGCGCCCGTCATGTGATGCGGCACTCACCATTACAGAGCGCGTGGGCGCTTGTCACGGGTTGACTGGCGCTGGAGAACGCACGTCTGGGCCCGTAAATGCGCATAAATGCGATCCAAAAGCCGCCCACGGATGACGTGTTTTCCCATCACGTTTTGGCCACGATCACTGTGAGTGACGGCGGTTCTGAGGTCCCCTTAGGGGAGCGCTGGGAACCCGGAAATCGTCACGGGGTGGGCCGTCGGCTCGACTCCGGCTCGCGGGAGCGCGGCCTCCGCGAACACGGGGCAGGGCCCGCCCGGAGAGCAGTGTGCTCCCGGACGGGCCCCGCCTGTCACCGCTCGGCCGACCCTCGGGTCAGTTCCTCGCGGGCGTGACGTACACCGTCGCGTACGAGTTGTCCCACGCGGCGCGCTTGATGGTGATGGTGACGCCGTAGGACACGCCCTGGTCACCCGGGTTGCCGGTGCCCAGCACGATCGCCCCGCCGCCCAGGGTGACCCCGTAGTAGGACGTCGCCGGCGTACCGTCCGGGTTGGTGACCCGGGTCGTGTACGGCGCGTTGCCCTTCGACGGGACGACCACGGAGGCGTCGTTGTCCCGCGCGTACGGCGAGCCGTCGCGCATCTCGATGCCCGGGTACCAGCCCTTCGCGTCGGTGAAGCCCCGCACCGGCGCCTGCGGGCCGAAGCTCGTGCAGTATTCGCTGTACGGCTCGTCCGCCGCCTCCAGGCACTCCTTGAAGGGGTACGTGGGCTTGAGCGAGAAGGCCGCGTTCGCGGACTGCGGGCGGCTGGGCAGGTTGTCCAGCACCGACGGGTCCTTGACGGCCGCCTCACCCGTGCGGCGGTACGGGTCGAAGTGCGAGTCGACGATCAGCAGACCGCCCTTGGCGCCGTAGCTCGGCAGCGCGGTCATCTGCGCCGTGGTGTGGTTGACGTCGCCCCGCTCCGTGTCGCGGTACCAGACCAGCATGCCCGGCGCGTTGTAGGAGACCCGGTCCACCTTCCACGCGTCGCGCGAGTAGATCGTGTCGTAGGTGTACTTCAGGCCCTTGTCGAAGCCGTCGAAGTTGCGCCACTCGGCCAGGTAGTAGTGCGCCTGGATCGAGGTGCCGGTGTCGATGTGCCAGCCCTGGCCGGTGGTGTCGACGAAGGTGCCGCCGGTCGCCGTCCAGCCGTTGGCCCCGCCCTCGACGTCGTCGCTCCACGTGGTGGCGCCACCGCCGGTCACCGAGAAGTCGTCGGCGAACCAGCCGCGCTCCGCGAACGCCTCGTCGGTGGCGTAGCGCAGCCGCAGCTGCACGGTCTGCCCGGCGTACGCCGACAGGTCCACGTAGTCGTGCCGCCAGCCGTGGGTGTCACCGGTCAGGCCGTACTTCTTGTTGCCGAAGTCCACCATCCGGCCGTTCGGGTCGGCGTAGCCGTCGTTCGTGGTGACGAGCTTGCCGGTCGAGTCGTAGACCTTCTGCTCGGTCCAGGTGGTGCCGCCGTCGGTGGAGACCTCGACGAAGCCGTAGTCCCAGTCGGCCTCGATGACGAAGTTGTTCCACATCCAGAACTTCGCGTCGGCCGCCGCCGGCACGGCCACCTGACGGGCGATCTTGACGTCCGCCCAGTCCTGGTCGGCGCCGGAGTACCACATGTTCGCGCCGCTGTGCGGCGTGGCCAGCGTGATCACCTTGTCCGGCAGGTCGACCTTGATGCCGTCCTGGGTGCCGCGCGGGGTCCGCGAGGTCTGGCCCAGCTGCACGGCACGCGGGTCCGAGCCGGGCGCGAAGGTCAGCGGGTCGGCCCAGCCGAGCACCCACTTGTCCCACAGGCCCATGTGCGTCGGCAGCGCCTGGAAGATCTCGCCGGAGTGCGAGCCCGAGGCCATCAGGTCCCAGAAGTCGACGTCGGAGTCGGCGTTGCCGGAGGTGTCGTAGAGGTCCGGCAGGCCCAGGTCGTGGCCGAACTCGTGGGCGAAGACGCCGACGCCGGCGTCCTCCGGCTGCACGATGTAGTTCGACACCTGGAGGCTGGTGCCGGGGATGGTGTAGCCGCCGGCCACCGTCGACGAGTGCGCCCAGACGGCGTACGTGCCCTCGGCGCCGCCGCCGCGGGACTTGCCCTGCCCGGCGTGCACCAGCACGAGGTGGTCGATCACGCCGTCCGGCTCGAAGAGGTTGCCGTCGCCGTCGCGGTCGCCTTGGTCCTCGATGTCGTAGTCGGCCCACGGGAAGTTCGGGTCCATCTTCGCGAGGGCGTCGATCGCGTCGGTGGCGAGCCGGCCCGCGCCCTGCGGGTTGTCCGGGTGGCCGTTCATCGACTGCTGGCGGCCGGGGACCCAGTCGCCGTTCTCGTCCTGGAAGCAGCGCGAGGCCGCGTACCAGCCCTCGGAGTGCGGAACGGTGATCCACGGGCTCGCCTGCCCGTCGACCGTGTACGCGCCCTTGGACATCTCCAGGTACATGTTGTGCATGGTGCGGCCGGTCAGGTCGATGCCCCGCCTGCCGTCGGGGCCCCGCAGGTCCTTGCGGACCCGCTCGGTGATGCCCTTCTTGGAATAGAGCATCTTGTCGTAGTGGGTGGGCGAGAAGTCCGGCACCCACATCGAGTTGTTGTCCTCGTGCGGCAGGTTCGCCGGGTTCGGGATCCGGTTGTGCTTCGGCCCGTTCTGCACGGTGCCGGGGACGCAGGTCCGGTCCTCGAAGACCGTCTTCGGCACCATGACGCCGGTGAAGTCGTCGTTGGCCTGGTCGTTGAACTCCACCAGCAGGGTGAGCAGCTTGGCGGTCTGGGTGGTCGGGGCCTTCTTGATCTGCCGCGGGCTCTTGCCCGTCATGATCGACTTGGCCTCGTGCTTCGCGAGCTGCTCGGCCGCGACCGGGTTGCCGCGGGCGTACTTGCGGTCGAAGGCGCGCGCCTGTTCGACCGCCGGGGCGTAGACGCCGCCCTTGCCCTTGACCTCGCGGCCGCTGCTGTCCGGCTGGACGGCCGGCTCCGCGTAGTTGATGTAGTGCTCGTCCGCCCCGATCGTGGCTCGGGCGGGGCCGGGCTCCGCCGCCGCCGCGCCACCGGTCACGGTCAGTGACGTGGCGGCGAGGGCGATGGCGGGCAGCGCGACGAGCAGGCGTCGACGCGACCCGGATTGCGGGTTTCTGTTCATGCCGCTCCGTTTCTCGGGCATGGGGGAGGAGGAAGTCGGCCGGCCCTCCATCGATGTGACGTCCATCGAACCGACCCGACGTGCGTGAACCTAGAACAGAAAACAGGGGAACGACAGGGGTCGACGTCTGCCTGTGTACGTTCAGCTTCTCCAGACTCACCCGACCGACCGATGTGACAGCCCGCATCCGGCCGGTCGCCCACGCGTAAGAAACGACGATGGGTGACGGCCCGCGCGGGCCGTCACCCATCGGGGCGTACGCGGGTCAGTCCTCGTCGGACTTCCCGCCGCCCATGCCGGACGAGATCAGGTCCATGACGGACGAGTCCTGGAGCGTGGTGACGTCACCGAGCGAGCGGTTCTCCGCGACGTCGCGTAGCAGCCGGCGCATGATCTTGCCCGAACGGGTCTTCGGCAGCTCCGGCACCAGCATGATCTGCCGGGGCTTGGCGATCGGGCCGAGCGTCTTCGCCACGTGGTTGCGCAGCTCGGCGATGAGCTTCTCGCCGGCTTCGCCCGCCGTGTCCGTGGTGCCGCGCGGGATGGCGAACGCGACGATGGCCTGCCCGGTGGTCGGGTCGGTCGCGCCGACCACCGCCGCCTCGGCCACCGACGGGTGGGAGACCAGCGCCGACTCCACCTCCGTGGTGGAGATGTTGTGCCCGGACACCAGCATCACGTCGTCGACGCGGCCGAGCAGCCAGACGTGCCCGTCGTCGTCCTTCTTCGCCCCGTCCCCGGCGAAGTACATCCCCTCGAAGCGCGACCAGTACGTCTCGATGAACCGGTTGTCGTCGCCCCAGATGGTGCGCAGCATCGACGGCCACGGCTCGCGCAGCACAAGGTAGCCACCGCCGCCGTTCGGCACCGACTGCCCCTGGTCGTCGACGACGTCGGCGACGATCCCGGGCAGCGGCGTCATCGCCGAGCCCGGCTTGGTCGCCGTCACGCCCGGCAGCGGCGAGATCATGATCGCCCCGGTCTCGGTCTGCCACCAGGTGTCCACGATGGGCAGCTCACCCCCGCCGACGTGCTGCCGGTACCACATCCACGCCTCGGGGTTGATCGGCTCGCCCACGCTGCCCAGCAGGCGCAGCGAGGACAGGTCGTAGCCGGCGGGGATGTCCTCGCCCCACTTCATCATCGTGCGGATGAGCGTCGGCGCCGTGTAGAGGATGCTGACCTTGTACTTGTCGACGATCTCCCAGAACCGGCCCTTGTGCGGGGTGTCCGGGGTGCCCTCGTACATCACCTGGGTGGCGCCGTTGGAGAGCGGACCGTAGACGATGTAGGAGTGCCCGGTCACCCAGCCGATGTCGGCCGTGCACCAGTAGACGTCGGTCTCCGGCTTCAGGTCGAAGACCGCGTGCTGCGTGTACGACGTCTGGGTCAGGTAGCCGCCCGTGGTGTGCAGGATGCCCTTCGGACGGGCCGTGGTGCCGCTGGTGTAGAGGATGAACAGCGGGTGCTCGGCGTCGAACGGCTGCGCGGCGTGCTCGGCCGACGCGGTCTCGACCGTCTCGTGCCACCAGCGGTCCTTCGCCGACCAGGCGACCTCCTCGCCGGTACGCCGGACCACCAGCACGTGCTCGATCGACGGGCAGTTCGCCACCGCCTCGTCCACGGTCGGCTTCAGCGCCGACGGCTTGCCCCGGCGGTAGCCGCCGTCGGCGGTGATCACCACCTTCGCGCTGGCGTCCTGGATGCGGTTGGTCAGCGCGTCGGCCGAGAAGCCGCCGAAGACCACGCTGTGCGTGGCCCCGATCCGGGCGCAGGCGAGCATCGCGACCGCCGCCTCCGGCACCATCGGCAGGTAGATCGCCACCCGGTCACCGGCGGTGACGCCCAGGTCGGTCAGCGCGTTCGCCGCCTGACAGGTCAGCCGGTGCAGGTCGGCGTACGTGATGGTCCGGGTGTCGCCCGGCTCGCCCTCCCAGTGGATGGCGACCTTGTCGCCCAGCCCGGCCTCGACGTGCCGGTCCAGGCAGTTGTAGGCCACGTTGAGCTGCCCGCCGACGAACCACTTCGCGAACGGCGGCTTCGACCAGTCGAGCACCTGGTCCCACTGCCGCGCCCAGGTCAGCCGCCCGGCCTGTCGCTCCCAGAACGCCAGCCGGTCGGCCTCGGCCTCCGCGTACGCGTCGGCGGTGACGTTGGCGTTCGCGGCGAGTTCGGCCGGCGGCGGGAACTGGCGCGTCTCGTTCAGCAGATTGGCCAATGCCTCGCTCATGCCGTACTCCCTCGTCGCTCAGGTGACCTGCGTCTCTCTAGGGCACGAGGTTAGTCGTGGCGGCCGGTGCGGGCGACCGCCGGTCCGGCCGACGCGCGCCGAGCGGCCCCCACCGCGCGCCGGACGGCGACGCGGGCCGCCGTGCCGACGCCATTTGTCCGGGAGGGCTCGCCGGCCGACCGGCCGCGGGTGGCGGTGGTCGCTTCCGGGCGGCTCGCCGGCGGGTCGCGCCGGGCAGTCGATAGCGTGACGGGGTGACCGCTGACCCGCTCGCCCCGCTGCTCGCGCTCGCCGACGTCGCTCCCGCCGTGGAGCGGGCCCGCGAGCGGTTCGACCAGGCACTGGGGCACCGCGCGCTGCGCCGCCACGGTGGCCAGGTCGCGGCCGAGGTCAGCCTCCGGTCCGCGGTGGCCAGCGCCGCCCTGGAGGGGTACGCCCGCGAGCGCGAGGCGGTACGCGCCGGAACGGTGACCGAGCCGGTGGTGCAGGGCGCGCTGCGGGTCGCCGGGGCGCTGCCCGGGCTGTCCGAACTCTGGCCGAAGGCGCCCCGGCAGGCGCTGGCCCGGCTGCACGTGCTCGCCGCCCGCGACGTCGTCGGCGAGGCTGAGCTGGGCCGGCCGGTGGCGGACCCGGTCGTCGCTGCCCGGCTGGACGCGCTGGCCGGGCTCGTCGCCGGTGGCACGAAGGTCCCGCCGCTGGTGCTGGCCGCCGTCGTGCACGGCGAGCTGCTGAACCTGCGCCCCTTCGCCGGGCCGTCCGGGGTGGTGGCCCGGGGCGCCGCCCGGCTGGTGCTGCTGTCCAGCGGGCTCGACCCGCGGGGCCTGCTCGCCGTGGACGTGGGCCACCACGAGCGCGAGCCCGAGTACGTCGGCTCGGCCGGCGCCTTCGCCACCGGCACCCCGGACGGCCTGCGCTCCTGGCTGCGCCACTACATGGCGGCGGTGGAGGTGGGCGCCGACCAGCTCACCGCCATCGGCGACGAGGTCCTCGCGGCGGCCTGAGCCGGCCGACGCCTGGAAGCCGGCTCTGGCCCGTCCACGCGTTGTGCCCGGTTGTCGGGCTGCGCGCGTTGTGCCGCCTGGGTGCACGCCGCCGCAGAGTTCAGGTCGGCGCGGCCCCGGCTGGCGGCGCCGGCCACCGTCCTCGCGGCTCAGGCGCTCAGGCTCAGGCGGGCGCGGGGGTGGTGCGGGTACGGCGGTGGCGGCCGTACCAGGCGATGCCGATGGCCACGCCGACGCCCACGCCCAGCGCCGCGGCGGCGACCGGCACGGCCGGGCGCTCGCGCAGCCGCCGTCCCAGCGGGATCGGGTGCCGGAACTCCAGCACCGGCCAGGAGTTCTCTACCGCCAGCCGGCGCAGCTGCCGGTCGGGGTTGACCACCGACGGGTGGCCGACGCACTCCAGCAGCGGCCGATCGCTGTACGAGTCGGAGTAGGCGTACGAGTCGGCCAGGTCGTAGCCGCGCTCGGTGGCCAGCTCGCCGACCGCGTCGACCTTGCTCGGGCCGGCGGCGTAGAACTCGACCTCGCCGCTGTAGCGGCCGTCGACCACGCCCATCCGGGTGGCGATCACGTCGGTGATCCCGAGTAGCACACCGATCGGCCGGACCATCTCCTCGCCGGAGGCGGAGACCAGGACGACGTCCCGCCCGGCGGCCTGGTGCTCCTCGATGAGGGCGGCGGCCTCGGCGTACACGTAAGGGTTGATCAGCTCGTGCAGCGTCTCCGCGACGATCTGGCGGACCTGTTCCACCTGCCAGCCCTTGCAGAGCGCGGCGAGGTAGTCCCTGGTCTTGGCCATGGTCTGCTCGTCGGTGCCGCCCAGCCGGAACATCAGCTGCGCGTACGCCGACTTGACCACGTCACGCCGGGTGATCAGGCCGTCCCGGTAGAACGGCCGGCCGAACGCCAGGGCGCTCGACTTGGCGATGACGGTCTTGTCCAGATCGAAGAAAGCGGCACTTCGGCCCACGGCGCGAAAGTCTAGCCGGATGGTCTATGGTCGGCGGGTGCCCGGGGCCCGGCGACCCCTCGGACCTGCGGGCCGGCCCCCACCCACCTTCGCGCATAGTGACGATGGTCACACTCTGCGAACATTATTTCGCGGGGAGTGGAGGCAACACCACTCGACGTATACAGGTCCACTCAGGCAGACTTGACGACGCGACGAGTGTTCACATCTCGTACAACAGGCAGACCCTCGGCGGTTGCACCCCCCGTGACCGCCGAGTGGGTTCGGCTCGACCCCCCCGGAGCCGAACCTTCGACGACCCCCGTCTCCCCCCGACGGGGGTCGTCCCTTTCCCGGAAGCGCTCCCGACCTGGTAGAGGCACTTCTCCGAGGCCGACTGGGCGGGGCGCCGGGCGGAAAGTCAGCGAATCGTCAGCGAACGTCAGCCGCACCCGATCGGCGTAGTCGTCCGGGGTGTGCGTATAACGATTGAGCGTCGTTGACGCCTTCTCGTGCCCCACGACCCGCCGCACCACGTTGACCGGCACCCCGTCCGTCACCAACCACGTGATGTACGAGTGCCGCAGGTCGTGGAACCGCAGCCCGCCGAACGCCGAGGCCGCCGCGTGCGCCACCGCCGCCGCCTCGTCGGCGAACTCCGCCCGCTGCTCCCGGCCGTCCCGGTCCGGCCACGACGCCACCCACCGGCCCGGCGCCACCTCGGCCACCCGTCCGAGCAGCCCGGCCCGCACCAACGACGGCAGCCACACCCGCCGCCGGAAGTTCGACCGCCGCTGCGGTCCGCCGTCCCGGTCGGCGAAGACCAACGCCCGCCCGTCCGGCGCCGCGGCTCCGCGCCGCCGACGCAGCTCGTCGACGAGGAACGGCGGCATCGGCACCGTCCGCACGCCGGCCCGAGTCTTCGGGTACGCCCGCAGCACGATTCCGCCGTGGGTCTCCACCGCCACCTGGGCGACGTGCAGCAACCCCCGATCGAGGTCGACCGCTTCCCACGGCAGGCCCGCGCACTCACCCCAGCGCAGTCCCGCCCCGGCGGCGGCGCAGACGATCCCCCGGTGTTCGGCCGGCGCGGCGGGCAGCAGCCGGCCGAAGAATGCCTCCCGGCTGATCGTGCCGGCGCGAGCCTCCCGCGCCCGGTTACGCGGCACCCGCACCCCCTCGCACGGATTCACCGCGATCAGGCGCGCCCGGATCGCCGTCTGCATGATCATCGACAGCATCCCGAGGTGCTTCGCCGTCGTCGACGGCGCCAGAGTCCGGCCAAGGGTGGTCACCCACTCCTGTACCGCCAGGTAGTCGATCTTTGCCAAAGGCCAGTCCGCCCACTGCGGCAGCAGATGAGCCCGCAGCATGGAATCCGTCCGCTCGGCCGTCCGCGCCTCCACCGACCGCCCGGCCAGCCAGCGCGTCACGAACTCACCGAACCGCATCCGGCCCGCGTGCGGGTCGACGTACGTCCCCCGGTTGAGCGCGCCCTCCACCTCGGCCAGGAAGGCGTTCGCCTCCTTCTTGGTGCGCAACGTCTTGGCCTTCTGCCGGTCAGCCGAGTCACGCCAGTTCGCCCGGTACGTACCGGCCGGCGTCTTGCTCACGAAGCCCACGATCACCAGCCCCCGCGCGGCGTGTCGGTACCCGTTGCCGGAAGCTGACCGGAGGCGCCGTCCAGCCAGGCGTGGAAGCGGCTACGTGGCACCACCCAGCGCCGCCCCAGCCGTTCGGCGGGGATCTGCCCGGCCCGGACCAGCGCATAGGCCGAGCTGACCGACAGGGACAGCATCGCGGCCACTTCCTTGACCGTGTAGACGGCCCGGACCGGCTGAGGCGGGCAGTCGCCGGGGGCGACGTCGCCAGCACGAGGCCCGGCCTGCCGAGGCGCGAACGGCACGATGATGGACATGATTTCCTCCCCAGGGTTCAGGCCGCGAGCGCGGCGGGTTGATCGGTTGCCGAAACGGCGGCGGCTGTTCGTAGCCGGGCGGTGTCGAGGTCAGAGCGCCAGCGGATGCGGGCGGATATCGCGCGCAAGAGCCGGTGTTCCAGCGGTGGCACGTCGGGGTCTTCGGGTCGGGCGAGTTCGAACCGGTACCGCTTCGACCCGTCCGCGTCGTCGGCCGCCTGGTCGTGCTCCTCCGTGTCGGCCATACCGCCGGCCAGGATGGCCCGGACCCAGGACCGGTTGTCGGCGCGGTGGTCGGCCAGGGTCTTGCCGGACCACTGCCGGGAGACGAGCACGCGCCGGCCGGTGAAGCCGAGGGTGGAGCGTTGGTGGACCTTCCCGGTGCACCGTCCGGGGGTCAAGCCGGCCTTGACCCCGTCGGGCTGGACGCCGTACAGCAGCCAGTTCGCGCACGTCGGCGAGCACGGTAGGACAGCGAGTTCCGCGTGGAGCCGGTCGAAGTGCGCCTTCTGCGCGTCGGAGCGCGGCTTGGCCTGGTCAGTCAGGTCCTTGGTGACGTACTTCGTCACGTAGCGGATGGACCGCTCCGCATCCTTGGTGCCCTGCTCGATCCCCCGCGCGTCGATCCGACCGAGCCGGGCGACGTAGGCGGGTCGGCTGTCGGGTTCCTCCAAGGCGTCGAGGGCTTCACCCCAACTGGGCAGCGGCTCGCGCGTCTTCGGGTCGACGTACGCCTGTCGGTCGACGTCCCAGACCGGTGGCTTGTCGACCGCGTAGGCCAGCTCGTCGAAGGGCGGCCACCACACCTGGTGGTAGGTGGCCGCCGCGATCTGCTTGAGCAGCCGCCGGGGCAGCGTGCCGCGGATCGCGAAGTGCGCGTGCGGAGCGAGCCGGCGTTGCAGCTCGACGGCGCCCGCGTACTGGACGTTCCAGCCGGCGGCGCGGCGGACGTTCTGCCACCACCGGTCGAGGACCCGCGCGAAGTGGATCGCGTCCAGGGCTGCGCGCCGGTAGTCGTATGCAGACGGGGCGACCGGAGTGCCGAGCACGTCATCGTGTTGGCCGTGGCGGATGCCGCACTCGCACGGGGCGACGTAGGCGCCGCGCCGTAGGTGGGAGTGGACCGGCCCGTGCGAGCCCAGGGTGAGCGTGACGAGCATTGACGGGCGGTGGGTTTTGCCGGCCTTGCCAGAGTAGGCACGGCCCACGGTGCGGGGGTCGACCGGCAGCCGGGGCAGGTCCGGCGAGTCCTGCCGCCGCCGGGTCGACCGCTTGCGCCGGGGCCGCTCGTCCCGGTCCTTCGGTGTGAGGTGCCCACGCAGGCTGGTTTCGGCGAGGGCTTCGTCCAGCTCGGCTATCGCAGCATCGATCTCGGCCAGGTGGGCGGCCCGCTCGTCGGGGGTCATCGGCTGGTACTGCGCGGCCTCGCGCTCGAATTCCAGGTGTGCCCGGACCCGCACGAGGGCGAGGACGTCTTCACCGGGTTGGTCGGGGCGGACGGCGGGTTCGTCGGCGAGGTGCCAGCCCTCGCGGATCTGTTGGATGCGCAGCCGCCGGCCCCGCTCCGCGCACGGCTTGCACTTGACGGCGAGGGTCGCCCCGCAGGGCACCTCCACCACCTCGGTCAGACCGGTAGCCGTGTCGGTGCGCCGCAGGGCGAGGGGACGGACGCAAACGCCGTTCTGTTCGGCGAGCTGCTTGAGCGCGTCCTTGGCCAAGGGTTTGCGCATCCGGTCCGCCCGTGACCCCGGTCGGGGCTGCTCAACGGGAGTCGTGGGGACGAGTTCAAGTTGGCTCACCGGTCACGCTCCCCGCCGAAGACGCTCCCGTTGCGAGGCGCGAACGCCGCCGCCGGCACGGGCACCAGTCCCGGCCGCCGCTCCACCGGCACCACCGGAACCGAGCGGAACGCCGCCGCGCGAGGCTGCTCGTCGGTGGCCTCCACAGCGACGTTCACTGCCTGCTCCTCGTCGACGACGGCGAGGGTCACCGCCTGGTCCTCGTCGGCGACGTCGAAGGGCGGCCGGTCGTCGACAGGGTTGTAGCCGGGCGGGACGTCGCCCCAGCCGTCGGCGTCTGCCTGCTTGTCGACGGGCACCCCTGCCGGGGCGGCGGGGGTGGTGGAGAAGATGAGCTTGGACAGGCCGAGGAACGCCAGCGCCGGCACGGCCGACAGCAGCCACCCAGACACGCCCGGCTTGGCCACAGCGAGCTGCGCCGACAGCGACAGGGCGACGGCGCAGACGAGCAGAAACATCGGGTACCCGATCGACCCGCCGGTGCGGCGCCGCCGCCGGATCGTCAGCAAAGCCGCGAGGGGAAGTAGTTCGGATATGGCGGCGTTGGCCCAGCCGAACCAGTCCCCGGTACCGGCTGGGGAGTTGGCCATGGTCCAGTCGTGGACGTGGGTGAACGACGCAGCCCCGGCCAGCCCGCCCACGGTCAGGACGATGAGCACCAGGACCACGCCCTCCACCCGGTCCGCGTTGGCCTTCACCGGGTCACCTCCTGCTCGTCGTTGTCGGTGTCGTCGCAGAGCCGCCGGTAGTCGCGGCCGAGTTGGCGGATGTCGTCGTCGGTGAGGTAGGCGAACCGGACCCGCACGGGTTCACGGACGCCGTCGAGGACCACGAAGCCCACACCGGGTGTCGATTCGGGAATGCGGTCGCACAGCGCGCCCCGGTCGCGGGCCCCATCGCCGAGGACCATGTCCACCTGCTCTGGCTCAGTCAGCCGCAGCCCGATGCGGGTGGGGAACAGGTCCCTAAATGGCAGGACGTCCTTGCGGGGGTCCTGCAACGCCGCCACCACGTGCACCCCGACCGCGCGCCCCTGGGACAGGAGCAGGCCGAGGGCTTCCTTGATCCGGTCGCGGACCTTCCGATCGGTGATATACGCCGTCAGCGCCGCCAGCTCGTCAACCACCAGGACGATCAGCGGCTCATCCGGCGTCGGCGTGTGCTGGCGGGCCACGCCGCGCAGGCGGGCCGCCCGCAACCGCATCCGCTTCACAGCCTCTTCCAGGACGCCGGCCATGCCGTCGGGGTCCTCATAGGAGAACCGGGCGAACAGCGGCACCCCCGCCGCCAACTCCATGCCGCCCTTGGGATCGAACGCCCACAGCTCCACCAACCCCGACCGCACACCGCCGGCCAGGGCGCGGATCAGCGACCACAACACCGACCCCTTGCCCGACCCCGTCGCCCCCGCAATCAGCACGTGCGACCCGGTCAACCGCAGCCCATAGAGCTGCCCGTCCTCACACACACCGAGCGCCAGCCCGCCCAGCTCCGGCACCACCGGCACCGGCAGCGGACCGACGACAGCAGCGAGCGGGTCACGACGCAGGAACCGCAGCACGACCTGATCCGCCCGGTCCGTAGACCGTGCCTGCCCCTGCCGGAGGCGGAAGGCATAGGCGAGACGTTCTGCGGCCTGCCCCCAGTCGTCCGGGATCTGCCCGGGCAGCATCCGCACGGTCACCTCATCGCCGTAGCGGTCACAGCGCACCCGCAGCAGTTGCGGCACGTACCGGTCACCGGCGAACGCCGTTGCCAGCCCACACGTCGCCATGACCGAAGCCCACCGCCGCCGATAGACCACCAGGGCGCGGACGCGGCTGACGATCGGGTACCAGCCGAGGCGCAGCCACGACGACGGATGCCACCGCCACCAGGCCGCACAGCCGGCGGCAAGCGCCAGGACGACGCCGGCCAGGACCAGGCCCCCGTACTCGACTCGCACCCACAGAGCGGCCACGGTCGGGGTGGTGAGCCACCAGTACCGCACCGCCAGCACGGTGAGGCGGAACAGGCCCCGGGCCAGCCACCAGAACACCAGCAGCCAACCCGGAACCCGCCACGCCGGAAGGCGCATGTTCATCGGCGCGACGGGGATCTTCTCCCCGGGGATGATGTTGATCAGAGGCACAGATCCCCACCCCTGCCAGGACGCGCCAGGGTCGAGATGCAGGAGCGGCAGGACATGCGACGCAGGTCGAAGCGGCGCGGCTTCACCCACTCCTCGCAGCGGGGGCAGCGGATCGCGCACACCCGCGCTGAAGCCGGCGGCAACCGCAGCGCCGACCGGACGGCCGCCTCCACCTCGCGGTAGGCGTGCCGCAGGCCGACCAGACGGGTACGGGACATCAGGACCACCACCCCGACGAGCAGCGGCCCTCAGGGCGGTTCAGGGCAAGGGGAACTACGGTGGGCATCACGCCCTCCTTCATCAGTTGAGGGATGGGAGAGCGCGGGACGGGTCGGGACTCTTGGCGGGGAAACGACCCGCCCCGCGCGCCAAACAACGACCAGTCAGGCAGCCACCGAACCCGGCATGCTCGACGCCGGACGGATCGCGGTGGCGCGCAGCGAGTACGCCATGCGGGAGCGGCAGTCACCCGACGAGCGGCCCGGCTTGCACCGCTGCGAATCCACATACGGCGTCAGGGTCAAGCCCTCGAACTCCACCGCCGGCGGGTAACCCGGCACCGTCGACGGCGGCGGCACCGGCTGCTGCCCAGCGACCACCTTCACCTTCACCTCGGTCGACCGACCGAACTTTCCGGCCTCCGGGTCCAGGTCCATCACCCGCACCACCCAGACCCGCTCCCCGGTCTCCTTGTCGCGCGCCTGGTTGTCCGCCTCACCACGCCGCTCAAAGTCGATCTGCGGCGACACACCAAGGCAGAGAGCCCCGGCGGGGAACACGTACTCGGACGGGACGGGCACCTTCAACGTCATCGGAACCACTTCGGCAGCCTCCTAGCCTCACCAGTCGTCTCCCTGACAACCGGTTGAGCTAACAAGTTACGTCAGCTTGTAAGTACAAGCAAGATCGAAGGTGAACCGATTGCACAATGTGGAGAGCTGGCCCGGGTTGCCAGGACCAACATGGAGGAGGGCGCGATGCCGCAGCGGGAGACAGCCGAGCGCCTGACGCTGGTGAACACTGTTGGCCGATGGTTTCACCTGGACCAGCCAGTGCTCATCGAGCCCGGGCAGACCTACTGGATCGACTGCACGACAAGCGAAATGTGCGTCGATCGGGGAGACGGGCGAGTCACGCGGACTGCTGGCGAGATGTGCCGTGAGCCGCTGGCCGGGCAGACGCAGTGGATCAGGACAGGGCGTAGGTGTCCTCGATCTCGTGGCGGCTGCCAGGCATCACCAGCACCGACGTCATGATCGGATCGCCGGATGCCTGGTGGACGGTGATGACGACGCTCATCACCGACTCATCGGCCGGCACGTCCAACGCTTCAGCCTCGACGTCGCTGACCCGACGGGCGGTCATCCGCTCGGTGGCGTAGTCGGGTCGTAGACCCTTGTGGCGGGCGATGAGGTCGAGCAGCCCGCCCGCGATCGGGTCCGGCCTGGTGATGTCGGTGCCGACCGCGATGTCCACCGGCACGAACGTGGCGACCAGGTCCACCGGCCCCGCCTCCGAAACGGTCCGGCGGCGCCGCTCGTAGACCGGCGTGCCATCCGGGATCTTCAACTCCGCCGCGATCCGCGGTGACGCGAGCACCGGGCCGACGTGCAGGAGCTCCGTCTCCCCGGTCTCGTCCAGCTCGACCGCGTCGCGGGCGTACTCAGGCGAGGTGCGGCCGGAGGCGGGCCGGCCGCGAACGAAGCTGCCCTTGCCCTGCTGCGACTCGATCCAGCCGTCCTGCTTGAGAATCCCCAGCGCCTTGAGCACCGTCGGGCGGGACACCCCGAACTCCGTACAGAGCTGGTTCTCCGACGGCAGTGCCGCACCGGGGGCGTAGTCGCCATCCTCGATGCGCTTCCGCAGCGTGTTCAACACGCGCAGGTACTTCGGCGTCGGAATTTCGTACGCCATCGCGGGCACCCCACCTATGAACGCTGCATGAATCTCAGCAGCTTATGAGTTGTTTGCATGACAGAACAAGTCCGCTCAGCCGTCCGGCGTCACACGCCCGACCGCTGCGGCCAGCCACCCCGACCACGACGACGGCGCTCCCACCGACTCCGGACGAGTCGCACCCGGCCACCGACGCGGCAGGCACCCGTACCGGCCGAACACCCGCAACGCTGCCTGACGCTGCGGGCACGGACCCTCCTCGCCACAGGTGGCGCAGCGCCCGTCCGCGCTCGACGGCGTGTGCTGGTCAAGCTGCGCCTGTGCCGCATGGAGTTGGTCGCGCACCGCACTGGACAGGTAGGTGCTCACCGGGCCGCCCCATCCGGCGGGAGCTTGCTCGCGCGTACCAGGATCTGCGCCTGCCGACCGTGACGGCCGGACGGACCGAGCCTGAATCCCTCGACCCAGATCCACTCATCCTGCGGCGGACGGTTGGCCACCAGCCGAACCCCGGTCACCCACAACGTCACCGGCCCGTCCGACGGCAGGAGACGATCGGCTGCATCGATCGTCAGCACCGCGCCGAGTCGTACCCGAACGTCAAACACCGCGTCTCCTCATCACCGGCGCCACGTTGCGAGGCGGCGCGCTCTCGGTAGTGCGTCGCTGGATCTGAAGGCCGGCGATCTGCGCGAAGACCTCCCGCCGCGCCAGCGCCTTACCGGTGGCCAGGTCGATGGCGTAGCCGGTGAGCCACACCCAGCCGTAGTAGGTCGGCTTGTCGCACACCGACGTCACCCGCAGCCACAGCGCGCGATCGCCGCCGAACTGCACCGACGCCCGGCCGTCGATCAGCACCAGGTCGCCAGGTGCCGGCACGCCCGGCCGGCGCGGCGCCGGTGTGCGAAGCGCCGAGGCGGGCGGGCCATTCACGGGCCGTCGTTTGGGTCGCGGTCCCACGCCAGCACCCACCCCGGGCCAGCCTCAGCAGGTCGCCGCGCGACCGGAACCCGCGCAGTCCAGGCAGGACCGCCGGGCCAGGGAACGAGTCCGCTCCGACCCCCGCCCAATTCCGCGGATGGCGGTGCGGGCAAGGGTGTACTTCCAGCCCGCGCCGGAGCAGGATTGGCAGTTGCTCGATACGTTCAGCCCCGTCATGCAGACAGGTTGTGGCACATACCGCCCAGTGACCCGGAAAATCCTTCCGGGGTCGCAGTCGACCGAGGGGAGACAGTGAACCGGTGCGCGGGACGACCAACACCCTGACCATCGGCGAACGCGTCGCCTGGTACCGCAGACGACGCGGCCTGTCCCAGGAAGTCCTAGCCGGACTCATCGGCCGTACCGCTGACTGGCTGGGCAAGATCGAGAACAACCGGATCGAGCTGGACCGGCTCTCCGTCATCAAGTCCCTGGCCGAAGTCCTGGACGTCTCTCTCGGCGATCTACTCGGCGAACCCTCGCTGCTCGACTGGACCGGCGACAGCGGCACCGAAACCGTCCCCACGCTGCGCGCCGCCCTGATGAACTACCGCGCCCTCGGTCCGTTCGGCGGCGGCACGGACGCGGAGCCGCCGAGCGTCGCCGTACTCAAGAAGGAGGTGGGCGCCCTTTGGGACGCCTACCAGGACTCACGATTCGGGTACGTCACCGGCCGCCTGCCCGACCTGCTCCACCGAGCCCAGGCCGCCGCCGACCACCACGACGGCGACGACCAGGACCACGCCCGCCGGCTACTCGGCCTCGCGTACCAGCTCGCAGCGACCCAGCTCACCAAGCTCGGGGAGAGTGATCTCGCCTGGATCGCCGCCGACCGTGGACTGGCCGCAGTCCGTCCCACGTGCGACCCTCTCGTCACCGGCTCCCTGTTCCGCTCGGTCGGTCACGCCCTACACGCCACCGGCCGCTACGCCGAAGCCGTACGCCTCACGGAAGACGCCGCCGGCTACCTTGAGCCCCACCTCAAGCACGCCACGCCTGCGCTGCTCTCCGTCTACGGAACCCTGTTCCTGTCCGGCTCGATGGCCGCCGCCCGATCGAACGACGCCGCCACCACCCGCACCTTCCTTGCCGCCGCCGACCACGCCGCCAGCCAGCTCGGAGCCGACGCCAACCACCTCTGGACCGCGTTCGGGCCGACCAACGTCGCCATCCACCGCGTCGCCACCGCCGCCGAGCTGGGCGACCTGCAAGTCGCCATCGACCTCGGGCCACGCGTCGACACCGCCGGCTTACCGATGGAACGCCGGGTACGGCACGCCCTCGAAGTCGCCCGCGCCTACAGCTCGTGGAACCGCCTCGACGACGCCCAGACCGTGCTGCTCGACGCGGAGAAGATGGCACCCGAGCAGGTCCGCCACCACTTCCTCAGCCGCCAACTCGCCCTGACCTGGATCCGCCGACAACGAGGCAAGCCCTCGGCTGAACTGGTCGGATTGGCCCGCCGGCTCAAGGTGCTCGACTGATCCCAGCCCATCTAGGCTGCCCTGGTGACGGCCAACGAGATGCCACCCATGGCGACCCCGCGCGTCGCCGCAGGCGCCCTCTTCTTTGACGACAAGGGCCGCGTGCTCCTCGTACGCCCCAGCTACAAGAAGCACTGGGACATTCCCGGCGGTTACGTCGAACCCGGCGAGTCACCCCGTGCGGCATGTATACGCGAGATCGAGGAGGAACTCGGCCTCACTACTGCCGTCGGCCCCATGCTCATCGTCGACTGGGCACCGGCTGAGCACGAGGGAGACAAGCTCCTCTTCGTCTTCGACGCCGGGGCTCTTACTGCAGAGCAGGAACAGGCCATCCGCTTCGCGGACGGGGAACTCACCGAATGGCGCTACGTGGCAGCAGACGATCTGGAGCATCACGGACCGCCTCGACTGACTCGGAGACTCCGCACGGCGATCGCAGCTCGCAGCAGTGGCAACGCTGTTTACGCGGAGCACGGCGACGTCCTCTAGCCCAGATTTTCGACACGGGTTCAAGGCGGCCCTTGACGGGCCGCACGCGCCGCCGCCCGGCCCGCCAGCGTCCGAACGTGCGTCAAGGTCCGCTTGACGTGGCGGGCCGGGGCGGCGGCCCGCTCCCAGGAGGGCGGGTCGACAGCAGGCGGGATGGGCAGTCGTACCTCGCCGGTAGGTTAGCCTCACGCATGTAAACCCTGGCCTTGAATGATGCCGGCACCCGGTGTAGGGGCTTAGGGCAGAGGGGAGCGGACTTGTGAGCAAGAGTCAGGAGCAGCTCGAAGAGCTTGTGCGCGCCCTGAGTGCCCTGCCCCGAGAGGAAGAGTGGGTCGAGTTCAAGGAGAACTACTCCGACCTAGACGGGATTGGTCAGTATGCGTCAGCACTAGCCAACTCGGCCGCGCTCCATGGCAAGGATCGCTCATATATGGTCTGGGGTATCAACGATGAGAGTCACGCCGTCGTGGGTACGTCCTTTCGGCCAAGAGATCAGAAAGTTGGAAACGAAGATTTCCTGCATTGGCTGACGCGGTCGCTGGAGCCGCAGATTTATTTCGAGTTCTTCGAATTCCAGGTAGATGGCAAGCCTTTGGTTTTGTGGGAGATAGCGCCTGCGGAGCATCGACCAGTCGCATTCAAGGGCGTGGAATATATCCGGGTTGGCTCATACAAGAAGAGGCTGCAGAGTTACCCGGATCACGAGCGTCGGCTGTGGCAGGTTTTCCAGCGGACGGGATTTGAACTGGGTACAGCGAAGGCTGATGTGCCATCCGCTGAAGTCTCGGCTTTTATCGACGTCGCCTCTTACTTTCATCTGCTGGACGTGCCAATCCCGGCCGACCCCGCAGACGTATTGGAGACTCTGGCCTCAGACCTCCTCATAACCAAAACGACCACCGGACGTTGGAATATTACCAACATGGGTGCCGTGTTATTCGCTCGCAACTTGGATGACTTTGGCTCCTTGGGTCGCAAAGCCTTGCGGATTATCCACTACCGTGGAACGAGCAGGGTGGAAACTATCCGGGAGCAGATTGGACAATTCGGATACGCCAAAGGATTTGAAGGTGCGATTGATTATCTACTCAGCAGGCTGCCTTCGAACGAAGTAATCAAGGTCGCCCTACGCCAAATCGTTCGCATGTTCCCAGACTTGGCGGTTCGTGAGTTGCTTGCAAACGCCTTGATCCACCAGGACTTTTCGATTTCGGGCGCAGGGCCAATGGTGGAAATATTTGACGATCGCCTCGAAATCTCAAACCCCGGGGAACCCCTCGTTGATCATTGGCGTTTCGTTGATACTCCGCCGAGGTCGCGAAACGAAAGATTGGCCGGCTTCATGAGGCGTGCCGGAATCTGCGAAGAGCGCGGCAGCGGTTGGGATAAGGTTGCCGTGCAAATTGAAGCATTCCAGCTTCCTGCGCCCTTGGTTGAGGTGGTTAATGATAACACTCGCGTTGTTCTGTTCGGTCATCGCGATTTGAAGGACATGGACCGTGAGGACAGGGTCCGAGCGACGTACCTGCATACGGTTCTCCGATGGGTAAACCGAGAGAAGGTAACCAACGCGTCGGTGCGAGAGCGGTTCGGCATACCGGACTCGGACATATCCAAGGCCTCACGCATCATCAAGGAAGCCCTTGAGGACGGCAAGATCGCCGTCCGAGACCCCTCAGCCTCGCCGAGGTACCGGGACTATGTACCCTTCTGGGCCACAGCCAAGACTACAGAGAGTTAGCGGACTTCACTTGCGGCCAAGTCGGAAGCGAAGGTTCTCCAGGCTCCCACACCCGTCCTGGCCTGGTCTTTTGTCGAGGTAGTCTTACTTGCTGGCCACTTGCAAATCCAAGTCCGACGGAACCCGTCGGTGACTCTCGGTAGTTGAGGTGTGGGTTGGCGATTGCTTGCAGGCTTATTTGACGCACCTCGGCAGCCCCGAGGACTGACATCTGGCTGAGCGCTGCGTGGCCTGGTCGCCGAACAGCGCCGAGTGTCGGGCAGGGTGACCAGCTGGGTGAGGACCGCGGCGACCGGTGCCGGAACGCCCAGGAGGATGGTGGACTGTTCTGGCAGCCCGCCCTGACCGCTCGCTCAACTCATCGGCGACTGGTCATCTTTCCGGGCGAAGGGGTCAAGCTCCGCCGGCGAGAGGATGGCCGACGGATCTTGACATCCATAGGAGTATCGGGGATCGCATCTGGGTCGTGCTGGCGTAATCATACAGCCGGGTAAAAGCGAATCACCGACTCGGCAGGCCAGCGGGTTGGGGCTTTCAACGGGGTTTCCCGCACTGCGCGGCCATCAACTGCGAGTTCGTCCAGTGTCGCTCTCAAGTGCTTCTCCAGATAGCCCAAGCGCTGAGCTTCTCGGGCCAGGGCGACAAACGGGGCCGCTTTGCCTTCTAGAGACTCAAGGTAGGTCCGCAGCTCGTCGACTACTGGCAGCTCGGAGAACAAGTCAGCTTGCTGCATTCCCCTATTTTCGTTGATGGTTGAGCCTTTGACTGGATCTAGACGCCATTTGACGGGGTTAAAGCATTCAAGGCCGCGTTCGTTATGTGTGGCGAAAACAAGCGAATATCGAGCCGTCTCGTTCCGGCTTGAGATAGAAACAGCGTTTGTGAGCAAGCCGAGAGACTGTAAACCTTCCTGGTATGCCGCTAGCAGGGCATCCTTCCGGGCTGTCTCTCCCCTGCTATTCAGCGCGGCCTTCCAGTGGTCGCCGCCAAAGTGGCGAGTCATTGCGTTTGCCTTGCTGGCATCTTCGCAGAACCTGTAAATCTCGTCAGCAAACCAGGTGATGAGTACTTCATCGCGAGATCCGCGCAGACACTTGCGCACCAACTCGAAGGGCACCCCACCCAGATTGAAGGGGTCCAGTATCCATAGGGTGGGGATGTCCTTGCGGCTGCCGCTGTGGGCCAGGTCGTCCAAGACGTCGAAGGTCTGCGCTGTTTCCGCAGGCTCTGCGGAGTGGAACTGGAGTTTTGGAGTTGGTGGCAACTCCTTCATCTTGCGGGTTAGGTGCTCCCGACGATCCTCTCGCTTCTCGTTGCATATGAGTCGCAGTGTATTGAACTGCGAAAAGGCAGAGTGCTCCAAGAAGGTTTTTGCAATTACGAGCGGTGAGCCGTCAGGGCCATCGCTGTACTGGCCGGGTCCAGAGAATGCATCAACGATGCTGGATTGCTCAAAAGACCTGCAAATCTTGCCCATCCAGCACTGCAAGTAGTGTCGATACACTTGATGCTTGATGAGGACTCTAGGCTGACTGCGCCACAGTGTGTCCTGAGGTGGTGGCATGCGATGGTGACCCCCGATCGGCGCGAAGCCCTCTGTACTCGAATCAGCACGCTCGGTTGATCCATCTTGCGTCACGCGGAGGGTCAAGGGAAGAGGGTCGGGGCTTAGCTTGAGAGTGCGCCGACCACCTCCCGGCGCTTGGGTTGCGGCATCTCATCCCAAGTGCATCCATCGAGAGAGCGGCCGCCGGCCTTCGGGGTGCGCCCTCCCCACTGCTTGAAGAAGAAGGCCGTGCCTGCCATGTGGCACTGGTCACGAAGCTGGCGGACCCAGTCCGATTCCACCGGTCGGGCTCCCGGACCCGACTCGCCCCCGGCGATCAGCCAGTCGATTCCTTCAAGGTTCAGGCGGCCGAGGGGTGCGATGAGCGGCTCTGCGGAGATGAAGCGGACCGCGGCCGGGACGGTCCGTAAGTCGTCTATCCGACTCAACACCGAGGAGTCCTCTACGCTCACTCCCATCCACACGTTCGGTGGCCAGGGCAGCGTTCCGGCTAGCTTGCGAAGTCGAGCGGCTCGCTTGGTCAGGATTTGGTAGGTATGCCGAGGCGTAGCCTCCATGACCTCGAACACCTGCCTGACGAAGGGTGAGGGGACTCGGGCATGAAACAAGTCGCTCATCGAGTTGACGAAGACCACCCGTGGCTCCTTCCAGCGCAGCGGCGTGGCAAGGGTGTCTGGGTGAACCGTTACGCCGAAGCCAGGCCCGGAAGTCCTGGGATCGCCGTCATTCTGGTACTTGCGCGATCCCATAGCCTTCAGCCGCTTCGCGAGCGTCAGGGCATAGCAGTTGTCGCAACCATCTGAGATCCGATCGCATCCCGTCGTGGGGTTCCAGGTAGCTTCGGTCCACTCGATCGAGCTTCTGTCTGCCATGGTTGCTCCATCCTCGTGATCAAGCCATCATGTCGAACGCTTGTACGGAGCGGAAGTGTCTGAGTGGCACAGATTGACGACAACCCCTGGCACCTCTCAGACAGAAACGCCGTGTGCTGGCAATGGGTACGGCTGACCGGGCCGGTCATCGCGAGGGCTCAGGATTGTTCTAGGGCGCGGCCGGTTCAGACGGCTGGAGGTGGCGCCTGAACGCGGGTCTGGCGGAATGGCTGCCGACAGCAACGCTGACAGCAACGGTGGCGGACGGCGGCACGCTGACGAGGGCTGGCATGGACGGGACTCCGAGCGTGCGGCCGTGCCCGGACGGATGCGGACGCATCGCACAGAGCTTGCAATCGAGGCGTCAGAGTTCTGGCGAGCAGCCAAGCGATCAGCCAAACCGGTGAGCGGAAGCGGACGGTCGCGATCGCTGACAGGACGTCACGCACGCGGGCCAGGTGGTGTGACTGCGCGGGGACCAACTCGTGATTCGCAGGACCTGGCAGGGTCTACGCCCGACGTTGCCGAAACACTCTCTTTAGGATCAAGGCGCTCCGCGCGGCGCGGGCCGGGGCGCGGCAACCGGCTCCTACGGAGCCGCCGCCCCGGCCGCCTACGGCGCCGGGGCGGAAAGTCAGCCGGCCCGCAAACCACGCCCCGCCCCGCGCGTCACCCCTGGGTCAGTGAGGTGACCCGGTGACGAGTCCCGGTGTGACCGGTGCCATGCGGACACGCCTTCACCCGTTCTCCGACGTTCCAGAGGCCCAGAGAGGGCCGGAGCCACCACGGGCAGGACGAGTTGCCGAACGGCTCGCGCGAAGCCGCTGAGGCCCCAGGGAGGGAAGGGGCAGGGGTGGTGGAGGGGGCGGGGGGTGAGGAAGGGGGCGGGGTTAGAGCTTGTGCCTCCGGCGGGGGCCAGACGACTCCAGGATGGTTGCCGAACGGTTGCGGTGGGTGGGTGGTTGGGGAGCTGCCATCCCGTCTACCACCGACCCAGGCAAGCCGAGCAGATCAGGGCCAGGGTGACAAGGTCGTTCAGACAGTGGGGTGCTCCACCTTGTCACCCTGGCCCTGATCCGCTCCACGGTGTGTGGGTCGGCGGCAGACGGGATGGCAGCAGGAGCGGGCGGCGTCGTTTACATGCCCTGGGTTTGGCCGCGGCGCCATACTTCGCCCTGTTCTCCATGACGCTCTGCCGCATACCGCTCTTGGTCGGCTCGCGCGTCGCGGACAGCAGCCGAATCCTCGGATGAGGAGAGCCGCTGTCTGTCTCGCCAGCCCACAAGGACGAACGCCCCGATAGACAGCGCCACGAGTACCACGAGGATCACCACCACCGTCGTCATGCCATCGATGGTATGCAGCCATGCCCAAACTGTCCCTCAGTAGCCAGGAGGGCGCGTGCAGCGAACGTGCAACTAGCGGCGGCGATCAGGGGTCAGGAGTGGTCAACCACGGGCAACGCCGATCGATGCGCCAGGAGGGCATACAAGAAGATCCCCACCGGCGTTTCCGCTGGTGGGGATCTCTTTAGCCCGGCGAAAGGCTATGTGGCCAGGGGCGGGGTCGAACCGCCGACCTTCCGATTTTCAGTCGGACGGTCCGCTCATTCCGTGCAGCCGTCCGTACGGCCGAGCCTGCGGACAGCTTGGGCCGGCGCTAGGTGACACTTGCGAGCAGGTGAGCGGCGGTCACCCACGCATGCCGCCAGAACTCTTGATCTTTGGAAGGCAAGGGCCGGTTGCCAGCCACGCGCTCGTGGACTGCCCTGCGGGCGGCCTCCGGCCGTCCTCGGGCGCCCGCAGCGCGTCATCGAAGAGTCAGCGGATCGTCAGCGAACGCCGTACCGCTTAGCCGGACTCGATCATGCTCGACGGCACGACCGGTACGTCTGACCACGCGGTACGGCACTTGATCACACTCGCTGTTACGTCAGGTCACTTTCCCCCCGACGGGGGTCGTCCCTTTCCTCCGGGAGCGCTTCTGCCCAGGTCGCAGGTCGTCTCCGTCCCCGTGGAGGCCGCTCTCCGGAGGCGGATTCTCGGCCGGAGGCGGCAGAGAGGCTGTAGGCGGCCGAAATCCGGACGGCGTAGTCCTCCGGGGGTGCCTATAACGATTGAGCGTCGTTGACGCCTGCTCGCGACTCACCGACCCGCTGCACCACGTTGATCGGGACGCCATCGGTGACCGGTCAGGTGGCGTAGGCGTGTCTCAGGTCGTGGAACCGCGTCCCGCCTCGCCTTCGGCGCCGCGCAGACGATTGCTTCCCGCTCGGTGATGAACTCGGCGGCCCACTCGACACCATCCCGGTCCGGCCAGCGGGGCGGGACCGATGCGGGCCGGTGCTGACGACCCGGCCGAGCAGCCCGGGACGCACCGGCGAGGGCAGCCAGACACGCCGGCTCTGACCTACCACCACTTCGGGTACCACCTCAGAACCTTCTCCGCGGCTTCGACTACTCCCGTTTCCCGCTCATTGTCGTCCCCCTCCACGCCCGTCGTGCGGGAGGACTCGGGCCGGCTGAAACCATAGGACCACTGAATGGCGAGCATCCCTGCGCCCGTGAGGAGCCAGGCTGCGAGACCCCAGCGCAGCCACAGCCCGATGCCCGATGCGACGTAGAGCGCCCAGCCAACGACAGCCGACAACCTGCGAAGGCGGGCGTGCGTCACTTCATGATTCTACGTCCGCCGACCAGGCCTGATCTTCGTGCCCGGGCGTGGCGTGGGTGGCTGTCGACAGCCACAGCGACAGCAGGGCCGGACGTGGACGGCCCCGACTCTCGGTGTGCCGGCACAGGTGTCACGGCCAGGTCCGGGCCTCCGCGTCGAAGACCTCCGGCGGGCTCTCCACCGGCAGCACGCAGACCAGATGCCCACCGGGTACGCGCAGCACCCGGCACTCCTGCCACTGCGCGACCTGCGTGGCGCCGAGAGCGATCAGGCGAGCGGTCTCGGCCTCGACGTCGTCGGTCTCGAAGTCGAGGTGGAAGCGGGGCTCGTCGTCGACCTCCTGCACGGCGATGACCAGCCCGGGCAGGGCGTCATGCAGGCCGATGAACTGCGGATACGACGGGTCGGACTCGGTTGGGACACCCAGGGCTCCCGACCAGAAGGACGCCGCCCGGGCAGCCTCCGCACGAGGGGTGTCGATCAGGACGGCGTACACGCGGCTGCGGTGCATGCAACGCAGACTATCGATTTCTGCGGCTCGTCCGGTGCCCGCCGCCGTCGCGGTGGTCGAGGTGGATCCGGAGCTGGGAGCGCGTCCGGGCGCCGGAGTCCATAGCAGATCGACTCACCCGGCGGGCGTTGTCCACAGGGCATGCGGTTGTCCACAGGCTGTGGGGACGGGGCGGCGACCGGGGCGGCACCGGAGCAGGGTCTCGGGTCAGCAACCCCGACCGCTGGAGGCCGCGATGCCACCCCGTACCTCCGTCCCGCCGCACCGGCCCCTGCCGCTGCTCGTCACCTCGGACGGCGACCTGCTCGACGACCTGCTCCGACTCGCCGCGGCGGGCGGCGTCGAGGTGGAACTCGCCGCCGACCCCGCCGCGGCCCGCACCCGCTGGGTGCCCGCCCCGCTCGTGCTGGTCGGCGCCGACCAGGCCCAGCCCTGCCTGCGGGCGCGGTTGCCGCAGCGGCCCCGGATGGTGCTGGTCGGCCGGTCCGGGGAGCTCGACCCAGGCTGGCAGGTCGCCGAGCTGATCGGCGCGGAGCACGTGGCGACGCTGCCGGCCGCCGAGCCCTGGCTGGTCGACCGGTTCGCCGAGTGTGGGCCGGAGGGCGTCGAGCGCGGCGGCGCCCGGATCGTCGCCGTCCTGGGCGGGCGGGGCGGTGCCGGCGCGAGCATCCTGGCGGGCGGGCTCGCCGTCACCGCCGCCCGGGCCCGGCTGCGCACCCTGCTCGTCGACGCCGACCCGCTCGGCGGCGGGCTCGACCTGGTGCTCGGCTGGGAGCAACTGGAGGGGCTGCGCTGGCCGGCGCTGACCGGCGCCGACGGCCGGGTGGACGCGCCGGCGCTGGTGCGGGCCCTGCCGAGCCGGGGCGACCTGGTGGTGCTCTCCTGGGACCGGGGCGATCTGCTCGCCCTTCCCGCCCAGGCGATGGCCGCGACCGTCGACGCCGCCCGGCGGGGCCGGGACTTCGTGGTGGTGGACCTGCCTCGGCAGTTGGACGACGCGGCCGTGACCGCGTTGCAGGCGGCGGACCACGTCTACGTCGTGGTCCCGGCCGAGCTGCGGGCCACCGCCGCTGCGGCCCGGGTGGTGGCCGCCGCCGCTCCGCACTGCGCCGCGATGTCGGTGATCGTGCGCGGTCCGGCACCGGGCCGCCTCGGCGCGGCGGAGGTGGCCCGGGCGCTCGCGCTGCCGCTGGCCGGCACGCTGCGCCCGGAACCCGCGCTGACCCGTGGGCTGGAGCGGGGCGAGGCACCTGCCGCGCACGGTCGGGGGCCGCTGGCCGCGCTCTGCCAGCGGATCGTCGCGGAGCTGACCGGCGCGCCGGCGGCGGGTGCGGCATGACCGGGCCGTCCGAGGGCGGGACCCTGGCCGCCCGGGTGCGACAGCGCATCGCGGCCGCCGCGGCCCCGGTCACCCCCGCCGCGATCGTGTCCGCCGTACGGGCGGAGCCCACCGCCGCCGTCCTCGGCGACACCGCCGTACTGCGGATGGCCGACCAGGTGCACGACGACCTGGTGGGAGCCGGGCCGCTCGCCCCGCTGCTGGCCGACCCGGAGGTCACCGACGTGCTGGTCAACGGCGTGCGGGTCTGGGTGGACCGGGGGCGGGGCCTGCACCAGGTCGCGGTGCCGCTCGGCACGGTCGACGACGTACGCCGACTCGCGCAACGGCTCACCGCCAGCGCCGGCCGGCGGCTCGACGACGGCTCCCCGTACGCGGACGCCCGGCTTCCCGACGGCACCCGGCTGCACGCCGTGCTGCCGCCCGTGGCGACCGACGGGCCCTACCTGTCCCTGCGGACCTTCCGGCAGCGGCCATTCACCCTCGACGAGTTGGTGAGCCAGGGGACGGTTCCCCGCCCGGTGGCGCCGGTGCTCTCCGCCGTGGTGGCGGCCCGGCTGGCGTACCTGGTGACCGGCGGCACCGGCTCGGGCAAGACGACCCTGCTGAACACGCTGCTCGGGCTGGTCCCGGGCACCGAGCGGATCGTGCTGGTGGAGGACGCGGCCGAGCTGCACCCCCGGCACCCGCACGTCGTCGGGTTGCAGGCGAGGACGGCCAACGTTGAGGGCTCCGGCGCGGTCGGGCTGACCGACCTGGTGCGGCAGGCCCTGCGGATGCGGCCCGACCGGCTGGTCGTCGGCGAGTGCCGGGGCGGGGAGGTCGTCGACCTGCTCGCCGCCCTGAACACCGGCCACGACGGAGGCGCCGGCACCCTGCACGCCAACACCCCGTCGGACGTGCCGGCGCGGCTGGAGGCGCTCGGGATGCTCGGCGGGCTGCCGCGCCCGGCGCTCCACGCCCAGGTGGCCGCCGCGCTCCAGGTGCTGCTCCAGGTGCGCCGCGGTGCCGAGGGACGTGTGCTGGAGTCGGTCTGCCTGCTCCTGCCGGAGGGCCCGGACCGGCTGGTCACGGCGGTTCCCGCCTGGGTACGCGGGCGCGGGCCCGACCTCGCCGCACCGGCGCTCGCCGAGCTGCTGCGGGAGCGGGGCGTACCGGTGCCGCCGGTTCTGACCGAGCCGTGGCCCGGATCGGCGGGACCGAGGTGACCGCCCCGTACGCGCTGGTGGCGCTGCTTCCCGCGCTCGCCGCAGCGGTGCTGGTGGCCGGGGTGGTGCGTGGCGGTCGCAACCGGCGGGGCGTGTTGGCCGTCGGCGGGGGAAGCGCAGGCGCCGGCACCGAGGACCCGCTCGTCGCCTGGATCACCGAGCTGCGCCGGACACCCGATCAGGGCGCCGAGACCGCTGCGGCGGCGCGCGCGGCCGGGGGCGTCTCTCGTCCGCGTGCCGCCGACCGTCGGAACCCGTGCGACGAACCTCCGGTCCGTCCGGAGCAGCCTCCGAGCGTCCCGGCCGGCGGCACCCTCCGAGGTGGGCGCGAGGCGGAAGGCGGGGCCCGGTGGGCGTCGTGGGACGCGGTCGACCAGTCGCCGTGGCCCTGGCCGGCCGGAGACGACCGTGGCGCGACGGGATCGACCAGACCCGGGGGCGGCGGTCCCGATCGGCTGCGGCCACCGGCCCGGCGGGACGCCCGACGTCCCGGCGGGACGCCTGCCCCGACGGCTGCCTCGACTCGCCGGCCCGGCGCGGCTACCGGTCCGCCCGGCGAGGACCGGCGACCGGCGTGGCTGCGGTCGTACGCGTCGACGGCGTCGCGGGGGCGCATCCTACTGCTCGCCGCGTCGGCCGGCACCGGGGTGGGTCTGCTGCTGGCCGGTCCGGTCGCGGCGGTGGCCGTCGGCGCCTACGGCACGCTGGCCGCCCGCGCGCTCCTCCGACGCAGGGAGGGCCGGTACGCCGTCCGGGCCCGGCGGCGCCGGCTGGACCAGCTCTGCGGGCTGGCCGCCGACCTCCGGGCCGGCCTGCCGGTGCCGGTCGCCGCCGAGCAGCTCACCTCCGGGGACGGCGGAATCCCGGGCAGGTGTGGCACCACGGGCGGGGGCGGAACCACAGGCGACGGTGGCAGTCCGGGCGGGGGCGGAACCGCGGGCGGCGACGCGGCCGGCCGCGACGAGCGGGGTCGGCCGGGACGCCTGGACCACCTGGCCCGCGCCGCCGTACGTCTCGCCGATCAGACGGGTGCGCCGCTGGCGGAGTTGCTGGAGCGGATCGAGGCGGACGCCCGCTCGGCGGACCGTGGACTGGCCGCGGCGGAGGCGCAGGCGGCCGGGGCGCGTGCCACCGCCCTGCTGCTCGCCGCTCTGCCGCTCGGCGGCATCGGACTCGGCTACGGCATCGGCGTCGATCCGGTGGCGGTCCTGCTGCACACCCCTGTCGGTGGCGCGTGCGCGGTCGTCGCCATCGCACTCCAGGTCGCGGGGCTGTTCTGGGCCGAACGGCTCGGCGCGACGCCGGGACGGGCGAGCTGATGCCCCGGCTGACGCTGGTGGTGGGCCTTGTGGTGGCGGTGGCCCTGCTCGCCGTGACGCTCGCGGCGGGCCGGCGGCCCCTGCGCCGGCTGCGCGCCCTGCGCAGGGCACCCGTCGGCGTCCACCCGGCCGCGCCGCCCCGCCGACCTGCCGGGCCCGGTGACGCCGCGACCGATGGCGCCCGTTTCCGGCGGCGGCCGGACGCCATCCGGGTCGCCGCCGGCCTGGGCGGCGTGGCGGTGGTGGTCGTCGTCGGTGGCTGGCCCGGGATGGTGGCGGCCCTGCCGACGACGCTGCTGCTCGACCGGCTGCTCCGTCGCATCGAGCCCCCGGCCGTACGGAACCGGCGGCTGCGGGAGGCGGCCGACCTGCCGCTCGCCGCCGACCTGCTGGCGGCGGCGATGCGGGCGGGGGCGCCCGTGGACAGGTCGGTCCTGGCCGTGGCGGGGGCGCTGGACGGGCCGCTCGCCGACCGGCTCGCCCGGGTCGGCCGGTTGCTGCGGCTCGGCGGCGGCCCCGAGGAGGCGTGGGCGCCGCTCGCGGCGGTGCCGGGAGCCGACCGGCTGACCGCCGCCGTGCTGCGTAGCGCCAACAGCGGAGCCGCGCTGGCTGGCGCGCTGACCCGACTCGCCGACGACCTGCGCGCCGACCGGGCCACCGCCGCGGAGGCGGCCGCGCGCCGGGCCGGTGTGCTCATCGTCCTGCCGTTGGGGCTCTGCTTCCTGCCGGCCTTCATTCTCGCCGGCCTGGTGCCGGTGATCGTCGCCGTCCTCGGCGACGTGCTCTGACCACCTCCGAGAAAGGACCAGAACGTGCGCAAACTGCTCGCCCGCCTGCGCGGGGACGCCGGAATGAACACCGCCGAGTACGCCGTCGGCACCCTGGCCGCAGTCGCCTTCGCCGGGATCCTGCTGAAGGTGCTGACCTCAGGCAACGTGCAGTCCGCGTTGACCGCCGTCATCGACCGGGCACTCAAGTGAACCGGCGCCGGCCGGCCGGCCGTGACCGGGGTTCCTTCACGGCCGAACTGGCGGCCGGCCTGCCGGCGCTCCTGTTGCTCCTGCTCGCCGGGCTGTCGGCGGTCAACGCCGTCGGCACGAGGGCGGGCTGCCTGCACGCGGCCCGGGAGGCGGCGCTGGCCGCCTCCCGGGGCGCCGACGGGGTGGCCGCAGCCAGCCGAGCGACCCCGCCGGGAGCGGAGGTGACCGTCACCGTCGACGGCCAGCGGGTCGTTGCCACCGTCCGGGCGCCCGTACGCGCGCTCGGCTCCCGGCTGCCCCGGATCTCCGTGACCGCCACGGCGGTGGCAGCCATCGAACCCGGCGTCGTGGAGTCCGCCGGCGGGCCCGTCCGGTCGACCACCTTCGGGGCGTCGGCGCCGCCCGGTGTCGCGGAGTCCGCCACGTCGGTCGCCGAGCCGGCGGAGGGCGGGCCGTGACCGGGCGGCCCAGGGGCGCCGGCCACCGGTGCCGCACGGGTCGCGACGCCGACCGTCGAGCCGGGGGAGGGCGGGCGGTTGCCGGGCGGGGCAGGGGCGCCGGTCACGAGCGCGGCGGCTCGGCGCAAGCGCGGGGGGATGGGGCGCGGCCTGCCGGAGAGCATGGTGGGGCGACCGTCTGCCTGCTCGCCGTGGGGCTGGCGTTCGTCATGGTCGGGTTGTTCGGCGCGGCCGTCGGTGCGGCCCGCACGGCCCGGCAGCAGGCCCGGGTGGCGGCGGACTTCGGCGCGCTCGCCGGTGCCGGTCAGGCCCTCCTGGGCGAGCCGGCGGCCTGCGGTCGGGCTGCCGAGATCGCCGGCGCCAACGGTGGGCGGCTGTTGGCCTGTCGGCTCGACGGCCTGGACCTCCTGGTGACCGCCGAGGTCGCCGTCACTCCGCTGCCCGGCCTGGCGCGGGTGGCGACGGCGAGCGCCCGCGCTGGCCCCGTCCGTGGCTGAGCGGCACGCGGGCCGCTACCGCAGGCTCGGCCGGCGACCGACACGATCCGCCGCGCCCCGCCACACGGTCGGTGATCGGACGCGACCAGGCCGGGGCGACGGCATTCGGCACCCCGACCCGGGCGGGTCAGCGTCCCTGAAGGGCGTCGAGGGCGACGGCCATCGCGATCACGAGGCGGCGGTCGACCTGCGGGTTGTGGATCTGCACGACGTACCGGTCGCGCAGGCCCCACTGCTTGATGACGGAGAAGACCGGCTGATCGCCGGCGACGAAGTCGAAGTGGTAGGGCAGCCAGGACAGCGAGTCGACGAACCGGCGCAGCAGCGCCACCGGCATGCTGCGCTCCTGGCCGGTGACCTGCGGCAGGCCGGGCTGCTCGACGTGCCAGGTGGACCGCAGCAGGGACTGGGCGAAGTCCTTGCGGAACAGGCCGATCGGGTTGCCGGCGTGGTCGGTCACGTCGTACGTGGCGCCGATGTCGAGGCGCTGGCGGGCCTTGAACCCGAGCAGGGGCTGCTGCTTCGAGTCGTCGGTGTAGATCGTCACCTGCTCCTTGAAGGCGAGCCGCTTCTGCTGGGCGAACGCCAGCAGCCCGCCTTCGGAGCCGTCCGGTGCGACGGCGTGGACCTCGTACTGGTTGACCATCATCCGGAGCCGCTGCCGGATGTGGAACTGCTGCTGGGCCTGCAGGTTGTCGAGTTGCATGGGTTCTCCTTCGAGGGGTCGCCGGAGTGTCGCACAGCTTCAACCGCGCCGCCGCCGACAGGTCACGCGGCCTCCCCGCAGGTCATGCGCCTGCCCGACCGAATGTTCGGCGCGCCGAGCCGACCATCCACCCCTATCCGCCGCTACCGCCCGCCACCCGGCTGCCGCCCCGCCCGACCACCGGTTGCCCCGCTCCGCCGGGCAATGCGCCACGCCCGCGCGATGCGCCACGCCCGCGCGATGCGCCACGCCCGCGCGATGCGCCACGCCCGCGCGATGCGCCACGCCCGCGCGATGCGCCACGCCCGCGCGATGCGCCACGCCCGCGCGATGCGCCCACGCCCGCGCAATGCGCCACGCCCGCGCAACCCGCGATGGCCGGCGTAGCCCCGCCACGACCTCGGGCGCGGGACCCTCGCTGCTCCGGGGTGGCCGGGCTCATCGGCCCCCGTCGACGGTCGCCTTGAGCGCCCACGCGTTGAGGACCTGGTGGATGCTGCGCAGCCGCTCGTTGATCTGCTCCAGGCGTTCGGCCTGCGCCAGGCTGGCCAGCGCGGTGCCCAGGGCGATCTGCTGGTCGGGAGTGAGCTTCTCCTGGTTGATCGTGTAGAGCAGGTCGACGGTCTCGGCGATGGTGTCGGCCACGACTCCTCCTTCGACGGCGAGGACGGCAAGGACGGCTAATGATCCGCGAGCACCGATGGAAGCGCTCCCATGCCTTCGTTGCCCCGAGCGAAGGGGTTCTATGCCTGCTTTCCACCACCCGGGACGGCGACGTCCCCCGAGCCCGCCTCCGCGAGCCGGGACGGGCCGCCCGGATCGCCCAGCGCGCCCAGCGCGCCCAGCGCGCCCAGCGCGCCCAGCGCGCCCAGCGCACCCGGAGCACCCGGACCGAGTCGAGCATCCGGATCGCGCTGAGCACCCGGCCTGCTCGGGGCACCGGGGGCGGCGTCGTCGTCCGGAGCGGCGCGTCCCGCCGGAACCGGAGGGTCGCCCGGCCGGCCCTCGGACGGGCCGGGGGCCGGTACGCCGTCGGGCAGGTTGGCGAGCACCACGTCCAGCACCCGGACGGCGTCCGGCTTGGAGAGCGGGTTGTTGCCGTTGCCGCACTTCGGGGACTGCACGCAGGACGGGCAGCCCGCCTCGCAGCCACACTCCGCGATCGCGTCCCGGGTGGCGCGCAGCCAGGCCGCCGCCGTCCCGTACGCGCGCTCGGCGAAGCCGGCCCCTCCCGGGTGCCCGTCGTAGACGAAGACGGTCGGGGCCTCGGTGTCCGGGTGCACCGCTGTGGAGAGCCCGCCGATGTCCCAGCGGTCGCAGGTCGCGGTGAGCGGCAGCAGGCCGATCGCGGCGTGCTCGGCGGCGTGCAGCGCGCCCGGTACGTCGGCGGGCTCCACGCCGGCAGCCGTCAGCGACTGCGGCGACAGGGTGAACCAGACCGCGACGGTACGCAGCTCCCGGGCCGGCAGGACCAGCGGACGGGTGTCGATGACCTCGCCGGTGGCGATCCGCCGCCGCTGGTACGACACCACCTGGCTGGTCACGTCGACCTCGCCGAGGAAGAGCCCGACGGGACCGGCGTCCACGTACGAGCGCACGCTAACCACCGACAGCGAGGTGACGTCGCGGGCGTGGGTGGACCAGTCCGGCTCCTCGGGGTGCACCAGCGCGCAGCCGTCGGCCAGGTCGAGCGAGTCGACCACGTACGAGACGCCCTGGTGCAGGTAGACCGCGCCGGGGTGGAGCAGGAAGTGCGAGGAGCCGCCGTCGACGGTGCCGAGCAGCCGCCCGGTCGCCGCCTCGACCACGCAGACCGGCGCGCCGCCCTCGCCGCGCAGGTCGACCTCGGGCCGTTCCCGGTGCCGCCAGTACCAGCCGGTCGGCCGCTGCCGCAGCGCCCCGGCCGCCACCAGCTGGTCCACCGCCTCCTTCGCCCCGTCGCCGAAGAGTGCCAGGTCGTCGGGGGTCAGCGGCGCCTCGGCCGCCGCGCAGGCGAGCTGCGGGGCCAGCACGTACGGGTTGGCCGGGTCGAGCACGGTCGCCTCCACCGGCCGCCCGAAGACCGCCTCGGGGTGGTGCACGAGGTAGGTGTCGAGCGGATCGTCCCGGGCGACCAGCACGGCGAGGGCCTCCTGCCCGGAGCGCCCCGCCCGGCCGGCCTGCTGCCACAGCGAGGCGCGGGTGCCCGGGTACCCGCAGATGAGCACCGCGTCGAGGCCCACCAGGTCGACGCCCAGCTCCAGCGCGTTGGTCGAGGCCAGCCCCAGCAGGTCGCCGTGCAGCAGCGCGCGTTCCAGTTCGCGCCGCTCCTCGCGCAGGTAGCCGGCCCGGTAGGCGGCCACCCGGTCGCCGAGCCCCGGTACCGCCTCGTCGAGGGCGCGACGGGCGTTCGCGGCGACCACCTCGGCGCCGCGCCGGGAACGCACGAAGGCGAGCGTGCGTACGCCCTCGGCGACCGCGTCGGCGAGCAGGTCGGCCGTCTCCCGCAGCGCCGAGCGGCGGACCTGGGTGAGGTCCGCCTGCTGGTCGGCGGCGGAGTCCGGCGGCAGCAGCGGTGGTTCCCAGAGCGCGAACGTCACCCCGCCGCGCGGCGAGGTGTCCTCGGTGACGGCGGCTACGGGCAGCCCGGTGAGCCGCCCGGCCGCCGTCGCCGGGTCGCCGGAGGTGGCCGAGGCGAGCACGAAGACGGGCGTGCTGCGGAACCGGGCACACTGCCGCCGCAGCCGGCGCAGCACGTGCGCGACGTGCGAGCCGAAGACGCCGCGGTAGGTGTGGCACTCGTCGATCACGACGTACGTGAGCCGGCGCAGGAAGCCGGACCACTGGGCGTGCCCGGGCAGGATGCCGTGGTGCAGCATGTCCGGGTTCGTCAACACGAACCGGGAGTGCTTCCGGATCCACTCCCGCTCGGCGCGCGGGGTGTCGCCGTCGTAGCAGGCCGGGCGTACGCCCTCCAGCTCCAGCGCGGCGACGGCGCGCAACTGGTCGGCGGCGAGCGCCTTCGTCGGCGCCAGGTAGAGCACGGTGGCGCGGGGGTCGGCGAGCAGGGTGGCCAGCGCGGGAAGCTGGTAGGCCAGGGACTTGCCGGACGCCGTGCCGGTGGCCACCACCACGTGCCGGCCGTCGTACGCCAGGGTGGCCGCCTCGGCCTGGTGCCGCCAGGGCGCGACCACGCCGCGGCGGGCGAACGCCGCGCGCAGCTCCTCGGGCGCCCAGTCCGGCCATCCGGCGGGCTCGCCGGCCCGTGCCGGCACCCGCTCGACGTGGGTGACCGGGTCGGCGCCGGTGCGGGCGCGCAGCCTGCCCAGCAGGTCGGCCGGCGTTCGCCCGAGCCCGCCACCTGCGACTACGGTGGCTGCGGACGACGGCCCCGGGTTGCGGCGCGCCGGGTCGGAGGTCACGTCCTGCACTCTCGCACTGGTGTTCGGAGATGGAATACGGGGGGCCGGGGTATGGGGAGGCCTCCGCCGGTGAGCAGAGCCGGTCTCCGGCGGGGATGGTTAGATGCCCAGGAGAGTTTACGGCTCTTGCGAGGGAGGACCGATGGAGCTGTCGCTGACGACCCGCACCGTGGGCGAGCACACGGTGCTCGAGGTCGGCGGTGAGGTGGACGTCTACACCGCGCCGCGGCTGCGGGAACGGCTCCTCGAGCTGATCGACGGCGGGGCCCGCCACGTCGTGGTCGACCTGGGCCGGGTCGACTTCCTGGACTCCACCGGGTTGGGCGTGCTGGTCGGCGCGCTCAAGCGGCTGCGCGCGGCCGGCGGCTCGTTCGCGCTGGTCTGCGACAAGGAGCCGCTGCTCAAGATCTTCCGGATCACGGCGCTCGACCAGGTCTTCCCGCTGCATCCCACGGTCGACGCGGCGATCGGCGCCGGCCCGGCCGGCTCCGGCGTCTGATGGCCACCGTCAAGCTCTCCTTCTCGCCGGCCCCGGTGCACGTGCGCACCGCGCGCCTGGTCGGGGTGGCGGTCGCCCGGCGGGCCGGGGTCCGCGAGGAGCTGCTCGACGAGGTACGGCTGGCCATCGGCGAGGCGTGCACGCGCGCGGTCGCCCTGCACCGCCAGTACAACGTGCCCGAGCCCGTGCTCGTGGAGATGTCCGACTCGGGGGTGTACGCGGTGCGCGTCGTCGACCGCGCGCCGATCGAGGCGGGTCTCGGCCTGGCCGCGCTGAACGCCGACCAGCTCGCCAACGAGTCGCTCAACGAGGACGACCTGACCACCGGCGTCGGCTTCGCCCTGCTGGCCGGCTTCGTCGAGGATCTCCAGGTCCGCCCGGTGGAGGAGGGCGTCGGCACCGAGGTGCGGATGGTCTGGCCCGTCGGCCGTTGAGCTGATCTTCCATTGCCCTCACCGAGGGCGTCGTACGCCGTGAGAGGCCGTGTCCCGCCGGGGCGCGGTCTCTCTGGCATGGATGGGCTCCTATATCAGATTTTTCCTCATAACACAGCGACGAAGATCATCGACCCGGGGTGCCCCCTCGGTGTGACCTCCAACACTGTGGAGGGCTACAGTACGCGGGTTGTCAGCAAGTGATCCATCCCGCAGCCAGCGGGAACGGTTGTTCATCGCTGGTCCGCCCGGGGTGGGGTGGCGCGCGCTTGCGACTCCGCATCCAGGCGCCGGGCGGTGCGTCTCCACCGGCCGGCGCGAGCGTTCGGTACAGGAGGACACAGATGTCCGACACCTTGGCCGCCGAGGGCGGCGGGATCTCCCTCACCGGAAACAACGTCACGTACGTCGTCATCGCCGCGGTCATCGCGCTGGTGGCGCTCGCCTTCGCCGGCGCGCTGACGAAGGCCGTGCTGGCCGCCGGCAAGGGCACCAACAAAATGCAGGAGATCTCCGGTGCGGTCCAGGAGGGCGCCTCGGCCTACCTGCTGCGGCAGTTCCGGACCCTGGCGATCTTCGTGGTCGTCGCCGTGGTGCTGCTCTTCCTGCTGCCGGTGCACGACACCGACGGCAGTGAGACGGCGGTGAAGATCGGCCGGTCCGTCTTCTTCGTCGTGGGCGCGCTGTTCAGCGCGTTCATCGGCGGCGCGGGCATGTGGTTGGCCACCCGGGCCAACCTTCGGGTGGCCGCCGCCGCCCGGGAGCGCGAGGGCGGCCGGGAGGCCGCCATGAAGATCGCCTTCCGTACGGGTGGCGTGGTCGGCTTCCTCACCGTCGGCCTCGGCCTCTTCGGCGCCGCGCTGGTCGTGCTGTTCTACCGCAGCGACGCGCCGACCGTGCTGGAGGGCTTCGGCTTCGGCGCCGCGCTGCTCGCCATGTTCATGCGGGTCGGCGGCGGCATCTTCACCAAGGCCGCCGACGTCGGCGCCGACCTGGTCGGCAAGGTCGAGCAGGGCATCCCCGAGGACGACCCGCGCAACGCCGCCACCATCGCCGACAACGTGGGCGACAACGTGGGTGACTGCGCCGGCATGGCCGCCGACCTCTTCGAGTCGTACGCGGTCACCCTGGTCGCCGCGCTGATCCTCGGCCGCGCCGCGTTCGGCGAGCAGGGCCTGGTGTTCCCGCTGATCGTCTCCACCATCGGCGTGCTCATCGCGATCGTCGGCGTCTTCATCACCCGGCTGCGCGCCTCCGACCGCAACGGCCTGACCGCGATCAACCGGGCCTTCTACATCTCGGCGGTGCTCTCCGCGGTGCTCGTGGCGATCGCCACGTACGCCTACCTGCCGGCCACCTTCGCCGAGTTGGAGGGCGGGCTGACCGACGTCAGCGAGAACCCGCGGACCGTCGCCATCGGCGCGGTCGTCATCGGCATCGTGCTGGCGGCGGCGATCCAGGCGCTGACCGGCTACTTCACCGAGACCAACCGGCGCCCGGTGCAGGACATCGGCAAGAGCTCGCAGACCGGCGCCGCCACCGTCATCCTCGCCGGCATCAGCGTCGGCCTGGAGTCGGCGGTCTACTCGGCGCTGCTGATCGGCGCCGGCGTGTTCGGCGCGTTCCTGCTCGGCGGCAGCTCCATCACGCTCTCGCTGTTCGCCGTGGCGCTGGCCGGCACCGGCCTGCTGACCACGGTCGGCGTGATCGTCGCGATGGACACCTTCGGCCCGATCTCCGACAACGCCCAGGGCGTGGCGGAGATGTCCGGCGACATCGACGAGCACGGCGCCCGGACGCTCACCGAACTGGACGCGGTCGGCAACACCACCAAGGCGATCACCAAGGGCATCGCGATCGCCACGGCGGTGCTCGCCGCGACGGCGCTGTTCGGCTCGTACACCGACACGCTGCGCAGCGCGTACTCCGACGCCGGGGTGGGCGACGTGGGTACCGAGATCCTCAACTCGCTGAACGTGGCGAACCCGCGCAACCTGGTCGGCCTGATCATCGGCGCCGCGGTGGTGTTCCTCTTCTCCGGCCTGGCCATCAACGCGGTCTCCCGCTCGGCCGGCGCGGTCGTGATGGAGGTACGCCGGCAGTTCCGCGAACTGCCCGGCATCATGGACGGCACCCAGCGCCCCGAGTACGGCAAGGTCGTCGACATCTGCACCCGGGACGCGCAGCGCGAGCTGATCACCCCCGGGCTGCTCGCCATCCTCGCGCCGATCGCGGTGGGCTTCGGCCTGGGGCCGGGCGCGCTGGCGGCGTACCTGGCCGGTGCGATCGGCGCCGGCACGCTGATGGCGGTCTTCCTGTCCAACTCCGGCGGGGCCTGGGACAACGCCAAGAAGCTCGTCGAGGACGGCGCGTACGGCGGCAAGGGCTCCGAGTCGCACGCCGCCACGGTCATCGGCGACACCGTCGGCGACCCGTTCAAGGACACCGCCGGTCCGGCGATCAACCCGCTGATCAAGGTGATGAACCTGGTCTCGCTGCTGATCGCGCCGGCCGTGGTGGCCTGGAGCGTGGGCGACGAGCGGAACACCGGCCTGCGGGTGGGGATCGCCGTGGTGGCGACGTTGATCATCGTCGCGGCGGTGGTGTTCAGCAAGCGCAAGGGCGTGGCGATGTCGGACTCCGACTCGGGCTCGGGCGCGGGCAGCCCGGGCCAGCGGCCGGAGGCGGTCAACGCCTGATCCGTCCGGTGTCCCGGTCCCCGGTCGGCCCACGTGGCCGGCCGGGGACCGCCCGTCCGCCCGGCAAACCTGTCCGGTGCCGGGACTCGACAGAGGCCGTACGCTGCAACGCATGCGCACGTGCCGGGCGGCAGCCGCCGGAAAGCTCACGGTGGTCCTGGCCACGCTCGTACTCGTGCTCGCCGGCTGCGGCGGCGGCCCCAGCCCGCGGGCGTGGGCGGCGTCGGTCTGCTCCGCGCTCACCCCGTGGCGGGCCGAGATCAGCAAGCTGACCCGCAGCACCGACCAGCAGATGACCGCCCAGACCACCCCGGCGCAGGCGAAGGAGAACCTGGTGCGGCTCTTCGGGGGCGCCGAGCAGGCCAGCGAGACCGCCCGGCGCAAGGTCGAGGAGGCCGGCGTCCCGGAGGCCGAGCAGGGCGAGGAGGTCTCCGCCGGCTTCCGCGCGTCGCTGGCCAAGGTGCGCGACGCGTACGGCAGGGCCCGCGACACCATCGACGGGCTCGGCACCGGCCAGCCCACCGCCTTCTACGACGGCGTCCGCGCCGCCGTGGACACCCTGAACAAGGAGTACGACGCCAGCGCCCTCGACACCAGCCGGCTCAACTCCGAGGAGTTGAAACGCGCCTTCGACGAGGTGCCGGAGTGTCGCTGAGCGGGACCGGTGACCCGGCGGGCGGCGAGGCGCCGCCCGTGCTCTTCCCGGCCCCCGCGGAGCGGGTCGCGCCGGCCGCCCGCCGTACCGCCGCACCCCCGCCGGCCGACGTCGACGACTCCGTCCGGCAGCTGACCTTCTTCGGCGCTGAGGCGGCGGACCCGTCCCTCGCCGACCTCGCCGGGCTGCTGGCCGGCCCGGGCGAGGTGGTCCGGATGGGCGGCACGGCCCGGCTCTCGGTCGTGGTCGACGCCGCCTGGCGGGTGCACGTGCTCGTCGCCGAGTTGGCGCTGCGCGGGGTGGCGGCCACCTGGGAGGCGACCGCCGACGGCCGGCACGCGGTGCGCACCTCGTACGCGCGCACCCTCAAGCCGCTCGCGGTGGCCTGGCTGCGCGGCACCGGCAAGCGCCCGCCCGCCGGCTTCCACCTCAACGGGCGGCGGCTGCGGATCTGGCTCGCCGCGGCCGGGGCCGCCGAGCCGTCCGGCTTCCTGCTCGGGCTCGGCGCCGACGACGAGGAGTGCTGGGGGCCGGTCGGTGGGGCGCTCGACGCGGTCGGCCTCTCCGGGGCGTTGCTCGGGCCCGGCGAGGGCGGGCCGGCGTACCGGATCACCGGCCGCCGGCGGCTCGCGCGCCTGGCCGAGCTGGTCGGCGACCCGCCGCCCGCCGCCCCCGCGACGGCCTGGCCGACCCGCTCCTGACGGCCCACGGGCCTGTCCGATGCGGGACAGCAAGTGCGCATTTTCGCAGAAAACGGCCGGGTGACGCCTCGGCCGAGGGTCCGCCATCGTCACAGTGTCCCGCCCGACGGCACACGCACGGTGTACGGTGGCGCCGTCCGGCACACCCAGCCGCCGGTGGATCGAGAAGGCCGCCCCACGGGACGGTTTGCCGCCCGCGAAACCCGAAACGCGGGCGGCGCGTTACGTTGGACATCCGGACCGCCGGGGGTCGGCGGGCCGAAAGCGGCCCGAACCGGGCGCCGGTGGGAGCAGGAGTGAGGTCGGGGAGAGACGTGCCGAGCAAAGCTGGAACCACCCGTCTGGTCATCGTCGAGTCACCGGCGAAGGCCAAGACGATCTCGGGCTATCTCGGCCCGGGGTACGTCGTGGAGGCCAGCTTCGGCCACGTCCGGGACCTCCCGCGCAACGCCGCCGACGTGCCGGCGAAGTACAAGGGCGAGCCCTGGGCCCGCCTCGGGGTGGACGTCGACAACGGCTTCCACGCCCTCTACGTGGTCTCCGCCGACCGCAGGCAGCAGATCAGCAAGCTGGTGAAGCTCGCCAAGGAGGTCGACGAGATCTTCCTGGCGACGGATGAGGACCGCGAGGGCGAGGCGATCGCCTGGCACCTGGTGGAGACCCTCAAGCCCAAGGTGCCGGTCAAGCGGATGGTCTTCCACGAGATCACCAAGCCGGCCATCCAGGCCGCGGTGGCGAACCCCCGCGAGATCGACCGGGACCTGGTCGACGCCCAGGAGGCCCGGCGCATCCTCGACCGCCTCTACGGCTACGAGGTCTCGCCCGTGCTGTGGAAGAAGGTCATGCCGAAGCTCTCGGCGGGCCGGGTGCAGTCCGTGGCCACCCGGATCGTGGTGGAGCGCGAGCGGCAGCGGATGGCCTTCCGCACGGCGGAATACTGGGACATCCTGGCCACGCTGGCCGTCGCGAACGCCGGCGAGGGGCCGCGCACCTTCAACGCCACCCTGGTCGCGCTGAACGGCGACCGGATCGCCACCGGCAAGGACTTCGAGCCGACCACCGGCCGGGTGAAGGCCGGCGCCGGCGTCGTGCACCTCGACTCCGGCGGCGCCCGGGGGCTCGCGGCCCGCCTGGAGGGCCGGCCGTTCACCGTCACCCGGGTCGAGGAGAAGCCCTACCGCCGCCGCCCGTACGCGCCGTTCATCACCTCCACCCTCCAGCAGGAGGCGGCCCGCAAGCTGCGGTTCTCGTCGCAGCAGACGATGCGCACCGCGCAGCGCCTCTACGAGAACGGCTACATCACCTACATGCGTACCGACTCGGTGAACCTGTCGGAGACCGCCATCGCGGCGGCCCGCCGGCAGATCGTCGAGCTGTACGGCGAGCGCAGCGTGCCGCCGGAGCCGCGCCGCTACACCGGCAAGGTGAAGAACGCGCAGGAGGCGCACGAGGCGATCCGCCCGGCGGGCGACAACTTCCGCACCCCGGGCGACGTGGCCAAGGAGCTGTCGGCCGAGGAGTTCAAGCTCTACGAGCTGATCTGGCGGCGCACCATCGCCTCGCAGATGACCGACGCCGTCGGCTCCAGCGTCTCGGTGCGCATCCGCGCCGTCTCCTCCGCCCAGGAGGAGGCCGACTTCGGCGCGACCGGCAAGACCATCACCGACCCGGGCTTCCTGCGGGCGTACGTCGAGTCCAGCGACGACGAGAACGCCGAGGCCGAGGACGCCGAGCGTCGCCTGCCCAACCTGGTCAAGGACCAGCCGCTCACCGCCGACGAGCTCGCCGCGCAGGGCCACCACACCCAGCCGCCGTCGCGCTACACGGAGGCGTCGCTGGTCAAGGCCCTGGAGGAGCTGGGCATCGGCCGCCCGTCGACGTACGCGTCGATCATGCAGACGATCCAGGACCGCGGCTACGTGACCAAGCGCGGCCAGGCGATGATCCCGACGTTCCTGGCGTTCGCCGTGATCGGCCTGCTGGAGCGGCACTACCCGCGCCTGATCGACTACGACTTCACCGCCAGCATGGAGAACGAGCTGGACGAGATCGCCGGCGGCGACCACGCGGCCGTCGACTTCCTCACCGCGTTCTACTTCGGCAGCGCCAACGGCGCCGGCGACCAGGACATCGCCCGCTCCGGCGGGCTGAAGAAGCTGGTCACCGAGAACCTCAACGAGATCGACGCGCGCAGCGTCAACTCGATCCCGCTGTTCACCGACGACGAGGGCCGCGAGGTCGTCGTGCGGGTGGGCCGCTACGGGCCGTACCTCCAGCGGGCGGTGCCGGGCGAGCAGCAGGCGCCGGCCGCCGAGGGCGAGGAGGGCGGTGGCCAGGGCGACCGGGCGCCGATCCCCGAGGGGCTGGCGCCCGACGAGCTGACGCCCGAGAAGGTGCACGAGCTGTTCCTCGGCGGCGGGGGCGAGCGCAAGCTCGGCGACGACCCGGCCACCGGCGAGCCGATCCTGCTCAAGTCGGGCCGCTTCGGCCCCTACGTGGCCAGCGGCGAGCGCAAGTCGTCGCTGCTGCGTTCGCAGTCGCCGGACTCGCTGACCTTCGACGAGGCGCTGAAGCTGCTCAGCCTGCCCCGGGTGATCGGGGTGGCCCCGGACGGCGCCGAGGTGCTCGCCAACAACGGCCGCTACGGCCCGTACGTCAAGCGCGGCGACGAGTTCCGCTCGCTGGACTCCGAAGAGAAGATGTTCACCGTCACGCTGGACGAGGCGCTGGCCCTGCTGGCCGCCCCGAAGACCCGCCAGCGTCGGGCCGCCGCGCCACCCCTGCGGGAGATGGGCGTCGACCCGCTGACGGAGAAGCCGCTGGTCATCAAGGACGGCCGCTTCGGCCCGTACGTGACCGACGGCGAGACCAACGCGTCGCTGCGGCGCGGCCAGACCCCGGAGGCGCTGAGCATCGAGGAGGCCTCCGAGATGCTCGCCGAGAAGCGGGCCAAGGGGCCGGCGCCGAAGAAGACCGCCGCGAAGAAGGCACCCGCGAAGAAGGCGCCGGCCAAGAAGGCCACGGCGGCGAAGAAGACGGCCGCGGCGACCAAGTCGACGGCCGCGAAGAAGACCACGACGGCCAAGGCCACCGCGGCGAAGAAGGCCCCAGCCAAGAAGGCGGCCCCCAGAAAGGCCACCACCAGCCCCGACTGACCGCCCACCGCCAGCCGGCGGCCGCTGCCGCGAGAGATCTTGGCAGGTCCCGGCCCATGGGCCGCCGCTTGCCAAGATCTCGCCGCTCCCCAACGGCGAGCGGCGGGCGGTGGGGTTAGCCCAGGGTTCGGGTGAGGTGGGGGTTGGTGAAGAGGCGGTGCGGGTCGAGGCGGGCGCGCAGCGCCTGGAAGTCCGCCCAGCGGGGGTACGCCGGGGCGAGCGACTCCGCGTCGCGCCAGTGCAGCTTGCCCCAGTGGGGTCGGCCGCCGAGGCTCGCGGCGACCCGCTCGAAGGCCCGGAAGTACGGCTCGTACGGCATGCCGACGTACTGGTGGACGGCCACGTACGCGGATTCGCGCCCGTAGCCGTGGGAGAGCCAGATGTCGTCGGGGGCGGTGAAGCGCACCTCGACCGGGAAGAGCACCTTGAACGGCAGTCCGTCGACGATCCGCCGCAGCGCGTCGAGCGCCTCGCGGAGGGCTTCGCGTGGCAGCGCGTACTCCATCTCCACGAAGCGGACCCGGCGTGGGGTGCAGAAGACCTGGTCGGAGCGGCCGGTGTAGCGGCGCTCGGTGAGCGCGCGGGCGGAGACGGCGCTGATGCCCGGGGCGAGCGTCGGCACGGCGCGGCCCAGCCGGCAGGCCCCGGCGAAGACGGTGTTGGACAGGAACTCGTCGTCGAGCCAGCCGCGCCACCGGGGCAGCGGCCGGTCGTCGGCGGGCACCCGGTCGTTGGTCTTGACCTGCACCCGGTCTGTGTAGGGGAACCAGTAGAACTCGGCGTGGTCGTGCTCCCGCACCAGCGAGGGTAGTTCGTCGAGCACGGCGGCGAGCGGCGCGGGCCGTTCATGGGCGAGGAGCACGAACGCGTCCACGCAGCGCAGGGTCACCTCGACGAGCACGCCGAGCGCGCCCAGCGACACCCGGGCGGCGGCGAAGACGTCGGGGTGCTCGTCGGCGGAGCAGCGCAGCACCTCGCCGGTGCCGGTGACGAGCGTGAGCGCCTCGACGAACGTCGAGAGGCAGCCGTACCCGGCGCCGGTGCCGTGGGTGCCGGTGGAGATCGCCCCGGCGATCGTCTGGGCGTCGATGTCGCCCAGATTGGGCAGTGCCAGGCCGTGGGCGGCGAGCAGATCGTTGAGCGCGCGCAGGGTGATCCCGGCCGGTACGGTGACCAGTCGGCGATCGACGTCGACCCGTACCCCGGTGTCGAGGTCGGCCAGTTCCATCCGCCGCCCGTCGGTGACCGCGACGCCGGTGAAGGAATGTCCGCTGCCCACCGCCCTGATCCGGTCCCCGGTCGTCGCGGCGGCGCGTACGGCCTCGGCCACGTCGGTGAGGGAGGTGGGGCGCAGGATGGCGGTGGCGGTGGCGCGTTGGTTGCCGGCCCAGTTGGACCAGCCTGCCAGGGTGGGCGGTGCGGTGCCGGCCATGCGCACTCCTCGACATGAACGTGAAGTGACTTCATATCAGGAACGTTGTAGCAGGTAAATACCGCAATCGAGGTTTGCTCGTTGTACCGGTAGTCACGGACCCGTGACGTGCAGATATGTTCATCCGTCGAAGGGGGGTGGCGAGTGTCCACACCAGCCGCCACAGCCGGGCCGCTGCGCCGCGTACCGGTGCAGGGTCGAAGTGTCGCGCGGGTCCAGCGGATGCTGGACGCCTGCGCCGAACTCGTCGACGAGGTGGGGTACGAGGGACTGACCACGACCCTCCTCGCCGAGCGTGCCGAGGTGGCGATCGGGTCGGTCTACCAGTTCTTCCCGGACAAGCGGGCGATCGTGCAGGCGCTGACCCTGCGCACGATGGAGTCCTACCTCCAGCGGCTCGACGAGCGCTTCGCCTCCGACGACCTGACCCACTGGTGGGACGGGGTCGACGCGGGCATCGACGAGTACATCACGATGCACCGCACCGTTCCGGGATTCCGTACCCTGCACTTCGGCGACGTGGTCGACCTGCACCTGCTCGACGAGCAGCGGGACAACAACGGGGTGATCGCGGACCAGTTGGCCCGCGTGCTCGCCGAGCGCTTCGGGCTGGACGTCCCCGATCTCCGGTTCCACCTCGAGATCGCCGTGGAGGCGGCCGACGCGCTCATCAAGCTGGCGTTCCGCCGGCTGCCCGAGGGCGACGACCGGGTGCTGGCCGAGGCCAAGGCGCTGATCCGGGAGTACCTGCACCGCCAGGTCGACGCGCCGGCCGACGCCGGCCAGCCCGGCTGACCCGGCCGCGCCGCCACCCGCCTGCGGGCTTCGTGCCGGGCGCGAACGGTCCGGGACGCGCCGGGCCGGCGGATCAGAGGAAGGCGTGGCCCTCACCCCGGTAGGTGGGCACCGTGGCCACGACCGTGTCGCCGTCGACCAGGTGCAACTCGTTGACGTGCTCGCACAGCTCGCCGGCCTTCGCGTGCCGGAACCAGACCCGGTCGCCGACCCGCAGGGCGCCGGCCGCCGTGCCGGCCAGCGGGGTCTGCACCTCGCCGGCCCCCTCGGTGCCGATCAACTTCAGGCCCTCCGGCAGCCACGGCCGGGGCAGCCGGCTGTCCTCGGCCGGGCCGGAGGCGATCCAGCCGCCGCCGAGCACGGTGGCGAGGCCGGGCCCCGGGCGGCGCACCACCGCGCAGGCGAAGGCCGCCGCCGGGGTGGGGCGCCAGGCGCGGTACGCGTCGAACAGCGTCGGCCCGTACAGGCCCGATCCCGCGGTGACCTCGGTGACCGCGGGATCGGCGCTGGTCGCGGCCACGCTGCCGGTGCCGCCGCCGTTGACGAACTCCAGGTCGGCGTGTTCGCGTACGGCGGCCACCGCCGCGCCCCGGCGGGCCAGCAACTCGCGGTACGACCCGCGCTGGGCCAGCCGGATCGCGGAGCCGAGCACCGCCCGCCCGGGCGGCGCGTCGCCGAGGCCGGCGATCTGTGCCTCGTACGCCATCAGCCCGACCAGCCGGAAACCCGCGCGGGCCGCGACGGTGGCGGCGAGCGCGCCGGCCGCCCTGGCGCTGTGCACCGGTGAGCGGCGCACCCCGACGTGCACCCGCCCGCCCAGCGGTCGCCAGGAGGCGTCCAGGTCGAGGCAGACCCGTAGTTCGGGGCGGCGGCCGGGCGGGCACACGGCGTCGACGAGGTCGAGCTGGTCGGTGCCGTCGATCATCAGCGTGACGGCCGCGGCGAGCGCCGGGTCGGCGGCGAGCGCGGCGAGCGCCCCCCGGTCGACCGTGGGGTACGCCACCAGCGCGTCGTCGGTCACGCCGGTGCGGACCAGCCAGCTCGCCTCGGGCAGGGTGAAGGCCATCACGCCTGCCCAGCCGGGTCGCGCCAGCGCCCGGCCGATCAGGTCCCGGGCGCGGACCGACTTGCTGGCGATCCGGACCGGCTTGCCGGCGGCGCGGTCGGCCAGCGCGGCGGCGTTGCCGTCGAAGGCCGCGAGGTCGACGACGGCGTACGGCGGGTCGAGGTGCGCGGTCGCCCGGTCGAGGCGGTCACGAAGTTTGTCGCTTTCGATGGCCACGTGTGCACGCTAACTGTCTGGGAGTCAATGCGAAATACCCTCGCGTCTGTCCGGGCTGCGGGCGGTGGTCGCGGCGGCCTAGGCTCGGCGAACAGGAGAATGTCGCGGCGGGGCGGGTCCCCGCCGGGTCTAGAGTGTTCCACCGGGACTGCCCAGCGATGGGCCGGCACGTGGAGGTACGGCCATCGAAAGCCAGTTCAACGGCGAGTCGCCCGGCGTGTCGCCGTCCTCGAACCCGCCCGGCGCCGCCGAGAAGCCCGCTGCCGACCTGTCCGGCTACGCGGGCATCCGCTCGGTGCTGCGGATCACCCCGTTCCGCCGGCTCTGGATCGTGCTCGGCGCGGCCTCCTTCGGCGACTGGTTCGGCCTGCTCGCCACCAGCGTCTTCGCCGCCTCCCAGGTCCAGGGGAGCACCGCCAAGGGTGCCGCCTTCGGTGGCGTGATCGCCGTCCGGCTGCTGCCGGCGCTGGTGCTCGGCCCGATCGCCGGCGTGCTGGCCGACCGCTTCGACCGGCGCTGGACGATGGTCATCTGCGACGTGCTGCGGTTCCTGCTCTTCGCCTCGATCCCGCTGGTCGCGCTGCTCGGCGCCCCCGGCGGGGCGGTGGTCGCCTGGGCGGCTGTCGCCACCTTCCTGATCGAGTCGCTCACGCTGCTGTGGATCCCGGCCAAGGAGGCCGCGGTCCCCAACCTGATCCCGCGCGCCCGGCTGGAGGCCGCCAACCAGCTCACGCTGATCACCACGTATGGCCTCACCCCGGTCCTCGCCGCGCTGATCCTCGCCGCGCTCGACGCGATCGTGCGAGGGGCCACCGGGGGCGCGGCGCCGGACTGGGCCGCGCCGGCAAATCTGGCGCTCTGGTTCAACGCGTTCTCCCGGCTGGCCACCGCGCTCGTGGTGGCGTACGGCATCAAGGAGATCAGCCAGGGGCAGGCCGCCGAGCGGGGCGGGGGCGAGCAGAGCATGCTGCGCCAGTTCAAGGAGGGCTGGCGCTACATCGGCCAGACCCCGCTGGTCCGCGGCCTGGTGCTCGGCATCTTCGGCGCGTTCGCCGGCGGCGGCATCGTGATCGGCACCGCCAAGTTCTTCGCCATCTCGCTCGGTGCCGGTGACGCCGCCTTCTACCTGCTCTTCGGCGCCATCTTCGTCGGCCTCGCGCTCGGCATCGGGCTCGGCCCGATGATCGTCAAGGACATGTCCCGGCGGCGCTGGTTCGGCATGAGCATCGTGCTGGCCAGCGCCTCGGTGATGGCCCTGGCCTTCGCCATCCACCTCTCCATGGCGATGGTCGGCGCGATCCTCGTCGGCGCGGGCGCCGGCATGGCCTTCCTCTCCGGCACCACCCTGCTCGGCGGCGAGATCGCCGACGAGGTACGCGGCCGGGTCTTCGCGGTGGTGCAGATCGGCACCCGGCTGGTGCTGATCCTCGCGATCGGCCTCAGCAGTCTGCTCGCCGGCGTCGGCGGCTCGCGCCGGCTGGAGCTTGCCGACCTGGGCGTGTCGATCTCGTCCACCCGACTGCTGCTGCTCGCCGCCGGTGCCGCCGGCATCTTCGCCGGGATCAGCGCGTTCGGGCAGATGGACGACAAGAAGGGCGTCCCCGTCCTGGCCGACCTCTGGGGCTCGATCCGGGGCCGCCCGCTGATGCCGGCCGAGCCGTTCGTCTCCGCCGGCCTCTTCGTGGTCTTCGAGGGCGGCGAGGGTGCCGGCAAGTCCACCCAGCTCGGCGCGCTCGCCGAGCGGCTGCGCGGGCAGGGGCGCGACGTGGTGGTGACCCGCGAGCCGGGGGCCACCGCCGTCGGCGAGCGGATCCGGTCGCTGCTGCTCGGCGCGCCCGGCTCCGACGGGCCGTCGCCGCGCGCCGAAGCGCTGCTCTACGCCGCCGACCGGGCGCACCACGTCGCCACCGTCGTCCGGCCGGCGCTCGTCCGGGGCGCGGTGGTGATCAGCGACCGGTACGTCGACTCGTCCCTGGCGTACCAGGGGGCGGGGCGCACGCTCCCCGTCGACGAGGTCTCCTGGCTGTCGTCCTGGGCCACCGGCGGGCTCAAGCCCGACCTGGTGGTGCTGCTGGACGTCGACCCGCGCACCGGCCTGGCCCGGGTGGCGGCCCGCGCCGAGGCGGCCGACCGCCTGGAGGCCGAGTCCGTCGCCTTCCACGAGCGGGTCCGGTACGCCTTCCTCGACCTCGCCGCCGCCGACCCGAAGCGCTACCTCGTGCTCGATGCGTCCCGCCCGGTCGAGGAGATCGCCGGGCAGGTGGCTCAGCGGATCGAGGAGATGTTCGGCACCCCCGGCGGCATCGTGCACCCCCGCCCCGCGCACGGGCCGGACACCTCGGTGCAGCCGGAGTTATCCGAATCGGAGCTGGTACCGATGGAGCACCGGACCTGATGCCCGACGTCTTCGCCGACCTGGTCGGGCAGGACGAGGCGGTCGACACGCTGCGCCGCGCCGCCGCCGCGGCGTCCGCCGTGCTGCGCGCCGCCGCCGTCGCGCCCACGACCGCCGACGGGGACGGGTCCGACGCCCTCGCCGGGGAGTCCGTCGACGCGCAGGCGGCGGTCGCCGTCGACGCGGGGGCGGGGATGACGCACGCCTGGATCTTCACCGGGCCGCCCGGGTCGGGCCGGTCGGTGGCGGCGCGGGCCTTCGCCGCCGCCCTCCAGTGCGCGCACGGCACCGGCTGCGGCGCGTGCCCCGGCTGCCACACCACGATGACGGGCACCCACGCCGACGTCCGGATGGTGGTGCCGGAGGGGCTCTCCATCGGCGTCAACGAGATGCGGGCGCTGGTGCTGCGCGCCGCCAGCACCCCGTCGGGCGGGCGCTGGCAGGTGGTGGTCATCGAGGACGCGGACCGGCTCACCGAGGCGGCCGGCAACGCGCTGCTCAAGGCCATCGAGGAGCCGCCGCCGCGGACGGTGTTCCTGCTCTGCGCCCCGTCCACCCACCCCGAGGACATCTCCGTGACCATCCGGTCGCGCTGCCGGGTCGTACCGCTGGGGCAGCCCTCGCCCGACGCGGTGGCCGAGGTGCTGGTCCGCCGCGACGGGGTCACGCCCGACGTGGCGCGGTGGGCGGCGGCGGCCGCGCAGGGGCACGTGGGGCGGGCCCGGCGGCTGGCCCGCGACCCGGAGGCGCGCAAGCGCCGGGAGGCCGTGCTCGCGGTGCCGCGCCGGCTGACCGGCGTGGGCGCCGCGTTCGACGCGGCGTCGGCGCTGATCGAGGCGGCCGAGGCGGAGGCCGAGGCGTCCGTGGCGGAGGCCGACGCGGCCGAGCGGGCGGCGCTGGAGACCGCGCTCGGCGCCGGCGGCACCGGGCGGGGGGCGGCCGGCGCGATCCGGGGCGCCGCCGGGCAGCTGAAGGACCTGGAGAAGCGGCAGCGGTCCCGGGCCACCCGGGCGCAGCGGGACGCGCTGGACCGGGCGTTGGTCGACCTGGCCGGCTTCTACCGCGACGCGCTCACCATGGCGCTGCGCGCCCCCGTGGCACCGGTGCACACCGACACCGCCGCGCTGGCCGGGGCGGGCGCCCAGAAATGGGACGCCGAGGGGACGCTGCGCCGCCTGGAGGCGGTGCTGGAGTGCCGGGCGGCCATCGAGGCCAACGTGAAGCCCCGCATCGCCGTCGAGGCGATGATGCTCGCGCTCTGGAAGGGCTGAGCCCGCCGCCTGCCGACCCGCGCGGGCTGGTCCCGCGCGGGTCGGGTCCCGCCGGACGGACCGGCCGTCCACAGGCATCGACAGGCTCGATTGCTGTGCGGTACGGTCCGGTGTGCCGTGGTGACGGTGGCGGCACGCACAGTGATTCCCTGTTCCGGGAGGAGTCCGCCGATGCCGCGGGGGGAGATCGACGAGGCCTGGATCGAGGAGGCGGTGCGGCGCTACCGCCGGATCGAGTCCCTCCAGGCCGAGTTCGACCAGGCGGTGTCGACCGTCGAGGTCACCGTCCGATCGCCCGACGGGCTGGTCGAGGTGGTGGTCACGGCCGGCGGGCGGATCACCGACGTGCGCTTCCTGGGCCCGCTGCACTCCCGCAACCCGCGCGACGTCGCCGGCTCGGTGCAGGCGGCCGTCACGGCGGCGGCCGACGCGGCCCAGTGGGCCCGGGAGAAACTGCACAACGAGACCTTCGCCGCCTACCGGCCGCTGGCGGGAGCCTGAGATGGACAGCCTGCGCGCCCTCGCCGCCCGGCTCGACGAGGCGAGCGAGACCATGACCACCGTCTCCCGCACGGTCACCGCAGGCGACCCGGCCCAGACCGCGTTCGGCGCCGACGCCCCCGGCCGGCCCGGGGAGATCGGGCGGGCCCTGCACCGGCAGTGGACCGCCGCGACCGGCGACCGGGCCCGGGAGGCCCACGTCGCCGCCCAACGGCTGGCCGCCGTCGCGGCGGCGGTGCGGGCCGCCGCCGACCACTACGCCGACGTCGATCGCGCCGCGCGCTACCGGCTGACCGGGGAGGCGTGATGGACGCGCTGGACCGGCTCGCCGAGCCCGGCCTCGACCTGCTCCGCCGGGTCGACACGCTGCTCGCCGTCGGGGCGCCCGAGGGGCACCGCGTGTGGCCGCTGCTGCGCCGGATGCAGGTGCTTCCCGGCGAGGCCGTGCGGAACTTCCTCGACCTGCATCCGGCGCCGCTGGCCACCGCCGGTCACACCGCCCGCCGCCTGGTGCGGGGCTACGACGAGGCCTCCGCCGCGTTGACCGACCCGGTCCTCTGGTCCGGTCCGGCTGCGTCGTCGTACGGGCAGGCCCGGGCGGCCCTGCTGCGCCACCTCGACGAGGGGCCGGAGAGCCTGGTCGGCCGCCTGGAGTCGACGGCCGGCTACGCCGACGCGCTCGCCGACTGGGTGGAGGGCAGCCGGCTGGCACTGGCCCGGGCGCTGGCCGACGTCCTGCGCTGCGCCGAGGCGGTGACCGTGGTCGCCGCGACGTCGGTGCCGACCCGGGCGCCGGGGGCGGCGGGGCCGGGCGGGACGGAGGCCGCCGAGATCGCCGCGCGGGTGCTGGCGGTGCTCTGCGTCGCGTACGACGGGGCCGAGACCCTGCTGCGTCAGTGGGCGCCGAGCCTCGCCGAGTCCCGCTGGCGCGAGCCGGTCGCCGAACGCCCCCGCTACGACACCCCCACCCGCGTCGGCTGGTGACGCCCCGCTGCCGGCGTGCTCGCGCCGGCACGACGCGCGCCGCACCGCGCTGATTCAGCGGGCGTGGATGGCTGCGCACCGTAGTCGGGCCGCGACGGCCGGCCGGGCCGCCCCGGCCCGCGCGTCGTAGGGTGTCAGGCATGGGCATGCTCTGTGCGGTCAGCTTCCAGCGGTACGGGCGCCTCTACTACCTGGACCCGGGCGAGCTGCGGCCCCAGGTCGGCGACAAGGTGCTGGTGCCGACCGAGGACGGGCCGGAGGTGGCCGAGTGCGTCTGGGCGGCGCAGTGGGTCACCGAGGAGACCGACGGCTTTCCCCGGCTGGCCGGCCTGGCCGGTGAGGACGACCTGCGCCGCGACGAGACGGTGCGCCGCCGCAAGGCCGAGGCCAAGGTCGCGGCGAAGCGGCTGATCCGTGAGCACGCCCTGCCGATGAAGGTGGTGGCGATCGACCACGTCCTCGGGGCCGCCGAGGGCGGCGGCGAGCGGAGCACCATCTACTTCACGGCCCCGCACCGGGTGGACTTCCGCGCGCTGGTGCGGGACCTCGGCGCGACCCTGCACTGCCGGGTCGAGCTGCGCCAGCTCTCCGCCCGGGACTCGGCGCGGGTGCAGGGCGGCATCGGCTCCTGCGGCCGGGACCTCTGCTGCGCCACCTTCCTCACCGACTTCGAGCCGGTCACCATCCGGATGGCGAAGGACCAGGACCTGCCGCTCAACCCGCTGCGCATCTCCGGTGCGTGCGGCCGGCTCATGTGCTGCCTCAAGTACGAACATCCCCTGTACCAGAAGTTCCAGGAGACCGCCCCGGCGATCGGCACGCGGGTGTCGACGCCGGAGGGCGACGGCCGGGTGGTCGGCCACAGCGTTCCCCGGGACGCCGTCACGGTGCGTCTCGACGCCGACGGCTCCCGCTGCTCCTGCTCCCGCGCCTCGGTCTGCGGCCCCCGCCAGGCCCACGACCAGCACTACACCTCCTAACCCACCCCCACACCCACACCGACGCGGTCGATCATGAGGTTGGCGGCGAAGTTGACCGCGAACGCCGCCGCCAACCGCATGATCGACGGTTGTCCCTTCCCCGGCGGGGAGGAGGGGTGAGGGTTCAGGGGGTGAGGGTTCAGGGGGTGAGGGTGGTGGGCGGCTCGGCCAGGCGGGGGCGCAGCGGCTGCCTCGGCGCCAGCCAGGAAGCCTCGGCGGACTGGTCCGGGTTGAGCTGCCAGTCGCGGGCGACCCGGTCGACGGCGATCGGGTAGATCGTCAGGGTGCCGTCGGGGTCGATGCGCAGCCGCAGGAACGCCTTCGCGTCCTCGATGCCCTGCCCCGCGAAGAGCTCGTTGACGTTCACCCCGAACGCGCCCGCCACCAGCAGGTACGCGGCCACCAACTGGCTCGACACCAGCCCGATCACCGGACCGTAGAGCACCGCCGCGGCGACGGCCGGCAGCGGCCACGGCCAGTCGTGGAAGGGCAGGGCCAGCCAGGCCCAGGTGCCGACGGCACCCAGCCCGATCTGGGCCAGGCCGTGGCCCACGCCGAGGATCCAGTGCCGGGCGTGCCGCTTGCCGCCGGAGCTGGGCGGCTTGGCGAAGAACGCGGCGCCGAGCATCGTGACGATCAGCATCACCATCAGCGGCACGCTGAACAGCCGCTGCTCGATGCCCTCCGGGTTGCTCGCGACGCCGGCCATCGCCAGCATCAGCAGCGTCTGCAGGGTGCCCAGCAGCGTGGTGAAGCCCGGGTTGCGCAGCGGCAGGCGGGGGAAGATGCCCCAGGCGTACCGCCGGGAGCGGGCGGCGTCCGGGTAGCGGCCGGCCAACTCGTACGGGTGGGAGGCACTGGCCCGCCGGGCGAGGGTGTCGCGCGGCGGCACCTCGATGCGCTCCGGGAGCTTGTGCGTCGGGTAGAGGTACGCGCCGCCGCCCCCGCAGGTGATCAGCTGCCGCTCCGGGCCGGCGTACCGGGCGTAGTGGTGCAGGTCGCCGGAGATCAGCAGCCGCACCTGGGCCCCGGTGGGCGCGACGATCGTACGGATGAAGTAGTCGATCGAGTCGTACGCCGTGGGGTGGTCGACGGCCTTGACCCACGTCGGCGCCGGCACGGCCAGGATCACCCGGCTCTGCGGGCCCAGCCGCTCGGCGACCCGGTCGAAGTAGGTGAGCTGCGGATCGTCGAGGTACGAGCCGGACTGGTCGTCGAGGCCGAGCAGCCACCAGTCGGCGGGCAGCTCGACCGCGAAGTACGAGCGGGACTGGCCCGTGTCCCAGCCGCCGAAGTGCCGGTCCCGGGACCGGACGAAGAGCCGCAGGAAGGCGGTCAGGCCGTCGTACCAGTCGTGGTTGCCGGGGACCGCGAACAGCGTTGGCCGCTCGGGCGGGGTGACCGGCAGCGCGGCCTGGTAGGGCCCCTTGCACCGGTCCTCGTACGCCTCGAAGGCCGCCGACGGGTAGACCTGGTCGCCGCCCATCACCAGGGTCTGCGCGCGGGGCAGCCGGTGCCCGTCCACCTCCAGTTCGGGCTGGGCGATCAGGTACGCCACCGAGTAGGTGGCGTTGAAGCCGTCGCCCAGGTCGGCCACGTAGTCCAGCCAGAGCCCGCCGTCCGGCCCGACCTGCCGCGCGATGCCCGCGTCGAGCGAGTTCTGCAACTCCCGCTTGTCCAGGTACGCCCCGAAGAGCATCGCCAGCAGCGTACGGATGCCGGTGCTGATCAACAGGAACGGCGCGAGCCACGGCACCGGCTTGCGTGGCGTGAAGCCCAGCTCCCGGGGGTCGATGCCGCGCGGCCGACGCGCGGCCCGCCCACCGGCCGCCTCGCTCGCGTGCGCGCTCTCCGCCGCGCCGTCCTGCGGAGCCACGTCGGGGGCGCGATCGTCGTTCACCCGCCGCAGCGTAGTCCCGGGCGGCGGCGGTCGCTGTCCGGCGGACGACGGATCGGGCCCGGATGTCCGGATGGGGATCCCGTTCGGCCGTGGGGCGGGTCGTGCCGTACACTTGCTGATCGTTGCCGCCTTAGCTCAGTCGGCTAGAGCGACGCACTCGTAATGCGTAGGTCGACGGTTCGATTCCGTCAGGCGGCTCGGTGAAGAAGCCCAGGTCAACGACCTGGGCTTCTTCGTTTCTCCTGAGCGGGTCGGATCAGACGATCTTGAGATTGGCCATCATGCCCATCGCGCTGTGGTCGACCATGTGGCAGTGGTACGGGTAGACCCCGCGCCAGGTGTCGAAGGTGGCCTGGAGCCGCACGCTCTGCCCGGGCCAGACGATCACGGTGTCCTTCAGGCCGGCCTCGGTGGGATCGGCCGGTGCGCCGTTGCGGCCGAGCACCCGGAACTGCACCAGGTGCATGTGGAAGTTGTGCGGCATGAAGGCGTTGGCGTTGGTCACCGTCCACTCCTCGGTGCTGCCCCAGGCGATGGTGGTGTCGATCCGCGCCGGATCGAAGACCTTGCCGTCGATGTACGCCTGGTGCCCACCGGAGCCCGGCTCGTCCATCCGCAGCTCGATGTTGCGGCGCACGGTCGGCGTGGGCAGCGGAGGCAGGGTGCGCAGCCGCTGCGGTACCGAGGTGCGGTCCGGCCCCTTCGCCCGTACGACGTCGAAGCGCATCACCTGGCCCACCTGTTCGGCCGGGCCCGGCCCCATCAGGTTCTGCAGCACCACCGAGGTGCCCGGCTGGTAACGGGCGAAATCGATCACCACGTCGAGCCGTTCGCCGGGCGAGAACAGCAGGTGCTGCATGGTGACCGGCGCCTCCAGCAGGCCGCCGTCGGAACCGATCACCGTGATGTCCCCGCCGTCGGCGAGCCGCAGCAGGAAGAACCGCAGGTTGCTCGAGTTGACCAAGCGGAACCGGTAGCGGCGGGCCTGCACCTCGAAGCGCGGCCACGGCCGCCCGTTGACCAGCAGGGTGGTCCGGTTGTCGGCGTCGTCCATGGTCCAGACCAGCTGGGCGTTGGCGTCCAGGTGCGCGTCGCGTAGCACCAGCGGGACGTCGAACCGGCCGCGGGGCAACGGAAGCGCCGCCTCGGTGCGGTCGGTGAGCAGGTATAGGCTGGCCAGGCCCCGGTAGAGGTGCTCGGCCTCCATGTGGTGGGTGTGGTCGTGCATCCAGAGCGTGGCGTGCGGCTGCCGGTTCGGGTAGGTGTAGACCCGCTCGCCGCCGGGCGGGATCGTGGCGTCGCCCGAGCCGTCGTCGCCGGGGGCGGTGGCGCCGCCGTGCAGGTGCACCGCCGTGGGCATGTCCAGCCGGTTGCGCTGGCGTACCACCACCCGCCGACCCGACGTGGCGCGGATCGTCGGGCCGGGCAGGTCGCCGTTGTAGGTGTACACCTCGGTGCGGGTGCCCGGCACGATCTCCAGGTGCCTGCGGTGCATGGTGACCGAGTAGTAGTCGGTGGTGGCGGTCCGCAGCACCGGACGCAGGGTCTGCGGCACGGTCAACGGGACGGTGAACGGGGTCACGGGCGGAGGCGTCGGGGAGGCGACCCCTGCCGCGGCGGGGGCTGCGCCCAACCGTCCGGCGAGGCTGGCCAGGCCGCTGGTCGCCCCGATGATGCCCGACGCCGCGCCGAGGCGCAGCAGTTGACGACGAGTGGACAAGGTAGTCCCTTCCCAGGAGGTTCGCGAGAGTTCCCGCAGGCGCCGGCGGCTGGTGGACCGGACGGTCGTCGCAGGCACGATGATGCCGGCAATCCCATAGGGAGGAGACCCCTATCGGCCGCACACCTGGGGAGGCCCGGCGGGTCGGATGCCCCTATGGATGGCAGGGCGGGTGGGCGTGCCGGGTGCGGCGTCGCGGACCTACCACGACCCGCGCGACCGGGGTCGCTGCGACCACTGCGGCGGCGGGCGACTCGACGACAACTTCCTGTGCGGCGACTGCGGCCGGCCCGGCGGGCTGTTCGGGCAGTTGATCTCCGAGCGGGCCGCCCGGGGCCGGGAACTGCGGGCACGTCGGCGACCGACGGCTTTCTGTCGGTCGTGGTCGCTATCCTCCCGGCGTGACTGATCTGTCCGGCCGAGAGTGCCCGACACCCGTGCCCACCAGCCGGTGGGGCACCAGGAGTTTCGCGCGCCGGCCCGCATACTGACCGTACGCAGTCGTCAACCCTCCGGAGGCAGCCTCATGCAGTACGCACCCGTCGTCGTCGCCCTGCCGATCGCCGATCGCCCCACCTCGTACCGCTTCTACTCCGACGGGCTCGGCCTGGAGGCCGTCGGCGAACTGGCCGAGGACGGCATCCCCGAGCCCCTCCAGTACGCCGTCAACGACGGCCTGCGCGTCATGCTGGTGCCGACCGGCGGCTTCGGCTGGGTCATCGGTGACCACGAGGTGGCCAAGCGCGGGCAGAGCGAGTGCGTCGTCAGCCTCCCGGCCGCCTCGCCGGCCGAGGTCGACGACCTCGTCGGGCGGGCACGGGCCGCCGGCGCGCAGGTCGTCGTCGAGCCGGCTGCGCAGCCGTGGGGCTACACGGGCACCTTCGCCGACCCGGACGGTCACCTCTGGACGGTGCTCGCCGACGCGCACTGACGCCCCCGAGGCGACCCCCGCGACGAGCGGACGGCCCGGTTCACGGGGAACCGGGCCGTCCGCTGACAGGGGCAGGCGTGCGGGGAGATCAGAGGGTGCGGTGCGGGTAGCCGGCGGTGCCGGGCTCCGGCACGACCTCGACCTCGGTCACCACGTACTCCGTCTCGGTCGTCGTGGTGGCCGGCCGGTCGTCGGCGTCGCCGCGGCGCTTCACCGCCGCTGCGGCCCCGGCGGCCGCGGCCCCGGCCACGGCGGCGCCCGCCGCCACGGCCTTGCCGGACACGCCGGCGCTGCCACTGTCACCGCGGGTGGCCGCCGCGTGCTCGACGCCCGGGGCGCCGACACCGAGGCCGCTGTCGACCGAGCCGCGCCAGGCGCCGGTCTCGACGCCCCGCTCCTCGATGTACGTCTTGAACTTCCGCAGGTCGGATTCGGCCTGCCGCTCGATGATGTTGAGCTTGTCGCCGGCCTTCTCGATCAGGCCCTCGGGCTCGTACTCCAGGTGCAGCCGCACCACGGTGCGGTCGGCGTCGACGGGCTGGAAGTAGACCGCGCCGGCGTTGGTCACGCCCTCGGTGGCCGCCCAGGCCACCTTCTGGTCGGGCACCTGCTCCAGGACCTTGGCGTCCCACTCGCGCTGGACGCCACCGATCTCGGCGACCCAGTGCATCCGCCTGTCGTCGAGCTGGCGGACCTCACGCACGCCCCCCATGAAGCGGGGGAACTCCTCGAACTGCGTCCACTGGTTGTACGCGGTGCTGACCGGAACCTGTACTTCGATGGACTTCTCGACCTTCGTGGTCACGGGTGATCCTCCTCGTCAGGTCGAACCGTTTCTCGTTCGGCAGGTAGAGCCGTCTTCGTCAACGAAACTCCTACCCCGGCCGGGGACGCTCAATCGCCGGACCTGCCGACATCGCCGTGACGCTCCATCGCCGGGCCGGTCCACCTGCCACATCGGACGGTTGCGGCGCAGCGCGGCCGGGCCGGTCAGTCGGCCTGTTCGGGGAGCCCGCGTAGGCGGCGTACCGGCGAGAAGGCGACCCACAGCACCCCGGCCAGCGCGCCCGCCGTCGCGATCCACAACGCCGGCCGTACGCCGAGGGCGCTGCCGAGCGCGCCGCCGATCAGCGCGCCGATCGGCCGGATCCCGTAGTTGACGGTGCGCCGCGCCCCGGCCACGCGGGCCAGCAGCGCCTCCGGGGTCAGCGCGGTCTGCACCGAGCCGACCGTGATGTCGAGCAGCATCACCCCGAGGGCGGAGAGGAACTCGGCGGCGAAGAGCATCCCGAGCACCAGCGGTGTCGGCCCGCCGGCGAGGGGGACCAGCAGCATGGGCGCGGGGAAGAGCACGAACCCGGCCAGCAGCGTCGGCCCGACGCCGAAGCGGCGCACCAGCCGGCCCGTCAGCGCCGCGCCGATCAGGCCGCCCACCGCGCCCGCGCCCAGCACCGCGCCCAGCAGGCCGGGCGCGAGGCCGAGTTCCTGCGTCGCGTAGAGCACGAAGAGCGCGGCGAACATGAAGTTGAACAGGTTGACGGTGGTGGTGCCGAGCAGGAGCGCGCGCATCATCGGCGTCCGCGCGATGAACCCCAGCCCGGCGTCGAGGGCCAGTCCGCCACCGCGCGCGGGCGCCGGCTCCGTCGGCCGGATCCGCACCAGGAAGTACGCGGACACCACGTACGACAGCGCGTCGGCGATCAGGGCGATCGGGGCGGTGAGCACCTGCACCAGGACGCCGCCGACGCTCGGCCCGGCCACCAGCGACATCGCCCGGCTGCCGTTGATCAGGGTGTTCGCCTCGACGTAGTCGGCGCGCCCGACGACGGAGACGAAGAGCGGCCCCCGGGCGACCTCGAAGATGACGGCGAGCGTGCCGACCGCGAAGGCCACCAGGTAGAGCTGCGGCATCGTCAGCAGGTCCAGCACGTACGCCACCGGCACGGCGGTGAGCAGCAGCGCCCGCCCGAGGTCCGTCAGGATCATGAGCCGGCGCTTGTACGGGTACCGGTCGACCCAGGCGCCGGCGAGCAGCGAGAGGAGCAGGTTCGGGGCGAGCGCGGCGGCGGTCAGGTAGCCCATCTCGGCCGGGGTCGCCTCGAAGACCAGCACGGCCAGCAGCGGTAGGGCCAGGGTGGAGACCTCGTCGCCGAAGTACGAGACGGTCTGCGCCGACCAGTACCGACGGAACACGCGCTCGCGCAGCAGCCGGGGCAGCGGGCCGCGCCGGGCGGGACCGCCGGGCGCGGCGGCAACCGGGGTGCCGGTCGCCTGACCGCTCACCGGTCGCCCTCCTGCTCACCGAGATCAGGGGCGTCGGCGAGGAGCGCCAGATGGATGAGGCTGACCTTCCGGCTGCCGGCGGGACGCTTCGCGGGGTCGGCGATGCGGTCGTCGTACTCGGTGAGCAGGGCGTCGATGCGTGCTCTCAGCGCGGCCATCTCGTCGACCGTGACGTAGACCGGCCGGTCGGCGAAGCCGGTGACCGCCCGCCAGGCCGTCGACTCCTCGACGCGCCGGGACAGGAACTCCTCGGCCTTGCGGACGTAGAGGGCGAGCTGGACGGCGCTCAGTTCGTCGACGGCCGCGCGCGTCTGCGGGTCGTCCGAGGCGTCGTCCCAGGAGGTGTTGAGGGCGGTGGCCCGCCAGGGCCGTTCGCGGGCGTCGGCGCCGGGTGCCCGCTCGGCGAGCCCGTACTTGGCGAGCTGCCGGAGGTGGAACGAGCAGTTCGGCACGCTCTCGCCGAGCCGCTCGGCAGCCTGGGTCGCGGTCATCGGGCCCTGCTGGCGCAGCAGCCCGATCAGCGCCATCCGCAGCGGGTGCGCGTAGCCGCGCAGGGCCTTGGGGTCGGAGAGTTTCACCTCGGGTAGCGACATATTCTAAAGCTATCTTTATAAAGAACCCTTTAGCAATGCCCCAGCCGCCCGCCTGCACATCACCCACCCCCGCCAAAGGCCGCCCGACACCGCAGCAGGTGATCAGGACGGCGTGGACGTCAAAAGTGCTCGGTAGCGTCCATGGCGTCCTGATCACCAGGGAACCCACTGGGGGAGGGCGTCCCTGGCGGGAGGCGTCAGGTGTAGATGGTGGTGGCGTATTGCGGGCCGTAGTGGCGTTCCAGGTCGGCCAGGCTCTCCGCCGGGTTCTCGACCTCCTTGATCAGCTGGGCCCGGGACGGCAGCGCGTCCGGCTGCCAGCTCTCCGGCTGCCACAGCTCGGAGCGCAGGAACGCCTTCGCGCAGTGGTAGAAGATCTGCTCGACCTCCACCACCACGGCGAGGACCGGCCGGTGTCCCTTGACCACCATGTCGTCGAACCACGGGGCGTCGCGCACCAACCGGGCCCGGCCGTTGATCCGCAGCGTGTCGGTGCGCCCGGGAATCAGGAAGATCAACCCGACGTGCGGGTTGTCCAGGATGTTGCGGTAGCCGTCGGCGCGCCGGTTGCCCGGCCGCTCCGGGACGGCGATGGTCCGCTCGTCCAGCACCAGCGCGAAGCCGGGCGGGTCGCCCTTCGGCGAGACGTCGCAGCTGCCGTCCGCGCCCGCCGTCGCCACCAGGCAGAACGGTGAGGCGGCCAGCCAGTCCCGGTCCCGTTGGTGCAGGACGGGCCGCTCCTTGGCCAGCGCGCGCGGCATGGGCGCTCCCAGCAGCTCGCGCAGTTCCTCGTGCGAGGTGATCTCCACCGTCACGTGATCCTCCCCCGTGCGTTGACCCCGGTGGCGGCGTACCCGCCGCCCACGAGCCTAGGAGAGCGCGACCAGCGCGAGGTTTGTCCCTCCGGGCCGGGGGTACCGCCTCACCCGACCCGCCCGGAGAGACCGAGCAGTGGAGGCCCGATGGAGAGCCGACTCAAGGTGCTGGGTCACCCCGTCCACCCGATGCTGGTCATGTTCCCGGTCGGCCTGCTGGTCACGGCGGTCCTGTTCGACCTGGTGGACACCGTGGGCGGGCCGGACTTCCTCGGCGAGGTCGCGTACTGGAACGTCACCGTCGGCCTGATCGGCGGCCTGCTGGCGGCGGCGGCCGGGACGTTCGACCTGCTGGCCATCCCGTCGGCCACCCGCGCGAAGCGGGTGGCGCTGACCCACGCCGCCGCCAACGTGGCGGTGATCCTGCTCTTCGCCGCGGTCTGGGTGGTCCGGCTCAACGCCGACTCCCGGGCTGCCGGCGGCGCGCTGATCGCCATCGAGGTGGTCGCGCTGGCGATCCTCGGCGTCAGCGCCTGGCTGGGCGGGGAACTGGTGGACCGGCTCGGTGTCGGCGTGGACCGCGAGGCCGGACTGGACGCGCCCAGTTCGCTACGGCCCCCGGCGGCCACCCAGCGGATCGGCGAGGCCCGATGAGCGGGGCGCGGGGGAGGGCCGTCTTGAGCGAGCGAGTCATCAGCGGAGGGGCGTCATGAGCGAGCAGAGCGGCGGGTCGGGCCGGAGTTGGCGCGGCCGACAGCAGGGCTGGGACCCGATGGGCGAACTCCAGTCGCTGCGGTCGGAGCTGCGCCGGCTGGTCGGCGGCCGGCCCGGGTCGTCGGACGTCGAGCTGAGCGAGACCGCCGACGGCTGGGAGGTCGTGGTGCGGCTGCCCGGCGTGGCGCCGGAGGAGGTGGCGGTCGAGCTGGACGACCGCGAGCTCTGCGTCCGGGCCCGCTCCGAGGCCGAGGTCAACGCCGACCACGGCATCCCCGGCGGCTTCGAGACCCGGGGCTTCGAATACCGCGTCGACCTGCCGTCCCGGGTGGACCCCGACGCCATCGACGCGGTCATGGACCACGGCCTGCTGCGGGTGCGACTGCCCCGGGCCGCCCGGCCCGCGCCGCGCTCCATCACCGTCGGCCGCACCGGGCCCCGGTCCGCCGGCCCCGCCGGGGGTACGCCGATCGTCGTCGACCCGGCGGCGGACCGGGAGATGCACCGCCCGGACATCGCCCTCGACGAGACCGACCGGCCGTAACGAGCCGCGTGGTCACCCCGGACCTGCTCGGCCCGGCGACCGGGCGCGTGCCCGACGTCGAGCGGATCGCCGTGCTGCGCGCCAACGCGCTCGGTGACTTCATCTTCGTCCTGCCGGCGCTGGACGCGTTGCGGGCCGCGTACCCGAAGGCGGAGATCGTGCTGCTCGGGGCGCCGTGGCACGCGAAGCTCTGGCGCGACCGGCCCGGGCCGGTGGACCGCGTGCTGGTGGTGCCGCCCGCGCCGGGGATCCGGGGCCCCGATCCGGGCGAGCCGGAGTCGGCGCCGGACGACTTCCTCGCCGCAGCCCGCCGGGAACGCTTCGACCTGGCGTTGCAGCTGCACGGCGGCGGCGCCAACTCCAACCCGTTCGTCGCCGCCCTCGGCGCGCGGGTCACCGCCGGGCTGCGCGCCGAGGACGCGCCGCCGCTGGACCGCTGGATCCGGTACGTCTACTACCAGCACGAGGTGATCCGCTACCTGGAGGTGGCCGGGCTGGTCGGCGCGGGCGCCACCACCATGGTCCCGACGCTCGCCGTGACCGACGCCGACCGGGCCGAGACCGACGAGGTGCTCGGCCCGGCACGGCGGCCCAGGGTGGCGCTGCACCCCGGCGCCACGGACACCCGCCGGCGCTGGCCCGCCGAACGCTTCGCGCAGGTGGCCCGCGAGCTGGTCGGCGACGGGTACGAGGTGCTGGTCACCGGCACCCCCGCCGAGCAGGAGGTGGTGGACCGGGTGGTCGCGGCGGCCGGGGTGCCCCTCCGGCCGCAGGTGGGCACGCTCAGCCTCGGCGGGCTGGCCGGTTGCTACGCCGGCTGCGAGCTGGTGGTCTCCAACGACACCGGCCCGCTGCACCTGGCCGCCGCCGTGGGCACCGCGACCGTCGGCGTCTACTGGGTCGGCAACCTGATCACGGTGGCGAACCTGCTGCGCGGCCGGCACCGGCCGATCAGCTCGTGGACGGTGCTCTGCCCGGTCTGCGGGGTGGACTGCACGCCGGGCATCTACCCGCACCGCCCCGGCGACGGCGAGTGCCCCCACCGGGACTCCTTCGTCACCGACGTGCCGGTCGTCGAGGTCATGGAGGCGGCCCGCGAACTGCTCCGCCCGGAACCCGGCGCCCCCTGAGCGCCAACGTCTGCCGCCACCGCGCGGCCGGACGCCCGCGTCGGTCTCAGGCCGGTTGGGTCGACTCCTCCTCGGCGAGGACGACCTCCCAGGCCTCCACGTCCCGCTCGGTGACCGTGGTGGGCGACTCCAGGTGGTACGCGCCGCTGGGCAGGACGCCGGCGCCGCCGAAGCGCGCCAGGACGGCGAGCTGGGCGGCGACGTCCTCGCCCTGGTGCTTCTCGTGCACCCGCCGCCAGAAGTCGAACCCGCCGGAGTCGAGCAGCTTCGCGCGGTCGTAGAGCACGCAGCCGCCGATCCACGAAACCTTGTACGCCCGCCAGGCACCCGGCGGCAGGTCCAGTTCGCGCGTGACGTGCAGCAGGTTCGCCGCCGAGTGGATCGCCGCCCGGTCCCACTGCGGGGTGCCCGGGCGGATCCGCTCCGGGACGGGCCGGCCGCTCCACTGCTCGTAGTGCCGGTGCGTCTCGGGCCGGACATCGTCGGCGTACGACAGCCCGTGCACCGCGTTGCCGACGAAGCCACAGCCCAGCTCGTCGATGGCGGTGACCAGCCGGCGCAGCGCGCCCGGCTCCAGCCAGACGTCGTCGTCGAGGCAGAGCACGTACCGGGCGGCCGAGGCGGCCAGCAGGTACGCCCGGTGCTCGGCCAGCCCGCGCCGGGGCAGCCGGCGGGTCAGCAGCACCGGATGCCCCCGGTGGCGCAGCACCCGGACCATGGTGGCCGCCGCCGGGTGCCGGTACGCGGCGTCGCCGTCGGACTGGTCGCTGACCACCACGCCGAAGCCGGGCACGCCCTCCTGGGCGGCCAGCCCGGAGAGGGTGACCGCCAGTTCGGCGGGGCGGTTGCGGGTCGGGATCAGCACGTCGAGCAGCCGATCCGCGCGGAACCCGCCGGCCGTGCCGGGGTCGAGCGGGCGGTTCACGACGGCTCGGGCGTCAGGGAGGTGTCCTCCTCCTGCGGCTCCTGGCCGTGCGCCCGGATCCGGTCGATGATCGCCGAGGTGGACCGGTCGGGTACGTACCCGAGGGTGCGGACCTGCCCGCCGAGGCGGCGCACCAGCGGCGCCTCGGGCACCATCTCCGGCGGGTAGTCGCCGCCCTTGACGTACACGTCGGGGCGGACCGTCTCGATCAGCTCCGCCGGGGAGTCCTCCTCGAAGACCACCACGTGGTCGACGCAGGCCAGCGCGGCGAGCAGGGCGATGCGGTCCTCGACCGGGTTCACCGGCCGGTCCGGGCCCTTCAGCCGGCGTACGCTGCCGTCGGAGTTGACCGCCACGACCAGCAGGTCGCCGAGCGCGCGGGCCTGCTCCAGGTAGCGCACGTGGCCCCGGTGCAGCACGTCGAAGCAGCCGTTGGTGAAGACGATGGCCCGGCCCACCCGGCGATGCTCCGCGACGATCGCCGCCAGCTCGTCGGTGCCGACCAGCGCCCGGTGGCCCGCCCGCCCGCCCGGCGCGTCCAGCGCCACGAGCAGGTCCTCCCGGCGGCACACGCAGGTGCCGGTGTCCGAGACGGTGATGGTGGCGGCGAGCTGGGCCAGTTGGGCGGCGGTGGGCAGGGGCGCGTCGGCGGCCAGCGCGAGCGTCATCGCCGCCAGGTACGCGTCGCCCGCCCCGACCGCGTGGCTGGCCGGCACCGGGGTGCTGTGGCTGCGCCGGGGCTCGCCGTCCGCCCCGCCGACCACCGCGCCTTCGGTGTCCAGGGTCACCGCCACCACGTCCGCGCCGGTGTGCGCGCGCAGCTCGGCGAGGCGGGACTCGGCGAGGACGGCCCGGTCGACGCCCTCGCCGGCCGTGGCGTTCACGGTGACGCCGGTGCCGGTAACGGTGAGCCCGTCCCCGGTCATCGCCACCCGGCCCTCGCCGGCCGTCGGCTCACCGGTCGGGTTCGTCGGGCCGGGGTGGTGGGCGGCGTGGTGCGCCAGGGTGCCGCCCGGGGAGACGCCCACCGTGAGTTCGGAGGGCCCGTCGGCCGGGTCGCCGTCGGGATGGTCCAGGTGCAGCCCGGCACCGGGCGCCGGCCGGGTTCCGGCGGCCCGGGCGAGCAGCCGGGTCGCCTCGGCGAAGCTGGGGGTCACCACTGTCGGCGCCAGGCCGCGCCAGTCCGCCAGGTCGTGGGCGTCGAGTGCCACCGTGGCGTACCGCTCCCGGTGGGTCACCAGCCAGGCGCGCACGGCGGCGGACAGCGCGCCCAGACCGTAGTCGCAGACCACCAGGGTGGGTGCCTCGCCGCCGGCGGCGCGCAGCTCCTCGGTGGCGCAGTCCAACGCGGTGAGCAGCCGGGCCACCCCGTCGTCGTCGAGCGCGTCGTCGGCGTCGCCGGAGTCCTCCCGGAGCAGGATCTGGTTGCCCGCCAGCATGCGCCGCTTGACCGGCGTGGGCCGGCCCGGCTGGGCGACCGTACGGTCCCAGACGCCGGCCCGGTCCAGACAGTCGTGCAGTTCGTCGCCGGCCACGTCGGCGCCCACCGGCGCCACCAGCACCGCCCGACCGCCGAGCGCGGCGACGTTGACGGCGGTGTTCGCCGCCCCGCCGGCCGCGGAGATCCGCCGGCGCAGGGTGAGGACGGGGGCGGGCGCCTCCCGGCAGAGCCGGTCGGACTCCGCGAACCGCCACTCGTCGAGCATGGCGTCACCGACAACCAGGACGGGACGCCCGAGCCAGCCCTCCACCACCGTGGCGAGCCGGCGCTGTTCCGCTGCTCCTCCTGCCATGCCGTCCCGGGTCCCCCGGGGCATCCGGGCCAAACCTGCCGCCACCGGGGACGGGTCGCACACCTGCCACCTCCCTGACGGGGTTTCGGGCACCGGGCCCCGGGAAGGGACGGACGGTACCCCGGAGAGGAGAGGAGAGACACCGACATGGCAGCGACGACACTTCAGGGCAAGCGGATCGCGTTCCTGGCCGCCGACGGCGTCGAGGAGGTCGAGTACGTCCAGCCCCGCGAGGCGGTGGAGCAGGCCGGCGCCACGGTGGAGCTGGTCTCGCTCAAGCCCGGCACGATCCAGTCCTTCAACCACCTGGACCAGTCCAAGACGTACGACGTGGACGTGACCGCGGCCGACGCGGACGCCGGCGGCTTCGACGCGCTGGTGCTGCCCGGCGGGGTGGCGAACCCGGACTTCCTGCGGGCCGATCCGGACGCGGTCCGCTTCGTGCGGGCGTTCTTCGACGCCGGCAAGCCGGTCGCGGTGATCTGCCACGGTCCGTGGACGCTCATCGAGGCGGACGTGGTGCGGGGCCGCCGGGTCACCTCCTGGCCCAGCCTGCGCACCGACCTGACGAACGCCGGCGCGACCTGGGTCGACGAGCAGGTCGTCACGGACGGCAACCTGGTCAGTAGCCGTAAGCCGGACGACCTGCCGGCCTTCTGTGCCAGGATCGTCGAAGAGTTCGCCGAGGGCTCGCACTCGTCCCGCTGACCGGTCGTCGGTCGTGGGATCGGTGGCCCGCAACGGCGCCGACCCACGACCGACGAGGTGTACGCCGTTCCTCGCGCATGTCCCGGGTGGGCGGGGAAAGGAGGCGGGATGACCACGCAAGCCCCGACACTCGGCGGGCGGCAGATCCGACTGCTGATGTTCGGCCTGATGACCGGCATGCTGCTGGCCGCGCTCGATCAGACCATCGTCGGCACCGCGCTGCCGACCATCGTCGGCGAGCTGGGCGGGATCAACCACTACTCGTGGGTGGTGACGGCGTACCTGCTCGCCTCCACGGCCTCGACGCCGCTCTACGGCAAGATGGCCGACCTGTACGGGCGACGCCCCGTCTTCCTCTTCTCCATCGGCACGTTCCTGCTCGGCTCGCTGCTGGCCGGCCTGTCGCAGGACATGACCCAGCTCATCGTCACCCGGGGGGTCCAGGGTCTCGGCGCCGGCGGCCTGATGACGCTCGCGTTCACCATCATCTCGGACGTGGTGTCGCCCCGGGAACGCGGTCGCTACCAGGGCCTGTTCGGGGCGGTCTTCGGCCTCTCCTCGGTCGCCGGCCCGCTGGTCGGCGGCTACTTCGCCGAGACCGACTGGCGGTGGATCTTCTACATCAACGTGCCGCTGGGGATCCTGGCGCTCGTCGTGTGCTCCCGGGTGCTGCGGCTGATCCCGTTCACCCGGCGTGACCACTCGATCGACTGGATCGGCGCGGCGCTGCTGGTCGCCGGGGTGAGCTGCCTGCTGCTCGCGCTGAGCTGGGGCGGCAACGAGTACGCGTGGGGCTCCGGCGTGATCGTCGGCCTCTTCGTGGCGGGCGCGGTGCTCGGCGTGCTCTTCGTGCTCCAGGAGGCGCGGGTGGCCGAGCCGATCCTGCCGCTGCGGCTGTTCCGCAGCGCCACGTTCGCGCTGGCCAACTCGGCCGGCTTCGTGCTCGGCCTGGTGATGTTCGGCTCGATCATCTTCATCCCGCTCTACCTCCAGATCGTGCGGGGCGCCTCGCCGACCCGCAGCGGCCTGCTGATGCTGCCGATGATGGCCGGCATCATCGTCACCTCGGTGCTGACGGGCCGGGCGATGAGCCGCATCGGGCGCTACAAGTGGTTCCCGGTGGTCGGCGCGGCGGTGCTGATGGTCGGCATGTTGCTGTTCACCCGGCTGGAGGTGGACACCTCGCTCTGGCTGGCCTTCGGCTACATGGTCGTGATCGGCGTCGGGCTGGGGCTCTGCATGCAGTCGCTGATCCTGGCCGTGCAGAACGCCGTGTCGATGCGGGACCTGGGTGCCGGCACCTCGTCGGCGACGTTCTTCCGGTCGCTGGGCGGCTCGTTCGGCGTCGCCATCCTCGGCGCGGTCCTGTCGTCGCGGCTCACCTCGGAACTCGCCGACCGGATGCCGGGCGCGATCGCCCAACTGCCGCCGCAGCAGCAGGCCGCCGTGGCGGCGAGCGGCGGGGCGGACGTCTCGGTGAACGACCCGGCGACCATCCTGGCGCTCCCGGCGCCGGTGCGCGAGGCCGTCCAGGCGGCGTTCGTCGAGTCGCTGCACCTGGTCTTCCTGACCACCGGCCTGATCGCGATCGTGGCGGTGCTGGTCACCCTGGCGCTGCCGAACGACAAGCTGCGCGGCGCGGGCCCGGGCGGCGCCACGGGCGGCACGGACGGCCTGGGCGGCGAGGGACCGGCACCCGGCGGCAAGCCGCTGACCAAGGAGTCGAAGCAGGAGGCCGCCGCCGAGATGGAGGCGAAGAGCCAGACCATGCTCTGACCGGGCCGGCCCGCGCCCGAGGCTGGCCCTACTTGAGGATCAGCCGGTTGGTCTGCTCGAAGACGTCCAGGTCGGCGAGGGTCTCGGCGACGCTGGCGGAGAGCGGGGCCGGCAGCTGCGCCCGGTGGAAGAAGCCCGCGTCTATCGTCTCGTCCGTGATCCGGGCAAGCTCGCCGTCCCACTCGTCGACGCGGAACGCGGTCGTGAAGATCTGGTACGTGTGGCCGTACATGTTGGTGTGGGTGCGGTCCGGGCCGGTGTAGAGGGCGAAGGCGCTGACCCGCAGCGCGCGTAGCCCGGTCTCCTCGCGTACCTCGCGGACGGCGCAGTCGGCGATCGACTCGCCCAGCTCCATCGCACCGGCGGGCAGGGCCCACTGGCCGTTGTCGGAGCGCTGGATCAGCAGGAGGCGTCCCGCGTTGTCGCGGACCACGGCGCGGGCGCCGACGAACATCAGCGTCCGGTCACCGGCGAGCGCGCGTAGTTGTCCCACGTACGAATCGGCCCAGGAGATGCTCACCCGGACAATTTACGGGGCCGGTTCGGGGTCGACCGGCATTCCAGGGTTCCCAACCTGTGACCGCCGACACTACTTTGTTACCCATGCGTAGCACGATGATGGACGCTCCCCTCCAGGTTTCCCGGATCCTCGGCCACGGCGCCACCGTGCACGGCACGGCGGAAGTGGTCACCTGGACGGGCGCCGAGCCGCGCCGGATGACGTACGCCGAGGTCGGGCGCACGGCGGCCCGGCTGGCCCACGCGCTGCGCGCGGAGTGCGGCGTCACCGGCGACGAGCGCGTCGCCACCTTCATGTGGAACAACGCCGAGCACCTGGTGGCGTACTTCGCGGTGCCCAGCATGGGCGCGGTGCTGCACACCCTCAACATCCGGCTCTTCCCGGACCAGGTCGCCTACATCGCCAACCACGCCGAGGACCGGGTGGTGCTGGTCGACTCGACGCTCATCCCGCTGCTGGCCCGGGTGATCGGCGAGATGACGACGGTGCGGCACGTGGTGGTGGTCGGCGGCGGCGACCCGGCCCCGCTCACGGCGGCGGCCGGCGACCGGATCGCCGTGCACCACTGGGACGCGCTGCTGGCCGAGCGCCCGGACACCTTCGACTGGCCCGAGGTGGACGAGCGCGACGCCGCCGCCCTCTGCTACACCTCGGGGACCACCGGCAACCCGAAGGGCGTCGCCTACTCGCACCGCTCGATCTACCTGCACTCGCTCCAGGTCTGCATGCCGGAGGGATTCGGCCTCGGCCCGACCGACCGGGAACTGCCCATCGTGCCGATGTTCCACGCGATGGCCTGGGGCCTGCCGTACGCGGCCTTCCTCTGCGGGGCGTCGCTGATCATGCCGGACCGGTTCCTCCAGGGCGGGCCGATCGCGGAGATGATCGCCGCCGAGCGGCCCACCCTGGCCGGCGCGGTGCCGACGATCTGGAACGACGTGCTGGCCCACCTGGACGCCCACGACGTGGACACCTCCTCGCTGCGGGAGGTGATCGTCGGCGGCTCGGCCTGCCCGCCGGCGCTGATGCACGCGTTCGCCGAGCGGCACGGCATCGACGTCATCCACGCCTGGGGGATGACGGAGATGTCCCCGCTGGGCTCGGTCTCCCGGCCACCGGCCGGCGCGACCGGCGAGGAGGCCTGGCGCTACCGCTACACGCAGGGCCGCGTGCCGGCCGGGGTCGAGGCCCGCATCGTCGGCCCGCTGGGCGAGCCGCTGCCCGCCGACGGGACGGCCGTCGGCGAGCTGGAGGTACGCGGGCCGTGGGTGACCGCCCGGTACGTCGGCGACGACGTGCCCGACGAGGAGAAGTTCCGCGACGGCTGGCTGCGTACGGGAGACGTCGGCACCCTCTCGCCGGACGGCTACATCACGCTCACGGACCGGGCGAAGGACGTCATCAAGTCCGGCGGCGAGTGGATCTCCTCGGTCGAGCTGGAGAACGCCCTGATGGCCCACCCGGCGGTGCTGGAGGCCTGCGTGGTGGGGGTGCCCGACGAGCGCTGGGGTGAGCGGCCGCTGGCCACGGTGGTGCTCCGCGAGGGGGCGTCGGCGACGGCCGAGGAGCTGCGGGAGTTCCTGGCCGGGTCGGTGGCCCGCTGGCAGCTGCCGGAACGCTGGGCCGTCATCGACGCGGTGCCGAAGACCAGCGTCGGCAAGTTCGACAAGAAGGTAGTCCGTTCCCGCTACGCCGGGGGCGAACTGAGTGTCCGGGAGCTGACCGCCCCGTAACGTTCTCAGGCGCATCGTCGCCTGTTGGGGTAGGGACCACTCCTGAAATCCCTCCCCAGGGGCGGCCCCGGCGTTCGCACCGCGCCGGGGCCGCCCGCTCCATGCGGGTGACCCGCACTGTCATTGTTGCGAAAGTTGTTCGCCTCCGTGCCCACTATGGGGAAATTTGCCCAGGTCAGAAGGCATTCGGGGTGGCGGGGCGTCACCCGCTCTCGCTGGTCGTGATCAGCACCTTGCCGACCACCGAGTTCTCCACCGCCTGGTGGGCCGCGCCGGCCGCCGAGAGTGGATGGTGGTGCAGCGGCAGGCCGGCCTCCTCGCCCACCCGGATTCCGCCCTGCGCCGCCGCGGCGGCCACGTCCACCACCGCCTGGGCCTTGGCCGCCTTCGGCTCCGTGTAGACGAGCACGAACTGGAACCGCGCGTTCGGGGCCATCAACGGCCGGATCGGCAGGGTCACCTCGTCCCCGCCGTCGTCGGCGTAGACGCAGACCGCGCCACCACGCCGCAGCAGTCGTACGTCGTCGGCGGCGTTGCGCGCCGCGGAGACCTCGACGATCGTGTGCACCCCGTCGGGCGCGATCTTGCGGACCTCCTCGACCACGTCCTGCCGCCGGTAGTCGATCACGAAGGACGCCCCGGCCGCCGCCGCCAACTGCGCCTTCTCCGGGCTGCTGACCGTGGCGACCACGCAGGCGTCCGCCCACCGGGCGAGCTGGATGGCCGCGTTGCCCACCGCGCCCGCCCCGCCCTGCACGAGCACCGTGTGGTCGCTGAGCGCGCCCGCGTGCAGCCGGTCCGGCGTGTACTCGCCGGCCGTCAGGCAGCGGTGCGCGGTGAGGAAGGGGATGCCCAGGCAGGCCCCCAGGTCGAAGGAGGCGTCGCCGAGGGGCACCGCCTGCCGCACCGGCACCACCGTGTACTCGGCCGCGGTGCCCCACGGCCGCTGCCACGCGGCCTCCCACAGCCAGACCCGCTCGCCGATCAGGTCCCGGTCGACGCCCTCCCCGACCGCCTCGATCACTCCCGCGCCGTCCTGCCCGGGCGTCTGCCAGCCGTCGGGCAGCGGCCCCTGCCGACGCGCCTTCCAGTCGGTCGGGTTCACCCCCGACACGGCCACCCGCACCAGGACCTCGCCGGGGCCGGGCTCCGGCACCGGCCGGTCGAGAAGTTGCAGCACCGAGGCGTCGCCGGTGCGCTCGTACACGATCGCCTTCATCCCCGTCTCCTCACCCGGCGGCGGCCCCCCGGCGGGGCGCCGTCGGCTGCGGTACCCGGCGGATCCCCGCTCATGCCGACCCGCCCCCCACAACCCGGACAACCCGGGCGCCGCGCCCGGGCCGCGTGTAGGGGGCCTGCGGTCTGTCTCATGAGCCGTGACTGGCTGCGCAGGATCTCGACGACGACGGTGTGGTTCGTGCGCCTGATACCACACAGGTATTTATATGCCGCACAAATATCAGCGTTCCGGGGCGAGCTTTGCGCGCCTGCCCGATCCTCCCGCCTGCCGGAACGCCGTCGGAACGCCGCCAGGACTGCGATCAGACCGCACCACTTCTGAAATAGGTCCTATCCGAGCCGGTCGATGGCCTGTGGGGTCAGGTCGCCGATGGCGTCCAGCACCACGGCCGCCAGCCGCTCGGCGTCCGGGTCCAGCGGGTACGCCCCGTGCGGCACCGCCACCACCGCCATCCGGGCGGCGGCAGCCGACCGGACGCCGTTGGACGAGTCCTCCACGGCCGCGCAGCGGGCCGGGTCGACGCCCAGCCGCTCGGCGACCGCCAGGTAGACATCGGGCGCCGGCTTGCCCCGTTCGGTCTCCTCGGTCGACAGCGTGGCGCCGAACACCCCGGTCAGGCCCGTCGCGGCCAGCGCCGCCGCGATCAGCCGCGTCGGCGACGAGCTGGCCAGCCCCAGCGGCCACCGTTCGGCCAGCCGGCGTACGACCTCGTCGGCCCCGTCGATCAGCGGTACGCGCTGCGCGTAGCGCCGGGCCATCTCCTCGACGACCTCGATGGCGACCTGCTCGGGGCTACGGTCGACGCCCAGCTCACCGCTGAGGTAGCGGGCCCACTCGCCGGTGCTCATGCCCATCAGCCGGCGCTGCGTGTCGGGCTGCCAGGTGCCGCCGTGCGCCGCGACGTACGCCCGCCGGACCTCCTCCCACACCGGCTCGGAGTCCACGATCACGCCGTCCAGGTCGAAGATCACCGCATCCGTCACGAACCCATCCTGCCCCACCGGCGGGCAGCGGGCAGGCGGCGGCGGGCGGTCAGGTCCGCAGGGCGGGCAGGCCGATCGGGTTGCCCTCGGGGATCACGGTGTGCGCGGCGCGCGCGATCGGTTCGAGCAGTTCGCGCAGCCGACCCGTACGCTCCGGGCCCAGCGTGCGCCACGGGCGGGCGGCGGCGGCGTCGGTGGCGTCCTCGATCGCCTGGAACCGGGCCCGACCCTGCCCGGTCGGCTCCCCGTCGGGGGTCAGCCAGCCCCGCTCGGCCAGCCGGGCGCGGGCGGCGGCCCACTGCTCCTCCGACCAGCCGCGCCCGAGCAGGTTCAGCGGCGAGATGTCGACCGCGACCCGCCAGGCCAGCGTCTCCACCGGGTCGAGGTCGGCCGCGACCAGCGCGGCGTTGTGCCCGTCGCCGCGCTGCTCGCGCAGCGTGGTGGCGGCCTGCCAGAGCCGGGCCAGCGGGTACTCGCCGCGCGGCAGGGCGGCGTTGGCGGCGCCCAGCACCCGGCCGGCCGGCTCCGCCTCGGCGGCGGCGGCCTCCAGCAGCTCGGCCGCCTCGACCAGGTGCGACTCCGGCAGCTCGTAGGTCAACTCGGCCAGCGCCTGCACCGCGCCCGTGAGCCGCGCCCGCAGCGCCTCCTCCGGGGTGGCCAGCCGCCAGACGGCCGGCAGCGCCCGCGCCACGGTGTGCGGGGCGAAGTTGAAGAACGCCGCCGTGACCGGCGCGGCCTCGGCGGGCCCCAACGGCGCGGCACGGCCGGCGAAGTAGCCGCGCCAGAAGCCCCGCAGGCCGACCGCCTCGAAGGCGGCCCGGGCGCGGGGGTGGAAGTAGGTGATCGCGTGGACGGGCTCGTAGTGCGTCCACATCACCCGGGCGGCCCGCCCCGCGTCGTCCAGCGCCGTCACGTGCACCTCCGCGTCCGGTCGTCACCCCGGGACGGCCGACCGCCCGGGGTGACGCTGAACCTACTGCGAGTGGGTGAGGAGCCGGAAGCCCCATGTGGGCTACTGCATCAACAACGGGCGACATCCCGGGCGAACCGGGCCGCTACCGAGGGGGGAACGGCCCGGTCACGGGGGAACACGGGGCCGGCCGGGGGAACGGCCCGGTCACGGGCGGACCGACGGTCACTGCGCCGCGAGCACGTCCACCACGAAGCGCAGCGGGCCGGCCGGACGGCCGCCGGCGGCGTCGTTGCCGTACGCCAGCTCGGCCGGGATGTCGAGCTGGACGCGGCTGCCGACGGTCACCCCGACGAGGCCCTGGTCCCAGCCCGGGATGACCTGGCCGACGCCGATGGCGAAGGTCGCCGGCTGCCCGCCGCTCCACGACGAGTCGAACTCCTTGCCGTCCTTGTAGAAGACGCCCACGTAGTTCGTGGTGATCGTCTGGCCCTTCTGCACCGCCGGGCCCTTGCCCTTGATCAGCGGGGTCACGGTGAGCTTCTTCAGCTCGCCCTTGCCAGCGGCGACGGTCGGCTTGCTGCCCAGGGCCGGGTCGGCCCCCTCCGGCAGCTGCGGGGCGGGGGGCGTGTCGGCGGCGGGGGCGCTGGCGGACGGGCCCGCCGAGGGGGCACTGGCCGTCTGGTCCTTGTCGCCGTCGCTGTTGCGCCCGATCGTCACGAAGACGGTGATCAGCACCGCGACGACGGCGACCCCGGCGAGCCCGCCGGCCCAGGCCTGCCGGCGGCGCTTCGCCTCGGCCGCCTTCTGGGCGGCCAACTGGGCGGCCAGCCGCCGCTCCGACTTCTGGGACCGGTTCTGCGTACGCTCGCTCACGGCGTCGACTCCCTGCTGCGAAGGTGGTGGCCGGCATCGGAGTGCCGGGGGGAAAGCCGACGCACACGGTACCCGCCCGGCCGCCCACCGCGCCCCCTCGACGGTGGCCGCCCTCACCGCACAGGTCACGCCGGCCCCGGCACCACCATGAAGTCGGTCACGAACGAGGTGATCCGGCCGTCGGCCGTACGCCCGATCCAGGTGCCGTAGCAGCCGTCGCCCCAGCCGGACCAGACCGTCACCACGTTGGCCCCGGTCGTCTCGTCGAGCACCGCGGCGACGTGCCCCGGCACCGGCCCGCCCGCCGGCTCGTCCGCGACGAACACGTCCGTCACCGCGTCCTCGTCCCACGTTTCCAGGGCGGCCAGCGCGGTGGGGTCGGCCAGGGTGCCGATGCCGGTGTCCACCCCGTAGCCGAACCAGCCGTCGGACTTGAGGTCCGCGACGTCCTGGTCGCCGACCAGCGCCATCTCCCAGCGGGCCGCCGGCTCGTCGTGGATCACCAGTTCGAGGGCGGCCACCCGCCGGTCCGCCTCGGTGTCCTCGCCCCGGACCACGGCCACCCACGCCCGCGCCGGGTAGCGGCCGGGGGCCACCTCGACCGTGAACGGTTCGTCCTCGGGGCAGGCCACCGGGTCGCAGCCGACCACCCGCCCCGTCGGCAGCACGACGTCGCCCACCGGGTGCACCTCCATGACGTACGTGGCGTGCTCGTCGGCGAAGCGGGCGCCGGGCGTCAGCAGCCGGTCCAGATCGGGGGTGTACGGCATGGGGTTCCTCTCGCGGCGGGGGCCGGCGGAGCGTACCCGCGGTGGCCGGTGGCGGGCGAGACCGCCCACACCGGCCGGTGGCTCAGCCCTCCAGATGCCGGGCCAGGGACTGGCGCAGGTGGTGCTTGGGGCGGGACCCGACGATCGAGCCGACCACCGTGCCGTGGCGGAACACCAGGAGGGTGGGCAGGGACATCACCGAGTACGCGCGGGTGGCCGCCGGGTTGGCGTCGGTGTCGATCGTGGCGACGACCATCCGCCCGGCGAACTCCCTGGCGAGTTCGGCGAGGCTGCGGGAGACGGCCCGGCACGGCGGGCACCAGTCGGCCCAGAAGTCGACCACGACCGGGCGGTCGGCGGCGAGCACCACGGTGGCGAAGGTGTCGTCGGTGACGACGGTCAGCGAGCCGTCCGACGCAGTCTCGAGCATGTTTCCTCCCGGTGGGTGATGGCGTGGGCTAGCTGGTCGCGCAGCTCCCGGCGGACCGCGTGCAGCCGGTCGATGCCGGCGTCGACCTCGGCCAGCTTGCGTCGCAGCACTGCCACCGAGTCCGGGCAGACATGACCGGAGGCGTTGCCGGCCCGCAGGCAGGCGACGAACGGGCGGATGTCGTCCAGGCCGAAGCCCACCGCGAGCAGGGCCCGGATCTCGCGTACGACGGGCAGCTCCGCCTCGTCGTAGACCCGGTAGCCGTTGGCCGAGCGGGCCGCCCGGAGAAGGCCGTGCGTCTCGTAGTAGCGCAGGGCCCGGGTGCTCGTGCCGGCGCGTTCCGCCAGCTCACCGATCAGCATCCGACCTCCCTCGTCCGACCCGACCGACGCTAGACCTTGCCACCGGCGTCAAGGCAAACGTCGGACCGCGCGGCGCCTCCGGCGTACGCCACGCCTCCGACGTACGGGGGACGCGACCCACCGGGGTCAGGCGGTCTTGCGGGCGGCCTTCTTCGGCGCGGCCTTCTTCGCCGCCGGCTTCTTCTCGCCCTCGGCGGCCTTCTTCGGGGCGGCCTTCCTGGCGGCGGCCTTCTTCGGCGCGGCCTTCTTCTCGGCGGTCTTCCTGGCGGGGGCCTTCGCCGCCTTCTTCTCGGCGGCCTTCTTCTGCGCCGAGCGGGCGGCCGAGATCGGGGTCGGCTCCCCGCCGCCGGCCGGCGCCTCGCCCCGGGCGGAGCGGGCGCGCTCCACGGACGCCTTCAGCGCCGCCATCAGGTCCACCGCGGCGGCCGGCGCCTCCTCGACCTCCTCCGGCTGGACGACCTCGCGGCCCTCCACCTTGGCGTCGATGACCTCCTGCAATGCCGCCCGGTAGTCGTCGGTGAACGCGTCCGGCTCGAACTCGCCGGCCATCGAGTCGATCAGCGAGCTGGCCATCGCCAGCTCCGGCGGGCGGACCTTCAGGTCCTCGTCGAGGAAGCCGAAGTCGGGTCTGCGGATCTCGTCCGGCCACAGCATGGTGTTGAGCAGCAGCACGCCCTCGCGGACCCGCAGCGTGGCGAGCTGTTCCCGCTGGCGCAGCGCCACCTTGACGATCGCCACCCGCTCCGAGTCGGCGAGCGCGTCGCGCAGCAGCACGTACGGCTTGGTGGCGGTGCCCTCCGGCTCCAGGAAGTACGCCTTGTTGTAGAGGATCGGGTCGACCTGCTCGGCCGGCACGAACTCCAGCACGTCGATCGCGCGCGAGCTGGACAGCGGCAGCTCGGCGAAGTCCTCGTCGGTGAGGATCACCATCTCGCCGCCGCCGATGTCGTAGCCCTTGGCGATGTCGTCGTAGGTGACCTCCTCGCCGCAGACCTGGCAGGTGCGCTTGTAGCGGATGCGGCCGCCGTCCTCCCGGTGCACCTGGTGGAAGCGGATGTCCTTCTCCTCGGTGGCCGAGTAGAGCTTGACCCCGATCGAGACGAGGCCGAACGAGACGGCTCCCTTCCAGATGGCCCGCATCCCCGTGCTCCTCTCGCCGGTACAGCCCAGGATCGCAAATGATCGAAGGCCACGCGAGCGCTTCGGTGCGCAAGTACAGTCGGGACGTGCCCGGCGCGCCGCTCAAGCCGATGCTCGCGATGACCGGGCAGCTCCCGGCGGGTGCCGGCTGGGCGTACGAGTTCAAGTGGGACGGCGTCCGCGCGCTGGCCGACATCTCCGGCGGCCGGCAGCACCTGTACGCCCGCAGCGGCGTGGAGATCACCGTCGCGTACCCCGAACTGGCGACCCTGCACGAGCAGGTGGGCGACGCGCTGCTCGACGGCGAGGTGGTGCTGCTCGGCGAGACCGGCCAGCCCTCGTTCACGGCCCTGGCGGAGCGGATGCACGTGCGCGACCGGAACAAGGCCGCCCGGCTGGCGGCGGTCGCCCCGGTGACGTACATGATCTTCGACCTGCTCCGGCTCGACGGCGAGTACCTGACCGGCCGGTCGTACGCCCGCCGGCGGGAGGCCCTGGACGGCCTGGCGCTCGGCGGCGCCCGGTGGGCGGTGTCGCCGGTCTTCGGCGACGGCCCGGCCACCTACGAGGCGGCCGGCGAGCACGGCCTGGAGGGGGTGATGGCCAAGCGGGTCGACTCGGTCTACCGGCCGGGCGTGCGCTCCCCGGACTGGATGAAGGTCAAGCTGGAGGTCACCGGCGACTTCGTGGTCGGCGGCTGGCGGCCCGGTGCGCGCCGGATCGGCGGTCTGCTGGTCGGGGTGCCGGGCCCGGGCGGCCGGCTCACCTACCGGGGGCGCGTGGGTGGCGGCATCGGCGCGGCCATCGAGCGGGAGCTGCTGCGCGAGCTGGAGCCGCTGCGCAGCGGGGCGTCGCCGTTCGCCGGGGACGTGCCGCGCGAGGATGCCCGGGGCGCGATCTGGGTAACACCACGGGTCGTGGTGGAGGTGAAGTACGGCCAGCGCACCCCGGACGGGCGACTGCGGTTCCCCCGGGTGCTCCGGCTGCGGCCGGACAAACCCGCCGAGGAGGTCGACGATGCCGGCTGAGCGGTTCCGGGTGGACGTGGAGGGGCGCGCGCTGGAGCTGTCCAACCTGGACAAGGTGCTCTATCCCGAGGCCGGGTTCACCAAGGGCGAGGTGATCGACTACTACACCCGGATCGCCCCGGTGCTCCTGCCGCACCTGGCCGACCGGGCGCTCACCCGCATCCGCTTCCCCAACGGGGTCACGGGCGGCTCGTTCTTCGAGAAGAACGCCCCCGCCGCCACCCCCGGCTGGGTACGCACCGAGACGCTGCCCGCGCCCGGGTCCAGCAAGGGCCGGGACACCATCGACTACGTGGTCGCCGACGACCTGCCCACCCTGGTCTGGCTGGCGAACCTCGCCGCGCTGGAACTGCACACACCGCAGTGGAAGGTCGGCGGGCACCCCGACATGATGGTCGTCGACCTCGATCCCGGTCCGCCGGCGGCGCTGCGCCAGTGCTGCCAGGTGGCGCTGCTGATGCGCGACCGGCTCGCCGACGACGGCATCTCCGCGTATCCGAAGACGTCCGGGAAGAAGGGCATGCAGCTCTGCTGCCCGGTCGCCGGCACCCAGGACGCCGAGGACGTCTCGGCCTACGCCAAGCGGATCGCGCAGGAGTTGGAGCGGGCGCACCCGAAGCTCATCGTGTCGAAGATGGCGAAGAACCTGCGGCCCGGCAAGGTCTTCATCGACTGGAGCCAGAACAACGCGGCCAAGACGACCGTGTCGCCGTACTCGCTGCGGGCGCAGTCCGTGCCGTCCGTCTCCACCCCGCTGACCTGGGACGAGGTCGAGGCGGGCGCGGCGGGGAAGCGGCCGGCGACGAAGCCGTACACGGCGGGCGAGGTGCTCAAGCGGGTGGAGAAGCAGGGCGACCTGCTGGCCCCGCTGCTCGACGGCGGCCCCGAACTGCCCGCCCCCTGACAGCACCCGGCCGGCGGGAGCGGGCCGGCCGGGCAGCGACGTCAGGCGGCCGGCCAGGTGGTGTACGAGATCCGCGCGTTCAGGTTGGCCGGCACGCCCAGCCAGGCGTAGCAGTTGACCGAGATGACGGTGTCGGCCCCGGACGCGGACCAGCCGGCCAGTACGCAGTAGCCGCGCGGCGGACGATCGAGACTGGTCACGAAGGAGTTCACGAAGGCGGTGCCGTAGCCGGTCCCGGTGCCGGCGAAACGCACCTGGTAGCGGCCGGTGCCGAGCACCGTGCCCGCCGCGCCGCCGAAGCCCGGGATCGTCGAGTTGTAGCTCTCCCCGCCGATCCAGGTGTCGCGTACGTCCTCGCCGTAGAACACGCCGCTGGCGAAGCGCGGCCCGAACGCCCGGCCCAGCAGGTCCACCCGGGAGCCGTAGGTGACCACGAAGCGGGCGTCCACCGGGTTGCCGGCGGCGTTCGCGCAGTGCACCACCCACACGTCCGGCGGATCGAGCTGGCAGTGCACGGCGGTGCCGCCCAGCGCGGTCACGTGCGCCATCGGGAAGGTCGCCCCGCCCTCGCTGGGCGGGTTCGGGTTCATCAGGAAGCGGTACCGGCCCTTGTCGAGGCGCTCGTAGGAGATCGTGCCGCCGGTCGAGTCGTAGCGGTAGGCGGCGGGCAGGGTGCGTACGCCGGTCGGCTGCGCCTGGTCGGTGACGAACCACGCCAGCCGGCCCTGGCCGACCTGCCGGACGTTGGTGAAGGTGACCACGAAGCGGCTGTCCACGGGGCTGCCGGTCGCGGCGAAGCAGCGCACCTGGAGCAGCAGGTCGGGGGCGCCGATCGGGCTGCGGTACCAGCTCACCACCGTGCAGAGGACCGGCCCGCCCCCGTACGCCACCGCGTGCGCCACCCCGCCGCTGGTCGCCGCCCCCTCCAGCACCACCGTGTAGGCCCCGGTGCCGGTGCGCCGCACGACGACGCCGCCGTCGCCGGAGTGGGCGCTGTAGCCGCCGGTGATGCGGTACTCGGCCGTGGTCGGGGAGTGCGCCCAGACCGTGGCGGTCACCGTGGGGTTGGGGTCCGGCAGCGGCTCCGCCGCGGCGGGCACCGGCCGGGCCAGGGCCGCCCCGGCGAGCAGCACGGCCAGCGCCACGGCGTCCCGTAGCGTCCTGCCTCGACGGGGTCGGGGCACTCGTTCGTCCGTCTGCATGACGCAGCCTCCCTGGCCTCTACGTCGCCGCCCTCAGCCCCGACGGCGCGGGGGCGACTCCCGGCCCGGCCGGCGGACCGTCCGCGTTCCGAGTGTGGCAACGCCGGTCAATGTCCAGGGCGGGCGCGTCGGTGCCCCGCCGACGCGTTGGCACTTCAGTAGGCTGGCCGCAGCCTGCCGAGGAGTACGACATGGACATGACCGATGCCCTCGTCCGGGAGCCGCTGGCCGGAGGCCGGGCGGCGGAGGTGGACCGGCCGCTGCTCACCTACCTCGACGACGCGACCGGTGAGCGGGTCGACCTGACCGCCACGGAGCTGGGCGGCTGGGCGGCGCGGGCCGCCGGGCTGCTGCGCGAGGGCTGCGGGCTGGGCGTCGGCGACCGGGCGGCCGTGCTGCTCCCGGCGCACTGGCAGAGCGCCGCGGTGCTGCTGGGCGCCTGGTCGGCCGGGGTGGCGGTGTCGTTCCGGCCCCGGGCGACCGCCGGACTGCCGTCGCTCGAACCGGGCGCCGACCGGCCGTACGACGCGCTCTTCGTCAGCGCGGAGCGGCTGGACGACTGGCTGGAGGACGTACCCGAGGCGCGGCACCGCTACGTGCTCTCCCTCGGCGCCACGCCGCGCGGGGAGCGGCCCCTGGGCTACCTGGACTGGCTCGCCGAGGTGGGCCGGCACACCGACGCGCTGCCTGCGTCCACCCCGCTGACCAGCACCGACGCGGCCAGCCCGGACGGCACGAGCTACCGCCAGTGGGGCAGCGTGGCGCTGGCCGTCGCGGAGCGGCTCGACCTGCGGGCGGGCGACCGGCTGCTGGTCGACGTCGCCGAGCACGAGCAGCCCGTCTACTGGCTGCTGGCGCCGCTGGCCGTCGGCGCGTCGGTGGTGCTCTGTGCCAACCTCGACCCGGCCCGGCTCGACGCCCGGCTCGCCGCCGAGCAGATCACCCGGGTGCTGTAGATGGGCGGGGTCTACACCGAGGCGAGCATGTCGCTGGACGGCTACATCGCCGGCCCGGGCGAGAGTGGCTTCGACCGGCTCTTCCAGTGGTACGGCAACGGCGACGTCGCCACGGCGACCGCCAAGCCGGAGATGACGTTCCGCACCTCGCAGGCGAGCGCCGGGCACCTGCGGCACACCCTGGACGACACCGGCGCCCTGGTCGTCGGCCGGCGACTGTTCGACCTCGTCGGCGGCTGGGACGGCCGGCACCCCATGGACAAGCCGGTCGTGGTCGTCACCCACCACGTGCCGGACGGCTGGCCCCGGCCGGGCGCGCCGTTCACCTTCGTCACCGGGGGCGTCGAGGCCGCCGTCGCGCGGGCCCGCGAGCTGGCGGGCGGGCGCTGGGTCGCGGTCAACGGCGGCAGCATCGCCCGCCAGTGCCTGGCGGCCGGGCTCCTCGACGAGATCCGGGTCAACCTGGTGCCGGTGCTGCTCGGCGACGGCGTGCCGTTCTTCGACCACGTCCGCGACGCCCCCGTCGAGCTGTCCGACCCGACGGTCGTCGAGGGCGACCGGGTCACCCACCTCTACTACCGGGTCCGCCGACCGTAGCCGTCCGAAAGGACGAAACGAGCCTCGCCGGTACGCCCCGAACAGGCGCGGCGCGGCCCACGGATCGCCCCGCGCACCTTCGATCAGCGCTCCCCGGCCCCCTGGCGTTACAGGGAAGAGAAGGCCCTTTCCGCAGGTCTGTTGCATGCGCGATCGGCGTGTTCTCATACCGGGAAGACGACGTCATCGACCTGGTCGTGGCAACCCCGCGTCGACTCCGCACCGCCCCCATCCTCCTGAAAGGTGCACCGATGCACAGGAGACCGATCTTCCGACTTGCGGTCCTCACCGCCACCGCCGCGACGCTCCTGGCGTCCGGTGGCGCCTACGGCGCGGTGTCGGCGGCGCCCGTGCCCGTCTCCCCGGGTGCCGCCGAGTGCGAGCCGGACGCCCACGGGCACGGCGCGGCCCGCCTCGCCGAGGGCGCCACCGCCCAGGAGCCGGAGCTGTACTCCAAGAACGAGGCGAACGCCTACGGCGTCATCAAGGACGCCCCGCGCCTGGCCAACGGCAGCGTCACCGTGCCGACGGTCTTCCACATGATCTCCGACCACCCGCTCACCGCTGCCGAGACGACCAGGTGGAACACCCTGATCGCGGCGCAGATGAAGGTGCTCAACGACTCGTTCGCGGGCCGTACCGCCGCCAACGCCTCCGACACGCCGTTCCGGTTCGACCTCGTCGACACGACGTGGACGGTGAACAGCGACTGGTACACGGTCGTGCCGGGCAAGAACGAGCGCGACATGAAGAAGGCGCTGTACACCGGCGACTCCGAGACCCTCAACGTGTACGCGGCCAACATCGGCGGCGGCCTGCTCGGCTGGGCGTACTTCCCGAAGGGCTACAACAACGGCCGCGACTACATCGACGGCGTGGTCATGCTCGACGAGTCGATGCCGGGCGGCACGGCCGGCAAGTACGCCCTCGGCGACACGCTGACGCACGAGGTCGGGCACTGGCTGATGCTGGAGCACACCTTCGCGCACGGCTGCTCTGCCTCCGGCGACTTCGTCGCGGACACCCCGCGCGAGGCGGCGCCGCAGTTCAACTGCCCGGTGGGCGCGGACTCCTGCACCGCACCCGGCCTGGACCCGATCCACAACTTCATGGACTACACGCAGGACTCCTGCATGAACATGTTCACGCCGGGCCAGGCGGACCGGATGAGCGACGCCTGGGTCGCGTTCCGGGCCGGCGGCGCCGGCTGACGCAGTGCGCGGGTGGCGGCCGGTCGTCGACCGGCCGCCACCGTCGGCCCCGGACCGGCTGATCCCGGGCCGGGCCGGATCTCGATTCAGTCGAACGCGGCGGCGAACATGCCCGGCTGGTAGGAACCGCCCCGCTGATGCACGATCACGGCGAGGCGATTTGCCGCGTTGATCAGGGCGACCAGCGCGACCAGCGCGGCGACCTGGTCGTCGTCGTAGTGCCTGCGCACCTCGGCCCAGGTCTCGTCGGACACGCCCTGGTAGGCGTCGGCGAGCCGGGTGCCCTCCTCGGCGAGCGCCAGCGCGGCCTGCTCGGCCTCGGTGAAGACGGTCGACTCGCGCCAGGCGGCGACCAGGTTGAGCCGGACCGCGCTCTCGCCGGCCGCTGCGGCCTCCTTGGTGTGCATGTCGATGCACCAGCCGCAGCCGTTGATCTGGCTGGCCCGCAGCGACACCAGCTCCTGCGTGGCCTTGGGCAGCGGCGACTGCTGGATCACCAGGCCGGCGTTCGCGAACCGCTTGGCGAACTTCCCGGCGACCTCGTTGTCGAACAAGTTGAATCGGGCGTCCATGCTTCCGTCCTTCACTCCTGGGGTTCGGTTGGACGAACACGAGATGCCGGCGTGCAGCGCCGTGTGACGGCGCGGCCGGGGTGACGACTGCCACAGCTGGAGGTGTCACAGCACGGCCCGGTCCGGCATCTGATGGGTGACGCAGTCGCGAGGAACAGGAGCCACCCATGGTGGGTACGCCGCAGACCGCCGCCGACGATCGCCCGGACCCGGCCACCGAGGCGTTCCTCGCCCACCGCAACCTGCTCTTCACCGTCGCGTACGAGATGCTCGGCTCCGCCGCCGACGCGGAGGATGTCCTCCAGGAGACCTGGCTGCGGTGGGCGGGCGTCGACCTGGGCACGGTCCGGGACCGGCGCGCCTACCTGGTCCGCATCACCACCCGCCAGGCACTCGTCCGGCTGCGTACGCTCAGCCGCCGCAGGGAGTCCTACGTCGGCCCCTGGCTGCCCGAGCCGCTGCTCACCGCTCCGGACGTCGCCGAGGACGTCGCGCTGGCCGAGAGCGTCTCGATGGCGATGCTGCTGGTGCTGGAGACGCTGGCACCGACCGAACGGGCGGTGTTCCTGCTGCGCGAGGTGTTCGACCTCGGTTACGAGGAGATCGCCGAAGCCGTCGACAAGAACCCCGCCGCTGTCCGGCAGATCGTCCACCGGGCACGGGCACACGTCGCGGCGCGCCGGCCCCGCCGCGTCGTCTCCGCCGCCGAGACCCGGTACGCGCTCGACGCGTTCCAGCGGGCGGTCGAGACCGGCGACCTGCAGAGCCTGCTCGACATCCTCGCGCCGGACGTGGTCCTGCTCGGCGACGGTGGCGGTATCAAGCAGGCGGTCCCGAGGCCCATCCTCGGAGCCGACAAGGTGGCCCGCCTGCTGGCCGGCGGGTGGGGCAAGGTCGCGGGCAGCACGTCGTGGCGGCCGGCGCAGGTCAACGGCCACCCGGCGCTGATCGTCCAACTCGGGGGCGAGATGGACACGGTCCTGGCCGTGCGCATCGACGGCGGCCTCATCACCGGGATCTACGCGGTACGCAATCCCGAGAAGCTGTCCCACATGGAGAGGGAGATCGTGCTGAGCCGGTGAGCCGGAACCGGCAGGGGCCAGGTGACTCGAGGGTGCATCGCTCTGTTCCACTATCGACGCAATTCGATCCCGGTCCGGCTTGATAGCGTGCCCCGTGCGTCCTTCCCTCCTGCTGTTCGTCGGTGGTGCGCTGGCTCTCGCGCAAACAGCAAGCGGAGCCCGCATCGTCCTGCGTGACGCGCTCGACGCGGAGGCGATGTACGGCGGCGGAACGGACGTCGTCCTGCTGCTGATGCTGCTGGTCACCTCGGTGACCAGCGCGGCCGTTCTGATCGCCGCCGGTGGGCTGCTGGTTCGTCATCGTCTCAGGCCCGGCCGTGCCCTGCTTCATCTATCGATCGGTCCGATCCTCGTCCGATCGGCATATGGCGGCTTTCTCGTGAGCGTCCCGAACGACGGGGGCCCGTTCCCGGCCTGGGCTGTCGTGACGGAGGTCGTCGCCGGTCCCGCTCTGGTTCTGACGGTGATCGCAGCAACGTGGTTGCTGTTTTGCGGTCCAGCCGCACGCGGCGACTCCACGGCCTGCCGGCCTGGCCACGGCCCCGGTCCGAGTTGCGCAGGCACGTGGAAGGCCTGAGGTTGGAGCGGTTGGCCTGAGCGAATGCGGCGACCTGGGGTCGGGCGGGCGCTAGTTGTGGTGGGGGGGCGGAGCGGTGCGTGTGTTGTCGGTACTGGTCGGCGTCCTGGTGGTGGGAATCGTCCTCGTGGACGCGGCGCTGACGACCCTGTCGCTGGCCGGCGGGGCGGGGCCGGTCACCCGGCGCGTGTCGCAGGGGATGTGGTGGCTGACCCGCCGGCTTGCCGGTCGTGGCCCTCGACGGCACCGACTGCTGCGCTGGGCCGGCACCAGCGTGCTGATGGGAACCTTCGGGGCCTGGGTCGCCGGGCTCTGGCTCGGCTGGTTCCTGGTCTTCAGCGCCGTCCCGGACGCGGTGCTCGACCAGTTCGGCCGCGGAGCGTGCCGGTGAACCAGCGGTAGGTATTGCGGACCCCGGGGCCGATCGAGGATCATGCACACTCCGACCGGCGGGTGCCGACGGTGCGGGTCGTCCGTTGGCTGCGAAGCCCTGGGGAGGGTCGATGCCGGTGCGTGCCTGCGCGGTGCCGAATCGACTCGCCCACGTCTGACGGGAGCGACGTCCATGTCCTACGTGGCCCCGGCGGAGTTCGTCGCGAAGATGATCGACGCGGGCGAGTCGAAGGTGTTCATGTCCACCCGGGACACGGTGATCCGCGCGTACATGGCGGGTGCCATCCTCGCGCTCGCCGCGGCGTTCGCGGTCAGCGTCACCGTGGAGACGGGTCAACCCCTCGTCGGGGCCCTTCTCTTCCCCGTCGGATTCTGCCTGCTCTACCTGCTCGGGTTCGACCTCCTGACCGGTGTGTTCACCCTCGTTCCCCTCGCGCTGATCGACCGGCGGCCGGGCGTCAGGGTGCGTTCGGTCCTGCGTAACTGGGGCCTGGTCTTCGTCGGCAACTTCGCCGGCGCGCTCACCGTCGCGTTCATGATGGCCGTGATTCTGACCTTCGCCTTCAGCGTGGACCCGAACGAGGTCGGCCAGCGGCTCGGGACGATCGGCGAGTCGCGGACGGTCGGGTACGCCGACCACGGGGCCGCCGGGATGCTGACCCTCTTCATCCGTGGTGTCCTGTGCAACTGGATGGTCTCCACCGGCGTCGTCGCCGCGATGATCTCGACGTCGGTGTCGGGGAAGGTGATCGGCATGTGGATGCCGATTCTGGTCTTCTTCTACATGGGATTCGAGCACTCCGTGGTGAACATGTTCCTGTTCCCGGCTGGCCTGATGCTCGGCGGCGACTTCTCGCTCACCGACTACCTGTTGTGGAACGAAATTCCGACGGTGGTCGGCAACCTCGTGGGCGGCCTGGTCTTCGTGGGGCTCGCCCTCTACGCGACGCACGTCCGTACCGGTGCGACCCGCAACCGCCCGCGCATCGAGAAGGCGGCATCCGGGCCACGGTGAGCACGGCAGTTCCCACGCGTGCATCTGGGGCGAAAGCTCCCCGATCTGGTTCACCAACTACGGATCAGATGCCCGGCCGCACCCGCCTCGCGCAGGGCGACAGGTGGTCGGTCGGCAGCGGCCACCGCGCGCCGCCGGGCGGTGGCCGGTCGCAGAAGACCCAATGGCGTACGCCCTGCTGGTCCTCGGCCGACACGGTGACCCCGCCGGGCTCGACGCGGGCGCTGAGCCGCGCCAGCACCCGGGCGGCGGTCCGGGCGAGGATCCGGGCCCGGAGCAGGTCGGGCGCGGTGACCGGCAGGTGGATCACCCAACGGTCGGTCATCGGTAGAGATGGTTTGTCGACTGGGCGCTCTGCCAGGCGCGCAGCCCGTTCTTGATCCGTACGTTTTCCTCTTGCACCGCGACCAGGGCGGTCTGCGCGACGGCGAGTTCGTCGGCCATGGATCAATACTGGGTGGGCCAACCGACTGCAAGGGGCCCCGCTGTGCCCATTCCGCCCACCATGGATGAACTGCTGGACGATCTGCGAAGCAAGATCAAGGACGGGACGTATCCGCCGGGCAGTCAGTTGCCGTCAGGCCGCGTTCTCGCCGACTCCTACGATGTCTCCCACTCGACGATCCAGCGAGCGGTCGCCACGCTGCGGGAGCAGGGTGTGCTGGTCGGCCGCCCGGGGCGGGGCGTCTTCGTCGCGGACAACGCGCCACGCTCGCCCCGTGGCAATCGTTGACTCCGGCCGACACCGCAACCGGAGGCCCCGCGCGCTGATACCTGCGCGGCATAAGAATACCTGTGGGGTATCGAGGCGAGGGGGGACTACATCGCCGGCAGCCGAGGTCCGGCACAGCCAGTCACGGCCTGACCGTCGAGGGCGGCTGAATCGTCTACGACATCAGCTCCACAGCGAGCGCGGGGTGTGTCAGGAGCCCGCCGAAGCGCACTGAGCCGACTACGTTGCGCAGGTCAGTCGACCGTCGGCAGCTTCGGGCCGAGGACGTCGTCGGCGTCGACGATCGTGTACGCGTACCCCTGCTCGGCCAGGAAGCGCTGCCGGTGGGCCGCGTACTCCGTGTCGATGGTGTCCCGGGAGACGACCGTGTAGAAGTGCGCCTGCCGACCGTCGGCCTTCGGTCGCAGGACCCGGCCGAGCCGCTGCGCCTCCTCCTGACGGGAGCCGAACGTGCCGGAGACCTGGATCGCCACCGCTGCCTCGGGCAGGTCGATGGAGAAGTTGCCGACCTTCGAGATGACCAGGGTGCGGACCTCGCCGGAGCGGAAGGCGTCGAAGAGCCGCTCGCGTTCCTTGTTGGTGGTCGAGCCCTGCACGATCGGGGCGTCCAGGTATTCGCCGAGTTGGTGGAGCTGGTCGATGTAGCCGCCGATGACGAGCACCTGCTCGTCCGGGTGCCGGTCCACCAGCGCCTTCACCACGGGCAGCTTCGTGCGGGCGGTCGCCGCCATCCGGTAGCGCTCCTCGGCCTCCGCCGTCGCGTACGACATGCGCTCCGCGTCGGTGAGGGTCACGCGTACCTCGGTGCACTGGGCCGGGGCGATCCAGCCCTGCTGCTCGATGTCCTTCCAGGGCGCGTCGTACCGCTTCGGGCCGATCAGGCTGAACACGTCGCCCTCGCGGCCGTCCTCGCGTACCAGAGTCGCCGTGAGGCCCAGCCGGCGGCGGGCCTGGAGGTCCGCCGTGAAGCGGAAGATCGGCGCGGGCAGCAGGTGCACCTCGTCGTAGACGACCAGGCCCCAGTCGCGGGCACCGAACAGGTCCAGGTGGGTGAACGCGCCCTTCTTGCGCGAGGTGAGCACCTGGTACGTGGCGATGGTGACCGGGCGGATCTCCTTGCGCTCGCCCGAGTACTCGCCGATCTCCTCCTCCGTCAGCGACGTGCGCGCGATCAGCTCGCGCTTCCACTGCCGGCCGGCGACCGTGTTCGTGACGAGGATCAGCGTGGTCGCCTTCGCCTCGGCCATCGCCGCCGCCCCGACCAGCGTCTTGCCGGCGCCGCAGGGCAGCACCACGACACCCGACCCGCCGGCCCAGAACGCCTCCACGGCCTCCCGCTGGTACGACCGCAGCGTCCACGGCTTCCCACCGTCCTTGCCGGCCTCGGCCAGCTCGATGGGGTGCGCCTCGCCGTCGACGTAGCCGGCCAGGTCCTCCGCCGGCCAGCCGAGCTTGAGCAGCGCCTGCTTGAGCCGGCCGCGCTCCGACGGGTGCACCGCGATCGTGTCGTCGTCGAGCTTCGCGCCGAGCATCCCGGCGAGCTTCTTGCTCTTCGCGACCTCGATCAGCACCACCCGGTCCAGCGCCCGCAGCACCAGGCCGTGCGCCGGGTCGTTGGCGAGTTGGAGGCGGCCGTACCGGTCCATCGTCTCGGCCACGTCGACCAGCAGCGCGTGCGGCACCGGGTAGCGCGAGTACTTGATCAGGGAGTCGACCACGCCCTCGGCGTCGTGGCCGGCGGCGCGCGCGTTCCACAACCCGAGCGGGGTCAGCCGGTAGGTGTGCACGTGCTCGGGGGAGCGCTCCAGCTCGGCGAAGGGCGCGATGGCCATCCGGCACGCCTGCGCGTCGGGGTGGTCGATCTCCAGCAGCAGGGTCTTGTCCGACTGCACGATCAGGGGTCCACCGCTCACGCCAGTGCCTCTCCTCCGCCTCGGGTCGCCGGCTGTCCGGGAGGCGATAGACGCGCCCAGGCCGACCCACCAGTGTTGCACGCACCCGGGTGACGGCAGAAAAATCTGCTCACCTGGAGCAACCGGAGCGGCGCTCGCAACGTCTAGCAAAGGGGACACCTGTCAGGGAGGCAGCATGAAACACGTCCGGATCAGCAGCCGGCTCGTCGCCCTGGCAGTGGTCACGCTGGTCGGTGCCGGTGCGTGCACGTTCGATCCGCAGGCCGACGGCGGCGGGGGCGGGGGACCCGTCGCGGCCGGGGCTGCGGAGCGGGTAACGGGGGCGAGCGGTGCGCCCGGGCCGGACCAGCGGGCGCAACCCAGCAAGGCGCCGCCGAAGCCCAAGGTCAAGCCGACGCGGGGCACGCCGGCACCGACGCGCCCCACGGTGAAGCCGACGCGCCCCGCGACGAAGCCCACCACGTCGCCGTCCGCCGCCGGCTGCCCGCAGGGCGAGCACCAGCGCGCGGTGGAGACGCACCTCGCCCGGCTGGGCGGGTTCGGGCGGGTGACCGTCGACGGCCGCCAGTCCGCCGCCGACTGCGCGGCCATCAAGAAGTTCCAGAAGCGGTACGACATCCGCCCCGCCCACGGCCGCGCCGGCCCCACGACGTACGACGTGGCGAAGCGGCTCGCCACCACCGACACGGCGCGCTGCCGGGCCGGCTCGGGCACCACCTTCTGCATCGACCTGACCCGGCAGACCACCTGGGTCATGCGCAACGGCAAGGTGCTCGTCAAGCCGACCGTCACCCGCACCGGCATGCCCGGCTACCGCACCCCGGCCGGCACGTTCACGATCAACTACCGCAACGTCAAGGAGTGGTCCGACCCGTACGAGGTGTGGCTGCCGTACTGGCAGCACTTCACCCGGGGCATGGGCTTTCACCAGACCACCACCTACCTGCACGAGAAGTCGATCGGCTCGCACGGCTGCGTCAACCTGCTCCCCGGCGACGCCGTCCGCTTCTGGGAGCTGGGCAAGGTGGGCAGCAAGGTCGTGCTGGTCGGGCGGCGCCCCGGCACCTGAGCCGCCCGGGGCACCCGGGCCACCCCGACACGCCTTGCGCGGCATCGCACAACTCGTCCGATCCGGGTTTTATCCCCTGTCACTCGCGCCTCGGCGGTGTCACGCTGGACCTCAGGCGTCGAACCGGACGGGGAGGCTGGAGATGACGGTCGACCGCGAAGTGGTCCCGGAGCACAGTCCCGCGCACGACCGGTCGCCCGTGGAGGAGGTCTCCACCGCCACCGTGGTCGCGTACGCGGTGGCGGCGGTGGTGCTCGTCGGCTGGTTCCTCTTCGGCTGGCTGGTGCTCGAACAGGGCTTCGTCGACTCGGTCGGCGAGTCGGCCGGCGCCGGGTTCACGCTGCTGCTGATCGTCTCCGTCGTCGGGACCGTACGCCGCAGCCGGCGCTGACCCGACCCGCTCAGTCCTCCAGCACCGCCGCCGTGATCCGGTGCAGGGCGAAGGTGTGCAGCATCTCCGTGCGGTCGTCCTCGGCGCGCAGGTAGCCCGCGCCCATCGAGACCGGCCGGACGAGCCGGGACGCGGTCGCCCCGTGCGCGTCGACGTACCCCACCCAGACCAGCGCCCGGTCCCGGACCGCCTGCTGGAGCACGGCGATCGCGTCGCTGTGGGAGGGCACCGGCGCCGGACCGGTGCGCCCCACCCCGCCCCGGACCACGGCCGGCGCCCGCCGCGCGGCCCGTGCCGCCGCGTCGCCGCGCCGGATCTGCTCCACCACCCCCAGCAGGCGGGGCATCGCCAGCTTCGGTGCGGTCAGCGGGTCGAGCGTCCTGGTCGTCACCGGCACCCGGGCCGGGGCCCGCCGGGCCTTCGGGCGGGCCAGCACCGCGGCCCCGCTCGCGTCCTCCGGCACCGGGGCGTACCCGGCGTCGCGCAGCGCCATCAGCATCCGGCCCACCTGGTACGGCGTCGACAGCACCGTCGGCGCCAGCCGGCGCAGCGCCAGCGGCTCCAACCGTCGGTCGGCGAGCACCTCCGTCAGCAGCGCCTCGTCGTCGCTGCGCACGTAACCACCGGCGGAGCCGACCCGCAGCCCGCCGTGCTTGCGGGCCACGTCGTCCACCAGGTACGTCAGCCCCTGCGGGACGGGGGTGCGGGACCGCCGCCGGAACAGGGCGTGCAGGTCGTCGGCCGAGTAGCCGGCGTCCAGGGCCCGGCGCACGCTCGCCGGGGTGACCCGGTGCACGCTCGCGCCACCGGCCGACTCGTGCTCCGCCACCACCTCCAACTCGGCGGCCAGCGCCGGATCGGGCGGGCCGGGCACCACCACCGTCAGGTCCGCCTGCACGAGGAAGTGGTCGACCGGGGCGGGCAGCAGCGCGTCGAGCGCGCGTACGGCGTTGGACGCGTCGCCGCTCTCGGCGTCGGAACGCAGCCCGAGCGGGTCGTCGCCGCCACGCTCGTCGGCCGCCGTCACGTCGGCGAGCAGCAGCCGCCCGTACGAGGTGAGCGCCCCCAGCCCCGTCACGCCCAGCGTGGCCGCCTCGGCCAGCACCTCGCGGTGCGCGGCCTCCCGCCCCCGGCTGCGCCGTGGCGCCCGCCAGTCGAGCAGCGCCAGCACCTCCTCGGGGGTGGGCCCGGTGGCCGGTTCCAGGTCGGCGAGGACCTCCAGCACGGCCCGTCGGGCGGCCGGCGCGCCGGCCCGTTCCGCCTCGGCGGAGAGCACCGTGATCGGCCGGTCCCGGTCGTCGCGCTGCCCCACCAGCCCGGCCTGCCGCGTCATGGTCAGCCAGGCCCGGGCGAGCTGCTCCCAGCGCTGCGCGAGCGTCCCGGCCCGCCACACCTCGTACCCGGCGGTGGGCAGGACCTGCTGGTCGGCGCCGTGCCGGGTGGTGGTGGCCCCGGGCAGGTCGACCTCGCCGACGAGCCCGCCCGCGTACGCCGTCTCCAGCAGCAGGGCCGCCGCCGACTCGTCCACCCCGACGGCCTTGGCGAGCCGGCGCAGGTCACGGACGCCCAGGCCGCCCGAGCGCAGCACCGGCGCCGGTTCGGCGGCGAGCTGCTCCAGCAGCGCCTCGGTGTGGCGTACCACCTCCATGGTCTGCCCGGCCCCGGCGGAGTCGGCGGCCTTCGGCTCGCGCGGCGCGGTGGCCACCGGCGGTGGGCTGCTGCGCAGCGGGCCGAGCGGGCCGCTGTCGCGGCGCAGCAGCAGGCCCACCTCGCGGGGCAGCTCGACGGTGCCGGTGACGCCGGCCCGGCCGCCGGAGACCGGCACCAGCAGGTGGTGGTCGACGAGCCAGCGCACCGGCGAGCCGGTCGGCGCGCCGCCGTTGGTCGGGTCGGGCGGCAGGTCGTCCTCCGCGCCGAGCGCGGGCGCCTGCAACGCGCCCGCCGGCACGCTTCCGACGGGCGGTCCGGCGGCCAGCCGGTCCAGGATCGCCCGGGCCGAGGGCGGCGCGGCCAGCAGCGTCCGCCGCAGCTTCGCCGGGTCCGCGCAGAGCGCCGCCGCCCGCGCGTCCAGCTCCGTCGCCGGTCGTCCCAGCCCCGCCGGGTACGGGGAGACCTCGTCGACGCTCGCCACCACGCGCAGGGCGTTCTCGGGGCCGTACAGCACGAAGAGCGCGCGCAGCCGGTTCACGGCGGCGCGGACGGTGGTGGGGGCGGGCGGCTGCGGCCCGGCGGTCGCCATGGCGAGGATCGTGTCGGTGGAGGTGGTCCGCTCGGCCGCGTCCCGGGTCAGCCGGGCGGCGTCCAGCATCAGCAGCGTGAACTGGTCCAGCGCGTCGAGGGCGCGAGCCACCGAGACCCGGGACTGGGCCCGGGTGGCGAGCGCGGAGACGTCGGCCGGCACGGGTACGACGAGGTCGGGCCGCAGCTGGAGGAGGGCGGCGAGCGACTCGTCGGGCAGCGACCGCAGGTGGTCGGCGAGTGAGGTGGTCATCGTCGTTCCACGCTAGCCCGGCAGGTGGTCCTCGCGCCCCTCGGACGTCCGGCTGACCCGGGGATGGGCGGGTACGTTCTCCCGCATGGCAGCGCTCACGGTCGGCTTCGACCTCGACATGACCCTCGTCGACTCCCGTCCCGGCATCGCCGACACCTTCCGGGCGTTGATCGCCCGCACGGGGGTGTACGTGGACGTCGAGGCCGTCGTGTCCCGGCTCGGTCCGCCGCTGCGTACCGAGATCGCCCGCTGGTTCCCGCCGGAGCAGGTCGACGAGGTCGTCCGGACGTACCGCGAGCTCTACCCGGCGTACGCCATCACGCCCACCGTCCCGCTCCCCGGCGCCGTCGCCGCGCTCGACGCCGTACGCGACAGCGGAGGCCGCGTGCTGGTGGTGACCGCCAAGCACGGCCGCCTGGCCCGGCTGCACCTCGACCACCTCGGGCTGGTGGTCGACGAGGTGGCCGGCGACCTGTTCGCGGAGGGGAAGGCGACCGCGCTGCGGCAGCACGGCGCGACCCACTACGTCGGCGACCACGTGGCCGACATGGTGGCCGCGGGGGCGGCGGGCGTACCCGGGATCGCGGTCGCTACCGGCCCGTGCACCCCCGACGAGCTGCGCGCGGCCGGGGCGGCGGTGGTGCTGGATGATCTCACCGGATTCCCGGCGGCGCTCGACGGGATGATCCGGCTAGCCTTGGAGCGGTAGACGTCTCAAGCTCAAGCGAAGCAGGGGTTCTCAGGTGCCGACGGGTCGAGTGAAGTGGTTTGACGCGGCCAAGGGATACGGGTTCGTCACCAGCGACGAAGGTGGCGACGTGTTCCTGCCCAAGGGCGCGCTACCGACGGGTGTCACCGACCTCAAGGGCGGTCAGCGGGTCGACTTCAGCGTGGTGGACAGCCGCCGGGGCGCGCAGGCGATGGGGGTCAAGCTGCTCGACGCCCCGCCGTCGATGGCGGAGCTGCGCCGCCGGCCGGCGGAGGAGCTGCACGGCCTCGTCGAGGACATGATTAAGGTGCTGGAGGCGAAGGTCCAGCCGGACCTGCGCCGAGGTCGCTTCCCGGACCGCAAGACGGCGCAGAAGATCGCTCAGCTGGTCCACGCGGTCGCCAACGAGCTGGAGGTCTGAGGCACCAGCCCGGCGTCGGCGGCCCGGCCGAGCAACGCCTGGACGGCGGCGAACCCCGCGTCCCCCAGGTCGGCGGTGAACTCGTTCACGTAGAGCCCGATGTGCCGGTCCACCACGTCGGGCTCCATCTCCTGGGCGTGCGCCAGCACGTACTCCCGGCTGGCGGCGGGATCGGCCCAGGCCCGGCGCACCGACTCGCGGATCCACCCGGCGGCGGCCTCCGGGTCGACCGCGCCGCGCCGGGCCAGGATGGCCCCGAGGGGGATGGGCAGGCCGGTGTCGGCCTCCCACCACTCGCCGAGGTCGACCAGGGCGGTCAGGCCGTGCCGCGGGTAGGTGAACCGGGCCTCGTGGATGACCAGCCCGGCGTCGTACCGGCCGGCCGCGACGCCCGGCATGATCTCGTGGAACGGCACGACCTCGATCCGCGCGGGGGGCCGCTCGGCAGCCCAGAGCCGGAAGAGCAGGTACGCCGTGGTCCGGTCGCCCGGCACCGCCACCGTGGCACCACTCAGGTCGGGGGCGTCCGTGCCGTCGGGCCGCGCGGAGCCGTCGGGCTGGCCGGGGTCGCGGTCGCCGCGGGTCAGCACCAGCGGACCGCAGCCGCGGCCGAGCGCACCCCCGCAGGGCAGCAGGTGGTAGTCGTCCAGCAGCCACGGCAGCGCCGCGTAGCTCACCTTGACCAGGTCGAACGCCCCCCGCTCGGCAGCCGTGTTGGTCACGTCCACGTCGGCGTACGTGACGTCGACCGGCGGTGCGCCGGGCACGAGGCCGTGCACCAGGGCGTGGAAGACGAACGTGTCGTTGGGGCAGGGCGAGATAGCCAGCGAGAGCGCCACGCCCTCACCGTATCCCCGCCGTCGGCGGCCTGGCGGTGAGGGCGGCCGAGCCCCTGCCACCACTGGCACGCCGAGCCGGTACGCGGGCGCCGAGCCGGGCTGCCGCCGACGCGCGAGTCATGGGCCGAGCGGGACCTCGACGGCGAAGACGCGGGGCGGCACTGATGTCCCCGTTCGGCCCTGTCGAGCTGCCCTCATGGATGGGGTAGCCGCGACGCGGCAGATGAGCGAGTGGTGCTGGTGGACCGGCTCCCCACGGGTCTCGCTGGCCCTGGTTCGACGTGGTCGCACAAACGGGGCAGCTCGACAGCGCGCCGAAGAGCACCCGGCCGAGGGCCGCGCGACAAGCGACGCGCCGCTGCACAACCCCAAGGCGGTTATCCACAGGCTTATCCACAGGTGTGCCGCGCTTGTTGAAATGCGCTCGTGCCGTCGTCACGATCGAACACATGACGGAGCGGGGCGGTCCGATCGAGGTGGGGACGGTGCTGCGCGCTCTCCGGCGCCGGGCAGACCTGAGCCAGCGGGAGCTGGCGCGCCGGTCGGGCGTACCCAAGAGCACAGTGGCGCGGATCGAGGCCGATCCGGGAGTCGATCTGAGGCTGCGGACGGTGGAGCGGTTGGTCCGGGCCGCTGGTGGGGAACTGGCGGTCGGCGTCGCGACCGCTGGCCAGCGCACCACCGCCGACGGCCCGGGGACCGGCGGCGCGCTGGGGCCCGTTCCGCACGACGAACGACGCGACGAGGGTGGCCGCCGCTATCCCGCGCACCTCGACATCCGGGAGGTCCGGACGCTCAAGGACTGGCCGGGTGCGTGGTGGGGCCACTGGTACGTGCCGCGGGAGCAGTGGCCGGTGCGGGTGCCGGAGATGACGTACGACCTTCATCGTGGGCGACGCGACGAGCGACGGGTGCGGGAGCGGGCGCGCGCCGCCGTCTGCTTTCGTCGGGTGACGGAAGGGGTGCCGGACGGGTGCTGGCGGCTCGTGGCCCAACTGCCGGGCGGTGAGCTGGTCGGCGAACTCCGGGCACACGAACGCAGCGAGGACCTCCTGCTCGGCGAGGACCTGGGCGATCGGCGGGAGATGGTGTTGGACGGTGTCCTCGTAGCGCCCCAGCTGCGTTTCCTGGGCATCGGCCGTCGGTTGCTCCAGCTCCTCGGCGAGGAACTGGACCGGACCGGTATCCGAACTGTGCGCGCCATCGCCGGCGTCGGTGGCGTCGACTTCCTGATCGCCTGCGGCTATCAGATGGAGGCGAGTCGGCCGGCGGTCCTGCGGTTCGACCAACGGCCGAGGCCCAGAGAATGATCGCTGGGCCGGTCGGCAGCCGAGGCCGGCAGGCACAGGAGCAGGCAGACCGGCGGGCTCAGGTCAGGGCCGCGGCGGCGGTGGTGAGGGCGGCGAGCGCCTCGCGCATGCGCCAGGCGTCGCGGTCGCGGGGACCGACGGGGTTGGAGACGGTGCGCAGCTCGGCGAACGGGACGCCGGCCTGCGCGGCGGCGACGGCCACGCCGTACCCCTCCATGGCCTCGGCGACGGCGTCGGGGTGACGCCGGCGCAGGGCGTCCGTGCTCGCGGCGGTGCCGGTCACCGTGCTGACGGTGAGCACCGCGCCCACCGTCGCCGTCGGCAGCCCGGCCCGCAGCGCGGCCAGCAGCCCCGGGTCGGCGGCGAGCGCGAGGCCGCCACCGAGCCACTCCGGCGGCATGCCCAGTTCGTCCACCGGGAGGAAGCCCGCCGGCGACTCGGCGCCCAGGTCGGCGGCGACGGACACGGAGCCCAGCACCGTCGCGCCGACTTCCGCCCGGCCGGCGAAGCCGCCCGCCACGCCCGCGCTGACCACACCGCGGTACGAGCGCCCGGCCGCCTCGGCTAGCGCCAGCAGCCGGGCGGTGGTGGCGGCGGCGACGGCGGGCCCGACCCCGACCGGCAGCACCACCGTCGACGGGTCCGGAAGGCCCGCGCGGACCGCCTCGGCCTCGGCGGGCACCGCCGTGACGACCAGCAGGCCCGTCACGGCAGGGGTCCCTGCGGCTCCCGGCGGGTCTCGTCGTCCGTCCCGCCCGGTCCGCCCGTCCCGGCGACGGCAGAGGACGGCCGGTAGATGTGGTACCCGGGCGGGGCCAGGGACGGGTCGTCCAGCGGCCGGCCGGCCTGCGCCGGGGCGGGCGAGACGGGCGCGACCCCGGTCTCGGGACCGGCCTGCGCCTCGGTGCGCGTGCCGGCGCCGCCGCCCGTGCCGCGCGTGCCGGTCGCGTCTGCCGTGCCGGTGTGCGCGCCGGCAGTGTCGCGCGCGCCGTTGCCGCCGTTGCCGTCGTCCCCGCCCGCGTCGTCGGCCAGTTCGTCGTCGGCGAGCGGGCGGCCGGCCAGCCGCTCGGCACGCAGGCGGCCCGCCACCACCACACCGCGCACGGCGGCCAGCGTGCCGACCCCGGCGGCGACGGCGATGCCGATCCGGCCGTCGAAGGGTACGAGCCCCAGCCCGCCCCCGGCGACGAACGCGAGCATCAGCACGGTCTCGGAGTGGGCGAACGAGCTGGCCCGCAGCCGTTCCGGGATGCGCTCCTGGATCGAGGCGTCCACGGCGAGCTTGGCGATGCCGCTGACCAGCGCGGCCACCAGGCAGAGCAGGGCGACCATCGGCAGCGAGAACATCAGCGCCGCGAGGACCGCCACCCCGCCCACGATGATCATGCCGCTGGACTGGATCGCCACGGGTCGGTGGATGCGCAGCCGGGTGCCGATCGCGGTGGCGAGGAAGGTGCCCACGGCCAGCGCCGCGCCGACGAGGCCCAGCGCCCCCTCGTCGCCCAGGTCGCGGCCGAAGACGACGGTGGTCAGGTCGCCGGCCTTGATCGCGAAGGCGAGGAAGAGCAGCAGGAAGCCGTACAGGCCGCGCAGCGTCGCGGCGCCGATCAGGGTGGCGATCACGAGCCGGCCCGCCGGTCGTCCCCGGCCCAGCGGGCGGTCGCCGTTGCGTCGGCCGAGCACCCGCAGCGGTCGGGGCACCCGCTCCGGCGGCTCGGAGTCGGCCTTCGGCGGCAGCCGCAGGGAGATCACCATGCCGACCAGGAAGATGACCGAGGCGACCCGGAGCGGCCACTGCGGCCCGAACCAGAAGGCAGCCAGCCCGATCGGGGCGACCAGGGCGCCGGCCACCGTGCCGTAGACGCTGGCCCGGGCGCCCACCTGGGACAGGCCCAGCCCCTCGGGCAGCAGGCGCGGGACCGCCGCCGAGCGGGCCACCCCGTACGCCCGGGAGAGCGCCAGCACACCGAAGGCCGCCGGATAGAGGCCGAAGCCGTGGATGTAGTCGGAGATCAGCCAGGCCAGGAAGGCCCGACCGAGCATGGTGGCGGCCAGCGCGTACCGCCGGCCGTGGCGGAAGTGGTCGAGCAGCGGGCCGACCACCGGGGCGAGCATGGCGAACGGCACCATGGTCACCAGCAGGTAGAGCGCGACCTTGCTGCGTGCCTCGCCGAGCGGGACGTTGAAGAAGATCGTCCCGGCGAGGCCGATGGCGATCAGCGTGTCGCCGGCGCAGGAGAGCGCGTGCAGGTCGAAGAGGCGGACCATGCCGACCTCGCCCCCGGCGCCCCGGGCGCGCGCCCGGCCCGCCCGGCGGGTCATCCAGCGCCCACCGCTGACCGAGCCCCGGAACAGCAGGCGGACGGCCTTGATGCCGGTGCCGACGGTCCGCCCGAGTACGGACCGCCCGGAGCGGGAGAACAGCGGCATGCCCACCATCCTCACCCATCCGGTCCGTCCGTGCCGCACCACTGTCCCAGAACGTCATCGGCGGGTGCCTGTCGGTCTGCCGTACGCATGGGGAACAATGGTCTGGTGACCAGGCCCGCCTCCGCCCGTGCCGCTCGTCTCGACCAGGTCTGTGCCGCCGCCGTCGAGGTGGCGCGTGACGCCATCACCGAGGTCGACGCCTCGGACGTCGGCGACCACCTGCAGGCTGTCGCGGAGGGCGACCGGCTCGTCACGCACTACTTCGAGTGTCGGCTCGCCGGCTACCGGGGCTGGCGCTGGGCGGTCACCGTCACCCGCGTGCCGCGCAGCCGCAACGTCACGGTCTGCGAGACCGTGCTGCTGCCCGGCACGGACGCGATGCTCGCGCCCGGCTGGCTGCCGTGGCAGGAGCGGCTCAAGCCGGGCGACCTCGGCCCCGGCGACCTGCTGCCCACCCCGGCCGACGACGACCGGCTCCAGCCCGGCTACCTGCTCTCCGACGACCCGGCGGTCGAGGAGACCGCGTGGGAGCTCGGTCTCGGCCGGGCCCGGGTGCTCTCCCGCGAGGGGCGCAGCGAGGCCGCCCAGCGCTGGTACGACGGCGACCACGGCCCGTCCGCCGCGATCTCGGCCGCCGCCCCCGCCGCCGCCCGCTGCGGCACCTGCGGCTTCTACCTGCCGCTCGCCGGCGCCCTGCGGCAGGCCTTCGGGGCGTGCGGCAACTTCTACGCCCCCGACGACGGTCGGGTGGTCAGCGCCGACCACGGCTGCGGGGCACACTCGGAGACCCTGATCGAGGCCGCCGAGACCCCGGTCGAGGAGCTGCCGACGGTCTACGACGACAGCGCGGTCGAGCCCGTGGCGGTCAGCCGGGCACCGGGCTCCGTCGAGGCGGCCGAGCCGGCGGAGCCGTACGGGCACCCCTGACGCGACCGGGCGCGGGCCGGCCCGACGGGTCGACGTCGTCGCAGGTCAGCGGCCTGCGCGGCGGCGGCGCCGGTTGGCGTCGTGCCGCATCATCACGGCGAGACCGGGGAAACCCCACAGAAAACCGGCCAGGCAGGTCCACAGCCAGTCCTGGTGATCGTGCGCGGTCAGCCAGTCGCGGAAGAAGACCAGCAGCACCAGCCCGGCGAGCGCCCAGGCGGCCATCCCCGCGAGGGCGAACGGCACCATCGGCGGGTCGAGCGGCTCGGGCCGCGGTGGTTGCTCCTTCGGCACGCGGCAAGCGTACGCGATCAACTTTTCCTGCTGGCCGGTGATCTGCGACGATGCGCGCGACAACGGAAGATCACCTGCGAGGACCTGATGTCAGTAGCGCCGCCCGAGAACGGCACACCACCCGATCCAGCGCACCCGCGTAACGGTTTCGACCGGTACTTCGAGATCTCCGCCCGTGGCTCGACGATGAGCCGCGAGGTACGCGGTGGCCTGGCGACCTTCTTCACGATGGCGTACATCGTGGTGCTCAACCCGCTCATCATCGGTGGTGCCGTCGACGGCGACGGCAAGAAGCTCTCCATCGCCGCCCTCGCCGCGGCAACCGCCCTGGTCGCCGGCCTGATGACCATCCTGATGGGCGTGGTCGGCCGGTTCCCGCTGGCGCTCGCCGCGGGCCTCGGCGTCAACGCGCTGGTCGCGTACGAGATCGCCCCGGAGATGACCTGGGCGGACGCGATGGGCCTCGTGGTGATCGAGGGTGTGATCATCGCGGTGCTGGTGCTGACCGGCCTGCGTACGGCGGTGTTCCGCTCGGTGCCGACGCAGATGAAGACGGCGATCGGCGTCGGCATCGGCCTCTTCCTCACCATCATCGGCCTGGTCGACGCCGGTTTCGTGCGTCGGGTGCCGGACGTGCAGAACAGCACCGTCCCGGTGAGCCTGGGCATCGGTGGCAAGCTCGCCAGCTGGCCGCTGCTGGTCTTCGTGGTGGGCCTGCTGCTGACCATCGTGCTGCTGGTGCGCCGGGTCAGGGGCGCGATCCTGATCGGCATCCTCGGCTCCACCGTGCTGGCGATCATCGTCGAGGCGGTGGCGAACATCGGGCCGTCCTTCGTCGACGGCAAGCCCAACCCGAAGGGCTGGGCGCTGAACGTCCCCGAGCTGCCGAAGACCTGGGTGGACGTGCCGGACCTGTCGCTGATCGGCAACTTCAACGTGTTCGACTCGTGGAGCCGGGCCGGCTGGCTCGTCGTCCTCATGTTCGTGTTCACCCTGCTGATCACGGACTTCTTCGACACGATGGGCACGATGGTCGCGGTCGGCCAGGAGGGGAGCATGCTCGACGAGCAGGGCACCCCGCCGCGGGCGAAGGAGATCCTGCTGGTCGACTCGATCGCGGCGGCGGCCGGCGGTGCGGCGAGCACGTCGAGCAACACGTCCTACATCGAGAGCGCGGCCGGTGTGGCGGAGGGCGCCCGTACGGGCGTCGCCAACCTGGTCACCGGCGGGCTGTTCCTGCTGGCGATGTTCCTGGCGCCGCTGGTCGTGGTGGTGCCGTTCGAGGCGGCGTCCACGGCGCTGGTGGTGGTCGGCTTCCTGATGATGACCGCGGTCCGGACGATCGACTGGTCGGACTACGAGATCGCGATCCCGGCGTTCCTGACGATCGTGCTGATGCCCTTCACGTACTCGATCTCGAACGGCATCGGGGCCGGCCTGATCTCGTACGTGGTGGTGAAGCTCGCCCGGGGCAAGGCGCGGGAGATCCACCCGCTGCTGTACGGGGTGGCCGCCCTCTTCGTGCTCTACTTCCTGCGCGGGCCGATCGAGTCTGTGGTGCTCTGATCCTCGACACGCCACGCTCCGGGCCGGTCGGCCGATTCGGATACCCGGCCCGGAGCAGGGAAAACTTCTCGTGAGCATGGTCATATCGCATCTCATTCGCCTGGCTAATTAGTTAGGCTAACTATCGTGACGGAGCGGACGGTGACGGCGAAACGCGTGCCACCGGCGCAGCTGGCACCCCAGCTGCGTGACGCGATCACCCGGCTCAACCGACGGGTCCGCCAGGCCCGGCCGGTCGGCGACCTCACGGTCACCCAGCTCTCCGCGCTCACCAGCCTCCGGCTGGCGGGTGCGCTGACGCCTCGGGAACTGGCCGACGTGGAACGGGTGCAGCCGCCCACGATGACCAAGATCGTCGCGAAGTTGGAGGAGCGCGGCCTCGTGCGGCGCACCCCCCACCCGACCGACGGCCGACAGGTCATCCTGGCGGCGACCGAGGGGGGACGGGCCGTGCTCGACCAGTTCGAGCGGGTCCGTGACGAGTGGCTGGCCCGCCGGCTGGCCGAGCTGACCGAAGCCGAACGGGACACCCTGCGGCAGGCCGCCGAGATCCTTCAGCAGGTCGCCCGCGCCTGACCCGCGCCTCGTGCCACCGCGCCGTCCGACGTCGATGACGCGTACGACCGCGAGGAGGCGCACCAAGAGTGCAGGCGAAGCTGAGCACGATGTTCCAGTCCCTACAGGTCCGCAACTACCGGCTCTTCGCATCCGGGCAGCTGATCAAGCTGATCGGCGTCTGGATGATGTTCATCGCCCAGGACTGGCTGGTCCTCGAGCTCTCCGACAACTCCGCCACCGCCCTCGGCGTGGTCACCGCGCTCCAGTTCACCCCGGTGCTGCTGCTCACCCTGCTCTCCGGGCGGCTGGCCGACCGCTACGACAAGCGGATGCTGCTCTTCGTCGCGAACGCGTTCTGGACCGTGCTGGCGCTCGCCATGAGCCTGCTGGTGATCACGGGCCTCGTACAGCTCTGGCACGTCTTCGCGTTCGCGGCCCTGCTCGGCGTCGCCAACGCCGTGGAGACCCCGGTCCGGCAGGCGTTCGTCTCCGAACTGGTGGGCACGTCGCTGCTGCCGAACGCGCTCTCGCTGAACGCGGCGGTGTTCAACTCGGCCCGGATCGTCGGGCCGGCCGTCGCCGGCCTGGCCATCGCCGCCTTCGACGTCGGCCCGGTCTTCATGTTCACCGCGCTCAGCTCGATCGCCCCGCTGGTCACCGTGATCAGGATGCGCCCCGCCGAGCTGTACCGGGAGGCGCTGCCGCCGCGCGACGAGCGGGCTTCGGCCAAGGTGGTCGACGGTCTGCGCTACGTCTGGCGCCGGCCCGACCTGCTGCTGCCCATGGCGGTGATGTCGGTGATCGGCATGTCGTTGTTCAACTTCCAGCTCACCCTCGCCGCGCTGGCCAAGACCGTGTTCCAGACCGGTGCCGCCTCGTTCGGGCTGTTCAGCACCGCCCTGGCGGTCGGGGCGCTGGTCGGGGCGCTCGCCGGCACCGGGCGGCGCAGTCGCCCGTCGGTCTGGCTGGTGCTCGGCGCGGGTGTCGGCTGCGCCATCTTCGGCACGCTGGTGGGGCTCGCCCCGGCGTACTGGATGGTGGTGACCCTGCTGCTGCCGACCGGCTTCTTCATGGTGTTCTTCGCCCAGGCGGCCAACCAGCGGGTGCAGCTCGGCACGGATGCCGCCTTCCGTGGCCGGGTGATGGCCCTCTGGGTGCTGGTCTTCCTCGGCACCAACCCGGTCGGGGCGCCGCTCATCGGCTGGGTCGCCGAGACCTACGGCGCCGGCGCCAGCATCTGGATCGGCGGGCTGATCTCGCTGGCCACCATCCTGATCGCGCTCACCTGGCAGCTGCGCCGCTCCGGCGCCCGGCTGCGCTTCCGCGTCCTGCCGATGCCGCGCTTCTACGTCACCTCCGCCGACTGCTGAGTGTCCCCGCCCGGGGTGGGACGGTCCGTCCCATCCTGCGGATGGCGTGGATGGCACGAAAGCGGTGGCGGTAAGGAGGAAAGAGGCTTAGCGTCGATACGTGGAGCCCGGGCGCGCGCTGCTGCTGATCCTGATCTTCGTCGCCGCGGCCAGCCTGCCGGTGCTGATCGCCGTGGCCTTCTGCGCGGACGAGATCATCGACCGGGTCGCCTGCGCGTACGCGGAGTGGCGGGAGCGCCGCCGGGAACGGCGCACCATCGCCCGGCTGGACCGGGCCGTCGAGGCCGACGCGCTGACCCGCGACATCGACCTCACCGACTTCGACCGGCCCGACCGCCGCCCGCTGGAGGAACTCGCCGCCGACCTGCGTCGTTTACGCGGGCAGGGGGTCGCCTCCGACGGCCGCCAGCCCGTCTGGCACGGCACGATCCTGCGGGCGTACGACGACCGCCTCCGGCTGGCCTGCCGGGCCCTCGGGCTCACCGAGCACCTGACCGAGCTGGAGGGCGTCGACCTGGAGCTGGAACGGGTCCGGGTGGAGGGCCTGCTGCACGCCGCCGGGCTGACCCTGCCCGCCGCCCGGGCCGGCCACCGGCAGCGGCACCGCTGAGGGCGGCGCGTGAGGCTCTTCGTCGCGCTCTACCCGCCACCCGAGGCGGTCACGCACCTCGGCACGCAGGTCGCCCGGCTGCGCGTCGGCGCGGCGGCCGCCGCCGGGACCAACGTCCGGCTCGCCGACCCCGGCAACGCGCACGTCACCCTCGCCTTCCTCGGCGACGTCGAGGCGGACCGGCTGGTCGCCGTGGAGAGCGCGCTCGGGCTGGCCGCCGAGTGGTCCCGCGACGGCCGCCAGGCCGCGCCCCGGCTCCGGCTGGCCGGCGGCGGGCGGTTCGGGCGGGGCCGGTTCACCGTGCTCTGGGTCGACCTGCGGGGCGAGGTGGAGCCGGTGCAGGTGCTGGCCCGGCTGATCCGCTCCCGGCTGCGGCACGGCCGCCTGCCGCACGACGAGAAGCCGTTCCGCCCGCACCTGACGATCGCCCGCCCCGGCGACCGGGTGTCCCCGGCCGACGTGGCCGCCGACGTGGCCACGCTCGACGACTACGAGGGCCCGGAGTGGCCGGCCGGCGAGATGGTGCTCGTGCGCAGCCACCCCGGCCCCCGCCCCACCTACGACCGGCTGGCCGCCTGGCCCCTCTGACGCTCCCGGGTCACCAGGCCCAGGCCTCCGGGCCGGGGCCGCCGTTGCCGACGGGCGGGAAGAGCTCGTCCAGGCGGGAGAGGGTGCCCTCGTCGAGGTCGACGGTCAGGGCGCCCAGGGAACGGTCGAGCTGGTCGGTGGTGCGCGGCCCGATGATCGGAGCGGTCACCCCGGGCCGCGACAGCAGCCAGCCGAGGGCCACGTCCGCCGGGTCGTGACCGAGGTCGCCGCAGAGTTTCTCGTACGCCTCGATGGTGGGTCGGTGCTCGGCGAGCGCGTCGGCGGAGCGGCCGCTGGCGCCGCGTGCGGCCCCGCCCTCGGCCATCTTGCGCAGCACCCCGGCGAGCAGACCGCCGTGCAGCGGCGACCACGGGATGACGCCCAGCCCGTGGTGCTGCGCGGCGGGCACCACCTCCAGCTCGACGTGTCGGGTCATGAGGTTGTAGATGCACTGCTCGGAGACGAGGCCGAGGAAGTGGCGCTTGCCCGCCGCCTCCTGCGCCACGGAGATGTGCCAGCCGGCGAAGTTGGACGACCCGACGTAGAGGACCTTGCCCTGGGCGACCAGGGTCTCCATGGCCTGCCAGATCTCCTCCCACGGGGTGCTCCGCGAGACGTGGTGCATCTGGTAGAGGTCGATGGTGTCGGTCTGGAGGCGGCGCAGCGAATCCTCGCAGGCCCGGACGATGTGCCGCGCGGAGAGGCCCTGCTCGTTGGGCCACTCGCCCATCTTCCCGTAGACCTTGGTGGCCAGCACGACCTTCTCGCGCCGGCCGCCGCCCTGGGCGAACCAGCGCCCGATGATCTGCTCGGTGATCCCCTCGCCGGTCTGCCAGCCGTAGACGTTGGCGGTGTCGAAGAAGTTGATCCCGTGTTCGAGGGCCCGGTCCATGATCGCGAAGCTGTCCGGCTCGGTGGTCTGCGGCCCGAAGTTCATCGTGCCGAGGCAGAGGCGGCTGACGGACAGGCCCGTACGGCCAAGGTTCGTGTACTCCATGACGCCACCCTGCCACGGCGGCACGTCAAGTGCCTCGCGTCGACTCCGGCGACGGGGATCCGTCGCCGGAGTCAGGCGGTCACGAGGACTCGCGGGCCGCCGGGCCGCTGCCGAAGAGCACGTCGTCCCAGCTCGGCAGGCGCTTGCGCGGCTTGCCGCCGGCGTCGGTCGACTCGCCGGCCGCTGCCGAGGGCGCGCCCGTGCGCCGGGGCCGGAGCACCGCCAGCGACGGCACGGCCGGCACCTCCTTGGGCGCGTCGGAGTCGTCGTCGAACGCGGAACCCTGGCCGCCGCCGAGCAGCGCCGCCGCTCCGCCACCGACCGGCCGCTGGCGCGGCGCGTCCTGCCCCGCCAGGGCGGCCGGGCTGCGGGGTTCGAGCCCGCGGCCCGAGGTCGAGCCGAGCGGACGGTCGAGCGAGGCGAGCAGGGCGTCCCGCCCGGCCCGGATCGGGTCGCGGCCGGGACGGCTGTGCTCGGCCGCCGCCGGCAGGCCGTGCCCGCCCCGGGTCGGCTCGCCACGCGACGGGCCGGGCAGCGCGTGGCCGCCCCGCTCCGGCGCCGGCTCCTGGCCGAGGATCGGGGTGGGCCGCTCGGCGCACAGGTATTGCGCCATGTCGTCGTGCGGGCTGACCGCCTGCCGGGTCTTGTCGAGATCCCAGATCGCCTGCGCGGTCGCCTTGCCCGAGGGCCAGGTCGCCACGATCCGCCAGGTGCCGTCGTCGCGGCGCCACGCGTCCCAGGAGATCTTCTCGGTGTCGATCCCGTGCTGGGCCAGCCGGCCGTTGACCACCTCGGCGAGCGGGGTGGGCTTCTCCGCACCCTTGAGCCGGGTGCGGCGGGCGTGCTGGGCGAGCATGGCCCGCTCCTGGAGCACCGGGCCGGCGTAGCGCAGCACCCGGTCGACGGGCACGCCGGCGATGCGGGCGACGTCCTCGGCGGACTCGCCGGAGCGGATCTTGGCCTGGATGTCCCGAGGGGAGAGTGAGGGCACCGGATCGGCGGTCGCCGCCGGGGCCACCGCGAGCGGCGGGGCGCCGGGCTCGGCGTGCAACGCGCCGGCGATCCGCTCGTCGATGGGCAGGGCGAGCAGTCGCCCGACCTCGTCGGCGAGCACCAGGGCCTGGCCGTCCTCGGAGAGGGCGACGAAGCGTACTGGGCGCATGGCGTTGCCTCCGTCCCGCTTCGCTGGCCGTCACGCCACGAGCCGGCCACCCGGGCGTCCTCGCACCACCGTACGCGCATCTGCCCGCAGGTGGGGGATGCGACACCCGCATGTCGCGACTGAGCTGCGACGATGATCACGGTCGGTGGCCGCCGACGCGTCCGGCGGCCACCGACCGTGACGACGATTCAGAGCCGCTCGACCACGTAGTCGATCGACGCGGTCAGCGCCTCGACGTCGGCCGGCTCGACGGCCGGGAAGAGCGCGACGCGGAGCTGGTTGCGGCCCAGCTTGCGGTAGGGCTCCGTGTCCACGATGCCGTTGGCGCGCAGCGCCTTCGCGATCGCGGTCGCGTCGACGGAGTCGGCGAAGTCGATGGTGGCGACCACGTTGGAGCGCAGCGCCGGGTCGGTGACGAACGGCGTCGCCACCTCGGAACGCTCCGCCCAGCCGTACACGATCGCGGCGCTCTCGGCCGTGCGCTTGGCCGCCCAGGCCAGCCCGCCCTGGGAGTTCATCCAGTCGGTCTGCTCGGCGGCCAGGAAGATGGTGGCCAGCGCCGGGGTGTTGTAGGTCTGCTCCAGCCGCGAGTTGTCGATCGCGGTGACCAGGTCGAGGAAGGCGGGGATGTAGCGGCCGGACGCCTTGATCTCGCCGGCCCGCTCGAGTGCGGCCGGGGACATCAGGGCCAGCCACAGGCCGCCGTCGGAGCCGAAGCACTTCTGCGGGGCGAAGTAGTAGACGTCGGTCTCGCCGACGTTGACGTCGAGCCCGCCGGCGCCGGAGGTGGCGTCGACCAGCAGCAGCGAGCCGGGGTCGGCGCCGGCGACCCGGCTGATCGGCACGGCCACACCCGTCGAGGTCTCGTTGTGCGGGGTGGCGTAGACGTCCACCCCGGCCTCGGCGGTCAGGGTCGGCGCGCTGCCGGCCTCCGACTTGCGGACGGTGGGCTCGCCGAGGAACGGGGCGTCCTTGACGGACTTGGCGAACTTCGCGCCGAACTCGCCGAAGCTGGCGAACTGGGCCCGGTCGCGGACCAGGCCGAACGTCGCGACCTCCCAGAACGCCGTGGTGCCGCCGTTACCCAGCACCACCTCGTAGCCCTCGGGGAGGGAGAAGAAGTCGGCGATGCCGCGGCGCAGCCGGGCCACCTCGTCGCGCACGGTCTTCTGCCGGTGCGAGGTGCCCAGGTAGCTGGTCGCCACGTCGGCGAGGGCGGAGACCGCCGCCGGACGGACCTTGGAGGGCCCGCAGCCGAACCTCCCGTCGGCGGGCTTGAGGTCGTCGGGAATCCGGATGGTCGGTGCGTCAGCCACGGTTGTCGAGATCCTTCCGCAGGGGCGAGGGCGGGCCCGGTGTTCAGGCGGGCGCGGATCGAACGGCGGACGCGCGCTCAGGCGCACGACGTGGCCGGGACCCGGGCCCGGTCCGGCGACACTGCCGGCCTTCATCCTCCCACCCGCGCGGGCCGCACCGACCCCTGGTCCCACCAGCGGCGTTGAGGCGTGCACCACAGCCGGCGCGCCGGCCGGGCCCGCGTACGACCGAGGGCCCCTTTCCGTCGACGGGCGACGGGAAGGGGCCCTCGGCGCGCCAATCAGACGCCGTGCGGGATGGCGTCCCAGCCCTCGACGTCGCTGGGCTTGCGGGTGCCCGGGCCGACGTAGCGGGCCGACGGGCGGACCAGCCGCTGGAGCTTCTTCTGCTCCAGGATGTGCGCGCTCCAGCCGCCCATCCGGGCGCAGGTGAACATGGAGGTGAACATGTGCGCCGGCACCTCGGCGAAGTCCAGCACCACGGCGGACCAGAACTCGACGTTGGTGGCGAGCACCCGGTCCGGGCGGCGGGCCTGGAGCTCGGCCAGGGCGGCCTTCTCCAGCGCCTCGGCGATCTCGAAGCGCGGCGCGCCCAGCTCCTTGGCGGTGCGGCGCAGCACCCGGGCCCGCGGGTCCTCGGCCCGGTAGACGCGGTGGCCGAAGCCCATCAGCCGCTCGCCCCGGTCGAGGACGCCCTTGACGTAGCCCTCGGCGTCGCCGCTGCGCTCGACCGCCTCCAGCATGCTGAGCACCCGCGACGGGGCGCCGCCGTGCAGCGGGCCGGAGAGGGCGCCGATGCCGGAGGAGATGCAGGCCGCGGCGTCGGCGCCGGTGGAGGCGACGATCCGGGCGGTGAAGGTGGAGGCGTTCAGGCCGTGCTCGGCGGCCGAGATGAAGTAGGCGTCGACGGCCTTGACGTGCCGGGGGTCGGGCTCGCCGCGCCAGCGCTTCATGAAGCGCTCGACGATGGTGGACGCCTTGTCGATCTCCTTCTGCGGCACGGCCGGCAGGCCCAGGCCGCGCGCCGACTGGGCGACGAAGGAGAGCGCGGTGACCGACACCCGGGCGAGGTCCTCGCGGGCCTGCTCGTCGGAGATGTCGAGCAGCTGGTTGAGACCCCAGTACGGGGCCAGCATCGCGACGGCGGACTGCACGTCCACCCGGATGTCGCCGGAGTGCACCGGCACCGGGAACGGCTCCGCCGGCGGCAGACCCGGGCCGAAGCGCCCGTCGACCAGCAGCGCCCACACGTTGCCGAAGGAGACCTGGCCGATCAGATCCTCGATGTCGACCCCGCGATAGCGCAGCGCGCCGCCCTCGCGGTCGGGTTCGGCGATCTCGGTCTCGAAGGCTACGACGCCCTCCAGTCCGGGTTTGAAATCGGCCATGTCGCTCTCCTGGATCTGCTCGGCGCGCCCGCCCGGGGCTCCGGTCCCGGCCCAGCCGGTCGAGCACCTTAGGCGACCCTCAGGGATGTGTTCGTGACATCTTGCCTGCTGGGTAACCGGATTCGCGACCCACGGCGACTGTGCCGCACACGACATCCCCGCTCCGGGTGGCCCGGAGCGCGTCGGTGACACTGTGCGGTGCGGGCTGGCCTGCGCCGCAGAGGGTGGGCCGGGCCGACGAGGAGGAGGGGGAACGTGACGGGGGACACAGCGCGGCCGGCGGGCATGCGTAACGAGTACGCCGCGGAGCTGGGCCTTTCCGAGGCGGATCTGGCCGCCGACTGGCACGGCCAGTTCGCCCGCTGGTTCGCCGACGCGGTCGCCGCCGGGCTGCCCGAACCGAACGCGATGGTGGTCGGCACCGCCGACGCCGCGGGCCGCCCGAGCGCCCGGACCGTGCTGTTGAAGGGGTACGACCCGGAGGGCTTCGTCTTCTACACCAACCACGAATCCCGCAAGGGCGCCGAGGCGGCCGCCAACCCGTACGCCAGCCTGGTCTTCCCCTGGTTCCCGATGCACCGGCAGGTGACGGTCACCGGCCGGGTCGAGCGGGTCGACCGGGCGGAGACGGAGGCGTACTTCGCCAGCCGGCCGCGCGGCTCCCAGCTCGGCGCCTGGGCCAGCACCCAGTCGCGGGTGATCCCCGGGCGGGCCGTGCTGGACGAGGCGTACCGGGCGGCGGCCGAGCGCTTCGCCGAGGTCGAGCCGGTCCCCGCCCCGCCGTACTGGGGCGGCCTGCGGGTGCGGCCGGACGCGGTGGAGTTCTGGCAGGGCCGGGTCAGCCGGCTGCACGACCGGCTGCGGTTCCGGCGTACCGGGGCCGGGGAGTGGGTCGTGGAACGGCTGGCCCCGTGACCCAGCTCAAGGCCCCCCGGCCGGGCGGGCTGCGCCGCTTCGCGATCGACCTGAGCCCGCTGGCCGTGCCGGCCTACCGGCGGATGTGGCTGGGCAACGGCATCGCGATGTTCGGCATCCAGCTCACCGCGGTCGCCGTGCCGGTGGAGATGTACGCGCTGACCGGCAGCTCGCTCTGGGTCGGCCTGATCGGGATCGCGGCGTTCGTGCCGCTGCTGGTCTTCGGACTCTGGGGCGGCGCACTGGCCGACGCGCACGACCGGCGCAAGGTGCTGCTGGCGACCGCGGCGGTGCTCTGGGTCGCCACGTTCGGCCTGGTGGTGCAGGCGGTGCTCGGCGTCGGCAGCCCGCTGCTGCTGCTCGCCCTGGTGGCGGTGCAGTCGGTCGCCTTCGCGGTCAGCTCGCCCACCCGCAACGCGATCCTGCCCCGGCTGGTGCCGGCGGAGCTGGTGCCGGCGGCGAGCACGCTGAACTTCACCACCCACACGGCCGCCTCGGTGTTCGGCCCGCTGGTCGCCGGCCTGATCTTCGCCTGGTGGGGCACGGACCTGGGCCTGCCCATCGCGTACGCGGCCGACGCGGTGCTCTACACCGTGGCCGTCTGGGCGACCGTGCGGCTGCCGGCCATGCCGCCGGAGCCGGAGCCGGACGCGGGCCCGGCCGCCCCGGGCTCCCCACGGCGGGCCGGGCTGGCCAGCATCGTCGACGGGTTGCGCTACCTGGCGACCACGCCGGTGCTGCTGCTCTCCTTCGTGATCGACCTGATCGCCATGGTGCTGGCGATGCCCCGGGCGCTCTTCCCCGAGATCGCCGAGTCCCGGTTCGGTGGCGGCGCGGCGGTCGGCTGGCTCTACAGCGCGATCGCGGCGGGTGCGATGCTCGGCGGGCTGACCTCCGGCTGGATCGGTCGGTTGCGCCGGCAGGGGCTGGTGCTGGTGGTGGCGGTGGTCGGCTGGGGGCTGGCCGTGGCGGCGGCTGGGCTGGCCGGCCAGCTCTGGCTGATGGTGCTGCTGCTCGCGGTGGCCGGGGCGGCCGACCTGGTCAGCGCGGTGCTGCGGCAGTCGCTGCTGCTGGTCTACGCGCCGGACCGGATGCGCGGGCGGCTCATGGGCGTCAACACGGTGGTCATCGCCGGCGGTCCGCGCCTGGGCGACCTGCGGGCCGGTGCGGTGGCGGCGGGCTTCGGCGGCGGCGTCGCCTGGGTCAGCGGCGGGTTGATCTCGGCGGCGCTCGCGGTGCTGCTCGCGGTGGCGTTCCCGGTGCTGCTGCGCTACCGGGCGGCGGCCCGCTCCGGCGACGACCGGGGGTGACGGGCCCGGTCGGGGCGAGCGACGGCGGGGCGGGAACCGTTAGGGTCCCCCGCATGGACACCCCCGACCAGCGTCCGCCATCGGGCGCGCAGTGGAGCATTTCGGCCGCCGGCCACGAGGCCGTCATCGTGGAGGTGGGCGGCGGGGTCCGGACATACCGGCACGACGGCACCGACCACCTCGACGGGTACGACGCCGACGAGCTCTGCCCCGGCTGTGCCGGGCAGGTGCTGGCCCCTTGGCCGAACCGGATCCGCGACGGGCGCTACACCTTCGGCGAGCGGTCGTTGCAGCTCACGCTCAGCGAGCCGGACCGGGGCGTGGCCATCCACGGGCTGGTCAACTGGGTGCCGTGGCGGCTGGTGGAGCAGTCGTCCGACGCGGTGACCGTCGGCTACGACCTGCCGCCGCAGCCGGGCTACCCGTGGCCGCTGCGGCTGCGTACCCGGTGGAGCGTCGGGCCGGACGGCCTGCGCGCGGAGCACGAGGCGACGAACCTCGGCGACGAGCCGGCGCCGTTCGGCTTCGCGGTGCACCCGTACCTGCGGGTGCCCGGGGTGGCGGTGGACGACCTGTCGATGCGGCTGCCCGCCCGGAAGCGGCTGCACGTGGACGGCAGGCTGCTGCCGATCGGCGTCACCCCGGTCGAGGGCACCGAGTACGACTGGACCAGCCCCCGCCGCATCGGCGGCGCCCAGCTCGACCTCTGCTTCGGCGACGTGGTGCGCGACGAGGACGGCGGTTCGGTGGTCAGCCTGGCCGCCCCGGACGGCGCGGCGGGCGTACGGATCTGGGCGGACCGGGAGTTCGGCTGGTGGCAGGTGTTCACCGGCGACGCCCTGCCCGGGGAGCGGCGGCGCCGGTCGGTGGCGGTGGAGCCGATGACCTGCCCGCCGGACGCGTTCCGCTCTGGCCGGGACGTGATCACCCTGAAGCCGGGCGCGACCTGGCGGGGTGTCTGGGGCGTACGGCCCGGGGTCTGAGCGGGGGAGCGCATGGAGTTCAGCGAGGTGGTCCGGCGGCGCCGGATGGTGCGCAACTACGACCCGGACCGTCCCGTCCCGCCCGACGTGGTGGAGCGGCTGCTCGACCACGCGGTCCGCGCGCCGTCGGCCGGCTTCGCCCAGGGCTGGGGTTTCCTGGTGCTGGAGGCGCGGGAGGACCGGGAGCGGTTCTGGACGGCGACCACCCCGGGCGGCGGCGGCCGGGAGCGGTGGCTGGCGGGGATGCGGCGGGCGCCGCTGATCGTCGTCCCGCACGCGAACCGGTCGGCCTACCTGGAGCGGTACGCGGAACCCGACAAGGGCTGGGCGGACCGATCGACGGAGCGCTGGCCGGTGCCCTACTGGTACGTGGACACCGGCTTCGCCGCCCTGCTGATGCTGCTGACCGCCGTGGACGAGGGGCTGGGGGCGTGCTTCTTCGGCATCCCCGCCCAGCGCCTCGACGCGTACCGGGAGGCGTTCGGGGTGCCGGCGGAGTACGAGCCCGTCGGTGCCGTCACGGTGGGTTATCGTGCGCCCGACCACCGGTCACCGTCGCTGCGCCGGGGGCGCCGACCGGTGGCCGAGGTCGTCCGGCGGGGACGGTGGAGCTAGACCGGCGGCGGATGACCCGTCGGACGCGCCGTCCGGTGGCGAACCGGACGGCGGGTAGTGAAACTGACATCAGGGAGCAGAACGCGGCGTGGTGCAGGCGGCTACGCTGGCACGGTCATCGGTGCCGGGGGTCGTGGTGCCGCGCCGCGACCCGACCCGGTGTCGTGGGTCGGCCCGGCCAGGGGGAGGGGAGCGTGCCGTCGTGATCTTCAGAGCGGTCCGGGACGGGCGTCCCTATCCGGAGCACAACCTGACGCTCAAGCAGTGGGCGGAGATTCCGCCGAGGCCGCTGCGCCTGGATCAGTTGATCACCACCAAGCGCGAGTTGGCGCTGGACAAGCTCCTCGCCGAGGACTCCACCTTCTACGGCGACCTCTTCCCGCACGTGGTGCAGTGGAACGGCGGGCTCTACCTGGAGGACGGGCTGCACCGCGCCCTGCGCGCGGCGCTCCAGCAGCGCAACCAGATCCACGCCCGAGTGCTCGTCCTCTCCGGCCCGATCGAGTGAGCGCGGGACGCCGGCTGTCCGACCCGTCCTGACCTGCGGTTCTGTCGGATCGGCGCGGCGGTGCGTCCTTCGCCGAGCGGGTGTCGCACAGGAGCCGTACCGTCATCCTCAGACGACGTGTCTGACGAGGACGGTGAGGGCCATGGCCCGCGACGGTGACATCAACGAGCCCACGAGGGAGTTCCCCGGTTATCCGACCGGCGAGGCGCTCAAGGAGCGCTCGGCTGTCACAACCGAGCCGGAGCAGGGTGCGCCACCGCCCGGGGGCGGGCCCGCCCGGGGCCTGCTCTGGGTGCTCGGCGCGGCGGCGCTGGCGGTGGTGGTGCTGCTCGGCGTGCAGGCCACCGGCCTGCTGCCGGACTTCCGCAACCCCTTCGCCAAGGAGCAGACCGACCGCAGCCAGCCGCCGCTGCTCAAGTCGATCCAGGATCTCAGCCGCTACGTCGCGGCCGAGGGCAACTTCCAGGTGGTCGTCGACCTCCAGAACGACCGGCGCAACGTGCCCGACTGGCTGCTCAGCCAGCGCACCCTCTTCGTCGGCGCGGGCAGCGTCGAGGCGTACGTGGACTTCGCCAAGATCTCCGAGGGCGCGGTGGTCGAGTCGGCCGACGGCAAGTCGGTGGAGATCAGGCTGCCGGCGCCGCAGCTCGCCAAGACCAACCTCGACCTGGAGAAGAGCTACGTCTTCGCCGAGGAGCGCGGGCTGCTCAACCGGGTCGGCGAGCTGGTCAAGGGCGACCCCAACCGCCAGCAGCAGGTCTACCAGCTCGCCGAGGAGCGGATCACCACCGCCGCCCGCGACAGCGGCCTGACCCAGCGGGCCGAGGAGAACACCCGCAAGATGCTGGAGGGGCTGCTCCGCTCCCTCGGCTACGAGAAGGTGACGGTCACCTACACCGCCCCGTGACGCGGGCCGCCACGGACGCGACGGCGCCCGCCCCGTTGGTCGGGACGGGCGCCTCGTGCCTGCCTGTGGATCGGGCGGGGCGGGTGGGCTCAGTAGCGGGTGGCGGCGTGGCGGTCCTCGTTCGGCATCAGGACCCAGAGCACCAGGTAGACGACCACCTGGGTGCCGGGCAGCAGCAGCGACAGCAGGAACAGCAGCCGGATGAAGCCGGCCGACCTGCCGAAACGCTGGGCCAGGCCGGCGCAGACGCCGGCGAGCATGCGCCCCTGGCGGGGGCGGACCAGTTTGCGACTCATCGTCGTACTCCCACTCTGCGGCGTTCGCCGCCTCTGCCCTCAACGGTAGGAAGGGGTGGTCACCGCGCCCTCGGTCGCGAGGAGGAGCGGCGGCGCCCTTACCCGTAGGTGGTTACCCGGGAACCGGCCCCGCGACGCCCCCGGTCCGCCGGCTCCCGACGGCCGGTCGCGAACGACGGGCGGGCGCTGACCTGGGCGGGTAGGCTCGCCGGTCGGGCACCCCCACCCCGGGTGCCGGACGGCCGCCCCGACCGGGCCGGCCACGACCGTGCCGGAGACCCACGAGGTACGACGGCGAGGAAGTGCAGCCATGATCAGTGTTTTCGATCTGTTCAGTGTCGGTATCGGGCCGTCCAGTTCCCACACGGTGGGGCCGATGCGGGCGGCTCGTACGTTCGTTGCGGGGTTGAAGGCTGACGGGTTGTTGGCCGGGACGGCCCGGGTGCGGGCGGAGTTGTTCGGGTCGTTGGGTGCGACGGGGCATGGTCACGGTAGTGATCGGGCGGTGTTGCTGGGGTTGGCTGGTGAGGCTCCGGAGTCGGTCGACACGGACGCGGTCGACGCGCGGATCACCCGGATCCGCGCGGAGCGGCGGCTGGGCCTGCTCGACGCGCACGAGGTCGACTTCGATGTGGATCGGGATCTGGTGTTGCACCGGCGTCGGTCGTTGCCGTTTCATCCGAATGGGATGACGTTCGTCGCGTACGACGACGCGGGTGTCGAGGTGCGGGTGCGGACGTACTACTCGGTCGGCGGCGGTTTCGTGGTGGACGAGGCGGCGGCCGGGGCGGACCGGATCAAGCCTGACAGCACGCGGGTGCGGTATCCGTTCCTGACCGGTGCGCAGTTGCTCGGTGTGACCGCGTCGACGGGGCTGTCGATCAGTGGGGTGATGCTGGCCAACGAGCTTTCCTGGCGCGGTGAGGGCGAGGTGCGTGCCGGCCTGTTGGAGATCTGGCGGGTGATGCGCGAGTGCGTCGAGCGGGGTTGCTCGCGTGACGGGGTGCTGCCGGGTGGGTTGCGGGTGCGTCGCCGCGCGGCCGAGTTGCGTCGCAGTCTGGAGACGGAGTCCGACCCGGCCGATGCGTTGCGGGCGATGGACTGGGTGACGCTGTTCGCTCTGGCGGTGAATGAGGAGAACGCGGCCGGCGGGCGGGTGGTGACGGCGCCGACGAACGGGGCGGCGGGGATCATTCCGGCGGTGCTGCACTACTACACCCGGTTTGTGCCGGGTGCCTGCGAGGAGGGGGTGGTGCGGTTCCTGTTGGCGGCGGGTGCGATCGGGGTGTTGTTCAAGGAGAACGCGTCGATCTCGGGTGCGGAGGTGGGCTGTCAGGGTGAGGTGGGTTCGGCCTGTTCGATGGCGGCCGCGGGGTTGGCTGAGGCGTTGGGTGGTACGCCGGAGCAGGTGGAGAACGCCGCGGAGATCGGTATGGAGCACAACCTGGGGTTGACGTGTGATCCGGTTGGTGGTCTGGTGCAGATCCCCTGCATCGAGCGCAACGCGGTGGCTAGCATCAAGGCGATCACGGCTGCCCGGTTGGCGTTGCGTGGTGACGGGGTGCACCACGTCTCGTTGGACAAGGTCATCAAGACGATGCGCGAGACCGGCGCGGACATGAAGGTCAAGTACAAGGAGACGGCGCGCGGCGGACTGGCCGTCAACGTGATCGAGTGCTGAGGGGGCGTTCGTTCATCGACTGCTAGCCTGTCGTCCGTCCGGTCAGGCGGGAGGCGGCGGTGACCTCTGGCGTCGCGGCGTTGTGGTCGCACCGCACCTCGCTGCGCATCCTCGTCAGGCGCGACCTCGCCGTGAAGTACCAGCAGTCCGTGCTCGGGTACCTCTGGTCGCTGATCGAGCCCCTCGGCCTGGGGGCGATCTACTGGTTCGTCTTCGGCGTCCTCTACTCGCGGGACACCAACCGCCACCTCGGCGACGCGGCCGACTCGTATCCGCTGTTCCTGCTCACCGGGATCTTCGCCTGGATGTGGACCAGTTCGGCGCTGAGCGAGGCCACCAACGCGCTGACCGGTCAGGCCCGGCTGATCACGACGATGAACCTGCCCCGGCAGGTCTTCCCCATCGGCCGGGTCGCCGGCCGCTTCGCCGAGTACGCCGCCGGCCTGCCGATCCTCGTCGCCGTCGCCGTCGGGTACGCCGCGTCCGGGCGGGTCGAGCCGGGCTGGTCGCTGCTGGCCCTGCCGCTGGCGGTGGCGGTGCAGGGCGCCCTGCTGGTCGGGCTGGCCCTGCTGCTCTCGGCGGTCAACGTGCTGATGCGCGACGTCGAGCGCTTCATGCGGCTAGTCGTCCGGGTGCTCTTCTACGCCACCCCGATCATCTATCCGCTGAGCCTCGTACGCGACGCCGACCTGCCGGGCTGGCTGAAGGCCGCGTACGAGTTGAACCCGCTGGTCGGCATCTTCCAGCTGCACCACGCGGTCTGGTACCCCGACGAGTTCCCGGACGCCCGGCTGCTCGCCACCGCCGTCGGCGTCAGCCTGCTGGTGCTGGTCGCCGGCTGGTGGTCGTTCCGTCGGCTCGAACCCGCCGTGCTCAAGGAACTGTAGGGATGGCCGAGGCGATCATCGAGGCGGACCGGCTCGGCATCCGGTTCGTCCGCAACCGGCGGCGGCAGTTGCGGCTGCGGGAGCTGTTCATCCACCGGGGGCGGCGCGGCGCCGACGACGGCCGGTTCTGGCCGCTGCGGGACGTGACGTTCTCGGTGGGCGCCGGGGAGACCGTCGGGGTGGTCGGGCGCAACGGCACCGGCAAGAGCACGCTGCTGCGGCTGATCGCCGGCGTGCTCATCCCCGACGAGGGCCGGATCCGGGTACGCGGGGACGTCGCGCCGCTGCTGGAGCTCTCCGCCGGGTTCTCCAGCGACCTGACCGGGCGGGAGAACCTCTACCTGGTCGGCGGCCTGCACGGGCTGCCGTCGGGCTATCTGCGCCGGCACTTCGACGACATCGTCTCGTTCGCCGGTGAGCAGGTGGAGCGGGCCGTCGACACGTCGGTGCGGCACTACTCGTCCGGCATGAAGGTCCGCCTCGGCTTCGCCATCATCTCGCACCTGCCGCACCCGATCCTGCTGATGGACGAGGTGACCGCGGTCGGGGACGAGGAGTTCCGCAAGAAGTGTTATGCGACGATCGACCGTCTGCTCGGGGAGGGGCGCACTCTGGTGCTGGTGTCACACAACGAAAAGGACCTGACCCGGTTCTGCCGTCGGGGGTTGTACCTCGACGGGGGCCGGGTGGGCGTCGACGGCACGATCGCCGAGGCGCTGCACGCGTACCACGCCGCGGTTCCGCGGTGACGCTCGCGATCGTGCTCGCCGCCGACGCCCCGGCCGCGAGCCTGCCGACCCGCTCGGGCGAGCCCCTCGCCGACCGGCTGGCCGACCAGCTCCGGCGCGCCGGGGCGGACGAGGTGCGCCACGTCGCCGACCTGGACGAGCTGGCCGCCCTGGCCGACGCGGCCACCGGACCGGTGCTCGTGACCGGCGCCGACCTGGTCGCGCACACCGCCGTCCTGCGGCACCTGGCCACCAGCCCCGTCGGGCCGACGGTGGCGCTGGTGCTCACCGACCCGCCCGGCGAGGGCCGCACGGCCGTGCGCGAGGAGCGCGGCCAGGTGGTCGGTGCCGGGCCACCGGAGGCGTTGGACGGCGAGGCCACCGGCGTCTTCGGCGGCGCGCTGCGGGTCGGCGTCGACGACCTGCCGTCGCTCGCCGCCGCCGCGCGCGCGGTCGCCGCCGGGGTGGTCCCCGCCGCCGCACCGTCGGCCGCCGCGCCGGCCGGGCCCGCCGTGGACCGGCTCTTCGCGGGCCTCACCGGGCTCGGCACGCTGACCTTCGCCCAACGCGTACGCCTGCTCGTCGCGCACCGGGTGGCCGACCCCTCGGGGCTGGCCGCCGCGGAGGCGGCCGTGGCCGCCGTCGACGAGGACCGGGCCGAGCTGAAGCTCTCGGTGAAGGAGCGCGACGACTTCTTCACCACGTTCTTCGTCAGCACCTGGTCGCCGTACGTGACGAAGGCGTCGGCGAAGCTCGGGCTCGGTCCCACCGCCGTCACGATGATCTCGGTGGCCTTCGCGGTGGCCGCCGCCGTGCTCTTCGGCACGGGCGGCCGGCTGGCGCTGGTCGCGGGTGCGGTGCTGCTCTACCTCGGCTTCGTGCTCGACTGCGTGGACGGCCAGCTCGCCCGCTACACCCGGCACTTCAGCGCCTGGGGCGGTTGGCTGGACACCATGGCCGACCGCGCCAAGGAGTACGTGGTCTACGCCGGCCTCGGCTACGGGGCCACCCAGGCCGGTTTCCGGTACGGCTGGGCGCTGGCGATCGCCGCCATCACCCTCCAGACCGTCCGGCACATGACCGACACCTGGTACGGCGTGCTGCACGACGAGGCGGCCCGCCGGCCGAAGGCGGTCGGCACCTCCGGCGGTGGCATCGGCGACAAGCTGAACGCCGCCTCCAACCGGGTGCAGGCCGACACGGGCTCGGTGTCGTACTGGCTGAAGCGGACGGTGGTCTTCCCGATCGGGGAGCGGTGGGCGCTGATCGCGATCACCGTGGCGCTGTTCGGCCCGCTGGTCAGCCTGTACGCGGTGCTGGCCTGGGGGGTGCTGGCGTTCGCGTACACCGGGGCGCTGCGGACGCTGCGGGCCCGCTGGATGTGGGTGCCGGTGCTGGACACGGTCGACGCCACCCTGCACCGCGACGACGGGCCGCTGGCCCGGGTCCTGCCGGTGCTCCGCCCGGTGGGCCCGCTGACGCTGGCGGTCGGCGCGGTGCTGGGCCCGGCGGCGCTGCTGGTGGCGGCGCTGCTGACCCGCGACGGGGCGGAGGGCCTGCGGTGGGCGGTGCCGGCCGCGCTGGTGGTGCTGCTGGCTGCCGGTCTCGGCGCCGGCGCGGCGCACAACGGGCCGCTGGACTGGCTGGTGCCGGCCGCGCTGCGGGCGGGCGAGTACCTGTTCGCCATCGCGGTCGGGGTGGTCGGCGGCGTGCCGCCGTGGTTGATCTTCGGGTACGTCTTCGTGCTGACCCTGCACCACTACGACCTGACCGCGCGGCTGGAGAAGCGGCAGTCGGCCCCGCCGCTGCACGGCGTCACGCTGGGCTGGGAGGGCCGTTCGGTGCTCCTGGCCCTGGCGGCGATCGTCGGTTTTGCAGGTATCGGGATGGCTACACTCGGTACGTACCTTCTCGTGGTTTTTGTGGGGAGTGTCGCCCTCGCCTGGGTGGTCCTGCCCGCCCGCGCCGCGCGGGCGTCGGTGGGCCTGGTCGGCGCGGGAGGTCGCTCGCCGGGCTGACGGAGGGGGCCGGCCGATGACACTGATCAGCTTCGTCGTGCCGGCCTACCGGGTGCAGGGCTACCTGCGCGAGTGCCTGGACTCCATCCTCGACCAGCCGGTCGCCGACATCGAGGTGATCGGCGTCGACGACTGCTCGCCGGACGACAGCGGCGAACTCCTCGCCGAGTACGCGGCCCGCGACCCGCGGGTGCACGCCGTCCGGCTGGCGGAGAACGTCGGGCTCGGTCCGGCCCGCAACGTCGGGCTGGACCGGGCCACCGGCGAGTACGTCTGGTTCGTCGACGGCGACGACTGGCTCGCGCCGGACTGCCTGGCCGAGGTGGCCGGGCGCCTGCGCGCGACCCGCCCCGACGTGCTCCTGGTCGACCACGTCCGGACCCACTGGAACAACGCCACCAGCCGCAGCGCGATGGCGGAGGTCTTCCCGGAGCCGCCCGGCGAGCAGACCTTCCGGCTGCGGGACCGGCCCGAGACGCTGCGGCTGCTGCACACCGCCTGGAACCGGCTGGTCCGCCGGCGGTTCCTGCTGGAGCAGGGCCTGCGCTTCGCCCCCGGCTGGTACGAGGACGTCTCGTTCAGCTACCCGGTGCTGCTGGCCGCCGAGCGGATCGGCGTGCTGGACCGGGTCTGCGTGAACTACCGGCAGCGCCGCACCGGGGCGATCACCCGGACCAGGGGCGAGCGGCACTTCGAGGTCTTCGACCAGTGGCACCGGGTGTTCCGGCTGCTGGACGCCGGCGGAGCGGACGTCGACGACCTGCGCCCCGCGCTGTTCGAGCGGATGATCTGGCACTACCTGACCGTGCTCGGCAACGGGGAGCGGATCGCCCCCGCGCTGCGCCCGGCCTTCTTCGCCCAGATCACCGCCGATCACGCGCGCTGGCTGCCGCCGGGCGGCTACCCGACGCCGGCCGGTGCCGAGGGGCTCAAGCACCGGCTGGTGGCCGCCGGCCGCTGGCGTACGTTCAGCGCGCTGCGCGCCGCCTACCGGGCGCGCGACGCCGCCCGGCGTACCGCGCGGGGCACGAAGCGGCGGGTGGCGCCCCCGGCCCGGCGCGCGGCCCGGGCGGCCCGGGACACCCTGCTGCGCGAGTACTATCGGGCCGAGCTGCGCCGGCCGGTCGAGGAGACGCTGGCCGTCTACGCGGCCTACTGGTACCGGGGGTACGCGGACAACCCGGCCGCGATCTTCGAGGCGGCCCGCCGGCTGGCGCCGCAGGTGCGCGGGGTGTGGATCGTCCGACGCGACCGCGTGCACACCGTGCCGGAGGGCGTCGCGTACGTGGTCGCCGGGACGCGCGCGTACTACCGGGCGCTGGCGCGGGCGCGCTGGCTCGTCAACAACGTCAACTTCCCGGACTTCGTCCGCAAGCGGCCGGGCACCGTGCACGTGCAGACCCACCACGGCACGCCGGTGAAGGTGATGGGGCTCGACCAGCAGCGGTACCCCGTCGGCGCGGTCGGGATGGACTTCGCCGGGCTGCTGCGCCGGGTGGACCGCTGGGACTACAGCATCAGCGCGAACAGCTTCTCCAGCCAGATGTGGGAGCGCGCGTACCCGGCCGCGTACACCACGCTGGAGGTCGGCTATCCGCGCAACGACCGGCTGGTCACCGCGACCGCCGAGGAGGTGCTGCGGCTGCGGGCCGGGTTCGGCCTCGGGCCCGGCGAGCAGGTCGTCCTGTACGCCCCGACGCACCGGGAGCACCTGCCCGGCTACCGGCCGCCGTTCGACCCCGAGCGGCTGCTCGACGTGCTCGGGCCGGCCGGCCGGCTGCTGATGCGCAGCCACTACTTCCACGACCGGGACCGCCCGACCCGCCGTCCGGCGGAGCGCGACCGGGTACGCGACGTCAGCGGCCATCCGCACGTGGAGGACCTCTACCTCGTGGCGGACGTGCTGATCACCGACTACTCCTCGGCGATGTTCGACTACGCCGTGCTCGACCGGCCGATCGTGGTTTACGCCCCCGACTGGGAGGCGTACCGGCTGGCCCGGGGCGTCTACTTCGACGTGACCGCGGAGCCACCGGGCGCGGTGGCCACCAGCTTCGACGACCTGCTCGACCTGTTCCGCGCCGGCGGGGTCGACGCGGAGGCGGCGCGCAAGGCCCGGCAGCGGTTCCGGGCCCGGTTCTGCGCGCTCGACGACGGCCACGCCGCCGAGCGGGTCGTCCGGCGGGTCTTCCTCGGCGAGCGGTGAGCGCGGGACGTCGTCCCGGCGGGTGGGCGTCACAGGGCCGTCACAAGCCGAACATGGCACGTTTACCCGATGTGCGAGACGGATGATCCTCGTCACAGTCATTCGGGGTTCGCCCGACGAGCTGGGGGGAGGGCACGGTGACAACCGTCGCGCTCAAGGACGTCACGAAGGTGTTCAGGGACGGCACGCTGGCCGTCGACAAGGTCAACCTCGACGTCGAGGACGGCGAGTTCATGGTGCTGCTCGGTCCGTCGGGCTGCGGCAAGTCCACCGTGCTGAGGATGGTGGCCGGGCTGGAGGACCCGACGTCGGGCGCGGTCATGCTTGACGGCGAGCTGGCCAACGACCTGCCGCCGCGCGACCGGAAGATCGCGATGGTCTTCCAGGACTTCGCGCTCTACCCGCACATGACCGTCGGCGACAACATCGCCTTCCCGCTCAAGCTGTCCGGGTTGGAGCCCGAGCCGCGCGACGAGCGGGTCACCGACGTGGCCAGCGCGCTCGGCATCGGCGACGTGCTCGGTCGCAAGCCCAGCCAGCTCTCCGGCGGGCAGCGCCAGCGGGTCGCGATGGGCCGGGCGATCGTGCGCCGCCCGGGCGTGTTCCTGATGGACGAGCCGCTGTCCAACCTCGACAGCGGGCTGCGCGCCGAGCTGCGGGCGGAGATCTCGGGCCTGACCCGGGAACTGGGCGTCACCACCATCTACGTCACCCATGACCAGGCCGAGGCGCTGACCATGGCCGACCGGGTCGCCATCATGCGCAAGGGCGTCCTCCAGGACGTCGGCACCCCCACCCAGGTCTACGGCCGCCCGGCCACCCTCTACGTGGCCGCGTTCCTGGGCAGCCCGCGGATGAACCTGCTGGAGGCCTCGGTCTACGTCCATCTCGACCGCTACGTCACCCTCACCCTCGGCGAGCAGGCGCTGCACCTGCCGTGGGACGACATCCGCAGCCGGGCCGTCGCGCACTACCACGGGGAACGGATCGTCGTCGGGATGCGGGCCGAGGCGCTCACCCCGGTGGCGCCGGACGCCCAGGGCGCCGTGCTGCACGGCCGGATCCGCTACCTGGAGCACCACGGGCACGAGTCGCTCGCCTTCCTCGACGTCGGGGCCACGGCCATCGTGGTGGACGAGATGGGCGCGAGGGCCGACGCGCCCCCCGTCCAGCGCGGCCGGCGCCGCTTCGGGCAGGTCGTGCAGCGGCTGACCGGGCGCGCCGCGGAGGAGGAGGTGGCCGCGCCGACCGGTGTGACCCGCACCAGCGTGCTCAACGACCCGGGCCGGCACCACCGGCGCCCGGCCGAGCTGGCGGTCCGGCTCGCGCCGTACCCGGGGGTCTCCGCCGGTCACCCGCTGGCCGTCTCCGTACGCATGGACGCGCTGCACTTCTTCGACGAGCGCGGCGACCGGATCGACGTGGGCTGGCGCTGACCGCGGCGACCCTTGCCGGGAAAGTTACCGGCTAGTAACGTCGGGCCATGACCATCGACTCGCGCCAGGTGGCGGCCGGCATCCTGGAAGCCGTGCCGTTCGCCCGTACGCTCGGCATCGAATTCGTCGAGGTGGCCCCCGAGGCGGAGGGCGGCGTACGGGTGACCGTCCGGCTGCCCGACTCGCCGGCCACCCACAACCACGTCGGCGGCCCGCACGCCGGGGCCATGTTCACCCTCGGCGAGACCGCCTCCGGCGCCGTCGTGCTGGCCGCGTTCGCGACGCTGCTCGACCGGGCCACGCCGCTGGCGGTGCGCGCCGACATCGCGTACCGGAAGCTGGCCATGGGGCCGGTGCGGGCCACCGCGCGCCTCTGCCGGCCGGTCGCCGAGGTGGTCGCGGAGCTGGAGTCCGGCAGCCGGCCGGAGTTCCCCGTGCAGGTGGCCATCGCCACCGAGGAGGGCAAGCCGACCGGCGAGATGACCGTGGTCTGGACGCTGCGCCCCAACTGAGCCGGGCGGCAAAGGGGACCGAAAGCGGTTTACGGACCCGGAGGTCTGGATAGATTCGTACCGTGTTGGGCCTACCTGCTCACGTGACCGCCTGTCTCTTCGATCTGGACGGTGTGCTGACGCAGACCGCCCGGGTGCACAACGCCGCCTGGACCGAGACGTTCGACGGCTTCCTGCGCCGCCGCGCCGCCGTCACCGGCGAGGAGTTCCGCCCCTTCGATCCGGGGCCGGACTACAACCGCTACGTCGACGGCCGGCCGCGCGCCGACGGGGTGCGCACCTTCCTCGCCTCCCGGGGCATCGTCCTGCCCGAGGGCTCGCCCGACGACCCGCCGGACGCCGACACCGTCAACGGCGTCGGCAACAGCAAGAACGTGCTGCTGCTGGAGCGGCTGCGTACGCACGGCGTGGACGTCTACCCCGGCTCCGTGACCTACCTGGAGGCGGCGGTCGCCGCCGGCCTGCGCCGGGCGGTCGTCACGGCCAGCGCCAACGGCCGGGAGGTGGTGGCCGCCGCCGGGCTGGAACCGCTGCTGGAGGCCCGGGTCGACGGGCTCGTCGCCCGCGCCGAGGGGCTACGCGGCAAGCCGGCCCCGGACACCTTCCTGGCCGGTGCGCGGCTGCTCGGGGTCGACCCGCGCGACGCCGCCGTCTTCGAGGACGCCCTCGCCGGGGTGGCCGCCGGGCGGGCCGGCGGATTCGGGTACGTGGTGGGCGTCGACCGGGTCGGCCAGGCCGCCGAACTGCTCGCCCACGGCGCCGACGTGGTGGTCACCGACCTCGCCGAACTGCTCGACACCAGGCGGCCCGCGTGATCCGGGAACGCGCCTATCCGGTCGAGCCGTGGCACGTCCGGGAGACGCGGCTGGACATGGACGTCCTGGCCCAGTCGGAGTCGGTCTTCGCCCTCTCCAACGGGCACGTCGGGCTGCGCGGCAACCTGGACGAGGGGGAGCCGCACGGCCTGCCCGGCACCTACCTCAACTCCTTCTACGAACTGCGCCCGCTGCCGTACGCGGAGGCCGGCTTCGGGTTCCCCGAGTCCGGCCAGACGATCGTCAACGTGACCAACGGCAAGCTGATCCGGCTGCTGGTCGACGACGAGCCGCTCGACGTCCGCTACGGCGAACTCCTCGCCCACGAACGGGTCCTCGACCTGCGCGCCGGCACCCTGCACCGGGAACTGCACTGGCGCTCCCCGGCCGGCCGCGAGGTCAAGGTCCGCAGCACCCGGCTGGTCTCGTTCACCCAGCGCGCCGTCGCCGCGATCCACTACGAGGTGGAGGCGGTGGACGGCCCGCTGCGGCTGATCCTCCAGTCGGAACTCGTGGCGAACGAGGCGCTGCCCCCGCAGAGCAGGGACCCGCGGGTCGCGGCCGTGCTGGAGTCGCCGTTGCAGGCCGAGGAGGAGCTCACCACCGCCGACGGCGGGCTGCTGATCCACCGGACCAAGGTCTCCGGGCTGCGGGTGGCCGCCGCGATGGAACACGAGGTGTACGCCCCGGCGCGCAAGACCATCCAGTCCGAGGGGTACGAGGACTGGGTGCGTACCACCATCGGGTGCGTGCTCCAGCCCGGCGAGACGCTGCGCGTGGTCAAGTACCTCGCGTACGGCTGGTCGAGCCGGCGGTCGCTGCCCGCGATGCGCGACCAGGTCGAGGCCGCCCTGACCGGGGCGCGACTCGACGGCTGGGACGGGCTGCGCCGAGAGCAGCGCGAATACCTCGAGGAGTTCTGGGACGCCGCCGACGTGGTGGTGGAGGGCGACCCGGAGATCCAGCAGGCCGTCCGCTTCGGCATGTTCCACGTCCTCCAGGCGGGCTCCCGGGCGGAGCGGCGGCCCATCTCCGCGAAGGGCCTGACCGGGCCGGGGTACGACGGGCACGCGTTCTGGGACACGGAGATGTTCGTCCTGCCGGTGCTCACGTACACCCACCCGGCGGCCGTGCGGGACGCGCTGCACTGGCGGCACGCCACCCTGGCCGCCGCCCACGAGCGGGCCCGGACGCTCAACCTGGAGGGGGCGGCGTTCCCCTGGCGCACCATCGAGGGGCCGGAGTCGTCGGGGTACTGGCCGGCGGGCACCGCAGCCTTCCACATCGCGGCCGGCATCGCCGACGCGCTGCGCCGCTACGTGCAGGTCACCCAGGACACCGAACTGGAACGCGAGATCGGGCTCGAGCTGCTGGTCGAGACCGCCCGGCTGTGGCGCTCCCTGGGCCACCACGACCGGCACGGCCAGTTCCACATCGACGGGGTCACCGGCCCCGACGAGTACACGGCCGTCAAGAACGACAACATCTACACCAACCTGATGGCGCAGCGGAACCTGATCACCGCCGCCGACGCCGTGATGCGCTACCGGGACGAGGCGTTCCACCTCGGCGTCACCGACGAGGAGGCGGCGGCCTGGCGGGACGCGGCGGCCTCCATGCACGTCCCGTACGACGAGGAGATCGACGTCCACGAGCAGGTCGAGGGCTTCACCCGGCTCCAGGAGTGGGACTTCGCGCAGACCCCGCCGGAGAAGTACCCGCTGCTGCTGCACTACCCGTACTTCGACCTGTACCGCAAGCAGGTCGTCAAGCAGGCGGACCTGGTCCTGGCCATGCACTGGCGGGGGGACGCGTTCACGCCGGAACAGAAGCTGCGCAACTTCCTCTACTACGAGCGGCGTACGGTGCGCGACTCCTCGCTGTCGGCGTGCACCCAGGCGGTGCTGGCGGCCGAGGTGGGCCACCCGGAGCTGGCGCACATCTACCTGCGCGAGGCCGCGCTGATGGACCTGCACGACCTCAACGAGAACACCCGCGACGGCGTGCACATGGCCTCGCTCGCCGGCGCCTGGATCGCCCTGGTGGCCGGGTTCGGCGGGTTGCGCGACCACGACGGCAACCTCTCCTTCGCGCCCCGGCTGTCCAGCCGGCTGGAGCGGCTGGAGTTCTCGCTCCAGTGGCGCGGGATGCGGCTGCGGGTCGACGTCCGGCCATTCGAGACCACGTACTCGCTGCGCCGCGGCGACCCGGGGGACGTGCTGGAGCTGCGGCACCACGGCGAGCCGGTGCGGGTCACCTGCGGGGAGCCGGTGACGATGCCGATCCCCCCGGCGGAGGTGTCCGGCCCGGCCCCGGAGCAGGCCCCGGGGCGTGCGCCCCTGCTCCGCCTGCCCGAGAACGAGCCGTGACGGGCCGCCGCCGGCCCGCGTACGTCACGACGGGCCGGCGGCGCCGGTCTGCGTACTCCCGACGGTGGCGCCGCCGGTCAGACGGGCCTGCCCTGTGACGGGCGGCCGGCGGCGTCGCGGGGCGCCATCGCCCGCGGGTCGTCGGCCGTGCGCGCCTGGGCCGCGTCGTCCGCCCAGTCCCGGCCGCGCTCGGTGTCCTGTTCCCGCCGGTCCCGGTCCGTGTCCTGCTGCCGGGTCTCTCGCTGCTGCGCCATGGCGATCCTCGCGATCCGTCGGGGCGCGGTTGCGCCGGTACGGCCTGCGGTCATCCGCCGCCTACCCGGGCCCCCGGGCGACAAACGCCGGCCGAGCCGGGCGGCTTGCCGGCCCGGAGGACGGGTATGCGGCCGAGACCGAGGACGTACGGAGGCGAGATGGACGTGCGCAGCAGCGCGGTGACGATCCCGGCGGGGGACGCCGAACTCCCGGCCGATCTGCTGATCCCGGCGGAGCCGGCCGGCGTGGTGCTCTTCGCGCACGGCAGCGGCAGCTCCCGGCACAGCCCACGCAACACCGCCGTGGCGCACGTGCTCAACCGCGCCGCCCTCGGCACCGTGCTGGTCGACCTGCTGACCCCGGCCGAGGACCAGGTGGACGCCCGGACCGCCGAGCTGCGCTTCGACATCACCCTGCTCGCGGACCGGCTCGCCGCGATCGTGGCCTGGCTGGCGGCCGAGCGACCTCTCGGCGCGGTGCCGATCGGCCTCTTCGGGGCCAGCACCGGGGTGGCCGCCGCCCTGGTGGCGGCGGCCACCCGACCGGACCTCGTCGGCGCGGTGGTCTCCCGGGGCGGCCGCCCCGACCTGGCCGGCCCGGCCCTCGGCCAGGTACGCGCGCCCACGCTGCTGCTGGTCGGCGGCCTCGACGAGCAGGTGATCACGCTCAACGAGCAGGCGCAGGAGGCGCTGCCGGAGACGGCCGAGCTGACCGTGATCCCGGGGGCCACCCACCTCTTCGAGGAGCCCGGCACCCTGGAGCAGGTCGCCCACTGCGCCGCCGACTGGTTCACCACCCACCTGCCGGCCTCCCGCTGAGCGCCGCCCCCGGGTCAGGCTGGGGTCGGGGGTGCCGGGTGCCGGCGGTGCTGCTGGACGGTGTCGACGATCCGCCAGACGACGGCGGTGATCGGCACCGAGACGAAGGCCCCGGCGATGCCGGCGATCAGGGTGCCGGCGGTCACCGCCACCAGGATCACCGCCGGGTGCAGGCGTACCTGACGCTTCATGATCAGCGGCTCGAGCAGGTTGCCCTCGATCTGCTGCACGGCGATCACGGCGGCCAGGACGAGCAGCGCGGTCACCGGCCCCTTCGCCGCCAGGGCGACCAGCACCGCCACCGCGCCGGCCACGGTCGCCCCGATGATCGGGATGAAGCCGCCGAAGAAGGTGATGAGCGCGAGCGGGAAGGCCAGCGGCACCCGGAGCAGCACCAGCGCCAGACCGATGCCGATCGCGTCGATCGCGGCGATCATCATCGTGCCCCGGCTGTACGCGCCGAGCGTCCGCCAACCCGCCCGGCCCGCCTCGGCGGTCACCCTTCGGTTCGGCCCGGTCGACCGGGACAGCGTCCAGTGCCACATGGAGCGGCCGTCCTTGAGCAGGAAGAACAGCAGGACGAGCGCGAGCAGCGCCGAGCCGACCACCTCCACGGCCGTCCTGGCGCTGGAGACCGGATCGACCGAGTCCTGACCGAGGCCCTCGCGGGCCTGGCCGAGCAGCCGGTCGAGCTGCTGGTCGGTGACCGGCAGCGTGGAGGTCACGAAGTCCCGGGTGCGTTGCAGGCCCTGCCCCAGCTCCTGGCTCAACTCGCTGAACTGGCCCGCGGTGAGGCTCCACACCAGCGCGCCGACGCCGAACAGCAGGCCGAGCAGCAGCAGCACGGTGAGCAGGGCGGCGAGGGCGGCGGGCAGCCGGAGCCGGCGCAGGGCGAGCTGCACCGGGTCGAGCAGGGCGGTGAGGAAGATGGTGGCGGCCAGCGCGATGGCCAGCGGCGCGAGCAGCACCGCGATCTTTCCGAGCAGGTACAGCCCGGCGACGACCACCACCAGGCAGGCGCTCCACACCACGGCCGAGCGGACCAGCCAGGGAAGCGCAGCCCAGGTCTGTCGGGGGCCCGCGCCCCGGTCCGTCGTCCCCTCGGGCGTACGCCCGGCACCGTCTGCGACCACGTCGGCCCTCCTCGATCTCCGGCGAGTCGGTACCCGGCCGGCGTCCCTCCGACACCCGCGTCCCCTTTCACGCTAGTTGGGCGGCCGAGGCGCCGGGGAAGACCGCCCGTTTCCCGATCGCGCTCCGGTCGCCCCGTCCGTCTGTTTGCGCCACCGGCCTCAGGGAACGCAGAGATCGGACCCGGATTCGAGGAGGACCCGATGAGCGACTTCATGGACAAGGCCAAGGACTTCGCCGACAAGCACGACAAGCAGGTCGACCAGGGCCTGGAGAAGGGCGGCGACATGGCCGACAAGCGCACCGGCGGCAAGTACGACGAGCAGATCGACAAGGGCGTCGACCAGGCCCAGACGCGTACCGGCGGGGGCGACCAGGTCCGCTGAGCCCGTCGGGCGTTCCGGGCCGTCGCAGTCGGCAGCCCGGGACGCCCGCTTCTGCGTCGATCGACGCGTACCGCTAGCCAAGGATCGACCACTCTCGCTACCATCCGCAGTCGGAACATGACTCAACGTGGAGTCGTCCCCGACCGGACCGGTGCCCACCCCTGGGGCGCCGTGACGAGAGGAAGTCATCCGGTGACCGAGGCCCCCGAGACGACCGCCCCCCAGCGTTATCCGTTCAGCGACCCCGACCGGCTCGACCTCGACCCGCGCTACGCCCGGCTGCGCCGGGACGAACCGCTCACCCGCATCCGCATGCCGTACGGCGAGCCGGCCTGGCTCGCCACCCGCCACGCCGACGTCCGCACCGTGCTCGGCGACGCCCGGTTCAGCCGGGCCGCCTCGGTGGGCCGGGACGAGCCCCGCAACTCGCCGCGGCAGCAGGAGGGCGGGATCCTGTCGATGGATCCGCCGGAGCACACCCGGCTGCGCCGACTGGTGGCGAAGGCGTTCACCGCCCGGCGGGTGGAGGAGCTGCGGCCGCGTACCCGGCAGGTGGCCCACGAGCTGGTCGACGGCATGCTCGCCGCCGGTCCGCCGGCCGATCTCGTGGCGCACCTGGCCACCCCGCTGCCGATCCGGGTCATCTGCGACCTGCTCGGCGTCCCGGTGGCCGACCAGGACCGCTTCCACACCTGGTCGGAGGCGATCGTGTCGACCACCTCGCTGACCCCGGAGCGGGCCCAGGAGTACATCGACAGCCTCTTCGCGTACATGGGCGAGCTCATCGCCCGGCGGCGCGAGCACCCCACCGACGACCTGCTCGGCGCGATGGTCCGGGCCCGGGACGCCGACGACCGGCTCGCGGAGGACGAGGTCGTGCGGCTGGCCGCCGGGCTGCTCGCCGCCGGGCACGAGACCACGGTCACCCAGATCCCCAACTTCGTGTACGCGCTGCTCAACCATCCCGACGAGTGGGCCCGGCTGCGGGCCCGGCCGGAGCTGGTGCCGGGCGCCGTCGAGGAGCTGATGCGGTTCGTGCCGCTCGGCGCGTCCTCGGCCTTCGCCCGCTACGCCCTGGAGGACGTCGAGATGGGCGGCGTGCTGGTCCGCGCCGGCGAGCCCGTGGTGGTGTCGATCTCGTCGGCCAACCGGGACGAGACGGTCTTCGCCGAGGCGGACCGGCTCGATCTGACCCGGGAGGCGAACCCTCATCTCGGCTTCGGCCACGGGGTGCACCACTGCGTAGGCGCCCAGCTGGCCCGCATGGAGCTCCAGGTCGTCCTGGAGACCCTGGTCGACCGCACGCCCGACCTGAGGCTGGCCGTGCCCGAAGCGGAACTGACCTGGAAGAGCGGCCTGCTGGTGCGGGGCCTCGTCGCCATGCCGGTGAGGTGGTGAACCGGTGAGTGGGTCGAACGAGCAGTGGCGGGTGCATGTGGACCCGACCCGGTGCATCGGGTCGGGGATCTGCGCGGGCACCGCGCCGAAGCACTTCGTGCTGGTGGACGGGCTGGCCCGTCCGCTGGCCGAGCGGGTGGCGCCGGACGACGCGTTGGTCGACGCTGCGGACTCCTGCCCGATGGAGGCGGTCATCGTCTCCGAGGCGGACGGCCTGCGCCGGATCGCGCCGGAGCCCTGACCCGACCGGTTCCGCGTGACCTCGCGGGGGCGGACCCGACCGGCGCCGCCGGTGCGTACGCCGGTGGCCACGCCCCGGGCCGGGCGTGGCCACCGTGGGCGCGGGCGGTCAGCGCTGCTTCTCGCCCAGCTCCGCCATCGAGGTGGCGCGGCCGCTCAACGCGTCGCGCATCCGGTCCACCAGGCCGGCACCCGGGTTGAGCAGCCGGTTCGCCGGCGGCCGGTCGGGCGCGGCCGGGTGCGGCCGGGTCGGGGCGGTCTTCTTGGTCGCCTCCACCTTCTCAGCCAGTTCGACCATCTCCTCGCCGGCCACGGCGGCGCGCAGGCGGGGGAAGAGGTCCGACTCCTCGTCCTTGACGTGGTGCCGGATCGTGCTGGTCAGGTGCGCCAGCAGTTCGTCGAAGCGCGGGTCGGACGGGTCGACCGACTCCAGCTCCTTCATGGTCCGCTCGGCGTCGGCGTGCTCGGAGATCTCGTGCTCGGCGATCTGGTCGCCGTCCGGCAGTGCCCTGCGGGCGGTCGGATAGACGTGCATCTCCTCGGCGACGGCGTGCCGGACCAGCTCGGCGATCATCACGTCGGCCAGCTGTCGGCGGTGCTCGGGGGTGCCCTGCCGGCTCTCCAACTGCACGAAGAGCGCTTCGACCTCACGGTGGTCGGCGGTGAGGACGTCCACCACGTCCTGACCGCTGGTTGCGGATGGGTTGGTCATGTCTGCCCCTTACCGGTTGCGGAACGGTCGGCTGTGAGCCCTGGTACCCGCGAACCGTCGACCGAACCCACGGCGAGCGATCGACGTCCCTCACCGACGACGGCCGCCCGGCCGCCCCGGTCGCGAGCGGCCGACGAGGGCCGGCCCCCGCGTGGGGACCGGCCCTCGTGGAGGTACGGGTCAGGACGAGTAGCCGCGCTCGGCGATCCAGTTGGCGACCTTCTCCAGCGTCATCCAGTACTCGCCCTCGGGGGCGGCCGGGTCGGCGATGCGGATCAGGTCCCCGCCGTCGCGGTAGCCCACCAGGGTCAGGTAGTGCCCACCCTCGTACGAGTGCGGGTTGCCGACCGTGTCGACGGCGGTGCCCTTGATGTTGGCCACCACCGGCCGGCCCGCGTCGAGGGCCGCGACCACGTCGGAGCGAAGCCGGTCGACCTGCTCCGGCCTGGCCACCGAGTCCCGGATCTCGGTGGTCCGGTATCCCCGGCCGGTCAGTTCGTTGAGCACGCGGGTGGTGTCCAGGGCGGAGTCGGTGCCGGCCTCGGTGGTGCCGAGCCGCTTGGCGACCTCGTCCTGGGGCAGCGCCCTGCCCAGCGCCGACAGGGCGATCCGGGTCGCGGCCGGGCCGCAGTAGTAGAAGTTGGGCTGGGCCTGGTACTCGATGCCCACCGAGCGCTCGGCCCGCCGGTCGGCGCGGCCGTTCCGGTCGGTGTGCCCGTCGGTGTGCACCGAACCGACCGGCGCGGTCGCCGCCGGTGCGGCCTGGGCGGTGGCCGCCGGGCCCGCGAGGCAGCCGCCGGCCACCAGCAGACCGGCGACGGAGAGGCCGCTCCTCTGCACGATCGAATTCATGGTCGGGCTCCAATCGGGGGTCGACGCCTCCGGGGGGAGGCGTGCAGCACCGGGAAAGGCGCTCGGCTCTGTGGTGATTCGACGACCCGGGGCGGTCGGCCCACGGGCGGTACTCAGGGACGCAACGGTCCTGCTGAGGAGGACATTCCTGGCCCGCGCGGCCGGGCGTACGGCCGCACGTCGGGTTCAACCGGCCGGCGGGCAGCAGGATTCCGGCGTACGGATGCCGCACGTCACACCCCCCGGCGCCGGGCGGGCGGCGTCCCCGGATCGCGCGGATCCGTCGGGGATCGGGCGGCGATACCGGGATGAACCGGTCAGGAGGTCACAGACTGCCCAGCAGGCGGGTCACCGTGATCTCGATGACCACCCGGTCGGGATTCGGGCGGGGGGTCCGGTAACGCTCGGCGTACCGGCGTTCGGCCTCGGCCACGGCCGGCCGGTCGGCACGCACGACGGCCCGGCCCTCGATGGTCAGCCAACGTCGCCCGTCGACGTGGCAGACGGCCACCGGGGCGCCCCCGGGGCCGGCGGCGGCCACGTGCCGCGCCTTGCGGGACGCGCCGCCCGTGATCACCCGGGCCAGTCCGGCCGCCGCGTCGAAGGTGACCCCCACCGGTACGACGTGCGGGGTGCCGTCCGGACGCAGGGTGGTCAACGTGGCCAGGTGCCGTTCCCGGCAGAACGCCACGACCCGCTCGTCGTGGGGTGCCAACCGATGGTCGCCGGGCATGTCGGTCCCCTGTCTCGCGGTGCGGCAGCGATCATGGCACGTGGCGCCGGTCCCGGGTGGGGTCGGCTGCCGCGTCGGGTGCGCCGGTCAGCGGTCGGTTCGCGGCGGGGTCGGCCGCCGCGTCGGGTGCGCCGGCCAGCGGTCGGTTCGCGGCGCGCCGCTGCCGGACCAGCCGGCCGAGGTAGAGCAGCGCGCCGGTCAGCACCGCCATGTCGTCCAGGTAGATGGGGTCGGGAAGCAGGTCGATCGGCAGGACCGTGTAGAGCAGCGCGCCGTAGAAGGCGACCTTGCCGCTCACCCCGAGCGTGCCGAGCAGCCGGCGGGTGCGGATCACGCGGACGGCCAGCACCACCGCGCCGACCAACGTGACGACCGCCACGACACCGACGACGACCCACGCTTCCCTGGACACACCGTCACGCTAGCCCAGCGGGACCGGTTGCGCCCCGCTCGCCGGTCAGTACGCGGGGACCGCCGCCCGGCCCCGGGCGACCGACGGCACGTCGCGGCCGGTCAGCACCGGGAACTCCCGGGTCTGCTCCGCCGTACCGGCGCCCTCGATCAGCGGCAGCAGCGACGGCGACTCCTCGGCGCGGGGGCTGACCGCCGCGAACGCCTCGTCCCGCAGGCTGCGCGCCGCCTCGGCGGCGGTCTCGGCGGCCCGCCACGCGGCCTGCTCCCGTTCCCGGGCCGCCCGCTGCCGGGCGAGCAGGTTGTCCCGTACCGCCCGGCGCAGGACGAGTTCCTGCTCGACCGGGTGCAGTCGTGGATCCCAGCCGTCGCGGTGCGCGAAGACGTCGCTGAGCTGCTCCACCGACAGTTCCTTGCGCCAGTACGCGTCGAGGGCGGCCCGGTGCAGGAAGCGCTCGCGCTCCGCGTACTCGGCGGGCGTCCGGACGGTACGCGGCAGGGGCATCGCCTCGGCGACCGCCAGCCGACGGACGTCCGCCTCGGCGGCCTCGTACGCCTGCCAGGCCGCCTCGACCTCCTCCTGCGCGGCCAGCCACTCGGCCCGCAACCGGGCGGCGGTGGTGGTGGCCCGTTCCGCGGCGACCGAGACCTCCCCGGCGTACCGGGAGCGTTCGCGCTCCTCCTCGGCCCGTTCCAGCTCGCTCGGCATCGCGGCGCGCCGGATCCGGGAACCGGCGTCGAACGTGAGCCGGCCGGGCCGCAGCAGCAGCAGGCCGGCCACGGCGACGGCGACGACGCCGAGCAGGCTCAGCCAGATCACGGCGGCCCGGGGCACGTCGAGCAGGACGGAGGAGAACACGTTTTGCATGGTCAGCACCTCGCGGTCGATCGAGGGGAATCGACAGGGTCTGTGCCCGGCGTACGGGCGGGTGGGTTTCGGGCGCGCGTGCGGGGCGTACCGCGGCGGTGGCCGACCCGGCGGCGGACCCGTGACGGGGCGGGCGGCCGGGTAGGCCGGCGACGTGGCGACCGGAGCAGGGGAACGGGTCGGAGGGACCCGTGTCGCGCGGCGACGGTTCGTCGCGGGCGACGCCCCTGGCTGTGCAGCCGGTGGCCGACGGTCAGGCGCCGGGCGGACCGCGCCGGGCGGGGTCGCCCCGGCCGGGGTCGCGGGCGGGGCCGTCCGAGCGGGCCACCGGGGCGGCGGAGGTGTCGGCCGGTGCGGTGGCGCTCCGTGGCGCCGGTGCGGCGGCGGCACCGCTGACCTGCTCCGCCACTGGCTCCCGGCGCGGCAGCCCGAGCCGGGCGTCGGCGGCCGGAACGGCGGCGGTGACGGCGGCCGGGCCGGTGACGGACGGTGCCGGGGCCGGTGCGGCGACGGCGCCGAGGCCCACAGCGAGCACGAGCGCGGCGACCGCCAGGCGGGTCAGCTCGCGCAGGGAGCGCAGCGTGACCGACCAGAACGGGTCGACGGACGCTACGGACGGCACGTGTCCAACCTATCGCCCGCGCCCGGTGCGTGCAGCACGGCGACGGCCGGGGAACGGGTGACCGCCGCCACGATGTCCGAAATGGATCGTCGGGCCGGGCGGTGCGAGCCGCGCGGCACGACGCCGGACGTGCGACGGCCCACCCGGTGGTACGCCCGCCGGGTGGGCCGTCGTCGTGCGGTGGTGGTCAGCCGTCGGTGCCGAGCACGGGCGGAGCGGCGGCTGCGCCGTCGCCCCAGACCATGTCGTCCTCCGTCAACCAGGTCAGCCGGCCGTCGGTGTCGTCGTCGTGCGCCCCCTGGCTGCCGCCCAGGACGCCGGGGCGCCCCGCGGTGCCGCGTGCGCGCCCCGCCGCGTTGGCCGCCCGGTCGCCCTGCCGTGAACCGTCCCGCGCGCCGTCGAAGCGCCGGCCCATTCCGGTGGCGGACCGGTTGTCGGCCACCGGGCTGCCGCCGGCGGCGCGGACCGCGGAGGTCGGCGCGTTGCCGCTCGCGGCGAGGGCACCGGTGCCGAGCACCCCTCCGGCCGGACCGCCCTGCGGGCCGAACTGCATGCCCGGCCCACCGGCCGAGGCCGTCGAGGTGCCGCCCAGCCCGGCGGGACCCGTCGTGGCGGTCGCGCCGGTCAGCAGCGTGGCACCGGCGAGGGAGGTGCCGACCGCGACGCCGCCCGGAGCGCCGGAGACCGGGCTGCCGCCCGGGTGCCCGCCGCCGACGGTGCCCGGCGTGGCCGTCCCGGAGCCACCGCCACCCGGCCCCGAACCCGGCGTGGCGGGGGTTGCGACGGTGGCGCCGCCTGGCTGCCCGGCGAGGCCGGAGGTGGTCGGCGCGGCCGTCGGCGTGGTGGCGCCCGGGCCGCTGCGCGGGGTCGTCGAGGAGTCGCGGCTGGTCAGGCCGGGGGTGTCCGGGTGTGGCGGCGGCGGCGCGACCAGCCGGCCGTAGGCGGAGAGGTCGTAGCCGGCGGCCAGCTCGGCCACCACGTTGACCATCCGCTGGTGCGCCTTCTCCTGCTCGGCCTTGTCCTGCTGGTGACCCAGCAGCCCGCCCACCACGATGCCCGGCACGCCGAACACGGCACCCTTGGCCGCGCCGGAGAGCGCCTGGTCGTGGTCGTCGGTCTCGGCCGGGCTCTCCGCCTGCGCGCGGGCGGTGCGCAGCTCGCCGGCCATCAGGGTCAGGCCCCGGCTGACGTCCGCCATGCCCTCGCCGAGCTTGTCGGCGTAGTCGGTGACGAGCGTCAACCGCCGCTGGAACTCCTGCGCGGCCGAACCCGTCCAGGTGTTGGCGAGCTTGTCGAGGTCGCCGCTGAGCTCGCGGGACAGCCCGTCGAGCATGCCCTTGAGCGCCGTCCACTGCGCGGCGACGCCGTCGATCTGGCCCGGCTGACCGGCCATCACGCCGTCGTAGAGCTGCTGGTGGCTGACGTGCTGGTAGCGCTGGGTGTATTCAGACACGCGGTTCCTCCTTCCGCTTCAACGCGTCGTCCACCCCGTTCAGCGCGGCGGCGATGTCGGCGGAGTTGGCCGCGTTACGCTCCTCGGCGGTGCGGTAGTTGGCCAGGATCGTCGCGGTGGCGCTCTGCGCTGCCTTCACCGCGGCACGCAACCGGTCGACCTGGTCCACGTAGGACTGGTGGACCTCGGAGTAGCGGCGGGAGTTCTCGGTGGCGTCGGCGAACGAGCCCAGCGCCGGGGGCCGGCACTGCATCTCGGTGCTCAGCTTCCGCAACGCCTTCTCCGCCTCGGTCAGCCGGTTGGCCAACTTCTGGTGGAAGTCTTCCAGGGACAGCAGGTCGACTGTCGTGCGCCCGGTCATGGCAGCATCCCCGTACGTCATCGTCGATAACCGTTGGCGAGGCTCAGGTTAGTCGACCGGTGCGACGCGGGCGACCCGCTACCGGCGTCGATCCGTCACGTGCGGACCCCGGCCCCCGGTCGCGGCCGGGCCGACCTCAGCCGTCCGCTCCCGGGCTGGCGGACGACGCGTCCGGCGAGGCCGGCGCCTCCGACTCCGGTCCGCCGGAGGGCGTCACCGGCGCGCCGGACCGTTCCGGCGCGGGGCTGTCCGTCGGCTTCGCCGCGCCGCCCGTCGGCTTCGCCGGCGCCGACGGCGCGGGTCCGGGCGCGAAGTGGGAGAGCGCGGCGTCCCGCGAGAGGGTGGGCCCCGTGGGCACGAGGGCCAGCAGCGACGCGGGTACGGCCAGCGGGGTGACCCCCTCGTAGCCCAGCGCCGACATCGCGCCGACGCCGAGCGGGTAGCGGACCCCCTGGGCGCTGATCAGATGGACGGTGGCGCCGGGGGCGGCCGTGCCGCTCTCGCCGGCGCCGGGGGTGGCCTGCACGAGCACGCCCTTGCCCCCGGGCAGCAGCACGCCCTCGGCGGTCCGTACGCCGTCGCGGGCGCTCTGCCGCACCGGAACGCCGGCGGGCTCGGCCAGCTCCGTCGGCACGCGGTCGAAGACCTCCAGGGTGGTGGTGGGCGGCCCACCGTCGGCGCCCGCCCGGTAGGTCGCGCAGACCGCCGTCCGACCGGCGGTGACCGGGTGCAGCGCGGGCAGGGCCTGCGGCATCCCGGCCTCCTCCGCCCGCTGGTCGGTCAACAGCTTGCCGGCCTGCGCCGGGGTGATGTCGGTGACCTGGCCGCCGTCGCGCAGCAGCAGCAGCGCGCTGATCTCGCCGATCGCGGAGAGGCCCTCCCGGGTGAGCACGTAGTGCTGGCCCGCCGCCCGGAAGACCTGACCGACCTTGGCCGGGCGCTCGGTCAGGGTGCTGGCCTCGTCCTCGCCCGCGATCGCCGGCTTGCGCAGGACCGGCCCGGCCGGCACGGCGTTGAGCAACTGCTGCCCCACGGGCAGGCGTGGCGCGTTGGCCATCCGCAGCGCGGCCAGCGCGGAGTCGCCGCCGGTCACCTGCAACCGGGTGTCGCCGGTGAGCAGGTGCCGCTGGCCGTCGGCCTCCACCAGCACGGCCCGGTCGCCGAGCGGCGCGCCGCCGGGCAGCGGGCGGTCGATCACCACCCGGGTGCCGGAGCGGCGGGGGTCGGCCGGGTCCGGCACGTCGCAGACCGACCAGGGCAGGCCCGTCAGGGACTTGCGGTCCGGCAGCGCGTCGGGGGCGCCGACGATGCCGACCGTACGGCCCCGGGGCCGGTCCCGGATCGACGCCTGGGACATCGTGCGCACCTGCGGGGCCGGCTCGTTGATGATCAGCCGGGCCGAGGCGTAGTTGAGGGTCGGGTGCAGCTTGCCGTCGACGAAGACGTACGTCGCCCCGGTCTCCCGCTCGATCACCAGGGTGTTCGGCTCCAGCGGCGCCGTGTTGCCGGTGAACTGCCCGTACGCGCCCACGCCGCCGAGCACCACGGCCGCGGCGATCACGCTGCCGAAGACCGCCATGCCGAGCCGCCGCATCGGCAGGTTGGTGGTCTCGGGGTCGCCCGACAGCAACGCCGAGACGATCCGGCGGGTGACGAAGCGGTACGCCTGCACCTGGTCGCGGCGGGTCCGCATGACTTACCTCCGGCGGGGGTGGGTCCGCGACGAGCAGGTCCGAGTCGGTGTCGCGGGCTTCCCTACGATAAGGGGCCGTCGACGGGTCACCGGGACCAGCGCCCGACCCGATCCGGCGGACGCTCCGCCGTCCAGAAAGGACTGTCAGCGATGACGCAGGTTCAGGCGCCACCCGGTCGTCCGGCACCGCAGCCGTCCGGCGTCGCCGGGCGGCCGGTCGTCCCGGCCGACCGGCGCGACCGTGGTCGGATCGGTCCCGTCGCCGTGGGGCAGCTCGTCGTGCTGGAGCTCTGCGCCCTGGCCGTCTGGGCGGCGCTGGGCGGCCCCGTCTGGCTCGCCGCCACGGTCGGAGTGCTGTCGCTGGCGGTGGCGGTCGCCGTCTTCGCCCGTCGCGGCGGCCGCTGGTGGTACGAGGACCTGCTGCTGCGCCGCCGGCTGCGGCGGCGTCGGGAGGCGGCCAGGAGCACCGTCGCGACGGGCGGCGGGGCCGACCCGAGGCTGGCCGCCCTCGCCCCCGAGCTGACCGTGACCGAGCTCACCGACCGTGGCACCCGGCTCGGCATCGGCCAGGACGCGCAGGGCTGGTTCGCGGCGGTGGCGTTGCAGGGCCGGGCCGGGGCGCCCGCCGGATCGGTCGAGGCGGCGGTGCTGGACCGGGCGCTGCGGGTGCTCGCCGACTTCACCGGCCCGGTCACCCGCGCCCAGGTCGTGTCGCACACCCTGGTCTGGTACCCGGCGCCGGGCGCGCCCCCGGCGGCGCACCGGACGGTCTGGCTGGCGCTGCGGCTCTCCGTACGCGACGCCCGCGTCGAGACCGTCAGCCGGGGCGGCGGCATGCCCGGCGTGCACCGCACGCTGGCCGCCGGGATCGGCCGGCTGGGCAAGGCGCTGACCGCGGCCGGGCTCGACCACCGGCCGCTCAGCCGCGACGAGCTGCGCGCGGCGGTGGTCTCGGCGGCCGGGCTGGACCTGGCGCCGACGCCCCCGGCGGAGACCTGGACCGGGCTGCGCGGCGGCGGCTGGACCCAGCGCTGCCTGGTGCTGCGGCCCCGGGCCGACGCGCCCTTCGGCCCGCTGGTGGACGCGGTGACGGCGACGTCCGCCCCGTCGCACACCCTGGCCGTCGTGGTGCTGCCCGGTGGACGCGTCGCCCCGCCGATGCTGCGGGTGGCGGCGCTCGACGACCACGTGGAGGCGCTGGTCAAGGCGGTGCGGGAGGTGGCGCGCCGGTCGGGCGCCCCGGCCCGCCCCGTGGACGGCCAGCACGGCCCCGGCGTCTACGCCACCGCCCCGGCGGCCACCACCGTGACGACCCTGCACCCGGCAGCCTGAGGGCGCGGGCGGGTCAGGGGCGGAGGTTGACGATCCAGCCGTAGAGGCCGACGACCCAGACGGCCAGCGGGACCAGCGCGATGATCAGCATGATCTCCACGATGTCGAGCAGCCGGCCCCAGACCGGGGAGATCCGCTTGCCGGCCACGGTGAGCCCGTAGATCAGGCTCACCACGGCCGCGAGCACCAGGCCGCCCAGGATCAGGCCGAGGCGTACGGCGGTCGAGCCGTTGCCGAACGTGGCGGCGGCGGTCAGGCCGAGCCCCGCGGTGCCGGCGAACAGGACCGGGGTGCGCTGGGCGCGGCCCAGGAACGGCCGGGCCCGCAGCAGCGACAGCAGGGCCAGCACGAGGCAGAGCAGCACCGCCGGCAGGCTGCCGTGCAGCGCGAGGACCACCTGGGCGCCGAGCACCAGCAGCGACACCGTCCAGAGCAGGCCGGTCAGGAACTCGTCGGCGCGCTCGCTGAGCTGGAGCACCTGCCGGCCGTCCACCGACTCGGTGTCGGTCTTCAGGTCGTCGGGCCCGGTCGGGATGGACGGCACCGGCAGCCGGGCCAGGCGGTACGCCATCATCGGCAACGCCGGCACCGCGCCGAACGCGATCGCGGCGACCACCGCGGCGGCGGCCGGCGCGTCGGTGTCGAAGGCCAGGCTGACCAGCGCGCCGAGGCCGGTGGCGGCGCCGACCGCGACCGCGCCGAAGAAGAGCGGAAGCCGGTCGCCGACGGCCAACGCGGCCACCGCCGCGCAGACCACCACCGCCGTGGCGGCGAGGAGCACGTGCGGCGCCGCCAGCTCCGTCAGCGGGCGGTCGCCGGCGAGCAGCAGCAGGCCGCCGACCCCCGCGTACGCCAGGCCGACGACGCCCAGCACCGACCCGGTCGCGCTGTCGGCGGCGGCCCGGGACAACACGGCGGCGGTGACCACCAGGGCGACCGCGACCACCAGCGCGGCCAGCGCGCCCGGCAGGTGCGGAGGACCGGTGAACAGCGCCGCCAGCGCGCCCGCGCCGAGCGCCGCGGCGGCGAAGAGCACCGCGAAGGAGCGGGTGGTGCCGACCTGCCAGGCACCCGGGCGTTGGTTGGTGGCGGTGGCCACGGCGTCGACCACGTCGTCGAAGACGATCTCCGGCGCGGTGGCCGAGCGGGGGTTGAAGTAGAGCACCTCGCCGTCGCGGATACCGAGCTGCGTGGCGGTACGGCCGCCGTCCAGCGGCTGGCCGCCCAGCCGGGCCAGGCTCCAGCCGCCGTGCCGCACCCCCTCGTCGGCCAGGTCCTCACCCGCGTAACGGAGCAGGGTCGGCAGCAGGTCGGCGAGCGGTACGTCCGACGGCAGCGCGAGGTCCATCCGGGTGCGGGGCGCCACGATGGTGATCCGGCTCAGGCCGCCGGTCGCCGTCTTCGTCGCCACAGTGGCCTCCTCGCGCTCTCTACGATCACCCCTGGCCGGCGGCGCCGACGCACGGGCTCCTGACGCCCACGGGAGATTACCTACGATGGCGGGCACGTACGATGCCCACCCGACGACTCCGGTCGCTCGCCGAACTTCATCAGGGCCGCTTCTGGGAGGAGACAGCCGTGAGCACGGTGGTGTTCCGCCGGCTCCCGCGTCAGCCGGGGCCAGCGCTGCCGCGAGGCGAGGTGCTGCTGGAGTCGCCTCCGGAGCTGCCCGAGCCGACCCCGCGCGGGATGGGGCAGCTGCTGATGATCCTGCCGATGGTCTGCGGCGTGGGCGCCATGGCGTTCCTCTACGCCGGCCGGGGCGGCGGCACGATGACCTACATCGCCGGCGGCCTCTTCGGCGTCTCGATGCTGGGCATGGCGATCGGATCGCTCAGCAACGGCAACAACGACAAGGCCGAGCTGAACGCCGACCGGCGCGACTACATGCGCTACCTGGCCCAGATGCGCAAGCGCACCCGGCGCGCCGCCGAGCAGCAGCGGGCGGCCATGGCCTGGCGGCACCCGGAGCCGGACGCGCTCTGGTCGATCGCCGCCTCCCGGCGGCTGTGGGAGCGGCGGATCACCGAGGACGACTTCGGCGAGACCCGGATCGCCACCGGCCCGCAGCGCCTCGCCGTGGAGATCGTCCCGCCGGAGACCAAGCCGGTCGAGGACCTGGAGCCGATGAGCGCCATCGCGCTGCGTCGCTTCGTACGCGCCCACTCGAGCGTGCCGGACCTGCCGACCGCGCTCTCGGTGCGGGCGTTCAGCCGGGTGGTGCTGCGCGGCGACCGGGAGCCGGTGCTCGACCTGACCCGGGCCGCGCTCGGTCAGCTCGCCACCTTCCACGCCCCGGACGACTTGGTCGTCGCGATCGTCGCCGCACCGGACCGGCAGCCGTCCTGGGACTGGGTCAAGTGGCTGCCGCACAACCACCACAGCGCGCGGACCGACGCGGCGGGCGCCCGCCGGATGGTCTTCGCGAGCCTCGCCGAGGCGGAGGAGGCGCTCGCCGGTGAGCTGGCCGGCCGGCCCCGCTTCGCCCCCGAGGCGAAGCCGCTGACCACCGCCCCGCACCTGGTCGTGGTGGTCGACGGCGGCGAGGTCTCGGCGGCGTGCCAGCTCATGGGGCCGGGGCTGCTCGGCGCGACCGTGATCGACCTGTCCGGCACCGTGCCCCGCGACGCCGGCCGCTGGCTGCTCTGCCTCGACGTCGGCGACGGCAGCGCCCTCGAACTCGTCCGGGGCACCTCCTCGTCGCGGCTCGGCCGGCCGGACCGGCTCACCGAGGCCGCCGCCGAGGGGCTGGCCCGGCAGATCGCCCCCTTCCGGCTGTCGCAGCAGCAGACCACGTCGGAGGAGCCGCTGGCCAAGAGCATGGAGCTGCCGGACCTGCTCGGCGTCGGCGACGCCGCCGCCGTCGACGTGCAGCAGACCTGGCGCCCACGCAGCCACCGCGACCGGCTGCGCATCCCGCTCGGCGTGGGGCCGGACGGCAACGTGGTCGAGCTGGACTTCAAGGAGTCCGCGCACGAGGGCATGGGCCCGCACGGCCTCATCATCGGCGCGACCGGTTCCGGCAAGAGCGAACTGCTGCGCACGATCGTCGGCGCGCTGGCCGTGACGCACTCCTCAGAGGAACTCAACTTCGTCCTGGTCGACTTCAAGGGCGGCGCCACCTTCGCCTCGCTGGACGCGCTGCCGCACACCAGCGCGGTGATCACCAACCTGGCCGACGAGCTGCCGCTGGTCGACCGCATGAAGGACGCGCTGGCCGGCGAGATGACCCGCCGCCAGGAGGTGCTGCGGGCCGCCGGCAACTACGTCTCGCGCTACGACTACGAGAAGGCCCGGGCCGCCGGCGAGCCGCTGGACCCGATGCCCAGCCTGCTCATCATCTGCGACGAGTTCAGTGAGCTGCTCGCCGCGAAGCCCGACTTCATCGACCTGTTCGTCATGATCGGCCGGTTGGGCCGGTCGCTCGGCGTGCACCTGCTGCTGGCCTCCCAGCGGCTGGAGGAGGGCAAGCTGCGCGGCCTGGACACCCACCTGTCGTACCGGATCGGTCTGCGCACCTTCTCGGCGGTGGAGAGCCGGATCGTGCTCGGCGTGCCGGACGCGTACGAGCTGCCCAACGCTCCCGGCCACGGCTACCTGAAGACCGACACCAGCACCATGCTGCGGTTCCGGGCCGCGTACGTGTCCGGGCCGTACCGGGCCCCGGGGCAGGCGGCCGCGTCGTCGCGGGCGCTGGTGCAGCGCCGGATCGTGCGGTACGGGGTGGACTTCGTACCCGTGCGGAACCCGACCCTGCCGGTGCCGGACGCGCCCGAGCCGGAGCAGCCCGCCGACGGCAAGGCCGTGGCGATGCTGGACGTGCTCATCGACCGGCTGAAGGGGCGGGGCCGCCCGGCGCACCAGGTCTGGTTGCCGCCGCTGGCGGAGCCGCCGGGCCTCGGCGAGCTGCTGCCGCCGCTGAGCGTCGATGCGAGGTTCGGCCTCTGCACCGCCTCCTGGGGCGGTCGCGGGCGGCTGGCCGCACCGGTGGGCATCGTGGACCGGCCGTACGAGCAGCGCCGTGACCCGATGCTCGTGGACCTGGCCGGCGCCGGCGGCAACGTGGTGATCGTCGGTGCCTCGCTCAGCGGCAAGAGCACGATGCTGCGCTCCATGCTCGCGTCGCTGGCGCTCACCCACACCCCACGCGAGGTGCAGTTCTTCTGCCTCGACTTCGGCGGCGGCGCGCTGCGCAGCCTGGACGGGCTGCCGCACACGGCCGGGGTGGCCGGGCGGCGGGACACCGAGGCCGTACGCCGCACCGTGGCCGAGGTGGTGGCCGTCCTGGACGAGCGGGAGAACCGGTTCGCCCAGCACGGCATCGACTCGGTGGCCAGCTACCGCCGGCGCCGGGCGGCCGGGGAGTTCGCCGACGACCCGTTCGGCGACGTCTTCCTCGTCGTCGACGGCTGGAACACCCTGCGCCAGGAGTACGAGGAGCTGGAGCAGACCATCACCACCCTGGCCAACCGTGGCCTGGGCTTCGGCGTGCACGTGGTGCTGACCGCCGTACGGTGGGCGGAGATCCGGATCAACATGCGGGACCTGCTCGGCACGAAGCTGGAGCTGCGTCTCGGCGACCCCAACGAGTCGGAGATCGACCGGCGGGCGGCGGCGAACGTGCCGACCGGCTCGCCCGGGCGCGGCCTGACCCGCGACAAGCTGCACTTCCTGACCGCCATCTCCCGGATCGACGGCCGGCGCGACATCGACGACCTGACCGAGGCGTCGATCGCCCTGTCCCGGCACGTCGCGGAGGCCTGGAAGGGCCAGCCGGCGCCGAAGGTACGGCTGCTGCCGCGCCGGCTGCCCCTCGGCGAGCTGGCCCGGGTCGTCGACCGGTCGGCGCCGGGCCTGCCGATCGGCGTCAACGAGTCGGCGCTGGCGCCGGTCTACCTCGACCTGGTCAACGAGCCGCACCTGACGGTCTTCGGCGACGCCGAGTGCGGCAAGACCAACCTGCTGCGGCTGATCGCGCGGGGCATCACGGAGCGGTACACCCCGGCGCAGGCCCGGCTGGTCATCGCCGACTACCGGCGCGGGCTGCTCGGTGCGGTCGAGGGGGACCACCTGCTCGACTACGCGCCGTCGAACCAGGTGTTCGCGCAGGGGCTGGCCTCGATCCGCAGCGCCCTGTCCAACCGGCTGCCCGGCCCGGACGTCACCACCGCACAGCTGCGCGACCGCAGCTGGTGGAAGGGGCCGGACCTCTACATCCTGGTCGACGACTACGACCTGGTCGCCTCGGGCGGCAGCAACCCGCTCAGCGCCCTGCACGAGCTGCTGCCCCAGGCCCGCGACATCGGACTGCACCTGATCATCACCCGGCGGGTGGGTGGCGTGGCCCGGGCGCTCTACGAGCCGGTCCTGCAACGCCTGCGGGAACTGGACCAGCCCGGCCTGCTGATGTCCGGCAACCGGGAGGAGGGCGCGGTCTTCGGCACGCTGCGGCCCAGCCCGCAGCCGCCGGGCCGGGGCACGCTGGTGCGCCGGCGCGACGGCCAGCAGCTCATCCAGACCGCCTGGGCGGAGCCGTCCTGACGCCCGACCGCCGGGACGGCGCCGTCGGTGGGACGGCCCGGTGTGACGGCATCCGGTAACCTGCGGCACGAGCGTCGCAGCCGACGAGAGGACCGTTTTGAGCACATCGTGGACGCCCGGCGGCATGGGCGGCGCCGGCCTCGAGGGCATCCTGCGTCAGGCGCAGGAGCAGCAGCGCCGGCTCGCGGACTTCCAGCGGCAGCGCGCCGAGCTGCGGGTCGTCGGCGAGAGCCCCGACGGCATGGTCCAGGTGACGGTCGACGGTGACATGAAGGTCGGCGACATCGAGATCAACGCCCGGGCGATGCGCCTGGACAGCTTCAGCCTGGCCGAGTCGCTCCAGGCCGCCATCGACGCCGCCTACGAGGCGCACGCCGAACGGCAGCGCGAGCTGCTTGAGGAGATGCTCGGCGGCGCCGACCTGGTCCGCCGCGCCGAGGCGGGCAAGGTCACCCCGGAGGAGTGGTTCCAGCAGTTCGGGGTGGACCTCAACGATCCGCTGCGCCGGCTGCGCGGCTGACGAGAGGAGAGGGCCCAGTGGCCAACACCGTCGACGTCGACGCCATCCGCAAGGCCGGGCAGAAGCTCGCGGCCGCCGACGGCCCGATGGCATACCTGCGCAACGCGCAGCGGGCGCTGGAGGGCGTCAAGCTGTCGGGCATGTCCATGACGCTGCTCGGCCTGTCCGCCGTCAGCGCGCACAACGATGCCGTCGACGGTCATCTCGACAATCTGCGCACCGGCGTCGAGCACCTGGAGAGGGCCGCCGCCAACCTCGAACAGAGCGCGCTCAACTGGGAGAAGTCGGACCAGCCCTGGGTGGTCAAGTGACCTCGCGGGCGCGGGACGCAGGGAGGGCTCGATGCCGGAGATCCTGATCGCGAATTCCTCGGGCTCGGTGGTGGGGACGCACAGCGTCGCCGCGCAGACCGCGCCCGTGCGCTCGCTGGCCGGCGCGGCCCGGGCCAACTGGGTGTGGCTCGTCGGTGCCGCGTTCCTGACGGCCGCCATCATCCACCTCGAGACGTTCGACAACGACGAGGTCAACCAGTCCATCAAGGAGTGGGGCGACGCCGCCCGCTTCCTCGGCGGCGACCAGTTCGGCGCGGCGCTGGAGAGCGTGATCCCCTCCAGCGAGGAGTGGAACTTCGAGGACCGGGACGCGTTCGACGCCTTCGTGCAGAAGCTGAACGCCGAGATCGGGGCGCTCGCGGAGGCGCTCAACGCCAACAAGGACGCGTTGACCGCCGTACGCGACCACTTCAACGCCTCGATCGACGCCCTGGTCGGCGCGTTGGTGCCGATCCTCATCGCGGTCATCGCGGCCGTCGCCCTCCAGGCGTTCCCGGCGACCGCGCCACTGGCGCAGGCGATCGGGGTCGCCGGCCTCACCGCCACCGCGGCGATCCTCGGGCTCATCTTCACGGACATCGGGGCGCTGTTCTCCACGGTGGCGTCGGCGTTCCGCGGTAACAGTCAGTACAACTTCGTCTCGGACTCGCGGCCGGGCTGGGCGACCGGGAACGCGGACCCCGACATCCAGGACATCCAGATCGACTGGGTGCAGGACCCGGCCTTCTACCGGGCCTGAGCTTCCGACCGGGAGGCGGGCGGCACCGTGTGGCAGAGCATGTTGTTCGTGTACGGGCTGGCGACCATCCCGGTCTTCATCGTCCTGGGTCTGGTCGCGCAGCTTTCCCGCTCGCGGCTGGCCCGCCGGGCGATGGAGATCGTCCTGCTCAGTGGGGTGGCGGCGTTCGGGCTGGCCCTCGGCACCCTCGCCGACGACGTGGTGCAGTGGGTGCTCGTATCGATGCTCGCCCTCCTCTTCGTGGTCGGAGTGGTGCTGCACGTCCGCTCGTACTCCCGTTCCGCATAGGCGGACGGGTCGCTCCGGCAGCAGTTGGGCAACCGCTCGGGGCAGGGCTGCGGGGTATGGACACTGTCCGCTACGGTCATGGCTGAGTGTCCGTCGGTGGGGTGATGCCTTGCGGCGGGGGAGGACGCGGCGACTGCGCCGCCACAAGATGACGGAAGGGTGTGAAGCATGGCGTTCGAGGTCGAAGCAGCGACTCTGCATACCGCCGCGGGTGACGTGCGCTCCACGCGCAGCGATGTCGACGGCGAGCTGAAGAAGCTGTGGAACGTGGTCGACGACCTGGCCATCGCCTGGAAGGGGCAGGCGTCCACCGGCTTCCAGTCGCTGATGCAGCGCTGGAACGAGGACACGGCCAAGCTGCTGACGGCGATGGACAACATCGCCGACCTGCTCGACAAGTCGGGTACGACGCACCAGGTCAACGACGAAGAGCAGCAGCAGATGCTGGACAAGTTCCACTCTGCACTCAACCCGTGATCCGCCGACACGAGCAGGGGAGGAACTCATGAGCATCAAGGTCGACTACGCGGTCCTCGAGAGCAGCAACCAGCAGATGATGGCCATCTCGAAGACCATCGACGAGAAGCTGGACACGCTGCGTTCGATGCTGTCCAAGCTCCAGTGGGACGGTGAGGACCGTGCCGCGTACGAGCAGCACCAGGCGCAGTGGGACGCCGCCGTCCGGGACATCAACAAGATCCTGAACGACATCGGTGGCGCCGTGGGCATCGCCCGCGAGAACTACGTCAGCACCGAGATGAGCAACGCCAAGGCGTGGAACTGACACAATCGCCGACGCGGCTCCGGTCCGGTTCGACCGGGCCGGAGCCGCGTCGCGTTGTGCGTCGATAGGTCCTGGGAGAATCATGCGTGCGGGCAAGCCTTCGCGGTCCAAGCTCCGGCTGGCCGTCGCGGCGCTGACGGTGGTCGTCGGCGCCGGCACCGGTCCACTGGCCGCACCGGCCCCGGCACGCGCCGACACGGTACGCGGCCTCCAGTGGTACCTCGACGAGCTGAAGATCCCGCAGGCCCACAAGCTCACCAAGGGCAAGGGCGTCACCGTCGCGGTCATCGACACCGGGGTCAACCCCGACCTGCCGGACCTGCGCGGCCAGGTCCTGCCGGGCAAGGGCGTCACGTCCGGCACGGCGGCCGACGGTCGCCGCGACGACGACACCAGGAAGGCCCACGGCTCGGCGATGGCCGGGATCATCGCGTCCCGGGGCGGTGGCGCGATGCGGCACCTGGGCATCGCCCCGGAGGCGAAGATCCTGCCCGTCGCGATGGGCAACTCCTTCGACTCGGCGGACCTCTCGGCGGGCATCCGTTGGGCGGCCGACGCCGGCGCAGACGTGATCAACATGTCCGTCGGGACGGGCACGACGGCGACCCCCGACGAGATCGCCGCCGTCCGCTACGCCCTGGACAAGAACGTCGTGCTGATCGCGTCGGCCGGCAACCGGCTGCAGAACGACCGCGTCGTCACCAGCCCCGCGAACATCCCCGGTGTCGTCGCCGTGACCGGGCTGGCGAAGAACGGCGAGTTCTTCGCGCAGAGCGCCACCGGTCGGGAGGCCGTGCTCGCCGCGCCGATGCAGGAGATCATCTCGCCCCGGTCCACGTCGGTCTCGTCCAACGGCTACGGCATCGGCAGCGGCACGAGCGACGCCGCCGCCATCACGTCCGGCGTGGCGGCGCTGGTCCGCGCGAAGTACCCGGACCTCGACGCGGCCAACGTGGTCAACCGGCTCATCCGCACCGCCCGGGACAAGGGCCCGGACGGCCGCGACAGCCAGTACGGCTTCGGCGCGATCGATCCGCTCGCCGCGCTGACCCGCACCGTGCCGGCGGTGGACGCGCACCCGCTGCTCGCCGGTGCTCCGGACGGCGTGGCCCCGTCCGTCGGCGCGGCCACGCCGCAGCAGGACGACGGGCCGGCGGTGTCGATCAGCATGAAGAAGGACACGGGTGCACTGGTCCAGGGGGCCCTCTGCCTGCTCGTGCCCGTCGCGCTGCTGGTCCTCGTGATCGTGCTGGTACGCCGGTCCCGTCGGAAGGCGGCCGTCGCCCGATCCGGCCCGCCCGGCTACCCACCGCCCGGCTATCCGTCCTCCGGCGGTGCGCCCGGCTATCCGCCGCCCGGGGCGCCGCAGGCCGGTCCGCCCGGCTACCCGCCGCCGCCCGGTCATCCGCAGTCCGGTGGCGCCCCGGGGGGCCCGCACGGCAACCCGCAATTCGGCATGCCCGGTCATCCGCCGCTCGGCGGCGCACCCACTGGTATGCCCGCACCACCCCAGGCGGGACCCCCGCCCGGGTACGGCCCGACGCCTGCCGGCGGACACCCGTACGGTGCGCCGCCGACATCCCAGGCCGGTGCCTGGCCGCCGCCCGGCACCGCGCCGACGGCACCCCCACCCCCGCCGGCTCCCGGCGGGCAGCAGCAGTAAGCCACATTGTCAGTCGGCGACGGGGAGGAACCGATGACGGACGACCGGACGAGCCCACAGGTGGACAGGACGGAGCAGCCGGACGAGATCCGGGTGGACACTCCGTACATGCCCATCACCCCGCTGGCACCCACCGTGCACGTCAGCGGCATCACGATGGACAACGTCAACCGGGCGCAGACGCCCTCCGGCCTGGTGCCGGGGGCGAGCGAGAGCGGCGACAACACGGAGTGGGACGCGTCCAGCCTGGACAAGGCCATCGAGTGGTTGGAGTCGCACGCCTCGTTTCTCAACAAGCAGTCGTACACGATGGTCGAGATCCAGGACCGGATGGGCGGCGCGGCGGCGTCCGGCGGCATGAACGGCGTCGGCGGCGGGGCGACGAGCCCGCTCGGCGCCTTCGACCGGGCGGGCGACCTGGCCCGCAAGCACGGCAGCCTCTTCACCACCACGCAGCAGAGCGTCCGCAAGCTCGCCGAGGACCTCTACCAGGCCGCCAACGCGCTGCGCGAGGTCAAGGAGAACTACGAGACGGCGGAGAAGGCGAACGCCATGTCCGCCGCCGAGATGGAGCGCGCCTTCAGCCAAGCCGCCACCAACGGATCCAACGGCTGAACGGGAGGGTGACAGGATGCCGAGCTGGGAAGAGATGTGCCAGCAGATCGTCGTCGCGGGCAGGCCGGGCGACGTCACCAGCGCCGCACTGGGCTGGGAGCAGCTGCTGAAGAACCTGAACTCCGTCAAGGAGAGCCTGGAGACGAACGTCGCCGATCTCGGTGAGGTGTGGAAGGGCCCGGCGTACGAGTCCTTCAAGACCCACATCAAGCAGATCGCCACGGACACGGGCCGGGTCGTCGACGACGCCGAGAAGCACAACGGCATCGTCCAGTCGCTGAAGACCGCCGCCGACAAGCTGAGCGCCGCGCAGGCCGAGTTCCCCATCCCCGCGAGCTGCGTGAACGACGTGCTGGAGGCGCGCAACGGCCGGCTCGTGATCGACACGGGTCTCTTCGAGATGAAGGTCAAGCCCGACTTCCTGGGCCTGCTCGACCCGCTCACCTCGCTCGCGGACTGGATCAACGACAAGTCCGAGGAAGCCGCCAAGGTCTACAACCAGGTCAGCGGCGACTACGTGACCATCGACTCGGGCACGCCCGGGCAGACCACGCCGGGCACCACCCAGTCGCCGGACGTGCAGACCCCGGACCTCGGCGCCGGCCCCGGCGCTGGCAGCACCGGCGGCGTACCCGGCATGGGCGGGATGCCCTCGACCGGTGGCGTGCCGGGCGGCGGCATGCCGTCACTCAGCGGGGCCGGTGTGCCCGAAACCGGGACCACCGGGATCGGCTCCACCGCCCACCCCGTCCTGACCGGCGGCGGCTACACGCCGGGCACCGGTTACACCCCGAGCACCGGGGGCTACCCGCCGAACACCGGCAGCCTCGGCGAGAACTACGGCAGTGGGCTGGCCGGTGCCGGCGCCCCGAGCGTTTCCGGCCTCGGCGGGGCCGGTGGCGGCGGCCTGCCCGGCACCTCCGGGCTCGGCGCCGGTGGCGGGCTGGGCTCCGGTGGTGGCGGCCTGGGCGGCGGGGGCGTGATTCCGGGCGGCGGCTCGCTCGGCCGGCCGGTGAGCCCCAACATGGGTCCGATGATGGGCGGCGGTGCGGCCGGCGCCGGACGCAACGGTGGTCGGGGTGGCGGCAAGCTCGGTGCCGGCGGCAAGCTGGGCGCGGGCGGCATGGCGCCGATGATGGGCGGCGGTGCGGCCGGCGGGGCCGGCCGTGGCGGCGGGCGCGCGGGTGCCGCCGGTGCCGGCGCCAAGGGCGCCGGCGCGGGGGCCCGGGGCGTAGGTGGCATGGCCGGTATGGGTGGCGCCGGCTACGGCGACGAGGAGACCGCGCGCAACACCTGGCTGGAGGAGGACGAGGACGTCTGGGGCGCCGACGGCGGCGGTACGCCGGGCATCCTGCGCTGACGCTAACGCGGGGAGCGCCGTCCACCGCACGGTGGGCGGCGCTCCGCTCTGTCCGGGATGTGTCCGTGCGGTGCTCGCCGACACCCGAGGTGCGCCGGAACCAGGAAGGTGTCAGGCGTACGCCGCACGGCGTGTCGGGGCTGACCGCAGTCCGGGCGGCGCTCTGGCAGAAGACGTGGGAGGCGCGGGGAGTGGAGTTGACGGACCACTGCCGCCGGAACGCTGATACCTGCGAGGCATAAGAATACCTGTGTGGCATCGAGGCGGCGGGGTTACACCGCCGGCCGTCGAGGTCCGGCACCGCCGTCGCGGTTCATGAGACAGGCCGTAGTCCGGGCCCACCCGCGACGTCCGAGCTGGCCAGCGCGAGCTGGGCGCGTTCGGTGGAGCGCTTGCAGCGGTGTGGGGAAGGGGCGTCAGCCGGTCGTGGCGTCCACTTCGGAGGGGCGACGGCCCGGGCGCCAGCCCCGGCGTCGCCCGCGGAGCAGGATCGGCTTGGCGGACAGCAGCAGCCCCGCGACGAGCGCGCCCACGGCGGCGGCCCAGACCGCGACGGTGCCCTGCCAGGCGAGCGGGTCCTCGGTGGAGGGCGGCGGCGGCATCGCGCCGGCGGGCGGGTCGGTGCGGCTGCCGAGCAGGCTCGCCACCGCCCGGTACGGATTCACCACCCCGTGGCCGACCTCGGCGTTCTTCCCCTCGGGCGGGCTGTCGGCCGTCCGGACCAGCCGGTCGGCGACCTGCTCCGGACCGAGGTCGGGGTGGGCGGCCCGGACCAGCGCGGCCACCCCGGAGACGTACGCGGCGGCGAAGCTGGTGCCGCCCTGCGGCTCGGCCAGGTAGCCCTCGCCCCCGGGGGCCGGACCGAGGATGTTCAGCCCGGGCGCCGCGAGGTCGACGTAGTCCCCGCTCACCGAACTGCCCACGTGGCCGCCCTCCTCGTCCACGCCGGCGACCGCGATCACGCCCGGGTAGGCGGCCGGGTACGCGGGCATGTCCTGCTGGTTCTCCTGGCGGTTGCCGGCGGCGGCGACCACGACCACCCCTCGTCGAGGGCGTAGCGGACGGCGTCGGCGAGTTCCTTCCGGTCCAGGGTCACCAGCGACAGGTTGATGACGTCGGCGCCGTTCTGCACGGACCACCGGATCGCCGTGGCGATCTGCCCCGGCAGCCCTTCGTCGACGGTGGTCCGGGTGTCGGGCAGGACGCGTACCGGAAGGATCCTGGCCTGCGGCGCGATGCCGCTGAACGACGTGCCGGCGCCCTCCTTGCCGGCGATGATGCCGGCGACGATGGTGCCGTGCCCGGCCAGGTCGCAGCGGCCCTCCTGCTGCGGCAGCCCGTTGAAGTCCCGGCCCACCCTGACCTGGCCCTTCAGCGCGGGATGGGTGGCGGAGACGCCGGAGTCGATGACCGCCACCGTGACGCCGGCGCCCCGGGAGATCCGCCAGGCCGACGAGGGTTCGAGTCGCTTCAGCGGCCACGGCGTCCCGGCGGGGGCGGCGACGCCGGGGGGCCCACAGCGGGGGAGGGCGGCCGAGGCGGGCGACGGGACGACGACGGCGGTGCCGAGCAGGACCACGGCCGCTCCACGCAGGACCGCGCGGGCACCGCGCCCGGGTCGGCGGGTCCGCTCGGTCCCGCCCGGTCGGAAACTCTCGCGCACGCGGTGAGATTACCGCCGGGGGAGCCCTGCGGCGGTCGGCGGGTCGGCGGCGGGCCGGGAGTCCTGCGGCGGTCGGCGGCGCGGGGTCGGGAGCGTCGGCGGTGGGTGGCGGCGGTCGGTGGCGGCGGACGGGTGGGTGCCGTCGTCAGGGGCCCTCGGCGGGCTCGACCGGCTCCTGCTCGTCGGTGAAGAGGGCGAGCAGGGCACCGACCTGCCGGTCCGCCTCGGCGGGGTGCCGGAACCGGCCGGCGGGGTTGAGCGTGTACTCGTTGCGCCGGCCGACCCGGGTGCGGTTGAGGTAACCGCCGGCCTCCAGGTCGGCGACGATCGCCTGGGCGGCCCGTTCGGTGACGCCCACCTCGTCGGCGACGTCGCGGAGCCGGGCGGTGGGGTTGCGCGCGATGGCGAGCAGCACGTGCCCGTGGTTGGTGAGGAACGTCCAGTTGCGGGTGCTCCCGTTCTCCCCAGTCGTCGCCATGCCCGCCATCGTATGGCCCTTTCCTCGCACCTGCCGCGCGCCCTCGCACGCTGGCTGCCGCGCGAGCGCGTGACGCGCAAGCCTGCGGGCGGACGGCGTACCGGGTGCCGACGAACATATGAAATGGATATCACGCATACCTTGACGTACCTTGCCGTGCGTGTGACCGTGGTGGCAGCCCGCGTCCAGCGTCGGCCCGGGTGACCAGGCCGTTCACGTCAGGAGCGAGGTGTGGGGATGAGTCGTCCCGGATCGCCAGGCACTCAACCGGGCCCGGAGCGGACGCTCCCGGGGTCGACCACGGGCACCGCCCCGGCCGACGCCGGCACCGCCCCGGCCGTCCCCGCGAGTCCCGAGCAGGCGCTCGCCGAGCTGCACGCCGGCAACCGGCGGTTCGTGACCGGCGCGCCGCGCCACCCCAACCAGGACGCCGGGCACCGTGCCGCGGTCGCCGACGGGCAGCATCCCTTCGCGGTGATCGTCGGCTGCTCCGACTCCCGCCTCGCTGCCGAGATCATCTTCGACCGTGGCCTGGGTGACCTCTTCGTGGTCCGCACCGCCGGGCACACCATCGGCCCCGAGGTGCTGGGCAGCGTCGAGTACGCCGTCACCGTCCTGGGCACGCCCCTGGTGGTGGTGCTCGGGCACGACTCGTGCGGGGCCGTCCAGGCGGCGCGTACGGCGGACGCCACCGGCACCTCGCCGGTCGGGCATCTCTGCGCCGTGGTGGATGCCGTGGTGCCCAGTCTGCGGCGGGCCGCCGCCGAGGGCGTGGAGGACATCGACGGGATCGTCGACATCCACATCGCGCACACCGTCGAGGCGATGCTCGACCGTTCCGCCGTCCTCGCCGCGGAGGTGGCCGCCGGCCGCTGCGGGGTGGTCGGCATGTCGTACCGGCTGACCGCCGGCGAGGTGCGGACGGTGGCCGCCGCGTCCGCCCGTACGGTCGACGCGCCGGAGCCGGCTGCCAGCGCCGCCTGATCCTCCCGACCCGTCCCGACCGGTCGTCGTCGGGCCGCACGACGACACAGGGCCGCTCCCGCGTCCGGCGGGGGTGGCCCTGTGTCGGTCCCGGCTTCGCCGGCCCGTGGGCGGGCGGCTAGAGCAGTGACACGTGCACGTGGTCGGTGTGGTTCGACGGGCCGCTGTAGGAGCTCCAGCCTGTCGCCGGGAACCAGATCTGCCGGTTCCAGATCACGTAGTAGATGCCGAGCCGGTCTGCGTTGCGGACCAGGAACGCGGTCAGGTTGTTGCCGTACATGTAGGTGTCGTCGTTGTGCCAGGGGGAGAAGCCGCTCCTCTGCAACGACCAGTCGCAGGCCCGGCCCTTCGGATGCTCGTACGGCCCGCCGGAGCGGTAACAGCCGACGAACCGGTTGAAGCCGACCCGCTTGACCTCCTTGTACATGTGCAGCGTGCGCGCGGTGATGCAGCCGGAGGTGGTGGGGTCGTTCTCGGTGCAGCCCAGGGGTTTCCAGTCGCCGTCGGCCGTGCGCCCCGGCGCGATCTTCGCCACCGGCGAGGTGGCGACCACCTTGCCACTGGTCAGCCCCCTGCCGCCGACCAGCGCGAGCGCCTTCTCCGCCTCCCGCTTGCCGCGCGCCATCTCGTTCGTCAGCTTCTGCTGCTCGCGGACCTCGGCGTCGAGCGCCAGCTTGGCCTGCTCGGCGCGGTTCTTGACCGCGTTGACTTCGGCGAGCTTCTTGGAATTGACCAGGTTCAGCTCGTCGAGGGCGGCGGCGCGCTTGACGAACGAGTCGGGGCTGGCGGTGTCCAGCAGCATCGACACCGCGCCGATCCGTCCCGTCCGGTAGGACTGGGCGGCGATCTGACTGACCTGCGGCGCCAGCGCGTTCAGCTCGCCCTGTGCCCGGTTGACCTCCAGGGCCAGTTCGAGCTGACGCTTCTTCGACTTCTCCAGCTTCGCCTTGGCCTGCACGTAGGACCGGTTGCGGGCCTCGATCAGGTCGTCGAGCAGCTTGGGCTCGTCGTCGCCGTGGCCGGAGGGCTTGGGTGGGGTGGGCTCGGCCCCCGCCGGGAGAGGCCCGGCGAAGACCGCCAAGGCGGCGAGTACGGCCACCACGGGCGTCAACCAGCGGCGTAGGGGTGCCGTCACAGTTTTCCCTTCCGTCGACCGCCGACCGGGTTAGCTGACGGGTTCGGGGCGGAAGTGGCCCCTACCGCTGTCGCGGATTCACCCCACGTGCCTGGGTCCCCGGTTCGCCTGGCGGCGATTGGGCGGCGGCACCGCAGGCGCCGCTGCGCGCCTTCGGCGGTGACCGGCAGCGAGGTTACCCGAGAGCACTCCCGGGGATCTACGTCCCTAAGCCGACTAAATGCGTTATTTCGTAATGGCTGACGGTGACCAGTGACGCGTCTATCAGGGCGGGAACCATGATCCGTCACGCAGAGGAGTGTCACCATGCCGTGTCCGTTCTCCCGTTCTGGTCGGGCCATCCGGCGGGAGCGGCGGACGGCGTGTCCCCGCGCGGTCCGCTGAGCGCCTCCAGCGCCTCGGACCGGTCGGCCGCCGGCCGGGGCGTCGGCGCGGGCGCGGTGGCCTCGCGGTCGGTGGGTTCCCCGGCCCGCCGGCCCGCCGTGGTCACCAGGGCCGCCAGGCCGGTGGTCAGCGGCACGGCGGCGATCAGCCCGAGGGTGGCGACCGCGCTTCGGACGATCTCCTGGGCGAGGAACTCGCTGGTGAGAAGCTGGGTCACCGCCCGCGAGTCGGCGGTGAGCAGGAGCAGCACCGGCAGCGAGGCACCGGCGTACGCCAGCACGATCGTGTTCACCGTCGAGGCGATGTGTGCGCGCCCGACCCGGGTCGCCGCCCGGTAGAGCTGCCTGCGGGACAGTCCCGGGTTGGCGTGCGCCAGCTCGGTGACGGTGGCGGCCTGGGTGACCGTGACGTCGTCGAGCACCCCGAGGGAGCCGATGATGATCCCGGCCAGCAGCAGCCCGTGCAGGTCGACGTCGGCCTGGTACATCGACAGCGTGGTGGCGTCCTCGGAGCCGAAGCCGGTCAGGTGGGTCGCGGCGGTGGCGATGGTGCCGAGGACGCCGGTCAGCACCAGGCTGCCCAACGTGCCGAGTACGGCGACCGAGGTCTGCGCGGTCACGCCGTGGGTCAGGTAGAGCACCACGAACATGATCAGGGCGGCGCCGACGACCGCGACCAGGAGCGGGGGGCTCCCGGCGCCGATGCCGGGCAGCACGAAGGTCAGCAGGATGGCGAAGCTCGCCGCCAGGCCGGCCAGCGCGGCCAGCCCCCGCCACCGCCCGAAGGCGACGATCGCGGCCGCGAAGAGCGCCACCAGCCAGACCAGCGGCTTGCCGCGCTGGTGCTCCGCGATGTTGTAGGAGCTGGCCGTGGGGTCGGCGGGGTCGATGAGCTCGACCAGGATGATCTCGTCGTCCACGGCGACGGTCGGCGCACCGGGGCCGGCCGGGACCGGCGTCTGGACCTGCTGACCGGCGTCGGGGCCGTCCTCGACCCGCACGGTGACGGTGCCGCAGGGGCCCTGCGGGGCGTCGGGGCTGCCCTCCGGCACCTCCGGGGCCGGCGGGCACGGCTCCGTCACCACCCGGGTCACGGTGCCGTGGTAGCGGGGCGGCTCGGTGCCGGCCGCGGGGTCGGGCGCGTCCCACGGCCACAGCACCAGGGCGGCGATCAGCGTGGCGACGAAGAGGGGCGCCACCGTCGCGACGAGGATCCGCCGCACCCTGGGCGGGGCGGACGGAGCGGGACGGGTGTGATCGGCGCCCAACGTGTGTCTCCCAACGAGTCCAGGGCGGGGTACGGGCCGGCGGGCCGGTCGGTTCAGCGGCGCCACGCAGGCGGGGCGGGAATCGCCCTCCGCGTGGCGGTGTGGTCACGTGCCGTGGTCGTCGGCTCCCGTCCGGCGACGGGCGATCGGCGCCGTCGCCCGGCGGGGGGCGCGGGGCGGGTGGTGCGGAGTCCGGCGGGCCACCGGCCGAATGGTAGCCACCCCGGCATCGGGGCGCAGGTCGTGCGGGGGGTGTCGCGACGCGGACCTTCGCCGCGCAGGTCCGGCCCGCACACGTGCGTGACCTACGCGCGCCCGGCTGGGCCCGCGTGCGTGACCGACGTACGCCGGCCCGCACACGTGCGTGACCTACGCGCGCCCGGCCCGCACACGTGTGGGGGGCCGGGCGCGGGTGGTACCAGTGCGGAACGGGCCGACGCGCTAGCGTGACGGATGTGCGGACGATGGTGACGGCGGCGCGGGGCGCGCGGCTCCTGCTGCTCGTCGGCACACTGCTCGGGCTGGCCGCGATGCACACGATCGGGCACGACTCGCACCAGACCGGTCATCCCGCGAACCCATCGGCGCACGCCGCCGTCGGGCCCGTCCCGCACGCCGCCGTCGCGGCCGTCCCGCACGCCGCCCTTGCGCTCGTGCCGCCTTCGCAGGGCGTCGCCGCTCCGCACGTCGTCGGGGCGGCCCTCCAGGCCGTGGTGGGTTGTCCCGGGGGCTGCGCCGCCGAGGAACTGCTGCCTGCCGGCGGCGGCACGGGGGGAGGGCTACCCGGGTGGGGCGTGTGCCTGGCCGTGTTGGGCGCGTTCGCGGCCGCGCTGCTGCTGGCGGCGCTGCTGTCGGTCCGCGTACGCGCCGTCGGCCCGACCGGGGGCGGTTCGGTCGGCGCCTTCCCACCGCCCCGGGCCCCGCCGCCCCGGCCGGTGGGTCTGCGGCTCGCCGAGGTCTCGGTGCTGCGTAGGTAGGACGCGTTCGACGCGGGTGCGGCTGCACGCCGTTCCGCGTCCTCGTCGTGCCGCGTACGTTCCGACTCCGAAAGGTTCCACCATGACCACTCGTACCCTCGCGCGCCGTGCCGCCCTGGCCGGCGTCACCGTCACCACCGCCCTCGCCCTCGCCGCCTGCGGCGGCGACGAGCACTCGTCGCCGGGCGCGGGGCACGGCACCCCTGGCACCGGCGGGCCGGCGGCCACGGCCACCGGTGCGGCCGCGTTCGGCGACGCCGACGCGATGTTCGCCCAGATGATGATTCCGCACCACCGGCAGGCGGTGGAGATGGCCGACCTGGCGCCGACCCGGGCGGCGGACCCGGAGGTCAAGCGGCTCGCCGCGGAGATCAAGGCCGCCCAGGCGCCCGAGATCGCCACGATGAGCGGATGGCTGGCGGCCTGGGGACGGCCGGTGCCGTCGCCGGGCGGGATGCCGCACATGGACCACGGCATGCCCGGCATGATGTCCGACGCCGACATGACGAAGCTGGCGGCCGCCACCGGCCGGGAGTTCGACCGGCAGTTCCTGACCATGATGATCGCCCACCACGAGGGCGCGATCACCATGGCCCGCGACGAACTGGCCCGGGGCGTGAACGCGGAGGCCAAGGCCCTGGCCCAGCAGATCGTCAGCACCCAGCAGGCGGAGATCGACACGATGCGCAAGTTCCTCGGCCGGTTCTGACCCGCACGTCCCGGCGTCCCCGACCCGGGGGCGCCGGGGCACGGGGGTGCCGTGACCGTCCCGACCGGGGACGCCGGGGCTCCGCAGCCGGACCTTGCCGGGAGGAGCCCGTCGGGTGGACCCGGTGTGCCGACGGACGAAGGACCTGCCGGCGGTCAGCCGCGCTTCATCAGGCGGCCGACGGCGGCCATCATCTCGGTGGCCATCTCGTCGGCCCGGCCCTCGGCCGCGCCCTCGTGCATGCAGTGCCGCGCGTGGCCGTCGAGCAGGCCGAGCGCGACCTTGTCCAGGGCGGCCTGGATCGCGGAGATCTGGGTGAGCACGTCGATGCAGTAGCGGTCGTCGTCGACCATCTTCTCGATGCCACGGACCTGCCCCTCGACGCGGCGCAGCCGCGCGAGCAGCTGGTCCTTGGTGGCGGTGTAGCCCCTGGTCGGGGTGGGCGTCGGTGTGGTCATGAGGTCGAGGATAACGTACCCCTCGGGGGTATGGTACGGTCCTCCGTGTCCGGGATACCCCCACCGGGTACCGGTACGCCGCACGGGCAGCCGAATGCCTCCGGATTACCCCTGGGGGGTATACGCTGGGGGCGTCGAGAGGAGAGTTCCATGATCACCACCACGTACGAGGTGCAGGGCATGACCTGCGGGCACTGCGCCACCGCGGTCAGCAACGAGGTCGGCGCGATCCAGGGCGTCAGCGACGTCCAGGTCGACGTCGCCGCCGGTCGGGTCACCGTCACCAGCGAGGGCCCGTTGGACACCGACACCGTGCGCTCCGCCGTCGACGAGGCCGGTTACGACCTCGTGGGCGCCTGAGAGCGGGCACGGGGAAGACGAGGCACACCATGAACACGGCGACGAAGCTGAGCGGTTTCGCCCTCGGCCTCGCGGTGGTGTTCGGCGCGACGTACGGGGTCGGTCGGGTGGCCGACCCCGTGTCGCCGCCCGCCGAGGCCCCGCACGACGCCGGCGGGGGGCACGGCGACGACGGCGGAGCCGGACACGCGGGCGACAACGGAGCAACGGCGCACCTGCCCGGCGGCCTGCTCGTCTCCGACCGCGGGTACACCCTGCGTCCGGTGGACGCCCCGGCCGGGCAGTTCGCCTTCCAGGTCACCGGCCCGGACGGCCGGGCGGTCACCGCGTACGACGTGGCGCACGACAAGCGCATGCACCTGATCGTGGCCCGCCGCGATCTCTCCGGCTTCCGGCACGTGCACCCGGAGATGGCGCCGGACGGCACCTGGCGGGTCGACTCGCCGCTCGCCGGGCCCGGCGTGTGGCGGGCGTTCGCCGACTTCACCCCGACCGGGGGCGAGGCGCTGACCCTCGGCGTCGACGTGACCGTCCCCGGCGCGCTGACCGGGCACCCCCTGCCCGCGCCGGCGACCAGCACCACGGTCGACGGCTACACCGTCACGCTCGCCGGCGCTCCGCAGCCCGGCCGCACCGCCGAGCTGACCCTGAGCGTGAGCCGCGGCGGCGCGCCGGTCACCGACCTGGAGCCCTACCTGGGCGCGTACGGCCACCTGGTGGCGCTGCGCCAGGGCGACCTGGCGTACCTGCACGTGCACCCCAACGGCGAGCCCGGTGACGGGCGGACGCGGCCCGGCCCCGAGGTGAGCTTCTCGGCCGAGGTGCCGTCGGCCGGCGCCTACCGGCTCTACCTGGACTTCAAGCACGGCGGCGTCGTGCGTACCGCCGAATTCACCGTCGTCGCCGGCAGCCCGACCGCGCCGGGTGTCCCGGCCACGACAGGCACCCCGACGGCGGGCACGCCCGCCGCCACGAGCTCCCCGACCGCCGACGCCGGCCACGGCGTCCCCGGTCACGGGCACGACTGAGGGACCGTGATGACGATCAGCAGCAAGCCCCTGGCGTACGCGCCGAACCAGATCGAGCTGGCGATCGGCGGGATGACCTGTGCCTCCTGCGCCTCCCGGATCGAGAAGAAGCTGAACCGGATGGACGGGGTGACCGCCACCGTCAACTACGCCACGGAGAAGGCCACCGTCCGGTACGCCGACGAGGTCACCCCGGACGACCTGATCGCCACGGTGGAGAAGACCGGCTACACGGCGGCCCTGCCGCCCCCGCCCCGGTCCGCCGGAGACGCACCGGCCGCCGAGCCGGTGGACGAGCTGCGCGTCCTGCGTACCCGGCTGTGGGTCTCGGCCCTGCTCACCGTGCCGGTGATCGCGCTGGCGATGGTGCCCGCCTGGCAGTTCGACTTCTGGCAGTGGCTGTCGCTGACCCTGGCCGCCCCGGTCGTGGTCTACGGCGGGCTGCCCTTCCATCGGGCGGCCTGGATCAACCTGCGGCACGGCGCGGCGACCATGGACACCCTGGTCTCGCTCGGCACCCTGGCCGCGTTCGGCTGGTCGGTCTGGGCCCTCTTCCTCGGCACCGCCGGGACGCCGGGGATGACCCACCCGTTCAGCCTCGCCATCAACCGCTCCGACGGCGCCGGCAACATCTACCTGGAGGCGGCGGCCGGGGTGACCGTGTTCATCCTCGCCGGCCGCTACTTCGAGGCGCGGGCGAAGCGGACCGCCGGCGCGGCCCTGCGCGCCCTGCTCGAACTGGGCGCCAAGGAGGTCGCGGTGCTGCGCGGCGGCACGGAGACCCGGATCCCGGTGGACCAGCTCGTGGTGGGGGACCGGTTCGTGGTCCGGCCCGGGGAGAAGATCGCCACGGACGGCGTGGTCGACGAGGGCACCTCGGCGGTCGACGCCAGCATGCTCACCGGCGAGTCGGTCCCGGTCGAGGTCGGCCCGGGCGACTCCGTGGTCGGCGCGACCGTCAACGCGGGCGGCCGGCTGGTGGTCACCGCCACCCGGATCGGCGGCGACACCCAACTGGCCCAGATGGCCCGGCTGGTCGAGCAGGCGCAGACCGGCAAGGCGGCGGTGCAGCGGCTGGCCGACCGGATCTCCGGCGTCTTCGTGCCGATCGTGATCGCCCTCGCGGTGGGCACCCTCGGCTGGTGGCTCGGCAGCGGGTCGGGCGCCACCGCCGCGTTCACCGCCGCCGTGGCGGTGCTGATCATCGCCTGCCCGTGCGCCCTCGGGCTGGCCACGCCGACCGCCCTGCTGGTCGGCACCGGCCGGGGCGCGCAGCTCGGCGTCCTGATCAAGGGGCCGGAGGTGCTGGAGTCCACGAAGCAGGTGGACACGGTCGTGCTGGACAAGACCGGCACCGTCACCACCGGTCGGATGACCCTGGTGGACGTGGTACCGGCGACCGGCGAGGACCGCGCGGAGCTGCTGCGGCTCGCCGGGGCGTTGGAGTCCGCCTCCGAGCACCCCATCGCCCGGGCCATCGCCGCCGGCGCGGCCGAGGCGGGCACGCTGCCGCCGGTGGCCGGCTTCGTCAACGCCGAGGGGCTCGGGGTGAGCGGGACCGTCGAGGACCGGGAGGTGCTGATCGGCCGGCCCCGGCTGCTGCGCGAGCACGGTCTCGACGTACCGGAGGAGGTCGCGCGGGCGGCGGCCACGGCGGAGGCCGAGGGACGTACGGCGGTGCTGGCCGGCTGGGACGGTCGGGCCCGGGGCGTCCTCGCGGTGGCCGACGTGGTCCGCCCGACGAGCCGGGCGGCGATCGCGCAGCTGCGCGCGCTCGGCCTGACGCCGGTGCTGCTGACCGGCGACAACACGACGGTCGCCCGGGCGGTGGCCGCCGAGCTGGGCATCGACGAGGTGGTCGCCGAGGTGCTGCCCGCCGACAAGGTCGACGTCGTACGGCGGCTCCAGGGCGAGGGGCGGACGGTGGCGATGGTCGGTGACGGGGTCAACGACGCCGCCGCGCTGGCCCAGGCCGACCTCGGCCTGGCGATGGGTTCCGGCACGGACGTGGCGATCGAGGCGTCCGACCTGACCCTGGTCCGGGGCGACCTGATGGCCGCCGTGGACGCCATCCGGCTCGCCCGGCGCACCCTCGGCATCATCAAGGGCAACCTGTTCTGGGCGTTCGCCTACAACGTGGCGGCCCTGCCGCTGGCCGCCGCCGGCCTGTTGAACCCGATGATCGCCGGCGCCGCGATGGCCTTCTCCTCGGTCTTCGTGGTCGCCAACAGCCTCCGGCTGCGGGGCTTCCGCCCGGTCGGCTGAGCCTCTCCGCACCGTGCCGCCGGCCCGCCCCTCGGGCCCGGCGGCACGGTGCGTGCCGGGGCCGGCCGGCGCGGGCCCGGGACGACTGTGCTGACCGGGACGGTTGGACGGGGGCGGCACGGGGTACTCCAGGGGCGTACCGGCACTGCCAATCGGGAGGTTGACATGGGTTTCGATGACAAGATCAACAACACGACCGAGGATGCGGCCGGCAAGCTGAAGGAAGGCGCCGGCCGGGCCACCGACAACGAGCGGCTCGAGGCCGAGGGGCGCAACGAGCAGGCCGGCGCCAAGCTCAAGCAGGCCGGCGAGAAGATCAAGGACGCCTTCAAGAGCTGACACGCGTACGCGCCCTCCGCCGGATCGCCTTCGGGCCGACCCGGCGGAGGGCGTACTGGCGCGTCCGGCGGACGTGTCCCGCCGGCCGTGCCCCTCGTTGCCAGATTGACACCCCGCCGCCCGACGTCGGCCGAACCCGTGCCGTCGCCCGCAGGACGGCCCGAGAGCCCGAACGGGAGGTCCCGTGTCCCGATCCGTCGTCTACGCGCGCCGGGCCGCCGCCACGGTGGCGCTCGGGGTGCTGGCCGTGGGATGCCAGGACAGCGCCCGGGAGGAGGCCGCCCGGGGCGGCGCCACCCCGCCGAGCCCGACGGCCACGGCGAGCGCCACCGCTCCCAGCCCGTCCCCGGTCGCCACGACCGCCGCCAACACCGCCGAGGTCTGCCGCGAGGTCGACCGGGTCATCGTCGCCGGCAGCCGGAGGATCGCCACCGACTCGGCGGCCTCCGTCAGCCGCGACCTGACCGGGGAGCAGGTCGCCGACCAGCTCCGGCGCAACCTGGCGAAGCTGGCCGACGACGTACGCGCGCAGGCCCGCCGAGCCGCCGACCCGCAGATCCGCGCCCTGATCGAGGACACCGCCGAGCGCATCGACGCCGGTTCCCGGGCGTCCCGGCCGGCCGCCTGGATGGACGCCACCTTCACCGGCATCCCGCCGAAGCTGACCCGCGAGTGCCGCGCCTGAGCCGGTGGGCGTCGGCGTCGCCGACCCCGACGGGGACGCCGACCGGCCTGCACCCCGTGCCGCACGCCGGCCGGCGTCCGTTGATGTGACCACCCGCTGACGCCGGGACCCGTCGGCCCCCACGCCGGGGCCCGCCCACGGCGGCGCGCCTCCAGACAGGGGTCGTAGCGGACCCGCCGGTTTCGACATCCGGCGGTGAGGAATCTCAGCGCCGCCCGCGTACCTGCCGTTTCGGGGCGGGTCCGGAACCGAGCGAGGCCCGGTCGGCGGCGGAGGTGCCCGACGACCAGCCGTCGGCGTCGCGGATGGTGAGCCGCCCCCGTACGACGCCGGGGAAGAGCGTGTCGAGGCGTTCGCGTACCGCCTCGGCGCGGGTGGCGAGCACCGGCAGCAGCCGCTCCGGCCCGGCCTGCGCCGTCGCCTCCCGGTCGGCCGCGTCGGTGGCGGCCCGCAGCCGCTCGCCGATCCGCAGCGCGAACGCGTTGAGGAAGGACTCGTCGTAGTCCCGGGTGCGCCGGCCGGTGCCCTTGGCCCGCCGTTCGCCCCGGCCGCGCAGCATCGCGGTGGTGGCCTGCACCAGCAGCGAGGTGTGGAGCAGCTCGACCGCCTCCAGATCGGCGGGCCAGCCCAGCACGGTGGTGAACCCGAGGCCGTCGGACCAGACCGCCTCGCAGCGGTTCGCCGCCGCCACCTCCTGCGCCAGCAGCGCCTTCGCGCCCGCGTACGGGGGCTCGGTGCCGAGGCGCACCCCGCCGGGGCGGTCGGCGGGCTCGGCGACGCCGGCCAGCAGCGCCTGGTCGATGCTGTGCCGGGCGATCAACTCCTGGGCCTTGCCGGTCAGCGCCTCCGCCTCGGCCGGGTAGGTGGTCGACTCCGCCTTCGCCAGCAGCGCCCGTACCCGGTCGAGCATCCGGGATCCGCCGTGCGACCCGCCGTTCGTGACGCCCGTCGACGGCGCGCCGGGCGGCGGGCGCAGCACGGCGACCGGCGGGAGCCCCTCGACCATGGCCAGGGCGTCGACCGCCGCCCGCAGCGCGGTGAACCGGTCGGACCCGACGCGGTTCGCCCAGGCGGTCAGGTGGCCCTCGTCGGCGTCCCACCACACCCCGGCGCCGAGGTCGCGCAGCTGGTCGTCCCACCACGACGGCACCGGCCCGGCCAGGTCGCGGCGGTGCGCGGCCAGCGCGTCGGTGACCAGCCCCGCCGCCCGGGGGCCGAGGCGGCGGGCGGCGAGCCGGCCGAGATCCACCGGCTGCCAGCCGTGCCGCGCCAGCCACCCCACGCCGAGGGCGAGGCGGCGCAGCAGGGCGGCGTCCACCGTGCCCACGCCGTCCGCGGCGCCCGTGCCGATCATCAGCCGGTCCAGCTGCCGCTCCGCGAGGCGTACGTCGGTGCCGCGTACCGCCGCGAGCGCGTCGCTGACCAGTTCCTCCGCGTCCGGCACGGCCGTGTCCTCCCGGAGTCTGCTGTTCCCGCCCCGGGAGACGATCGTCGCCCGCCCGCCGAAGGTACCCGCGGGCCCGCCCGCCGTCCGCCGGTCGTGACCGGAGCCACCGGAACCGTACGGCACGACCGTCCCGTCGCGGGGACTTCCGCATGCTTCGGCCGCCATCGGGTAGTTCGACACCGACGCGAGCGATGCGAGGTGATGAGATGGCGGGAGTGCCGGTGAGCCGCGCCGCCGCGCCCGATCTTCGCCGGTCGGTCCTCGCCGCCGCGGTCGTCGGCGTGGCCGTGATGGCGGCCGTCGACGAGATCGTCTTTCACCAGATCCTCGGCTGGCACCACTTCTACGACCGGTCCACCCTCTCCGTCGGGCTGCTCTCCGACGGGTTGCTGCACTCGGCCGAGCTGATCGCCCTGGTCGGCGGCTTCTTCTGGTACGCCGACCTGCGCCGCCGGGGCGCCCTGCTGCCCCGGGCCGCCTGGGGCGGGTTCCTGCTCGGCGCGGGGGCGTTCCAGCTCTTCGACGGCATCGTCGACCACAAGGTGCTGCGGCTGCACCAGATCCGCTACGGGGTGCACCTGCTCCCGTACGACGTGGTGTGGAACGCGGCGGCGGTGGTGCTGTTGCTGCTCGGCGCGTGGGTGACCTGGCGGGTGCGCTCCCGCCACGGCCGCGACGTGCCGTGACGGCGCTCGCGCACACCGGTGCCGCCGCCGGGCCGGACCCGCTGCCGCTCGCGGCGGTCGCGGTGCTCGCCGCCGGCTACCTGCTCGCCGTGTCCCGGGACCGGCGCGGCTGGCGTCGCCGCCGTACGGTCGTCTGGCTGGCCGGCTGCGCGGTGCTCGCGGTCGCCCTCGGCCCGCTGGTGGCCGGCCCCGGCGATCCGCGCGTGCACATGGCGCAGCACCTGCTGCTCGGCATGGTCGCGCCGCTCGCGCTGGCCCTCGGCGCGCCGGTGACCCTGCTGCTGCGGGTCGTGCCGCCGCCGGTCGGCCGCCGGGTGGGCCGGCTCCTGCGCGCCAGGCCGGTGCACGTGCTCGCCCATCCGGTGACGGCGGCGCTGCTCAGCACCGGTGGGCTGGCACTGGTGCTGCTCACGCCGCTCTACGCGGCGGCCGAGCGCAACCCCGTGCTGCACCACGCCCTGCACGTGCACTACCTCGCCGCCGGCTACCTCCTCGCCTGGTCGGTGGCCGGCCCCGACCCGGCGCCGCGTCGGCCGCGCCCGGCGGTGCGGGCCGGCGCGCTGCTCGCCGCCGGGGCGGGGCACGCCGTGCTGGCCAAGTACCTCTACGCGCACGCCGCGACCCTGCCGCCCGGGCTGCCCGACCGGGACGTCGAGGCGCTGCGCGCGGCGGCCCGGTTGATGTACTACGGCGGCGACGTCGCCGAACTTCTGCTCGCCACCGCCCTGTTCGCCGCCTGGTACCACCGGCGCTGGCCGGCGCGCTCCGCCGCAACCCCACCGTCCGGTCCGGTGCCGGGCCGCGAGCCCGCCGCGCTCAGCCGGTGTACGCGTTCCCGGCCGTCAACCGCAGCGTGAACCCGTCGTCGTCGCGCTGCCAGGTCACGTGGTTGCAGGACTGGTAGGTGATCCAGAGCCCGAGCCCGCCCGGTGCGCCGTTGGACGCGGGGAGCAGCCCGCAGAACGGGTCGCCCGGCCCGTCGCCGGCATCGCTGACCGTCGCCACGATGCGCTCGTCGCCGGCCCAGACGCGCAGCCGGACCGGCGGCCTGCCGTGGCGCAGCGCGTTGGTGACGATCTCGCTGACGGCGACGACCAGATCCTCCACCTCGTCGACCGGCACCTGACCCTGGTCGACCTTGTGCACGGCGGCGCGCGCCTCGGCCGCCGTCGGGTCGGTCAGCTCGACGGCCGGCGGCCGCGCCTGGAGGGGGTCGGGCACGACCGGAAGGTCCTGCCGCAGGTAGTCCCGCGGCGGCGTCCAGGCCGGGCTCGGCACGTGCCGCCCGTCGGCGGTGGCGAAGCGCGGGTGCGTCCGGGCCACGTCGGCCAGCACCGCCGACGGCGTGGTGCGGGTGTCGTACGCGCACATGCTCCACAGTGGGAAGTCGTCGTACGCGTGGTTGATCGCCGACTCGTAGCGGGCCCACCAGTCCCAGGTCGCGCCGAACGAACCGGGCGGCATCTCGCCGATTATCCGGATCTGGCCGGCGCCGGCGGCCACCTGCTCGGCGAGCAGCTCGCGGTAGGAGCGGATGGCGGCGGCGGGCCGGGAGTAGAGGTCGCCACCGGGCAGGAACTCGACCTTGCACCCGACCGGCAGCGCCGAGCGGACCAGCCCGCCGGTGCGCTCGCCCAGCGCGACGAAGGTCGGCTCGCCCGCGTCGGCGCCGCCGAGCAGGAACGGCACCACCACCGCGAGCAACTCGTCGTCGGAGCCGTAGCGGACGGCCTCGTGGTAGTAGCCCTGGTGCTGGGCGGCCGCGCCCGTCCTCACGGCGTGACCTCCACCCGGATCGCGGGCAGTTGCAGCAGGCCGACCAGGCGGGCGGTGGCCGAGCGGGGCGTACGCAGCACGGCGGTCGCGCCGCGCCGGTGCGCGTACTCGGCCAGGAGGCTCAGGGCGCGGTGGTCCAGGAAGCGCAGGTTGGCCGCAGACAGCACCAGCTCACCGTCGACGGGGTGCAGGTCGGCGCGGTCCAGGGCGGTGCGGAACAGCTCGTGGTTCGACATGTCCAGCTCTCCGGCCAGCGCTGCGTGCCCGTCCTCGGGCGCCACCGCGTACAACCGGAACAGCAGGTCGTCGACGTTGCTCTGCGGATGCATGCAGGCCAGCTCCGTGACCGTCCGGTCGCCCAGCCTCGGCCGGTGGTAGGCGCACACGGCCTTGAACGGCCCGGTGCGCATGTAGCGGTCGATGAGGTGCTCGTAGCGGGTGAAGACGTCGAGCTGGGCCGGGGTGCGGACCAGCTCGGTGGCCTCCGCGACGACCCGCAGCCCGGTGTGCCCGGCGGCCAGCGCCTCGTCCGTCGCGGTCGCGTAGGCCGCGACCTGCGCCACCGGGTCGACGACGTGGTCGGGCGAGTAGGTCGACATCAGGGGGACCACCGCCGCGGCGCCCCGGCGCGCGGCGTCGGTGAAGCCCGGCAGGGCGCGCAGCCGTTCGGCCGCCAGGTCCGAGGGGCGCGGCGTCACATACCAGAAGCGCTCGCCGGCGGCGAGGCTCGCGGCGAGGTGCCGCTCCGTCTGCTCGGCGAGGGCCTCCGGATCGTCGTACGACCAGCAGAGATGACCGCCCGGCGCCCCGCGCCGTGCCCCGCTGCTCATGCCGGTTCCCTCACGCACCCAGTGTAGGCCGCCCGGTGACCCACCCCGCCCCGCGAGCACCCCTGACCACGTCGATCGTGCAGTCGTGGTGGGTGTGCAGAACACCCGGAAGGGATCCGAACGGGCACCACGACCGCACGATCGCCCGGGTGGGAGTCAGGTGGGAGTCAGGTGGGGGTCAGGTGGGGGTCAGGTGTTCGGAGCGGGGGAAGGACGCCCAGATGTTCTTGGTGGTGCTGGTGGCGTACCAGCCGACGTCCAGGGAGAGGGCGCGGGCCAGCTCCAGGCCGCGCCCGCCGTCGCCGGTGGGCCGCGCCTCGGCGAGCTGGGGCAGGGAACCCAGGTCGTGGTCGGCGACGTCGAGGATCAGGTAGTCGTCGGTGGCGAGCAGCCGGACGATGGTCGGCGGGATCCCGTGGCGCAGGGCGTTCGTGGCCAGCTCCGTCGCGATCAACGCCACCAGCTCGGGGACCTCCGCCAGGGCCTCACCCTCGCCGAGCACGTCGCCGGTCAGCTCCTCGTGCAGGGACGCGCGCAGGCTGCGCAGGTCCGCCGCCTCCGACAGGGTCCACCGGCGCAGCTCAACGGCCTGCGGTGGGGGTGGGGAACTGCTCAGCTGGCCCATGGTCTGGTTCTACCCGATCTCCTGCCGGCTCACGCCAGGGCGCGTCGGTCAGCGCACCGGATCGTGGGTGCCCCGCGGCACCCCGGGGCGGCAGCGGCGCACCCGCGCGGCGGCCAGCCGTCCGCCCACCGCCAGCCCGTGCCGCTCCACCGCCGCCAGCCCGTACGCGCCGCAGGTCGGAGTGAACCGGCAGCGCCCCGGCCAGTGCGGCGACAGCCACCGGCGGTAGCCCCGGATCGCCGCCACCCCCGCCCGGTCCAGCGCCGGCACCCGGGTCGCCGCCGCCGTCGCCGAGCCGAGCGTCAACAGGGTGGAGAACAGCCCCAGGTCGCAGCAGTCGCAGCACCCGTCGGGGTTCTTCGACTTCGACATGAGCCGCTGCTGCCGGCGGTTCTCGCGGGCCGTCTCGCGGAGGCGTCTGAACACGGACCGATCATCGGCCAGTGCGGCGACCGGCGCGCCTCCGCCCCCCCCGGCGCCGGCGCGACCCGCCCCTGACGGCATGCCGGGCGACGGTCGCGGGTAGTGCACAGGCAACGACCGAGAGGAGAACGCCGTGCCCAGCACCACGATGCCGATGCTCGAGACGTACCCGAAGTCGATCAACCTGGACCGGGCGAAGCTGGCCGCCGTCATCGACGCGCTGAACACCTGCGCCCAGGCCTGCACGGCCTGCGCCGACGCCTGCCTCAGCGAGGACATGGTCGCCGAGCTGACGAAGTGCGTACGGACGAACCTGGACTGCGCGGACGTCTGCACGACGACCGCCCGGGTGCTGTCCCGGCACACCGGCTACGACGCCAACATCAGCCGCAGCCTGCTGGAGGCCTGCGCCACGGCCTGCAGGTCCTGCGGCGACGAGTGTGCCGGCCACGCGGGCATGCACGAGCACTGCCGGGTCTGCGCCGACGCCTGCCGGGCGTGCGAGCGGGCCTGCCGCGAGCTGCTCGCCACCATGAGCTGACCCGCCCGGGGCCGGCCGACGTGGGCCGGCCGCGCGAGGTTGCCGGCGTCCCACCCGGAACGCCGGCTTTCTTCGGTCTCCGGATTGACCACCATATACCCGAGGGGGGTATATGGTGGTCGGGAGGAGGCGACCATGTCCCACGACCCGCGCCACGAGCACCCTGACCCTCGGCCGCTTGGCCCGGCACCGGGTGGGCCACCCGCTGCGAGGCACGCGGACGGGCTCCCCGGCCATGAGGAGCGCGCCGCCGACGCGGACGGGTCGGTCGGGCGCGCCCAGGGACCCACCGGGCACGGCGAGCACGCCGGGCGCGGTGCTGGCGGGCACGCCGGGCATGGCGGCGGGCACGACAAGCACGCCGGGCACGACCCGGAGATGTTCCGCCGCAAGTTCTGGTTGAGCCTGGCGCTCACCGTGCCGATCGTGCTGACCAGCGAGATGGTGATGGACTGGTTCGGCTACCGGCTGGAGTTCCCCGGCGTGACGTGGGTCGGCCCGGTCCTCGGCACGGTCGTCTTCCTCTACGGCGGCTGGCCGTTCCTCCTCGGCGCGGTACGGGAGGTGCGTGACCGGGCGCCCGGCATGATGCTGCTCATCGCGATGGCCATCACGGTGGCGTACGTGGCCTCGGCGGCGACCGCGCTGGGCGTCTTCGACCTGGACTTCTGGTGGGAGCTCGCGGCCCTGGTCACGATCATGCTGCTGGGGCACTGGCAGGAGATGAAGGCGATCGGGCAGGCGCAGGGCGCGCTGTCCGCCCTGGCGGCGCTGCTGCCGGACGACGCGGAGCGGGTGACGGCGGACGGCGGCGTCGAGCGGGTGTCCGTGGCGGACCTGCGGGTCGACGACCTGGTGCTGGTCCGGCCCGGTGCCCGGGTGCCGGCCGACGGCCGGATCACCGAGGGCGGCGCCGAACTGGACGAGTCCATGGTCACCGGCGAGTCGCGGCCGGTCTCGCGGGACGTCGGGGACCGGGTCGTCGCCGGGACGGTGGCCACCGACGCGGCGATCCGGGTGCGCGTCGAGGCGGTCGGCGAGGACACCGCGCTGGCCGGGATCCAACGCCTGGTCTCCCAGGCCCAGCAGTCCAGCGGTCGCGCGCAGGTGCTCGCCGACCGCTTCGCCGCCTGGCTGTTCTACGTGGCGACCGTGGTGGCCCTGGCGACCCTGGTGACCTGGGCCGTGCTCGGCGACCCCGGCGACGCCGTGGTGCGTACCGTCACCGTGCTCGTGATCGCCTGCCCGCACGCGCTCGGCCTGGCCATCCCGCTGGTGATCGCGCTGTCGACCGCCGTGGCGGCCAAGGGCGGGATCCTGGTCAAGGACCGGCTGGCGTTGGAGCGGATGCGCACGGTCGACGCGGTGCTGTTCGACAAGACGGGCACCCTGACCCGGGGCGAGCACGTGGTGTCGGGGGTGGCGGCCACGGGGGGCGGCGACGAGGACGAGGTGCTCGCCCTGGCCGCGGCCGTGGAGGCGGACAGCGAGCATCCGCTGGCCCGGGCCATCGTGGCCGCCGGGGCCGAGCGCGGCGGGGCGCGGCGGGCGACGGGGTTCCGCTCGCTGACCGGGCGCGGCGTCCGCGCCGAGGTCGACGGCGTGGCGTACGCCGTGGGCGGGCCCGCCCTGCTCCGCGAGCTGCGCGCGCAGGTGCCGGACGACCTGGCCGGGCGGCAGGCCGACTGGTCGCGGCGGGGCGCGGCGGTGCTGCACCTGCTGCGCCTCGACGGCGACGCGGCCAGCGTGCTCGGCGCCCTCGCGCTGGAGGACCAGGTCCGCCCCGAGGCCCGGGCGGCGATCGCCGAGCTGCGGCAGCAGGGCGTCGGCAAGATCGTGATGATCACGGGCGACGCCCGGCCGGTCGCCGAGGCGGTGGCCGCCGACCTCGGCTTCCGGCCCGGCGTGGACGAGGTCTTCGCCGAGGTACTGCCCGCCGACAAGGACGACGCGGTGGCCGACCTGCAACGGCGGGGGCTGCGGGTGGCGATGGTCGGCGACGGGGTGAACGACGCCCCCGCCCTGGCCCGCGCCGACGTGGGCATCGCCATCGGCGCCGGCACCGACGTGGCGATCGAGTCCGCCGGGGTGGTGCTCGCCTCCTCCGACCCGCGCGGCGTCACCGGCGTGATCCGGCTGTCCCGGGCCTCGTACCGGAAGATGATCCAGAACCTGGCCTGGGCGGCCGGTTACAACGTCGTCGCCCTTCCGCTGGCGGCTGGCGTGCTGGCGTGGGCCGGGGTGACGCTCAGCCCGGCGGTCGGGGCGATCCTGATGTCCGCCTCGACGATCGTGGTGGCGCTCAACGCGCAGCTGCTGCGCGGCGTACGCCTGCGTCCCGTGGACGATTGAGGAAGCACGCCGAACAACTGGATTGTATTGACAAGAAAATTTGTCGGTGCGACGCTGTGGTCATGTTCGACATCGCAGTGATCGAGGACCCGGCGGCGGCCGAGGCGTCGCTGGACCCGATGCGGGCCCGGCTGCTGGCCGCGCTCGCCGAGCCGGCCTCGGCGACGATGCTCGCCGCCCGTGTCGGCCTGCCCCGGCAGAAGGTCAACTACCACCTCCGGGCGCTGGAGCAGCACGGCCTTGTCGAGCTGGTGGAGGAGCGCCGCAAGGGCAACGTGACCGAGCGGGTCATGCGGGCGACGGCGGCGTCGTACGTGATCTCGCCCGCGGCCCTCGCCGCCGTGCGGCCCGATCCGGCGCAGTCGCCCGACCGGCTGTCGGCGCGGTGGCTGCTGGCGCTGGCGGCCCGCCTGGTGCAGGACGTCGGCGCGCTCATCACCGGCGCCGAGCGCGCGAAGCAGCGGGTGGCCACGTTCGCCGTCGACGGCACCGTCCGGTTCGCCTCCGCGCGCGACCGGGCGGCGTTCGCCGAGGAACTGGCGGCCACCGTCACCGCCCTGGTCGGCAGGTACCACGACGAGAACGCCCCCGGCGGCCGTGAGCACCGGGTGGTGGTCGCCCTGCACCCCAGCGCCGACCCCGAAGACACGACCGCGAACGAGGAGCACTGACATGGGGCACCACTTCGAGCTGCGCAAGGACGTCGAGCTGGCCGCCACGCCCGAGCAGGTGTGGGAGGCCATCGCCACCGGGCCGGGCATCGACTCCTGGTTCATGGGCCGCAGCGAGGTCGAGCCGGGCGAGGGTGGCCGTACGCGCCTGACGCTGGCCGGGCACGTCGAGGAGGCGACGATCACCGCGTGGGAGCCCGGCAAGCGGCTCGCCGACCGCACCGAGCCGGCCCCGGACGGCACGTTCATGGCCTTGGAATACCTCATCGAGGGCCGCGAGCGGGGCAGTACGACCCTGCGGCTCGTGCAGAGTGGCGTCCTCGGGGACAACTGGGAGACCGAGTACGCGGCCATGGCGGTCGGCTGGGACATGTACCTCGGGACGCTGGCCGCGTACCTCGCCCACTTCTCCGGCCGGACCGCGACCCCCGTCTCGGCGTTCCGCCCGAGCGTCGGCGGCGCGGACCGGGCGTGGGCGGCCGTGACCGACGCCTTCGGCGTCGCCGGTCCGCTGGCCGAGGGCGACCGCGTCCGGTTCACCGTCGCGGGCCTGCCGCCGATCGAGGGCGTCGTCGACCTGGCCGGCCTCCCGACCTACGTCGGTGTCCGCACCCCCGACGCGCTCTACCGCTTCCTGCACTCCGGTGCCGAGCGGGGCGACGCCCTGGTCCTCGGCCACCACGTCTTCGCCGTCGGGCAGGACCCGACCCAGGCCGAGCGGGCCTGGCAGGACTGGCTGAACGCCCTGCCCCTCGGCTGATCCGCAGGCGGGCCGGCCCGCCTGCGGATGTCCGCACGTGGTCAGGGGGGCGAGGACGAGGCGTCCGCGCAGGCCGCCTACGGCGAGGCGTTCGTGGGCGACGTCGACCTGGTCCAGCGGCAGGGTGTCCGCCACGCGCATACTGAGCCGTCCCGCGCCCGCCAGCGCGGCCAGCTCGGTCAACCGCGCGCCGTCGGCGGACACCTCCGGCGCGCACGGGGGTGTGGCCTGGGCGACACACACGACGGTGGCTTGTTGCATCAGTTTGGCAATTGCGGAATGCTGGCGTTAGTGGCCGGTTGTCCCGGCACCTCAGATCCAGGACGCCGGCCCGGCACCCCACCCGGGCGGTCGTGCGACGAACAGACCCGGGAGCATGTCATGCGTACGCGTGTGTCCAAGCGCGTGACGGCGGTTGCCGTCGCCGGCGTCCTCGCCCTGACCGCCTGCTCGTCGGCGACGACCACGTCGACGGGCGCCGGTGGCGGCACTCTCGTCGTGGCGACGGCGGGTGAGCCGGACGCGCTGAACCCGGTGCTGAACTTCGGGGTCGACGGGGGCTCCCTGATCTTCGACGGGCTGGTCGCCCGCGACGCCCGCAACGAGCTGGTGCCGGCCCTGGCCCGCGAGCTGCCGACCGTGTCGGCGGACGGCAGGACGGTCACCGCGAAGCTGCGCGAGGGCGTGCTGTTCCACGACGGCAGCCCGTTCACCGCGCAGGACGTGGTCTTCACCTACCAGGCGGTGCTGGACCCGAAGGTCGACTCCACGCTCCGCTCCGACCTGGACATGCTCGCCTCGGTCGCCGCGCCCGACCCGTCGACCGTGGTCTTCACCCTCAAGTACGCCTACGCGCCGTTCGCGCAGCGGCTGGCCCTCGGGATCGTGCCGGCCAAGGCGCTGACGGGGCAGGACATCAACAAGGCCGAGTTCAACCGCAAGCCGGTGGGCACCGGCCCGTACCGCGTGACGTCGTGGACGCCGGGCGACCGGCTGGTGCTCGCCGCCAACGAGAGCTACTGGGGCGGCAGGCCCGCCAACAGCGGCGTGGTGGTGGCGTTCGTCGCCGACGACAACGTACGCGCGCAGCGGATGCGGGCGGGGGAGTTCGACGCCGCGGAGTTGGCGCCGAAGCTGGCCACCGGCTTCGACGGGCAGGCCGGCTACCGGGTGCAGCGGGTGCCCACCGCCGACTACCGGGGCGTGATGCTGCCGATGGGCAACCCGGTCACCGCCGACCTCGCCGTGCGGCGGGCGCTGAACGCCGCGGTGGACCGGGCGGCGATGGTCACCGGGCTGCTCGGCGGGGCGGGCGAGCCCGCGTTCGGGCCGGTCCCGCCGACGTCGGAGTTCGCCGAGCCCTCGATCGTCGGCAAACCCGCCGCCGACCCGGCCGCCGCGACCGCCGCCCTCGACGCCGCCGGCTGGAAGCCGGGCCCGGACGGCATCCGCGTCCGCGACGGCCGGCAGGCGGCGTTCGCCCTGATGTACCCGGCCACGGACAGCCTCCGCAAGGAACTCGCGCTCGCGGTGACCGCCGACGCGAAGAAGGTCGGCATCAAGATCACCCCCGAGGGGCTGACCTGGGACGCGATCACCCCCCGGATGAAGAGCGACGCGCTGGTCATGGGCTACGGCACCCCGTACGACCCGGACTTCGTCTCCTACAAGCTGTTCGGTTCCGCCTTCGCCGGCCAGGGCTTCTTCAACCCCGGCTCCTACCGGTCCCCGGTGGCGGACAAGGCGTTGCAGGACGGCCGCGCCAACGCCGACCCGGCCGCCCGCAAGGCCGCGTACGCCACGTTCCAGAAGCAGCTCGCCACCGACATGCCGTGGGTGTTCCTCACCTACCTCCAGCACACCTACGTGGTGAAGGACGGGCTCGCCGGGGTGACCCCACGGGTGGAGCCGCACGAGCACGACGTCGCCAACAGCCTCTGGTGGAACATCCACACCTGGACGAGGAAGTCGTGACGACCTCCGCCCCGACAGCCGCACCGGCGAAGGCCACCGCCCGGCGCCGGACGCGCCGGATGGCCGGAGCCGGCAAGGTCGTCCGCCGGCGGCTGCTGGTGGCCGTACCCATCCTCGCCGCCACCAGCGTCGGCATGTTCGCCCTCGGCGCGGCCTCGCCCATCGACCCCGCCCAGCAGTACGCGGGCGCGGCGGCGTTCACCACCAGCGAGGAGAACCTGGCGCAGATCCGCGCCAACTGGGGCGTCGACGACCCCCTGCCCGTGCAGTACCTGCGCTGGGTGGGCAACCTGCTCCAGGGCGACCTGGGCTGGTCCACCAGCCGCCACGAACCGGTCACCTCCGTGCTCGCCGCCCGCGCCGGCTGGACCCTGCTGCTCGTCGGCGCCGCGCTCGCCCTCGTCCTCGTGGCGAGCCTGCTGCTGGGCACGCTGGCCGCGTACCGGCGCGGCGGCTGGTTCGACCGGGCGCTGCGCGCCACCGCGTACGCCGTGCAGTCGATGCCCGTGTTCTGGATCGGGCTGGCCGCGATCGCCCTGTTCGCCCTCACCCTCGGGTGGCTGCCGGCGGGCGGGCTCACCGACATCACCGCCACCGGCACCGACCCCGCCGACGTGGCCCGGCACCTGATCCTGCCGGTGGGTGTGCTGGCCGTCGCCCAGACGCCGTGGTTCGTGCTGTTCATCCGGGACGCCGTCGCCGACAGCCTCCGCGACGACCACGTCCTCGCCGCCCGGGCGCGGGGGCTGCCGGGCCGTACGGTCCTGTTCGGCCACGCCCTGCGTACCGCGCTGCTGCCCTTCCTCACCCTCGTGGGCACCCACCTGCCGGAGCTGATCGGCGGGGCCGTCCTGGTGGAGACCGTGTTCTCCCTGCCCGGCCTCGGCGCGGTGACCGTCCAGGGCGCGCTGGGCAGCGACTTCCCGCTGCTGGCCGCCACGACCCTGGCCACCACCGTCGTGGTGCTGGCCGCGAACCTGGGCACCGACCTCGCCTACGCCGCCGCCGATCCACGGGTACGCCTCGATGACTGACCTCGCCCTGCCCGCCCGGACCCGGCGGCCGAAGCTCCGTACGGGCCGCGCCGGTGCCGCCGTCGCCTGGGCCGTGCTCGTCGGCGCGGGCCTGGCCTGCCTCCTCGCCCCCGTGCTCTGGCCGCTCGACGAGAGCGCCGTGGACCTGGCCCGGACCCGGCTCGCGCCCTCCTGGACGCACCCGGCCGGCACGGACGACCTGGGTCGCGACGTGGCCCACCGCAGCCTGTACGGCCTGCGGGTCTCGCTGCTCGTCGGCGCGGTCGCCGCGCTCGTCGCCACCGTGATCGGCGGCCTCGTCGGCGCGGTGGCCGGCACCCTGGGCGGCTGGGTCGACCGGGTGCTGATGCGGGTGGTCGACACCATCGCGGCGCTGCCGCACCTGCTGCTGGGCATCTTCATCGTCGCGATGCTGCGCCCGAGCCTGGGCGCGGTGATCCTGTCGATCGGGCTGACGCACTGGCTCTCCACCGCCCGCATCGTCCGCTCGGAGCTGCTCAGCCTGCGTACCCGGCCGTTCATCGACGCCGCGATCTCCGGCGGCGCCAGCCGCACCCGGGTGATCACCCGGCACCTGCTCCCGCACGTGCTGCCCCGGCTGGCGCTGGCCACCACGCTGATGGTGCCGCACGCCGTCTGGCACGAGACCGCGCTCTCCTTCCTCGGTCTCGGCCTGCCCCCGCACCTGGCCTCGATCGGCAACATGATCAATGACGGGCAGCGGTCCCTGCTCACCGGCGCCTGGTGGGCCAGCATCGTGCCCGGCCTGCTCCTCGTCGTCGTCACGCTGGCCCTGGCCGCCCTCACCGGCCGCTGGCGCGACCGCCTCGACCCGCGCGTACGAGCGGAGCTGAACCTGTGACCACCACCCCCGGCACCGTCGACCCGGCCGGCATCGTCGACCCCACGGGCACCGTCGAGCCGGCCGCCATCACCGAGCCGGCCGACTCCGGCGGCACGCGTGGTGTCGGCGCCGGCGGTCGGCCCGGCCTGCTGGAGGTCGACGGGCTGACCGTCCGCTTCCAGCTCCGCGACGCCGTGGTGCAGGCCGTCACCGACCTGCACCTGACCGTCCACCCGGGCGAACTGCTGGCGGTGGTCGGGGAGTCGGGCTGCGGCAAGTCGGTGCTCGCGCACGCCCTGCTCGGCCTGCTCCCCGGCAACGCCACGGTCACCGGTCAGGCCCGCCTGCACCGGCCCACCGGGGAGCGGGTCGACCTCACCGGCGCCTCCGAGCGCCAGCTCGCCCGCGTCGTACGCGGCCGCGCCGTCGGGCTGGTGCCGCAGAGCCCCGCCACCGCGCTGACCCCCGTACGGACGGGCCGGCGACTGCTGGAGGAGACCCTGCGCGCCCACGGGCACACCCGGCCCGCGGCACCCGCGGCGGCCGAGCGGGTCGCCGCCGAGGTGGGTCTCGACCCCGCCGACCTCGACCGCTATCCCCACGAACTCTCCGGCGGCATGGCCCAGCGCCTGGCCACCGCCCTCGCCCTCGCTCCCGACCCGCCGCTGCTGCTCGCCGACGAGCCCACCACGGGCCTCGACCGGCCCCTGGTCGACCACACCCTCGACCTGCTGCGCAGCCGCTGCGACGCCGGCGGGGCCGTCCTGCTCATCACCCACGACCTGGCCGCCGCCCGCCGGGTCGCGGACACGGTCGCCGTCATGTACGCCAGCCGCATCGTGGAACGGCGGCCGACGGCCGAGTTGTTCGCCGCGCCCGCCCACCCGTACACCGCAGGTCTGCTCGACGCCCTGCCCGAACGGGCCTTCCGGCCCGTCCCCGGCCACCCGCCGATGCTCACCGACCTGCCGCCCGGCTGCGCCTTCGCCCCGCGCTGCGAGCGCGCCACCGACGTCTGCCGCACCCCGCCCGCGCCCCCGGCGGGCGGACCGGGCAGAGTCGCCTGCCACCACCCGCTGACCCTCGGAGCGCCGGCATGACCAGCACCGCCGGAGCGCGGCATGATCAGCACCGCCGGAACGCCGGCATGACCAGCACCGCCGGAGCGCCGGCATGACCAGCACCGCGCTCGCGGCCCACGGGGTCGCCGTCTCCTACGGCGGCCGGCGCGTCCTCGACGGCGTCGACCTGCGCGTCGCCCCCGGTGAGACGGTCGGCCTGCGCGGGCCGTCGGGCAGCGGCAAGTCCACCCTCGCCCGGGTGCTCGCCCTGCTGCACGCCCCCGAGGCCGGGCACGTCACCCTCGACGGTCAGCGGGTGGCAGGGGCCCGGCACCGGCTGCCCGCCGGCGTCCGTACGCGCGTCGCGATCCTGTTCCAGAGCCCCCGCGCGGCCACCGACCCCCGGCTGGGCCTCGCCGACATCATCGCCGAGCCGCTGCGCGCCACCGGCACCCCCGACGAGCAGGCGCGCGCCCGGGCGGCGGAGCTGGCCGACCTCGTCGGCCTCACGCCCGACCTGCTCGCCCGCCGTCCGCACGCGGTCAGCGACGGGCAGCTGCAACGCGCCTGCCTCGCCCGCGCGCTCGTGCACCGGCCCGACTACCTGCTCTGCGACGAGGCCACCGCCATGCTCGACGCATCCACCCAGGCGCACCTCGCGGCCGTCATCACCGACTACCAGCGGCAGCACGCCGCCGGGGTCCTGCTCATCACCCACGACCCGGCGCTGATGGCCCGCTGGGCGACCCGCGTGGTCGACCTGCCGGCCGCCGCGTAGCCCCGACCGGCCGCCCCGCCGACCGCCTTCGCCGACCGTCCCTGATGGTGTTCGTCACCGTGACTTCCGGGGCGGCCGGCGGCTAGGGTGACGCTGCCGTGGTGTTCGGGAAGCCGGTGCAAGACCGGTGCGGCCCTCGCCACTGTGATCGGGAAGTTCGCGGCCCTCGTCGTAAGAGGTCACTGGGCGTCAAGCCTGGGAAGGCCGGCCACGGACGCATTTCCCGTCAGCCAGGAGACCGGCCACGGCACTGCGATGACCCGTCCACGAGGTGTTGGAAGGCGGTCCCGATGCGCGTGCGCGCAGTGCGGTCCACCCTGTCCCGGCGCGTTGCCGCGCCCCTGTCCGTCCTCGTCGTCCTGCTCGGCGCCTGCGCCACGGACGACCCGGCCACGCCGCCGCCAGCCGCCGCCCCGGTCACGCTGACCAACTGCGGTACGCCGGTCACCGTCGCCGCCCCGCCCGAGCGGGCGGTCACCCTGAACCAGCCCGCCACCGAGATCATGCTGGCCCTCGGCCTCGCCGACCGCATGGCCGGCACGGCGTACCTGGACGACGCGATCCTGCCCGAGCACGCCGCCGCGTACGCCGCCGTGCCGGTGCTGTCGGACAGGTACCCGGCGAAGGAGAAGCTGCTGGAGGCGGCGCCCGACTTCGTCTACGCCTCGTTCCACAGTGCCTTCGGCGACGAGGGCGTCGGCGACCGCGCGGCGCTGGCGGGGCTCGGCATCGGCACGTACCTCTCGCCGGCCGGATGCCCGAAGCAGCACCGGCCGGCGAGGCTGACCGTCGAGGACGTGTTCGCCGAGATCCGGGACGTCGCGGCCGTCTTCGGGGTGCCGGAGCGGGCCGAGAAGCTCATCGCCGACCAGCGCTCCCGGATCGCCACGGCCGCCGCCCGGATCGGCGGCGCGCGGGACGTCTCCGTGCTCTGGTGGGACGCCGGCACCGACGCCCCGAGCGTCGGGGCCTGCTGCGGCGGCCCCAACATGATCATGTCGGCGGTCGGGGTGCGCAACGCGTTCGGCGACCTCACCGGCGGCTGGGCCGACACCAGCTGGGAGGCGGTCGTGGACCGTGATCCCCACGCGATCGTGCTGGTCGACGCGGGCTGGGACACGGCCGCCGCGAAGCGGACCTTCCTGGCCCGGCACCCCACCCTGAAGGACCTGCCGGCGGTGGCCGGGCAACGCTTCGTCGTCATCCCGTTCTCGTCCACCTCCGCCGGTGTACGCGTCGTGCTCGGCGTCGAGGCGCTCGCCGCGGGCGTGGCGCAGCTCCCCGCCGGGGCGGACCGCTGACCGCCGTGGCCCGCCGCGCCGCCGCCGACCCGACCCGTACCGCCGCCGCCCCGGCCCGGCCCGACGTCCCCGGAGGCCGGCGTCACGCAGGGTTCCGCGCAGCGCACCCGGTGGGCCTGGCGGCGCTGCTGGTGGCCCTGCTGGCGGGCCTGGTCGTGTCGATCGGCGTGGCCGTCACCATCGGACCGGCCGACGTCCCCGTGTCGACCGTCTGGTCGGTCCTGGCCGACCGCCTGGGGCTTCCGCACGCCGAGGTGCCCCTGCTGCGCGAGCACATCGTCTGGCGGCTGCGCCTGCCCCGGGTGCTCGGGGCCGCGGCGGTGGGGGGCGGGCTGGCGGCCGTCGGCGCGGTCATGCAGACCGTCACCCGCAACCCGCTGGCCGACCCGTACCTGCTCGGGGTCTCCTCCGGGGCGTCGCTCGGCGCGGTCGCGGTGCTCGTCCTGGGCTTCGGCAGCGGGGCCGTAGCGCTCACCGGGGGCGCCTTCACCGGGGCGCTGGCCGCGTTCGCGGTGGTGGCCGCGGTGGCCGGCCGGCGGGCCGCGCTGGCCCCCACCCGGGTTGTGCTGGCCGGCGTGGCCGTCGCGCAGCTCTGTGGGGCGGCGACCTCGTTCGTCATCATCTGGGTCGCCGACCCGCACGCCACCCAGAGCATCACCTTCTGGCTCTCCGGCTCGCTGGCCCGCGTCGACTGGGCCGCCCTGGCCTGGGCCGCGCCGGTCCTGGCCGCCGCGCTCGCCCTGATGGCGGCGTACGCCCGCACGCTCAACGCGTTCGCCTTCGGCGAGGACGCCGCGGCGACCCTCGGCGTCCCCGTCGCCCGGGTGCGGTGGCTGCTGTTGGTCGCCACCGCGCTGCTCACCGCGGCGCTGGTCGCCGTCAGCGGCGCGGTGGGCTTCGTCGGGCTGATCCTGCCGCACGCCGCCCGGTTCCTGACCGGGGCGGACCACCGGCGCCTGCTGCCCGTCGCCGTCCTCGCCGGGGCGATCTTCCTGGTCTGGGTGGACACCGCCGCGCGGACCCTGTTCGCGCCCCGGGAACTGCCGGTCGGCGTGCTGACGGCGCTGCTCGGGGTGCCCGCCTTCGTGGTGCTGCTGCACCGCCGGAAGGTGCGTGGCTGATGCTCGCCGTCACCGGCGTGTCCTGGTCCGCCGCGGCCCGGCGGATCCTCGACGACGTCACCTGCGTGGTGCCGGCGGGCAGCCTCGTCGGGCTGCTCGGCCCCAACGGCTGCGGCAAGACCACCCTGCTGCGCATCGTCGCCCGGCTCGCCGCGCCGGACGCCGGGCTGGTCACGGTCGGCGGCGACGACGTCGCCACCCTGCCCCGGGTCACGCTGGCCCGCCGTGCCGCGCTGCTCGCCCAGCACGCCGACACGGACCTGGACCTCACCGTCGGCGAGGTGGTGCTGCTCGGTCGTACGCCCCACCGTGGCTCGCGCTGGTCCGACAGCGCCGCCGACCGCGCCGCTGCGGCGGACGCGCTGGCCCGGGTGGACCTGGCCGGGTACGCCGACCGCCGCTGGCACACCCTCTCCGGCGGGGAGCGGCAGCGGGTGCAGTTGGCCCGTGCCCTGGCCCAGCAACCGCTGCTGCTGTTGCTCGACGAGCCCACCAACCACCTCGACATCGGCCACCAGTTGCACCTGCTGCACCTGGTCCGCCGCTCGGGGGTCACCACGCTGGCCGCGCTGCACGACCTCAACCTGGCCGCCATGTTCTGCGACGCGGTGGTCGTACTGGCCGCCGGGCGGGTCGTCGCCGCCGGTACGCCCGCCGAGGTCCTCACCCCCGGGCTGCTCGCCGACGTCTACGGGGTACGGGCCGACGTCGCGGCGCACCCGGCCACCGGACGGCCCGCCATCACCTACCACCCGCCCGCGCCATGACCGTCGTCCGGCTGAGACGCCCTCAGCCGGGCCCCCGCTCGCCGGCCCGACCGTCGCCGGGAACGGCGGGACCGGCGGAACCATCAGGACCGGCGGAACCATCAGGACCATCAGGACCGGCGGGACCGGCGCGGCCGGCGGCGGCGAGGAAGGCGTTGTAGCGGGCCAGGTCGTCCGGCTCGCCGCTGGCGTCGGCCCGGGCGGCGGCCCGGTCCAGGCGGTCCTGTTCCCGCCGGTCGGCGCGGACCCACTGGCGGACCAGCACCACCAGCACGACCGCGGCGGGGATCTCCCCGAACGCCCAGGCGATGCCCGCGCCCAGCCGCTGGTCCTCCATGAGCGACGACGCCCAGTCGGGGTGGACGGCGACGTACCAGTCCGGGGCGATGAGGGTGGTGGTCTGCATCAGTACGAGGCCGAAGAAGCCGTGCGCCATCATCGACGCGAGGTGGATGATCACCAGGAGCGGGTGGGCGAGCCTCGGCCGGCCCGGGTCGACCCCGATGAGCACCCAGAACAGCAGGTACCCGGCGAGCACGAAGTGCGTGAGCATGGCCAGGTGACCGAGGTGGGAGCGCATCAGCGTGCCGAGCAGGTCGCTGAGGTAGAGGCCGAAGAGGCTGCCCGCGTAGATGCCCAGCGCGACCAGGGGATGGGTGAGCAGCTTCGCGGGCCGGCTGTGCAGCGCCAGCAGCAGCCACTCCCGGGCGCCGCGCACCTGCGGGTCGGTGGGGCGACGCAGGGCGCGCAGCGCGAGGGTGACCGGGGCGCCGCCGACGAGCAGGATCGGCACCAGCATCGACAGCACCATGTGCTGCACCATGTGGGCGCTGAACAGCACGTACGCGTAGCGGGCCACGCCCAGGTTGGTGACGGCGGCCAGCAGCAGCACCCCGGCCAGCCAGCTCGCCGTACGGGCGGGCGGCCAGCGGTGCCCGGCCCGGTGCAGCCGCCACACCCCGGCCAGGTAGCCGCCGACGCCGAGCACGGTGAGGGTCAGGAAGAACATGTCCGGCAGCGGCTGACCCAGCAGGCGCTCCGGGGTCGGCGCGGCGGGCATCGGGAAGCCCAGCAGCTCGGTGATCGGGTCGGCGTCGAGGGGGTCCTGCGTCACCGGGGTGGGGCTGCGGGACAGCGCCACGGCCAGCCCGACGGTGGCGGCGAACACGACCACCTCGCCGGCGGCCAGCCGGGCGAACGCGCCCCGCCGACCCGCGCGCAGGGCCGGCAGGGTCCGCGACCGGTGCCACGCGCCGAGGGTGCCCAGGACCGCCAGGGCGGCGAGCTTGCCGAGGACCAGCCAGCCGTACCGGGACTGCCAGAGCTGGTCCACGTCGCCGAGGCGTACGGCGGCGTTGACCGACCCGCTCACCGCGACGGCCACGAAGCAGCCCAGGGCGAGGCGGCCGTACCGGTCGGCGGCGTCGGCGAGCTGCCGGCTGCGCCGCACCATCAGCAGCGCCACCAGCCCGCCGACCCAGAGGGCGGCGGCGAGCACGTGCAGGGCGAGGCTGGAGACAGCGATCTGGTGGTTGCCGGCCCCGGCGGCGTGCCCGGTGAAGGCGGGCGGCAGCACCCCGACCAGCGCGATCAACGCCGTCGCGGCGGCGAGGCCGCGCGAGACGCCCGCCCGGGCCAGCACCGCCACCGCCAGCCCCGCCTGGAGCAGCAGCGCCTGCCCCTGCGAGATCGAGGTGGCGAAGCTGACCACGGTGGCGACGCCGAGGCGGTCCACGGGGACGCCGAGCAGGTCCGAGACCGTCAGCACGATCAGCGCCACCGAGGCCACCGCCCAGCCCGCGGCCGCCGCGCCCGCGCGGCGCAGCAGCAGCCAGCCGTACGCCGAGACGCTGCGCCCGTCGCCCGGCAGCAGGAAGGCCGCCGTCACCAGCATCCCGACCGTCAGGGTGGCGAGGGCGTCGGCGAGCAGCCGGACCACGGGCAGCGCCCACGCCGTGACGGGCCCCGGATCCGGCAGCCCGGGGATCGCGACCGCGAGCGCGTCGCCGGCCCGCAGCCCGAGCAGGAGTACGGCCACCGCCGACGCCAGGGCCGCGACGGGCACGAGGATCCCGCCACGGCCCCGGGCGCGGGTGCCAGGCGGGCGGGCGACCGCCCCGGCGTCGCCCGCCACGCGGTCGGTGCCCCGGACCCGGGCGGGCTGGGCGGGGCGGGAGGTGGTGTCTGGCACGTCGGTGTCCCTTTGGTGTGCGCGGAAGGAGGTGGCGCCCGGCGCCACGCGGCGCTGCCCCGGTGCGTCGGGGCCGGGGAGCGCCGCCGGTCAGCGGGTCCGGCGGCGTCGCAGCAGCAGCGCGACCCCGCCGACGACGGCGACCAGGCCCCCGGCGGCCACCAGCGCGACGACGCCCGTACCGGAACCGCCGGGGCCGGTCGCGGCGGCGGGGCCGGTCGCGGCGGCGGCGGATTCGGCGGGAGGTGGCGCGGCGGCCGGTGCGGCGGTCGGGCCGCCGGCGGTGTCGGCGCCACCGGCGACGGTGAAGGTGTACGACCCCTGCACGGGATGCCCGTCGGCGGAGACGATCCGGTAGGCGACGGTGTAGGTGCCCTCGCCCAGCGTCTCGCCGACCGTCACCGTGCCCTTCGTCCCGTCGACGGCCGGCGCCCCGGTGGGGATCTTCCGCCGGGCGGCGTCGGACAGCGCGATGGTGGTGAAGGTCGGGTCGAGCCGCTGCGCGAACTCCAGCGTGACCCGCGTCGGCGGCGTCGTCAGGCGGTCGCCGTCGGCGGGGCTGGCTGCCCGCAGCGTGTTGTGCGCGGCGGCCGGGGCGGCCGGTACGAGCAGCAGCGCGGCGGCGACCAGCGCGGCGGCGACGAGGGTCGGGCGGCGGGGCCGGGTGTGCATGTCTGGTGCTTCTCCTCGTGGGTGGTGGTCAGCCGAGCAGCTGTTGGCCGATCCAGCCGCCCTCCGGGCAGCCGGGCGGTACGGCGAAGACGGCGGAGCCGATCGGGGTGGTCCACTCGTTGAGCAGGTCCCGCTCGGCGAGGCGCCGCTGGATGGGAAGGAACTGGCGGGCGACGTCGGCCTGGTACGAGGCGAAGATCAGGCCGCTGTCGGCGTGCCCCTCGGCGGTGGGTACGCCGTCGTAGTTGTAGGGGCGGCGCAGGATCTTCAGCCGGTCGTCGCCGACGTGGGCGCGGGTGAGGTGGGAGAAGTCGGGGATGACGGTCAGGCCGTCGGGGCCGGTGGCGGCGAAGTCGGGCACGTCGTGCTCGGCGGCGCCGGTGAGCGGGGCGCCGGTGTCGAGGCGGCGGCCGACGGCCAGTTCCCGGTCGGTGCGGCCGAGCAGGTCCCAGGTCTCCAGGTTCATGCTGATCCGGCGGACGACCAGGGTGGTGCCGTCGCGCAGCCACGCCGGCCCGTCGGGCACCCACACGGCGCTCTCCAGCGGGCCGCCCGGCCTCGGGTTGGCGGTGCCGTCGAGCTGACCGAACAGGTTGCGCTGGGTACGCCCGCCCGGTTCGACACCCGCGCCGCGCCGGAAGCCCTGCTGCACCCACCGCACGGTCGTGAAGGGCCGGCTGTCCTTGACCAGGACCCGCTGGGCGTGGGCGACGGTGAGCGGGTCGTCGGCGCAGATCTGGAGCAGCAGGTCGCCGCCGGACCAGCGGGGCTGGAGCCGGTCGACGCGGAACGACGGCAGGGCGGCCACGGACGCCGGCCGGCGCTCGTCGAGCCCGGCGGCGGCGTACAGGCCGGGACCGAAGCCGAAGGTGACGGTCAGCCGGGCGGGCAGCAACCCGAGTTCGGGCTCGGTGTCGGCGAGGGCGGGGCGGCCCCGGGTGAGGCGGGCGGCGTCGTCGGTGAGCAGGCGCAGCATCCGCCCCAGCGCCGCCCGGTCGGTGCCCGGCCGCAAGGTGAACGCGACGAACGCCGCGTACGCCTGCGGTTCCGTGGCGACGCCGGCCTGCCGGGGACCGTGGAACGGCTCGACCGCGTCGCCGATCCGGGCCGCCGCGACCGGCTCCGCGGTCCGTACGCCCGGCTCGCCGGAACGGGCGGCGGCGAGCGCGGCGGCGACGGCGAGGGACCCGCCGGCCGCCAGGGCCCCGCCGGTGAGCAGGCCGCGTCTGCTCACCGGCCGCGCGGTCGACGGACCCGTCACGACGCCGGGCCCGCGCCCGCCCCCGGGGCGCCGTGACCGGGGGCGTAGCTCTCCTGCGCGCCGGTGAACGGCTTGGCCACCGCCGTGAACGACTGGGTGCGGCCGTCGGCGAACGTCAGCGTGAAGCTCACCTGGTCACCGGCGCGCACCGGCTGCCGCAGGTCCATCAGCATCAGGTGGTCGCCGCCGGGCTCCAGCGCGTGCGAGCTCCTCGCCCTGACCACGATGCCGCCCTGCTTGGCCCGCATCACCATCCGCCCGTCCCGCATGGCCATCTCGTGCAGCTCCATCGGCGACACGTCGGTGGTGGCGCCCGTGACGGTCACGTCGGTGTCGCCGTCGTTGACCAGCGTGCCGAACGCGGCGGTCATCCCCGCGTCGGCGGCCTTGACCCACGGGTCCCGGACGCCGAGCACTCCCGCCGGGGCGCTCGCCGACGCCCCGGCGTCCAGCGACACCGACGGGCCCGGCGCGGCGGACGGGGAGCCGTCCGACGACCCGCAGCCGGCCGCCCCGCCGGCCAGCAGGGCGGCGGTGGCGAGGAGCGCGGTCGCGCGGCGGCGCGGGCCGGTGGACAGGGTCGGGCGCATCGGGCAGGTCCCTTCGGTTGGTCGTACGACGTCCGGTTGGTCGGCCGGCGGGGCGGGGGAGTTCCGACCCGGACGGGTGCTTCCGTTCCGCGTACCGGTTCAGGCGGCGCGGCGGTCGGAGACGCGCGCGGAGCCGGGATGCGGCGACGGGAGCAGCCGCAGCCCCGGCGACTCCGTGAGCTCGTCGGCGGGCAGGCTCCAGCGGGGTTCGTCCGGACGGCCGCGCCGGACCGGGCCGTCGGGGCGCAGCCCCGGGCGGGACAGGGCCACGACGATGAGGTAGCCCGCGAGCAGGAAGCCGTGGCTGACCAGCCGGGTGGTCTCCACCCACCCGGCCAGCAGGTCGTTGACAGACAGCAACGCCAGTACGCCGACGAAGGCGCTCAGCATCGGCACCAGCCCCGTCGGCGGGGTGCGCCGGGCCGCGACGAACAGGAAGCCGGCGCCCACGGCGACGTTCCACGCCGCCGACTCGTGCCACAGGTGCCCCGACATCAACCCACCCGCCGTCGCGTGCGCGTGCGCGCCCGCCGTGCCGCGCCCGATCTGCGCCAGGCCCAGCACGAGTTGCAGCGCCCCGACCAGGCCCAGGACCGCCCGCAGCGTGAGCACGAACCGCACCCGCCGCCGGCGCGGGGGCGGCGTGGGCAGCGCGGCGAGGATGGCGTCGGTGAGGTCGTCACCGGCGACGGCGACCGAGAGCCGCGCCCGGCGGCTCACCGCCGTGGCCTGGTCGTACCACCGTCGGCAACCGTCGCAGCCAACCAGGTGGTCCGCCACCGCCGTCCGCTCGGCGGCGGTCTCCTCCCCGTCCAACTGCGCCGACAGCACCTCACGCCACTGCTCACACCCCATGTACCGGTAGTCGGCCCGCGGGCGCGGTTGGTTCCCGCGCAGTTTTGTGGACCATGCTCTTCCCGCAGGTCAGCGCGGGGGAACGCGGCTCAGCCGGTGGCATCGCCGCCACGGCGAGCGTCCGGCTCGGACCAGCTGCGCACGGCGGCGACCAGATCCTCGCGGGCCCGGGCCACCCGGGAGCGGATGGTGCCGACCGGGCAGCCGCACACCTCCGCCGCCTCGGCGTACGACAGGCCGAGCACCTGGGTCGCGACGAACGCCTCCCGCCGGTCCCTGGGCAGCGCCGCGACGAGGCGTTCGAGCACGACCTGCCGGTCGAAGCCGCTGTGCGCCGGGTCGGGGGCGTCGTAGCCGTCCGGCATCGGCACCGTGCGCGGCCGGGAGGTCAGGGTGCGGACGTGGTCCGCCGCGACCCGGCGGGCGATGGCGAGCAGCCAGGTCCGCGTCGAGGAGCGTCCGGCGTACGACGGCAACGACCGCACCGCCCGCAGGAAGGTCTCCTGGGTCAGGTCGTCGGCCTCGCGGGGCGAGACCAGCGCGGCGAGGAAGCGCCGGACCTGCTGCTGCGTCGCCCGGACGAGGCAGGCGGCGGCGCTGCGGTCACCCCGGCCGGCGGCCAGCGCCCACGCGGTCAGCTCCGCGTCGTCAGCCATCCGGCACCTCCGTGTCGGGCCGCCGGAGGGGGTGCCCGACGACAACCACGACAGGTCGTAGTAGTGACTGTCCGGTAGCGTACCGCAGGCGGTCCCGGGCGGGCCCCTTCCGGCCACCGCGCGTCCCGGGTGCCCCTGGGGCCGGGGCCGGGAGCTGTCTAGCATGGACGGCCCCGCCCGACCGTCGAAGCAGGCAGCCCATGACCGGTACGGTTTTCGAGAACGCCCGGATCCACACGCTCGACCCCGCCCGCCCGCACGCCGAGGCGATGCTGGTACGCGGTGAGCGCATCGTCGCCGTCGGGGACCTCGACGAGTGCCGCGACCGCGCCGGCGCCGGCGCGCGCCGGGTCGACCTCGCCGGCATGACCGTGCTGCCCGGGCTGATCGACAGCCACCTGCACTCGGCGCTCTACGTGCGCGGCCTGGAGCAGGTCGACCTGCGCGGCACCACCAGCCTCGACAAGGCGCTCACGCGGATCGCCCGGCACGCCGCCACCCTGCCGCCCGACGCCTGGCTCTTCGGCGGGCGCTGGGACAGCCACAAGTGGGACCGGCCGGTGCAGCCCACCCGGGCCGACCTCGACCGCGTCTGCCCGGACCGGCCCGCCGTGCTGCCCACCATCGACGGGCACACCACCTGGGTCAACACCGCCGCCCTCCGGCGGCTCGGCATCGACGCCGACACCCCCGATCCGATCGGCGGGCAGATCGTCCGCGACGAACGCGGCGAGCCGACCGGCATCCTGCGGGAGGCGGCCGGGGACGCGGCGTACGACGTCATGCGCACCTCGCTCGCCGGCGACCTGGTGGCGCAGCTGCGTACCCACCTGCCCCGGCTGCTCGCCGCCGGCCTCACCAGCATCCACGACCTCGACGGGCAGGACTGCCGGGCCGCCTACGAGACCCTGTACGCCCGGGGCGAGCTGCCGCTTCGGGTGCACAAGTCGATCCCGTCGACCGCGTTGGACGAGGTCATCGACCGGGGCTGGGCGACCGGCGACGGGGACCGCTGGCTGAGCACCGGACCGGTCAAGATCTTCACGGACGGGGCGCTCGGCTCGCACACCTGCCTGATGACCGAGCCGTACGACGGTGAGCCGCACAACCACGGCATCGCGGTCACCCCGGCCGATGAGTTCGAGCGGCTGGTGGCGAAGGCGGCCGGCGCCGGCATCGCGGTCGCGGCGCACGCCATCGGCGACGCGGCGAACGAGATGGTGCTGCGCGCGTACGCCCGCTGGCAGGAGTCGGCGGGCGCCAACCCGGGCGTCACCGGGGCGGTACGGCGGCTGCGGCACCGGATCGAGCACACCCAGCACCTGCGCCCGGCGGACGTGCCGCTGCTCGCCCGGCTGGGCGTGATCGCCTCGATGCAGCCCACCCACTGCACCAGCGACATCCCCCTGACCACCCGGATGCTCGCCGGCCGGGACCTCGCCTCGTACGCCTGGCGGAGCCTGCTGGACGCCGGCGCGACGGTGGCGTTCGGCTCGGACGCCCCGGTGGAGGACCCGGACCCGTTCTTCGGCATCCACGCCGCGGTGACCCGGCAGCAGCCCGACGGCACCCCGCCCGGCGGCGTGGACCCGCACGAGCGGGTGGATCTCGACACGGCGCTGCGCTGCTTCACCGAGGCGGGCGCGTACGCCTCCTACGAGGAGCACCTGAAGGGGCGGCTCACCCCGGGGATGCTCGCGGACTTCATCGCGCTGCCCACCGACCCGTACCAGGTCGAGCCGGCGGAGCTGCGCGACCTGACGGTGGCGCTCACCGTGGTCGGCGGCGTGGTGCGCTGGCAGCGCTGACCGGCGGGCAGGTCGGGGGCCCTGCTCAGCGGTCAGCGGTCAGGCGGGCCGCTCGGGCGGCAGGTCGAGCACCAGCGCCGGGCCGGTGCGGCGACCGCCGCCGGGGCGGCCGGCGGCGTTGCCCGTCGCCCCGGCGATGGCCGTCCGGGTCGACACCAGCGACTGACTCCGCATCGCCCACATCCATCCGTCGTCTTCGATCGACCGCGCCGGACGGTGTGCCGTCCGCCCTGCTCGCCAGGCCGCCAAGGGTGTCCGCAGGGTGGGTGATCGCCTCCCGATCATGATGGGCGGGAGGTGCGCGGGCGACAGGGGGCGCGGCTATGCGGTCCGCGCGGGCCGTGGCCACGGCCCGGGACCGCCACGACCTCTTCACCGGGCGTCGGCGACCCGCGTCGTGCCCTCCGCGCGGCGCCCCAGGTGGCCGGGCCGGTATCGGCAGTGGGCAGTAACGCCCCTTACCGGTTAGGGTTGGCTAACCGGTTGTCAAGTCCTGGGAGGATATGTGCTGGTTCTGGTGGCGGTCCACGCACTCGCAGCCGTGATCGCCCCGGGACTGATACGTATCTGGGGGCGACGAGCCCTCTACCTGGTGGCCCTGGCCCCCGCAGCGACCCTGGTCTGGGCGCTCACCCATACCGCGACGGTCCGCTCCGGCACCCCGGTCGTCGAGACGGTCACCTGGGTTCCCCAGCTCGGCCTGGAGGTCGCCCTGCGGATGGGCACCCTGGCGTGGCTGATGGTGGTGCTCGTCGGCGGCGTCGGGGCGCTGGTGCTCGCCTACAGCGCCCGTTACTTCCGCTCCGACGACCCCGGCCTGGGCCGCTTCGCGGCGGTCTTCGTCGCGTTCGCCGGCGCGATGCTCGGCCTGGTGGTCTCCGACGACCTGCTGCTGCTGTACGTGTTCTGGGAACTGACGACCGTCCTGTCCTACCTGCTGATCGGCAGCGACCCGACCAAGCGGGCCAGCCGGCGCGCCGCCATGCAGGCGCTGCTGGTGACCACCCTGGGCGGCCTGGCGATGCTCGCCGGGTTCGTCATGCTCGGCCAGCACGCCGGCACGTACCGCTGGTCCGAGATCGCCACCGACCTGCCCGACGGCGGCTACCTGGCCGTGGCCCTGGTGCTGATCCTGCTCGGCGCGCTGAGCAAGTCGGCGATCTTCCCCTTCAGCTTCTGGCTGCCCGGCGCGATGGCCGCACCCACCCCGGTCAGCGCGTACCTGCACGCGGCGGCGATGGTCAAGGCCGGCGTGTTCCTCGTCGCGCTGATGGGGCCGGCCGTGGCGGGGGTCTCGCCCTGGCGGCCGGTGCTGCTCGCCGGCGGCCTGATCACCATGTTCCTCGGCGGCTGGGCGGCCCTGCGGCAGGCCGACCTCAAGCTGCTGCTGGCCTACGGCACGGTCAGCCAGCTCGGCCTGCTGATGGTGATCCTCGGCGCGGGTACCCGCGACACCGCGCTGGCCAGCGTGGCGATGGTGCTGGCCCACGCGCTGTTCAAGTCCACCCTGTTCCTCGTCGTGGGGATCGTCGATTACGTCGCCGGCACCCGCGACCTGCACGAACTCAGCGGCCTGGGGCGGCGGGCGCCGGCGCTCGCGGCGGTCGCCGGCCTCGCGGCGGCCTCCATGGCCGGCCTCCCGCCGCTGGCCGGGTTCGTCGCGAAGGAGGCGGCAGTCGAGGCGTTCCTGCACGGCGGCACCGCCGACCTGGTGGTGCTCGCCGGCGTGGTGCTCGGCTCGGCGCTGACCGTGGCGTACACCCTGCGCTTCGTGTGGGGCGCGTTCGCCACCAAAGGCGACGTGCCCGTCACCCGGGCGCGGCCCGTCCGGTGGCCCTTCCTCGCGCCCGCCGTCGTGCTCGCCGCCGCCGGCCTGGCGGTGGGGCTCCTCGCGCCCGCCGTCGACAAGGTCCTCGCCCCGTACGCGGACCAGTACCCGAGCGCCGAGCCCGGCTACCACCTCGCGCTGTGGCACGGACCGACCCTGGCGCTGGGCCTGTCGGCGCTGGCGGTCGCCGGCGGCGTGGGGCTGTTCGCCCTGCGGCACCGGGGGCGGCTGGGTGCGGCGGTCCAGCTGCCCTTCGACGGGGCGGCGGTCTACCACCGGCTCATCGGCGGCGTGGACCGGCTGGCGGTGGAGCTGACCGGCGCCACCCAGCGCGGCTCCCTGCCGTTCTACCTCGGCGTCATCCTGCTGGTGATGATCACCTTGCCGGGTGGGGCGCTGCTGGCCGGGATGCCCTGGCCGCAGCGGTTCGAGCTGTGGGACACCCCGTTGCAGGCCGTCGCCGCCGCGGTGGTGATCGTGGCCGCCGTGGCCGCCGCCCGCGCCCGGCGCCGACTGACCGCGATGATCCTCGTCGGCGTCGCCGGCTACGGCACCGCGCTGATGTTCATCCTGCACGGCGCCCCGGACCTGGCCCTGACCCAGTTCCTGGTGGAGACCGTCACGATCGTCATGTTCGTGCTGGTCCTGCGCCACCTCCCCGCCAAGTTCTCCGAGCGGCCCATCCGGTCCAGCCGGCGCGGTCGCATCGCGCTCGGCGTCGCCGTGGGCGTGGTCACCGCCGGCATGGCGTACGTGGCGGCGGGAGCGCGGATCGCCACCCCGATCTCCGTCGACTTCCCCGACGAGGCGGTCTCCTACGGTGGCGGCAAGAACATCGTCAACGTGACCCTGGTGGACATCCGGGCGTGGGACACCATGGGCGAGATCGCCGTGCTCGTGGTGGCCGCCACCGGCGTGGCCAGCCTCATCTTCCGCCACTCCCGCGACCTCGACCTGCGCAGGGGCATCCCCGGCGTCGGCCGCACCGAGTCGTCGCGGCCCCGCTGGCTGACCACCGGCGCCACCACCCGTCAGCAGTCGGTCATCCTCCAGGTCGTCACCCGGCTGCTGTTCCACGCCATCGTGCTCTTCTCGATATACCTGCTCTTCTCCGGGCACAACGCCCCCGGCGGCGGCTTCGCCGCCGGACTGGTCGCCGGGCTCGCGCTGGCCGTGCGCTACCTGGCGGGCGGGCGTACGGAACTCAACGGGGCCGCCCCGGTGGACGCCGGCGCGGTGCTCGGCGCCGGGCTGTTCGTCGCGGTCGGCACGGGCGTCGCCGCGATGCTGCTGGGCGGGGAGTTCCTCCAGAGCGCCCTGCTGGACCTGCACGTGCCGGTCCTCGGCCACGTCCACTTCGTCACGTCGGTCTTCTTCGACGTCGGCGTCTACCTCATCGTGGTCGGCCTGGTCCTGGACATCCTGCGCAGCCTGGGCGCGGAGATGGACCGCCAGCAGGAGACCGACCAACGCGAGACCGAACAGACCGACGACCGGGCGAAGGAGCTGGTGTGAGTCCGAACCTGACCTACGTCCTCGTGGTCGGCGTCCTCTTCGCCGCCGGGGTGACGCTGCTGCTGGAACGCAGCCTCACCCGGGTGCTGATGGGCGTCATCCTGCTCGGCAACGGCGCCAACCTCCTGCTGCTCACCGGCGGCAAGGCCGGCGGGCCGCCGATCGTCGGCACCACAGCCGAGGAGGACATGAGCGACCCGCTGCCGCAGGCCATGGTGCTGACCGCGATCGTCATCACCCTCGGCATGACCGCGTTCCTGCTCGCCCTCGCGTACCGGAGCTGGCACCTCAACGGGCACGACGAGGTGCAGGACGACGTCGAGGACCGCCGCATCATGGAGCTGGCCGACCGGGACGAGGGGCCGGGCACCGCCGACACCGACGGCGCGGACGGCGACACCGACGGCGACCCGGCCCTGGCCGCCGTGCCCGCCGACGACGCCACGGTCAGCCCCGCCGGGGACGCGGGGAGGGGCCGATGACCTGGCTCGTACCCCTGCCGGTGGTGATGCCGCTGCTCGGCGCGGCCCTGACGCTGCTGCTCGTCGGCCGGCCCCGCGCCCAGCGCTGGGTCAGCCTCACCGTGCTCACCGCCACCGTCGCCGTGGCGGCGACGCTGCTGGTCCGTTCCTCCGTCGACGGGCCGCTGGTCGTCGAGGTCGGCGGCTGGGTCGCGCCGCTGGGCATCGTCCTGGTCGCCGACCAGCTCGCCGCGCTGATGCTCGTCGTCTCCGCCGCCGTCACCCTCTGCGTGCTGGTCTACTCGATCGGGCAGGGCACGGCCGACGGCAACGAGGAGACCCCCCTGTCGGTCTACCACCCGACCTACCTCGTGCTGACCGCCGGCGTGTGCAACGCGTTCCTCTCCGGCGACCTGTTCAACCTCTACGTCGGCTTCGAGATCCTGCTGGTGGCCAGCTACGTGCTGCTGACCCTGGGCAGCACGGAGACCCGGATCCGGGCCGGCACCACGTACGTCGTGGTCAGCCTGCTGTCGTCGCTGATCTTCCTGGTCGCGATCGGCCTGGTCTACGCCGCGACCGGCACGCTCAACCTGGCCCAGCTCGTCGACCGGCTGGACGCGCTGCCGGACGACCTGCGGCTGGTGTTGCAGGGGATGCTGCTGCTCGCCTTCGGCATCAAGGCGGCCGTGTTCCCGCTGTCGGCCTGGTTGCCGGACAGCTACCCGACCGCCCCGGCCCCGGTCACGGCGGTCTTCGCCGGCCTGCTCACCAAGGTCGGCGTGTACGCGATCATCCGCACCGAGACGCTGCTGTTCCCCGGCGGCCGCACCGCCGACCTGCTGCTGGTGGTGGCGGCGCTGACGATGGTGGTGGGCATCCTCGGCGCGGTCGCCCAGTCCGACGTCAAACGGCTGCTGTCGTTCACCCTCATCAGCCACATCGGCTACATGCTCTTCGGCGTCGGCCTGAGCACCTCCCTCGGGCTGTCCGCGGCGATCTTCTACGTGGTGCACCACATCACCATCCAGACCACGCTGTTCCTCGCCGCCGGCCTCGTCGAACGGCGGGGCGGGAGCACCGCCCTGGACCGGCTCGGCGGGTTGGCCCGGCTGTCACCGCTGCTGGCCGTGCTGTTCTTCGTACCCGCGCTCAACCTCGCCGGCATCCCACCGTTCTCCGGCTTCCTGGGCAAACTCGGCCTCGTCCAGGCCGGCGTGGACGACGGCGGCGCGCTGGCGTGGACGCTCGTCGCCGGCGGGCTGCTCACCAGTCTGCTGACCCTCTACGCCATCGCCCGCGTGTGGAACCTCGCCTTCTGGCGGGCCCCGCACCCGGACATGCCGGACGCCGGCGACGCCGTCCGGGCCGCCCGTACCGATGGCGCCGAGCAGCCGCGCCGGGCACCCGGGCCCGAGGCGTCGGGCGTCGTGCTGCCCCGGCTGATGATCGGGTCGACCGCCGCCCTGGTGGTGCTGGGCCTGGCGCTGACCGCCGTGGCCGGGCCGCTGTTCGACATCAGCACCGACGCCGCCGACGACCTGCTGCGCAGGACCCCGTACGTCGAGGCCGTGTTCCCGGACGGTGCCCCGTGACCAGTGACCGGACGACTCCGACCACCCTCACCCCACCGGCGAACCCGCCGCTGACCCGCAAGGCCCGCCGACGCAACCGGATCGTCGCCGTGACGGGGCTGACCAGCGTCTGGGTGCTGCTGTGGGGGACCCTCTCCTGGGCCAACCTGATCAGCGGGCTGGTGCTCTCCGCCGTGCTGCTGGCGGTGTTCCCGCTGCCGCCGGTGACCTTCGCCGGGCGGATCCGCCCCATCCCGCTCGCGCGGTTCTGGGTGCGTTTCCTGCGGGACCTCGTGGTCGCCTCCGCCCAGATCGCCTGGCTGGCGTTGTCCGGCAAACCCCCGCTCAGCGCGATCATCGCCGTGCCGCTGCGGGTCAACACCGACCTCAACCTCACGCTGACCGCCGAGGCGCTGTCGCTGGTGCCCGGCAGCCTCATCATCGAGGCCGACCGGGCGACCGGCACCCTCTACGTGCACGTCATCGGCGTACGCAGCCGCGAGGAGGTGGAGCGGTTCCGGCAGGGCGTACTGGACCTCGAAGGACGGATCGTCGCCGCCATCGGCTCGCCCGAGGAGCTCAGCCGCGTCACGCAACCCCACCCCGCCGGCCCGCCGGAGCCGGCCCACCTGGAAGGGGCACCCAGATGACCGTCGTCGCCGTGACCGTTGCCGCGCTGCTCGCCGTGGCCGTCGGCCTGACCCTCGTCCGCATCATCCGTGGACCATCCATCCTCGACCGTGCCGTCGCCACCGACGTCCTGCTCGCCGTCGTGGTCGCCGCCATCGCCACCGAGGCCGCCTACAGCCGCGACGCCACCGCGCTGCCCGTACTGGTCGTGCTCGCCATCCTCGGGTTCGTCGGCTCGGTCAGCGTCGCCCGCTTCGCCGCCCGGAGGAACGACAAGTGACGCTCGACGCCGTCCTCGACGTCACCGCCGCGGTGTGCCTGATCGCCGGCGCGCTGCTCTGCGTCGCCGCGGGGGCGGCGCTACTGCGCTTCCCCGACCTGCTGGCCCGGATGCACGCGGCGGCCAAGCCCCAGGTGCTCGGCCTGCTGCTCGTCCTGCTCGGCTGCGCGCTGCGGCTGCGTACCGGCGTGGACATCACCACCCTCGTCCTCGTCGGCGCCTTCCAGCTCGCCACCGCGCCCGTCGCGGCGCACATGGTGGGCCGGGCCGGCTACCCGCACGGCGAGATCCGGCGCGACCTGCTGATCACCGACGAGCTCGCGCCCCACCTCGACCGGATCAGCTCCGGCCGGTCCTGACCGGCGGCGGCGTTCCTCCGCCGGGTCCCGCCCGTCGCGGGCGTAGGCGTCGTCACGCCGCGTCCAGCATCGTGGGAAGCCATCGACATATTTACATGTCTGCTCCTCCTCGTGTATGAAGACGGGAAGCACGTCCAGTGCTGGTCTCTCGGAGGGAGCGACGATGAAACTTGCCCTACGCCGCCTGCGCACGGCGGCGGTCGCACTCGGCGCCTGCACGCTCGGGCTGAGCGTCATGTCGGTACCCGCCGCGGAGGCGTACGCGGTCCAGCCCGTCGCGCCGCAGTCCCAGCGGGCGCCCGAGTCGGAGCAGTTCCAGGCGGAGGGCGTCACCACGGTCGGTGAACTCCGTACCGTCGACGGCGCGCTCTCCTCCGCCAGCGACGGCCGCACGCAGGTCATCCGGCACCCCGGCGCGTCGTACGTGAAGGTGCACTTCAGCGCACTGCGGCTCGCCCACGGCGACTACGTCACGGTGTCCAGCCCCGACGGCCGCGAGAGCTACCGGTACGACCGCTACCTGAACCGGGCGACCGGCTCGGACTACACGACGGACGGTCAGCCGGGCTTCTGGGCGATGTCGGTCGACGGCGACACGGCGGTGGTGACGCTGCACAGCAGCCGCGCCTCCCGCGGCAACGTCGCGACCATCGACCGGTTCTGGCGCGGCTACGACCGCACCGAGATCGCGCAGCACAACTTCTCCACGCAGTCGGTGTGCAGCACCGACGCCCGCCGCGACGTGGTCTGCTACCAGAACAGCCACCCCACGGAGTACGCCCGCGGCAGGGCCGTGGCGCGGCTGCTGATCAGCGGCGGCGGCATGTGCACCACCTGGCGGATCGGCAACACCAACCGCATGCTGACCAACAAGCACTGCTTCTCCACGCAGTCCGCCGTCAGCGGCAGCGAGATGCAGTTCAACTACCAGTGCGCCACCTGCGGCGGCAACAACCCCGGCGCCGGCACCAAGGTGAGCGGGGCGACGCTCTACAAGGTGAGCAGCGGCGGGTCCGGTGAGCTGGACTACACCCTGTACTCGGTGAACAACTTCACCAGCATCCAGAGCTTCGGCACGCTGTACCTGGCGACGACCGCCACCACCACCGGCACCCGGATGTACATCCCGGGCCACGGCGATGGCCGCCCCAAGCGTCTCTCGATCTTCGAGGACACCCAGAACGGCGCGGTGTGCACCGTCAAGAACGCGAACTACAACAGCTGGAACATCAGCTACAGCTGCGACACCTCCGGCGGCAACTCGGGCTCGCCCGTGCTGAACTCCAGCCACCGGGTCATCGCCCTGCACCACCTCGGCGGCTGCCCGTCGAACCAGGGCGCGAAGGCCCACCTGATCTACAACCAGATCGCCAGCCTCATCGACAACAACGGCTGACGATCCGCTGACGAAGACGGGCCGCCGGGGCGCGACGAGCGCCCCGGCGGCCCGCCGGCGTCCCGCGCCGCTGTGCCGACCGGTCGTACCGCACGGCGGCTGGGCCACCTTGCCCGTATCCTTGCGGCCTCACCGTTGGGCGAACCACCACTCGGTCGACGTGACGCACGGGTGAGGGGGAGGCACACATGACGGCGGCACCACGGCACGAGGCCATCGCTGCGGATCCGGCGGTTGCCGGGCAAGCGGCCCAGGAGGACGTGCGTGCCCTGTTCGGGCAGTCCATCGCCGTCTTCGCGGCGCTGGCCGGGCCGGCGCACCTGGTGGAGACGGCGAACCCGGCGTTCTTCGCCGCGATCGGTCAGGAACGGGCGCGTACCGGGGTCGCGATCGCCGAGCTGATGCCCGAACTCGCCGGTCAGGGGTTCATCGCTCTCCTGGACGAGGTCTATCGCACGGGCGAGCCCTACACCGGCCGGGACGCCCGCGTCGTGCTGGGCGTCGGTCCGCACGCGCGGGAGGCGTTCTTCGACTTCACGTACGAGCCGCGCCGGGACGCCGACGGCACCGTGACCGGGATACGCGTGATCGGCGTGGAGACCACGCAGGTCAAGCACGCCCAGCGGCTGATGGCCGAACACCGTGCCCTGCTGGAGCAGATCGCCCGCCAGGCTCCCCTGACCGAGGTGCTCGACGGGATGGCCCGCTGCATCGAGAACCTCGCGCCCCGGGAGGTACTCGTCTCCGTCCTGCTCGCCGATCCTGACGGCCGGCACCTACGCCACGGCGCCGCGCCCAGCCTGCCCGACTTCTACAACCAGGCCATCGACGGGATCGCCACCGGCGAAGGCGTCGGGTCCTGCGGCACGGCCGCCCACCGGCGGGAACCGGTCATCGTCACCGACATCGCCACCGACCCGTTCTGGGTCGAGTTCCGCGGCCTGGCCGAGCGGGCGGGGCTGGCTGCCTGCTGGTCCACGCCGATCCTGGCCCGCGACGGCAGCCTGCTGGGCACCTTCGCCATGTACCACCGCACCCCGCGCGTCCCGCAGGACACCGACCTCGCCCTCACCCGGGTCTTCGCCGGCACCGCCGCCCTGGCCATCGAACGCCACCACATCGAAGAGGCGAAGACGGCCGCCGAGGCGCGCGCCAAGGCCGCCCATGACGAGCTGACCAAAGCGGTACGCGCGGAGCGGGAACTTCGCGCCGAGGCCGAGCAGCGCGCCGCCGCTGCCGCGGAACTCGCCGCGCGGATGCGTGCCGCCGCTGCCGCGCAGGTCACCACGCCGCACCCCGAACGCTGCCAGCTCGGCGGCGCCCAGGGGTGCGCGGAGGCGGCCGAGATCAAGATTGCTGATTCGTGGGGCGACTCGGCGTGGGGCTGCCCCGCCCACGTCGAGGAGGCGGTCCTCAACGTGCGGTCGGTGTTCATCGCCAGCGAGGAGCTTGGCGGCCTGGCCGCCTACGTCAACCGCTAGGCAGCGCCCCGAGGTGCGGGTGACTGCTCGTCGGTGGCGGTGCCTCCGCGCGCCGACAACTGGTCCCGCAGCCATACCGACCGTCACCGGAGGGCCGCCGCCGTGAACGATGTGATCCCGATCGGAAGTCCCGACACGATTCTGATCTGCATCCGGGGAAACTCCGGGGCGGGCAAGAGCAGCATCGCGCGACAGTTGCGGCTGCGGCACGGCCGCGGCTGCGCCCTCGTCGAGCAGGACTACCTACGCCGTGTCCTGCTGCGGGAACGGGACAAGCCCGGCGGGCTCGCGCCCGCCCTCATCGAACAGACGGTCCGCATTGCCCTCGACCACGGCTACCACGTGATTCTCGAAGGAATCATGTACGCCCCCCGGTACCGGCGGATGCTCACGGCACTGCGCGACGCCCACCGCGGGCGGACGCTGTTCGTCTATCTCGACGTGTCCCTGCCCGAAACCCTGCGCCGGCACGAGATGCGTCCGCAGGCCACGGAGTTCACGGCGGACAACATGCGCGACTGGTACGCCCCGCATGACGTCCTCGGCCACGACGACGAAGTCGTCCTGCCCGAGACCACCTCGATGGAGGAGGCCATCCTCCGCATCGCCACCACCGCCGCGCTGCCCCTGACCGGCCGCGATTGACGGCCCCCTCCCTGCCACGTCCTGACCTCGCCGCACCCTCGCCGCCACCTCTGGAGCGCGCGCCGAGCGCGTGCTGCGGGTCGACTGCGATACCGCGCCGGCGGGCTTCGTCGACGACATCTCGGCGCCTCTGGCCCCTACGGTCTGTCTCGTAGACCGTGACTGGCTGCGCCGGGCCTCGACGGCCGGCGGTGTATTCCTCTCGTCCCTCGATACCCCACAGGTATTCTTATGCCCCGCAGGTATCAGCGTTCCGGCGACAGTGGCTCATCGGCTCCACGCGCCCTCCGCCGCCACCGCCCCACCGGACGCTGGCCCGGCGTCCGCGCCGTGAACCAGGTCGGCGCTCCCGACTTCGAATGCCGCCGTGAGTGCGACCTCCGCCTTCTGCCGCAGATGAGGATGTCGTCCGGACCGCGTACTGCTGCCCTCTGCTCCGTGTATGCCGGCCGACGCGAAGCGGCTGATAATTGTCCGGTCGTGGCTGCGGATCAAGGACGGGGCAGGAAATGGACCAGGGCACCCGCGACGAGCTGCTCGGCCGCCTGGCTGAGGCAGTCGGGTCCGTCTCAGTCACACACCCGAGTCGGGACCGAGTCACCCTTCCTCGTCGTCGAGCAGTTCGCGGCGCCACTCCGCGAATCCGCTTCGGAGATCGTCAAGCGCTGGGCCGGTGACGCCGTACTGGGCGAAGTCGTCGGGATCGAGCTGGGTGGCTTGTCCGAGGGCGTCGGCGAAGATGCGCGGGTCGAAGCCATGGTCGGCGCGCTGCGCGAGAGCGAGAAGGGCGTCGCGGGTGTAGCGGCCAGATCGGAGGGTGGCGTCGATGTCGATGAAGTCCCGGGCGAACGCTCGCCCGTAGAGGGCGCTCATCTTGTTCGCGACCGCGTCGTCAGGGTGGAGGACCGGTCCGATCGCCATGAGGATTGGTTCGTTGGCGCGCCAGTCCACGCCGAGTTCGACCTTGGAAACCCGCACGCCGTCGGTGACGTCCAGCCGGGCGAAGGTGTCGTACTGCCGTTCGGTCTCGACGGTCAGGCCGTCGTCTCGGTAGGCGTGGACGACGGCGGTGACTGCGGCGGTGAACTCGTCGCGACGGTCCCAGGCGGTGAACAGGTCGATGTCCTCGCTGGGCCGCTCGACGAGCCCGGCGGCCTGGACCGCGTAGCCGCCGGCCAGCGCGAAGCCGTATCGATCGGCGGCACGGAGCCCGGTACGGGCGAGGCGTTCGTGGAAGGGGTCCACCGCTACGCCGCCTCGCTACGGGCCGCGGCGAGTTCGGGGAAGGCTTCCTCCCAGCGCTGGCGGAGCTGGGGTGGCAGCCAGAGGGTGGGCCAGAGTCGCCGGAGGAGATCGGCGTCGAGCCAGGTGTGCAGATCCTCGACGGTACTGGCTTCGGTGAGCACCACCTTGTACATGCTGGCCAGGCGCGCGGGCCGGTTCAGGTCGTACTCGGCGCGCCCGGACCAGTCGAGGTGACGCGGAAGCGTCACCGTCCCTTCGGTGGGACCGTGCAGTGCGGCGAGGGTTTCGGCCACGACGTAGGGCTTCCGGTCGCCGTAGGGCTGGTAGTCCGCTGGCGGCTGGGGTGATGTCCTGCGCCGGTTGATGTTGGTCGCCCGCCGGACTTCCGGTCGGAGTGCCTGACGGATCGTTTCCCGGCTGTATCCGGTGACCCGCTGCAGGTCCACCGGCCGCCATCCGGCCGCGTGGAACGCCTGTAGCTGCTCGTCCCGCTCGGTCAACGCGGCGGCCCGCGTCGCCTCGTACCGGGAGACGACCGCCTGCAGCTCATCCTCGGAGAACCGGCCCATGACCGCTAGCCTACCAGGCTAGGCCCAGCGCGCTTGGCTTACGTCTTATCTCTGTAGCCGGCGGACCAGTCATGATGATCGCGAGGGGATGCACTCATGTCCTGGTGAAGCCGAGGGCCCGGTATCCGGGCATGCGGCGTGGAAGTGAGGCGGCGAGGATGGGTGCGGCCGGGTCGTGGTAGTCGTGGACCTCGGCGAGGTCCTTGCCGGGCGCGACGCGGATGACTCGGCCGGCGCATTGGACGAATAGGCCGTCGTAGGAGATCGGGCCGGCGAGGAAGAGGGTGTCGAGGGCGGGCGCGTCGAAGCCTTCACCGATGAAGGGTGTGGTGCCGAGACGAGCAGGCCGTCGCCGGCCTTCGCGCCCTCGAGCCGGTCAACGATGCTCCGCCGTTCGCGGGTGCTCATCGCGCCCTGGAGCACGAGCGCCTGGTGTCCGCGTGCAGCGAGCAGAGCGGTGAGCGCTTCGACCTGGGCGACCCGTCGGGTCAGGACGAGACAGTTGCGACCCCGTGTGAGGGCTGCGGCGACATCGTCGGCGATCTGCGTGTTGCGGGGCTCGTCGAGGGCCAGCCTTCGGTGCACCTCGGCGAGCGCGCCGGGGCGTCAAGGTCGACGTCGCCGGGCTGGAATGTGCCTGCTCGAACGCCTCAACCTCGCAGGCCTCGACACCTGACCGCACGGTTCGCCGCCCGATATCAGCCGCCGTATATCACCGCCAAGCAGTACCCGGATCAGGGGTTGAGGTCGGCCCACTGCGCCTGCGTCAGCAGGCCCTCATGCTCCAGCCGGTGGGCGATCTTGGTCTTCGTGGCCGCATCCAGCGTTTCGGGTAGATCCTCGAACGAGGCGGGCAGGACATCCAGCAGGGAAAAGATCTGCTGGCCGTCTCGCACCGTCAAAAGCAGCATGCACCGCCAGTGCGGCGAAGACTCAGGCCGGTGCCCCAACCGGTGCACCAGTACAGGCCACAGATAGTGCACCGCTGCTGGATCGGCGAACTCCGCCAACCACCCTGCCCCGTGATTGCGGTTCAGTCCGCAATGAATCGTCGGCGACCGGCCGCAGCCGTCGCCGCCGGACCCCGAGGACGAGCCCACCCTGGCCGACGAGATCGGCGCGGCGCCAGCCCTCGCCGGCGAGGAACGCGTCGGCGAGGGCGGTGGCCAGGGCCTGGATGGTGTTCACGGGCAGGCCGGTAGGGGTGGCAGCGTGTCCCGACGATGCCCGGGCGTACGGGTGCACAGGCTCGCGGAGCGTGCCGACGCGCCTGTGGTGTGGTGCCGAGGTGAGTGTCGCGTCCCAGGGGCTACCCCGGAGGGGCCATGGCCGGACCCCGCGTGGGGGAGCGGCCTGGTCAGCTCGGGACACGCTGCCATGGGTGCAGCGTAGAGAACGGAGACCGTCATCGGTGTCCGCGATGCTCGTGGCGCCGTGGAGAGAACCGTGCAGGGCTGGGTCTCGCTGTCGTGGGACAACGGGTGTGCCGGCCGGAGTGCGTCGCGACGTACGGCGCTGTTGATCGGTCGGTAGGCGGTACCGGTGTCGGGTCGATGTCGGCGCGGACCTCGCCGCGCCGGCCGGGGCACGCCGGTGACCCTGACGACGGCGGACCAGAGAATCTAGGCTGGAGCGACTAGACATTTTCGGCGGCGTGGAATACTCTTTTGCGAGTCGAGAGAGAAGATCCGTCAAGACGCAGACGGGGCCGCCCGGCCGTGAGGTCACGACGGACGGCAAGAAGCGGGATTCGTTCCGCCAGAACGGCAGTAGGAGCACGTCCGCCCCAACGTGTGATGCGCGATGGGGCACGCAGGTGGGGCCGAGGCTTGCTCAGGGCTCCAGCTGATGTCGCCGCGCGTGTCGGGGCCATGAAGTCGCGTGGGCTCCGGCGCCGGCGGACCGCAAGGTAAGAAGACGCAGAGGAAAGGGAGGGCCGTACACCGTTGGATCGCCCGCCAGTAGCCGTCATTCCAGGCTCGGCGGACACCGCAGTTTCCATCGAACGAGAGGTGGTCTCCGGTCACGCATACGCGATCCTCGCACCCGAAGCCTTCAGCGGCTGGTGCGGATACGACAAGCCGACGTTCCTGTCGGTAGATGGTGTTCTGACCCGTAACCCTGGGCCCCGGCGCGTGAGCGCCGGGGCCCTCGACGTGGAGGTGACATGGGGCGAAACCCCGATGACATGTTCGGCGACGAGAACACTCCGGCCTACACCATCGGTCAGGCCGCGGAGATGCTCGGCACCACGCAGGACTTCCTGCGCCGCCTGGACGAGGCGAAACTGATCAACCCGCACCGCTCTGCCGGCGGGCACCGCCGCTACTCCCGCTACCAGTTGCGTCTGGCCGCCCGGGCCCGCGAGATGGTGGATCAGGGCACCGCCCTGGAAGCCTCCTGCCGGATCATCATCTTGGAAGACCAGCTCGAGGAAGCCCTGCGGCAGAACGAGAAGCAGTAGCGTGGGCCGCGGCGGCAGACTGGCCGGGCCCGCTCTCGGCTGAGGTCGTCGGGCGATGATCCGGCCGCCCGTCAGAGCGAGAGTCCTGCGTCCCCGGCTCGGTCCTGGTAGCCCCGTACTCCTACTCGTCGCACCTCTTCGCATCCCGGGCCATCGGCCGGGATTGTTGCTGTTCGTGACCGGCGGTCCGAGGCGGCCGTCGGCCGCCGGTGGTCGGGGTGCGGCGGGTCGGCGGCGTGTAGCGTCCAACCAGGGGCAGCGGCGGGACGGACGACGTGGGTGCCAATGGCGCACCGCTCGTGGCGCCGACGAAGCGGCGTTGTTGTCGGAAGAGATTACTGCTGCGCAGGTGACCGCGCTGCGACACGCGGTCGCCGCGGCAGCCCGTTCGGCGGGTCTGGTGGGCCACGGGCTGGAGGACTTCGGGTTGGCGGTGCACGAGTTGGCCACCAACGTGGTGCGCCATGGCGGGGTAGCGGCGAGGTGCGTCTGTGGCAGCACTCTGACCTGCTGACCTGCCAGGTCAGCGACGACGGGCCTGGGTTGGGTGAGGTAGACGTCGCCCCTGCCGTCGCCGGGGGAGGTCGGCCACCGGGGGACTGTGGCTGGCGCAGCAGCTTACCGAAGGACTGACGGTCGATAGGGCAGTGGCGCGGGCTGTGGCGGCGGGTGTGGAACGTGGCAAGCCTGTCGAGCAGGTTGGCGCGGTCGGTGCCGGTTGCGGTGTTGAGGACGGTGAGGAGGTCGCGCATCTCGTCGAGGGGAGCGGCGTCACCCAAGGCGAGCGCGTCCACGATCACCAGGCGCGCCGGGTTCGCCGAGCGCGGTGTGGATCCGGGCGCGCCTCCGCAGGGAAGCAAGCTCAGTGGCCAGGTCCACTTCCCGCCATGGGATCGACGACGGATCATGTGCTACGGTAGCCGAGTTGCAGTTTTGATTTCCGTAGACGTTTTCCGGCGCCTGATGGGGCATCTGAAACCCATCCAGGCGCTTTTCGTTTTTCGTGTCGTTTCGACGCGGGTGATCAACGCGGCGGCGTAAGGGTCCGCACAGTGCGGTCTCTAACAGCCTGCGAAGGAGCAGACATGACTACAGGTACCGTGAAGTGGTTCAACGCCGACAAGGGCTTCGGCTTCATCAGCCCGGACGACGGCGGCGCCGACGTCTTCGCCCACTTCTCCGCGATCTCGGCGAGCGGCTTCCGCAGCCTCGACGAGAATCAGAAGGTGGAGTTCGACATCACCCAGGGCCAGAAGGGTCCGCAGGCGGAGAACATCCGCCCGCTTTGATCCACATTCTGTGAGCGGCGGCCCGACTGGTTCAGCGGGCCGCCGTTCGGCGTTTCATGCGCTCACCACGGCATCGTGAAAATCGTTGATCGGCAGAAGGCCGGTCATCTCGGTGTGGAACCAGCTCAGCATTGCCCCGTGTTCTCCTACTGGATCGATCCGGACCTCGGGCGCCGGTCTGTAAAGCATCGACCCTTATCTCTAGCGAGCCGAATTTTGCATCGCCCCCTCTGACGGTCGAGGCACGTACGTTCGCGGCCAGGTGGAACACACCATGGTCGGACTCGACGCCCTTCCTCCTGATGACTGTCAGACAACCGGGACCCGGGGTGCACGGCGCTACATCCTGAGGCGCTGATGACTATGACGACGACCTACTCCGGTGCTGCGAGGCTGATCCTGGTCGACGGCGCCTGCATCTGCGGCATGGCCCTCTCAGCACCAAGCAGCGCGGAGGACTCAACGGCTGGGGCGGCACGTTCCGTCCGGACGAGATCACGACAGTCCTTCGCAACGCAGTCCAGGGGCTGCAATCGGAGCTGCCCTACGATCGGGTGGGGACAGTCGCCGTCACCGGCATACGCAAGCTACTCGCCACGCAGGTATTGATGTCGTTGGCAGGCTGCGGACGCACCTTTCTGATCGTACGCCGCTACATCGCCGCCGCGACGGGGTCAATCTGCTCTGACGCAGCGACGTGGGCAGGGCCGTGTTGATCGGTAGACTCTGCCAGGAACCGTCAACTCTCCAGCCGCTGACCGAGCGTCCCGGGTGCGTTACGAGAATGCGTGCAACGAACAGTCGTTCCTTTCCAGGAGAGTGCGCGCACCTGGCTCTGTCGGCCCCGCCTGAAAATGACCCCGTGGTTCCGGCTGACTCGACCGTCGCCAGCCTTCGGGGTGTCACTCGCGGGTCAGGCCCGGTGGCAGCGCGTCTTCGTCGGGTCGAACCCGGTGGGCGTTGGCCAGGGGATCTCGTTGGAGGGTGTTGATCAGCGGTTCCGGGCCGCCGACGCAGGTCCAGGTGTCGTCCCAGAGTGCGGAGACCAGCCATGATCGGTCTGCGGGAAACAACAGGTCGGGTAGCGATCCGCGGGGGTGGCGCATGTGACCACCGGTCCGCCAGGTGAGTGCCTGCTCGGGGCCGGCCTCGACCAGCACGTACGGCCAGTTCCAGTAGAGCGACACCCTGGGGGCGTGGGGGAAGACGACGTCGTGGGCGCCGGTGTCGAGGTAGGCCAGCCACCACGGCTGGTTGGGGGTGTGCGTGATGAGGTCTTCCACCAGAGTGTGCTCGTAGGCGGCGGCGGTGACGTCGTCGGCCTGGTACGTGGTGGCGTAGGCGTCGAAGACCGGGGGGATGGCGGTGGTGATCGAGACGCCGGCAGTGGTGTGACCAGCGATCCATTCCACGTCGGCGGCGGCGCCGATGCGCCAACTCCGCCCGTCCTTGCTGACCTGCACACCGCCATTCAAGCTGCTGCAGCGACGGTTGGCGTGGGAATCAGGCCAGTCAAGGAACGGCGCCCCCGCGCCCCCGTTATGCGCAGTCACGCCGTACGCCTTCCCCCGCGCTCGATCGATCCCCGGCTCTCGCACATCGTGTCCGGGGCGCCGGCTGGCGACGGCGGGAAGCCGGGGCCGCCGTGCCCGCGGGCCGGGAGTGGGATGGCTGTGTGGTTCCGCCGTGATCGTGGCTGAGCTTCGAGGTGCCACCCGCTCCCGCCTCGCTGACGCGTTGGTTGAACGGGCACGGCCCTCCTGGCCGTAGACCCCGATGCCCGGGAGCGGTGGGTATGGCTGCGTGTGTTTCGCCGAGATCGCTTGGCTGACGGTAGGAGATGCCACCCGCCGCTTGATCGTCTGCGAGATCCGGTAGACCGCTGTTAGAGACCCGCGACCTGCGTTCGCATCGTTAGAAGGTGCCGGCAAACCCGAACCCACAGACGAGATCCATCCAAGAGAACCGACCAACGAAGGGAAGCGTGACGGTGGCGAAGCTGTGGATCGGCGTGGACATCGGCAAGGCCCACCACCACGTCGCCGCCGTCGACGGTGACGGCCGCTTGGTCTATTCCCGTCGGGTCGCCAACGACGAGACGCTTTCCTGACGGTCATGGCTGAGGTGTCGACGCACGCCCGTCCGGTCTGCTGAGCGGTCGACGTCACCACCGGCCTGTCCGCCCTACTGCTGACCCTGCTGTGGCGGCGTCAGGTCCAGGTCCGCTACGTCTCCGGCACCGTTGCGTTCCACATGGCCGCCCGCGTTCGCCGGCGAGAACAAGACCGACGCCCGCAACGCGGTGGTCATCGCACAGACCATCCGCATGCGCCCCGACATCCCGATCCTGGAACCCTCCGACCGGCTCCTCGCCGAACTCACCAGCTACCGCGCCGACCTCGTCGGGCAGCGCGTCGCCACCCTGTTCCGGTTGCAGGAACTACTCACCGGCATCAGCCCCGCCCTGGAGCGGGCTGTGGACCTGAACCGGAAGGCCCCGATGATGGTCCTGGCGTGCTGGCAGACGCTGGCGGCGATCCGGCACGCCGACGTCGACCGGATCACCGCCCTGCTCCACCGCAGCCACGTCAAGAACGCCGTCCAAGTCGCCGAGGCGATGGTGGCAGCCGCCCGCCAGCAGACCGTCAACCTGCCCGGTCAACGCGCCGCCGCCGTGGTCGTCGGGCAGATGGCCACCGAGATCCTCGCCATCGAACAACGCATCGCCGCCGTCGACGATCTCATCGCCGAGCACCTCGACCAGCACCAGCTGGCGCCGATCATCAGAAGCCTGCCCGGCATGGGACCCCTGCTCACCGCCGAACTGCTCGTCCACCGCCGGCATGACCGAGCACGACAGCCCTGCGAAACTCGCCGCCCACGCCGGCCTGGCACCCGTCTCCCGCGACTCCGGCACGGTTTCCGGCAACCATCGGCAGCCTCGCCGCTTTCACCGTCGGCTGGCACATCCTGTGGATGGCCGCCTTCACCGCCGCCCGAGAATGCCCTACCTCCCGCGCCTACTACGAGAAGAAGCGCGCCGAAGGAAAGAACCACCGCCAAGCCATACTCGCCCTCGCCCGACGACGCGTCGACGTCCTCTGGGCACTCATCCGCGACCGCGAAAGCTTCACCCCATTAGCAACGCCGGTCCGCGCCGCAGCGTGAACCAGCCCGTTATCCCGCCGACGAGACCCTGGTCCCGCTGGCTGATCCACCCTGCCCACCAAGATCAACCGGAGTTACATTGAGGCTCGGGGTGTGGTCCTGGGCTGGGAGAACGGGGGTGTGGGTGACGTGGGTGAACGTGGGGCACTCCCTGCCACCCCAGGTGAACCCCCAGGTCGCTAGACTAGGCCCTCGCGCCCTCGTAGCTCAGGGGATAGAGCATCGGTTTCCTAACCCGACGCTCCGCCGGTGTCCGCAGGCCGATGACCTGCGGCTTCCCTATCGTCCCCATTGCGTGCCGGTCGCTTCGCGGGCTCGCTGCGATCGCTTGCCGAAGATCAGCTGGAACGTTGTGGGTCCTGCGGGTGCAGCTCCAACGCTGCCGCGAGTCGGGAGCCGAGTCATCCTTCCTCGTCGTCGAGTAATTCGCCGCGCCACTCCGCAAATCGGCTTCGGAGATCGTCAAGCGCTGGGCCGGTGATGCCGTACTGGGCGAAGTCGTCAGGATCGAGCAGGGTGGCTTGTCCGAGGGCGTCGGCGAAGATGCGCGGGTCGAAGCCACGGTCAGCGCGCTGCGCGAGGGCGAGAAGTGCGTCGCGGGTGTAGCGGCCGGATCGGAGGGTGGCGTCGATGTCGATGAAGTCCCGGGCGAACGCTCGCCCGTAAAGGGCGCTCATCTTGTTCGCTACCGCGTCGTCCGGGTGGAGTACCGGTCCGATCGCCATGAGGATCGGTTCGTTGGCGCGCCAGTCCACGCCGAGTTCGACCTTGGAAACTCGCACGCCGTCGGTGACGGCCAGCCGGGCGAAGGTGTCGTACTGGCGCTCGGTCTCGACGGTCAGGCCGTCGTCCCGGTAGGCGCGCACAACGGCGGTGACCGCGGCGGTGAACTCGTCGCGGCGGTCCCAGGCGGTGAACAGGTCGATGTCCTCGCTGGGCCGCTCGACGAGCCCGGCGGCCTGGACCGCGTAGCCGCCGGCCAGCGCGAAGCCGTAGCGTTCGGCGGCCCCGAGCCCGGTACGGGCGAGGCGTTCGTGGAAGGGGTCCACCGCTATGCCGCGTTGCTGCGGGTCACGGCGAGTTCGGGGAAGGCTTCCTCCCAGCGCTGGCGGAGCTGGGGTGGCAGCCAGAGAGTGGGCCAGAGCCGCCGGAGGAGGTCGGCATCGAGCCAGGTGTGCAGATCCCCGACCGTACTGGCTTCGGTGAGCACCACCTTGTACATGCTGGCGAGGCGTGCGGTCCGGCCCAGGTCGTATTCGGCGTGCCCGGACCAGTCGAGGTGACGCGGGAGCGTCACCGTGCCTTCGGTCGGGCCGTGCAGCGCGGTAAGGGTTTCGGCCACCAGGTAGGGCTTGCGGTCGCCGTAGGGCTGGTAGTCCGCCGGCGGTCGGGGGGATGTGCGGCGCCGGTTGATGTTGGTTGCGCGCCGGACTTCCGGTCGTAGTGCCTGACGGATCGTCTCCCGGCTGTATCCGGTGACGCGTTGCAGATCCACCGGCCGCCATCCGGCCGCGTGGAACGCCTGTAGCTGCTCGTCCCGCTCGGTCAACGCGGCCGCGCGCGTCGCCTCGTACCGGGAGACGACCGCATGCAGCTCATCCTCGGAGAACCGGCCCATGCTCCTCAGCCTACTACGCTAGGCCCAGCACGCTTGGCTTCCTGCAGCCGCAGAGCCTGAATCCTTTCCGCCAGCGCGAGACTCCCATCGGACACCCTGCCCGTCAAGATCAACGGAAGGCATGGGGGTTCTTGCCTCAGGGCGGCAGCACGACGCGGGGTCATATTGGCGCGGCACCGTGGTAGCCGGCCGGATTTCGATCTGCGCGGCGAACCGCGTTCGATGCGCGAGGCAACCCGTGTTCGAAAGGCTTTGGTATCCGACCTGCGGACCACCGAGGCGGTCGTCGTGCCTGTATCGCGGACACACTCGGTCTGCCTCAACCGCGAGGGCGCGATGACGGGAACCTTGCGTGCCGCAAATCAGCCGCAATTCGATGCGCCGGTACCGATCGGATCACCGCCTGCTCCGACGCGACCTTGATGGCGGCCCGCCTGTGGCACGTGCTGTTCGGCGCGGACGGCGGTGTTCAGAGTGTAGGGCCGCCGTGGTGGTGGAGTTTGTCGCGGATGGTGTCGGCGAAGCCTTCGGCCGTGGTGAGTTGGTCGCGCAGGGCGGTGACGCGGGTGGTGGCGGCGGTGTGGAACATGGCGAGCCGGTCGAGCAACTCGGTCCGGTCGGTGCCGGTGGCGGTGTCGAGGGCGTCGAGGACGGCGAGCAGGTCCCGCATCTCGTCGAGGGTGAAGCCGAGGGGTTTCATGCGTTTGACGACGGCGAGGCGGTCGAGGTCGGGTGCGGTGTAGAGGCGGAAGCCGCCCTCGCTGCGGGCGGAGGGGACGATCAGGCCGGCTTCCTCGTAGTGGCGGATGGTGCGGATGCTCAGCCCGACCCGTTCGGCTGCTTCGCCGATCTGCATGAGACGACCGTTGGCCGGGCCGGAGGCGTCCTGCTCCGGCCCGGTGTCGCGGCTGGTGGGGGCCATCAGTGGCCGACGCCGAGCTGCCCGGCGAGAGTGTCGTGAATGCGGGCACTGGGGGTGTTCAGCTCGATGATCTCGACGGTCTTGCCCCGGGTGGCGTACTTGGTGGTGATCGCGTCGAGGGCGGCGACGGAGGAGGCGTCCCAGACGTGGGCGTGGGTCATGTCGATGACCACGTTCTCCGGGTCGTTCGCGTAGTCGAACTGGCCGACGAGGTCGTTGCTGGAGGCGAAGAACAGCTCCCCGTGCACGGAGTAAATCCGGGTGCCGCCGTCGGGGTCCAGCACGCTGGTGACCTCGACGAGGTGGGCGACCCGTCGGGCGAAGATCACCATGGCGGTGAGCACGCCGACCACGACGCCGATGGCGAGGTTGTGGGTGGCCAGGGTGGTGACCACGGTGGCCACCATGACGATCGTCTCGCCGTACGGCATGCGCTTGAGCGTCTTCGGCGCGACGGAGTGCCAGTCGAACGTCGACACCGCCACGATGACCATCACGGCGACCAGGGCGGCCATCGGGATGACCGCGACCACGTCGCCGAGCGCGACGACGAGGACGAGCAGGAAGACACCGGCCAGGAAGGTCGACAGTCGGGTGCGGGCGCCGGACGCCTTCACGTTGATCATCGTCTGGCCGATCATGGCGCAGCCGCCCATGCCGCCGAAGAACCCGGTGACGATGTTGGCCATGCCCTGTCCCCAGGACTCGCGGGTCTTGCTGGACGGGGTGTCGGTGATGTCGTCGACCAGCTTGGCGGTCATCAGCGACTCCATCAGCCCGACCAGCGCGATCCCGAGGGCGTAGGGGGCGATCAGGGTGAGGGTGTCCATGGTCCAGGGGATCTGCGGCAGGCCGAGCGTGGGCAGGCTGTCCGGCAGCGCCCCTTCGTCGCCTACGGTCGGCACCGCCACGCTGGCGAAGACGGTGACCACGGTCAACACCACGATCGCGACCAGCGGCGCCGGGACGGCGCGGGTGAGCCGGGGCAGCCCGACCATGATCGCTAGAGCGACGGCGACGAGGGGGTAGACCAGCCACGGCACGCCGAGCAGGTGCGGAATCTGGGCGGCGAAGATCAGGATCGCGAGGGCGTTGACGAAGCCGACCATGACGCTGCGCGGGATGAATCGCATCAGCTTCGCCACCCCGAGCACCGCCAGCAGCACCTGGATCGCCCCGCCGAGGATCACCGCCGCGATCAGGTAGTCCAGCCCGTGCTCCTTCGCCAGCGGCGCCACCACCAGGGCGATCGCTCCGGTCGCGGCCGAGATCATCGCCGGCCGGCCGCCGCAGATCGCGATCGTCACCGCCATCGTGAACGAGGCGAACAGCCCCACCCGAGGGTCGACCCCGGCCAGGATCGAAAAGGAGATCGCCTCCGGGATCAGCGCCAGGGCGACGACCAGGCCGGCCAGGACCTCGGTGCGGAACACCTTCGGCGACAGCCACGACGGACGGGACAGACGCGGCCGGGAGACCGCGGACAGCACAGAGGACATACAGCCATTTCCCCTCAGGGCGTCACGCGGACGCACGCAGGTCCAGCCCACACCGATGGGGCGCAGTTACCACGACCAGCAACAGTCGGTTCTGCCGGGCCGAGGACCTCATCACCTGGACTCGGTCAGGGCCGCCGCAGCAGCCATCCGGCGACACCGGGACGACCGGCACCGACCCTACCCTTCCGTCAGGGGAGAGTTGACCGAACGTGGTGATCATCACCATCCCTCGAATCGGACTCCGCCCCGGCCTCGCACATCGTGTCCGCGGTGGTGGCCCGCACGGGGCGGATCCCCTACGCACCTCAGTGGTCCTGGTTCAGACCCTGTTTTGTCGGCGTGTGGTGCGCCGGTGCCAGCCGAAGACCGCGGCGGACATCACGGTGACGGTGACGGCGTCCAGGAGCCCTCGCCCGAGGGCCCGCCCGGCGAGGCTCCACTCAGCGCCGACCAGTGCCATGCCGGTGAGGGCGAACGCCGGGATGAGGGCCAGCGCGATCATGACTCCTGCGGTCAGCACCCGGCGGTTGACGACGAGCAGTAGAGCGCCGGCGGCGCCGGCGAGTACCGCCACCGTCACGCTGGTCCAGCTGGTGGTCGAGAAATATCCCTGTAGGGCCGCAGCGGGCAGGTAGCTGCTCACGCCGGCGTCGCGCCAGCTGGTACCGCACAACGTGCACGCCGCGGCGCCGACCGCGCCGCCAGCGGTCAGTGCGCTGTAGCCCTTCGCCATGTCGATCAGGCCCCGCCGCAGCGCGGCTGCCGTGGGCGAGACCGAGTGCGACCCGGCTGAACGGTTCGAAGCCCGGCGCGATGACCATTGCGCCGATGAGCAGGTGCAGCGTGCCCGACGCGAGCCCGAGCGCGGCGAACGCTCCCGCCACGAGCATGATGGCCACCTTGCCGGCGGTCATCGTGCTTTCCTGGCCGATGGCCAGTTCCACCTCCTCGACGGTTGCGGTGTCGCGGTACTGGACCACGTCATCGGCACGACCGGCGGACACCACGCTCGCCGGGCGGCTGGTGGACAGGGAGACGCTGGTGTCGCTGCCAATCCCGCAGCGATCGGCCACTCGCATCACCTGCTGCAGGTCACGATTGGTGACCTCGACGGTGAGCACGTCACCGGGCGGGTGCAGGGCCACGCCAGGTTGCAGGCGCAGCGACAGCGGGTTCAGGCGACGCATCGCCGCCACGACCTCCGCCGTTCGCTCGGCGGGAAGGATCAACTCGACGGTGCGCGGCATCCCGATCCTCCCAGGGCTGCAGGGCTGCAGGGGTGCAGGGCAAAAGGCGCCTCGACACGTCAACGAGGGGCGTGCGGGTGGCGTTTGGGGTGGTCGCCGCTGATTCGGCCTCGCGGCCCATTCCCCCAATGCGGGTGACGGGCGACGCTGTCGGCACGGACCGGCTCCCGAGAGCGCGGAACTCAGTACCGGTCGTCGAGGATCCGCTTCATCTGGGTGATCTCCTCTTCCTGTGACTTCACGATCTGGTCGCAGAGTTCGACGATCTCCGGGTCGGTGATGTTGGACTCCTGACAGACGAGGACGGCCCGGGAGTGGTGGGGGATCATCGACCGGAGGAAACCCTCGTTGCCCACGAAGGGCTCGGTGCGCACCGCCGCGAAACCACCGACGAAGAGGGCGCCCAGTACGGCGTAGAGGATGATGTTGAGACGTCGATCGGTGAACATCTGATGCATGACGGCCATCATGATCACACCCATGACCGCCACCATGATCACTGACATGTAGAAGTTGCTCAGATTCAGATAGAAGTCCGACCACCTGCGGATCTGGGACAGCGTGAGGGCGAACATGACCGCAAGGCTGATCAGCAGGACCAAACCGAACCGGATGTAGTTCTTCTTCATCTTTCCTCCGGCCATTCCTATGGTTGGTTCCGTCCAGGTGTTCGCCCAGAGTAATGCCGGTCGAGCGACGAACAGGCGTGTACGGGGTGGCTGGCCCTTCAACTTGCCCAACCCACTCTGGCCGGTTCATTCCTGGGCGACCGGGTATCTGGACCGGATGGCAGGAGAGCCGCGTCCCGAGGACGTCTACGACCGCGCGCGAGGCGAGGGCGAGCGCCGCCTGTCCATGACGGCGCTGGAACAGGCGTCCACCGGTTTCATCGCCGGGGTCACCATCGTGTTCGGGATCGTCGCCCTCGGCGTGACCCGCGAGTTGGTCGCACCGGACTACGCCGCCGGGATCGGTCAACTGATCGGTGCACTCGCCTTCGGCATTGGCCTGGTCTTCGTGGTGGTCGGCCGCACGGAGCTGTTCACCGAGAACTTCTTCGATCCGGTGGCGGCGGCAGTCGCGCGCCGCCGTGTCTCAGCTGTCGGACAGTTGGCGCGGCTGTGGCTCCTCGTGCTCCTGCTCAACTTCGCCGGTGGTGCGGTGATGGCCGCCGTGTTCACCGTGCGGGGGACCCTGCCGGCCGGAGCACACGAGACGCTCGCCCTCGTCGCCGAGGAGATCGCGGCCAAGGAGGGCCTGGCCACCTTCACCCGGGGGATCGCCGCGGGCACCCTGCTCACCTTACTGTCGTACCTGCTGCACGCGGTCAGGTCGGCGGGCAGCCGGATCGCGCTGGCGTACGTGGTGGGGTTCTTCCTGGCCCTCGGCCCGTTCGACCACGTCGTGGTCTCCGGCCTGCACCTGCTGTTCGGCATCTGGCTCGACGCCCACGTGAGTTACGCCGGCCTGGGGCTGAACGTCCTGCTCGCCGGTGCCGGCAATCTCGTGGGCGGTCTGCTGCTCATGACGTTGACGCACGCCGTGCAGGCTCGCGGCGCCGCCCGCTGAACCCCCACCGAGGACGCTGCGGGTGTGGCGGTTCCGGCGTGTTAGATCGCGCTGCGGCGGAGGTTCGGATGGAGTCCGAAGGTCAGCGTCATCGCTCGCGACACCGGCTGAGACCGTTCACCTCCGCCGCACGGGAAGGCGGCGGACGGCAGCGGCGCGTGAAAGCCGGCGCCATCCCACGCGAGGGGGAGGTCGACATGGGTGACCGGGAGAAGCTGCACGATCTTCGTCAGCAGGCCCACGACGCGGGTATCGAGGGCAACTCCAGGATGACCGAGGAGCAACTCCACTCTCCCCGAGGCCGGCAAGGGCGAGCAACCCAGATGGCCAAGCGCACGAGGCCAAGCGGTAACGAACGCGGGCGGCGCCGGCACCTTTCACGTGTCGGCACCGCCCAGACGGCATCCGCGTACGCGGTCGCCTGGGTGTAGCCGTTGCGGGCGTCGACCGCGGGCCGCCAGCTTCGCCCGGTCCAGTTGATGGACATCGGGTACGTCTCCACCATGGCGTCGTCGTGCTCGGCTCCAAAAGGGTCGTCTTTCGTCGTTCCCTCCGCCGTACCCGAAGAGCGCTACACACACCGGCTGACAGTGGTGGTGTGACCAGCGGGCCGGCGGGTACCGGATTTCCCATGCCGAAGCGATCAGAAGTCTCCGGGCTGGCGTGAGCCGCCGGCCAGGACGATGACCGACCACACCCGCCGGGAGGCGGGTGCGCGTCGTGCACGGCAGATGGAGGACGACGCCCGGCTCAACGGGCTCGCCCGCCGGCTGGACAAGCCGATGGGCGTCCTGGGCGTGTTGTTCCTGTTGCTGGTGCTCGGTCAGGCCCTCGCCCGCGACGAGCCCCTCACCACCGCGCTCACCGTCGCCAGTTGGGTGCTGTGGGCGGTCTTCGTCGCCGAGTTCTCGCTACGTGCCTGGCTGGCCCGTCACTGCGCCCGCGCGTTCTGGAAGCGCAACTGGTGGCAGGTGATCTTCCTCGCCGTGCCCTTCCTGCGGTTCGCCCGCGCCGCCACCGCCCTGAGAGCCGCCCGCGGCACCGGTGTCATCGCCGCAGCCGTCCGAGGCTCCCGATCTGCGGGCCGGCTGCTGACCGACCGGCTGGCCTGGCTCGCGGTGGTCACGGTGGCGATCATCCTGGCCGCCGGGCAGCTCCTGGTCGTCACCGGTTCCTACCCGACGTACGGGCGAGCCCTGCACGACGTCGCCCTGACCACCATCACCGGTGAGCCGCTCGCCGCCACCGACACCTTCTCCCAGGTCCTGGAACTGGTCCTCGCCGCGTACTCCGTGGTGGTCTTCGGCACCTTCGCCGGTGCGCTCGGCGCGTTCTTCCTCAGCCGCCAACGCGACGACGAGCAGGCAGCGGCTGCCGAGGCGAAGCAGTGAGTATCCCGCGAGCCGGCGCAAGACGACGGGATCCGCGACCAGCTCAGCCGCATGCCGAGCAAGGGCGGTGAGGAGTCGGGGCCCACCTCGACCGGCGCTGGATCGTGGTGAGCCCCGAATCCGGCCCGATCCCCAGCGGTACAGGCCGAAGCTGCTGGGTAGCACTCGGGGATGGTGTTGAAGAACCTGGGGGACCTGCTGCGTCTGCTCGTCGTCGCGGTGTTGGTCTATCCGGCGCTGGTGGTGATCCTGCGGGTTTCCGGCAAACGGACGCTGTCCAAGCTCAACGCGTTCGACTTCGTGGTCACGGTGGCGTTGGGTTCGACTCTGGCGACGATCCTGCTGTCGCGGGACGTCTCCCTGGTCGAGGGGGTTCTCGCGTTGGCCCTGCTGGTGGGCCTGCAGTACCTGATTGCTGTGCTCGCGGTGCGGTGGCCGCCGTCGCAGCGGCTGCTCAAGTCCCAGCCGACCGTGCTGCTGCGCGACGGACGGTTGCGGCACCAGACCATGCGCAGGGTACGGGTGGCCGAGAGCGAGATCCGGCAGGCCGCACGCAGCCAGGGCGTCGGTGACCTCGCCGATGTGGCGGCGGTGGTGCTGGAGAGCGATGGAAGCCTCAGCATCATCACGCGCAACCGGTTCGGTGACGGCAGCAGCCTCGCCGACGTACGCGACGAGCAGCGGTAACCGGGCTTCAGGTGCCGTCGCCCGGCCTGCCGGCTACCGACCGGTCGACCGGTCGACCACTCCCGGGACCGGCTCTCCGATCGGGAACGCTCCGTCGAGCAGCGCCACCCCGTCCTGCGGATGCGCCCGCTCCAGCAGACCCGAGCGAGCGCGCCGCTTCTCGGCACGGTCGACGCCCATCGCCTCGTTACGGTGCTGTTCCAACGCCGGGTCGCACTGCCCGTCGCGGTTGAACGACCACATCAGCATCGGCTCGCCCAGCGGCAGCGGATCGCCCGGACCGGTGTCCAGGCGGCCGGTGTGCCAGGTGTGCCACGTCTTGCCGTAGCTGTTCATCAGCATCGCCATCAATGCCCGCTCCGCCGGCTCGGGTAGCCCGGGCGCGATCAGTGAACCGCCGAGCACCTCGTAGTTGTGCGGGTGCCAGAAGCCGCGCTCTGCGTCCGGGAGGGTTCCGTACAGCCGCTCCGAGACGATGTACTCGATCCCGATCAGGTTCGCCTCGGCGGTGTTGCCGTCGAACAGCACGCACTGCAGGAAGTCGTCGTTGACCTGACGGCAGTAGTGGTGCGCCTCCATCTGCATCGACGGATCGTCCTTCGCCGGGTGGAACCCGACGACGTACGCGTCAAAGCCCTTGAGCGGTGCGGTGTCCTGCAACGCCTTGGAACCGAGGGACAGTCCCTGATGCCACAGGCTTGTCGACTCTCCCGGTGGTCGCACCGGGCTCGCACGCCGGTCCATCCGCAACCCCCTCTACTGCTCGTCGTCGACGGCCTCGGTGCGACCGCCACGGGTGACCGTCGGCTCCAGGTGCTCGTCGGGCTGCGGGGCCTGCGCCATGGTGTGGTGCGGGTCGTCGTCCGGGGAGAACAGCACCTGGTCGGTCTTCGGGGTCTTCTCCCGGCTCTCATCCGGTTCGGTCATCTCGCTCTCCCTTCGGCGGAGGTTCCTCCACGCTATGCCCGAGGTCGGCCTGCTGAATCCGATTCGTGCCATCCCGGTGTCGGCAGCCGAGCAGTGGCCGGCGGGCACGGTTGCCGGAACAGCCCGGCCGTCCAGGCGATGGCCGACCGCCGCAGCGCACCGCCGCGGTCCGCGTCTACGTGCCGCCTCGGCTGTGACGGCAGGAGACGCAAGCCTCCGCGCCGTTCGTCATGTTGTCGCTCACGCCAGCGACCGTTGCTTGGCGCTTGGCCAGCCGGAGTGCTGCGGTTCGCCGCCCACGTGCCGGTGCGCGGCGTTCCCGATCACGGGCCACGATCTACGGTCCCGACGAGTGACCCGCCATCATCGAGCGCCGATGACGTAAAGAAACCGGCGGCACCGACGGCCGCTCCCGCCGGCGTTTCCGACATGTGCCGAACGGCAGGTCCGGCGAGCGGTACGAGACGTTGGGCGGTCGAACCTTCGCCTCCCGCCAGGGGGCGCACGCCTGTCGCTGGATGCGATCGAAGCTTGCCGGATGACGGATAGCCGTACTCCGCCGGGATCTTGACGTGATCGTCACGGTTTCCGCGTCGTACCGCCATGGGCGGGGGACTCCTTGAACCCCGCACCAGGAGAAGTGGGGAGCCACGGATGAGCAGAAACTACGGCCTGAAGCAGGCAGCGGTAGCAGCGCTGGCCGCGGTGGTCCTGCTTCGTGCGGGCTGCACGGGCGAGTCCGCAGCCCCGCAGACCAGTGCCGAACCGGCGCCGACCACCCCACCGGGCACAGCCGCGCGGGCGAAGGTGGGCGACCAGCTCACCCTGACCGCGAGCGTCGAGCGCGTCATCACCGACACCGCGTTCGCCGTACGCGACGTGGACCTGACCAACGGCACCCTGCTCGTGCTGTCGACGGCCGCGTCGCCGCCTTCTCCGCCGCAGCTGGTGACCGTGCAGGGCACCGTCATCCGGTTCTCCCACCCCGAACTCACCGACCGCTACCGCCTCGGACCGCCGGCACCGTACCGAGCCTTCGAGGGCGGGCGCTCGTCGCACGGGAGATCACTGTCTGGTGATCGCCCCTCACCCTGCCTCCCCGTGTCGTCTCCCGGATGGGCCGCGCCGGCCGCACCCGCCGGTCATCGGCACCATTCCCGGCAGCTCCGCTCCCACCGCGCGGTTTCCGAGATCCACCCTCCGGTGGATGCCTATGGTGGAACAGCCGCGTCCCGAGGACGTCTACGACCGCGCGTGGGGTGAGGGCGAGCGCCACCTGTCGATGAGTGCCCTGGAACAAGCCTGCACGCCCACCGACGACGCTGCGTGTGTGGCGGTGGCCGGCAGGGGTAGGCGCGGTGGGTGAGCGACTGGTGGAAGCTGTTCGTTCCCGACACACCGCTGTGGGAGATCGCGCTGCGGGGCAGCGTGATCTACCTGACGATCTTCTTCCTCCTGCGGGTGCTGCTCAAGCGGGAGAGCGGCAGCACCGGCGTCACGGATCTGCTGGTCATCGTGCTGATCGCCGACGCCGCGCAGAACGCGATGGCCGACGACTACACGTCGATCGCCGACGGGGTGCTGCTGGTCGCGGTGATCATCGGCTGGGCGTACGTGCTCGACGTGCTGGCCTACCGCTGGCCCGCCGCCTCCCGCATCATCCACCCTGGGTCCCTGGTACTGGTCCGAGAGGGCCGCATGCTGCGCCGCAACATGCGCCGTGAGTTGATCACCGAGGACGAGTTGTACAGCCAACTCCGCCAGCAGGGCGTCGAGCGCTTAGACGACGTCAAGGAGGTGCGGATGGAGTCCGAGGGCCAGTTCAGCGTCATCCCCCGCAACGCCGACAACAACCTGGGACCCGGCGCCCGCTGAGCCCGTTTGCCTCTACTGCCGGGCGGGAACGCGGCGGACGACAGCGGCGCGCGGAAACGCGGCGCCATCGCACCCACGGGGAGGTCGACATGGGTGACCGGGAGAAGCTGCACGATCTGCGTCAGCAGGCCCACGACGCGGGTATCGAGGGCAACTCCAAGATGACCGAGGAGCAGCTGCGTGAGGCGCTGCGCAAGGTCGGCAAGGGGGAGCAGCCCCAGATGGCCAAACACGAGGCCAAGCGGTGACGAAGCGGGCGGTGCCGGCACCTGTCAGGGTGCGGCACCGCCCGCCTGTGCTCAGCTGATCGTGGCCAGCAGGTCGCGGCAGGCCCGCTCGCAGGCACGGCACGACTCGGCGCAGATCCGGCAGTGCTCGTGCTTGTCGGCGTGACCGGCGCACTCGTCCCCGCAGGACTTGCAGGCGGTGGCGCAGGCCTCCAGCAGCGTACGGCTGATGTTCGCGTCGTAGCCGGTGTGGCGGGACAGCACCCGGGCGGTGGTGGTGCAGATGTCGGCGCAGTCCAGGTTCGTCCGGACGCACTTGGTCAGTTCGGCGACCATGTCCTCGCTGAGGCAGGCGTCCGCGCACGCGGTGCAGGCCTGCGCGCAGTCGTTGAGGGCGTCGATCGCCGCCGCGAGCTTCGCCCGGTCCAGGTTGATCGACTTCGGGTACGTCTCCAGCATCGGCATAGTGGTGCTCGGCATCAGGCATCCCCTCTCTTCGAGTCTCTCTCCCTACCGTCCATCTCCTGCCCGGTCTGCCGGACAGTACGCACGGCGGACCCGACCGATCCGGCGTCAGCCCAGCGCGCCGAGGCGGTCGGCGAGGGTGTCGCGGTAGAAGTCGAGGAAGCCGTCGGGGTCGGGGCCGGCGTTCTGCAGGACCAGGTGGTCGAAGCCCGCGTCGGCGTACGTGCGCACCGCCTCGACGTGGACGTCGGGGTCGGGGCCGACGGCGAACTGCTGCCGGATGTCGTCCTCGGTGACCGTGCTCGACGCGGCCTCGAAGTTGACCGGGTTGGGCAGTTCGCTCATCACCTTCCACCCGGTGACCGCCCACCGGCTGGTCTGCCAGGCCGCCTGCACCGCCTGCTGCTCGTCGGGCGCCCAGGCCATCGGCACCTCCGCGTAGCGGGGGCCGTCGCCGCCGCCACGCTGGTACGCCTGTACCAGGTCGGGTTTCGGCTCGGTGGCGAACAGCCCGTCGCCGAGTTCGGCGGCGATCGCCACCGACGCCGGTCCGCTCGCCGCCACCGCGATCACCGGCGGCTGGTCGGGCAGGTCGAACACTGCGCGTCCTCAAGGTGGAGGTGCTTGCCCTCGTACGACTGGTAGCCGCCCTGCCAGAGCAACCGGATGATCTCCAGTGCCTCCCGGAGCCGTTCGTGCCGTCCGCGCACGCTCGGGAAGCCCTGGCCGACGACGTGCTCGTTGAGCCGCTCGCCGGCGCCCACGCCGAGGGTGAACCGGCCGTCGGAGACGATCGCGAGGGTGGCCGCGGCCTGCGCGATGATCGCCGGGTGGTAGCGGACCGTCGGGCAGGTCACCCCGGTGACCAGGCCGACCCGTTCGGTCCGGGCGGCGATGGCCCCGAACACGGTCCAGGTGAACGACGAGTGGCTGCGGCGGTGTTTGGGCGGTGGCCACGGGGGGCAGGGTCATCGACGAGGGGCTACGAGAGGAGTGACGATGCCGGCACGCAAGGACATGCCCAGCACCCTGAAGCGGTCGCCGAAGGAGGCGCAGGACACCTACGCGGAGGCGCACGACTCGGCGGTCGACTCGTACGGTGAGGGCGAGCGCGCCCACCGGACGGCGTTCGCGGCCGTCAAGCACTCCTTCGAGAAGGTGGGCGACCACTGGGAGCCGAAGGGCAGCAAGGGACCGAGTGACAAGAAGGCCGCCGGCGGCCGCGGCTCGTCGGGCCGGACGGCCGGTGGCGTCGACGCCAACGCCAGCAAGGAACACCTGATGGACGTGGCGAAGAAGCTCGACGTCCGTGGCCGGTCCCGGATGAAGAAGGCGGACCTCGTCGAGGCCATCCGCAAGGCCAACAACGGCAGCACCCGCAAGGCCCGCGAAAAGTAGACGCGGGTCAGCGTTCTCCGGCTGCCCGGTCGACGAGGGCCTGGGCCACGTCGCGGAGCTTGCGGTTGGAGTCCTGCGACACCTTCGCCAGGATGTCGAACGCCTCGCCGGGGGTGCAGCGGCGTTCGGCCATGATGATGCCCTTGGCCTGCTCGATGACCGCGCGGCTGGCCATCGCCTCCTGCATCTGCTGGGCCAGGGTGGCGGTGCTGTCGTAGAGCTGCGCGTTCGCGAGGGCGACCGCGGCGTACGCGGCGAAAGTCTCCAGCACGGTGACGGTGTCGTCGTCGAAGGCGTGCGGGGTGCGGGCGTAGACGTTGAGCGCGCCGACGACCGCGTCCTGGATGGGCAGGCCGATCGACACCGAGCTGCCCAGTCCCGCCTTGTGGCCGCGTTCGGCCCAGTCCGGCCATCGGTGCTCTTCGGCGAGATCGGACACGGACAGGACGTCGCCGCTGGCCGCGGCGTCCAGGCAGGGGCCGCGTCCCTGGGCGTACTGCCGCTCGTCCATGTCGCGGGCCAGGTCGTCGGTGAACGCCGCGGTGTGCCCGGTGCCGTTGCGGATCAGGGTGACCGACACCTCCACCGGTGTGTCCAGGGCACGTTTGGCCAGTTCGGCGACGCGTTGCAAGACGTCGTCGAGGCCGGTCTCGCCGAGCTTGATGCGGCCGAGTTCGGCGAAGGCGTCGGCGGGGTCCGTTGACAGGGGGGCCATGGCACAAGTCCCTCACAGGCGGCACGCCGGCAGAACCAGAAAAGTTGGCGTGCGATGGCAGCCCGCGCGTCGCGGACCGCTGCACGAACCCACCGGAGGATGGAGCCGGGACCAACGCCACTGCTCGACGCCGATTCGTCACACCCGATACGGCGGATGTGAACTACAGACCCGCCACGATACCCCCGCTTCCGCCGAACGCCACGGCAGCAGCATGGTGTGGAGGTGCCCTGCCGTCAGGTGCCCTGTTTCGATTCGATCGCGCCGGCCGGTGGGCTCGACCGGGTGTCATCGGCGGGCCGGCGGGTAGCAGGCGAGGATGACGCCGACCAGTAGAGCTCTCATCGCCGGCGCGGCCGGCGCGTCCGCGTTGAACGCCGTCACCTACCTGGACATGGCGGTACGGGCCCGACCGGCCAGCAGCGCCGGAGAGGACAGCGCCGCCCGCCTGGCCGACCTCGCCCACGTCGACCTCGGCGACCAGCAGACGGGTGAGAACCGGAAGTCCGGGCTCGGCCCGTTGCTCGGCTACGCCACCTCCGTGGCCGCGGCCGGCGTGTACGCCGCGGCGGGAGGCCGCCGGCTGCCCACCGCGGTGTCGGCGCTGGCACTGACCGGCCTGGCGATGATCGCCTCCAACGCCCCGATGACCGCGCTGAAGATCACCGACCCCCGCTCGTGGTCGGCTGCGGACTGGGTCACCGACCTCATCCCGCACCTGGCCTACGGCGCGGTCACCGCCGTCGCCCTGAAGGCCCTGCGATGACCGGCCCGGCAACCGACGAGCCGGTCGGCGAGCTGGAGGTCGTGCACACCTTCACCGGACCGATGCCGACCGGCGTGAGCGTGTCCCACACGGGCCGGATCTTCGTCAACTTCCCGAAGTGGGGCGACGAGGTGCCCGCCACGGTGGTCGAACTGCGCGACGGCCGCGAGGTGCCCTACCCGGACGAACGCTGGAACAGCCCGTCGGGCGACGACGACGCGGAGGCGTTCGTGTCGGTGCAGAGCATCGTCGTCGACCCCGCCGACCGGCTCTGGGTCCTCGACACCGGCAGCCCGATGTTCCGCCCCACCTCGCCCGGCGGCCCGAAGCTGGTCCGGGTCGACCTGGACACCGACACCGTCGCCCAGGTGATCACCTTCCCGACCGACGTCGCCCTGCCCAGCACCTACCTCAACGACGTGCGCTTCGACCTGCGCCGCGGCGAGGCCGGCGTCGCCTACATCACCGACTCCGCCGACTCCGGCCCGAACGGGATCATCGTGGTCGACCTGGCCACCGGTGAGTCGTGGCGGCGGCTGCACGAGCACCCGTCGACGAAGGCCGAGCCGCTGGAGACGTTCCGGCCGGTGGTCGAGGGCCGGCCGTTCCTGCAACGCCCCGCCGGCGGCGACCCGAAACCGGTGGCCATGGGTTGCGACGGCATCGCCATCGCCGCCGACGGCTCCCGCCTCTACTACTGTCCCCTGGCCTCGCGTCGTTGGTACAGCGTGGCCACCGACGCCCTGGCCGATCGCACGGTCGGCGACGACGAGGTCGCCGCGACGGTGATCGACGAGGGCGACAAGGGCGGCGGCTCCGACGGCCTGGAGACCGACGACGCCGGCCGGCTCTACCTCACCTCCTACGAGCACGACGCGGTGCTGCGCCGCCGCACCGACGGCGAGTACGAGACCGTCGTCCACGACCCGCGACTGCTGTGGCCCGACACCATGTCCGTAGCCGCCGACGGGCACCTGTACGTCACCGCCAACCAGCTGCACCGGCAGGCGACGTACCAGCGCGGGCAGGACCTGCGCCGCACGCCGTACGTCCTGTTCCGCACCCGGATCGACGCGGGCCCGGTGCTGCTGCGCTGACCGGTCTCTCGCCCCCTCAGTCGGCGACGACGAGCGCCTGGGGTGCGGCGGCCTTCATCCGGGTACGCAGCCACTTGAGCTGGATCGCGGTCTCTCCCTCGCAGCGCTTCACGACCGCGAGCAGGTCCTCGTCGCGCGCGCCGTAGGCGGCCTGGCCGACGACGGTCCAGGCGATGTCGCACTCGGCGGCCATCAGGTACAGGTCCTGCAGGTCACGCAGGAGGCCGATGCCGCCGGTGCGGGTGCCGGTGAACAGTTGCGAGTGCAGCCGGTCGGGCTCGGTGGGGGCGTCCTCGGAGTAGCGGGCGGCGAACGGTTGCAGTTGTTCGGCGTGGCCGTCGCAGCGCTTCGCCTGCTGCTGGCAGAGGTGCTGGATGTCGGGTTCCTCGGCGTGCGCGTCGGCGACCTGCCGGAACGCGTCGGCGAGGTTTACCTGCGCGCGGTGCAGCAGTCCGAGGTAGTGGGCGAGGTGCACGACTCACTCCTTCCCGCTGGTGGCCCAGGCCGTCGGCCCCCCGACGGTCGGTGGCACGTCGGCGTCCGCGAGCGGTGCGCTGCCGCCGACGGTCGGCGCCGGTGAGGGTACGCCCCGACCGTCGGCGAGTTTCGCCACCGCGACGGCCGCCACCTTGAACAGCGGCTGCTTGGACACCGGGTCCCAGGCGGTGATGGTCAGTTCGTTGGCGGCGCGGGGTGTGCGGTCGTCCGGGTCCTGGTCGAAGTAGCCGTAGTGGAACGGCACGAAGACGACGCCGGGGCGGATGCCGCTGATGCGGGCGCGGGCCTCGATGCCGCCGCGCGCGGAGGAGATGCCGACGAGGTCGCCCTCGCCGATACCGAGGTGCTCGGCGTCGCCCGGATGGAGCTCGACCCACACCTCGGGGGCGGCGGCGTTCAACTGCGGCGCGCGGCCGGTCTTGGTGCGGGTGTGGAACTGGTAGACGGTCCGGCCGGTGGTCAGCAGCATCGGGTGGTCGTCGTCGGGCACCTCGGGTGAGGGCTGGTAGTCGACGGCGTGCAGGAACGCCCGCCCCTTCGGCTCCTTGGCCCGGTACTCCGGCTCCGTGAACTCCGCACCGGTGGCGAGGTCGTGACCGTACGTCTCGCAGTAGTCCGGGTCGGTGTTGAAGATCCCGTCGGTGTAGAGGCGCTCGGTGCCGTCGGGATGCTCCTCGGTGCAGGGCCACTGGATGCCGGAGCCGCCGCGCAGCTTGGCGTAGGTGATGCCGGTGTAGTCGCACGGCCGGCCGCGGCTGCACTCCTTCCACGCTTCGAACACCTCCTCCGGCCCGGTCCACCGGATCAGCGGGTTGCCGTCGCGGTCGCGGAAGTCCATCCGGCGGGCGTAGTCGAGGAAGATGTCCAGATCCGGCTTCGCCGCGCCGGGCGGGTCGACGGCCTTGTCGGAGATGTGCACCGTGCGGTCGACGCTGGTGAACGTGCCGGTCTTCTCGCCCCACGTCGCGGCGGGCAGCACCACGTCGGCCAGTTCGGCGGTCTCGGTGAGAAAGAGGTCCTGCACGACCACGAACAGCTCCGGCTTGGCCAGGATCCGCCGGATCCGGGACAGCTCGGGCAGCGAGACCGCCGGGTTGGTGGCCGTGATCCAGAGCAGCTTGATCGAGCCCTGCTCGGCGTACCGGAAGATCTGCATGGCGTGCGTCGGCGGCGCCCAGTGCGGGATGGTGTCCACGTCGACGTTCCACAGCCGGGCCAACTCCTCGATGTGCGCGGTGTTCTCCCAGTTGCGCAGGCCCGGCAGGTCACCGTCGGCCCCGGTCTCCCGGGTGTTCTGCGCGGTCGGCTGGCCGTTCATCTGATAGATCCCGGCGCCGGGGCGGCCGAGCATGCCCCGGACCAGGTGCAGGTTGTTGACACCGCAGGCGGCGGCGGTGGCCTGGTTCGACTGGTAGAAGCCCTGCAACACGGTCGACAGCAGCCGCCGCGAGGTGCCGAGCAGCTCCGCGGCGCGTTCCACGTCGGCGGCCGGCACGTCGCAGATGTCGGCGACCCGGCGGGGTGTATAGCCGTCGACGATCCGGCCCAGCTCGTCGAAGCCGAGGGTGTGCGCGTCGATGTAGTCGCGGTCGTGCCACCCCCGCCGGATGATCTCGCGGAGCAGGCCGTTCATCAGGGCCACGTTGGTGCCGTTGCGCACCGCGAGGTGCAGGTCGGCCTCCCGGGCGACCGGGGTCGCACGCGGGTCCACGGCCAGCATCGCGGGCGGGTTCGGGCCGCGTCGGCGGTCCAGCATCCGCATCCACAGCACGGTCTGGGTCTCGGCGACGTTGTGGCCCCACAGGGCGATCGCGTCGCAGTGGTCCACGTCGGTGTACGAGCCGGGCTGCCCGTCGGTGCCGAAGCTCGCCTTCATCGCCGCCGCCGCGGTCGCGGTGCACAGCCGGGTGTTGCCGTCCATGTGCGGGGTGCCCAGCCCGGCCTTGCCGATCACGCCGAGCGTGTAGTACTCCTCCAGGAACAGCTGGCCGGTGGTGTAGAAGCCGAAGTGTCCCCATCCCCCCGGCCCGTCGAGGAGTTCCTTCGACCGGGACACGACGCGGCCCATCGCGGTGTCCCAGTCCGTCTCGACCAGACGGTCACCGTCCCGGACCAGAGGGCGGGTCAACCGGTCCTGGCTGTGGTTGGCCTGCCAGCCGTACAGGTCCTTCGGGTCGACCCGGCCCCGGTTGATCCGGTCGACCGCCCGGCCGCGTACGCCGACGATCCGCCCGTCGGCGACCGCGATGTCCAGCGCGTCGCCGTTGGAGTGCAGCACCGACGCCGACTGCACCCACCGGTCCACGTCGGCATCGGTGCGCTCGTCGGCCAGGTACCGGTCCACCCGCACCGGCCACTCCTGTCCCGGCCCGTACGGGGTCCGCTCACCCCACGGGTCGGCGATCCGGTCCACCACGATGCCCTCCTTCTTCCGGTGACCGTTCGGGTGCCGCCCATACCGGCATCGGCCGGTCCGACACCTGCCCGTACAGCCAGTCCACCGCTGTGACCAGCACCACCGCACCCGCAGCGATGAGCAACTGAGTGGGGGTGGTCAGCAGGCCCAGGCTCACGATCAGTGTGGTCGCGCCTGCCGGGGGATGTGACGCCTTCAGCAGCACCAGCACGAGCGCGGTCACCGCGAGCGACCCGGCCGCGGCGACGATCCGCGGCCCGCTCATCCCCTCCTGCAGCACCGGCGGGTTGTCGGTCAGCCCGCAGGCCACCAGGAAGCCGTACCCGGCCAGCAGGGCGACGCCGTGCCCGATGAGCGTGTTGCGGGGTGACGACTCCGGCGAGTCGGGCTTTTCCAGGTGCAGCATCACCGCCGGCCCCAGGCTGGGAAACAGCCACGGTTGGCCGGTGAGGAGGGCGACCACCCCGGCGATCACCACCGCCAGCGCGCTGCCGGCGAAGGCGTGCACCGACTGCCGGATCCGCTTCATCACACCCCTTTCTTCGTTCCTCGACCTACGATTTGACGTCTCCGGAATTCAGGCCGGCACACCTCCGGCCGTCACCGGGGGTCGTCGAAGCTCTCGGTGGCGCGTTCCCGGCGCAGGTGTGCCAGGGCCCGCCGGCCCAGGTCGGTGTCCTCCCGGCCGAGCGCCTGGTACATCGTGGCGACCTTCTCGTAGGGCTGGGCCGGAGGCAGCAGCGGGATCGCCGGGTCCACGATCGCCTCGATCAGCGTGGGCCGATCCGCTGACAGGGCCTCGTCCCAGGCGGTGTCGACCTCGGTGGGGGTGGTGACCCGGACGCCGTGTAGGCCCAGCAGCTCCGCCCAGCGGACGTACGGGGCGTCGGGCAGGCGCTGGGAGTCGACGAAGCGGGGATCGCCCTCCATCTCCCGCTGCTCCCAGCTCACCTCCGCGAGATCGCGGTTGTGCAGCACCAGCACCACGAACCGCGGGTCGGCCCAGTCCCGCCAGCGGTGCGCGACGGTGAGCAGCTCGGCGAGCCCGTTCATCTGCATGGCCCCGTCCCCGGCGAGGGCCACCACCGGCCGGTGCGGGGCGGCGAGCTTCGCGGCCAGCCCGTACGGCAGCGCCGAGCCCATCGAGGCCAGGGTGCTCGACAGGTGCGCGTCGACACCGACGGGCAGCCGCAGGTGCCGGGCGTACCAGTAGGTCACCGAGCCGACATCCACCGCCACCTGCGCGTCTGCGGGTAGCCGGTCGGTGAGGGCGTGCAGGACGTACTGCGGGTTCACCGGCTCTGCCGGAGCGGTCGCCCGCTGTCGGGCGATGTCTCGCCAGCGGGTCACCTCGCCCTCGACGCGCTGACGCCAGCTCCGGTCGGACCGCCTGGTGAGCAGTGGCAGCAGCGCCCGGATGGTCTCGGCAGCGTCGCCGAGCAGCGGCACCTCCACCGGGTAGCGCATGCCCAGACGTCGGCCGTCGATGTCGATCTGCACCGCCCGGGCCTGTCCCGGCGCCGGGTAGAACTCCGACCAGGGATCGTTGCTGCCGACGATCAGCAGGGTGTCGCACTCGTTCATCAGCATGCTGCTGGCGGTGCTGCCCAGGTGGCCCATCACGCCGGTGTGGAACGGCAGCGCCTCGTCCAGCACCGGCTTGCCCAGCAGTGACGCTGTCACTCCGGCGCCGAGCGCCTCGGCGAGGTCGACCACCTCGCCGGCGGCGGCGCGGGCGCCCTGCCCGACGAGGATCGCCACCCGCTGCCCGGCGTCGAGCAGGTCCGCGGCGGTCCGCAGGTCGTCGGCGCGGGGCCGCAGTTCGGGTACCGGCAGACCCGGATTGGTCACCATGATCCCGTGTTCGTGTGCGCCGAGGTCGGGGGCTGAAGCAGTCTGCACGTCGTGCGGCAGGATCACGCAGGTGGGGCTGCGGGTGGCCAGGGCCGTGCGGATCGCCCGGTCGAGCAACATCGGCAACTGCTCCGGGGTGTACGCGGTCTGCACGAACTGTGCGCACACGTCGCCGTAGAGGCGTACCAGGTCGATCTCCTGCTGGTAGCCGCTGCCCAACACCGACGTCACCTGCTGGCCGACCAGGGCGAGCACCGGCTGGGAGTCCAGCCGGGCGTCGTAGAGACCGTTGAGCAGGTGCACCGCACCGGGCCCCTGCGTGGACAGGCACACCCCCAGCCCGCCGGTGTACTTCGCGTGCCCGCACGCCATGAACGCGGCCGTCTCCTCGTGCCGGGCCTGCACGAACTCCGGTCGACCCGCCCGCCGCAACGCCCCCATTACCCCGTCGATCCCGTCACCGGAATAGCCGAAGACCCGGTCCACCTCCCAGTCGGCTAGCCGCGCGACCACCAGATCCGACACCGTCGTGTCCGCCACCGCCGCCTCCTCGCCTCGGTCCCTCACCGCATCAGGCCGTACCCCGAACCGCCTCGTTGTACCGGACAGGCCGCATCTCGTCGGGTTCCTCGTCTTTGCGCCGCCGACCTGTCGGCGGCCCGCCGGCTGGCACGTCGCTCAATCTGGCCCGCGAACAACGGCCACATCGAAACTCGTACACCGCTCAACTGGTGTCCGCGGCGAACGTCGTGGGTATGGTGGTCTCCGGGTCAAGACATGTGCCCAGGTCCACCGACCGCGCCGACGACGCGGGAGGATCCGACTCACCGATGCACCAGATCGGGAGGCGCCATGTCTATCCTCGAACAGCCGACTCGACACCGTGCGCGGGTCGCCAAACCGATCATGACGCTGAACCTGAACAGCGAAGGGCCGGTACCAGCTATCGCCGTTCGCGGTGAGGTCGACATGAGTACCGCCCATCTCATCGACGAGTTGGCCGCACACGTGATCGCCCGGCGACCCGCACGGTTGATCCTCGATCTGTCCCGGGTGACCTTCTTCAGCGCGCACGGCATCAGCGCCCTGCTGCGCACGCACCGGGCTGCCGCCTACGCCGGGGTCACGCTCACCCTGCGCGATGCCGCCCCGTGCGTCACCTACCTGCTGGCGGCGACCCGTACCCGATTGAGCAGCACCGTGCCGACGGCGCGAGGCGGCGAGCCGGACCCGGTTGGGCAGCGTCGCGCGGGGGAAAGCACCTCCGCATGAGGTTTGCAGGTGCGGTAGTGGGCGCAGCCCTGACCGTGATGACCGTGGCAGGCTGCGGGCCGGTGACCGACCGCGCTGACGCGGCCGCCGCTGTCACCACACGAATGCTGGACGCCGTCGCGGGGCGCGACGGCACTGCCGCCTGTGCCGTGTTGGCTCCCGACACCGTCACCGAGCTGGAACAGTCCGCCGACAAGCCGTGCGCCGAGGCGATCCTGGCCGAGGACCTGCCCGAACCCGGCGCGGTCGTCGCCACCGACGTGTACGGGCAGCGGGCGCAGGTGCGGCTGGACGGCGACACCGTTTTCCTCGCCGTCTTTCCCGGCGGCTGGCGCGTGGTCGCCGCCGGCTGCACCGCCCGAGGGGACAAGCCCTACGACTGCGTGCTGCAAGGAGGGTGAGCCATGCGATTGCAGTTCGTGCTGCTGCTGCTCGTGGTCGCCGTCGGCCTCGTCTACTTCACCGCGTTGGGGGTGCTGCATCGGTGAAGAAGTTCCTGCGCGAGAACTCCCTCGGCCTGGTATTCGGGCTGCTGTTCCTCCTGTCGCTGGTCGGTCAGGCGTTCGCGGGGCACGCCGACTTCAACCAGCGGCAACTCAGCGAGGGCCTGGCACCGGTGTCGCTCGGGCGGTACGTCACCTCGGCGAGCTTCGCCGTCGACGTCACCGAGAACTGGCAGTCGGAGTACCTGCAGTTCTTCCTCTACATCTTCCTCACCGTCTGGCTGCTGCAGAAAGGCTCACCCGAGTCGAAGGAACTCGACAAGGCCGGCCGCGAGTCCGACAAGGATCAGATGATTGGCCCGTACGCCACTGACACCTCTCCGGCCTGGGCCCGGGCCGGAGGCCTGCGGCACGCCCTGTTCTCCCGCTCGCTGGGCCTCGTCATGGGCACGATCTTCCTGCTGTCCTGGCTGGCCCAGTCCATCACCGGGGTCGCCGCCTACAACGAGCAGCAGCTCGCCAACCTCCAGGACCCGGTGACCTGGGGCGACTACCTGCTGCAACCCGACTTCTGGAACCGCACCCTGCAGAACTGGCAGTCCGAGCTGCTGGCCGTGACGTCGATGGTGGTCCTGTCCATCTATCTGCGGCAGCGCGGGTCCTCGCAGTCCAAGCCGGTCGGCGCCGCCCACTCCGCCACCGGAGTGGAGGGCTGAGCAGCGGCGGTGCGGCTGGGTGTCAGGTGCGCAGAGTGTGGCTGGGACTGCTGCCGTAGGTGGCGCGGTAGTCGGTGCTGAAGCGCCCGAGGTGTGGGTGAAGCCCCAACGCTGGGCGATCATGGTGACGGTGACACCGGTGGTCGGGTCGGCGGCCTGCAGGTCGCGGTGCGCGCGTTCGAGGCGGACCTGGCGGACGTACCGCACCGGGGTGGTGCCGTGGTGGCGGCGGAACGCCAGTTGCAGCGCGCGCGGGCGCACACCGGCCGCAGCGGCGATCTGCTCGACCGTGACCGGCTGCTCGGCGTGGTCGTCGACGTAGGCCACGGCCCGGCGTAACGCCCGCGGAGTGACCTCGCCGACGGCCCCCAGGGCCGTGGCGTGAGCGGTGTTGGGAAACACGGCAAGAGCCGTCGCCGCGAGCAGGTGACGGGTGTTCCCGGTGACCAGTGGGTTGGCCATGAGGGCGGGGTCGGACAGCACGGCGCGGGTCAGGTAGGAGACGGCCTGGGTCCAGTGGCGGCCGAGCGCCGCCGAGATCGGCCGGGAGCTGTCGAAGCGCAGGTCCGCACCGTTGAGGCCGGTCTGGGCGTAGGCGACCTCTTCGAGCAGGATGCGGGGAAGGCGGGTGGTGAACGAGTCGACGTCGTCGAACTCGGCTTCCTGGGGCTGATCCGGCTGCATCAACACCACATCGCCGGGCCGTAGCTGGTAGTCGTCCTTTCCCCTGGCGATGGTGAAGCGGCCGCCCAGCAGGTGGGTGATGGTCAGGTCCCCGTTCCGGGCAGTGCCAACCTGGGTGCGCGCCGAATAGTGCAGCCGGGTCACACCGATGTCGGCGAGGCTGGTGGTGATGGTGCGGAGACCGGCTCCGTCGCGGCTTTCGCCGAGAAGCGCACGTTGACGTCGAAGAAGGCCCGCCGGATGTAGGCATGCGCCTCGTCGGTGTCGCCGGTGGCGTAGCGCTGCCAGTGCGAGCCGGAGTAGACCGTGCCATCTGTCATGTCCACGCCTCTCCCACCCAATACTCGGCGACCGTTCTATCCACGACCCGCATCACCTTCGCGGCAGGCGCAGCGCGCCGCCCGCCCCCATGGCCGTACGGCCCCGGCCGCGGATATGCAGCAGGTAGATCGCCGCGTCCGGCCGCTGCCAGGGCGATCCGGCGGGTGCCCTTGGTCAGTCGGACAAGGGCACCCGCGTCCAACCGTTCGCGGCCGCGGCCGTCGCAGGGGCGAGTCGGCTACCTTCCCGGTCATCGTTTCGGTGGCCACGACTCGTGCTCTCCCCCGGGCGGGAACCGGCCCCCGCGTGACCGGTCCGGCGACCTCAGGGGGTGTTGGCATCGGCGTAGCGCAGGACGGCACCGATGCCGTGCTCCAGCGGTGCGTCGTCAGGTCCGACGAGGACGAGGTCGGCGTCGGTGCCGGCGATGGCGCGCAGCAGGGCGGCATCGGCGCGTACCCGTTGGGGATTCTGCACTCCGAGGGTGCGCAGGGTCTGATCGTCGGCCGCCACGAGGGTGAGGTTGTCGGGGCCGATCCAGAGGGTGTCGGTGGACGAGGTGTCGTTGACCAGCAGCACCGTGTCGACCTGCCCGCGCTGCAGTGCCGCCACCACCTCGGCCAGCCCGGCCGGCGCGGTGCCGTCCCCGGCCTGGGCCTGGTAGCGGCCGATGATGTCGCGGGTGTGCCGGTCGGCCACCTCGGCGATGGCCTGCACGGTCACGTCGTCCAGCGCGGTGTTGTCAGCCCCGGCGTGACGTGAGCCGGCGTCGGTGCGGACCGTGCGCTCACGCCACCGGACCGGCAGCCGCTGCACGAACAGCTGCGCCGCCCGGACGTCCCCGCCGACGACGATCACCTCAGCGCCGATCGACTCGGCGAGATCCACGGCGGCGGCGGCCACGTCACCGGCGTTGCGGTCCCAGGACACCTCGGCCGCCTGCTGATAGCGCCGGTGCGACCAACCGCCGGCCTGAACCTTACGCAGCGGGAACGTCTCACCGCCCTCCACCGTGCGCTGCCGGGGCACGCCGTCGGCGGTGACTGCGTCGAGGTCGCCGCCGGTCCGGTCGGCGAGCACCCGGACGTGCGGGACCTCCTCGCCGCGTTGCGCGAGCAGCGGCATCACGTGTGGCAGTGGGCCGTGATGCGCCTCGTCGCTCGGTGGGGGAGCGGGCAGCGGCTCGACCAGGGCCACCTGCCCGGCACGGGCGAACAGCGCCAACCCGTACCGGCCGGGCTGGGTTGGCTGGTCACGGACGGCCTGGTCAAGCGCGTCCAAGGTGGCGGAGTCGGCCCCCTGCTCCGCAAGGTCTTCTCGTAGCGCCCTCCAGCGCAGCTCCACCTCGTGGTCGGCGTTCTCGCCTGCACGGCTGGCGTCCAGGTAGACCGACGCCCACGGGCCGGGCTGGTCGTACAGCGGTCGGAGAAAGTTCAGGTTCATGACAACTCCTTCTCGTCGTGGCTCCCGGACCTCCTACCCCCACATCTCGCGGCATCACGTCTCGTCTGTGGGCGTCGGGTAGCGGGTCGGGACACGGGTGTTGTCAGGGTTATCCGTACTCCTCGGTCACGAGGTCGACCCATTCGCTGCCTGGACTGTCGTCGGCTGCGGCTGCCCCGACTGCGAGGTGGGCCGTGAAGTGATCGGGGGCAACGCCGCGCCAGTGGCACCTTTCGGGCGGCGTCCAAACCGTGTCGCCGGGTGCGATCTCGACGCCCTTGCCGTCGCAGGACTGGTTCAGCCCGCGTCGCTCGTGCAGGGCCGAGCGGCGCCACCGAGATCTTGATTCCTGGTTCTCGCACATCGTGTCCGAGGTGCCTGCCGGCCACGGCGGAAGGCTGGGGGTTGCCGTGCCCGCAGGGCCGGGAGTGGGGATGGCTGTGTGTGTTCCGCCGTGATCGTGGCTGAGCTTCGAGGTGCCACCCGCTCCCGCCTCACGGACGCGTTGGTTGAACGGGGCGCGGCCCTGGTGGCCGTAGACCCTGATGCCCAGGAATCGGTGGGTATGGCTGCGTGTGTTTCGCCGAGATTGTTTGGCTGACGGTAGGAGATGCCACCCGCCGCTTCGTCGTCTGCGAGATTCGGTAGACCGCTGATGGAGACCCGCGACCTGCGTTCGCATCGCTAGAAGGTGCTGGCAAACCCGAACCACAGACGAGGGCCACTCGTGCAAACCGACTGCAAACGAAAGGCGAGACGGTGGGGAAGTTGTGGATCGGCGTGGACATCGGCAAGGCCCACCACCACGTCGCCGCCGTTGACGGCGACGGCCGACTGGTCTACTCCCGCCGCGTCGCCAACGAGGAGACCTCACTGCTCACCGTCATGGCAGAGGTGTCGACGCACGGCCGCCCGGTCTGCTGGGCGGTCGACGTCACCACCGGCCTGTCCGCCCTACTGCTGACCCTGCTCTGGCGGCGCCAGGTCCAGGTCCGCTACGTCTCCGGCACCGTCGCGTTCCACATGGCTGCCGCGTTCGCCGGAGAGAACAAGACCGACGCCCGCGACGCGCTGGTCATCGCCCAAACCATCCGCATGCGCCCCGACATCCCGATCCTGGAACCCACCGACCGGCTCCTCGCCGAGCTGACAGTGCTGACGGGCTACCGCGCTGACCTCGTCGGGCAGCGTGTCGCCACTCTCTTCCGGCTGCAGGAACTGCTCACCGGGATCAGTCCCGCGCTGGAAAGGGCCGTGGACCTGAACCGGAAGGGCCCGATGATGGTCCTCGCCTGCTGGCAGACGCCGGCCGCGATCCGGCACGCCGGCGTCGACCGCATCACCGCCCTGCTCCGCCGCGGCCACGTCAAGAACGCCGCCCAGGTCGCCGAGGCGATGGTGGCCGCTGCGCGTCAGCAGACCGTCACGCTCCCCGGCCAACGCGCCGCCGCCGTGGTCGTCGGACAGATGGCCACCGAAATCCTCGCCCTCGAACAACGCATCGCCGCCGTCGACGATCTCATCGCCGACCACCTCGACCAGCACCCCCTCGCGCCGATCGTGGCGAGCCTGCCGGGCATGGGACCCCTGCTGACCGCCGAACTGCTCGTCCACACCGCCGGCATGACCGAGTACGACAGCCCTGCGAAACTCGCCGCCCACGCGGGCCTGGCACCTGTTTCCCGTGATTCTGGATCGGTTTCCGGCAACCATCGGCAGCCTCGCCGCTTTCACCGAAGGCTGCGACACATTCTGTGGATGGCCGCCTTCACCGCCGCCCGAGAATGCCCCACCTCGCGTGCCTACTACGAAAAGAAGCGCGCCGAAGGCAAAAACCACCGCCAAGCCATACTCGCCCTCGCCCGACGACGCGTCGACGTCCTCTGGGCACTCATCCGCGACCGCAAAACCTTCGCCCGACCGACGCCGACAGCCCGCGCCGCAGCCTGAACCAGCACCGTCCCCGCCGACGCGACCCTGGTTCCGCCGGCCGCTCGACCCTGCCCACCAAGATCACCCGGAGTCACATGGAGACTCCTAAGACGACGCTCTATCTGTACCCAGAGGCTCACTACCTGCGGGTTCCTATTCTGTCTTTACGTTAGCGGGTCGCACACGCGCATTGCTGTGCTCGCTTGCCGAAGATCAGCAGAACAGGCGTAAGTCCTGCTCAGGCCATGCTTCGGTTGGTCCGACGTGTCCTTGCCGAGATCCGGCGAAGCTGCCGCGCCGCGTCAGTCTACGGTGCCGCAAGAGCTTGGGCCAGCAGCGCGGCGAGTTTGGCTGCGCGTGCTGGGTGGTGATGACCGACCCAGAGAACTCGTCCGATGAGGTATTGAGCGAAATCGGGGTGGCCCGTCCGGTTCTGTATGGCGAGGCCGGTGCGGGCAGCGTTGTGGAGGATGGCGCGGAGCCGGTCGTATTCGTCGCGTGGTGTGGCGGGGTGTTGGTTGACGACGAGTCCGGCGAGAAGTTGCCGGTCGGCGCGCCCGCGGATGCGGGTCTTACCTGGGTGGGCTTGGAAGCCCTCGTCGCGGGCGATGTCGGTGACGGCGGTGATCAGGTCGTGGATTCGGCGGGTGGTGAGGTCGCCGGAGAAGGCGAGGTCGTCGGCGTACCGGGTGTAGGTGATCTCGAAGGCGTCGGCGAGGCCGGTGAGGCGTCGGTCGAGTCGGTAGGCGCACAGGTTGGCCAGTGCGGGTGAGGTGGGCGCTCCCTGGGGGAGGTGGCCGGTGCGCAGCGCCGCGAGCCGTGCCGACCGGTGCGGCAGGTCGTGAGGTGCCTGGCGGAGGACGGGGTGTGGGGTGCGGGTGGTGCAGAGTCCGGTGAGGGTGTGGGCGACGGGTTCGGGGTAGCCGGCGGTGCGGAACAGTCCGTAGACGCGGGTGGCGGGGATGTGGGTGAAGAAGGCGAGCAGGTCGATCCGGACGACGACCGGCTGCGCGGCGTGGGCGGCGGCGAAGGTGTGCGCGGAGCGGCCGGGTACGAAGCCGTGGGCGGCGGTGTGGACCGGGATGGGGCCGAGTACTTCGGCGAGGAGCCGGCGTTGCAGGGCGCGGAGCCGGGACTTGGGTGCCTCGATCAGGCGGCCGTGGTCGGTCCACCGGTAGTGGTAGTGGTGCAGCCGGTGGGCGGTGGCGCGTCGGTTCATGGCGCGTCGGTCGGCGTACCAGTCGAGGTGCTCGATGCTCAGGTCGAGCATCGCGGCCAGGTCGCCGACGGTGTCGATGACGGGGGTGCGCCAGGGACGGCGGACGGTGCGGGTCGGCGTCGCGGGCCGCGTGCGGATGACGATCGGCCGCTGGTGCTGGCGGGCGGCGGCGACTGCCGCGCGTAGCGGGTCCAGAGTGGTGAGGAAGGCAGCCAGCTCACGGGGCCGGTCGCGTGGTGGGTGGGGATAGGCGACCAGCGCCGCGTCGACGACCGGCCACAGCCATCGCCGCCGGACCCCGAGGACGAGCCCACCCTGGTCGACGAGATCGGCGCGGCGCCAGTCGTCGCCGGCGAGGAACGCGTCGGCGAGCGCGGTGGCGAGGGCGTGGATGGTGGTCACGGCCAAGCCGGGATGGATGGCGGCGTGTCCCGACGATGCCCGGTCGTGCGGGTGCACAGGCTCGCGGAGCGTGCCGACGCACCTGTGGTGTGGTGCCGAGGTGAGTGTGACGTCCCCGGGGTTGCCCCGGAGAGACCGTGACCGCGCCCCGCCTGGGGGAGCGGCCTGGTCAGCTCGGGACACGCTGCCATCCGTGCAGCGTAGCTGTCTTTGCCGCCGGCGTTGCTTATGCCCCAAAGGCCCGCCGCCCCGAACTCTCCGTCCTCCCTGACCGGCAGTCTTCGGAACAGCGGTGGCGATGTCGTCAGAGATCAGCAGGTTGCGCAGCCCGGGAACATGCACCCGGCGGCTTTCAGCGTGCCGCCGACATCCTGCTGAAGCCACCCCCCGCCGAGCCCGCCTTATTGCAGGTGGAACCTCTCGTTCACGGCGAGGGCCGCGAGCTGCTGCACGGAGAACGGCAGCGTGGTCAGGCCCGGCCGTTCGTCATCGAGGTTCGCGCCCTGTGCGACGAATACCACCACGCCGTCCGGGTGCCGGTAGGCCGCCCACTGGTCGAACCGGTGGTCGCGGCCGGGTCGGACTACCACGCCGACCTGCGCCGCTGCGACGGTCTCCACCTGGCACTCACCCTGCATGCCCCAGAACTGGCGGGCTAGCGCGCACGGCTCGGCCGGTAGCTGATTGCCCGCGGTGTGCACCTCGACGAGCAAAGGCCCCATCCGCTCACCCTTGGCCAGGGCGGCCGAGGACATGTAACCCCACACGTCGACACCGTTGACCTTGTCCTCGAACTGCGCCTGGTGCGTCCGCAGCGGCTTCTGGTCAGTGGGCTGGTTCGCCGGGTTCTCCGGCGCGGTGTAACCGGCGGGCACGACGGAGATGATCTCGTCGAGTAGCCGGATTCCCTGGTCGTATCTGGAGCCTGCTCGCGCGGTGCGGTCCTCCTGCGGGTGGCCGTCCGGTCCGGTCGGCCACGGCTGGGCGGTGTCCTTCGATGACGGAGGCGGGGCGGCCTGCGGCGCCGGACCTGCCGGGCTGTGGCCGCCGGCATCGGGGGTGAACATCGTTGCGGCGCCAGCGACCGCCAGAATCGTCGCCGCCGATCCGGCGCAGGCCCACAGGGTTCGGCGGCGGCTGCGTGCGCGTCGGGCGGCGCGCAGCGTGGCGGTCGTAGCCATCGGTGGCGGCGGGGCGCTGGTCGCCATCTCGCTACATAGCGTCTCGCGCAGGTCGTCCTCGTTCATCGTCTTCCCTTCTCGATCCCGCTGTGGGTGGGTGACAGGAGGCCCCGCAGCATGTCCAAGCCGCAGGAAGCTGCGGCGGCCAGTGCCTGGAGCATCACTAACCGGTTCTCTGGCGAGTCGGGCGGTGCCGGTCGCTCGGCGTCGTCCCCGCCCACTCGCTCCCGCCGCCACCAGCCGCGGCGCCGCTCGTCGAGAAGGTCCGGATCAGGATCTGGCGCACGTAGGCGTCCAGCACCTCATGGCGCGAGACCCGGCCCCAAGCCAGGTAGAGCTTGGTGAACGCGGTCTGAACCAAGTCCTCCGCCCGGTGCCAGTCGCCGCAGAGCAGATACACGGTGCCACGCATTGCGTCAGACCTCGCCGCGAAATACTCCGCGAACGCCGCGTCGCGATCACCCATCCAGGCCTCCGATCCCCGATTCGAGATAGTCACGTAAAGTCCGGCGCGCAGGGTTGCTCCTGCGAGGGAATTTCTCCGTGCCGCCAGGTCTGGCCGGACGCGGGAGACGGAGCGATGCCAGGCAGGGCGCCTTGAGCGCATGCTGTGAGAGATGAAGGTTCACCCGGCGTAGCCCCGGACAGGCTGGCCAAGGTGGGAAACGGCCGTGATCAGCGCGGACAAGCTGCCCCGCATGCAGCCTAATGAGTGACTTCCTGACAGAGGTGCCTTTCGCGCCATACTGCCTAGCTGCGTCAGACTCTCGCGGCACGCGGCTCCTGTCAGAGAACCGTTTCGCCGAGTGATGCGTCCTAACCTTGCGTGATGGACGTGGACGACGAGGAGCTGTTGCGCCTCGTCGGGAAGGGTGACCGCGGGGCGTTCGACGTGCTGTATGCGCGTAACGCGCCGTGGTTGGTGCTGCGTCTGCGCCGCCGGTGCCGGGATCCGGAGTTGGTCCGGGAGGTGGTGCAGGAGACGTTCCTGACGGTGTGGCGGGCCGCAGCCGGCTACCGCGGGGACGGTGCGGCGGTGGGCTGGCTGTGGTCGGTGGCGGCCGGTCGGTTGATCGACGCGCGGCGGCGTGCGTTGGTCCGTCCGCAGAGTGTGGGGGCGCCGGGCGACGACGTGTTGGCGTGGTCTCCGTCGGCGGAGGACGAGGCCTTGGCCGGTGCGTACGACGCCGAGTTGGAGCGTGCGCTGCACCGGTTGGCTCCGGAGCTGCGGGCGGTGTTGCAGGCGACGGTGCTGGATGGCCTGACGGTGCGCGAGGCCGCGGTGTTGCTGGGTGTACCGGAGGGCACGGTGAAGACCCGGGCGATGCGGGCACGCCGCGAGTTGAGGGAGGCGCTGTCGTGACCGGTTTCCATGTCGACGCCGGGGTGCTGGCGGCGTACGGCGAGGGGCGTCTCGCTGACGTCGACGCGTGGTCGGTGGAGGCGCACCTCGACCGCTGTGCGGCCTGCCGGACGAGCATCGCATCGGATGCGTCGACGGCTCTGGCGGTGGAGGCGGCCGCGGTGGCGCTGGGCGGCCGGTTGCCGACGCAGGGGCGGGTGCGGCGGGCGACCGGGTGGCGGCGGGTCAGGGTGTTGGTGGGTGCGGGGCCTGCGGCGCGGGCGGCGTGGTTTCTGTCGGTGGCCGTCACCGGGGTGCTCACCGCGGGGATGGCAATCAGCCCGACCGTGGTCCCGCCGTGGCTGCTCCTGCTGATCGCGCCAGCGCTGCCCGCTGTCGGTACGGCCCTGTCGTACGGGCCGCAGACCGATCCGTTGCACGACCTGATCGCGGGGACACCGCAGGGCGGCCTGCGAATCGTTCTGTGGCGCACGCTGGCGGTCCTCGCGGTCGCGGCGCCCGTCGCGGTCCTCGCTGGCGCGGTGACGGGCATCGGTACGCCGGGGTTGTGGCTGCTTCCCTGTGTCGCGTTGACGGTCCTGACGTTGGCGCTCGGCTCGCTGGTCGAGCCCGGGTACGCCGCGCTGGTGGTGGCCGGGGCGTGGGCGGTGGTGGTGCTGGCGCCGCCGGTCAGCGGTCTGGCGGTCCTGGTGTCGAGCGTCCCGGGATGGCTGGGGGTCACCGCGGTGGCCACGGTGGTGGTGTATGTGCGTCGGGAACGGGTGGGAAGGCAACCGGCATGACGACGGTGAGCGTCGACGGCCTGCGGGTCAGCTACGGCAAGCGAGTCGTCTTCGACGACCTGGACCTCGAGCTCGGAGTGGGCGTGCACGGGTTGCTCGGCTCGAACGGCGCCGGCAAGACCACCCTGATGCGGGTCCTGGCCACGGTCCTGCGACCCGACCGGGGTGCGGTCCGGCTGCTGGGCCACCACATCGGGAAACCGTCGGCGTTGCGGCAGGCGCGCCGCCAGTTGGGCTACCTGCCTCAGGCGTTCGGGTTCTATCCGCGCTTCACCGTGCGGGAGTTCGTCGAGTACTTCGCCTGGCTGAAGGAGATGCCGCCGGCGCGAGTTCCGCTGGCGGTGGACCGGGCGATCGAGCGGGTCGGGCTGCTGGATCGCGCCGACGACCGGATGAAGCACCTCTCCGGCGGGATGCTGCGTCGCGTCGGCATCGCCCAGGCCATCGTGAACGACCCGCGGCTGCTGCTGTTGGACGAGCCGACCGCCGGCTTGGACCCGGAGCAGCGGGTGCAGTTCCGGGCGCTGCTGCGGGAGCTGGGCCTGGATGCAGTCGTCCTGGTCAGCACACACCTGGTCGAGGATGTCGTGGCGGCGTGCACCAGGGTGAACCTGGTCGACGGCGGGCGGCTGGTATTCACTGGCCTCCCTGATGAGCTGATCGCGGCCGGTGGGGACGGCGACAGCGGCGACTCCCCCATCGAGCGCGGCTACACGGCGGTGCTGCGCGGTGCGCGGACGGCACCGCGGTGAAGCGCGCGCTGAGGGCGGAGCTACGCCGCGGTACGGCGCCCTTCGCCGCTGCGGCGATGTTCGGCGCCGGCGTGTGGATGCTGGCCGTGCACCCGGACGACTGGGCCGGCCGGTGGGCGGGCCTCGCGAACTACCTGCGGGTGTCGCTGCTGATTCTGTGCGCTCTCATGATCGCTGCCGGGGCGTGGCAGTCCGGGCGGGAACGGCGGCGCGACATCGACGAGCTGATCGCCTCCACCCCCCGCCCGGGCTGGCAACCACTGGTGGTGGCCTGGCTCGCCGTAACCGTGGCCGGCGCCGCCGGACTGCTGCTCGCGTTCGCAGGGGCGGCGGTGCTGATCGCCCGGGTCGCGACCTACACCGGCGGAGGCTGGTGGTGGACGCTGACCGTCGGTGTCCTCGCCCTGGCCGCCGCCGCCGCGGTCGGCGTCCTCGTCGGCCGGCTCGTACCGCTGCGGGTGGCGGCCCCGATCGCCGGCCTCGCCACATACCTCGGCCTGGCCATCATCACCTACTGGGACGGCACGCCCGCCGCGTGGCTCTCACCGGTCTACGGCGGCTGGGCGGTGTACTCACTCGTTCCCGGCCGGGTCACCGTGTTGCAGGCAGCCTGGCTGGTGGCCCTGACGGTCCTGCTGCTCGCCGCCGCCGCGCGGCAGCGGCGAGCAGCCCTGCTGGCCGGCGGACTCGCCGTCGCCGTCGCCGTGCCGATCACCACCGGGCCGGGCACCTACCGCCTCCCGGCCGACCCGGCCGCGGTCGAGCTGGTGTGCACGAGCAGCGGCCCGCAGGTGTGCCTCTCCCGGATCAACGCCTTCCTGATCGACGACGTCACCAAGGTTGTGCAGCCGATCCTAAGACGTCTCGACGGGATACCCGGAGCGCCCCGGCGGGCGGCCGACCAGGCCGCCCAGCCGGCCCGCCAGCCCATCGAACGGAACGACGACACGGTCTGGCTCAACCTCGACTACCAGTCCACGGCGCTGGGCGGCCTTGCCAGCCGGAAGAGCCTGCGGGCGGACTTCCGGCAGGTGACCCGGGCCAGATGTGAGGACCCGTCCGGGACACGCAGCATCAACCAGCGGGTGTACCGGACCGACACCCTGGCCACCGATTGGATGCTCGACGAGGCAGCCACCCCCGACGACGTGCCCCTCGCCAGGCTCCGCTCACTACCGGAGCCAGCGCAGCGCGCCTGGTTCGCCGCCTACCTCGATGCCGCCCACCGATGCGACATCCCGGCGTTAATCCGGCTCGGCGAGCAGCCGTGACCGGCCGCCTGCTCACGCTGCACCTGCGCGCCCGGGACGCTCCCACGTTCCTGGTCGGTGTCGGCGTCATCGCGCTGCTGGCCTGGGCCGCCGGAACCTGGCTCGCCACCAGGCCCTACTTCGACGGACCGGCCGCCCGCGTCCCCGTGGTCGCACTCGCACCGCTGCTGGCCGCACTACTGCTCGGGCCCACCCTCGCCGGCGCCGACGAGGACCTCGAACGCAGCACACCCCTGCCGTGGCGGGCCTGGCGAGCCGGTCACCTTCTCGTCGCCGCCGTTGTCACCGCCATGGCGCTCATCCTGGCCGGGCTGCGGGCGCCCGACACGTACGGTGCTCACACACTGGTTCGCAATGCTCTCGGTTGTATCGGACTGGTCGCCGGCGGCGCAGTGCTGCTCGGCGCGCGGCTGGCGTGGCTGCCCGCCTTCGTCTACGTGAGCGCCGTCTACGCTGCCGCTCCACGCCAGACCGGTGTAGTCGTCACAGCTTGGGCCTGGCCGATCCAGCCCTCAACCTCCACAACGTCGTGGCTCACCACCGTCACGATCTTCACCGTCGGTGCCGCCGCGTACCTGCACCGCGGGTCCCGTGCCTCGGCTGGCCGCCGCTACCGTCGGAGGCGCTGATCGTGGGCCCCGCCTTGCGTCAGCACGGGGTCTGAGCCGCCAGGACGTGACCACTGAGGTTCTCACCGTCGTACGGAGCAGCCGTCGCCGTTGCGAACCTGGCGAATCGGATGCCGACCGTCGCGGCGCAGGCGCCGCCGTAAGCTGCGAAAATGGACGCCGGGTATGCCTGGGGCATCGACCAGCCGCCTGATCCCGCTGCGGCCAGGGCCGCCGACACGGACACGGATGGCCTGACGCCGGAGCAGTTGCCGGAGGTACGCGAACTGACCGCGCGAGGCTGGCAGTTGGCCCCGGACGCTCCGATGCTGGTTTCCTCCCCGCGGTGTGGCCTCCGCAGCTGCGTACCTGGGTGCCGGACCGGGCAACCCGCTACGCGGTCACGCTGGGAGTCCCGCAACGAGGTCGAGAACGGCAACGATGCCCTACTGGCCGACGCGGGCATCACCGGCCGGCCTCGGGGCCGGCTGTGGCTGCTGAAGCCGCCGCCCGGGTTCACTTCGGTCGATGACTTCCTCGCCGAACTCGGTCGGCGTGCTGATGCCGCCGGCATCGGTGGGGCATGCAGCCCGGAGTACGTACGGTTCACCCGGGACGTGCTGCGGGACGTGACTCCCTGAGGATCCGTGGGCACGGCGGTAGCTGCGGTTCTGCCGGTTGACCGGCAGAACCACCGCGGTCCTGGTTAGACCTAGGACACCGGGCGTGACCAAGACTGCCGCCAGCCCCGCCTACCGGCAAGTCCTCGCCCTCCTCTACGCCACCATCGACGGGATGCGCGCCAGTGCATCTGCCACGGCTGCGGCGCCGGCATCACCGCCGAGGACGCCGAAGGGCTACGCGCCAAGCTGAACCGACTCGGTACGCGCCAAGCTCAACCGACTCGGTCGCCCGCCAGATCTTGGCCGAACCCGAACCGGGGTTTGGACGGTTGGGCAGCAGGAAGTTCGGCTCAGCTTTCGGTTCCTTCAGCGGTCGACGTTGCTGGGCTTACGGGTCGAGGCTGGTCGATTCGGGCTGCCGCAGCGATCACGCTGAGGATGCCGGTCAGCGTGAGCGCGATGACGGTGGCCGCCAGTGGGCTGCTGATCTGATTGGCCAGCGGATACATGTAGTCGGCGGCGAACGGCACGCTGGCGTTGCCCGGGTCCGGGAGCATGCTCAGCACGTTGTCCAGGGTGTTCACCGCGCAGGCGAGGAGGGTCGGTAGGCCGAGCAGCAGGATCAGCCACCGTGCCTGCCGTGGGGTTCGGGCGACCCGGTGAGCCATCCAAGTCATCGCCTGCCACACCAGGATCAGCCCGATCATGAACCCGGTGATCGCGCCGGCCAGCACGCCGCTGGGCTCGACTGGGTAGGCGCCGACCGTGACACCGGTCTGGTTGTCGTATCCGGACACGCGCAACAGCACCCCGTCTCGGGAGGCCCAGAAGACTCCGTGCGCGCTGTTCACGTCGGCCTGACTGTCGGCACCACCCTGGCTCAGGGCGCCGGTGCGCCAGCCCGCGCTCGTCAGGTGCTGGTGGGCATCGGCCAGGACGGTCGGTGTGTCGGTGACCTGCTCGTAGACTCGGCTCTGGCCCATCGGCGCTGGTCGCCCGCCGTCCCAGCCCTCCATCGCGAAATCCTGGAACTCGCCGTACGTGCGGTAGGCGTAGGCCATGTCGAGGAGGTTGCCGCCCGGGAGTTCGTAGGCGGACGAGGCCGGGCGGCCGACCAGCTCGTCGCTGAAGGTGGCGAGGTCGGGTTCTTCGGGGTTGGCGAGCGCCCAGACGGCGAGGGCGCCGGCTGCGCTGAGCACTACGGCCGCCCAGATTGCTACGAGGCCGGTCGCGAGCCGGCCGATCCAGGTGGGCGGCACGAACCGGTACCGCAGACCGTTCACCAACAGGTGGGCCGCCTCGTCGCGCGATGGCCGGACCTGCCCCGGCTCGGCCGCGTCGAGCAGGGTGGTGAGGATTTCAGGTCCGCGTTCGCGTCGGTAGAAGCCGGGGTACGCCCAGAGCAGACGGCGGTAGGAGCGCTCCAGGTCAGGCATGCTGAACTCCCCCTGTGAAGCCGAACGCCTCGCGCAGCCGGGAGGTGGCCACCTGGGCGTTCGACTGGAGCCGCGCCACTGCGGCTTCGAGCGCCGCTCGGCCGTCGTCGGACAGCACGTAGTAGCGGCGCAGCCGGCCACCCACGGCCTCTTCCCGGTCGACGACGACCAGGCCCTCCGTGCTGAGTCGGTCCAGCGCCGCGTACAGCGTCCCGGCCTTGAGCTTGACTCGCCCGTCCGACAGTTGCTCGACGGCCTGGATGATCCCGTAGCCGTGCAGCGGGGTGGCGCGCACCAGCGCGGTCAGGATGAAGAACGTCGGTTCCTGCATCGCCATGGTCAGCCCTATAGACCATCTTTATATACAGCTCACCTGCATATAGACGACTGCCGGCGTGTCGGCCCCTTGCGGCGACACGTGCGGCTTCGGCAGATGGCTGGTGCGATAAGGCAGAGAGGGTGGCGCAACCGGGTTGGGCGTTGGGTCTCACTCGCGGGTCAGCCCCGGTGGCAGCGCGTCTTCGTCGAGTCGGACCCGGCGGGCGTTGGCCAGGGGGTCACGTTCGAGGGTGTGGATCAGTTGTTCCGGGCCGCCGAGGCAGGTCCAGGTGTCGTCCCAGAGGGCAGAGACCAGCCATGACCGGTCGGCCGGGAAGAACAGGTCGGGTAGCGCGCCGTGCGGGTGGCGGATGTGCCCACCGGTGCGCCAGGTGAGGGCTTGCTCGGGGCCGGCCTCGACCAGCACGTACGGCCAGTTCCAGTAGAGGAACACCCTCGGAGCGTGCGGGAAGACGACGTCGTGGGCACCGGTGTCGAGGTATGCCAGCCACCACGGCTGGTCGGGGGTGTACGCGCCGAGGTCTTCGACCAGGGCGTGCTCGTAGGCAGCGGCGGTGACTTCGTCGGTCTGGTACGTGGTGGCGTAGGCGTCGAAGACCGGCGGGATGGCGGTGGTGATCGAAACGCCGGCAGTCGTGTGACCAGCGATCCAACCCACGTCGGCGGCGGCCCCGATGCGCCAGTCCCGCCCGTCCTTGCTGATCTGCACACCGCTATTCAAGCCGCTGCAACGACGGCTGGCGTGGGAATCAGCCTGGTCGCGGGAACGGCGGCCGGTGGACCGGCGGCCATGGGCAGCCATGCTGTACGCCTGCCCCGCGCTCGATGGAGCGCTGATGCTCGCAGGTCTCGCACATCCTGTCCGGGATGCCGTCCGGTGACGGCGGCAGGCTCGGTGTTGCCGTGCTCGCGGGCTCGGGAGTTGGTATGGCTGTGTGTGTTCCGCCGCGATCATGGCTGAGCCTCGAGGTGCCACCCGTTCCCGCCCCGCGGGTGGGGTTGGTTGAACGGGCGGGGCCCCGGTGGCCGTAGTCCCTGATGCCCGGAGGCGGTGGGTATGGCTGCGTGTGTTTCGCCGCGATCGGTTGGCTGACGGTAGGAGATGCCACCCGCCGCTTCGTCGTCTGCGAGATTCGGTAGACCGCTGATGGAGATCCGCGACCCGTGTTCGCATCGCTAGAAGGTGCCGGCAAACCCGAACCCGTAGACGAGGGTCATCCGAGAAGACTCATCAACGAAGGAGAGCGAGACGGTGGCGAGGCTGTGGATCGGCGTGGACATCGGCAAGACCCACCACCACGTGGCCGCCGTCGATGGTGACGGTCGGCTGGTCTACTCCCGCCGGGTAGCCAACGACGAGACCGCCCTGCTCACCGTCATGGCCGAGGTGTCGACGCACGGCCGTCCGGTCTGCTGGGCGGTCGACGTCACCACCGGCCTGTCCGCCCTGCTGCTGACCCTGCTGTGGCGCAGGCAGGTCCAAGTCCGCTACGTCTCCGGCACCGTCGCGTTCCACATGGCTGCTGCGTTCGCCGGAGAGAACAAGACCGACGCCCGCGACGCGGTCGTCATCGCCCAGACCATCCGCATGCGCCCCGACATCCCGATCCTGGAACCCTCCGACCGGCTCCTCGCCGAACTCACCGTCCTGACCAGCTACCGCGCCGACCTCGTCGGGCAGCGTGTCGCCACCCTGTTCCGGTTACAGGAACTACTCACCGGCATCAGCCCCGCGTTGGAGCGGGCTGTGGACCTGAACCGGAAGGCCCCGATGATGGTCCTCGCCTGCTGGCAGACCCCGGCCGCGATCCGGCACGCCGGCGTCGACCGCATCACCGCCCTGCTCCGCCGCGGCCACGTCAAGAACGCCGTCCAGGTCGCCGAGGCGATGGTCGCCGCCGCCCGGCAGCAGACCGTCAACCTGCCCGGCCAACGCGCCGCCGCCGTGGTCGTCGGGCAGATGGCCACCGAGATCCTCGCACTCGAACAACGCATCGCCGCCGTCAACGACCTCATCGCCGACCAACTCGACCAGCACCCCCTCGCGCCGATCATCGAAAGCATGCCCGGCATGGGCCCCCTGCTTACCGCCGAACTGCTCGTCCACACGGCCGCCATGACCGAGTACGACAGCCCGGCTAAGTTGGCCGCGCACGCAGGTTTGGCGCCTGTTTCCCGCGACTCCGGAACGGTCTCCGGCAACCATCGGCAGCCCCGCCGCTATCACCGGAGACTGCGGCACATTCTGTGGATGGCCGCCTTCACCGCCGCCCGAGAATGTCCTACCTCCCGCGCCTACTACGAGAAGAAACGCGCCGAAGGAAAGAACCACCGGCAAGCCATACTCGCCCTCGCCCGACGGCGCGTCGACGTCCTCTGGGCACTTGTCCGTGACCGCAAAACCTTCATCCGACCGGCACCAGCGGTCCGCGCCGCCTCCTGAACCAGCACGCTCCCCGCCGACGGAACCCCGGTCTCGCCGGCCACTTCGCCCTGCCCATCAAGATCAACCGGAGTCACATGGAGACTCGGGCTGTGCTCCTGGGCTGGGCGAACGGGGGTCCGGGTGACGCGGGTGAACGCAGGCGACTCCCTGCCACCCCAGGTGAACGCCCGGGTCGCTAGACTAGGCCCTCGCGCCCTCGTAGCTCAGGGGATAGAGCATCGGTTTCCTAAACCGTGTGTCGCAGGTTCGAATCCTGCCGGGGGCACCTCGAAGATCAGACAATAGGTCACCTGAGCAGCGTCCCGCCTCGTTCCGCACGTTGTCCGGCTGCGGTCTTCGTGGGCGCGCCCCAAGTGGGCTGCGCCCGCCCGCCCGACCCGGCCTGCTGGCGGCCTCCGGCCGGACGGGCCGGCTTCGATCCCGGCGTGGGTCTTGCCTGCGCCGTCAGTCGCAGCCCGGTCCGTGGATGGCCCGGACCGTCACGGACCATCCACGGAACGATTGCCGACGAGCGGCCTTGGGACTGGCCTCAGCGTCGGCCGGTGGTCACCCGCGCGCGGCGAGGTGTCCGCTGAACCGGAGCTGGTGCTGCGCGAGTTCGGCCTCGATTCTCGGCGGCGCGCCGGCCTCGTCCTGTTCGGTGAGTTCGCAGTGCACGAACGTGGGGGTCACGCACGTGCTCAGCTCGCTGTGCAGCAACTCCTTGAACTTGCTCAGGTCGTCGACGTGCCAGACGCCGGTGTATCCGGCGGCTTCGGCGAGTGCGGTGAAGTTGATGCGTCGCGACGGGACGCTCTGGCCTCCGGTGGACTCGTACCGGCCGTCGTCGAGGACGAGGTGGAAGAGTGGGAGGTGGGCGAGCGCGCCGGCGGTGATGAGGCAGCCGGGGTTCATGGTCAGTGCGCCGTCACCGTCGACGACGACCACGAGCTTGCCCGTCGACATGGCGATGCCGGTACCGATGGAGGCCGCCAGGCCCATGCTGCCGGTCATGTAGAAGTGGTTCGGCCGGTCGGCCACGTTCCTGGCGATGCGGCAGGAGTATCCGGTGGTGAAGATGATCGGATCGGCTGACGTCGCCTCGATGAGCGCGCGGATGGCGGCCGTCTTGTTCATGCCCGCCACCCGAACAGGGACGGGGGAACGAGCAGCGCCGCCGGTTGGCGGTGCTCGACGACGAGGGTGCTGGCCCAGTCGGTGCGTGCCGACAGGTTCTCCTCGTCGAGCTGGGCGGTCGGTATCCCCGCCTCGCGGAGCAGTGGTTCGGTCAGACGACCCATGACGATGTTCTCCGTGGTGAAGTCCGGGGGGACGCCGCGCAGGCTGACGATGAGGAGCATCGGGATCCGGTACGGCACGACGAGTGACGCGATGGCGTTCACCGACTGGCCGAGGCCGGAGTTCTGCATCAGGACGACGGGGCTCCTCCCCGTCATCGCGGCCCCGGCGGCGACACCGACCGCGTTGTCCTCACGCGAGACGGTGCACAGGTTCGCGGCGGCCTCGAGCCGGCTGTAGAGAGGCGCCAGGATGCCGCAGGGGGTGCCGAAGAACGGTGCGAACTTCCGCTCCAGCAGTGCGTCGGACAGGGCCGATGCGCAGTCGAGAACCGCCATGAGCCCCTCCTAGGTGAGGTAGTCCTCGGCGCCGCCGGTACGGACGGTGTCGAGGGTGAAGCAGTGGAAGCCGCCGCCGAACAGCCGGCGGTGCCGGTGCCGCGCCGGTACCACCGTGAACCGGTGGTCCTCCAGCGTGCGGATCAGGGTCTTGCAGGCGTCGTTGACCAGCACGGTGTTCTCGTCGATCGACAGCAGGTTGAGGTCGATGTACGGGCTGGCGGGGATCGGGTCGTCGTTGTCGTACTGCGGGTAGTCGCTGACGTCCGGCACCGGCGAGACGATCGTGTCCCACCTGCGCAGCCGTTCCGGCAGGAAGTCGAGCACCCGCTCGGACCTGATGAGCAGGGTGCCCGGCCGCAGCGGGATCACCACGCTGTCGATGTGGCTCTGGGTCAGCTTGTGCATGCGGTGGACGCGGAAGCGCCCCGCCAGGTGCCGTTCGAGCCAGTCGCAGGCCAGCGCGTGGTTGGCGTTGGAGATGTTGACGATGAGGTCGCGGCCGAGCCGCAGGCAGTTCGCGCCGTCGATCATGATCTCGGGACCGACGTCGTACGGCGACGGCTGCGGGTGCACCGGCACCTCGATGTTGGGTGCCGCGTTCGCGACGTTCTCCGGGTCGAACGAGGCGTCGGTCATCATCGGCCGGGGCATCGTCGTCCAGCGCGCGCCCTCCGCGAAGTACCGCATGAAGATCGGCTTGAGGAACTGCGTCTCGAAGTACCTCGCCCGCAGGGTCGGCGGCGTCTCGATGATCTCGTCGCCGAGGATCAGCGTGTTGTCCCGTACGTTCAGCGGGGGAGTGACCGGCGCCGACCAGGCGGGGGTCGCGACGTCCTTCGGCTGCGGGTCGAGCGGCATCGGCCGCAGGACCCGCACCCCCAGGGATTCGAGGATGGTCGAGATGCCCTCGACGTCCTCGATGAGCTCGCCGAGGAAGCGCTTCTTCGTCGCGAGCCGGTGCGGTTCGTTGCGGCTGGCGCGGGACGCGGCGTCGTACCAGTCGGTGATGCTCGGGTAGTACCCCTTGGCGCCGGTGAGGTTGTCGCTGACGAACATGTCGAACGACAGGTCGTGGATGCGTTCGAGGTAGTTCGCCGCGGAGCCGAGGACGACCTCCTTGAGCGGTGAGAAGTCGTCGTAGCTGTTCAGGCGCATCGGGAGGGTCCCTTCCTCATCAAGCGGCGGCGGGCGGTCACAGCGCGGTGGCTTCGAGTACCACGTTCCTGAGCGAGTCGTCGTCGGTGCCGACCTCGTGCATGTCGCGGAGGGTCACCTCGTCGAAGTCGCCGACGGAGTAGCAGCCGGAACCGTGCACGACGATGTCGTCCTCCGGCACCAGGTTCCGGTCGATGGCGTTCAGGATCCCGGTCACGGCCATGACCAGCGACCACTCGCGCAGGGCGGTCGGGTTCGCGGCGATCGGCACGCCGGCCGCGCCCAGCAGGGAGCGCACCTGGCCGAACCGCTCGAGGCACTCGGCGAGCGAGACGACCACTCCGCCGCCGCCCTGGTTGTGGATCAGCGAGTTCATCCGGGGCGAGGTCACCGGGGTCCTGGTGTAGAAGGTCGGGTCCAGCGTCTCCCGCGGGTCGAAGGTGACCGCCGGGAAGTGTGGGCTCTCCCGCTGGACGTAGTGGCCGGACTCCGCCTCGTAGGAGTAGGCGGGCAGGTGCGCGGTGTCGAATTCGCCGTCGTGGTAGAGGCTGATCACCATGTCCGGCGCGCCGAGGTGCTGCACGAGGAAGTACCGCGAGGGCAGGCCGGGCCCGTCGAACCGTTCCCGGCCGTACGCGTGCCCGAGCAGGCCGTACGCGCTGGACACGGCGTGCACGTGCAGCCGCGGCTCATCCGTGGCCGGCGGGAAGAACTCGGCCTCGGCCAGCGCCCGCACCACGTCGGCGGCCAGGTAGTTCTCCAACTGGAGGGTGTACCAGAGATTGGTCTTGGCGCTCTTCTCCAGCGCCTCCCCGTGCTTGTCGATCATGTTCCGCGCGATCGTCTTCACGGTTCCCGCCACCTCGCCGCGGTATACCGCGATGGGATTGCGGACGCGTAGGTGCGGGTCGGTGAGCAGTTCCGACGCGCGGATCTTGTGTACGGAGCCGGCCGGCACGACGACCGCGACGTTGAGCTGGTCGGGCGTGACCAGCCCGGCGGTGATGGCCCGCAGCACCGCGTCGCGCATGGCGACGGCCTTGTTGGCGGAGGACGGCGTGACGATCGTGACGCGCTCGCCGGTGCTCTGGATGTGCCGGACCGCGCGGGCGACGATGACCAGCGAGGCGAACGTCTTGGTCGTCATCGTCCCGGGATTGCGGGTCAGGTCCAGCAGCGAGAGGTCCTTGCCGCGGTACTGGCCCATCCGGGTGTGCCTCAGTTCGGAGGCCGAAAGGTACTCACGCACCGCGGGCGTCAGTTCGGGCAGGTCGACACCGGGCGTGAACTCGCTCGAACCTGAATTGCCCAGCAGCGTTCGCAGTGCCTCTTGAACCTGCGTGTAATAGTGTGCGAGGGCGTTCTCGAGAAGCATGTGGACAGCCTTCCGGTTCCGCGCTTGATTCGGTAGTCGATGCTATTTGGTGCCCATGCTGAGGCCGTGTTCGAAGGGAAGGCCGCGAACGGTCGTCACATTGTGGAAACCCACCTGACGCAACCAGCGCTCATAGTCCGCCGCCGGGTAGGCCATTCCCTGCCCGCTCGCGAGCACGTTGAAGTAGAGGCCGAGTCGCGCCGAGAAGATGCCGCTGGTCTCGTCGTCGGAGACGTTGTAGCCGTAGAGGAATACGCGTCCGCCGGCCGGCAGCACGTCGTACGCCTTCTTCAGCATCGCCAGGATCTGCTCGTCGGAGAAGATCTCCAGCACGTGGCTGAAGAGGACGGCGTCCGGGCCGAGGGGGAAGTCGTCGATGAACATGTTGCCGGGGAGCAGGTCGACCCGGTCGGCCAGCGAGGTCGTCTTGCCGTCGGCGAGTCTGGACACGCTGGGGATGTCGAAGATCGTCGACTTGAGCTGACCGTGGCGGGCGGCGAGGCGGATGGACGTCGTGCCGTCACCGCCGCCGACGTCGAGCAGGTGCCGCACCTCGGCGAACTCCGGCCGTTCGACCAGCGCGTCGACGGAGCGCAGCGTGAAGGCGCTCATCGCGCGGTGGAACACCGCCTCGAGTTCGGGATTGCGGGAAAGTCGCTGGTAGAGCGTGGGTTCGTCGCCGGGGTAGGCGTCGAGCGCGGTGTTGGTGCCCGCCCGCAGCGCCTTCGTCATCTGCGCGAAGGCGGGGTAGTAGACCTCCTTCCAGCCGACGATGATGTGCGCCCAGCTGTCCTCGTCGTCGGAGGCGAGGAGGTCCTGGGCGACCGCCGAGTTCGCATACCGGCCGTCGCGCCGGGTCAGCAGCCCGGTCGAACAGACCGCCTGGAGGAGGACTCGGAGCTGGTGCGGCGGCAGGTCCGTGAACTCACGGATCTGGTCGAACGTCGACTCCGGCCGGTCGGCGAGGAAGTGGAAGATCCTCAGCTCGACCGAGGTGGCCACCGCGTTGAACAACGCGGGGGCGTTCATCAAGAACTGGAAACGGTCGTAGACCGGATCGCCTTCGTGTACGGCGCGCATAAATCCCATCGCTCCTGTGTGGATTGGCGAGAATTCCGGGCAGGAATTGTTTCGGCACCATCTCGCGATTAATCGCCAGCGCGTATGGTCGCCGCGTTTGAACTCGGAATTTGTGTCGCAGAGACCCCCGTCCGTCTCTTTTGATCACCCACGACTCGATTGAGCAGGCTGAATGGGTGGACCGCGTTGGCGAGACTACCGGAAGGGCGAAAGGCGGGACGACCCAAATAGTGTGACGTGGATCACATGTACGCGAGGTGATTCTCTGTGATTAGGTGATTACGAACGCCTCAGGCGCCCGGATCAGCGAATGAAAGCGCTTGTGGGTCAGAGTCTCGCGCACCCCTTGACACCTCCCGGTGGGGCCGAACCATCGGCACTGCGGGTGTCCGGCGCAGACTAATCGGATGCAGCCCCGGGGGAGTGCATGCAGCTCAACAGCTTTGATGAGTGGTCGCCGCTCAAGGAAGTAATTGTCGGGTCGGCCGAGAACTACGTGTCGCACGAGCGCGAGCTGTCATTCGATCTCTTCTTCCACGACAACATCAGGGAGAACCGGTCGTTCCGCACCGAGTGGTACTACCCACGGCTGGCGGCGCGGGGCGCCGGCGGGTCGACGCCGGAGCCCGGCCGGGTGCCGATCAAGCAGCGCTACGTCGCTGAACTGTGCGAGGACCTCGACGGGATCGCGAAGACCCTCGAGTCCCTGTCGGTCACCGTCCACCGGCCACTCGACGTGGACGCGTCCACCGTGGAGGTGGCCACGCCGGCGTGGTCGGCCGCCGTCGTCCCCCCGCTCAACGTGCGGGACAACACCCTGATCCTCGGCGACGAGATCATCGAGACGCCACCGATGATCCGCTCCCGGTACTTCGAGACGCAGTTGCTCAAGCCGATCTTCGCCGAGTACTTCCGACGGGGTGCGCGGTGGACGGTCATGCCGCGGCCGATGATGACCGACGCGTCGTTCGACCTGTCCTACGTCCGGACCGGCACGGCGGGCGGGCCCACCGAGGCGATCGAGGATCCGCGTCCCTCGCCGTACGACGTGGGGTTCGAGATGATGTTCGACGGCGCCCAGTGCCTGCGCCTGGGCCGGGACGTCGTCGCCAACGTCTCGACGGCCAACCACGCGCTGGCGTGCGACTGGCTCGAACGGCACCTGGAGGGGCGCTTCCGCATCCACCGGGTGCACCAGCTCAGCGACAGCCACATCGACAGCATGGTGCTGGCGTTGCGGCCGGGCACCCTGCTGGTGCGCTCCGCCCAGGTGGTGGAGAAGCTCCCCGAGCCGCTGCGCAGGTGGGACCACATCGTCGCGCCCGAGCCGGAGGGCGACAACTTCCCCCGCTACGACGACGACGACCTGATCCTCACCAGCCCGTTCATCGACCTCAACGTGCTCTCGGTCGACCCGGGGACGGTCCTGGTCAACGAGGCGTGTCCGGAGCTGGTGCGCACGCTGGAACGCAACGGCTTCACCGTCGTACCGGTCCGCCACCGGCATCGCCGGCTCTTCGGCGGGGGCTTCCACTGCTTCACCCTGGACACCGTCCGCGAGGGCGGCGTGGAAGATTATCTCGGCTGATGGGCGGGTCAGCGGCCCCGCCACCGCGGTTCGCGCTTCTCGACGAACGCGAGCGGCCCCTCGACGGCATCCGAGCTGTGCATCCGCCGTTCCTCCCAGACGAACCGGGTCGAGAACGCGGTCTCCAGCGGCATGGTGACCGACTTCGTCGCCGCCTCCTTGATCGCCCGCACGGACAGCGGCGCGCACCGCAGGATGTCGGCCACCCAGCCGTCGACGCACGCGTCGAGCTCGTCGGCGGGCACCACCTCGTTGACGAGGCCCAGCTCGAAGGCGCGTCGGGCGGTCATCGGCCGGCCGGTCAGCAGGTGCCCCATCGCGCTGCGCCACGGCAGCTGCCTGGTCAACCGGAACACGCCGCCCGCGCCCGCCATGAGGCCGAGCCGCGCCTCGGGCAGCGCGAACGTCGCGTCGGCCGACGCGATCACGATGTCGCAGGCCAGCGCGAGCTCGAAGCCGCCGCCCATGGCGTACCCGCGCACCTTGGCGACGACCGGCTTGGTCAGGTCGAACCGCTCGGTCAGCCGGGGCCAACCGGGCTTGCCGCGACTGCCGAAGGTCGCCGTGCCCGCGCTGCCCGCCCGCACCCGTTCGGCCAGCTCCTTGAGGTCCTGGCCGACGGAGAAGGCTCTGGTTCCCGCGCCGGTGAGCACGGCCACCCACATGTCGTCGTCGGCCTCGAAATCGTCCCAGACCTGGGCGAGTTCCTGGTGCATGCGCAGGTCCATCGCATTGAGCACCTCGGGCCGGTCGAGGGTCACGACGGCGACATGGCCGCTCTTCTCGTAACGCACTCCATTGGACACGACGGCGAGTCTAGCCGGCTCGACTTCATGGGGAGGAATGGTCGATGAGGCTCGGGGTGAAGGAGCGGGTCGATTCCCCGCGCATTGTGGGGGTCGGCACCGCGGTGCCGACGACGTCGTACAGCCAGCGTGAACTGCTCGACGAATTCCATATCACCGACCCGCGGATCAGGTCGGTCTTCCTCAACAGCGCGATCGATCGCCGGGGCCTCACGCTGCCGCCACTCGGGCCCGACGGTTCGAGGTGTACGGAAAGCCAGGGCGAACTGCTGCGCAAACACGTAACCAACGGTCTGGCCATGGGCAGGGAAGCCGTCGAGGCCTGCCTCAAGGCCGCCGGCGCGACGCTGTCCGACGTGCGTTACCTGTGCTGCGTCTCGTCGACCGGATTCATCACGCCCGGGTTCTCCGCGCTGTTGATCAAAGAACTGGGCATCAGCGTGCACTGCTCGCGCCTCGACGTGGTGGGCATGGGGTGCAACGCGGGGCTGAACGGCCTGACCGCCGTCGCGGGCTGGGCCGGGGCACGCCCCGGCGAGCTGGCGCTCATGGTCTGCATCGAGGCGTGCTCGGCGGCGTACGTCTTCGACGGCACGATGCGCTCGTCGGTCGTCAACAGCCTGTTTGGCGACGGCGCCGCGGCGGTGGCGGTGTGCAGGCCGGACGGCGACGCCCCCACCGGCCCAGCGCTCCTGCGCTTCTCCAGCTGCATCATTCCCGACGCCGTCGACGCGATGCGTTACGACTGGGACGACGACCACGGCAAGTTCAGCTTCCATCTCGACCAGGACGTGCCGTACGTGGTCGGCGCGCACGCCGAGCTCGCGCTCGGAAAGCTGCTCGACGGGCTGGACCTGCGCCGCTCCGACATTTCGCACTGGATCATCCACTCCGGTGGCAAGAAGGTGATCGACTCCGTGCGCGCGAATCTCGGGCTGTCCCGACACGACGTGCGACACACGACAGGTGTCCTCCGGGAGCACGGAAATCTGTCGAGCGGGTCCTTTCTCTTCTCCTACGAGCGTTTGCTCGCCGAGCGGAACGCGGCGCCCGGCGAATTCGGCGTCCTCATGACGATGGGGCCCGGATCAACTATCGAAATGGCCCTGGTGGCCTGGTGACGGAAGGGGAGGCCGCCACGATGAGCAGGCACCTCGAATTGACAGGCGTGTCCGACGGGCTCGGACTCGCGCTGACGGTCGACGTCACGCGACCGCTCGCGGAGCTGACCGCCTCCGTGAACGCGATGTGTGACGAGGTGGAGAGACGCGCCGGACGGACGGTGGTCGTGCTGCGGCTCGACGGCACGGCGGCGGAGAGCCGGGCGTGGCCGGGCGAGGTCGGCATCCGCGACGTCAACCGGTGGGAACGGGCGGTCCGCAGGCTCGAGCGGCTGCCGGCCGCGAACGTCGCGGTGGCCAGCGGTCCCTGTGGCGGCCCCGCGCTCGACCTGCTGCTGGCCGTCGACTTCCGCATCGGCGCGCCGGACCTGGTGCTGGTGCTGCCGGTCAACGACGGGCACTTCTGGCCGGGCATGTCGGTCTACCGGCTGGTGCAGAACCTCGGGGTCGCCAGGGCCCGCCAGATCGTGATCTGGGGGATGGACATCTCCGTGGCGAAGGCCTCCGAACTCGGCCTTGTCGACCAGGTCAGCGAGGACCTCGACGACGCGCTGCACACGGCGACCGTACTGATGGGCCGCGTGTCCGACCAGGAACTCGCGGTGCGCCGGCAACTGCTGCTCGAAGCGTCCGCCGCCGAGTACGACGACGCGCTCGGCGTGCACCTGGCCGCGTGCGACCGCGAACTGCGGCGGCTGGCCGTGGGAGCCGCCACGTGATCGCCACCGGTGCGCCGGCGTGGGAGGCGGCGGCCCCGAGCCTCGTCGGCGTGCTCGACGACGACGCGCGGGAACTGGCCGCGTACGTCGCCGTGGGCGAGGAGATGCTGGCCGCCCTGCCCCCGAAGGCCGCGCGCGACGACTCGCAGCGGCAGGCCGCCGACCGGATCCACACCGCCTGCCGGGCGGCGCGCCGCGCGTTCCTCGCCCTGCACGTGGACGCCGTCTACGACCTGCTCACCGACGACCGCACCAGCCATCCGCGACTGCCCGCGCTCGTCTCGGCCGCCGCCGAGCGGTTTCCCGGGCTCGTGCCGTCGGCCGCCCAGATGGGCGCCGAACTGCGGCACGCGCAGGCGGACAAGGAGGGCCGGGAGATCGACCAGGGCATCTTCTGCGCGGCGGTGCTGCGTTCGGCCACGGCCGGGCGGCACCTGATCGACGCGATGCTGATGCCCACCCCGCAGGCCCTCGGGCTGCTCGCCGACTTCCGGCGTACGGGCGTGGCGGAGCTGGGCGCCGTGCTGGTCGAACGCCGGGGACACGCCGCCGAGGTCACCTTCCGCAACGCCCACTGCCTCAACGCCGAGGACGCCGGCCTGATCGCCGACCTGGAGACGGCCGTCGACCTGGTGCTGCTGGACGACCAGGTGCGCGTCGGGGTGCTGCGTGGCGGGGAGGTGGACCACCCCCGCTACCAGGGTCGGCGGGTGTTCAGCGCGGGCATCAACCTCAAGGACCTGCGCAACGGCGCGATCCCGTTGCTGGAGTTCCTGCTGGGCCGGGAGCTCGGCTACATCAACAAGATGTGCCGCGGCCTGCTCGTCGACGTGGCGGCCGGCTCCTGGTCGGAGCGTACGGTCGCGAAGCCGTGGATCGGCGCCGTCGACTCGTTCGCCATCGGTGGTGGCATGCAGCTGCTGCTCGTACTCGATCGCGTGATCGCCGAACCCGACGCCTACTTCAGCCTGCCGGCGGCCGAGGAGGGCATCGTGCCGGGGCTCGGCAACCTCCGGCTCACCAGGCTCGCCGGGGCGCGGCTCGCCCGGCAGGTGATCCTGGGCGGGCGGAGCATCCCCGCGGCGAGCGCGGAGGGCCGGCTGATCTGCGACGAGGTCGTCGCGCCGCAGGACATGCCGGACGCGATCGAGCGCGCCGTACGGGAACTCGGCGCACCGGCCGTGGCCGCCAACCGGCGGATGCTGACGCTCGCGGAGGAGCCGCTGGACGTGTTCCGGGAGTACCTGGCCGAGTTCGCGTACGCCCAGGCGTTCCGCGCCTACAGCGACGACGTCCTGGCCAAGGTCGAACGGCGTTGGCAGCGCTCGGGAGCGCGCCGGTGAGCGGCGGGTGGCTCGACCAGGAGTCCCTGCATCCGTCGCTGCGGGACCCGCTGCTCGGGGCGATCGGCTTCCTCAACGAGGTGATGGGCAGGTACCCGGACGCGATCTCCTTCGCGCCCGGCGCGCCGCACCCGGACTTCCTCACCGAGATCGACGTCCAGCGGTACACCGGCCGCTTCCTGGCACACCTGCGCGACGAGGGCCGCACGCCCGGTCAGGCGCAACGGCTGCTCTACGAGTACGGGCCCGGCCGGGGGCTGATCAACGGCATCGTCCGCGACGCCCTGGCCCGGGACCACGGCATCGACGTCGACCCGGGCGCCATCGTGATCACCGTGGGCGCGCAGGAGGCCATGCTCCTGGTGCTGCGCGCGCTGTTCCGCTCCGGCGGCGACGTGCTCGCGGTGGCCGATCCCTGCTTCGTCGGGATGACCGGGGCGGCCCGGCTGCTGGACATCGAGCGCCGCGCGATCGGCGAGACCCCGGCGGGGATCGACCTCGACGCGCTCGCGACCGCCTGCGGGCAGGCCCGGCGGGCGGGTCGGCGGGTGCGCGCGTGCTACGTCGCGCCGGACTTCTCCAACCCCGGCGGCAGCCGGATGACCCTGGCGGCGCGGCGGGAACTGCTGGCGCTCGCCGAGCGCGAGGACTTCTTCGTGCTGGAGGACGACGCGTACGCCTTCACCGCGCCGCCCGGTGAGCGACTGCCGCCGCTCAAGGCGCTCGACGAGGCCGGGCGCGTCATCCACATCGGCACGTTCGCCAAGGTGTGCTTCCCCGGCGCCAGGGTCGGCTACGTGGTCGCCGACCAGCGCGTGGGTCATGGCGGGAGGCTGCTCGCCGACGAACTCGCCACGGTCAAGACCATGGTCACGGTGAACACGTCGCCGCTGTGCCAGGCGGTGATCGCGGGCATGTTGCTGGAGCACGGCCGGTCCCTGCTGGAGCTGTCCAGGCGCAAGTCCGAGCTCTACCGGCGCAACCTGGAGCACCTGATCGGGGCCCTCGACGCGCACCTCGGCGACGCGCGCTCCGGCCGGCTGGAGTGGAACCGGCCCGACGGGGGGTTCTTCGTGCGCATGCGCCTGCCGGTAGCGGCCGACGTCGACCTGCTGGAGCGGTCGGCGGGCAAGTACGGCGTGCTCTGGACCCCGATGGCGCAGTTCTATCTCGGCGGTGGCGGCGAGCGGCAGCTGCGGCTGTCGTGCAGCTACCTCGACGTCGACCAGATCGACACCGGGGTGCGGCGGCTGGCCCAGTTCCTGAAGGAAGAGGTGAGGATATGAAGCCGGTTCCGTTGCCGACAGCGCGGGTCGCCCCGTTCGACCCGCCAGCCGAGCTGGCGGAGTACCGGGAGGAGGCGCCCATCCGGCGGATGGTCTATCCGGACGGGCACGTCGGCTGGTTGGTGACCAGCCACGGCCTGGCCAGGAGGCTGCTGTCCGACCAGCGGTTCAGCGCGCGGTCGGAGTTCAAGCGGGCGCCGGTGGCGCGGCCGAGCGCGGACCCGTTCTTCGGCGCGCCCGCGTTGCCCGGCTGGCTGGTGGACATGGACGCGCCGGAGCACACCCGGCTGCGGCTGCAACTGGCCGGGAAGTTCACCGCCAGGCGGATGAAGGACATGCGGCCGCTGCTGGAGCGGATCGTCGACGACCAGCTCACCGCCATGGAGAAGCACGGGCCGCCGGCCGACCTGGTGTCGCTGTTCGCGCTGCCGGTGCCGTCGCTGGCGATCTGCGAGTTGCTGGGGGTGCCGTACCGCGACCGGGCGGAGTTCCAGCGCAACAGCGCGACGTTGTTCAGCCTGGAGGCCAGCGCGGAGGACGCCTCGCGGGCGATGGACGAGCTGTACGGGCTGCTGCGGCAACTCGTCGTGGACCGCGACACCGACACCGGCGGGCTGCTGAGCATGCTGGCGGCGGAGGGCACGCTCGCCACGGAGGAGATCGTCGGGATCGGGGTGCTGCTGCTGACCGCGGGGCACGAGTCCACGGCGGGCTCGCTGGGCCTGAGCACCTTCACCCTGCTGTCGCACCCGGAGCACCTGGCCCGGCTCCAGGCGGAGCCCGCGCTGATCGACAACGCGGTGGAGGAGCTGCTCAGATACCTGACGATCTTCCACTTCGGGGTGCCCCGCACGCCGCTGGAGGACGTGGAGTTCGAGGGGCACCTGCTGCGCGCCGGCGAGTCGATCACGATCTCGCTGCCCGCCGTGAACCGGGACCCGAGCTGGTTCCCCGAGCCGGACCGGTTGGAGTTCGGCCGCCGGACGGCCGGGCACATGGCGTTCGGCTACGGCATCCACCAGTGCCTCGGGCAGAACCTGGTGCGCATGGAGATGCGCGTCGCGCTGCCGGCGATCTTCCGGCGCTTCCCCCGGCTGGCGCTGGCCGTCGCACCGCACGAGGTGCCGCTGAAGACGAACGTCAGCGTCTACGGCGTGCACGAGCTGCCGGTCACCTGGTAACGAAGGAGAGAACACGTGCGAATCCAGGTCGACAGCGACTCCTGCGTCGGCTCCGGGCAGTGCGCGCTCGCGCTGCCGGAGGTCTTCGACCAGGACGACGCCGACGGCACGGTCGTGCTGCTGGACGACCGGCCGCCCGCCGAGTTGCACGACGCGGTGCGCGAGGCGGCGAGCCGCTGTCCTGTCCAGGCGATCACGGCGCAGTGACGAGGAACCGATCCAGTGTCTGAGACGATCGCGCCGGCCCGCGTCCCCCTCCTTCGACGGCTGCGCCTGCACGCCGGCTACCACTGGCGCAACAGCGGGCATCCGCTGCTGACCAGGGCCCGGGTCGCCTGGGACACCAGGGACTGGGCCCGGTTCCCCGCCGTGCGCTCGGATCTCGGCGGCCTGTCGATCTCGTACTCCGGGCTGCCGGAGGGCCTGGCGTACACGCTCGACTTCACCGAACAGCGCCGCGGCGCGGACGGGGAGCGTACGGCGGTGCGCCGCCCCGCCGCACTGCGGGGCCGTGACCTCAGGTCGGCCGACCGGCTGCCGGACGCCGACATCACGATCCTCGGCACGAGTGCGGCGCGGGCCCGGCGCATGCCCACCGACGCGTCGCTGGTCCTGCCGATGCGCGTGCACTTCGTGGTGGACTTCGACGACGACGCGGAGGCGGTGCTCGGCCGGATCTCGAAGAACCAGCGACGCAACTTCCGCAAGAACTCGCGTCGACACCGGTGGAGCGGCGAGATCGTGCGGGACGCCGCGTGGTTCGACCACTTCTACGACCACTACTACAGCGCCACCATGCGCAACCGGCACGGCACCCGGCAACGCACGGAATCCAGGGAGTCGGCGTACGAATGCCTGTTCCGCACCGGCCGGCTGTTCGTGCTCACCGAGGACGGCGAGCGCATCGCCGGGCGGATGTGCCACTGGAACCCCACGACCGGCGTGCTGACGTCGCGGCTGGTGGGAGTGCGCGACGGCGCCGACGTGCACTACTCGAACGGCGCGATCAAGGCGATGAACGTCCTGCTCATCGAGTGGGCGGCGGCCAACGGGGTGCGTCAGCTCGACTTCCAGGGGACGGAGCCCTTCCTCAGCAAGGGCACGTACCAGTCGAAGCGCCTCATCGGCACGCGCGTGGTCCTGCCGCCCAACCACTTCGGCGGCAAGCGGTTGTGGCTGCGGGTCCGACGGGACACCCCGGCGGTGCGCGACTTCCTGGTGGCGAACCCGTTCGTGGCGGAGACGGCGCAGGGCTTCCTGGAGGCCGTCTACTTCCACGACGCGCAACGGCCCCCACGGCTCGACTACCCCGCGAACTCTCCCGGCGTGCGGCGCGCCCGCCACGTCGACCTCGACGAGTTTCTCGCACCCGTACCCGAAGGATCGTCGACGAGGAGCGTCATCGCATGACATTCAGCGGACTGCCGTCGGCGCGGGTGGCCGAGATCCTCGCCGAGCACATGCGGGACATTCCCATGGGTGGCTTCCCGATCGCGGCCGAGCCCGTCGTCGTGCCACTCGGCGCGTACCGGGAGCTGCTGGCGGCCACCCGGCGCCTGGTCGAGCTGTCGCACCAGACGGTGCTGCGCCTGGCGCCGGACCTGGCGGGCCGGATGGCCGCGCTGAGGGTCGACCCGGCCGAATACCAGCGGGCGAACCAGGACGAGGCGTTCGAGCTGCGGCACACCGGTGACGTGGTCCGCGCCGACGTCGTCATCGGCGAGGACGGCCCGCGCTTCGTCGAACTCAACGTGGGCGCCGGCATCGGCGGCATGGTGCAGTTCGAGCAGCAGCGCCGCGCCTGGCACCGCGTCCGCTCGGCGGCGGGGCTGCCGCCGCTCGCGGGCGAGGACATCTTCGCGCTCTTCGCCGAGCTGCTCAGGAGAACCTGCGCCGAGCTGAGCCTCCCGGCCGGCGCCCTGTTGATCGGGACGCTGGAGGACCCCGGCAAGCGTGGCCGGGTCAACGACATGCAGGTCCAGCTGCTGGGCGAGCACGGCCTGCCCGCCCGCTTCGCGCGACTGCCGCACCTGCTCGACGAGATCCGGCCGACCGACCTGCTCGGCGTCGTCCAGTTCTGCGAGGACGAGGCGGGGCAGCTCGGCTGGGACGTGACGCCGCTGCTGACCGCCATCAAGGGCGGGATGCACGCGGTGCCGTCGCAGACCTCCCGGCTCGTCGACTCGAAGAAGGTCCTGGCCTGGCTGTCCGAGGGCCTGCCGTGGATGTCGGAGCAGGACCGGGAGCTCGTACGGCGCTTCGTGCCGTGGAGCAGGGTGCTGGGGGAGCGCCGGGTGCACTGGCGGGGGCGCGCGTACGAGCTGCCCCGGCTGCTCGTCGAGCGGCAGGAGCACTTCGTGCTCAAGGGCGCGGCGGGACTGTCGTCGCTGGAGGTGTTCTTCGGCGCGACCACCGAGCCGGAGCGTTGGGCCGAGCTGGTGCGTACCGGCACGGAATCCGAGTACTACGTGGCGCAGGAACTCGTCACCCCCGTCCGGCGCCCGGTGCGGGTGATGCTGGACGAGTCCGGTCGCACCGACGAGGTGCTCGCCAACCCGGTGATCAGCCCGTTCTGCGTCGGCGCCGTGCCCACCGGCTGTCTCATGCGGTTCGACACGGCCACGGGGCCGGGCGCGGTCACCGTGAAGAGCGGCGCCATGCTCGGCTGTCTGTTGGGAGCGGCCGACCGATGACCGTGGCGCGGTGTCGACCGGGAGGTGCCCGGTCATGAGTGTCGACGTACGGGGACGCGAGGACGCGAAGCAGGGCTGGCGCGACTTCCGGTGGCTGTGGGGCGGCCAGAGCGTCAGCCTGGTCGGCGACCAGATCCTGATGCTCGCGCTGCCGTTGGCGGCGACGCAGGCGCTGGGCGCCAGCGCGTTCGACGTCGGCCTGCTGGCGGCGGCGGTGAAGCTGCCGTACCTGTTGATCGGGCTGCCCGCCGGCGTCTGGGTGGCGCGGGTGGGTCTGCGCCGGTCGATGATCGGTGCGGACGGGATCCGCGCGCTGGCCGTGCTGTCGGTGCCGCTCGCCGGCTTCGCCGGGGTGCTGAGCTTCGCGCACCTGGTGGTGGCCGCGTTGGTGACGGGCGTGTGCAGCGTCTTCTTCCAGATCGCCTACCAGTCGTACGCGCCGTTGCTGATCGCCGACAGCGACCGGCTGCACGCGGCCAACACGCGGCTGACCCTCTCCGAGTCGATGGCGTTGCTGCTGGGGCCGGGTCTGGCGGGCCTCGTGGTGGGCCTGACCGGAGCGGTGCGGGCGATGCTCGCCGACTCCCTGACGTTCCTCGTCAGCATGGTCACGTTGCTGCTGATCCGCCACCGTGCGGCGCCGGTGCCCGTCGTGGACCGCAAACCGGTCTGGCAGGAGGTCGGCGCCGGGATCCGGTTCGTGCTCCAGCAGCCGCTGCTGCGCCTGATCATGGCGTCCGGCCTGGTCTACAACCTCGGCATCGCGATGTACATGGCCATGGTGGCGATCTTCGCGGTCAACCACCTGCACCTGTCCCCGGCCGTCTTCGGCCTCGCGGTCGGCCTCGGCGGAGCCGGCTTCCCGGTGGGCACGCTGCTGGCCCGGTGGCTGACCCGGCGGTTCGGCATCGGGCCGACCCTCGGGATCGTGAGCGTGCCGATCGTGGCGGGACTCGTCACCACGGTCTGCGCGTTCGGCGAGTACGCCGCCGTGATGATCAGCGTCGGCACGTTCGTCTACGGGGCGGGCTCGGGGGCCTTCAAGACCAACGCGTTGACCATCCGCCACCTCGTGACCCCCGACCACATGTCGACCCGCGCCACGGCGGTGCACCGGTTCGTCACCTGGGGCGTCATGCCGGTGGGGGCGGTCGTCGCCGGCGTCGTCGGCGACCGGTTCGGGTTGCGGGTCGCGATGGTGACGTCGGTGGCCGTCGTCGCGACGTGTCTCGTTCCATCGCTGAGCAAACCGATGCGCCGAGCGAAGAGTCTGACTCGGACCGCGGCCGCGTGACTTCTGGGGAGAGGGAAAATGTGCGGAATCGTCGGCTGGCTCGACTTCACCCGTGACCTCGGGGAGGACGTCGAGCTGATCCGGGAGATGACCGGGACGATGCGCCAGCGCGGCCCCGACGACCATGGCGTGTGGGTCGACCGGCACGTCGCGCTGGGGCACCGCCGGTTGGCCATCATCGACCTCGTCGGTGGCCGCCAGCCGATGGTCGCGCCCGACGCCGCGACCGTCCTCACCTACAGCGGCGAGGTCTACAACTTCAGGGAGCTGCGCGCCGAGCTGCAACGACGCGGGCACGTCTTCGTCGAGCGCTCCGACACTGAGGTCGTGCTGCACGCCTACCGGGAGTGGGGTCCGGCCTGCGCCGAGCGACTCGTCGGCATGTTCGCCTTCGCCGTGTGGGACGCGCCGAGGCAGCAACTCGTGCTGATCCGCGACCGGCTCGGCATCAAGCCCCTCTTCTACGCGCCACTGCCGCACGGCGTGCTCTTCGCGTCCGAGCCGAAGGCCATCTTCGCCAACCCGGTGTTCCGCCCGGCGGTGGACGAGGCGCTGCTGCCGGTCCTGCTGAACCGGCGGCTCGCGCTGCCGGGCCAGACCCCGCTGCGGGGGCTGCACGAGGTGAAGCCGGGGCACGTGGTGACGGTGGACCTCGCGGGCGTACGGCAGGAGTGCTACTGGCGGCTCACCACCGATCCGCACACCGACGACCTGCCCACGACCGTGGGGAACGTGCGGGACCTGCTCCACGAGGTGGTGCACCAGCAGTTGGTCGCCGACGTGCCGATCGCCACGCTGCTCTCCGGCGGGCTGGACTCCACGGCCACCACCGCGATCGCCGCGCGCGCCTTCGGAGCACGCGGCGAGGGCAGGCTGGCCACCTTCTCGGTGGACTTCCCCGAGGACGAGGCGTCGTTCCGCCCGACCGTCCTGCGGCCCGAACGGGACGCGCCCTACGTGCGCATCGCGAGCGAGCGGATCGGTACGGACCACACGGTGGTCGCGCTGTCGTCCGCGGCGGTCGCGGACGCGCGCCCGTTGGCCATGCGGGCCATGGACCGGCCGATCAGCGGCCAGTTCGACGCCTCGATGTATTTGCTCTTCGCGGGGGTGCGGGAGCGCACCGACGCCCGCGTCCTGCTCTCCGGCGAGGCGGCCGACGAGGTCTTCGGCGGGTATCCGTGGTTCCACGATCCCGCCACCCTCAGCACGGACACGTTCCCGTGGCTGGGCGACGCACCACGGCTGTGGGAGTGCCTGGCACCCGACGTGCTCAGGCGGATCCGGCCCGACGAGCTGGAGCGCGACCACTACCGCCAGCTCTGCGCCGCCGTACCGCGGTTGCCGGGCGAGGACCCGGCGGAGGCGCGCGTACGGGAGGCGCTCTATCTCAGCCTCCAGGGGCCGCTGTCCGTGCTGCTGGAGCGCAAGGACCGGCTGAGCATGGCCTCGGGCCTGGAGGTCCGGGTCCCGTTCTGCGACCACCGGCTGTTGCAGTACGTGTGGAACACGCCCTGGTCGATGAAGAAGGCCGACGGCAGGGAGAAGAGCCTGTTGCGGATGGCCGTCGCCGACCTGGTGCCGGAGGAGGTCCTGCGGCGGCGGAAGAGCGCCTACCCGGCGATGCACGACCCCCGGTACGACGCCGCGGTGCTGGGCGCGGTCAACAAACTCGTCGTCGACGAGACCTCGCCGCTGCACGGCCTGTTCGACCCCGACCGCGTCCGCGCGCTGATCGAGTCGGGGAGCCGGACGATGACGCACGTCAACGCGGCCCACCTGGTGCTGCCGCTGCTGGAGATCGACACCTGGATGCGCGCGTACGGCATCGGGGTGAGCCGGTGACGACGTGACCGGCCGACGCCACCTGGTGGGGGCGGGTGGCCGCCCCCACCCGCTACGCGGCGGACGCCGCCGAGGGCGCCGCCGCGATCGACCGGTACGACCCGTGCAGGTAGAGCAGCGGCGCCTTGGTCGGGTGCAGGGCGCCGTAGGAGACCGCCTCCCCGATGACCACCGAGTGGTCGCCCTGGTCGGAGAGGTCGCGTACCCGGCAGTCGAAGTAGGCCAGTCCCTCGCTGAACACGAGGCAGCCGGTCGCCGGCGCCCGGTGCACCCGGACGCCGGCGAACGCGGCCGCGCCGGAGGGCCGCCGGGCGTCGGCGAACCAACGGGCGACGTCCCGTTGGTCCGCCGCCAGCACGGTGACCGCGAAGATGCCGGAGTCGCGAATCTGGGCGAGCAGTCGACTCCGGTGCTTCAGGCAGGTCAGGACCAGGGTGGGGTGCAGCGACACGGTGGTGAACGAGTTGACCGTCATCGCCAGCGGGATGTCGTCGTGCACGCTGCTGACGATGCCGACGCCGGTGGCGAACGCGCCCGCGGTACGGCGGAACTCCACCGCCTGGTCCTGGTTGGTCATGGCGTCAGTCCTGACCCCACACCAGGCAGAACGGGTGCCCCACCGGGTCGGCGTAGACCCGGAAGCCGTGGTTGCGGCTCCCGCCGCCGCGCAGCAGGGTGGCACCCAGCCGGAGCACGGCCTGCTCGGCCTCCTGGATGTCGTCCACCTCCACGTCGAGGTGGGCCTGCTGCGGGAAGGTCGGATCCGGCCACTGCGGCGGCTGGTAGTCGGCGACGCTCTGGAGGCAGAGGCGGGGATGCCCGTCCGGGCCCTTCAACGTCACCCAGTACCCGTCGCTGTCGGCCCATTCCAGGCCGGTCAGCTCGACGTAGAACTCCGCCAACTTCTCGGCGTCCGGACAGTCCAGCACCACCGAGTGCAGTCGACCGATCATCCGACCTCTCCCGTCATCGTCGTAGCGCGATGACCGGCGCCCCCGGTCACCGTGTCAGTGAAGGTACTCGCCGAAGGTGGTGAAGTAGTCGAGGGCGCGCACGGGTGGGCCGGTCTCGGTGCTGACCTGGAGCAGCACCACCCCACGGTCGTCGCCGTCGCCCGGGCCGCCGCTGGCGACGACCACGCCGCCGTAGTCGGCCTTGACGATCCGGCCGGGCGTGCCGCCGTGCGCCCGGGTCGGCCGGGTGGCGGCCTTGACCCAGAGCCGGAGCCCGCGGTGCGTCGTCCACGCGTTGACGAACGGGTCCGACTGGCCGCGTACCAGGTTGCAGATCGTGGTGGCGCTGTCCCGCCAGTCGATCCGGGTGTCCTCGACCCCGATCCGGTGGTAGAACGACGCCCCCTCGGGCGGCTGCGGCTCGCCCCGGTGCCCCTCGGCGACCCGGTCCAACGCCTGGAGCGTGACCGGCACGTACTCCGCGAGGAGCCGGTCCAGGATCTGCCCGGCGGTGTCGTACGGGCCGATCTTCACGCGGGTCTGCGTGATCACCGGTCCGGTGTCCAGCTCCTCCGCCATGTAGTGCACGGTGAGGCCGGTCTCCTCCTCGCCGTTGCGGATCGCCCAGTTGACCGCGCCGAACCCCGCGTACGCGGGCAGCAGCGCGTCGTGCGTGTTGACCGCGCCGCGTTCCGGGATGCGCAGCACCTCCGCCGGCACCCGGGTCCGCCAGTTGGTGGAGACGATGACCTCCGGCGCGAGGTCGCGCAACTGCTCGTGCAGGTCGGGCTCGCGGGCGGTGGCCGAGTAGCGCACCGGCAGGCCCAGTTCGGCTGCGGCCAGCTCCACGTCCGGCTCGCCGAGGCCGCTGAACTCGGCCCGGTGGGTCAGCACGAGCAGCACCTCGTGGTGCGGGGCGATGCCCCGCAGCACGGTGGCGCCCAGCTCGCCGTAGCCGAAGAAGACGATCCTCACGGCTTCGCCGTCCCGTTGGCCCGCCCGGCCCGGAAGCGGACGGTGTTGACCCGCAGCCAGCCGGAGGAGTCGCGCTGGTCGAACACGTCGTCCGCCTCGAAGGTGGCGAACGCGGTGTCGTAGCGGCTGTGCGGGGAGCGGCGGCCGATCACCTGGACGGTGCCCCGGTGCACCCGCAGGATCGCGTCGCCGGTGACGTCCTGCTGGCTGAAGTCGATGGCCGTCTGCAACATCAGCCGCTCGGGGGCGAACCACAGGCCCCGGTAGACCAGGGCGGTGTACTTCGGCATCAGCTCCTCCTTGAGCTGCGCCACCTCCGGGTCGAGCACCAGCGACTCCACCGCCCGGTGGGCGTGCCAGAGGAGGCTGCCCGACGGCGCCTCGTAGATGTTGCGGGTCTTCATGCCGAAGATCCGGTTCTCCACGATGTCGAGGCGGCCGATCCCGTGCCGGCGGCCGATCTCGTCGAGCGCCTCCAGCACGGCGCTCGCCGACAGGGGCGTCCCGTTGACGCCGACCGGGTTGCCGCCCTGGAAGTGGATCTCGACGGTCTCGGGCTCGTCCGGGGTGTCGGCGATGTCGCGCACCCGGAACAGCAGGCCCTCCGGCGCGGGCTGCGCCGGGTCCTCCAGCGCCTCGCCCTCGTACGAGGTGTGCAGCAGGTTGCTGTCGATGGAGTACGGCCGCTCGCCACTGCTCAGGTCCAGCTCGATGCCGTGCCGTCCGGCGTAGGCGAGCAGGTCGCTGCGGGAGGCGAGGTCCCACTCCCGCCACGGGCTGATCACCGTGAGGTCGGGGCGCAGCGCGGCGAAGGTCATCTCGAAGCGGATCTGGTCGTTGCCCTTGCCGGTGGCCCCGTGGGCCACGGCGTCGGCGCCGACCTCCTCGGCCACCCGCACCTGCGCGGCGGCGATCAGCGGCCGGCCGATGGAGGAGCCCATCAGGTACTGCCCCTCGTAGAGGGCGTTGGCCCGGTACATCGGGAAGGCGTAGTCCCGGGCGAACTCCTCGCGCAGGTCGACCACCCGCACCTCGTCCGCGCCGAGCTTCTCGGCCTTGCGGGCGGCGGTGTCCAGCTCCTCGCCCTGCCCGAGGTCCGCGATGAACGCGGTCAGCCGGCAGCGGTAGCGCTCCTTGAGCCAGACCAGGGCCACCGAGGTGTCGAGCCCGCCGGAGAAGGCGAGCACGATGTGCTGGGGGGCGATGTTGTTCCGAGACGACATGACGGTCACACCTCTCCGGCGGGCGCGGTGGCCCACAGCTGGTCCATGGTTTCGTGGGTGAAGTCGCGGGTCAGGTCGGACGTGGAGGCGTACCCCATGTTGATGATCTTGCGGCGACCCTGGCGGACCGGGGCGACCCGGTGCAGCGTGGTGTTGGTCCGCATCAGGTACAGGTCGCCGGGGAACAGCTCCATCGAGTAGATGGGGCGGCTGACCAGCGCACGGTTGATCTCCGGACGCTTCTTGTTCCAGGTGGTGCCGGGCACGCACTGGACGAAGCCGCCGTGCTCCACCGGCGGGCACTCCACCACCCAGACCAGGGCGAAGGTGAAGTCGTCCCAGTGCCAGCCGTGGGTGTCGCCGTCCTTCTCCAGGCAGGTGATGACGAACTGCTCCGGCTCGTACGGGCACGGGTGCACCGGCTCGCCGGCCACCTCCGACAGCACCCGCAGGATCGGCTCCGCCGTGTAGATCCCGCTGATCACGGTGCCCAGGTCGGCGATCTCGGCCCGCGTCACGTTGCGCATCCGGCGCGGCGTGTAGTCGGTCTCGGCGAACCGCAGGTCCCGTCGCGTGCCCGCCTTGTCGATCAGCTCGTTGACCTCGTCGGCGACCGCCTTCTTGACGCTGTCGGGGGCGACGAAGGAGACCTTCGCGTGCCCCAGGTACGAGAAGTCGCGGCGGGCCGTGGCGATGTCGTCCGGCGCCACCTCGCGCTCCACGTGCTCCCGCAGTTCCTGGTACAAGACTCTCGAGTCGAACACGGATCCTCCTTGGTTAACCTCGTGCCGCCGCGACGCGCGCGAAATCGATGACGGCCGCCGCTACCTGCGCCACGGCGGCGGAGTGCAGCACTCCGAAGTGGTCGGTGCCGATGCGGTGGGACCGGGCCGCCCCGACGCGGGCCGCCCACTGGGCGAGCTGCGCGTCGAGCAGGTCCGCGCCGATCACCAGCGCGGGGGTGTCGACCGGGCCGTCGTGGACGTACCCGGCACTGGCCCGCAGGTGGCGCTCGTAGCTGTGCCACCGGTGCGCCAGCAGCGCCGTCGGCACGGGCTGCCGGACGGCCGCCAGGCAGGCCGCGAGCGCGCCGACCGCCAGCCGCTCGTCGAAGCCGCCCGGCTCCGCGCCGCCCGTGACCCGGGGCCTCGGGGCGTCCGGCTCCAGGCCGAGGGCCCGGTGGACGTTCTCCGTGAAGGTGTCGAAGCGTTGCCGGACGTCGTCGGCCGGCAGCTCGTACCCGACCGGCGGGGCGGAATCCAGCAGCACCAGCGCCGAACGCCGCCCGACCTGGTCGGCGGCCATCTGGTAGGCGACCTGACCGCCGAACGACCACCCGCCGAGCAGGTCCGGGACCAGGCCGGCGGCGTCCAGGTCGGCCCGGTAGCGGCGGGCCAGCTCCGGCACCGTCGGCAGTTGCGCGCTGTCGCGGGACGCCGTCACCCGCCAGTGCTCCGGCAGCTCCGCCAGCAGGTCCTGGTAGTCCTGCGGGCTGCCCCCGGCGCCGTGCACCAGGTGCAGGTGCGGGCCCGAGCCGTCCCGCAGCCGCACCAGCGTCGACTCCGCCGGGACCGGCTCGGAGCCGCCGCCGCCCAGCAGGCCGGTCAGCCGCTGGGGGGTCGGCTCGCCCAGCCACCGCACGACGTCCACCGCCGGCCTCCCGTCGGCGGCCAGCGCGTCCACGAGGCGCAGGGCGCTCAGCGAGTTGCCGCCGGCGGCGAAGAAGTCGACGTCCGGCCCCACCGGCGGGGCGCCGAGCACGTCGGTCCAGGCGGCGACGACCTGGCGCCAGTCCGCCGACTCGGGCAGCGGGCCGGCCGCCGGATCGCGGTCCGCGGCGGTCGGGGCCGCGCGGCCGGCGCGGGCGCGGGTCGCGACCTCGAACGAACCGACCGTACGCTGCGGCTCCGCGCCGCCGTCGGCCAGCACCGCGTCCAGGTCGTGCAGCAGCGCCAGCACGCTGCTCTCCCGGTAGCGTCCGGTGTGGTACTCGACCTCGGCGAGGTAGCCGCCGTCGGCCTCCCAGACGGACATCGCCACGTCGGCCCGGGCGGCCCGGTTCGGGCTGGGCAGCAGCGTCGCCGGGACCGCCCCGATCCGCAGGTCGGTGCCGATCGGGCCGAGGTAGCTCAGCAGCAGCGGCGCGGGGTCGCCGAGGGCCGCCCGGGTCTGCTCGGGCAGCGCCCCGAACACCACCGGATACGGCACCGCCTGATGGGTCAGCATCTGCCACATGCCGTCCCGGGCGGCGCCCACCACCGCGGCGACGGTGTCCGCCTCGGCGACCCTGGCCCGGGCCACGCAGAGGTTCGCGGTGTAGCCGAGCAGCGCCTGGTCGCGGGTGGTCATCCGGTTCGCGGTCACCACGCCCACCGCCACGTCCGACCCGGCGCCGGCCCGGGCGAGCACGAGTTGCGCCGCGGCGAGGATGATCGCGAACGGGGTGGCGAAGGTGGCCTTGGCCAGGGCCGTGATCCCGGCGCCCGCCTCGGCGCTGAAGCCGTAGCGCAGGATCGCGCCGGGTGCGCCGCTGATCACCCCGCCCGGCAGGTCGGGTTCCAGGACGGCGGAGGCGGCGCCGGCGAGCGCGTCGCACCAGTACGCCAGGCTCTTGTCCCACCGGCCGTCCGCGCGGGCAGCGGCCTGCTCCCGGGCGTACGTGCTGAACGGCACCGGGTCGGCCGGGAAACTCACGGCACGCCCCTCCCGCACGGCCGCGTACGCCTCGGACAGCTCGCCGACGAGCAGCTGGACCGCCCAGCCGTCGAGCACCATGTGGTGCACGGTCAGCAGCACCTCGTGCCGGTCGCCGACCCGGACCAGGGTGATCCGGGCCAGCGGTGCCGCCGCCGGGTCCACCGGCGCGACGTGCACCTCCTCGGCGACGAGCCGCAGCAGGGTGCCCGGGTCGGCGTCCCCCGGGTCGTCCACCTCCAGCCGGTGCAGGCCGACGGCGACGCGGGGCGTCACCACCAGCGTGACGGCGTCCCCCTGCCGCACCACCGAGGTCCGCAGCGCCTCGTGCCGGTCGACCATCGCCTGCCACGCGACGGCCAGCGCCGCCTCGTCGAGTGGGTCGTCCACCCCGAGCCGCCAGGTGAGGTGGTAGACGGACCGGTCGCGGGCCCGCTGGTGCACCCACCACAGGGCCTCCTGCATCGCGGTGGCCGGGACCGGCCCGGGGGCGGCCCCCGCGCCCTGCTCAGCCACGGGTGGCGAGCAGCTCGGAGGTCAACCGCTTGCGGTCGACCTTGTCCACCTCGGTCAGCGGGATCTCCGCCCGGTGGTGGAACGCCCGTGGCCGCATGTACGGCGGCAGGTGCCCCACCAGCCGGGTGAGGTCGTCGTCGGCCAGCGACGCGCCCGTGTAGACGGCGTGCAGGTCCAGCTCCCCGTCGTCGCCGGCGACGGTGAGCACCACCGCCTCCACCACGTCCGCGTGGGCGCGCAGCGCGGCCTCGATCTCGGCCAGCTCGACGCGGTTGCCGCGCACCTTCACCTGGTGGTCGATGCGGCCCTGGTGCACCAGTTCGCCGAACTCGCGGCGGACCCGGTCGCCGGTGCGGTACCAGTGCTCGGCGGTCAACGGCCCGGTGCCGTCGTAGAGGCGGCCCCGCTCGCCGTCGAAGGAGACGAAGCGGCCCGCGTTCTCGGCCGGGTCCAGGTAGCCGGGGAAGCGCTGCTCGCCGCGGACGCACAGCTCGCCGTCGTCGCACGGGCGCAGGTCCTCGTCGAGCAGCACGTAGTCGAGGTGCGGGTAGATGTCCCCGATCGGCACCGAGCGGTTCGACGACTCGATCCGCGCGGCCGGGTCGGCGGGCACCTCGTACGCGGTGACGATGACCGTGGTCTCGGTGGGGCCGTAGCAGTTGATCACGGCGGTGTTCGGCGCGGCGGCCGTCCAGTCGTTGACCTGCTCGATGGTGAGCGGCTCCCCGCCGAAGGAACTCAGCCGCAGGGTCGGCATGCTCTCCGGCGCCAGGGCCCGCAGCCGCTTGGCGAACGAGATCAGCGACGGCACCGACAGCCAGTGCGTGAGCCGCTTCGTGTTGATGAAGCGCACCGGCGTCAGCACGTCCCCGCGCTGGGCCACGCACAGGGTGGCCCCGGTGCCCCACGCGCCGAACATCGCCAGGATCGAGCCGTCGAAGCACATCTCGAAGGTCTGCGAGACCCGCGACTCGGGCCGGAACCGGTACCGCTTGATCACCTCGGTGAGGAACGAGTCGACGTTGGCGTGGGTCGCCGGCACGCCCTTGGGCTTCCCGGTGGTCCCGCTGGTGAAGATGATGTACGCGAAGTCGTCGCGGCCCCGCTCCACGGCCGGCGGGATCTCCGTCGCGTCGCCCGGGGCGAGGAACCGGCGCCAGCCTTCACCGGTCAGGTCGAGGACCCGCACGGTGGTCTGCGCGCGGAACTCGGCCAGCCCGTCGCCGGAGGTGTCGTCGACCATGACGAGGTCGAGGTCCGCCTCGTCGGTGATGGCGAGGTTGCGGGCCGCCGGGTTGGCGGGATTTAGCGGCACCACCGTCGCGCCCAGCCGCAGGGCGGCCAGGTAGGCGATGTAGCCGACGAGGCTGCGGGAGGTGAGCAGCCCGACCCGTCGGGGCGGCCGCCCCGGCACCCGCTGCATGGCGGCCGACAACCGCCCGGCCGCGGCCCGCAACTCGGCGTAGGTCAGTGCGTCCGAGGCGACCTCGATCGCCACGTTGTCCGGGTGCTGCCGGGCCGACGTACGGAACCAGTCGTAGAGGGTACGGGTCTGCATCGCACATCCTTCACAAGGTCTGCCGGTGCGGGCGTTCCGCCGCCGGCGCTGGGGTGGTCGACCGGTCTCGTTCCAGCTGCCGCAGGTGGTCGAAGGTGGTCCGCACCAGCGCGGACCGGGGGCGCCCCCGGCGGGCCGACTCCACCGCGAAGCGCAGCGCCCGGGGCAGGTCCGCCCAGGCCCGCGCCGCCTCGTCGTCGCCGAGGTGGCGGTACCGGAACGTCCGGTGCTGCGCGACGGCCCAGAGGTCGTCGAGGTGCGACCCGGCCGCCTCCGGGTGCGCGACGACGTGGTCGCGGAGGAACTCCAGGGCCGCGTCGTCGTCGAGCAACCAGTCGCCCGGCAGCTCCGGCTCGTCCCCGGCGGCACCCGTACGGACCAGCCACTGCGGCTGCGCGCCGGCCGGCGGGGGCAGCCAGAAGCCGAAGGCCAGCGCGTTGCGCCGGTCCTGTTCCGGGCGCCACGACGGCGGCGGGGTCATCGCGGCGAGCAGGCCGGCGGTGCCGAGCCAGCCCGCGTACGGCTCCTGCTCGCCGGCGGGCAGCAGCCCGCTGAACCCGTCGACCACGTGCCAGTCGTCGCCGCGCCGGTCGTCGACCAGCAGCCAGTGCGGCGCGTGCCCGGTGCCGTCGGTCGAGGGGGACCAGGGCAGCGCCGCGTTGTCGGCGACCACCAGCACCCGCCCGTGGCGCCGCAGTTCCGCGTCGACGCGGTCGACGACGTCGTCGACCGGGGCGGTGGCCCACGCCAGCCGGGTGCCGTCCGGCAGCCGGTCCAGCGGCACCCGGTGGTGGGAGAAGGCGAGCCCGCCCACCGGCAGGTCCGTGCGCACCGCGACGCGTACCGAGTCGGCGAAGCGGTCGGGGGTGTCGGCGAACTCGCCGGCCTGGTAGCCGGCCAGGTTGGCGGTGTAGCAGCTCAGCCCGGCGAACCGGGGGTCCGGGACGGTCATCGCGCACCCACCCCGTACGCCACGCTCGCCGGGACCCGGGTGTGCCCGCGCAGGCTCACCCACCGCAGGTCGGCCCAGCGGCCCGTGCGTCGTCCCGCCGGCACCGCGATGGCCCAGGGCCGGCCGGCGAGGCCGGCTCCGGTCGCCTTCACGCACGCCTCCTGCACCGTCCAGATCCAGGCGAACTCGCGGTCCCGCGCCGGCTCGGGCAGCTGGTCCAGGGCGGTGCGGACCGCCGGGGCGCAGCAGCGGCGCAGCAGGGCCGGCGGCGCGGGCACGGGCACCTGGACGTCGACGCCGACCGGTACGCCCCGCCCGAGCGCGGCGGCCACCGTCCCGGCGTCGTGGGACAGGCTGACGCTGACCCCCGGCCACTCGGGCAGGTGGGGCTGGCCGCCGTCGTGGGCGGCGATCGGCGTGGCACCGGCCGTCCGGCCCAGCTCGGCGGCGAGCAGCAGGCGCAGCAGCGCCCGCGCGGCCAGCCGCTCGGCGCGTGGTCCGGCGGGGAGGTCGCCGACGGTAGCCAGGTCGGACGGGGCCGGCGGGAGGTGGGCGAGCAGCCGCTGCCCGGCCACCGCCACCCGCACCCGGGCGCCCAGCCGCAGCCGGACGACGCCGCCGTGGTGGCCCGCCGTGGCCCGGCGCGGTCGCGCCCGGCAGACCAGCGCCGCCCGCTGCCGCGCCGTCACCACGGCCGGTCCCGGAGCAGGTCGGGCACGTGCTCGGCGATCCCGGCCAGCATCGCCCCGGTGGCGCCGCCGGCGGTGGCGAACATGCCGGCGGCGGCCCGCAGCTGCGCCAGCCCGCCCTCGGCGTACGCCTCCGCGCCGAGCAGGGCGGCGCACTCGCCGAGCACCACGTCCAGGCCCTGCGCCACCGAGACCTTCAGCAGCATGCTGGTCACCAGGGGCTCGGTGCTCGCCCGGTGGGCGTCGCAGGCGGCCTCGATCCGCCAGGCCTCCACCACGCATCGGGCGAACCGCTCCCGGACCGCCGGGTTGTCCCAGGCCCGGCCGGCGCCGAGGGGACGCTCGACGAGTCGACGGTGGGTCTCGGCGAGCACGCGCCGGCACATCGCGGCGGCCCACACGCCGCCGGCGAAGCGTTCCGTGGCGATGTGCCGGGCGAAGCTGACCATGCCGCGGCCGGGGCGGCCGACCAGGTACGACCGGTCCAGGCGTACCTGGTCGAAGTGCAGGTCGCCCAGGCCGGCGCCGCTCAGCGGGGTGCCCCGGGTGGCGGACACCCGCACGCCGGGGGCGTCGGTGGGCACCAGGACCCACACGAAGCTGGTGAAGTGGCGCTGCGGGCGGTGCCGGGCCAGCACGAGCGCGTACGCGGCGGTGCGGGCGTTGGTGATCCACCGCTTCCCGCCGTCGAGCACCAGCGACCGGTCGTCGATGCGTACCGTCGTGCCCAGCTCCATCAGGTCGGAGCCGGCGCCGTCGCGGTCCGTCGCGGCCAGCGCGAGCGTCGCGCGCCCGGCGACCGCGTCGAGGTACGCGGCCCGCACCGGCCCGTCCGCCGGCCCCGCGTCGACCTGTTCGCGCAGGACGGGCAGGGCGCTGGCGACCTGGACGCAGACCGACAGCACCACCCCGACCGGGCAGTGCGCGTCGAGGGTGCCGAGCAGCCCCGGCAGCCCAGCCGGTGCGAGGTCACGCAGCAGGCCGTGCCCGCCGAGCGCCCGCCAGACGGCCCGGGCGTCGGCGGGGGTGGCCAGCCCGCGCAGCGCCGCCTCGGTACGCGCGGCCACATCGGCGCCGGGCGCCTCCGGGCCGGGGGTCGCGGGGCCGGGCGCCGCAGGGGCCGCCGGTGCCGTCCGCAGCTCAGGCAAGGTGCACCTGCCGGTCCCGCAGGGTCAGCGCCCCGTTGACCAGCAGCAGCCGGTCGTTGGCGTAGTTCAGCGAGGCGGAGCGGAGGTCCCGGAAGACCCGCTCCAGGTACAGCGGCGACGACCTGAGGTAACCGTGCCGCAGGCCGACCAGCTCCACCATCTCGTCGGCGGCGGCGAAGCACTGCTCGGCGGCGTGCACCTTCAGGGAGTTGACCAGCAGCTGGGTCGACGGGTCGGCCACGTCGGGAGTGCCCTGCACGGCCGCGACGGTGTGCCGCAGCAGGGCGTTGACCAGGTCGAGCCGGCCCCGGACGCGGGCCAGCCGGGTCAGCAGCAGCTCGGAGGAGGGATCGAACTGGCCCCGCCCGGCGTCGCGGATGTGGTGCAGGATCCGCGACAGCGCGCCGGTGGCCGCGCCGAGCCACGCCGCCGACCAGCCGATGTGTGCCAGCGGGCCGAAGGTGGGGGCGACGATCTCGCGGAACTTCCCGGGGGCGCCGATCACCTGGTCGGCCGGCACCCGCCCGGTCAGCCGCATCGGCACGCTCTGGGTGGCCCGCATCCCGAGCGGCTGCCAGCCGCCGCGCACCTCCAGCGTGAGTTGGTCGCGGCGGGCGTACACCAGGGAGACCTGGGTGGGCGAGGTGGCGTCCGGCGCCAGCGTGGTGATGAGGTACGCGTCGGCGTGCTGGCCGCCGGTCACGATGGGGGCGTCCCGGTCGATCGTCAGGGTCCCGGCGTCCTGCCGGACCGTCGACTCCGAGCTGAGCAGGTGCCCGCCCTTGCCGCGTTCGGTGGTCACCGAGGCGAGGTAGACGTCGCCCTTGCCGAGCTCCGGCAGGAGCCGTTCGGCGAACGGGCCGTCGGCGTGCCGGACCACCGCCACGACCTGCTGGCAGTGCATCGCGAAGATCAACGCGACGGACATGTCCACCCGGGCCAGCCGCAGCGTCACGTCGACGAGGTCGTCGAGCCCGCCGCCCCCGCCGCCGTGCTCCGCCGGCACCAGCAGGCCGAGCAGGCCGGTGGCCCGCATCGCGTCCAGCGCCGCCGTGGGGAACTCCGCCGTCTCGTCCGCCTGCTCCGCGTGCGCGGCGGCGGCGGCCAGCACCTCCTCCAGCGCGGCCTCGTGGCCGGTCGCGGTGCTCACGCCGCCCGCCCCCGCAGCGACTCGATGGTGTTCCACAGGCTGCCCGCGGTGGCGAAGGTGCTGTCGGTCAGCAGCTCGTCGGGCATGGACACCCCGTAGGTGTCCTCGATGGTGAACAGCAGCTCGATCGCGCGCATCGAGTCCAGGCCCAGCTCGTTGAGCGAGGCCTCGGCGGTGATGGGCTGCGTTCCCGCGTACTTGAGGAACGGCTTGAGCAGGTCCGGAAAAGCGGCGTCCATTGTCAGATCAACCCCTGTCGCTGCCGATGACGGTGTGCCGGGTGAGCTCCAGCCGGGTCACGCCGGTGATCCGGCCCCCGGCGACGGTGACCTCGACCGGCGTGGGATGGGCGAGGAAGGCCACCAGGCTGGCGTAGAGGCCGTACGCGCCCACGTTGGGCACGGCGACCAGCTGGCCCGGGACCAGAGGCGGGAGGGCGGCGGCGCGGGCCCACGTGTCCAGCGGCGTGCACAGCGGCCCGGTGACGATGGTCCCGGGCACCGGCGGGCCGGCCGCCGCGTCCACGGTCAGCAGGTCCGGCACGATCGGCGGCAGCCGGCGCAGGCCGGACATCCCGCCGAGGTGGTGGATGCCCGACTCCAGCACCACCACGGTGGCGCCCTGCGACCGCTTCACGTCCAGGACCCGGGTGACCAGCGTCCCGCAGGTGCCGACCAGGTACCGGCCCGACTCGAAGGCCACCCCCGGCCCGCGCTCCGGCCAGCCCGGGAAGGCGTCGGTCAGCAACGCCGTCAGCCGGTCCGCAAGCTTCGGCAGGTCCGGCCGGTCGCCGGCCCGCGCGAAGGGCGCACCGAAGCCGCCGCCCAGGTCGATCAGCTCCGGCTGTATCCCGGTCGCCGCCGCCAGCCGCCGTACGGTGTCGACGGACTGGGTGAACTGGGCGACCAGGGCGTCCTCGCCGTCGACGTTGCTGCCCATGTAGAGGTGGAACCCGACCGGGGACACGTTCCGGCGTGGCCCGAACAGCTCGGGCCGGTCCAGCACCCAGCGCACGTCCGCGCCGAACTGCGAGGCGACACCGGTCATGGTGAGCCCCTGCCCGGGGGCCGGGGTGTCGTCGTTGATCCGCACCAGCGCGCGTGCCTCGACGCCGTGCCCGCGGGCCACCCGGTCGAGCTGGTCCAGCCCGTACGGCGAGTCGACGGAGAAGAGCCCGACCCCGGCCCGTACGGCCTCGACCAGGTCGACGTCCCGCTTGCCCGGGCCGGTGTAGAGGACCTCGGCCGGGTCGCACCCGGCCGCCAGCGCGACGCGCAGCTCGCCGGGGGAGCAGACCTCGGCCCGGCACCCGGCGGCGGTCAGGTCGGCGACCACCGTCGGGTGCGGGTTGGCCTTGAGCGAGTAGAACAGCTCGGCTGGCCCGGGCAGGGCGGCCCGCAGCGCCGCGTACGAGCGGGCCAGCTCGTCGGTGTCGTAGAGGTACGCGGGGGTCTCCGGCGCGTCCGGCCGGTCGAAGAGTTCCGCCAGCTCAGACACGGGCGCGCTCCGACCACATCCGGTACAGCTCGGCCCGGTCGACCTTGCCGTTGCGCGTCAGCGGGATCTCCGGCACGACGAGGCAGGTCCGGGGCGTCTTGATCTCGTCGAGTTCGGTACGCAGCGCGGCGAGCACCTCCGGCGCGGTCAGCTCGGTCACCGCGAACAGGGTGGCCGAGTCGCCGCCGTCCTCGGCGCGGGGCGGCAGCACGGCGGCGGCCTGCACCTGCGGTATCCGGTACGCCGCGGCCTCGACCTCGGTGACGCTGACGCGGATGCCGCGTTCCTTGTAGATGTCGTCGCGCCGGCCGACGAAGTAGAGGTAGCCGTCGGCGTCGAGCCAGCCGTGGTCGCCCGTGCGCAGCTGGGGGAAGAGCCCCTCGACGCGGGGGAAGCGCTGCGCGGTGAGTTCCGGGCGACGCCAGTAGCCGGCCATCACGTGCGGGCCCCGGACCACGATCTCGCCGACGGTGCCGGGCGGCACCGCCGCGCCGTCCGCGTCGACGATCAGGATCTCGGTGCCCGGCAGGGCCCGCCCGGAGGCGCCGGGCCGGCGCAGGTCCTCGTCCACCGGCATGATCGCCGCCCGCTTGCACTCGGTGAGCCCGAACATCAGCTGTACGCGCAGGGTGGGGATCCGGGCGCGCAGGTCGCGCAGGACCTCGGGCGGCATCGCGGCGCCGGTGTTGGTGAGCAGGCGCAGCGCGGGCACGGTCGCGCCCGGACGGGACAGCATCCGGGCCAGGCCCCGGGCGAGCGCGGGCACGGCGGGCAGCACGGTCGCGCCGCTGGTGACCAGGTGCCGGGGCAGCGTCGGGCCGGTGTCGGCGGTGGCGGCCAGGTGCAGCCGGGCGCCGGCGAGGGTGCTGAGGAAGATCTGGTACATGCCGTAGTCGAAGGAGAGCGGCAGCGCGCACCACACGACGTCGTCGGCCCGGTAGGCGAGCTGGGAGGCGATGGCCCCGACGGCGAAGACCACCTGCGCGTGGGTGGACACCACCGCCTTCGGCATGCCGGTGCTGCCGGAGGTGTAGATCAGGCAGACCGGGTCGACGGCCAGCGGGGAAGCCGCCGGCTCGGCGTCCGGGCCGTCCCGTACGACGCCGCGCAGCTCCGCCGTGCCGACGGTCGGCACCCCGTGATCGGCGGCCACGGCCAGCGCCCGGGGGCTGTCGGTGACGAGCAGCGCCGGCTCCGCGTCGGTCAGCACGTGCGCCAGGGCGATCGCGGGGGACTGGTCGTTGACCACGCTGAACACGGCACCCGCCCGGGAGCAGGCGTACAGCAGGGCGGGCACCAGCGGGTCGGTGGGCAGGCAGAGGACCACGCGTTCGCCCCGGCGGACACCCCGCCCGGCCAGCCAACCGGCGAGCCGCCGGCTGGCCGCGTCCAGCTCCCCGTAGGTCTGCACCAGGTCGCCGTGGGCGACCGCCGGCGCCTCCGGCCGGGCGGTCGCGGTACGATCCAGCAGGTCGTGCAGCAGCCCGGTCACCGGCCCGACACCCCCTGCGCCGCCGGGCGGGCCCGGTCGAACACGGCGCCCAGCGAGTCGAGGTCGTGCAGGGCCGGCCCGGTGAGGTCGTCCGGGTCCAGCTCCACCCCCAGGCGGGCCTCCGCCCGCTCGATCACCTCGACCAGCCGGAACGAGTTGAAGCCGGACAGCGTCCGCAGTGGACGCCCCTCGACCGGCACCTCCGGGCCCACGCCGAGCACGGCGCGCACCTCGTCGGCGAGCACCGCGCGGATCCGGCCCGGGTCGGCGGCCGGCCCGTCCTGCGGCGGCGGCACCGGTCCGGCGTCGGCGAGCCGACCGGCGAGCGCCACGTCGTCGCGCAGCAGGCCGTCGAGCTGGTCGAGGACGGGGGTGGGGAAGACGCCGCCCCGGCGGACCCGGCGCATCGCCACGTAGCTCTGCCCGGCCAGGGCGAGCCAGGCGTCGGCGCGACCGGCGGCCTCGCGCGCCGCGTCGGCGGTGGCCGGGTCGCCGGCCAGCCAGGCGGCGTGCAGTGCGCGGGACCGGCCGAGCAGCCACACGTCGAGCACCAGCTGGGCCGCCGCCTCCGCCTCGTCCGCCCGCCGTCGGACCGCCGCCAGGTAGTCCTCGATCCGGTCCGCCCCGGCGCGCAGCGCGGCGGCGTTGTCGCGCAGGACCGCCGCCCGGTCGAGCACCGGGGCGCCGTCGGCGGCGACGGTCATCGCGGTCGCCCGGGGCACCGCGGCGTCGAAGTCCGCGGCCGACATCCGCCACGTTCCCGGTCGCGCGTCGCCCCACTGCGTGGAGTTGTGGTAGCCGTCGACCACCACGCACTGTTCGCCAGCGTCGACCAGCAGGAAGCTGTGTTCCATGTGCTGGTTGCCGGCGTACGGCAGCCAGCACATGGTGAACGCGTCGGCGACCACGTAGAGCGGCGAGTGCTCCGCGAGCAGCTCGCGCAGCCGCGCGCCGGGCACGTCGTCCCAGCGCCGGGTGACCCGCAGGCCGAGCAGGTCGGCTGCCTCGGTGAGCCGCTGCTCGACCGACGCGGTCACCGCCGGCGTACCGGCGGGCCCCACGACGGTGTCGAACCGCAGGGCGGCGCCGAGCGCCAGGTGCGACCCGGGCCCGTAGGCCCGGTCCGCCAGCGCGGCCAGGTTCACCTGTACGCAGTCCAGCAGGTCGGCGCGGAGACCGGTCAGCACCGGCGTCCACTCCCGGCTGCGCGTCGGCACCGCAGGCACAGCGACCATGTCACGCCCTTCACGTCGGGTGGACCGTGCGGAGCGACGCCGTCGCCGCCCGCAACGCGTCCGCGTCGGCCGGCCGGTCCTCGGGCAGACCGGCGAGGAGCTTGTCGTACGCGGCCAGGTCGAGCAGGCCGTGCCCGCTGACGCAGACCAGCACCCCGTGCCGCGCCGGGTGCCCCGGTTCGCGGCCGGTCGCCACCCGGGCGGCGGCGGCCAGCGCGTGCCCCGACTCCGGCGCGGGCAGCACCAGTTCGGTCAGGGCGAACGTCCGGCCGGCGGTCAGCGCCTCCCGCTGGCCCACCGCCAGCGCCGAGACCTGGTCCCGGTGCCGCATGGCGGAGACGAGCTTCGCCGCGCCGTGGAAGCGCAGCCCCGCCGAGTGCGACGCGGGGATCGCGTACCCGCTGCCGATCGTGTACATCGCCTCCATCGGGCCGGTGCCGGTGGAGTCGGTGTGGTCGTAGGCGTACACGCCCCGGGTGAGCTTCGGGGTGGCGCTGGACTCCACCGCGATCAGGTCGGCGGGCATCTCCCGCTCGCCGGCCCGATCGGCGGCGAAGAACGGCAGGGCCAGCCCGCCGAAGTTGCTGCCGGCGCCCACGCAGCCGATCACCGCGTCCACGGTGGCGTCGAGGGCGGCGAGCTGGTCGATCGACTCCAGGCCGATCACCGACTGGTGCAGGATGCTGTACGTCTCGCCGCTGCCGATGCAGAACGCCCGCTTGGGGTCCGCCCGGGCGTACTCGACGGCCTCGCCGATGGCCAGCGCCAGGCTGTTGCCCTGCCCCGGCCGCTCTGCGGCGGCGCGGCCCACCCCCGTCAGCGGGCTGGGGCTGGCGTGCAGCTCCGCGCCGTAGAGGCGCATCAGGCTGCCCCGGTACGGCTTGTCGCGCAGGCTCCCGCCGACCATGAAGACGGTGCAGGCCATGCCGAACGCGGCGCACGCGGCGGCGAGGGCGCTGCCCCACTGCCCGGCGCCGGTGCCGGTGACCAGCTCCCGGAAGCCCGCGCGGTGGTAGTAGTGGGCCTGCGCCAGCGCGGTGTTGAACTTGTGGCTGCCCGAGATGTTGCCGCCCTCGTACTTCACGTAGACCGGGACCGTCGCCCCGATCTCGGCCTCGAAGCGTCGGGCCCGCCACAGCGGCGCCGGCCGGTAGGCCCGGTAGCGCTCGGCCACCGGTTCCGGGATCGGCCAGAACTCCCGGGTCGAGACGCTCTGCCGGATCAGCTCCAGGGGCAGGGTGGCGGTCACCGGGCCGCCGGTGTCCGCCGGCGTCACGTCCGCGGGCAACTCGTAGCCGAGGTGCGGCAGGACGCTGCGCCAGGCCCGGGGTGTCTCGGTCACGACTCCTCCTTCACCACGTCCGCGACGACATCGACCAGGTCGGCGACGGTCGTGAAGACCCGCCCGGCGAAGATGTCGTCCGGCAGCGTCACGTCGAGTTCGTCCTCGAGGCGGACGAGCATGCCGAGGAAGCCCAGCGAGTTGACGCGCAGCAGGTCGCCGTTGAGCGGTTCGAGGTCGTCGACCGTGGCGGGGTCGACCGCGAGCCGCGACTCGCGTACGACCAGTCGCTTCACCGCCTCGTTGATCAGGGCCCGGTCGGTCACGACTCCTCCGTCCCGGCGCCGCGCAGCCGGCCCCCGGCGTCGACGACCCAGCTCCAGGTCAGCAGGGCGGACAGGTCGACGGGGCCGCGTACGTGCAGCCGGCCGGTGGCGATGGACAGCTCCGGGCCCAGCCCCATCGTCGGGCCGTCGTGCAGGCGCAGGGAGCCGTTGACCACCAGCGCGGCGGCGTCCACCCCGGCCAGGAACGCGTCCACGACGGCCGGGTCGGCGGCCACCACGCCCTCGGTGTGCCGGGAACCGAAGCGGCGGATGTGGGCCACCGCCTCGTCGAGGCCGGCGACGGGCCGGATGCCGACCGCGCGTTCCAGGAACTCGCGGCCGTCGTCTGCGGCGGTCAGCTCGGCCACCGGCGCTCCGGCGGGCGCGACGGCGCTCAGCCGGGGGTCGACCCGCAACAGCCACGGCTCGGCCAGCCCGGCGCCGGCCCGCAGCAGGGCCCGGGTCAGCTCCTCGGCCACGTCGGCGTGGGCGAGCACCAGTTCGAGGGTGTTGCAGGCGGTGGGCTCACCCAGCTTGCTGTCGAGGGCGATCCGGGCGGCCAGCTCCAGGTCGGCACTGCGGTCGACGTAGAGGTGGTTGACGCCGCCGCCGCTGGCGATGACGGGGATGGTGGAGCTGGTCAGGCAGTAGTCGATCAGGGTAGGGCTGCCCCGGGGGATGAGGACGTCGACCGCGTCGTGCCGCTTCAGCAGGGCCCGGACCAGCCGGCGGTCGGGGTCGGTGACGACCCGTACCGTGCCGGCGGGCAGCCCCGCGTCCGCCAGCGCCTGCCCGACGACGACGGCGAGGGCCCGGTTGGTGTCCGCGATCTCGGACCCGCCGCGCAGGACGGCCACGTTGCCGACCGCCACCGGGAGCAGGGCGCCCTCCACCGTCACCGTCGGCCGCGCCTCGAAGATCATCAGAACCACGCCGAGCGGTTTGGGCAGCCGGCGTACGGTGGCGCCGTTGCCGGCGCGGTGTCCGGCGGTCGGGGCGGTCACCGCCGGCAGCGCCGCACGGGTGCGCGCGATCAGGTCGACCAGCGCGTCGAGGTGGCGCTTGCCGAGTGCCAGGCGGTCGACCAGTTCGGGGCCGAGGCCCGCCTCGGTGGCCCGGGCCACGTCGGCGGCGTTCGCCGCCAGGACGTCGGCCCAGCCGGAGGAGAGCCGGTCGGCGAGCGCCTCGCAGTACCGGTCGTAGCGCCCGTCGCCGGGCGGGGGCAGCTCGGCCCGGGCCCGCGTCGCGCCGTCCAGGATGTCGTCCACATCGGTCACCACATGAACTGCCCACCGTCCACGATCAGCTTCTGCCCGGTCAGGTATCCACTCGCCGGCCCGACGAGGAACTCCAGGGCGTCGGCGATCTCCTCGGTGGTGCCGATACGGCCCCGGGGGATCTCCGCCACCACCGCCGCCCGGGCGGCCGGATCGTCCAGCCGGAACCGGGTCACCAGCTCGTCGGTCTCGGTCATGCCCGGGATCAGGCAGTTGACCCTGATCCGGGGCGCCAGCTCCAGCGCCAGGCACTTGGTGAGCTGGAGCAGGCCGGCCTTGCTGGCGCAGTAGTTCGCGCCGTTGCGGCGGGGGCGGATGCCGGTGGTGGCGCCCACGTTGACGATCACGCCGTCGCCCTCGGCCGCCAGCATCGCCGGCGCGAACCCCCGGGTCAGGTGGAAGACGCCGGAGAGGTTCGTGTCGAGCACCCGCCGCCAGTCCTCGGTCGACATCTCCAGGAACGGCCGGTCGACGTTGATGCCCGCGTTGTTCACCAGCACGGTCGGCGGGCCGTGCTCGGCGAGGACCAGCTCCACGATCGCGCCCACCGCCTCGGCGTCGGCGACGTCGAGCCGGACCGGATGGAACGCGTCGCCCAGCTCGGCCGCCGCCGACGCCGCCGCGACGGCGTCGCTGCGGTACGGCGCGACCACCCGGTGCCCCAGCTTCACCAGCCGGCGGCTGAAGGTGAGCCCGATGCCCCGGGTGCCGCCGCTGACGACCGCCAGTGGGCTCACTGCGGCACCGCCCCGGAGGTGGCCCGGCCGAGGAACGGCGTCACCTCGTCGACCAGCTGCGGCAGGCGCTCGGGGTCGAAGACGTCGAAGTGCCCCGCGTCGAGCCGCCCGGCGCTCAGCTCCGGCGCGAGTTCCCGCCACCGGGCCTCGGCCTCGGCGCGGAACGCGAACTCCTCGTCGGTGCACATCAGCATCAGCACGCGGCCGGCGTACGACCGGTCGGCCCGGTAGTCCGCGAGGGCGGCGACCTGCGTGTCGAAGACCCGCCGGACCCGCTCGACGGTCGCCGGGTCGGGACGCGGCCCGAGCATCCCGACGATGGTCTCGCGGACCCGGGCGTCCTCCTCGGCCGTGGCGCGGCGCGGCAGCGGCGACGCGTCCACCAGCACCAGGTCGGGCAGGTGCCCCCGCTCGGCCAGCCGGACGCACAGCTCCCAGGCGACCGAGCCGCCGAGGGACCAGCCGAAGACGGCCGCCGGGACCGTGCCGTCCGCGTCCAGCGCCTGCGCCGCCGCGTCGGCCATCTCGGCGATGCTGAGTTCCGGCTCCTCGTCGGGCAGCAGACCGGCCGCGCGTACGGCCGAGACGTTGTGGGTCCTGCCGATCGCCGCCGCGAGCCGCAGGTAGGGGTGCAGCCCGCCGCCGGCGCCCGGCAGCAGCACGCACGCCGGTCGGTCGCCGCGCCGCAGCAGGGGGACCAGCCGGCCGGGCAGTCGGGTCGTCACGGCGTCACCGCCGCGTCGCCGCCCCGTGCCGTGCGGACGAGCCCGGCCAGGGTGGCCACGGTGGGCGCGGCGAAGAAGTCGACCAGGGGTACGGCCACCCCGTAGCGTTCCTGCACCTCGGCGAGGGTGGTGAAGATGTTCAGCGAGTGGGCGCCGTACTCGATGAGCGGGCGGTCCGGCCGGATGCCCTCGACGTCGAGCACCCCGCCCCACAGCCCGGCCAGCTCGCGCTCCAGCTCGTCGGCGTACGTGACCTCGGTGGTGTCGGCGCTCTGCTGCTCGACCAGCAGCTCGTCGGCGATCCGCAGCAGCGCGTCGCGGTCGGTCTTGCCGGTCGGTGTCGTCGGGACCCGGTCGACCGGGAAGATCCACAACGGACGCATGTAGACCGGCAGCGCCGTGGTGAGCCGCTGACGGACCTGCTCCGGGTCGACGGTGCGGTCCGCGTCGGGTCGGACGAACAGCCCGAGTTCCCGGTCGGCACCGGCGCCCCGGACCACCGCGACCGCCTGTCGCACGCCGTCGACCTGGTTCGCGACGGTCTCGATCTCGCCCAGCTCGATCCGGTATCCCCGGATCTTGACCTGGGTGTCCATCCGGCCCAGGAAGACCAGGTCACCCCGGTCGTCGCGGACCACGAGGTCCCCGGTGCGGTACATGGTCCCGCCGGCAGTGCCGGAGAAGCGGTCGGGCACGAACCTCTCGGCCGTGATCTCCGGGTCGTTGATGTAGCCGTCGGCGGGGCAGTCCCCGCCCAGGAGCAGTTCGCCGGCGACGCCGGGCGGGGCGAGGTGGCCGGTGGCGTCGACCACGTACGCGCTCACCCCGGGGTACGGCTGACCGATCGGCACGTGGGTCGGCCACACCGCGTCCCGGTACGACAGCCGGTGCGACGTGACCGCGTGGGTCTCGGTGGGGCCGTACAGGTTGACCAGGGTGCAGTGCGGGTGGGCGAGGAAGAAGTCCCGGATCTCGTCGTCGACGGTGAGCTGCTCGCCGGAGACGCAGAGGTAGCGCAGCGCCGGCAGCCGGGTGCCCCGGGCGGCGGCGGTCTGCACCAGGGGACGCAGCGCCGCGACCGGCAGGTAGACGTGGGTCACCTCGGTGGTGGCGATCCGGCTGAGCACGGCGGTGAACATCCGCCGGTCGGCCGGCTCGCGGGAGACCACCGTCCCGCCGGCGGCCAGGGTCGGCAGGATCTCCTGGAAGGAGACGTCGAAGCCGAGCGGGGCGTACTGGAGGAAGCGGGTCTCGGCGTCCATGGCGAGGGCCGCGATCTGCCAGCTCGTGAGGTTGGCCAGCGGGCGGTGCCCCATCTGGACGCCCTTGGGCTGCCCGGTGGAGCCCGACGTGTACATGACGTAGATCGGGGCGGCGGGGTCGGCCAGCGATTCGGGCACCGGCTCCGTCGTGGCGGCCAGGTCCGCCACCGCGACCGTGGGCACGTCGGGCACCAGCGCCTCGCCGACGACGAACTCGCAGCCGGCCCGCCGGACCATGTACTCCAGCCGCTCGGCGGGCAGGCCCGGGTCCAGCGGGAGGTACGCCGCGCCCCGGCGGAGGATGGCCAGGATGGCGGTCACCGTGTCGCAGAGGGTCGTCGCGGCCAGGCCAACCACGGCCCGGGGGCCGACCCCGTGTGCGGCGAGCCCGGCGCTGATCCGCTCGGCCTCGGCCAGCAGTCGGCGGTAGTCGAGCCGGCGGGTCGGGTCCTCGATCGCGGGGGCGTCGGGCCGCCGCCGGGCCGCCGCCGACACCCAGTCCCACGGCGTGTCGCCGGTCAGCGGGCTGGTCCAGCCGTCGGAGCGGACGCTGGCGGCGGCGGAGGCGTCGGCGAAGAGGTCACCGAGCCGGCGCGAGCCGTCGGAGACCGCCCCGCGTACGGCGTCGCGCAGCGAGGTGAGCAGCCCGTCGGCGACCACCGGCGCGATGAGCTGCCGGTCGTACTCGAGTTCGAGCAGCCAGCGGCCGTCGACCGGGGTGGCGCCCAGCCAGAGGTCGAACTTGGCGGTGCCGTTGCCGGGCTCCAGGACCCGCAGCACCGCTCCGCCCGGCTCCGGCGTGAAGGTGTCCTGCATGGCGAGCATCGCCGAGAACAGCGGGTTGCGGTTGCTGGACCGGTCGGGCCGTACATCGGCGACGAGGCGGTTGAAGGTGACGTCGACGTTCGCGCGGCAGAAGTCGATGGACTCCCGGACCACCTTGCCGAGATGCTCGTCGACGGTGCGGCTCCACTCCACGTCGACGGTGACCGGCAGCGTGTTGACGAAGAACCCGCCGAGGTCGAACGCGCCGATCGTGCGGCGGGCCATGAACGGGCTGCCGACGAGGACGCTGGACACGTTGGCATGCCGGGCCAGCACGGTGCCGTAGATGCCGGAGAAGAAGACGAACGGGGAGATCTCCAGCCGCCGGCAGGTCTCCGACAGCGCTGCCGTCTCGGCCTGGCTGAGGTACCAGCTCACCCGGTCGCCGGTGAACTCCGTCTGCGCGGCGCGCCCGGGCAGGGGCGCCAGCACCAGGGGCGGGACCTCCCGTAGCCGGGCCGCCCACTCCCGGGACCGTTCGACGACGCGGTCGGAGGTGGCGGTGCGGTTCTGCGCCGCCAGCTCCTTGACGAAGGCCTTCTCGCGGGCGGCGCGCCGCTGCTCGATCTCCGCCCCGGCGAGGCGCCCGGACAGCGCCTCCTGGAGGTCGCGTACCAGGGGCCCCATCGACACGCCGTCGAGGATGATGTGGTGGTCGCACATGAGGACCGCCACGCGGGGCTCGTCGAGGCACCGGACGATGGCGAACCGGTACGCGGGGCCGTTGGCCAGGTCGAACTCCGGTCGGCCGATGCGCCGCTGGGCCGCGCCGACCGCCTCCTCGAAGTCGCGTCGGCGGGCCGTGACCCGTTCGAGCGGGAAGTCCTCCGCCCGTGGGGGCGGGGTGAGCCGGGCGTGCATCTCGGGCAGCAGCCCGAACACCTGGCGCATGGCCGGCTGGACGGCGACGACCGTGGCGAGCGCGCACTCGATCGTCTCGTCGGGGATCGACGGGTCGATGTCGAACCGGACGAGCTGGTTGTAGACGGCACGCCCGGGTGAGCGTTCGTTGACGACCAGCAGCCCCTTCTGCGATTCGGTGATCGGCAGCCGCTCCGGGGCGGTCTCCGCCGCGAGCTGGGTCCCGGCCGTCGTGGTCACCGTGCGCCTCCGGTCTCGGCGCCCACGGCGCTCAGCTCGCGTAGCCACTGCTTGAGGTCACCCACCGTGCGCAGGTCCACGAGGCGGGTGGCGTCGATCTCGGCGTCGTCGTCGTTGGCCAGCTCGACGGCGAGCCGCAGCAGGGACAGCGATTCGAGTCCGGCCTCCAGCAGGGGGGTCGAGTCGTCGAAGGCCACCGACGCGTACTTCGCGATCGTCGTGTCGAGGTCAGCTGGAGTCGTCATCCCTGCTTCCCGTTCACCTGAGGTCGGCCGCGCCCGAGTGATCGGAAACCGGATGAGCAGCGGTTGCCGATCGAGGTGGGGGTCGACTGAATTTGCGCTTGGAAGTTCTACGGGTCCGAGCATCCCGGCCTCGATGTTCGCTCGATGTTCCCGAGATGGAATGTCGTTGGTCGCTGATTCGGGCGGCGCCTCGGGTTCGCGCGCATCGGGGAAGGGGCGGCGCAAAAGGGGCGTCGACCAGTGGCGAGTCCGGCCGGCGGGCGGCAATGTCCACGCAATTGCCTCAGATGTGGCAGGGGCCGACAGAACTGGCCGTACGTGTTGTTCGGGGCACCGGCGGAGCGCGGGCCGCCGGCCGCCGCCGGACGCGCCGGGGCCGGGGAGCCTGTCGACGTGAGGATGGACACGCATCTTCGGATGACCTATGGTGCAACCAGCGCAACGCAGAGTATTCCCAAAAGGCGCGAAAGGGACTTTTCCGCGATTGATGGAGCCGCCTGTCGATGCCCGTACGCCCACACCGTCAACGCGCGGACCCCGATGACCTGCCACTCCGTGCCGCCCGCCGACCGGTCCGATCGGAATTGCCGGCGCTGACGGGACGGCTGCGCGGATCGGTCGACCATCCGCCCGGTTCAGATGTCACCTAATTGACATGTGCGGCCGGCTAAATGGTCCTTTATCGTTTGTCCGGGCGGTGTGTGCACTTCGCGGCGGAGTCCCCATTCACTTCTCTTAATTCAAGACCGTGTGAGGGATTGTCGTGGCCACAGCTCAACCCACAGTGCAGGCGGATCCGCCCGGAGCCAGGCGAAACGAATGGATTCTGGTCATCTTCACGGGCACCACGAACATCGCCGACGCGGTGGCCCGGATCGCCCTCCCGCTGCTCGCCGCCCAGATCAGCCGGTCGCCCGTCGTGGTCACCGCCGTCGCGGCCATCATGAGCCTGCCGTGGTTGGTGGCCGCGCTGCACGTCGGGGTCTTCGTGGACCGGATGGACCGGCGGTCCCTGCTGATGGGCGCCGAGATCGCCCGGATGCTCTCCGTCGGCGCGCTCCTCGTCGCCGTGCTCGCCGCGAGCCCGACCCTGGCGCTGATCTACGCCGCCGCCCTGGTCATCGGCCTCGCCGACGTGGTGGCCGGCATCGCTGGCGCCTCCATCGTCCCGTCGGCCGTGCCGAAACACCGGTGGGAGACCGCCAACGCGCGGATCACGGCCCTGGAGTACCTGTTCAACGGCTTCGCCGGGCAGCCGATCGGCGGCTTCCTGGTGGCGGTCGGATTCGGCCTGGCCCTCGCCGTCACCGGCTTCGCCTACGTGGCCGGCGCGGTCCTGCTGCTCCTGCTGGTCGGCAACTTCAAGGTGGCTGCCCCCGCGCGCAAGCGTTCGGTCAACGAGGACATCCGCGAGGGCCTCCAGTTCCTCTGGCAGCACCGGCTGCTCCGGACGATGGCGCTGCTCATCGCGATCATGGCCGGCTGCTGGGCGGCGTGGCTCGCCCTCATCCCGGTCTACGCCGTGGGCGGCCCGCTCGGGCTCGACGAGCGGCAGTACGGCTTCCTGCTCACCTGCCTCGGCGCGGGCGGGGTGATCGGCACCGTCATCGTCGGGCCGGTCAACCGGTGGATCGGCCGGCGCTGGTCCATGTTCACCGACATCGTCGGCGCCTTCGCCCTCGTGGCGGCCCCCGCACTGCTGCCCGCCGCGCCGTCCAGCGCCTGGGTCATCGGCGCCGCCGCGTTCATCGCCGGCGCCGGCGGCACGATGTGGACGGTCAACTCGCGGTTCATCACGCAGTCGCTGGTGCCGGCTGACATGCTCGGTCGGTTCAGCGCGGCGAGCCGCCTTGTGGCCTGGGGCATGACCCCGGTCGCCGCGATCCTCGCCGGCATCCTCGCCCAGGTCTTCTCCTACCAGGTGGCGTTCGGCTTCTTCGCGGTGCTCTGCGTACTGCTGATCTACCCGTTCTTCAAGGTGGTCACCCGCGAGCGGATCGCGGAGGTCGACGGTCCGGCCGCCGAGCCGGCCGCCGCCCCGGCGCCCGGCGGGGGCCCGGACGAGGGCGGGGGCGCCGCCGACGACGGCGGGGACCTGCCGGAGGCGGCGACGACCGGCGGCTCCCGGTGAGCACGGCCGGCCCGACCCTCTACCAGGGGTTCACCGACACGGTCCGCCGGCATCCCGACGCCCCGGCGCTGCGCGTCGCCGGGCACGAGCTCACGTACGCCGAACTCCTGGACCGGGTCGAGCGGCTGGCCGGCCGGCTGGTCGAGCTGCACGGTCGCCCGCCCCGGGTCGTCGGGCTCTGCGCGTCGCGCAGCCTCGCGGCGTACGTCGGCTATCTCGCCACGTTGCGCCTGGCGGCGACCGTCGTGCCGCTCGGCCCCGACACGCCGGCGGAACGGATCCGGCGCACCTGCGCCCACGCCGGGGTGGACGCCCTGATCGCCGACGACGCCGGCCGGCGGGTGGCCGACGAGGCGGCCGGGCCCGTCGGCGTCCTGCACCTGCCCGACACCCCCGAGCACCGCTGGTACGACGTGCCGGCCGAGCGGTGGACGCAGGCGTACGCCGGCGGCCCCGACGACGTCGCCTACACCCTGTTCACCTCCGGCTCCACCGGCACGCCCAAGGGGGTGCCGGTCCGGCACCGCAACCTGACCCCCTACCTCGCGCACTGCGTCGAGGCCTACCAGGTGGGCCCGGGCTCGCGGCTGTCGCAGACCTTCGAGCTGACCTTCGACCCGTCGGTGTTCGACATGTTCGTCGCCTGGCTGTCCGGGGCGCTGCTGGTGGTCGCCGCGCCCGGCGACGCCCTGGCCCCCGTCCGCTACGTCAACGACAACGGGATCACCCACTGGTTCTCCGTACCGTCGGTGGTCTCCCTGGCCCGCCGCCTGCGCAGCCTGCGGCCCGGCAGCATGCCGGGCCTGCGCTGGAGCCTCTTCGCCGGCGAGCAGCTCACCCTGGCCCAGGCGCGGGCGTGGGCGGACGCCGCGCCGGGCAGCACCCTGGAGAACCTGTACGGGCCGACCGAACTCACCGTCACCTGCACCCGCTACCAGCTCCCCGCCGATCCGGCGCGCTGGCCCCGGACCAGCAACGACACCGTGCCGATCGGGCGGATCCACCCGCACCTGGAGGGGGTCCTGCTGGCGGCCGACGGGGTCGCCGGGGACGACGGTGAGCTCTGCGTACGGGGCAGCCAGCGGTTCGACGGCTACCTCGACCCCGCGCAGAACCACGGCCGGTTCGTCGACCACGACGGCCGCCGGTCGACGCCGGTCGACGGCCCGCCCGGCCCGGCGAGCTGGTACCGGACGGGGGACCGGGTCCGACGGGAGGACGGCGAACTGGTCCACCTGGGCCGGCTCGACGACCAGGTCAAGATCCACGGATACCGGATCGAGCTGGGCGAGATCGAGTCCGTCCTGCGCCGACATCCGGGGGTGCACGACGTCGTCGTCCTGGCGCTGCCCGCCGGCGCCGGGGAGGTCGAGCTGCACGCGCTCTACACCTGCGACACGGTGGCGGAGCCGGCACTGGCCGCGCTGGTGGCCGACCACCTGCCGCCCTACATGGCGCCGGCGCGCTACCACCGGGTCGAGTTCTTCCCGGTCAACGCCAACGGCAAGGTCGACCGCCGGCGGCTCGCAGCCGACGTCGGGCTGGTCTGAGCGGCAGCGACCCCCACCACGCTCACGAATCGAGAGCAGAGATGCCCATCCCGCGGCAAGCACCACCCGCCCGCCTGCGTTTCCGGTTGATGGGGCCGGTGGAGTTCCACGACGGTGTCCAGTGGCGGGGGATCGGTTCGGCGAAACAGCGCGCCCTGCTGGCGATGCTGCTGCTCAAGGCCGACCAGGTGGTGTCGCTCGAACAACTGGTCGCCGAACTCTGGGACGACCACCCGCCGGCCTCGGCCAGCGGCCTCGTCGCCGGGTACGCGTGGCGGCTACGCCGCGCCCTCGACGACCGCGACGGTCAGGTCCTGACCACCCGCAGCCCCGGCTACCGGCTGGTCGTCGCCCCGGAGACGATCGACATCGGCGAGTGCGAGCGGCTGATCCGGCAGGCCCACGCCGATCTCGCGGCCGGCCTGCCGGAGGCCGCCGTCGAGGGGTTCGACGCGGCGCTGGCGCTGTGGCGCGGCGTCCCGCTGGCCGACGTCCGCCCGACCCCGCTGGTGATGGCTGAGGTGGCCCGACTGGAGGAGACCCGGATCGCGACGGTCGAGGCGCGGATCGGCGCCGAGCTGGAGCTGGGCCGGCACAGCATGCTGCTGCCGGAACTGAAGGTGCTCGTCAGTCAGCACCCCCTGCGGGAGCGCCTGCACGCCCACCTGATGACCGCCCTCTACCGCGACGGGCAGCAGGCGGTCGCCCTGGGCGCGTACCGGGACCTGCGGCGGCTGCTGGTCGACGAGTTGGGCATCGAACCCAGCGAGTCGCTGCGGGAGCTGGAACAGCGGATCCTGCGCAACGACCCGTCGCTGCGGCTGCACCGTCCCGGGGCCCGCCCGCCCGCCCGGGTCACCACGTCGAGCCCGCCGGCCTCCCGGTTCCCCGCCGACCCGGTGACCCTGCACGGGCGGGGCGCCGAGCTGGCGCGGCTGGTCGGCGGGGTGCGGTCCGGGCGGGTCGGCGTGGTCCAAGGCCTGGCCGGTGCCGGGAAGACCGCCCTGGCCGTACGCGCCGCCCACGAGCTGGCCGCGGAGTACCCGGGCGGTTCGGTGTTCGTACCCATGGGCGGGGGGACGTCCGACGGGCCGGCGGAGGCCGCCCGGGCGGTGCGGGTCCTGGCCGAGGCGCTCGGGGCGTCGTCGACGAGCGACCACCCCGCGTCGGGCTGGTCGACCCTGCCGACCGGCCGCCGGGTCCTGGTCGTCCTCGACGACGTGGCGACCGCCGCGCAGGTACGCGTCCTCGGGCCGGTGCCCGCCGGCAGCGCCCTGATCGTCACCTCGCGGTCCGGGATGACCACCCTCGACGGCGCCGCCCGGGTCTCGGTCGGTTCGCTGGACACCGAGGACGCGCTCGACATGCTCCGCTACCACCTCGGCGCCGAGCGGGTGGACGCCGAGCCCGAGGCGGCGCGGACGCTGGTGCAGCGCTGCGACGCCCTGCCTCTGGCACTGCGGATCGCGGCCGCCCGGCTGGCGACCCGGCAGAACTGGTCCCTCGCCGCCTTCGCCGCCCGGCTGGCCGATCCCGCCGGCCGCCTCGACGCCCTGGTCTGCGAGTCGATGACCATGCGGGACTGCCTGGCCGGCGCGGTGCGGGTGCTGTCCCGGTACGGCGACGGCGACGGCCTGGCGCTGCGGGCGCTGCGCCTGCTCAGCCGGCTGGACCGGGGCACGGTCAGCGTGTCGAACCTCGCCGCGCTCTCGGGCCAGCCGCCGGTCGCCGCCGAGGTCGCCGCCGAACGCCTGGTCGACGCGGGCCTCGCCGAGGCGCTGCCGGACGGCCGCTACCGCATCCCCGAGCTCGTCCGGGCCCACGTGCGCGAGCTGGGGCGCAGCCCGGAGTGCGACCAGGTCGTCGCCCTGAACGCCCAACTGCCCACCACGACCGCCCGGCCGCACCGGTGAGCCGGGTCAGGCGACGGCGATCGCCTCGATCTCGATGATCCACTCCGGGTCGAAGATCCCGGTGACGATCACCGTCAGGGCCGGGCGGTGCGCGCCGAGCACCTCGTTGCGGACCTTGGTGTTGACGTCGGCGTGCCGGCGGTCGGCCAGGAAGGTGGTGACCTTGACCAGGTTGTCGACGTCCATGCCCGCGTCGGCGAGCACGGCCCGGATGTTGTCCCAGACCAGTCGGCACTGGGCCTCGGGGCTGGCCGGGACGTGGCCGTCCCGGGTCTGGGGGATCTGCCCGCTGATGAACAGCATCCGTCCGGCGGTCTGGACCTCCAGCGCGTTGTGGTAACCGCCCGTGGCCTCCGGCACCGACTCGGGGTTGATCGGCCTCATCTGCATGGTCTCGATCACGGTGAAGTCCTTCCGATTGTCCGGGGGAATCCGGATTACGGACTGTGACCTTAGTCTAAAGGTCGTCCCGGGGTCCCGATCCCGGTAGGACCGGGAGACGCGTCGTTCCGACCTCTTTCTGGTACCCGGACCGGGGCCCGGTCCAACCCTTTCTGCCCCGCCGTCGCCGGATGTAACGAGATTCGTCGGCAAGACGCTGTGCCCCGCGATCCGCGCGGAATCCCAGCAGCCGGAATAGGCTCCGCGTATCGACGGCCGGCACAGCGGCGGCCCTCGCGTACCGGGGGGTCGGACGCGGATCGAGGGGGCGCGTCCGACGCCGGTGTGACCTGACGTTGCCCGGGACCGCCCCCGTCGCGGCCCGGGCCCGTCAGCTCGCCGGGAGCTGCTCGGCCTTCGTGACGACCCGGTCGATCAGGCCGTACTCGCGGGCCTCCTCGGCGGTGAACCACCGGTCGCGGTCCCAGTCCCGCTGGATCTCCTCCAGGCTGCGCCCGCTGTGCCGGGCAATCAGCTCCTGCATGGTCCGCTTCACGTGCAGCATGTTCTCCGCCTGGATGGTGATGTCGGCGGCGGTGCCGCCCATCCCGCCGGAGGGCTGGTGCATCATGATCCGCGAGTGGGGCAGTGCGTAACGCTTGCCGGCCGTGCCCGCGCAGAGCAGGAACTGCCCCATCGAGCCGGCGAAGCCCAGCGCGACCGTGGCCACGTCGTTGCGGACGAACCGCATCGTGTCGTAGACGGCCATCCCCGCGCTCACCGAGCCGCCCGGCGAGTTGACGTAGAGCACGATGTCCCGCTCCGGGTCCTCGGCGGCGAGCAGCAGCATCTGCGCGCAGATCTGGTTCGCCGAGGCGTCGGTCACCTCGGTGCCGAGGAAGATGATCCGCTCCTTCAGCAGCCGATCGAACACCTGGTCACCGAAGGACGGCTGTCCACCGTCCAGCATCCGCACGTCGAGACCGATCATCGCGTCCGCCCTTCCGACAGTGCCGGCGGGCGACCGGAGGACGCCCGGGGGACCGGCCCCTCCAGCCTGCGTGGAGCGGCCCGCGCGGAGCCAACGATTCTGCCGGCGGCAGATCAGCCTGCGGCAGAACCGGCCGGCCTACACGAGGATCGACGCCCGCGCGCCCGCCCGCGTCCGCGCGCAGCCGAGCGCGACACGGGTACGCGGACCGCGGCGACCGCCGACGGCGGAGGCGGGCCGCCCGACCCGGAGGGTCGGACCGCCCGTGCGTGGGGCCAGGTGCAGCAGTGGGCCGCCGGTACGCGGGCCGACCCACGCGACAGGGGTGGCGGCGTCGGGCCGGCCGCCCTCCGCCCGCTCCAGCCGGGACAGGCCGGCCCGGGGCGCGGCCGGGATGCGCGGCTCGACGCGGCGCAGGTCGTCGCGCGCCTCCTCGAGCAGGTCGGACAGGTGGATGCCGAGCGCCCGGCAGATCGCCGCCAGCACCTCCGAGGAGGCCTCCTTGCGGCCGCGTTCGACCTCCGACAGGTAGGGCACGGAGACCCCGGCCGCCTCGGCCACCTCGCGCAGCGTGCGGCCCTGCCGCAGCCGCAACCGACGCAGCACCCCGCCGATCACTCGTCGCAGCAACGACATGCGGGCCTCGCTCTCGGGCTCGTCGTCCAGGGACGATTTCATCATGCCTCCTGTCGGGTGCGCGGGTCGTCCCGTCCTGCCGCGCGTCGTGCCCGCAGCCGGGTGTCCCCGGCCCGGACCTGTCCTTCGTCGCGTCGACCCGGGGGACGTGACCCCTGGTGGGCGACCTCGCCGTGCGAGATCCGCGCGGGCCGCTATGTTGTGGTCGTGCAGGCGACGACAGGGCCGGGGCGGGCCCTCACGTGATCCACTTTCCCGCGCAGCGACGGGGCCCCCTGAGCGCACTGAGTCTCCGGCTCGCCGCCGCCGTCGGTCTGGTCTTCGCCACCGTGGCCGTGGTCTACCTCGACCGGGACGGCTACCGCGACGTCAACGAGGACGGGATGACCCTCCTCGACTGCTTCTACTACACGGTGGTCACCCTCTCGACCACGGGCTACGGGGACATCGCCCCGGTCAGCCAGAGCGCCCGGCTGATCAACGTCGTCTACATCACGCCGGCCCGGGTGATCTTCCTGATCATCCTGGTCGGCACCACCCTGGAAGTGCTGACCGAGCAGTACCGCACCGGGCGTCGCCTGTCGCGGTGGAGGAGAGCCGTGAAGGACCACGTCATCATCTGCGGCTACGGCACGAAGGGCCGCAGCGCGGTCTCCGCCCTGCTGGAGAACGGGCTCGACAAGTCCCGGATCGTGGTGGTGGAGCGCAGCGGTCCCGCGCTGCGGCAGGCAACCTCGGCCGGCCTGGTGGCGATCGAGGGCTCGGCGACCCGGTCGTCGGTGCTCAACGAGGCGCACGTACGCAACGCCAAGGCGGTGATCATCGCGACGGACAGCGACGACGCCTCGGTCCTGGTGGCCCTGACCGTACGGCAGCTCACCGCCGGGCAGGTACGGATCATCGCCGCCGCCCGCGAGGCGGAGAACGCCCCGCTGCTCAAGCAGAGCGGTGCCCACCACGTGATCGTCTCCTCGGCCACCGCCGGCCGGCTGCTGGGCCTGTCCACCTCGGCGCCGCCGTTGATCGACGTGGTGGAGGACCTGCTCACCCCCGGCCAGGGCATGGCGCTGGCGATGCGCTCCGCCGAGCGCTCCGAGGTGGGCCGCTCCCCCCGCGAGCTGGATTCGCTGGTCATCGCGCTGGTCCGGCGGGGCAAGGTGGTCACCCTGGCGGACAAGGCCGGCGCGGTCATCGAGACCGGCGACATGCTGGTGCACGTACGCGACGACCGCCCCGAGGCGACGGCAACCCCCTGACCGGCGGCCCGCCCTGGCCCCGGACGGTCCTGGCGGGCCCACCTCGACCCGGACGGCCCTGGCGGGCCCACCTCGACCTGGACGGTCCTGGCGGGACCGTCCTGGCTGTCGTCCGACCGGACCGGTGCCCTGCGGATGTTCGCCGGCGCAGGTGCCGGCTGCGGGTCTGCGTCGGGCCCGGCGTCCGCCGGTGCGGCACTACGGGTCGCCGAGCAGCATGCATGCGCAGCACGCTCATCGGACCGGCATGGTTACGCTCAGTGTTCGACCTCTAGGTCCCCGCCCTATGTCCTCCGGACGCTTTGCTCTGCATCCTCATACGCAACAGGCACCCAGGGTTACTGGTGCCCATGAGGATGCAGAGCAAAGGGCGCGAGGGGTTTAGTCGCCCCCGAGGGCGGCTCACGCTGAAGGCGCTGGTCAAACGCTTTCGGAGTCAGGGGGTGGCGAGCACCTGCCTTGCCGCGCCGACGAGATCGTTACTCCCCGTAGTAACCTACGGAAAATGCAGAAGCGTTACTCAGCGTGACCGGCTGGGGGGGGTCGGAGGAGACGGGTCAGGGGGCGGCGAGGGTTTGCGCAGGCGGCTGCGTGTTCCAGCAGGGTGAAGCGCTGGCGGTGACCTGTTCGCCGGACACAAGGCGTCGACGGGCGGGCCGCCGGGAGGGCCGCAGCCGGCGCGCGGGGCGGGTTGGCCGACCTCCCCGGCGCTCGCTCAGGGACGGTCGGCCGCGTCGGTCAGAGGATGGTCCAGGTGTCCCCGCTGGCGAGGAGGCCGGCGAGCTGCTGCTCGGGCGTCTCGGTGACCTTCGCCTTCGCCTCGGCGAGCTGCTCCTGCACCACGCTGTCGTACGACGGGCGGTCCACCGAGCGGAACACGCCGATCGGGGTGTTCCGCAGGTCCAGGCCGGGCAGCCGGGACAGCGCGAAGGCGTACGCCGGGTCGGTGACCGTCGCGTCGTGCACGACGATCTCGCCCGGGCTGACCGACGCGGTCTCCCGGACCTCCAGGCCGAACCCGCCGGGCGGGTGCACGACGCAGAACTGCCCGTCCTTGCCGAACGTGATGGGCTGCCCGTGCTCCAGCCGGATCAGGAAGTCGTCGCGGGTGGCCGGCTCCTTGAGCTGGTCGAACGCGCCGTCGTTGAAGATGTTGCAGTTCTGGTAGATCTCCACGAACGCCGAGCCCTGGTGCTCCGCGGCGGCCCGCAGCACCGACTGGAGGTGCTTGCGGTCGGAGTCGATGGTGCGCCCCACGAAGGTGGCCTCGGCCCCGAGGGCGAGCGACAGCGGGTTGAACGGCGCGTCGGCCGAGCCGGCCGGCGTCGACTTCGTGACCTTGCCGACCTCGGAGGTCGGCGAGTACTGCCCCTTGGTCAGGCCGTAGATCCGGTTGTTGAACAGCAGGATCTTCAGGTTGACGTTGCGGCGCAGCGCGTGGATCAGGTGGTTGCCGCCGATGGAGAGCGCGTCACCGTCACCGGTGACCACCCAGACCGACAGGTCGGGCCGGCTGGCCGACAGGCCGGTGGCGATCGCCGGGGCGCGGCCGTGGATCGAGTGCATCCCGTACGTGTTCATGTAGTACGGGAAGCGCGACGAGCAGCCGATCCCGGAGACGAAGACGATCCGCTCGCGCGGGATGTTCAGCTCCGGCATGAACTGCTGGATCGCGGCGAGGATCGCGTAGTCGCCGCAGCCGGGGCACCAGCGCACCTCCTGGTCGGACTTGAAGTCCTTGGCGGTGAGCTTGAGGGCGACGGGCTCAGACATTCTTCAGGACCTCTTCCAGCATCGTCTCCAGCTCGGCGGCGGTGAACGGCAGGCCGCGGACCTGGTTGTAGCCGATCGCGTCGACCAGGTACTTGGCCCGGATCACGTGGGCGAGCTGGCCGAGGTTCATCTCGGGGATGACCACGCGGTCGTAGGAGCGCAGCACCTCGCCGAGGTTGGCCGGCATCGGGTTGAGGTGCCGCAGGTGCGCCTGCGCGATGGCGTGGCCCCGCTGGCGCAGGCCCCGGCACGCCGCGCCGATCGGCCCGTACGTGGAGCCCCAGCCGAGCACCAGCACCCGGGCGTCGCCGTCCGGGTCCTCGACCTCGACGTCCGGCACCGGGATCGTCTCGATCCGGGCCGCCCGGGTACGCACCATGAAGTCGTGGTTTGCCGGGTCGTACGAGATGTCGCCGGTCTTGTCGGCCTTCTCCAGACCACCGATGCGGTGCTCGAGCCCGGCGGTGCCCGGCACGGCCCACGGCCGGGCCAGGGTCTGCGGGTCGCGCAGGTAGGGCAGGAACGTGGTGCCGTCGTCGCCGTTGGGCTTCGTGGCGAACTCGACCCGCAGGTCGGGCAGCGACTCGACGTCGGGCAGCAGCCACGGCTCGGAGCCGTTGGCGACGTAGTTGTCGGAGAGCAGGATGACCGGCGTGCGGTAGGTCAGCGCGATCCGGGCCGCCTCGAGGGCCGCGTGGAAGCAGTCCGACGGCGACTTCGGCGCGATCACCGCTACCGGGGCCTCGCCGTGGCGGCCGTAGAGCGCCATGTTGAGGTCGGCCTGCTCGGTCTTGGTGGGCATGCCCGTCGAGGGGCCGGCCCGCTGCACGTCGACGATGACCAGCGGCAGTTCCAACGCGACCGCGAGGGAGATCGTCTCGCTCTTGAGCGCCACGCCCGGGCCGCTGGTGGTGGTGACGCCCAGCGAACCGCCGTACGACGCGCCCAGCGCCGCGCCGACGGCGGCGATCTCGTCCTCGGCCTGCATGGTGAGCACGCCGAAGCGCTTGTGCTTGCTCAGTTCGTGCAGGATGTCCGACGCCGGGGTGATCGGGTAGGCGCCCAGGAAGACCGGCAGCCCCGAGCGGACGCCGGCGGCCACCAGGCCGAGCGACAGGGCCGCGTTGCCGGTGATGTTGCGGTAGGTGCCCGGCCGCATCTTCGCCGGCTTGACCTCGTAGCGGACCGCGAAGTCCTCGGTGGTCTCGCCGAAGTTCCAGCCGGCGCGGAACGCCGCGACGTTGGCCGCGACCAGTTCGGGGCGGGCGGCGAACTTGCGCTCCAGGAAGCGCAGCGTCGACTCGTAGGGGCGGTTGTACATCCAGGAGAGCAGGCCGAGGGCGAACATGTTCTTGGCCCGTTCGGCGTCCTTCTTCGACACCGCCTGCTCGGCGAGCGCGCCGACCGTCATCGAGGTCAGCGCCACCGGGTGCACCACGTAGCCGGCGAGGGAGTCGTCCTCGAGCGGGCTCGACTGGTAGCCGACCTTGGCCAGGTTGCGCTTGGTGAACTCGTCGGTGTTGACGATGATGTCCGCGCCCCGCGGCAGGTCGGCCAGGTTCGCCTTGAGCGCCGCCGGGTTCATCGCCACCAGCACGTTGGGCGAGTCGCCGGGGGTGAGGATGTCGTAGTCGGCGAAGTGCACCTGGAAGCTCGACACGCCCGGCAGGGTGCCGGCGGGGGCCCGGATCTCGGCCGGGAAGTTCGGCAACGTGGAGATGTCGTTGCCCAGCTGCGCGGTCTCCGAGGTGAACCGGTCGCCGGTGAGCTGCATGCCGTCGCCGGAGTCACCGGCGAAGCGGATGACCACCCGGTCCAGTTGACGGATCTGCTTGGTCACGCCTGCACCTCGCTTCGCTGGGCGCGGTCGCGCGGGCGGCTGAACATGATGGTGACCTCGCCTTGCCCGGCCACGTGACCTCCTTGACGCACCGCTGCACCGAACCCGCGGAGGCGGGCCCGGTCCGCTGTAGTTACCTCACCCGAGAGCCTACGTCGAATCGCCGCCCCAACCTTCTCGGAGGCCGCCCTGTGGGATGCGATCCAGCGAGATTCCACCCCGATTTGAGGTGTTTCCATCCGTCCGCCGTAATCCAGATCACCGGTGGCGCAGCGGTGGGGACGCCGAGCCGGCGTCGTCGGGGACGTCCGGGTCACTCCGTCGGCGCCGTGGACGGCCCGACGGCCGGGGCGGCCATCCGCCGCCGCAGCGACGTGGTCGCCAACGCGAGGGCGAACACCACCAGCAGCGTGGAGATCACGATCAGCAGGACCGCCGTACGCCGCACCGAGCCGTCTCCGCCGCCGCCGCTGACGGCCGGGACGTCGGCGGCCAGCACGCCCTGCGACCCGGTCGGCGCGGGCGGCGAGGCCACCGGTGTCGCCAGCGCGGCAGCGGCGGTGATCCGGAAGCTCATCTGCACCTTCTTCGCCCGGCCGCTGCGCGGGTCGAGCTGTCCGAGTACCGCGCCGGCCAGCGGGGCCTGCCGCTGGGCCTCGGCGGTCGCCGAGACCGGCAGTCGCAGTTGCGTGGTCCGGCCGGCGGCGAGGGTGCCCAGCTCGCAGCGCGTACGGGTGGGGTCGACCGTGGTGCAGCCGGCCGGGGGAGCCGGCACGGTCACCCCGGCCGGCAGGACCACCTCGACGCGGCCCTCGGCGTCCACCCGGCCGGTGTTGCCCAGGCGTACGTCGAGCCCGCTCGACCCGCCGCTGATGTCGAAGGAGACCGCCTCGGCGTCCAGCCGGATCCCCGGCACCGGCGGGCCGGGCGGGAAGAGCACCGCGAAGCCCTCGTCGTCGCCCACGGTGCCGGCCACGCCGGGCGCGGTCGCGGTGACCCGTACGGAGCCGCTGAGCGGCATCCGCTTCCACGCGTCGCCGTCGACCCGTACACGGAGCAGGGTGCTGAACCGGGCGCCGGGCGCGCTCGCCCACTCGCCGCAGCGGTGCTCCCCGCCGGCGACCGGGGCGCAGCCCACGGTGCCGGCGTCGGTCAGTCCCGCCGGGAGCGTGTAGGCGAGCCGGATCCGGGCCGGGGTGGCGCCCGTGTTCGTGATGGTCACCCGCAGCGTGGTCACCGTGCTCGGCGCGTTCCAGTAGCCGGCGGTGAGGGTGACGTCGTCGGTCGTGACGCTGACTCCCGCCACGGGCGCCGGCTGGGTGGGGGCGGGCGCGGAGGGCCGCACCGGCGGCACGGACGGCGCCGGGGGTGGCGCGCCGGTGGTGGGCACCGCGGTGGTCGGCAGGGGCTGTTCCGGGGCCGCCGTGGTCGGGGCGGGCTCGGTCGTGGCGGGCGGGGGCGGGCTCTCGGGCGGCGGCGCCGTGGTGGAGGGCGCCTCGGTGGGGACCGGTCCGGGTTCGGTCGGATCCGCCGTGGGCGGGTCCCCGCCCGGCTCCTCGGCCGGCTCGCTCGAGGGCGAGGCGGCCCTGGCGACGGCGGGCGCGGCGGTCGCCCAGCCCGGCGTCGCGGTGACGGTCAGCCCGACCGCGAGGCCGATCACCAGCAGGGGTACGGCGCGTCGGTCACGCGCCCGCCGGCCGGGCCGTACGTCCACGCGCGCCATCTGTCCTCCGGTGACGATGAGTGAGATCCCAATATTCGACAATTGTTGCCAAGCGGCACTAGTCCCCGGGGGAAACAAATCCGTAACGGGTTCGACCCGGGCGGCGCCGAGGACCGGTAGGCTCGGCGACCGTGACCGGTTACCTGGGCTCGTACGCGACGCTCGGGCTGCTCCTGCTCGCCAGCGTCCTCTTCTTCGTTACGGCGTTCTCAGCCAACCGGGTGTTACGTCCCGCCCGACCGGCGGATCCCTTCGGCAAGCGCGCCACCTACGAGTGCGGCCTCGACCCCGTCGGCGCCGACTGGGCGCAGATGCAGATCCGCTACTACGTGTACGCGTACCTCTACGTACTGTTCGCCGTCGAGTCGGTGTTCCTCTTCCCCTGGGCGGTCGTCTTCGACCGGCCGGGCTTCGGCATGGTCACCGTCGTGGAGATGGCGGTCTTCGTCGCGGTGCTGGCGCTCGGCATCCTCTACGCCTGGCGCAAGAACATCCTGCGCTGGTCCTGACCGTCCCCGGGCGGTCGACGGTCGTCCTGCCGCCCCGGTGCGGCGACGGTCAGGCGAGGCCCCGCCGGGTCAGCGTCGGCGGGCGGTCGCCCCGGATCGAGGCGACCATGTCGAGCACCCGGCGGGTGGGACGCACCTGGTGCGCGCGGAACACCCGGGCGCCCAGCCAGGCCGAGACCGCGGTGGCCGCCAGCGTCCCCTCCAGCCGCTCGGCCACGGGCAGGTCCAGCGTCTCGCCGATGAAGTCCTTGTTCGACAGGGCCACCAGCAGCGGCCAGCCGGTGCCGGAGAGCTCGCCGAGCCGGCGGGTGATCTCCAGGGAGTGGCGGGTGTTCTTGCCGAAGTCGTGCGCCGGGTCGATCAGGATCCCGTCGGCGCGTACGCCCAGCGCGACCGCCCGTTCGGCGAGCCCGGTCACGGTCGTGAGCACGTCGGCGACCACGTCGGCGAAGGCCGCGCGGTGCGGGCGGGTGCGGGGCGCCAGGCCGCCGGCGTGCGAGCACACCAGCCCGGCGCCGGTGCGCGCCGCCACCTCGGCCAGGGCCGGGTCCGCGCCGGACCAGGTGTCGTTGAGCAGGTCGGCGCCCGCCGCCACCGCCTCCACCGCCACCTCGGCCCGCCAGGTGTCGATCGAGATCACCACGTCGGGGAAGGCGGCCCGGACGGCGGCGATGGTCTCCACCGTGCGGCGGATCTCCTCGGCCACGTCGACCTCGGCGCCCGGGCCGGCCTTGACCCCGCCGATGTCGATGATCTCGGCGCCCTCCCCGACCGCCCGCTCCACGGCGCGCAGCGCGCTGTCCTGGGCGAAGGTCGCGCCCCGGTCGAAGAACGAGTCCGGCGTGCGGTTGACGATCGCCATCACCACCAGCTCGTCGGGGCCGAACGTGCGCCCACCGAGTCGAAGCGCCCCGACCATGCCGCCTCCTGAAGGTCCACCGCCGCCGACCCGTGCCCGCCGCCGGCCGGTCACGACGCTAGCCGGTCGGCCCGGGCCGGGCCCCGCCGGTCCGGCGGCCCCGACGACCGCGACGGCACCTCCGGCCGCGGCTGGCGCGGGCCCACGGCCGGTTTCGCGGAGCGTGCCTCGGCTGCGTCGGGCCTCGACGGCCGGTTTCGCGGAGCGTGCCCCGGCTGCGCCGGGCCTCGACGGGCGGCGGTGTAGTCCCCTCGTCTGATACCACACAGGTATTTTTATGCCGCCCAGGTATCAGCGTTCCGGCGGCAGCGGTCCCCCTCGACTCCCCTGGGCAGGACGATCGACTTCGCGGCCCCGGCGCGGCGCGGCGCGCCCGCAGCGGGCGCCGGGGCGGGCTCCTGTGCCGCGGATCCGGGACGCTGCGGGTGGTGGGGTCGCTCCGGGCGGTTCGACGTGCCACGATCTGTGCATGGGTCAGGTTCTGCTCCTGCTGGTCGTGGCGTTGACCGTCGCGGCGGTCGTGTTCGGGGTGACGGTGCTGGTCTCCGGTCGGGATCCCGGCCTGGCACCCGCTGAGCCGGACGGGCGGGCCGTGCCGTTGCCGGCGGCCCGACCGCTGCGCGAGTCCGACGTGGGCGAGGTCCGGTTCGACACCGCGCTGCGCGGCTACCGCATGGCCCAGGTCGACCACGCGATGCGCCGGGCGGCCTACGACATCGGCTACAAGTCCGAGCTGATCGGCGTGCTGGAGGCGGAGGTCGCCGCGCTGCGCGAGGGCCGGACGGCGGACGCCGACGCCCTGCGCAAGGCGCGGGAGCAGGCAGCCGCCGAGCCGTCGGCGGCGGCCCGGGGGACGGTGCCGGTCGGGGCCGACCGGCCGGACGCGGCGGGGGACACCGACGTGGTCGTCGAGCCGATCCCCGCTTTCGTGGGCCCGACCGCCGACGCGGCCGACGACACCGTCGGCCGGGCGGACGCGGTCGACGACACCGTGGTCCGGTCCGAGGCAGCCGACCGTGCCCCCGCCCGGACCGGGGCGGGCGACGACGGTCCGGCGCGGACGGCGGGCGACGCGACCGGTCCCGGCCCGGTGGTCGGGTCGGAGTCGAAGTGACCGGGCCGGAACCCGGCGACGACCTGCGCGACGTCACGCAGCCCGGCGCGGGCGAGGTCACCGCCACGGTGATCGTCGACGCGCCGGCGGACCGGGTCTTCGCGGCGCTGACGGCCTGGGAACGGCAGTCGGACTGGATCCCGTTCACCACCGTCCGGGTGGTCGAGGGCGACGGCGGCGAGGGCAGCCTGGTCGAGGCGGTCACGGCGCTCGGCCCCGCCGTGCTGCGCGACGAGATGCGCGTGGTGCGGGTGGACGCACCCTACGAGGTGGGGGTGGTGCACTGCGGGAAGCTGCTGCGCGGCCCCGGCGTGCTGCGCTGCACGCCGCTGGAGCGCGACCGCACCCAGGTCGTCTGGCACGAGTGGTTCCACCTGCCGGGCGGCCCGGCGGGCCGGGTGGCCTGGCCGGTGCTCTGGCCCGGGTCGAAGTTCAGCCTGACCCAGGCGTTGAAGAGGTTCGGTCGGCTGGTGGAGCAGGGCCGGCTGCCCTGACGGTGGGCGGGCCGGTCTGCGTGCCCTCGTCGAGCGAATTCCCCTGATCGACTCGACGTCGCCGACATCGGGGTGTCGGCCGGCCCGGGACCCCCCGATGTCGCCGACCGCGGGCGGTACGGGCCCGTCGACCGAGGCGCGCCGCGGCACCGTGGGGCGCGGGCCCGTCGGTACGGTGTCCTAGCGTGGACGCGTGACTGACCTGGTGATCGGCGCCGACGGGCTCCCGCGATGCGGCTGGGGGCACAGCACCCCCGACTACGCCGCCTACCACGACACCGAGTGGGGCCGCCCCCTGCGTGGCGACGACGCGCTCTACGAGCGGCTCACACTGGAGGCGTTCCAGTCGGGGCTGTCCTGGCTGACCATCCTCCGCAAACGTCCCGCCTTCCGGCTGGCCTTCGACGAGTTCCGCATCGAGACCGTGGCCGGCTACGGCGACGCCGACGTCGCCCGGCTGCTCGCCGACGCCGGCATCGTCCGCAACCGGGCGAAGATCGAGGCGGCGATCGCCAACGCCCGGGCGGCGCTGGAGCTTCCGGAAGGGCTCTCGGCGCTGCTCTGGTCCTTCGCCCCGCCGCCCCGGCCGGCCCGACCCGCGTCCTTCGCGGAGGTGCCGGCCCTGACGGCCGAGTCCACGGCGATGGCCAAGGCGCTCAAGAAGCGGGGCTTCCGCTTCGTCGGCCCGACCACGGCCTACGCGCTCATGCAGGCCACCGGGATGGTCGACGACCACCTTGCGGGCTGCCACGTCGTGGCGGCGCGGGCGGCGTGATGGGATGGAGGCCATGACGACCGACACCGCGCACCGGGTGGACGGGGCCCGCCCCGCCGACGGCACGGGCGCCTGGGCGGTGCTGCTGCCCACCGGGCGCTACGAGTCCGAGCGGCTCGTCCACCACGACACGCTCGAGTTGACCGGCCTGACCGACGACTCCGGGCCCCGCCCCGGCGACCGGGTGGCCGTGCTGGTCGACGCGCCGCCCCGGCTGGTGGCGCTGGGCCGGGTCGCCGCGGCGGCCGGCCAGGAGCGGGAGGACCCGGACGATCCGCAGTCCGAGCGGGTCGAGGCGCCGCTGGTGGTCGCGTACACCCGGCGGGCCTTCGACGAGCCGGTGCCGGCCGACGCGCTGGCGCTCGACGGGCCGGTGACCGCGCTGGACCCGTCGGCCTTCCAGGAGCTGGCCGACCGGTTGGGCCCGCCACCACGACGACGCACCTGGCTGGTCAGCCTCGACCTGCCGATCGAGGCCGCGTCGCCCGCCGAGGCGGTCCGCCTGTTCTGGGCGTACGTGCAGGAGCTGGGCCCCCGCGAGCTGCCCGCGTTCGTCTCGCCCTCGGGCGACGAGCTGGCCATGCAGGCGTTCGTGCTCGGCGCGGAGGCCAACCAGGACCCGGAGGAGGACGACTGATCCGCTCCAGCGGCGTCCGCGCGTCGACGCCCTGGTGACTGCCGCCGGTGATCGCCGTACGCGCCGGCTCACGAGCCCTTTCAGGCGCGACCGGCCGCCTGCGGGTGTGGCGGGAGGCCGGCCGGCCCGGGAGGGCGTCAGCGGCCCTCGTAGACCGGCTTCTGCTTGTTGACGAAGGCCTGGGTGGCGGCGCGGTGGTCGGCGGTGCCCCCGCAGATCGACTGCGCCTGCGCCTCGGCGGCCAGGGCGTCGGCCAGCGTGCCTGCGTCGGCGATGGAGAGCTGCCGCTTGATCGCCCCGTACGCGACGGTCGGGCCGGCGGCCAGCCGGGCGGCCAGCTCCTGCGCGGTCGGCAGCACCTGCTCGTCGTCCTCCACCAGGCGGTTGAGCAGCCCGAGCTGGCAGGCGTCCGCCGCGCGTACGGGCTCGGCCAGCATCAGCAGCTCGATGGCCTTGGCGTGGCCGACGAGCCGGGGCAGCGTCCAGGAGGCGCCGGTGTCGGCGGCGAGCCCGATCTTGGCGAACGCCATCAGGAAGCTGGTCGACGGCCCGCCGATGCGGATGTCGGCGAGGAACGCCAGCGAGGCGCCCGCCCCGGCGGCCATCCCCCGCACGGCGGCGACCACCGGCTTGGGCAGGTTGGCCAGCCGGGCGGCGATCGGATTGTAGTGCGCGCGCACGGTGTCCAGCGGGTTGCCGTCGGTGGACTCCAGGGTCTGCACGTGCTCGCGCAGGTCCTGCCCGGCGCTGAACGACCGGCCCGCGCCCGCGAGCACCACCGCGCGGCAGGACCGGTCGGTCTCCAACTCGGCCAGCGTGTCCCGCAGCGCCTCCTTGAGCGCCACGTCCAGCGCGTTCATCGCCGTCGGTCGGTTCAGCGTCAGGGTGACGACGGCGTCGGTGCGGTCGACGAGCAGCGGCTCGGTCACTTCTAACGACCCTTCTGTCGGGCGATGCGGTTGCCGGAGTCGAGGCACTGCTCGACGTACCGGTCGGCGGCCGGCCGCAGCCGGGCCGCGTGCCGGTCGAAGAAACTGGCCGCGGCGGTGCCGGGCCAGCGCTCGGGGAGCAGCGCCGGGGGCAGCTGCGGGTCCCGGAACAGGAAGGTACGCCACGCGTGCACGAGCCGGAACCGGGCGGCGTACGCCTCCTCGTCGAGGCTGCGCACCGTGACCCCGGCCAGCAGCGGCCGCTGCTCGGCGACGAACTGCTCGTACGCCTGGCCGATCTCCGCGAGGTCCCAGGCCCGGCGCACGACGCCCATGGCGCCGGGGGTGCCGGCGGTGTGCGCGGCGGTGAACCGCTCGTAGCGCACGCCCGCCTCGTCGAGCAGCACGTCCACGTCCTCGCCCGGCCGGGTCGCCACCCAGGTGCACTCGTCCAGGGCGCCGTAGCCGAGGAACGTCAGGTTGGCGGCGAGCCGTTGCCGGTCCCGGCGGGACAGGGGGGCCTCCAGCACCAGCAGGTCGAACCGTCCGTCCCAGGTGATCCGGCCGGTCCGGTAGATCCGCGCCGCCGCCTCGTCCAACCGGCGGGCGGCTTTCGGTGTGATCGAATATCCCGGCCCGGAGGTCAGCCGGCACGGGTCGAGCCACCCCTGGCGGACCATCCGGGAGACCGCCGTGCGCACGGCGGGCGGGGCGATCCCGAGTGGCGCCAGCAGCCTGACCAGGGCGGCGACGGGTGCCCGGCCGCCCCTCGCCCGGAGGTGGTCGCCGTACAGGTCGAAGAGTGCCGACCGTGCCTGCATGACCGCACATTGTGACAGGCCTTCTCAGGATAAGCTAGATGCTGTTACATCAATGCTGCTTCGGTTTGGGTCCGGCGGTGTTCATCAGGGAAAATCGTTGGTCGACACCCCCGCGTAGGTTGCGGGTGGTCAAGACGAAGTGGCTGTGGGGCAACCCACCGACCCTGGTGTAGGTCTGAGGGGAGACAACATGGCGGCGATGAAGCCGCGGACGGGCGACGGTCCGCTGGAAGTCACCAAGGAGGGCCGGGGCATCGTCATGCGCGTCCCGCTGGAGGGTGGTGGCCGGCTCGTCGTCGAGATGACTCCCGACGAGGCCAACGCACTCGGCGACGCACTGAAGGCAGCCGCCGGCTGACCGAGGAACGGTCCGCGCGCCCGCGCGGGCCTTTCGTCAACCCCTGAGCCACCGGCCCCGCCGGTGGCTCAGGGTCTTCATTCCCCGCGGAGCCGCGCTCCGCGAGCTTCCCTGGAGGTACGGCTCCGCGTGCTCGCCATCCGTCTGCTCGCCGAGCCCGACCGGCTCGACACGCTCGTTCTGCCCGTCCGGCCCGGCCCGGCCGACGGCGACCCGGTCCGACCGGCCCCGACCGCCTCGGCGCTGCCCGACGGCGTGGCCGAGGAGGCCGCCGCCCTGGCGCCGGCGGCCCGGCTGACCGGGCGCCCCGGCGAGGTCCAGTCGCAGCTGCGCCCCGGGCGGGATCCGGGCCGGCTGCTGCTGCTCGGCGTCGGCGAGGGCGACGAGGCGGGCTGGCGGGCGGCTGGGGCGGCCCTGGCCCGTGCCGCGAAGGATGAGACACACGTCACGTTGGCGATGCCGGCCGACGCCACGTCGGCGGCCGTACGCGGACTCGTCGAGGGGCTGCTGCTGGCCTCCTACCGGTTCCGGCTGACCGACGCCGGCACCGCCCCCGCCCTGGCGGAGGTCGACGTGCTGGTGGCCGACCCGGGCGCGCACACCGCGACCGTCGAGGCGGCCCGGACGACGGCCCGGATGACCCGCTTCGCCCGCGATCTCACCAACACCCCCTCGTCGGTCAAGAACCCGCAGTGGTTCGCCGAGCAGGTCGCCGCCCTCGCCGCCGACGTGCCCGACCTGCACCTGCGCGTACGCGGCCCGGACGAGCTGGCGGCCGAGGGCTTCGGCGGGATCCTCGCCGTCGGCGGCGGCTCCGCGAGCGGCCCGCGCCTGCTGGAGCTCGACTGGCGGCCGGCCGACGCGCGTACCCACGTGGTGCTGGTCGGCAAGGGGATCACGTTCGACACCGGCGGCATCTCGATCAAGCCGGTGGCGGCGATGAAGCTGATGCGCAAGGACATGGCCGGGGCGGCGGCGGTGGTCGCGGCCACCCTCGGCGCGGCGGCCCTGCGCCTGCCGGTCCGGGTCACCACGCTCGCGCCGCTGGCGGAGAACATGCTCAGCGGCTCGGCGTTCCGCCCCGGCGACATCATCCGCCACTACGGCGGCACCACCAGCGAGACCACCAACTCCGACGCCGAGGGCCGGCTCGTGCTGGCCGACGCCCTCGCGTACGCCGTGGCCGAGCTGCGGCCCGACCTGCTGGTCGACCTCGCCACGCTCACCGGGGCGAACGCGGTGGCGCTGGGCAAGCGCACCGGCGCCCTCTACAGCGACAACGACGCCCTCGCGACGGACGTGCTGGCCGCGATCGCCGCCGCCGGCGAGGCCGCCTGGCGGATGCCGCTGCCCGCCGACTACGCCGAGCACCTCGGCAGCGAGCTGGCCGACCTGCACAGCTCGCCGGACCGGGGCGCCGGGTCGGTGATGGCGGCGCTCTACCTGCGGGAGTTCACCGGCGAGCTGCGCAACCGGTGGCTGCACGTGGACATGTCCGCGCCGTCCTGGGCCGACGGCGACGACGCGGAGCTGACCCGGGGCGCGACCGGCTGGGGCGTACGCTCGCTGCTGCGCTGGCTGGGCTCGCTGGCTTGACCGCCGGGCGGTGCCCGCCCCGGGCGGGCCCCCGGTCAGCGGCGGGTCAGCACTTGACGGCGGCGAGCAGCCCGTGGCCGACCGGCAGCAGCGCCGGGATCCAGTGCTCGGACTCGCGGATCGCCTTGATGGCCTCGCGGACGGTCACCGTCTCCACGTCGCGGGCGGCCGGGTCACCGATCCGGCCGCCGGCCAGCGTGCCGTTGAGCGCGACCACGCCGCCCGGGCGCAGCAGCCGCAGCGCGGCGTCGACGCAGGCGGCGAACCCGGTCGCCTCGGCGTCCACGAAGACCAGGTCGTACGCGCCGTCGGCGAGCCGGGGGAGCACGTCCAGCGCCCGGCCGGTGATGATCCGGGTGCGGCCGGCGGCGAAGCCCGCCTCGGTGAAGATCCGCCGGGCGATCCGCTGGTGCTCGACCTCGACGTCGATGGTGGTGAGTACGCCGTCGGCGCGCATCCCGCGCAGCAGCCAGACGCCGCTGACGCCCGTGCCGGTGCCGATCTCCACCACCGCCCGGGCGCTGCCGGCGGCGGCGAGCAGCCGCAGCGCCGCGCCGGCGCCGGGGGTCACCGCCTCGAGGCCGACCTCGTGGGCCAGGCTGCGGGCGGTGCGCAGGACGAGATCCTCGGTCACGTACGACTCGGCGAAGTGCAGGGTCTGGGCCGTCGAAGTGCCGGAACCGGCGACCGTGGCGATGGGACACCTCCGGGCGGCATGCGTGGTGCGGGGGCGGGTGGGCACTGTGAGCCTAGAGGCGACGTCGAACGGGCGCAGCCGCGCGTCCACCACCCGACGATCACGGTCGGCAACCGGTGACTCCATCCGCCGCATCCATGTAATCCTGGAAGCGGTGTTCCGGCGGGCGCGACCGGGCGACGCTGTCGCCGGGTCCGTCGAGCGCGGGACCCGGGGACGGACTGGGAGGGCACCGACGTGACCGACGGCTGGGACTGGCGCCAGCCCGGGGGAACTCCGGCACCGGCGCGACCGCCGCTGCCCGGACACCCGCCGGTGGGCCGGCCGCCGACGCCTCAGGGCGGCGGGGGCGGCACGACTTCGCCCTGGTGGTCCGACGCGCTGGCCGACCCGTGGCGCGACCCGACGGCGCCGACCGCCGTGGTGCTGCCGGCCGCGCCGAGCCCCGGCACTGAGCCGGAGCAGGTCCTCGACCCGGACGCTCCGGGCCGGCCGACGTTGCGGCAACTGCTGCTCATCCCGTTGATCACCGCGCTGCTCGCGGGCAGCCTGGGCGGCGCGCTCGGGTACGCCTTCGCGGTGCGTGGGGGTGCCGTGGCCAACACGGTGCTCGGCGCGGACCCGCAGGCCCCCGGCCTGGCCCAGCGCAGGCCCGAGTCGCTGGCCGGGGTCGCCGAGCGGGTGCTGCCCAGCGTGGTGACCGTCCGGGTGGCGAGCCTCGGCGGCACGAGCGAGGGCTCGGGCTTCATCGCCAGCGCCGACGGGCACGTCATCACCAACGACCACGTGGTGGCGGGGGCGACCGGCAAGGCGTCGGTGGTCTTCAACGACGGCAGTTCCGCCCCGGCGACCGTCGTCGGGCAGGACCCGGAGTCCGACATCGCGGTGATCAAGGTCTCCAGGACGGGGCTGCGGCCGGTCGAGTTCGGCGACTCCGACGCGCTGGCCGTGGGCGACCCGGTGCTGGCCATGGGCTCGCCGCTCTCGCTGGCCAACACGGTCACGGCCGGCATCGTCAGCGCCCTGGACCGCACGATGCGGGCCGGCGAGCCGGGCGGTCCCACGCGCTACTACGCGGCGATCCAGACCGACGCGGCCGTCAACCACGGCAACTCGGGCGGCCCGCTGGTCGACGGCGCGGGCCGGGTGATCGGGGTCAACTCGACCATCAAGTCGCTGGTCTCCGACGGGCAGGAGGCGGGCAACATCGGCCTCGCCTTCGCCATCCCGATCAACCAGGCCAAGCGGATCACGCAGGACATCATCGGCACCGGCAAGGCCCGGCGCACGGTGATCGGCGCCCAGGTCGGCGGGGCCGGCGCGGGCACCGGAGGAACCGGCGTACGCCTGGCGGCGGTGGAGCCGTCGGGCCCGGCGGCCGGCGCGGGGCTGAAGGCCGGTGACGTGATCCTCAAGCTCGACGGCCGGCCGATGACCGAGCCGACCGACCTCATCGCGCTGGTCCGCAAGTTCGCGCCCGGCGCGGTGGTGACCGTGGAGTACCGCCGGGGCGCCAACCGGCAGAACGCCTCCGTGACGCTGGCCGCAGACGCCAAGTAGGGTCCCACCACCCCTCCCCGGGCGGTGCCCGACGTGCGTAGTCTTGCTGCTGACGCCGAAGGAGGCCCGCGCAGTGTTCGAGAACCTGAACTGGTGGGAGATCGGTGCGCTGCTGCTCCTGGCGCTGCTGATCTTCGGTGACCGGCTGCCCGCGGTGATCAGCGACGGGCTGCGCATGGTGCGCAACCTGCGCGCCATGGCCAGCAACGCCACCACCGACCTCAGTCGGGAGCTGGGCACCGACATCCAGCTGGAGGACCTGCACCCGAAGGCGTTCATCCGCAAGCACCTGCTCAGCGAGGAGGACGAGCAGGCGATCCGGAAGCCGTTGCAGGGCGTCTACGACAACCTGCGGGCGGACGTGACCGGCGTGCACAACGAGCTGAAGGACGTGGCCTCCGCCGCCGACCTGCGCGCGGGCGGCGGCCGCCCGGCCACCGCCACCGGCGCCGCCCCGGCCCCCGCTCCCCGGGTCAGCTACGACGACGCGACCTGACCCCGCCCGCCGTACCGCGCCGGAGACGGCGACGGAGGCGGCGCTCCCGGGGGAACGCCGCCCCCGCGTGGGTGGCGACGGTGCCGGTCAGCGGCCGGCGTACGGTCAGCGGCCGGCGGGCTTGAGGCCCAGCGGCTTGCCGAGCAGCGACTCCCGCCGTACGGCGAGCCGGTCGGCGACCTGACCCAGCGCCTTCGCGGCCGGCGACTCCGGCTCGGCCAGCACGATCGGGGTGCCCACGTCGCCGGCCTCGCGGACCCGGGTGTCGAGCGGGATCTGCCCCAGCAGCGGCACCTGGGCGCCGATGGTCTTGGTCAGCGACTCGGCGACCGCCTGCCCGCCGCCCGCGCCGAAGACCTCCATCCGGGAGCCGTCCGGCAGCTCCAGCCAGGACATGTTCTCGATGACGCCGACCACCCGCTGGTGGGTCTGCAACGCGATCGCGCCGGCCCGCTCCGCCACCTCGGCGGCGGCGGTCTGCGGGGTCGTGACGATCAGGATCTCGGAGTTGGGCAGCAGTTGGGCCAGGGAGATGGCCACGTCGCCGGTGCCCGGCGGCAGGTCGAGCAGGAGCACGTCCAGCTCGCCCCAGTAGACGTCGGCGAGGAACTGCTGCAACGCCCGGTGCAGCATCGGGCCGCGCCACACCACGGCGGCGTTGCCGGCGGTGAACATGCCGATCGAGATGACCTTCACGCCGTGCGACTGCGGCGGCATGATCATGTCCTCGACGCGGGTGGGGCGCCCGTCGGCGCCGAGCATCCGGGGCACCGAGTGGCCGTAGATGTCGGCGTCGACCACGCCGACGGAGAGCCCGCGGGCGGCCAGCGCGGCGGCCAGGTTGACCGTGACGCTGGACTTGCCGACGCCGCCCTTGCCGCTGGCGACCGCGTACACGCGGGTGCGGGAGCCCGGCTGGGCGAACGGGACGACCGGCTCCTGGGAGGCGCCGCCGCCGCGCAGCTTCGCCTGGAGTTCCTGGCGCTGCTCGGGGCTCATCACGCCGAACTCGATCGTCACGCCGGTCACCCCGGGCACCGCGCCGACGGCGGCCGTGATGTCGGAGCGCAGCTTGTCCTTCAGCGGGCAGCCGGCGACGGTGAGCAGCAGCTCGACCCGTACCACTCCGTCGTCGCCGACCTCGGCGGAGCGGACCATGCCCAGTTCGGTGATGGGCCGGCGGATCTCCGGGTCGTTGACGGTGGCCAGCGCGGCCTGGATCGCGTCGGAGACGGTGCTGACGGGAGCTGACATGCCCGCAATGCTACGTCGGCGGCCCCGCCCCACCGCCGCCAGCGGGGGCCGGTGTGAGCGAATCGATGGCGACGGCTGGGCCGAGCGCCGTACCGGGCGAAACGGGACGATCGAGTGGGCCTCGCCCGCCGCCGGGGCACGCCCGCCCCGGTCCCGCCCGGCGTCGTCGGCCGCGCCGCTCGGGTGGCCCACCCGGGGCTCAGCCCTCGGGCTCCCGGCTGCGGGCCTCCGGCTGGCCGTCCCGGACCCGGTCGTCGTCCAGGTCGTCGCGGGGCTCCTCCAGCCCGTCGCCGTGCGGCGGGATCTTCTCCTGCTGCCGGCGCTCCAGCCGCTGCCGGCGGCGGCCCGCCTCGTCCAGTTCCTCGGCGAGCCTGGCCAGCTCCGAACGGAGGAAGTCCCGGGTCGCCACCTCGCCCATCGCGTTGCGCAGCGCGGCGATCTCCCGGGTCAGGTACTCCGTGTCGGCCTTCTGCATGGTCGCCCGCCGGCGGTCCTCCTCCAGCGAGACCCGGTCCCGGTCGGCCTGCCGGTTCTGCGCCAGCAGGATCAGCGGGGCCGCGTAGCTGGCCTGAAGGGACAGCATCAGGGTCAGGAACGTGAAGGTGTACGGGTCGAAGCGCAGGTGCGCCGGGGCCAGGGTGTTCCAGCCGAACCACAGCGCGATCACGATCGTCATGTAGACGATGAAGTTCGCGGTGCCCATCCCCCGGGCGATCCCCTCGGACCAGCGGCCGAAGGCCTCCGGGTCGAACCGGGGCAGCTTGACGCCCCGGGGCTCGCGCGGCTGGTCGAGCCGCGGCGGCCGCCGCTGCTCAGCCATTCGCGCCGTCCAGCGTCGGCTCGGCGGGGACCGGGCGCCCGGCGGCGCCCCGGTCCCGCCAGTCGCGGGGCAGGAGGTGGTCCAGCACGTCGTCGACGGTGACCGCGCCGACCAGCCGGTTGTTGCGGTCGATCACGGGCATGGCGACCAGGTCGTACGTGGCCATCCGGCGGGTGATCTCCGGCAGCGGGGTGGTCGGCCGCAGCGGGTCGATGTCGTTGACCACGATGCCGCCGAGCAGGTCGGCCGGCGGCTCGCGCAGCAGCCGCTGGAAGTGCACCATGCCGAGGTAGCGGCCGGTCGGCGTGGTCATCGGCGCCCGGGACACGAAGACCTGCGCGGCGATCGCGGGGGAGAGCTGCGGTTCCCGGATCCGGGCCAGGGCCTCGGCGACGGTGGCGTCCGGCGGCAGGATGACCGGCTCGGAGGTCATCACGCTGCCAGCGGTGCCCGGCGTGTACTTGAGCAGCTGACGTACGGGGTCGGCCTCGTCGGGCTGCATCAGGTCGAGCAGCACGTCCTGCTCGGGCGGGGGCAGCTCGCTGAGCAGGTCGGCGGCGTCGTCCGGGTCCATCTCCTCCAGCACGTCGGCCGCCCGCTCCCGGTCCAGCGCGGCCAGGATCTCCACCTGGTCGTGCTCCGGCAGCTCGCTGAGCACGTCGGCCAGGCGCTCGTCGTCCAGCGCGGCGGCGACCTCGTTGCGCCGGGCGTCGGGGAGGTCCTGGAGGGCGTTGGCGAGGTCGGCGGGGCGCATGTCCTCCAGCACCGAGAGCAGGTTGGCCGTGCCCCGGCTGTCGGCGATGCCGCTGAGCCCGCGTACCCGCTCCCACTCGACCTGGTGCAGGTGGCCCCGGCGGGTGAGCCGGCCGGTGTGCTCGCGTACGGCGACCCGGGCCAGCGACCACTCGCCGCCCCGGCTGCACTCCATCGCCACGTCGACCACGGAACCCGCCTGCCCGCCGGGATCGAGCTGCACCCGGCGGTCCAGCAGCTCCTGGAGCACGAGCAACTCGTTCGGACGCTTCTCGAAGCGCCGCAGGTTGAGCGTGCCGCTGCCGAGCACGACCGCGTCGGCGTCGATGGAGGTGATCCGGTTGATGGAGAGGAAGATGCGCCGGCGCATCGGCATCTCGGCGACCAGGCCGACCACCTCCGGCGGGCGCTGCGTCGGCCGGAGCCGGGCCACCGCGTCGCGGATCCGGCCCACCTGGTCGCCGTTGGGGTCGAAGACGGCGACCCCGGCGAGCCGGGCGATGTAGATCCGGGTCGGCGTGCTCACGGGCACCAGCCTAAGCGCCTAGTGTCTATCAACATGTCGACCTTGGCCTACGAGATCGTGGACGTCTTCACCGACCGCCCGTTCGCCGGCAACCCGCTGGCGGTGGTGTTCGGCGCCGAAGCGCTGGCCACCGAGCAGATGCAGGCGCTCGCGTGTGAGTTCAACCTCTCCGAGACGGTGTTCGTGCTCCCGCCCACCCAGGTCGGCGCCACCTACCGCGCCCGGATCTTCACCCCGGTCGAGGAACTGCCGTTCGCCGGGCATCCCAGCGTCGGCGCGGCGGTGACCGCGAGCCGTCGGGGCATGTTCGGTGTGGGGCAGGTCACTCAGGAGTGCGGCGCGGGCGTGCTGCCGATCGAGGTGACCGCGACCGGGGCCACGCTCACCGGCGGCGTACCCACCCTCGGCCCCGAGCTGGACCCGGAGCCGCTGCTGGAGATGGCCGGCCTGAGCGCCCACGACCACGTCGGTCCGGCGCCGCGGGTGGCCGGGTGCGGGCTGGAGTTCCCCTACCTTCCGGTCCGCCCGGACGCGGTGGCCCGCGCCCGGGTCAACGCGGCGGCGGCACAGCGGTACGGAGTGGAGCACGTCAGCGTCTTCTCCTGGGACGCCGCCGCGCAAACCGCCCACGCCCGGGTCTTCGTTCCGGGGCTGGGCGTGCCGGAGGATCCGGCCACCGGCTCGGCCGCCCTCGGCCTCGGGGTGTGGCTGGTCGCCAGCGGCCTGCTGCCGGCCGACGGGCGCGCGGAGTACACCGTCCACCAGGGCATCGAGATCAACCGGCCGTCCGTGCTGGCCTGCACGGTGACCGCCGCCGAGGGCCAGGCGGTGGGCGCCACCGTGGCCGGCCACGTCATGCCGGTCGCCCGGGGCGAGATCGTGGTCCCGCCGTTCGTCGGCTGACCGGCGGGTCCGCGTCTGGGGGCACCGCGCCTCCGGGCGCGCGGCCGGACCCGGTCGACGGACGTCGGCGCGGCCGGACCCTCTGGCGGATCCCGGCCGTCGACGGACCCCGGGTGGCGCTGACGGGACGGGGGCGGATGCGGGAGGATGCCGGGGTGACCGACGCGGAGCGGGCCAGCACACCGCTGGTCGACGAGGCTGTCAAGAAGGCCGCCGTGGCCTGGGTGAGCGTGTCCGGCGGGCCGGCGCTGGCGCTGTGGTGCCTGCCCCTGGAGGGGGCGCTCTTCGTGGTCAGCGGCCCGGGGGAGCAGTCCGCCCCGGGGCTGGCCGACGCGACCGACGCGCAGGTCACCCTGCGCGGTGACCACGGCGGGCGGATCGTCACCTGGCCGGCCCGGGTGAGCCGCGTGACGCCCGGCACCGAGCACTGGGAGACCGTCGCGCCCCTCGTGGCCGCGAAGCGGCTGAACGCGCCCGGCCCCGCCGCCGAGCTGGTGGAGCGCTGGGCGGCCGACGGTTGCGCGGTGAACCGGCTGGCCCCGGCCGGCGAGCCCGTCGCCGGCAACGGGTTGCCCACGGACTCGCTGGCCGAGGTGCCCCGGGAGACGCCGGCGGTGCGGGCGGTCCGCAAGCCGTTCCGCCTGCACCGGGTCCGCCGCCGCTGAGGCGCCCGTCCGACGGCCGCGCGGCCCATCCGCCCGCCCCCGCCCGCCCCCGCCGGTCGGCGGCGCGGGTGACCTGGTCGCCCCGGGCTCACACCGGGGAGCAGCCCGCCGGCACGCCTGCGCCCGCCGGAACGGCGACGTCCGCCGGCAGGAGCACGTCCGCCCGTTCGGGCACCCGCTCGACGAGGTGGACCACCTCGTCGAGGGAGCGCAGCGCCGGCCCGCTCCAGGCGGCGTCGGCGTTGAACACCATGTGGCCGGCCAGGTCCGGGGCCGCCAGGCGTACGGCGGTCATCCCGGCCCGCTCCGCCCCGGTCAGCTCCTGACTGCCGCCGTCGCCGACGTAGAGGCAGTCCGCCGGCGCCAGGTCGAGCCGCCGGCACGCCGCCTGGTAGAGCGCCGGGTCGGGCTTGCAGCGCCCCACCTGCACGGAGAAGACCCGCACGTCGAGCAGCGGGGCGATCGGCAACTGCGGCAGGAACGCCGGCAGCTCGTGCGTGCAGTCGCTGATCACCCCCGTACGCAGGCCGAGCCCGCGCAGCGCGGTCAGCGTCGGCACCGCCTCGTCCCGCAGCCGGGTGTCGGCGCGTACGGCCCGGTGGTGGGAGGCGACCGCCGAGCGGACCGCGTCCTCGGACGGGTGCACGCCAACCTGCTCGCAGACCCAGCGCAGGGTCGCCTCGGCGTCGCCGAGCCGCCCGCAGGCCCGCTCGTAGTAGGTGCGGTCGAGCACGTCGACGAGCGTGCGCGGTGCGCAGCCGAGCAGCTCGGCGGTCGACCGGTGGGCCGCGCCCCGCTGGACGGAACAGGTCAGCGTGCCGAAGAAGTCGAACAGGACCGCCTGGTAGGTGGGCATGGGGGAGCGCCTCCGGGCGGTAGGGGATCGCCGGCGCGGACAGGCATGATCGTAACGGAGTGCTGACGGTACGTGGTGGCCCGTGGCATGTGAGGATTGCACCTCGTGTCCCCCGCAGCGCACCGCCCGCCGTTCGACCCGGTGACCACCGGGGCGGTCGTGCTGGCCGTCGTCGCCGTCTCGTCGTCCGCGCCGCTGGTGGCCGTCGCGGCGGCGCCGGCGCTGGCCGTCGCGTTCTGGCGCAACCTGCTCTCGGTGGCCGTGCTCGGCCCGTTCTCGGCGGCCCGGCGGCGTGCCGAGTTCCGGTCGCTGACGGTCGGCGCCGGCCGGCGCGAGGGCGTCCTCACCGGCTTCGACACCGGCACCTGGCTCGTCGTCCTGGCCCTGGTGGCCGGCGCCCAACTGCTCGGGCACTCGATGTTCAACTACGCGCTGAAGCGGGTCTCGGCGACCACGGTCAGCGTGCTGGCCCTGCTGGAGGCCCCGGGCGCGGCCCTGATCGGCTGGGCCTGGCTGGGGCAGCTGCCCGGGGTGACCGCCCTGGCCGGGCTGGCGCTGCTGCTGGCCGGCGTCGCGGTGGTGGTGCTCGGCGGTGCCCGCGTGGCCCGTCGCGTCCGCCCGGTCGCCACCGCCGTCCCCGCCGACGCGGGCCCGCCGCCCGGCTGATCAGCCTGACCGGCCCGCCGTCAGGGGCGTCGGGCGAGCACGGCGACCCGGGGCAGCGCCTCCGGGTCCGGTACGGGGGTGAGCAGGTCGTCGACGGCCGCGACGTGACTCGTCACCCAGCCGGCGTCCGCCAGGGCGGAGAGCACGTCGGCGACCGGATGGGCGGTGTTGGTGATCGTCGTGGTGAAGGGGGTCGCGTGGCCGTCGTCGGTGCGCAGCTCACCGGTGACGTGCAGCGGGCGGCGGTCGCCGTCGAGCGGGCCCCGCGCGACCTCGACCGAGACGGTCCCGTCCTGCCGGGTGACGGGCGGCACCTCGGCGAGGAGGCCCTTGACCGTGGACATGTCGAAGCCGAACCAGCCGCCCGGCGCGACCGCCCGGTGCACGCAGCGCAGGTAGGCGCTGACCCGGTCGATCCCGCCGACGTGGTTGAGCACGTCGTACGTGGAGACCGCGAACGCGCAGGGGACCGGCACCTCGAAGTCCGCGGCGTCCGCGGCGATCAGCACCGCGTCGGTGCCGGCCAGCCGTACGCGGGCGCGGGCGATCATCGCCTCGGAGACGTCGACCCCGACGACCCGGTAGCCGACGGAGGCGAACCGGGCGGCGACGATGCCGGTGCCGCAGCCGACGTCGAGCAGGCTCCGCTCGGCCCCGGGGGCCACGTGCCCGTGCAGGCGCAGCCACGCGTCGCCCATCCGCTGCGGGTACGGCGCCCAGAAGCGTTCATACGCCGTGACGAAGGCGTCAACGTACTCGGCCATCGGGTTGCCTTTCGTAGTGCCGGACAGAGGAACTGGCCAACGGGACGAGCGCGGCGACGGCGATCACCGCGGCCAGGCCGAGCAGGGTGGTCCGCACGCCGATCCCGGGTACGACGAAGCCGGCGGCGATCATGACGGGCGGTCCCAGCCCCACCGCCCCCAGCCACTCGTACGCGCTCACGCGGGACATCGCCTCCGTCGGCACCTCGGACTGGACGGTCGTCTCCCACAGCACCCCGAAGACGTCGAAGGCCACCCCGGCCAGCACGGCGGCGAGGATCACGAACGGCAGGGCGGCGCCGGAGCCGAGCAGCAGCGCCGGCAGCCCCAGCATCGACACGGCGAGTACGGCCGTGCGCAGGGGGCGGGTCGTCCTGATCCGCAGCGCCACGAGCACGCCGGCGAACATGCCGACCGCGTACCCGGCGAGGACGCCGGACCAGGCGCCCGCCCCGCCCAGGTGCGCCCGGGCGAGCAGCGGCCCGGCGAGCCCGAAGGTGACCCCGACGGCGGCGTTGATCACGGCTGCGGCGAGCACGATCTGCCACAGCCAGCGCCGCCGGACGAACTCCCGCCAGCCGTCGCGCAGCTCGGCCGGGAGGTTCCGCCTGGTCGGCCGGGCCGTTCCGGGGAGGCGCAGCCGTGCGAGAAGGCCGGCGGCGACGGCGAACGTGGCGGCGTCGAGGGCCAGGGCCCAGCCCGGCCCGAGCCAGGTGATCAGCGCGCCGCCCGCCGCGAAGCCCGCTACCGTGGCGGTGTTCGTACCCAGGCGCAGCAGGGCGTTGCCGCGCTGCCGCGCCTGCGGCGCGACCAGCTCGGCGGTCAACCCGTTCAGCGACGGCAGCAGCAGCGCGGAGGCGGTGCCGGCGACGGCCGCGCAGACGGCGAGGGCGGCGACGCCCGCCCGCCCGGTCAGCACGAGGAGCGTCATTGCGCCGTACGCGCCGCCGCACATCAGCTCCGCCGTCACGAGTACGCGGTGCCGGGGCAGCCGGTCGCCGATGACGCCGCCGAGCAGCATCAGCGCGATCCGGGGCACCGAGATCGCGGCGAGCACGAGCGACAGCGCCGGGGGCGATGAGCCGGGAAGGTCCAGCACGGCGAAGGTCAGCGCGAGCGGGCCGACCGCGTTGCCGAAGACGGAGATCGTCCTGGCCGTGGCGAACAGGACGAACCGGCGCTCGCGCAGCGGGTCGGCCGGACGGTCCAGGGGCGCGACCGCCCGGGTCATGCCCGGTCCGGAAGCACCAGTGCCTGCCATCGGGCCACCGGCTCGCCGGCGTCGAGCACGTGCAGCAGCGGTCGGCGGGCCACCACCGGGCACACGTGCCCGGGCAGCACCCGCAGCTCGTCGCCCACCGACACCGACTCCGGGCGGACCGGCGCCCCGTCGGGGGCGGTCAGCACGACACCGCTCATCCAGGTCTGGTCGGCGCCCGCGAGCAGCTCGTCGGCGTCGGTGCGCAGCGCCTGCCCGTCGGTGCCGGTGACGGTCGTGGTGACGGCGATCGCGACCGCCGACGCGTCGCACTCGCCCAGCCGGGCCAGCCCGCCGTCGAGCAGCGCGTACGCGCCGGCGCACACCTCGGTCACGCCGGCGACGTCCAGCGCCCCGCCGAGGGTCGGGGTGCCCCCGACGCTCACCTGCGGGCAGGGCGTCCCGGTCGCGCGGATCCGCTCCGCGACGGACACCAGCAGGCGCGCCCGCCTGCGGCCCAGCCCGACCCGGTCGCGAGCGTCGTCGGGGCCGGTGATCCCCACGTAGCCGGTCACGCCCGACAGGCGCAGCCCGCCGGTCCTGGCGATCGTGGCGGCCAGCTCCCCGGCGGCGGCGGGGTCGACGCCGACGCGGTGCAGGCCCGTGTCGACCTCGATCCGTACGCCGAGTTCGACGCCGTGGGCCTCGGCCGCCGCGCCGAGCCCGGCCACCGCGTCGGGGTGGTCCACGTGCACCGTCACCGCGCAGTGCCGCGCGAGCCGGGCGAACCTGCTCCACCGCCACGCGTCGCGCCACGGCCACGCCACCGTCACGTCCGTCACGCCCACCGCGACGTAGGCCTCGGCCTCGGCGGCCGAGTGGACGGCGACGCCCACCGCGCCGGCGGCCACCTGCCGGGCGGCGATCTCGGGGCTCCGGTGCCCCTTGACGTGTGCCCGTAGGGCCACCCCGGCCTCGGCCGCGCGCCCGGTGCAGCGCGCGATGTTCGCGTCCAGCCGGGCCAGGTCGACGGTCACCATCGGGGTCATTCGCCGCGCCCGTGCCAGGCGTCGGGGAGATCGTTCACCATCGGGGTCATTCGCCGCGCCCGTGCCAGGCGTCCGGGGGGAAGGAGAACGCCGCGTCGCCGCCCGCGAGCATCGCCGCCTGGCGGTCCCGCTCGGCGGGGTGCGGCACGCCGACGCCGGAGACGCCGAGGAAGACCTCGTCCGGCCAGGACAGGCCGAGGGCGTCCTCGACGGGGGCGTCGCGGGTGGCGGCGGTGAAGAACGTCCCGAGCCCGAGCGCCGTCGCGGTGAGGTAGACGGTCTGGCTCAGGTGACCGACGTCGAGCAGGAGCGCGCGGTAGGCGCGGGCCGCCGGGTACTTCCACACGGTGCGGTCGAGCACCGCCGCGTACATCAGCAGGAAGCCGGCCTGGGCGGCGTGCGGCTGCCCGCCGCACCACTCGCGCAGCCGGTCCTCGCCGGGCGCGGGCGCGAGCCGCACCAGCTCGTGGTGGCGCACCGCGTAGTGGTAGATCCCGGGCTCCAGCCCCGCCACGTCGCGGACCACCGGGTAGACCTCGACCGGGTGGCGGGCCCCGCCGGAGGGGGCGGTCTTGAGCAGCGCCGTACCGACTCCGGTGACGTCCACCTCGCGGCGGACCCCGGCCGTCCAGCGCAGCAGGGCGGCGAACGCCGGCAGCGGCACCGGGTTGTCCGGGTCGAACCACCGCGTCGACCGCCGGGCCGCGAGGACCGTGGTGAAGTCGACCGGGGGCGGGTCGGCGGGAGGTAGGGCGATCCGGGGACCGTCGTGCTCCTTGACCGGTTCCGGCTGGCCGCTCTTGGCGCGCAGCACCGCCGCGTCCTGCGCCGCCGAGCGGAAGACGTCGCTACCGAGCGTACGGCTGGCCAGGTGGTAGTAGGTGGCCGCCGGCCCCAGGTCGCGCCAGGCGCCGAGGCGTTCCTCCCGGGCGTGTTCGGGGGAACCCTCGGCGACGAGGACGTGGGCGTCGAGGAGCTGCTGCGCGAGCCGGCCGTCGAGCTCGGCCCAGTCGGCGTAGTCGCGCAGCAGCCTCTCCGCCTCGACAGTCAACGCGAACTGCCGGTGCCGCAGGGGGTCGTCGCAGACCAGTTGGCCGTCACGCCACAGGAAGACGACCAGCCGTGACACGCGGACACGCATGACTGCTCAGGCTTCGACCGGTCAGGCCTCGACCGGAGGCTCCAGGCACGTCAGTTCCTGGTCGTAGTCGTCGGACGCCACCGGCTCGAAGGCCTCGATCTGCTCGGTCATGCGGGAGCTCCCCTCACTAATCGGCGTTGATCACTGCGATGCACCGTATCAGACCGTCCACAGTGAACACGCCCGTCGAGCCGGGCGACCGGGCCGCTCCCGCGCCGGTTCAGGCCTCGTGGACCTCCAGTACCCGGGCGGTCGGGGCGGCCCCGCCCAGCTCACCGCGGAGCGCCACCCGCTGCGGGTCGGCGAGGAAGCCGGCGTAGCCGTCGCGCGTGTCGAACCGGATCAGGTGCACCTCCGTACGCCCGTCGCCGGTGCGCAGCCGGCGCTCCAGCCGGCCGCCGTGCCGCCCGAGCAGCCCGAGCACCGCGTCCTCGTACCGCCGGCCGGCGTCCACCGCGTCGGCGGCCAGCTCCACCAGCGCCACCAGGCGCACGGCGGCGGCGGGATCGGTGACCAGCGACTTGAAGAAGTGATGGTCGACGTGGCCCCCGGGGATGCCCTCCCGGCGCCCCGTGTCGAGGTAGCCGTGCCGGCGGTAGAACTCCGGCGCCTGGAACGAGAACGAGGCGACCGAGACCTCCGCGCAGCCGCGCCGGCGGGCCTCCTCCTCGGCGGCGCGCAGCAGCCGGCCGCCCCAGCCCTCGCCACGGCGGTCCTCGCGCACCCACACCATGTCGATCCCGGCGCAACCGCCCCAGGTCCACCCGGTCAGGCCGGCGACCAGCCCGCCGTCGGCGTCGTCGACCCGGACGCAGAGGCCGGCCTCGTCGTCCGCGCCGGTCGCCCGGTTGTTGAAGGCGGTCAGCTCGGCGTCGAGCCGCGCCCGGAGCTCCCTGTCCTCGTCGAGCACCCGCAGGACATCGTTCCCCGTCGTCATACGGCGGAGTATGGCAGCGTCCCGGCGGCCGGCGACATCGTCATCCGGCGAGGCCGACCGCCTCGGCGCTGGCCGCCCAGAGCCGGGCGGCCAGCTGCGGGTCGGCCGCCCTGGGCAGCGGCCGGCGCAGCCGCCGGTCGATGTAGTAGCCGCCCGTGATGAGCCGCTCGGGGGCCTGGTTGGCCAGCCAGACCAGCGTCTCCGCGCCCTTCTCCGGGCTGCGGAACGGCAGGAGCCGCATGCCCAGGGCGACCAGCCGGCTGTCGTTGCCGAACCGGCTGCGCACCACCCCCGGGTGGAAGGAGTACGCCGGGATCTCCGGCCAGCGTCGGGCCGCCTCGGCCGTGAAGAGGATGTTCGCCTGCTTGCTGGTGCCGTACGCCTGCATCGGCCGGTAGCGGCGCAGCGGGGCGTTCAGGTCGGCCGGGTCGAGCACGCCGCTGCGGTGCGCGCCGGAGGCGGTGACCACCATCCGGCCGATCCGGTCCCGCAGCAGGTTGCTGAGCAGGAAGGGGGCCAGGTGGTTGGCCTGGATCGACAGCTCGAAGCCGTCGACGGTGGTGAGGGGCTGGAGGGCGATCGCCCCGGCGTTGTTGGCGAGCACGTCGATCCGGTCGTACGCCTCGCGCAGCCTGGCAGCCAGCCCGCGGACGTCGTCGAGGACCGCGAAGTCGGCGCGGAACAGCTCCGGTCGTTCGCCGGACGCCTCCCGCACCTGTTCCGCCGCGGCCTGGAGCCGGGCCGGGTCCCGGCCGACGAGTACCACCTGGTCACCGCGGCGCGCCAGGTCCACGGCGGCCGCCAGGCCGATACCGGAACTGGCCCCGGTCACCACCACGAGTCGACGCCCAGTGAGATCTTCCACAGGTCCATTCACCCCGGTCACGGCACGAGGTTACCGTGGCGTCACAAAGGCCCTCGGCATCGTCCGGCCCTCGCATTTCCGCCACGTGACGTCGGCGTGCCCTCCGCACGCTGGAAGGAGCGCATCCATGGCCGCAGTCGGTCGCCCCCGCCGGTCCTGCCTCGCGGTACCCGGCTCCAGCGTCAAGATGCTCGGCAAGGCCCAGGGGCTCCCCGCCGACCAGGTCTTCCTCGACCTGGAGGACGCGGTCGCCCCGCTCGCCAAGCCCGACGCCCGCAAGAACATCGTCGCGGCCCTGAACGAGGGCGACTGGTCGGGCAAGACCCGCGTCGTACGGGTCAACGACCTCACCACCCCGTGGACCTACCGCGACGTCATCGACGTGGTGGAGGGCGCCGGCGCCAACCTCGACTGCATCATGCTGCCGAAGGTGCAGAACGCGGCCCAGGTGCAGTGGCTCGACATGACGCTGACCCAGCTGGAGCGGACGCTCGGCCTGGAGGTCGGCCGGATCGGCATCGAGGCGCAGATCGAGAACGCCGCCGGCCTGGTCAACATCGACGCCATCGCGGCCGCCTCGCCCCGGGTCGAGACCATCATCTTCGGCCCGGCCGACTTCATGGCCTCGATCAACATGAAGTCCCTGGTGGTCGGCGCGCTCATCCCGGACTACCCGGGCGACCCCTACCACTACATCCTCATGCGCATCCTGATGGCGGCCCGGATGCACGACAAGCAGGCCATCGACGGCCCGTTCCTCCAGATCCGCGACGTGGACGGGTTCCGCGAGGTGGCCAAGCGCTCGGCGGCGCTCGGCTTCGACGGCAAGTGGGTGCTGCACCCTGGCCAGATCGACGCCGCGAACGAGGTCTACTCGCCGGCCCAGGCCGACTACGACCACGCCGAGCTGATCCTCGACGCGTACGAGCACTACACCTCGGAGGCCGGCGGCCGGCTCGGCGCGGTGATGCTCGGCGACGAGATGATCGACGAGGCGTCCCGCAAGATGGCCCTCGTGGTGGCGGCGAAGGGCCGCGCCGCGGGCATGACCCGCACCTCGTCCTTCACCCCGCCGGCGGAGTAGGGCCACCCTTCCGACGATCCGTGCCGCCCCGGTCCACGCCGGGGCGGCACCGTCGGTTCAGTAGCCGGTGCTGCTGGTGTCGGCCTGGCTGATCGCGAAGACGATGATCGCCACGTAGAAGAGGACCACCAGCAGGTACAGGCCGGTGACGATCCAGCCGACGATGATGCCGGCCTTCGCCATGCCCTCGCCGCCCTCCCCGCTTTCCCGGATCTGCTTCTGCGCGACGTGGCCGAGGATCGCGCCGATCGGCGCGGTGACGCAGGAGCCGATGCCGACCAGGGCGAGCACCAGGGCGGCGATGGCGAGGCCGTTGGTCCTCATCGCCGGGGCGTAGCCGTAGTTCGGGTACGCCGGCGGGTAGGCGGCGGGTCCGGGCTGCCCGGAGGCGTGCTTCATCCCGGCGTACGGGTCGCCGCCCGCGTACGGGTCCGCGGCGTACGGGTCGGCAGGCGCGTACGGGTCGCTGCCGGTGGGCTGGGTGGGCACGGGATTGCCGCTCACCGGGCGGGCGGGATCGGCGGGCGGGCTCGACTGCTGGCCCGACCACGCCGGGTCGTTCCAGCCGCCGGAGGGCGGGGGATATGTCATTCGTCAGCTCCGTTGGGTGCGGGGTGCGCCCGTCAGGGTAGTCAGCCCTGCCCAGACGCCGGGGCGTCGCCACCGGGTGTGCCGCGTTGCCCGCGCTCCCTCCAGCGGGCAGGATCTCGGCATGGTGATTGACGCGCGAGCCGCGGACCGCTCCGGCAGCCGACCGAGACGGGACGCGAGCCGCCCCGGCCTGGCCCGGCGCACCCGAGCCGCCGCCCCGCCGGGCGCCGCCGCAACCGACGAACCCGCGGCCCTGCCGGACCCGGTGACCATGCGGCTCGACGGGAAGGTCGCCCTGGTCACCGGGGCGGGCAGCCCGGACGGCATCGGGTACGCGACGGCCCGCCGCCTGGCCGACCTCGGCGCCCGGGTGGCCATCGTCTCCACCACCCGACGCATCCACGAGCGGGCCGGCGAGCTGGGCGTCACCGGCTTCGTCGCCGACCTCACCGACGAGTCGGAGGTGGGCGCGCTCGCCGACGCGGTCACCGAGCAGCTCGGCGACGTCGAGGTGCTCGTCAACAACGCCGGCCTGGCCAGCCGGGCCAGTCCCGAGGTGCTGCGCCCGGTCGCCCAGCTCAGCTACGACGAGTGGCACGGCGAGATCGACCGCAACCTGACCACCGCGTTCCTGTGCAGCCGGGCCTTCATCGGCGGCATGGCGGAGCGGGGCTGGGGCCGGATCGTCAACCTGGCCGCGACCGCCGGCCCGGTCAACGCCCTGCCCACCGAGGCGGCCTATGCGGCGGCCAAGGCGGGTGTGGTCGGGCTGACCCGGGCGCTGGCGATGGAGATGATCGCCGACGGGGTGACCGTCAACGCGGTCGCGCCGGGCACCATCCACACCGCCGCCTCCACGGTGGCGGAGATCCGGCAGGGGCTCGGCACCCCGGTCGGCCGACCCGGCACGCCGGACGAGGTGGCTGCGGCGATCGCCTTCCTCTGCTCGCCGGCCGCCTCGTACATCACCGGGCAGATGCTGGTGGTGGACGGCGGCAACAGCGTCCGGGAGGCCCAGTTCCGCTGATCCGCGGGGTTCAGTAGTTGGGGCCGCTGTTGCCGGCGACGGCGATCAGCACGATCCAGCCGCAGCAGGCCAGCAGCCCGAGCCCGGTGATGACGTAGCTGAGGATGAGCCCCCATGTGGCGAGCTGGTCGCCCTCCTCGCCCGTCGCGCGGATCTGCCGCTTGGCCAGGTGGCCGAGGACGATGCCGACCGGGGAGAAGACGAACGCGAAGACCAGCGAGAGGATGGCGAGCACGTTCGTCCCGCCGGGCCGGGGACCGGACGGCGGGCCGTACTGCCCGTAGGGCACCTGCGGGGTGTACGGGGGCTGGTGCCCCCACTGCTGCCCCTGCGGGGGCTCGCCGGGCCGCTCGTAGCTGGGCTGCCCGTACGCGGGCTGTTCGTAACCGGGCTGCTCGTGTGCGGGCTGTTCGTAACCGGGCTGTTCGTGTGCGGGCTGTTCGTAACCGGGCTGATCGTGGCTCGGCGGGCCGTACGACGGCGGTTCGGGAGCGGGCGGCTCGTACCTCGACGGGTCGTGCCCCGGCGGGGGCTCCCAGGGCGACGGCGACCGGTCCGGATCTGGTGGGCCCGACGACGGTGGCTGGCTCACGGTCTCCTCCTGCCGGTGGCGGATCGCGTCCCCTCTTGCCGGACGCTACCCGCAGCGGTGAACCTTTTCACAGCGGTTGTGTGGACTGGTCACCTTGGCCTCGACGGCCGTGCGGCCAATACTGACGGAGCGTTCAGTTACCCATGAGTAAGGCGCCGACCCCCGGAGGCTGAGATGGCCAGACTCGCCCAGACGCCCGGCCTGACCGATGTGCAGCGGTCGATCCTGGAAACCGTCCGGGAGTTCGCCGACAAGGAGATCATTCCGCACGCGCAGCGGCTCGAGCACGCCGACGAGTACCCGAGCGACATCCTCGACGGGATGCGTGAGATGGGCCTCTTCGGTCTCACCATCGACGAGGAGTACGGCGGGCTCGGCGAGTCCCTGCTGACCTACGCGCTGGTGGTCGAGGAGCTGTCGCGGGGCTGGATGTCGATCTCCGGCATCGTCAACACCCACTTCATCGTCGCGTACCTGATCTCCCAGCACGGCTCCGCCGAGCAGAAGGCCCGGCTGCTGCCGAGGATGGCGACCGGCGAGGTGCGCGGCGCCTTCTCCATGTCCGAGCCGGAGTGCGGCTCCGACGTCTCCGCGATCAAGTCGAAGGCCGTCCGCGACGGCGACCGGTACGTGATCAACGGCCAGAAGATGTGGCTGACCAACGGGGCGTACTCGTCGGTGGTGGCGACCCTGGTCAAGACCGACACCGGCGCCGACTCCGTCTACGGCAACATGAGCACCTTCCTGCTGGAGAAGGAGCCCGGCTTCGGCGAGACCGCCCCCGGCCTGACCATCCCCGGCAAGATCGACAAGATGGGCTACAAGGGCGTCGAGACCACCGAGATGGTGCTCGACGGCGTGACCGTCGACGCGTCCACCGTCCTCGGCGGCGCGGAGATGGTCGGCCGCGGCTTCTACCAGATGATGGACGGCATCGAGGTCGGCCGCGTCAACGTGGCCGCCCGCGCCTGCGGCATCTCCATCCGCGCCTTCGAGCTGGCCGTCGCGTACGCCCAGCAGCGCCACACCTTCGGCCAGCCCCTCGCGAAGCACCAGGCCGTCGCCTTCAAGCTCGCCGAGATGGGCACGAAGATCGAAGCCGCGCACGCGCTGATGGTCAACGCCGCCCGCCTCAAGGACGCCGGCCAGCGCAACGACGTCGAGGCCGGCATGGCCAAGCTGCTCGCCTCGGAATACTGCGCCGAGGTCGTCCAGGAGGCGTTCCGCATCCACGGCGGCTACGGCTACTCGAAGGAGTACGAGATCGAGCGCCTGATGCGCGAGGCCCCGTTCCTGCTCATCGGCGAGGGCACCTCGGAGATCCAGAAGACGATCATCTCCCGGGGCCTGCTCAAGCAGTACAAGCTCTGACGGGTGGGCCGGTCACCCACCGGCCGGCTCGACGGCCGGCTCCGGTGCGGTGATCGGCCCCACCGCCAGCGCCTGCGGTCGCTCCCGGTACGCCTCGATCGCGGCCGCCAGGCGCTGCTCCGGCACCGCCACGTCCCGGCCGCCGACCACCGGCGCCGGCCCCGGCGACCGCCACACCCTCGGCCGCAGCCGCACCCCGGCCAGCCGGCCGTCCTTCCGGTGCAGGCTCACCCGGTCGATGTTGGACCAGTCGTACCGCCGGCGGCCGTGCCGGATCCCGCTCGCCGTCAGCGCCAACCGACCGGTGAACCGCACGCCGGAACAGGCGACGAGGCCGACCGCCGCCGCCAATCCGACCAGGAGCGCCAGCCGTACGACCCGGGCCCACTGCGGGTCGGCGGGCAGCAGCATCGTCGCGACCAGCGTCACCACCGTCGCCCGGACCAGGTCGGTGACGAGGTCGACCCAGCCGGCGAGGGACCGTCGCGCGACCAGACCGGGCTCCGGCCCGTCCACGCCGGCCACCCGTTCCCGCCAGACCAGCCGGGCGTCCTGTCGCGGAGACCACCGCCTCGGCAGCACGGTCAGACCGACGAAGAGCCATAGGGCACAGACATCGGGCTCGAACCGGGGAACCCGGAACAGCGTGGCGGCCACCAGCACCGTCACCATTGCGGCCGCCGTCGCGGCCAGCAGCCGGCGGGACCAGAGCCCGTCGTCGCGCTTCGGCAGCCGGCCGGACAGACGGACAGACATGACCGCAGGGTACGAGCCGCCGGCCACGTGCGGGCCTGACCAACCGCCCAGCCGACTCCTGCACTCGCCACGGCGGGCGGGACTGACCGCCGTGCCGGGACTCCGCGAGTCCGCTCAGCCCAGTCGGGTCAGGCCGGCGGCGGCGCGTTCGACGATCAGGCAGCGGTCCTCGACGTAGTCGACGCCCGCCTCCGTGGCGATCCGCCGCGCCTCGGCCGAGACGATGCCGAGCTGCAACCAGACCGCCGGGGCGCCGATCGCCACCGCCTCGCGTACCACGTCGACCGCGTCGTCGGCGGGCCGGAACACGTCGACCAGGTCGACCGGGTGCGGGATGTCGGCCAGGGACCGGTAGACCCGCTCACCGAAGAGTTCGTCGGCCGTCGGGTTGACCGGGATGATCCGCCAGCCGTACCGCTGCATCTGCAACGGCACGCTGTGCGCGGCCTTGCGCGGGTCGCGGGACGCGCCCACGACGGCGATCACGGCGGAGTCGGCGAGGATCTGCTGAGCGGAGCGCACCCGCCGACTCTAACCCCGCCGCTCAGTCCCCGCCCGCGAGCGCGCTGCGCAGCCGGGCGTGCTCCTGCGGCCCCTACAGGAGGGTGAGCTGCTCGGCGGCCGGGGGCGCGGGTGCCGGGTCGGGTGGGCGGCGGTCGTCGCCGCGCTCGCCCCGGTGCAGCCCGTGCCGGCGGGCCGCGATGCGTACCCGGGCCGTCAGCTCCCGCTGGTATGACTGTGGGGCGTACGCGCCGGAGCGGTAGAGCTCGCGGTAGCGGGGGACCAGGTGTGGGAACTCGCGGCCGAGCCAGCGCGCGTACCACTCCCGGGCGCCCGGGCGCAGGTGCAGCGCCAGCGGCGTCACGCTGCTCGCCCCGGCGGCGGCGATCACCGCCACGGTCGCGTCGATCGAGGCGTCGTCGTCGCTGAGCCCGGGCAGGATCGGCGCCATCAGTACGCCGACGTCGAAGCCGGCGTCGGCCAGCGCCCGTACGGCGTCCAGCCGCCGCCTCGGGCTGGGGGTGCCCGGCTCCACCGCGCGCCAGAGGTGCTCGTCGACGAAGCCCACCGAGTACGACACGCCGACCCGGGTGACCTCGGCGGCCTGGCGCAGCAGCGGCAGGTCCCGCAGGATCAGCGTGCCCTTGGTGAGGATCGAGAACGGGTTCGCGAAGTCGCGCAGGGCCGCGATGATCTGCGGCATGAGCTGGTAGCGCCCCTCGGCCCGCTGGTAGCAGTCGACGTTGGTGCCCATCGCGACGTGCGCGCCCCGCCAGCGCGGCGCGGCCAGCTCCCGCCGGACCAGCTCACCGGCGTTGACCTTGACGATGACCTTCCGGTCGAAGTCCGCCCCGGCGTCGAGGTCGAGGTAGGTGTGCGTGTTCCGCGCGTAGCAGTAGACGCACGCATGACTGCATCCCCGGTAGGGGTTGATCGTCCACTCGAACGGGACCCGGGACGTGCCGGGCACCTTGTTGATGATCGACTTCGCCTGCACCTCGTAGAACGTCATGCCGGCGAAGCCCGGGGTGTCGAAGGTGCGGGCGACGGCGCCGGGCAGCGCCAGCGGCAGGGGTGGTGTCGCCGGCGCTGCCCGGCCCGGGACCCCCTCGTCCGGGGGAGCGGCGAGGTTGTCCCAGCGCATGGCCCTTATTCGAACACGCGTACGAGCGCAGCGCAAGCGACCCGCCGTGTTCCCGCCCACCTCGCCGCGTCGGGCGCGGTCGGCGGGTGGAGGATGGAGGCATGGAGAGGTCGACGTTCGTCTACGACGGGGACTGCGCGTTCTGCACCCGGTGCGCCGAGTTCATCGACCGGCGCATCCCGACCGGCGTCCGCGTGGTGCCGTGGCAGTTCGCCGACCTCGACGCGCTGGGCCTGAGCGAGGCCGAGTGCGAGGAGGCGGTGCAGTGGGTGGGCGCCGACGGCTCCCGCGCGGCCGGCCCGGACGCGATCGCGCGGCTGCTCGGCGACAGCGGTCCGCTCTGGCGGGTCGCGGGCGCCGGCCTCCGGTTCGCTCCGGTACGCGCCGCCGCCTGGCCCGCGTACCGCTGGGTGGCCCGCAACCGGCACCGGCTGCCCGGCGGCACGGCCGCGTGTGCGCTGCCCCAGGAGGCGCGGGAGCGCCTCTACGGGCCGTCCGGTCGCCCGGCCGCCGACGCCTGACCCGCGAGTGCCGGCGCGGCACCGGCGGGCCTCGCGGCGTCGCGCCCCCGGCGGCTGAACAGCCGGCGGGCCCAGACCACCGGCCGGACGTGCTCCAGCGGGAGGAAGGCGGTCATCGCGGCGAGGTGCGGGGCGAACGAGATCGTGATGGTGGCCATGGTGACCAGGTGGAACGAGTAGAAGAAGCCCACCGTCGCCAGGCGCCAGCGCTCCCTGAGCAGGAAGACCACCGGGCTGAGCAGCTCGAACGCGACGATGCCGAACTGGGCGACGATCAACAGGTACGGCACCGAGGCGATCAGGTCGGCCAGCTCGGTGCCGCGCCGGATGATGGCCCGCGCCAGCACCGAGCCGGTGAGCCAGTCCAGCCCGCCGAAGCGCAGCTTGGCCCAGGCGGCCAGGAAGTACGTGCAGATGACGGCGATCTGGGTGACCCGCAGGGCCCAGCCGCCCGCCTCGGTGCGGGTGGCGTCGCCGTGCCGGGCCCGGCCGGCGGTGGGCAGCACGGCGAGTGCGACGAGCAGGCCGAACCGGTCGTGGTCGACCTTGCCGTAGCTCATCGCGACGATCATCCACTCGAAGTAGAGCGCGAAGACCGTCCAGCCGAGCAACCGGGGCGCCCGGCCGGTCGCGGCGAGCAGGGCGAGCAGCAGCAGGGCCCAGAAGAGCGCGGCGACCACCGCCGGGGTCGGCGTGGGCAACGGCAGCAGGCGGCCGACCAGCAGCGGTTGGTAGAGCTCGCCGGGCACCGCCACGCGGGTGCGCACCCAAGGGGTGAAGACGACCAGGTCGGCGGCGACGAAGAGGTAGATCAGCGTGCGGAAGGCGGCCACCCGGCCGCGGGGCACGGCCTCGGTCAACCAGCGGCTCATCGGTCCGCCCGCCAGGCGACCACGGTCTCGTCGGTCCAGCGACCGGTGGGCCGCCCGTCGCGGATGCCGTGCCAGCGGACGACGATGCGGACCTCGACCAGCTCCGCCGCGTCCGGGTGGCGTTCGGCGTACGCGTCGGCGACCTCGGCGAGCCGCGCGGGGTCGGCGGCGTAGCGGCTCTGCTGGCCCTCGATCTCGGCCCGACGGATGCCCGTGGCGCCCTCGCCCAGGTCGACGACCGCTCCGCTGCTGTCGACGCCCTCGACGCGGGTGTCCGGGGCGGGGGAGTTCGGCGGGTTGGACGTGGAGTACATCCGGAACGGGCCGAACGGGAAGTGGTCGTCGGTGCCCCAGACGGTGCCGGCCAGCAGGACGGCCAGGCCGAGGGCGGTGGCGGCGAGCCGGGCGGCGCGACCGCGGGTGGTCAAGGTTTCCATCGGGTCGTGACGATACGGGATGTACCGCCCGCCCCGGCTCCCTCCGCCGGCCACGAACCGCTGGCCGGAGGGCCAGTGCGGCCCCGTCCCCGCCGGCCGGCCGGCGGGGAGACGACGACGGCCGGGCCCCTCGGGACCCGGCCGTCGTGCGGCGCTGCGGCTCAGTGGCTGTGCCCGGCCAGCTTCTGGCGTACGTCGTCCATGTCGAGGGCCTGGACCTGCTCGATCAGGTTCTCCAGGGCGGACTCGGGCAGGGCGCCGGGCTGGGCGAAGACGATGACGCCGTCGCGGATCGCCATGATGGTCGGGATCGACCGGATGTCGAACTTGGCGGCCAGCTCCTGCTGCGCCTCGGTGTCGACCTTGCCGAACACGATCTCGGAGTGCTTCTCGGAGGAGCGCTCGTAGACCGGGGCGAACCGCTTGCACGGGCCGCACCACTCGGCCCAGAAGTCGACGAGCACGATGCCGTCGCTGCCGGTCACCTCGTCGAAGTTTGCCGTGGTCAGCTCTACGGTTGCCATGAATGTCTCCGATCGGCGCGGAATAGCTACGTCAGGTGGAACCAGGGCGTACCGCGTGGAATTCCCGGCCCGGCTCCGCCGAAACGTGCTCGTCACGGCGCTGCCCAGGTCGCGCTCCCATCGACGGTGGTTGTTCCCGCCCGTCGTTGCGTTACGCAAGTGCACGACGCATTTGCGTGACCGGCCGTGATGGGAGCGTTTCCATGGAGATCGACACGATTGGCGGGCGCGAATGAGCAATCAGGCGGTTGACAAGCGGCTATTTGGCGTGCGGAGATCGCCGAGACTCGGTCGATCGAGCACGCACAGTAGTGTTACGAAAAGGTAAATGTGACCTCCGTCTCTGTTCGATGTGCCTTGTCGTGCGGCAGAATCTTCCGCATCAGAGCGTGGGCGGCGGGTGCCGGGGAGGGCCCCGCCGCTCATTGCGTCTCCCCCCGGTTGCGGCGGTGTGACATTTCCGCACGCCGAGCGCCCCGCGCATCGCCTTAACACTCCATAAGGCATGCTGTGCCGAACTCCATCGCCGCCCGTCGAAGGGGACAAGGATGCAGTTCGGCCGCTACTACGAGGAGTTCGAGGTCGGCGCGGTCTACCGCCACTGGCCCGGCAAGACGGTCACCGAGTACGACGACCACCTCTTCTGCCTGCTCACCATGAACCACCACCCGCTGCACATGGACGCGCACTACGCCGAGACGGCGAGCCAGTTCAAGCGCAACGTGGTGGTCGGCAACTACATCTACTCGCTGCTGCTGGGCATGTCGGTGCCCGACGTCAGCGGCAAGGCCATCGCCAACCTCGAGGTCGAGTCCCTGCGGCACGTGGCGCCCACCTTCCACGGCGACACGATCTACGGCGAGACCACCGTGCTGGACAAGCGCGAGTCGTCCTCCAAGCCCGACCGGGGCGTGGTCTCCGTGGAGACCCGGGGCTACAACCAGGACGGCACCCTGGTCTGCGTCTTCCGCCGCCGGGTGATGGTCCCCAAGAAGGAGTACGCCGCGACGGCGGTGCCCGAGGGCGTCGACCCGGAACGGCCCAGCTTCCCCGAGCCGCGCTGACCGACGGGGCCCTTCTCATCCGGGTTCCGGGTGGTAGGGGCCCTTTTTCCGATCCGGGGCATATGCTGGCGCCGGAGGTCCCCATGAGCCACTCCGTCGCCGGAGAGCCGTCCTCTGCCGGCCGCCGCGCCGCACCGCTGACCACCGCCGTCTACTCCGCCGTCGAGTGGGATCTGCTGACCGGCCTGCCCGGCCGCGTGATCGTGGCCGCCGCGGCGCCCGGCACCGGGCGGCCCCGCCGTACCGTCGCCGCCGGGCTCGCCGGCCTGGACGCGGTCGCCGCCGGCCGGGCCTTCGACAGCGATCTCGTACGCGCGGTGGTCGTCGCCATCTACGCCCGGCACGACGGGGCGGGCGAACCCGTCGACCGCCTCACCGACGTGGTGGACCTGCTCGCCGCCTGCCGGGCCGCGACGCGGGTGCTGCGGCGGCGGGCGGATCCCGCCGACTCGGCGGCGTACCGGCAGTGGGTCCAGTCGGTGGCGGCCCGGGTGTGCGGGGCGGCGACGACGACCGGCGCGCCGGCGCTGCCGCCGGCCCCCGCCGACCGCCGCTTCCTCGACCGGCTCGGCGTCGCGTTGGGGCTGCGCTGAACCGTCCCGGTCGCTCCGTCCCGCCCCTGGTCGCTCCGTCCCCGCCCCTGGTCGCTCCGTCCCCGCCCCTGGTCGCTCCGTCCCCGCTCCGGTCGACCTTGCGTCCGCCCGGTCGGTGCCCTACGCGCCGGGCCGGCCCGGTGCCCGGGCGGGGGCCGGGGGCGCGGCCCGGGGCGGGGTTCGCGGGCCGTACCCTGCGGGATCGTGACCGGAGACCAGCTCGACGTCGGCGTGGGACCGTGGCCCGGTGACCCGCCGGACGACCCACGCTACGACCCCGAGCTGCTCGCCGAGGGCGACCGGCGCAACGTCGTCGACCGCTACCGCTACTGGCGGCGGGAGGCCGTGGTGGCCGACCTGGACCGGCGGCGGCACGACTTCCACGTGGCGATCGAGAACTGGCAGCACGACTTCAACATCGGCACGGTCGTCCGCAACGCCAACGCCTTCCTCGCCGCCGAGGTGCACGTCGTGGGGCGCCGGCGGTGGAACCGGCGGGGCGCCATGGTGACCGACCGCTACCAGCACGTCCGGCACCACGAGACCATCGAGGAGTTCGTCGCCTGGGCGGCCGGGCAAGGGCTGCCCGTCGTCGGCATCGACAACCTGCCCGGCTCCCGGCCGCTGGAGACCACCACCCTGCCCCGCCGCTGCGTCCTGCTGTTCGGGCAGGAGGGGCCGGGCCTCTCCGAGCCGGCGCGGGCCGCCTGCGACCAGCTCTTCTCCATCGCCCAGTACGGCTCCACCCGGTCGATCAACGCCGGCGTGGCCAGCGGCATCGCCATGCACGCCTGGATCCGTACGCACGCCGGGCCGCCGCCGGGCTGAGAGCCCGCCCCGGTGGCCTCCGGCGGCACCGAAACCGGCGCTCCGCTTGACGGGGCGGCGCGACGGGGTGACGGTGGGATGGTGAGTGTCGCGGTGAGTTGCCCCAAATGTGGTGGGCCGGTACGGGCGCCGGACCTGATGCACACCGAGTCGCGCTGCCTGGACTGCGGGCCGGTTCCCCCACTGCACGTCCCCGAGCACGTCGGGGCCGAGATCGTGGCCAGCGTGGTGGCGCGGATCGCCGCCGCCGCCGAGCCGCCGGCCCGGCCGAGGGCGCCGCTGTGGTGCCCGTGGCCGCTGCCGACCGGTTGGACCATGACCGGCGTGGCGTACGCCGGCGACGACCGCACCGGGGTGCGCGCCACGGCGGTCGCCTGCGCCGGGCCGGCGCCGCTCGGCGAGGGCCCCGCGGATCTGGTCTTCGTGGCCGAGGAGCCGGGTGTCGGCCTGGGCACCCGCTTCGCGGGGCTGGTCGGCCCGGACCCCGGCCCGGAACTCGCGCAGGCGCTGACCGATCCCGGGCCGGGGCATCCGGAGCATGTGGGGCAGGCCAGGATCAGGGTGGCCGGTCATCCCACTCCACTGTGGCTCGTGAACTCGCCGACGGATCGAAGCGCGTACGCCGGCGAGGCTCGGGGATTGTGGCTCCATGCGATAGCCTGGCCGGCGAGTGCGGGTCACCTCCTCGCGGAAGACGTCGTCTTGCACGACCTGACCGAGTGGACACCGCCCGAGCTCGTGTACGGCGCACCCTCTCCGTATCTGCACGGGAAGGCTTGACGAGCCCCAGGGCTTGACAGGCAACCCGGAATGTCGGAGAACGGACGCAGATATTCACTGTACGACACCACACTGATACTCTGGGTGCCGCTGCGGTAATGGGACCCGGCGCCGCGCGAGAGGATGGCCCGCCATGGTCAAGAAGGTCCTCACCTGGGCCGGAATCGCATTCTTGATCTTCTTCGTCGCCTATCGGCCAAATTCTGCGGCGGATGTGTTCAAGTCGCTGGGCGGCGGGATCATGGACATCGCCCAGGGGTTCGGCGACTTCTTCACCAGCCTCGTCGCCTAGCCGTCGATGGGAAACCCCTCCGGTCCACCCTTCGATCCCGACGATCCCGATCGGGAGCGCCGGGAGCGAGACACGGAGCCGATCCCCCGGCTCGGCCCCGACGACGGGCCGGGCTACGGCACCGGTCCGGGCCCCTCCGGCGGCCCCTCCTTTTCGGACGATGCCGGCTACGGCGACCCGTCGCCGTACGGGGGTTCGGAGCGCTCCGGCCGGGCCTGGATCCGGGACCCGGAGGCCGGCTACCAGCCGCCCCAGATCTCCGAGGACGAGCTGGCCGGTCTGCGGGCCGACGCCGCCGGCGCGGCGCCGCGCCGGGTGCTGCCGCTGGAGGACGAGCCCAGCTCGCTGGTGGCGCGCTACCTCTTCCCGACCGAGCGCTACCGGGGTGAATGGAAGCGGCACTGGGTGCACCTCACCACCCCGCTGCTGGTCGGCGTGGCCGCCACCTTCGTGCTCGGCTACCTCTCCGGCTTCCTCGCGGGGCAGGACGTGGGCGCGCTCACCACCATCGCCGTGCTGCTCTGGTTCGCCGTGATGGGCTGGGTGGCGTGGAAGGTCGCCGACTGGTGGTACGACCGCTTCATCCTGACCAACAAGCGGGTGATGGTGGTCAACGGCATCATCACCCGGAAGGTCGCGATGATGCCGCTGACCCGGGTCACCGACATGAAGTACGAGCAGAGCCCGACCGGCCGCGCGCTCAACTACGGCACGTTCGTGCTGGAGTCCGCCGGTCAGGAGCAGGCGCTGCGTGAGATCAAGAACCTGCCCAACCCGAACGAGCTCTACCTGCGCGTCGTCGAGGAGATGTACGAGCCGCAGGCGGTCGAGGCGCGGCTGGGCAAGGAGGCCGACGAGGCCAAGGCCGACGACGGGGCGTGAAACTTTTCGTCCGAACATCGGAGGAACTGCGCACCGTTCGCCGTCGACCCGACCGCCCCGGGCGTGGCAACCTGCCAGGGGAACGGGGCGCGGAGGTGGCCGGTGGTGGGCAGGGATCCCCTGGAGGAGGAGTTCCGCGACTTCGTCGCGGCCCGCTCCAGCGCCCTGCTGCGCACCGCCTACCTGCTCAGCGGTGACTGGGCCACCGCCGAGGACCTGCTGCAGACCTCGTTGACCAAGACCTACCTGGCCTGGAAGCGGCTCGGCGGGATCGAGGCGATCGAGCCGTACGCCCGCCGGGTCATGATCAACACATCGACGAGCTGGTGGCGCCGCCGCTGGCACGGCGAACGCCCCACCGAGGTGCTGCCCGAGCGGGCCGGGGTCGACGAGATCGAGCAGCAGCTCGACCGGGACCTGCTCTGGCGCCACCTGAGCGCGCTGCCCAGCCGGCAGCGGGCGGTGCTCGTGCTGCGCTTCTACGAGGACATGTCCGAGGCGCAGACCGCCGCCCTGCTCGGCATCTCGCCTGGCACGGTCAAGAGCCAGACCTCGCGCGCCCTGGGCACCCTGCGCCGCCGGATGGGCGCCGAGGCCGTCCTCGACCTGCCCGCCGGGACCGACCCGGCCCGGCACGACGGCACGCACGCGTCGGCCCACGGCGGCGCCGGTCGTCCCGTCCCGGCGCACGGCGGCCCGGAACCTGCCGCCCACGCCACCGGCGGGACCGGTCGCGCCCCGGCGCCCGGCGGTGTCGGCCGTCCCGCACCGATCCGTCCGTCGACGGCCTACGGGGCCCCGACGATGGTGGTGGGGGAGGACGCCGCGGCCGTGGTCGCGGCGACGAACGCCCCACCGACCACCGTGGGCGGCCCGGACGCCACCCCGGGCAGGAGCGGAAACACCCTCTCCGTTCCCGACGGCCCCGCGACCGGCCTTCCGATCCGGGCCGCCGGTCCCGCCTCGGACGCCGCGGGCGGCCCGCCTCCCGCCGAACCGGCCGACGAGTCGGCGGGCGATCCGGTGCCCGTGGCATCGGGGGCGCGGGCCGGGGCCGGGCCGGCGCCGCGTACGGGCGGCGAGGGGCGACCCGGGCGACCGGCGGCCCGCACCGGCTCCGGAGAGCACCGGTGAGCCGTCCGGCCGGCCAGGGTGACAACCGGCCCGACGGCCCGACGCGTCCATTCGCCGTGACCCAGGACGAGCTGGAGCAGGCGGTACGGGAGGCGTTCGCCCGCCGGGTGGCCGTCGCGCGCCCGCTCGTCGCCGATCCGGCGGGGCTGGCGATCCGCCGGGCCGACCGGTCCCGGCGCCGGCGGACGCTGACCGGGATCGCCCTCGCCGCCGTGGCCACCGTGACGGTCAGCGCCGGAATGGCGCAGCTGGGGCAGCAGCCCGGGCGGCCCACCCACCCCACGGTGGTGCTCGGCGACCCGTACGCCTCGCCGCTGGCGGACCCGACCCCGCAGCTGTCGGCCGCCCCGCAGCCCGACGTGGGGCGCGGCGAGGTGGATCTCATCCTCGCCGACGTCCTGGTCACCGCCGACGGTCAGCGGCTCGCCCTGCCCGACGTGGGCCGGGCCGCCGAGCGCGCCCAGCGGCTGCCCGACCGGGCCGGCTGGGCGGTGGTGGGCGCGCCGACGGCGGCCGGTCGCTCGCTGTGGGTCGTGCAGCCGCAGGGCGCGGCACACCTGCTCCTGGCCGGGGCGCGGGACATCGTCCTCAGCCCCGACGGCCGGCAGGTCGCCTGGCGGGAGGGGACGGAGCTGGTCGCCGCGGGCATCGTCGGCACCCAGGTCGTCGCCGCCGCCCGGACCCCGGTGCCCAGCACCGCGGTGCCGGTCGGCTTCGCCGGCGACACCGTCCTGGTCCGACTCGACCCGGCGCGCGCCGGCCACGCCCTGTGGCGCCCGGCGGCGGGCCCACCGCGCGGGGCGGGCGACGCCGCCCTGCACGTCTACGCGACGCGCCCCGACGGCCTGGCGGTCGCGCTGGTGTCCGCCGGAACCCCCCGCCGGCCCTGCCTCGCCCTGCTCGACCCGGCCCGCGACCTCGCGCCGGTACGGACGGGCTGCGGGCCGACGCTGACCGTCGCCGGCGCCGGCGCGGTCTCCGCCGACGGGCGGTGGCTCCTGGCCAACGGCAGGGCGGGCGGGCAGGACCGGGCGTTGCTGGTCGACCTGGACCGGCTCGCCGCACCGGCGGCCCGCCCCGCCGGTCCGCCCGCTGCCGGGCCGGTGGTCTGGACGCCGCAGGGCACGGCCCACTATTCCGACACCTCCGGCGCCCTGGTGCGGGTCGAGGTGGGCCGGGTGCTCGACGGCGAGGCGGCCCTGCCCGCGCCCGTGACCGGCCTGCCCGCCGGGGGACGCCCGGTGCCGGTGGGCGGCGAGGGCCCCTCCTGAGCGCACCCGCGCGCCCCGGGCGGTAGCGTCGGGCCGATGAGCCCGGCACCGCGGATCGACCTGCACACCCACTCCACCGCCAGCGACGGCACGCTCGGCCCGGCCGAGCTGGTACGGGCGGCGGCGGAGTCGGGGCTGGACGTGGTGGCGATCACCGACCACGACACCACGGCCGGCTGGGCGCCCGCACTGGCGGCGCTGCCCGCCGGGCTCAGCCTGGTCCGGGGCGCGGAACTCTCCTGCCGCTGGTACGGCGAGGAACCGCCGGTGCCGCTGCACCTGCTGGCGTACCTGTTCGATCCGGACATGCCGGAACTCGTGGCGGAGCTGGCCCGGGTGCGGGCCGCCCGGGAGGAGCGGGGCGAGCGGATCGTGGCGCTGCTGCGGGCCGACGGGATCGACGTGAGCTGGTCCGAGATCCTGGCCGGCGCGGCCGGCGGGACCGTGGGCCGGCCGCACATCGCGCAGGCGCTGATCCGGGCCGGCCTGGTGACCACGACGACGGAGGCGTTCGGGCCGGACTGGCTGGGCGAGCGCTACCGGCTGCCCAAGGAGGACATCGACGTCTTCCGCGCGGTCCGGCTCGTGCGCGCGGCGGGCGGCGTGCCCGTGTTCGCCCACCCCAGGGCCAGCCGGCGGGGGCGGATCGTGCCCGACGAGCTGATCGCCGACCTGGCCGCGATCGGGCTGGCGGGGCTGGAGGCCGACCACGAGGACCACTCGCCGGCCGAACGGGCACACGTCCGGGCCCTGGCCGACGAGCTGGGCCTGCTGGTGACCGGCTCGTCGGACTTCCACGGCACGCACAAGACCGTCCGGCTCGGCGCGTTCACCACCGACCCGGAGGCGTACGAGCGGATCGTCGCCGAGGCGCGCGGGGTGACCGAGGTCGCTTCCGGCTGATCCGCGTTTCCGTCTCCGGTCGCGCGGCTACGTTGATCACGTGGATGCCAAGCTGTTCGGCGAGGTCTTCGTGACCCTGCTGGTGATCGTCGACCCACCGGGCATGATGCCCATCTTCCTGGCGCTGACCGGCCCCCTGACGGCGCGGGACCGCAACCGGGCGGCCTGGCAGGCCGTCGCCCTGGCACTGGGCGTGATCGTGATCTTCGCGGTGGCGGGGCAGACGCTGCTCGACTACCTGCACGTGGACCTGCCGGCCCTCCAGGCCGCCGGCGGGCTGCTGCTCATCCTGGTGGCGCTGGAGCTGCTGACCGGCAAGGCCGACGACCCGAGCCAGCAGGTCACCTCGAACATCGCCCTGGTGCCGCTGGGTACGCCGCTGCTGGCCGGTCCCGGCGCCATCGTGGCCACCATGCTCTTCGTCCAGCAGGCCGACGGCGGGGCGGACGTCACGGCCATCGCCGCCGCGATCGTGGCCGTGATGCTCACCGTGTGGGTCGTGCTCCGGTTCTCCGGCGGGATCGTCAAGATCCTGCGTCCCGGTGGGATCGAGGTGCTGACGCGGATCGCCGGCCTGCTGCTGGCCGCGATCGCGGTGCAGCTCATCGCGGACGCGGTGGCCGCGTTCGTGACCCAGTACGCCGACATGACCTGACCGGCGGCCGGTTCCGTCGGGGGTGGATGGCAGGATCGCGGTGTGCGACGAGCCTCTTCAGCGGGACGGTCCTCCACCGGCGGCGGCCGGGCGCCCCGGCAGCGCGGCGAGCAGCCCGAGCAGCTCGGCTTCGAGGGCATGCCGGAACGGCTCTTCGTCTGCACCCCCAGCAAGCTGGGCGCCTACGCCGACTGTCCCCGGCGCTACCGCTACTCCTACGTCGACCGTCCGGCCCCGCAGAAGGGCCCGCCGTGGGCGCACAACTCCCTCGGCGCGAGCGTGCACACCGCCCTGAAGAACTGGTATGCGCTGAGCCCCGAGCGGCGCCGGCCGGAGGCCCTCGCCGCGTTGCTCAAGGGCACCTGGGTGCGCGAGGGCTACCGCGACGACGAGCAGGAGCGGGCGGCCTACCGCCGGGCCCTGGGCTGGCTGGAGTCCTACGTCGAGACCCTGGAGCCCGGCGTCGACCCGCTCGGCGTGGAGCGCGTCGTGGCGGTCAAGACCGCCGTGCTGGCCTTCAACGGCCGGGCCGACCGGATCGACTCCCGCCCCGGGCCCGACGGCCCGGAGCTGGTGATCGTCGACTACAAGACGGGCCGCACCGGGCTGGACGCCGACGACGCGCGCGGCTCGCAGGCGCTGGCGCTCTACGCGTACGCCGCCGAGCGGGTGTTCCGCCGGCAGTGCCGCCGGGTGGAGCTGCACCACCTGCCGACGGGCACCGTGGCCGCGCACGAGCACACGGCGGAGTCCCTGGCCCGGCAGCTCACCCGGGCGGAGGAGACCGCCCGCGACATCATGGCCGCCGAGCGGGCGGTGGCCGACGGGGCGGACCCCGACGACGCGTTCCCGACCACGCCCGGCCCGCGCTGCGGCTGGTGCGACTACCGGCGCACCTGCCCCGTGGGGGCGCAGGCCCCGGGCAAGGAGCCGTGGGCGGCCGTCGAGCGCGTCGCCGAGCCGGTGCCCGGCCAGGACTGAGCGGCCCGGCACGCCCGAGTCGGCAGCCGCCCGGCCGCGCCTGATCACGCACCGCCCCCGACGCTCGTCGTCGGCGGTGAGCGGCCCGACCCGCCCCGGGTCGCCCTCAGGCCGGCGTGCCGGTGAGCCGGGCGGCGCGTTCCTTGGCGGCCTGCTGCAACGGGCCCTCCCGCCACCGGCGGGGCAACGTGGCGAGGGTCAGCCGCAGCGCCCGGACGCTCAGGTCGGCGGAGAGCGCGGTCGTGGGCAGGCCCAGCCCGCCGTACATCCGCCGGGCCCAGGCCGGCAGCAGCGCCAGGGCGGTGCCGGCGATGCCGAAGTACGCCCAGCGGGGCGGCCCGAGGTTGAGCCCGATCCGGGCGGGCAGGCTGAGCTTCCACGGGATCGGCGGCGCGGTGAGGAAGAGCGCCGTCTCGGCCGCCTCGCGGGTCATCCGCAGTTCGGGGCGGACCCGCCGGTAGTAGTCGGCCACCTCGGCGGCGGTGCCGGGGACGGTCTCCGGGTCGAGGCCGACCAGGGCGGCCGAGCGCCGCTGCTCGGTGTAGTAGCCGTCGACCTCGTCGGCGGTCAACGGCAGCCCGGCCCGGCGGGCCGTGTCGAGGAACGACTCGACCTCGGTGACGTGCACCCAGCGCAGCAGGTCGGGGTCGTCGACGCGGAACTCCTCCCCGGTGAACAGGTCGGTGGCCCGCAGGCGGGCGTGCCGGCGGCGTACGCGCAGCCCGGCGGCCTCCGCCTCGGCGGTGGTGCCGTAGATGGTGGTGCCCACGTAGGTGGCGGTGCGCACCAGGCGGCCCCAGGCGTCGGAACGGTAGTTGCTGTTCTGGGCGACCCCGGCCATGGCCCGGGGATGCAGCGACTGGAGATAGAGCGAACGCAGGCCGGCGACGATCAGGATCGGCTCCTCGTGCACCTTCCACGTGACCGAACCCGGACCGAAGAGGCCGAGGTCATCGGAGTCCACCGGCCAAGCGTGCCACGCCCGCCCGCCGCCCGCCGCGCGGAGGGCCGCCGGGCGTCAGTCGTCGGCGGAGCGGCGGGCCTGGCAGGTGGGGCAGAGGCCCCAGAACGTCACTTCCGCCTCGTCGACCTCGAACCCGTGGGCGATGTCCGGGTCCAGGCAGGGCGCGCTGCCGACCGCGCAGTCGACGTCGGCGATCTCGCCGCAGCCCCGGCAGACGACGTGGTGGTGGTTGTCCCCGGCCCGGGCCTCGTAGCGGGCGGGACTGCCGGCCGGCTCGATGCGGCGGGACAGCCCGGCCCGCGACAGGGCACCCAGCACGTCGTAGACCGCCTGGGTGGAGACCGAGTCGAGGCGTTCGCGGACCCGGCGGGTGATCTCGTCGACCTCCAGGTGACCGCCGGCGGCCAGCACGTCGAGCACGGCGAGGCGCGGCCGGGTGACCCGCAGGCCCCTCGACCGGAGCAGTTCCTCACCACCGGGCATCTGCCAATGACAGCACGCGGCCCGGAGCGCGACAACCGGCCTCCGCGGCAGCGTGGCGCCGGCCACAGCCCGGTCGCCCGGCAGGCCGCACCGGGCGGGGCGCCGCCGCCCGGGCGGTGGCAGTGGGGCAGTGGTGAACCGGACCGGCCCCACGCACGTGTTCCCGGTCGAGACGATCTGGGCGGGCCCGCCGGCGCACCGTACGCTGGCAGCCCGCGACCGCGTACCGCCGGAGGTGTGGATGTTCAAGGAGATCCTGGGTCTGCCGGCCCACGTGCTGGTGGTGCACGCGGTCGTCGTGCTCGTGCCGCTGCTGGCCCTGCTCTCCGCCGCGTACGTGGCGCTGCCGCGGTTCCGGGCGCGGCTGGACTGGGCGGTGGCGATCCTCGCCGTGGTGGCGCCGGTGTCGGCCTTCGTCGCCGTCGAGTCGGGGGAGGAGTTGACCGACGCGTTCCTCGCCCGGGGCATGCAGGGCCCGATCGTGGAGCAGATCTTCACGCACTCGCGCTACGGCGACATCCTGTTCCGCTGGGTGCTGCCGCTGGCCGTGGCGTCGTTGCTGCTGCTGTTCGTGACGAGCGGGCACCGGCGGGTGCCGAAGCTGCCGTCCTGGGCGACCCCGGTGCTGTCGGTCGTGGTGGTGGCGCTCGGCGTCGTCAGCCTCGTCTACGTCTATCTGACCGGGCACTCCGGGGCCGAGGCGGTCTGGGGCAACACCCTCTGACGTCCCGCCGGCGGCGCCGGTCCGCCAGCGGCCCGTGCCCGGTCAGAACACGAGCCGGGAGCAGAGCACGCAGACGAGGATCACCAGCACCACGGCGGCCACCGTGCCCACGCCGTACGTGAGCCGCTGGGCCCGCTGCTCGGCCGCGTCGAGTTCCGCCATGTCCTGCGGCGGCAGTCGCCGGGGCGGTGGCGGTCGCAGGTGCACCGGCGGGCGCCACCCGGCCGGGGGCGGGGTGGTCGCGGGCGGGCCCGCGTAGCCGCTCCCCCGCACCGGGGGCGACGCGGCCGATCCCGCCGGCGCGCCCGTGGGCCGCTCGGGCGAGGCGTCGGGGCGCCGCCAGTACTCGTCCGGGGCGCCGCCGGAGGTGGGGGTCGTCACGCCGTCCGACGCTACCAACGCCGTGGCCCGCCGACCCGTCGGACGCGTCGGCCCGGCGGTTCGTCGCCGGTCCCGCCGGTGACGGCTGCGCTAGTCTTGCCGCTCGTGAGCATCACCGAGGATCCGGGCACCCCGGCGGTACGCGGCGACGACGACCGCACGGTCGACCTCAGCGACGACTTCGTGGTGCTGCCCGAGCAGACCGCCGACGACACCGACCGGGGGTGGGGCGAGCGCTCCGGCGGCAACGACGACTGGCTGCTCGCGGAGCGCCCCCCGCACTGGGACTGACCCGGCCCACCCGTGGGGTGGGTCAGGAGGCGCTGGTGCTGGCGGCCGGGGTCTTGCCCCCGCCGCCGGAGGAGCCGCCCGCGCCCGCCGACGAGGACGAGCCCGCCGACGAGGACGAGCCCGTCGACGACGAGCCGGTCGAGCCGGAGTCGCCGCCGGAGGACGATTCCGACTTCGCCGGCTTGGCGGCGGCGCCGCTGTTCGCGGTGTCCGAGCCGGACGAGCGCGAGTCCGTACGGTAGAAGCCCGACCCCTTGAACACGATGCCGACGGAGTTGAAGACCTTCCGCAGCCGTCCCTCACACGCCGGGCACTCGGTCAGCGGCGAGTCGGAGAAGGACTGCACCGCCTCGAGCTGGTGACCGCACGCGGTGCAGGCGTACTGGTACGTGGGCACGTTCTCCTCCGGATCTGGACACGGCCGGTTGGCACTCGACGTATTCGAGTGCCAATGGTGCGTCATCGCCCCCGGATTCGTCCAGCGGAAGTGTGGTCCGTGACACCCGGGGCGGCGTCCAGCGTACGCAGCCCCTCGGCGGGCGTGACGACCGCGCGTACCGGCCGGTCGTGCGGCTCGGCGGGCAGCGCCGCCACCAGCTCGCCGTCGTGCAGCGGCACCACGGTCAGGGTGGCCGCCGGCACCCGGGCCAGCGCCCGGTCGTACGAGCCGCCGCCCCGACCCAGCCGCCGCCCCCGACGGTCCACGGCCAGCGCCGGCACCACCACCAGCGCCGCCCCGGCGACCGCCGCCCGGCCCAGTCGCGGCCCCGCCGGCTCGCGCATCCCCCGCCCGGCGGCCACCAGGTCGTCCGGCCCGCTCCAGGCCGCCCAGTCGAGGTCGAGGTCGTCGCGGAGCACCGGCAGCAGCAACTCCCCGCCCGGCGGCAGCGCCGCGTGCAGCACCGCCGGCAGGTCGGGCCCGCCCGGCTCGGAGCCGACCGGCACGTACGCCGTCATCCTCGGTGGGCGCAACCGGCGTACGAGAGCCACCAGCTCGGCCTGGACGCGCCCGGCGGCGGCGGCCCGCTGCGGCGCGCCCAGCGCCCGGCGGCGCGCGAGCACGGCGGCGCGCGCATCCCGCTTCGCCCCTTCCGCTCCATGAGAAAAATCGGGCACGCAACACTCCTGACGCAACGCTTGTCACCTGGTGGCTCTGTGTCAGCATCGCAAGCAACGGCGGCGGAACTTCCGGGGGGACCGAGTGACGCTACGCGGGCGGTTGACCACAGCCTTCCTGGCGGTGGCGCTCGGCCCGGTGGTGCTCGGGGTGATGTTCGTCGGGGCGACCGTGGCGGCGGTCGACTCCAGCCGCTCGACCGAGCGGTTGGCGGTGGCCGCCGCGACCGTGCGCACCTCGGTCGCCGCCCTCTGCCAGCAGTTGCGGGCCGCCGCCGACGCGGTCGCCCTGACCAGTGACCGACCGGCCGCCGCGACCCAGGCCGTCCGCCGCAACCTGGCCGCCGCCGTGCGGGTCACCGACGTCGCCGGCCGGGTCACCTACGCCACGCCCCGCGGCCCCGCCGAGCCGTGGCGCGACTGCGCCGGCCCGCCGGTCGCCGGGCCGGTGCGGGCGCTCGCGGCCCGAGCCGACCTGCACGACCGGGCCGGCGGGCCGCTGGGCGCGGTCACCGCCGCGCAGCCGGTCGACCCGGCGTTCGTGGCGCGCCTCGCGGCCGTGACGGGGGTGGCGGTCACCCTGCTCGACGACGCCTCGGCGCCCGTCCGGCTCGCCCACAGCACCGAGTCGACCGCCGTACGCGACGCCGTGCTCGCCGCCGCCGGCACGCTGCACGGCGAGCGGGTCACCGAGACGCCCGACGGCCGGTACGTCCGGCGGGTCGGCCCGTCCTCCGGGCAGCCCCTGCCGCTGGTGCTCTCGGTGCCCAGCGAACGCCCCCGGGGGCTGTACGTCGCACTGGGCTCGGCGGTGCTGGTGGCCACCCTGCTGGCCCTGGTGGTCGCCTGGCGGCTGGCCCGGGTGACGACCCGCCCGCTGGTCGAGCTGGCCGGCGCGGTGGACCGGGTGGCGCGCGGCGACCTGACCGCCCGGGTGCCGGTGCGCAGCCGGGACGAGATCGGCCGGCTGGCCGGCGCCTTCAACCGGATGACCCGCGAGACGGGCACCTACGTGGCGGCGCTGACCAGCAGCCGGGACCAGCTGCGCGGGCACCTCGCCGTGCTGGGGGACACCCTCGCCAGCACACACGACCTGCAACGCATCCTGCGGGTGATCCTGCACAGCGCGATCGCCGCGACCGGCGCCCGGGCCGGCGCGGTGCTGCTCGTCGACGACGGCGGGGTGCTCGTCGCGCAGTGCACCGAGGGGCTGGCGGAGGCCGGGGCGGCGGACGAGGGGTCGGGGCCGTTGCGGGTGCCGCTGGGCAGCGGCGTGGTGGGCGCGGTCGCGGCCACCGGGGAGCCGCGCCGGGGCCGGGTGGAGCCGTCCGCCGCGCCGCCCGGGGAGCCGGTCTGCCGCACGTACATCGCGGTGCCGTTCGCCGCCCCCGGCCCGACCGACGCGACCGCCCGCGACTCCTCGTCCCTCCGCCCCGGGCCGGAGCCCGCCGTCCCCACCGGTGCGCTCGGCGTGCTGGCCCTCTACGACCGGCTCGGCGCGGACGAGTTCGACGACGACGACCTCGTCACGCTGCGCACCTTCGCCGGTCACGCCGCCGTGGCGGTCGACAACGTCCGGGTGCACGAGGAGGCGCAGCGGCTCTCGCTGACCGATCCGCTCACCGGCCTGTGGAACTACCGCTACCTGCGGGAGTCGATCCGCCGGGAGGTCGAGCGGGCGACCCGGTTCGGCCGGATGCTGAGCGTCCTCGCCCTCGACCTGGACCGGTTCAAGGCCGTCAACGACACCTACGGGCACGCGGCCGGCGACGCCGTGCTGGCCGAGTTCGCCCGGCGGGTGCGCGGCGAGATCCGCGAGGTCGACCTCGCCTTCCGGCAGGGCGGCGAGGAGTTCGTGCTGCTGCTGCCGGAGACCGACGCCCGGGGCGCGGCGATCGTCGCGGAGCGGCTCGGCGCGGCGGTCCGCGACGCCCCGATCGCCGCCGGTGGGCACGGCGGCGCGGCCGTGGCCATCGGAGTCACCGTCTCCATCGGCATCGCCGTGCACCCCGACCACGGCGGCACCGGCCAGCAGGTGCTGGACGCCGCCGACGACGCGCTCTACGCCGCGAAGGCGGCCGGCCGGGACACCTGGCGCATCGCCGAGGAGCGGGCGGGTCCACCGGCGCGGGAGATCCCCGTCCCGGCCGCGGCGGTGACCCCCGAGGACGGGATGCCGCGCGCCGGCGCCCCCCGCCAGCCGGTGCGGGCCCACCCCGAACCGGCCGATCCCGTCGACACCACCGCGGGGAGCGAGCCGGCCGCGCCCGACCCGGTGCGGCCCGGTCCCTGCGGCGGCGCGTCTTCCGGTCCTCACCCTCCACGACAGAGCCGTGGCCGATAGTCTCGCGACATGTCGGAGCACTCAGCGAACCCCTCAACGGCGACCGCCGCAACCGGTCGCTCCCGCGCGGTCAAGGCCGTCATCCCGGCGGCCGGTCTGGCCACCCGGTTCCTGCCGGCCACGAAGGCGGTGCCCAAGGAGCTGCTCCCGGTGGTCGACCGCCCGGTGTTGCAGTACATCGTCGAGGAGGCCACCCAGGCCGGCATCGGTGACGTCCTGCTGATCACGGGCCGGGGCAAGACCTCGATGGTCGACCACTTCGACCGCCGCCCCGACCTGGAGGCGCGGCTGGAGGCGAAGGGCGACGCCGAGCGGCTGGCCGCCGTACGCGGCCCCAGCGAACTGGCCGAGATCTACACCTGCCGCCAGCCCGAGCAGCTCGGCCTGGGCCACGCCGTCGGCTACGCCGAGTCGCACGTCGGCGGCCAGCCCTTCGCGGTGCTGCTGGGCGACGAGTTCGTCAAGCCCGCCGAGCCGCTGCTGCCGGCCATGCTGGAGCTCCAGGCGCGCACCGGCGGCGTGGTGCTGGCCTTCTTCGAGGTCGACCCGGCCGAGACGAAGCGCTACGGCATCGCCTCGGTGGAGCCGGCGGAGGCGGAGCTGACCGACATCGGCGAGGTCGTCCGGGTCACCGGCATGGTGGAGAAGCCCAAGCCGGAGGACGCGCCGAGCAACCTCGCTGTGCTGGGCCGCTACGTGCTGCCGGCCAGCATCTTCGACGCGATCCGGCGGACGGAGCCGGGCAGCGGCGGGGAGATCCAGCTCACCGACGCGATGGAGTTGCTGCGCAACGAGGGCACGCCGGTGCACGCGATCGTCTACCGCGGCACCCGCTACGACACCGGCATGCCGCTGGGCTACCTCCAGACCGTGGTGCAGATCGCCGCCGAGCGCGACGACCTCGGCGCCGAGTTCCGCAAGTGGCTGGCCGAGTTCGTCAACACCGACGCGTCGGGCGTGACTGGTACATGACAGCGTCGGCCGACGCCGAGGCGGCCGCGAACGAGTTGACGCCGCTCGCCGACTACCTGGGCAGCGTGCTGCGCAGGTTACGCGCGCTGCCTCCGCTCGACCTCGACCTCACCCAGGCGCACGGCAACGTCCTCGCCGAGGACGTCGTCGCGCCGCACTCCTTCCCGGCCTTCGACCAGTCGGCCGTGGACGGGTACGCGGCCCGCTGGGAGGACATCTCCGGAGGCGGTCGGGGCGTGGGTTACGTCCCGTCCCAGTCCGGCGGGCCGGGCGGGCGCACCGTCCGGCTCAACGTCGTCGGCGACCTCGGCGCGGCGAGTTGGCGGCCGGTCCGGCTCACCCCGGGCGCCTGCTTCTCCGTCGCCGCCGGGGCGCCGCTGCCGCTCGCCGCGGACGTGGTCGTCCCGGTCGAGTGGACCGACCAGGGCATGGCCGCGGTGGAGATCTTCCGCGTCCCCAAACGGGGGTACGGGGTGCGCCGGGCCGGCGAGGAACTGCCCGCCGGCACCCTGCTGGCCCGGGCCGGCACCTACGTGTCGCCGGCGCTGGTGGCGGTCTTCGCCGCCACCGGCATCGGGCACGTCGTGGTCCGGCCCAGCCCCCGGGTGGTCATCGTGGCCACCGGCGACGAGCTGGTCGACGTGGGCCGGGGCAGCCAGCCCGGCCAGACCGTCGACGCCAACTCGCACGCGCTGACGGCCGCCGCAGCCGAGGTGGGGGCCCTCGCGTACCGGGTGGGCATCTGCGACGACGATCCGGAAGGGCTGCGCGGGCTGCTGGAGGACCAGACGCTGCGCGCCGACCTGATCATCACCACGGGGGGCACCGGCACCGGGCCGGGCGACATGGTGCGGCGGATCCTCTCCCGCCGGGAGGGCAGCCGGGCCGGCCCGGTCACCTTCACCGAGGTCGCGCTCTATCCCGGCACCTCGCTCGGCTTCGGCACGGTCGGCGCCGAGGAGGTGCCGGTGGTGTGCCTGCCCGGCGACACGGGCTCGGCCCTGATCGGCTTCGAGGTGCTGGCCCGCCCGGCGATCAACCTGCTGGCCGGGGCGGAACCGGTGTTCCGGCCCAGCGTCCGCGCGCACCTGCTGGAGACGATCTCGTCCCCGGTGGGGCTGCGCGAGTTCCGTCCCGCGCACGTCGCCGAGCGGCGCGGCGGCGGCTACACGGTGCAGCCGCTCAACGGTGGCCCGTACACCCTCTCGGGGCTGGCGGAGGCGAACGGGCTGATGGTGCTCGGCGAGCGGGTGACCACCGCGGCGGCCGGCTCCACGGTGGACGTCCTCCTGCTGGACCGGCGCCGGTGAGCGCGCGGAGCGTGCCCCCGGACGCGAGTGGGAGGGGCGGCCCGGCGGGCGTCGCCCGGGCATCGGTGTGTTCGATCGCGAGCGGAAGGTCTGGTCCGTGAGTCTGTTCGGGGTCGGGCGGGCGCCGAGGTGGCCGGCGGTGCTGACCGACGGGCCGGTGCTGCTGCGGCCCTACCGGCGTTCGGACGCCGCCGCCTGGTCGGAGGTGCGTCGCGCCAACCGGGAGTGGCTGGCGCCGTGGGAGTCGTCCATCCCCGGCAACTGGCACGAGCTGAACTCGCCGGCCGCGTTCCGCTGGGTGTACCGCGACCAGCGCCGCTCGGCGCGCATCGGCGAGGGAATGCCGTTCGCCGTCTGCCTGCGCCAGGGCGGCCGGGAGCGGCTGGTCGGCCACCTCAACGTGGGCAGCATCGTGCGGCGGGCGTTCTGCTCGGCGTACGTGGGCTACTGGGTGGACTCCCGGGTGGCCGGTCGCGGCGTCATCCCCACCGCGCTGGCGCTCGCGGTCGACCACGCGTTCGGCGAGGGCGGGCTGCACCGGGTCGAGGTGAACATCCGCCCCGAGAACCGGCCGTCCCGGCGGGTGGTGGAGAAGCTGGGGTTCCGCGAGGAGTCGTACCACGTGCGCTACATGCACATCGACGGTGCGTGGCGGGACCACATCGGATACGCGATGACCAGCGAGGAGGTCGCCGCCGAGGGAGGGCTGCTGGCCCGCTGGCACCGGGTCCGCGCCACCGCGGGGTGAGCCGTCCCACGCACGGGATCGGCGCGGCGCGTCAGCATCCGCGTCCACGGCCCGTAACCTCAAGTAACTGCAAGCTGTGGCAAGCGCTGCTCCATCCGTACGATCCGCGCATCGGACCACCATCGGTGGAAGATCCTGCGGCCGGGCGGTGGTTGCTCCGAATTCGGTGACGGGAGGGGTGAGGGTGCCGACCTCGGTGCTCCTCGCCGTCCTCGCCGCCGCCGGCCTGCTCGCCCTCGCCCCGGCGCTGGTTCGCCGGTACGACGCCACCGAGCGGCTGGTGGCGGAGCGGGCGCAGTCGACGGCGCGGGTGCTCCAGCGCCGCCGGCGGCGCCGTACTGTGCCGGGGCGCCGCCCGGTGCACCCGCCCCGTAGCCTCGTCATCACCCTCAGCGAGGATGTGGGCACCGGTGGGCTCTCCGCGCCCGTTTCCGCGCCCCCCGCCGCGCGCCGGTCGAAGCGGCTGCGCGCCGTGCCGCCGGCCCCCCGCAAGGGCCGCCGCCGGCCGCCGCCCCGCCGACAGCACGCCCCCGCCGTCTACCGGCGCCGCCGAGTGCTCGCCGCGCTGCTGCTGCTCAACTTCGTCGAGCTGATCGGCGTGGTCGTGGTCAGTCCCGGCTTCTGGATCGGCTTCGGGGTCACCGCCACCCTGCTGGTCGCGTACGTCGTACACCTGCGCAGGCTCGCCGTGGCCGATCGCCGGCGGCGGCGGGCCCGGGCCCGGGAGGCGGCGTGGCTGGCCGCCCGGCAGGCCGAGGTGCGGCGCGAGCAGGCCCGGCGCGCGGCGGCCCGCCGGGAGGCGCAGCGCCGCCTGGCGGCCCAGCGTGAGGTGGTACGCCGCGCCGCGATGGGCCTCGACCGGCCGGCGGACCTGCCGGCGGCGGCCAACGGCGGCTCCGTCTCCTACCGCCGCTCGGGTGGCCTGCGCGGCCGCCCCTACCAGTCCGGTCGCGGCTCCCACTCGGCCTGACGGCCGCTTCTGCGCCGCCGCCGAAGTACTCTTTGAGATCTTGGTGGCTGGCGGCCCCCCGGAGGGGCCGTTTCGTGCCAAGATCTCGGTGCTCGGGGGGTGGATTCGCGGCGGGGGCGGTGAACCTGTTAACCTTGGCGCCGGCCCGCCCGGTGAAAGCCGGGTGGGACCGATGCCGGTCCGCCGGCGGAGGGGTTGTGGCGCAGTCCGGTAGCGCACCTCGTTCGCATCGAGGGGGTCAGGGGTTCGAATCCCCTCAACTCCACCCAGTTCAGGCCGTTTCCGTTGTCGGAAACGGCCTTTCTCGGTCTTGTGCAGCCCTGGAACACTGCGGTCGCCCTTCGTGGGGCCTGGTCACCTGCCTCGACGATGAGCGGCATGGCGGAGCTGACCCCCCCCGCGTGGTCAGACGGTTGGAGGGTGGGCGGGGCCCGGCTCAGTCGGCCGACGCGGCTGCTGCCAGGAGCCGGTACGTGGCCTCGTCGAAGGCGACCAGGCGGACGTGTCCGACGGCGGTGGGTGTCGTCCTGATGGTCGTGACCGCGATCGTCGCCGCCTGGTCGGACGGGTAGCCGTAGACGCCGGTGCCGATGGCGGGGAAGGCGACGCTGCGGGCGCCGAGCTCGTCGGCGACCTGGAGACTGCGCCGGTAGCACGACGCCAGGACGTCCGCCTCGCCGTGGCCGCCGCCCTCCCACACCGGACCGACCGTGTGGATGACGTGGCGTACGGGCGGGTCGAGGTCGAACGCGGGGGTGGCGACGGCCTCGCCCGGGTCGCACGGCGCGAGGGCGGCGCCCGCCTGCGCCAGCCGCGGTCCCGCCGCCCGGTGGATGGCCCCGTCGACGCCACCGCCGCCGAGCAGCGACTCGTTCGCCGCGTTGACGATGGCGTCGACGTCCTCACGGGTGATGTCGCCACGTACCACTTCGATCAGAGGCATGCCTCGATGATGTCATCGCCGGTGCGGGCGGGCGCCCCGCGCGGCCGGAGTCAGGGACCGCAGGGTCAGCACGTCACCGAGCCCGTCGACGTGGGACAGGTCGGTGGCGAACGCGTCGCCCAGGGCGCGGCGCAGGTAGCCCAGCACCGCCGGCCCGGGGGTGAGCGGCGCGGAGCCGGTGTCGCCGGTGGAGACCAGGTGCACCTCGCGGGCGAGCCGACCGGAGGTGTTGACGAACCGGCAGAGGTCGTCCCAGCGCAGGTACCGCCAGAAGTCGACGCTGACCACCGCGTCGAGGCTGCCCGCCGGGATGGGCGGGTCCATGCCGATCAGGTGGTGGTTCGTGGGACCGGGCGGGGCGGCGTAGTCGAAGGTCAGCGCCCCGGGCGGCAGGTCGACCTGCGCGCTGCCGGTGCCCACCCACAGCACGCGGGGGCCGGGCAGCCGGTCGGCGAGCCGGTCGAACGCCGGGCCGATGCGGCACGTCGAGCGCCGTGCGCAGTCGGTGGCCGCCCAGCGGTAGTAGACGATGCGCTCCAGCGAGTCGTACACGTCCAGCAGGCCGTAGAACTCCCACTCGATGACGTGGTATTGCCCGGTCAGGAGGCTCCGGTTGGCCGCGAAGTCGGCGAAGTTGCGGTCGGTGTTGCGGTGGTGCGGGAGGTGGAACGCACGTGCCTCGTCGTCGTACGCGAAGTTCGACCCGGTGACGCCGAGGTGCCGGTGCACCCGGTAGAACAGCTCGATGTCCTCCAGGCCCCAGCGCAGCCCGGAGCGTTCGTCGAACCCGCCGGTGCGGTCGAACAGGTCGCGGGCGAGCGAGATGTTGTGGGTGTAGGCCAGCGCCCAGCCGGCCCGGAGCCAGTCCTGCCCCGGCGGCTCGCCGTGCGGGAAGCGCAGGTCCCCGGAGCGGTCCGCGCGGCGGCGGGGGACGCCGGTCAGCTCCCGCCCGTCGAGGACGGCCTCGACGTGTTCCAGGCTCAGCTCGTCGCGCCGGCCCATCAGCACGGCGGGCCGGCCGGCGACCGCGTGGTGGGCCAGGTGGCGCTCCAGCAACTGCGGGGAGGCGTACGAGTCGGCGTCGAGGAACAGCAGCAGCGGCGCCCGGGTGTGCCGGACGGCCTCGTTGCGGGCGGCGGAGCGGCCCCTCCGCCGGGGGAACTCGATCAGGTGGAGGTCGAGGCCGGTGGCCGCCCCGACGGCGTCGGCGTACCCGGCGGGGGAGCCGCCGTCGCGGGCCACGACCACCTCGAAGCGCTCAGGGCGGACGGTCTGCCGGGTCAGCGACCGCAGCGTCAGCGCCAGGCACTGCGCGTCCTGGTAGGTGGGTATGACCACGCTCAACTCGACCGCGTCGACCGTCCGTGCCGCCATCCGACTTCCCTCCGTAGCTGCCTGTGGACCGGGTGCCGGCAGCCGCCGGCACCCCGTCCGCGACGCGTCCCGGCCGCCGGCCGACCGATGCCGGGGCGGCGCCGGGAGCGCTTCCATCAGTAGCTGGGATTATCGGTCACGGGCCTCAGGCGTAGTAGTTCACGCTGACCGGCCAGGTGCCGGTGTACGGCGTCCAGCCTTGGAGGGTGGCGGGGATGCCCACCCGGGTGTTGCAGTTGATGACCTGGAAGTGCAGGTGCGGACCGCTGGACGCGCCGGTGCTGCCCGACCAGCCGATGACGCGGCCCTGCGGCACCCAGGTGCCGGCGTTGTAGATCGCCCGGTTCAGGTGCGCGTAGTGGGTGCACTGGCCGTTCGAGTGCCGGATGATCACCTCGATGCCGTTCTGCCAGTACGGCGACCAGTTCGACATGATGATGGTGCCCCCCTGCGAGGCGGAGACCTCGTAGTTGGCCGGCAGCCCGAAGTCCCAGGCGTACTCGTTGTAGGGGCCGACGTGCGAGTAGGTGCCCTCCGGCCCCTGGGTGACCCGGTAGGACTCGCCCGCCGGGTACGGCAGCTCGTAGTAGTAGTTCGCGGCGGCGGCGGGGGTCGCGCCGGCGACCGTGGCCCCGGCAACCACCAGCAGGGCAGTCACGGCCCCGCCGATCCGGCGCAGGACCGTCTTCATGGTGTTCATGGGGATCGCTTCCTGGTATGTCGGCAGAGATCGGCATCGCCGTGGTCGACGACGCCCCGGGAGCTAAGCAGCGCACCAGATGGGGATCAATCGATCCGTGGACGTCTGGGGTGGGATCAATGGGTCGACAGGGGTCGGCGCGACACCGGGTGACGACCGCGAGGCGTGGCGTCGAGGGAACCCCGTACCGGAACCCGGCAGCCGCGACCGCGACCGTCCCGGGCGCCGGCGGGCGTGCGACCGGTCACTACGCTGCCGCCCGTGGAGCGGATGGGGAGCGTGTTCTTGATGGGCGGCTGCGTGGCCGTCGCCCTCCTCATCGGTGTGGGCATCGTCGCGCTGATCGTGACGACCCACCGGCAGGAGCGGGAGCGGCGGGAACGCTGGCGACAGTGGGCCGCCCGGTACGGCTGGACCTTCGTCGAGCGGCCCCAGCTCACCTGGACGGACCGCGTACCGGGGCGCAGCCGCCGGGGCGTGCGGTTCGCGCTGACCGGGACGTTGCAGGGCCGACCCGTCTGCGTGGCCGAGTACGCGTATACCGAGACGCACACCTCGACCGGCGCCGACGGCAACCAGACGACCAGCTCGCAGACCCACACGTACGTCGTCAGCTCCGTGTGGCTGCGACGGGAGTTCCCCACGTTGGCGGTCGCGCCGCGGAACGCCTTCTCGAAGCTGGGCCGCGCGTTGTTCGGCAGCGACACCTACGCCACCGGGCACGAGGAGTTCGACCGGCAGTGGCGGGTGGCAGCGGCGGCGCCGGGGCAGCAGACGCTGGTCGGGCCGACCCTGATCGCCGCGCACCTCGCCGGGGCGGTGCCGAGCTGGAGCGTACGGGCGGCGGAGCTGATCACCTACCGGGGCGGCCGGTTGGACGACCCCGCCCTGCTGCCGTCGCTGGTGACGCCGTTGATCACGGTCGCGGACCTGCTGGAGCAGGGCCGCTGACCGGGCACCGGCCGCGATCCGCGGGTCGGTGGACGTGACGGTGGCCGGCGGACCCGACCAGGCGGGGGGGAGACGGCCGCCCGACCAGCGGGACGGCCGGCGGACGCAACGAGCAGGGACGGGCGACGGACGGAAGACGCGCGGGAGGCCGGCCCCGGGGGACCGGCCTCCCGTCACGAGGCGCGGGTCACGGCCGCCAGGAGCCGGCGGTCTTGAACCTGTGCCGGTACTCGAGCGTGCCGTTCTTGTCGGCCACGTTGAACACCACCGTGCCCGCCCGCTTGCTGCCCTCGGGCAGGTTGTTGCCGGAACCCAGCAGGTCGCCGCAGCCGGAGAGCGCGCTCGCCAGGCCGTTGGCCGTGGTGCCGTTGGCGGCCACCCACTCGAAGTAGAACGGGTTGATGGAACTCCTGCCCTTGGTCACCGTCGCGTCGACGTGGGCGATCAGGTACATGCCCTTGTCCGGGGCCGGCGCGTACGAGCGGCAGCCCTTGGTCTCCGTGGTGAACCGGGTGACGGTGATCTCGAGGGTGCCCTCGTCGTCGGCGACCACCAGGGTGGCGCCGGGCCTCAGGTTGAAGTCCTCGCCGCTCCTCGCCGACGGGGCGGGGCCGTCCGGCTGAAGCGTGATTCTCGGGGCGGCCCTCTCCAGGTCGTTCGCGGCCTTGTTGGCGCCGGCGACGAGCGCGACGATGCCGCCGACGCAGCAGAGCAGGGCCAGCACGGCCACCACGGCCACCACGATCAGGACGGTGTTGTTCTTCTTCGGCGGCGCCACCGGGTGCGGCGCTCCGAGCGGGTAACCGGGTGCGCCGGCCGGGTAGCCGGGCCCACCGGGTGGCGGGTAGCCGGGTGCGCCGGGCGGCGGGTAACCGGGGCCACCGGCCGGGTATCCGGGCGTGCCGGACACCGGCGGGTACGGCGTACCGGAGGTCGGCTGGTGCGGAGCGGCCCACGGCTCGCCCGGTGCGCCGGAGACCGGCGGCTGCGGCATGCCGGAGACCGGCTGGTGCGGTGCGCCGGAGACCGGCGGCGGCGCCCACGGCTCACCGGGCGTGCCCGACACCGGGGGCTGGGGCGCCCCGGAGACGGGTGGCTGCGGGGCGCCCCACGGGTCGCCGGCCGGCTGCTGCGGCGGCACGGGCGGGAGCGGGGCCCACGGATCGCCCGTGGTCTGCGGTGCGCCGGAGGTCGGCGGCTGGGGCGGGTGGCCGCCCTGTTCGGCGGGGAACTGCGGCATCGGGGCCGGCGGGTACGGCTGCGGCTGCTGCTCCGGGTTCGGTTGGTTCGGATCCTGAGGCCCGTAAGGGGGCGGGGGGTGACTCACCGTACTCCTAGGCACACCTGACGACGACGGCAAACGCGGCTGACGCTACCGTGCGCGGACAACGGACCATCTTCGCGTCTCCGCCGGCGCCGCGCCGTCCCCTGTTCGGTTGCGTCCGCCCCGGCCCGTGCCGTGTGCGGCTCAGCGGGGCAGCAGCACGGCGGCGGTGCGCACCAGGGCCTCGTCGACGCTGAAGCGGCCCGTGACCAGCGCGGGCGGGTCGGGCACGGGGGCGGCGTCGCGTCGCGCCGGCGCGATGCGGGCCGTGAACGTGCCGGCGTCCGGGTCGAGCTCCACCAGGGCGTCGTGGAAGTCCAGCCACGTGCCGACGAGCGGGTGCCACACCTTGTAGACCGTCTCCTTGACGCTGAACACCACCGCCGGCCAGGAGGTCCCCGCCGGCAGGCGGGCGCACCGGCCCTCCTCCTCGGGCAGGCAGACCAGCCGGCGTACGCCCGCGTTGAGCTCGCGGTGCCCCTCGGCGTCGATGCCGACCGACCGGATCTCGTCGGCGCGGGCCGCGACCGCCGCGCAGTAGCCGGCGGTGTGGGTGATGGCGCCGACCACGCCGGCCGGCCAGACCGGTGACCGGTCGGCGGCCGACGGCACCGCGACCGGGGGCACGCCGAGGGCGGCCATCGCCCGCCGGGCGCAGACCCGCCCGGCGGTGAAGTCGCGGCGGCGGCTCTGCACCGCGCGATCGCTGAGGCAGGCCCGCTCGGCCGGCAGCAGTTCGTCCGTCCAGTCCGACGGCCCGGCCACGGCCACCGCCACGGCCGGCGGCAGCAGGTCACGCATCGCCGCCTCCCGACGGGTACGCCCGCCCGACGGCGGGCCCGGCGGGCGGCGGCCGGTGCGGCAGGTGTCGACCGCACCGGCGGGCGGGCGCCCGGTCCACGGTCGGCGTCGCGAGGGCCATGACTGGTGAACGTACCGCACCGCGTAACGCCGGAGCGTCCTGCGGCGCTGACTAGGCGTCGCCGGGGGACGATCGCCATCCACCGTCGACGGCGGCCACCCGGAGCGGACCGTCAGGCGAACCGGAGAGGGAGTGCGATGACCGGTGGTGCGGAGTCCTCGGCGTCCGGATCGGACGAGCACGCCCCACTGGCACCCGGCTGGACCTGCGGCACCTGCGGCGCCGACTGGCCGTGCGTGGTCAAGCGGTCCCGGCTGCTGGAGGAGTACCGGACGGACCGGGCCATGCTCAGCGTCTACCTGGGATCCTGCCTCGCGGCCGCCGCCCAGGACCTGCCGGCGGCGCCCGGAGCGTCCCTTCAGGACCGCTTCATCGGCTGGCTGCCCCGTACCCCCCGGCTCTTCTGATTAGCGCCCGGGGCGGCCGGTCGGTCGCCCCGGGCCCTCGGCGGTCAGTACGCGTGCGTCACCGTGAGCGTGATGTTCGTGCAGGAACTCGCCCGGCTGGTCAGCGCACTCTTCTCGGCGCTGTCCACGCTTAGCCGCCACCGGGTCTTCACCGCGACCCACTCGCCGACGTAGCGGCACTTCTCGTTGGTCGGCAGCCAGGTCGCCGGGTCCTGGTCGCCCTTGGCCTGGTTGACGTTGTCGGTCACCGCGACCAGGGAACGGACGTCGCCGAGGTCGTTGGCGAACGCCTGCCGCCGCGACGTGGTCCAGTTCCGGGCGCCCGAGTCCCACGCCTCGGCCAGCGGGACCATGTGGTCGATGTCGAGGTCGGACGGGTTGGTCCAGTAGGCGCCGTCGTAGTAGGAGCGCCAGCGCCCGCCGGTCAGTTGGCAGCCGGAGCCGACGGTGGGGCGGGTGGTGGCCTCGGCGATCAGTACCTCGTACCGGGTGTTGCAGCCGTCGGAGTCCGCGTCGGTCCAGTGTGGGAAGAGACTCCGGGAGTAGCCGGTGCGGCTCTCGGCGGCCACCGGCAGGTCGGCGACGAGGGTGCGCAACGGCACCGAGACGGTGGCCGCGTGGGCGGGGGCGGACAGTCCGAGGGTGGCGGCGGTGACGGTGGCCAGCAGGCCGCCTGCCCAGCGGAGGGTACGGGTCATCGCGAACTCCGTCCGATCGATCGGGGTTGGCCCACAGTGCAACCGGCCGGGGTGCCGGCGGACGGGACCCGAGATGGCCGGAGAACCAAATCTGTCGATACGTTACGGGAACTCGTGCCTGATGGGAATTCCGTCGCCGGCAAAATGTGGCAGATGCCGGACCTGCGGCCGGCGTCGATCCGTACCGTTTGCGCAGGATGACGGACCGTAAGGTGTCGGATGTAAACCATCCGTGCGTGTCACGTCGGTCGGAAATCTGACCGAAGTCGACCCGTTGTGCCAGTGGTACGGGGTGGTTAAGCTCTTGATGCGCGCCCCAATCGCCCGCTTCCCCCGTGGCAGGCGATCGGGGCGCGCTTCTACGTCGAACGGGCCCGCACGCCACCGCGTGCGGGCCCGTTCTCCGTGCACCCGCCGCGCCGCTCGCCGCGGACGACGGGTGCCGTGCCGTGCCGTCAGATCCAGCGGCCGTCCAGCCACATCCGCGCGGACCACTCCGCGTACGGCAGCAGCTTCCCGACGAAGATCGGATAGAAGTACGCGAAGCAGAGCGCGACCAGCAGGACGTACGCCCCGACGATCACCCCGCCGACGAGCCTGCGTTCCCGCGCCTCGTCGGACTCGCCACCCGGGGCAGGGGAGCCCGGCCGCGCGTCCGTGGCCGGGGAGCCGGTCCGCGCGGTGGCGGCGCCCGGTGGGCCGGCCGGCGTGACGATCGCGCCGAGCACGTAGGTCACCGCCAGCACCAGGAACGGCAGCGCCGGTGCGGTGTAGAAGGAGAACATCGTCCTGCCGTCGAGCGCGAACCAGAACCAGGGCAGCAGGCCGGCCGCCACGACGAGCAGGATCGCCCCCGCCCGCCAGTCCCGCCGGGCCAGGCCCAGCCAGGCCAGCGCCGCCAGGGCCGGCAGGAACGACCACCAGAGCAGGGGAGTGCCGAGCAGCAGGACCTCCGCGGCACAGCTCGCCGCCCCGCAGGACCCGTCGCCGGACCAGTAGAAGGCGACCGGCCGACCCAGCAGCAGCCACTGCCACGGCCACGACTGGTATTTGTGCGGGTCGTCGAGGCCGGCATGGAAGCCGTACGCGGCCTTGTGGTACTCGATCAGGTTGTTGAGCGCGCCGAACACCGGGGCGTCGCTCAGCGGGGCGTTCGGGTAGCGCTCGGCCAGCCGGTAGTAGCCCTCGTCGCCGAGCAGCCAGCCGGACCAGGTGGCGACGTAGGTGAGCACGAGCAGCACCCCGGCCAGCACCAGCCACGGCACCTCGTCGAGGAGCGTGTCCCGCCACGGCCGGCGTACGCCCGCGGAGCGGCGTACGCCCACCTCCCACAGGATCACCAGCAGCGCGAAGACGGGCAGGAAGTAGAGCGCGCTCCACTTCACCGCGCAGGCGCAGCCGAACAGGACGCCGGCGGCGAGCCGCCACCACGGCCAGTTCCGCCAGCCGCCCGCCGGACGCCCGGCCCGCCCAGGCCGGCCCGGGTCCAGGCCGGCCTCCAGCGCCCGCGCCCACCGGCGGCGCCGCGCGTCGCGGTCGAGCACCAGGGCGCCGAAGGTGGCCAGCACGAAGAAGAGCAGGAAGATGTCGAGCAGCGCGGTGCGCGACAGCACCAGGTGGAAGCCGTCCAGGGCGAGCAGCAGGCCGGCGGCGCAGCCGAGCACGGTGGAGCGGAACATGCGCCGGCCGACGCGCACCAGCAGCAGCACCGACAGGGTGCCGACGACCGCCGCCGAGACCCGCCAGCCGAACTCCGGCGCGGTCGTCATCAGCTGCCCCGGCACCGAGATGCCGTGCTCGGCGTCCGAGTAGCCGAAGGCCCACTCGCCGAGCCCGATCAGCCACTTGCCCAGCGGCGGATGGACCACGTACGACGGGCCGCCGTCCTTGAAGTTCCACTCGACGCCCTTGTCGACCAGCCCCCAGGCGTCCCGGGCGTAGTAGGTCTCGTCGAAGATCTTGCCCGGCGGGTGGCTCAGCCCGACGAAGCGCAGGATCGCCGCGATCGCGACGACCACGCCCGTGGCGAGCCAGGAGCGCCCGTCCAGCCCGGCCTCGACCGTGGCCAGCCGCCGCCGGACCACGCCGGGAACCCCGCCGGTCGCGCCCGGCGGTCCCTGGGGCGGGCCCCCGTCCGTGGGATCCGGCCCCGCCTGGTCCGCGCTCTGTGCTGTCGACGCACTCGTCACCCGGCGATCGTAGGCTGCGAAGGTGCCCGGTGGCGCCCGTCGTCTCCGATACCGGCAACGTCGTCGATGAAGGAGTCGCATCTCGTGGGTGAAATGTCCGCAACCGGGCGCCTGGTCCTGCTCGGCGCGCCGCTCGGCAACCCCGCCGACGCCTCCGCCCGGTTCCGCGAGGTGCTCGCCGCCGCCGACGTGGTGGCCGCCGAGGACACCCGCCGGCTCACCCGGCTGGCCCGGGACCTCGACGTCACCGTCGGCGGCCGGATCGTCTCCTACTTCGAGGGCAACGAGGAACGGCGTACCCCCGAGCTGGTCGACGTGCTCTCCGCCGGCTACGTCGTGGCCCTGGTGACCGACGGCGGCATGCCGAGCGTCTCCGACCCGGGCTACCGGCTGGTCACCGCCGCCCTGGACGCCGGCGTGCCGGTCACCGCCGCGCCGGGCCCGAGCGCGGTCACCACCGCCCTGGCCCTCTCCGGCCTGCCCTGCGACCGGTTCTGCTTCGAGGGCTTCCTGCCGCGCACCGGCGGCGCCCGCCGGTCGCGCCTGCGTGCCCTCGCCGCCGAGGAGCGGACGCTGGTCTTCTTCGAGGCGCCGCACCGGATCGCCGCCGCGCTGGCCGACCTGGCCGCCGCGTTCGGCGCCGACCGGCCGGCCGCGCTCTGCCGCGAGCTGACCAAGACGTACGAGGAGATCGTCCGCCGCCCACTCGGCGAGCTGGCGGACTGGGCGACCGAGGGGGAGCCGCGCGGCGAGATCACCCTCGTCGTGGCCGGCGCGCCCGAGTCGGCCCCCGAGCGGCCCGACGACGACACGCTGCGGGCCGCCGTCGCCGCCCGCGAGGCCGCCGGCCTGTCCCGCCGCGACGCGATCACCGAGGTCGCCACGGAGTACGCGCTGCGCCGCCGCGACGTCTACACCGTCGTGCACGCCTGACAGGCGGGTGCCGACACGGCCGTCGGCGCCCGGCGAGGGCGCCGGCCGACGTGGCGAACGTACTCAGAGAGTGAGGACCGTGTACGACACCGTGCCGTCCGCGTCCTGGCGATTGATGAAGAGGTCGTACTTGTCGCTGCGGTAGCCGCGGTTGTCGGGCTTCGAGCGGGCCTGCGTGCGCTGCGTGAACCCCTTCGCCTTCACCAACGCGCCGGCCTCGTCGGCCACCTTGTCCAGCGGCGTCTGCGGGGTCAGGACCACGTTCCAACCCTTGCCCGGGATCACATCCGCCGAGACGATGGTGCCCGCCACGAGGGGGACCTCGTCGACGGGGTAGCTCGCCGGCAGCTCAACACCGCGGCCGTTGGCCCCAGTGGTGTCGCCACTGCTCGCGGGAGCGGTGTCCCCGCTGCTCGTGGAGGCAGCCGGTGCCTTCCCGGCACCGTCACCGGCGCCAGCGAAGTCACACCCGGTCAGGAGGAGGACCAGCGCGATGGCCCCCGCACAAGCCGTCCGCCGCCGCGCCCCACGCTCAGACATCGCAGACCTCCACGTGGCCGTCGGCGTACTCGATCTCGACCACGGAATGGGACGGCAACGTCACCGAGCTTGCAGCCAACTCCACCGACGTGCACTCGGTGGACAGGAACTGCTGGAAATTGTCGTTGATCTTCACGCGGAGTTTCGAGCCGTCCACGCCGTAGGTCGTGCCCTCGCCCAATGCGGTCTTGAGCGCGAAGCCGAGTTTGTCGAGGTCGGATGTGATCTCCGAGCTCGCCCCCGAACCTGTTGAGCCGGACGGTGCCGACTCCGACGTCGAGGACGTGCTTCCGGCGCGGGCGTCAGCGGGCGGTGCGTCTTCACCGCAGGCTGTCAGGAGCAGCGTGGCGACGGCTGCCAGGCCGCAGCCGGCCAGCCGTCGTGGCGAGGTTCTCATGTCGTGCCTTCCAGTTCGAGTGATGTCGAGGTAAGGGGTCGATCGGGGCTCGGGTGCCGGCGGTGGTGGTGAACGCCGTGCAGACCGGCTGCCGGTTTCAGCCGAGGCGCGTGAGGACGATCTTCACGGCGGACGGCTCATCCGCCGGGACCGCGACGAAGCCGTCGGCATCGCACTTCGTGGTCAGCGTCTGCGACCACGGGGTTCCGCTGACGGGCAAGGCGTTGGTCGGAAGCTGCTGGCCGTCCATGGAGATCTCGTTGTCGGCCGCGAGTCGTCCCCCCGCGCCGGTCTTCAGAACGAGTTGGCCCGACTTCGCCGTCCAGGTGCCGGACTCGGTGCCGTCGAAGCCCAGGACCCAACGCATGTCGCCACCGGGGCTGCTTCCGGTCGAGATGGTGCGGCTGTCGTCCGCGGTCAGCGTGTAGGTCCGGTCGGCCTTCAGCTCGAAGGTCACCTTTCCGGAGTCCTTGACCCTGACCGACGAGAGATCCTTCTTCAGGAGCGTGGTGATGCCGGCGGTCCACGCGTCACGGTCCAGGACGAACGTCCCGACCAGGCAGCCCTGGAGCCGCCGTTCCGGATCGGTTGCGTTCTCCCAACCCGGTTGACGGGCGTCGTCGACGGCAGCGGCGGAGGCGGATGGCGCCTGAGTAGCGGGGGAGGCGGACGCCCGAGTAGCGGGGGAGCCAGCCGTCGGCGTCCCTGCTGACTCTGCGTCGTCGCATGCGGCCAATGCCAGGATGAGGCCGAAGGCTGCGGAGGTGCGGAGAATACGGGCGGCGGTGAGGCGCATGCTGTGTCACTTCCCTGTCGGCCACGGATCGAGGCGCGAGAACCGGGTGGGCGACCGGGAGGACGGTGCGCGACCTGCGGCTGTCGGCCGTGGTCATGAAAGCGCAGAATGGTCCGCCGTGCGATGAGTAGCTTCTACCTAGTGACGCGGGAGCGGGACGCGGTCACTGCGCGGAGTTCTCGCCGAGCATCTCTTCGGCGAGGCCGTCCCGTCCTGCTATGCCGAGCTTGCGATAGATGCGGGCGAGATGGTTCTCGACGGTCCGTACCGAAAGACCCAGCTCTGCCCCGATCTCACGGCTGCGTTCCCGCCGGGCGGCCCGGCGGGCGATGTCGAGCTCGCGGGGTGACAAGGCATCACCATCGCGCGCGGGCGGCCAGACCGTACCGCAGCGGGTGGTGAGCACGACCGCTCGCGATCTCCACTTCTGCGCTGTGGCCAGGTCGCCGGCTCGGCTGTGTATCCGGGCTACCAGGTGCGCCGCGTGGGCGGCCCGCCCGATGAAGCCCATCCCGTCCAACTCGTCGACGCTGAGAGCGAGCCCGGCCGCGGCACCCCCGAGAACTGCTTCGACCCGGCGGGCGAGCACAGCCGCAAGTGGCGACAGTCCCCTCTGGTCGATGACGGCACGAGCGCGTCCGTCCGATGGTTCGAGCATGAACGCCTCGTCCAGAGCCATCAACGCGAGGTGCAGGTGGGCATGCGCGAGCGCGGTGCGACCAGCCTCCGACAGCAGGTCGGCGGCCTCGTCACGTCGGTGGGACCGAAGCGCCCGCTCAGCTCGGGTGCGTGCCACGTGCAGTGCGACCTTGACGTCAGCCGTGTGCAGATCGGTGATGTCCTCGATCAGGTCCTCGGCCGCTCCGAGTCGGCCCCGGCGGGCGTTGACGGCTGCCATCAGCGCGACAGCAGCGGACTGGAGGCCGGTGAAGTCCCGCCAGGCGAGGTGCCGGGTCGCGCGTCTGGCCAACGCCTCTGCCTGGGTCAGGTCCCCGCGGTGCAGGGCGAGTTCTGCCGCGGCGAATTCCCACATGCCCAACGACGGGTCGGCTTCCCGTGCCGCCCGGTCACGATGACGCGACGCCAGGCGCTCCGCCTCCGCGACCCGGCCGTCGAACGCGACACTCAGATACTCCGACAACGTCAGGAGATCACGGGTGGAGCTGGGCACCTCCTCGATCTCGGACACCAGGGCCCGACCGGTGTCCACGTACGCGAGCACCTCCGACGCCGGCCTGCCGAGACTCGCCAGCATGGCACCGATCACGGCCTCGTTGAGGCGGACGCGGGGATCGTCCGACGTCGGGGAGACCTCGACATCGGAGGACTGCTCACCCGCCATGAGGCGCCACTTGACGAGATCGGTCTCGAGAACCCGCCCCACGACGGGGTTACTGATCGTGGAGAGGACCGCCGTGACCTGACGAACAGCGCGCTGCGGGTCGCCACCGCGCACGGCCAGGGCGAGCCCCCACTCCTGCCCGATGCGTACCCGCAGGGAGTCGCTCACCGCGGCGAGATCGATTTCGCGCAGGAACTCCTCCGCCGTGGCTATCTCACCCTCCGCCGCGGCGACCGCGCCCCGCAACAGGCGCTCGCGCGGAGACGACGTGTCCAGGGCGTCCAGGAACTCCTTGACCTCCTGGCTCCTGGCGGCAGCCAACGCGACGTCGGCCGCGTCCAAAAGGAGATGGTCACTGATCCGACGCCCCGCCCGCACCGCCATCAGCATCGACGTATTGGTCCATGCCGGCCAGTCACCCAGGGCATCGGCCAACTGGCCCAGTCGCTCGGCACGCTCCGCCGTCGACCACCGCGACCGCAGCGCCAAGCCCACCAGCGATCTGGTCTGGCGGATCGACGTGCCATCCACCGCGGCCAGGCCCGCCTCCACCAGGTCGGCGACCACCGGACCGGCGAACAGACCGACAGGGAGTTCGGGTGCCAGGGCGAGGCGCTCCAACGCGGAGTACGCCTCCGGACTCACGCTGCGGGTCGCCTCCTCGGCACGTCGACGCAGCACTGGTGTCGCCACGAGGTCGCCCAACTCGGTGCCGGCGGGACCGCGGCCCAGGACGCCTGCGGCAGCCACCTGTTCGACGACCGTCGACAGATGCCCCTCGGCGAGGGACACCAACATCGCCGCCGACCGTGCGGCGAGCTCGTCGCCGACCAGTTCCGCTGCCACCCGCAGAACATCGTCGGAGCCCAGCGGAGCAAGATCGATCCGTCCCCATCGCCCGTGGGTCACCTCATCGAGCACGGACTTCGGCAGGTCATCGGGACAGGTCACCGCGACCGCCACCAGAGACCCCGCCCTCGCCAGTTGTCCGAGCAGCACCGCCGATGCACGATCCAGAGCGTCAGCGTCATCGACCAGCACGATCGTCCCCCGGGCCCGAACCCGAACGGGAAGGTTCGTGTAGATCGCCAAGGGCGCGGCACCGGCGATCCCATGGTCGGCGATGACCTCGGCAAAGGCGACCAGGGGCAGCTCAGCGACCGCGTCGGCCCCGCGCACCAGCACCACCGACCGCCCGCTGTCGGTCATCTCGCCACGGAGCTGCTCGAGCACAGCGGTGCGCCCGGACCCTGCTTCGCCCGTCAGGAGCACCGAACGTCCCGACGACAGCTCCGAACGCATCACCGTGACGGCGTCGATCTGCGCTTGGAGGTCCACCACGCGGAGCCTAGTGCTCCACCACCACTTCGCCTGTCTGCGCTGGTGGTGGGATCGGCGCAGGGTGACGCGGTGGCTGTCGACATGCCCGCGCCGCGCCCGACGCCGAAGCGACGTTGAGTACCACGGCCTGTGTGATGAACCGTGACTTACCGTGCCGTTCGCCGGCGCGGCTGGCGGTGTGGTTCTCCTGGTCTCGATACCTCACAGGTATCTTTATGCCGCTCAGGTATCAGTGTTTCGGCGGCAAAGGTCCGTCAGGGCCTCACGCGCCTGCCACGTCTTCTCAGCCAGAACGCCGTCGGGGCTACGCTCAGACCCCACCACTTCACGTCTCAGCGGCGGCCGGCCCGCGAGACCAGGTACCAGACCAGACCGCCGATGAGCGCGGCGGACGTGACGAGACAGCACAGCGTGGCGATGTGCCACGGCTTGATCGCACCCATGCCGGCACCGTGCCGGCGCCGCCGGCTGCCGGCTGCCCCGAGCAGCCCACGCTGCTGAACGCGTTCAGCCGTTTCGGTGCGCCACCTGTGCGCCGGGGCGCGTGGAACAACGCCCGCTCCCGCCTCGCGCTGGCTCGACCGCTGGGACGGGGACCGCCGGCCGGTCTGCCCGGGGCGGCACCACCCCGGGTCTTACCAGGCGGCGACGAGGAAGCCGGCGGTGATCACCAACGGGCCGCCCAGGGCGACGGCCACGGCCCAGCGGCGGGCGCGCGGGTCGGCGATCCGGGTCGACCCCGTCCAGCGGGCGATCCCGGCGGCGCAGCCCAGCACCACCAGCAGGCCGAGCAGCCAGCGCAGGTGCGCGGCCGGGCCGGTGTCCGCGTACGCGGTGCCGCCGTCCGGGCCGGTCATCCGGGCCGGCAGCGTCGCGCCGGTCGCGGTGCGCTCCGCGGCCACCCCGCTCACCCGTACGCCGTGTGCGGTCCACGTCTCGTCGGCCGGGGCGAAGTTGCCCCGGCAGCGCAGCGTCAACCCGCCCCCGGTGCAGTCGGCGATCACCACCGTGCCCCGCGTGGCGTGCCCCACCGCCAGCCAGAACGGGCCGGCGCTGACCCACGCGAAGAACGCCGCGACCAGGCTCAAGGCGAGCAGCGCGGCCAGCCCCGGCAGCGGATCGGGCGGGCGGGGGCGGCGTGGTGCCCGCCGCCGCGCGGCCTCGTCCCGCGTCGACCGCTGCCGCTCGTGCGGCGGGTCCTCCCGGATCGGCGTGCCGTCCCAGTGCACCAGCTCGATCGGCGGCCAGTACGCGCCGTCGTCGTCCGGCCCGTCTCCGCCGTCCGGCGTACGCCCGGCGTCGTTCCGGTCGGGTGCGGGCCGGCCGCCCGCGCCGTCCGGCGTACGCCCGCCGTCGCCGGGGTCCGGCGGACCGTCGGCGACCGGACGCCCCCGGCGGGGCCAGCGGTTCGGCTGGCGGACCGGGACCCGGCGCGGCAGGGCGTCCACCGGTGCCCCGGTCGTGGGCTCCACCTCGACGGTGGCCTCGGTGGGCGGCGGCGCGGACGCCGCGACGGCGGCCTCGGCGGGCGGCTCCGGCGGTGCGGCGGCCGGGACCACCCGGGGGTGCGGCGCGAGGGTGCCGCGCGGCGCCCCCGCCCCACCGCCGTCCGCAGGGCCGGAGGGGCGGTCGTCGCGATCGGGGGCCGCTCGTCTGCCAGTCACGGCGTTCATTGCACCCCGCGACCGGGACCTCGGCCGGCAGCTCAGGCCGCGTGTCGGCGACAAATCGGGCAAACGGCGGAGCCCGTCCGACCGGGCCGCCGACCCGCGGGCCCTATTGGTTCGCGGTCACCGAGAGCGGGTCACTAGGCTTGCTGGTCATGAGTCACGTTCTCGCGGCGGTCGCCTGGCCGTACGCCAACGGCCCGCGCCACATCGGCCACGTCTCCGGTTTCGGCGTTCCCTCCGACGTCTTCAGCCGGTACATGCGGATGGCCGGGCACGACGTGCTCATGGTCTCGGGCACCGACGAGCACGGCACCCCCATCCAGGTGCAGGCGGACGCCGACGGGGTCACCCCGCGCGAGCTGGCCGACCGCTACAACCGGGTGATCGTCGAGGACCTGCACGGCCTCGGGCTCTCCTACGACCTGTTCACCCGCACCACCACCCGCAACCACTACGCGGTGGTGCAGGAGCTGTTCGAGGGCATGTACCGCAACGGCTACATCGTCCCGAAGACCACCATGGGGGCGATCTCCCCGTCCACCGGCCGGACGCTGCCCGACCGCTACATCGAGGGCACCTGCCCGATCTGCGGCTACGACAGCGCGCGCGGCGACCAGTGCGACAACTGCGGCAACCAGCTCGACCCGATCGACCTGATCGACCCGAAGTCGCGGATCAACGGCGAGACCCCGAAGTTCGTCGAGACCGAGCACTTCTTCCTCGACCTGCCCGCCCTGGCCGACGTGCTGCGGCAGTGGCTCGACACCCGCGAGGGCTGGCGGCCCAACGTGCTGCGCTTCTCGAAGAACCTGCTCGACGACCTCCAGCCCCGGGCCATCACCCGCGACCTGGAGTGGGGCGTGCCGATCCCGCTCGACGGCTGGCGCGAGCGCCCCGACAAGCGCATCTACGTCTGGTTCGACGCGGTGATCGGCTACCTCTCCGCCTCCATCGAGTGGGCCCGCCGCTCCGGCGACCCCGAGGCGTGGCGCCGGTGGTGGTCCACCGACGGTGAGGGGAAGGACGCCCGCGCCTACTACTTCATGGGCAAGGACAACATCGTCTTCCACTCGGTGATCTGGCCGGCGCTGCTCTCCGGCTACTCGGGCGAGGGCAGCCGGGACGGCGCGCCGGGCGACCTGGGCCGGCTCAACCTGCCCACCGAGGTGGTCTCCAGCGAATACCTCACCATGGAGGGGAAGAAGTTCTCCTCGTCGCGCCGGGTCGTCATCTACGTCCGGGACTTCCTGGAGCGCTACGACGCCGACGCGCTGCGCTACTTCATCGCCGCCGCCGGCCCGGAGAGCAACGACACCGACTTCACCTGGGCCGAGTTCCTCCGCCGCAACAACGACGAACTGGTCGCTGGCTGGGGCAACCTCGTCAACCGGTCCGTCTCCATGGCGGCCAAGAACTTCGGCGCGATCCCGCCCGTCGACCCGGCCGGCCTCACCGAGGCCGACGAGGCGCTGCTCGCCGTCGCCCGGGCCGGCTTCGCCACCGTCGGCGACCTCATCGCCCGGCACCGGCAGAAGCAGGCCATCGGCGAGGCGATGCGGGTGGTCGCCGAGGCCAACCGGTACCTCTCCGAGCAGGCGCCCTGGAAGCTCAAGGGCGAGGACGACAAGCCGCGGATGGGCACCATCCTGCACGTCGCCCTCCAGGTGGTCAGCGACGCCAACACGCTGCTCACCCCGTTCCTGCCGCACTCCGCGCAGAAGGTGCACGAGCTGCTCGGCGGCACCGGCGTGCACGCCCCGATGCCGGTGATCGAGGAGGTCGAGGACCTCGACGGCGGGCCCGCGTACCCGGTGCTGACCGGCGACTACACCGTCGGCGCGCGCTGGGAGTCCGTACCGCTGGAGGCCGGTCGGCCGCTGGCCGCGCCGAAGCCGGTCTTCCGCAAGCTCGACCCGTCGATCGTCGACGAGGAACTGGCCCGCCTGGCCGACTGACGGCCGCCTGCCCAGCCGACGGGCGCGACCCCCTCGGGGGCCGCGCCCGTCGCCGTCGGGTGCCGGCCGCCGCGCCGGTCGCCGTCGAGGAGCCGGTGGCCGTGACGCGTCACGCCCTGGCCATCGCCGGCGCGCCGATGAAGTCCATGATGCTGCGGTTCACCTCCGCCGCGTTCGTCCACGGGATGCCGTGCGGCGCGCCCTTCAGCGTGACGAGCTGGCTGCCGGGCAGCATCGGCTGGAGCCGCTGTCCGGTCTTCGGGTACGGCAGCACCGCGTCGGCGTCGCCCTGCACGATCAGCACCGGCACGTCGATGCGGGACACGTCGCCCCGGAAGTCGGTCTGCCAGGCGTCCACGCTGTCGTGGGTGCCCTTCGCCGAGGCCCGGGCGCCGATCTCCCAGTGCGCCCGGAACGCCTCCTCGCTGACCAGCCTGCCCTTGTTCTCCTGGTAGTTGAAGAACGCCTCGCAGAAGGTGGTGAGGTAGGCGAACCGGTCGTCGAGGATGGCCTGCTGGAAGCCCTGGAACAGGCTCTTCTCGACCCCCTCCGGGTTGTCCGAGGTCTTCAGCAGGAACGGTGCGAGCGGGGCCAGCAGCACCGCCCGGTCGACCCGCTGCGAGCCGTACACGCCCAGGTAGCGGGTCACCTCGCCGGTGCCCATCGAGTGCCCGACCAGGATCGCGTCGCGCAGGTCCAGCTCCGTCATCAGCACGTCGAGGTCGGCGGCGAAGGTGTCGTAGTCGTACCCGGACGCCGGCTGGGCGGAGTTGCCGAAACCCCGCCGGTCGTACGTGATCGTCCGGTATCCGGCGGCCAGCAGCGGCCCGGTCTGCTTCTCCCAGGTCGCCCCGTTGAACGGGAAGCCGTGGATGAGCACGATCGGCTGCCCGGAGCCGTGGTCCTCGTAGTACAGGTCTACGGGGGCGGAGTTCTCCGTCCCCACGGTGATGAAAGGCATGCGCGTCTCCTCGTCACGTGACGGTCGGGACGCCGGCGGGTTCCCGCCCTGCCGGGGGTTATGCCGCCGCACGCGCCTGCCGGGCCCGGGTCACGGCGCGTACGGCAGGTCCACCACCCGGTCGTCGGTGACCTCGTCCGCGGGCGCCCACGTCTCGTAGACGCCCCGCTCCTGGCACTGCGCCCCGGTCTCCGCCACGGCGTCCGGGCCGGGCCGGCGCAGGCGCAGGCGCAGCCACCCGGACTCCTCCCGCAGCACGAGGCAGGGCACGCCCCGCCAGTCGGCCAGCCGCAGCCGGCGCGCCGCCGACTCCACCGGGTAGCGGGCGGCCCGCGTCATCGCCAGCACCCGGAACCCGCCAGGCAGGTCGGCCACCGCCTCGTACTCGCCGCCGGCGTAGCCGCCGACCAGGCGGGTGGAGCGGGGTGCCTCGCCGGTCGGCACGTACTCCTGGTCGGGGGAGAGCCCCGGCACCGCCGCCAGCAGGTGCCGCCACTGCGGGCCCACCATCCGCAGCCAGCCGCGCTGCTCGGCCTGGTAGCTGTAGAGCACCACCTCCGCGCCGTCGGGCGGGTAGGCGAGCAGGGTGGCGTTCGCCGGCATCGGCAGGTCCGCGAAGTCCCGGGTGACGAACTCCGGGACGAGCTGGGCGCTGCTGGGCACGAAACCGGTGCCGAGCACCGCCCCGCCCAGCCGGTCCCGTGGCGCGAGCGCGGTCAACCCCCGGTGCGCCTCGCCGACCGGCACGTCGTAGTCGGCCGGGTCGGCCGCCCGCCAGCGCAGCGCGTACGTGACGTCCGCCCCGTCGGGACCGTCCGTGCCGTCGGTGCGCAGCACGGCCGTGGCCGCCGGCGTACGCAGGTGCGCCACGTCGTGCTCCCGGTAGCAGAAGCCGTGCGGAAGCCACCCGCGCACGTACCCGGCGAGCTGCCGGGCGGAGAGCACCTTGACCATCCGGGTGCCCCGCCGCAGCACCGCCGAGGCGCGCACCGCCGCCAGCGTCGGGTCACCGGCGGCAGCCGGCTGCTGGCTGAGCTGCTGCACGTACGACCAGCCCCGCTCGCGGTGCAGCGGCACCAGCAGCGAGGACTCCGCGTCCTCGGCCGGCCCCGCCGGTGGCACGACGCCGACCTCGGTCGCGTGCGCGAACCTGCGCCACGGCAGCGCGGCGCCGGGCCGGGGCGCCCACTCGAATCCGGGTGCCTCCTCGGCACTGAACAGCTCGTACGCCGCGCCCCGGGCGATCTCCTCCGCCGGGTACATCACGCCCCCGTACGTCACGCGCGGGCCGTTTCCGCTGCTCTGAGGGGTGACGGTCACGCCGACGACGCTAGGCGCGAGATGTGCCCTTCCGGTGAACGGCCGGTGGCGTCCCCGGAACACCGGCCGCCCGCCGTGTGTGATGCTGGCCGCGATGAGCGAGCCCACCGAAACCCGCAAGCAGCGCGCCGCCCGCCGGGCCGGGGAGTTCCCGCCCGTACCCGAGCCGCTGCCCAGCCCCGTGCTGGACAGCCACACCCACCTCGACATCACCGTCAGCGAGGCCGGCGTACCCCCACGCCCGCGCGCGGACGGGGAGCCGGGCGACGGGCCCGCCGGGGACCCGGTCGCCGCGGCCGTCGCCGTCGCGGCGTCGGTGGGCGTCGACCGGCTGGTGCAGGTCGGCGTGGACGTCGCCTCCTCCCGTTGGGGCGCCGACGTCGCCGAAACCCACCCGGCCGTGCTGGCCACCGTGGCGCTGCACCCCAACGAGGCCCCCCGCCTGGCCGACCTGGACGAGGCGCTGCGCGAGATCGAGGCGCTCGCCGCCCGGGACCGGGTGCGCGGCATCGGCGAGACGGGGATGGACTTCTTCCGCACCGGCGAGGAGGGCCGCGCCGTGCAGGAGGAGAGCTTCCGGGCGCACGTCGCCATCGCCAAGCGGTACGGCAAGGCGCTGGTCGTCCACGACCGCGACGCGCACGCCGACGTGCTGCGGATCCTCGACGACGAGGGCGCCCCGGACACCGTCGTGCTGCACTGCTTCTCCGGCGACGCCGACTTCGCCCGCGAGTGCGTCCGCCGGGGCTACCTGCTCAGCTTCGCCGGCACGGTCACCTTCGGCAGCGCCGCCGCCCTGCGGGAGGCCGCCGCGGCGACCCCGGTCGGGCAGCTCCTGGTGGAGACCGACGCGCCCTACCTGACGCCGATGCCGCACCGGGGCCGGCCGAACGCCTCGTACCTGATCCCGCTGACCGTACGGTCGCTGGCCGAGACGACCGGCACGGACCTGGACGAGCTCTGCGCCGCCATCTCCGCCACCGGCGAGCGCGTCTTCGGCCCGTGGTGACGGGGAGGCGCCCTGGCCCGCGCGCCCCGGGAGCGGCCCGCATAGGCTACGGGGCGTGACCGGTCTCCTCGGCCCGGCGGAGATCCGGGAACTGGCCGCCCGGCTGGGCGTCACCCCCACCAAGAGGCTCGGCCAGAACTTCGTGCACGACCCGAACACCGTCCGGCGCATCGTCACCGCCGCCGGGCTGACCCCGGACGACGTGGCGCTGGAGGTCGGCCCCGGCCTCGGCTCCCTCACCCTCGGCCTGCTTCCCGCCGCCGCGCACGTGCACGCCGTGGAGCTGGACCCGACGCTGGCCGCCGCGCTGCCGGAGACCGCCGCCCGGCACGCCGGGCCCGACGCCGCGCGGCTGAGCGTGCACCACGCCGACGCGCTGCGCGTGCGCGCCGCCGAGCTGGCCGATCCCGCGCCGACCGCGCTGGTGGCGAACCTGCCCTACAACGTGGCCGTGCCGGTGGTGCTGCACCTGCTGGCCGAGCTGCCCAGCCTGCGCCACGGGCTGGTGATGGTGCAGAAGGAGGTCGCCGACCGGCTCGTCGCCGGCCCGGGCTCCAAGGTGTACGGGGTGCCGTCGGTCAAGCTCGCCTGGTACGCCTCGTCCCGCGCCGCCGGGAAGGTCCCGCCGAACGTCTTCTGGCCGGTGCCGAACGTCGACTCGGGGCTGGTCGCCTTCACCCGCCGCGAGCCGCCCCGCGCCGACGTACCCCGGGAACGGGTCTTCGCCGTGGTGGACGCGGCCTTCGCGCAGCGCCGCAAGACCCTGCGCGCCGCGCTGGCCGGCTGGGCCGGCGGCGCCGACCGGGCGGCCGGGGCGCTCACCGCCGCCGGCGTCGACCCCGGCGCGCGGGGCGAGGCGCTCACCGTCGAGCAGTTCGCCGCCATCGCCGCGTCGGCTCCGGTCGCCCCACCCGCCGCGCAGTAGGCTGACGCCCGTGACCGAGGCCTGGGGACCGGACGACGAGGACGAGCAGCGGCGGCGTGGCGCCAGCGGACCGGTGCGCGTCCGGGTGCCCGCCAAGGTCAACCTGCATCTCGGGGTGGGGCCGTTGCGCCGCGACGGCTACCACGAGCTGAATACCGTCTACCACGCCATCTCGATCCACGACGAGCTGACCGCCCGTCGGGGCGACACGCTCACCCTCACCATGGAGGGCGAGGGCGCCGGCGAGCTGGCCCTGGACGACACCAACCTGGCCATCCGGGCGGCCCACGCCCTCGCCGGCTACGCCGGGGTGCCGCCGCACGCCCGGCTGCACCTGCGCAAGCAGATCCCGCTGGCCGGCGGGCTGGCCGGCGGCAGCGCCGACGCGGCCGCCGCGCTGGTCGCCTGCGACGCGCTCTGGGGGACCGGGCTGTCGCGCGACGAGCTGGCCCGCATCGCCGCCGGCCTCGGCTCGGACGTGCCGTTCCTGATCCACGGCGGCACCGCGCTGGGCACCGGCCGGGGCGAGACGGTCAGTCCCGTGCTGGCCCGCCCCACCACCTGGCACTGGGTGGTGGCCGTCGCCGACGGCGGCCTCTCCACGCCGGCCGCCTACCGGGAACTGGACCGGCTGCGCGACGCCGGCACCGCCGGCGAGCCGCTGGGCAGCACCGACGCGCTCTTCGCCGCGCTGCGCCAGCGCGACCCCCGGGTGCTCGCCGCGACCCTCGGCAACGACCTCCAGGACGCCGCCCTGGCGATGCGCCCGTCGCTGGCGGAGACGCTGAAGGCCGGCGAGGCGGCCGGCGCGCTGGCCGGCATCGTCTCCGGTTCGGGGCCGACCTGCGTCTTCCTCGCGGCGGACGCCGCCGACGCGGAGCGCATCGCCGCGGAGCTGACCACCGCCGACGTGTGCCGCGAGGCGCGCACGGCGCACGGCCCGGTCCCCGGCGCGCGCATCACCTGACCGGCCCGCTCCTTCCCGCAGCCCGACCCGACCTCCCCGGGGGCCGCCGGCCCAGGTGCGCGGGAGCCCGTGCCCGGCGGGCGGCGGGGCGGTCCGCGTACGCTGGAAGCTCAGGCGTCCCAGGTGCCGACCGGCACCGGGACGCCTTGATCATGGGAGGTGAGGTCGTGGCCAACATCGTCAACCTGGACCGGGTGTCCAAGGGCTACGGGGCCGCCGGGCCGCTGCTCACCGACGTCTCGCTCGGCCTGGACGACGCCGACCGGATCGGCGTGGTCGGCCTCAACGGCGCCGGCAAGTCCACGCTGCTGCGGCTGCTCACCCGGATCGAGGAGCCGGACGACGGCCGGGTCACCCACCGCCGTGACCTGCGGGTCGCCTGGCTGCCGCAGACCCTCCAGCTCGCCCCCGAGGCCACCGTCCGGGACGTGGTGCTCGGCACCGCCTGGCTCGGCGAGAGCATGGGCGCCGAGCACGAGTGGGCCGGCGACGCCGGCGTGCGGGCCATCCTCGACGGCCTCGGCATGCCCCACCTCGGCCTCGACCAGCCTGTCGGCCCGATGTCCGGCGGCGAGCGGCGGCGGGTCGCGCTGGCCGCGCTGCTGGTGCGCGAGTCCGACCTGCTCATCCTCGACGAGCCCACCAACCACCTCGACGTCGGCGGGGTCGACTGGCTGGCGAAGTACCTCGTCGGCCGCAAGGGCGCGCTCGTCGTGGTGACCCACGACCGGTGGTTCCTCGACGCCGTCTGCACCACCACCTGGGAGGTCGCCGATCAGACCGTCCGGGCGTACGAGGGCGGCTTCGCCGCGTGGACGCTGGCCCGCGCCGAGCGGGACCGGGTCGCGGCGGCCACCGAGGCCCGCCGGCAGAACCTGCTCCGCAAGGAGATCGCCTGGCTGCGGCGCGGCCCGCCCGCTCGCACGTCCAAGCCGCGCTTCCGCATCGACGCCGCCAACGCCCTCATCGCCGACGTCCCGCCGGCCCGCGACACCATGTCGCTGCAACGGCTCGCCACCGCCCGGCTCGGCAAGCAGGTGTACGACCTGGAGCACGTCACCCTGCACGCCGGCCCGAAGGAGATCCTGCGCGACACCACCTGGCAGGTCGGCCCCGGCGACCGGATCGCCGTCCTCGGCCGCAACGGGGCGGGCAAGACCACCCTGCTGCGGATGCTGGCCGGCATCACCCGCCCCGACGGCGGGCGCTTCGCCACCGGCTCGACGGTCCGGCCGGCCTTCCTCTCCCAGGAACTGGCCGAGTTGCCCGGTCACCTGCGCGTGCTCGAAGCGGTGGAGGAGGTGGCCCGGCGGGTGCAGCTCGGCGACCGGGAGGTCTCCGCCGCCCAGCTCGCCGAGGTCTTCGGCTTCGACGACCGGCGGCTCTGGACGCCGGTCAGCGACCTCTCCGGCGGCGAGCGCCGCCGCTTGCAGATGCTGCGGCTGCTCGCCGGTGAGCCGAACGTGCTGCTGTTCGACGAGCCCACGAACGACCTGGACACCGACACCCTCGCCGCGCTGGAGGACCTGCTCGACTCCTGGCCCGGCACCGTCATCGTGGCCAGCCACGACCGGTACCTCATCGAACGGGTCACCGACGTCGCGTACGGGATGTTCGGCGACGGCCGGCTGGTGCACCTGCCCGGCGGCGTCGACGAGTACCTCGCCCGGGCCGCCGGGCAGCCCGGCCCGGCGCTGCCGGAGACGGCGTCCGGGGCCGGCGCCGACGCCCCCGCCGCGACCGGCATGTCCGCTGCCGAGGCGCGGCAGGCCCGCAAGGAGCTGGCCCGGCTGGAACGGCAGGTCGCCAAGCTGGAGCAGAAGGAGGCCACGCTGCTCGACCAGCTCGCCGCGCACGCCACCGACTACGCCAAGGTCGCCGAGCTCGACGCCCAGCTCAAGGAGCTACGGGCCGAGCGGGAGCGCACCGAGGAGTCCTGGCTGGCCCTGGCCGAGGAGATCCCGGCTAGCTGAGCCACCGCCTGCTCGTGGCGCCGCACCTCCAGGCCCCCCGTGTGCGGCGTCACACCCCGGCGTGCGGGACAATCGCTGTCGACCCTCACCCGAACGGCGTTGGAGACTCAGACATGGCCCACACCCCCGTCAACCACCCCGCGCGGCCGGTCTACCGGGCGATCGGCGGGCTGACCGGTCTGTACCTGGTGGCCTTCGGCGTGCTCGGCATCGTCGCGAGCGCCGGCAACGAGGTCCTCGCCCAGGATGACACCCAGGTCCTCGGCCAGGGCACGAATCTCGGCTTCTCGCTGCTCAGCGTCCTGCTGGGGGCCGCGGTGCTGGCCGGCACCGCGATCGGCCGCAACATCGACGTGATGATCAACCAGTGGCTGGCGTACGTCATGATGGTGATCAGCCTCGCCGGCCTCGCCTTCATCCAGACCGAGGCCAACATCTTCAACTTCAGCGTCTTCACCGTCATCGCGCTGATGGTGCTCAGCCTGGTCCTGCTGATGGTCGGCATGTACGGCAAGGTCGGCACGGACGAGGAGCAGGAGGCCTGGCAGAAGGCCCGCCTCGTGCTCTGAGCTCTTCTGCTGCTGGGTTGTCGCCGGAGCCCGACCCGCTCCGGGCGGTCAGGCTTGATCCCTGCGCGGGTCGGGCTCCGGCGACAACCGACGTGGTCCCACTCCGACCCGGCCCTGCGGCCCGGTGGGGGTGGGATCTTTGCGGTTTCGCCCGCCGTTGGGCGGTTTGGCAGACGGATGACCTTCTACGGAGGACAATCGGGGTGAATGTCCTGATTGGTGGAGGGGCCATGCCGCACTTTCCCGTGAACCATCCGGCACGACCGGTCTACCGGCTCCTCGCCGGCCTGGTGGGGCTCTACATCCTGGTCTTCGGGGTCTGGGGCGTCGCCCTGACGGTTGGCGACCCGCTCTTCGACCGGGGCGACAACTGGGCCCTCGGGCTCCGCACCAACCTGGCCTTCTCGCTGGCCTCCGTCGTCTTCGGGATCGTGCTCATCGTCGGGGCGTCCCGGCGCGGCAACCTCGGCCACTACATGAACCTGACCGCCGGGATCATCTTCCTGGTCACCAGCATCCTCATGATGTCGGTGCTCCAGACCCAGGCCAACTTCCTCAACTTCTCGATGTCGACGGTGATCGTGTCGATGCTCTTCGGCCTGCTCCTGCTCGGCACCGGCCTGTACGACAAGGTCGGCACCGACGAGCACGCGGAGGAGGAGCGGCGCCGCCGCCACCACCCGGTCTCCGAGGCCCACGGCCGCTGACCGGCGACGGCCGGCGCCAGGGCTGCTCGCTCAGCGCCCCCGGACCGTGATCAGGCTCGGCTTCGCCTCCAGGTGCGACAGCCCGCTCCAGGCCAGGTTGACCAGGTGCGCCGCCACGGTCTCCTTGCGCGGCTTGCGCACCTCCAGCCACCAGCGGCCGGTCAGCGCCACCATCCCCACCAGGGCCTGCGAGTAGAGCTCGGCCAGCTTCGGGTCGTAGCCCCGGCTGGAGAACTCGGCCCCGAGGATGTGCTCCACCTGGTGGGCCACGTCGTTCATCACGCTGCTGAAGTTGCCCGCCGCCGACAGCACCGGCGACTCCCGTACCAGCACCCGGAAGCCGCTGGTCTCCTCCTCGATGTAGGTCAGCAGGGCCAGTGCCGCCTGCTCCAGCAGCTCGCGCGGGTGCCCGGCGGTCAGGGCCGTGGTGATCCGGTCCAGCAGGGCGCGTACCTCCCGGTCCACCACCACCGCGTAGAGCCCCTCCTTGCCCCCGAAGTGCTCGTAGACCACCGGCTTGGAGACCTTCGCGCGGGCCGCCACCTCCTCTATGGAGGTGGCGTCGAAGCCGCGCTCGGCGAAGATCTGCCGGGCGATCGCGATCAGCTGCTCCCGGCGCTGGGCCGCCGACATGCGTACGCGTGCGGAGGGTTTGCCGGCCCCGGCGGGAACCGCCGGCCGCCGGCCGGTCGCGCGGTCGCGGCCAGGGACATCGGCCATGGTCTCGTCACTCCGCCGGCGCTCGGTCACCCGGCCATCCTGCCAGGCGGCCCCCGCGCCCACCGCCCGCGCTACCGCCCGGCGGCCGGCCCGACGAGCTTCGCCGCGATGCGCTCGGGCTTCGGCCAGCGCACGTCCCAGGCCGCGCCGGCCTTCTCGAACAGCCAGATGACCCGGGCCGAGATGTCCACCTGCCCGCGCAGTACGCCGTGCCGGGCGCTGGTCGGGTCGGCGTGGTGCAGGTTGTGCCAGCTCTCGCCGAACGACACGATCGCCAGCGGCCAGAAGTTCGACGCCCGGTCGCCCTGGCGCACCGCGAACGGCCGCTCCCCGTAGACGTGGCAGACGGAGTTGATGGACCAGGTGACGTGGTGCAGGAGCGCGATGCGCACCAGACCGGCCCAGAAGAGCGCGGACAGCGCCCCCCGCCACGACCAGGTGAGCAGGCCGCCCATCAGCGCCGGACCGAGGACCGAGACCACCACCAGCAGCGGGAACAGCCGGTCCACGCGGTTGATGTCCCGGTCGGCGAGCAGGTCCGGGGCGAAGCGCCGGCGGTTGGACAGCTCCCGGCCGAAGAGCCAACCGACGTGCGCGTGGAACAGGCCCTTGGTCAGGCCCCGGACGCTCTCGCCGTACCGCCACGGCGAGTGCGGGTCGCCCTCCAGGTCGGAGAAGGCGTGGTGACGCCGGTGATCGGCCACCCACTGGATGATCTCGCCCTGTACCGCCAGCGAGCCGGACGCCGCCAGCGCGACCCGCAGCCAGCGCTTCGCCTTGAACGACCCGTGGGTGAAGTACCGGTGGTAGCCGACCGTGATGCCCAGGCCCGAGACGACGTACCAGAACGCGGCGACCGCCACGTCGGTCCAGGTCAGCCAGCCGCCCCAGGCGACCGGCACGGCGGCGAGGAGGGCCAGGAAGGGGATCACCACGAACGCCCAGAGGGCGATGAGGATGCCCCGTGACTGGGTGCCCTGGGTGAGCGGCTTCGGACCGGCGGCGGGGTCGAGGGACGTGGCGGCCATGGCACCTCGCAAGGGGACGCGATGATCACGTAGTTACGCCTACGTCACCGTAACTTAGGTGCCCGGGATGCGCACGGGACAGCGGCGGGGATAAATGGCTGGGGGCGTCGCGCGCCCGCCCGAGGTGCTGCGCACGACCGATCCACCGCCTGCCGATGGACGCGGGGAGGAAATGGGCGATGGCGTCCCGGGCGAGGGGCGCTAAGGTGTAGGAGTCCGGCAGGCTGTTAAGTTTGCCCGTTTTAGACCGTCCCGGGTCGTCTAATGGCAGGACGTCAGGTTTTGGTCCTGATTGTAGGGGTTCGAGTCCTCTCCCGGGAGCTTCCGCTCGTCGCAGACGATGTCTGGTTAGCATGGCCGCGAGATTGTTCGCCGTCCCGACGGGAGCCCGTGTCGTGTCCCAGCCCCACCTCCGCACCGTTGTCGTGCTCGCCGCCGGTGAGGGCAAGCGGATGAAGTCGGCGCTGCCCAAGGTGCTGCACCCGCTACTCGGCCGCACCCTCGTCGGCCACGTGCTCGCCGCCGCCGCGCCGCTGGCCGCGGACCGAACGGTGGTCGTGGTCGGCCACGGCGCCGACCAGGTCCGCGCGCACCTGTCGCAGATCGCCCCCACGGCCACCCCGGTGCTCCAGGCCGAGCAGCTCGGCACCGGCCACGCCGTCCGGATCGCGCTGGACGCCGTGCCGGACGCCACCGGCACCGTGGTCGTCATCAACGGCGACGTGCCGCTGCTGCGCCCGGAGACGGTGGCCGCGCTGGTGGAGGCGCACGAGGGCGCGGGCGCGGCGGCGACCGTGCTCGCCGCCGAGGTGCCCGACCCGACCGGCCTGGGCCGGATCGTGCGCGACGCCGGCGGGCGGCTCGAGCAGATCGTCGAGGAGCGCGACGCCACCGAGGCGCAGCGGGCGATCCGGGAGATCAACGCAGGCATCTACGCGTTCGACGTCGCCCGGTTGCGCGACGCGCTCGGCAAGTTGTCGACCGACAACGACCAGGGCGAGGAGTACCTGACCGACGTCTTCGCCCTGCTGGGCTCGGCCGGTGAGCCGGTGGCCGTGCACGTGGCGGCGGACCACGTGGAGACGCTGGGCTGCAACGACCGGGTCGAGCTGGCCACGCTGCGCCGGCTGCTGCGCGACCGCGTCAACGAGGCCTGGATGCGTACCGGGGTCAGCCTGCTCGACCCGGACACCACCTGGATCGACGTGACGGTCGCCCTCGACCGGGACGCGGTGGTCGACCAGAACACCCAGCTGCGCGGCGGCACGGTGGTCGGCACGGGCGCGGTCGTCGGGCCGGACGTGACGCTGATCGACACGGTCGTCGGCCCCGGCGCCACGGTGCTCCGCAGCCACGCGGTGGGCGCGGAGGTCGGCCCGGGCGCCAGCGTCGGGCCGTACGCGTACCTGCGGCCGGACGCCCGGCTGGCCGAGAAGGCCAAGGTCGGCACGTTCGTCGAGGTGAAGAACTCCGAGGTGGGCGCGGGCGCGAAGGTGCCGCACCTGTCGTACGTGGGCGACGCGACGATCGGCGCGAAGGCGAACATCGGCGCGGCGACGATCTTCGTGAACTACGACGGGGTGCACAAGCACCGCACCACGGTCGGCGAGGCGGCGTTCATCGGCTGCGACACGAGCCTCATCGCCCCCGTCGAGGTGGGCGCCGGGGCGTACGTGGCGGCGGGCAGCGCGATCACGCAGGACGTGCCGCCGGGCGCGCTCGGGGTGACCCGCGCGCCGCAGCGCAGCATCGACGGCTGGGTGGCCCGCAAGCGTGCCGGTACGGCCTCGGCGGAGGCGGCGGCGCGGGCCCAGAAGGCCGATGAGGATGCGTCGGCGTCGGGATCCCGGGCAAGTGAAGGTGAGGCAATCCACGGGGACGCCGAGCCGGTCAGGTCGGCCCCGGGCGCGGGGGATACTGCAACCGAATAGTCCCCGGCCCACCATCACCGCCGGGTACCACCGACCAACGGGAGCAGACGGGCCCATGGGCAGCATCGTCGCCGAAAACCGCAAGAGCCTGATGCTTTTTTCCGGACGTGGCTTTCCGGAGTTGGCCAAGGAGATCGGTGAGGTGCTCGGCGTCGCGCCGACGCCGGCCGACGCGTACGAGTTCGCCAACGGTGAGATCTTCGTACGGTTCAAGGACTCGGTACGCGGTTCGGACGCCTTCGTGGTCCAGTCCGTCACGCACGGGGTCAACACGTGGGTCATGGAGACCCTCATCATGATCGACGCGCTGAAGCGCGGTTCGGCCAAGCGGATCACCGTGGTCCTGCCGTTCTACCCGTACGCCCGGCAGGACAAGAAGCACCGCGGCCGGGAGCCGATCTCGGCCCGGCTGGTGGCGGACCTGCTGAAGACGGCCGGGGCGAACCGCATCCTCACCGTCGACCTGCACACCGCGCAGATCCAGGGCTTCTTCGACGGGCCCGTCGACCATCTCTTCGCCATGGACATCCTCGCCGAGTACGTCCAGCACAAGTACGACGGCCGTCCGATGACGGTGGTCGCGCCGGACTCGGGCCGGGTACGCGTGGCGGAGCGGTGGACGGACCGGCTGGGTGGCTGCCCGCTGGCGTTCATCCACAAGACCCGCGACCCGCTGAAGCCGAACCAGGTGGTGGCGAACCGGGTGGTCGGCGAGGTCGAGGGCCGGGTCTGCCTGATCGTCGACGACATGATCGACACGGGCGGCACGATCTGCGGGGCGGCGGACATCCTCCGGGAGTCCGGCGCGGCCGACGTGATCGTCGCCTCGACCCACGCGCTGCTCTCCGACCCGGCGACCGAGCGGTTGAAGAACGCCCCGATCAGCGAGGTCGTGGTCACCAACACGCTGCCGCTGCCGCCGGAGAAGCAGCTCGACAAGATCACCGTGCTGTCGATCGCGCCGCTGCTGGCGCGGGCGATCCGCGAGGTCTTCGACGACGGCTCGGTGACCACCCTCTTCGGTGGCCTGAGCTGACCGTCCGACGCCGGGCCGGGGTGCGTTCGCGCCTCCCGGCCCGGCGTCGGAGGGGTGTCGTCGACCGGGGCCGGATCACCCTGCGGGCCTGCGGGAACGGTGATAAGGGGACTGCCGGAGCGCGCGGAATCAGCTCGGGTAGACTGGTGCGGTTGCCACGGCGAGGGTGCCCGGCGGGCCGCTGACAAGCGCCGCACGGAGGCACCGTCATCGACGCGGTGCTCCGGGCAGTCGTTCTCGACGCATGAGCCCCAGCGAGCCCCTCGCCCCAGCACCGCCAGACGACAAGCCGCCGCAGCGAAAGCATCAGGAGTTTTCCCGTGTCCGAGGTAAAGATCAGCGCCGAGCCCCGCACCGAGTTCGGCAAGGGTGGTGCCCGTCGTACCCGCCGGGCCGGCAAGGTGCCCGCCGTGCTGTACGGCCACGGCGAGAAGCCCAAGCACATCGCGCTGCCGTCCCGCGAGTTCGCCGCCGCGATCCGCAAGGGTGGCGCCAACCAGCTCTTCGCGATCGAGGTCAGCGACGGCACCCAGGTGCTGGCGCTGCCGAAGGCGATCCAGCGTGACCCGATCAAGGACACCTTCGAGCACGTGGACCTGCTGCTGGTCCGTCGGGGCGAGAAGGTCACCGTCGAGGTCCCGGTCCAGCTGACCGGCGAGGCCGCGAAGGACACCCTGATCGTGCACGACCACGACACCCTGTCGGTCACCGCCGACGCCACCAAGGTGCCGGACCACCTGGAGGCCTCGATCGAGGGCATGGAGGCCGGCACGCAGGTCACCGCCGGCGACGTGGAGCTGCCGGCCGGCGTCGAGCTGGCCGCCGACGCGGACCAGACGGTCGCCTCGGTGACCGCCGCGCCGACCGCCGAGCAGCTCGAGGCCACCCTCCCCGAGGTCGAGGAGGCCGCCGAGGAGGCCGAGGCCGGTGTCGGCGAGGAGACCGCCGAGGCCGCCGAGGGCGCCGAGGCTCCGGCCGCCGAGGGCGAGGAGAACGCCGAGGCGAAGACCGAGGCCTGATCGGTTCGCAGCGTTGCGACAGGCGTCCCCGCGCGGTCGGGGGCGCCTGTCGGCGTATCGGTGTCCGGTGGGTGCGGTGACGGCGAGCAGCGGGAGGGGCGGGGCGTGACGGACGAGGCGGGGCCGTGGCTGGTGGTCGGCCTGGGCAACCCGGGTCGGGAGTACGCCGGCAACCGGCACAACGTCGGCTTCATGGTGGCCGACCTGCTGGCGGGCCGGCTCGGCGCGAATTTCGGCCGGCACAAGCGGACGGTGGCGGAGGTCGCCGAGGGGCGGCTCGGCTTCGGCGGGCCGAAGCTGGTGCTGGTCAAGCCGCTGACGTACATGAACCTCTCCGGCGGGCCGGTGGCCGGCCTCGCCCAGTTCCACAAGGTACCGCCGGGCCGGGTGATCGCCGTGCACGACGAGCTGGACATCGGCTACGGCCAGCTGCGGGTTAAGTGCGGCGGCGGCGAGGGCGGGCACAACGGCCTGCGGTCGATGTCGAAGTCGCTGGGCACGAAGGAGTACGTCCGGGTGCGCTTCGGCATCGGCCGGCCGCCGGGGCGGCAGGATCCGGCGGACTACGTACTGTCGGATTTCGGCGCGACCGAGCGCAAGGAGCTGGAGTTCCTGGTGGACCGGGCCGCCGACGTGGTGGAGTCGGTGGTCACCAGGGGCGTGGAGCCGACACAGAACCTCTACCACGGGGTGTGAGCGCCGGGCCGGGCGCCCGGGGCCGGTAGTCTTCGCCTTTCGGCGCGACGCGACGGCCGGGGCGGATCGCCGGCGGCGACGCCGAGCGTGGCGAGGCGACGGGAGCGAGAGTCATGGGCAGTCCTCCGATGATCGACGGGGCCTTCGCCCGGTGGCTGGCGGCCCGGGCCGGTCAGGCGCTGCTCGGCCTGCGCGCCGAGATGGGCTTCGCGGACGCGGGGGCGTTGCGCTCGGCGGGCGACAAGGTCTCGCACGACCTCATCCGCACCGAGCTGGCGAAGTGGCGGCCGGACGACGCCGTCCTCTCCGAGGAGGACGAGGGTTCGCGGCTGGCGTGGGCGGCGGAGGTGAACGCCGAGGCGGTGTCCCGGCTGACCGCCGACCGGGTGTGGATCATCGACCCGCTGGACGGCACCCGGGAGTTCTCCGAGGAGGGCCGTTCGGACTGGGCGGTGCACGTGGCGCTCTGGTCGCGTACCGCTCCGACGCCGCACGGGCTGGTGGCGGGCGCGGTCGGGCTGCCGGCGCAGCAGCGGGTGCTGGGGACCGACTATCCGCCGGCGTACCCTCCGGCGACGGTGCAGGCGGCGGCGCCCGGCGGGCGGACGATCCGCCTGGCGGCGAGCCGGAGCCGGCCGCCGGTGTTCCTGACCGACCTGGCGGAGGACGTCGGCGCGCACCTGGTGCCGATGGGCTCGGCCGGGGCGAAGATCGCCGCGGTGGTGACCGGTGAGGTGGACGCCTACATCCATGCGGGCGGTCAGTACGAGTGGGATTCGGCCGCGCCGGTCGCTGTGGCGACGGCCACCGGCCTGCACGCTTCCCGGATCGACGGTTCTGCGCTGAGATACAACGAGGCGGATCCGCGCCTGCCCGACCTGCTGGTCTGCCGCAAGGATCTCGCCAGTCGGTTGCTTGCAGCGTTGCAGCGTCATTCCGGGTAGCCTGAGCGGCACTTCTTGGCATGCCCGACCGGAAAGGTCTGGAATACGATGAGCGGATTCGAGCGAAGCGAGCCCGTGTCATGACCGCCCCCGCCGCCTACCAGGTGTCGCACCTCGACGCGCTGGAGGCCGAGAGCATCTTCGTGATGCGCGAGGTGGTCGCCGAGATGGAGCGGCCGGTGCTGCTCTTCTCGGGCGGCAAGGACTCGATCGTCATGCTCCGGCTGGCCCAGAAGGCGTTCGCCCCGGCCAACGTGCCGTTCCCGGTCATGCACGTGGACACGGGGCACAACTTCCCCGAGGTCCTGGAATACCGGGACCAGCGGGTCGCCGAGCTGGGGCTGCAACTGGTGGTGGCGAGCGTGCCGGAGGCGCTGGCCCGCGGGCTGGTGCGCGAGTCGGCCGACGGGATGCGCAACCGGATCCAGACGCCGGTGTTGCTGGACGCGGTGGAGAAGCACCGCTTCGACGCGCTCTTCGGCGGCGCCCGCCGCGACGAGGAGAAGGCCCGGGCCAAGGAGCGGGTGTTCAGCTTCCGCGACGAGTTCGGCCAGTGGGACCCGAAGAACCAGCGCCCGGAGCTGTGGGCGCTCTACAACGGCCGCCACCACCCGGGCGAGTCGATCCGGGTCTTCCCGCTGTCCAACTGGACCGAGCTGGACGTCTGGCACTACATCGCCCGCGAGCGCATCGCCCTGCCGTCGATCTACTACGCCCACGAGCGTGAGGTGGTCGAGCGCGACGGGATGCTCTACGCGGTCAACGAGTTCTTCCGGCCCCGGGCGGGCGAGGACCGGTTCAAGGCGCGGGTGCGCTACCGGACGGTGGGCGACGCGTCCTGCACCGCCGCCGTGCGCTCCGACGCCGACACGGTCGAGAAGGTCATCGAGGAGGTCGCCGCCACCCGGATCACCGAGCGTGGCGCGACCCGCGGCGACGACCGGGTCAGCGAGGCCGCCATGGAGGACCGCAAGCGGGAGGGCTACTTCTGATGACCACCGAGACCGTCCCGCCGGCCGACGCGAGCCCGACGGACGCCCGGGCCGTGCCGGAGCCCCGGCCGATGGACCTGCTGCGCTTCGCCACCGCCGGCAGCGTCGACGACGGCAAGTCGACCCTGATCGGCCGGCTGCTCTACGACACGAAGTCGCTCTTCACCGACCAGCTCGCCGCCGTCGAGGCGGTCAGCGCCGCGCGGGGCGACGAGTACACCAACCTGGCGCTGCTCACCGACGGCCTGCGGGCGGAGCGCGAGCAGGGCATCACCATCGACGTGGCGTACCGCTACTTCGCCACGCCCCGGCGGAAGTTCATCATCGCGGACACCCCCGGGCACATCCAGTACACCCGCAACATGGTGACCGGGGCGTCGACGGCCGACCTGGCGCTGATCCTGGTGGACGCCCGCAAGGGCCTGGTCGAGCAGTCCCGCCGGCACGCGTTCCTGTGCTCGCTGCTGCGGGTGCCGCACCTGGTCCTCTGCGTCAACAAGATGGACCTGGTCGACTTCTCGCAGGAGGTCTTCGAGCGGATCGCCGACGAGTTCACCGCGTTCGCCGCGAAGCTCGACGTGCCCGACCTGACGGTGGTGCCGGTCTCGGCGCTGCGCGGCGACAACATCGTCACCCGGTCGGAGAACATGCCCTGGTACGAGGGCCCGTCGCTGCTGCACCACCTGGAGCGGGTGCACATCGCCAGCGACCGCAACCTGGTCGACGTGCGCTTCCCGGTGCAGTACGTGATCCGCCCGCAGTCGACCACCGTCACCGACTACCGGGGCTACGCGGGCCAGGTCGCCTCCGGCGTGCTCAAGCCGGGCGACGAGGTGATGGTGCTGCCGTCCGGCTTCACCAGCCGGATCGCCGCCGTGGAGACCGCCGACGGGCCGGTCGCGGAGGCGTTCCCGCCGATGTCGGTGACCGTACGCCTCGAAGACGAGATCGACATCTCCCGGGGCGACATGATCTGCCGTCCGAACAACGCCCCGGCGGTGTCCCAGGACATCGAGGCGATGGTGTGCTGGATGGACGAGACCCGCCCGCTCCAGGTCGGCGGGAAGTACGCCATCAAGCACACCACCCGCTCGGCGCGGGCGATCGTGCGCGGCCTGCACTACCGGCTGGACATCAACTCGCTGCACCGCGACGAGTCCGCGGGCGGGCTGGCGCTCAACGAGATCGGCCGGGTGCGGCTGCGGACGACCGTGCCGCTGCTCGCGGACGAGTACCGCCGCAACCGCACCACCGGCGGCTTCGTGATCATCGACGAGTCCACCAACCGCACCGTCGGCGCGGGGATGATCGTCGAAGCGCAGTGAGTCCCGCCGACGGGCGGGTGCCGACGCCCGCCCGTCGGGCTGAACGCGCCTACCGCCGTGCCTCGCGCTCAGGACTCTCGCGGGGCTGTGCCCGGCTGTGCCGAGCTGCTCGTTGACGACCGGCAGTGTTGTCGATTCGTCCCGATACCACAGTGGTATTTAAATGCCACAGAGGTATCAGCGCGTCGACCGGTGGGCCGGTCCCCGGGATGCCCGGCCGCTGCGGCTTCGTCCGTTCCGCGCAGGCTGTCGGTGGGTCCAGATCCGGTAGCCGCTCAACCCATCGGCGCAGGGCTCCGGACCGGCAGCCGCCCGCGTCGGTGCCCGCCGGGCCGGCGGTGCCGCTGGACCGCCGGTGCTCGCCGGGCTGGCGGTGCCCGTCCGGCTGGCGACGGCCGTCCGGCGGGTCGCCGCGTCGGTGCTCAGTCCAGCCGGGTGGCGCCCGGGCCGGGCAGGACGGTGACGTGGCCGGGCGCGGCGAAGCCCCGCTCGGCGTACGCGGCCGTGACGGCGGCGGCGACCGCGTCGGCCCGTTCCGCGCCGACGAGGGCGAGGACGCAGCCGCCGAAGCCGCCGCCGGTCATCCGGGCGCCGAGCGCCCCGGCGGCCAGGGCCGCCTCGACGGCGGTGTCGATCTCCGGGACGGTGATCTCGAAGTCGTCCCGCATCGAGGCGTGCGAGGCGGTCAGCAGCGGCCCGATCTCGCGTACCCGGCCGGCGCGCAGCAGCGCGACGGTGTCGAGCACCCGCTGGTTCTCGGTCACGACGTGCCGCACCCGGCGGCGGGTCTCGTCCTCGTCGAGCCGGGCGAGGGCGTCGGCCAGAGCGTCGGCGGGGACGTCGCGCAGCGCCGCGACGCCGAGCAGCCCGGCCGCCCGCTCGCAGGAGCCGCGGCGGGCGGCGTACTCGCCGTCGGCGTGCCGGTGCGGGGCCCGGCTGTCGACGACCAGCACGGCGAGGCCGGCGGCGTCCAGGTCGAACGGGACCTGCTCGACGGACTCGTCGCGGCAGTCCAGGAAGAGCGCGTGCCCGGCGCGGCAGCGGATCACCGCCGACTGGTCCATGATGCCGGTCGGCGCGCCCACGTAGTCGTTCTCGGCGCGCTGGGCCAGCCGGGGCCGTCGCTCGGCGGGCAGGTCCAGCCCGCCCAGGTCGACCAGGGCGGCCAGCACGGCGGCCTCCAGCGCGGCCGAGGAGGACAGCCCGGCGCCCAGGGGCACGTCGGAGGCGATCGCCAGCCGGGCGCCGGGCACCGCGTGCCCCGCCTCCCGCAGCGCCCAGACGACCCCGGCCACGTACGCGCCCCAGCCGGTGACCCGGCCGGGCCCGGCGACCTCCCCGGCGCCGAAGGTGATCGTCTCGCCGGTGAGCTCCGAGCGGACCGTCCAGGTGTCGCCGGGCTGCGGGGCGGCTGCCACCACCGTGCGCAGCGGCAGGGCGAAGGGCAGGACGAAGCCGTCGTTGTAGTCGGTGTGCTCGCCGATGAGGTTCGCCCGCCCGGGAGCCGCCCAGCGGCCGGCGGGCGGCTCGCCGTACGCCGAACGGAAGGCGGCGGTGGCGCGGGCCGCGACGTCGTCGGTCACCGCGGCCCCGCGACGTGCGTGCGGTAGAACGCCCAGGCGTCGGCGACGATGTCGGGCAGGGTCGGCTTGCGCGGCACCCAGCCCAGCTCCTCGCGGGCCAGCGCGGACGACGCGACCAGTTCGGCCGGATCGCCCTCGCGGCGCGGCGCGACCTCGACCGGCACGGGCTGCCCGGTGACCTCGCGGACCACGTCGACCACCTGGCGGTTGGTGAAGCCGTTGCCGTTGCCCAGGTTGTAGATCCGGTGCTGCCCGGCGGTTGCCGCGTCGAGCGCCAGCAGGTGGGCGCGGGCGAGGTCGGCGACGTGGATGTAGTCGCGCACGCAGGTGCCGTCGACGGTCGGGTAGTCGTCGCCGAAGAGCTGGAGCTTCTCCCGCCGGCCGGCGGCCACCTCCAGCGCGATCGGGATGAGGTGGGTCTCCGGGTCGTGCCGCTCGCCGAGCGCGACGTCGCCGTCGAGGTACGCCCCGGCGACGTTGAAGTAGCGCAGCGACACGGCGGCCAGGTTGTGCCCGATCGCCTCGGAGGTGAGGGCCATGTCGACGGCGAGCTTGGTGGCGCCGTACGTGTTCGTCGGGGCCTTCACCGCCGTCTCGGGGATGGGCAGCTCGGTGGGGTTGCCGTAGACGGCGGCGGTGGAGGAGAAGACCAGGCGGGGCACGCCGGCGGCCCGGACGGCGTCGATCAGGGCGATCGAGCCGACGGTGTTGGTGTGCCAGTAGAGCTCGGGCCGGGTCATCGACTCGCCCGCGGCGATCAGCGCGGCGAAGTGCAGCACCCCGTCGAAGCCCGCGCCGGGGGTGAGCACCCGCGCGACGTCGTGGACGGGCGCGTCGACGTGCGTCGCGTCGGGGGCGAGCGCCTCGCGGTGGCCGGTGCGCAGGTCGTCGAGCACCACGACCTCGTGGCCGGCGTCGAGCAGCATCCTGGTCACCACGCTGCCGATGAAGCCGGCGCCGCCGGTGACGAGCAGTTTCACGTCGGTCTCCTCCTGCCTGGCCGTCCGGTGGCGGCCCGTGTCGTGATCACCCTACGGCCGGCCGTCCGGTGCCCGCCCCGCGTCGGCCACCTTGTGATTCCATCATGATTCCACAACTTCGAACAGAGCCGAACATGGGCTGCCTGCGCGCCCGGCGCTGTCTACCATCACTGTCATGCGGGAAGCGGGTGCTCCCGGGCTGCGGCGACGCGCCCGGAGCCGGCCACGCCGCGAGCCGGGGCCGTTGCCCCGGGCCGTCGCCCGGATCGTGGTGCGCGCCGCCGACGCCGCCACCCGCGCGGTGACGGCCCTGCTCGGCGCCAGCCCGGCGGCCGGCCGGGAGCGGATCAGTGAGGCGGAGCTGCGCGACCTGGTCGCCGCCAACACCCTGCTCGACCCGGTCGAGCGGCGGATCATCGACGAGGTGCTGGTCGCGGGGGCGAGCCTGGTCCGCGAGGTGATGATGCCGCGCACCGAGGTCGTCTTCCTCTCCGCCCGGCTCACCATCGCCGAGGCGGAGCGGATGGTGCGGGCCGAGACCCACACCCGCTACCCGGTCGTCGACGGCACCCACGACGACGTGGTCGGCTTCGTGCACCTGCGCGACGTGCTGCTCCGCCCGGACGTCGATCCCTGCACCACCGTCGGCGAGCTGACCCGGGAGGTGAAGCGGCTGCCCGGCAGCAAACGGGTGCTCGCCGCGCTCAGCGAGATGCGCCGGGAGCGCCACCACCTCGCCGTGGTCGTCGACGAGTACGGCGGCACCGCCGGCATCGTCACCCTGGAGGACCTGATCGAGGAGCTGATCGGGGAGATCCACGACGAGTACGACACCGATCCCGACCCGGTGCACGCGGGCCTGCCCGCCGTGGTGGACGGCCGGCTCAACCTCGCCGACTTCGCCGAGCACACCGGGGTACGCCTGCCACCCGGCCCCTACGAGACGGTCGGCGGCTTCGTGATGGCCGCGCTGGGCCGGCTCCCCGTCGCCGGCGACGAGGTGCCGGTGACCGCCGGCCCGCCCGGCGACGGCGGCGCGGAACCCGACGACCCGCCCGACGGCTGGCTGCTGCGGGTGCTCACGCTGGAGGGACGGCGGGTGGCCCGGCTCACCGTCTCCGCCGGGCGCCTGCCGGAGCCGCGGCGCGAGATCACCGCCCCCGCACCGGTGGGGCGGAACCGACCCGCCGGCCCGTCATGACGCGCACCGGGTCTTGCTGACAGAATTGCCGCCATGTCCGACGTTCCCGCCCGCCCCCGCGTCTTCTCCGGCATCCAGCCGACGGCCGACTCGTTCCACCTCGGCAACTACCTGGGCGCCGTGCGGCACTGGGTGGCGTTGCAGGACACCCACGACGCCTACTACTGCGTGGTCGACCTGCACGCGATCACGGCGGGGCACGACCCGAAGACGCTCATGCAGCGCTCCCGGATGGCCGCCGCGCAGCTCTTCGCCGTCGGCCTCGACCCCGAGCGCAGCACGCTCTTCGTGCAGTCGCAGGTGCCCGAGCACTCGCAGCTCGCCTGGGTGCTGGGCTGCATCACCGGCTTCGGCGAGGCGAGCCGGATGACGCAGTTCAAGGACAAGTCGCAGAAGCAGGGCGGCGAGCGGGCGAGCGTCGGCCTGTTCACCTACCCGATCCTCCAGGCCGCCGACATCCTGCTCTACCAGGCCAACGCGGTGCCGGTCGGCGAGGACCAGCGCCAGCACCTGGAGCTCTCCCGCGACCTGGCCCAGCGGTTCAACTCGCTGTTCGGGCCGACCCTGACGGTGCCCGCGCCGCACATCGTCAAGGACACCGCGAAGATCACCGACCTCCAGGACCCGACGGCCAAGATGTCGAAGTCGTCCTCGTCGCCGGCCGGCATCGTCAACCTGCTGGAGGATCCGGCCCGCTCGGCCAAGAAGATCCGCTCCGCGGTCACCGACACCGGGCGGGAGATCGTCTTCGACACCGAGACCAAGCCGGGCGTCTCCAACCTGCTGACCATCTACTCGGCCCTGAGCGGGCGGAGCGTCGACGACCTGGTCGCCGCGTACGCCGGCAAGGGCTACGGCGACCTCAAGAAGGACCTCGGCGAGGTGGTGCGGGAGTTCGTCGGCCCGATCCAGGAGCGCACCAGGACCTACCTCGACGACCCGGCGCAGCTCGACAAGCTGCTCGCCGCCGGCGCGGAGAAGGCCCGCGTGCTCGCCGGCACGACGCTGCGCACCGTGTACGAGCGGGTGGGCTTCTTCCCGCCGGTGCGCGGCGAGTAGCGCCCCGGCGCGACGGGTGAGGGCGGACGGGTCGGTGGCCGGAGGGATGACGCACAGCGTGGATCGCAGGGACGGGGCGCCGGACGCCGGCGACACCATCGAGATCGGCATCGCCGTCGACATCCCCGAGCCGTGGGGCGGCCTGCTCACCCGGCGGCGCGTCGAGGCCGGCGACCCCCGGGTCGTCCCCGCCCACGTGACCCTGCTCGGGCCGACCGAGATCCCGGTGGCGACGCTGCCGGCGGTGGAACGGCACCTCGGCGCGGTCGCCGCCGCCCACCTGCCCTTCACCCTGCACCTGCGGGGCACCGGCACGTTCCGCCCGGTGACCCAGGTCGTCTTCGTGGCGGTGGCCGCCGGGATCAGCGAGTGCGAACTGCTCGCCGCCGCGATCAGGGCCGCCCCCGAGCTGCACCGCGAGGCGCGCTTCCCCTACCACCCGCACGTCACGGTCGCCCAGGACGTCGCGCCGGAGGCGCTGGACCGGGCGTACGAGGACCTGGCCGACTTCTCGGCCATGTTCGAGGTCGAGGCGTTCACCCTCTTCTCGCACAGCGGGCAGACCCGGTGGCAGCCGCGCCGGGACTTCCGGCTGGGCGGCTGAGCGGTCGCCCGGGTGCGCCACGGCATCGACGCCGGCTCCCGCCGTACGACCGCCGCCCGGCGCGGGCCGGCGCCCGGTTGCCCGCGCGGCGGCCGGAGATCGGCGAGGATGACGGCGTGAACGTGCTGGGCCGCATCGAGGCGGGCATCGACCGCCGGATCAGCGCCACCCGCCGCCGGTGGGGCGCCGCCGACCACCTCTGGCGGGCCGGCGTGCTCTACAACGACGTGCTGGGCGGGCGGCTGGCCGCCGCGATCGCCTACTACGGCTTCTTCGCGGTCTTCGCGCTGGCGCTGGTCGGGTACTCGATCTTCGGGGCCATCCTGGAGGACAACGACGAGGTCAGCGACGCCGCCGCCGACTTCCTCCGGGAGAACCTGCCGTTCCTCGACCCCGTGCAGATCGCCGACAGCAGCGGCACGGTCGGGGTGGTCGGCCTGATCATCCTGGCGTTCACCGGGATCGGCTGGGTGGAGGCGATCCGCTCCTCCCAGCGGCTCATGTACGGGCTCAACCAGCAACCGGGCAACCTGGTGGTCCGTCGCCTGGTGGACCTCGGCGTGCTGGTGGTCATCTTCGTGCTGCTCGGCGTCTCGGTGGCGGCGGTGGACACCCTGGAGTCGCTGCTGCGCTTCCTGCTGCGCAGCACCGGCTCGGTGGGCCTGACCACGGTCAGCGCGGTGCTCAGCGTGCTGGTCAACGCGGTGCTGGCCACCCTGCTGCTGGTGGCGGTGCCGCGGCTGCGGATGAGCCGGTCCCGGCTGCGCCCGGTGGTGCTGCTGGTCGCGGTCGGCATCACGCTGCTCAACACCGTCGGGCGCTTCTACGTGGTGCGCACCGAGCGGAACCCGGCGTACACGGTGGTGGCGGGCGCCGTGGGGCTGCTGCTCTACCTCTACCTGCTCAACCAGCTGGTGCTCTTCGGCGCGGCGCTGGCCGCGACCAGCCCACGCGGTCGGGTGGTGGACCTGGCGGCGGCTCCGGGGCCGGTCGACCCGGACGCGGACACGGACCCGGGCACCCCGGGCGGGGCCGGATGAGTGGGGGAGCGGGCGTGCGGATCACGGTCGACCAGGGCTCGGCGGTGCCGCCGTACGAGCAGGTGCGCGGGCAGCTCGCGGAGCTGATCGGGACGGGCCGGTTGGCGGTGGGCACGCGGCTGCCGACCGTCCGTCGGTTCGCGGCCGACCTCGGGCTGGCGGTCAACACGGTGGCCCGCGCCTACCGGGAGCTGGAGGCGGCCGGTCTGCTGGAGACCCGGGGCCGGCACGGCACCTTCGTCGCGCCCGGACGCGACGACGCGTCGGACCGGTTGCAGCGGGTGGCGGCCGAGTACGCCGCCGAGGCCGCCCGGCTGGGCGTACCGTCCGCGACGGCGCTGGCCCTGGTCCGCGCGGCGTTGGACGCGGCGCGACCGGCCTGACGGCGCTGGCGACCCGCGCGCGGTAGGGGGAATGGCGGGAATGACTCCCCGGGGGCCCGGCACCACGGACATGATGGGCGCGTGGGCGCACTCGTGACACTGGACCTGCCGGACGACTCGCCGATGCTCGGCCTGCCGTGGATCATCACCTTCGGCCCGCTCGGCGACACCGACGAGTGGGAGCCGGTGGTCTGCGGTCCCTACGAGCGGCCACACGCCCTCGCGCTGGCCGAGTCGGTCGTCGCCGAGGAGCAGCTGATGGCGGTCGTCGAGCCGCTGCTGCCGGCGGTCTCGGCCGAGGAGATCCGGGGCGAGATCGCTGCGGCGCAGATCGCTGCCGAGGACGAGGCGGCGCAGCTCGACCAGGCCGATCTCTACGGCGACTTCGAGGACACCATCGACGAGGAGCTGGAGGCGGCGGCCGAGGAGGCCGACCGCGCGGAGCCGCTCGCCCCGCCCACCGAGGCCGAGCTGCGGGCCGGCTTCGGGCGAATCGCCGCCCAGCTCACCGGCGGCGCCTGAACCGGTCCGGCCGGCGCATCCCGATGGACGCCGGCGCCACCGGAGCGGACTCCGGAGGCGCCGGCGCCACCTCACCCCCCACCACAAGGGGTCGGTAGCCCAGTCGCCCGTCGGCGCGGGGCACAACGGACGACCAGGTCGATGACGGGTTACCCGCTCAGCGCCGTTCGAACCACGCGGCCGCGTCGACTCCGAGCAGGTGGCCGGAGCCCTGCCCGGTGAGCGGCTCGCTGGCGGCGATCGGTGCGCCGTACCCGTCGATCAGGGCCGGCGCACCGCTGATGTTGACCACGCAGGTCAGCACGGTGTCGCCGGCGGTGCGGCTGAAGGCGAGCACGCCCGGCCCGGCCTCCAACCAGGTGACTGCGCCCGCGTCGGCGGCCAGCGCCGGGTGCTCCCGGCGGATCCGCAGCGCGGTGCGGTAGAGCTCCAGCGTCGAGCCGGGCACGCCGGTCTGGGCGGCGACCGAGAGGGCACGCCAGGTGGCCGGGGCCGGCAGCCAGCTCAGCTCGCTGCCGGCCGGCCCGAAGCCGTACGGGGCCAGCTCGCCGCTCCACGGGATCGGCACCCGGCAGCCGTCGCGGCTCTCACCGGTGCGCAGGAACGCCGGGTCCTGGCGCAGCTCGTCCGGCAGGTCCAGCACCTCCGGCAGGCCCAGTTCCTCGCCCTGGTAGAGGTAGGCGCAGCCGGGCAGGGCGAGCATCAGCAGGGTGGCGGCGCGCGCCCGGCGCAGCCCCTCGGCGCCGTCGCCGTAGCGGGTCACGTGCCGCTGCTTGTCGTGGTTGGAGAGCACCCAGGTGGTGGGCGCGCCGACGATGGTCGACTCGGCGAGCGCGGTGTCGACGACCTTGCGGAACGAGTCGGCGGACCAGGTCGCGTCGAGGAAGTCGAAGCTGAACGCCTGGTGCAGCTCGTCCGGGCCGATGTAGCGGGCGAGGCGCTGCGGGGTCTCGGCCCACGCCTCGGCGACCGCCATCCGGCCGCCCGGGTAACTGTCCAGGATCGGCCGCCAGGCGCGGTAGATGTCGTGCACCTCGTCCTGGTCGAAGTAGGGGAGCCGGCCCTTGCCGAGCAGCTCCGCCTGGCGCTGGCCGGTGGTCATGGAGTTGAACCCGACGTCCGGCAGCCCCTCGGCCTTGATCATGCCGTGCGCCACGTCGATCCGGAAGCCGTCCACGCCCCGGTCGAGCCAGAAGCGCAGCACGCCCTCGAACTCGGCGCGCACCTCGGGGTGCCGCCAGTTCAGGTCCGGCTGGGCCGGGTCGAACAGGTGCAGGTACCACTGGCCGTCGTCGATCCGCGTCCAGGCGGGGCCGCCGAAGATGCTCTCCCAGTCGTTCGGGGGCAGTTCGCCGTTCTCGCCCTTGCCCTCGGCGAAGAGGTAGCGCGCCCGCTCGGGGGAGCCGGGCCCGGCCGCCAGCGCCGCCTGGAACCACGGGTGCGCGCTGGAGGTGTGGTTGGGCACCAGGTCCACGATGATCCGCAGGCCGAGGGCGTGCGCGTCCGTGATCATCGCGTCGAAGTCCGCGAGGGTGCCGAACATCGGGTCGACGTCGCGGTAGTCGGCGACGTCGTACCCGCCGTCGATCATCGGGGAGGTGTAGAAGGGGGTCAGCCAGAGCGCGTCCACGCCGAGGTCGTGCAGGTACGGCAGGCGCTCCCGGATGCCCTGGAGGTCACCGACGCCGTCGCCGTTGGAGTCGGCGAAGCTGCGCACGTAGACCTGGTAGACGACCGCGGAGCGCCACCAGTCGTCGTCGGAGGCCAGCGGCGAGGGGTTGCTGACGGTCATGGGTGGCGTTCCCCGTTCTGTGGCGCGGGACGGCGGCACCCGAGCGCGGCGCGGGTGCGGGGGGTGGTGTCTGAGCAGAATGCCGCTCGTTACTGCAAGAGTCAAGCATTCCTTGCGCAAGAAATGGCGTCGGTCACGCGGCGCCCCGGGGAACCCCGCTCGCGCGGGCCTTCCGGGGGCGGGCGGTCAGGCCGGGACGGCGAGCGCGGGCGGGGCCGGGCGCTGCCGGGTCGGGCCGCCCGGGGCCGGGCGCGCGGCGCCGGTGGGGGCGACGGCGGTGGAGCCGCGCACGACCAGTTCCGGGCGGAACACGTACTCCGAGTGCGGGGCGGCGTGCCCGTTGATCTCGTCGACCAGGGCCCGGACGGCGGCGACGGCCATCGCGGCCACCGGCTGCCGCATCGTGGTCAGTGGCGGATCGGTGAAGGCCATCAGCGGGGAGTCGTCGTAGCCGACCACCGACAGCTCTCCCGGCACGGACATGCCGCGCTGCCGGGCGGCCCGGATCGCGCCGAGCGCCATCAGGTCGGAGCCGCAGACGATGCCCGTGACGCCCCGGTCCAGCAGCCGGGCGGCGGCGGCCTCGCCGCCCTCCACACCGAACAGCGACAGCTCGGCCAGCTCGTCGAGGCCGGGCTCGTCGACCCCGACGAGGCGGCCCATCGCGGCCCGGAAGCCGGCCACCCGGCGCTGCACCGGCACGAACCGGTCCGGCCCGGTGATCAGGCCGATGCGGCGGTGCCCGAGCGCCACCAGGTGGGCCACGGCCAGCTCGGTGGCCTCGCCGTCGTCGCAGGAGACGAAGGGCGCGGGGATGCCGGGCGCGTACCCGTTGATCATCACGACGGGCAGCGGGCGGGCGATCAGGGCCCGGTAACGGTCGTGGTTGGCGGCGGTGTCGGCGTGCAGGCCGGAGACGAAGACTATTCCGGAGACCTGCCGGTCGAGCAGCATCTCCACGTACTCGTCCTCGGTGACCCCGCCGGCGGTCTGGGTGCAGAGCACGGGGGTGAACCCGCTCTGCGCCAGGGTCGACTCGATCACCTGGGCGAAGGCGGGGAAGATCGGGTTGTCGAGTTCGGGGACCACCAGGCCCACGAGGCCGGCGCTGCGCTTGCGCAGCCGGGCCGGGCGCTCGTAACCGAGCACATCGAGGGCGGTCAGTACGGCCTGCCGGGTCTCGGGGGCCACTCCCGGGCGGTCGTTGAGCACCCGCGACACCGTGGCCTCGCTGACTTCGGCCTGTTGGGCGATGTCGGACAGTCGAGCGCGCATGGGCGCACTTTAGCTCAAAGGCAAGTTCTTGCGTACACTTCTGCAAGCCCTTCCATTCTCTGCAACCTCTTGCTAACGTCCCCGCAACACGCGAGAGTAGCGGCGCAGCACGCCCGGCGCCGGTTGGCAAGAAAATTACAGAGCTTCCACTGGCGGGATCGCCCCTCCCCCGGCGGGCCGCCATGACGACAGGAGTACCGATGCGCATCCGTACCGCGGGTGTGGTCGCCGTCCTCGGCCTGGCGCTCGCCGCCTCCGGCTGTGGTGGCGACAGCAACGATGAGCCGGCCGCGAACGAGTCCAGCAAGGCCGCCACCGGCGGCAAGCTGGTGATCTGGGCCGACGACAAGCGCGCCGCCGCCCTCAAGCCGTTCGGCGAGAAGTTCGGCAAGGAGAACGGCGTCACGGTCGAGGTCCAGGCCGTCTCCAAGGACCTCCAGACCAACTTCGTCACCGCCTCCCAGCAGGGCAGCGGCCCGGACGTCGTGGTCGGCGCGCACGACTGGATCGGCAACCTGGTGCAGAACGGCGCCATCGACCCGGTCCAGCTCGCCGCCGAGCAGAAGAGCGCGTTCAACGAGACCGCCGTCAAGGCCGTGACCTTCAACGGCCAGCTCTACGGCGTGCCCTACGCCATGGAGAACCTGGCGCTGATCCGCAACACCGAGCTGGCTCCCGAGGCGCCGAAGACCATCGAAGAGCTGGTCGCCACCGGCAAGAAGCTCAAGGCCGAGAAGAAGGCCAGCGAGATCCTCTGCCTCCAGTCCGGCCAGAACGGCGACGCGTACCACATCTACCCGCTCTACACCTCGGCCGGCGGCTACCTCTTCGGTACCAGCGCCAACGGCGACTACGACCCGAAGGACCTGGGCGTGGGCAAGCCGGAGTCGATCGCGGCGTTCCAGAAGATCGCCAAGCTGGGTGAGAAGGGCGAGGGTGCGCTGAAGCGCTCCATCACCGGCGAGAACTCCATCGCCACCTTCACCGGCAAGAAGTGCGCCTTCCTGGTCTCCGGCCCCTGGGCCATCGCCGACGCCAAGAAGGCCAACATCAAGTACGACATCTCCCCGGTCCCCGGCTTCGCCGGTGGCAAGGAGGCCCAGCCGTTCGTGGGCGTCCAGTCCTTCTACGTCGCGTCCAAGGGCCAGAACAAGGCCCTGGCGCAGGAGTTCGTCGCGAACCACGTGACCACCCCGGACCTCGCCGTGGCGCTCTACAACGCCGAGCCGCGTCCCCCGGCGCTGACCGCCGCGCTGGACCAGGTCAAGGGCAGCGACCCGGACCTGGCCAAGTTCCAGGAGGCCGGCAAGAACGGCCAGGTGCTCCCGGCGATCCCGGCCATGGCCGCGATCTGGGACCCGTTCGGCAAGGCGGAGGCCGCCATCATCGGCGGCGCCGACCCGGCCAAGACGATCACCGCAGCCGGTAAGACGATCGCCGGCCAGATCAAGTAATGAGCACGTCGTCATCCGGCCCGGGGGCTGCCACGCAGCCCCCGGGCCGGGGGCCCGTACGGTCCGGGTCCCCGCGCACGTCCCGTACCGCGCGGAACCACGCGCCGATCACCCTGACCGGCCTGCTCGTCAAGGTGGTCCTGCTCGGCCTCGTGGCCGGGATCGCGGTCTGGGCGGCCTTCCCGCTCATCGAGGCCGAGCTCTGGGTCGGGTTGGCGATCCTGCTGGCGACCACCGCCGGACTCTTCTACCTCTACCTGACCCCCCGGCACATTCCCGTCAAGTACCTGATCCCGGGCACGCTCTTCCTGGTGGCGTTCCAGATCATCCCGGTGCTCTACACCGCCAGCACCGCCTTCACGAACTTCGGCGACGGCCACCGGGGCAGCAAGGACGACGCCATCGTCGCCATCCAGAGCGGCTCGGTGACGCAGGTCCCCGGCTCGGTCCAGTACCCGCTGACCGTCGCCACCAAGGGCGACCCGGCCACCGGCGCGCTGGTCTTCCTGGTCACCGACCCGCAGACGAACGCGGTTTCCGTCGGCGACACCGAGGGCCTGCGCCCGCTCGACGCCGGCAGCGTCACCGTCGCGCCGGGCGGCAAGGTCACCGCCGCCGACGGCTACCAGATCCTCAACTTCGGCGAGGCCAGCAAGCGGAGCAAGGACATCACCGACCTGGTGGTGCCGACCTCCGGGGGCGCGCTGCGCTCGTCCGGCCTGTCGCGCGCCTACGAGGGCAAGGCGGTCCGGGCGTACGACGCGGGCTGCGACTGCATCCGTGACAGCGAGACCGGTAAGACGTGGACCGCCGACGGGAAGGTCGGCTCCTTCGTCGCCGCGGACGGCAAGACGCTGGCCCAGGGCTGGCAGGTCAACGTCGGGCTGCGGAACTTCGCCAGCGTGCTCACCGACCCGGCCATCTCCGGCCCGTTCTTCAGCACGCTGATCTGGAACTTCGCCTTCGCGCTCGGCTCCACCGGCTTCACGTTCCTGCTCGGCATGGGCATCGCGCTGGCGCTGCACTCGCCCCGGATGCGGGGCACGAACTTCTACCGGGTGTTGCTGATCCTGCCCTACGCCATGCCGTCCTTCGCGATGCTGCTGGTCTGGCGGGACATGTTCAACACCGACTTCGGCCTGATCAACAACCTGTTCGGGCTGGGGGTGGACTGGTTCGGTGAGACCTGGTCGGCCCGGCTCGCGGTGCTGCTGGTGCAGCTCTGGCTCGGCTACCCGTACATGTTCCTGGTGACCACCGGCGCGTTGCAGGCCATCCCCCGCGAGTTGACCGAGGCCACCTCGGTCGACGGGGCGTCGCCGTTCCAGTCGTTCCGCGCGGTGACCATGCCGCTGCTGCTGGTGGCGATCTCGCCGCTGCTGATCGCGTCCTTCGCGTACAACTTCAACAACTTCAACGCGATCCAGTTCGTCACCGAGGGCGGACCGTTCCCGGCGGACAACCCGACGGCCGGCGCCACCGACCTGCTGATCACCTACACCTACCGGCTGGCCTTCGGCGCCCAGGGCGCCGAGTACGGCCTGGCCGCCGCTGTCTCGATCTTCATCTTCGCGATCGTGGCGACGGTGTCGGCGATCAGCTTCTCCCGGACCCGCAAGCAGGAGGAGGTGTACTCGTGAGCACCCGCACCGAATCGCCCGTCGCCAACCGCAACGCGGCCCGACGGTCGAGGAACCGCTGGTTCGCCCAGGTGGTATGGCGGCACCTGGTCGGCATCCTGGCGGTGGCGTTCAGCCTCTTCCCGATCCTGTTCGTCGTCTCGGCGGCGCTCAACCCGCTCGGCACGCTCTCCTCCACGGAGCTGCTGCCGACCGGCGCCTCGCTGGAGAACTTCACCAACCTCTTCGAGCGGACGGCCTTCGCCCGCTGGTTCCTCAACTCGCTGCTCCTGGCGGGGGTGGCCAGCTTCGCGTCGATCTTCCTGTCGGCGCTGGCGGCGTACGCCTTCTCCCGGATGCGGTTCGCCGGCCGTCGCGTCGGACTGCTCTCCCTGCTGCTGATCCAGATGTTCCCGCAGTTCCTGGCGATCGTGGCGATCTTCCTGATCTTCACGAAGGTCACCGAACTGTGGCCGGTGATCGGCTTCAACACCCCGTGGGGCCTCTTCCTGCTCTACATGGGTGCCGCCCTCGGCGCGAACACCTGGCTGATGAAGGGCTTCTTCGACACGCTGCCGAAGGAGCTGGACGAGTCCGCCACCATGGACGGCGCCTCGCACGCCCAGGTCTTCTTCCGGATCATGCTGCCGCTGGTGGCGCCGATCCTGGCGGTGACCGGCCTGCTCGCCTTCATCGGTTCGATCAACGAGTTCGTGATCGCCAACGTGTTCCTCACGAACACCAACTCGAAGACCCTCGCGGTCGGAATGTTCGGGCTGGTGGCCGGCGAGCGCAACAACAACTTCGGGATCTTCGCGGCGGGCACCCTGCTCACCGCGATCCCGACGGTGCTGGTGTTCCAGCTTCTCCAGCGCTACATCGTCAACGGCCTCACGGCCGGGGCAGTCAAGGGCTGAGCCTCCTCGGCTCACCGCTGCGGCAAGGGCGTCGGCGTCCGACGTACACCGGAGCAGTCACGGATCGACCGCCGCGGCCGGGCAACCGGCCGCGGCGGGAGACCCCTTTCTCTCCCAGTCCGACCGACGCGAAAGGCGCCACCATGTCCCTGTTGCCGCACCACGACGGTTCCGCCCTGTACGTGCCCGAGCAGGAGCCCGCCCTCGGCGACGTCGTCGACGTCTTCGTCCGGGTGCCGGCCGGCGCCGACGTCCGGCAGGTGCACGTGCGCACCACCGGCGACGGCGAGCCCCGCTTCACCGAGGCGGTCGTGGACCGCACCGACGGCGGCGACGTCTGGTGGCGGGTCCCCGTCGAGGCCCGCAACCCGGTCAGCAACTACCGGTTCATGCTCACCGGCAGCCGCGGCTACCGCTGGCTGAACGCCGCCGGCCTGGTGCACCACGACGTGCCCGACAACGGCGACTTCAAGCTGGTCACCCACGCGCCACCGCCGGCCTGGGCCCGCGACGCGGTGATCTACCAGATCTTCCCCGACCGGTTCGCCCGGTCCGCCGCCGCCGAGGGCCGCGAACTGCCGGACTGGGCCATCCCGTGCGACTGGGACACCCCGGTGATCGGGCGCGGCCCCGAGACGCCCCGGCAATTCTACGGGGGCGACCTGGACGGCGTCACCGGGCGGCTGGACCACCTGGACCGGCTCGGGGTGAACACCGTCTACCTGACGCCGATCTTCCCGGCCCGCTCCAACCACCGCTACGACGCGGCCAGCTTCGACACCGTCGACCCGCTGCTCGGCGGGGACGCCGCCCTGGTCCGCCTCGCCGAGGCCGTACGCGCCCGGGGCTGGCGGCTGCTCGGCGACATCACCAGCAACCACACCGGCGACGCGCACGAGTGGTTCACCAGGGCCGCCTCCGACTCCTCCGCGCCCGAGCGGGAGCTGTACTACTTCGACGAGGTCTCCGGTGACTACGAATCGTGGAACGGGGTCACGTCGCTGCCGAAGCTGAACTGGGGCAGCGCCGAGCTGCGCCGGCGCTTCGCCATCGCCGACGACTCGCTGCTGCGCCGCTGGCTGCGCCCGCCGTACGGGCTGGACGGCTGGCGGGTGGACGTCGCGAACATGACCGGGCGGCGCGGCGCCGACGCGTACACCCACGAGGTGGCGGCGCTGCTGCGCGAGGTGGTCGCCCGGACCCGGGCCGACGCCCTGCTGATGGCCGAGCACGGTCACGACCACACCGGTGACCTCGACCGCGACGGCTGGCACGGCACGATGAACTACGTCGGCTTCACCGACCCGGTCTGGTCCTGGCTGCGCCACGGCGACCAGAGCGTGCCGAACTTCCTCGGCACCCCCGGCGGGGTGCGCCGGCGGGACGCGGACGCGGTGCTCGCCACCATGAACGCCTACCGCTCGTTGATCTCCTGGCGGTCGTACACCCACTCGTGGCAGCTGCTCGGGTCGCACGACTCCGCCCGGATCCGCACGGTGGTCGGCGACGCCGCCCGGCAGGAGGTCGCCGCCGGCCTGCTCGCCACCATGCCCGGCACCCCGATGATCTTCGCCGGCGACGAGCTGGGCCTGACCGGCACCAACGGCGAGGGCTCGCGTACCCCGATGCCGTGGCACCGGCCCGGGAGCTGGGACGCCTCGACGTTCGCCGCGTACCGCGCCCTGGTCGCGCTGCGCCGCGCGGAGCCCGCGCTGCGCCACGGCGGCCTGCGCTGGCTGCACGCCGACGCGGACACGCTGGTCTTCCTGCGGGAGGCGCCGACCGGCACGGTGCTGGTGCTGGCCCGCCGCGCCGCCGGCCGGCCGCTGCGCCTGGGCGGGCTGCGGCCGGCGGAGAACCTGTACGGCGGCGCCCCCGCCCTGCGGCCCGACGCCGACGGCGCGGTCACCCTCCCGGCGGACGGCCCCACCTTCCAGGCGTGGCGCCTGACGTGACGGCCGGGTAGCGGGGCGGAACCCCTACCGCCCCGCTACTACGTTCCGTCGTTGATGGGGGAGGATGGTGGGCGTGGAAGCTCTGAGACTGATACTTCGCTACGTCCATCTGATCGGTTTCGCCCTGCTGCTCGGCGGCGCGATCGTCCAGTACGTCAGCGGCAAACTGCGGATCAACCCGGCCATGCTCTGGGGGTCCGTGATCATGCTGGCGACCGGGATCGGCCTCTCCGCGCCACTGCGCGACGGCGACGAGCCGGCCCCCGCGAAACTTGTTACCAAGTTGGTGCTCGCCATCCTGATCTTCGTCATGGTCTTCTTTTCCCGGAAGCGCGACGTGGTCAACCGTGGGCACTTCCTGGCAATCGTCGGGTTGACCCTGGTCAACGCGGCGGTGGCCGTCTTCTGGCGGTAACGTCACCGGCAGGGGACGACGTGCAGAACCGGACGTTCCGCGACGCCCCGCCGCGCATCTACCAGCACCGAGAGTGATCTGCCCCACCTAAGGGTTACGTAGGGGTAACAGGCACTCAACAGTCGTGCACGATTGTCGGCCGGTGGGTGGGCGCGGGCGTACGCTCCCGTCCGTAACGTGGGACGCCGGCGGCGCAGCGCAGGCCGGCTCAAAGGGCTGCCACCGTGCAGGACGCGGTGTGCAATGGGAAGGAGACGTCTTGCGCTCGATGCGTGGGATGCGGATCGCCTCCGCCGTCGCGGTGGGTGGGCTCGTGCTGGGCGCCGCCGCGTGCGGTGAGGCTCCCGAGGAGAACAACAACGCCGGCAGTGGCGACAAGAAGTACACCGCCTGCATGGTGACCGACGTCGGCGGCATCGACGACAAGTCGTTCAACACCTCCGCCTGGAAGGGCCTGGAGGAGGCCAAGAAGGCCAACGACAAGATCGACATCAAGTACGTCGCGTCGAAGGCCGAGGCGGACTACGAGGTCAACCTGACCCAGTACGTCAACCAGAAGTGCGACTTCATCCTGGCCGTCGGTGGCCTGATGGGTGACGCCACCTCCAAGATCGCCAAGGCGAACCCGAACCAGCAGTTCGGCATCGTCGACGCGAAGGTCCCGGAGACCAACGTCTACCCGATGCAGTTCGACACCGCCCAGGCCGGCTTCCTCGCCGGTTACCTGGCCGCCGGCATGACCAAGAGCGGCACGGTGGGCACCTACGGCGGCCTGCCGATCCCGCCGGTCACCATCTTCATGGACGGCTACGCCGACGGCGTCGCGCACTACAACAAGACCAAGAGCAAGACGGTCAAGGTCGTCGGCTGGGACAAGGCCGCCCAGAAGGGCTCCTTCACCAACGACTTCGTCAAGCAGGACGAGGGCAAGAAGGTCAGCGACGCGCTGGTCGCCCAGGGCGCCGACATCATCATGCCGGTCGCCGGCGGCGCCGGCCTCGGCACCACCGGCGCGGCCAAGGCGTCGGGCGGCAAGTACAACACCATCTGGGTGGACGTCGACGGCTGCGAGAGCACCCAGGACTGCGCGGCGATCATCACTACCGTCGAGAAGAACATCCCGGACGCCGTCAAGGAGGCCGTCGTCAAGGCCGCCAACGGCGAGAAGCTGTCGGCCACCCCGGGCTACCTCGGCAACCTGTCGAACAACGGCGTCGGGCTCGCCCCGTACCACGAGTTCGACAGCAAGGTCCCGGCCGAGCTGAAGGCCGAGATCGACAAGCTGAAGGCGGACATCGCCGCCGGCACCGTCACCGTCACCTCCGCGGCCCAGCCGAAGTGAGGCTCCGCCGGCCACCCGCGGTGAGACGATCACCCCGGTAGGCCGGCGAGCGGTACAGCACGACGACCCGGCCGCCCCGGCGTCGCGGGGGAAACCCCCACGGCGCCGGGGCGGCCGATCCGCACCACCCGACGACGGCCCCGCGCCGCAAGCGGTACATCGGCAGCTACGCTGCACCATCGCTTCGCACTCCAGGAGGTTGCGCTGAGACTCGAACTGCGCGGCATCACCAAACGGTTCGGTGATCTGGTCGCCAACGACCACATCGATCTGACGGTGGAGCCTGGAGAGATCCACGCCCTGCTCGGCGAGAACGGCGCGGGCAAGTCGACCCTGATGAACGTGCTCTACGGGCTCTACCAGCCCGACGAGGGCGAGATCCTGGTCGACGGCGCGCCGCTGAAGCTGCGGGGCCCGTCCGACGCGATCGCGGCCGGGATCGGCATGGTGCACCAGCACTTCATGCTGGTGCCCGTCTTCACCGTGACCGAGAACATCATGCTCGGCGCCGAGCAGGTCAAGGGCGGCGTCGCCGGCTTCCTGGACCGACGGCGGGCCCGGCGCGAGGTCGCCGAGGTCTCCGAGCGGTACAACCTGCGGGTCGACCCGGACGCGGTGATCGAGGACCTGCCGGTCGGCATCCAGCAGCGGGTGGAGATCGTCAAGGCGCTCACCCGCGACGTCGACCTGCTCATCCTCGACGAGCCGACGGCCGTGCTCACGCCGCAGGAGACCGAGGAACTGCTCACCGTGATGCGGTCGCTCAAGGCCGCCGGCAAGTCGATCGTCTTCATCACCCACAAGCTGGGCGAGGTCAAGGCCATCGCCGACCGGATCACCGTGATCCGGCGCGGGAAGACCGTCGGCACCGCCTCCCCCGAGGCGAGCCGGGACGAGCTGGCCGCGCTCATGGTCGGCCGCAGCGTGCGGCTCACCGTCGACAAGGAGGCCGCCACCCCCGGCAAGCCGGTCCTGGAGGTCTCCGGCCTGGTCGTCGACGACGACCGGCAGGTCCGGGCGGTCGACGGGATCGACCTGACCGTGCACGCGGGCGAGGTGCTCGGCGTCGCGGGCGTGCAGGGCAACGGCCAGACCGAGCTGATCGAGGCGATCATGGGGCTGCGCCCGACGCTCGCCGGCACGGTCACGCTCGACGGGCAGCCGGTCCACGGCTGGTCGACCAAGAAGGTGCTCCGCGCGGGCGTCGGCTACGTGCCCGAGGACCGCAGCGTCGACGGCCTGGTCAAGGAGTTCTCCGTGGCGGAGAACCTGGTGCTCGACATCTACGACCGGCCGCCGTTCGGCAAGGGCCTGGCGTTGCAGCCGGACGCCATCGCGAAGTCGGCCAGGGAGCGGATCGAGCAGTTCGACGTCCGCACCTCCTCGGCCGACGCGCCCGTCGGCACCCTCTCCGGCGGCAACCAGCAGAAGGTCATCGTGGCCCGGGAGCTGTCCCGGCCGCTGAAGCTCTTCATCGCCGCCCAGCCGACCCGCGGTGTCGACGTCGGGTCGATCGAGTTCATCCACAGCCAGGTCATCCGCGAGCGGGACGTCGGCACCGCCGTCATGGTGGTCTCCAGCGAGCTCGACGAGGTGATCGGCCTGGCCGACCGGATCGCGGTGATGTACCGCGGCCGGATCATCGGCATCGTCGGCCCCGACACCCCGCGCGAGGAGATCGGCCTGCTGATGGCCGGCATCATCCCGGACGCGGCCCCCGCCGCGGCGGACGGCACGACCCCGGCCGCGCCGACGGCCGACGGCGCCGCGGCGGCCCCGACCGCCGGGAGCCCTGTCAACGAGGACGAGGCATGACGAACCCGAACCCCCCGTCGGGCTCCCCGGACAAGGAGCCGGCGACCGAGGCGCACGCCGCGCAGGCCGCGCTCGGCAACACCGAGCGCGCCGAGACGGCCACCTCCCCGAAGGTCCCGGCCCCGGAGCCGAAGCCCTCGCTGGGCCGGCTGTTCCTGGACAACCTCTGGGCGGCCAACACCTTCACGGTGACGCTGCTGTCGCTGGTGCTGGCGATGATCGTCGGCGCGATCCTGATGATCGTGTCCGACCCCGAGGTGCTGGCCACCTACAGCTACATCACCGCCCGCCCGGCCGACGCGCTCGACGCGAGCTGGACGCTGGTCAGTGAGGCGTACGGGAACCTCTTCAAGGGCGCGGTCTTCGACCCGGACGCGGTCGGCTTCCAGGCGGCGATGAGCCCGATCTCGGAGACGCTCACCTACACCGCGCCGCTGGTCTTCACCGGCCTGTCGGTGGCGCTGGCCTTCCGGGGCGGCCTGTTCAACATCGGCGCCCAGGGCCAGGCCGTCATGGGCGTGATCCTGGCCGCGCTGGCCGGCTTCCTGCTGCCGCTGCCGCCGGGCCTGCACCTGCTCGTCGCGGTGCTCGCCGGCGCGCTCGGCGGGGCGATCTGGGGCTTCATCCCGGGCATCCTCAAGGCGCGTACCGGCGCCCACGAGGTGATCAACACGATCATGCTCAACTACATCGCCACGTACTTCCTGACCTGGATCATCGTGCAGAACGGCGTCCAGGACCCGAACCGTACGGACGCGATCAGCCGCCCGGTCGACGGCTCGGCCCAGCTGCCCCGGCTGCTCGGCGACGGGCTGCGGGTGCACGCCGGCATCATCCTGGCGGTGCTGGCGACCTGGGCGGTCTGGTGGCTGCTGAACCGCTCCACGCTCGGCTTCGAGCTGCGCGCCGTCGGCGCCAACCCGGACGCCGCGCGGACCGCCGGCATCAGCGTCACCCGGACGTACGTCCTGATCATGGTCTTCGCCGGCGTCCTGGCCGGCCTCGGCGGTTCCAACATGGTGCTCGGCTCCACCGCCAGCGCGCTGACCCCGCTGGTCGTCGCGCAGATCGGCTTCGACGGCATCCTGGTGGCGCTGCTCGGCCGGGTGAAGCCGTGGGGCGTCGCGCTGGCCGCGCTGCTCTTCGGCGCGCTCCAGGCCGGCGGCAACCGGATGCAGTCCTACTCGGGGATCTCCCTGGAGCTGGTCACCGTGCTCCAGGCGCTGATCGTCATCTTCATCGCCGCGCCGGCCCTGGTGAAGGCGATCTTCCAGCTCCGGGCCGCCCGCGCGGCCCGGTTGCAGACGAGCCTGGCGAAGGGCTGGTAACTCATGTCCACCATGGCTGTCGAAGACGTCGCGGTCGCCCCCGTGGACCAGGGCTTCTGGACCCGTACCCGCAAGGTCGGCGCCGTGCTGCTCGCCCTCGGCCTGCTGGCGACGGTGCTGTTCGGGGCGCTCGCCACCGGCGAGCAGGCCCGCTTCACCCTCAGTGAGGACGCCGCCGGCGCCGCCCTGAAGATCCACGGCACGGTCGGCGCGATCCTCTTCGGCCTCGTCGCGGTCGCCGCCGGGGTCGCGATGCTCGCCGGGCTGCCGAAGCGGTGGTTCACCGTCGTACTCGGCGTCGGCCTGGTCGGCTTCGTGCTGTCGTTCCTCTGCTGGCAGGTCTCCGACGCGCCGGCCGGGCAGAACTTCATGCCGCTGGTCAACATCCTCCGGGGCACGTTCATCCTGGCCCTGCCGCTGGTCTTCGGCGCGCTGGCCGGCGTGCTCTGCGAGCGCTCCGGCGTGGTCAACGTGGCCATCGAGGGCCAGCTGCTGATGGGCGCCTTCAGCGGCGCGCTCTTCGGCAGCCTCTCCGGCAACGTCTGGGTGGGCCTGGTCGCGGCGGCGATCGGCGGCGCGTTCATCTCGCTGCTGCTCGCCGTCTTCTCGATCCGCTACCTGGTCGACCAGGTCGTCATGGGCATCGTGCTCAACCTGCTGGCCGTCGGCGTCACCGGCTTCCTCTACGAGCGGCTGATGCAGACCAACGCGCAGAAGTACAACAGCGCCCCCCGGTTCAGCAACTGGGAGATCCCGCTGCTGTCGGACATCCCGCTGCTCGGCCCGGCGCTGTTCCGGGGCAACATCTTCCTCTACCTCGGCCTGCTGCTGGTGCTGGTCATCCACATCGCGCTGTTCCGCACCCGCTGGGGCCTGCGCACCCGCTCGGTCGGCGAGCACCCCACCGCCGCCGACACCCTGGGCGTCAAGGTGCTCGGGCTGCGCTACCGCAACGTGCTGCTCGCCGGGGTGGTGGCCGGCATCGGCGGCGCCTCCTACACGCTGGCCCTCTACTCGTTCACCAAGAACATGATCGGCGGCAAGGGCTTCATCGCCCTCGCCGCGCTGATCTTCGGCCGGTGGAGCCCCACGGGTGCGCTGCTCGCGGCGCTGTTCTTCGGCTTCGCCGACCAGCTCGCCACCTACCTGGGCGCCATCAACAGCGCGATCCCGAGCCAGTTCCTCGCCATGCTGCCCTACCTGGCGACGATCCTGGCGGTGGCCGGGCTGGTCGGCCGGGTCCGGGCACCGGCCGCCGACGGCAAGCCGTACATCAAGGGCTGAGCGCAGGCGACAGCCACGGGCCGCGTCCACCACCACTGGTGGACGCGGCCCTTGCCGTGCGGGTGACGGTGATCTGGCGATGATCCTGTGATGACGCCCCCGGTCAGCCTTCTACGCAGATTCCCCTCGTCTGCGTGAGGTGAGTATGAAGCGGTCCCTAGCCGCAATGGCGACGCTGATCTGCGCCGCTACCCTCCTTCCCTCGTCCATCGCGACTGCGAAGTTCGCCGCGCCCGAGACCGGCCCGACCGCCGCGTCCGCGCGCCCACCGGAGAACCGTCGTGCACCTCGGCCACCCGCCGATCCGGACCGGGTCCGCGACCCCGACCGCCGTCTGGGGCCGGCATGGCGGCGGTCGGCTGATCGCGCCGTCACCACGTCCGGCGACGCAACCGGCCTACATCTCCTCGTCGCCGACGAGGCACAGGCGTACGCCTGGCGGACCGCGGCGACCCTCGCGGAACCCGGCTTCGACACCGACCAGTGGATCGGGCAGGCCTGCGTCACCGGCTCGGGCCGGCGCGCCGTCGTGGTGTACGCGCCGCGGACCTTCACCAACCGCGAGCTGCTCATGCAGCGAGGCGGGTTTGCCGCAGTCGTCGACCTGAAGACTGGTGCGGTCACGAAGCTGCCCGAGCGGGTGTCGCTGGCCTACCACAACCCCGGGTGCGGCAGGGGCGAGAAGGCGGTTCTGTCGCGGCTGGAAATGCCGGCCGAGCCTGGTCAGGCGGCCCACACCTGGCTCGGCACGGTCGACACGGCGCGGCCGACCTCGCCGGTGCGAAAGGTGCGCGCCGCCGGCCAGGTCTCCTCTGTGCTGCCGGTGCGCGACGGCCTGATCGGCTCGAAGGGCAACAGCCTGGTCCGGATCGGTGCCGGCGGTGCACTGACCCACCTGGCAACGACGGGGGGCACGCCCTTCCGGATGCTCGCCGACGGTCGGGACGCGGTGGCGTTCCAGATCGTGCGTGACGGCCGGACCGAGTTCAAGCGGTTCGCCGCCGGGAAGGTGTCCCACCACGGGGCGGTCCCGCAGGGTCAGGTCAAGCTCCGGCCCGGAGCGGGCGGCCGGGTGTTCGCTGTCGGCGGGCGGGCAGAGGCCGGTACGGCGGGCCGGCTGCCGCGTAGCTGGCGGGCGATCGACGGCCTGCCCGACGCGGACGTCTCCACTACCGGTGCTCTGGTTGTCCAGCGGGCCACCACGGGTCGGGAGGCCGCTGGGCAGTTGGCGGAACGGCCGGACAACGGGCGACCGGAGCGGGTGGACATCAGGACAAGCCGGACGGCCGACGACTCGGAACTCCGTTTCTCGGTCGAGCCACGGGTGGACCACGCCGGGCGGCGGCTCTCGCCCGCACTGCGTGGCCGGCCCGCCGCCAGCGGGCAGGGCAGTTCCCGGACGACCGCGACGGCGGGCGACCCCAACGTCCCGACGGACCCTGACGGCGCCTGCGCGGTGTCCCGCAACGACAAGACGCTTCAGGTCTACCAGCCGACAGTGGCCCAGATGGAGTGGGCGGCCAACCTCGCGGTGCGTAACCAGCTGACGTTCCAGCGACCCGCCAACTGGAGCAACAACTCCATGCCGGCCTACTCCCCACAAGGCATGTTCCCGTCGATGGCGCTCTTCGGCGGCGGCTACGTGCCCGCGCAGATCTTTCTGGGCATCCTCGCCCAGGAGTCGAACCTCTGGCAGGCGAGCCGGCATGCCGTGGACGCCTCCGTCGGGAATCCGCTGACCAGCCTGGGTTACTACGGTCTCGACCTCCAGGACCCGGACTTCAATCTGATCAATTTCGACGAGACCAAGGAACCGCGTCCGGACTGCGGATACGGCGCGGGTCAGGTGACCTCGGGCATGCGGAAGTCCGAGACCGGCCGGACCCTCGCCGGGGTCACGTGGGACTACACGAAGCAGAAGGCGGTCGCGACGGACTACGCCACCAACGTGGCGGCGGGTCTGCGGATCCTTCAGGACAAGTGGAACCAGACCCGTGCCGCCGGGCTGATCGCCAACGACGGCGACCCGAAGTACCTGGAGAACTGGTGGTTCGCCGTCTGGGCCTACAACACCGGCTTCTACGCACAGAACCCGCAGGCCCCAACCCTGCCCTGGGGCGTGGGCTGGGCGAACAACCCCGCCAACACCGACTATCCTGCCGATCGCAAGCGGTTCCTGACGGCGCCGCTCGACGTGGACAACCCGGGCGACGAGGACGATGTCGATGACGACATCGGCTACGACAACGCGAAACACCCCAACCACTGGTCGTACCCCGAACGGGTGATCGGCTTCGCCTACACGTCGCTGATTCGCTACAACTACAAGCTGGAGACGTTCTCCCCGACGTACGTGACGGCGGCGGCACGGCAGCCGGACGTCGCGCACGCGGCCCGCTACACCTTCTGCGAACCGCAGGTCAACGACTGCGATGAGACCCTGCCACCGAAGGTGCCGGGCGACTACCCGACCACCAAGGCGGGGGCGTGCCAGCGCGACGACCTGAAGTGCTGGTGGCACGGCCCGGTCACCTGGACGGACTGCTCGATCAACTGTGGACTGGAGAACCGTAGGTACACGACGGTCGAGCCCCGGCCGTACGCGAACGCAGGCGACAACATCCACCCGACCCCGGTCAACGCGGACGGCACCTGCAAGGTGGAGGGTCTCCCCAGCGGCGTACGGATCATCGACGACATCTCGACCACCGTGCCGCTCGGCGCGGAGGGCTGCCGGCCCACGTTCACGTCGGGCGGTACGTTCAGCCTCAACTTCGCCAGCCACACCCAGCCGGACGGCGACGTGGTGAACCCCGGCAAGGTGGACTTCCACCAGATCGGGGCCGGCTTCGGCGGGCACTTCTGGTTCACCCACACCTACAAACAGTCGGAACACCCCACGTACCGGGTCACCGGCACCTGGAACATCAACCCGACCAACGCCTGGACCCGGATCTGGGCGCACATGCCGGACCACGGCGCGCACACACGGCAGGCGAAATACGTCATCCGCCGGCCGAACGGCACCACCGAACAGCGCATCATCCCCACGCAGTGGGAGTCCAACAAATGGGTCAACCTGGGCGTGTTCGACCTGACCGGAACGGGTAGCCCCAGGGTCGAGTTGAGCAACTTCACTTTGGACGGCGAAGGTATCCAGGACGTCGCCTTTGACGCCATCGCCGTGCAACCGTTGCCCAGCAAACCCCGGCACTTCCTGGTGGCGCTGGGCGACTCGTACTCCTCGGGTGAAGGGACGGGCGACTACACGCGGGTCAGCGACCAGTACGGCGACGACAAGGCGTGGCGGAACTCCTGCCGGCGCAGCGTGCACGCCTGGTCGCAGCAGGCGACGATTCCCGGCGCGCCCGGGACCGTCGCGTCGTTGACGGCGCAGCACCACCAGAACATCGACGCACAGTTCGTGGCGTGCAGCGGAGCGCGGGCCCACAATCTGATGAGCCCGAGCCTGCTCTCCGGCGGTGCCTGGCAGGGCGAGCCGGCCGTGGGCCAGTACGGGGAGATCAGCCAACTCGATCAGGGATCGCTGAACACCAACACCACGGCGGTGATGCTGTCCATCGGCGGCAACGACGCCCGGTTCACGAAGATCGGCATGTCCTGTGCGACAGGCATCGACTGCAGCGCGCCGGACTACCGCATGGAGGGCGACGACAAGCCGCTGGGGGAGAAGCAGGAGGAACTGATCAACGGTTACGTCAGGCAGTCGATCCAGGAGGTCGTACGACAGGTCCGACTCCGGGCGCCAAACGCCGCCATCTTCGTGATGGGATACCCGCACCTGTTCGACACGCCCTGTCAGTACGCGGTGGTGCTGCCGCCGTCGATCCCGTTCGGCTTCTCGTCCACCGAGACGCAGTTCCTCAACGGGCTCTCCGACAAGATGGTGTCGGTGCTTCCGTCGGACGCCGCCAACCGGGTGTACGGCATGGACGCGCGCAGTGAGTTCGCCGATCACAACATCTGTGGCAGCTCCGAGGCTTATCTGCACGGCGCGCGGGTCGGGGACGCGGCCGTGGACGACGACGGGGACCCCAAGCAGTTCTCCAGTATGGAGACGCTGCACCCCACCCAGGCGGGCAACCAGGCGTATGCCCGGGTCCTGACCGACTACATGGGTCTGTTCAACTACCGGTGGTAGGTATCCTGCGGGGCCTGGCCGAAGTCCGACCAGGCCCCGCAGGCCGGGAGGCATCAAGTGAAGCGGTTACGTGACGCGGTCCTCGCCGGCGTCCTGGGCGCCGTCGGCGCCGGGCTGCTGACCTCTCTCTGGCAGTCCGAGGTCCACGCGCAGGCGGACTGCGTGCCGGACAACGTCGGTGGCTGCCTCGGGTGGGGGATCCCGGTACTGCTCATCGGACCGTACGCCGCCGTCGCCGCCATCTGGGCGACGTTGCGTGCCCTGGCCGTCGACCGTCCGCTGCTGTCCGCGCTGTTCGGCGCCCTCGCCACCGCCAGCGGCACGCTGCTCTACGAGGCGGGGCATCCACGCTGGGTTCCGCCGCCGGTGTGGCTGGCGGTGCTGCTGGGTGCTGTGGGGTTCGCCGTCGGGACCGCGATCGGCGGCGGCCGTACACGCTTGCTCCAAGCCGTCCTGGCCGGTGTCCTGGCTGTTCCGCTCGCCGCGTTTCCGTTTCTGCGTCAGGAAACCCGAAGCGACGTCCGCGAGGACGGGTTCGCCCGCCTCGGGTTGCCGCTCCTGGTGCCGCAGGTGGAGGGCTACCAGGTGGTCTTCGCACGCGCCGAACTGCGCGACCCCATGTTGGCGGTGACCGTGATGAAAGGGGACCGCCGGATATCGATCTCGGTGCTGCCGCTGCCGGCCGACTTCGCTCCACCACAGCGGTGCGGTCCGACGGTGGCTGAGGTCTCAGTGCGTGACATCGTCACCGCGCCAACCAGGACGAACGGACCCTGTCAGCGGGTGGAACCGGAGCACTGGGTGCGCGTCGAGAACGACCAGCGCGTCCACCTGCTGCGTCGCGACGGCGCATTCGTACAGGTCAGTCGCGGCGATGACGTTCCCGACGTGGACGTCGAGGCGGCCGCCGCGACGCTGACCCTGGTCAGCCCGCGGCGGCTGGCCGAACTGAGCGTCAGGTGACGGCCGCGTCGGGCAGCCGGACGCCGGCGTCGGAGCGTGCCGGCCACCACCCACGCGCACCCTTCCTACGCCCGGCCCGTGGGGATTCGGCAGAATGATGGAATGACTGAGATCGACTGGGAACGGCTGCGGGACGCCGCCACCGAGGTGATGCGGCACGCGTACGTGCCGTACTCGAAGTTCCCGGTCGGGGCGGCCGCGCTGGTCGACGACGGCCGGGTGGTGGTCGGCTGCAACGTGGAGAACGCCGCGTACGGCGTGGTGCTCTGCGCCGAGTGCGGCGTCGTCTCCTCGCTGCACGCCACCGGGGGCGGCCGGATCGTGGCCCTCTCCTGCGTCGACGCCACCGGCGAGCCGCTGATGCCGTGCGGCCGGTGCCGCCAGCTGCTCTGGGAGCAGGGCGGGCCGGAGTGCCTCATCGAGGCGAAGGACGGCCCGCTGCGGATGGCGGAGCTGCTGCCGCACGCCTTCGACGTGGCCGACCTGGAGGCCGTGACCGGGGAGGCCCCGGTGCCCGTGGTGCCGGATCGGCTGGCCGCCTGGCGTGGGCGCGGCACGGTCTTCGTGCACCCCGACCTCTCCGCCGGCCAGCAGGTCTGGACGGCCTACTGGGAGCGGTCGGCGGGCGACGACGAGGGCGCCGAGACCGGCGTGCTGGAGGAGGGCCCGAGCTGGGGCGACCCGGCGGAGGCGATCACGTGGGGTCTGGCCCGTACGCCCCGGGTGGTGGTCGTGGACGCCTCGGGCGCGATCTTCTGGGCCGGCGAGGGTGAGCCGCCGATGGAGATCCCTGCCCGCTGGGGTGGTTGAGCCGAGCCCTCGGTGGGCACGGCCCGTCGACCCGTTCGCAACGACTGATAGGAACTCAAAGGTGAGTGCTTTCACGGCGGTTGACGTCATCCGGGTCAAGCGGGACGGGGGTGTGCTCTCCGACGCGCAGATCGACTGGGTGGTGGACGCGTACACCCGGGGGGTGGTGGCCGACGAGCAGATGTCGGCGCTGGCCATGGCGATCCTGCTGCGCGGCATGACCGCACCCGAGATCGCCCGGTGGACCGCCGCGATGATCGCCAGCGGGGAGCGGCTCGACCTCTCCGCCGTCGACCGGCCGACCGTCGACAAGCACTCGACCGGCGGCGTCGGTGACAAGATCACGCTGCCGCTGACCCCGCTGGTCGCCGCGTGCGGCGCCGCCGTGCCGCAGCTCAGCGGCCGGGGTCTCGGGCACACCGGCGGCACGCTGGACAAGCTGGAGTCGATCCCGGGCTGGCGGGCGGCGTTGAGCAACGACGAGTTCACCGCCCAGCTCCGCGACGTCGGCGCGGTGATCTGCGCGGCCGGCGCCGGGCTCGCCCCGGCCGACCGCAAGCTGTACGCGCTGCGCGACGTGACCGGGACCGTCGAGGCCATCCCGCTGATCGCCAGCTCGATCATGAGCAAGAAGATCGCGGAGGGCACCGGCGCGCTGGTGCTCGACGTGAAGGTCGGCTCCGGCGCGTTCATGAAGTCCGTCGAGCAGGCCCGCGAGCTGGCCCGGACGATGGTCGAGCTGGGCGGCGCGCACGGCGTACGGACCGTCGCCCTGCTCACCGACATGTCCACCCCGCTGGGCCTGGCCATCGGCAACGCCGTCGAGGTGACCGAGTCCGTCGAGGTGCTCGCCGGGGGCGGCCCCGCCGACGTGGTCGAGCTGACCCTGGCGCTGGCCCGCGAGATGCTCGACGCGGCCGGGCTGCCGGACGTCGACCCGGAGGCCGCCCTGCGCGACGGCCGGGCGATGGACTCCTGGCGGGCGATGATCCGCGCCCAGGGCGGGGACCCGGACGCCCCGATGCCCACCGCCAACGAGGTCGAGGTGGTCCGCGCGGACACCGACGGCCACGTCGCGGCGATCGACGCGTACGACATGGGGGTGGCCGCCTGGCGGCTCGGCGCCGGACGCGCCCGCAAGGAGGACCCGGTCAGCGTGCCGGCGGGGGTGGTGCTGCACAAGCGCCCGGGCGAGGCGGTGCGGGCGGGCGACCCGCTCTACGAGCTGCGCGCGCAGGACGCCGCCCGCATCCCGGCGGCGCGGGACGACGCCGCGCGGGCGGTGCGGATCGCGCCCGTCGCGCCCGCCGCGACGCCGCTGGTGATCGAGCGGATCGGCTGAGCGCGGCGGTCGCCGGGGCGGCATGGTGTCCGCCCGTTCGGACCGCTATCCTCCCTGGCCAAGGGGGGACAACCGGCGCCGAGTCGTCGCGAGCAGACAGGATCTTTCGCCGTGACCGTACCTGCCCCCGATCCGCGGGAGGTGCGTGAGGCGAGCCTGGACGAACTGTCCCGGCTGGGCCTCCCGCTGCCGCCCGCCCAGTTCCCGCTCGTGTGGGAACCCGGCGACCAGATCGAGCTCCGCCCCACGGTGGAGATCGAGGCCCGCATCGCGGTGCTGCACCTGATCCTGGCCCGCTGCTTCGGGATGCCGCCGCAGGCGGCGATGAGCTGGCTGCTCGCCTCGCACCTGGTGGAGATGGTCACGCCGCCGGAGTTCCAGTTCGTGACCGGCGGCAAGGGCGACCACCGGTCGTTCGTGCTGCACCACGACGCGCTCTTCGCCCTGGCCTGGGTGCTCGGCCTGACCAAGCAGCTCGACCCGACGCTGCCGGTCGACGAGCGGCTGGTGGAGCGGATGCCGCACATCCCCGAGGGGGAGACCTTCGGCCAGTGGCGGGCCCGGATCCTCACCGCCCCGCAGCACCCCGCCGACGCGGCCGCCCTGCTGGACCTGCACTACTGCCTGGACTGGGCGTACCTGGAGACGGAACGGTCCGGCCGGACGCCGCCCGGGCTGGTCGACGCCAACGCGATCGGCCAGCGCCGCTGGGCGCTGGAGTGGGCGGTGATGCTGCGAGGGCCGTACCACGACGAGCCCCCCGGCTGGGAAGAGGTCGACCTCTCCACCTGAGGGACGGTCAGCGCGGGGTGGGGCGCCAGACGGTCAGCCGCACCGCGACGGTCACCCGGACCGGCTCGGCGAGCCCGGCGACCCGGGCGGCGAGCCCGGCCGGGTCGGTGTGCCAGGCGCTGGGGCCCATCCCGACCAGCGTCGCGACCTCCGGGCCGGTCAGCGCCAGCTCGCGCCGGTGCTCGGCCGCCGCCACCTCGGTGAAGTGCCCGCCGAGGCTCTCGGCGACCCGGTCCGCCTTGGCCGGGTCCACCCGCAGCAGGCCGAGGGCGCCGACCAGTTCGGCGAGATGGTCGGCGGCCGGCGTGACCACCAGCAGGGACCCGGCCGGGTCGAGGACCCGGTGGAACTCGGCGCCGTTGCGCGGCGCGAAGACGTTCAGCAGCACGGCGGTGCCGGCATCGGCCAGGGGCAGCCGCTGCCAGGTGTCGGCGAGCGCCGCCGCCGCGCGCGGGTGCGCGCGGGCGGCCCGACGCAGCGCCGGCTTCGACACGTCGAGGGCGAGACCCACGGCGTCCGGCAGCGCCGCCAGCACCGCCGCGAGGTGCCGGCCCGTCCCCGCGCCGGCGTCCACCACCAGGGGGTACGTCCCGTCGGCGTGCGCCCCGGCCGGCAGGCGCCGAGCAGCCGTCACGCCGTCGACGGCCTCCGTGGCGGCGGCGGCGAGGGCGGCCGAGATGAGGTCGTAGTGGCCGGCGGAGAGGAAGTCGGCGCGGGCAGCCACCATCTCTGCGGTGTCGCCGGCGTGCGGGGCGCGGCCGGCGAGCAGGTTGACGTAGCCCTGGCGGGCCACGTCGAAGCTGTGCCGGCGCGGGCAGCGCAGCGCGCCGGCACCACCGGTGGCGACCTCGGCCAGCGGCTCGGCGCAGACCGGGCAGCGGAGACGGTCGACGATGCGGGGGTCCACGTCAGGCGTCCAGGAAGGTCAGCACCGCGCGTACCCGGCGGTGGTCGTCGTCGCAGTCGCGCAGGTCGAGCTTGGCGAAGATCGAGTTGATGTGCTTGCTGACGGCCTTCTCGGTGACCACCATGCGCTGGGCGATCGCCCCGTTGGAACGCCCCTCGGCCATCAGCGCCAGCACCTCGTGCTCGCGCGGGGTGAGCCGGCGCAGCGGCGCGGCCCGGGTCGGCCGGGCCAGCAGTTGCGAGACGACCTCCGGGTCCATCGCCATCCCGCCGTCGGCGACCCGGTGCACCGCGTCGACGAACTGCGTCACGTCGGCCACCCGGTCCTTGAGCAGGTAGCCGACCGATCCCGCGCCGTCGGAGAGCAGTTCCCGGGCGTAGAGCTGCTCGACGTACTGGGAGAGGACCAGCACCGGCAGGCCGGGGATCCGTTCCCGGGCGGCCAGCGCGGCGCGCAGCCCCTCGTCCGTGTGGGTGGGCGGCAGCCGGACGTCCACCACCGCCACGTCGGGGCGGTGCTCGAGCAGTGCGGCGAGCAGCTCGTCGCCGGTCTCCACGGCGGCCACCACCTCGTCGCCGTACGCGGTGAGCAGCCGGATCAGCCCGTCGCGCAGCAGCGCCAGGTCCTCGGCGATCACGACTCGCACGGCAGCTCCACGTCGACCACCGTAGGCCCACCCGCGGGCGAGTCGATCCGGACCCGGCCGTCGAAGACGGCGAGCCGCCGCCGGATGCCGGCCAGCCCGGTGCCCCGCTGCGGGTCGGCGCCGCCCCGCCCGTCGTCGGAGACGGCCAGCCGTACCGTGTCCGCCGTCCCGCGCAGCCGTACCGCCACGCGCGCCGCCCCGCTGTGCCGGGCCGCGTTGGTGATCAGTTCGGCGGCGGTGAAGTAGAGCGCCGACTCCAGCGGGGGCGCCAGCCGGCCGGGCAGGTCGACGTCCAGGTCGACCGGGAGGGCCGCGCCGAGGGCGAGGGCGGCGAGGCCGCCGGCGAGCCCCCGGTCGGCGAGCACCGGGGGGTGGATGCCGCGTACCACGTCGCGCAGCTCGGACAGGGCGGTGCCGGCGCTCGTACGGGCCTCCGCGACCAGCCCACGCGCCGCCTCGGGATCGCGGGCCAGCAGCTCCTCGGCGAGGCCGAGGTTCATCGCCATCGCGACCAGCCGCGCCTGCGCGCCGTCGTGCAGGTCCCGTTCGATCCGGCGCAGCTCGGCCGCCTGCGCGTCGACGCTCTGCGCACGGGTGTCGGCCAGTTCCACGACCCGCTCGGCGAGGGCCGCCCGCGCGGTCGGTCCGAGCAGCGCACGGGTCAGCGCCCCGTCGAGGTGGACCAGCCCCCGGGGCAGCCAGTACGCCCCCACCCCCACCAGCAGCGCGGGCACCACGGCCAGCGCGGCGTTGCCCAGCGAGTCGATCGGCAGGCCCAGGTAGTTGTCGACCGCGCCGGGGGCGACCGTGTGGATCACCGGCAGGGCGAGGCCCTGCGCGACGCCGAGCCAGAGCCCCACGGCGAGGAGCAGGGCGACCGGGGCGTAGGCGAAGTGCGTGAACAGGTACGCGACGTCCCGGTAGGTCGCCGGGTCGCCGGCCATCGTCCGCAGCCGGGCCGCCAGCGGGCCGGACACGGGCCGGTACGGCGAGCGGACCGGCGGCCCGGGCACCCGGTGGCGCTGCCGGCCCAGCAGCCTCCGGGTGCCGGCGAGGGTGCGGTCGAGCAGGGGCAGGCCGACGCCGAGCAGGCTGAGCCCGGCGGTGAGGAGCGTGGCCAGCGCGAACAGCATGCCCGCGCAGGCCAGCCCCGCCGCGACAGCCAACTGGTTCAGCTCGCGCCGAGCCCGCCGCACCCCGCTCATCGGGCCATTGTCCCAGCCGGCGCCGCGTCCTCGGCCGGCGTGGGGGCCGGGGCGGGCTCCGGCGGGACGCGCGTCGCCGGCGGGGACGCCACCACGGCCGGCTCCGGACGGGTACGGGCCGGCCAGAAGGCCACCCGGCCGGTGAGCGCGGTCGACGCCGGCACCAGCAGCCAGGAGAGCCCGAACGTGGCGATCAGCACGCCGACGGCGACGGCGAGCCCGATCTGGGCCATCATCGGCGACGCGACCAGCACCCCGAAGCTGCCGGCCAGGATCACCCCGGCCGCGGCGACGGCCGGTCCGCTCCGGCGTACCGCCTCCTCGGCGGCCTGGCGGGGCGGGCGTCCCGCGCGCAGTTCCTCCCGGAGCCGGGCGACCATCAGGATGTTGTAGTCGGTGCCGATCGCGGTGACGAAGAGGAACACGACCAGCGGCAGTTGGAAGTTGAGCCCGTCCTGCCCACCGAGGACCTGGAACACCAGCACGCTGGTGCCCAGGGTGGCGGCGAAGCCGAGCGCCACGGCGGCGAGGAGACCCAGCGAGGCGAGCAGCCCGCGCAGCATCAGCAGCAGGAGCAGCCCGATCAGCCCGGCGGCCACCGGGAGGACCAGCCGCAGGTCCTCGTCGAGCACGGCACGGATGTCGGCGAAGGTGGCGGTCTCCCCGCCGACGTACGCCCGGGTGCCGGGCGGCGCCGCCGCGTGCGCGGCCGGCCGCAACCCGGTCTCCACGGCGTCGATGGCCCGCTGCGAGTACGGCGGCTCGGCGAGCAGCACCCGCACGCGGGCCACGCCGTCGGTGACCTCGACGCCGGCCGGGGCCGCCACGATCGGCACCTCGGCGAGTCGTCCGGCGAACCGTTCCGCGGCGGCGTCGTCGACGCCGGGGCCGGTGAGGTAGACGTCGGTCGGGGAGAGGGTCCCGGCGGGCAGCCCGGAGCGGAGCCAGTCCAGGGCCCGGGCCGACTCGGAGCCGGGCGGCAGCGCGTCGAGTTCGTAGCTGGGCCGGTGGTGCAGCGCGCCGAGGCCGAGCAGCAGGAGCGCGGCGAGGGTGGTCAGCACGACCCGGGCGGGCCGGCGGGCGACCAGCCGGCCGGCGCGGGCCGCCAGCCCCGTCGGCGCGGCCCCGCCGTCGTCCGGCGCAGTGAGCTTTGCCGGCCAGTACGCCCGGCGGCCGAGCAGCGAGTAGACGGCGGGGAACAGCGTCAGCGCGGCGGCCACCATGAGCAGCACGGCGACGGCCAGGGCCGGCCCGAGTACCTGGAAGGAGGCCAGCCGGGAGAGCACGAGGGCGCCGAACGCGACGGCCACGACCAGGGCGGACACGGTGACCGGGCCGCCGATGCGGCCGACCGCGTGGACCATCGCGGCCCGGCGGTCCTCGCCGGCCCGCAGCCGTTCCCGGTAGCGGAAGAGCAGGAAGACCGCGTAGTCGGTGCCGATGCCGAGCAGCACGACCGGGAGCAGGCCAGTGGTGGAGGCGTCCAGCGGGTACCCGAAGACCTTCGCGCCCAGCGCGAGCAGGCCGGTGGCGGCCTGCGCGACCAGCAGTACCAGGAAGAGGTTGAGCAGCGCGATCGCCGGGCTGCGGAACACGACGAGCAGCAGGATCAGGATCACCAGCACCATGGCGCCGTTGACGATCATGTCGAGCAGGAAGCTGTCGGCGGCGGCGGCCGCCTGCCCGGTCCAGCCGGCGACCAGTCCGCTGCCCGCCAGCGCGTCGTCGGTGGCGTCGCGCAGCCGTCCGACCGCCTGCACGGTGGCCTCCTCGTGCGCGTCACCGGCCAGGCGGGCCTCGGTCAGGCGCAGCCGCCCGTCCGGGGCCGCCGCGCCGGGGGTCACCTCCGTGACGCCGGCGACCCGGAGCTCCTGCGGCAGCCGGTCGAGTCGGGCGCTGTCGTCGGCGGTCAGCGGCGCCCCGTCGGCGCGGCGGACGACCAGCACCGCGCTGCTGCCGGGCGGCTCGGGGAACATCCGCGCCGCGATGGCGGCGGCCTGCGCTGACTCGTACCGGGCCGGCAGGATGTCGGCCTGACTGTCGGCGGGGCGCGGTCCGCCCGGGCCGTAGACGGCGAAGGTGGCGGCGGTCAGCGCGGCGATGGCGAGCAGCCAGCCGGCGATCACCCGCCCCGGACGGTGGACCACCGCTGTGGCCAATGTCGTGAACACGTGCAACTCCCCGCGTCGGCTCCTACCTGTGCCGTTGACGCTAGGGAGCCGGCCGGGGCACTTCGATGGTGCGCGTACGCCGGTTCGATGGTGGTGCCTGCACCACCGCGGTCAGTCTCGCGCGGCGTCCCGGCCGGTGAGGTGGTCGACCACCCGGTGGGTGAGCGCGTCCAGCGCGGCGACCTCGTCGGGGGTCAGCAGGTCGATGAGGTGCCGGCGGACGGCCGCGACGTGGCCGGGGGCGGCGGCCTCGATGGCGCGCCGGCCCTCGGCGGTGAGTACGACGACGGCGCCGCGCCCGTCCGAGGCGCACTCCTCGCGGGTGACGAGGCCGCGCTGCTGCATCCGGGTGAGGTGGTGGGAGAGCCGGCTGCGCGACCAGAGCATCCGGTCGGCCAGCTCGCTGAGCCGCAGCCGCTGGTCGGGCGTCTCCGAGAGGTCGGAGAGGACGTCGTAGTCGGGTTCGGAGAGCCCGGCGTCGCGCATCAGCTCGCGGGCCAGCTCCAGGTCGAGCAGGCGGCGCATCCGCCGGTAGCCGCGCCAGGCGCTCTGCTCCCGCCCGTCCAGCCAGCGTGGTTGCTCCATACCGACCATCCTAGCGATCTGGTTGACATGTCATCAACCTGCCTCCTAGGGTGAGTGACATGTCAACCAGATCGCCGGGCCGGCTGGTCCGCCTGCTGAGCGGCCTCGTGCTGTTCGGCGTCAGCGTGGCCCTGATGGTCCGCGCCGACCTGGGTCTCGCGTCCTGGGACGTGCTGCACCAGGGCCTCGCCGCCCGGACCGGGTTGCCCCTCGGGCAGGTGGTGAACCTGGTCGCCCTCGCCGTTTTGCTGCTCTGGATCCCACTCCGGCAGCGCCCCGGCATCGGCACCGTCGCGAACGCGGTGGTGGTCGGCGTCGCGGCCGACGTCGCGCTCGCCGTCCTGCCGCCCGTGGCCCCGGTCGCGGGCCGGGTCGGCCTGCTGCTCGTCGGCATCCTGCTCAACGGGCTCGCCACGGCCCTCTACCTCGGGGCCCGCCTCGGCCCCGGGCCGCGCGACGGCCTGATGACCGGGCTGGCCGCCCGCGGCCTGCCGATCGGGCGGGTACGCACGGCCATCGAGCTCGGCGTGCTCGCCCTCGGCTGGGCCCTCGGCGGCACCGTCGGCCCCGGGACCCTCCTCTTCGCCGTCAGCATCGGCCCGCTGGCGCAGCGCCTCATCCCGAAGTTCACCGTGCCGGCCCCGGTCCGGCCCGTCACCACAGGAGCGACCTCGCCATGCCCTGCCTGACCGTCATCGTCGCCAGCACCCGGCCCGGCCGCGCGGGCCGCCGGATCGGCGACTGGTTCACCGCCGTCGCCACCGCGTACGACGCCTTCCACGACGTACGCCTCGTCGACCTCGCCGAGGTGGGCCTGCCCTTCCACGACGAACCGCACCACCCCTCCGAGGGTCGCTACCTGCACCGGCACACCCGGGAGTGGAGCGCCACCGTCGCCGCCGCCGACGCCTTCGTCTTCGTCATGCCGGAGTACAACTACGGCTTCAGCGCGCCGTTGAAGAACGCGATCGACTACCTCTACACGGAGTGGCAGTACAAGCCGGTCGGCTTCGTCAGCTACGGCATGACCTCCGGCGGCCTGCGCGCGGTCCAGATGATCAAGCAGGTCGTGACCACCCTCAAGATGATGCCGGCCAACGAGGCGGTGACCGTGTTCCTGCGGCAGGCGCTGGACGACACGGGGGAACTCGTGCCGGACCCGGGGCGTGACGCCGCCGCCACGGTGCTGCTCGACGAGCTGGCCCGGCTGGCCGCCGCCCTCGCCCCGCTGCGGGTGACGGCGTGAACGCCCGGCTGTGGGAGCTGTTCGGCGAGCGCGGCCGGGGCGTGCTGGTGACCCTGCGCCGCGACGGGCGGCCCCAGCTGTCCAACCTCGACTTCCTCGCCGAACCCGGCCTGATCCGCTGCTCCACCACCGGCGACCGCGCCAAGGTGCGCAACCTGCGCCGCGATCCCCGGGCCAGCCTGCACGTCACCACCGCCGACGGCGGGGCCTACGCGGTCGCGGAGGGCGTGGTCACGCTCAGCCCGCCGGCGGCGGCGACCGACGACGCGAGCGTCGAGGAACTGGTCGAGGTCTACCGACGGATCCGCGGCGAGCACCCCGACTGGGCCGACTACCGGGCGGCGATGGTCGCCGACGGCCGCCTGGTGCTCCGGCTCGCCGTCGACCGGGTGTACGGCTGGCGTCCCTGACCCGCGCCGGGCAGGTCCGGCCACCGTGCCGGGCAGGTCCGGCCGGGCGACGCGGGGCGTCCGGCCGGAACGGGCGCCGGTGGCGCGGGGCCGGCGGGACGGCGCGCCGAGCGCCGATCCGTGCCGGTCCCGTCGGTCGGCCCGGCGGCGCCGACTAGGGTCTGTGCATGGTCGCGACAATCCGTTACGAGGACATCGTCAAGGTCCCGAAGGCGCTGCTGCACGATCACCTCGACGGCGGCCTGCGGCCGGCGACGATCGTCGAGCTGGCCGCCGAGGCAGGCCACGAGCTGCCCACCACCGATCCCGAGGCGCTCGGTCGGTGGTTCGTCGAGGCGGCAGACTCCGGCTCCCTGGAGCGCTACCTGGAGACGTTCGCGCACACCGTCGCCGTCATGCAGACCGCGTCGTCCCTGCGGCGGGTGGCCCGGGAGTGCGCCCAGGACCTGGCCGCCGACGGGGTGGTCTACGCCGAGGTGCGGTTCGCCCCCGAGCAGCACCTGGAGCGGGACCTGACCCTGGACGAGGTGGTCGAGGCGGTGCTCGCCGGCTTCGTCGAGGGCAGCGCGCTGGCCGCCGAGGCGGGCACCCCGATCCGGGTCGGCACCCTGCTCACCGCGATGCGGCACGCCGCCCGGTCCCAGGAGATCGCCGAGCTGGCCGTCCGGCACCGGGACACCGGGGTGGTCGGCTTCGACATCGCCGGCGCCGAGGCGGGCTTCCCGCCCACCCGGCACCTGGACGCCTTCGAGTACCTCCAGCGGGAGAACTTCCACTTCACCATCCACGCCGGCGAGGCGTTCGGCCTGCCGTCGATCTGGCAGGCGATCCAGTGGTGCGGGGCGGACCGGCTCGGCCACGGGGTGCGCATCGTGGACGACATCACGCCCGGCCCGGAGCCGGTGCTCGGGCGGCTGGCCGCGTACGTGCGGGACAAGCGGATCCCGCTGGAGCTGTGCCCGTCGTCGAACGTGCAGACCGGCGCCGCGCCGTCGATCGCCGAGCACCCGATCGGGCTGCTGCGGGACCTGCGGTTCCGGGTGACGGTCAACACCGACAACCGGCTGATGAGCGGCACGTCGATGTCGCGGGAGATGGCCCTGCTGGTGGACGCCTTCGGCTACGGCTGGAAGGAACTCCAGTGGTTCACCATCAACGCCATGAAGAGCGCCTTCATCCCGTTCGACGAGCGGCTGAAGATCATCGATGAAGTGATCAAGCCCGCGTACGGCAAGCTGCTGGGCTGACCGCGGCAGGACTCAGGAGCGGTGCGGGTGGCCGGCGAGCATGCCGGCCACCGCGCGCAGCACCTCGCCCGCCCGGGCCGCCTCGGCGCCCAGGCCGGTCTGCCGCCGCAGCACCGCCGGCTCCGCGCGCAGCAGCGCCAGGCCGCGGCGCACGAGCACCCGGGGCGCCTTGCGCTGTTCGGCGAGGTCGCGGGCCAGGCGGCGGACGAAGGTCGCCCCCCGGGGCCGACGCAGGGCGTACGCCCCGGCGAGCACCCCGCGCCGACGGCACTCCTCGACGATCTCGGCCGCGAAGATCCCTTCGGCCACGAAAAGTGGCGAACCGGCGACCTCGAATGGCCGGGTGGACACCCGCCGGTCCGCACCGATCGCGTAGACCGGCACATCGGCCCTGCCCTCCCTGGCCAACCGGGCAATCGTCTCCACGGCCGCCGCAGCGTCCCAGGAGCGGGGCGACTCCCAATCCACCAGGCCGTTTCGTCGCGGCAACGTAGGGTCGTCGCCGTTCTTGTAGAAGTCGTCCAGGCAGAGCACCGGAAGGCCGGTTCGCTGCGCTATGTACGACTTTCCGGACCCGGAAGGCCCAGCGAGCAGGACAACGCGATGGGGGTGCTTCATTACCTTCAGTTACTCCGGCCAGACGGATTGCTATCAAATTGCATCAACATCTCATCACACCTCCCGCTGCGGCCAACCTGGGCTTTCTCTTTCGCAGGTGGCGTGATGGAATCTCGAATGGTCCGGCCCGTGGGGTCGGCCGCTGGGCATGTCCAGGAGCAACGCAGTTCCAGAATTTCGCGAGGGCGGTGACGTGAGCAAACGGCCAAAGGCGGCGGGCTCCTTCCTGTCGCGTCTGCGCCGGCCGACCGGTCGGCTCCGCGACATGCCGATCTGGTCCAAGCTCGGTCTCATCATGATCGTGCCGACCATCGCCACGGTGGTCGTGGGCACCAGCGGCCTCGTCGACCACCTGGAGACCCTCAACAACGCCAACCGGGCCGGTGACCTGGCCAACCTCGTCGGCTACTCGGGTGACCTGGTCGACACCCTCCAGGACGAGCGCACCAACGCGCTGCGCCTGCTGGGCGTGCCCCGCGGTCAGGACAGCGCCCGCTACAAGCAGGCGTACGAGCAGGCCAACGCCCGCGTCGACAAGGCCAAGGGGCCGTACTCGCAGCAGCGGGCCGAGGTCGAGGACCTCCCGGCCAACCTCGACACCCTGCTGGGCGACATCGACCAGACGCTGACCGACCTGCCCGGCACCCGCAGCCAGGTCTTCAACGGCAAGCTCGGGCTCGTCCCGGCCATGCAGGCGTACGACGGCCTGATCGACGACCTGATCAGCATCCGCGACTCGGCCACCCAGCTCGCCGGCGACAACGAGCTCAGCGACCAGATGCGCGCGTCGACCGCCACCGCCCGCAACAAGGAGTTCCTGTCGCGCCGCCGGGACGTGGTGCACCGGGCCTTCATCCAGCAGCGACTCACCCCCAACCTGCGCAACGAGTACATCGCCACCAGCACCGGCTCCAGCCAGTGGTTGCAGAGCTTCCAGGTGGTGGCGAGCCAGCCGGAGCAGGAGTACTACGCCCAGGTGGTCGCCGGCCCCGACCTGCGCGAGGCGAACACCTACAACAGTTGGCTCAACGGCATCACCACCGCCGACAGCCTGACCGGCGCGCCGTTCGACGCGGACGAGTGGGACGCGGCGATGGTGGCCAACGCCAAGCTGATCCGTACGGTCGAGTCGAAGATCGACCGCGAGGTCGTCGCGGGCGCCGAGAAGCTGCGCTCGGACGTGCAGCGTCAGGTGTTCCTGGAGACCGGCCTGCTGCTGAGCATGCTGCTCCTGGCGATCCTCTTCGCCTACCTGGTCGCCCGCTCGATGGCCCGCTCCCTGCGCGACCTGCGTCAGGGCGCGCTCTCCATCGCCCAGTACGGCCTGCCCCAGGCCGTGGCCCGGCTGCGCGACCCCAAGGTGACCGGCCAGCTCTCCCCGGTGCAGCTCGCCAACCAGATCGCCGAGCCGCTGCCGGTGCGCAGCAAGGACGAGTTCGGCCAGGTGACCGAGGCGTTCAACGCGGTCCACCTGGAGGCCGTCCGCACCGCCGCCGAGCAGGCCGCGCTGCGGGCGTCCGTCGCGACGATGTTCGTCAACCTGGCCCGCCGCTCGCAGATCCTGGTCGACCGCCTGATCGGTCACCTCGACCGGCTGGAGCGCGGCGAGGAGGACCCGGACCGGCTGGCCGAGCTGTTCCAGCTCGACCACCTGGCGACCCGGATGCGCCGCAACGACGAAAACCTGCTGGTGCTCGCCGGCGCCGACTCCACCCGCGTGCAGCGGGAGCCGGCCGCCCTGATCGACGTGCTCCGGGCCGCCCAGTCCGAGGTCGAGCACTACACCCGCATCGAGTTCGGGGTGATCGACCGCGACATCGAGGTGGCGGCGCACGCCGTCAACGACCTGGTCCACCTGGTCGCCGAGCTGTTCGACAACGCCACCGCCTTCTCCCCGCCGGACTCGCACGTCATGGTGGAGGCCCGGCGCGTCGGCGACCGCGCGTCGCTCTACGTGGAGGACCGGGGCATCGGGATCAGCCCCGAGCAGCTCCACGACCTCAACGAGCGGCTCGCCACGCCGCCGCAGGTGGACGTGGCCGTCTCGCGGATGATGGGCCTGGTCGTGGTCGCCCGGCTGGCGTCCCGGCACGGCGTCAAGGTCGAGCTGCGTCCGGGCACCGACCGGGGGACCGTCGCCGAGGTGGTCATGCCGACCTCGGTGCTCGTGCCCCGGGCGCTCTCCGGCCGCCCGCAGTCGGCGCCCGCGCTGCCGCCGCCCGGCCCGCGCTCGTCCGGCCCGGCCCCGGCCTTCGGCGCCCTGCCGGCCCTCGGCAACGGCCCCGCCAACCCGATGCCCACGCAGCGCCCCGGCGAGTCCGGCAACCAGGTCACCCTGGGCGGCCGGCCGTTCGACCCGGCGCCGCGCAACGGGGCCGGCACACCCGCCTCGGCCGGCGCGGCGCGGTCGATGCCGGCCTGGTCGGACCTGACCGGCGCCAGCGGCTTCAACGGGGGCGAGGCCTTCCAGCCGCGCACCTCGAACGGCCAGTCGATCGACCCGCTGCCGCAGCGGCGGTCGGCCGACGACCAGGACGCCACGGGTCAGCAGCAGCCCGTCCCGCGGCAGCTGCCCAGCACCCCCGAGGCCCGGCCGTACTCCGTCCCGCCGGTCTCCGCGCCGCCCGTGCCCTACGCGGGCCCGCCGGTGTCGACCCCGCCGGTGCCCTACTCCGCGCCGCCGGTGTCCAGCCCGCCGGTCTCCGGCATGCCGGTCTCGGCGTCGCCCGTCTCCGGCCACCCTTACTCGGGTCCGCCGGTCTCGGCCGCGCCGTACTCCGGCATGCCGGTCTCGGCGCCGCCGACCAACCCGCTGCCCCAGCGCCAGGGTCCCGGCGCGCCGGGCCCGGCCACGCCGGCGCCGCCGGCCTGGCCGCCGGTCGCCGGTGGGGACCGGGACGCGGCGACCCCGCCGGTGCCCGAGCGTCTGGCCGCCGCGCTGGACATGACCACCGAACTGCCGCGGGTGCCGCGCTCCGGCGCGCCGGCCCCGGCCGCTCCCGCGCCGACCCCGGCCGCCCCGCAGACGCGGCCGGCCACGCCGCCGGTCCAGAACAGGCAGCGGTACGCGGACGAGACGATGGAGCTGCCGATCTTCCGGGAGCTCGAGTCGGCCTGGTTCCGTACCCGCCGCCCGGGGCCGGAGGAGGCGGCGACGGCCGCCGCGAATACGCCGACCGACAGTGGATCGACCCAGCAGTTCGCCCGGGTCGACGCCGGCGGTCGGGCCGTGCAGCCGACACCACCCGGGACGACAGGTAACGCACCGATGGCAGACACTCCGGCGGCCGGAGGAGCGCCGCGCGAGAACGGATCGACGGCCAACGGGGGTGCCCGCCCCGGCTTCGCCGACAGCTTCGGTCACCGGCGGTCCGCTCAGCAGCAGACGGGCAGTTGGCAGACCGCGGCCGACGACGGGTGGCGTGCCGCCACCGCGGCCACCGAGGTGCCCGTCGCGGCGACCACCTCGACGGGGCTGCCGAAGCGCACCCCGATGGCGCAGTTGGTGCCCGGCGCGGTGGAGAAGCCCACCACGTCGGTGCAGCGGCGTACGCCGGAGGGTGTCCGCGGCCTCCTGTCGGCCTACCATCGGGGCGTGCAGCGGGGTCGTACGAACCCGTCGGACAACCCGACCAGCCCGGAGGCGACTCCGGGAGGGCAGCAATCCTCGCAGTCTGGCTCAGGCCCGGTGGCCGGGAGCGGGCAGAAGGAGCAAGAACGATGACAACTACGCAGGATCTCGGTTGGCTGCTGGCCAACTTCGCCGACCGGGTACCCGGTGTCGCGCACGCGGTCGCCGTCTCCGCGGACGGCCTGCTCCTCGCGTCGTCACGGGACCTCCCGCGGGACCGGGCGGACCAGCTGGCCGCCATCGCGTCCGGCCTGGTCAGCCTCACCCAGGGTGCGGCCCGCTGCTTCGAGGGAGGCGCGGTGTTGCAGACAGTGGTGGAGATGGACAATGGCTTCCTGTTCCTCATGTCCATCTCGGACGGCTCGTCGTTCGCGGTGCTCGCCGCCCGCAGCTGCGACGTGGGGCAGGTGGGCTACGAGATGGCCCTGCTGGTCGACCGGGTGGGCGACGCGTTGACCCCGCAGCCACGTGCGGCTGCGGGCATGCTGGGCTGACGACCCGTTGACCCGTGAGGTCGGCGGGCCGACGACGACAACGACGACGACGGGCTCCAACCGGAGCCGGTGCCGGGTGCGAGGGAGGTGAGCGGCGACATGGTCGATCGTGACGAGCCGACCGGAGCGTTGGTCCGTCCATACGCCGTGACCCGCGGTCGTACCCGCCCCCGCCTCGACATCGCGCTGGAGGCGCTCGTCGAGACGACGGTGCGCGGCCGCGCCGCTGCCAGTAGTGGCAACGGCGGTCAGGGTCGCGAGCACCAGTACATCGCTGCGCTGTGTGATGGACGTGTGCAGTCGCTCGCCGAGATCGCGGCGCGCATGCAGCTCCCGCTCGGTGTGGCCCGGGTGCTCATCGCCGACATGGCGACGGACGGCCTGGTCGCGGTCCACGAGCCGACCATCTTGGACGACTCGGACGACGCGGTGGGCACTGAACTGCTGGAGAGGGTGCTGAGTGGACTTCGCAGGCTCTGACATGTCGCACCGCCCGCCGACCCCGAGTGGGCGCGTGACGTCGGCGAAGATCGTTATCGCCGGTGGATTCGGCGTCGGCAAGACGACGCTGGTCGGCTCGGTCTCGGAGATCACGCCGCTGACGACCGAGGCCATCATGACCTCCGCCGGCGTGGGCGTCGACGACACCCGGCAGGTGCCGGGCAAGACGACGACCACGGTGGCGATGGACTTCGGCCGCATCTCGATCGACCGTGACCTGATCCTGTACCTGTTCGGTACGCCGGGTCAGACCCGGTTCTGGTTCATGTGGGACGAGTTGGTCCGGGGCGCGATCGGCGCGGTCGTGCTGGTCGACACCCGCCGGCTGGCCGACTGCTTCGCGGCGATCGACTTCTTCGAGCACCGGCGGCTGCCGTACCTGGTGGCCATCAACTGCTTCGACGGGATGCAGTACCACGACCCGCAGGACGTCCGGGACGCGCTCGCGATCTCCGGGGACGTGCCGGTGGTGGCCTGCGACGCCCGCAACCGGGAGTCGACGAAGCACGTGCTGATCTCGCTGGTCGAGTACGTGCTGACCATGCGGCGCTCGCGCGCCGTGGCGCCGGCCTGATCGACGCGACCCGCGCCCGGTGACGGCCTCGGCCGCCACCGGGCGCTCGTCGCTGTCCAGGTCACGGGGGCGAGGGCCTGGCCCGAGGGGAGCCCCGCGGTGGCCGGGCGCGCTCGGGGTGGCCCGTCGGCACGGGGTCAGGACACCCGTGTCCAGGCTCCCGCGCTGACGGTGTAGACGCCCAGCGAGCCCTGGTCCATACCGCCGTGCCGGATGGGGGTGAAGGAGTACATCCCCGCCATCCCCTCGGTGACCTGGTTCTGGAGGAACGCGCGGATCCGTCCACGGTCGACGCTGGTGGAGAGCCGGGCCGCGTCCGCGATCAGCTGCACCGCGTCGGACGCGTACGGGGCGAAGCCGCTGAACCCGCCGTGCAGCTGCACGTAGCGGTAGACGAACTCCTTGCGATCCAACGCCGACATGGTGGTGTTGGCGAGCATCGCCCCGCCCAGCGAGGTCGGGTGCACGGCGTACGCGCCCTCCAGGAGGGCCACGTTCCCGCCCTGGAGGGTCTGCTCCGCCACCGCGCCCGCGTCGAGGAACACCGGCCCGTCGTAGCCGGCCCGGCGCAGCGCCCCGACGGCGGCTGCCGAGTCGGGGGCGGTCGCCCACACCACCACCCCGTCGGGGCGGGTACCCGCCGCCGCGCCGGCCGCCCGGCGGAAGTCCCCGCCGGTGCGGGGCAGCCGGGTGGCGGAGGCCAGCGCCACCCCGGCCGTGCGCAGGGCGCCTCTCATCGCCCGTGCGCCCGAATCGCCGTGCAGGCCGTCCGCCGCCAGCAGGGCGATCCGGGAGAGCCGCTGCGAGGCGATGAGCCGGGCGAGCCGACGGGCCATGTCGCCGGCGTCCGGAGTCATCTTGAAGACGTACGTCCGCTGCGCCAGCGGCAGCACGATCCCGTCGCCGAAGGCGAGCGAGAGGAACGGCACCCGCTCCTTCTGCGCCACCTGGACCAGAGCCATCGAGGTCTCGGCCATGGTGCCGCCGAGCAGGGCGTGCACGCCGTTGTCGCGGGCCAGCGCGGTGGCCTGTTGGGCCGCCAGCGCGGGGTCGCCGGCGTTGTCGCGTACCTCGAGCCGTACGGCGCGGCGGAGGTTGCCGATCGGGACGCCCTTGGCGTTGAGCGATTCGGAGGTGATCTCCAACGCCCGCCGCTGGAGTACGCCGAGCGCGGCGCCGGGGCCGGTCAGCTCCAGGCTGACGCCGATCAGCAGCTCCTGGCCGCTCGGCGCGACCGTCGTGGCGGGATCGCCCGCGCCCGCCTCGCCCCGCCCGCAGGCGCTGAGCAGGAGCGTGCCCGCCGTCGCGGCCAGCAGGCCACGGCGGGTGAACGCGGAGGAGCCGGTTGCCGATGTCGCCATGAGTCGCCTTCCCACCCGACGACCCCTGCCGCCGGCTGTTCCGCCGGTATGCTCCCGGCCGCCGCGAGGTGGCGTCAAATTATCCGGGTGTGGGCATGAACACGCAGGTGGGAGGCGATTTCCCGGCGGTCAGGAGCGGTAGCCGGCGGAGCGGAACTCGTATTCCCGGTCGTCGTCGCGGTCGCCCGTGTCACGGGTGAAGTCCCAGCCACCGGCGGCTTCGCGCCCGGGCCGACCGCCCACCGCGAACCCGCCGATCTCCTGCCCGCGGCGCCAGCCACGGAAGTAGCCGGTGGTGTTCTCGGCGAGGCTCGCCGCGTCGCGGACGATCCGCAGTGGCCGCTCGTCCCGCAGCGGGGAGCCGGGGACGAGGTTGGCCTGGGGGACCCGCTTCGGCAGCCCTGCCGGGGTCTCGGCGCCGACCGCCGGGCGGGCGGCCTGCTCGGCCGCCTGCCAGCCGGTGTCCGCGGTGGTGGACCAGTCCAGGTTGGACTCGTCGTCGTGCCCCACGAACCAGGCGGACTTGGCCTGGGCGAAGATCAGCAGGTCGCCGTCGCCCTCGTCGGACACCGGCGGAGGCCGGCGCTCGACCGGGGGTGCCGGCCGGTACTCGGCCGCGGGCCGCTCGTCACGGGGGACAGGTCGGCCACCGCGTGCGGCCTCCTCGCGGTCGACCAGCCGCAGCGGGGGCGTCTCGGGCTGCGCGTCCGGGGCCGGCCCTGTCGCGCCGCGCAGCGCGCGGTCCGCCAGCGGCGGCGGCTCGACCAACCGCAGCACCGGAGGCTCCTGGGGCAGGTCGTCGGCCAGCCAGGGCGGGGTGACCCGGCGCTCCGCCCCCGGATCGGTCGGGGCGTCGACGCCGCGCCCGCCGCGCTCTCCGTAGGAGTTGGCGACCGGGTTCTTGGCGGAGCTGTCGGCCGGGTCCTCCGGGTTGTTGACCAGCGGCCAGTTCGCCCGGGAACCGGGCGGAGCGGGCTCCGTGCGGGCGGCCGGGGTCGTCTCCTGGTCCGGCCGGGGCGTGGGCACGGGAACGCTGAGGTCGGTGGCGCTGAAACCGCCCGTGGGCGGGGCCGGCTCGACGTTCGTCTTCGGCCGGGGCGGGATCACGGTGCGCTGGCGCTCGGCGCGGGCGTTCTGGATCGCCGCGGTGGTCAGGGTCGGGCGGAACGGCTCGCCCGCCTCGGCCGGCGGCACCGCGCCACGCTGCGCCGGGGCGATGGGGGTGATCCCCGGCGGCGGAGGCGGCGGCGCGGACACCGGGCGGTTGGTCGGGCCATCGATGCGGCTCGGCAGCGCTCCCGGCCGCGCGGGGGGCGCGGAGACCGGGGGACCGGCGACCGCAGCCGGCGTGACCGGCGTCGGCGCGACCGGGGGCGGGGTGACGGGGGCCGGGGCGACCGGCGGCGGGCCGAGCGGTCGGGGGGCCGGGGGCGCCGTCGTGCCGGAGACGGGCTCGGGCCGGCTGCGGCGGCCACCGCCCGGGGCGGGCTCGGACTCGGCGGGCCGCAGTGGACGCGGAGCGGCGCCGGTGGGGGCGAGGCCGGGCAGGCCACCGCCGGTGGGAGTCAGGCCGGGCAGCGCGCCGGCGGGGGCGCGACCGGGCACGTCGCCGAGCGGCTCGCCGTGGCGGGTCGCGGCGCGGCGGCCCGGGGCCGGCGTGGCGGGCGCGCCCACCCGCTCGTTGAGCGCGCCGACCAGGGCCTGGCAGCCGGCGTCGCAGGCGCGGACGGAGGCGACGGCCTGCCGTACGGTGTCGGCCACCGCGGAGGTGAGGGCGCGGTTGACGGTGGCGCGTCGGGGCGTCTCGCTGATGGCGACCCGCAGGGCGGTCACCGCCGAGGTGAGTTCGTCGGCGTCGGCGACCCCGTCGGCGGCGAGACGCGTCGCGACCGCCTCCGCCGGGGCGTCGCCGCCGCGACCCACGGTGCCGGTCAGCATGCCGGGCTCGGGCAGCGCGTCCAGCACGGCCAGCGAGACCGGCTCGGCCGGGTCCGGGTACGCGCGCAACGCGGCCGGGTAGAGCTCGCGCAGCACCTCCCGCAGCGCGACGGCGGCGGAGTGCCGGCCGCTGGCCAGGGCGGCGTGCGCGGCGAGGACCTGCTTGTAGCCGGCGAGGTCCCGGGGGGCCGGGAGGGTGACGGCGGAGAGGGCGCCGGCCTGCAGGGCGCGGGCCAGGCCGACGGCACGCCGCTCGACCGGGGGCGACTGCATCTCCTCCAGGGAGTCGTCGTCGGCGAAGCGTTCGGCGAAGTCGTCGACGGAGTCGTCGTCCGCGATCGCCAGTGGACGACCCGCCGCGCTGAGCAGCGAGGTGACCGTGTGGTCGTCGCTGTCGGCGGCGATGGCCGCACCGCTCGGCCCGCCCGACCGCTCCACGAGCAGCGCGACCAGCTGGGCGTAGCCAGCGGGGTCGTCACCGATCTCGCGGACATGCAGCAGACGGCCTGCGTCGTCGACCACAGCGGACGTCAGCGTCGAACCGGCCGAGACCGGTCGGTCGGCCGGATCCGCCGAGGCCAGACCGCAGTACACGCGCACGAGCGCCACGGCGTCGTCCTCCTCCCGGGACACAAGGCTTTCACTGCCAGAGACTGATGCTCCCCGTAAAGGGTCAGTCGCGCCAGTCCACGACCGCAGAGATCTTTCCGACAATGGTGCGCCAACCCAGACTTGCGGTTTGTGCCCCGATTTTCTTCAGTCGGCGCCGCCCGAAGAAGCCGCCCACGCCGCCGTCGACCGTGGCGCGCAGCGCCTCGTCGAGATCGTCCAGGCTGGAGCCGGCGGAGAGCATGTCCAGCACCGCGGGTAGCCGCAGCGCGTACGCCAGGTCGCGGGCCACCTCGCCGGCCTCGATGAGCAGCGTCGGGTCCCAGGTGTCGTGCCCGCCGCGGAGGTTCTCGACCACCAGGTCGAGCTCGTAGACGTCCTCGTCGAGCGGCGCGATGTCGGCCGGCTCCACCCGTTCGGACAGTTCATTCCAGCTGTCCAGCTGAGACAGGTCGTTGGGCGCCCCGGACCGGACGAAACTGACCAGCGACTCGGGCGTCTTGAAGAGCAGCAGCTTCCCGCGGTGGCTGAGGAAGACCGGCACCTCCTCGTCGCCCGCCTCGTCCTCGTCCTCGTCGGAGTCGGCCTTGGCGTCCTCGTCGGTCGCGTCGCGGCGGCGGCCCTTGGCCTCCTCCTCGTCGCTCTCGGCGAACTCCTGGGCGACCTCCTCGTCGAGGATGACGACGGCCTCGTCGTCGTCCTCCTCGTCGTCCTCCTCCGCGACCTGGCGGCGGGCCAGGAACGGATCGTCCTGGTCGCGCTCGGCGACGTCGGTCGGGGTCAGCTCCCGAGCCGGGCGGTAGGCCCGCAGCGTGTAGCCGGTGCCGGCGGGCAGCGCGATCTCCACCGGGTCGATCCGCAGCTCGTCCCAGAGGGCGCGGGCGGCCTCGGCAGAGACGGTTGCGGTGCCGGACTCGGCCGGGGCGTCGGCGTCGTCGAGCTCGGGCTCGTCGGCGTCGGGCCGTTGGGGCGACTGGCGGGCCACGCTGACCTCCGTGTGCTTCGGGTTGCCCACCCGTCGGCGTCCGCCGCCGACGAGTGACTCTGGGCACATACCCTAGTGGGCGTCTCCGGGAGACCGGTGCCCGCACCCCGGTGGCGGTCCCGCCCGCCGACAAGTAGCGTTGCTACGCATGAAGGCCCAGGCGCTGCACGGACACCTCGACGCGCTGCTGCTCGCGGTGCTCGAGCAGGGTCCGCTGCACGGCTACGCGATCATCGAGGCGCTGCGCAGCCGCAGCGACGGCCAGCTCGACCTGCCGACCGGCACCATCTACCCGGCGCTGCGTCGGCTGGAGCGGGCCGGCCGCGTGGCCAGCACCTGGAGCACCGTCAACGGGCGGGAGCGGCGGACGTACCAGCTCACCGACGAGGGTCGGCGGGCGCTGGCCGGCGAGCGGTCGGGGTGGCACGAGTTCCGCTCCACCGTCGGGCGCTTCCTCGACACCGACACCCCGCCGACCGCCCCGGCCTGACCGCCGGTTTCAGCGGGTGGCGAGCAGCCAGGTGTGTGCGGCCCGGCCGAGCCAGAGGTAACCGGCGGCGGCCACCACCGTGCCGATGATCATGGGCGGCCAGGTGAGCGCGGCGTCCCAGAGGCCGATCGACCACGCGAAGAGGGCCGAGCCGGCCAGCACGCCGAGGGCGAGGACCCCGGTGAGGGCCGTCCCCACCGCCCGGTCCACGGCACGGCCGCGCAGCGCCGCCCGCCCGCCCGGCAGCAGCCCGATCGCGGCCAGCACGAACGCCGCCGCCCAGATCCAGCCCACCGACGCCGACAGCAGCTGGTAGGCGGCCGGCGGCGGGGAGCCGTTCCAGCTCGCCCCCCGCCAGGTGAGGTCGCCGGCGACGAACGCGACCGTGGCGAGCGCGACGACCCGCAGCGACAGCCCGCGCAGCGCACCCGCCGCCAGCTCCGCCTGGTAGGCCGGGGCGAGTTCCGCCGGCGCGCCGAACTCGGCCACCGCCCGGCGCTGCGCCTCCGCCGCCGGCAGCCCACTCTCGCGGTACGCGTCGACGGCGTCCAACAGCCCGTGCCGCGCCTCGGCCAGCAGGTCGGACCTGAGGCGGCGCGGCCCCCGCAGGCGCGCGCCCAGCTCCCGCAGCCGTTCCTCCACGATCGTCGCGTCGTCCTCGCCCCGCATGGCCCCACCCTGTCACGCTGGCGCCGCGGTCGTCGTCGGGGAGAACCCTGGCCCCGACCCGGATCCGGGCGGACGGGCGTCAGGGGCGCAGCGCCAGGTACCCGCGTTCGGCCGCCTCCTGGATCAGCCACTGGTCCCGGTACCAACCGGGGGCGGCGACCAGCTCGGCGTGCCGGCCGCGCTGGGCCACCCGCCCGGCGTCCAGGACCACGATCTCGTCGAGCCCGGCCAGCCCGCTGAGCCGGTGGCTGATCAGCAGTACGGAGTGCCCGGCCGGCGTGGCGGCCAGCGCGGAGGCGAGCACCGCGTCGGCGGCGGCGGGATCGAGCCCCTCGGTCGGCTCGTCGAGCACCAGCACACCCGGGGCCGCGAGCAGCGCCCGGGCCAGCGCGAGCCGCTGCCGCTGGCCGCCGGAGAGCTGACCGCCCTCCTCGCCGACCACGGTGTCCCAGCCGTCGGGCTGCTCGCGTACCCAGGCCAGCAGCCCGGCCGCCGCGGTGGCCGCCGCCAGCTCCTCCTCGTCGGCGTCGGGCCGCCCGAGCAGCAGGTTCTCCCGCACCGAGGCGTGGAAGACGTACGCCTCGGCGAGCAGCCCGCCGACGGCGCGGGGCAGCTCCTCGGCCCGGTACGCCGACAGCTCCCGCCCGTCGAGGGTGATCCGCCCGTGCGCGGGGCGCACCGCCCCGGTGAGTACGGCGGCCAGCGTGCTCTTGCCGGCGCCGCTGGGCCCGACCACCGCCACCCGTCGACCGGGCGGCAGGTCGAGGCCGAACCCGTCCAGGGCGGGCGGGGCACCCTCCCGGTACCGGACGGTGACGTCCTCGAACCGCACCTCGTACGGCCCGGGGCCGACCTCGGCGCCGCCGGGGGCGGCCGGACCGGCCGGGGCCTCCAGCAGGGCGGCGACCCGGGTCAGGCCGGTCCGGAGCTGGGTCCACTGCCGGGCGGCCCCGACCAGGGCCAGCGCGATCTCCACGGCGGCGAGCGTGCCGACCGCCAGGACGCCGACCAGCACGCCGTCCACGCCGTCGGCGAGCGCGGCGAGCACCACCGCCCCGGCGGTCAGCCCGGCCACCAGCACCCCGGCCGCGTCGACCGCGAAGCCGGTGGCGGCGAGCCGCCGCTCCAGCCGGGCCAGCTGTTCCGCCCGCGCCCCGGCCGCCTCCAGCGCGTGCCCGGTGGCGCCGAACGCGGCCAGGTCGGCGGCGCCGTGGGTGAGGTCGACCGCGTCGGTGGCGAGGGCGCCGCGCAGCGGCGCCAGTTCGGCGGCGGCGCGGCGGGTCAACGCGGTGGCCAGCACGGGCAGCGCGACCCCGGCGAGCAGCAGCCCGACCGCGAGCACCCCGGCGGCGGCCGGCGACATCAGTGCCGCCCCGCCGACCGCGAGCACGCCGACCAGCGCCGCCGCCGAGGCCGGCACCAGCACCCGTAGCAGCAGGTCCTGCACCGCCTCCACGTCGGAGACGAGCCGGCTCAGCGCGTCGCCGGAGCGCTGCCGTGCCGCCGGGCTGGCGGCGAGGGTGCCGAAGACCCGGGCCCGGACGTCGGTGATCAGCCGCAGCACGGCGTCGTGCCCGGCGAGCCGTTCGGTGTAGCGGAGCACGCCCCGGCTGATCGCCAGCGCCCGGACCGCCACGATCGCCACGGTGAGGCGGTCCAGCGGGGGGCGTTCGGCGGCGCTCATCAGCAGCCAGGTCGCGGTGGCCATCAGGGCGAGGGCGGCGAACTCGGTGGCGGCGGCGAGCAGCCCCGCGCCGAGCAGCCGGTTCAGGTACGGCCGGGCCAGCCGCAGCACGGCCCGCTCGGCGGAGCCGGCGCGCCCCGGCCCGGGCCGGGCGGCGGCAGCGGCGCTGGGCACGTCGGAAGTCCGGGCGTCGGCAGCGGCGCTGGGCACGTCGGCGGAGCCGGGTGCGTCGGTGGGCTGCGTGCGGGGCCGGGCGTCGGCGGGGGGCCGGTCGTCGGTCATCGGGTGGCCTCCCCGGCCGCCGTGCGCGTCAGTTCCGTGACCCGGCCGTCCTCGATCCGCAGGATCCGGTCGGCGTCGGCGAGCAGGGCCGGCCGGTGCGCCACCAGCAGCGCCGTCCGGCCGGCCACCAGGCGGCGGGTGGCGTCGAGGACGACGGCCTCGGCGGCGGTGTCCAGCCGGGCGGTCGGCTCGTCGAGCAGCACCACGGGCGCGTCCCGCAGGAACGCGCGGGCCAGGGCGACCCGCTGCCGTTGCCCGCTGGACAGGCCGTGCCCGCGTTCGCCGAGTACGGTGTCGAGCCCGTCGGGCAGCCCGGCGACCACGTCGTCCAGGGCGGCGTCGTGGACCGCTGCGGCGAGCGCCGCGTCCGGGGTGTCCGGGGCGCCGAGCCGGATGTTGTCGGCCAGTGAGGCGGCGAAGAGGTGGGCCCGCTGCGGCACCCAGGCCACCTGGCGGCGCCAGCCGTCGGCGTCGGCGTCGGTCAGGTCCACCCCGCCCACGGTGACCCGGCCGGCGGTCGGCGTGACGAAGCCGAGCAGCAGGCCGAGCAGCGTGCTCTTGCCGGCGCCGCTGGGCCCGATCACGGCGACGCGTTCGCCCGGCCGGATGGTCAGCGTGACGTCGCGCAGGGCGGTGGTCCGCTCGTACCGCACGGTCACCGCCTCGAACCGGATCTCGCCGCGGCCGCCGGGGACGGGCGCGCCCTCGCCGCGCGCCGGCGCGGGGGCGGCGGCCGACAGGGTGAGGGCCTCGTCCAGCGCGGTGAGCCCCTCCATGCTGGCGTGGAACCGGGCGCCGGCCGCCCGCAGCGGCAGGTACGCCTCCGGGGTGAGCAGGAGCACCAGCAGCGCGGTCTGGAGGGTCAGCCCGCCGCCGAGCAGCCGTACGCCCACCGGCACGGCGACCAGCGCCACGGAGAGGGTGGCGACCAGCTCCAGCACCAGCGCGGAGAGGAACGCGATCCGCAGCGTCTTCATGGTCGCGACCCGGTGGCCGTCGGCCATCCGGCGGACCACCTCGGTCTGCGCCCGCGCCCGGCCGAACGCGCGCAGCGTGGGCAGCCCGGCGACCATGTCGAGGAAGTGCCCGCCGAGCAGGGAGAGCCGTCGCCACTGCCGCTCGGTGGCGGCCTGCGCCTGCCAGCCGAGCAGCGCGCCGAAGATCGGGATCAGCGGCAGGGTCACCGCGATGATCAGCGCCGAGCTCCAGTCGGCGACGAAGACCCGGGCCAGCACGGCGACCGGCACGGTGACGCTGAGCACCAGCTGCGGCAGGTAGCCGGTGAAGTAGGCGTCCAGCGCGTCCAGCCCGCGCCCGGTCAGCGTGGCGAGTTGCCCGGCGCGCTGCCCGGCGACCCAGCCGGGGCCGTGTCGCCCGACCGACGCGAGCAGGTCGGCCCGCAGCGCCGCCTTGACCGTCGCCGCGACCCGCGCCGACACCGTGCCCTGCGCCCAGACCAGCAGCGAGCGGGCGGCCACCGCGGTGGCGAAGCCGGCCAGCGCGGGCCGGTCGAGCCGTCCTTCGAACGCGGTCGCCAGCAGCGCGGCCAGCGTCGTGGCCTGCGCGACGACCAACCCCGCGGCCAGCACGCCGAGTAGCGCGAGCATGGCGAGGTCGCGCCGGGCCCCCGGGACCCGGCGCAGCAGACGCGGGTCGAAGGGACGGCGGTTCACCAGTACACCGGTGCCCTGCCGTCGGTCCGTCCCCGGAACACCCACCAGCACATCGCCTGAAAGCCTAGTAGGGCCGGCAGGAGCGGCAGCGTCAGCCAGCCCAGCAGCCGCAGCGTGGGTGTGCTCGCCGCCGCGTCGGCCACGGTCAGTGACGCCCCCGGGTCGACCGTGGAGACCAGCGCGTAGGGCCAGATGGTCGCCCCGACCAGCGCCACCGGCAGGGCCAGGGCCGCGCAGGTGGCGGCGAAGGCCAGCCCGGGCCGCCGCCGCGCGAGCGCCGCGCGGGTCGTCAGCAGCGCCGTGACCAGCAACGACAGCAGCAGTACGCCCACTACTGGCTGCTGTGCGGCGGCGCGTACGTCGGCGGAGAGCAGGCCCAGGACGGTGGCCGCGCCGACGGTGGTCAGTGCCACCGGGACGAGCCGGGCGGCCAGCCGCCCGACCTGCGCGGCGTCGGCGGCGGGCAGCCGGAGCGTGAGAAAGGTCGCACCATGCAGCGCGACCAGCGCGGCGACGGCGAGCGCGGCGGCGGCCACGAACGGGGTGAAGAGGTGGGTCACCCCGGCGACGTGGCCGTCGGCGCGCAGCGGTACGCCCTGGAGCAGCCCGGCCAGCACGGCACCCCAGCCCAGCGCGGCGAGCGCGCTGCCGACGACCACGATCCGGTCCCACCGGGTGCGGGCGCGCTGCCCGCCCGGTCGGCTGCGCAGCTGCACGCCGGCGGTCACCAGCACGACCCCGGTCAATGCGCACAGCACCGCCGGGTAGAAGCCGGAGAGCAGTTCCCCCTCCAGCACGGGGAAGGCGCCGAACAGGATGCCGACGGCGGCCACCAGCCAGACCTCGTTGCCGAGGAAGAACGGGCCGACCGCGTTGAGCGCGGCGCGCCGGCGGGCCGGGCCGGTGTCGCGGGCGAGCAGCAGGCCGACGCCGTAGTCGTACCCGCCGAGCACCAGGTAGACGGCGAAGAAGAGGCCGAGCAGGGCGTACCAGGCGAGTTCCACGGTCGTCTCCTCAGGCGAAGGCGGGCTCGGGGTGGGGGTCGGCCGGCGGCTGGTCCGGTTGCCGGCCCAGGGCCGGGTCGTGGGCCCCCCGGGCGGCGTGCCGCGCCAGCAGCACCCAGTTGGTGACGGCGAGGGTGCCGAGCAGCAGGCTGAAGCCGATCAGCGAGGTGAGCATCAGCCAGGGGCTGACCGGCGACACGGCCTGCTCCACGGGCAGCAGCCCGTACGCGGCCCAGGGCTGGCGGCCGACCTCGCGGGCGATCCAGCCGAGGATGACCGCGACGAACGGCAGCGGCAGGGCGAACTGGAGGATCCACAGCGGGACGCGCAGCCGGATGATCCAGTCCCGCCACAGCAGCGGAAGCATCAGCCAGAGCAGGCCGAGGGTGAACCCGATCAGGATCATGAAGCCGAGGCCGACGTCGGCGAGGGCCGGCGGCGTGTAGTCGCCGGGGCCGAACCGGGCGGTCCATTCGGCGATCAGCGGCGCGGCGGCGGGGTCGTCGCCGAACTTGGTGGGCTGCACGTCGCTGATCGCGAAGAACTGGGCGAAGCCGAAGCCCTGCACGAAGAAGATCGCCACCGCCGAGGTGATCAGGCCGATGCGCAGCCCCTTGCGGTGCAGCGCGAAGTCGTCGGTGCGCCGGAGGAGGTGCCACGCGCTGACCGCCGCCATCAGCATCCCGCCGACCAGCAGCGCCGCCGTGACGACGTGCCCGAACGCCATGCGGAAGGTGGGGTTGTCCAGCAGCGCGGAGAAGTCGGTGAGGTGCGCGACCCCGTCGCGTACCTCGTGGCCGACCGGGTTCTGCAACCAGGCGTTGGCCACCATGATCCAGAACGCCGAGGCGTACGCGGTGATCGCGACGCCCCAGAGCAGGGCGAGGTGGACGCCCCGGCGCAGCCGGTGCCAGCCGAAGATCCACATGCCGAGGAACGTCGACTCCAGGAAGAAGGCGACCAGCGTCTCGATGGCCAGGGGCGCGCCGAAGACGTTGCCGACGTAGCGCGACAGGCCGCTCCAGTTCAGCCCGAACTGGAACTCCATCACGATGCCGGTGGCGATCCCGAGGACGTAGTTGATCACGTAGAGCTGGCCCCAGAACCTGGTCAGTCGCTCGTAGACCGGCTTGTTGGTGATCACCGAGGCGGTCTGGAGATAGACCAGCAGGGTCACCAGGCCGAGGGTGACCACCACGAAGAGGAAGTGGATCGAGGTGGTGGTGGCGAACTGCAGGCGGGCGAGCAGCAGGGTGTCCATGGCCGGCTCTCCGTACGGTTGGCTCACTTGTCGTAGCGAGCCTACACGTAGATTGCCTACACATAACTACTATGGCCCGTCGTAGTGGATCCTACGACGACTTGTAGTAGCTGTGGGGGGAGGAGCGACGGGCGGGTCGCGTCGCCACCCGGGCTGGCGTCGTCCAGCATGGCGGGACGCGCTCCACGCAGCGGTAACTACCGATGCCGTAAGGGTGGACCGAGTCCCGGGAAGGCCGCCCGCAGGCGGCGCGGGGCCGGCCCGGAGTCAGCTCAGGAAGAGGGAGACCGGCAGGGCGGCCACGGTGGTCGCCACGGTCAGCGCGGCGGTTCCGAGCAGCCGGGGCGGCCGGCCGGCGACCAGCAGCCGCTGCACCCGTACGTCGAGATCCCGGTCGCCCACCCCGAGGGCGCCCGCCGGAGTGATCCGGTTGCCGGCGGCGGCGAAGCGGCGCAGGGCGCCGGCGAGCGGCGCGTCGGCGTGCGCCTCCCGGGCCTTGTCGTCGGCCCGCATCTCGACCAGCAGGGCGACCCGGTCGTGCGCCTCGCGGACCCACGCGAACCACGGCAGCGCCCGGCTGAGCGCGGTGAACGGCAGCAGCACCAGATCGTGGCGTTCCTGGGCGTGCGCCCGCTCGTGGGCGAGCACGGCCGCCAACTCGGCGGGGTCCAGCAGGTCGAGGGCGCCCGCGCTGACCACCACCCGGGGCCGCATCCCCGGCAGGCAGTACGCCGCGGCGCCCGGGTGGTCGAGCACCAGCGCCCCGGGCACCGTCGGGTCGCGCCGGGCGACCAGGGCGAGCAGGTCCCGGTGCCGGCGCTGGGCGCGTACGGTGCCGTGGATGCTGCGGACGGTCGTGGCCAGCAGGACCGCGCCGATGCCGAGGCCCACCCCGACGGCGGCCAGGTGCGGCGCGCCCAGCCCGACGGGCAGGGTGCCATGGGCGAGGTCCGTGGCGAGGGCGACCAGCGCGCTGCCGGTCGGGCGGTCGTAGGCGGCCAGGCCCAGCGCGATCGGCACGCCCATGGCGGAGAGCCCGAGGGCCAGCCCGACCGCCTGCCAGCAGACGATCGCCACGCGGGGGCTGCGCCACGTCCAGGTGGAGCGGGACAGCACCTGCGCGGTCAGCCAGCAGGCCAGCATCGACGCGGCGAAGTGCAGGGCGTACGCCACGACCGCCGCCCTACCTGTCCGCTGCCTTGTCGGACCGGGGCGGCAGGCCGTCGACCGACGGCGCCTCGACCCGGCCGGTCAGCGCGCTCCCGTCGTGCCCGGTCGCCCCGGCCTCGGCCCCGAGGGCGGCGCGCAGCACCTCGGCCTCGGTGCCGGTCACCGAGCGGGCGAAGCGCACCAGCGCGGCGTCGCGGCTGCCGCCGAGGTCGAGGGCGTCGAGCATGAGCTGGGCGATGTACGCCTCACGGCTGGCGGCGGCTCGGTAACGCCAGGCCCGCCCCTCCCGCTCGCGCTGCACCATGTCCTTGCCGGCGAGCCGGTCCAGCACGGTCATCACCGTCGTGTACGCCAGCTCGCGTCCGTCCAGCGCGTCGGCCACCTCGCGCACGGTGATCCCGTCCGAGGTGCCCGGGACCGAGTCCCACAAGACGTCCATCACCGCGCGTTCGAGATCACCAAGCCGAGTCACGCCGCAATCCTACCCCCGGTAGTAGACCCGCCCCGCCCCGCACGCCCGCCCCGCCCGGAGCGGGCGGGGCTCCCCCGGAAAACCCCAGGACAGAACAGTCACACCCCCTTGGGGTGCCAGACCGTCTTCGTCTCCAGCAGGGTGGTCATCCGGGTCATGCCCGGGTCGGCGGACCAGTCGTGGTCGGCCGGGGCCGGCCGGAGCACCCGCTTGAGGTTCTGCGCCGCCTTGACCTCCAGCTCCACCGCCAGCTCGGCGTCGGTCACCCCGGTCAGGTCGATGGCGTTGACGTCCATGTGGGCCGCCAGCGCCGGCACGGTCTCGGCGATCCGCCCGGTGAGCAGGTTGACCACGCCGCCGGGCAGGTCGGAGGTGGCGAGCACCTCGGCCAGCGTCACCGCCGCCAGGGGCTGCGTCGGCGAGGTCGCCACCACCACGGTGTTGCCGGTGACGATCGCCGGGGCGATCACGCTGACCAGGCCGAGCAGCGCCGGGGACTCGGGGGCGACCACGGCCACCACGCCGGTCGGCTCGGGCGCCGACAGGTTGAAGTACGGCCCGGCGACCGGGTTGGCGCCGCCGTACACCTGGGGGAGCTTGTCGGCCCAGCCGGCGTACCAGACCCAGCGGTCCACGGCCGCGTCGACCTCGTCGCCGGGCACGCCGAGGGCGACGAACTGCTCGCGCCGGCCCTCCAGCATCTCGGCGACCCGGTAGAGGATCTGACCCCGGTTGTACGCGGTCGCCCCGGCCCAGCCCTTCACGGCGGCGCGGGCGGCGACGACGGCGTCCCGCGCGTCCTTGCGGGAGGCCAGGGAGACATTCGCGTCCTGCACGAGATACGACCGTCCCGACTCGCTGCGCGGGAACTTCCCGCCGATGAAGAGCTTGTACGTCTTGCGTACCGCGACCCGCTCAGACATTGAGGTAGCCCTCCAGCCCGTGCCGGCCGCCCTCGCGACCGTAGCCCGACTCCTTGTAGCCGCCGAACGGCGAGGTGGGGTCGAACTTGTTGAACGTGTTGGCCCAGACCACGCCGGCGCGCAGCCGGTCGGCCATCCAGAGGATCCGGGAGCCCTTGTCGGTCCAGATCCCGGCCGACAGCCCGTACGGCGTGTTGTTGGCCTTCTCGACGGCCTCCGCCGGGGTGCGGAACGTCAGCACGGACAGCACCGGGCCGAAGATCTCCTCGCGGGCGATCCGGTGTGCCTGGGTGACCCCGGTGAAGATCGTCGGGGCGAACCAGAAGCCGCGCTCCGGCAGCTCGCACGACGGCGACCAGCGCTCGGCGCCCTCGGCGGACCCGGCGTCGGACAGCTCCCGGATCCGCGCGAGCTGCGCGGCCGAGTTGATCGCCCCGATGTCGGTGTTCTTGTCCAGCGGGTCGCCGACGCGCAGCTGGGCCATCCGCCGCTTCAGCGACTCCAGCACCCGGTCGGCGACGTTCTCCTGGATCAGCAGCCGCGAGCCGGCGCAGCAGACGTGCCCCTGGTTGAAGAAGATGCCGTTGACGATGCCCTCGACGGCCTGGTCGACGGGGGCGTCGTCGAAGACGATGTTTGCCGCCTTGCCGCCCAGCTCCAGGGTGAGCTTCTTGCGGGTGCCGGCCACGGCGCGGGCGATGGCCCGGCCCACCTCGGTCGAGCCGGTGAAGGCGACCTTGTCCACGCCCGGGTGCTCCACCAGCGCGCGGCCGGTGTCGCCGGCGCCCGTGACGATGTTCACCACGCCGGCGGGCAGGTCGGCCTGCTGGCAGATCTCGGCGAAGAGCAGCGCGGTCAGCGGGGTCGTCTCGGCCGGCTTCAGCACCACCGTGTTGCCGGCGGCCAGCGCCGGGGCGATCTTCCACGCCAGCATCAGCAGGGGGAAGTTCCACGGGATGACCTGCGCGGCCACGCCCAGCGGCCTCGGACCGGGGCCGAAGCCGGCGTGTTCCAGCTTGTCGGCCCAGCCGGCGTAGTAGAAGAAGTGCGCGGCGACCAGCGGCAGGTCGACGTCGCGGGACTCCTTGATCGGCTTGCCGTTGTCCAGCGACTCCAGCACGGCCAGCTCGCGCGAGCGCTCCTGGATGATCCGGGCGATCCGGAACAGGTACTTCGCCCGGTCCCGGCCCGGCATGGGGCCCCAGACCTTCTCGTACGCGGCCCGGGCGGCGCGGACGGCGCGTTCCACGTCCTGCGCGCCGGCCTCGGCGACCTCGGCGAGCACCTCCTCGGAGGCCGGGTTGACCGTCTTGAACGTGCCGCCGTCGGCCGGGTCGACGAAGTCACCGTCGACGAAGAGCCCGTAGGAGGCCTTGAGGTCCACCACCGAGCGGGACTCGGGGGCGGGTGCGTATTCGAACATCGGCTCTCAGTCCAGGGTGAAGTAGTCGGGACCGGAGTAGGTGCCGGTCGTCAGCTTGGTGCGCTGCATGAGCAGGTCGTTGAGCAGGCTGGAGGCGCCGAAGCGGAACCAGTCCGGGTCCAGCCAGTCCGCGCCGACGGTTTCGTTGACCATCACCAGGTACTTGATGGCGTCCTTGGTGGTCTTGATGCCGCCGGCCGGCTTCACGCCGACCTGCCGGCCGGTGGCCGCCCGGAAGTCGCGTACGGCCTCCAGCATCACCAGGGTCACCGGGAGGGTGGCCGCGACCGGGACCTTGCCGGTGGAGGTCTTGATGAAGTCGCCGCCGGCCAGCATCGCCAGCCAGGAGGCGCGCCGCACGTTGTCGTACGTGGCCAGCTCACCGGTCTCCAGGATCACCTTCAGGTGGGCGTCCCCGCAGGCCTCCTTGGTGGCCACGATCTCGTCGTAGACCTCGGAGTAGCGCCCGGCCAGGAACGCGCCCCGGTTGATCACCATGTCGATCTCGTCGGCGCCGGCCGCCACGGCCGCCCGGGTGTCGGCGAGCTTGACCTCCAGCGGGGCCTGGCCCGACGGGAAGGCGGTCGCCACGCTGGCCAGGTGCACGCCGGAGCCGGCGAGCACCTCGGCCACGTGCGGGACCATCGAGGGGTAGACGCAGACCGCGCCGACGTGCGGGCAGGACGGATCGGCCGGATCGGGGCGCAGTGCCTTGGCCGCGAGGGCCCGCACCTTGCCGGGGGTGTCGGCCCCTTCGAGGGTGGTCAGGTCGACCATCCGGATCGCCAGGTCGATGGCCTGGGCCTTGGCGGTGGTCTTGATGGAGCGGGTGCCGAGCTGTGCCGCCCGCTGCTCCGCGCCGACCTGATCCACGCCGGGCAGGCCGTGCAGGAAGGTCCGCAGAGCGGTCTCGGATCGTCCCAACTCGGAGAGCTCCGACCGGGCCGACGTCGCTGTCGCCGTCATGGCCCGAAGTCTACGCACCCGACCCGACAGTGATCTTGGTCACGGTGCCGTCGGGAGCGCGCGTGGTGAGCGAGGTCGCTGGTCCGGCCGCACCCGCAGTGCGGGAGCGGGGCGACCGGTAGGTTGAGCGATCGTGGACGTACACGTCATTGACCATCCGCTCGCCCAGTCGCGGCTGACCGCCATGCGGGACGCGCGCACCGACTCCTCCTCGTTCCGGGCGGCGCTGCACGAACTCACCACCATGCTGGTGTACGAGGCCGCGCGCTCCTTCCCCGTCGAGAAGTACCCGGTGCAGACCCCCGTCACCGGCACCGAGGGCACCCGGCTGGCCAATCCGCCGCTGCTCGTACCGGTGCTGCGGGCCGGCCTGGGCATGGCCGACGCCGCGCTCGGCCTGCTGCCGGAGTCCTCGATGGGCTTCGTCGGTCTGGCCCGCGACGAGGAGACGTACGAGCCGCGCGCCTACATGGAGTCGCTGCCGCGCGACCTGAGCGGCCTGCCGGTGCTGGTGCTCGACCCGATGCTCGCCACCGGCGGCTCGCTGGAGCACTGCTGCCGGCTGCTGGCCGACCGCGGGTGCACCGACATCACGGTGCTCTGCGTGCTCGCCGCGCCCGTCGGCATCGAGCGGCTGGAGTGCTCCGGCCTGCCGCTGCGCCTGGTCACCGCCTCCATCGACGAGAGGCTCAACGACCGCATGTTCATCGTGCCGGGGCTCGGCGACGCCGGCGACCGCCAGTTCGGTGGCATGCCCCGCTTCTGAGGTCCGTCGCGCGGCTGCGCGTGAATCCGTGCGCGAGTCCGTGCGCGGGATGCGCGCAGCCGCTACCGTCTCCGGCCATGACTGGTGTTGCGCTCGCCGAAGAGCTGCTTCTCCTCGCGTACGACGACGAGACCGGCAAGGCGACCATGCCGCGGATCAGCCTCGACCTGGGGATGGCCGCCGCGGTGCTGATCGAACTGGCCCTGGCCGGGCGGATCGCGTACTCCGCGGGGTCCCTGACGGTGGTCGACCCGACGCCCACCGGCGAGCCGCTCGTCGACGGGGTCCTCGCCCGCATGGCGGCCGACACGCCGCACAGCCCCTCGTCGTGGGTGCAGCGGCTGCGGCACGGCCTGCGCGACAAGATCCTCGGCGACCTGTGCGCCCAGGGCGTGGTGCGTGACGTCGACGAGACCGAGCTGGGCTTCATCCACGTGCACCGCTACCCGACGGTGGACCCCGCCGTCGAGGCGGACACCCGACGCCGGCTCGCCGAGGCACTGGCCAGCGGCGAACTGCCCGACGAGCGGACCGCCGCGCTGGCCACCCTGGTCGCGGTGCTGCGGATGGAGCCGGCTCTCGGCCTGACCGGTGACGCGGCGCGGGAGGCCCGGCAGCGGCTGGAGGAGATCGCCGGCGGCGCCGGCTTCTCCGGCACCGTCAGCCTGGACGACTCCGTGGTCCGCCCCTCGGTCGGCCTCGTCGTGGCCGCCCTGGGCCGCGCCGTCGACGCCGCCCTGGGCCCCCGCCGCTGACCCCCCCCGGCTGAACCACCCCACCCCACCCCACCCCACCCATCCGGCCGCACCCCCCCGACACCCCGTCGATCGTGAGGTTGGCGGGCCGGGGAAGCGCTTTCCAGTGCCGCTAACCTCATGATCAACGTGGCGGGGACGGGGTGGGTGGGCCGGGGGACGGGGCAGGGTGGGTCAGAGGCCCAGGGTTGCGGCCATTTCCTTGCGGAGGGTGGTTACCGCGTCGGTGGCGCGGGCGCGGGCTGCGGCGACGTCGCCGTCCGCCACCGGCTCCACCACCTCCAGGTACGCCTTGAGCTTCGGCTCGGTGCCCGAGGGGCGGATCACCACCCGGGCGGTGCCGGTACGCAGGATCACCACGTCGGCCTCGGGGAGCAGGTCCTGTGCCTCGGTGACCGGCTGGCCGAGCAGCGTGGTGGGGGTGGCGGCCCGGATCCGGGCCATCGCGTCGGCGATCAGCCGCAGGTCGTCCACCCGTACCGAGAGCTGGTCGGTGTGGTGCACGCCGAACTCGGCGGCCAGCTCGTCGAGCCGGTCGGTCAGGGTGAGTCCCCGCGCCTTGAGCCCGGCGGCCAACTCGGCGACGGTCAGCGCGGCGGTGATGCCGTCCTTGTCGCGTACGTGCTCGGGGGCGACGCAGTAGCCGAGCGCCTCCTCGTAGCCGAAGACCAGCGGCTCGGCCCCGCCGCCGGCCCGCACGATCCACTTGAACCCGGTCAGCGTCTCGTCGTACGGCAGGCCCCGGGCGGCGCACATCGCCCGCAGCAGGGACGACGACACGATCGTGGTGGCGTAGAGCCCGGTCACGCCGCGCCGCATGAGGTGGTCGGCCAGCAGCACACCCACCTCGTCGCCGCGCAGCATCCGCCAGCCGGGCGGGGCCGCGTCCGGCTGGGCCGGGCCGGCGACCTCGCCGCCCGCGCTCGCCGCCCGGGCGGTGTCCCGGACGGCCACGGCGCAGCGGTCCGCGTCGGGATCGTTGGCGATGGCGATGTCCGCGCCGGTCGCCTCGGCCAGCGCGACCAGCCGGTCCACCGCCCCCGGCTCCTCCGGGTTGGGGAAGGAGACGGTCGGGAACGCGGGGTCGGGCTCGGCCTGCTCGGGCACCACACCGGGCACGGGGAAGCCCGCGCTGGCGAACGCCGCGGTGAGCACCGCCGCGCCCACCCCGTGCAGCGGCGTGTACGCCACCGCCAGGTCGCGTGGGCCGCCCGGGTCGATGACGGCGGTGGCCCGCTGCACGTAGGAGGCCACCAGGTCGTCGCCGAGCACCTGCCCGGCCGGGCCGAGCGGCACCTCGGCCAGCGGCCCGACCGACCGGATCGCGGCCTCGATGCCGGCGTCGGCCGGCGGCACGATCTGGGCGCCCGCGCCCAGCGTCCCGCCCAGCTCTGCGCCGAGGTAGACCTTGTAGCCGTTGTCCTGCGGCGGGTTGTGGCTGGCCGTGACCATCACCCCGGCGACCGCCCCGAGGTGGCGCACCGCGTACGCGAGCACGGGGGTGGGCAGGGGACGGGGCAGCAGCAGCGCCGGGCGTCCCGCGCCGGTGGCGACCTGGGCGGTGCGCTCGGCGAACTCGCGGGAACCGTGCCGGGCGTCGTACCCGATCACCAGCGGACCGGTGCCGCCCTGGGCGGCGAGCCAGCCGACCAGCCCGGCGGCGGCCTGGGTGACCACCGCGAGGTTCATCCCGTTGGGGCCGGCGCGCAGCGGGCCGCGCAGCCCGGCGGTGCCGAAGGTCAGCGGGCCGGCGAACCGGTCGGCCAGCTCCGGGGCGCTCGCCGGCAGGCGGTCGAGCACCGCCCGCAGCTCCGCCCGGCTGGCCGGGTCGGGATCGTCGTCGAGCCAGCGCCGCGCTCGCTCGCGAATGTCGTCGATGTCAGTGGTTTCCGCCGGCATGTCTCTTGATAGCACGCCGGCGGATCACCACCGCGCGTCCCCCGGGCTCAGCCGGCCTCGGTGAGCTGGAACGACTTCACCATCTCGTCGAAGATCGGCTTGCTGTCGGCGAACTTCGCGTCGGTCGAGGTCAGGTAGAACGAGTAGACCTTGCCCTCGTGGACCACGCCGCGCCACACGCCGTGCCGCTTGGCCTCGCCCTCGCCGCAGGTGTACTCGAACTCGGCCGCCGCCTTGCCGACCCACTGCACCTCGTTCATGGCGAGCTGGGCGTACGGCTTGGCGCAGGACTTGGAACGGTTCTTCAGGGTGTCCTCGGCGACCTCCGCCCAGCGCATGGAGGTGGTGCGGAAGTCCTCCACCAGGATCCGGACCTTGCGGCCCTCGTCCTCCGGGTCGACGTAGTCCACCCACACGCCGGCGCTCTTGACCTCCCAGCCCTGCGGCACCATGACGCGCACGCCCTTGCCGGTGTGCTCCTTCATCTCGGGCACGCCGGCGGCCGGGGCCTGCGAGGTCGGGGCGGCCTGCGGGACGGTGGGTGCCGGGTCGTCGCCGCCGGTGAACAGGGCGACAGCCCCGATCAGCAGCAGCGCGGCCAGCCCACCGGCGGCGGCGAGCTGCACCTTGCGCGGCCAGCCTTTGACCGTGCCGACGAGCTGGTTGCCGACGGTGCCGACCCGACCGGCGAAGCCGCCGCCGGAGCCGCCCGTGGCCGGCGCGGTGGCCGGGGTCGCCCACGCCTGGCCGGTGCCGGGCACGGACCACTGGCCGCCGCCGTACGTCCCGCCGAGCTGCTGGGTCGCCTCGGGCGGCGGTGCGCCGAAGACGGGGGTGCCGGCGGTCACCCGCTGGGTGGCCTCCGGCGGGGGCCCGAAGGTGGGCGTGCCCGCCTTCACCCGCGGGGTCGCCTCCGTCGGGCCGCTGAAGCCGACCAGGCCGGCGGCGTTGGTGCGCAGCTGCTGGGTCGCGTCCGAACCGCCGGACCCCATCCGCTGGGTCGCCTCGGCGCCGCCGTAGGTGCGGCCGGCCGGGGTGGGGCCACCCGGCGCCGGCATTGCGCCGGTGGGGGTGTGCAGCGGCCCGGCCAGGGCGTCGGCGCTGGTGTCGTCCATCGCGGCGGGGCTCGCGGCGAGGGCGGCCTGCGCGGGGCGCTCGCCCCGGCGCAGCGCCGCCAGCCGGTCGGTGAGCGACTCGCCGGGGTTGAGCATCGCCCGGCCGCCGATCTGCCCGCTCGGCTTCGGCTGCTCCGGCTGGGCGGCCGGCGGGGTCGGCACGGGCCGCTGCACCGGCACCACGGAGTAGGGATCGGTCACCGAGTTCACCGCGGCGGCGTTGCTGGTCAGCGGGCCGGCGAGCAGTTCGCGCAGCATGGCCCGGGCGGTGTGCACGTCGAGCCGGCGGGCCGGGTCCTTCTCCAGCAGCCCCATCAGCACCCGGGCCAGCGGCCCGCTGCGCTGCGGCGGGGCGGGCGGGTCCTCGACCACGGCGTGCATGGTCTCGATCGGGTCGCCCTTGTCGAACGGGGGCCGCCCCTCCACCGCCGTGTAGAGCGTGACGCCCAGCGAGAAGAGGTCGCTCGGCGGGCCGAACTCCTGGCCCATCGCGCGCTCGGGGGAGATGAAGTGCGGCGAGCCGAGCACCATCCCGGGGGTGGTGAGCTGCACGTCGGTGGGCATCCGGGCGACGCCGAAGTCGGTCAGCACGCAGCGCCCGTCGGCGCAGATCAGCACGTTGGCCGGCTTGACGTCGCGGTGCAGCACGCCGATCGCGTGCGCCACCTCCAGCGCGCCGAGCAGCGCGATGCCGATCTTGGCGACCACCCGCTGCGCGACCGGCCCGTCCTCGATCACCATGTCGGCGAGGCTGCGGGCGTCGAGCAGCTCCATCACGATCCACGGCCGGCCGCCCTCGGTGACCACGTCGTAGACCTGGACGACGGCCGGGTGCTGGATCGCCGCCGCCGCGCGGGCCTCGCGCAGGGTGCGCTCGTACATGGCGTCGCGGTCGCTGGGGGCCAGCCCCGGGGGCAGGACGACCTCCTTGACGGCCACGTCCCGCCGCAGGAGTGTGTCCGTGGCACGCCAGACCGTGCCCATGCCGCCGTTGCCCACCGCCGAACGCAGCGAGTAGCGGTCGCCGATGGTCGTGCCGGGCGTCGCGCGTCCGTTGGGGGAACTGACTGGTCCGCCGCTCCACGTCGGGATCTGAGTCACAGAAAAGCCACCGGGGGAATTCGAGGGGGGCTGGGACACAACCCCCCTATCTTGCTGGTTCCGACGCCCGATGCGAAACCCGACGCGGCGGACGTTTGTCGAACTGGACGGTACGTGTCCGAGCGCTCACCTCTCGTCGATGCCCGTCGACGCGTCGACCGGTGTGCGGTATCCCTCACCCGCCGACGCCGTCGCGCGTCCTACCATCCGCTAATGAGCGAACCGCGGTCAAGCGAGTCCGGTTTTCCGATCAAGGGCGTCTACACGGCGGCGGACCTTCCGGAGGAACTGGACTCCCGGCTCGGCGGACCGGGCGAGTTCCCGTACACGCGCGGGGTCTACCCCACCATGTACACCTCCCGCCCGTGGACCATGCGCCAGTACGCCGGCTTCGGTACCGCCACCGAGTCCAACGCGCGGTACCACCAGTTGTTGCGGGCCGGCACGATGGGTCTCTCCGTGGCCTTTGACCTGCCGACGCAGATGGGCTACGACTCCGACGACCCGATCGCGCACGGCGAGGTGGGCAAGGTCGGGGTGGCCATCGACTCGATCGACGACATGCGGATGCTCTTCGACGGCATCCCGCTCGACAAGGTCTCGACGTCGATGACCATCAACGCGCCGGGGTCGGTGCTGCTCCTGCTCTACCAGCTCGTGGCCGAGGAGAACGGGGTCGCCGGCTCGGCCCTCAACGGCACGATCCAGAACGACATCCTCAAGGAGTACATCGCCCGGGGGACGTACATCTTCCCGCCGAAGCCCTCGCTGCGGCTGGTGGCCGACACCTTCGGCTACTGCCGCAAGGAGGTGCCGAAGTGGAACACGATCTCCATCTCCGGCTACCACATGGCCGAGGCCGGCGCGTCGCCCGCGCAGGAGATCGCGTTCACCCTGGCCAATGGCGTCGAGTACGTTCGGGCCGCGCTGGCGGCCGGCCTGGCCGTGGACGACTTCGCGCCCCGGCTGTCGTTCTTCTTCGTCGCCCGCACCACCCTGCTGGAGGAGGTGGCCAAGTTCCGGGCCGCCCGCCGGATCTGGGCCCGGCTGATGCGCGACGACTTCGGCGCCAAGAACCCGAAGTCGATGATGCTGCGCTTCCACACCCAGACCGCGGGCGTGCAGCTCACCGCCCAGCAGCCCGAGGTCAACCTGGTCCGGGTGGCGGTGCAGGGCCTCGGCGCGGTGCTCGGCGGGACCCAGTCGCTGCACACCAACAGCTTCGACGAGGCGATCGCGCTGCCCACCGAGAAGGCGGCCCGGCTGGCGCTGCGCACCCAGCAGGTGCTGGCGTACGAGACGGACCTGACCGCCACGGTGGACCCGTTCGCCGGCTCGTACGTGGTGGAGGCGATGACCGCCGAGATCGAGGCGGCGGCGACCGAGCTGATGGAGCGGGTGGCCGACCACGGCTCGGCGGTCGACGCCATCGAGGCGGGCTTCCAGAAGCGGGAGATCGAGCAGTCCGCGTACCGGATCGCGCAGGAGATCGACTCCGGCGAGCGGGTGGTGGTGGGCCTCAACCGGTTCACCGTCGACGAGGAGGAGCCGTACGAGCCGCTGCGGGTGGACCCGACGATCGAGGCGGCGCAGGCCGAGCGGCTGGCCCGGCTGCGTGCCGAGCGCGACGCCGGGGCGGTCGAGCGGGGGCTGGCGGAGCTGCGGGCCGCCGCCGAGGGCACGGAGAACGTGCTCTACCCGATGAAGGAGGCGCTGCGGGCCCGCGCCACCGTGGGCGAGGTCTGCGGCACCCTGCGCCAGGTGTGGGGGCTGTACCGCCCGAGCGACCGGTTCTGATCACGTCGCCCGACGGCCGTCCGCCCTCCCGCCGCGCCGGGGGCGGGCGGGGAGTCGGCGTCGGTGCGGCACCGTTTCACCCCTGGCCGTAACCGGCCGGTGCACGTGCGGGTAACGACCCGCCCACGGCGCGTTCCTGCTGGTCGCGGGCCTGCGAGGAGGAGCGCTACAGTCGGAGGAGACCCTGGCCGCCCATCGGCGGCGCGGGCGCGTGGAGCGGCCCCGGCGACGCAGCCGATGGCTGCGCGCGCGGTGCGGGGCGACGTGGCCCACCGGCCACGGCGTGTGCCGGACGGGTTCGGGGGTAACCCGACCGGGTGGACGTGGACGCACACGGTGTGCGGTTGGTCGGCAACGGGGTGTGTGACCGTCTCGGGTGCCCTCGCTCGGGCGAAGGTCGGGTAATTGTCGGAGTGTCCGTCGACGTGACCGACTAATGCGACAATTCGGAAAAGCGGCCTCTGCGATCGGCATCGATTTCGCGACGGCCGGGCCGATTACGCGTTGTAGGAGGTGGGTGGCAGATGACGGCGTTCGACCGCGATCTACCTGCTGTCCCGCAGATCTACGAGCGCTCCGAGCAGGGCATACGTGACGCTGCGCGGTCCGACGGCTACCAGAACGACGTTGCGCAGCGTCACCGTCGGAGGTCTAGGCTGTCTGCTGTTCCTGATGATCCATCCATCTCTAGCGAACGAGAATTCGACGTGACGAGTGCGTTGACGCTGCCCACCGGCAACCAGCTGGCGTCGTCCTGGCCGGAGGCGCCGTCCGGGTCCCAGCCCCTGCCGTTCGAGCTGGACCACCTGCTCGCCCTCCGGGTGCCCGGGCTGATCGCCACCCGTCGCCACCTCCACTCGCACCCGGAGCTCTCCGGCGAGGAGTTCGAGACGGCCGCCCTGATCGCCCGGGAGCTCACCCTGGCCGGGCTGCGGCCGCGGCTGCTGCCGAAGGGCAACGGGGTCATCTGCGACATCGACGGGCGCCCCGACGGGCCGGTCGTCGCGCTGCGCGCCGACATCGACGCCCTGCCGCTGACCGACTCGAAGGACGTGCCGTACCGCTCCACGGTGGACGGCGTCTGCCACGCCTGCGGTCACGACGTGCACACCACCGTCATGCTCGGCGTCGGCATGCTGCTCGCCCAGCTCGCCGACCTGGGCGAGCTGCCCGGCCGGGTCCGGCTGATCTTCCAGCCCGCCGAGGAGATCCTGCCCTGCGGCTCGCTTGAGGTCATCGAGGCCGGCGGCCTGGACGACGTGGTGCAGATCTTCGCGCTGCACTGCGACCCCAACCTGCCGGTCGGGCAGATCGGCCTGCGGGTCGGCCCGATCACCGCCGCCGCCGACAACGTCACCGTCCGGCTCACCGGCCCCGGCGGGCACACCGCCCGCCCGCACCTGACCGTCGACCTGGTCGACGCCCTGGGCCGCCTGATCACCGAGGTGCCGGCGCTGGTCAGCCGCCGGGTGCCGGCCAACAGCGGGCTGCTGCTGGTCTTCGGCCACGCCTCGGCCGGCACCCGTTACAACGTCATCCCCTCCGAGGCGTCCGCGTCCGGCACCCTGCGGGTGATGGACCGCGACACCTGGGAGCTGGCCCCCAAGATCGTGGGTCAGGTCGTCCGCGACGTCGTCGCCCCGACCGGGGCCACCGTCGACCTCGAATACCTGCGGGGCCGCCCGCCGGTGTGCAACGACTCCCGCGCCATCCAGGTCCTCACCGGCGCCACCACCGCCACGCTCGGGCCGGAGGGCGTGGCCGAGACCCCGCAGAGCATGGGCGGCGAGGACTTCTCCTGGTACCTGGAGTACGTCCCCGGCGCGCTCGCCCGGCTGGGTGTCGGCCGCTCCGGCCCGAACGTGGACCTGCACCGGGCCTCGTTCGACGTGGACGAACGGGCCATCCCTGTCGGCGTACGGCTCATGGTCCAGACCGCGCTGCGGGCACTGGCGGCGGCCCGGTAGGCAGCGGCGCCGCCGGTCCGCCCGGCATCGCCGGCGGCGGGCCCGTGCGCCGCCGCCGGCGCAGCACCACCAGCAGCACCGTCAGCGGTACGCCGATCACCAGCAGCCACGGCAGCACCGCGCCGAGCACCGTCAGCAGGACGGTCATCGAGGTCAGGAAGACCTTCCAGCCGCCCCTGAGCCCCACCATGAAGCCGACCTCGGTCTCCTCGTCGGCGGTGCTCGCATCCGGACCGACCAGCGACACGGTGATCGTCGACAGGCTGGTCAGGTCCGCCAGCCGCTCCTTCTTCGCCACCAGCGACGCCAGGTCCGCCTCCCGCCGGGACAGCTCGTTCTCCAGCGACACCAGGTCGCTGATCGAGGTCGCCTTCGCCAGCAGCCTGCGGGCGCTCTCCACCCGGGCACGCTGGGTGGTGATCCGCGCGTCCAGGTCGACCATCTGCTCGGTGACGTCCTCGGTGCGGATCTCCCGCCGCTGCTGCCGGCCCAGCCTCGCCAGATCCTCGACGACGCCGTGGAACTTCGCCGCCGGCACCCGCAGCTCCAGCTCGGCCCGCGCGTCCGCGTCGGCGCTGCGGCGCTGGTCGCCGCCGACGAAACCGCCGGCCGCCGTGACCGTGGCGATCGCGCTGCGCGCCGCGTCGTCCACATCCTCCACCTGCACGCGCATCGTGCCGGTGTAGATGATGGACCGCTGGTCGACCCGCAGGTCGGGCGCACCGGCGCCGGCACCCGGCTCGGCCTTGCCGGCGCCCGGCTCGGCCGCGCCGCCCGCCTGGTCCGCCGCGCCGCCCGCCTGGTCCCGCTCCGCCGGGGCCGCCGCCGGCGCGCTGTCGGCGTTGTCGCCCGCGTCGCTGCCACAGCCCGCCAGCGCGAGCAGCGCGACCAGAGCGGCAGCCGTCAGCCGTACGCCCCGACGTCGCCGTCCCCCTACGTCCATCCCGCCTCCATCGTCCTCGCCCCCGTGTGGGGCGATACCTCAGACGTGACGCGTCACCACGTCGGTTCCGGCAGACTGCGCTCAGGACGTCACGATTCGATAATCTTGGAGTCACGATGCAGCTCACCAAGTACGCCCACTCCTGCCTGCGGGTGGAGCACGACGGGGGAGTGCTGGTCATCGACCCGGGCGTGTTCAGCGAGGCGGCGGCGCTCGACGGGGCGGACGCGGTGCTCATCACCCACGAGCACCCCGACCACGTCGACGTCGAGGCGGTCAGCCGGCAGCTCGACCGGCGTCGGTTCGTCATCCACGGTCCGGCGTCGCTGGCCGGCACCCTCGGTGACGCCGCCGAGGCGCTCGACGCGGTCCGACCGGGACAGTCGTTCACGGCCGCCGGCGTGCCGGTACGCGCCTACGGCGGCCGGCACGCCGTGATCCACCCCGACATCCCGGTCGTGGACAACCTGGCGTACCTCCTGGACGACGTGGTCTACCACCCCGGGGACAGCCTGGTGGTCCCCGAGGACACCCAGGTCGACACGCTCTTCCTGCCGATCCACGCCCCGTGGACGAAGTTCTCCGAGTCGCTGGACTTCCTCCGGGCGGTCGCCCCGCGCCGGGCGTACGCGCTGCACGACGGGCTGCTCAACGACAACGGGCTCAACGTGCTCAACGGCAACTTCACCAAAATGTCCGAAGTGGACTACCGCCGGCTTGAACCGGGCACCCGGATCGACGCCTGACGGCGATGCCCGGCCCGTCCCGAGAGCTGGTGCACCGGCTCTACACCACCGCGCCGGACCGGTTCGTCGCGATCCGCGACGAGGCGGTCGCCGAGGCCCGCAGCGCCGGCGACCCGAAGGGCGCGCGGGAGATCGCCCGGCTGCGCCGGCCCACCGTGGCCGCCTGGCTGGTCAACCTGCTCGCCATCCGCCGCCCCGAGTTGGTCGCCGACCTGGCCCAGCTCGCCGAGGCGCTACGCACCGCCCAACGCGAGCTGCGCGGGCCCCGGCTGCGGGAACTCTCCACCCAGCGGCGGGCTGTGGTCGCCGCGCTCGTCGCCGAGGTGCGCAAGCTCGCGGCCGGGGCGGAGGGGGCCCCGTCGGCCGGGAAACTGCCGCTGGCCGAGGTGGAGGCCACCCTCAACGCGGCGCTCGCCGACACCGACGTCGCCGAGCAGGTCCGCTCCGGCCGGCTGCTGAAGGCCGCCACCTACGCCGGCTTCGGGGAGGTGCCCCGCCCGCAGTTGCGGCTGGTGACCGGCGGGGAGGAGCCGGAACCGGCACCCCGCCCCGAGCCGGCCGGGAAGCAGCGGCCCGACGCCGACCGGTCCGCGCTCCGCGCCGAGCAGGCGCAGCGGGCCGCCCGGGCGGAGCGGGCACGCCGGCGGCGGGCGCTGGAGAAGGAGCTGGCGAGGGCGCGTACCGATCACAAACGGGCCGAGGCGGAGCTGACGGGCGCGACGGCGGCCGAGCGCGACGGCGTCGCCGCCCTGGACGCGATCGAGGCGGAACTGGCCGAGCTGGAGCGCCGCCGGGCCGTCGCCGAGCAGGACCTGAGCCGGGCGAGGCTGGCGCGGCGCGGAGCGGAGCGGACCGTGACCGCCGCCCGCCGCCGCGCCGGCGAGGTGGAGGCGGCGGTGGAGGCGCTCGACGCCGAGGAGGGGGATGCCGACGCGGACGTCGGCGCGGCAGACTGACCCTTGTGGACGGGCGGGGCGACCGGGGAGCGTGCGGATGACGCCGGAACAGGTGGCGGCGGCCAGCAAGCCGGTCGTGCTGGAACTCGGTGACCTCTTCACCCGCTGCCCGACCACCCTGCGCCGGGCGCGGTTGCTCGGCATCTCCGGCTGGGCGTTCTACGTCACCGGGCGGGCCGGCGCCCTCGGGGACGTCCGCGCGGAGACGGTCGCCGCCGCCCTCGGCTTCCTGGCCCCCGACGCCGTCGCCGACGGCTGGGACGCGGCCCGGCGGGTCGTCCCGCCGGTCGAGGTGGCCGCCGCCACCCTGGCCGAGTGCTGCCGGTGGGGCGAGGAGCGGCTCGACCCCCTTTCCGGGGTGAGCCGGCTCGCCGCCCTGCTCGGCCGTGCCGTCGACGCCGCGGACGCCAGCGGCATGCCGCTCTTCGCTGCCTGGCGGGCCATGCCGGTGCCGGTCCGCACGGCCGGCGCCCGGGCGGCCGTCGGCCTGCGCCTGCTCCGGGAGCACTTCGCCGGCGCGCACCTGATCGCGGTCCGGGCCAGCGGGATGACGCCGTTGGAGGCCGTACTCGCCGGCCCGGACGGCGAGGCGGGTGCGGTCGCCTGCGGCTGGCCGCCGCCGTACCCCCCGGTCGGGCCGCTGGTCCGGCGGCGGCTCTGGGCCCAGGCGGTGACCGACCGGCTGGCCGCGCCGGCCTTCGCGGCGCTCGGCCCGGCGGACGGCGCCGAGCTGGTGGAGCTGCTCACCGCGACCCGGGCCCACCTGGCCGACGCGGGCTGAGCCGCCGCGGCCGGAAATTCGGCGGCGCTTCGACGGCCCGGCTGTCAGGATCGCCTCCGTGACTCTCCCCGCCGGTTGGCAGGCCCGCCGACCCACCCTCGACGACGTACCGGCGATCCTGGCGGTGGTGCACGCCGCCGACACCTTCACCCTCGGCTACCCGGACTTCACCGCCGAGGACGTGCGTGACGCGCTGACCGCGCCGAACGTCGACCCGGAACGGGACTCCTGGGTGGTGGCCGAGCCGGACGGCACGCTCGTGGCGTGGGCGATGCTGGACAACCCGGGCGGGGTGGGTCGGGAGTTCGTCGACGTCTTCGTCGACCCGGAGCGGGGCGCCGCAGTGCGGGCGTCGCTGTTGGCCCGGCAGCTGGACCGGGTGGCCGGGCGGGCCGCCGAGCGCGGTCTGCCGGCCCTGACGGTACGCAGCCCCGCGTACCCGCCCGAGCGGCGGTGGGCCGAGGAACTGCTCGACGCGGGATTCGGCTTCGTCAAGCGTTACCAGGTCATGAGCCGGTCGCTGGCGGGGCTGCCCGCCGAGCCGCCGGCACCCTCGGCGGGGGTGACGGTCCGTCCGCTGCGCCCCGGCGACGAGTCGGATCTGCGTGACTTCCACCGGATCTACGACACCTCCTTCCGCGACATCCCCGACTACGAGCCGCTCGGCTTCGACCTGTGGCGGGCCCGGATCGGGGCCGACCCGGCCTGGGACGAGTGGTTCGTCGCCGAGGTCGACGGGGAGCCGGCGGGCATCCTCCAGTCGTCCGACCAGGGGCTCGACCGGAACGAGGGCTGGGTCAAGAACCTCGCCGTGCTGCCCGGGCAGCGGCGCCGGGGCGTGGGCGCGGCCCTGCTGCACCACGCGTTCGCCCGGTACGCGGCGAAGGGCCGGGCCTCGGCCGGCCTCGGGGTGGACCTGACGAACCCGACCGCCCCGCTCTCGCTCTACCGGTCGGTGGGGCTCGGCGAGGTGCGCTGGGTCGACATGTACGAGCTGGTCGTACCGGCCGCCGGTGTGTGATTGACGACGCCGGCCGGGGGCGGCTGGAGGCTCCGCCCGGTGCCGGAGCAGACTGGGGCCGTGGGATACGCGCTGGGCCGACGAGGGGCGTCAGGCCGACGCGGTGCCGGTGGGGCGGGACCGCAGCTCGGTGACGTAGTCGTCCGGCGCGCCCGCCTTCTCGGCGGCGTTCGCGATCTCCGAGAGGTACCACGCCGTGGGCAGCCCGCCCTCGTACCCGTCGAAGACGTAGATCCACGCGGTCACTTCGCCGTCGAGGGTGGAGACGCGCACGTGCAGCTTGCGGTACGTGCCGGCGGCCACCCCCTCCAGCTCGTCGAGCTGGGCGGCGTCGTACGGGTGGATGTCGTAGATCGCCACGAACACCCGGTCGCCGGGGGACTCGACGACCGTGCTGACCGCGCCCTCCCAGCCGATCACGTCCTCGCCCGCGAAGGTGAGCCGCCAGCCCTCCAGCCAGCCGGTGCCCACCATCGGCGAATGCGGGCAGTAGGCGCGCATGCGGGCGGGGTCGAGGTTTGAGCCGTAGGCGGCGTGATGACGCACGGCGATGACGATAGCCCGCCCACGGGGTGGGGGAGAATACGACAGAGCGTGTCGGACGCGTTCGGGAGAAGAAAGTCACTGTGAGCATTGGTCGGGGGCGGGCACGGTGAGCGCGAGGAGTGCAGCGGAGCGGAGCCCCGCAGCCGCGAACGAAAGGATGGCACTGTGAGCCGGATCGTGATCATCGGCGGTGGACCGGCCGGCTACGAGGCGGCCCTGGTCGCCGCGCAGTTGGACGCTGATGTCACCGTCGTGGAGGCCGAGGGCGCCGGCGGGGCCTGCGTGCTGTCCGACTGCGTACCGTCGAAGACCTTCATCGCCAGCTCCGAGGTGGTCACCGGCTACCGGGACACCGAGGAGTTCGGGGTGCACTCCGACGGGCTGGAGGCCGTCACCGTCGACGCCAGCGCGGTGCACGAGCGGGTCAAGCGCCTCGCGCTCGCCCAGTCCGCCGACATCCACGCCAAGCTGGTCAAGGCCGGGGTGACCTTCGTGCCGGGCACCGCCCGCCTCGGCGAGGACACCCTCGGCCACACCCACCGGGTGCTCGTCACCCCGACCGACGGCGGCGAGGAGCAGTCGATCGCCGCGTCGACCGTGCTCATCGCCACCGGCGCCACCCCGCGCCAACTGCCCACCGCCGTCCCCGACGGTGAGCGCATCCTGACCTGGCGCCAGGTGTACGACCTGCCGGAGCTGCCCGAGCACCTGATCGTGGTCGGCTCCGGCGTCACCGGCGCGGAGTTCGCCAGCGCCTACCTGGCCATGGGCGTGCAGGTGACCCTGGTCTCCAGCCGCGACCGGGTGATGCCGCACGAGGACGCCGACGCGGCGATGGCGATCGAGCGGGTCTTCCGCAACCGGGGCATGAGCATCCTGAACAACTCGCGGGCGGACGCGGTCCGGCGTACCGCCGACGGGGTGGAGGTCGAACTCTCCGACGGCCGCCGGGTGGCCGGCTCCCACGCCCTCATCGCGGTCGGCTCCATCCCCAACACCGCCGACCTGGGCCTCGCCGAGTACGGCGTCGCGCTGGCCCGGGGCGGCTACGTCACCGTCGACCGGGTCTCCCGGACCAACGTGCCCGGCATCTACGCCGCTGGCGACTGCACGGGCGTGCTGCCCCTGGCCAGCGTGGCCGCCATGCAGGGCCGGATCGCGATGTGGCACGCGCTCGGCGAGGCGGTCCGGCCGCTGCGGCTGCGTACCGTCGCGGCGAACGTGTTCACCGACCCGGAGCTGGCCACCGTGGGCGTCTCGCAGGACGAGGTCGACGCGGGCAAGGTGCCGGCCCGGCAGGTGATGCTCGCGCTGGACGGCAACGCCCGGGCGAAGATGGACGACCTCGCCGACGGCTTCGTCAAGCTCTTCTGCCGCCCGGCCAGCGGCCAGGTGGTCGGCGGCGTCGTGGTGGCGCCGAAGGCCAGCGAGCTGATCCTGCCGATCACCATGGCGGTGGAGAACAACCTCACGGTCAACGAGCTGGCCCAGACCATCACGATCTATCCGAGCCTCTCCGGCTCCATCACCGAGGCCGCCCGCCAGCTCATGCTGCACGAGCTGGAGTGACCGCACCGGCCGCGCCGCCCGGGCCACCCCGGCGACCGGCGCGGCCGGTCACTCCGCCCCGGGCGCGTCCGTGCGGGCCGTGACGACGACCGGCACCACCGCCACCGGGTCCGCGGCCCGCCGGGCGCCGACGACGGTCATCGCCCAGCCCGCCGCCGCGAAGCCGGCCGCCGCGAGCCCCGCGATCAGCGCCAGCCGCCACGCCGACTCGGTGAGCGCCGTCCCGCCGAGGTGCCCGACCAGCCCGCCGTAGGTGGCCCAGCCGATCGCCGCCAGGCCCTCGTAGAGCACGAAGAGCCGGTACGGGTACCGGCTGCGGCCGGCTGAGAAGCAGGCCGCCATCCGGCCGCCCGGCACGAAGCGGCAGAGCAGGATCACGAGCGGCCCGGGCTGGCGCAGCCCCCGGGTGACCCGGTTGGCGACCCGCCGGGCCCGGCCCCGCTGCACGTCGCGCGGTGCCCGGCGGTCCGGTGCGCCCCGCCCGAGCAGGTAGCAGGCCAGGTCCCCGACGAAGACGCCGAGCGCGCCGACGGCGATGGTCACCGGCAGGTTCAGCCCGCCGTACACGGTGAGGGCGCCGCCGGTGATCATGACGACCTGGGTGGGTATCACGGGGACGAAGGCGTCCGCGACCAGCAGCGCGAGCAGTACGACGTACGCCCAGGCCGGCGACGCGATCTCAGTGAGTAGTTCGGGCACGACTGCCACCTCGCCGGACGGGGCCGATTGCGGGTACCGAGCCTGACTGGTCGTCCGACGTCCCGGGGCGCGACCCTGGCTCCTGGTGACCACCGACACGGCAGGGCCACCAGGTGCAACGAGCGGACACCGTCGGAGGTGACGGATCCGCGTACCGCCGAGGGTCGGCGGATCGCATCGGCCGGGCGTACCGTTGTCGGCGCGCGGCCCCACGACCGTCGGGTCCCCCGTTTCCGACGGTGCGGCCGCCGCGGGCCGCCGGCAGGTCCCGTGCCGGCGGCCCACCCACGTCCCGTCCGGCGCGCCGACCCGCGCCTTCCCGGACCGCCCGGAATATCCGGCTGCGGTCGCCCCGGGCGGGGGCGTACCGTCGCCGCATGCGCAGTGCGGTATCCACCACGACGCCGGGAGACCCCGGCGCGCCGCACTGACCTGACCGTCGACGAGGCCCCGGGGCGATCCGCCCCGGGGCCTCGTGGCGTCCGGTGACCGGGTCGCCTCCGGGTCGTACCCGATCAAGGAGCGCCACATGATCGACCACCGCAGGCTCGGCCGGGAGCTGGAGCTGTTCGACTCCGACCCGCTGGCCGGCGCCGGGCTGCCGCTCTGGCTGCCGGCGGGCGCCGCCGCCCGGCACGCCGTCGAGGAGTACGTCCGCGAGCTGGAACGCCGGGCCGGCTACCGGCACGTCGTCACCCCGCCGCTGGGCCGGCGGGAACTCTTCGAACGCTCCGGCCACCTCGGCTACTTCGCCGACGACATGTTCCCGCCGATGCGGCTCTCCGCCGACGACGAGTTCGTGCTGCGTCCCTCGCTCTGCCCGCACCACGCGCTCGTGTTCCGGGCCCGGGGCCGCTCCTACCGGGAGCTGCCGCTGCGCATCGCCGAGCTGGGCGGCATGTACCGGGCCGAGCGCTCGGGGGTGCTCGGCGGGCTGTCCCGGGTGCGGGCCATCTCGCTCAACGACGCGCACAACTTCTGCGCCCTGGAGCAGGTGGGCGAGGAGGTCGCCGAGATCCTGCGGCTGATCCGCGAGGCGCACGCCGCGCTCGGCGTACGGCCGGCGGGGTTCCGGCTGTCGCTGCGCGGGCCGGGGGAGAGCTACGTCGGGGACGACGCCGGCTGGGCGCGGGCCGAGGAGCTGTTGCGCGCCGCGCTCGACGGGGTGGAGTTCACCGAGGCGCCGGGGGAGGCCGCGTTCTACGGTCCGAAGATCGACGTCCAGGTGCGCGACGCCGCCGGGCGGGAGTCCACCCTCTCCACCGTCCAGCTCGACTTCGACAAACCGGAGCGGTTCGACCTGTCGTACACCGACGCGTCCGGGGCGCGGCGTCGACCCGTGATGGTGCACCGCAGCCTCGTCGGCAGCATGGAGCGGCTCTTCGCGTACCTGATCGAGGTGCACGAGGGCGCCTTCCCCGCCTGGTACGCCCCGGTGCAGCTCGTGGTGCTGCCCGTCGGGGACGGCCAGGCCGACGCGGCGGCCCGGCTCGCCCGCGACGCGCTGGCCGCGGGGCTGCGCGTCGAGGTCGACGGGGCCGGCTCGCTGGGCTCCCGCATCCGCGACGCGGCCCGGGCCCGGGTCCCGTACGCCGCCGTCCTCGGCCCCCGTGAGGCGGCCGGGGGCGCGGTCGCGCTGCGGTTGCGCGGCGGCCGGACCCTCGACCCGATGCCCGCCGCCGACGCCCTGGGGCTGATCGGCGCGGTGGTGGCCGACCGCGCCCCGACCCTGCTGCCGGCCGGCTGAGCGCCCGTCCGGCCCCGACCCCGTCGGCCGCCCGCCCCGCGCCACCGGCGGCCCGCCCCTCACCGGGCGGACCCCTCGATCAGCGCGGGCTCGGGCTCGGGCTGCGGGTCGGGGTCGGGCTGGACGGCGGCGGTGAACTGCGACCGGTACAGGCGGTGGTACGCGCCCTGCGCGGCGAGCAGTTGGTCGTGCGTGCCCTGCTCCACGATCCGGCCGTCCTCCATCATCAGGATCAGGTCGGCGTCGCGGATGGTGGAGAGCCGGTGCGCGATGACGAAGCTCGTCCGGTCCGAGCGCAGGGCGGCCATGGCCCGCTGGAGCAGCACCTCGGTGCGGGTGTCCACCGAGCTGGTCGCCTCGTCCAGGATCAGCAGCGACGGCTCGGCGAGGAAGGCGCGGGCGATCGTGATGAGCTGCTTCTCGCCGGCGCTGACGTTGCTGCCCTCCTCGTCGATCACCGTGTCGTAGCCGTCGGGCAGGCTGCGGACGAACCGGTCGACGAACGTCGCCCGGGCGGCGGCCACGATCTCCTCCTCGCTCGCCCCGGGGCGGCCGTACGCGATGTTGTCGCGGATGGTGCCCCCGAAGAGCCACGTCTCCTGGAGCACCATCCCGATCCGGCCGCGCAGGTCGTCGCGGCGCATCGTGGTGACGTCCACCCCGTCGAGCGTGATCCGGCCGGCGTCCAGCTCGTAGAAGCGCATGACCAGGTTGACCAGCGTGGTCTTGCCGGCCCCGGTCGGCCCGACGATGGCCACCGTGTGGCCGGGCTCGGCGACCAGCGAGAGGTCCTCGATCAGTGGCTTGTCCGGGGTGTACCGGAAGGAGACGTTCGAGAACTCGACCCGGCCGCGCGGGTCGCGTACCCGGGCCGGCTCGACCGGGTCGGGGCTCTGCTCCTCGGCGTCGAGCACGGCGAAGACCCGCTCGGCGGAGGCCACCCCCGACTGGAGCAGGTTCGCCATCGAGGCGACCTGGGTGAGTGGCTGGGTGAACTGCCGGGAGTACTGGATGAACGCCTGCACGTCGCCGAGGCTCATCGACCCCGACGCCACCCGCAGGCCGCCCACCACGGCGATCGCCACGTAGCTGAGGTTCCCGACGAACATCATCGCCGGCATGATGATCCCGGAGACGAACTGGGCGCCGAAGCTCGCCCGGAACAGCTCCTCGTTCTTCGCGGTGAAGGCGGCCTCCACCTCGCGCTGGCGGCCGAAGACCTTCACCAGCTCGTGGCCGGTGAACGCCTCCTCGATCTGGCCGTTCAGCTCGCCGGTGTGCGTCCACTGGGCGATGAACTGCTGCTGCGACCGCTTGGCGATGCTGGTGGTGACGACCACCGAGACCGGGACCGCGACCAGGGCCACCAGGGCGAGCAGCGGCGAGATCCAGAACATCATGGCCAGGACGCCGACCACGGTGAGCAGCGAGGTGAGCAGCTGGCTCAGCGTCTGCTGGAGGCTGGTCGAGATGTTGTCGATGTCGTTGGTGACCCGGCTGAGCAGCTCGCCCCGGGGCTGCCGGTCGAAGTAGGGCAGCGGCAGCCGGTTGAGCTTGTCCTCCACGTCGGCGCGCAGCCGCAGCACGGTGCGCTGCACCACGCCGTTGAGCAGCCAGCCCTGCCACCACATCAGCAGGCTGGCCCCCACGAAGAGCCCCAGCGCCAGCAGCAGCACGCGCGCCAGCGCGGCGAAGTCGATGCCCACGCCGGGCACCACGTCCATCCGGGCGAGCATGTCGGCGAAGTTGTCGTTGCCGGCCGCCCGCGCGGCGGCCACCGCCTGGTCGGCGGTGGTGCCCGCCGGCAGCTGCCGGCCGATCACCCCCGTGAAGATCAGGTCGGTGGCCCAGCCGAGCACCTTCGGCCCGATGACGCTGAGCGCCACGCTGACCACCGCCAGGGCGATCACGGCGACGAGCTGGAGGCGTTGCGGGCGCAGCCGGCCCAGCAGCCGCCGGGCCGAGGGCCCGAAGTTCATCGACCGCTCGGCGGGCATCCCGGCCCCCGCCCACGGCGGCCCGCCGCGCTGTCCGCCGGGCGGCAGCCGCTTCGGCGTCCGCTCCTCGGCGGCCGGCTTCTGCTGCGGTACGGCGCTCATGCCGCCACCTCGCTTCGCTCGGTAGCGGCATGAGGCGCCACGCTGCTGTGCCTGATGGTTCGCTCGCTCCGCTCGCTCATGCCGCCACCTCGCTTCGCTCGGTAGCGGCATGAGGCGCCACGCTGCTGTGCCTGATGGTTCGCTCGCTCCGCTCGCTCACGCCGCCACCTCCGCCGTGTTCTGCGACGCCACGATCTCGGCGTACGTCGGACAGGTCCTCAACAGTTCGTCGTGTCGGCCGATGCCCACCACGCCCCCGTTCTCCAGCACGACGATCTGGTCGGCGCCGACGATGGTGGAGACCCGCTGCGCCACGATCACCACGGCGGCGTCCGCGGTGACGGGGCGCAGCGCCGCCCGCAGCCGCGCGTCCGTGCCGAGGTCGAGCGCGGAGAACGAGTCGTCGAAGAGGTAGATCTCCGGGCGTCGCACCAGGGCCCGCGCGATGGCCAGCCGCTGCCGCTGCCCGCCGGAGACGTTCGTGCCGCCCTGTGCGATGGGCGACTCCAGTCCCTCGGGCATCGCGGCGACGAAGTCCCGCGCCTGGGCGATCTCCAGCGCGTCCCAGAGTTCCGTGTCGGTCGCGTCCGGGTTGCCGTAGCGCAGGTTGCTCGCCACCGTCCCGGTGAACAGGTACGGCCGCTGCGGTACCAGTCCGATCCGGCGCCACAGCTCGTCCGGTGCCAGGTCCCGTACGTCGACGCCGTCGACGAGCACCGCGCCGGCGGTCGTGTCGACCAGCCGGGGCACGAGCGACAGCAGGGTGGTCTTGCCCGCGCCGGTGCTGCCGATGACGGCCGTCGTCGTGCCCGGGGTCACCCGGAACGACACGTCGCGCAGCACCGGCTCGGCCGCGCCCGGGTACTGGAAACCGACGTCGCGCAGTTCCAACTCGCCGTGGGTCGTCACCTCGGTGACGGGCCGGGCGGCGGGCACCACGGAGGAGTCGGTGTCGAGCACCTCGACGATCCGCTCGGCGCAGACCGCCGCGCGCGGCACCATCATCAGCATGAAGGTGGCCATCATGACGGCCATCAGGATCTGCATCAGGTACTGGAGGAAGGCCGTGAGCGAGCCGACCTGGATCGCCCCGGCGTCCACCCGCTCGGCGCCGAACCAGAGCACCGCGACGCTGGAGACGTTGAGCACCAGCATCACCACCGGGAAGACCAACGCCATCAGGCGGCCGATGCGCAGCGCGGTCGCCGTGAGGTCGGCGTTCGCCGTGGCGAAGCGCTCCGTCTCGTACGGCTCCCGGACGAACGCCCGCACCACCCGGATGCCGGTGATCTGCTCGCGCAGCACCCGGTTGACGGTGTCGATGCGGGTCTGCATGAGCCGGAAGCCCGGCACCATCCGCCGGATGATCAGCCACAGGGCGACGGCCAGACCGGGCACGCTGACCAGCATCAGCCAGGAGAGCCCGACGTCCTCGCGCAGCGCCATCACCACGCCGCCGACGCTCATGATGGGTGCGGCGACGAGCATCGTGCAGCTCATCAGCACGAGCATCTGCACCTGTTGGACGTCGTTGGTGTTGCGGGTGATCAGCGAGGGCGCGCCGAACCGGGCGACCTCACGGGCGGAGAAGCGGTTGACGTGCCCGAAGATCGTCGAGCGGACGTCCCGGCCGAAGGCCATCGCGGTCCGCGCGCCGAGGTAGACGGCCGCCACCGAGCAGACGATCTGGACCAGGCTGACCGCGAGCATCCAGCCGCCGGTACGCAGGATGAACGCGGTGTCGCCCCGGGCCACGCCCAGGTCGATGATGTCGGCGTTGAGGCTGGGCAGGTAGAGCGACGCGATGGTGCCGACGAACTGGAGCAGCACCACCGCGGCCAGCGGCCGGTGGTACGGGCGCAGGTGCGTACGCAGCAGCCGGGTCAGCATGCCAGGCCCCCTTCCGGGGTGGCCTGGTCGCCGTTGCCGATGACCTCGAGGAGGAACTCGCGGATCACCGCCGCCTTCGCCGGGTCGGCGTCCACCGAGGTGAGCGGGGCGCCGGAGCGGATCATGGCGGTCACCGCCTCGACGCGGGCCCGGCCGGCCGTCGTGATCGCGATCTTGACGCTGCGCCGGTCGGCCGTGTCGCGCTGCCGCTCGACGAGGCCGTCGCGCACGAGGGTGTCGACGATGCCGGTCAGGGTCGCCGGCCGGACGAAGCAGCGCTCGGCAACCGTGCGGTGCGGCAGTTCGCCGTGCTCGGCGAGGGTCATCAGGGTGACCATCCCGGCCTGGGTGAGGCCGTGCGCCTCGGCGAGGTAGCGGTTCCACCGTTGCCCGGTGACGTGCCCGGCGACCACGAGCAGCCGCGCGAGAGGCACGTCCCGCAGCTCTGTCAGATGCATGGGAAGCAGGTTAGCTCCCTGAACGTCAGGCCCCAAACCAAATAGCGGTCGCCGCGCCGACGAAGAGGACCTGCTCCGCCGTACGTGGGCCGAGGGGGGTCGCCGGCCGGCCGGCGAGGGTCAGTCCGCGCCGGGCCGCCGAGACGTTCGCCGGGAACATGGCCAGCATCAACAGCGCGAGCCCGCCCGCGGCCCAACGGGCGGTCGCGGGCACCAGCAGCCCGACCGCGCCCACCAGTTCCAGCACCCCGGTGAGCGTGACCAGCAGGTCGGGCCGGGGCAGGGCGGGCGGCACCATCGCGATCATGTCGCTGCGGTACGCCGGGGCGAAGTGCGCCACCCCGGTCACCACGAACATCAGCGCCAGTCCCACCCGCAGCGCGGGGTGCCAGCCGTCGAGGGCGCCCACGCCGACCAGCCCGGCCAGCCGGGCTAGTGCGGTGCCGGTCACGAGAGCGACGAGCGGAGCCATCGGTACCTCCTCGAGGGGAAACTTGTCGCCGACAAGATTGCCCATCGAAGCGTCAACTTGTCAATGACAAGTTAGGATCGTGCCATGACCGGAACGCGCGGCTACCATCACGGGGACCTGCGTCGTGCCCTGCTCACCGCAGCGGTACGGGTGATCGAGGAATCCGGACCCGCGGCACTGAGCCTGCGCGACCTCGCCCGCCGGGCGGGTGTCTCGCACGCCGCCCCCGCACACCACTTCGGCGACAAGGCCGGGCTGCTCACCGCCCTCGCCGCCGAGGGCTTCCACCTGCTGGCCGAGGCGCTGCACGGTGCCGGCGGCGACCTGCTCGACAGGGGCGTCGCGTACGTCGACTTCGCGGTCGGGCACCGCGCGCACTTCGAGGTGATGTTCCGGCCGGACCTCTACCGCTCCGACGCGAAGGAACTGGTGGTGGCCCGCCAGCGGGCCGGCCACGCGCTGCACTCGGGCGTCGCCGGGCTGCCCGAGGGCCGCCCGACGGCGGAGGACCCGCTGGGCGACGCGCTCGCAGCCTGGTCCATCGTGCACGGCTTCGCCACGCTCTGGCTCTCGGGCGCGCTGCCGCCCCGGGTCGGCGACGACCCCCGCAAGGCGGCCCGCGAGGTGATCCACCGCCTCTTCCCAAAGCCCTGACGGGCCCTCTCGGACGCAGCCGTGACGGTATGCGGCAGCGCGGCGAGCCGGCCGCCACCCGGCAGCGGGAGCGGCTGCGGTCCGCGAGGCCGTCGGCCGGGTGGCGGTGTCACCAGCTCGTGGGCAGCGGCATCCCCTCGGTGTAGCCGGCCGTGCTCTGCACACCGACCAGGGCCCGCTCGTGGAACTCGGCGAGGTCGCGCGCGCCCGCGTAGGTGAAGGCGCTGCGCACCCCCGCGATGATCTCGTCGATCAGGTCCTCCACGCCCGGACGGGCCGGGTCCAGGTACATCCGCGCCGAGGAGATGCCCTCCTCGAAGACCGCCTTGCGGGCCCGGTCGTACGCGCTGTCGTCGGCCGTGCGCGCGCTGACCGCCCGTGCCGAGGCCATGCCGAAGCTCTCCTTGTAGCGCCGGCCGTCGGCGTCGGTGTAGAGGTCGCCGGGAGACTCGTACGTGCCGGCGAACCAGGAGCCGATCATCACGTTCGAGGCCCCGGCGGCCAGCGCCAGCGCCACGTCGCGCGGGTGGCGGACCCCGCCGTCGGCCCAGACGTGCCGGCCGAGCTGGCGGGCCGCGGCGGCACAGTCGAGCACGGCGGAGAACTGCGGCCGGCCGACCCCGGTCATCATCCGGGTGGTGCACATCGCGCCCGGGCCGACGCCGACCTTGACGATGTCGGCGCCCGCCCGCACGAGGTCGCGTACGCCCTCGGCGGTCACCACGTTGCCGGCCGCGACCGGGACCGCCGGGTCCAGCGTCCGGACCGCCCGCAGGGCGCTGATCATCCGCTCCTGGTGGCCGTGCGCGGTGTCCACGACCAGCGTGTCCACCCCCGCCTCCAGCAGCGCCGCCGCCTTGCCGGTCACGTCGCCGTTGATGCCCACGGCGGCGGCGATCCGCAGCCGGCCCCGGTCGTCCACGGCCGGCCGGTAGAGGGTGGCCCGTAGCGCGCCCTGCCGGGTCAGCACCCCGACCAGGCGCCCCTCCGCGTCGACCACCGGGGCGAGCCGGCGCCGGCCTGCCGAGAGCCGGTCGAAGCCGGTACGCGGGTCGGCGTCCGCCGGCACGGTGTGCAGCTCGGTGGACATCACGTGCCGGAGCTGGGCGAAACGGTCCACGCTGATCGTGTCGGCCTCGGTCACCACGCCCACCGGCCGGCTCTCGTCGTCGATCACCACCACGGCGCCGTGCGACCGCTTCGGCAGCAGGTGGATCGCGTCGCCGACGGTGTCGGTCGGGCCCAGCGTGATGGCCGTGTCGTGCACCAGGTGCCGCCGCTTGACCCAGGCGACGACGTTCGCCACCACCTCGATGGGGATGTCCTGCGGGATGACCGCGATCGCGCCGCGCCGGGCCACCGTCTCGGCCATCCGGCGGCCGGCCACCGCCGTCATGTTCGACACCACCAGCGGGATGGTGGTGCCCGTACCGTCGGTGGTGGCCAGGTCGACGTCGAGCCGTGAGCCCACCTCGGAACGGGCGGGCGCCATGAAGACGTCGTTGTAGGTCAGGTCGTGCGCGGGAGCCGCGCCGTGAAGGAACCGCACGTCGCCATCATTCCCGCCCACCGGCGCCCGCGCCCCCGGTGGTAGCCGAAAACACCCCGACCGGCAGGTGCGCGTCGTCAGTCGAACAGCAGGGTGGCCGCGACCGCCACCATCACGACGGCCACCGTCCCGTCGATGATCCGCCAGGCCACCGGGCGGGCCAGCACGGGCGCGAGCCGGTGGGCGGCGGCGCCGATGACCGTGAACCAGACCACGCTGGCCAGCGCGGCGCCCGCGCCGAAGACCCAGTGGTGCGGGTGCTGGCGGGCCACCCCGCCGAGCAGCAGCACGGTGTCGAGGTAGACGTGCGGGTTGAGGTAGGTGAACGCGAGGCAGGCCAGCAGCGTCGCCCCGAGCGTGGCCGGCGGCCGGTCGGCGGGGGAGAGCGCGCCGGGGCGCAGCGCGCGGCGGGCGGCCAGTGCGGCGTACCCGAGCAGGAACGCGGCGCCGAACCACCGGACGGCGGTGAGGGCGGCGGGGTGCTCGGCCGTGGCGCCGCCCATGCCGGCGATGCCGAGCGCGATCAGCAGCGCGTCGGACCCGGCGCAGACGGCGACGACCGGCAGGACGTGCTCGCGGCGCAGGCCCTGCCGCAGGACGAAGGCGTTCTGCGCGCCGATGGCGGCGATCAGCGCGATGGCGAGGGTGAAGCCGGCGGCGGCGGAGCCGGCCACGGAGCTGCTGAGGATGTCGGGCACGCACCGAGGCTACGAGCCGCACGGGATGCAGCCCAGCTAAGGATTCTCATCACGGTTAAGCTCGGCTTCATCATGCTGGACACCACGCAGCTCCGGACGTTCGCGGCGGTGGTCCGCGAGGGCAGCTTCGAGGCGGCGGCGCGGTCCCTGCACGTCACCCCCTCGGCCGTCAGCCAGCGGATCAAGGCGCTGGAGCAGGCCGTCGGGCAGGTGCTCGTCCGGCGGACGAAGCCGTGCGGGGCCACCGACGCGGGTCGGCCGCTGCTGCGGCTGGCCGGGCAGGTCGCCCTGCTGGAACGCGAGGCGCTGGACGCCGCCCGACCCGCCGTCGGCGGGCCGGTGCCCACCCGGGTGACGGTCGTGGCGAACGGGGACTCGCTGGGCACCTGGTTCGTCGGCGCGCTGGCGCGACTGCCGACCGAGCTGGCGCTCCTGTTCGACGTCCGCCGCGACGACGAGCACCACACCGCGGAGCTGGTCCGCGACGGCACGGCGATGGCCGCCGTGACCGCGCAACGCGAGGCCGTGCAGGGCTGCCGGGTGGAGCGGCTGGGCGCCATGCGGTACGTCGCGCTGGCCGAGGCGGGGTTCGCCGCCCGGCACTTCCCCGACGGTCTCACCGAGGCCGCCCTCGCGTCCGCGCCGGCGATGGCGTTCGACCGCAAGGACCAGCTCCAGCAGCGGTTCGCCCGCACGGTCACCCGGCGCCGGCTCGACCCGCCGATCCACTACGTCCCGTCCTTCGACGGCTTCAACGAGGCGGTGCGGCTCGGGCTCGGCTGGGGGATGGTGCCGGAACGCGTCGCCCGCGCCGACATCGCCGCCGGGCGCTGCGTCGACCTCGGCGCCGGGCGGCACCTGGACCGCCCGTTGTACTGGCAGCACTGGCGGGTGGCATCCACCACCCTGGAGGCGTTGACGGCCGCCGTCCGGGCGGTGGCCGCCGCCGAGCTGCGCTGACGCCGACCCCACCCGGTCTCCGCGGTGCGCCCGGCACCGGGGCGGCGGGTCAGGCGATGGTGCAGATCGCCGCGCCGGCGGTGATGACGGCGCCGACCTCGGCCGCGAGGCCGCTGACCGTACCCGCCTTGTGGGCGTGCAGCGGCTGCTCCATCTTCATCGCCTCCAGCACCACGACCAGGTCACCCTCGGCCACGGTGTCGCCGTCGGCGACCGCGATCTTGACGATGGTGCCCTGCATCGGGGAGGTCAGCGCGTCGCCGCTGACCGCGACGCCGGCCTTGGCCCCGCCGCCCCGACGGGCCGGCTTGCGCGCGGCGGGCGCGGCGGTGGCCGTACCCCCGCCGAGGCCGGCGGGGAGGCTGACCTCCAGCCGCTTGCCGCCGACCTCGACCACGACGGTCTCGCGCTCGGCCGGCGCCTCGGCGGTGCCGGCGGCGGCGGTGAACGGCGGGACGGTGTTGTCGAACTCGGTCTCGATCCACCGGGTGTGCACGGCGAACGGCTCGGCGGTGTACGCCTCGTCCCGGACCACCAGCCGGTGGAACGGCAGCGCGGTGGCCATGCCCTCGACGACCATCTCGTCCAGGGCGCGGCGGGCCCGCTCCAGCGCCTCGGTACGCGTCTCGCCGGTGACGATCACCTTGGCCAGCAGCGAGTCGAAGTTGCCGCCGATCACGTCGCCGGCGGAGATGCCGGTGTCGACCCGGACACCGGGACCGGTGGGCAGCCGCAGCGCGGTGACCGTGCCGGGCGCGGGCAGGAAGCTGCGGCCCGGGTCCTCGCCGTTGATCCGGAACTCGATGGAGTGCCCGCGCGGGGTCGGGTCCTCGGTGAGGCGCAGCTTCTCGCCGTCGGCGATGCGGAACTGCTCGCGCACCAGGTCGATGCCGGCGGTCTCCTCGGTGACCGGGTGCTCGACCTGGAGGCGGGTGTTGACCTCCAGGAAGGAGATGGTGCCGTCGGCGCCGACCAGGTATTCGACCGTGCCGGCGCCGTGGTAGCCCGCCTCCCGGCAGATCGCCTTGGCGCTGTCGTGGATCTGGGCGCGCTGCGCGTCGGTGAGGAACGGCGCGGGGGCCTCCTCGACGAGCTTCTGGTGCCGGCGCTGGAGCGAGCAGTCGCGCGTGCCGACCACGATCACGTTGCCGTGCTGGTCGGCCAGCACCTGTGCCTCGACGTGGCGGGGCTTGTCGAGGTAGCGCTCGACGAAGCACTCGCCCCGGCCGAACGCGGCGACCGCCTCGCGGGTGGCCGACTCGAACAGGTGCGGGATCTCCTCCATGGTGCGGGCGACCTTGAGCCCGCGCCCGCCGCCGCCGAAGGCGGCCTTGATGGCGACCGGCAGGCCGTGGTCGACGGCGAACGCCAACACCTCGTCGGGGCCGCCGACCGGGTCGGGGGTGCCGGGCACCAGGGGCGCGCCGGCGCGCTGGGCGATGTGCCGGGCCGTCACCTTGTCGCCGAGGTCCCGGATCGCCTGCGGGGTGGGGCCGATCCAGGTCAGCCCGGCGTCGATGACGGCCTGGGCGAAGTCGGCGTTCTCGGAGAGGAAGCCGTAGCCGGGGTGCACCGCGTCGGCCCCGGCCTTCGCGGCGACCTCCAGCAGCTTGTCGATGCGCAGGTACGTCTCGGTGGCGGTGTCCCCGCCGAGCGCGTACGCCTCGTCGGCCAGCGTGGCGTGCAGGGCGTCCCGGTCGGAGTCCGCGTAGACGGCGACGCTGCCGAGGCCGGCGTCGCGGCAGGCGCGGATGACGCGGACGGCGATCTCGCCGCGGTTGGCGATGAGTACCTTGCGCACCTTGCTGGCTCCTCCCGGAGGGTCACTGACCGGGAGTGTATCGGCCACCGTGTCGGCCCTAACGATCGCTCAGTGTGGGATGCCGCACTGTCTTCCGCCACCCTAGTCAAATTTGCCTATTACGCTCGTCCGGTGTCTGCCACGCGAATGATGATTCTCGGCCTGGTGCGCTGGATGCAGCCCGTGCACGGCTACGACGTGCGCCGCGAGCTGCTCAGTTGGAACGCCGACAAGTGGGCGAACGTGCAGCCCGGGTCGATCTACCACGCCCTGCGCAAGCTGACCCAGGAGGGGCTGTTGCGCGCGGTGGCCACGGAGCAGGTGGGCGCCCGTCCGGCCCGCACCACGTACGAGGTGACCCCGAAGGGGGAGGAGGAGTTCGAGTCGCTGCTGCGCGGCCTGTGGTGGCGGCTGCACGAGCCGCCGGATCCGTTCACGGCGGCGTTCTCCTTCCTCCCCGCGATGCCGCGCGAGGAGGCGGCGGCCGCCCTGCGCAACCGGGCGAACCTGCTGCGCGCCGGTGTCGAGTGGATGCGTACGTCGTTGAGCTCTGGCTGGATGCGTGAGACCAAGCCGGTGCACGTGGGGTGGATGTTCGAGCTGTGGACGGCCCGGTCCGAGGCGGAGATCTCGTGGTGCGAGCGGATCGCGGAGCGGATCGAGTCGGGGGTGCCGTACCTGCCCGAGGGGCTGGAGCGGGCGCAGGGGTGGCAGGGCTGGGAGGAACGGCTGCCGCCCCGGGGCACGATCGACGAATAATCAACGTTGACCATAAAAGTTATATCGCGTTAGCCTGCCCGGGACGCCACGGGGGAGCATGCCGTCCGGCGTCGTCTCCGAGGGACAACAGGTGGCCGGTGGCACCGGCCCGGACGACCAGGAGCAGAGATGATCGAGACCAGAGGGTTGCGGAAGTCCTTCCGCTCCCGAGAGGGTCGCCAGACGAAAACCGTCGACGCGGTGCGCGGCGTGGACCTGAAGGTCGCCGAGGGGGAGATCTTCGGCTTCCTCGGCCCCAACGGCGCCGGCAAGACCACCACCCTGCGGATGCTGGCCACGCTCATCGAGCCGGACGGCGGCGAGGCCACCATCGCCGGGGCCGACCTGCGCAAGGACCCGGCCGAGGTGCGCCGGCGCATCGGCTACGTCGCCCAGGGCGGCAGCACCTGGGACGAGTCCACCGCCCGGGAGGAGTTGGTCCTGCACGCCCGGATGTACGGCATCGGCAAGGCCGACGCGCAGCGGCGGGCCGCCCGCGCCCTCGACGCCTTCCAGCTCACCGAGTACGCCGACCGCAAGTGCAAGACCTACTCCGGCGGCCAGCGCCGGCGAGTGGAGATCGCCCTCGGCATCATCCACGAGCCGAAGATCGTCTTCCTGGACGAGCCGACCACCGGCCTCGACCCGCAGAGCCGTGCGCACATGTGGGACGAGATCCGGCGACTGCGTACCGACGGCATGACCGTATTCATCACGACCCACTACCTGGAGGAGGCCGACGCGCTCTGCGACCGGATCGCGATCATGGATCACGGCGAGATGGTCGCCGAGGGCACCCCGGCCGACCTGAAGCGCGAGATCTCCGGCGACGTCGTACTGGTCGGGCTCGACGCCACGGCCACTCCGCAGGCCGCGCAGTTGCTCGACGGCGAGCCGTACGTCAACAAGCTGGAGACCGTCGACGAGGGCGGGCTGCGCCTCTACGTCGACGAGGGCGCGACCGCCATCCCGCAGATCCTGCGCCGGGTGGACGGCGCCGGCCTGGCGCTCAGCTCCATCGAGCTGCACCGGCCCAGCCTCGACGACGTCTTCCTCACCAAGACCGGCCGCTCGCTGCGCGAGTCCTGAGCCCAGACCGGAGAGATCTGATGAAACTCGCCCGTGACACCTGGCTGATCTTCCAGCGCCAGCTCCAGCTGCTGCTGCGCAACCCCGTCTGGGTCTTCGTCGGCGTCTTCCAGCCGGTGATGTACCTGCTGCTCTTCGCCCCGCTGCTCAAGCCGGCGCTGAACGCGCCCACCCAGGCGGAGGCCTACAAGATCTTCGTACCGGGCCTGCTGGTGCTGCTGGCCATCTTCGGCGGCCTGTTCCAGGGCTTCGGCCTGATCGCCGAGCTGCGCGCCGGAGTCATCGAACGCTCCCGGGTCACCCCCGTCAGCCGGCTCGCCCTGCTGCTCGGCCGCTCGCTGCGCGACGTGGTGTCGCTCATCGTGCAGGCGGTCATCATCACGCTGCTCGCGCTCCTGTTCGACCTGCGCGTCTCCCTCGTCGACCTGCTGCTGGCGTACCTCATGCTGGCCCTGATCGCGCTGATGACCTCGGCCGTCTCCTACGGCATCGCGCTCAAGGTCAAGAGCGAGGACGCGCTGGCCCCGCTGATGAACACGGTGGCCCAGCCCGTGCTGCTGCTCTCCGGCATCCTGCTGCCGCTGACCTTCGCCCCCGGCTGGCTCCAGGGCATCGCCGAGTGGAACCCGTTCTCCTGGGCGGTCGACGGCACCCGGGCCCTCTTCGCCGGCGAACTCGGCGACGACAAGGTCTGGCAGGGCCTCGGCATCATCGCGGTCCTCGCCGCCGCCGGCGTCGTCTGGGCCGCACGGCAGTTCGCCCGCAGCGTCCGCTGAGCGCGGGTCCCCCTTCCTGACGGCGGGGAGAGTTGCCTCTCACCAGGGGCGGGGCGCCAGTCCGACGCTTGTAGCGTGAGGCCGGTGCCCCGCCTCACCCGTGACCGGCTCACCTGGCTGACCTACGCCCAGCTCGGGCTGTGGGGCTTCTTCCTCTACGGCTTCGGGCCGGTCGTGCCGCTGCTCCGCGACGAACAGGGCACCTCGGCGGCCGTCGCCGGCCTGCACAGCACCGGCATCGCCGTCGGCGCGCTGGCCGGCGGAGCGCTCTTCGCACCTCTGGCCGGCCGCCTCGGCCGGGGCCGGGCGATCTGGATCGGGCTGGCGGGCGTGGCGGCCGGCGTCGCCGCCCTGGGCGTCGTCCGCGCCCTGCCCGCCACGATCACCGCCGTAGCCGTGATCGCCACCTTCGGCATGCTGGTGATCAGCGGCGTGTCCGTGGTGCTCACCGACCGGCACGGCGCCGGCGCGCCCGCCGCGCTGACCGAGGCCAACGCCGTCTGCGCCGGCGCCGGCATCCTCGCCCCGCTGGTCATCGGCGCCAGCGTGGACGCCGGCTGGGGCTGGCGACCGGCGATGGCCGTCGAGATCGGCCTGATCGCGCTGGTCGCGCTCGCCGCCCTGACCTTCCGCGTACGCCTGCCGCGACCCGCCCCCGCTGCCGCGGCTCCCGGCGATCCGCCGGCCACCGACCCGGCCGCCGCCGCCCTGACCGTCCCCGCCGGTGTCGACGTGGCCTCGGGTGCGGCTGTGGGGTCGGCGGTCGCCGTTGGTGTCGACGTGGCCTCGGGTGCGGCCGTGGGGTCGGCGGTCGCCGCTGCCTCGGCCCCGGGTGTCGGCGTGGCGCCCGACGCCCAGCGGTCGGGTCGGCGGCTGCCGCCTGCCTACTGGATCGCCTGGGTGCTGATGGCGGTCACCGGCTCGATCGAGGTCTGCCTGTCGCTCTGGACGGCCGACGTGCTCCGCTCGCACGCCGGGATGGCGGCCGGCGGCGCCTCGGCCGCCGTCGCCGCGATCGTCTGCGGCATGTTCGTGGGCCGGCTCGCCGGGGGCCGGCTCGCCCTGCGGTACCGGCCCGTGCCGCTGCTGCTGGCCGCGCTGGGCGTGTCGCTGGCCGGGTTCACGCTCTTCTGGATCGCGCCGGTCGGCTGGCTCGCCGTCACCGGCCTGGTCGTCCTCGGCCTCGGCAACGCCCTGCACTACCCGCTGGCGATCTCGATCGCGCTCGCCGTCGCCGGGCCGGCCGCGGACCGGGCGGCCGGCTATGCGTCGTACTCGATGGGGGTGGGCTTCGGGATCGCGCCGGTCGTGCTCGGCTGGGTGGCCGACGGCGTCGGACCGCACCTGGCCTTCCTGCTGCTGCCGGCCTTCATCGCGGCAGCCGCGCTGCTTGCCGCCCGCCTGGGCCGCGCCCTGCGCCCGGCCCCCGCCTGACGCCGAGCGGCGCCCCCGTGGATCTTCGGTTCCCCTGGATCTTGGTAGGGAACGGCCCCTCCAGGGGCCTTTCCCTACCAAGATCGCGCAGGGCGAGGCGTCAGTGCACCCGGGCCAGGGTGAGGCCGTCGGCGATCGGGAGCATCACCGCGTCGACGCGGACGTCGGCGAGCACCTCGTCGTTGAACGCGGCGATGGCCCGGTCGTCGGCGTTCTGCGGGGCGATCACCCGGCCCCCGCGCAGCACGTTGTCGACCGCGATCACCCCGCCGGGGCGCATCCGGGGCACCAGTTCCGCCCAGTAGATCGGATAGCCGGTCTTGTCGGCGTCGATGAACGCGAAGTCCAGGTGCCGCTCGTGGGGCAGTTCGCGCAGCGTGTCGCCGGCCGGGCCGATGCGTAGCTCGATGCGGTCGTCCACGCCGGCGCGGGCCCAGTAGCGCCGGGCGATCCCGGTGAACTCCTCCGAGATGTCGAAGCAGGTCAGCCGCCCGCCCTCGGGCAGCCCTCGCGCGATGGCCAGCGACGAGAGGCCGGTGAACGTGCCCACCTCGACGGCGTGTCGTACCCCCAGCAGCCGGGTGAGGAAGGTCAGGAAGGCGGCCTGCTCCGGCGCGACCTGCATCTGCGCGTCGTTCGGCAGGGCCGCGAGGGTCTCCTCGGCCAGGTCCCGCATGATCTCGTCCGGCGGCGCACCGCGCGAGACCAGGTACGCGTGCAGTTCCGAGGTGAGCAGGATCGACTTGGTGGTCATGAACTGACGCTAATCGAGCGGCTCGACCGTCTGGTTGCCGGGCGCGACCTTCGTCCACAAATCCGTCAGCCGCAGGTCCAACTCGGCGAGGAGGCGGCGCAGCACCGGCAGGCTGAGCCCGATGACCGTGCTCGGGTCGCCCTCGATGCGCTCCACGAACGGCCCGCCCAGCCCGTCGATGGTGAAGGCGCCGGCCACGGCCAGTGGCTCGCCCGTGCCCACGTACGTGGCGATCTCGTCGTCGCTGACGTCGGCGAAGTGCACCACGGTCGATGCGACCGCCTCGGCCCGCCGCCCGGCCGCGACGTCGATCAGGCAGTGCCCGCTGTGCAGCACACCGCTGCGCCCGCGCATCCGCTCCCAGCGCCGGGTGGCGTCCGCCGCGTCGGTCGGCTTGCCGAGGATCTCCCCGTCGAAGGCCAGCACCGAGTCGCAGCCGATCACCAGCGTCCGCTGGTCGTCGGCCGGCCGCAGCCGGGTGAGCACGGCCTGCGCCTTCATCCGGGCCAACTCCAGGCAGAGTTCCTCGGCCCGCTCGGTGACCACGAGGGACTCGTCGACGCCGCTGACCAGCACGTCCGTCTCGATCCCGGCGGCTTGGAGAATCTTGCGGCGGGCAGGGCTGGCGGACGCGAGCACGAGGCGGAGCGGCAAGGACTTCGGCACGTCGCCGACGTTACCGGCTGACCGCAGCGACCACGCCCCCGGCGGGCCGTGTCGGCCTGTTGCCCGCGCCGTGTTGCGGGCTCCTCCGCCCGTCGGTCGTCAGGGCTGCTCAGCGACTGATGCGCGGCGGCGGGTCGTCGCCCCGACGACGTCGACGGGCGACGAACGCCCACGCACCGCCGGCCGCCACGATCACACCGAGAGTGACCAGGCCACGGGCCGTCGCCGCGTTGTCTTCGTCGTCCGCCGGCTCCGCTACCGCCGCCGTGGTCGCGGCGGTGGGGGCCGGCGCGCTCGCCGTCGCCGAACCGAAGCCCAGCGGCGGTACGTCAGCAGTCAACGCCGCCACCAGGTCGATGACCCCGTGCCCGTACTCGTCGTCCCGCCCCGGGGGGCCCTTGTCGATCGCGGTAGCCGTGAGCCTGTGCGACACCTCGGAGGCAGGCAGGTACGGATACCTTGATCTGATCAGTGCTGCGGCTCCCGCGACGATGGCAGTGGAGTCCGAGGTTCCTGTACCTTTCCGGTACTTGCCGTCCACGCTCGTGCTGTAGATATCGACCGCCGGAGCAACTATATCGACTTCCGCGCCTGTCACTGATATGGCTGCGTGCCGTCCGCCTCGGTCTATCCCGCCAACCGCGACTACGCCTGGCTCTCGGGCGGGATAAGCAACGGTTCGATCATTTGGAAGGTTTCCCGCACCGGCAACGACTACAATATTGGACGCGAGGGCTTTCCTTACGGCCTGTGTGAGGCGCGGGCTAGTGCCTCCTCCGCTGGATACGCTGATTACGTCCGCGCCCTCAGTGATCGCTATTTCTATCGCTAGAGCGAGATCGTCGGCGTCGCCAAGATTGTCGGCCGAGGACGACATAATAGGGAGAATCTTGGCCTTAGGAGCCACACCGAGCGCCCCCTTGCTCAGGGGTCTGCCGTGCGCGGCGATCAGCCCCGCCATTCCTGTACCGTGCCCATTCAGGTCTTGCTGACCGTTGCCGCTGCCGCCAGCAATGACGTCTGTGCCGGTGAGCAGGTTGTTGCGCAGATCGGGATGGGCGTAGACGCCGGTGTCTGGTACGGCGACAACTACTCCTTCGCCACGAGTTATGAGATGTGCTTGGGTCACCTTCAAGTATCGCAAGTGCCACTGGTCGCCTCGGATGCGATCAACGCCGAATGGCTGAGGCGCATGATTCGAGAGGACGATTTTGTCGGCGGGAACTGTTGACGTCGACGCACTCAGCATCAGCGCGCCCAAAATCGCTCTTATTTTCACCTGTCAAGGCCGATAGCTGGTCCTGGGTCGATCGGCCCCTCCTCAGCGGGCGGTCCTACGACCGGAGGGCCTCCCTTATCTGTTTCCCAGGGTTGGTCTGGATCCCAGCGACGTGTTTCGTCGGGCTCCGGACGCCTGCCTCGTCCGGCTACACCATTCGGGCTGCCAATCCCTGCCACACCCCCAAGCAGAGTACCCCCGTTGGGCAGCATTCCGTGGGAACTTCCAAGCCCTCGGCCCCCACCAGGTCGGGAGCCCGCCCCGCCTGTCGGTGCAGTGCCCGCGCCGCCACCCCCGATTACGCCCCCGATCGGATTGACTCGTCGTGGTGGTTGGTTGTTGCCTGCACTGGGTTGGCCTAGCCCTATCCCGGGTGTTCCCCCGATCAAGCCGCTAGGTGGCAATGCCCGGTTTGAAGATGGCTGCGCCGGGTTTGCTTGGCTGCCAGCGCCTCTCGAGATGGGGCGACTCAACGGGCTTTGTTGCGGGGCAACGGCACTGGGCCGGCTGATTCCGGTCGATAGCGGAGGCATCCCTCCAGTTACTGAAGGTGGATTGGGTGATGCGGGCGGGGTGGCGGTTGGCAGCCCAGGGCTGGCTGGTGCCAGCCCAGCACCAGCGCCACCTAGGACGGGGCCAGCGTTCGGCGCGACAGGGGTTTGGACAGGCCGAACAGGCGCAGTTGGTGAGCGGACCGATGATGCACCGATTGATGTCGATACTGGTACAGGGATGATTGGTGGGATGGCTGGCGCGGTTCCTCCGCCGTAAACCTCGGTGGACCCAGGGTCAACTCCGGGGCGTGGTGGCCTGACAGGGGGTGGTTGGCGGAGCATTACTTGGGCCTGTTGGAGTTCGTTGCTGAGGCCGTACATGATGCCGCGCGCTTGGACGTTGAGTCGTTCCAGGTCGGCGTCGGTCACCGGACGGTCGGGGACCCGGCTGCCCATGGCTGCCTTCGGGTCGGCGAGCGTCGCGTCGTACGTCTGCTTCTCCTGGACCTTGACGGCGTACGTCTCGTAGATCTTCTTGAGCTCCGCGCGGGTGGTGCTGATGGCCTGCGTGGCGGCGGAGAGCACGGTGTAGTTGGCGCTGGCGGCGTCGTGCGTGCGCTGCACCTTGTCGATCAGCTCGTCCAGCTCCCGGACGTACGCCCGGGCGGCCTCGTTGGTCTCCGGAGGCCAGGCCTCGGCCAGCCCCTTGCGGTATTCCTGGAGCCGGCTCAGGTGGGCCCGCGCGAGGTCGCAGACCTTGCGCCAGCCGGCGACCTGCTTCCAGTGGTTGGTGGTGTCGTGGTCCTGGAGGCAGGCCCACATGCTGGCGACGTCCATCAGCCGCCAGTCGGTGAGGGCCGACGTGCGGCCACCGGTGCCTCGCTCGATCATGGGAGCACCACCGGACCCCGCACCTGCCCCGGCACGGGCTCCGGCCCGGTGGGATCGGGTAGCACCGGCGGCGCGCCGCGAGGCGCCGTGGCGGCCGGGTTGGCGAGGGCCCGCTCGACGTCGGTCACGCGCGCGGAGGCGAAGGCGTCGGACCCGGTGTAGTTGGTGGCGACGGTGCCGGCGGCCGTGGCCAGGTGGCCGGTGGCGTCGCGGACGCCCCAGACCATGTCGGCGGTGGCCTGCTGGGTCTCGTGGTGGGCGCGCAGGAAGTTGACCAGCTCGATGAACGCGTCGGCCGGGTTGGGCACCGGTGCGGTCATGTCCTCGGCGATGTACGACAGGTGTGGGGCGTAGTTGCGTTCCACCTCGGCCTGGAGCTTGTCGGCGAACTCGCGGAGCTGGCGGATGTCGGCCTCGATGCTGCCGTAGCCGCGGAGCCAGGACGCTGGACCGTCCTCTTCGGGGATCATCGCCCCTCCCTGCCCGTCACTGTGCCGTTTCCCTGAGTGAGGTTAATGGGTCCCCGGGCATGTCGGCAGCCCCGCCCCGACCGGCACCGGTCACCCTGCGGTCGCGTAGGGGCGCCGAGCTGCGGTGATCCGTACGGAAAGGACGGAAAAGGTCAGCGGGGCAGGCCGGACGCCCGCCACGCGCCGGGGCCGGCGACCGCCGCTGCGGGCCGGCCGGAGCGCGCCCAGGCGGACGCGGCGACCGGAGGGGACGCGGCGGCCGGGCGGGACCGTACGACGATCGCGCCCACCAGCGCGGCCAGTTCCTCGGCGGTGGGGACCCCACGGACGACCCGGAACAGCGGCTCTTCGGCAGACATGGCGCCAGCGTACGCGCCGGAGAGGTTGACCTGAACCGCACAGTGGCGTGCCGGCGGTGTGAGCGTCGCCGGCTCCGGGTACCGTCTGGGCGATGTCGAACGCGCTGCCCCAACTCGTCGCTGACCGATACCGGCTTCTGTCGCCGCTCGGTCAGGGTGGCATGGGTCGGGTGTGGAAGGCGCGCGACGAGGTGCTGCACCGGGACGTGGCGATCAAGGAACTCGTCCCGCCGCCCAGCCTCACCGACGAGGAGCGCCGCGAGATGCGGGAGCGCTCGCTGCGCGAGGCCCGCGCCATCGCCCGGCTCAACCACATCAACGTGGTCCGCATCTTCGACGTGCTGCGTACCGACGGCGACCCGTGGATCGTCATGGAGTACGTGCCGTCGAAGTCGTTGCAGGACACGCTCGCCGAGGACGGTCCGGTGACGCCGGCGCGCGCGGTGGAGATCGGCCTGGGCGTGCTGGCCGCGCTGAAGTCGGCGCACAAGGCCGGCGTGATGCACCGCGACGTCAAGCCCGGGAACGTGCTGCTCGGCGACGACGGCCGGGTGGTGCTGACCGATTTCGGTCTCGCCACGATCCCCGGCGACCCCAACGTGACCCGCACGGGCATGGTGCTGGGGTCGCCCGCGTACATCTCGCCGGAGCGGGCCCGCGAGGGCACCGCCGGGCCGGAGGCCGACCTCTGGTCGCTGGGCGCCACCCTCTACGCGGCGGTCGAGGGCAAGTCGCCGTACGCGCGGCCGTCGGCGATCGCCACCCTGGCGGCGCTCGCCACCGAGCCGATGCCGCCGCCGAAGAACGCCGGGCCGCTCAAGCCGGTGCTCAACGGCCTGCTGCGCAAGGACCCCAAGGAGCGGATCACCGCCGAGGTCGCGGAGAAGCTGCTGCGCCGCGCCGGTGGCAAGCGCACCCGGACCATCCCGCTGCTCGACGGCGTACGCCGGCCGGGGCCGAACGGTCCGCGTGAGCCGCGCCCACCGTTGGTGCCGGCGCCCCGCCCGGCCGAGGGCGCGTCCGACAGGCCCGTCAGCCCGCCGGCTCCGCGTGCGCCCCTGGCGGCGGCCGGTGCCGGTGCCGCCGCTGCGTCCACCGCCGAGGACCCCACGGCGGCGGTCTCCTCGGACGCCGCGCCGACGGCCAAGGTCGGAGCCTCCACGTCGGACCCGGCCCCGACCGCGAAGGTCGACCCGCCCAAGCCGGCGCTCGACGACACGAAGGCCGACCCGGCGCCCCGGAAGCCGGCGAATCCCACCTCGGTGATGCCCGCGCCGGTGAGCCCGCCGTCCGGTCGGGCGGCGGTCGTGGCGTCCGACGGTACGAAGCCCGACAACACCCGCCGCAACGTGCTGATCGGCGTGCTGGTGGCGCTGCTGTTGCTCGGCTTGGTGGTGGTCGTGCCGATGCTGACCGGTGGCGACGGTGGGGACGGCGGCGGCACACCGCAGGCCGACCCGACCGGCGCGGCGACCTCGCAGGGGCAGCCGCCGCAGTCCTCCGCGCCGGCCCCGCCCACGAGCGCCGCGCCGAGCCCGACGCCGTCGGCCACCCCGTCGCCGACCCCGGACGCGCTGCCGGCGGGCTGGAAGCTGCACAAGGACCCCGCCGGCTTCGCGCTGCCGATCCCGGCGAACTGGGTGCGCCGCAACGCCGGGCAGAACACCGTCGTCTTCGACGAGCCCAACGGGGTGGGCGAGCTGCTGATCCAGTGGACCAACACGCCGGAGTTGGACGCGTTGGCCGACTGGAAGGAGAAAGAGCCGGATCGCAGGAAGTACGTAAACAGCTACCAGTACGTCGACATCACGAGCTGCGACGGCTTCTGGAAGACCTGCGCGGACTGGGAGTGGCTGGAGACCCGCGACGGCACCCGGATCCACGTCCGCAACCGGGGCTTCGTCACGGCCAAGAACCGGGGCTACGCCCTGCGCTGGGAGGTCGCCGCGAAGGACTGGCAGGCCAACCTGGCCAACTTCGACCGGATCGCCGAGGGCTTCGTGCCCGACCGCAAGGACTGACCCGCGGGATTCGCGCCCGTTGCGAGATCGACTCGCATGACCTTCCGCCGTACGGGGTATCTGACCTGCACGACGGAAGGGAGGGTACGACATGGGTTACCGACGCAGGGACGCCCGGCCCCGAGTGGCACTGTGGATGCTCGTGGCCCTCGGCGACATCGTCCTGCTGCTCGCCGCCGCCGGCCTGCCGCTGCTGTTCGCGCTGCTCAGCGTCGTCACCGTCACCCTCGCCGGGGTGGGCGTCCGGCGCTTCCCCCGGCGCAACGCGCTCGCCCGCGAGAATGCGGCGACGGTGCCCGTGGCGGCCCGACGGCGGGTCTGACACCCGCGACGCGACGTGGCGGCAGCGGGACCGGTTGTCGACCGTACGGTCACAACCGATCCCGCTGCCGCCAACCGCCTCCCCAGGCGATTCAGGCTCAGGTGTTGTTGGCCAGGGCGATCAGCCGGCTCCGGTCACCGTTCCAGTGGTTGCGATCGACCCCGCCGCTGATTCCGGCGACGCTGCCCCGGTCGGTGTACTGCCAGAAGCTCCAGAACGGCGCCCCGGCCGGCAGGGTGCCGACCGTGCTCGACCAGCGGGCGATCCAGAGCGGGTGGTTGGCCCACGGCGCCGTCCAGTTGCCGGTGCACTGGTTCCACCAGCTCGTGGTGGTGTAGATGACGGCGTAGCGGCCGGTGCGGGAGCGGTAGGTGTTCAGGAAGTCCTGCACCCAGGCCCGCATGCCGGAGGTGGTCTTGCCGTAGCAGTAGCCGCCGGCGTACGGGTTGGCCTCGAGGTCCAGCGCGGCCGGGAGGGTGCGGCTGTCGGCCGACCAGGCGCCGCCGTTGGAGGCCAGGTAGTTCGCCTGCACCGCCCCGGAGGAGATGTTGGGCCGGGCGAAGTGGTACGCGCCCCGGATGACGCCGGCGTTGTAGGCGGCCACGTAGTTCGTGTTGAACCTCGGGTCCTTGTAACTGGTGCCCTCGGTCGCCTTGATGAAGGCGAACTGGATGCCCGCGTTGCGGACGCTGGTCCAGTTGATGGCGCCCTGGTAGTGGGACACGTCGATGCCGGGTGTGGTGGCGGCCGCTGCGGGGGTCGCGGTCGCGACGAGCCCCGCCGCCGCGGTGGCGAGGGCCGCGAGGGTGGCGGCCAGCAGCCGCCGCACGGATGTTCCGGTACGGGTCATGGATGCCTCCAAGGACGCCGGACTTAATAGACGTTCATCTTTGGAGGTAAGTGCCCCGGATGGCAAGGGGAGCTAAGGAATTCTTCATGAACGGCGGAAGTCGACCACCGGGCCGAGCATGCGTCGCCGCCTCGGCGCAGCGCGGCCGGGTCGACGCGCCAGCGGACCGGCTCCCGCACGTGACACGACACCGACTGGGGCCGCCTGCTCGGGGCAGGGCTCACGGGCAGGCACGGGCCGACGACCACGCAGCGACACAGGTCGGGGCCGGTAGGCTCGCGCCCCATGGTGTCGATCGACGGGCTCGGCGGTCTCTGGGACAAGTTGTTCGCGGCGCAGCCGGACCCACCGCCCCTGCTGGTGCTGCTGACCGCCGCCGCCGCGCTGGTGGTCGTCTCCACCCGGTTGCCCTGGCGGATCGCCCGCAACGCCATCACGATCGCCCACGAGGGCGGGCACGCGCTGGTCGCCCTGCTCACCGGCCGCCGGCTGCAGGGCATCCGGCTGCACTCCGACACCTCCGGGCTCACCCTCTCGGCCGGCCGACCCACCGGCCCGGGGATGATCCTCACCCTGCTCGCCGGCTACGTCGCCCCGCCGCTGGTGGGGTTGGCCGGGGCGTGGCTGCTCGGCGGCAACCGGATCACCCTGCTGCTCTGGGTCGCCGTGGCGCTGCTGCTGGCCATGCTGGTGATGATCCGCAACGTCTTCGGCGTGATCTCGCTACTGGTCACCGGCGGGGTGGTGCTCGCCGTCTCCTGGTACGCCACGCCGCAGGTGCAGGCGGCGTTCGCGTACGCCGGGGTGTGGTTCCTGCTGCTCGGCGGCGTACGGCCGGTGGTGGAGCTGCAACGGTTGCGCTCGCGCGGCCGGATGCCCGCCTCCGACGCCGACCAGCTCGCCGGCCTCACCCCGCTGCCCGCGTTCTTCTGGGTCACCGTCTTCGCCCTGGTCAACCTGGTCGCGCTCGGTGCCGGCGCGCTGCTGCTGGCCGGCCCGATCCTCAGCGACGCCGGGCTGATGCCCTGACCAGGGCCGACTCCGGGCTGCCGCCGCCGGCCCTGGCCGGGCGCTTGAGGGAGCCCCGACGAAGCGGAAGGTCAGACCGGCGCGGGGCGCAGCAGGATGTGGCCGGTGGCGGGAAACTCCTCGTTCCCGGCCAGCCGGCCCGTCTTCGTCTCCTGGAGCTGGAAGCCCTCGGCGAGGTACAGCGCGAGCGCCCCGTCGTTGCCCGCGAGGACGGTGGTCTCGACAGGCACGTCACCCGCCGCGGCGAGAGCGTGGCGAAGCAGCGCCCGGCCGTGACCCTGCCGGTAACACGAAGGGTCGACGTACAGCCAGGTGATCTCCCCGTCGGCCAGCGCCACGAAACCGACGACCTCGCCCGCCCGCACGGCCACCCACACCTCGCCGTCGAAGAGGCCCTCGCCCTCGGCGGTGTCGGCCAGGGACCGGAACGCGGCGACCCCGACCGAGCAGCGCAGCTCGTCCAGTCGGGCGGCGTCGTGGACGCGGGCGATCGCCGGCCAGTCGTCCGGGTGGTAGGCGCGGATGTCACGGTCGAGGGTCATGCGCGCCATCCTGCCCGCGTCCGCCGTCGAGGGCAGGTCAATTTCCGCCGTCGGACTCCGGCCGGCGGGGGTGACGTGCCCGGGCCGGTGAAAATGGTCGGCTACCGGGGCAACCGGCGGCACCGCCGGGCGCGTGTCCCCTGCGACCGTCACGGGGAGGTAGCAGGTGCCGGACGTCGACGGGTTCGACGAGTTCTACCGGGGCAGCCGGCAACGGCTGCTCGGCTTCGTCTACGCGCTCACCGGCGACCTCGCCGAGGCGCAGGACGCCGTGCAGGAGGCGTACATCCGGGCCTGGCAGCGCTGGTCGACGGTGAGCGGGTACGAGGAGCCGGAGGCGTGGGTGCGGGTCGTGGCGAGCCGAATCGCGGTCAGCCGGTGGCGCAGCCTGCGCAGCCGGGCCCGCGCCTACCTGCGGCACGGCGCCAACGAGAGCGTGCCCGGCCCGGACACCGCCACAGTGGAGGTGGTCACCGCACTGCGGCGGCTCCCCGAGGAACAGCGCACCGCCATCGCGCTCTACTACCTGATGGGCATGCCCGTCGCCGAGGTGGCCCGGCAGACGGCCGCCCCGGTGGGCACCGTGAAGGCCCGACTCTCCCGGGGGCGTGCCGCGCTCGCCGGGCTGCTCGCCGTCTCTGACCTGGAGGAGGCCGCCGATGCGTGACGAGCCGAGGTTCGTCGAACAACTGCACCGTGACCTGCGTGACGTCCGCTGGCCGGAGCCGGCGGAGATCCGCGCCCGGGCGCGCAGGCGCAGCAGGCGTACGTCGGTGCTGGCGGCCGTCGCGGTGCTCGTCGTGGCGTCAGGCTCCGCGTACGCGGTGAACGGGCGCCCGGTGCCGCCGGCCCCCCCGGCCGCCGTCACCGCCGGGTCGCCGGTCGCCGTCACGCCGGCGGAGATCCCGCAGGAGGCTCTGCTCAGGCCGGTGGACGTGCCGCTGAAGACCGGCGCGCTGCTCGGCGAGTCGGGACTGGCGGAACCGGTGCGGATCGACCCCGTGCTGGAGGCCTGCGGCCGGGAACGGGGCGTGCCGTCGGCGGCGCCCACCTCCCGCTACTCGCGCTCCCAGACCCTGCTTCGGCTCAAGGAGGACGCCACGGCGCGCGGCCCGGCGCTCACCCAGGACGTCTACCGGCTCGACCCGGGCCAGGGACGGTTGGTCTTCGGCATGGTCGGGCTGCTGCTCAACCCCTGCGCCGAGTGGCAGCTCGCCGGGTCCGCGTTCCTGGGCGGCCGACAGGTGGCCACGGTCGCCACGCACCGGTGGGAGACACCGGTCAGCGGCTTCGCCGGAGACCAGTCCGTGCTGCTGAGCCACGCGTCACTGGCCCCTCGTGACCCGCGCAGCGGCAAGGTGCTGGCCGCGGCCACGTCGGTCGAGGTCACCCTGCTGGTGCGGGTCGGCGACCTGGTGACCGTGATCGCCCTGAAGGGCGACGTCCTGCGGGACACGGTCGACGGCGCCCGGCCGCAGGGCCTGGGTTACGCCGACCTCACGACGCTGGGCGAGACGGCGGCACGCCGGCTGTGCCCGTGGGCGAACCCGGGCTGCTGAGCCGGCGCGGCCGGGGTCAGAGCGGGATGTTGCCGTGCTTCTTCGGGGGCAGGGTCTCGCGCTTGGTACGCAGCATCCGCAGCGCGCGGACGATCTGGGTGCGCGTCTCGTGCGGCGGGATGACGCTGTCCACGTAACCGCGCTCCGCCGCGATGTACGGGTTGGCGAGCGTGTCCTCGTACTCGGCGATCTTCTCCGCCCGCACGGCTGCCGGGTCCTCGGCGGCGGCCAGCTCCGAGCGGTAGAGGATGTTCACCGCACCCTGCGCGCCCATCACCGCGATCTGCGCGGTCGGCCACGCGAAGTTCAGGTCCGCGCCGAGGTGCTTGGAGCCCATCACGTCGTACGCCCCGCCGTACGCCTTGCGGGTGATCACGGTGACCTTCGGAACGGTGGCCTCGGCGTACGCGTAGATGAGCTTCGCGCCCCGGCGGATGATGCCGTCCCACTCCTGCCCGGTGCCCGGCAGGAAGCCGGGGACGTCCACGAAGGTCAGCACCGGGATGTTGAACGCGTCGCAGGTGCGTACGAACCGGGCGGCCTTCTCCGAGGCGGCGATGTCCAGGGTGCCGGCGAAGTGCATCGGCTGGTTCGCGACCACGCCCACCGGCCGGCCCTCGACGCGGCCGTAGCCGACGACCATGTTCTGCGCGTAGAGCGGCTGGACCTCCAGGAACTCGCCGTCGTCGAGGACGTGCTCGATGACCCGGTGCATGTCGTACGGCTGGTTCGCCGAGTCGGGGATCAGCGTGTCCAGTTCCCGGTCGGCGTCGGTCACGTCGGGGTCGGCGGGGGCGTCGAAGACCACCGGCTCGTCCAGGTTGTTCGACGGCAGGTACGACAGCAGCGCCTTGACGTAGTCGATCGCGTCCTGCTCGTCCGTGGCGAGGTAGTGCGCGTTGCCGCTGCGCGAGTTGTGCGTACGGGCGCCGCCCAGCTCCTCCATGCCGACGTCCTCGCCGGTGACCGTCTTGATGACGTCCGGGCCGGTGATGAACATGTGGGAGGTCTGGTCGACCATGACGGTGAAGTCGGTGACCGCCGGGGAGTAGACGGCGCCGCCCGCGCACGGGCCCATGATCAGGGAGATCTGCGGGATGACGCCGCTGGCCCGTACGTTGCGGAAGAAGATCTCGCCGTAGAGGCCGAGCGAGGCGACGCCCTCCTGGATGCGCGCGCCCCCGGAGTCGTTGATGCCGACGACCGGGCAGCCGATCTTCATGGCCAGGTCCATCACCTTGACGATCTTCTCGCCGAAGACCTCGCCGAGGGAGCCGCCGAAGACGGTGAAGTCCTGGGCGAAGACGCAGACCTGCCGGCCGTCGACGGTGCCGTAGCCGGTGATGACGCCGTCGCCGTACGGGCGGGTCTTCGCCAGCCCGAAGTTGGTGGACCGGTGCCGGGCCAGCTCGTCCAGCTCGACGAAGGAACCCTCGTCGAGGAGCATCTCGATGCGCTCGCGGGCGGTCTTCTTGCCCCTCGCGTGCTGCTTCTCGACCGCACGCGCCGACCCGGCGTGCACCGCCTCGTCGACCCGCCGCTCCAGGTCGGCCAGCTTGCCCGCGGTGCTGTGGATGTTGATCCCGGTCTCGGTAGTCACCCTGGGAATATAACGATGGTTCAGGCCGCCGCCGCTGTGCAGTTCGCCTCAGCCGGGCCGCGACGCCCCCGGCCGGCCGGACGGGGGCGGCCGTAGGCTGACGGGATGCCGGGCTCGCCGTACACCGATCTGGACCGCCCGCCGCTGTCGGCGGCGCGGCTGCGGCGGGCGCTGGTCGCCCCGCACGGACCCTGGGCCCGGCTGGAGCTGCGCGTCGAGACCGGCTCCACCAACGCGGACGTCGCCGAGGCGGCCCGGGCCGGCGAGCCGGAGGGTCTGGTGGTGGTCGCCGAGCGGCAGACGGCCGGGCGCGGCCGGCGCGGTCGGGTCTGGCAGTCGCCCGCCCGGGCCGGCATCGCCACCAGCGTGCTGCTCCGTCCCGGTGAGGCCGTCGCCGACCGCGACTGGCCGGCGGCACCCCAGACGGGGTACGGCTGGCTGCCGCTGCTCGCCGGCGTGGCCCTCATCGAGGCGGTCACCCGGCTGGCCGAGCTGGACGCGGGCCTGAAGTGGCCGAACGACCTGCTCGTCGGCGACGCGAAGTGCGCCGGCATCCTCGCCGAGGCGGTGCCGGGGGCCTCGCCGGCCCGGCCGCCCGCGATCGTGCTCGGTGTCGGCCTCAACGTCACGCTGCGCGCGGACGAGCTGCCGGAGAACCCGACGGGGCTGCCGGCGACCTCCCTGCAACTGGCCGGCGCGGCGGCCACCGACCGGGACCCGCTGCTGCGGGCGCTGCTGCGCGGGATCGCCGACTGGTACGCCGAGTGGCGCGCGGCGGGCGGCGACGCGGTCGCCTGCGGCCTGCGCGACGCCTACCTGGCCGCCTGCGCGACGGTCGACCGGCAGGTACGCGTGCTGCTGCCCGGCGGCGGGGAGGTGACCGGCACCGCGACCGGCGTGGACGCCGACGGCCAGCTGCTGGTCGCCACCTCCGCCGGCACCCGCGCCCTCGCGGCCGGCGACGTGCTGCACCTGCGCTGAATCCCGCAGACCGCCGCGCGGCTGATCCCCCGGCGACAGGGGAGCGGTTACGGTCAGCGCGTCCGTTTCTGCGAGGAGGTTCCCGTGGCGTTCCCCGATGACGTGCTCACCGAGGACGAGCATGTCGTACTGCACCTGCACCCGCACTGGAAGGCGCTGGTCCGGCCGGTCGCGGTGCTCGTGCTCGCCATCGCGGCGGTGGTGGCCGGTGTGGTCCTGCTGCCGTCCGGCGGGGGCGGCTCGATCGCGCTCGCCGTCATCGGTGGCCTGGCCCTGCTGGCGGTGCTGTGGCTGGCGCTGTGGCCGTTCCTGGTCTGGCGGACCACCCACTACCTCTTCACAGACGAGCGGGTGCTGCTCCAGCAGGGCGTGCTCTCCCGGGACCGGCGGGACATCCCGCTGACCCGGATCAACGACCACGCCATGAACCAGCGGTTCGTGGAGCGCCTGCTCGGCTGCGGGACGCTGACCATCGAGTCCGCCGGCGAGCGCGGCCAGTCGGTCCTGCACGACGTGCCGAAGGTCGGTCAGGTCCAGACCAAGCTCTACGAGCTGGTGGAGGCCCACCACGACAAGCACTCCCTGGGCGACTCCGAGATGCGCGACATCCTGGCGGACCTGCACGACGGCAAGCCCCTGCGCGACCCCACCGCCTGAGACCGGCGGCGGGCCCCGGCGCGGGTCAGCGGCGCGGCGGGCGGCGGGTGCTCGCCTGGAGCTCGGCGGCCAGCTCCGCTTCCAGTTCCCGGTCCAGCGAGCTGCCGAGGCCGGCGTCGAGCGGGGCGGGGCGCCCCTGGACCGGGGCCGCCGGGCCCGCCGCCGGCGCGGGGCCCGGGCCGGGCGCGACGCGTGGGACGCGCCGCCCGGCACCCGGTGGCGGCTCGGACTCCTCCAGCTCGGAGATCGACTCGGCCAGCTCGGCCACCGGGTCCATCTCGGCCATCGTGTCCCACTCGTCGCGCGGGATGCTGTGCCACGTGTCTGCCGCGTGGGCGGGTGCCGGTTGGAAGACGAACGTCCGGTAGGACCAGAAGCGGAACAGCGTCGCCAACAGCACGCCGCCGGTCTTCGCCACGTTGAGGGCGAGCAGGCTGGTCAGGCCCAGTCCGTACTTGGCGGCGGCCAGGACGCCCAGCTCGATGAGCAGGCCGGCCCCGTTGAAAAGGAAAAAGAGGACGTACTCGCGCCGCATGGCCGCTTTCGGGCGATCCCTGTACGTCCAGTGACGATTCATCAGATACGACGTGATGGTCGCCACCACGGTCGCGATGACCGTCGCCTTCAGCTGACCGTCGACGAAAACGGTCAGTGCGAGCGCGTTGAACACGGCGTAATTGATGACGGTGTTGACGCCGCCGACGATTCCGAACTTGAGCGCCTCGTGGATGAACTTCTGCCAGCGCTCAGGCAGCAGACGGACAAGACGCATGCGGAACACCTTAGGGCAGTGGGCGGGGCCGGCAGGCTCCGGCCGGGACGGGGTGGGCGGCAGGTCACGCCCGGTGGTCTCGGTCGTCCTTCTCTTCCGGAACGCTGGGAGTTCCCGCTTCGACGAAGACGAACCGTCGGTAGGACCAGAACCGGAACAGCGTCCCGAGGCCGGTCCCGACGATGAAGCTGGCGATGTTGTCGGCCAGCGGGGTCTGGAACACCGCCGGCCAGATGCTGCCCAGGCCGTAGCGGCTGATCGCGAGGCAGGCCACGGCGATCCCCAGGCCGACGCCGTTGAAGAAGAAGAACAGCGCGTACTCGCGGGCCGGGTTGGAGCGCTTGCGGTGCCGCCACGTCCAGAACCGGTTGCCGACGAAGGCGACGGTCGCCGCGATCACCGTCGAGATGGTCTTCGCGGTGACCTGCTCGACGCCCCGCACGCTCGTCAGGTAGTTGAAGAGCGCGAAGTCGATCAGGAAGGCGACCCCGCCCACGGTGGCGAACTTGCTCAGCTCGCGGACCAGATGGCCGAAACGGTCCACCAGCGAGTGGACCAGACCCGTGCGGGTCTGCCGGGAGCCGGGCTCCCCGGTCATCGTCGCGGCCACGACGCGAGCCTACCGGCTGGCGGCATCCCGCACGGGTAGCAACGACGGACCACCTGTCCGGGTGTGCGCCTGTGGACAGAGCGTAACGAGATCGACGGCGCGGCGGGGCGGTTCGGTGGGTTCCGTCGACGGGACGCCGCCGGCGGGCGTGTGAGGTTTCACCAGAGCATTTGCGTGAAACTGCGCGTGAAAGCGGGTATTAGCTCGTGATGCCGCAGCGTGACCGCAGCTTGTGCAGTTCTTCACAACCAGTCCCACTGACTGGTGACCTCACCCGGTTTACGCTGAGGCCAATCCCAGGTTTCCACGAAGGCGACGCATATGCGCCGTCAAGACTCGTGCATCCCATAGATCGGTCAGCGTCGACCACCAAGGAGATGTGTCATGGTTGCTCCGGCTACCGTTCGGGGTATCGATCAGGCCCCGACGTCCCACCCCAAACTGCTCGCCTGGGTCCGTGAGGTCGCTGAACTGACCACCCCCGACCGTGTCGTCTGGGTGGACGGGTCCGACGAGGAATGGCGTCGCCTCACCGACGAGCTGGTCGAGGCCGGCACCCTGATCCGACTCAACCCCGAGAAGAAGCCCAACTCGTTCTACGCGCGCACCGACCCGACGGACGTCGCCCGGGTCGAGGAGCGCACCTTCATCTGCTCCGTCGACGAGGCGGACGCCGGCCCCACCAACAACTGGATGGCGCCGGCCGAGATGAAGCGGACGATGACGGAGCTGTACCGCGGTTGCATGCGCGGGCGCACCATGTACGTCATCCCGTTCTGCATGGGCCCGGTCGAGGCCGAGAGCCCCATGTTCGGCGTCGAGATCACCGACAGCCCGTACGTGGTCGCCTCCATGCGCATCATGACCCGGATGGGCGCCACGGTCCTGGAGGCCATGGGCGACGACGCGGACTTCGTCCACGCGCTGCACTCCATCGGCGCGCCGCTCGCCCCCGGCCAGCAGGACGTGGCGTGGCCGTGCAACGAGACGAAGTACATCTCGCACTTCCCGGAGACCCGGGAGATCTGGTCCTTCGGCTCCGGCTACGGCGGCAACTCGCTGCTGGGCAAGAAGTGCTACTCGCTGCGGATCGCCAGCGTGATGGGCCGTGACGAGGGCTGGCTCGCCGAGCACATGCTGATCCTCAAGATCACCTCGCCGGAGGGCAAGGTCTACCACGTCGCCGGGGCCTTCCCGTCGGCCTGCGGCAAGACCAACCTGGCGATGCTGGAGCCGACCGTCCCGGGCTGGAAGGTCGAGACCATCGGCGACGACATCGCCTGGATGCGCTTCGGCCCCGACGGCCGCCTCTACGCGGTCAACCCCGAGTACGGCCTCTTCGGCGTCGCGCCCGGCACCGACTGGAAGACCAACGCCAACGCGATGCGGACGCTCGACCGCGGCAACTCGATCTTCACCAACGTGGCCCTGACCGACGACGGGGACATCTGGTGGGAGGGCATGGGCGAGCCGCCGGCGCACCTGGTCGACTGGAAGGGCAACGACTGGACGCCGGAGAGCGACAGCCTCTCCTCGCACGCGAACAGCCGGTTCTGCACCCCGATCACGCAGTGCCCGATCCTCGCCGAGGACTACTACGACCCGAACGGCGTGCCGATCGACGCGATCCTCTTCGGCGGTCGCCGCCGGGACACCATCCCGCTGGTGACCGAGGCCCGCGACTGGGTGCACGGCGTCTACATGGGCGCGACGCTCTCCTCGGAGACCACCGCCGCCGCCTCCGGCGCGGTCGGCGTCGTCCGCCGCGATCCGATGGCCATGCTGCCGTTCATCGGCTACCACGCCGGCGACTACTTCCGGCACTGGATCGAGATGGGCAAGGGCACCGACGGCGACGAGTCCAAGCTGCCGAAGATCTACTACGTCAACTGGTTCCGCAAGGACCCGGAGGGCAACTTCCTCTGGCCCGGCTTCGGCGAGAACTCCCGCGTCCTCAAGTGGATCATCGAGCGGATCGAGGGGCGCGCCGACGCGGTGGAGACCCCGATCGGCATGGTCCCGGCCCAGGACGCGCTCGACGTCGAGGGCCTGGACATGACCCCGGAGGACGTCCGGATCGCGCTGAAGGTCGACGCGGAGGAGTGGCGCAAGGAACTCCCGATGGTCACCGAGTGGTTCGAGAAGTTCGGCGACAAGCTGCCCGGCGTGCTCTGGGCCGAGCTGGACGCGCTGCGCGCCCGGCTCGACGCGGCGCCGCAGCGCTGACGACAGGTGTGACCGACGCCCCGAGCGGGCATCATCGGTTCCCATGAGGACGGCCGCCGCGACCGAGGTCCGGCGGCCGTCCGCCGTCCGGGCGCTGACCACGCTGCTCGCGCTGACCGCGGCGGCCACCGTCGTGGTCGAGTTGCTCAACTGGTGGTACGCCCCGGAGCAGGGCTTCGGGCTGGCGGTACGGACGGGCTGGGCGATGCTGCGCTCGCTCGGCTTCCTGCTGCTGATCGGGCACGTCCGTCGGGGCCGGCGGGTGGCCCGGCCGTTCGGGCTGATCCTGGCGGTGACCACGGTCTTCGCGGTGGGCCGGCTGATCGTGCCCCGCCAGGGCGTGCCGCCGCTGCCGGGGTTGCTCGGCTTCGCCCTGCTCACCGTGCTCTGCGCCGCCGTGGTCTGGCTGCTCTACCGCTCGCCAGCCGTGTCCGGGCACCTGGTCCGCCACCGGCCCCGGCTGGTCATCGACCGCGAGGGCATCTCCTGGCGGGAGACCCCGCCCCGCCGGCCGGAGGTCAGCGGTTGGCTGCTCACCAGCCGGGTCGCGGCGTTCACGTACAGCCCGCTCATGCTGGTCCCGGCCCTGGTCGCCGGCGGCGCGGTGCTGGACGACCGGCTGACCGCCGTGCCCGCCGTGCTGTTCTGGTTCGCCGCCGGAATCGTGACCAGCTACGCGGTGCTCTTCTGCACCGCCTTCCTCATGCGCGGCAAGGGCTGGGCGCGCACGCTGCTGGTGGCCGTCACCGCGATCGTGCTCGCCGTCGACCTGCCGCTGTGCTGGTGGCTGCTTGGCCCGGACGGGCTGGTCCGCGACGGCGGCCCGCTGGTGGCCGCCGCCGCGCTGACGTTCTACGGCCTCTGGCGCGCCACCCGCGCCGAACGGGCCGCCCGGCCGGCCCAGGGCGTCGCCGGTCACCCTCGAAGCAGCGCGGGGTGACCGGGCGCCGTAGGGCCCAACCAGGAGACCAGTAGGCCGTCCCCACCAGCCGGAGACGGTGTCCCCCGCGTGCACTGTCGAGCTGCCCCGTCCATGGGACCACCTGCGAACCGCCGGCTCCCGCCCCGTCCTCGCCCTGCCCCGTTCCCGCCCGGCCGCGCCCCCTTCCCGCCCGGCCCCGCTCCGGTCCGCCCCGTCCGTGCGGGCAGCTCGACAGCGTCCGCGCACATGGATGTCCGCGTCGCCGCGTCCGGGAAGAGCGGCTCCTGCCGGGTGACCGAATGCGGCACCCACGGGGCTTACGCGCTGCTGACGCGGGTCCGGGCTGCTCAGGCGGGTGCGGGCCGCCGATTCGGGTGCGGGCTGCTCAGGCGGGTGCGGGCCGCCGATTCGGGTGCGGGCTGCTGAGGCGGATGCGGGCCGCCGGTGCGGGTCCGGGCCGCCTGTGTGGGTGCCTGCCGCGTCGGCGCGGTCCGCAGCACTGGTGCGGGTGGCGCCTGGACGGCCGCGCCGACGTGCCGGGCGGGTTTCGGCGCTGCGCGGGTCTGCGGCGGCAGGATGACCGTAGGAGCCGGACCGGCGGTGGGAGGCGACGCGGTGGGCGACGAGTCCGTGGGCGACGAGTTCGACGTGGTGGTGGTCGGGGCCGGTCCGGCGGGGTCGGCCGCGGCGCTGGCGGCCCGGCGGGCGGGGGCGAGCGTACTGCTGCTGGACCGGAGCGACTTTCCCCGGGACAAGGCGTGCGGGGACGGCATCGCCGCGCACGCGCTGGACGTACTGGACGAGCTGGGGGTGACCGACGCGGTGGCCGGGTACGCGCCCCTGCCGGCGCTCCGGCTGGTCGGCCCGGGTGGCGGCACCGTGGCGCGGGCGCTGCCACGGCCCGCGTACACCGTGCCCCGGAAGGTCTTCGACGCCCGGCTGGTGGCGGCGGCGGTCGCGGCCGGCGCGCGGCTGCGCCGGCACGCGGTGCGGCACGTCGAGGTCCGGGACGACCGGGTGGTGCTCGACGGCGGGCTGGCGGCGCGGGCGGTGGTCGGCGCGGACGGCGCGGGGTCCGTCCTCCGGCGGGCGCTGGGCCACCGGCCGAATCCCGACCGGCACCTGGCGCTCGCCATCCGGGGGTACGCGCCAGCGCCGACCGGCCCGCCCGAACAGCTCATCGTCACCTCGGCGCCGCGCTGGCCGGCGTACGCCTGGTCGTTCCCGATCGGGAACGGTCGGGCGAACGTCGGGTACGGGGAGGTGCTGCGGGGCGAGCCGCTGAGCCGGGCGCACCTGGTCGACCGGCTCGGCACGCTGCTGCCCGGCACGGACCCGGCCACGGTCACCGACCTGCGCGCCCACCACCTGCCGCTGTCGACGCACCGCCCCGCCCCGGGGCAGGGGCGGCTGGTGCTCGCCGGCGACGCGCTCTCCCTGATCAACCCGTTCACCGGGGAGGGCATCTTCTACGCGCTGCTCTCCGGGGCGCTCGCCGGGGCGGCTGCCGCCGGCTCGCCCGAGCAGGCCGCCCGGCGGTACGCGGCGACGCTGCGCCGTCGCCTCGGCACCCACCTGCGGCACAGCTCGGTCGCGGCGTGGCTGGCCCGGCGCCGGCAGGTGGTCGACGCGGCGGTCCGCGCGGCCCGCCGGGACGACCGGGTCTACCGGACGGTGGTCGAGTTGGGGCTGGGCGACGGGCGGCTCGACGCCCGGACCCTCGGCATGATCGGCATCGGTCTGTCGGCGCGGGAGCGCATTCCGAGGCGGTGATCCGGGGCGTGGGTCGCTACGCTGCAAGGTGATGACTCTGCGGGACCTGATCTACTCGGTGTACGAGCGTCGCCTGACGGCGAAGCTCGCGGGCAAGCCGGTGCCCCGGCACGTCGGCGTGATGTGCGACGGCAACCGTCGTTGGGCCCGGGAGATGGGCTACGTCGACCCGAACGACGGGCACCGCATGGGCGCCGTCAAGATCAAGCACATGCTGGGCTGGTGCAACCAGGCCGGCATCGGGCACGTGACGCTCTATCTCCTCGCCACCGACAACCTGCGCCGACCGGCCAAGGAACTCGACCCGCTGCTCCAGATCATCGAGGACCTGGTGGTCGAGTTGGCCGAGGAGGGCAACCCCTGGCGGCTGCGGATGGTCGGCGCGCTCGACCTGCTGCCCGCCTCCACCGCCGCCGCGCTGAAGGCCGCCGAGGAACGCACGCGGGACCGCAGCGGCGGGGCCGAGGTCAACATCGCGGTGGGCTACGGCGGCCGACGGGAGATCACCGACGCGGTGCGCTCGCTGCTGCTGGAGTACGCCGCCACCGGCGGCACCATCGAGGAACTGGCCGAGGTGCTGGACGTCGAGCACATCGCCGAGCACCTCTACACCCGGGGGCAGCCCGACCCCGACCTGGTCATCCGGACCAGCGGCGAGCAGCGCCTCTCCGGCTTCATGCTGTGGCAGTCGGCGCACTCGGAGTTCTACTTCTGCGAGTTGAACTGGCCCGACTTCCGGCACATCGACTTCCTGCGCGCCCTGCGCTCCTACGCCAACCGCCAACGCCGCTACGGCGCCTGACCGCCCCGCAGCGCCGTCGCCGGTCGGCCCCGCAGCGCCCTCGCCCGGTCGGCCCCGCAGCGCGCGTCGCCGGGGCGGGCCCGCGCGCGTGTCACCCCCGGCCGGCGCGGGCGCGTCAGGTGAGGTGCCGGGTGGCGTCGGTGAGGAAGTCGCCGAGGGCGGCGGGGCTGTCCAGGGTCAGGTCGGCGGCCTCCGCGACCTCGTGACCCGTCTCCGGGTTGGCGACGGCGACGCAGACGCCGAAGAAGTGCGGATCGGCGGCGGCCCGGGCCCGCAGCGCGGCGAACGCCTTGATGTCGGAGACGTCGTCGCCGAAGTACCAGGCGCCCTCGGCGTCCCGGACGATCTCGTCGATCACCATGCCCTTGTCGCGGTCGACCGGCGGCTTGAGCTCCAGCACCATGCGCCCGGCCTGGACCTTGAGCCCGAGCCGCTCGGCCTGGGCCCGACCCCACCGCTCCACGTCCGCGCCGAGCTGCGGCGCGGTGCGCCAGTGCAGCGCCACGGAGAGCCGCTTGTACTCCACCAGGGTGCCCTCGGGCAGCTCGGCCCGGGCCAGGTCGTTCAGCTCGGCCATGGTGGGCACCCAGGGCAGGGCCGCAGGCTCCGTCACGGTCTCGCCGCCGGAGTGGCTGTGCTCCAGGCCGTAGAGGCCGTAGAGGTCGACGCCGGAAAGGCCGCCGAGGTGGTCGCGGAGGAAGTCGACCGGGCGCGCGGAGACGATCGCGACGCGCCGGACCACCGGGGCGAGCGCTTCGATCGCAGCCAGCACCTTCGGGGCGGGGCGGACGGCGGTGGGATCGTCGTCGACCGGCGCCAGGGTGCCGTCGAAGTCGAAGAAGAGCACGGTCCCGGCCGACCGACCGGCGGTCGTCCGCCAGGCCTGCTCGGCGTCCAACGGGGTCCTCGGCTGCTGGTTGCCCAGATTCAACGGCGGCACGCGCGACAGCGTACCCCGGGCGGGACGGCTCAATCCCCGCCCGAGCGGTGGCTGCCGGCCGGCGCCCCACAGGCGTGCGGTCGGTGCGCGGCGGGCCCGACGGTCAGCGTTCGGCGGCTCCCCGTCCCCGCCGGCCGAACGGCACGACGGCGGCATCCTGGCCGTGGCTGAGCAGGTAGCCCTCGACGAATCCGCTGTTGCGGTCGCCGGTGCGCTCCTCGATCTCCTTCAGCCGGCCGACGAGGAAGTCGGTCAGGGCGCTGACCCGGTTGTCGAGCCGGTCGTGCAGCTCGGCGACCACGGCCACGATCACCGCGGTGCTGGCGGAGGTGAGCGCGAGGAGGTTGACGAGCAGGGGAAGCTGCCCGCCGTTGACCGCCAGGGTCACGACGTTTCCGGTCACGCCCAGTGTCAGCGACACGGTGGCGATCACGACTGCCATCCACTTTAGGGTCATGGACAGACCCCTCCTTCTGTCCCGCAGGGCTGGGTTCGGCCTTGTCCCGTCCCCCCGCCGACGACGAGCCCAAGCAGTACGAATACGGACGCTAGCGCGCCCGTTCCGGCCCCGGAGCGAAACGAATGAGTCTGACCTGCCGTTCTTTCGCCATCTGAGGAACTAGCCGGCCTGTTTCCCTCGTTTTCGGACATCGACCGGGAGGGTGGGCCGGTACGCGAGGTATCTGATGGTTTCCCGGATGTGGAACTTCTCCGCGTCGGAGACGTCGGGGTCCACGAGCCGCCGCAGCAGCGCCTCCACGTCCGGGTCCATCGGCGGCGGGGTCGGTGCGCTGCGGGGGGCGGACGTCCGTTCCCAGCCCAGCGCCGCGAAGGCGGTCGCGGGGCTGAGCCCGAGGCCCTCACAGAACGCGACCACGCGCTCCGCCTCCGGGTCGCTCGCCCAGTCGCCCCGGACCCAGCGGTTGATCGTCTGCCGGGAGACGCCGGTGCGACGGGACACCTCGGTGCCGCTCCACGCCCGGGTGGCCCGGGCCTCGTCGAGCGCCCGCCGGACGAAGGTGGCGAAGGCGATCTTCCGTGCGTTGGCCGTCTCGGTCACCTGGTGACGGTACGACCATCCGGCCACCGGTGCGTGTCCTGGCACGCTGTTGTCACGCGGACGTGACGTGGTCGTCGACGTGCCGGTAAACGATCCGGCACCGCTCCTGAGGGGTGTCACCTGGGCAGAATAGATGCCCGTAGAGGTCGCCGTAAACGGACGAAAAGCTGATACTGTCACGTCCATGGGACAATCTACGGTGTGTCACGTGCATGAGACGATCGGTGCTCACATGTGTCACGCCCCCGGCGCGAGGGGGGCGTGGTGACCGAGCTAGCCACCCGGGCCCAGGCCTTCGGCCTGATCGCGGAGGGGGTGGCCACGGGCCTGAGCGCGCCATGGCGGCTCTACCTCGCCAGAGGCTGCCGCTACCTGTCGCTCAGCGTCGGCGACCGCACCGAGTGGGACGCCTGGCGTACCCACCTCGGCTGCCCCGAGGTCAGCGTCCGGGTGTACGACGCCGGCGGGGAGATCCGTCGCTCCTCGGTGGCCGAGGTCGTCCTGGACGGCTGCCGGATCAGCGTCGAGCTGGTCGAGGAGGTCAGCACCGACGACCTCGACCGCCTGCTCGTCGCCGAGCCCACGCACACCGAGCCGGAGGAGCGATGACCCGGGACCCACGGCGCACCGGAGCCGCCGGATGAGCCCCTTCCTCGCCGTCTTCCTCGTACTCGTGCTCGGTGCCACGAGCTACGCGGCCGGGCGGCTGCACGGTCAGCTCAGCTACCGGATCGGCTACCGGTTCGGCTACCGGCAGGGCTACTTCGACGGCGACCGGGGGGCGTGGAACCGGCGTCGCCGCGACGCCCAGGCCGCCATCGCGTCGGCCCTGGCCGGCCCGTCGCCCGTGACCACCGCCCGGGTCACCGGCACGGTGGTCCGGCCCGGCACCACGTACACCGGCTCGTCGTTCTCGGCGCCGGTCGCCCCGGTCACCGGGCGGCACCCGACCGGCACCCTGGTCCGGCGGACCGGTTGAGCCCGGTCGACGGGGAGCCCGAGGCCCCGTCGACCGGAACGGGCGCGGTGCGTCGTCCGCGGCGGACACGCACCGTCGGGGCCACGTCAGACCGGTGACGGTGGTCCCACCGGCCGGGATGCGCGCAGGGGGCATGCATCCCGGCCGGTTCCGCCGCCGGCCGAGTTCACCCGCCGGTCCCCGGAGATCCACCGTCGACCTCTAGCCGACGGGGTCCGACGCGGCTAGCGTCTAGGCATGGCGCGGGGTTCTCCCGGGCCAGCCGGTCCGCCCGGATCTGCGACCTCGCGCACGGGGTTCCGCATCCGACCCCGTGTCCCCGGGCACCGGAGGAGGCGGAACACGGGTGGCGGGTGCCCATCCGTCGGAGCAGGCCTGTGACGACTCGCCGTACGCCCGCCGGGACCGACCAGACCCCGGCCGCGACTGCCACGACCCGCCGCGCCACCCGGAGCCGCCGCAGCGCGTCCGCCGCTCCGGTCGGCAACGAGGAGCCCCGACCAGCAGGCCAGGCGTTCGTCCTGGACACCTCGGTGCTCCTGTCCGACCCGGCGGCCTTCCACCGCTTCGCCGAGCACGAGGTGGTCCTGCCCCTCGTGGTCATCTCCGAGCTGGAGGGCAAGCGGCACCACCCGGAGCTGGGCTGGTTCGCCCGGCAGTCCCTGCGCATGCTGGACGAGCTGCGGGTCCGGCACGGGCGGCTGGACCGCCCGGTGCCCGCCAACGACTCCGGCGGCACGCTGCGGGTGGAGCTCAACCACTCCGACGGCGGCGTGCTGCCGCCGGGGTTCCGCACCGACTCCAACGACGCCCGGATCCTCTCCGTCGCGCTCAACCTCGCCGCCGAGGGGCGGGAGGTCACCCTGGTCAGCAAGGACATGCCGCTGCGGGTCAAGGCCGCCTCGGTGGGCCTGCGGGCGGACGAGTACCGGCACGGCCAGGCCAGCGACCCGACGTGGACGGGAATGGCCGAACTGGAGCTGACGGAGGAGCAGATCGGCCGGCTCTACGCGGGCGATGCGCTCGACGTGGACGCCGCCGCCGGGCTGCCGTGCCACACCGGCCTGGTGCTGCACTCGGGCCGGGGCTCGGCGCTCGGCCGGGTGCTGCCCGACAAGACCGTACGGCTGGTCCGGGGCGACCGGGAGGCGTTCGGGCTGCACGGCCGCTCGGCTGAGCAGCGGATCGCGCTGGACCTGCTGCTGGACGAGTCGGTCGGCATCGTCTCGCTGGGCGGGCGGGCCGGCACCGGCAAGTCGGCGCTGGCGCTGTGCGCCGGGCTGGAGGCGGTGATGGAACGCCGCCGCCACAAGAAGGTGGTCGTCTTCCGCCCGCTCTACGCCGTCGGCGGCCAGGAGCTGGGCTATCTGCCCGGTTCGGAGTCGGAGAAGATGTCGCCCTGGGCGCAGGCGGTCTTCGACACCCTGGGCGCGGTGGTGCACGAGAACGTGCTGGAGGAGGTCACCTCGCGGGGTCTGCTGGAGGTGCTGCCGCTGACGCACATCCGGGGCCGCAGCCTGCACGACGCGTTCGTGATCGTGGACGAGGCGCAGTCGCTGGAGCGGGGCGTGCTGCTCACGGTGCTCTCCCGCATCGGCCAGGGCTCCCGCGTGGTGCTCACCCACGACGTCGCCCAGCGGGACAATCTGCGCGTCGGGCGGCACGACGGGGTGACCGCGGTGATCGAGGCGCTCAAGGGCCATCCGCTCTTCGCCCACGTCACCCTCAGCCGTTCGGAGCGTTCGCCGATCGCCGCGATGGTGACGGATCTGCTGGAGGACATCCCGCAATGATGGTCCTTATGTAGGGGTTTGTCCGCATTCTCTTTGTGGTGCAGATCACAATTGAGGCTCGTGGTTTCCCAACAGTCCCACTGTGCGCGATGGTGTCCCACGAGCGCCCACGTACCGAGAAGATCGTTGGTGATCGTTCGTCACAGGACGCGCCAGCATCCACCGGGTACGTCGGCTGCGACCGACACCGGGTCGGGGCGCTCGCGACGCGGACGCATCCCACCCGGGGTGCCGCCCCGCGCCGTGTCCTTGAACCCGACGAAGGGACCACTTCGTGAGTCGGCTGTGGAGCCGGTTCGGCGCCCGTACGGCCGCTGTCGCGCTGCTCTCCGTGGGCGTCGCTGGCGGTGTCTACCTGGGCGAAGACCGACAGACCCAGCAGCAGGGCCTGACCGCGCAGGTCAGCGCCGCTGTCGAGCAGGCCGAGTTCGAGTACCAGCACGAGCGGCAGGCCAGCCACCAGGTGCAGTCCGCGAAGCAGCGGGCCGCCGAGTACCAGGCGAAGCTGCGCGCCGCCGCCGCGGCCAAGGAGGCCGCCAAGCGCGCCCGCGAGGCCGAGGCCGCCGCCGCGTCGCGCAAGAAGGCGCGCGAGGCAGCCGCCAAGGCCGCGGCCGAGAAGGCCGCCGAGAGCAAGCCGTACGACGGGCCGATCCCGGCGTCCTGCGCCGAGTTCAGCGGCAACCGCGAGGTCGGCTGCGCGCTGATGGTCAAGGCGGGCTTCGGGATGGACCAGTTCCCCTGCCTCAACAAGCTCTGGGACAAGGAGAGCGGCTGGAACCACAAGGCCCGCAACCCCTCGTCCGGGGCGTACGGCATCCCGCAGGCGCTGCCCGGCAGCAAGATGGGCTCCGTCGCCGACGACTGGCAGACCAACCCCACGACCCAGATCAAGTGGGGCCTCGGCTACATCGAGGGCCGCTACGGTTCGCCCTGCAAGGCCTGGGCGCACTCGCAGGACGTGGGCTGGTACTGACCGATCCTCCGAGGGCGGGGTGTGTGGGCGTCCACACACCCCGCCCTCGTCATCTCGGGTACGGGATCGCCCGCAGAAGTGGCGGCTGCGCCCCGCACCTGATAGCTCTTGACGGGTGACCCTGCACCCGTCAAGCGGCGACCCGAACCGGTTCGGCACCGAGGCGTTCTACGCCGCGCTCGGCCGGGCCTTCGTCGCCATGTGCGCGGTGGTGCCGTTCCTGTTCCTCATCGAGGCCCTCGACCAGGGGCTCGCGGCCGGCTTCGACACCGCCGCCGGCATCGTCCCGAAGCGCATCGACGGGCTCGACGGGGTCTTCTTCTCGCCGTTCCTGCACCACGGCTTCGACCACCTCTACAGCAACAGCATCCCGCTGATCCTGCTCGGCACCTTCGTCCTGGCCGCCGGCGCCCGCCGCTTCCTCTGGTCGACGCTCGTCATCATCCTGGTCAGCGGGCTGGGGGTGTGGTTCACCGGCTCGTCGACCTCCGTCGTGGTCGGGGCGAGCGGCGTCATCTTCGGCTACCTGGGCATCCTGCTCACCCGGGGCATCGTCGAGCGGAGCTGGTGGAACTTCGCGGTCTTCCTGCTGGTCGGCCTGCTCTACGGCTGGCAGCTCGTCGGCATCCTCCCCACCGACGAGCGGATCTCCTGGCAGGGCCATCTCTTCGGGCTGCTCGGGGGCGTCGTGGCGGCGATCATCTTCCGGCGCCGCCGGGACCTGGGCGGCCCCTACCGCTCGGAGTCCACGCTCACCATGCCCTGAGCGCCGACGCGCCGGCACCAGCCGAGCACGGGACATGCTTGCCCGAAGCGCACCGCCGGCCCTACCGTCGGGATCAGCACGCGTTGATTCGTGAGCGGAAAGCGACGGTACGCCCATGCGCCAGGTCGATGTCGCGGTGATCGGGGCCGGCCCCGCCGGGCTGTTCGCGGCGTACTACGCCGGATTCCGGGGGCTCTCCGTCGCGGTCGTCGACGCGCTGCCCGAGCCGGGCGGCCAGATCACCGCCATGTACCCGGAGAAGCTCATCCACGACGTGGCCGGCTTCCCGGCGGTCAAGGGGCGGGACCTGGTGGCCAACCTCGTCGCCCAGGCCGCGCCCTTCGACCCCTGCTACCTGCTCGGCAACCGCGCCGAGAAGCTCTCGTACGCCGACGGGCGGCCGGTGCTCGGCCTCGCCGACGGCGGGCAGCTGCGCTGCGGTGCGGTGATCGTCACCGGCGGGCTGGGCAGCTTCACGCCCCGCCCGCTGCCCGTGGCCGAGCACTTCGCCGGCACCGGGATCGTCTACTTCGTACCGCGGCCGACGGAGCTGACCGGCCGGGACGTGCTGATCGTCGGCGGCGGCGACTCCGCGTTCGACTGGGCGTCGACGCTCCAGCCGCTGGCCCGCTCGGTGACGGTGGTGCACCGGCGGGAGAAGTTCCGGGCACACGCGGCCACCGTCGCCCGGGTGCTGGGCCTGCCGGTCCGCGTGATCGTCAACGCCGAGGTGACCGGGCTGCACGGCGACGGCGCGGTCACCGGCGCCGAGATCACCGTACGCGGCGGCGCGGCGGAGCTGCTGCCCGTCGACACGGTGGTGGCCGCCCTCGGCTTCACCGCCGACCTCGGCCCGCTGGCCGAGTGGGGGCTGCGGCTGGACCGCCGGCACATCGTGGTCGACAGCGCGATGGCGACGAACCTGCCCCGAGTCTTCGCGGCGGGCGACATCACGGAGTACCCGGGCAAGGTGCGGCTGATCGCGACCGGCTTCGGCGAGGCCGCCACGGCGGTCAACAACGCGGCGGTGGCCATCGACCCGAGCGCCCACCTGTTCCCCGGGCACTCGTCCGACGGCACCTGACGTACCGGCGGTCGCGGTGCGCCTCCCGCCGGGCCGCCGCGGACCCGGCAGCCCGGCCGGCGGCGGGCCGGTCAGCGCGACGGGCGGGGCACGACCGGCGCGAGGGCGGCGACCCCGACGGCGACCAGGGTCAGCGCCGCGCCGAGCAGGGTGACGGCGCTCGGCCGGGAGGCCGCCGTGGGCAGCAGCACGTCCAGGAGTACGGCGCCGACGATCTGCCCGGCGATGGTGGCCAGGCCGAGCAGCAGCACGCCGGTGAACCGGACGATCGCCGCGGCGATCGCGATGAACACGATCCCGATCGGCCCGCCCAGGTAGAGCCACGGCTCGGCCGGCGCGCCGCCCGCCGGCCAGCCCCGCACCGCGACGTCGACGGCGAAGGCGACCAGCAGGGCCACCGTGCCGACGGAGAAGTTGACCAGCGTGGCGGTCAGCGCGCTGCCGGAGGCCATCCGTACCCGGCCGTTGACGGCCTGCTGCCAGGCGATGCCCACCCCGGCGAGCAGCGGCAGCAGGGCCAGCCCGAGGGCGGCGGGATCGCCGAGCCGGTCGCCGACGGCCAGCAGGACCGCGACCACGGTCAGCGCCGCGCCGGCCAGTCGCTGGCCGGTGACCGGCTGGGGGCCGCTCGGGCCGACGCCCGCCCGGTCGACGGCCAGGCTGCTGCCGGACTGGCCGGCCACCACCGCGACCGTGAAGACCGCCACGCCGAGGGCGCCGATCGTCAGCCCCTGGGCGGCGACCAGGAACGCCCCGCACACCCCGCCGAGGCACTGCCACGGCCGTAGCGTGCCGTCGGTGAGCGCGTCGCGCAGGGCGACCAGCCCCCGCCGCCCACCCGGGGTGGCGGGGACCAGCACCAGCAGCACCAACAGGCCCAGCCCGAACGAGACGACCGCGGCGGCGATCCCGTCGGCCAGGCGTACGCCCAACTCGCCGTTGATCCGGGACTGCCCGGCCACGGCCAGCCCGGAGGCGGTCGCGAGGCCCACGCCGGTGATCCGGCGGGCCGCCGACGGAGCCGGCGGGGCCAGCGTCCCGGTGACGCTCACTCCTGCTCGGCCAGCGGGCGGCCGTCGAAGTCGACCGCCGAGTAGAGCGCGAGCTTCTCCAACCGGTGGTACGAGTCGATGACGCGGATCGTGCCGCTCTTCGAGCGCATGACGATCGACTGCGTGTACGCGCCGCCGGCCCGGTAGCGCACGCCGCGCAGCAGGTCGCCGGAGGTGACGCCGGTGGCCACGAAGAAGCAGTTGTCCCCGGTGACGAGGTCGTCGGTGCTGAGCACCCGGTCCAGGTCGTGCCCGGCCGCGAGCGCCTTCTCCCGCTCCTCGGCGTCGCGCGGCCAGAGCTTGGCCTGCATCGCCCCGCCCATGCACTTCAGGGCGCAGGCGGAGATGATGCCCTCGGGGGTGCCGCCGATGCCCATCAGCACGTCGACGTCCGACTCGCCCCGGGCCGCCGCGATGGAACCGGCGATGTCCCCGTCCGAGATGAAGCGGATGCCCGCCCCGGCCCGGCGGATCTGCGTGACCAGGTCGTCGTGGCGGCTGCGGTCCAGCACACAGACCGTGACCTCGGAGACGTCGGTGCCCTTGACCTTGGCGATCCGGCGCAGGTTCTCGGCCACCCCGGCGTTGATGTCCACCACGTCGGCGTACGCCGGTCCGACGGCGAGCTTCTCCATGTAGAAGACCGCGCTCGGATCGAACATGGCGCCCCGCTCGGACACGGCGAGCACCGCCACGGCGTTCGGCATGCCCTTGCTCATCAGCGTGGTGCCGTCGACCGGGTCGACCGCGACGTCCACCTCCGGGCCGCTGCCGTCGCCGACGTGCTCGCCGTTGAAGAGCATCGGGGCGTTGTCCTTCTCGCCCTCGCCGATCACCACGACGCCCCGCATGGGGATCGAGTTGATCAGCTTGCGCATCGCGTCGACGGCGGCCCCGTCGCCGCCCTCCTTGTCGCCCCGGCCGACCCAGCGACCGGCGGCCATCGCCGCGGCCTCGGTGACCCGGACCAGGTCGAGGGCGAGGTTGCGGTCGAGATCCTGTGGGATCCGGGTCCTGGTGTTCGTCATGACGGCTCCTCCTCGCGACGTTGCGGGGCGGCAGGGTGCGGCGTCGCCGCTGCCGGCTTTGTCGCTGATCCTCACACGATGGCTCACCCGGTGCGGGGTCGGGGCGGTGATGGCCCGGATACGGCCGGTCGGGCGGCTGCGAAGATGGCAGGGTGGAAGCCGCACAGCCTGCCGATCGCGTACCAGCCGACCCGACGCCGCCGGACGGCCAGCCGCCGGTCGTCCCGACCCGGGCCGCCGCCGTACCCGAGGGGGAACCGGCGCTGGTCGAGCCCGCCGGCGCGGCGGGGGCGCCCCCGCCCGACGGCGTGGCGGAGACGGGCGAGCGGCCCGCGCCGCCGCCGGCGATCGACACCCGCAAGTCGGAACGCTCGCCGAAGGACATGGCGATCTCGCTGCTGGTGCTGCTGATCCCGATCGCCCTGCTGATCGCCTTCTACCGGGGGTTCCTCGGCGGCGAGCAGCCGACGACCGTCGACCCGGCGCCCGCCATCGAGTCGGCGCGGGCCGCCAACGCCTTCCCGGTCAGCGAGCCCGCGGAGCTGGACGACGGGTGGCGCACGGTCAGCGCGAACTTCCAGACCGTCGAGGGCGGATCGAGCCTCCGCCTCGGCTACCTCACCCCGGAGGGCCGGGGCGCCCAGTTGGTGCAGAGCAGTGTCCCGCCGGAGCGGCTGCTGCCGACCGAACTGACCGCCGAGGGGCAGCCGCAGGGTCAGACCGACCTGGGCGGACGCACCTGGCAGTGGTACACCGCCCGCGGCAACGAGCAGGCGCTGGTCCTGCTCGAACCGAACCGGACGGTGATCGTGGTCGGCGACGCCCGGGACAACGAGCTGCGGCACCTGGCCACCGCGATCCGGTAGCCCGCCCCGGGAAACCGCCCCCCGGGTGTCGGTCGGATCGGCTACGCTGCCCCGGCTCACTGCCCGGCGGCTGAGGCCTGCCGCGTGCTTTCCGTTTCCCGAAGAGAGACAACTGTGAACATTCGACGGTGGAGCGTCGGCGTGCTCGCCGCCACCCTGCTCGTTCCCGGCCTGACTGCCTGCAAGTCGGACGACCCCGCGCCGGCCGGTGCGGGCTCGGCAGCGTCGGCCGTGCCCGCCGACCCGAAGGAGGCGCTCATCGCCTCCACCAAGGAGATCGAGAAGGGCAACTTCACCTTCACGATCTCCGGTAGCGGCGTCAACGGCCAGGGCTCGGTGCACAAGCCGAGCAACAGCGCCCAGTTCACGATGAAGGTCGACGACGGTTCCGGCACGACCTTCGGCATGGAGATGATCTACGTCGAGCCCGACAGCTGGGTGAAGATGGACCTCGGCGAGCTGGGGGCGATGATCCCGGGCGCGGACAAGATGAAGGGCAAGTACCAGCACCTCGACCAGTCCAAGGTCAAGGACGGCGGCGAACTCGGCCTCAACATGAAGGACCTGGACCCGGCCGGCACCGCGGTGCTCGCCAAGGGCATCACCGAGGTGGAGAAGACCGCCGAGGGCAGCTACGCCGGCAAGCTCGACGCGTCCGCCGTGGGCGACGGCTCGGCCGCCCTGGACTCCGACCTGGTCAAGGCGCTCGGCGCGCAGGCCAAGGCGCTGCCCTTCACCGCCAAGGTGGACGCCGAGGGTCGGCTCACCGAGCTGGTCATCTCGGTCCCGGCGGCCGGTGACAACAAGGCCCACGACATCAAGGTCTCCTACGCCGACTACGGCAAGGCCACCACCCCGCAGAAGCCGCCGGCGGACCAGGTCGTAGAGGCCCCCGCCTCGACGTACGAGATGCTCAAGTAACACCGGCACGACGGGAACGGGGCGGCCTCGGCCGCCCCGTTCCCGCGTTCCCGGGGTCACCCGACCGGGGCAACCGGACATCCCGGTGATTGTGCGACGCGGCGACAGGGAACAGGAGTGGGGCGAACCCGGGCCGGGTCGCCTCCGGCAGCCGGCCCGGCGGGGTTCGCGCGGCGCAGCCGACGTGGTGCGTCGCCCGGTTTCCGGCCGCCGCCAGGTGCGTCGGGTGACCCACGTGGGAGACACGTATGACTGTTCGACGCCTGAGCGCCGGCCTGGTGGCCGCCGCCCTCTTCACTCCCGGCCTGGCCGCCTGCAACGCCTCCGGGACCCCGACGGCGGGCTCGTCCGCCTCCCCGTCCGTCTCGGCGTCCGGTACGCCCGGCGCCTCCGGCAGCGGGGCCCCGGCCTCCGGCAGCGCGGCCCCGGGGGCCGGCGACGCCAAGCAGGCGCTGCTGGCATCCACCCGCGAGATCAGCAACGGCAACTTCCGGTTCACCATGTCCGGCGTCGGCTCGACGGCCGAGGGGCGGGTGCACGAGCCCACCCAGAGCGCCGAGATGCGGGTGACGATCGGCAAGCCGACCGACGACCTGTTCATGAAGCTCGACCTCGTCCACTACAAGCCGGACAGCTGGGTGAAGGTCGAACTCGGCGGCACGACCGCCAGCAGCGTGCCGGGGGTGCAGAAGCTGAACCTCGGCAAGTACCAGCACCTGGACCAGACCCGGATCAAGGGCAACCGGAACCTCGGCTTCGACTTCGACAAGGTCGACCCCACCGGCAGCGAGGTGCTGACGCAGGGCATCACGGAGGTACGCCAGACCGGCGACGGCGCGTACGCCGGCACCATCGACGTGTCGAAGGCGGCGGAAGCCGGCTCGGTGGACCCGACGGTGATCACGGCGCTCGGTGCGCAGGCGAAGTCGGTGCCGTTCACCGCGAAGCTCGACCCGCAGGGCCGGCTCAGCGAGATGGTCATCCAGATCCCGGCCGCCGGCCAGAGCAAGGCGCAGGACATCCGGATCACGTACTCGGACTACGGCAGCGCCACCGCCGCCCAGAAGCCCCCGGCGGACCAGGTGGTCGAGGCCCCCGCCGAGCTCTACAACCTCTTCAACTGACCCCACCCACCCCCGCGTCGCGGGCCCCGGCCGGGGGCCCGCGCGGGGTGGGGTGAGGTGGTCAGGCGGTGGGGTCCTGGCGGGCGGCGTCGATGCGGGCGCGGGCGCCGTCGAGCCAGCGCTGGCAGGTGTCGGCGAGCTTCTCGCCGCGCTCCCAGAGCGCCAGTGACTCCTCCAGCGTGGTGCCGCCGGTCTCCAGCCGCTCGACCACCGACGCCAGTTCGGCGCGGGCCTGCTCGTAGCTGAGCGGTTCGTCCTTCTTCTCGTCAGTCATCGCTGCCATCCCACCACATCGTGATCCCGTCGTCGTTCAGCCGTCGACCGTCGCGGCCAGCTCGCCGTCGGCGAGGCGTACCCGGAGCGGATCGCCCTTGCCGACCTCCGACGCGGCACGTACGACGTGACCGTCCGCGCGCTGGACGATTGCGTAGCCCCGGTCGAGGGTGGCGGCGGGGGAGAGGGCGCGCAGCCGGGCCAGGGTGTGCCGCAGGTCGTCGTCGGCGGCGGCGAGCCGGTGGTCGAGGCAGCGGCCGGCCCGCTGGCGCAGCCCGTCGAGGTCGACGAACCGCTGGTCGACCATCACCTGCGGGCGGGCCAGCACCGGCCGGGAACGCAGCCCGTCGAGCCGGTGCGACTCGCGGTCCACCAGGTTGCGCACCGCGCGTTCGAGGCGGTGGCGGGCCTGGCGGATGACGCGCACCTCCTCGGTGAGGTCGGGCACCACGCGCTTGGCCGCGTCCGTCGGGGTCGAGGCCCGCACGTCGGCGACGTAGTCGACCAGCGGCGCGTCGGTCTCGTGGCCGATCGCGCTCACCACCGGCGTGCGGCAGGCGAAGACGGCCCGGCAGAGCGCCTCGTCGGAGAAGGGGAGCAGGTCCTCGATGCCGCCGCCGCCCCGGGCGATGACGATCACGTCGACGGTCGGGTCGGCGTCCAGCACCTTGAGCGCGTCGACGATCTGGGGAACCGCGCTCGGCCCCTGCACGGCCACGTTGACCGTGCGGAACTCCACCGCCGGCCAGCGCCGGCGGGCGTTGGTCAGCACGTCGCGCTCGGCGGCGGAGGCGCGGCCCGTGATCAGCCCGACCCGGTTGGGCAGGAACGGGGGCCGGCGCTTGCGCGCCCGGTCGAACAGCCCCTCGGCCGCGAGCAGCTTCTTGAGCTTCTCCAGCCGCGCCAGCAGCTCGCCGAGGCCGACCTGCCGGATCTCGTCGGCGCGCAGGCTCAGCGTGCCCCGGGCGGCGTAGAACTCCGGCTTGGCGTGCAGCACCACCCGGGCACCCTCGCGCAGCTCCGGCGCGCCGACGTCCAGGACGTCACGGTTGGTGGTGACCGTCAGGCTCAGGTCGGCCGACGGGTCGCGCAGGGTGAGGAAGACGGTGCTGGCACCCGGCCGGCGGCTGATCTGCGCCACCTGCCCGTCCACCCACACCCAGCCCAGCCGGGCGATCCAGGCGCCGACCTTCTGGCTGACCACCCGGACCGGCCACGGCTCCTCGGACGTGCTCCGCCCCACCTCACCTGTGCTCACCCGCCCCACCCTACGGCCCGCCCCGGACACTCCCGCGCGGCTCGACGGGCGGCACCCGGCAGCCGGCCCGGGCGGGGCGGGCGTCGCGCCCGGTGCGCCCGTCCGGCCGGGCGCGGGCCGTGGTGGTGGCGGTCGCGGCCCGTGTCGCCCCACGGGGCGACACGTACGATGGGTGGGTGACTGAGGCTGAAGTGACGTCCCGGACCGGCAAGCGCGTGATCCTGGCCAAGCCCCGCGGCTACTGCGCGGGCGTGGACCGCGCGGTGCAGACCGTGGAGGAGGCACTCAAGCTCTACGGCGCCCCGATCTACGTACGCAAGCAGATCGTGCACAACAAGCACGTCGTGCAGACCCTGGAGGCACAGGGCGCGATCTTCGTGGAGGAGAACGAGGAGGTGCCCGAGGGCGCCACCGTCATCTTCTCCGCGCACGGGGTGGCCCCCGAGGTCTACGAGCAGGCCCGCAGCCGCTCGCTGCGGGCCATCGACGCGACCTGCCCGCTGGTCACGAAGGTGCACCAGGAGGCGAAGCGGTTCGCCGCCGAGGACTACGACATCCTGCTGATCGGCCACGAGGGGCACGAGGAGGTCATCGGCACCTCCGGCGAGGCACCCGAGCACATCCAGCTCGTGGACGGCCCGGAGGACGCCGACACGATCACCGTCCGCGACCCGAACAAGGTCGTCTGGCTCTCCCAGACCACCCTCTCGGTGGACGAGACGCTGGAGACGGTGGCCCGGCTCAAGAAGCGGCTGCCGATGCTCCAGTCGCCGCCCAGCGACGACATCTGCTATGCCACCTCCAACCGGCAGCACGTGGTCAAGGAGATCGCGCCCGAGTGCGACGTGATGATCGTCGTGGGCTCGACCAACTCCTCCAACTCCGTACGCCTGGTCGAGGTCGCCCTTGACGCCGGCGCGCGCGCCGGTCACCTCGTCGACTTCGCGCACGAGATCGACGACGCGTGGCTGTCGGGGGCGCGTACGGTCGGCCTGACCTCGGGCGCCAGCGTCCCCGACGAGCTGGTCCAGGAGGTGCTGGCCCACCTCGCGGCGCGCGGCTTCACCGACGTCGACGAGGTGGTGACCGCCAACGAGCGGCTGACCTTCTCGCTGCCCCAGGAGCTGAAGCGGGACATGAAGGCCGCCGCCGCGGCCCGTGGCTGACCGGGCGGGAACGGCACGCGGCCCCGCTGCGTCAGACAAGGGTATGAGGACTCTTCGGCTCGCCGTCTCCGCGCTGGCCGTCTGCGTGGCGCTGAGCGCCTGCGGCGGCCAGGACGGTGCCGGCGACACCCCCACCCCGACCCCGACGGGAGCGCAGCCGGTGACCAGCCCGCCCAGCCCGGATCCGAGCGCCCCCGGAGTGACCCCGACCCCCGGCGACCCGGTGGATCCGACGGGGCCGGCCCTGCCTCCGCCCCCGAGACCCAGCAACGCGCCGACGAAGCCGCCGGCCGGCGGCACCACCCTGACCGGGACCGTCACCTCCGGGGTGGAGCCCAACTGCCTGCTGCTCGACAACTACCTGCTGGTCGGCGGCCCGCGTGACCTGCTCAAGCCGGGCGCGAAGGTCACGGTGACTGGCCGGGTCCAGCGGGACCTGCTCACCACCTGCCAGCAGGGCACGCCCTTCCTGGTCGAAACCGCCCGCCGGGGCTGAGCCGGCACAACGGGCGGAGCCCGCCCCCGGGTGGGGGCGGGCTCCGGTGTTTCCGGTGCGGGACGGGTCAGTTCACGGTGCCGATGGAGACGGCGCCGCGGCCGACGACCGCGCCCTCGGTGGTCACCACGGACAGCTCACCGAAGAGCGCCCGACCGGCGAGCGGGGTGGACTGGGCGGTCACCGTACCGGTGAGGGTGGCGGTGGCGCCGTGGGCCAGGTCCAGCGGGGTGGCGGGCGCCGAGAGGGTGCCCAGCGCCGCCGCGGAGAACGAGTCCCGGTAGTCGTAGGCGGTGCTGCCACCGGCCCCGTCCACCGCGTAACCCTCGACGACCACCCGGTAGGTGCCCGCCGGCGGGTTGTTGATGGTCACGGCCTCCTCGGAGTCGCCGTCGGCGGCCCGACCGACCTCCGCGGTACCGCGGAAGACGTAGAGGTCGAGGTCGGCCGCGGCGCTGGCCGGGTTGCCGATCCGGGCGGTGAAGCGGGTCGCGCCCGCCGGCACCTCCACGGTGTACTCCTGCGACGCGCCCTCGGCGATGGTGGGCCGCTCGGCGTGGACGCTGGAGAGCGGGCCACCCTGACCGGTCACCGCGACCGGGCCGAAGGTGTTGGTCAGCGACCAGGTCACCGGGGTCGCCGTACCGGCGGTGACCGACGGCAGCTCGACGACGGCCGGCTCGACCGCGACACCCTGCACCCGCGCCGTGAGCTGGAACGGGTTGTTCAGCGACGGCGAGGTCCGACGGGACTCCACCTCGATCTCCCAGACCCCGGCGATCGGGTTCTGGTAGTCGCGCTCCTGCGGCTTGCAGGCGTTGGCGTCGGAGAAGTTGGTGTAGCAGGCGAGGCTGGAGGTGCTCTCCACCGGAACGCCGTACGGGTTGAAGGCGATGAACCGGGTCTGCGAACCGGTGGCGATGCCGGAGAGGTTCACCTGGAGGGCGCCCGTGCCCGGCGGAACCGTCACGAAGTACGAGGTGAAGCCGTTCCGGTCGACCGAGCCCTCGGCCGAGAAGGAGAAGTTCGGCTTCTTCACGTCGTTCGAGGCCACCACGACGGTGGAGACCTCGAAGTCGACGACCGAGGTGGCCGGGTCGTCGATCGTCATGATCGCGCCGTGCGCGCCGGCGGTGGCGGGCTTGGCGGTGACCGAGACGGTGACGGTCTTGTTCAGCGGGAGCGAGACGGTCTTCGGCGCCTTGAAGGTGCCGTCGTTGCCGCGCAGACCCACGTTGTGCTTCACGGTGCCGGCCGGCCCGCTGGTGCGGGTCAGCTTGACCTGGTAGCTCTTCGACTGGCCGATCCGCTGCCCACCCTCGGTGGAGGCGCAGCGGTTGTAGAGGCCGGTGCCCCGGTTCGGGGTGCCCAGCTGACCGGACAGGACGGTGCAGACCGGGGCCTCGGAGGTGTAGGAGCGCGTCTCCACGCCCTTACGCAGCAGCTTCCACGCGCCCGGCACGTTGAACATGCCGTAGCCCTGGGCGTACGTCGGAACGTCCTTGATCGGCTTGGCCGAGGTGTAGATCGCCCGGCGCAGCGCGGCCGGGGTGACGCCCTTGTCGGTCGCCTTGGCGGCCGACAGCAGCAGCGCGGCGGCGCCAGCGGCCTGCGGGGAGGCCATCGAGGTGCCGTTCAGCATCGCGTAGCCCGGGGGCAGCGCGTAGCCGGCCTCGGGGACCGCGTTGCCGGGCTGCCAGGTCGGGGCGGTGGAGATGGCCGAGCCGGGGGCGGCGATGTTCGGCTTGACGCCGCCGTCCTCGCGCGGGCCACGGGAGGAGAAGTTGAACAGGGCGTTCTTCTTCTTCACCGCGGAGCCGTAGTTGGCCAGCCAGGTGTCCTTGCTGATGCTCGCCGCGACGCTGACCACGTTGGCCGCCACCGACGGGTCGCCGATGGTGTTCAGGCCCGGGCCGGAGTTGCCGGCCGAGATGAACATCTGCACGCCGTAGGTGGTGATCAGGTTGTTGTAGAGCTCGGCGCGGGCGTTGTTGCCGTCGTTCAGCGCCGGCAGGCCGCCGATCGACATGTTGACCACGTCGACCTTGCGGTTGATCACCAGGTCGGCCATGCCGGTGGTGAGCGCGGCGTACGTGCAGCCGCCGCCCCAGGAGCAGGCGCGGGCCGAGACGAGCTTGGCGCCGGGCGCGGCACCGTCGAAGGCGCCGTTGCCGAGCATGTCGTTGGCGGCGGTGATGCCGGCGACGTGCGTGCCGTGGGTGCTCTCGACGATGCCGATGTTGACGTAGTCCACCAGGCCGGGACCGCCGATGGGGGCGGTGTCCACGTCCTCGCGGTACTCGACCACGAACGGGATCCGCTCGACCACCGGGGTGGCCGCGTTGTCGGTACCGAAGTAGCCGACGTCGAACTTCTCCTTGTACGGCCGCATCATGGCGTCGTCGGTGAAGTCGTTGTTCTGGTTGACGTCCACCCAGATGTTGTGGGTGGCCGGGTCGTAGAGGATGCCGAACGTGTCGGTCCGGTCCCCGTCGCGGTTGACGTCACCGGCCGGGTCGCTGGCAGCCGTGATCGACTCGGCGAACCGGTTGAACCGGTAGGTGCCCGCCGGGGCCGTCCAGGTCGCGCCGCCGGAGGTGAACGTCGGACCGGTCACCTCGGTGAGCATCGGGCGCCAGGTGGCGTCCTCGAACGGGTCCGTCGCGGTCACCCAGTCGACGATCTTCCGCTCACCCGTGGTGGTCTTCTGCAACGCCGGGTGACCGAGGTCCACACCGGAGTCCATGATGCCGATCGTGACGCCGCGGCCGTCCCACTGGGGGTTCTTGGCGACGAAGTCGACGGCGCCGATCTCGTTGGTCGGCATGTAGGGGTTGGCGGCCGGGGTGTCGGCCCCGGGGCCGGGCAGCGTCGCCGCCTGCTTCGCGGCCTTCTTGCCGGAGGGGGCGACCTCGGGCGTCGGGTCGGGCAGCTGGATGGTCTCGTCCAGGTCGACGGCGGAGACGCCGGGCAGCGTGGCCGCCTTGACCACCTTCGAGGTGGGGACCTTGGCCAGGACGTAGCCGATGCTGTCGTAGCGCTCGGTGACGGCCGCGCCCAGGTTCTTGAGGTCGGCGGCGACGTCCTTCGCCTCGCCCTTCTTGGTGGCCACGATCAGGGTGACGGTCGGGGCCTTCTTCGCCTCCGCCTCGGCGAGGAGCTTGGCGTCGTGCGAGCCCAGCGCCTCCACAGGGGTGGCCTGGGACGCGTCGGGTGCGGCGGTCGGCGCGGCGCTCGCGGTGGCGGCACCACCGGCTACCGTCACCGCGCTGGCCGCCACGACCGACGCGAAGAGCGCGGCGGAGGTCCGCCGGCTCAGGTTTCGGGGTTTGCTCACGTTCTCTTTCCTCCAGAGAACAGGGCCCTCAGATGCAGGGCACGCGTGAGGCGAATCCTTCGCGCTGCCGCTGGTCACTGTCACTACCGTGGAGTTCGTTGTGACCACTTCGTGACATGGGTGGGCGTCCATTGTCACATCGGTGGTGATAGGTATCGGCCGTCAGTCCAGTGTCGACCGACCGGTCGGCGCCCCGGCCTCGGCGTTTCCGAGCAGCTCCGGGGCCTGCGGCTGACGGGGTGCCAGCTCGACCTGCGCCGGCGCGGCCAGCTCCTGGTCGGATACCCCCAGCTCGGCTAGCTTGCGGGCGCTGACCAGCACGCGCGCCTCCAACGACCCGACGGCCCGGTTGTACGCGGTCACCGCGCTGCCGAGCGACGCGCCGAGCTTGCCGACGTGCTCACCCAACGTCGACAGTCGCCCGTACAGCTCGCGGGCCAGGGAGTGCACCGCCACCGCGTTGCGCGCCAGCGCCTCCTGCCGCCACGAGTAGGCGACCGTACGCAGCAGCGCGACCAGGGTGGCCGGGGTCGCCAGCACCACGTTGCGGGCGAACGCGTGCTCCAGCAGCGTCGGGTCGCGCTGCAACGCGACGTCGAGGAACGGATCGGCCGGCACGAAGAGCACCACGAACTCCGGCGTGCTGTCGAACGCGGCCCAGTAGGTCTTGGCGGCCAAGGCGTCCACGTGCGCGCGTAGGTGCTTCGCGTGCGCGTCGAGACTGGTGTCCCGACCCCGCTCGTCGCGGGCCTCCATCGCCGTCAGGTAGGCGTCGAACGGCGCCTTGGCGTCCACCACCACGGACCGGCCGCTGTGCAGCCGCACCACGAGGTCGGGACGGACCCCCTGGTGGTCGGTGGCGGCGGTGACCTGCTCGGAGAAGTCGCAGTGCTCCAGCATGCCGGCCGCCTCGACGATTCGGCGCAACTGGTGCTCGCCCCAGCGGCCCCGCACCTGGGGTGCCCGCAGGGCCGCCACCAGCTGCTTCGTCTCGGTACGTAGCTCGCCCGAGACCGTGCTCATCGCGCGGACCTGCTCGCGCAGTTCGGCGTACGCGTCGACCCGGTCGTGCTCCAACTCGGCGACGCGCTGCTCGTAGCGGCGCAAGGTGTCGTGCAGCGGGGCGACGGCGCGGGCCACCGCCTCCTGGGACTGCGCGGTGGCCTCGTAGCTCAGCGCCCGCATGGACTGTTCCAGCCGCCCCTCGCCCTCCCGGGTGGCCCGCAGCGTGGCGTCCAGCCGGGCGATCTCGGTCGCCGAGCGGGTCCGGGCGGCGTACCAGCCCACCGCGCCTCCGGCGGCGAGGCAGACGATCACCACGGCCAGCGTCGAGAAGTCCACCCCCGGAGCTTGCCAGACCGGCGCGCCGCGCGCCGCCGTGCCGCTCCCGCCCGGAGCGTGCCGCTGGCCGGCGGGGCGGTGCCGTTCCCCGGCAGGGGCGTGCCGCGCGCCGGTCAGGGCCTGGCCCCCGCCCACCGGCCCGCCGCGCGGTGCCGATCGCAGGCGTGGCACTGGCCTGGCCTGGGTAACGTCGCTGCCATGAGATATCTGCCCCTGCTCATCCTCGTGGTGCTGCTGGTGGGCGCGTTCCTGTGGTGGCGCCGGGAGAGCGCCGCGCGGGAGGCGCGGCGCCTCGCCGACGTACGGGCCGACGCCCAGCGGTGGTACGAGCGGCTCGGCGGCCAGGTGATGAACCTGCACGGCGACCACCCGGCCGTACGCCAGGCGCTGGTCGACGCCGGGGAGCGCTACAACGCGGCCGGCAGCCAGCTCGAGCAGGCCCGCAGCGTCGAGCAGTTCCGCCTCGCCCGGGAGACCGCGCTGGAGGGGCTGACGTACGCGCGGGCGGCCCGGGTGGCGCTCGGCATCGACCCCGGTCCCGAGCTGCCGCCGCTGGCCGCCGCACAGGGTGCCGGGCGGCTCACCCGGGAGCGTCAGGTCGACGTGCAGGGGCAGACCTTCAAGGCCGGGCCGCAGCCCGGCCGCGACACGCCCTACTACTACCCCGGCGGGCGCTACCAGGGCCGGCCGGTGCCGGCGGGCTGGTACTCCACCCCGTGGTGGAAGACCGCGCTCGGTGCCGGCGCGGGTGTCCTCGGCGGTGTCCTGATCGCCGACGCGCTCTTCTCGCCCGGCTTCGCCGATCCCGGGTACGGCTACGAGGCCGGCTACCAGGAGGGCTTCGGCGACGCCACCGGCTTCGGTGAGCAGGGCGGCGAGGTCGGCGGCGACTTCGGCGGTGGCGGTGACTTCGGTGGAGGCTTCGGCGGCGGCGACTTCGGGGGTGGCGACTTCGGCGGCGGCGACTGGTAGCACCAGCGATGGTGTGACCGGTAGGGCCGGCGGTGACGGTGTCGGGCAGGCTCGTCGGTGGCGGGTCGGCCGGGACACCCTCCGGCGCGCAAGGCGCGGGAAGGTGTCCCCGCCGCCGCTCAGCCCGTGTTGCGCATGCCGGCGGCGATGCCGTTCACGGTGGTCAGCAGCGCGCGCTCCAGCGCCGTACCGTCGCTCGGCGCCCGCCGGCCACCCGGCGCGGTGGCCACCGCCCGGCCCGCCGCCCCGGACTCCCGGTACTGGCGCAGCAGGGCCACCTGGAGGTGGTGCAGCGGCTCCAGGTAGGTGTCGCGGACGGCCAGGGTGCGCTGGAGCACGGGGGAGTTCTCCAGCAGGGCCGGCGAGGAGGTCACGGCCAGCACCTCCTGCTTGGTCAGCTCGTACTCCTGCTCGATCTTGTGGAAGATCGGGTGCAGCTTCTTCGGCACCAGCGTCTCGACGTAGCGGCGGGCGATGCTCAGGTCGGTCTTGGTGAGCATCATCTCGACGTTCGACAGGAACGTGCGGAAGAAGTGCCAGTTGCGGTGCATCTCGGCCAGCACGTCCTCCAGGCCGGCCTCCCGGGCCGCGGCCAGGCCCGAGCCGACCCCGAACCAGCCGGGCACGATCTGCCGGGTCTGGGTCCAGCCGAACACCCACGGGATGGCGCGCAGCCCGGCGAGCCCGGCGCCCGTGTTGGGCCGCTTCGCCGGGCGGGAGCCGATGTTCAGCGCGCCGAGCAGCTCGGTGGGCGTCGACGCCCAGAAGTACGCGGGCAGGTCCGGGTCCTCGACCAGCGACCGGTACGACCGGAAGGCCGAGTCGGAGACCAGCTCCATGGTGGCGTCCCAGCGTTCCAGCATCTCGGCGGGCTGCCGGGGCGCGGTGTGCAGCAGGGTGGCCTGGAGCACCGCGGCCAGGGTCAGCTCCAGGTTCTCCCGCGCCAGCGACGGCAGGGAGTACTTGTCGGAGATGACCTCGCCCTGCTCGGTGACCTTGATCGCGCCGTCCAGGGTGCCGTACGGCTGGGCCAGGATCGCCTCGTGCGTCGGCCCGCCGCCGCGACCCACCGTGCCGCCGCGGCCGTGGAAGAGCCGCAGGTGCACCCCGTGCCGGGCGGCCACGTCGCGCAGCGCGCGCTGGGCCCGGTGGATGGACCACTGGCTGGTGGTGATGCCGGCCTCCTTGTTGGAGTCGGAGTAGCCCAGCATCACCTCCTGCACGTCGCCGCGCGCCGCGACCAGCGCCCGGTACGCCGGCAGGGAGAGCAGCTCGTCGAGCAGCTCGCCGCCCGCGTTCAGCTCGGCGGGGGTCTCCAGCAGCGGTACGAACCCGATGCGGGACCGGCCGCTGTGCACGTCGACCAGGCCCGCCTCGCGCGCCAGCACCACGGCGGCGAGCACGTCGTCCACGCCGAGCGTCATCGAGACGATGTACGACTCGATGACCTCGCCGCCGAACCGGTCCTGCGCCTCGCGGATGGTGCCGAACACGTCGAACGTCTTGCGGGTCGCCTCGGTCAGCGGAGTGTCCACGGTGGAGAGCGGCCGGCGACCGGTCAGCTCGTCGGCGAGCAGCTTCGTGCGTTCCTGCCGGCTCAGCGACGGGTAGTCGGAGACCTCGCCGACGGCCGCGTAGAGCTGGGCGAGCACCGCGTGGTGCGCCTCGGCGTGCTCCCGGACGTCCATGGTCGCCAGGTGCAGCCCGAACGCGGAGACCGTACGGATGGTGGAGGCGAGCCGGCCCACGGCGGTGAGCTGCCCGGCGTTGCGGGCCAGCGAGGCGCGCAGCAGCTCCAGGTCGGCCACCAGCTCGGCGGAGCCGCGGTAGTCCCGCCCGGGCACGTGCGCGGTGCCGTGGCGCAGCCGCTGCCGGGTGTTGGCCAGCTTCGCCTTCACGCAGCGGGCCTTGAGCCGGTAGGGCTCCTCGGCGTTGACCCGGCGGAACCGGGCCGCCACCTCGGGCAACGCGTCCAGGTCGGCGGCGAGGCTCGCGGAGAGGTCGAGCGACACCCCGCGCAGCCGCCGGGACACCGACACCTCGTCGATCAGGTGGTCCATCGCCTTCTCGGTGGCCGCGATGCCGTGCTCGTGCTGGATCGTCAGCACCTCGCGGGTCACCGCCGGGGTGACGAACGGGTTGCCGTCGCGGTCGCCGCCGATCCAGGTGCCGAAGGACAGCGGCCGGGCCGTGGGGGAGGTCTCCACGCCGAGGGTACGCAGCGTGTCGGCGAGGTCGTCGAGGACCTGCGGGGCGGCCTCGGCGTACAGGTCGCGCAGGTAGTAGATGGCGTTGCGGGCCTCGTCGGTCGGGTCCGGCCGGTCGAGCCGCAGCTCGTCGGTCTGCCACATCAGGTCGAGCAGCTCGGCGAGGCGGCGGTTGGCCGGGCCCTCGTCGCTGGCGCCGTAGAGGATCGCGTTGGCGGTCTCGGTGTCCAGCTCGTCGGCGATGGCGCGCAGCTTGGACAGGATGGACCGGCGCGCCGCCTCGGTCGGGTGGGCGGTGAAGACGGGCCGTACCGCCAGCCGCCGCGCTGCCGCGGCGATCTCCTCGGCGGGCACGCCGCGCTCGGCGATCATCTTGGCCGCCTGGTCCAGCCACCCGCCCTGCACCGCCCGGCGGCGCCGCAGCTCCCGGGCCCGGTGCACCTGCTCGGTGATGTTGGCCAGGTGGAAGTAGGTGGAGAAGGCGCGGGCCAGCTTGGTGCCGGTGGTGACGTCCAGGCCGGCGAGGCGCTGCGCGGCGGCGGGGGCGTCGGAGCGCACCTGGGCGCGGATCTCCTCGACGAGGTCGAGCAGTGGCCGGCCCTCCTGGCGGGCGAGGGTCTGCCCGAGCAGGGTGCCGAGGCGGCGGATGTCGGCCCGCAGGGCGGCGTCGGGGCCGTCGTGGTCGTGCTGGTCGGTCACGATGCGCTCCTTACGCGAGTACGAAGGACAGCGCTGTCCGACTCCCTGGATCGTATCCGCGTCCCCCGCCGGGAAGGAGGGGGACCCGGGCAATCGCCCGGGGTACGGCACGTGGCCCTTCCTCGCGTCTCAGCCGGCGCCGGGCGCGTCTTCGCTGGTGGGGGCGGGTGCGGCGCGTCGGCCGGCGCGGCGGCGGGCCTGGAACGGGGTGGCGCTGAGCACACCCGCCACCTCCGGCGAGGTCCAGATGGTGAGCCCGGCGACCGGCCAGGAGGTCGACCGGCGGTCGAAGTAGCCGACGGACCCGGGCAGGTCGGTGGCCCGGCCGGGGAGGCCGTCGATCAGGTGAGCTGGCAGCGGCCCGCGCTGTAGTGGGCGACCGCCGCCATGATCTCCGCCTCGGGCCGGTCCGCGAAGTTGAGCGTGGCGACCAGACCGGAGCCGTAGAAGGCGTTCAGCGCCGCGCCGTCCAGCGCCGTGAACGCCCCGAGGTGCCGCAGCGCCCGTGCGTCGCGCGGCGTGACCACCAGCATCTTCTCCAGGCTCCACCGTCGGCGGGAGATCTGCGCGACGCCCTCCCAGGGCAGCCAGATCGCCTGGCCCCGGGTCGGTCGGGTGCGGATCCAGAGCCCGGCCGGGCCGAGTGCCAGCACCGGGCCGCCGGAGCCGATCAGCCAGAGCTGGATCCCCAGCGGCAGGGCGATCAGGGCCAGCAGGCACCCCACCACGGCGAGGAGGCCGACGACGGACTGGGAGCGCGACTGCGGGTCGGCCGAGTTCACCACGCCGAGGCCGGCGCAGCAGGCGATCGGGAGGATGAGGACCAGCGCCACCCCCATCATCAGCAGGCCGCGCTTCGCGACGTTGGGGCGTACCACGAAGGGCTGGTCCTCCGGGATTCGCCTGGTCACCGGCGGCGGCACGGGGTCTCCCCACGGGCCGCCGGGCGGCGGCCCGTGGTGGAAGGGCTGCGGTGGATGTCCGGCGGGGGTGCTCACGCGGCCTCCGAATGCTCGATCAACTTCGGCGGGGCCAGCCTAGAGGCCGTCTGCCAGCGCCCCGGCGGGTCGGACGAACGGAAAACCGGTGGAGCCGGTCGGTAGCGTCCGATCATGACGTCGCCGAACTATCCCCCCAAGCCCCGCCCAGGAGACCGGGTCGCGGTCGTCTCGCCCTCCGCCGGCCTGCCGGCCCTCTTCCCCCACGTGTACGAGCTGGGGCTGCGCCGGTTGCGCGAGGAGTTCGGCCTGGAACCGGTGGAGTACCCGACGACCCGGGTGCTCGGCGCCGACCCCCGTGACCGGGCCCGCGACCTGACCGCCGCCTTCGCCGACCCGACGATCACCGCCGTGCTCGCGACGGTGGGCGGGGACGACCTGATCACGGTCACCCCGCACCTGGACGACGCCGTGCTGCGGGCCAACCCGAAGCCGTACTTCGGCTACTCCGACAACACCAACGTCCTCAACCACCTGTACCGGCTGGGCGTCGTGTCGTACCACGGAGGGTCGGTGCTCGTGCACCTCGGGCGGCCGGGCAGCCCGCACCCGCTGACCTTCGACTCGCTGCGCGCGGCCCTGTTCACCTCCGGCTGGTACGACCTCACCCCCGCGCCGCAGTGGGGCGACCGGCCCAACGACTGGCACGACCTGGCGGCGCTGGCCGACGAGCCGGAGATGCTGCCGGGCGAGGGCTGGCGCTGGCAGGGGCCGGCGACGGTGGTCCAGGGGCGCACCTGGGGTGGCAACCTGGAGATCCTGCACTGGCTCCTGGCCGCCGACCGGGTACCCGCCGCCGGGGAACTGGCCGGGTCGGTGCTGATGGTCGAGACCTCCGAGGAACTGCCCTCGGCCACCGAGGTGTTCCGGATCCTGCGCAACATGGGGGAGCGCGGGCTGCTCGCCGGCTTCCCGGCGGTCCTCGTCGGCCGGGCGAAGGCGTGGGACTTCGAACGACCGCACAGCCCCGACGAGCGGCGTGCCTGGGCCGACGCGCAGCGGGAGGCGGTCAGCCGGGCGCTCGCCACGTACGCGCCGGACGCCGTGGTGGTCTTCGAAGTCGACCTCGGCCACACCGACCCGCAGCTGATCGTCCCGTACGGCGGCGAGATCCGCGTAGACGCCGTCGAGCGCCGCATCTCGGTCCGCTACTGACCCGACCTCCCGCCCCGCCTTCGCGTGCGAGCGCCCGGCCCCGCCCCGCCGCCGCTCGCGTGCGAGCGCCCGGCCCCGCCCCGCCGCCGCTCGCGTGCGAGCGCCCGGCCCCGCCCCGCCGCCGCTCGCGTGCGAGCGCCCGGCCCCGCCCCGCCGCCGCTCACGTGCGAGCGCCCCGGTGATCAGGACGCGATGGACGTTATCCGGCCGTTTCAAGGTCCATGGGGTCCTGATCACCGTCGGCTGGGCCGTGGTCAAGTGCGGCGTTCGTGGATTGCGTCAGCGACCAGCCGGACAATCCGGGCGGGGTGCCGCAGTGCGTCGTCCGCCGTGAAGCGCAGCACCAACCAGCCCGCCGCACGGAGTGCGTTGAGCCGAGCGACGTCCCGCTGGAAGTGGGTGCGTTCCCGGTGGTGGTCACCCTCGTACTCGATGGCGATTCGCCACCGGGGGTAGGCGAGATCGACGCGGCCGAGGAAGACGCGTCCTCGGTGCGGGTGGGTGCCGTACACGTCGTACTGCGCGGTCGGGGTTGGCAGGCCGGCGTCGTGCAGGACGAGCCGGAGCCGGGTCTCCATGGGAGACTCGCTCAACGGCTCGGCCAGCGCGAGCACCTCCCGCAGTTGGGCTAGGCCGGGCCAGCCGCTGTGCGTGTCCAGGCAACTGCCCAGCGCCGCGAGCTTGACCACCCGCCGATGAAGCAGCGCGTCCACCGCGACGAGCGCGTCCGTCCGGGGCAACTGCCGCCCGAGGTCGAAGGCCGTGCGGACGCCGGTGGTGACCGGCAAGCCGGCGAAGCGGGTGATCTCCCGGGCGGCGAGCGACCGTTGGTCGACCGACACACGTCGAGAGGAGCGTCGCCGCGCCGTCGCCGGGAGCGTGACGAAGACCGGGCTCGCGCGTGGGAGAAGCTCCACGCCCCACAGGAATGCCGCGCTGAGACCGCTGATGGCGGCACCCGCCGGCAGGGTGAGGGCAACGGCGTCGCACCACATCCGGTGGTCGTCCTCACGGTAACCGTCGACGTGGACGTAGATGTCGGGCAGCAGCCGGCGCCAGGACGGCCCACGAAGCATCCGCCAGGTGACCAGGCCGGCGGCGACGGCCCGACTGCCGGAGAACGGGAGGAACGCCAATGCTCTGGGGACGCGCGGTGCCCGTGACATTCCGGCAGCCTGCCGTCACCGTCCGCTCGCGCGCTGACCCGAAGGTCGATCCCGGGGTGTTGGCGTGGCCCCGCCGCCGTTGCGTCGCCACCGGGACCCGGTCGGCCGAGGGCTGCCGGAGTCCCGGCCGCGGGTGCCGCGTGTGCGCGACGCTTCGGGTTCGGGCACGCAGCGGTTGTATTCGTTCCGGACCTGGTGGTCGTTACCGGAGTCGCGACAGGAGCCGGCCGTGGTGCCGGTGGCAGGCTGCTGGTCGATCAGGTGGGGTCGAGGACGGCGAACGCCCGTACCGGGAAGGTGCCCATGCCGGCCACCATCGGCGGGGCGGCCGTGAACCGGAAGCCGGTCGGGGGCAGCGCGTCGAGGTTGGTCAGGTGCTCCACGACCGGTACGCCGGCGGCCAGCAGGGCGCTGTGCGCGGGGCGCTCGCCGGCTGCCGCCGGGCTCATGTCGTCGATGTTGACCGAGTCGATGCCGACCAGGGCGGCACCCGCGTCGACCAGGGCCCGGGCGCCGTCCCCCGTGAGGTACGGCGCCTCCGGCGCGCCGTACCGGTCGGTGCCGAAGTGCGCCGACCAACCGGTGTGCAGCAGCACCGCGTGCCCGGCGACCTCGTACGGCGCCAGCAGCAGCCGGTCCACCGCACGGGTGCCCGCCGGCACCCGGACCACGACGCCGGGCAGGTCGGCGAGGCGCTCCAGCCCGGTGCCGGCGAGGTCGGCGCCGTCGGCGAAGCGGTGGGCGGGTGTGTCGACGTACGTGCCGGTGTTGGCGATCATGTCGATGCGCCCCACCTGGAACTCGGTGCCGGGGGCGTAGTTGGCCCGGGACGCCTCCCGGGTCAGCCACTCGGTGATCCGGGGCGCCGGCCAGCCCGGCAGGGTGGTCATGCCGTCGGTGACCACGTGGCTCAGCTCGACCAGTCGCCGGGAGCCGCCCTCCGGGCCGGGCCGGGCAGCTACGCCCCGGCCGCCCTTGTGCGGTTCCTCGATCATTGTCCGGCCGGTGATCCGTACCTCGGCCACCATGAGCAGCCCGAGGTGCCGGACGAACAGCGCCGCCAGTTCGTCGTCGGTGATGTCGGGGCCGGGGACGTCCAGTCGGAACCCGTCCGTCCGCAGCCCGCCGCCGTTGGCGAAGGTGACCTCCGCGTCGAACTGCGCCCGCCACTGGTTGTCCATCAGCGCAGCCGATCACGGCCGGTCGCCCTCGTCAAGATCCTTCCTGGCTGGCTGGCCGGCCGGCCAGCTCGGGCAGGGGCGTCGCCGCCCCGGGCCCGGCCGCCGGCACGTTTAGTGCTCAACCGGCGAGCCACAGCACCGCGCGCCCGCCGGAGTGCCGTACAGGGGGGTGTACGACACCGCCGGCGGGCGGCGACGGCAGGTCGCCGCCGCCGAGGTCGCAGCCGGGGTGGAGCTGCGGGCCTCCCCGAAAAGGTCCGCGCACCCCGACCGCCGCTGCGGCGGCGCGATCCCGGCTGACGGATTCCATGGTCGTCCGTCGGGCGGTCGCGGGTCTTGAACATCGATGCTCGGTTCGTCGCCCACTCGGCCTCGGCCCCGACCGGCCCGCGATCCCGCCGCCCTGTGGCTCCGACGCCAGCAGCCGGGACCCGGCGCGACGGGCGGCGGGCGGGGAGAGGCGCGGAGGGCGGCGGGCGGGTCGGTCAGTCGTGGGTGAGCAGGCGGCGCAGGCGGGCCGGGGGGTGGCCGACGTGGTCCCGGAGCACACGGGTGAGGTGGGCCTGGTCGGCGAAGCCGTGCTCCGCCGCCACGGCGCGTAGCGGTCGGTCGTCCGCCTCCGCGAGGGTGTCGAGCACCGCGCGGACCCGTAGCCGGTTGCGGTACGCGGTGAGGCTGCTGCCGGTGACCCGCTGGAACACCCGGCTCAGGTGGTGTGGTGAGGCGCCCACTTCCCGCGCCACCTGGTCGAGCGTGAGAGAGAAGTCGCGGAGCATGAGCACCTCCCGGGCCCGGTCGGCGAGGCGACGGTGGGCGGCCGCGGTGGCTGGGCGCCGGTTGACGACGCGCCCCAGGTCCGCCCCCGGTGGCTCGGCCCGGCCGTTGACGAAGTCGAGCACCCTGCCGAGGAAGCCGTGCAGTCGCTCCGCCATCTCGAACGGGTCCAGCCCTCGCCGGAACTCCGTGACGAGCATCCGGTGTGCCAGGTCGAGCGCCGTGTCCGAGGTGCCGTCCCAGCCGGCGGTCGCCAACCAGCGCGCCCCGCCCCGGTGTTCGGCGAGGACCGCCGGCTCGATCTCCAGGCGGGTGAACGTGTCGCAGCCCAGCGGGTGGGACACCTGCATCTCGTCGCCGGGCCGGGTGAGCAGCAGCGAGGTGGCGTCCGAGAAGGCCGTACGACCGTTGATGCGCCGCCGGTAGGCGCCCGACCAGCCAAGGTTGACCTCGTGACGCAGCAGGACCGTCGGTGCCGTCCAGCCGCGCTTTTCGACGCCGCAGCGCACCTCGGAGAGCGAGATCCCCGCCGGGTGACCCAGCACCCGCCAGCGGCAGGGCGTGGTCGTTCGGCGTGGGTCGCTGCCGACTCCCTCAGTCATCCGTCCTCCCCCTCGGCTGACCGTCGCGAACCATCGACGAAGCGTACGCGGGGGTGGCTCGCACGTCCGGAGAAACAGCGTCGAGCGGTGGCCCCCGGTCCAGCTGGACGAGGGGTGATCATCGTGTCCTCGCGCTGGAAGTGATCCCACGCTCACCGGTCTGTTCTCCGCCGCTCTGGCCGATCGGGGCTGGCCGGGCAGCGGTCCCGCGACCCGATGCCCCGGCGCGGGCGGGGAGAGGCGCGGAGGGCGGCGGGCGGGTCGGTCAGTCGTGGGTGAGCAGGCGGCGCAGGCGGGCCGGCGGGTGGCCGACGTGGTCCCGGACCACGCGGGTGAGGTGGGCCTGGTCGGCGAAGCCGTGCTCCGCCGCCACGGCGCGCAGCGGCCGTCCGTCCGCCTCCGCGAGGGTGTCGAGCACCGCGCGGACCCGCAGCCGGTTGCGGTACGCGGTGAGGCTGCTGCCGGTGACCTGCTGGAACACCCGGCTCAGGTGGTGCGGGGAGGCGCCCACCTCCCGCGCCACCTCGTCGAGGCCGAGCGAGAAGGCGCCGGCGGCGAGCACCTCGCGGGCCCGGTCGGCCAGGCGGCGGTGGGCGACCTGGGTGGCGGGCCGCCGGCCGATGGCGCGTGCCAGGTCGGCCCCCGGTGGCTCGGCCCGGGCATCGGTGAGGTTGAGCACCCCGTCGAGGAAGCGGTGCAGCCGCTCCGACATCTCGAACCGGTCGATTCCACGCCGGAACTCCGCGATGAGCATCCGGTGTGCCAGGTCGAGCGCCGCGTCGGAGGTGCCCTCCCAGCCGGCGGTGTCCAGCCAGCGCGCCCCGTCCGGGCGGTCGGCCAGCACCGTCGGGTCGACCTGCACGCAGGTGTACGAGTCGCCGCAGCCCAGCGGGTGGGACACGGACATCACGTCGCCCGGCCGGGTGAGCAGCACCGAGGTGGCGTCCGAGAACGCCGTACGACCGTTGAGCCGCCGCCGGTACGCCCCCGAGCGTCCGAGGATGAGGTTGTAGAACCTCTCGACGGCGGGTTCGGTCCAGCCGTGGCTCTCGACGATGCAGCGCACCTCGTAGATCAGGATCCCCTCCGGGTGCCCCAGCACCCGCCACCGGCCGGGCGTGGTCTTCCGGCGCGGGTCGCTGCCGACTCCCTCAGGCATCCGTCCTCCCCCTCGGGTGGCCCTGCGCGGATTGTCGAGGATCCAACCTACGCGGGGGTGGTTCGTCCGACCGGAGAGATAGTGTCGACCGGTGGACCCCCCGCCCGGCCGGGCGAGGGGTGATCGTCGTGTCCTCCCGCTGGAAGTGATCCCATGCTCACCGGTCTGTTCTCCGCCGCCCTGGCCGATCCGGGGCTGGCCCGGGCACGTGACCTGGCGCGCTCCGGTGCCGCGCAGGTCGACGGCCTCGACATCACGGCGCCGGCCGCGCTGCGTCCCTTCGCGGTCGCCGCGGTCGCGGCCGACGAGGCCGACGGGGCGGCCGGCGGCGCGGGCCGTCCGGTGCTCGCCGTGACCGCCACCACCCGGGAGGCCGACGACCTGGCCGCCGCGCTGGGCAGCCTCCTCCCATCCGGGCAGGTGACGGTCTTCCCGTCCTGGGAGACGCTGCCGCACGAGCGCCTGTCGCCCCGCTCCGACACGGTCGGCCGGCGGCTGGCCGTGCTGCGCCGGCTGGCGCACCCCGGGGCGGCCGACGCGCACGGCCGCACCGGCCCGCTGCGGGTGGTCGTGGCGCCCGTCCGGTCGTTGCTGCAACCGCAGCTCAAGGGGCTCGGCGACCTGGAGCCGGTGCAGCTCGCCGCCGGGGCGGAGGCCGACCTGGAGGAGGTCGCCCGCCGCCTCACCGACATGGCGTACGCGCGGGTCGACCTGGTCACCAAGCGGGGCGAGTTCGCCGTGCGCGGCGGCATCCTCGACATCTTCCCGCCCACCGACGAGCACCCGTCGCGGGTCGAGTTCTGGGGCGACGAGGTGGAGGAGATCCGCACCTTCGCCGTCGCCGACCAGCGCACCATCGAGCAGGTGCCGACGCTGTGGGCGCCGCCGTGCCGGGAGCTGCTGCTCACCCCTTCGGTGCGCAAGCGGGCCGCCGCCCTCGCCGAGGAGCACCCGGAGCTGGCCGAGATCCTCGACAAGCTGGCCGAGGGCATCCCGGTCGAGGGGATGGAGTCCCTCGCCCCGGTGCTGATCGGCGCCGACTCGATGGAGCTGCTGCTGGACGCCATGCCGGCCGGCACCCACGTGCTCCTCTGCGACCCGGAGCGCATCCGCACCCGGGCGCACGACCTGGTGCGTACCTCCGACGAGTTCCTCCAGGCGAGCTGGGCCGCGGCGGCCGTCGGCGGCCAGGCACCGGTCGACGTCGGCGCCGCCGCCTTCCGGACCCTGGCGGAGGTACGCGCCGTCGCGGCGAAGCTGCGCCAGCCCTGGTGGACGCTGTCGCCGTTCGGCCTGGTGGAGGCGGACGCCGCCCCGGCGCGGCAGCCGTGGGAGGACGGGCCGGAGGCGTACGACGTCACCCCCGACGACGCGATCGCGGTGACCCTGGCCGCGCAGCCGGCCCCGCTCTACCACGGCGAGACCGCCCGGGTGGTCGACGACCTCAAGCGCTGGACCGGCGAGGGCTGGTCGGTCGCGCTGGTCTTCGAGGGGCACGGCCCCGCCCAGCGGGCGGTCGAGGTGCTCCGCGACGCGGGCCTCGGCGCGCGGCTGACCGAGGAGATCCCGACCGCGCCCGCCCCCGGCGAGGTGCTCGTCTCCTGCGGCAGCCTGACCAGCGGCTTCGTCGACGAGGCGTCGCGGTTCGTGCTGCTCACCGGCAACGACGTCACCGGCGGGCGGGGCACCTCCACCCGCGACATGCGCAAGATGCCGAGCCGGCGGCGCAACACCATCGACCCGCTGGAGCTGAAGGCCGGCGACCACGTCGTGCACGAGCAGCACGGCATCGGCCGCTACGTCGAGCTGGTGCAGCGCACCGTGAACGGCGCCTCCCGGGAATACCTGGTCATCGAGTACGCCCCGAGCAAGCGCGGCCAGCCCGGCGACCGGCTCTTCGTCCCCACCGACCAGCTCGACCAGCTCTCCCGCTACGTGGGCGGCGAGCAGCCCGCCCTGCACAAGATGGGCGGCTCGGACTGGCAGAAGTCCAAGGCCCGGGCCCGCAAGGCGGTCAAGGAGATCGCCGCCCAGCTCATCCAGCTCTACGCCGCCCGCAAGGCGTCCAAGGGGCACAACTTCGGCCCCGACACCCCGTGGCAGCGGGAGCTGGAGGACGCCTTCCCGTGGCAGGAGACGCCGGACCAGCTCGCCGCCATCGAGGAGGTCAAGCGTGACATGGAGCAGACCGTCCCGATGGACCGGTTGATCTGCGGTGACGTCGGCTACGGCAAGACGGAGATCGCGGTACGGGCGGCGTTCAAGGCGGTGCAGGACGGCAAGCAGGTGGCGGTGCTGGTGCCCACCACGCTGCTGGTGCAGCAGCACTACAACACGTTCGCCGAGCGGATGAGCCAGTTCCCGGTGACCATCAAGCAGCTCTCCCGCTTCCAGACTCCGAAGGAGGCCGAGCGGACCCTGGAGATGGCCGCCGCGGGCACCGCCGACATCGTCATCGGCACCCACCGGCTGCTCCAGGCGGCCACCCGGTTCAAGTCGCTCGGCCTGGTCATCGTCGACGAGGAGCAGCGCTTCGGCGTCGAGCACAAGGAGCACCTGAAGACGATGCGCGCCTCGGTCGACGTGTTGAGCATGTCGGCCACCCCGATCCCGCGCACGCTGGAGATGGCGATCACCGGCATCCGGGAGATGTCCACCATCGCCACCCCGCCGGAGGAGCGGCACCCGGTGCTCACCTTCGTCGGGGCGTACGACGAGCGGCAGGTGGCGGCCTCCATCCACCGCGAGCTGCTCCGCGACGGGCAGGTCTTCTACCTGCACAACCGGGTCGAGTCGATCGACCGGACGGCCCGCAAGCTGCGTGAGCTGGTGCCCGAGGCGCGGGTCGCGGTGGCGCACGGCCAGATGGGCGAGGAGGCCCTGGAGAAGGTCATGGTCGGCTTCTGGGAGAAGGAGTTCGACGTGCTGGTCTGCACCACGATCGTGGAGTCCGGCATCGACATCCCCAACGCCAACACCCTCATCGTGGAGCGGGCCGACCTGCTCGGCCTGGCCCAGCTGCACCAGATCCGCGGCCGGGTCGGCCGGGGCCGGGAGCGGGCGTACGCGTACTTCCTCTACCCGCCGGAGAAGCCGCTCACCGAGCACGCCCACGAGCGGCTGGCGACCATCGCCCAGCACACCGAGCTGGGCGCCGGCATGTACGTGGCGATGAAGGACCTGGAGATCCGGGGCGCTGGCAACCTGCTCGGCGGCGAGCAGTCCGGGCACATCGAGGGCGTCGGCTTCGACCTGTACGTGCGGATGGTCGGCGAGGCGGTCTCCGCGTTCAAGGGCGAGCGCCCGGAGGAGGAGACCGAGGTCAAGGTCGACCTGCCGGTCGACGCGCACCTGCCGCACGACTACGTCGGCGTGGAGCGGCTGCGCCTGGAGATGTACCGCAAGCTCGCCGAGGCCCGCGACGCCGACCGGTTGCGCGAGGTGGTCGCCGAGATGACGGACCGCTACGGCGAGCCCCCGGCCCCGGTGCAGAACCTGGTCGCGGTGGCCCGGTTCCGCCTGCTGGCCCGTCGCTACGGCCTCACCGACGTCTCCATGCAGGGCAAGCACATCCGGTTCGGCCCGTTGCCGCTGCCCGACTCGAAGCAGCTGCGGCTCAAGCGCTACCACCCGGACTCGGTCTACAAGTCCGCGCTCGACCAGGTCAGCGTGCCCCGGCCGAGCACGCGGCGGGTGGGCGGCGAGCCGCTGCGCGACCAGGCCCTGCTGGAGTGGTGCGCCCAGCTGCTGAAGGACGTGCTGGGCGAGCCGGCGACGGCGGCAGCCCCCGCCCGGTGAGCGGCGGACGCCGGACGGGTGGTGAGCGGGCGCCGGTGCGGCAGGACGGCGGGTCGGTCGCGGGGGCCCGGGCGGCCGGAGCGGGGACGCGCGGACGCCGGGGGACGGGCGGCGGGCAGACCGGTGGGCGGCGTCACGCTGGTCCCGGGCGGCATGAGAGAGTGACCGTCATGCGTGCTCGCCGTCTTGTCGCCGTCGCCAGCGTGGCGCTCGGCCTCGTCGCCCTCTCCGGTTGCCGTGCCGAGCCCGGTGTCGCCGCCTACGTCGGCGACCTGCGAATCACCGAGGATGCCGTCACCGACGTCGTGGCCGACCTGCGGGCGAAGAACCCGGCGCCGACCGGGCAGCCCGAGGCGCCCGAGGGGCAGCCTCCGGCGCAGGCGCCGCAGCTGCCTGGCCGCGGTCAGGTCGTCAGCGTGCTGGTGCTGGCCGAGGTCTGCGAGCGGGTCTCGGCGGAGAAGAACTACCAGCCGCGCGGGCAGGTGGCGCCGGAGCAGCTCGCCCAGCAGTTCGGCCTGTCGCCCGACACCGGCTACGTGCGCCAGGTCGCCGAGCTCTACACCTGCCTGTCGGGGGTGCCGACCGGTGCGCCGGCCGAGCCGACCGCGCAGGACCTGGCGGACGTGGTGGCGGCGGGCCGCAAGGCCGGTGCCATCCCGGCCGACGTGACCGACGAGGCCGCCGCCGGCCAGCTCGACGGCGAGCAGCTGCGCACCGCGCTGGCCACCCGTAAGTCGCTGGCCGAGGCGGTCGCCGCGTACGACGTGACGGTCAACCCCCGCTACCGTCCGCTGGAGTTCCCGGTGTTGAGCTTCTCCGGCAACGCGCCGGCGGTGAGCGTGCCGCTGGGCGAGGCCGGCTCCGACGGGGTCACCGACGTCTCCACCCCGGACCCGCTGTCCCCCGGTGGGCCGCAGGCGGCCGGCGGGACCGACAGCTGAGCATGTCCGCCCGGATCGTCCTGCTCGTCACCTCGCCCCGTCTGCCGGCCGGTCTGCTGACCGCCGCCGCGTGGGACGTCGTACGCCGGCATCCGGTGCTGGCGGGGGCGGAGAGCGAGCTGACGACGGCGGTGCGCGCGGCGGGCGCCGAGGTCACGGTGGTCGACGGCCGGGCGACGCAGGCGCTGCTCGACGCGGCGGCGGCGCACGGCGTCGCGGTGTGGCTGGCCGGCCCGGCCGGCGACGAGTCGCTGGCCCGCGAGCTGGGCCTGCGGCTGGCGCGCGAGCCCGGCCTGGCCGAGCTGGAGCTGATGTACGGCTCCTGGGACCCGCCCGGGGCCCGGCTGCTCGACGCCGTGGCGGTGATGGACCGGCTGGCCTCCCCGGGCGGCGACCCGTGGAAGCGGGCGCAGACCCACCGCAGCCTCGCCGGCTTCCTGCTGGAGGAGTGCTACGAGGCGTACGACGCGATCAGCGCGGGCGACACCGACGCGCTGCGCGAGGAGCTGGGCGACGTGCTGCTCCAGGTGGTGCTGCACGCCCGGCTCGCCGAGGAGCTGCCCGAGGGGGAACGGTGGACCGTCGACGACGTGGCCGGTGGGCTGGTCGACAAGATGGTCCGGCGCAACCCGCACGTCTTCGCCGACGCCGAGGCCGGCACGCTGGAGGAGATCGAGGCGAGCTGGGAGCGGATCAAGCGGGCCGAGAAGGCGCGTGACTCGGTGCTGGACGGCATCGCGCTGAGCCAGCCCGCGCTCGCCCTGGCCGCCAAGATCCTGGAACGCGCCGGCCGGGTCGGCCTCGCCGTACCGCCGCCCCTCGCGGATTCCCAGGCGGACCCGGAGGCGAGGCTCGGCGCGAGCCTGCTCGCCACGGTCGCGGCGGCCCGCGAGGCGGGTCTGGACCCGGAGGCGGCCCTGCGCCGCGCCGCCCTCGCCTACGCCGACGCCGTCAGGACGGCCGAACGCCGGTAGGGTCGGCGGGTGGAATCGTTTGTGCCGCTCGCGGAGCGGATCGTCGACGCGTTGCTGGAGAGCCGGCCCGGGCTGGCGACCACCACCGGTGACCACCGCTACGACGACCGGCTGCCGGACCTCTCTGCCGAGGCGGTCGCGGCCGACCAGGCCATGCTCAGGGAGGCCGGGGACGCGCTCGCCGAGCTGGACCCGGACGCCCTGGACGTCGAGGAGCGCGTCGACCACGCACTGCTCACCTCGTTCGTGGACCGGGAGCTGTTCGAGTCCGGCGACATCCGCGCCCACGAGTGGGACCCGCTGCGGCACAACCCCGGGCCGCTGCTGCACGCGCTGCTCGCCCGCCCGTACGCCCCGGTCGAGGTCCGGCTGAGCAGCCTGGCCGGGCGGCTCGCCGCCGTACCGGACGCGCTGGCGACGGCGCGCGCGACGCTGCGCGACATGCCGCGGATCCACGCCGAGACGGCCGTCGGGCAGTTCACCGGCACGGCGGCGCTGATCCGCGACGAGGTGCCGGCGCTGCTCGCGCAGGCCCCCACCCTGCACGACCGGGTCGAGCCGGCCGCCACGGCGGCGATCGCGGCGCTGGAGGAGTTCGTCGCGTGGCTGCGTCAGGGCCTGGCCGCCGACGCCGGCCCCGGGCGGGACCCGCGGCTGGGCCGGCGCCGTTGGGAGGCGCGGCTCTGGCACACCCTCGACACGGAGCTGGGGGCCGCCGAGATCCAGCGCCGGGCCTGGGCAAACCTGGACCGGGTCGGCGAGGAGATCCGTGCGGCGGCCGTCGAGCTGGTCGGCGGCCCGGCCGACGACGAGACGGTACGCCGGGCGCTGGACCTGCTGGCCGCAGAGCACCCCGACGACGCCTCGATCGTGGACCTGGCCTCGGTCAGCCTGGACGAGGCGACCGACTTCGTACGCGCCCACGACCTAGTCACCCTGGTCGACGATCCGTGCGTGATCCAGGAGATGCCGCGGTTCGCCCGGGGCGTGGCGGTCGCGTACTGCGACTCGCCCGGCCCGCTGGAGACGGCGGACGTGCCGACCTTCTACTGCATCGCGCCCACTCCCGAGGAGTGGCCCGCGCACCGGGTCGAGTCGTTCTACCGGGAGTACAACGACCACATGATCCGCAACCTGACGGTGCACGAGGCGATGCCGGGGCACTTCCTCCAGCTCGCCCACGCCCGCCGGCACGTCGGCCCCACCCGGGTCCGCGCGCTGACCGAGTCGGGCCCCTTCATCGAGGGCTGGGCGGTCTACACGGAGGAGCTGATGGCCGGCCTGGGCTTCGGCGGCCTGCCGGTGCGGTTGCAGCAGCTCAAGATGCAGCTGCGGATGACCATCAACGCGCTGCTGGACCAGCTCGTGCACTGCGAGGAGCTGCCGGAGGCCGAGGCGATGGCGCTGATGACCGGGCGTGGCTTCCAGGAGGAGGGCGAGGCGGCCGGCAAGTGGCGGCGCGCGCTGCTCACCTCGACGCAGCTCTCGACGTACTTCGTCGGCTACAGCGAGGTGGCCGGGATCGCCGCCGCCCGCCCGGCCGGAGTGTCGGTGCGCGAGTGGCACGACGCGATGCTCGCCCACGACTGCCCGCCCCCGCGCCACCTGCGCACCCTGCTGGGCGTGTGACGGAGGGCGGCCGCCCGGCGCCGGGCGCGGGCCCGCCGACGGGGTCGGTCACGAACTGGCCGGGCGGCGGTCCACGACGCCGGCGTCGGGCGGGAGGTCGAACGCGGCGCCGTCGACCGTCTCGCGGTAGCGGTTGAGCGCCAGCTCGACCTGGCGGCCGTCGACCAGGCCGGTGAAGCTGCCCAGCACCCCGTCGGTGGTCACGCAGGCGGTGAAGTCGCCGGCGGACTGCGTCACGTCCACGCAGGTGGCGTGGTGGCCGGCGAGGGTGGTGTCGCTCTGGTCGATGACCGCCTCCGGGTCGAGCGCGGCGGTGGTGAGCAGCCCCACGACGACCGGCGGCGTGACCAGACCCCGCTGCTTGGCCTCGGTGAACATGGTCACCGTGGGCTTCGCGTTGGGCGCGGGCGGGGCCTCCAGGGTGCAGGTCGCGCGGCCGGCGGCGGTCTCGCAGCGGGTCGTGGCCTCCGGGGTCACGGTGAGCTTGCCGCCGGGCCAGGTGTAGGCGGAGCGGGCCGGGTCCTGGGCCTGGACGATGGTGGCGGTCTGCCCGCCGGGGAGCTGGTAGTCGGCGGAGTAGGTCAGCTCCAGTGCCCGGTCGAGCCGGGCGGCCAGGTCGTTCACCAGGTCGGACCGCCCGATCGCCCGGCCGGCGTCGTCGAGGGTCTGGCAACCGGTCACCGTGAGCGACGCGATGACCGACACGGCGAGCATGCGGAGGGTGGTCGAGGCGGCGGGCATGGCGCCCAGCCTGGCCGATCGGGTCAACCGCGCGCAAACCCGTTGCCGGTTGAGGCACGAGAATCCGGGAATGTCCGGGTAAAGCACTGCCCGGAGGCAGGTTTCGGATCGGGCCGGCGAGCGCCCGGACCGCCCGCGTCCGAGCGCCGCCCGATACGCTGCGTTCAACAACTGCCTCAGCCGCACCGTCGCGGCCCATACCGGACCGGAACACACAAACGAGGAGCGACTCAGTGGCAACCATCGAGGGAATCGTCGCGCGGGAGATCCTGGACTCGCGGGGCAACCCGACCGTCGAGGTCGAGGTCGGGCTCGACGACGGCACGATCGCCCGGGCGGCGGTGCCCTCCGGCGCCTCCACGGGCGCCTTCGAGGCGATCGAGCTGCGCGACGGTGACGCCGACCGCTACCAGGGCAAGGGCGTCGAGAAGGCGGTCTCGAACATCGAGGACAAGATCGTCGACGAGCTGATCGGCTACGAGGCCAGCGAGCAGCGGCTGATCGACCAGAAGATGCTCGACGTCGACGGCACCGACAGCAAGTCCGAGCTGGGCGCGAACGCCATCCTCGGCGTCTCGCTGGCGGTGGCCAAGGCGGCGGCCGGCAGCGCCGAGCTGAGCCTCTTCCGCTACCTGGGCGGCCCGAACGCGCACCTGCTGCCGGTGCCGATGATGAACATCCTCAACGGCGGCGCGCACGCGGACTCGAACGTCGACATCCAGGAGTTCATGATCGCGCCGATCGGCGCGCCCAGCTTCCGCGAGGCGCTGCGCTCCGGCGCGGAGGTCTACCACGCGCTGAAGTCCGTGCTGAAGAAGAAGGACCTCTCCACCGGTCTCGGCGACGAGGGCGGCTTCGCGCCCAACCTGCCCACCAACGCCGCCGCCCTGGACCTCATCGCCGAGGCGGTCGAGAAGGCCGGCTACCGGCTCGGCACCGACATCGTCTTCGCGCTCGACGTCGCCGCCACGGAGTTCTTCGACAACGGCACCTACACCTTCGAGGGCGCCGCGAAGAGCGCCGAGGAGATGAGCAACTACTACACCAAGCTCGCCGGCGACTACCCGATCGTGTCGATCGAGGACCCGCTGGCCGAGGACGACTGGACCGGCTGGCAGACGCTGACCGCCTCGCTCGGCGACCGCGTCCAGATCGTCGGCGACGACCTCTTCGTCACCAACCCGCAGCGCATCGCCCGGGGCATCGCCGAGAAGGCCGCCAACGCGGTCCTCGTCAAGGTCAACCAGATCGGTTCGCTGACCGAGACCCTGGACGCGGTGGACCTGGCCCACCGGGCCGGCTTCAAGTGCATGATGAGCCACCGCTCCGGCGAGACCGAGGACACCACCATCGCGGACCTGGCGGTGGCCACCGGTTGCGGGCAGATCAAGACCGGCGCGCCGGCCCGTTCGGACCGGGTCGCCAAGTACAACCAGCTCCTGCGGATCGAGGAGGAGCTGGCCGACGCGGCGCGGTACGCCGGGGCGGGCGCCTTCCCGCGCTACCGTTCGGCCTGAGACGCGCGAGGCCTCGGGGGAGGGGTGTGACGATGCAGCAGCGCCGCACACCGGGCGGTCAGCGCCCCGCCCGCCGGCCGGGTAGCACCGGCCGGCCGGGCGGGGCCCGGGGTGCCCGGACGCCGCTGCGCGAGGGCGGCGTCCGCGCGGAGTCGCGGGCCACGGCCGGTCGCGCGCCGGGGGCGTCCCGGGGCGCCGAGGGCGTACGCTCCGCGAGCCGGCCCGCCGCGGCCCGTCGGACGGCCGCCGGCACCGTCAAGCGGCTCTCTGCACCCCGCTCCCGGGGCCTCACCGGGCGGGCCACGGTGCTCTTCGCGGTGCTGATCGCGCTCGCCCTGGCCTACACCTACCCGGTGCGCGTCTACCTGGACCAGCAGGCCGACATCGAACGGATGGAGGCCTCCCAGGCGGCCCAGCGCGAGGCCATCGAGGAGCTCTCCGAGCGCGCGGCCAAGTGGCAGGACCCGGAATACATCAAGATCCAGGCCAGGGAGCGGTTCTTCATGGGCCCGCCGGGCGAGACGCTGCTGGTGGTGCTCTCCGACCCGGCGGGCGCCGCCCGGGACGCCGGTTCGTCCGCCGCCCCGTCGGCGCCCGCCACCCCCGCCTCCTGGTACGACACCCTCTGGTCGAGCGTGCAGGCCGCCAACGGCGAGCAGCCCGACAAGTGAGCGGCACCCGAGCATCGAACGAGGAACCAGCATCGTGACTGTCGTACCACCGCAGGAGCCGGCGGCGGACTCCGTACCCCCGCCGAAGCGCGAGCCGGCCACCGAGGCCGACCTGGCCGCGGTGGCCGCGCAGCTCGGACGCCCGCCCCGGGGCACCCGGGCCGTGGCCCACCGCTGCCCCTGCGGCCTGCCGGACGTGGTGGAGACGACCCCGCGCCTGGCCGACGGCACCCCCTTCCCGACGCTGTTCTACCTGACCTGCCCCCGGGCGACGGCGGCGTGCAGCCGGCTGGAGTCGGCGGGGCTGATGAAGGAGATGGCGGACCGGCTGGCCGCCGACCCGGAGCTGGCCGCGCGCTACCGCGCCGCGCACGAGGACTACCTGGCCCGCCGGGACGCGATCGGCGAGGTGCCGGAGATCGCCGGCATCTCCGCCGGCGGGATGCCCGGCCGGGTGAAGTGCCTGCACGTGCACCTCGGGCACGCGCTCGGGGCCGGGCCGGGGGTCAACCCGTTCGGCGACGAGACGCTGGAGCTGGTGGAGAAGTGGTGGGCGGCCGGGCCCTGCGTGGACGTGCCGGCGGCGGACTGACCGTGGCGGGCGCGGACGGGGGCGTGGCGGGGGCCGACGACGTCGTGGTGCGGCGGGCCCGCACCTCGGACGTGCGCGGCATCCGGCGGCTCGTCGACACCTACACCGACGACCGGCGGCTGCTCAGCAAGGCCACCGTGACCCTCTACGAGGACGTGCAGGAGTTCCGGGTCGCGGTGCGCGCCAGCGATGGCGCGGTGGTCGGCTGCGGCGCGCTGCACGTGATGTGGGAGGACCTGGCCGAGATCCGTACGGTGGCCGTCGACCCGTCCTGCCGGGGGCGCAAGCTCGGCCACCGGATCGTCGCGGAGCTGATCGACGGCGCCCGCGAGCTGGGGGTGGCGCGGATCTTCGTGCTGACCTTCGAGACCCGCTTCTTCGGCTCGTTCGGCTTCACGGAGATCGACGGCGCGCCCGTGCCGCAGCCGGTCTACGAGCAGCTCCTGCGCTCCTACGACGAGGGCGTCGCCGAGTTCCTCGACCTGGAACGGGTCAAGCCGAACACCCTCGGCAACACCCGCATGCTGCTGCGCCTCTGACTCAGCTCCGGCGCGGGTGGGCGGCGATGAACTCCCAGACGAGTTCGGTGGCGACGAGGCCCGCGTCGGGGGCGGCCAGCTCGCCGCCCGGCGTGCCCGACCGCGACGACGCCGGGCCGGCCGGCCCCGCCTGACGTAGGGTTGCTGCCGTGACGACGCGTGTGGCCGCCATCGACTGCGGGACCAACTCGATCCGACTGCTGGTCGCCGACCTGCCGGACGCCTCGGCGGGTCCGGAGGCGCCGCTGGCCGACCTGAGCCGGCGGATGGAGATCGTGCGCCTCGGCCAGGGCGTCGACAAGACGGGACGGCTGGCCCCGGAGGCGATCGAACGCACCCGGGTCGCGCTGGCCTCGTACGCCGCCGAGATCGAGAAGCTGGGCGCGGAGCGGGTGCGGATGTGCGCCACGTCGGCTTCGCGGGACGCCTCCAACGCCGCCGAGTTCCGCGAGATGGTCGAGCGGACCCTCGGGGTCGCGCCCGAGGTGGTGACCGGCGACGAGGAGGCGCGGCTCTCCTTCACCGGCGCGGTGCGCGGGCTGCCCGCCGACGCGCGCGAGCCGTACCTGGTCGTCGACATCGGCGGCGGCTCGACCGAGTTCGTCGTCGGCACCCGCGCGGGCGGCGTCGAGGCGGCCATCTCGATGGACATCGGCTGCGTCCGGATGACCGAGCGGCACCTGCACGGCGACCCGCCGGCGCTGGACGAGGTCGCCGCCGCGCAGGCCGACATCGCGGTCGCGGTGGACCGGGCGCTGGAGGCCGTGCCGGGTCGCCGGGCGGCCACGCTGGTCGGGCTCGCCGGGTCGGTCACCACCGTGGTCGCGATCGCCCAGGGCCTCCAGGAGTACGACCCGGGCCGCATCCACCACGCCCGGGTCCCGTACGACGCGGTGGCCGACGTGACCGCCGACCTGCTCGGCAGGAGCCGGGAACAGCGGCTGGCGATCCCGGTGATGCACCCGGGCCGGGCCGACGTCATCGGGGCGGGCGCCCTGGTGCTCCGGGTGATCATGGAGCGGGCGGGGATGGACTCGGTGGTCGCCTCCGAGCACGACATCCTCGACGGCATCGCCTGGTCGCTGGCCTGACAGCCGGTCGGTCTGTCCGGGCAGGTCCGACCGTTTCGGTGACGGTCTTCCGCTCCGGGCGGTCACGAAGGCCGCCTCGCCGTCGAGGCCTTGAACGTGCTCGGCAGCCTCTGCGCGAGCCTCGTGCTGGCCGCGCTCGGCCTGTGGCTCGGCGGCGAACCCCAGGGCCGGTTTCAGCCGTGGTGCGGTCTGATCGCAGTCCTGGCGGCGTTCCGGCAGGCGGGAGATCTGGAAGGCGCGCAAGGCTGGCGAACCACTGCCCACCGGAACGCCGATACCTGTGCGGCATAAAAATACCCGTGTGGTATCAGGCGAACGGATTGCACCGCTGTTGTCGAGATTCGGCGCAGCCAGTCATGAGGGGGCGCAATGAGCCCGACGCGCATCGCGAATCGTTGACGGTACTCCGCATTGCGCACTAGTGTGCAATGCGTGGACACCACACAACTGCTGAAGGGCGTGCTGGATCTCGCCGTCCTCGCCGTGCTCCGGGAGGAGGACGGCTACGGCTACGACATCCTGCGCCGGCTGCGCGACGCCGGGCTGGAGGAGGTCGGCGACGCCTCGGTCTACGGCACGCTGCGTCGGCTCTACGCCGCCGGCCTGCTGACCACCTACGTCGTGCCGAGCGAATCCGGCCCGCACCGCAAGTACTACTCCCTCAACGCCACCGGCCGGGACCAGCTCACCCGGTCCGGCAAGCTCTGGCGCTCGTTCGCCACCACCATGGACGCACTGCTCGACGATCGGGGGATGGCGGCATGACCGTCATGGAGCAGGAAATCGCGGACTACGCCGCCCGGGTCCGGGCCGCGCTGGCCGACCTGGCGCCGGCACACCGCGACGAGTTGACCGAGGACCTGCCGGAGCACCTCGCCGAGGTCGCCGCCGAGGCCGGCGGCTCGCTGGTCGACCGGCTCGGCGAACCCGAGGCGTACGCGGCCGAGCTGCGCGCCGCCGCCGGGGTCGCCGTCGCCGGCACCGGCGGGCGCCGGCTGGACCGTCGCCTCGGCGTCGCCGTGGACCGGTTCCGCGCGCGGGCGCACCGCTGGGACGTCCAACTCGGGCCACCCCTCGGGTACGCCACCGCGAGCGAGTTCCTCCGGCTGCTCCGCCCGGCGTGGTGGGTGCTGCGCGGCTACCTGGCCGCCATGCTCGTCACGGTGATCACGACCGGCGACTCGTTCGGCGTACTGCCCGAGCTCAACGGCAGCACGCTGGCCGGCCTGGTGCTGCTCGCCGGCGCCGTGCTCGCCTCGATCTGGCTCGGCCACCACACGCCGGGCCTGACCCGGCCCAAGCGGCGGCTGCTGCACGCCGGCACGGCGGTGCTGGTGATCTTCGGGATGATGGGCCTGGCGGACATGAACGGGCGCGTCGGCTCCGGCGACTTCGGCTACGAGCAGACCTCCATCGACGGGCGCTACGACCACGTCCGGGACGTCTTCGTCTACGACAGCGAGGGCCGGCTGGTGGAGAACGTCCGGCTCTTCGACCAGAACGGTGACCCGATCCGCCTCGGCTATCCGGACTGCCCCGCCGTACGGGACCCGAACGGGCTCGGCAACCCGCTGCTGTCGACCTACCCGTACTGCCCGCAGCAGGCGCCCTTCGCGCCCCGGGCGCCGGTCGGTCCCGTGCCGTCGACGGGCGTGCCGCCGGTGCCGGCACCCACCGCCCCGGGTGACCCGACCGAGCCCACGCCCACGCCGGGCGGCGCCCCGGGCACGGCGCCCGCGCCGACACAGGCATCGACCGGCACCCCGTCCCCGGCCCGGACGTGAAGCGGATCATGCCGTGAAGCTGGGAAATAGCTGAACGGATGAGTCCAGCGGGGCAACGGCTGTCGGTCCCGGTCGCTACGGTGTCGTCTGCTCACTCACCCCCCGGAAGGAAATCGCGTGTCAGAGCAGGTCGCACCGCCCCCCGCGCCGGACGCCGCCCAACCCCCGTCGGCCGTCCAGGCGCCGCCCCCGGCGGAGCCCCAGGCCGAGAAGTCCGGTTCCAAGAAGCTGCTCGGCATCGTGGGCGCGATCGTCGTGTTCCTGGTCGTCGCCGGCCTCAAGTTCGGCATCGGCTCGGCCATCGGCAACTTCTTCAACAAGGACGAGACCGCCGAGGCCAAGGCCGGCGACTGCATCGCCGAGCTGCCCGAGGTGACCGGCACCGAGGAGGAGAAGGTCGACGGCGCGAAGGTCGTCGAGTGCACCTCCACCGACGCCGTCTACAACGTGGTCGGCCGCGTCGACGGGCAGACCCAGGCGCAGGCCCGCTCCCCGGAGGCGTGCGGGCAGTACATCAAGGAGGGCCAGGAGGGTTACGTCTACTACAGCATCGAGCCGGGCAAGACCGGCTACCTGCTGTGCCTGACGAAGAAGGCCTGATCCCCCTTACGACAGCACCGTCGACGGCGGCGCGGACGACGTCCGCGCCGCCGTCGGCATTCGTGGGTACGGGCGGGCGAACAGGAGGTGAATGCCACTGTTCCGGCGTCTTCCCCGGGGCGCTCACGGCGTGGCAGGCTACCGGCACGTAACACCACTGTGCGACCAGCCAACGATGACTGACCGCTAGGAGGACGGCCGATGGGCGAGATGGTGGGCTACCGCGGCAACGGGGGGACGAGCGAGGGGTATCTCGCGATACCCTCCGGCGGTGCGGCCAGCCCTGCGGTCATCGTCATCCAGGACTGGTGGGGCCTCGTGCCGCACGTCCGGGCGGTGGTCGACCGCTTCGCCGAGGCCGGATTCGTCGCCCTCGCCCCGGACTTCCGCCACGGCGGCCCGGCCAGCAAGCCCGACGAGCCCCGGCAGATGCTGAACAGCGTGCAGATGGACGAGGCGGCCGCCGACATCGCCGGCGCGGCCGACTACCTCGCCGGGCGGCCCGAGGTCGCGGGCAAGGTGGGCTGCGCGGGCTTCTGCGCCGGGGCGAGCCTGGCCCTCTGGGCGGCCACGCGCTCCGAGCGGATCGTCGCCACCGCCGCCTTCTATCCCCGGCTGCCGTGGGACGGGATGCGCGCCGAGTGGGCCGACTACGCGGGCAAGGCGGCGCTCATCCACTGCTCCGAAGAGGACGGCACCTCCGCCGCCGACGGCGTACGGACCGTCCGCGGCGCCATCGAGACCTCCGGCGGCACCTGCCAGGTCTACGACTACCCCGGCACCTCGCACGCCTTCTTCAACGAGGACCGGCCGGAGAACTTCGACCAGCGCGCCGCCGCCACCGCCTGGGCCCGCACCCTCGAACTGTTCCGGGCCAAGCTTGGCTGAGCCCCGTACGCCCGACGAGGTGGTCGCCCGCGCCGCGCGGGCGACCGACCTGGCCGACCTCGACGCCGCCGTCAGTGACTGCTTCGCCTGCCCGCGGCTGGTGCGGTGGCGGGAGGAGGTGGCCCAGGTCCGCCGGGCGGCCTTCCGCGACCAGGAGTACTGGGGGCGGCCGGTGCCCGGTCTCGGCGTCGCCGGCGCGCGCATCGCCATCCTCGGCCTGGCGCCCGCCGCGCACGGCGGCAACCGCACCGGCCGGATCTTCACCGGCGACCGCTCCGGCGACGTGCTGTTCGCCGCGCTGCACCGGGCCGGGCTGGCCAACCAACCGACCAGCGTCGCCGCCGACGACGGCCTGACCCTGCGGGACCTGCGGATCTTCTCCGCCGTGCGTTGCGCGCCGCCGGACAACAAGCCCACCGGAGAGGAGCGGGACACGTGCGCGCCGTGGCTGCACCGCGAGGTGACGCTGATCCGGCCCACCCTGCGCGTCGTGGTCGCGCTGGGCGCGTTCGCGTGGGCCTCGTGGTGGCCGGTGCTGCGCCAGGTGTACGGTCTGCGACCGCCCAGCCCGCGACCGGCGTTCGGCCATGGGGCACACTGGTCCGGCACGGGCGCACCGGAACTGCTCGGCTGCTACCACGTCAGCCAGCAGAACACCTTCACCGGGCGGCTGACACCAGGGATGCTGGACGACGTGTTCGCCCGGGCGAAGGCACTGGCCGGGGTGGACTGAGGCGCGGGGGCGGTGGCGATGACGGACGGAACGCGTCGGCCCGTGCGACCCGCCCCGGTGGCCCGGAGGTAACCCGCGATGCAGATCAGCGTCCTGCGCAGGTGGTGGCCGGTCGCGGCGGTGGTGCTCCTGCTGGCCGTCGCCGCGCTGTCGTCCGCCCACTCGTCGATCGGCGCGAGCCGGATCCCGCCCGCCGCCGACAACATCCCCTACGTTCCGGAATATCCGACCGCCGAGCCGGACCCCTCGATCCCCGTCGAGCCCCGCGACACCGCCGAGACCACCGGGGCGCGGATCCCGGGGTGGCTCGTCACCGCCGTCGTCGTGCTGCTCGGGCTGGCACTGCTCGGCGCGTTCGGCTACCTCACCTGGACGCTGGTCCGGGGCGCGATGCGGCGCACCACGCGGGCGTTGCCGGCCCGGCGGCCCCGGCGTACGCCCGAGGGCACCGCCCGCGAGGTGGCCGCCGCCCTCGACGCCGGCCTGGAGGAGCTGGACGACCGGGCCACCGACCCCCGTACGGCGGTGATCGCCTGCTGGGTCCGTCTGGAGGAGGCCGCCGCCGGGGCCGGCGTGCCCCGGCTGGCCGGCGACACCCCCACCGACCTGGTCAGCCGCCTGCTGCGGGGCGACCCGTCGGCGGGCGTCCCGGCGATCGTCAGCGCCGACGTGCTGGCCGAGTTCGCACACGTCTACCGCGAGGCCCGGTACGCCACCCGGGAGGTCGACGAGCACACCCGCGACCAGGCCCGGGCCGCGCTGCGCCGGCTGCGCGGCGAGCTCGCCGCCGTGGTGACCGACGCCGACGCCGAGGTGCCCGCGTGACCGGGACGGATGCCGGCGTGGCCGGGGCGCGGCCGGTGCCCGCCCGGCGTGGCGAGGTGGCGCGGTGAGCAGCACCAGCATCGACGACCTGCTGAGCTTCGAGGAGGAGCGACCGGCACCCGCCGAGCCGTCCCGGGGCGGGCGGGTCGGTCGGGTGCTGCGCACCGTGGCCGGCGTGGCGGCCGTCGTGGTCGTGCTCGTCGCCGGCCTGCGCGTGGTCGGCCTGCGGGTCTCGCTGCCGGTCCTCGTCGCCGGGGTGGTGGCGCTGTTCCTGGTGCGCCGGGTCGTCGCCGCCCTGGCGCCCCCACCCCCGCCCCGCTCCGGCGGCCGGGCGCCGGCCACCACCGACGACGACGGCACCTGGAACTGGGGCGCCCGCGACGCGCTGCGCGCCGCGATCAACGGCTGGGAACGGCCGCTGGACTGGGCCGGGAAGGACCGGGAGCGGTTCGCCGAGCGGATCCTGCCGCGGATCGGCGAGCTGGCCGACGAGCGGCTGCGCCAGCGCCACGGCCTGACCCGCGAATCCGACCCGGAGCGGGCCCGCGCCCTGCTCGGCGACCGGGTCTGGACCTTCCTCAGCACCCCCTCCCGCCGCCCCCCGTCGCCGCGCGACCTCGCGGCGATCGTCGCCGAACTGGAGAAGATATGAACGACGTGGACCGCAGCATGCCCGCCGCCGAGGTCGGCCACCTCGCCCGGTCGGTGCTCGAGGCGGTCGGTCAGGTCGTGGTCGGCAAGCGGGACGCGCTGGAGCTGGTCCTCGCCGGGATCCTGGCCGGCGGGCACGTGCTGCTGGAGGACCTGCCGGGCCTCGGCAAGACGCTGACCGCGCGGTCCTTCGCGCAGGCGCTCGGGCTGGACTTCCGACGGCTCCAGTTCACCCCCGACCTGCTGCCGGCCGACGTGACCGGCTCGTTCCTCTACGACCAGCGCAGCGGCGACTTCGCGTTCCGCGCCGGCCCGGTCTTCACCAACCTGCTGCTCGCCGATGAGATCAACCGGACTCCGCCGAAGACCCAGTCGGCCCTGCTGGAGGCGATGCAGGAGAAGCAGGTCTCGGTGGAGGGCGTGACGTACAAGCTGGACGAGCCGTTCCACGTGCTGGCCACCGCCAACCCCATCGAGTACGAGGGCACCTACCCGCTGCCCGAGGCACAGCTCGACCGGTTCCTGCTCCGGGTCTCCTTCGGCTACCCGGAGGCCGACGAGGAGTGGGAGGTGCTGCGCCGGCGGATGGCCCGCCGCCGCGAGGAGGCCGAGATCAAGCCGGTGGTCGACGCGGAGACCCTGCGCGCGATGCAGGCCGCGCTGGAGGACGTGGTGGTGGAGGACTCCGTCGGCCGCTACATCGTCGCCCTGACCGCCGCCACCCGCGAGCACCCGTCGGTGCTGGTCGGCGCGTCGCCACGCGGCTCGCTGGCGCTGCTGCTGCTGGCGCGCGTACGGGCCGTCATGGCCGGGCGCGACTACGTGGTGCCGGAGGACGTCAAGGAGGTCGCCGCCCCCGCCCTCGCCCACCGGATCACGCTGCGCCCCGAGATGTGGCTGCGCCGCGTCGACCCGTCCTTCGTGGTCGGTGAGGTGCTGGAGGCGACCCCGGCGCCCGCCAGCGGTGCGCTGCCCAGCTACGCCGCAGGCCACGGGCGCTGATGGTCGCGTCCCCCGTGCCGCCCCGGGTCGAGTCGTCGGGGCCGCCGCCCGCGACCGGCTGGGTGCCCACCGGGGCGCTCGGCCGGGCGGTCCTGCTCACCGGGCTGCTGCTGATCGCGGGGGTGCTGCTCGGCCGGGTCGACCTGGTCGTGCTGGCCGCCCCGTTCGCGCTCGGCACCGCGTACGCGCTGCGCCGCCGGCCGACCGTCCTGCCGCAGGTCTGGATCTCCGGCGACGACGGCCACCTGGTCGAGGGCGGCGAACTGACCGCCACGGTCACCGTCGGCAACCCCGACCAGCTCGAATACGACGTGGCGGTGGTGCGCAGTCGGATCTCGCCGTGGCTGCGCGTCGAGCGGGCGACGATCGCCGGTGCCACCGCGGCGTCCGGCGCCCGGTCGGCGGCCGTCGCGGAACGGCCCTTCGCGACCGCCGTACCGACCGCCGCGGCCGTGGACCTGGAGCTGACCGGCACGGCGCTGCGCTGGGGCCGGCACCCCGTCGGCCCGGCGGGTGCCCGGGTCGCCGTCGCGCAGGGACTGCTGGTCTCCCGCGCCGTGATCACCGAGCCGTCCCGGGTGCGCGTCTACCCGAAGACCGAGCCGTTCGACGCGGTCGAGGCGATGCCCCGGGCCGCCGGCCTGGTCGGCGCGCACCACTCGCGCCGGCCCGGCGAGGGCGGCGAGCTGGCCGGCGTACGGGTCTTCGCCCCCGGGGACCGGCTGCGCCGGATCGACTGGCGGGTCTCGCTGCGCGCCCGGCAGCTGCACGTGGCGGCCACCCTCTCCGACCGCGACGCCGAGGTGGTGGTGCTGCTCGACGTGCTCGCCGAGGCCGGCCGCTCCGGCGGCGTCTCCGGTGCCGCCTCCGTACTGGACACCACCGTCCGGGCCGCCGCCGCGATCGCCGAGCACTACCTGCACCGCGGCGACCGGGTGTCGATGCTCGAGTACGGCCCCGCCGCGCGGCGGCTGCGCCCCGCCACCGGCCGCCGGCAGTACCTCACCGTCCTGGAGTGGCTGCTGGAGGTGCGGGCCGAGTCCTCCCCGCACGAGCCGTACGACCAGGTCTTCGGCCCGCAGGTGCTGTCGGCCGACGCGCTGGTGGTGGTCCTCACCCCGCTGCTCGACGAGCGGTCGGCACAGATGCTGGCCCGGCTGGCGCGCTCCGGGCGGTTCGTGGTCGCGGTGGACACCCTGCCGGCGGACCTCGCCCCGCCGAAGGACCGGGGCTGGGCCGAGGTGGCGTACCGGCTGTGGCGGCTGGACCGGGACACGATGATCGGGCAGCTACGCGAGCACGGGGTGCCCGTGGTGCGCTGGGCCGGCGCGGGCAGCCTCGACGAGGTGCTGCGGGACGTGGCCCGGCTGGCGACCGCCCCGAGGGTGGGCCGGTGAGCGCGAGGAACGCAGCGCGGCGGAGTCCCGCAGTCGCGAACGAAAGGCGGCACCGGTGAGCGCGAGGAACGCAGCGCGGCGGAGTCCCGCAGTCGCGAACGAAAGGCGGCACCGGTGAGCGCGAGGAACGCAGCGCAGCGGAGTCCCGCAGTCGCGAACGAAAGGCGGCACCGGTGAGCGCGAGGAACGCAGCGCAGCGGAGTCCCGCAGTCGCGAACGAAAGGCGGCACGGTTGAACGCCGTCACCGAACGGGTCCGGGCGCTGCGGCACGCCGCCGCGCGGATCAGCCTGACGCCGCTGCTGGTGCGCGCCGGCATCTTCCTCACCGTGCTGGTCGGCCTCGTGCTGGCGTACCCCTCCGAGGTGCTCCTCGGCCAGCCGCTGCTCGCGCTCGTGGCGGTGGCGGTGCTGCCGGCGGTCGGGCCGCGCCGGGTCTGGCCGACCTTCGCGGCGCTGGTCACGGTCGGCGGCTGGCTGGTCGCCACCGACGGCTACGGCCGGCCGATCGCCCTCTGGCGGCTGCTCGCCGTGGCGGCGGTGCTCTACCTCACCCACACCCTCTGCGCGCTGGCGGCCGTGCTCCCGTACGACGCGGTGGTCGATCCCGACCTGATCGTGCGGTGGCTGGCCCGGGCCGGCGGGGTGCTCCTGGCCACCTTCGTCCTCGGTGTGCTGTTGGTCGAGGTCGGCGGGCTCGGTGGTGATACCGGACACCAGGCGGCGACGGTGGTCGGCCTGCTCGTGGCGGTGGCGGTGGCGGCGTTGCTGGGGTGGCTGCTGCGCCGCAGGTGACGGCCCCTTCCGGGGGAAGTCGTGCAGGTCACAGGGGTTGTGCTCCGTCACAGAGAAGGGGCGCGGGCGGGATTAGCCGGGCCGCGCCGGGAAAGATAGATGACGTGAACCCGAAGCGGATCCTTGTGGTGGGTGCCGGGCACGTCGGTCTCTATGCGGCACTGCGCCTGTCGAAGAAGCTCAGCTCCCGTGAGGCTGAGGTCGTCGTGGTGGACCCTCAGCCCCACATGACCTACCAGCCGTTCCTGCCCGAGGCGGCGGCCGGCAACATCTCGCCCCGGCACTCCGTGGTGCCGCTGCGGCGGGAGTTGCGGCGGTGCAAGGTGGTGGCGGGCGCGGTGACGCGGATCGACCACGACCGCAAGACCGCCGTGGTGCAGCCCATCAGCGGCCCCACCCGGGAGATCCCGTACGACCACGTCGTCGTCGCCCCCGGCTCGGTGTCCCGGACGCTGCCGATCCCCGGCCTGCACGAGCACGGCATCGGCTTCAAGACCATCGGCGAGGCCATCTACCTGCGCAACCACGTGCTGGACCGGCTCGACGTGGCCGCCGTCACCCCCGACCCGGCCGTGCGTCGCTCCGCGCTGACCTTCACCTTCGTCGGCGGCGGGTACGCCGGCATCGAGGCGCTCGCCGAGATGGAGGACATGGCCCGGGACGCGCTGAAGTACTACCCGGAGCTGAAGCCGGAGGACATGCGCTGGGTGCTGGTCGAGGCGACCCAGCGGGTGCTGCCCGAGGTGGATCGGGACATGGGCGCCTACACGGTGCAGCAGCTGCTCAAGCGGAACATGGACATCAGGCTGGACACCCGCCTCGAGTCCTGCCTCGACGGGGTCGTGAAGCTCTCCGACGGCGACAGCTTCCGCTCCGACACCATCGTCTGGACGGCCGGCGTGAAGCCGTCGCCGATGCTGGACGCGACGGACTTCCCGCGCGACGAGCGGCGTCGGGTCACGTGCCTGCCGACCCTCCAGGTGGTCGACGGCGACCGGGTGGTCGAGGGCGCCTGGAGCGCCGGTGACTGCGCGGCCGTGCCGGACCTGACCAAGGAGCCCGGCAACTACTGCTCGCCGAGCGCCCAGCACGCCGTCCGTCAGGCCGCCCGGATGGCCGACAACATCGTCAACGTCGTACGCGGCCGGGAGCCGGTGGAGTACAAGCACAAGCACGCCGGCAGCGTCGCGAGCCTCGGCCTGCACAAGGGCGTGGCCCAGGTGTACGGGATCAAGATGACCGGCTGGCCGGCGTGGTTCATGCACCGGACGTACCACATGAGCCGGATCCCGTCGTTGAACCGCAAGGTCCGCGTCGTGGTGGACTGGACCCTGGCGTTCTTCCTCAAGCGCGAGGTGGTCGCCCTGGGGCAGCTGCACGATCCGCGCGAGGAGTTCGCCGAGGCCTCCCAGCCGGTCGGCGCCGGCCGGCGCTGACCGCGTCACGCGAAGGCCCCTCCGCCGTGGGCGGAGGGGCCTCTCGCGTACGTCGGGCCGGCCCGGGCGGAGGGCCGCCGCGTGCCGTGCGGCCGGTCGCCGGGCGTGGCCGCCGCGCCGCCCGGCGCGAGGTCAGACGCGCCAGGTCCAGGCGTCGGCGATCCGGGTCGCCGGCCCGTAGAGCTGCTCCAGCGTGCCGCGGAGGCTGTCGGCGTGCGGGGTGTCGACGGCCAGGGCCACGCAGGAGGCACCCCAGAAGTCCGCGTCCTCGGCGGCCTGCCGGCGCTGTCCGTCGTCGACGACCGGCTGCCCGCCGCGCCTGCCCACCTCGGCCAGCAGCGCCGAGGTGGGCCGCGGGTAGGTGCCCATCGCCGCCGTGCCGCCCCGGCCGTACGGGCCGATGAAGAAGCCCTCCGGCATGCCGAACGCCGCGTCGGCGGCGGTCGCCCAGCGCATCGGCCACGGCTGCTTGGGCGTGGCGAGCGGCACCGGCACCAGCACCCCGCCCGGCTCGACGCACTGGCGCCAGTGCCCGCCGGTGACGAACTCGGGCAGCGGCGGGCGCGCGGCCGTGGGCAGCGGGGTGGGCAGCAGCGGCAGCAACGCCACGCCCACCGCCACCGGCACCAGGCGGCGGGCCGGGCCGGCGCCGCGCAGCGCCCGGTCGACCGCCAGCACCAGCAGGGTGGCGACCAACGGCAGCACCGCGAGGGCGAACCGCATGGGTAGCGCACCGTCCACCACGGGCAGCCCCGAGAGCAGGGCGTACGGGCCCGGCACGGCGGTCCGTTCGCCGCCGACGACCACCCGGGGGCCGAGCGACAGCGCCCCCGTCACCAGCGTGCCGGCCACGCACGCGACGACCAGGGGGCGACGGCCCAGCCAGAGCGCGCAGGCGGCGGCGACCAGCAGCAGGGGCAGCCCGAGGAACGTGTTGTACTCGGCCGGCCCCGTGGTCAGCCGGGCGGCGTCGTCGTGACCCGCGACGGACAGCGGCGAGACCGTCCACCAGCTGCGCAGGTCCGCGGAGAAGTAGTGCGGGCTGAACATGCCGTCCGCAACGCCCTGCGGGCCGGCGAACTGGAACCAGAGCGGCCAGGCCAGTACGAGCAGGGCGAGCCCGGTGGCGAGCGCCATCCCGGCGGCGAAGCCGGGCAGGGCGCGGCGGGCCAGGTTCCGGTCCGCCACCGCGTAGGCGACCGCCATCACCAGCAGCGTGACCGCGCAGAGGAAGAGCACCTCCTCACCGACGAAGACCTGCGCGGTGACCGCCGCCGCCAGGCCGACGGCCGAGCTGACCATCCGCCGGCGGTCCGGCCCGTCGTCGCCGCTCGCCGGGTCGGCGGCGCGCAGCAGACGGACCACGAGCCAGACGATCACCGGAACCAGCCACTGCGCCGTCATGTGCAGGTGGCTGTTGGTCTGCGAGACCATCCCCGGGCCGAAGCCGCACAGCGCCGCCCCGAGCACGGCGGCGAGCCGGCGGGCGCGCAGGACCCGGGTGAAGAGCAGGTACCAGGCGATCGCGGTGCCGGCCAGGTTCGCCAGGGCCAGCAGGGCGAAGGTGACCGGCGCGCCCAGCAGCAGGGTCACCGGGGCGAAGAGCACGCCGAGCGCGATGACCGTGGTGTTGGTCATCAGGTTGACCCCGTCGGGCGCGTTGAGCCGCCCGGTGAGCAGGTCGAAGTCGCCGAGCAGCGCCCGCGAGTCGACGGCGAGGAACCACTCGTACAGGGCCTGGTCCTCCGGGTTGAGCGCGAGGACCCGGGCCGCCGGGTCGGGCCAGAGCCCGTGGGTGAGCCACCCGGCCAGCGCCACGAAGACCAGTGCGACGGTGACGTCCGTCCGGCGGCGGTGGACGGCGGCCAGCAGGCGCGCCGGCCGGAGCCGGTGGGCGGGGCGGTCGGTGGCGACGACAGCCTGGTCAGGGACGGCGTCGGGGGCCGTGGGGGCTGTGCTGCTCACGGTCTCGACCCTAGTGCGACCCGGACGCCGGGGTACGCCGGGCCGCCGCCGACCCGCTAACGTGACACTGCACCACGCGTGTCGACCCGCGCGGTGTCACCCGCCCGGGTGGTGGAACGGCAGACACGGCCGCCTTAAAAGCGGCTGCCGCAAGGCGTGCGGGTTCGACCCCCGCCCCGGGCACGCCCACTCTCAGCTTCCGCTCAGCTTGGCGATCTCCACGTGACTGCCCTGGGCGTTTACTCTTGTGGGTGCACGTTCACGTGCAACGACCCCCTGAGGGAGGCCTGACAGTGAAGACTTCGAACCCGGTGCTCGCCCGGCTCGGCCAGGCGGCCGAGCGGGAGCGCTCCGCCGGGTACGCCCCGACCGGGCCGTACGGACAGCCCGGCTATCCACAGCAGTACCCGACGGAGGCCGGCTACCCGGCGGCCCCGCCGACCGTCAACACCATGTCGATCGACGACGTGGTGGTCAAGACCGTCACGCTCCTGGGCATCCTCGGCATCTCCGCCGCGGCCGCGTGGGTGCTGGTGCCGGACGCCCTGCTCGGCGCGGCCTGGATCGGCGCGGCGGTGGTCGGCCTGGTCCTGGGTCTGGTCATCTCGTTCTCCCGGATGGCGAACCCGGCGCTGGTCGTCGCGTACGCCGTCGTCGAGGGCGTCTTCGTCGGCATGGTCAGCAAGTTCTTCGAGTCGCTCTACGACGGCATCGTGGTGCAGGCGGTGACCGCCACGTTCGGTGTCTTCTTCGTGATGGCCATCCTCTACAAGGCGAAGGTCATCCGGGCGACCCCGAAGTTCGTCAAGGGCATGATCGCCGTGATGGCGGGTCTCTTCGCCGTCATGCTGATCAACCTCGTGTTCGCGCTCTTCGGCGTCAACACCGGTCTGCGCGACGGCAGCCCGCTGGCGATCGGTTTCAGCCTGGTCTGCATCGTCGTCGCCGCGCTGAGCTTCGTGCTCAGCTTCAAGGAGGTCGAGGACGGCGTCCGGATGGGGCTGCCCCAGCGCTACTCCTGGGTCGCCGCCTTCGGCATCCTGGTCAGCCTGGTCTGGCTCTACATCGAGATCCTGCGCCTGCTGAGCTACTTCCAGGGCGACGACTGACCCTCGCCCGCCCGTCCGACGGCGCCCGCCCCCGCACCCGCGAGGGCGGGCGCCGTCGCGTCCGCCCCCGCCCCGCCCCGCCCGCGTCCCGCCCGCCTCTCCGCGGCGTTGATCATGAGGTTGACGGCGAAATTGATCACGATTCCCGCCGCCAACCTCATGATCGCCGGCCGGGGCCCCGGCCGGGGGCGGGGCTGGGTGGGGTGGGGGTGGGTGGTCCGTAGACTCGGCGGGGTGAGCGTGGGGGAGTTGGGGCGGGCGGTGGAGTTGCTGGTCCGTCAGGTCGGGCACTGGCAGCAGCCCCGCTGGGCGGCCACGGCCGCCGGTGGCAACGTGTCCCGCGCCGATCTCGTGCACCGGTTGGTGCAGGAGATCGCCAACCGGGCCGCCGACGCGGAGGCCGGGCCCCGGCGGACGGTGCCCCGGCTCGACAACGACCTGGCGCTGCCCGACCAGCTCCGGGTGGTGGCCGCCGACCTGGTCGCCGCCGCCCCGCCACCGGAGGTGCTGGCGCGTGCCGCCGCCGAGGTGACGGCGACCCGCGAAGTCCTCTAGCGCGATCCGCGTGTGGCCGATCGGGGGGTGCGGCCCCGACGGCGAGGCCCGCCCGGGTCGGGGCGCGCCTGGCCGGTTCAGTGCAGGCCGGCCACCCTGCTTTCCAATGGTCCAACGGGGACCCTGACGACGAGGGCCGGCCCCGACAAGGGGCCGGCCCTCTCGTCCGGGCTCAGGACTCCGGGCTCAGGCCGCTCAGCTCGGGCGTGCGACCCAGGCCGCTCAGCTCGGGCGTGCGACCCAGGCCGCTCAGCTCGGGCGTGCGGCCCAGGCCGCTCAGCTCAGGCGCTCGACGATCATGGCCATGCCCTGGCCGCCGCCGACGCACATGGTCTCCAGGCCGATCGTCTTGTCGTGCCAGTCCAGGGCGTTGAGCAGGGTGCCGGTGATGCGGGCGCCGGTCATGCCGAACGGGTGGCCGACGGCGATCGCGCCGCCCATGACGTTCAGCTTCTCCAGCGGGATGTCGAGCTGGCGGTAGGAGGGGATCACCTGCGCCGCGAACGCCTCGTTGATCTCCACCAGGTCGACGTCGTCGATGGTCATGCCGGCCCGCTTGAGCGCCTGCCGGGTGGCCTCGACCGGGCCGAGGCCCATGATCTCCGGCGAGAGGGCGGTCACGCCGGTGGAGACGATCCGGGCCAGCGGCGTGATCCCGAGGTCCCGGGCCCGCTGGGCGCTCATGATCACCACGGCGGCGGCGCCGTCGTTGAGCGGGCAGCAGTTGCCGGCGGTGACGCGGCCGTCGGGGCGGAACACCGGCTTCAGCCCGGACACCGCCTCCAGCGTGACCCCGGCGCGCGGGCCGTCGTCGGTGCCGACCACCGTGCCGTCCGGCGTGGTGACCGGGGTGATCTCCCGGGCCCAGAAGCCGTCGGCGATCGCCTTCTCGGCGAGGTTCTGGCTGCGTACGCCGAACTCGTCCATGTCGGCGCGGCTCACGTCGTACACCTGGGCCAGGTTCTCGGCGGTCTGACCCATGGTCAGGTAGATGTCCGGCAGCTCGCCGGCTTCGCGCGGGTCGGTCCAGACGGGGGCCCCACCCTGGGCGCGGGCCTGGGAACGCTCGGCGGCGGCGGCGAAGCGCGGGTTCTCCCAACCGCCGCCGACCAGCGCCTGCGCCTCCTTCGGCAGCCCGTCGGAGCTGCCGCGGGCGTACCGGGAGACGGTCTCCACGCCAGCGGAGATGAACACGTCGCCCTCGCCGGCCCGGATCGCGTGCATCGCCATCCGGGTCGTCTGCAACGAGGAGGCGCAGTAGCGGGTGAGCGTCGCGCCGGGCAGCGTGTCGAGGCCCATCAGGGTGGCGACCACCCGGGCCATGTTGAAGCCCTGCTCGCCGCCGGGCAGACCGCACCCCAGGTAGAGGTCGTCGATCTCGGTCGGGTCGAGCTGGGGAACCTTGTCCAGGGCGGCCCGCACGATGGTCGCGGCGAGGTCGTCCGGGCGGACGTCGCGCAGGGACCCCTTGTGCGCCCGGCCGATGGGAGAGCGGGCGGTGGCGACGATGACGGCGTCGCGGGACGACTCAGTCGGCATGAACCAACGTTAACCCGTCGGTAACTTCGGGTGGAAGCTGCCCGCCGGCCGGGAAATGTCACGCCTGCGGCGGCTGGCCCGCCGGCGGGGAGATGTCACGCCCGCGGCGGCTGGTCAGTGCCGGGAGGCGACCGCCGCGGCGGCGGCGACGGCCGGGAGCAGGGCGTGCGCCCAGACCCGGTAGCCGTCGGCGGAGGGGTGGTAGCCGTCGTGGCACAGCGTGCCGGCGTCGGCCCGGAACACCGCCCCGGTCTCGGTGGCCAGGTCGACGACGGTGCCGCCGGCGTCGAGCACCGCCGCCGTCTGGGCGCGGGCCACCCGCCGACCCGACCAGCCGACCACGTTGCGCAGCGGCGGGGCGATCGCGCGTACGGCGCCCAGGTCGGGGCACGTGCCGACGACGACCTCGACCCGGGCCTCGCGCAGCCGGTGCACGGCCGCCCCGAGGTAGGCGGCGGCCTCCACCGGGCGACGCAGGGTGGTGGCGTCGTTGGCCCCGATCAGGATCACCGCCACGTCGGGACGCTCGCCGAGCAGCGCCCGGGCCACCTGGGTGGCCAGGTCCGTCGAGCGGGAGCCCGAGACACCGACGCTGGACAGGTGCACCCGGCGGCCGTTCGGGCCCTCGGCGAGCAGGTTGGCCAACTGCCCGCCGATGGTCTCGTCGAGGCGGCCGACCCCGACGCCGAGGGCGGACGAGTCGCCGAGCAGCACCAGCCGCAGCGGCGGCGCGTCGGCGCGCCCGACCGTGGCGCGCAGGGCGAGCGCCAGCTCCGGCTGGGCGTACCGGCGGTGCCGGGCGGCGAAGGCCTGCCCGGCCAGGACGGCGGCGCCGCCGACCGTGCCGGCGATGAGGCTGAGCGTCGCCGCCCGGCCCAGTCGGTTGGCGAGCCCCGAGGGGATGAAGCGCTCGCTCATGCCAGTCCCTCCAGTGTGGGTGAGTCGGCGGCGGGGCCGGGCTGCGGCACCGCGCCGACACCGAAGAAGGTCCGTCGGCGCAGCTGCGCCCACCGGCCGGCGGGGCCGCGCTCGCGCCCCCGGACCCGGGTGCCGCTGACCTCGGTGCCCGCGTGGCGGGCCGCCTCCTGCGCGGCCTGCGGCAGCGACCGTACGCCCTCGCCCCGCAGGAGGGTCGGACGCCGTTCCTGCCCCGCGCCGAGCGCGGAGAGCACGGTCGGCAGCAGCGCGGCGGCGGCCACGGCGTAGCCCTCCGCCGAGGGGTGGAACCGGTCCCAGGCGAACATCCGGGTCGGCTCGGCCGCGAACCGGGGCCCGAGCAGGTCGCCGAGGGAGACCGTCCAGCCGCCGGCCTCGACCACGGCGACCGTCTGGGCGGCGGCGAGCTGCCGGCTCCAGCGGCGGGCCAGCCAGCGCAGCGGCGGCCGGATCGGCTGGATGGCGCCCAGGTCGGGGCAGGTGCCGACGACCACCTCGCAGCCGGCGGCGCGCAGCGTGCGGACCGCCTCGACCAGGTAGCGCACCGCCAGGCCGAGCGGCGTGCGGTTGGTCACGTCGTTGCCGCCGATCAGGATCACCGCGACGTCGGGCCGGCACTCCAGGGCCGCCTCCACCTGGTGGCGCAGCACGGCCGAGATGGCGCCGACCACGGCGAAGCGGTGCAGCCGGACGGGGCGTTGCAGGCGGCGGGACAGGCCGGTGGCGAGCAGGGCGCCGGGCGTCTCCCGGCGGCGGTGCACGCCGTAGCCGGCGGCCGACGAGTCGCCCAGCACGACGACCGTGACCGGCGGGCCGGGCAGCTTCGCGCCGTAGACGCCGTCGCAGCGCGGCGGCGGCGCCTCCGCCATCGGGATCGTGCGGCGGGCCTGGCGGGCCTGCCCGAGGAGCACACCGCCGGTCGCGACCGCGGCCGCCGCGGTGGCACCCGTGCCGATCGCCGCGAGGCGGGCGACCTGCCGGGCGCGCTGCCAGCGCGAACCGACCGGGACGACGGAACCAGCGACCCCCATACAGCGACATTATCGCGCCGGCACGACACGCCGCTGTCGTCGTGTCGGCTCGCGGGTGCCTGGAAGTCGACGGTCCTGGGTATCTGTACGGGTGACCGGAGGGCGGTTGCGCCGACGCGTCATCCTGGCACGTGGAGAGGGGCCGAACATGGGGAAGACATTGAAGCGCACCGCGGCGTTCAGCGCGTTGGCCCGGGCACTAGCGGCCGGGTCGCGGGGCGGGCCGTCGCTCGGGGCGCGGCTGGGCGCGCTGCCCCGGATGATCCGGGCGACCACCCGGGGGGAGTACGACGGCGGCCTGCGGCTGGCCCTGATGACCGCGGCGACGGCGTACATCGTCTCGCCGGTGGACCTGCTTCCGGAGATCCCGCTGGCGATCTTCGGACTGGCCGACGACGCGGTCATGGTGACCTGGCTGGCCGGCAGCGTGCTGGCCGAGACCGAGCGGTTCCTGGAGTGGGAGGCCCGGCGCAGCTCGGTGATCCCCGGACACGTGGCGTCCTGAACCCACGTACCCTGGGGCGTCGAGAAGACGTCTGCCCGGCCGCCGCCGGCGGCGCCGGAGGAGAAGGGCACAACGAGGTGCGGTACTACGACAACGTCGTCGAGCTGATCGGCAACACCCCGCTGGTACGGCTGCGCAACGTCACGGCCGGGATCCAGGCCACCGTCCTGGCGAAGGTGGAGTACCTCAACCCGGGCGGCTCGGTGAAGGACCGGATCGCCCTGCGGATGGTGGAGGACGCGGAGAAGGCGGGCCTCCTCCAGCCGGGTGGCACGATCGTCGAGCCGACCAGCGGCAACACCGGCGTCGGCCTGGCGCTGGTGGCACAGCTGCGGGGCTACAAGTGCGTCTTCGTCTGCCCCGACAAGGTCAGCCAGGACAAGCAGGACGTGCTGCGGGCGTACGGCGCCGAGGTGGTGGTCTGCCCGACCGCCGTGGCCCCGGAGGACCCGCGCTCCTACTACAACGTCTCGGACCGGCTGGCCCGGGAGATCCCCGGCGCCTGGAAGCCCAACCAGTACAGCAACCCGGCCAACCCGCGCTCGCACTACGAGACCACCGGGCCCGAGCTGTGGGAGCAGACCGGGGGCGAGATCACCCACTTCGTGGCGGGCGTCGGCACCGGCGGCACCATCTCCGGCATCGGGCGCTACCTGAAGGAGGCCTCGGAGGGCCGGGTGCGGGTCGTCGGCGCCGACCCGGAGGGCTCCGTCTACTCCGGCGGCACCGGCCGGCCCTACCTGGTCGAGGGCGTCGGCGAGGACTTCTGGCCGGAGACGTACGACCGGGGTGTCGCCGACGAGATCATCGAGGTCTCCGACAAGGCGTCCTTCGAGATGACCCGTCGGCTGGCGCGCGAGGAGGGGCTGCTGGTCGGCGGCTCCTGCGGGATGGCCGTGGTGGCCGCCCTCGAAGTGGCACGCAAGGCGGGCCCGGACGACGTGGTCGTGGTGCTGCTGCCGGACAGCGGCAAGGGCTACCTGTCCAAGATCTTCAACGACGGCTGGATGGCCCGCTACGGCTTCCTGGACAACGCCGGCACGGAGCCGACGGTCGCCGACGCGCTCGCCGGCAAGCCGGGCGGCCTGCCCGAGCTGGTGCACGTGCACCCGACCGAGACGGTCCGCGACGCGATCGACTACATGCGCGAGTACGGCGTCTCGCAGCTGCCGGTGCTCAAGGCCGAGCCCCCGGTGGTGACCGGCGAGGTGGCCGGCTCGATCGCCGAGAAGGACCTGCTAGACGCGCTCTTCACCGGCCAGGCGCACCTGCACGACACCATCGAGCGGCACATGGCCGAGCCGCTGCCGATGATCGGTGGCGGGCAGCCGGTGAGCGAGGCGGTCGGCCTGCTGGAGAAGTCCGACGCCGCCCTGGTGCTGGTCGACGGCAAGCCCAAGGGTGTGCTCACCCGCCAGGACCTGCTGGCCCACCTCGGCGCCCGCTGACCGCTTGAGGAACGCCCCCTGTCGGCGCCTGGTGCGCACGGCAGGGGGCGTTCTTCACAACGGGCGGGCGTACCGGAGCTGGGGCACGACCGCCGGGCCGATGTGTTCGTCGCGTTCGGTGCCGGTGAGGGTCCAACCGCCGCGCTCGTAGAAGGCCCGGGCGTGCGCGTTGTCCCGCAGCACCCAGAGCACCGCGCGGGACCAGCCGCGTACGCGCATGGCGTCCAGCGCGTCGACCATCAGGGCGCGGCCGGTGCCCCGTCCGCGCTCGGCGGGTTCGAGGTGGATGGCGTTGAGCAGGCCGGTCGCCGCGTCGCCCTCGTCGTCCGGGCCGAGGTAGCTGAACCCGACCAGTCGGCTGTCGCGCTCGGCCACGGTCATCCGGTGCTCGTCGCGCTCCCACGTCCAGCGCTCGGTCCAGTAGGCGCCCATCGCCTCGGGCGTCGGCTCGGCCAGCGCCCGCGCCGGCAGGAAGGCCGAGTAGGCGGCGACCCGGGAACGTTGGTGCAGCGCACCCACCGTCAGCAGGTCGTCGACGGTGGCGGGGCGCAGGGTGACCGTCACCCGGCCGAGGCTACCCGCCGGGGCGGGACCTGCACGGTCGTCAGGTCCTCGGCGATCACCAGGTCGCCGTCGAAGTGCGCGCGGGCCTCGTCGGCGAAGCGGGCCGGGTCGGCGTAGCGCTGGGAGAAGTGGGTCAGCACGAGCCGGCGTACGCCCGACTCGGCCGCCACCCGCGCGGCCTGGCCCGCCGTGAGGTGGCCGACCTCGGCGGCGAGCGCGGCCTCCGAGTCGAGGAACGTCGACTCGATGACCAGCAGGTCGGCGTGCTCGGCGAGGGCGTACACCCCGTCGCAGAGGCCGGTGTCCATGACGAAGGCGAAGCGCTGCCCGGGCCGGGGCACGCTCACCTCCTCGCGGGTGACGCGACGCCCGTCGAGGTCGAGGTGGCCGACGCGGATCAGCTCCCCGACCGCCGGCCCGGCGATGCCGTACGCGGCCAGCCGCTCCGGCAGCATCCGGCAGCCGTCGGGCTCGACGAGCCGGTAGCCGTACGTCTCGATCGGGTGCCGCAGCCGGCGGGCCTCCAGCGTGCCGACGCCCAGCGCGATGCGCTGCCCGTCGGTCCCGATCGGCTCGACGCGCAGCTCGGCGGTCTCGTGGAAGCTGGAGGCGTGCCGCAGGCGCGCGAAGTATTCCGCGCCGCCGGCCGGGAAGTGCACCGCCACCGGGTGCGGCACCCGGTCCAGGGAGAGCCGCTGGATGGTGCCGGGCAGGCCGAGGCAGTGGTCGCCGTGGAAGTGGGTGACGCAGATCCGGGTCAGGTCCGTGGCGGTGACCGTGGTGTGCAGGAGCTGCCGCTGGCTGCCCTCGCCCGGGTCGAGGAGGATCACCTCGTCGTCCCAGCGCAGCACGTACCCGTTGTGGTTGCGCTGCCGCGTGGGGGCCTGGCTGGCGGTCCCGAGCACCACCAGCTCGCGCATCGACACGGTGACCTCCGGCTGCGTCGGCCACCCGGCCGCGGAAAGGGTCGACCCCCGGGGCTTCCGCGCTCGCGCGCGGGCCGGCTGGACTGGGCCGGCACCCCGGGGGTCGGGTGGCTGTCGTGGTTTCGCCGCACCGCTGCCACACGGTCTCGACGATCGTGCATGCCCGCCTCGCGGCGGACGTGGTTTTCACTGTCGAGGACAGCGGCTAGCGGACAGCCACCTCACGAGTCCGATTGCTATACAAGTCTGGACCACCTCCTTTCCCGTGTACCGCCACGCTATCCACCCCTCGCGGCCGGGGCAACGGATTTCGATCACACGAGGTCGGGGAATGGCGGGCCGGCGCTCAGGCGTTCTCGGCGATGCCGATCGGCCCCTCGCGCGGGCCCTCCTCGCTGGCCGGCTGCACGGCCAGCGACGGGAAGTCGGCCAGGTCGCCCTCCGGCTCGGCGTCCCACTCGGGGAAGACCAGGTCGCTCTGGAGATAGAGGCAGAGCAGCTGGGTGAGCTGACGCAGGCCCTCCAGGTGGGTGCGCTCGTGCCCGTGGGTGGCGTCCACGCCGAAGCCGAGCAGCGCCACCCGGGCGTGCGCGCCGGCCTCCACGGCCGCCGCCACGTCCGAGCGGTAGTACTCGAAGACGTCGCGGACCAGGTCCACCCCGTGCTCGGCGGCGATCGAGGCCAGGTTGCGGGTCAGGTGGTAGTCGAACGGCCCGACCCCGTCGCCCATCGCCAGGGTGGCCGCGTCCTCGCGGGACTGCTGGCCGGGCGCCACCACCGCCGCGTCCACCGACACGATCTCCGCCACGTCCGGGTCGAGCCCGTGCGACGCCCCGTGCCCGATCTCCTCGGTCACGGTGACCAGCAGGTGCGCGGTGACCGCCGGGCGTACGTCGGCGTCGACCATCGCCTTGAGGGCGGTGAGGACGGCGGCCACGCCGGCCTTGTCGTCCAGGTGCCGGGACTTGACGTACCCGCTGGGGGTGATCGTCGGGTTCGGCAGGAACGCCACGAAGTCACCCGCGTCGATGCCGAGGGCGCGCAGCCCGGCGACGTCCTCGACCGGCTCGTCGACCCGCACCTCGACGTGCTGCCAGCCGACGCCCTGGAGGTCCACGTCGTCGTTGTAGCGGTGGCCGCTGGCCTTCAGCGGCAGCACCTGGCCGGTGATCACCCGCTCCAGGTCGTCGGTGAAGATCCGCACGTGCGCGCCCTCGGCGAACCGGGCGCTGTGCGTACCGATCGTCTTCAGCTCCAGCCGGCCGTTCTCCTTCAGCCGCTTCACCATGCCGCCGATGGTGTCGGTGTGCACCACGATCGCCCGGTCGGCGCCGGTCGAGCGGGGGCCGGGCAGGCAGGCGCTCAGCGCACCGCGCCGGGTCAGCGTGGAGGGGATGCCGAGCGCGGAGAGCCGCTCGCCGACGTACTGCTGCACGTGGTCCGTACGCCCCGACGGGCTCGGGATCTCCAGCAGCTCCACCAGCACCTGGCGCAGGTAGTCCAGGTCGATCTCCAGAGGCCTCGGGCTCACGCCGCACCTCCCGGGCCGGCCGGGGTCCAGAGCCGCTGCGGCGCGCGGGTGCCCGGGAAGAGCAGGTCCACGAAGCGCTCGGCGGTCGGCTGCGGCTCGTGGTTGGCCAGGCCGGGCCGCTCGTTGGCCTCGATGAAGACGTGCTCCGGGCGGTCCGGGGCGCCGACCAGCAGGTCCAGCCCGGTGACCGGGATGTCCAGGGCCCGGCTGGCCGCCACGCACGCCTCGGCGATCGACGGGTGCAGCATTGCGGTGACGTCGTGGATGGTGCCGCCGGTGTGCAGGTTTGCGGTCCGGCGTACGGCCAGCACCTGCCCCTCGGGTAGCACGTCGTGCAGCTCGTGGCCGGCCTCGGCCAGCACGTCGCGGGTCATGTCGTCGAGCGGGATCCGGGACTCGCCACCGGTGGCGGCGGCACGGCGGCGGCTCTGCCGCTCGATCAGCTCGGCGATGTCGTGCACCCCGTCGCCGGTGATCGAGGCGGGGCGCCGGACCGCGGCGGCCACCACCTCGTGGTCGATGACGACGACCCGCAGGTCCTCGCCGGCGCGCATCTCCTCGATCAGCACGTCCGGGCAGAAGCGGGCGGCCAGCTCGACGGCGGCCGTCAGCGCCCCGGCGGTGCGTACGCCCACCGTGATGCCGTTGCCCTGCTCGCCCCGCGCCGGCTTGACCACCGCCCGGCCGACCTCGGCGAGGAAGGCGGCGTCGCGGTCGTCGCCGGTGGCGGTCCGGCCGCGCGGCACGGACAGCCCCGCCTCGGCGAGGATGCGGCGGGTCACCCGCTTGTCGTCGCAGCGGCTCATCGCCACCGCCGAGGTCAGCTCCGACAGCGACTCGCGGGTCAGCACGGTCCGCCCGCCGCTGCTCAGGCGCAGCTCACCCCAGGCCGGGTCGGTGACCTCCACCCGGATGCCGCGCCGCATCGCCTCGTCGGCGACGATCTTCGCGTACGGGTTGAGCTGGTCGTACCCCTGGGGCATGGCGGGCAGGAAGAGCCGCTCGTTGATCGGGTTCTTCCGCTTCACGCAGAGCGTCGACGTGCGGTAGAAGCCGAGCCGCTCGTAGAGCCGGATCGCCCCGGCGTTCTCGGCGAGCACGGACAGGTCCACGTACGCCCGGCCCCGCTCGACCAGCCGGGCGGCCAGCGCGGTGATCAGCGCCTGCCCGGTGCCCGGCGGCGCGGTGTTGAAGTCGACGGTGAGGCACCACAGGCTGGCGCCGTTCTCCGGGTCGTCGAAGACCGCGACGTGGTCGACGCCGGTGATGGTGCCGACGACCTCGCCGGTGGCGTCCTCGGCGACCAGGTGCAGGAACCGGTCGGTGCCCGCGTTGGCGACGAGCACGTCCACTCCGGCGGTGACCATGCCGTTGCGGGCGTAGATCCGGTTCACCGCGTCCGCGTCGGCGGCGTCGGCCAGCGGGCGGATGGACAGCCCCGGCACCTCGCCGTCGCCGGTCGGCCGGTCGCCGCCGAGCGGCAGCCGGTAGGTCAGCGACGGATCGATGAACAGCTCGTCGGGCAGTCGCGACACCAGCACGTGGGGGTCGCGCAGGTAGATGCAGATGTCCCGGGAGCCGGCGGCCTCCGAACGCAGTACGGCGGCGACGGCGGCCTGGTCGGCGAAGGTCTGCCCGAAGACGAGCCGCCCCCAGCCGCAGTCCAGCACCACGTCGGTGTCGCCCTCCCGGGTCGGCGGCTCCGCCGGCTCCGGCGCCATCGGGTCGCCGCCGGGACCCACCCGCTCCCGTCGCCGGCCGGTGCGCGACCGGTCGGGCCGGGCGGTGCCGGTCGCCAGGGTGTCCGTCACGGTCAGTCGATTCCGTGGCTCTGGAGCCACATTTCCAGGAGTCCGAGTTGCCACAGCTTGTTTCCGTTCAACGGGGTCAGTTCGGCATTCGGGTCGGCGAGCAGGGCGTCGACGTAGTCGGCGCGGAACAGGTCGCGGCGGCGGGCCTCGGGCGCGGAGAGCGCGTCGCGTACCCGGTCGAGGAGCTTGCCCTCCAGGTGGGTGAGGCCGGGCACGGGGAAGTAGCCCTTCGGCCGGTCGATGACCTCGTGCGGCAGGACCCGGCGGCCGATCTCCTTGAGCACCCCCTTGCCGCCCTGCGCCAGCTTGAGCTCCGGCGGGCAGCTCGCGGCCAGCTCGACGAACTCGTGGTCGAGGAACGGCACCCGGGCCTCCAGCCCGTGCGCCATCGTCATGTTGTCCACCCGCTTGACCGGGTCGTCGGTCAGCATGACCTGGGTGTCGATCCGCAGGCCGGCGTCGACCGCCGTCTGCGCGCCGGCCCGGCCCAGGTGGGCGGCCACGAACTCCCGCGCCGGGTCGCCGTCGGTCAGCCAGGCCGGGTTCAGCACCCGGGCCAGCCCGGCCGCGTCCCGGTCGAAGAAGGCCCGGGCGTACGTGTCGAGCGCCTCGTCCCGGCCGACCTTCGCCAGCGGCGGGTACCAGTGGTAGCCGCCGAGGATCTCGTCCGCGCCCTGGCCGGACTGCACGACCTTGACGTGCTGCGAGACCACCTCGCTGAGCAGGTAGAACGCCACGCAGTCGTGGCTGACCATCGGCTCGGACATCGCGGCGACGGCCGCCTCCAGCGGCGGCACCAGGTCGGCGGCGGCCACCCGGATCTGGTGGTGGTCGGTGTCGAACGTCTTCGCCACGAGGTCGGAGTAGCGGAACTCGTCGCCCTCCCGACCGCCGACCGCGTCGAAGCCGATGGAGAAGGTGGAGAGCCCGCGCTGGCCCTCGCCGGCGAGCAGGGCGACCACCAGGCTGGAGTCCAGGCCGCCGGAGAGCAGCACGCCCACCGGCACGTCGGCCACCATCCGCCGGCGCACGGCGGTGGTCAGCGACTCCAGCAGGGCGTCCTGCCAGTCCTTCTCGGACCAGCCGGCCCGCTCGGCGGAGCGGGTGAAGGCCGGGTCCCAGTAGACGCGCTCCGAGGTGCGGCCGTCCGCCTCGTAGACGCGTACGGTCGCCGGGGGCAGCTTGGCGACGCCGCGCAGGATGGTGCGCGGCGGCGGCACGATGCTGTGGAAGCTCAGGTAGTGCGCGAGCGCGACCGGGTCGATGCCGGTGTCGACGCCGCCCCCGGCCAGCAGCGCGGGCAGGGTGCTGGCGAAGCGCACCACACCCGGCGTCTCGGCCACGTAGAGCGGCTTGATGCCGAGCCGGTCGCGGGCCAGCACCAGTCGGCCCGTGTCCCGCTCGCTGATCGCCACGGCGAACATGCCGACCAGGTGGTCGACGAAGTCGAGCCCCCACTCGGCGTACGCCTTGAGCACGACCTCGCTGTCGCCCGACGAGAAGAACCGGTGGCCCTTGGCCTGGAGTTCCTCGCGCAGCTCGCGGTAGTTGTAGATGCAGCCGTTGAAGACGCCCGTCAGTCCCGCCCCGGAGTCGACCAGCGGTTGCCCGCTCGCCGCGGAGAGGTCGATGATCTTCAGACGTCGGTGCCCGAGGGCGGTCGGGCCCTGGGCCCAGACGCCGCTGTCGTCGGGCCCCCGGTCGCTCATCGTGGCCGCCATGCGTTCCACCGCCGACACGTCGGCGCGTGAACCGTCACGGCGGAACTCTCCCGCAAGTCCGCACATGCCAGGCAATGCTGCCAGAGGGCAGCGAGGAATGCCCGTTGGGATGATAACGGTTTCTTGAAGATTTGCTACACTGCGCGATTTCGTCGCGCCCCGTGTCTGCCATGGTGGCAGAGCGCGTCAAGAGTGGCGGCCGGGGCGTTTCGCCGTCCGGGTCAGATGTGATCGACCGCTCAGTTCCGGTGGCACGCGGGCCGGCGCGGCTGACGCCGCGCCGGCCCGCGTGGGTGCATCCGTCCGGTTGTGCCGGTGGCTGGGGCCCCTCAGCCCGACGTTCGGGCGACGCCCACCGGGCAGCTCAGCCCGTTCGGGCCGTGGTTGCAGTACCCGTTCGGGTTCTTCGTGGGTGCCAGATACTGCTGGTGGTGGTCCTCCGCGAAGTAGTACTCACCCAGTCGCTCGATCTCGGTGGTGATCTCGCCCTTGCCGGCCCGCGCCACGATCGGCGCGAACGCCTCCCGGGACGCCTGGGCGGTGGCGAGCTGCTCGTCCGTGGTCACGTAGATCGTCGACCGGTACTGGGTGCCCACGTCGTTGCCCTGGCGCATGCCCTGGGTCGGGTCGTGGTTCTCCCAGAAGACCTTCAGCAGGTCCTCGTAGCTGATCCTGGTGGGGTCGTAGACCACCTGGACCACCTCGGCGTGCCCCGTCATGCCCGAGCACACCTCCTCGTACGTCGGGTTCGGCGTGATGCCGCCCGCGTAGCCGGCGGACGTGGTGATCACGCCCGGCAGGGTCCAGAACAGCCGCTCGGCGCCCCAGAAGCAGCCCATGCCGAACACGGCCACCTGCGAGCCCTCCGGGAAGGGACCCTTGAGCGGGGTGCCCAGCACCTCGTGCCGATCCGCGATGGGCATCGCGATCAGGCGACCCGGCAGGGCCTGGTCGGGGGTGGGAAGCTCGGCCTTGACGCGGCGCAGGAACACGGTGGGACTCCTCTCGTACCTCTCCCAGCGTGCAACACCGCCGGATCCGCCTTCCTTACCCGCTCCGCCGACACTCAGGCGGGCCGCCGTCGAAACCGGCACGAGGCGCAGCATGTGGCACCGCGCGGGTCGCGATGCCAATACGGTCGGTGACATCGGCTATCGGCGGGCCGGACCCTCTCCGCGCGGGAGAGTGGCACTGCGGCTCCGCGCGCGGCCGTCACAGAGAGTCACGTAGCATGACTGCCACTCTCCGTGACGATGGCGGGTGCCGGAAGGCGGTGCAGGCAGGGTGGGTGCTGCGCAGACCGTCAGAGGGCCGCGGTGATCCGGGCGGCGTACGCCTCGGCCTCGGCGTCGTCGGCGTAGCGGGTGCGCGGCCAGAAGAAGCCCCGCAGGCCGTCGCCCTTGGTGCGCGGCACCACGTGGGTGTGCAGGTGCGGGACAGACTGGGACACCTTGTTGTTCATCGCCACGAACGTCCCACCGGCCTCCGTGCCGGTCTCCACGGCGACCGCGAGCCGGCGTACCAGGCCGAAGTAGCCGGCCAGCGCTTCGGCGGGAAGGTCGGCCAATGCGACCAGATGCGTGCGCGGCACCACCAGCACGTGCCCCTTGAAGACCGGCCGGGTGTCCAGGAACGCCACCCCGTCGGGCTCGTCGGCCACCCGGAAGGCGGGAACCCCGCCCGCCACGATCCCGCAGAACACACACCCGCTCATCGGTCCAGGCTATGCCGGCCGCCCCGCCGATAGACGTCCCCGCCGGCCCGTCGGGCGCGGACCCGACAGGACCGTTCCGTTCCAGCCCTCGGGACGGGGCATTAGCCTCACGGGATGAGTCACGGCTTCGACACGCTCGCCATCCACGCCGGCCAGGACCCCGAGGCCCGCACCGGCGCGGTGATCCCACCGATCTACCAGACCAGCACCTACGCCCAGGACGCCGTCGGCGCGCCCCGGCTGGGCTACGAGTACAGCCGCTCCGGCAACCCGACCCGCGACGCCCTCCAGGAGTGCCTCGCCGCGCTGGAGGGCGGTCCGGTCGGGCTCGCCTTCGCCAGCGGCCTGGCCGCCGAGGACACCCTGCTGCGTACCGTCTGCAAGCCGGGCGACCACGTGGTGATCCCCGACGACGCGTACGGCGGCACGTACCGGCTCTTCGCGCGCGTGGCCGAGCGCTGGGGGCTGGACTACACCCCGGCGAAGGTCTCCGACCCCGACGCGATCCGGGCCGCCGTCGAGCCGGGCCGGACCCGCATCGTCTGGGTGGAGACGCCCACCAACCCGCTGCTCGGCATCGCCGACATCGCCGCGCTGGCCGGCGTCGCGCACGACGCGGGCGCCCTGCTGGTCGTCGACAACACGTTCGCCTCGCCGTACCTCCAGCAGCCGATCGCGCACGGCGCCGACGTGGTCGTGCACTCCACCACCAAGTACATCGGCGGCCACTCCGACGTGGTCGGCGGCGCGCTGGTGGCCGCCGACGCCGGGCTCGGCGAGGAACTGCGCTACCACCAGAACGCGATGGGCGCGATCAACGGCCCCTTCGACGCGTGGCTCACCCTGCGCGGCATCAAGACCCTGGGCGTACGCATGGACCGGCACTGCGACAACGCCGAGCGGATCGCGGCCTACCTGGACGGGCACGCCAAGGTCGGCCAGGTCATCTACCCCGGGCTGCCCGCGCACCCGGGCCACGAGGTGGCCGCGAAGCAGATGCGCCGCTTCGGCGGGATGATCTCGTTCCGGGCGGCCGGTGGCGAGGAGCACGCCGTCGAGATCTGCAACCGGACGAAGCTGTTCATCCTCGCCGAGTCGCTCGGCGGCGTGGAATCCCTGATCGAGCACCCGGGCCGGATGACACACGCAAGTGCTGCCGGCTCGCCGCTTGAAGTTCCCGGCGATCTCGTGCGACTGTCTGTCGGCATCGAGACGGTCGACGACCTGCTCGCCGATCTGGAGCAGGCGCTGGGCTGACCGCTGGCTGGGAGGGTGGCCGTGCAGGACATCATGCCGACCTGGGTGGGGGCGACCGCCAAGCAGATCGCCCGGGGCGTACGCCGGGGCGACGTCACGGCCACCCAGGTCGTCGCCGACCACCTGGACCACATCGCCCGGGTCGACGCCGACCTCGCCGCGTTCCGCACGGTACGCGGCGGGGAGGCGATCACCGAGGCGGAGAAGGTCGACGAGCAGGAGGACCTGGCCAACCTGCCGCTGGCGGGGGTGCCGGTGGCGGTGAAGGAGAACACCCCCGTCGCCGGGCTGCCCACCTGGAACGGGTCGGCGGCCGTGCGTACGCCGGTGGCGGAGGCCGACCACGAGGTGGTCCGCCGGCTGCGCGGCGCCGGCGCGGTGATCCTCGGGGTGACCCGGATGCCGGAACTCGGCCTCTGGGGCATCACCGACGACGAGACCGCAGTCACCCGCAACCCCTGGGACACCGGGCGTACCCCCGGCGGCTCGTCCGGTGGGGCGGCCGCCGCCGTCGCCGCCGGGCTGGTGCCGATCGCCCACGGCAACGACGGCCTCGGGTCGATCCGCATCCCGGCGGCCTGCTGCGGCCTGGTCGGGCTCAAGCCGGGCCGGGGCGTGGTCCCGTGCCAGCTCGGCGCGGACGACTGGTTCGGCCTCACCGAGCACGGCATGCTCACCAGCACGGTCGCCGACGCGGCAGTCGGCTTCTCGGTGCTGGCCGGCCGTCGCCCGGACAAGCTGGTGCCGCCGCAGCGGCTGCGGGTGGGCGTCTCGCTGCGCTCGCCGGTGCGGGGGGTGCACGCGGACGCGCCCAACCGGGACGCGGTCGCCGCCGCCGGCCGGCTGCTCGCGGGAGCGGGCCACGACACCGTGCCGGCCGATCCGGTCTACCCGACGGCGCTGGGCCTACAGGGCATCGCCACCTGGTTCGCCGCGGCGGCCGCCGACGTACGGGCCGCCGGGCTGGACCGGCGCGGCCTCCAGCGGCGCAGCCGCCGCCACGTCGCCCTCGGCGAGTGGGCGCAGCGGCGCGGGTACGTCCGGGAGGCCGACCGGGCCGCCTGGCGCGAGCGCTCGATCGGCTTCTTCGCCGACCACTCGGTCGACCTGCTGCTCACCCCGGCCCTGGCGACCGTGCCGCCGGAGGCCACGGGCTGGTCCGGCCGGTCCTGGCGGGCCAACATGCTGGCCAGCATCCGCTACGCCCCGTTCGCCGCGCCGTGGAACATCGCCGGCCTGCCCGCGCTGGTGGTGCCGGTGGGCCGCCGCCCGGACGGCCTGCCGGTCGCCGTGCAGCTGATCGGCCCGCCCGGCAGCGAGCTGCTGCTGCTCGGCGTCGCCGGCCAGTTCGAGATGCAGGCCCCCTGGCCCCGGCACGCGCCCGGCTATCCCCGCGTCCCCGCCGCCGTCTGAGAGGTGGCGTGCGCGCCTCGGCGCCGGTGCAGGGTGGCACGATCAGGGGCATGACGGAACTGGTCGGTCTCGCCGACGTACGGGCCGCGCGGGAACTGCTCGCCGGCGTCGTCCGCACCACCCCGCTGGAGCCCTCCCGGCCGCTCAGCGCGGCGCTGGGCGGGCCGACGTGGCTCAAGTGCGAGAACCTGCAACGCGCCGGCTCGTACAAGGTGCGTGGCGCGTACGTGCGGATCTCCCGGCTGTCGGAGGCGGAGCGGGCCGACGGGGTGGTGGCGGCGAGCGCCGGCAACCACGCACAGGGGGTGGCGCTCGCCGCCGGCCTCGTCGGTACGCACGCCACCGTCTTCATGCCGGTGAACGCGCCGCTGCCGAAGGTGGCCGCCACGAAGGGGTACGGCGCCCAGGTCGAGCTGGTCGGCAACACCGTCGACGAGTCCCTGGTCGCGGCGCAGACCTACGCCGAGCGGACCGGGGCGACGCTGATCCACCCGTTCGACCACCGGGACGTGATCGCCGGCCAGGGCACGGTGGCCCTGGAGATCCTCGAACAGTGCCCCGAGGTCAGGACGATCATCACGGGGGTGGGCGGCGGCGGGCTGGTCTCCGGCATGGCGGTGGCGGCCAAGGCGCTGCGGCCCGACGTGCGGATCATCGGGGTGCAGGCCGCCGGGGCGGCCGCGTTCCCGCCCTCCCTGGTGGCCGGCGAGCCCGTACGCCTCCCGGCGTTCGGCACCATCGCGGACGGCATCGCGGTCGGCCGGCCGGGGGAGCTCACCTTCACCCACGTCCGCAAGCTGGTGGACGAGATCGTCACCGTCTCCGAGGAGGACATCTCCCGTGCGCTGCTGATGCTGCTGGAGCGGGGCAAGCAGGTGGTGGAGCCGGCCGGCGCGGTGGGCGTGGCCGCGCTGCTGGCGGGCGTCGTCGAGGTGCAGGCGCCGGTGGTGGCGGTGCTCTCGGGCGGCAACATCGATCCGCTACTGATGCTGCGGGTGATCGAGCACGGTCTCGCCGCCGCCGGGCGCTACCTGCGGGTGACCGTGCGCTGCTCCGACCGGCCGGGCCAGCTCGCGTCGCTGCTCAGCGAGATCGCCGAACACCGGGCGAACGTGGTGGACGTGGAGCACCAGCGGGCCAATCCGCACCTGCGCCTCGGCGAGGTGGAGGTGGCCCTGTCGGTGGAGACCCGGGGGGTCGAGCACTCCGACACGCTGATCAGCGCGTTGCGGGCCAGCGGCTACCAGGTGGTCTTCGCCGGCGAGGCGTGACACCGGGACCGGTGTCACGCCTCGCCGCGTCGTTCGTCGTCGCCGCCCGCCCGGTTCAACCCGGGCGGCGGGGGCTCAGCCGGAGAACGGCTCGAAGCTGACCACGGTCACCTTGATGTCGGCCCCGCTGGGGGCGGTGTAGGTGCAGGTCTGGCCGGCCCGACCGCCCAGGATCGCCTGGCCCAGCGCCGACTCGGGGCTGTAGACCGTCAGCTCGGTGGTCGACGCGATCTCCCGGGAGCCGAGCAGGAACGTCTCGGTGTCGTCCTTGTCGTCGTCGAAGTAGATCGTCACGACCATGCCGGGCGACACCACGTCGGCGGTCGGTGCCCCGCCCACCTTGGCGGTGCGGAGCAGCTCCTTCAGGTAGAGGATGCGCCCCTCGGCCTTGCCCTGCTCCTCGCGGGCGGCGTGGTAGCCACCGTTCTCCCGCAGGTCGCCCTCCTCGCGCCGGGCGTTGATCTCGGCGGCGATGACCGGCCGGTTGGCGATCAACTCGTCGAGCTCGGCCTGGAGCCGGTCGAATGCGTCCTGGGACAGCCAGGTGGCGGGCGCCTCGTTGCCAGTGGACACAGGCGGTCTCCTCGTTCGTGCGTGCTGGCTGACAGGTGAACTTCCAAGCTACCAGTGCGGTACGACACAGGGTGCGCTCGAGCACCGCCGGTGCCGCCGGCACCGGGGCCGCCCCGGGCATCCGTACCGCTGCGCCCGGAGCGCGTCGTGGCTGCTCAGCCGGGGGGCCGGCAGCGCAGCACCTCGCCGATGAAGGGCCGGGCGGTGGTGGCCAGCCGGTGCTGGGCGCTCACGTGCCGCTGGCCGGGCCGGGCGGTCACCGTCACCTCTTCCCGGCCCACCTCGGCGCCGTCCCGGTCGCGGGCGCGCACCAGGCACACCGCCGAGGCGCCCTCCGGCACGGTGACCCGGAAGTCGACCAGCACCTGGCTGTCGGTGATCCCGGTGTAGGTGATCACCTCGGCGTCGTAGTTCGGGTCGCCGTACTGCCGGTAGAGCCGCACCGCGACCAGGGTCATGACGATCACCATGGCGACCGCCAGCAGCACCGCCAGCAGCGGCCGACGGCGCCCCGGCTCCCGGCGGCGGCCGTACCGGCCCGGCGGGAAGGCGGGCGCGCCCGGCGGAAGTGTGGCGTGCGTCTCGGTCACCGCTGGGTATCTCCTGGCGTCGTTGTCGGAGGCATCGGCAAGAATGGCAGGGTTCCATCCTCCCAGCCCGTCCCGTCGTCAAATATGACAGGTCGGCACCGGCAGGTCCCGGCACGGGGGAGGATTCCGGCAGGTCAGCCGGGCGGTCCTGCGGGGGGTCCGCCGGCGGGCAGAGACGAGGAGCGCCGACGTTGGCAGAGCAACTGCGACTGATGGCCGTCCACGCGCACCCCGACGACGAGTCGAGCAAGGGCGCCGCGACCATGGCGAAGTACGTCGCCGAGGGCGTGGACGTCCTGGTGGTCACGTGCACCGGCGGCGAGCGCGGCAGCGTGCTCAACCCGAAGATGGACCGACCGGACGTCTGGGCCAACATCGCCGACGTCCGCCGGGCCGAGATGGACGCCGCGCGGGCGATCCTCGGCGTCGAGCAGGCGTGGCTCGGCTTCGTCGACTCCGGCCTGCCCGAGGGCGACCCGCTCCCGCCGCTGCCCGAGGGCTGCTTCGCCCTCCAGGACGTCGAGGTGGCGGCCGGCCCGTTGGTGCGGCTGATCCGCCAGTTCCGTCCGCACGTCGTCACGACGTACGACGAGGAGGGCGGCTACCCGCACCCCGACCACATCATGACCCACAAGGTCAGCGTGGCCGCGTTCGAGGCCGCCGGCGACCCGGAGCGCTACCCGGAGCTGGGCGAGCCGTGGCAGCCGCTCAAGCTCTACTACGACATCGGCTTCTCCAAGGGCAAGATCATGGCGCTGCACGAGGAACTGCTCGCCGCCGGCCTCAACTCGCCCTACGAGGAGTGGATCAAGCGCTGGGAGGACCGCCCCGACAAGGGGCCCCGGATCACGACCCGGGTCGAGTGCGCCGACTACTTCCCCGTCCGCGACGACGCGCTGCGCGCCCACGCCACCCAGATCGACCCCGACGGCTTCTGGTTCCAGGTGCCGATGGAGCTGCAGCGGCGGGCGTGGCCGACGGAGGACTTCGAGCTGGTGCGCTCGCTGGTCGACAGCCCGCTGCCCGAGTCGGACCTCTTCGCCGGGGTGCGCGAGACGGCCCGTGCCCGCTGAGCCGGGGCCGGGCTACCCTGGTCACCAACCGCAATCCGGAGGAACGCCATGCTGACCGCCGCACAGGTGCTCGCCCAGAACAACTTCGGGGACACCCGCACGGGTGGGCTGGCCGGCCCGATGGGCCTCTTCCTCATCCTCGTACTGGCGACCGCCACCGTCCTGTTGATCCGCAACATGAACTCCCGGCTGCGTCGCCTGCCCGACCGGTTCCCTCCGCAGGGCCCACCGGCGACGCTCGACCGGGCGGACGCGGAAGTCGTCGATCCGACAGAGGGCACGCAGGCGCAGGATTCATCCACGCCCGCTCCCACCGGGCGTCAGCAGCGTCGCAACGGCTAGTCCACGCATGATTCACGTCGAACCCGGTCGTCGCCCCCTGTTGCGGCCACCGGGTTTGCCTTAGCCTCTCGCCGGGGGGACCAAGAGTTCCCGAGCCGTGCGCGGGAGGGGGCGCCGATGACCACCACACCAGCGGCCGCCCGTCGTGACGGCGAGCGGCCCGCGGGCGGAGCGGCTCGGTGACCTCCGGCAGGGCCGGCGAGTCGACCGACCGGCTCGAAACCCGCGGCACCCCCGCGCGGCTGCTCCTGCTCACGGTCGCCGTCGCGCTGACCGCACTGGTCGCCGCCGGCCTCGGCTGGACCGCGCCGACCCGCCTGCCCGCCGACGACCCGCTCGGCGGGCCGGCCCGGTTCGGCCTCGCCGTCGCCGTGTTCGCCGTTGCCCAACTGGCCCGGCTGCGGTTCCGCACCGCCGCCGGGATGGTGAGCATCACCTGGGGCGAGGCGGCGCTGATCATCTGCCTCTACCTGACGCCCACCGGCTGGCTCCCCTCCGCCGCGCTCCTCGGGGCCGCCCTCGCCTGGTCGACCATGTCGCTGCTCGGCGACCGGCGGCCGGTGCTGGAGGTCGTCCGGATCACCGCCTCCCTGACCGCCGCCACCGCCCTGGCCGTCTCGGTCACCACCTGGCTCGGCGAGCCGCTGCTGGCGACGCCCACCCCGGCGCTCGCCCTGGCCGTGCTCGCGGGGTCGGTCACCTACCTCCTCGCCACCGCCTGGCTCGGCGGCGCCACCCTGGCGCTGCGCCACGGCATCCCCGTCGGGCCGCCGCTGCTCGCCGCGCTGCGGGGCAAGCTGCTGATGTTCGTCGGGAACGTGGCCGTCGGCCTGGTCGTGGTGGCGCTGCTGGAGCTCGACGCGCGCTGGCTGCTGCTGCTCCCGCCGCCGCTCTGGCTGCTCCAGCAGACCTACCGGCACCGGCTGCGCGCCGACCAGGAACGCCGCACCTGGCGGGCCTTCGCCGAGGCCACCGCCGCGCTCAACCAGCTCGACGAGCGGAGCGTCGCCACCGCCGCGGTGACCGGCGCGCTGGCCGTGTTCAACGCCGAACTCGTCGACGTCGACGTGGCACGCGGCGACGGACGGTGGCGGCGCTACCGGGGTGACCCGGGCGGCCAACTGGTCGACCGCGAGGTCGCCCCGCCCGGCCGGAGCGAGCCCGAGGGCCACGAGTTGGTGCGTACCCTCACCGTGGGTGCGGGCCGGGTGGGCGAGCTGCGCATCCGGTTCCCGCGCTCCGCGCCCCCGAACGCCCGGGAACACGACGCCGTCGCCGCGTTCGGCGACGCCCTCGCCGCCGCGCTGCACGACGCCGCGACCCACCGGGAGCTGCGACTGGTCACGGCCCGCTCGTCGTACGAGGCGGTGCACGACCAGCTCACCGGGCTGGCGAACCGGTCGGCCCTGCTCAGCAAGGGCGACCAGGCGCTGCGTCAGCTCGCCCACGACCACCCGGTCGCACTGCTGCTGCTCGACATCGACCAGTTCAAGGAGGTCAACGACACCCTCGGGCACGCCGCCGGCGACCAGCTGCTGCGGCTGACCGCCAACCGGCTGGGCACCCTCGCCCGCCCCGGGGACCTGCTCGCCCGCCTCGGCGGTGACGAGTTCGCGCTGCTGCTGACGTCGGTCCCGGTGATCGGCGACCGGGCCGCCCCGATGACGTACGCGCTGCGGCAGGCCCGCGAGATCGCCGAGCGGCTCGCCGCGCCGACCGAGGTGGCCGGGGTACGGATGTCCGTCGAGGTCTCCGTCGGGGTGGTGGTCGCCGACGCCGGCACCGCCGACCTGACCGAGCTGCTGCGCCGGGCCGACATCGCCATGTACCAGGCCAAGGAGGGCGGCGGCAGCGTCGCCGCGTACGACTCCGCCCGGGACGCCGCGAGCACCGACCAGCTCGCCCTGCTGGCCGAGCTGCGCGAGGCGCTGAAGACCGACGACCAGCTCGTGCTGGCGTTGCAGCCGGCGGTCGACCTGACCACCGGGGCACCGACCGGGGTGGAGGCGCTGATCCGCTGGCGGCACCCGCGCCGGGGCTGGCTCGGGCCGCACGACTTCATCCGCCCCGTGGAGAACAGCGAACAGCTCGGCACCTTCACCCGCTACGTGCTGGACAAGGCGCTCGCCGTGGCCGCCGGCTGGGCCGGCGACGGGCTCGACGTGCCGATCTCGGTCAACCTGTCGGCCCGCAGCCTGCTCGACCCCCGCCTGCCCGCCGACATCGACGACGCCCTGCGCCGGCACCAGGTGCCGCCGGACCGGCTGGTCCTGGAGATCACCGAGACGGTGGTGATGAGCGAGCTGGAGGTCATCGACGAGGTGCTCGCCACCCTGCGGTCGATGGGCGTGCAGCTCGCCGTCGACGACTTCGGCACGGGCTTCTCCTCGCTGACGTTCCTCACGCGGATCGCGGTCGACGAGCTGAAGGTGGACCGTTCCTTCGTGATCCGGATGGCCGACTCCCCGGAGGCGGCGGCGATCGTACGGACCACCGTCGGGCTCGCCCACGAGCTGGGGCTACGGGTGGTCGCCGAGGGCGTGGAGACCGCCGAGCAGCGCCTCGCGCTGGCCGAGCTGGGCTGCACGGCCGCCCAGGGCTACCACTTCTTCAAGCCGATGCCGGCCGACAAGATCGGCGCGGTCCTCGGCACCCTCCTCGACGAGGCCCGCCCCAACGTCCTGCCGCTGCGTGCCGACGGCGCCTCCTGACCCCGCCGGGCCGCCTGCGAGGAGGCGGTCCCGTCGGGTGCCGGAGCGCGGGCGGGCGCGCCACGGGATGGTTATGGTCGTCGGGTGAACCGACTCGCTGACGCCACGAGCCCGTACCTGCTCCAGCACGCCGACAACCCGGTCGACTGGTGGCCGTGGTGCGACGAGGCGTTCGCCGAGGCGAAGCGCCGGGACGTGCCGGTGCTCATCTCGGTCGGCTACGCCGCCTGCCACTGGTGCCACGTGATGGCCCACGAGTCGTTCGAGAACGAGCAGGTCGGCGCCCTGGTCAACGACGACTTCGTCGCCATCAAGGTGGACCGCGAGGAACGCCCCGACGTCGACGCGATCTACATGACCGCCACCCAGGCGATGACCGGGCAGGGCGGGTGGCCGATGACCGTCTTCGCGACCCCGGACGGCACGCCCTTCTTCTGCGGCACGTACTTCCCCCGGGCGAACTTCGTCCGGCTGCTCCAGTCGGTCGCCGCGGCCTGGCGGGACCAGCGCGACGCGGTCGTCCAGCAGGGCGCCGCCGTGGTCGAGGCGATCGGCGGCGCGCAGGCCGTCGGCGGGCCCACCGCGCCGCTGGACGCCGCGCTGCTCGACGCCGCGGCCGAGCAACTCGCCAAGGAGTACGACGAGGTCAACGGCGGTTTCGGCGGGGCGCCGAAGTTCCCGCCGCACATGAACCTGCTCTTCCTGCTGCGGCACCACCAGCGCACCGGCTCCCCGCGCAGCCTGGAGATCGCCCGGCACACCTGCGAGGCGATGGCCCGGGGCGGCATCTACGACCAGCTCGCCGGCGGCTTCGCCCGCTACTCGGTCGACGGGCACTGGACCGTGCCGCACTTCGAGAAGATGCTCTACGACAACGCGCTGCTGCTGCGGGCGTACACCCAGCTCTGGCGCCTGACCGGCGACCCGCTGGCCGCCCGGGTCGCCGCCGAGACCGCCGCGTTCATGATCGACGACCTGGGCACCCCCGAGGGCGGCCTGGCCTCCGCCCTCGACGCCGACACCGAGGGCGTCGAGGGGCTCACCTACTCCTGGACGCCGGCCCAGCTCGTCGAGGTGCTGGGGGAGGACGACGGCCGCTTCGCCGCCGACCTGTTCGCGGTCACTGACGAGGGCACGTTCGAGCACGGCACGAGCGTGCTGCGGCTGGCCCGGGACGTCGACGACGTCGCCCCGGAGGTGGCCGCCCGGTGGGAGCGGATCCGGGCCCGGCTGCGCGAGGTCCGCGACGCCCGGCCCCAACCGGCCCGCGACGACAAGGTGGTCGCCGCCTGGAACGGGCTCGCGGTCACCGCGCTGGTCGAGCACGCCGCGCTCACGGGGGATCCCGTCACCGCCGCCGCGGCGGTCCGGATCGGCGAGGTGCTGGCCGACCGCCACATCGTGGCCGGGCGGCTGCGCCGCGTCTCGCGCGGTGGGGCCGTCGGCGAGCCGGCCGGCGTGTTGGAGGACCACGGCTGCGTGGCCGAGGCGTTCTGCGCCCTGCACCAGCTCACCGGGGAGGGCCGCTGGCTGACCCTCGCCGGTGGACTGCTCGACGTCGCGCTGGAGCGGTTCGCCGCGCCGGGCGGCGCCTTCTACGACACCGCCGACGACGCCGAACGGCTGGTCAGCCGCCCCGCCGACCCCACCGACAACGCCACCCCGTCCGGGCGTTCGGCGATCGTCGCGGCGCTGGTCGCGTACGCGGCGCTGACCGGGGAGACCCGCTACCGGGAGGCCGCCGAGGCGGCCCTGTCGACTGTGGCGCCGATCGTCGGCCGGCACGCCCGGTTCACCGGCTACGCGGCCACCGTCGGGGAGGCGCTGCTCTCCGGGCCGTACGAGATCGCGGTGGTCACCGACGAGCCGACCGGGGACCCGCTGGTGGCGGCGGCACACCGGCACGCCCCGCCGGGCGCGGTGATCGTGGCGGGCCGCCCGGGCCAGCCAGGGGTGCCGCTGCTCGCCGACCGGCCGATGGTCGACGGGCGGCCCACCGCGTACGCCTGCCGGGGTTTCGTCTGCGAACGCCCGGTGACGACGGTGGACGACCTGGTCGGCCAGCTCGCCCGGCGCTGACGCCTCCGGCCCGCGGCGGTGCTCACGGCCAGAGTTGCTCGCGTTCCCAGCCCGTGCCGGTGCGGCGGTAGCGCAGCCGGACGTGCCGGCGCTGCGCGTCCGCCTGCCAGAACTCGACGCGGTGCGGCGCGACCGCGTAGACGGTGTGCGTCCTGGCGACCAGAGCGGGGTCGGCGGCCAGCCGCTCCCGGATGCGGGCCAGCTCGCGGTCCAACTCGGCGCGGTCGGTGAGCACGTCGCTCTGCCGGCCGGCCAGCCCGGCCACCCGGGACCCCTCGGGCCGCGCCAGGAAGTCGGCCCGGGAGACGTCGGGGTCCGCCGGGGCGGCGATGCCCCGCACCCGGACCTGGCGGCCCTGCTCCCGCCAGTGGAAGCTGAGCGCGGTGCGGGGGTTCTCGGCGAGCTGGCGGCCCTTGGCGCTGGCCGAACTGGTGGCGAAGTGCCAGCCGGCCTCGTCGAGGTCCTTCAGGATCAGCACCCGGGCGTCCGGCATGCCGTCGGCGTCGACGGTGGAGACGGTCATCGCGTGCGGCTCGTCGACGCCGGCGTCGATCGCGCTGGCCATCCACTCGACGAAGAGGGCCAGCGGCTCCGCCGGGGCGGCGGCAGGATCGAACGGCGGCATGTCGTGCGCGAGCACCGGCAGGCCACGGAGCAGACTGCGAATCGTCATGCCGAGAGCCTTCCAGCAGCGGCGGTGGGTGTTCGATGCGCCATCCGGCGGCGCGGCCGGCGGGCCGTCCCGATAGGCTGGCGCCGCTATGGATTCCCGTACCGGTCTGCCCGTTGTCGGCATGGTGGGCGGCGGCCAGCTGGCCCGGATGACCCACCAGTCCGCGATCGCCCTCGGCCAGTCGCTGCGCGTGCTCGCGCTGGCCCCCGACGACGGCGCCGCGCTGGTCGCCGCCGACGTCCAGTACGGCGACCACACCGACCTCGCCGCGCTGCGCACCTTCGCCAAGGCCTGCGACGTGGTCACCTTCGACCACGAGCACGTCCCCACCGAGCACATCCGGACGCTGGCCGCCGAGGGCGTGAAGCTCTTCCCGCCGGCCGACGCGCTGCTGCACGCCCAGGACAAGCGGGCGATGCGGGAGCGGCTCGGCGAGCTGGGCGCGCCGAACCCGACGTGGCGACCCGTGGCGGAGCCCGCCGACCTGGTGGCGTTCGGCGACGAGACCGGCTGGCCGGTGGTGCTGAAGGCGGCCCGCGGCGGGTACGACGGCCGGGGCGTCTGGCTGGTCGACGACGCGGCGCAGGCCGACGAGCTGGCGAGGACCCTGCTGGCCGGCGGCACCCGGCTCATCGTCGAGGAGCGGGTGCCGCTGCGCCGGGAGCTGGCCGTGCAGGTGGCGCGCTCGCCGTTCGGGCAGGTCGCCGCGTACCCGGTGGTCGAGACGGTGCAGCGGGACGGCATCTGCGTCGAGGTGCTCGCCCCCGCGCCGGGCCTCCCGGAGGAGCTGGCGGTAGCCGCCCAGCAGCTCGCCATCGACCTGGCGACCGCGCTCGGCGTGGTCGGCCTGCTCGCCGTGGAGCTGTTCGAGGTCGCCGACCGGGCCGCGCCCGGGGGCAGCCGGATCGTGGTGAACGAGCTGGCGATGCGGCCGCACAACTCGGGGCACTGGACGATCGAGGGCGCGCGCACGTCGCAGTTCGAGCAGCACCTGCGGGCGGTGCTCGACTACCCGATGGGCGACACCTCGCTGACCGCCCCCGTGGCGGTGATGGCGAACGTGCTCGGCGGCGAGCCGGGCGGGATGTCGATCGACGAGCGGCTGCACCATCTCTTCGCGGCCGAGCCGGGCGCCAAGGTGCACCTCTACGGCAAGCAGGTGCGTCCCGGCCGCAAGATCGGGCACGTCACGGTGCTCGGTGACGACCTGGACGACGTACGGGCGCGGGCCGCGCGGGCCGCCCGCTGGTTGCGCGAGGGGCACGAGTGAGCGTGACAGGTGAGCTTGCCGGCCCCGAGGGCGCGAACGAGAGGCAGAGCGCGGTGAGCGTCGTTGGGCTGATCATGGGCAGCGACTCGGACTGGCCGACGATGAGGGCCGCCGCCGAGGCGCTGGACGAGTTCGAGGTGCCCTACGAGGTCGAGGTCGTCTCGGCACACCGTACGCCGATCAAGATGATCGACTACGGACGCGCCGCGGCCGACCGGGGCCTGAAGGTCATCATCGCCGGGGCGGGTGGCGCGGCGGCGCTGCCCGGCATGGTCGCCTCGGTCACCCCGCTGCCGGTGATCGGCGTGCCGGTGCCGTTGAAGCACCTCGACGGGATGGACTCGCTGCTCTCCATCGTGCAGATGCCGGCCGGCGTGCCGGTGGCCACCGTGTCGATCGGCAATGCCCGCAACGCCGGGCTGCTCGCCGTCCGCATCCTGGCCGCCGCCGACCGCACCCTCCTCGACCGGATGTCGGCCTACCAGGCCGACCTGGAGCAGTTGGTCGCCGAAAAGGACGCCGCCCTGCGCGCCTCCCTCGCCTGACCTCTGCCTCCCAACTCCGCCCGGGGCCGCCGGACGGACCGGCGGACGGCGCAAGCGCTGCCCCTGGCCCAGGCCCTGCCCGGGCTTGTCGCGGCTTCCTCGCCTCGAACCCGTCTGTCGCGGCACCAGCGGTCGGGCTACCGGGCCGGCGGCTCGGGCCGATGCCGTTGCTGCTGCACCTCGCCAGTGTTCCGATCCGCTGTCCGCGAGTCCTGACCGGCTACCGGGAGGCCGGCAGGCCACGGGGCCGCCACTTAGAGTAACTGAATGGGCCGTTACTCAGCGTTGCGGTCTCGACCCGGAGGAGTCTTGTCCCTTCGCGCCCTTTGCTCTGCATCTATCGACGCACCAGCCTCCTGAACTGGCACTTCTCTTTTGGCCGTCTGAACGAGGTGGCCAGGACTCGTAACGCATTGTGAGCGGTGCGTCGGTGGCTGCAGAGCAAAGGGCGCGGAAGGCAGGTCGCCGTTGCTCCTCGTTCCTTACGTTACGTGTTCGCATGGCTGGCAGGCGTGTGCCCGGCACTTCGTGATTCGGTGGCCGATGCCGTTACGGGGAACGGGTTGTGCAGCGTGCCGGCGTGCGGGAGCGGCGGGGGTGCGACCCGGGTCGAGTGTCGCCGTGCGGCCCCGGTGTCAGCGCATGCCGCGCAGGGCCGTCTGGAGGCGTTCCTGGGCGCGGCGTCGGCGCTCGTTGCTCGCGCCGAGTGCCAACAGCAGGATGCCGACGGGAATCAGGGCCAGCCACGGTCCCAGGCTGAACAGCGCGTGCACCGCCGCGATGGCGGTCACGGCGGCGCCGACGATCACCGGTGCCTGTTGCTGGCTCATCGACCCGAAGACGAGTACGGCCACGGCGCCGAGCAGCAGCAGCACCTGGCGCAGCGTGCTGGAGTCCGTGGCCAACACGATCGCCAGGGTGGGCACGAAGGCGGCGACGAGCGCGGGCCCGTACGCGACCCAGCTGCTCAGGTCGGGCCGGTGCCGCAGCTCCAGCACGCCGACGAGCAGGGCCAGCGCCGCGAAGGGCAGGGTGTACGCCTCCGGCAGGGCCACGTCGGCGACCCGCATCAGGATCCACCAGGCGGTGATCTCGCAGACCACCACCCCCCAGAACAGGATGCGCCGCTCCACCGGTCGGCGACCCGGCCGGGTGGCCGCCACACCGAGGACCGCGCCCCAGGCCGCGAGCAGCGCCGCGATGTGCCGGGGGGAGTCGAAGGCCAGCGCCAGGGCGATCAGGGCGGCAGCGTGCCCGCTCCACTCGACGGTGGCCGCCTCCCGCTGCGCCTCGGGGCGACGCAGCCTGGGCAGGGTCGCGGCGAACACCTGGAGGGCCGCCCCCACCGCCAGTACGCCGAACGCGGACCAGACGGCCGCGAGCCCGGCCACCAGGCCGGCGGTGAGCACGAAGAGCTGTGCCATCAGCGAGGCGAACAGCCAGCCGAGGATGCGCGCCCGCTGGGTGGTGCCGAAGATCGCGGCCACCGTGCCGACGCCCACGGCGCCGCCCAGGGTGAACAGGGTCAGCTCCCGCGTCGCCAGGCCACCGACCAGGCCCGCGCTCCCGGCGGCGAGCCCGATGGCGAAGACGAGCACCCGGGTCAGGCGCAGCGAGCGGGCCCGCTCGACCAGCGGTGGGGGCGGGGTGAGCGCCAGCCCCAGCATCGCGATGGTGAACACGGACAGCGCTGCCAGGGTGCTCGCCGGCCAGCCGTTGCCGAGCGACGCCGGGGTGATCAGCAGGGTCACGGCGGCACCGGGCAGCACGACCGGTACCGCCCGGGAGCGCCGCCCGCCGCTGAAGCCGGTGGCGGCCAGCGCGGCGGTCGCGGTGAGCAGCAGCGCGGTCAGCACGTGGGTCGGGTCGACCGCCTCGGGGGGCGGGGTGAGCAGCTCCGGCGGTGGTCCCTGCCAGACCCGGCCGAGGCTGCGGTGCGGATCGACCAGCGCGACGACCAGGGCCGGGGCGATCGACACCAGCGCCAGGACGGTGGGCAGCGCACCGGCGGCGAGCGCACCGGCGGCGGGGCTGACCCGCCAGCGGCGTTGTGTCCCGTCGTCGGGCAGCCGCCGCAGTGCGCCGTCGAGCAGCACCGACCAGCGTCGTACGGGCTGGGCCGCGCCGACCGGCGGTTCGGTCGCGCCCCGGACCAGCTCGGCGAGCACCCCGAGCAGGGCCGCGGCGGCGGCGTACACACCGACGGGCTGGTTGGCGGGGACGGCGGCCAGGGCGCTCACCGTGGCGCCGCCGGCCACCGCCGCGCTCGCCCAGGGCAGGTACTGCGGGACCCGCCGCCGGGCGGCGGCCACCGCCGCCAGGCCCAGGCTCGACGCGGCCAACGCGGCGGTGAGCACCACCTCCGGTGCGCGCCCGAACTCGGCGGCCAGCGCCGCGACGGCACCCGGGAACGCGAGCAGGGCGGCGCCGGCCGCTGCGCCTCCGATCTGGGCGAGGTGCGGCGGCATCCCCTCGTCCTCGATGTCCTCCACCAGCGGCACGGCCAGCGACCGGGCCAGCGCGGCCACCACGAGGCCGATCAGCGCGATGCTGCCCAGCGCCAGCGCGGTGGTCCACGGCCGGACCAGACCCGCTCCGGCGGCGTGCAGGGCGACGACGCCGGCCACGACGGCCCGGGACAGGCCCGCCCGGGGATCGACGGCGGCCACGGCGGCTGCCCCGAAGACGGTGGCGACCATGCCGCCGACCAGGACGGGCGACCACCACGGCAGGTCGAACGCGGCCGGCGCGCCGATCGTGGCGAGTACGGCCGCCACGCCCGACACGTCGTACTTCCAGGGTGGTGGCAGCAGGACCGCGGCGGCGACGCCGAGCAGCGCCAGGGCCACGGGGGCCTGCCACGTCGAGCCGCCGGTCGGCCCGGCCGGCCAGCCGGTCAGGTCCCCGTTCCAGATGGGGCCGGGGGTGGCGAGCACGCCCAGGCCGCCCCGCAGGGCGCTCCAGCCGGCCAGCAGCCCGATCAGCACGCCGCCGACGGCGAGGCCGACGATCGGCCCGCGTCGCCACTCCTCCGGCATGGCCCGGGCGGCCACGGCCACCACCAGCACCAGCCCGGCGGCGACGGCGAGCTGCCCGCCGGGAGCGAGGACGGCCGCGATCCGGGCCAGGGTGGCGATCAGGGCGGCGGTGACCGCCGCGGCGGCCAGGTCGGAGCCGTCCAAAGTGAGGTCGGAGCGTCGGCCGGCGTCGATGGGGCCGGCGAACACCACCATGGCGCCGGCGACGAGCAGCAGGCCACCCACCCAGGCGTCGGCGGCGGTGGCGCCCGGGGCGCCGAACGCGGCGGCGGTGACCGTGACCGCGCCGAGGGCCGTGCCGACGGCCAGCGGCGTCGGGATGCGTCGCTGGGAGACCTGCACGACGGCGGCGTGGCCGAGGGTGACGCAGACCGCCAGGAAACTGGCCGCGAGCACCGGGACGGTGACCTCGCGCAGGCTCGCCGGGGTGGGCGTCGGGTCGACCGGTACGGTCGCGGCGACGAAGGCGGCCACCGCGCCCGGCAACGCGAACGCGGCGCCCCCGGCGGCCCAGGCCGAGACGGTGTCGGCCGCCGCCGGGGCGAGCCGCATCCGGGGTGCCACGGCGACGAGGACCCCGGCGGCGAACAGGGTGAGCAGGACCGCCGTGGTCAGCGCCGGCCGGGCCAGTCCGGCGCCCGCGCCGAACAGGCCGACGCCGGCGGCGGTGGCCGCGTGCGCCAGCGCCGCGCGTTCCGTGCGGGCGGAGAGCCCGACCACCCCGATGCCGACCGCTGTCAGCACCATCGGCCAGGGCGCGACCGCCCATCCGAGGCCGAACGACGCGGGTACGGCGAGCGCGGTCAGCGCCGCACCGACCACGGCGAACTCCCGGCGGATCTCGGACGGCAGGGCCAGCACCGCCGCGACGGTCAGCAGGAAGGCGCTCGCAGCGAGCTGCCAGGCGGCCGGGCCCACGGCCGCCGCCAGCTCGGCCGGGTAGCGGTCCAGGTCGGCCGCCCAGGCCGGCAGCGCGGCCCGGACGGGGGCGACGCCGGCGCGGAGGGCGCCACCGGCGACCACCACCCCGCTGACGGTGAGCGCGACCGCCGAGGCGAGCTGCGGCCCGCGTCGGGCCGCCTCCGGCACCGCCCGCACGGCCAGCCCGGTGAGCGTGATCACGGCGGCGATCAGCAGCAGCGCCCGCCCGGGGAAGGCCACCGAGGCGATCCGGCTCAGCGCGCCGATCACGGCGAGGGTGAAGATCCCGGCGCCGAGGTCGGGCAGCGGCGGCCGGCGCAGCACCAGCGTGCCGGCCAGCCCCACGGCGGCCGCCAGCAGCAGCGCCAGCCCGGCCCCGGTCGCGCCCGGCACGGTGCCCGCGCGCAGCAGGGCGGAGACGGCGTACGCGAGGGCGAGGGCGACCGCCACCCCGTGCAGCACCCAGGTCAGCTCCCGCAGCCACGGCACCGGACGGCCGGCCGGGGCCCGGTCCTGCGCCGGCAGCCCGCCGTCGAGCACCTCGCCGGCCTCCTCGGGCGCCCCCTCGGGCCGGCCGTCGGCGCGGCGCTGCCGGGGTGCGCCCGCGGGCGCGGCCGGGGGCTCGGGCAGGTCCTGACGGACCGGCCGCTCCAGGGTGACGGGGGAACGCGCCAGCCACAGGTCGAGCAGGGCCACCGCCGTCAGCACCAGCGCCCAGCCGCCCGGGCCGGTGATCCGGTCGTACGCCAGCAGCGGCAGCACCGGCTGGGCGGCCAGTACGGTGGCGAAGCGGGGCGCGCGTAGCCCCGTCCAGCCCGCGTAGCCGAAGGAGACGCCGGCGGTGACGGCGAAGACGATGGCGCCGAAGACCGCGCCCGAGGCGCCGCCGTTGCCGATCCGGTCGACCGCCCACAGCGCATAGCCGGCGAGCGGCACCAGGAGCAGGCCGACGGCGGAGATGGTCTCGGCGGTCGAGGTGAGCCCGCGCCGGGCCAGCACCGGCGGGGCGAGCAGCATGAGCACGGTCGCGAGCAGCAGGACGCCCAGCCGGGCCAGTGCGTCCATGGAGCTGGTGGCCACCGCGGCGAAGACCACGGCGGCGACGCCGAGCAGCAGCGCGCCGAGCCCGAGGGGGATGTTCTGCACCTCACGGGAGGACGCCTCCGGCGGGTGCTCCGGGTCGTCGGCGTCGAGCCAGGTGGCGGCCGACGGCGGGGGCGGGGGCGGGTCCTCCGGACCGGCCGGGGTGCCCTGCCGGGGGACCCGGGGCGGGGCGCCGGTGGCGGCCGTGGGCGGCCGACGGCCCGGCCTCTTGCGCAGCACCCGGCGGGGGCGGGTGGCCTGCTTGAGACGTTCCTCACCGGCGTGGGCGAGGATGTCCCGCTGGAAGAGCGCGGCCTGCATCTTGGCGGCGATCTGCCGCTGCTCGCTGGCGATGGCGGCCTCGCGGGCCTTCATCTCCGCGATGGACCGCTCGATCTGCGCCAGGTGCTCGACCCACTGTGGCTGGTGCGCACCGCAGTGCGGGCAGCTGACGGCCGGCTTGATCTCCCGGCCGCACGAGGAGCACTGAAAGGTCGCCACGACACCCCTCCACCCGCACTGTGGACTCCCACCCTCGCAGCATGCCCAATGTGGGCGCGGATTTCGACAATTGTCGGCGGGTCCAGGACAAAGATCGTCCATGCGGACGGCAAACGGCCGGTCGCGGAGCGTGCTCCGTGACCGGCCGTCGGTCGTCGATCGTCAGGGGCGGCCCATGCCGCGGTACTCCCAGCCGGCCTGCGTCCACAGTGCCGAGTCCAGGCAGTTGCGGCCGTCGACCACCTTGCGGCCGGCGACCAGCTCGCCGAGGGCCACCGGGTCGGCGTTGCGGAAGTCGGCCCACTCGGTGAGTACGCAGACCAGGTCCGCGCCGGTCACGGCCTCGTTGATGCCGGGCTCGTAGACCAGCTCGGGCGCCACGGCGCGCGCCCGTTCCATGCCCTGCGGGTCGTAGACGTGCACGTCGGCGCCGGCCTTGCGCAGCAGCGAGGCGACGGAGAGCGCCGGCGCGTCGCGTACGTCGTCGGTGTTGGGCTTGAAGGTGGCGCCGAGCACGGCCACGCGCATGCCGGACAGGTCGGGCCCGGCGGGCCCGGAGCGGCGGCCGAGCAGCTCGGCGGCGAGCTGGACCACCCGGGTCCGGCGACGCAGGTTGATCAGGTCGACCTCGTGCAGGAAGCGCAGCGCCTCCCCGGCGCCCAGCTCCTGGGCGCGGGCCTGGAACGCCCGGATGTCCTTGGGCAGGCAGGCGCCCCCGAAGCCGAGCCCGGCCTGGAGGAACCGGTTGCCGATGCGCGGGTCGAAGCCGATGGCCCGGGCGAGGTGGGTGACGTCGCCGCCGGAGGCCTCGCAGACCTCGGCCATCGCGTTGATGAAGGAGATCTTGGTGGCGAGGAAGGCGTTCGCGGCGACCTTGACCAGCTCGGCGGTGGCGAAGTCGGTGACCACGAGGGGCACCTCGCGGTCCTCGGTGGCGGCCAGGTCGAAGACGCCCTTGTGGGCGGCGTAGAGCATGCCGTTGGCCCACTCGCTCTTGACGCCGACGACGATCCGGTTGGGCCGCAGCACGTCGTCGACGGCGAAGCCCTCCTGGAGGAACTCCGGGCTCCACGCGACCTCGACCCCCAGATCGGTGGGGGTGTGCTTGCTGACCAGCTGCTCCACCCACTCGGCGGTGCCGACCGGCACGGTCGACTTGCCGACGATGAGCGCCTTGCGGGTCAGGTGCTGGGCCAGGCTGGTGACCGACGCCTCGACGTACGACAGGTCGGCGCCCATCCCGTCGGCGCGCTGGGGCGTCCCGACGCAGATGAAGTGCACGTCACCGAACTCGGCGACCTCGGCGATGTCCGTGCTGAACCGCAGCCGCCCGGCGCCCAGGTTGCGCTTGAGCAGCTCGTCGAGGCCGGGCTCGTGGATCGGTACCTCGCCGGCGTTCAGCATGGCGATCTTGTCGGCGTCGACGTCGAAGCCGAGCACCTCGTAGCCGAGCTCGGCGTAGCAGATGGCGTAGGTCGCACCGAGGTAGCCGGTGCCCAGGAAGGTCACCCGCGGTCGCTGCGCTCCGGAGGGGGGCGTCACCGCGGCGATGGCGGGCATCGGCTGGGTGTTGGGGTACGGGATCGTCACGCCTGTCTTCTCCGCTCGCGCTGGCGTCGCGTCGTCGCGTCGCGTTCTGCTGCGGCGCCTGGGCGGGCACCGGAGGGACTCTAACGTCTGCCTGTTCCATCATCGCCGGGGCGGCGTCCGGACCGTCGCCGGGCGGCCACCGCACCCCGGCCGGCCGCTGTCGGCGCTCCGCCGCCTCCGAGGCTACGCGGCGGTAACATCTCCTGAACTCTGTCGCTATCCTTCAGTCTGCGCCGTCGGCGGTCACGAGACGCTACAGACTGCGCATGATAGCGGTGAAGGGGAGGGGCCGACATGGCCGCAGAGCAGTCGTTCGACGTCTACCGGTTGCCCGAGGAACACGAGGCGATCCGGGAGGCGGTCCGTGAGGTCTGTGCGGCCAAGGTGGCGCCGCACGCCGCTGAGGCGGATGAGACAGGCGAGTTTCCGAAGGCGTCCCACGACGCCCTGCGGGCCGCCGACTTCCACGCCCCGCACATCCCCGTCGAGTACGGCGGCGCGGGCGCGGACGCCCTGGCCACGGCCATCGTGATCGAGGAGGTGGCGCGCGCCTGCGCCTCGTCCTCGCTGATCCCGGCGGTCAACAAGCTCGGCACGATGCCGCTGCTGCTGGCCGGCTCCGAGGAGTTGAAGCGGAAGTACCTGACCCCGGTCGCGGCGGGCGACGCGATGTTCTCGTACTGCCTCTCCGAGCCGGAGGCCGGCAGCGACGCGGCGTCGATGACCACCCGCGCGGTGCGTGACGGCGATCACTGGGTGCTCAACGGCGTGAAGCGCTGGATCACCAACGCCGGGGTCTCCGAGTTCTACACGGTCTTCGCGGTGACCGACCCGGCGGCCCGGTCCCGGGGCATCTCCGCCTTCGTGGTCGAGAAGTCCGACCCGGGGGTCAGCTTCGGCGCCCCCGAGAAGAAGCTCGGCGTCAAGGGCTCGCCGACCCGCGAGGTCTACCTGGACAACGTCCGGATCCCGGCGGACCGCATGATCGGCGCCGAGGGCACCGGCTTCGGCACCGCGATGAAGACCCTGGACCACACCCGGGTCACCATCGCCGCGCAGGCCGTCGGCATCGCCCAGGGCGCGCTCGACTACGCCAAGGGGTACGTCCAGGAGCGCAAGCAGTTCGGCAAGGCGGTCGCCGAGTTCCAGGGCGTGCAGTTCATGCTCGCCGACATGGGCATGAAGCTGGAGGCGGCCCGGCAGCTCACGTACACGGCGGCCGGCAAGTCCGAGCGGGGCGACGCTGACCTGACCTACTTCGGCGCGGCGGCGAAGTGCTTCGCCTCGGACGCGGCCATGGAGATCACCACCGACGCGGTGCAGCTGCTCGGCGGCTACGGCTACACCCGGGACTACCCGGTCGAGCGGATGATGCGGGACGCCAAGATCACCCAGATCTACGAGGGCACCAACCAGGTGCAGCGCATCGTGATGGCCCGCCAGCTCCTGAAGGGCTGACCGGTCGGCGGGCGGGCCGGACGACCGGCCCGCCCGCATCCTCACCGGATCCCGGTCCCCCCGCCGCCCGCCAGTCGGCGCGCGTGCGGCCGGAGCGTCACCGGATCTCGGTCGTGGTGTCCTCTTCCGGCCGGTTGCCGCCGGCGCGTGGCGGCGCCGACCACGGCGACTCCCCGCCGGTGCGGCGGGGCAGCGGCTCGGTCGGCGTCGGGTCCGGGTAGCCGAGGCTAGGCGGCGCGGTGTCCCGGTCGGCGGGCTCGGCCGGCGGCCAGTCGGTCAGCGTGAAGTCGCTGCGCTCCGGCCCCTCGGCGGGCGCCGGCGTCGGCTCGGTCGCCGGCCGGGGCCAGCGCCGCCAGCGCTGCCCGCTGAAGGTGGCCACGAGCAGCAGCAGGCCGATCAGGAAGAGCGTGCCGTTCTCGACCGGCACGTGCAGCGGCAGGGGGTCGCCGAAGACCTTCCAGCCGTCCGGGATGCGGTCCCGCACCTCGAAGGGCGCGACGAACATCCCCACGTACGGGGCGGCGAGCAGCAGCCCGGCCACGAGCGGGCCGAGCGGCGAGGTGCGCAGCGTGCCGAGCAGGCCGAGCAGGATCCCGCCGACGGCGAGGTACACGGCGGGCTCGATGAGATTGGCCGAGTTCGACGTGCCGATCTCGACCCAACGGTCGACGGTGCCCGCCGACCCGTCCTGCCCGAGGGTGACCAGCACCCACGTGACGGGCGCCACCACCAACCCCGCGAGGAAGCTCCAGAGATGTCGCATCCGCGCACCGTACCGTCTTCGACATGACCGAGCACCCCGCCACCGCGCCGGCCGGCAAGCCGACCTCCTACTCCCGCGTCACCCTGAGCCGGATCATGACCGCGGTCGACGTCAACCTCTACGGCACGGTGCACGGGGGCGTGCTGATGAAGTTCATCGACGACGTGGCGGGGGCCGCTGCGGCCCGGCACAGCGGCGGTACGGCGGTCACCGCGGCCATCGACGAGATCGTCTTCACCGAGGCGGTCCGGGTCGGTGACCTGCTGCACGCGCACGCACAGGTGAACTGGACGGGGCAGACCTCCATGGAGGTCGGGGTCCGGGTCGTGGCGGAGCGGTGGGACTCGGCCGAGGACGAGCCGGTGCGGGTCGCCACCGCGTACCTCGTCTTCGTGGGCGTCGACCTCGGCGGCGCGCCCCGGGCGGTCCGGCCGGTGCTGGCGGAGAGCCCGGAGGACGAGCGCCGGTTCCGGGAGGCGGAGATCCGCCGCGCCCACCGGCTGGCCCGCCGCCGCGCCATCCAGGCCCACCGCGCCGGCTGACGCGCCCGCCCGGGCCGGGCCCACACAGGGTGCTGCCGGGGCATGTGGGCTCCGCACGTGCGCCGGCGGAGGTCGGGTGCGGAGAATGGCGCTCTGAGGTAGGGCAAGATGGCGCCACGGCCCATTTCACAGTGTCGTGCGGGGCCAGGGGAGGGTGGAGCAGTGGGTGACGTGCTGTGGGCGCCGCCGGCGGACGTACGCGAGCGGTCCCGGATCGGGAGCTACCTGCGCTGGCTGCGTGAGCACCGGGGGCTGGACTTCGCCGACTACGACGAGCTGTGGCGCTGGTCGGTCACGGATCTCGACGCGTTCTGGCGGTCGGTCTGGGACCACTTCGAGGTGGTCGCGCACACCCCGCCGACGGCCACGCTGACGGACCGGGGAATGCCCGGGGCCAGGTGGTTCCCCGGGGCCACCCTCAACTACGCCGAGAACGTGCTGCGGATGCCCGGCCGGGCCGACGACGACCCGGTGGTGATCGCGCACGGCCAGACCCGGGCGCCGGTCACCCTCACCGCCGCCGAGCTGCGCGAGCAGGTGCGCCGGGTGGCCGCCGGGCTGCGCCGGCTCGGCGTCACCGCCGGCGACCGGGTCGCCGCCTACGCGCCCAACATCCCCGAGACGTACGTGCTGCTGCTCGCCACCAGCAGCCTGGGCGCGATCTTCTCCTCCTGCGCGCCGGAGTTCGGCACCCGCAGCGTCACCGACCGGTGGCAGCAGATCGAGCCGAAGGTCCTCGTCGCGGTCGACGGCTACCGCTACGGCGAGAAGCCGGTCGACCGGCGGGCCGAGGTGGCCGCGATCCGGGCCGCCCTGCCGTCGCTAAAGCACACCGTCGGCATCGCCTACCTCGACCCGGCCGGGCCGCCGCCCGAGGGCGCGCTGGCCTGGTCGGAGCTGGCCGCCGGCACCGACGAGCCGCTGACGTTCACCCCGGTCGCCTTCGACCACCCGCTCTACGTGCTCTACTCCTCCGGCACCACGGGGCTGCCGAAGCCCATCGTGCACGGCCACGGCGGCATCCTGCTGGAGCACCTGAAGATGCTGGCCCTGCACCACGACCTGGGCCCGGCGGACCGGTTCTTCTGGTTCACCACCACCGGCTGGATGATGTGGAACTTCCTGGTCTCCGGGCCGGCGGTGGGCGCGACGATCGTGCTCTTCGACGGCAACCCGGGCCACCCCGACCTGGGCGCGCTGTGGCGGCTGGCGGAGGAGACCGGCACCACGTACTTCGGCACCTCCGCGCCGTTCCTGCTGGCCTGCCGCAAGGCCGGGCTGGTGCCGAAGCAGACGGCCGACCTGTCCGCGCTGCGCGGGGTCGGCTCGACCGGCGCGCCGCTGCCCGCCGAGGGCTTCACCTGGGTGTACGAGACGGTCGGCGACGGCCTCCAGCTCCAGTCGCTCTCCGGCGGCACGGACGTCTGCACCGGCTTCGTCGGCGGCGTGCCGCTGCTGGCGGTGCACGCCGGGGAGATCACCTGCCGGGCGCTCGGCGCCAAGGTCGAGGCCCGGTCCGCCGACGGGACCCCGGTCATCGGCGAGCTGGGCGAGCTGGTGATCACCGAGCCGATGCCGAGCATGCCGGTGGGCTTCTGGAACGACCCGGACGGCAGCCGCTACCGGGAGGCGTACTTCGACCTCTACCCGGGCGTCTGGCGGCACGGCGACTGGATCACGATCAACGACCGGGGCGGCTGCGTGATCACGGGCCGCTCCGACGCCACCCTCAACCGGGGCGGCGTACGCCTGGGCACCGCCGAGTTCTACTCGGTGGTCGAGGGGCTCGACGAGGTCGTCGACTCGGTGGTCGTGCACCTGGAGGACGACGAGGGCGGCGCCGGTGAGCTGCTGCTGTTCGTGGTGCTCGCCGAGGGGCTGGAGCTGGACGACGCGATGCGGAAGAAGATCTGCCGCGAGCTGCGTACCGCCCTGTCGCCCCGGCACGTGCCGGACGAGATCCACCAGGTGCGGGCCGTTCCACGCACCCTGTCGGCCAAGAAGCTGGAGGTGCCGGTGAAGAAGATCCTCACCGGCACCCCGGTGGACTCGGCGGCGGCCCGGGGCGCCCTGGCCAACCCGGAGTCCCTGACGGCGTTCGCCACCCTCGCCGAGCACCGTGGTCAGGTGCGCAGCACGTTGGCGTAGATGAGCCAGGCCAGCGCGGACTTGGCCACGAGGCTGAGCAGGATGTACGAGACCTCGCCGTAGCGGTAGTCACGCCATCGACCGCGCTGGGCGTACTGCAGTGCCATGTTGAGTGCGAAGCTCGCGAAGAGGAGGAACTGGACGACGATGATCGCCCAGACGAAGCCGGGGATCTCCGGCGGCTGGGCGACGTAGACGGCGATCGCCAGCCAGGGGGCCAGGCCGACCAGGGTGCCGAACCAGAAGGCGCTCCAGTCGGCCCGCCCCGGCAGTTGCTGGCGCTCCATCAGCAGGCCGAACAGGATCATCGCGGTGTTCGCGGCGAAGATCCCGATGACCGCCGCGAGATCGCGGATCCCCACGAACAGCCCGATCAGGACGATCATGATCGAGGCGCTGACCGAGTACTCGATCCAGCGGGCGTAGTTGGTGCGCCGGTCCAGGTTGCGCGCGTACCAACGGTGCACGCCGGGGGCCGCGATGACGAAGTGGTCGAGGGCGGCGAGGAGCAGGAAGATCGCGACCGCCGGGCCGATGGCGAGCCGGAAGGCCACTTCCGGGAGGGTGGCGTCGCGCAGCGTCGTCGGGTCGGCCGTCAGGTACGACGCGGTGACCGGCAGGGACAGGTCGTTGCTCGCCGCCCACATCCAACCGCCCTCGACGGCCAGGACCAGACCGACGAGCACGTTGAACCCGCGCAGCCGCCGGTAGCGATCACGGCCTGCCGCTGGTGGACGCCCCATGGCGCCACCCTAGAGCCCGGAATGTCCGTTCGTTGCCATATTGGGCCTCCGCTCGGGGCGTTGAGCTGCCCGCGGGAGCGGGCTCAGCGAAGGGGGCGGGTCACGCGTTCCGTGGTCGCCCGCGAGGGCAGGCGGGCCGGGTCGGCGTTGGCGCAGAGGACCGTGGTGGCGCCGGCCGTCAGCGGGGCGAGCAGCCAGTCGACCGGGTCGGGGTGCGTGCCCGTGTCGATCAGGACCCGGTCGCCGGGGGCGATGCCCAGTTCCGTCGCACGGGCGGCCGCGCGGCCCAGCAGCGCCGCCTCGCCCGGGCCGCCGGCGGCGTACGGGCTGAAGTGGTCGCCGTGGGCGCGTACCTCGGAGACGTAGTCGGCGTAGCCGGCCGGCACCTGGCGCATCGGCAGGGCGAACGGGTGCAGGGCGAGGACGTACCGCTCGCCCGCCGACCAGGCCGCCGCCTCGTCGAGGCGCGTCTCGGCGGCGAAGAGCACGTCCACGTCGCCCGGCGTGTCGGCGACGGTCAGCCCGGCCGACCAGCAGCCGAGCAGCACCGCGGCGGTCTGCCAGTGCGGGGGCAGCACCACCCCGGCGACGTCACCGGGGCCCACGGCCACCTCGTCGACGAGCAGGTTGGCCGTCTTGGCCACCCAGTTCGCCAGCGTGGCGCCGGAGAGCTCGGTCCGCTCGCCCGTGGCGTCGTCGTACCAGGTCAGCAGCGGTCTGGTCGGGTCGGTCGCGATCGCGTCGGCGAAGACCCGGGCAATGTTGTCGGCCATCGGCGCGAACGATACGCCCCCGGCGGCCGTACTCGATGACGGCGACAAGTCGGCGTACCGTCGGGTCGCAGTCAGCGTCGGCGCCGCGCTCCGGCGTAGGCTTGCCGGAGTGTTGTTCCCCACAGGCCCGTCAGTTCAAGGAGTCGCCCCGTGACCGCCGGTCGCCCGCCCCGCGTGCTCATCGACGCCACGAGTGTCCCCGTCGACCGTGGTGGTGTCGGTCGATACGTCGACGGCCTGCTCGGCGCCCTCGGCAAGGTGTGCGGGTCGGGGGTGGAGCTGGCCGTCGTCTGCCTCCGCACCGACCTGGAGCGCTACACCCGGATGCTGCCCGGCGCGGAGATCATCCCGGCCCCCGCCGCCGTCGCGCACCGCCCCGCCCGGCTCGCCTGGGAGCAGACGGGTCTGCCGCTGCTCGCCCAGCAGGTGGGCGCGCAGGTGCTGCACTCGCCCTTCTACACCTGCCCGCTGCGCGCCGGCTGTCCCGTCACGGTGACGGTGCACGACGCGACGTTCTTCACCGAGCCGGAGCACTACGACAAGTCGCGGCGCACCTTCTTCCGCAGCGCGATCAAGACGTCCCTGCGCCGCGCCAACCGGGTGATCGTGCCGAGCAAGGCCACCCGCGACGAGCTGATCCGGCTGCTCGACGCCGATCCCACCCGGATCGACGTCGCCTACCACGGCGTCGATCACGCCGCCTTCCACGCGCCCAGCGACGAGGAGAAGGCCCGGGTCCGGGCCCGGCTGGGGCTGGGCGGCACCAACTACGTGGCCTTCCTGGGCGCCAAGGAGCCGCGGAAGAACGTGCCGAACCTGATCCGCGGCTGGGCGCGCGCGGTGGCCGAGCGGGAGGACCCGCCGGCCCTGGTGATCGCCGGCGGCCAGGGGCACGACGACGACATCGACCGCGCGGTGGCGGAGGTCCCGTCGCACCTGCGGCTGCTCCGTCCGGGTTACCTCCGCTACGGGGACCTGCCCGGCTTCCTCGGCGGGGCCCTGGTGGCCGCCTATCCGTCCTACGGGGAGGGTTTCGGCCTGCCGATCCTGGAGGCGATGGCGTGCGCCGCCCCGGTGCTGACCACGCCCCGGCTGTCGCTGCCGGAGGTGGGCGGCGACGCGGTCGCGTACACCAGCGAGGCGCCCGACCAGATCGCCACCGACCTGGCCGCGCTGCTCGACGACGAGCAGCGGCGGTTGTCCCTGGCCAAGGCCGGTTTCGACCGGGCCAAGGAGTTCACCTGGGAGTCCAGCGCCGAGGTGCACATCGCCGCCTGGAGCCGGGCCCGGTCCTGACCGCCGCGACCGGCGTCGCGAGAATGCGTCCCCGGTCAGGCGAATCGGGCATGATGTGCGGGTGATCTACGCCGTCATTCCGGCGGGTGGCAGTGGCACGAGGTTGTGGCCGCTGTCCCGTGCCGGCCACCCCAAGTTCCTCCACCCGCTGACCGGTTCCACCGCCTCGCTGCTCCAGGCGACGGTGGACCGGCTGGGCCCGCTGACCACCGCCGAGCGCACCCTGGTGGTCACCGGGACCGCGCACGTGGCGGCGGTCGCACGCCAGCTCGCCGGCGTGCCGGAGGAGAATATCCTGGTCGAGCCGTCGCCCCGGGACTCGTGTGCGGCGATCGCCCTGGCCGCCGCGGTCATCGCGCGGCGCGACCCGGAGGCGGTGATGGGCTCCTTCGCCGCCGACCACCTCATCGGTGACCCGCAGCGCTGGCGGGAGGTGGTCCTGGAGGCGGTACGCGGCGCCGAGCGGGGGCTGCTGATGACGGTCGGCATCACCCCGACGCGGGCCGAGACCGGCTACGGCTACCTCCAGACCGGGGACCCGGTCGACGGGGGCCCGCTGCGGCCGGTCGCCGAGTTCAAGGAGAAGCCGAGCGCGGAGGTGGCCGAGGCGTACCTGCGCTCCGGGCGGCACCTCTGGAACGCCAGCATGTTCGTCTGGCGGGTCGACGTGTTCCTCGCCGAGCTGGCCCGCCAGCAGCCCGCCCTGCACGCCGGGATCGTCGCGATCGCCGAGGCGTGGGGCACCGAGGAGCAGGACGACGTGCTCGGCACGGTCTGGCCGACGCTGCCGAAGATCTCCGTCGACTACGCGGTGATGGAGGGCGCGGCGACCGCCGGCCGGGTGGCGACCGTGCCGGGCGACTTCGGCTGGAACGACGTCGGCGACTTCCACACGCTGGGCGAGGTGCTGCCCGCCGACGCGGACGGCAACGTGGTGCTCGGCGCCGAGGCCAAGCCGGGGGTGCTGCTGCGCGACGCCACCGGACTCGTGGTGGTGCCCCACTCCGGGCGCCTGGTGGCCGCCGTCGGCGTACACGACCTGATCATCGTCGACACGCCGGACGCGCTGCTGGTCTGCCCACGGGACCGGGCGCAGGACGTCAAGATGGTCGTCGACGAGCTCAAGGAACGGGGCGAAGAGGGGCTCGTCTGAGCGTCGCGAGGGCCGGGGCGACCAGGCGTGCCGTCCCGCCGGCCAGCGGCTGCGGCAGCCGGTCCGGCGGGAACCAGCCGAGCGCCTCGGACTCCTCGCTGACCCGTTCCACCGCGCCGGGCGGGGCGAGCACGGCGAAGCGTACGTCGTGGTGCAGCGAGCCGCCCTGGCAGCGCACCGGGTGGATGTCGACGTCGATCGGCACCGGGTCGATCCGCAGGCCGGCGATGCCGGACTCCTCGCCCGCCTCGCGCAGGGCGGCGGCGGCGAGGGTCCGGTCGACCGGCTCGCAGTGCCCGCCGAGCTGCACCCACCGCCGGAACTTGCCGTGCAGGCAGAGCAGCACCCGTGACCCGGTGGCGTCGAGCACCAGCGCGCTCGCCGTGACGTGCCCGGGCCGGTGCGTCCGGCTCATCGCCACCGGCCCGGCGGCCAGCAGCGCCAGGGTGCGGTCGCGCGCCTCGGCGGCGTCCGGGCCGGTGGGCTCCCAGCGGCTCAGCGTGGCGAGGGCGTCGGCGTGCAGCGCCGCGTGTGTCTCGGCGGGCCGCGCCTGATCCGCCCCGGCGGGCCGCGCCTGATCCGCCCCGGCGGGCCGCGTCTCGTCCGCCCCGGGGTGCGGGGCCGGGTGCGTCCCGGCGGGCGGCGCCGGCTGCGCCTTCGCGTCCGGCGACGGTCGGGAGGCGGCGGTGTGGGAGTCGGCCATGCCGACACTGTACGAGCCGACGCTTCGTACCCTGGCCCGGTGACCTTGCGACTGTTGGAGTTCGTCGTGGCCGGCAACGAGGCCAGCGATCTGCTGCCGGTGCGCTCCGCGCCGCTGCTGCGGGCGCACGGTGCCCGGCGCGGCTTCTGGACCGTGCTGGACGAGGGGCCGGTGGAGCAGTGCCTGGCCCTGCTGCTGGAGCTGGACGACGGCCGCTGGGTCGCCCACCACGTGGCCGCCGACGCGGGGGCGGAGAACGGCCGTACGGAGGACGGCGAGGCGCTGGCCCACCACGACGGCTGGGTGTACGTCTTCGGCTCCCACTTCGGCTCGAAGGCGGGGCCGCTGCGCCCGCGACGCGCCTTCGTGGCCCGGTTCCGTGAGGACGACGCGGCGGCGGGCCCGGTGCCGGTGCAGGTGGTGCGTAACCGGTTCCGGCTGCACCGGGCGGTCAACGACGCCCTGCTCAAGGCGGCGTTCGTCCCGTTGCCGCCGGGCGAGCGGGTGCGGGCCCGGTTCATCGGGGAGACCGTCGCCCGGGGCACGGCCCGCGCGAAGGGCTGGGTCGACCGGCTCGTCCCCGACGACCTGCCGCTGAACGTCGAGGCGGCGGCCTTCACGCCGACCGGCGGTGTCCTGCTCGGGCTGCGCTTCCCGGTCACCACCGACGGCGAGCCGATCCTGGTCGAGCTGACCGGGGTGCCGGGCATGTTCGACCCCGCGCCGAGCTGGCCGCAGGCGTCGGGGGCGTACGTCCTGACGGGGGTGACGCCGCCCGGCGCGCTGGCCGGCTTCCGGGCGATCACGCCCACGGACGACGGCGGCTACGCGGCGATCGTCGGGTCGATCGACGCGTTGGGCAAGGGCTCGGTGCTGCTCGACGACCACCCCACCGGCGGCGACGTCACCTCCCGGCACGTCCGGTTTCCCCCGCCCGGTGACGGGCACCTGGTCCCCGGCGAGGTGGTGGCCGAGCTGGCGCCGTTCCACCACGTGGAGGGGGTGGCCGAGTGCGGCGGGCAGAGCTTCTACGTCACCGACGAGGACCATCGGGTGGCGCTCTGGGTCGGTTGACCGGCGGTGGGCCGACGGCCGGACGACACCTCCGCGGAGCAGGCCCGCAGACCCTCGTGGTATCGCCCGGCCGCCGGTCTTCCCCGCCCCCCGGGCGCCCGGTTCCGGGCGTGTCGGGTGAGGCACCCGCCCCCGTGCGCGGGCAGTGGAAGCATGCCCAACGGCCCCGGGGGACGTCGAGGTCTTTCAGCCCATGCTTAAAGACGGAGATAAGTGCCAGCCAGGTACAGTGCAAGCGGTTGCCAGGCATCCCCCCTGCCGGGCGACGCGGGAGCCGTCCATGCTGAAGATCTACTTTTCCGCCGAGGACATCCTCCGGACCCGGGTGGCTCCGGCGGCGGACCCGGTGTGGGAGCTGGTTCTCAGCCTGCACCTGCTGCCCGGCCGTGGCCGGGATCCGCTGCTGGCGGGCTGGCGGCGCAGCGTGACGCGCGGCCTGCGTGAGGGCAGCGACTCGGCGGGGCTGCGGCTGCTCCTGACGCTCAACCCGCCCCGCGGCTACTTCCCGGACTTCCTCACCCCGTACCAGAGCACGTCGGGGTTCGAGGCCGGCATGGAGGCGGTCCGCAGCACCCCCGTGGCGCTGCTGCAACGCGACCTGGCGCTGTTCGCCGCCGGCAGCTCCCTGCCGGCCGGCGCCGCTCCGCTGGCCCGGGGCGAGCCGGACACGCTGCGCGACCTGACCGGCGCGATGGAGCGTTACCGCGGCCTGGCCATCGATCCGTACTGGACCCGGATCCAGGCGGCGGTGGAGGCCGACCGGGCCCGGCGGGCCCGGGCCCTGCTCGACGGCGGGGTGGAAGGGCTGCTGGGCAGCCTGCGGCCGGCCATGCGGTGGGAGTCGGGGGTGCTGGAGATCCGCGACTACCCGCACAGCCGGGAGCTGCACCTGGGCGGGCGCGGGCTGCTGCTGGTGCCGTCGTTCTTCTGCGCGTCGACGCCGGTCGCCCTGCTCGACCCGGCCCTGCCGCCGGTCCTGGTCTATCCGGTGGACCGGCTCGGCGGCCTGCTGCCGGCCCCCGGCGAGGGCGGCGGCGTCGGCACGCCCGACCCGGGGCGGGAGGCCCTCGCCGCGCTGCTCGGTCGTACCCGGGCCGCCGTCCTGGCGGCCAGCGACGACGGCTGCACCACCGGCGAGGTGGCCCGCCGGCTCAACATCTCGGCCGCCGCCGCGAGCCAGCACACCACCGTGCTGCGCAACGCCGGCCTCCTGGTCAGCCAGCGCGACCGCAACACCGTCCTGCACACCCTGACCCCGCTGGGGCGGGCGATGCTCAACTCCTGAGCAGGTCCGGTGCCGTCGCCGGTCCCGGGCGGGGGCGGCTGGTGACTCCGCCCGGGGCGCCGTCAGAGGGCGAGCGCCGCGCTGGCGGTGGTGCCCGGGGGCGGGGGGAGCAGCAGGGAGGCGACGCCCTCGGCCGCCAGGGCGGTGCGGAGACGTTGCAGGTCGGCGCCGAAGCGGACCAGGTCGACCGGGCCGGCCGGGGTGGCCGGGGAACCGAGCACCAGCGTCGTCGCCTCCGCCGGCCACCCGGGCACCCGGGCGGTCAGCCCGGCGTGGGCCTCCTCGTCGCCGACCAGGCTGAAGACCGTGCCGGGCGCGACGACGCCCGCGACCACGCCGATCGCCCGGCGTACGGCCTCCGGGGCGGGCGGGGTCGGGTTGAGGCCGTCCGCCAGGGTGGCGGCGGCGGCCAGCCCGGCGGCCTTCGCCTCGGCGGTGCCCAGCGAGAACAGGTCCATCGAGGCGTCCCGGACCAGCGCCGACGCGCCGACCCCGTCGTCCGGCCGGGGGGCGGTGAGGTAGCCGCGTACCACCGCCACCGGCATCTGGTCGCACTTGCCCTTGATCAGTTCGCCCGCGCCGGCCAGCTCGTCCACCACCGCCATCTGGGTGAGCTGGAGCTCGTTGCCGTACGGGTCGACCTCGCCCCGGTGGTCGCGGATCGCGTCCATGCCGGCGACACCGAGCGCGACGTCGGTCAGCCCGTTGCGCCAGGGCCGGCCCATCGTGTCGCTGACGATCACCGCGACGTCCACGCCGTGGCGCTCGCGCAGGGCGGCGCGCAGCGCCCGGGCCGAGGCGTCCGGGTCCTCGGGGAGCAGGACGAGCCGGGTCTTGTCGACGTTCGAGGCGTCGATGCCGGCCGACGCCATCACGAAGCCGTGGTGGGTCTGCACGATGCGGGTGGCGCCCCGGGTGGCCACCACCCGTGCCGTCTCGGCGGCCAGCACCTCGTCCCGCGCGGCGAGCCGCTCCGGGCCGTCCGCCGGTACGTCGACCAGGCGGCCCTCCGCCTTCGAGACGATCTTGCTGGTCACCACCAGCACGTCGCCGTCGCGCAGCCAGGGCGCCGCGGTGGCGATCAGGGCCGCCAGGTCGTCGCCCTCGGACACGTGGCCGATGCCCGGCACCGGCAGGATCTCCAGCCTCACGTCAGCTCCAGCGCGGCGCGGACCATGGCCGCCGTCGCCGCCTCGTCGGTCATCCGCAGCGGCGCCGCGCGGACCGTCACCTCCGGCACCACGGCGCCGGCGTCCTCCTCGGCGACCAGCCAGCCGTCGAGCAGCCCGCCGGCCGGCCGGCCGCCGTAGAGCCGCCCCACGCCGGCCGCGCTGCACTCCACCCCCAGCACCGCCAGGCAGCGGTCGGCCATGCCGCGCACCGGTGCGCCGCCGATGATCGGCGACACGCCGACCACCGGGGCGGGACCGTCGGCGACCGCCTCGCGCAGCCCGGGCACGGCCAGGATCGGGGCGACGCTCACCACCGGGTTGCTCGGCGCGATGAGCACCACGTCGGCCCCGGCGATCGCCTCCAGCACCCCGGGCGCGGGCCGGGCGGTCTCCGCGCCGACGAAGACGAATCGGTGGGTGGGGACGTCACCGCGGTGGCGCACCCACCACTCCTGGAAGTGGATCGCCCGCTGGCCGCCGTCGAGCTCCACCACCACGTGCGTCTCCAGCCGGTCGTCGGTCGCCGGCAGCAGGCGTACGCCGGGCTGCCAGCGTTCGGCGAGGGCCTCGGTGACCGCGTGCAGCGGGTAGCCGGCGTTGACCATCGTGGTCCGCACCAGGTGGGTGGCGACGTCCTTGTCGCCGAGCCCGAACCAGGTGGGCTCGGCACCGTACGCGGCGAGTTCCTGCTTGACCGTCCAGCTCTCGCCGAGGCGCCCCCAGCCCCGCTCGGGGTCGGCGCCGCCACCCAGCGTGTACATGACGCTGTCCAGGTCGGGGCAGACCTTGAGCCCGTGCAGGAGCAGATCGTCACCGACGTTGACCACGGCGGTCACCTCGGCGCCGACCTCCCGGGCGTACGCCCGCACGCCGACCAGGAAGCGAGCGCCTCCGATGCCGCCCGTCAGAACCACGATGCGCATGCCGCCCATCCTCGCGCACGGGCCGCCTCCGGTCCGCCGATGGGCGGGGAGACTAGGCTCACGTCGGCAACCGTCCGCATTCGCCCCGAGGGGGATCCCGTGACCAGCCCCGCCGAGCCCGCGTCCAACGACGCGACGCAGGCCAGCCAGCTGACCAAGCCGCTGCGTGAACTCGCCGCCTTCGTGCTCCTCGGCGCGAACGCCGTGTTCCTCTTCGTCGGCCTGATCCGGCTGGTGACGCCGACCGAGTACAGCACAGTCGGCGGCCGGGCGGGCAGCGCCTTCTTCGCCTTCGTCGGCGTGGAGGCGGTCTTCCTGCCGCTGCTGGCCGTACTGCTCGCCACGCACGTGAAGCCCCCGGTGCCGAAGGCGAAGCTGATCACCCAGGTCGCCCTGGGCGAGTACGCCGTCAGCGCCCTGTTCGGCGGGCTGACCTTCCTCTTCTGGACGGTCGACCGGCTGGCCGAGGGCGAGATCCTCGACGCCTTCCTTGGCCTGCTCAGCCGCGTGGCCTGGCTGGCGCTCTTCGCGGTCGCCGCGTACGTCGTGTTCAAGATCTGGCGCACCCTCTACCACGTGCCCAAGCCGAAGCCCCAGCCCGGCGTGTACGGCCAGCCGCAGCCCGGGTGGCCGCAGCAGCAGGGCGGCTACCCCGCCCCGGGCCAGCAGGTCCCCGGCCAGCAGGTCCCGGGCCAGCAGGTCCCGGGCCAGCAGGGCGCCTGGCAGGCGCCGGGCCCCTACGGCGCCCCGTACGGTCAGCAGCCCGCGCCGTTCGCCGGCGGCCCGCAGCAGGGTTCCCCGTTCGCCCCGGCACCGCAGTCGGCGCCCCCGGCTCCGGCGCCGCAGTCCGCGCCCCCGGCCACCCCCGCGCCGCCGCCGTTCGGCCAGCCGCAGAGCGCCCCGCCGTTCGGCCCGCCGCCCTCGGCCGACCCCACCCAGGCGATCCCGCGCCAGCCCGTCGAGCACGCCGAGCCCACCCAGGCGATTCCGCGTCCCACCGGCGACGAGACCGACCGCACCCAGCGCATCGATCCCGGCGACAACCCGGACGCCCCTCGCTGATCGAGGTCACGTTCCACCCGAGCGCCCCGCACGGCCCACCGTGCGGGGCGCTCGCCGTCCCACCCACCCCGCTCGCCGCCCACCGCCGCACCCCGCCCCGCCCACTCCGCTCCGCCGTCCCACCCACCCCGCTCGCCGTGCGGGGCGCTCGCCGTCCCACCCACTCCGCTCGCCGTGCGCACCCCATCCCACCGTCCACCGTCGCACCCATCCCACCCCGAGCGCCCGCCTCCGCCTCGCGGCACCCCCGTGATCAGGACGGCATGGACGTATCCCGGCCCGTTTCAGGTACATGACGTCCTGATCACCGCTGGTTCGTCGGGCAGTGCCGGCGAGGGGTGGGCCGGCACGCCCAGGGGATGCGGGCACTGCCCGGGGATGCGGGCACTGGCCAGGGGCTGCGGGCACCGGCCAGGGGATGCGGGCACTGCCAGGGGCTGCCGGCACTGCCAGGGGCGGGTCGGCAGGACCGGGGGCGGGCTCAGCACGGTGTGAGGGATGGGCGCGGGGGTGCGCATGTTCACGTCGTGGGCCCAGGTGGGCAGGGGCGGAACGGGCCGGATGAGCGCCTAGGCTGGGCGGATGGTTGATCGCACCGTGCCCGGCCCGACCGACGCGAGCGTGCGGCGGGCACTGCACCGGGCCGCGACCGGGCGGACGCTGGACGTCGACGAGGCCGCCGCGCTGCTGGCCGCCCGGGGCGGGGCGCTGGACGAACTGCTGGACGTGGCGGGCGCCGTGCGCGACGCCGGGCTGCGCGAGGCCGGGCGGCCGGGCGTGGTCACGTACTCGAAGAAGGTCTTCATCCCCCTCACCCGGCTGTGCCGGGACCGGTGCCACTACTGCACCTTCGCGACGGTGCCGCACCGGCTGCCGGCGGCCTTCCTCGACCGCGACGAGGTCCTCGCCATCGCCCGGGCGGGGGCGGCCCAGGGCTGCAAGGAGGCCCTCTTCACGCTCGGCGACCGGCCGGAGGAGCGCTGGCCGGCGGCCCGGCGGTGGCTCGACGAGCGCGGCTACGACTCCACGCTGGACTACCTGCGCGCCTGCGCGGTGGCGGTGCTGGAGGAGACCGGGCTGCTGCCGCACCTGAACCCGGGCGTGCTCTCCTGGTCGGAGTTGCAGCGGCTCAAGCCCGTCGCGCCCAGCATGGGGATGATGCTGGAGACCACGGCGACGCGGCTGTGGTCGGAGCCGGGCGGTCCGCACTTCGGCTCGCCGGACAAGGAGCCGGCGGTACGGCTGCGGGTGCTCGACGACGCTGGCCGGGTCGGGGTGCCGTTCACCACGGGCATCCTGATCGGCATCGGCGAGACCCCGGCCGAGCGGGTCGACGCGATCTTCGCGATCCGCCGGGCCCACCGCGAGTACGGCCACCTCCAGGAGGTGATCGTGCAGAACTTCCGCGCGAAGCCGGACACGGCGATGCGCGGCATGCCCGACGCCGAGCTGCGCGACCTGGCCGCCACGGTGGCGGTGACCCGGGTGCTGCTCGGGCCGAAGGCCCGCATCCAGGCCCCGCCGAACCTCATCGCGGGCGAGTACGACCTGCTGCTGCGCGCCGGCATCGACGACTGGGGCGGGGTCTCCCCGTTGACCCCGGACCACGTCAACCCGGAGCGCCCCTGGCCGCAGATCGACGAGTTGGCCCGGCACACGGAGAAGTCGGGCTTCACGCTGCGCGAGCGGCTGACGATCTACCCCGAGTACGTGCGGGCCGGTGACCCGTGGCTGGACCCGCGCCTGCTGCCGCACGTCGGCGCGCTGGCCGATCCGGCGACGGGGCTGGCCGTCGAGGACGCCCGGCCGGTGGGCCGCCCCTGGCAGGAGCCCGACGAGACGTACGGCGGGCGGACCGACCTGCACGCGACCATCGACACGACCGGGCGGACGGGCGATCGGCGCGGCGACTTCGACCACGTCTACGGCGACTGGTCCGAGGTGGCCGGCAAGGTCACCGCCGGCGGCGGGGGCGGGACCGACGACGACCTGCGGGCCGGCCTGCGGCTGGCCGCCGACGACCCGGCCGCGCTGCTGGAGCCGAGGCACGCCGACGCCGCGCTGGCGCTGTTCGGCGCCGACGGGCCGGCGCTGGACGAGCTGTGCCGGCTCGCCGACGACGTCCGCCGGGCGGCGGTCGGCGACGACGTGACGTACGTGGTCAACCGCAACATCAACTTCAGCAACGTCTGCTATGTCGGCTGCCGGTTCTGCGCCTTCGCCCAGCGGGAGCGCGACGCTGACGCCTACCGGCTCTCGGTGGAGCAGGTCGCCGACCGGGCTGAGGAGGCGTGGGCGGCCGGCGCCAGCGAGGTGTGCCTCCAGGGCGGGATCGACCCGAAGCTGCCGGTGACCGTCTACGCCGACCTGGTCCGGGCGATCAAGGCGCGGGTGCCGGGGATGCATGTGCACGCGTTCTCGCCGATGGAGATCGTCACCGCCGCCGCCAAGGCCGGCGTGTCGGTGCGGGAGTGGCTGACCGGGCTGCGCGAGGCGGGGCTGGACACCATCCCGGGCACCGCCGCCGAGATCCTCGACGACGACGTGCGCTGGGTGCTCACCAAGGGCAAGCTGCCGGCCGCCGCCTGGGTCGACGTGGTCGGCACGGCCCACGAACTGGGCATCCGGTCCAGCTCCACGATGATGTACGGCCACGTCGACCACCCCGGGCAGTGGCTCGCGCACTTCCGGGTGCTCGCCGGGTTGCAGGACCGTACGGGCGGCTTCACCGAGTTCGTGGCGCTGCCGTTCGTGCACACGAACGCGCCGATCTACCTGGCCGGAATCGCCCGCCCGGGGCCGACGTGGCGCGAGAACCGGGTCGTGCACGCGATGGCCCGGCTGCTGCTGCACGGCCGCATCGACAACATCCAGTGCTCGTGGGTGAAGCTCGGCGACGAGGGCACGGCGGTGATGCTCCGGGGCGGCTGCAACGACCTGGGCGGCACGCTGATGGAGGAGACGATCTCCCGGATGGCCGGCTCCGGCAACGGATCGGCGCGTACCGAGGAGCAGTTGATCGCCATGGCGGCAGCGGCCGGTCGACCGGCCCGCAGGCGCACGACGGCGTACGGCAGCCCCCGGCCATAGCCCGGCCGCCGCCCGGCGGGTCGCGGCAGCCCGCTCGAACCGGTCGTACGGCGGTCTCGCCCTGACGGGTCGCGCGGTGCTCCGCCCTGACGGGTCGCGTGTCGATCCGCGCTGGTCGGCCGCAGGGGACATCGACGGTCGTGGCGACCGTCCACGCCGGATTCCGCGTCCGGCACTGTCGTCAGGGCGGGCGCGACGGCCGTGCCCGTACCGCCTGTTGGGACCGAAGCGCCTCGATCGGGCGGGATTTCCGTCGCGGGTGGAGCGCCGCCGGAAGCGCCCGGCGCAGCAGCGTGTCGGCGGCTGAGCGGAGGCGGGGGAGCCGCCTCGCGCCGTCGCGCCGCGTCCACATGGTGGGCGCGGCGCGGTCGCCGTCCCGGGCTCGACGGGCGGTACGCGCCAAGTCGGGTTAACCTGTGCCCCACCAAGATCAACGGATCGTGGTGGGTGACTTCCGAGGGTCTCCATCGCCTGTCCCCGTCGGTCCGACGGGGAAGCGCCACGGGAGAAAACTCGGGCAACTCGCCGGAGAGGGCGTTACTCGGCCGGGGTCTGAATCGATAGGGCAGGTTGCGGGGCCGGGTGGTCGGGTGGCCGTCCGGAGTGTTGTCGGGAGGGCGACTCCATTATCAAGTCCGGCTTGACGGCGCACGCATTACACGCGTGTAATTTGAATGGGGTTGTTCGCGCGGAACGCAACAAATCGGGACCGTACGGACAAGCACGCCTTCCGCGTGGGGGGTTGCAGCGGCGATGACGCCGGTGCGCGACAAGGAGGCATCTGATGGACGGCCAGCTTGAGGTGGCCGACCTGCTCGGAAACGCGCCGGAGTGGCAGGAGCGGGCGCTCTGCTCCCAAACCGATCCGGAGGCGTTCTTTCCCGAGAAGGGCGGCTCGACCCGCGAGGCGAAGCGGATCTGCTCGCGCTGCGAGGTGAAGACGGAATGCCTCGAATACGCTCTCGGCCACGACGAGCGATTCGGGATCTGGGGCGGGCTCTCGGAGCGGGAGCGGCGCAAGCTCAAGCGGCGTGCCGCCTGAGCGTTGCCGGGCCGGGGCGGTGGGGGCCGCCCGGCTCAGGCCAACTCGTCGGGGTCTACCCCGAGCAGATTGGCCACCTGTTCGATGATCACGTCGTGCACGAGATCCGCGAGGTCCTCGCGATCCATCGCACGGAACTCCAACGGCCGGCGGTAGAGCACGATCCGCGGCGGCACCTCCTGTCGGCCCGGCCGGCCGGGCAACAGTCGGGCGAGCGGCACCTCGCCGTCCTCCAGCACGTCGGAGTCGTAGACGTTGAGGTCCGGCGGAACGTCTTCCACCGCGAACTCGACGCCGGCCAGCTCCTTGGCGAACCGCCGTTCGAGGGTCTCGACCGTGTCCAGCACCAGATCGTCGAAGATCTCCGCCTTCGTACGCGCCAACGGCACCGTCGCCGGCACCAGCCGCCCGCGCAGACCGCGGCCGTGCCGGTCGCGGTGGGCGCGCCGGCCGGGGCCGGGGCGGCGGTGTTCCGGGCTCGTCATGAGGAAAGGTTAGCGCCCGCACCGACCTGGCCTGCGACAGCGGCACCGGCGCGGCGCGGCGCGACCGACCGGGCCGAATTGTGATCACCGTGACGGGCGTGTCGCAACGCGAAGCAGTGCGCCCGACCCGGTAATGGAGATACCCTGCCGCCGTGAGGTCACCACGGCGCTGCTCCCGTAATGGCTGCCCCCGGCAAGCGGTCGCCACGCTGACCTATGTCTACAACGAGTCCACAGCGGTGGTCGGCCCGTTGGCGGCGTTCGCCGAGCCGCACACGTACGACCTCTGTGAACCGCACGCCCGGAGCCTGACGGCGCCGCGCGGCTGGGACGTCGTCCGGCACGAGGGCGAGTTCGAGCCTCCGCCGCCCACCACCGACGACCTGGTCGCCCTCGCCGAGGCCGTCCGCGAGGCCGCCCGCCCGGTGGCCCCGCGCCCGCCCGAGGACGACAAGGCCACCAACTCGACCCCCCAGACGGGCCGCCGGGGTCACCTGCGCGTCATCCCCCCGAACCACTGATCCGCTGAGGCGCACGGCCCCGGCTGCGCCGGGGCGTTGGGGGCGAGTGCGACCGGCGGGACCTGCCGCCGCGACCACACCACCTGTGCGCTGTCGAGCTGCCCCGTCGATGCGCCCAGGACGCGGCGGCCAGTGTGGACACTTCCGGGGCCCTTTTCGGACCCTCCCGGCACACCTGAGATGGGTGAAACACGTCCCACCCCGACACGCCGACAGGCCGCAGACGGCAGTACGAAGCGTGTCTATCGTGCGGCCCAGCGTGACGGAACGGCGGGGTGCGGAGGGCTGGCGGGTGAACGAGGTGCTGCGGGTGGCGATGGCCGAGAAGGGTGAGACGGCCGAGTCGTTGGCGGAGAACGTTCGTCGGATCGACCGGCCGGCACGGGCACGCCGGCTGATCGGGCGGTGCCGCAGGCTGCACGCCTGTCCGCGCAGCTTCGGCTCAGGCGACCTGTGGACGAGTCTGATCGACGGCACGGCGTAGGCGGTGACCAGGCGGCCCCCTTGACCGGTGGGCTCGCGGCGCGGTCCGGCTGACGGATGACGTTCGAGGCGCGTGCAGCGGACGAACCATGCCGCCGGAGCGCTGATACCGGTGTGGCATACAAATACCTCTGGGGTATCGGGCCGAACAGACACCACCACCGCCGTCGCCGCCGGAATCCGGCGGCGTTGTCGGACACCCACCCGCCGTCCGTCGTCGCCGTCGGCCCATGCCAAGATCTGTCGTTCACCGCACCTGACGTCCCGTCGGCGCGCCACTCCCGCCTGCCCGCCGACGATGACCTCAAGGAGTCGTCACATGCGAACTCCCCTTCGGCCCCTCACCCGGCGCGGGCTGCTGACCAACGCGCTCGGCTCGGCAGCCCTGCTGGTGGCGGGCGGCTCGCTGGCCGGCTGCGGCACCAGGGCCGCCACCCAGACGGAGGCCGGCTGCGTCAGCGAGGACCTGTCCGGCACGGAGAAGACGCTGACGTTCTCCAACTGGCCGCAGTACATGGACGTGGACGACGCCGACGCCGCCAAGCGGCCCACCCTGGACGCGTTCGTCGCAAAGAGCGGCATCCAGGTCACCTACACCGAGGACATCAACGACAACAACGAGTTCTTCGGCAAGGTGCGGAACCAGCTCGCGGGATGCCAGCCCACCGGGCGGGACATCATGGTGCTCAGCGACTGGATGTCGGCGCGGATGATCCGGCTCGGCTGGGTCCAGAAGCTCGACACGTCGAAGCTGCCCAACGTCGGGGCCAACCTGCTGCCCTCGCTGCGCGGCCGGTCCTTCGACCCCGAGGACCGGCTCGCCATCCCGTGGCAGTCCGGCCTGGCCGGCCTCGCCTACAACGGCAGGGTGACCAGGGAGATCCGTACGGTCGACGAACTGCTCACCCGCCCCGACCTCAAGGGCAGGGTGACCGTGCTGGCCGAGATGCGCGACACCATGGGCCTGCTGCTCCAGTCGAACGGCCACGACCCGGCGAACTTCACCGGCGCCCAGTTCGACGACGCGCTCGCCAAGCTGAGGAAGGCGGTCGCCGCCGGGCAGATCCGCCGGTTCACCGGCAACGACTACGCGCCGGAACTCGCCAGAGGCGACGTCGCCGCCTGCATCGGCTGGTCCGGCGACGCCGTCCAGCTCGGCTTCGACGACGACAAGATCCGGTTCGTGGTACCCGACTCCGGTGCGATGATCTGGTCGGACAACGTGGTGGTGCCGAACAGGGCCACCCACAAGGGCAACGCCGAGCGGCTCGTCGACCACTACTACGACCCGGCGATCGCCGCCCGGCTCGCCGCGTTCGTCAACTACATCTGCCCCGTGCGGGGCGCCCAGGCCGAGATGGAGAAGATCGACCCGGCGCTGGCGGCCCACCCGCTGATCTTCCCCGACGACGCCATGCTCGCCAGGTCCAAGGTCTTCATGGCGCTGGACGAGAAGCAGGAACGCGAGTACGAGGGCAAGTTCCAGCAGGTCATCGGGGCGTGAGCGGGATGGGCACGACGACTGCGGGGCGCGGGAGCCCGGCCGGCGACCTCCGGCTGGCCGACCTCACCAAGCGGTTCGGCGCCGTCACGGCGGTGGACGACCTCAGCCTGACCGTCGCGCAGGGCGCGTACTTCGCCCTGCTCGGCCCGTCCGGCTGCGGCAAGACCACCACGCTGCGGATGATCGCCGGCCTGGAGGAGCCCACCGGCGGGCAGGTGCTGCTGGGCGAACGGGACGTCACCCGGCTGCGCCCGCACAAGCGGCCCGTGAACACCGTCTTCCAGAGCTACGCCCTCTTCCCGCACCTGGACGTCTTCGAGAACGTCGCGTTCGGCCTGCGCCGGCGGGGCATCCGCTCCGTCGACGACGAGGTCATGGGCATGCTCGCGCTGGTGCAGCTCGACGACCACGGCCACCGCCGCCCCGCCCAGCTCTCCGGCGGGCAACAGCAGCGCGTCGCGCTGGCCCGGGCCCTGGTCAACCGCCCGCAGGTGCTGCTGCTCGACGAGCCGCTCGGCGCGCTGGACCTGACGCTGCGCCGGCGGATGCAGCTCGAACTCAAGCGGATCCAGACCGAGGTCGGCATCACGTTCGTGCACGTCACCCACGACCAGGAGGAGGCCATGACGCTGGCCGACACCGTCGCGGTGCTGAACGCCGGGCGGATCGAGCAGCTCGGCGCCCCCGCCGACCTCTACGAGTACCCGGCCACGGCGTTCGTGGCGAACTTCCTCGGCCGGTCCAACCTGCTCGCCGGCGAGGCGGCCGGCGCGGGCAGCGGCGAGGTGTCGGTGTCGGCGCACGGCCGTCGCTTCTCGGTGCCCGCCGGCCGGGCCCGGGTCGAGCGGGGTCCGGTCCACCTGGGCGTACGCCCGGAGAAGCTGCACCTGGTCGACTCCGCCGACCAGGTCCCCGCCGGGTGCCAGCACCTCACCGGCATCGTCACCGACGCCTCCTACGTGGGGGTGAGCACCCAGTACCTGCTGCGTACCGGCTGGGGCGGCGAGCTGTCGGTCTTCGTGGCCAACACGGGCACCGCCCGGCCGGTGCCGGTGGGCGCGGAGGCGGTCGCGTACTGGGACCCGCGGCACGCCTTCCTGCTGCCCCGGGAGGTCGGCGAGCAGGATCGCGCGCCGGTGCGGGACGAGCCGGTCGGCGCGTCCTCGTGAGCGCCCCGGCGCGGCTGCGAACCGGGGCCGGCGAGCCGGCGCCGCCCCGCCGGCCCGGACGGCAGGGGCTCCTGCCGTACCTGCTGCTGTTGCCCGCTACGGCGTGGCTGGTGCTCTTCTTCGCGGTGCCGCTGGTGCAGCTCGCCGCCGCCAGCCTCTACGACCCCGCCGGCTCGCTCGCCACCGGGTACGCGATGGCCTGGGCGTTCGGCAACTACCCCGACGCGCTCGCCGCGTACTGGCCGCAGTTCGGACGCTCCTTCGGCTACGCGGGCGCCGCCCTGGTGCTGGCGCTGCTGGCCGGCTACCCGCTCGCGTACGCCATCGCGCAGAAGGCCGGCCGGTGGAAGAACCTGCTGCTGGTCTGCGTGGTCGCGCCGATGTTCACCAGCTTCCTGGTGCGCACGCTGGCGTGGAAGACCATCCTGTCGGACAACGGCTGGCTCGTCGGGCTGCTGCGCGACGCACACCTGCTCGGCGCCGACGGCCGGCTGCTGGCCACCCCCGTCGCGGTGGTGCTCGGCCTGACGTACAACTTCCTGCCCTTCCTGGTGCTGCCGCTGTACGCGAGCCTGGAGCGGCTCGACCCCCGGCTGCTGGAGGCGGCCGGCGACCTCTACGCCGGCCCGTGGCGGACCTTCCGGCGGGTCACGCTGCCGCTGTCGATGCCCGGCCTGGTCGCCGGCACGCTGCTGTTCTTCATCCCGGCCAGCGGCGACTACATCAACGCCGAACTGCTCGGCACCCCCAACGAATACATGATCGGCAACGTCATCGACTCGGCGTTCCTGGTCCGGCTGGACTACCCGCAGGGCGCGGCGCTGTCGTTCCTGCTGATGGCGGCGATCCTCGCGGTGGTCTTCGGCTACCTGCGGACGAACGGGAGCAACCCGTGAGCGCGAGGAGTGCAGCGCAGCGGCGCCTCGCAGTCGCGAACGAGAGGCCGGCCCTGTGAGTGCGAGAGCAGGCCGGTGGCTGGCCGACCGGTGGGTCGTGGGCGTGGCCCTGCTGGTGCTCGGCTACCTGCTCCTGCCGGTCGCCGTGGTCGCGGCGCTCTCCTTCAACCGCCCCTCCAGCCGCCTGTCGTACGACTTCGCCGAGTTCACGCTCGACAACTGGCGCAACCCGTGCGCCACCTCCGACATGTGCGACGCGGTGGTGCGCAGCGTCCAGATCGGCTTCGTCGCCACCGTGGTCGCCACGGTGCTCGGCACCCTGATGGCGTTCGCGCTGGCACGGCACCGGTTCCGCGGCCGCGCCGGGATCAACGTGCTGATCTTCCTGCCGATGGCCACCCCCGAACTGGTGATGGGCACCTCGCTGCTGGCCCTCTTCGTCTCCGCCGGGGTGCCGCAGGGCTTCTGGACCGTCGTCGTCGCGCACGTCATGTTCTGCCTGTCGTTCGTGGTGGTCACTGTCAAGGCGCGGCTGGCCGGGATGGACCCCCGGCTGGAGGAGGCCGCGATGGACCTCTACGCGAGCGAGTGGCAGACCTTCCGGCGGATCACCCTGCCGCTGGCGCTGCCCGGCATCGTGGCCGCCGCGCTGCTGGCGTTCTCGCTCTCCTTCGACGACTTCATCGTGACGAACTTCAACGCCGGCACCACCGTCACGTTCCCCATGTACGTCTGGGGTGCCGCCCAGCGGGGCATCCCGCCGCAGGTCAACGTCATCGGCACCGCCATGTTCGCGGTCGCGCTGCTGCTGGTGCTGACCGGCACCCTGCGGGGGCGGCGGACGAGGAGGGCCCCTCGCCGCGCGTGAGCGGTGGCGAGGGGCCCTCCGGCGCGGCCGTGCTGAGCGCCGCACCTGGAGCTGACGAACCCTAGAGGGTCAGGGTCCAGCCGTCGATGTAGCCGGTGTCGCCGGACGCGGCGTCCTGGACCCGCAGGTTCCAGGTGCCGTTGCGGGTCTCCGAGGACAGGTTGACGGTGTAGGTCTGGTTGATGTTGTCGGCGGAACCGCCCGAGCGGTTGTGCAGCGGGTAGGCGCTGCCGTCGGGGGCGACGAGGCTGACGACGAGGTCACCGACGTAGGTGTGCACGATCTGCACGGCGACCTTGCTGGTCGACGAGGCGGTGCCGGTGCAGCCGGTGATCGCGATGCTGCTGGTGACGGTCGCGTTGTCGCCGACGGTCACGTTGTTGGCGTTGCTGCCGGTGCAGTCCGTCGAGCCGGAGCCGCCCAGGTTGAGCGTCCAGCTGTTCAGGTAGCCGGTGTCGCCGCTGGCGGCGTCCTGGACGCGCAGCTTCCAGGTGCCGTTGGCGACCTCGGAGGAGAGGTTGACGGTGTAGGTCTGGTTGATGTTGTCGGCGGAGCCGCCGGTGCGGTTGTGCAGCGGGTAGGCGCTGCCGTCGGGGGCGACGAGGCTGACGACGAGGTCACCGACGTACGTGTGCACCAGGTCGACGGCGACGGTGCTGGCGGCGCCGGCGTTGCCGGTGCAGCCCGCGATGGTGATGGTGCTCTCCACCGTGGCGTTGTCGCGGACGGTCACGTCGGTGCCGTTGGTCTGGGTGCAGCCGGTCGGCGGGGGCGGCGGCGGGGGCGTGGTGCCGCCGTCGCCGACGTACAGCAGCTTGTTGGGCGAGCCGGTGCCGGGGCTGGTCACCGCGTTGCTGGTGGCGTCGGCGACGAGCTTGTCGCGCACCTGCTGCGGGGTGAACGTCGGGTTGGCGGCGACCACGAGCGCGGCGGCGCCGACCACGTGCGGGGTGGCCATCGAGGTGCCGCTGATGGTGTTCGTGGCCGTGTTGCCGGTGTGCCAGGCCGAGGTGATCGAGCTGCCGGGGGCGAAGATGTCCAGGCAGGTGCCGATGTTGGAGAACGACGAGCGGGCGTCGGTGTTGGTGGTCGAGCCGACGGTGATCCCGGCCGGGGTGCTGGCCGGGGAGCTGTTGCAGGCGTTCGCGCCGCTGTCGTTCCCGGCCGCGAGGCCGTAGCTGACGCCGTCGGCGATGGAGCGGGCCACCGCGTCGTTGACGGCCTGGTTGAAGCCGCCGCCGAGACTCATGTTGGCGACCGCGAGCTGACCGGCGGCGTGGTCGCCGGTCACCCAGTCGACGCCCTGGATGACGCCGGCGTTGGTGCCGCTGCCCGCGCAGTCGAGCACCCGTACGCCGACCAGCGTGACGCCCTTGGCCACGCCGTAGGCGGTGCCGCCGACCGTGCCGGCCACGTGCGTGCCGTGCCCGTTGCAGTCGTCGGCGGTGCCGCCGTCGATGGCGTCGAAGCCGGAGACGGCACGACCGCCGAAGTCGCTGTGGCTGAACCGGATGCCGGTGTCGATGATGTACGCCTTCACGCCCGTGCCGGTGTTCGGGTAGGTGAAGGAGTTGTTCAGCGGCAGCGCGCGCTGGTCGAGCCGGTCCAGGCCCCAGGACGGGGTGGGGCTCTGCGTACCGCTGATCCGCATGGTGTGGTTCTGCTGCACGTAGCGCACCGAGGGGTCGGCGGCGAGCCGCTTGGCCTCCGCCTCGGACATCCGCGCCTCGAATCCGCGCAGCGCGTTCTGGTACGTCCGGTTGACCGCGCCGCGGTGCCGGCCGGCGAGGTCACGCGCCTTCTTCGTGACGTCGGCCCGGCCCACCGAGGCGTCCTTGAACACCACGATGTACGACTCGTCGACTGCGGTTGCGCCGCCGGCCATGAGAATCTGTCCCTCGGCGGGGGCGGCCATCGCCGGGGCACCGAACGCCACGGCGGTGGCGACGGCTGCGGTCAGCACACCGGCGCGCCAGCGGCGCACGGCTGGATAGGGCAGTGTCATCCCTCGGGTGTTCCTCTCGCTACACGACGGCGGGTCCCGCCATCGATCGCAATTGATCAAAGTGAGCACGAGCGTAGGGCCTCCACGGCAAAAAGTGGAGACGTGAGGACATCTTGTGTTTGGAGGGCGAACTGCGGTAATGCATCGATGATTCACGAAGCCTCGGCCGTCGCCCGCTCGTGCGGATCAGCTCCCTGCGGAGGGTCTACGCTGCTGCGTGTGGACTCCGTCGCATTCCATGTCGCCTCCCGCCCCGCCCACGGCGAGGGCGAGCTGACCGTCCACCACCCGTACGACGGGCGCCTCGTCGGTCGTACCACCCTCGCCACCGCCGACCAGGTCGAAGCGGCCGTCGCGGCAGCCGCCGGGGTGGCCGCGGAGGCCGCGGCCCTGCCCGCGCACGCCCGCGCGGCGGCCCTGGACCACGTCTCCCGGCGCCTCGCCGAACGGGCCGAGGAGTTCGCGCGGCTCATCACCGCCGAGAACGGCAAGCCGCTGAAGTGGGCCCGCGCCGAGGTCGGCCGCGCCGTCTCCACCTTCCGCTGGGCCGCCGAGGAGGCCCGGCGATTCTCCGGCGAGCTGCAACGCCTCGACACCGACCCCGCCGCCACCGGGCGGATAGCCCTGGTCCGGCGGGTGCCGAAGGGGCCGGTGCTCGGCATCACGCCGTTCAACTTCCCGCTGAACCTCGTCGCGCACAAGGTCGCCCCGGCCATCGCCGTCGGCGCCCCGATCGTCGTCAAGCCGGCCCCCGCCACCCCGCTGTCGGCGCTGCTGCTGGGCGAGCTGCTCGCCGGGACCGACCTGCCGGCGGGGATGTTCTCGGTCCTGCCGCTGCCCAACGAGCGCGCCGCCGAGCTGGTCGTCGACCCCCGGCTGCCGGTGGTCTCGTTCACCGGCTCCGGGCCGGTCGGCGCGGCGATCCGCCGCCGCGTGCCCGAGAAGCACGTCACCCTGGAACTGGGCGGCAACGCCGCCGCCGTGATCTGCGAGGACTGGAACACCGACGAGGACCTGACGTTCGCCGCGCACCGCGTCGCGACGTTCTCCAACTACCAGGCCGGCCAGTCGTGCATCGCCGTGCAGCGCGTCTACGTGCACGAATGGCTCTACGACGCGTTCCTGCCCCGGCTCGTCGCGGCGGTGCGGGAACTGCGCGTCGGCGACCCGTCCGACCCGCTCACCGACGTCGGGCCGCTGATCTCCGCCGACGCCGCCGCGCGGGTCGAGGCGTGGGTGGACGAGGCGGTCACCGCCGGCGCCGCCATCGAGACGGGCGGCCGGCGCGAGGGCACGACCTACCCGCCGACCGTGCTCTCCGGCGTACCGGCGGACGCCAGGGTCCGCACCGAGGAGGTCTTCGGGCCGGTGCTGGTGGTCGCCCGTGTCGCGCAGACCAGGCCGCGTTCGCCGCCGTCAACGACTCGGCGTACGGGTTGCAGGCGGGCGTCTTCACCCACCGCCTCGACACGGCCTTCGCGGCGCACCGCACGCTGGAGGTGGGCGGGGTGATCGTCGGCGACGTGCCGTCGTACCGGGCCGACCAGATGCCGTACGGCGGGGTGAAGGGCAGCGGCGTCGGGCGCGAGGGCCTGCGCAGCGCCATGGAGGACTACACGGAGCCCCGGGTGATGGTGCTGACCGGCCTGTCGCTGTAGCCGTTCGCCCGGCGCCGCCCGCTCACCAGGTGCCGTCGTCGCGTACGCGGGCCGGCGCCCGGCCGAGCAGCAGGGTGGTCAGCGCGGCGTCGATGTCCTCGCCGAGGAACCACTCGCCGGCCTGGTCCAGCGCGAAGATCCGACCCCGCTCGTCCACGGCGAAGATGCTCTCCTGCCGCTCGGTGCCGATGGGGAACAGCCGTACGCCGAGCACGGCGGCGAAGTCCGCGAGCGTGTCGGCCGTGTGGGCAACCTGTCGCGGACGGATGTCGAAGCGCGAGATCCAGACCTGCTCGCCCGGCCCGCGTCGGGCGCCCACCAGGCTCGGGAAGGCGGTGAGAGTCGCCAGGACTGCGGGAAAGTCGGCATGAGCGGAGGTCTCACCCCTGACGGCACCGACGTCCCTGATGGCGGACAGGGCGACGATCTCGTCGCCGAAGTGCGGGCGCCAGCCGGCCGCGACGAGCGCCTGGGCGACCTCCGGGTGGAAGCGGCCCGGGGCGGGGTCCGGCTGCGGGTCGGGTTGCCACGGCATCGTGAACGCCCGGTCGGACCAGGGCAGCGCGTTGAAGTCCACGAGCATGTCGACGCACGAGTCGCAAGGGCGGTCGGCGAGGCCGCCGTTCGGATCGCCCGGCTCGCGTACGCGATAGACCTCGAACCGGGCGGTCTGGAGGATGTCCTTCGCGTCGGCCATGCCGAGCGGGGCGATGCCTTCGGCGGCGCGGTGGTGGTCGTAGTGGTGCAGGACGTCGGAGACGACGACGAGTTCGGCGTGCCGTTCGCCGCCGCGTACGAGGTGCCCGGGGGGAAGTCCGTCCAGGTAGGAACGTACGAGTGGGTGGTGGTTGGGCGTGACGTCGCCCTTGGCGCCGTGCGCGCGGAACAACCGTCCTTCGACGGTCAGGTGCGCCGCCGTGGTGGGCGTCGGCAGTCGGCGGATCTCGCGGAGCAGTTGGCTCGCCGGGTCGACCGTGCGAGGCACAGGCAAGCCTGCCGGCCGACTCCGGCGGTACATCTGCGCGACGGTGTCGGCGGGCACGCGGGGCCAGGTGGTCACCTCGCCGGTGAGCTTGTCGACCACGGTGGTGGGCAGGTCGCCGGGCACCGTCCTGGCCTCGATGGGCACGGTGGAGGTGATGATGTAGCCGAGGTCGAATTCGTCGACGTGGTGGTGGCATTCGTGTCCCAGGCGTTGTGACTCGCGGCGGGCCCAGACGGCGGCGAGTTGCTCGGCCTGTTGGCGATCGATCACGGCTTGAAAGTACCGGACCCCACGGATTCGTGGCGGCCGGTATGGTTCGCCCTACCGACGGTAACCGGGGGAGGGTGGCGTTGGCCGAGAGTGTGGACCGGGACGCCAATCGTGCGCTGCGGGCGCGGTTCGACGAGGTGTACGGGGACTATCAACGACTCAGGTCCGGCCTGGACGAGCTACAGGTCCGGCTCGCCGAGCTGCGGGTGACCGAGCGCTCCGAGGACGGGCAGGTGACCGCCACCGCCGGGGCCCGGGGCGAGGTGATCTCGGTGGAGCTGCACCCGTCCGTCTTCAACCACCGGGACGCGAAGGCGTTGAGCCGCAAGATCACCGCCACCGTCCACCGGGCCGGCGCCGCGGCGGTCGCCGCCACCCAGGAACTCGTGGCCGGTTACCTGCCCGCCGGCTCCGGGGCGACGGACTTCCTGCGTACGGGTGACTTCGGTGCACTGCTGGGCCGCGCCGACGCCGTGTTGCGCCGGAGCGAGTGATGGGCGGTCAGCTCTGGCTCGACCCGCAGCGCGCCCGGCGCGGTGGCGTCGACCTCTCGTTGTCCGGCGAGGCGATCACGGCGCGTCGCCGCCAGGCGGGCGGTGCCATCGCGGCGGCGAGCGGCCGGTCGCCGTGGGGCAAGGACGACATCGGGGCCGCGTTCGAGCAGAAGTACCGCGGCTTCGAGGAGTTGGTCCTGCGCACGTGGGAGGGCGTCGGCCGGCACGTGGAGGGCCTCGGTGCCGACGTGGTCCGGTCGGTGGACGCCAACCTGCGGACGGACGCGGCGAGTGCGGGTCGGCTCGGGCGCGTCGGTGACCGGCACCAGCAGCGTTGATCCGCTGAGGAGTTTCGGATGAGTGTGTTGCCGAGCCCCATTCCGCACCCGCTGGACTACTCGCCGTGGCAGTTGCCGGGCTGGGTCTACGAGGCCCTCGACTGGGTGATCGGTGTGGAGTGGCCGGAGGGCAACGAGCGGGCGGTCTGGGAGCTCGCCGATCAGTGGTACGCGGTGGCGACCGCCCTGGCGGGGCCGAGGGCCGACGCCGTTGCCGCCGCCCGCGAGGTGCGCGACGGCTACGGCGGCGTCGGGGCGGTGGCTGCCGCTTTCGACACCGCCTGGCGGCGGGTGGCGGAGGGCGACGAGGCGCCGCTGCCCGTGCTGCTGGCTGTGAGCACCGAGCTGGGTCGGCTGGTGGAGGAGTGCGGCTGCGACATCGAGGGCGCCAAGCTCGAGGTCTGGATCGAGTTGGGCATCCTGGTGGTCGAGTTGCTGGCGCTGGCCGTCGCGGCCGTGCTCACCGCGGGTGCCGCCTCGCCCGCCGCCGGGGCGGCGATCGCGGCCACGAGGCTGATCGTGCAGCAGATCTTCAAGCGGCTGATGGCACAGCTTGCCCGCAAGTCGATCAAGCAGGGTCTCAGGGAGGCCGGCGAGCGGGCCGCGAAGGAGGTCACCAAGGGCGGCGTGCGGGGGTTCAGCCGGCGAGCGGCGCTGAGCGGTGTGTCGGAGGCGGCCGAGGAGGGCGGCATCAACCTCGCCACGCAGGCGTATCAGAACTCGACGGGTCGCCGGCACGGGCTGGACGTGACGGAGTTGGGGACCACGGCGCTCGGCGGTATGGCCGGTGGGGCGGTGGCGCCGCTGGCGGGTCTGGGTCGGCACGCCACTGGTCGGGGTGCCCGGGTCGGGGAGCACTTCGGCCGTGAGATGGCTGGCGAGGTGATGGCCGACCAGGCCGCGAGCCTGGCCACGGGTCAGGGGCTGACCTCGATGGAGGACGCCGCCCGCGCGGCAGCGTCCGGGGTCCGGGGTTCCGCCACCGCGCAGGCCGACGCGGCGTTGCAGGCGCGACTCAACGGCCAGCTCAGCGCCCTGGCCGGGATGCCGCTGACGTCGACGCAAGCTGGCGCGCTCTCGACGCCTCCCGAAGTGCCGGCAGCGGACGGGCCACCTGTCGCCGCGCCCGGCGCGGGGGTGGAGCCGTCCGGTGTGGTGCCGGGTGCGGGCGTGGAGCCGCCGACTCCCGGGCCAGGGACATCGGCCGGTGCGCCGGTCGATGTCCAGCGAAATGCGAGCGGCGTCGACACGACACCACCGGCCCCGCCGTCGGGCGAGGCCCGGACGACGCCGACCGAGTCCGCGACGACGATCGCCGCCCGCGCCGGAGACACGAACGCGCCATTGACCGCCGACGGTATCGAACGCGCCGGCGCGCACTCCGTGACCACCTCTTCCGCGCTGCCGGAACCAGCCCTGAGCCCCACCCTCTCCTCTGCCGCGACGGCGGCGCCCGTCCTCGGCGCCGGGGGCGTCCCGACCGGAGTGGATGGTCAGACGGTCAACGCCGGCAGCGCCGCAGGTGGTGCCGGATCCGTCAACGCCGCGAACAGCGCTGCCTCGTGGAACACGTCAGCGTCGACGGCCCAGGCAAGCGGACCCAGCGCGGGGCCGGGCGCCCCGACTGTCGGGCCGCCCCCCGCCCCGTCGTTGCCCGCACCGGGGACGGCCGCGTCCGTCCCCGGTGCGGGCCACGTTCCGCCGGCTGCGCCCGCCGCACCCGCCGCCGAACGAGGCGCCGCCGGCACGGTGCCGGCACCGCAGCAGCCGGTACCACCGATGCCGCCCACCCCCGATGCGGCGGCACCCGGGAGGGACCCACGCGTCCGCCCGGACACGTCGGTGACCCTCGGTGCGCATGGTTCGGCAGGACCCCGGTTCAGGACCCCCGAGTGGTACGCGGAGCAGTGGGCCCTGGACCGGGAGGCCTTCGAGAGGCGGCGCTACCGCGGCTACTACGAATCGCAGCGAGCGTGGTTCGAGGACAAGCGTCGCTTCGACGAAGCTGCACGCCTCAGGGCACGCGCGGACGAGCACCATCAGGTGGCACGGGACTTCGCCGCCCACGCCCTACACCTGCATCGCATGGGCCAGGCGCGCCAGGCTGACGGGTGGCAGCGGGCGGCGAACGACGAGATGCGGGCGTACGGGCAACACCTGGACTACGCGGAGGCCGTACTGGCCGGCGGCGTCGTGCCGTCCGTCGTGGGCGTCGTCGATCCCGCGGACTTCCGTCGGATCAACGACGACGTCGGCGACCTGGCGTACGGCGCGGTGGAGACCGTCGACCGTTCGGCGCTGACGGGCGACGACTACCCGCCGCCGATCGACCGGTCCCGGAACTACGGTCGGCCCGGCGGTCTGCGTCCGCCGCTGGCCCTGCACCAGACCGACATCGAGCGGCAGGTGCCCCGAGCACCCGACGGAAGCGTGCGGCGCACCGCCGACCCGCGACAGGGCGGCTGGTTCGGGCTGGTCAACGACGGCGGACCGCAGGCCGACCCGACCCGCGGCATCAACTGCATCGACTGCACCCTGTCGCTGTTCGACACCTGGATGCATGCCCGCCCCCGCGTCGCCGCACCCCGCACCTTCGACGCCTACGTGGCGGGCGACGTCACGTGCCCCATCAACGGCGAACGCGACGGCATCGGGCGGGTGGAGGACATCACCGGGGGACGCTTCCAGCGCCTCTGCCAGCCGACCGAGGACATCCAGGGTGTTGAACGGCAGCGCGCCATCGACACGGGATACCGCAACCTCCACGACCAGCTCCGCCTCGGGGGCCACGGCAGCTTCGCCTTCGTCATCAACAACTGGGAACAGGGCGGCGCCCACATCTGGGTCGCCCTCAACCAGAACGGCACCATCCTCTACCTCGACCCGCAGACCGGCGCCGTCTCGACGACGCCCCTGTACCGACACCACGGCATCCCGCACCCGCACAACGCCGTCGACACCGAGGTCCTGGTGATCGGTTCGGACGGCAGACCGATGCCCCTGGGCGGGCTGCGGCGAGGGCGGTTCAGCCAGCGACCGGACCTGCCGGAATACCCGCCCGCAGAGACCGACCAGGGCTACGGCGAGATCTTCCTCAACCGCATGCACCTGCTCGATGGTCCCGGCGCGGCTCCGTCGGACGGGCCGGGACCCCCGGGGCACCTGCAACAACCCGGCGAGGCGGGACCGGTCGGCGAACGCAGCGACACACCGTCCGAGGACCTGCGGGCGGCGCGGGAACGCGTGCAGGCGGAACGGGCGGGGAACCCGATTGCCGTCGGCACGATCCTGGCCGCAGAACCTGACCTGGAACGGGTCTTCGCCGCCGGCGTGACGCCGGCCGAGGTGGCGGCCGGCGTAGACCCCTCGGCACTCCGCCGACTCGTACCACAACTCGACGAGGCGGGCGCCACGGACGTGGCGCGGCTGTTTGCGGATCCACGCGTGCAGCGAATGCTGGACGAGACGTGGCGGCAGCCGCCCCGCGGCGAGCCGATGCTCGCCGAGAACCTCGTCCGACAGTTGGCGCAGCGGCCTGACCTTGCACGGATGGTTCTGGGTACGCCTGAGTTGGCCACTTCGCTGACGGCTCGTCCCGTGACACTGCATCACCTCGCCAGTCAGCAACAGGCGGTCAACGTCCTCGGGTCCGTCTTGGATCACATCGAGAAGTCAGGTCCCGAAGCGGTGCCCGCCGTAGAGGTCCGGCCGCCTGAGGGATCTCTGAGTGGCGAGCTGAAGGCGCTCAGCGACTCGGTCAGTCCTCGGAAGCGGAAGGTCCACCAGCCCGGCTTCGACCCTTCCTGGAAGGAAGACGAGAAGTATCGGTTGGACTACCTCAGCAATCTCTACAGGGAAGCGTCGACGGCTCAACTGGAACTCAACGAACTGGCGGTACGAATGGCCGGCGGGCGTGGCCTGGCAAGCTGGCGTGAAAAGCCCAAGGACCATCAGCGCGTACTCGACAAGATAAGGGAATACGGGAACGATGTTTCGTCTCTAAAAGATCTCGCCGGAGCCAGAATCCAGTTCGACAGCCTAAGTGACCTGTATCGGACCCTGTCACGAATCGGTCAGGATCCCGACGTCGAGGTGGTAGCTAAGAAGGATCGTTTCCTTGGACCCCAGTTGAGCGGGTACCGAGATGTGCTGTTAAGTTTGCGGATGTCAAATGGCCACATCGCTGAACTTCGCCTGCAACTCCTTGCGTTGGATGAAGTGGCAGAGTGGGAGCACGCGCTTTACGAGGTGCGTAGGGACCTTGATGCCATGGCAGAGTCGCAAGGTCGTCCCTTGACGACAAGAGAGCTGGCAATCAGAGACGGACTCGCTCTGAAGGAGCAGGAGGCGTTTCGGCTCGCCCTGGAGCGCCACCAGGAAGGAAGGGGAGAGCGGTGAGTCACCGACCTCCGGGCAGTCTCCCGGCTTTCTTCAGCTACTACGAGACTCCGGTCAAGCTGGTGGCTGATGAAGTGGGCCATGTGATCGGATGGAAGCTCTCGAAAGCTGACGGCGGCTGGGAACGAGCCGACGATCTCGTCAGCAAGATCCTCCTTGTCGGCGGCGATGAGATCGAGGAGTTGTCCCGCAATGAGTTCATCGAGTACACCGAACATGACCGAGGGAGGTACCTCCGCGGCACTGGCCCGATCTTCGCGCTTTACGAGACAGTGAGCGCGATCGTGGAGCATGCCGACCTGGAACGGCGACCGCTCACGCCGCATGAGTCGGCGTTGGTGGCAGGTATTCGAAGAAAGACTTTCGTCATGTTCGAAGAACAACTTCAACAGGCAGGCGACCCCGCAGCCGATCCTTCACTGGGGATTGAGGGAAGCAGTTCTTCCTGAGCTTGGCGCGCTGCGGAACCTGTTGCGGCTCGTCGGGCCTTGGCTCGGGGCGCTGGTATGGCTGACTCTCCGTCGACCGAGCCGCCGTCCTCTCCAGCGATGCCTCCACCCGGCGCTTCGGCTGGTCGAACTCGTTCCTCCACCCGACGATGATCCCCGCTCAGGCGGCGACACGGTCGATGGGTGGGCCTGCTCGTCGAGTGCTGCGGGACCAGCGGTCACCTATGAACCGAGGTGCGTCTCCTGCTCCCAGCCGGCTGGCAACCGCCATGGCGGAGAGGCGCAGATTCAGGTCGGGTTGCCGGGCAGGAATACCATGGCGAAATGGCTGAATCAGACACCGGGCAGAAGCCGTCCGGCCCGGGGAGGTGGCAGTCCAACGCCTGGGCGTGGCCGGTCGGCCTCATGCTCGGTCTGGTCATCGGCCTGGCAGCCCTGGACGGAGCCACCGGCGTGGCCATCGGCATCGCCATGGGCGTCGCCTTCGCCGTGGCCCTGGGTGCCGGCAGCACCCAGGACGACGACAGCGAAGACGAGGACAGCGCCGACAGCGAGGACGACGACAGTAGGGATGCCGTCAGCGATCCCGGCAGCGAGGACGGCGACGGGCGGAACGCTCACGAGCAGGGCGCCGAGCGGCAGAGAGTCAGCCCGGAGGGTGCCGGGACACCGGGTACCGACGGGCAGGGTGCCGACAGGTCGCGTACCGACGGGCCGTCGTGACGTCGGGCGAACCCGGAGTCGTGCGGGTGGGGACGACCGGGGCGCCGGACCCTCGAACGGTCGTGCCGGGCAGCGTGGCGGAGGCGCTGGCCGTCCAGGAGCGGCTGCGGCCGCTGGTGGATCTGGTCGGGCCGGGTCCGGCCGAGCCCGCGACGGTGGCCGGCCTGGACGTGGCGTACGCCGAGAGCGGTGACCGGCTCGCGGCGGCCGTGACCGTGCTGGACGCCCGGACCCTCGCGGTGGTCGACTCGGCGGTGAGCGTGGGCCGGCCCGCGTTCGCGTACGTCCCGGGGCTCTTCGCCTTCCGCGAGATGCCCGCGCTGCTCGACGCACTCGACCGGCTGACCGTGCGGCCCGAGCTGCTGGTCTGCGACGGGCACGGGCTGGCCCATCCGCGCCGGTTCGGGCTCGCCTGTCACCTGGGCGTGGTGACCGGCCTGCCGGCGATCGGGGTGGGCAAGACGCCGTTGCTCGGCGAGTGGACGCCGCCGGACGACCGGCGGGGGGCGTGGGCGCCGCTGCGCGACGGGGACGAGGTCGTGGGCCGGGTGCTGCGTACCCGCGACGGCGTGAAGCCGGTCTTCGTCAGCGTCGGCCACCGGATGAGCCTCGACGACGCGACCGCGCGGGTGCTGGCGTTGACGCCGCGCTACCGCCTACCGGAGACCACCCGTACCGCCGACCGGCTCTGCCGGGACGCCCTCGCCGCCGCCGGAGCGACCGTCCGCGCCGTCTGAAGCCGCCAGCGGTTGCGGCGACCCGGCCCGAAGGCCGTGCGACGGTCTCGCCGCCGACCAGGTACGCGGACCGGGCCGCCCGGGTAATACGGCGCACATCCCGAGTGCTCTATGACCGGGCCCTGACAGGCCCCGGTAGTAGCCTGACCGGCGGACCCCCGTCGGGGGAGGAACGGCGAGGTGATCATGGCGGTACGTCGGCACGTGGCGCGGCTCGCGACGGTCTGCACGTTGCTGGGCGGCCTGGTGGCGCTCGGCGCGACGCCGGCGCTCGCCGATGGCGACTCGGTCCGGGTGCGTTCGGCGGGCAGCTTCACCGCCGGCGGTTCCGCCGGAGGCGTCTCGATCGAGGTGCGCAAGCGCAGCGACGGCTGCGTGCTGCTGCGTACCGCCGTGGGGCTGCGCCTGGCCGGCCTGCGCGCCGATCAGGCCAGCGTGCAGGTCAACGTGGGTGGACGCTGGTTCCCGGTGCCGCTCTCGGGGGGTCGCGGCAGCGCCGCGACGTCGGCCACCTCACCGCTGAACCCGAGGCTCTGCAAGGGCAAGGGCATCACGGTGCGCTACCGGGTGGCGTTCGCCGCGGAGGCGCCGGCCGGTCGGCTGACCGTGAGCGGCGTGGCCAGCGACGCGCTCGGGCGGGCCCTGGGCCGGGGCGCCGAGGCGTCCCGGGTGGTCGGCGGCCGGGCGTCGGCCTCGCCGACGCCGAAGCCCTCGAAGAAGCCGTCGCCGACCCCGAGCGCGACCGCCACCGAGGTGCGGGCCGGCGCGGAGGACCCGAGCCTGGCCGCCGTCGCCGGCCGGGGTGCCGGCGCCGTCAGCAACGCCGCCGAGGAGGAGTCCTCCGGCGGTTCGGTGGTCATGTTCTTCGGCATCGCGATGGTCGCCGTCGGGATCCTGCTCATCGTCCTGCTCTTCCGCCGCTCCCGGGCGGACAAGGAGCCGGCCGGCGATCCGGGCCACGTCCCGCTGCCCCGCAACCCCGGCGGCACCACCTACCGCTCCGGGCAGGGCCCGACCGTCGCTCCCGGTGCGCCCGGTCAGGTGTACGGTCAGCAACCCCCCGCCCCCGGCCTGTACGGCGGCACGCCCGCGCCGCGCCCGGCCGGCGGCGTGTACGGCGGCCGCCCGACGCCGGAGGCCACCCAGGTGGCGCCCGCCTCCCCGCCCGTGTCGGCCCCGCCCGCCAGCCCCAGGTCGGCTCCCCCGGCACCGGCGCAGTACGGCCAACCCGCGACACCGGGCCAGTACGGCCAGCCGGCAGCACCGGGACAGTACGGCCAGCCGACCTCCACGCCGCCCGGTCAACGCAAGCCTGGCGACCCGCCGCCGGAGGCCGGCGGTGGCGACCACACCGTGTTCATGCCCCGGCTCCCCGGCTGAGCCGGGCCGCGCGGCGCCCCTCCGATACGCTCAGGCCGTTGACGACCTGCGGCGCAAGGAGCGAGACCGGTGTCTGATCTGTCCCAGATCGTGAAGGCCTACGACGTCCGTGGGACGGTGCCGGACCAGTGGGACGAGCGCGCCGCCGAGGCCCTCGGCGCGGCCTTCGCGCAGGTGCTGAACGGCCTCGGCGAGCAGGGCGGGGAAGTGCTCGTCGCGCACGACATGCGGGCCACCGGTCCGGGTCTGGCCGCCGCCTTCGCCGCTGGCGTACGCGCCGAGGGGCGCGGGGTCATCGAGCTGGGCCTCGCCTCGACCGACATGCTCTACTACGCCTCCGGGGCGCTGGGGCTGCCCGGTGCGATGTTCACGGCCAGCCACAACCCGGCGCAGTACAACGGCATCAAGATGTGCCGCTCCGGGGCCCGCCCGATCGGGCAGGACACCGGGCTGGCCGAGATCCGCGAGCGGGCGCAGGCCCTGCTGGACAAGGACGAGGCCCGCCCGGCCGACCCGTCGACCGCGCCGGCCGAACGCCGGGACCTGCTGGCCGACTACGCGGCGTACCTGCGGCAGCTGGTCGACCTCTCCGGCATCCGCCCGCTGAAGGTGGTCGTCGACGCCGGCAACGGCATGGGCGGCTACACCGTTCCGGCCGTGCTCGGCGACACCGTCCTGCCGGCGCTGCCGCTGGAGATCGTGCCGCTCTACTTCGAGCTGGACGGCACCTTCCCGAACCACGAGGCCAACCCGCTGGACCCGGCCAACCTGGTCGACCTCCAGCGCGCGGTGATCGAGCACGGCGCCGAGATCGGCCTGGCGTTCGACGGCGACGCCGACCGCTGCTTCGTGGTGGACGAGCGGGGCGAGCCGGTCTCGCCGTCGGCGATCACCGCCCTGGTGGCGGCCCGTGAGCTGACCAAGCACCCCGGCTCGACGGTGATCCACAACCTGATCACCTCCAGCGCCGTACCGGAGATCATCCGTGAGCACGGCGGCGAGCCGGTCGTCGCGCGCGTCGGGCACTCCTTCATCAAGGCGGAGATGGCCCGCACGAACGCGATCTTCGGCGGCGAGCACTCGGCCCACTACTACTTCCGCGACTTCTGGTTCGCCGACACCGGCATGCTGGCCGCGCTGCACACGCTGGCCGCCCTGGGCGAGCAGTCGCTGCCGCTGTCCGTGCTGGCCGCCGAGTACGAGCGCTACGTGGCCTCCGGCGAGATCAACTCGACGGTGGCCGACCAGGCCGCCAAGGTGGCCGAGGTGCGGGCCGCGTACCCGCAGGCCGACGCCGACGAGATGGACGGGCTGACCCTGCGCTTCCCGGACGGCGCGTGGTTCAATCTGCGCGCCTCCAACACCGAGCCGCTGCTGCGGCTCAACGTCGAGGCCCCGACCCGGGAGCGGATGACCGCCCTCCGCGACGAGGTGCTCGACCGGGTTCGCCGATAAGATCGCCTGCGCCGGTCGGCACCGTCGATCGGTGAAACCGCATACGTGGAAGGAGCCGCGCCGTGGCCCTGGACCCGCAGTTGCTGGAAATCCTCGCCTGTCCGGACACGCATCACGCCCCGCTCGACTACGACGCGCAGGCGCAGACGCTGACCTGCACCGAGTGCGGCCGGATCTTCGAGGTCCGCGACGACGTGCCGGTGCTGCTGCTGGACGAGGCGCGCGGCCCCGCGGAGCAGTCATGATCGACGGTACGGCCGGGGTCAGCGGCCGCCGCGAGCCCGACGAGGCACTCCTCGACGACCCGGCCGCGCTGGCCGAGCACGACCCGGGCGGCATGCTGCGGCACACCGCCTCCGCCGGGGCGCAGGTCCGAGAGACGGCCGCCCTGGCCGCCGAGGCCAACCTCCAGGTGCTCGCCGACGAGGGCCGCCCCCGCGCGGTCGTCATCGCGGGCATCGGCACCGCCGGGCGTACGGGCGACGTGCTGGCCACCGTGGCCGGGCCGCGCTGCCCGGTGCCGGTCATCCCGCACCGCAGCGCCGGCGTGCCCGGCTGGGTGGGCGCCGCCGACGTGGTGATCGCCGTCAGCGCCTCCGGCCGCAGCCCCGAGGCGCTGGGCGCCGCCGAGGCCGCGCACCGGCGGGGCGCCCGGCTGGTCGCCGTCGGCGCGCCCGACTCGCAGTTGCAGTCCGTGGCGGAGCGGGCCCGGGCGCCGTTCATCCCGGTGCCCCGGCGCGCCCCGGCCCGGGCCAGCCTCTGGGCGCTCACCGTGCCGGTCCTGCTCGCCGCCCGTACGCTCGGCCTCGTGAAGGTCAACGAGGCGGACCTGGCGGAGACCGCGGCCCGGCTGGACGCGGACGCCGACCGCTGCCGTCCGACGGCCGAGTCCTTCGTCAACCCGGCGAAGTCGCTGGCCCTGGGCCTGGCCGGCTCGGTGCCGATCGTCTGGGGCTCGTCGCCGCTGGCGACCGTCGCGGCCCGCCGCTTCGGCGACACCCTGTCCGCCAACGCCCGCTACCCGGTGGTCAGCGGTGCGCTCGGCGAGGCGGGGCGCGGTCGGGTCGGCCTGCTCGACGGCGTCTTCGGCGGCCTGGCGGAGGGGGAGCGGGACATCTTCGCCGACCCCGACGAGGAGGAGCCGTCGGGCACCCGGCTGCGGTTGGTCCTGCTGCGCGACGGCGGGCTGAACCCGGAGGACGACGCCGACGAGCCGCTCGACGTCGAGGAGCGCCGCGCGGACGCGGTGCAGACCCTCGCCGAGCGGCGGGGCGTGCGCTGCGACGTGGTGACCGCCGAGGGCGGCTCCGCGCTGGAACGGCTCGCCTCGCTGGTCGCCGTGCCGGACTTCGCTTCGATCTACCTGGCCCTGGCACACGGACTGGACCCGATGGCCGTACCGGCCATCACCGAAATGAAGGAGCTGGCAAACCAGTGAGCGATAGCAGGGAACGGGCCGAGCGGCGCACCGCGCCGACGCCCGGCGGGGCCGCGCGACGCGACGGAGCGACCGCGTGAGCGCCAACGGTGGTACGAAGGCGATCGTCGCCGCCCTGCTGGCCAACGCCGGCATCGCCGTCACCAAGTTCGTCGCGTTCCTGCTGACCGGCTCGTCGTCGATGCTGGCGGAGTCGATCCACTCGGTCGCCGACTCCGGCAACCAGGGTCTGCTGCTGCTCGGCGGGCGGCGGGCCAAGCGCGCGGCCACCCCGCAGCACCCCTTCGGCTACGGCCGGGAGCGCTACATCTACGCGTTCATCGTGTCCATCGTGCTGTTCAGCGTCGGTGGCCTGTTCGCCCTCTACGAGGCGTACCACAAGTGGTCGCACAAGGAGGGCATCACCTCGTGGCACTGGGTGCCGGTCGCGGTGCTGGTGGCGGCGATCATCATGGAGACGTTCTCCTTCCGTACCGCCATCAAGGAGTCCAACCTCGTCCGGGGCAACCAGTCCTGGGTGAAGTTCGTGCGGCGGGCCAAGGCGCCCGAGCTGCCGGTGGTGCTGCTGGAGGACCTGGGCGCGCTGGTCGGTCTGGTCTTCGCGCTCTTCGGCGTCGGCATGACGCTGATCACCGGCAACGGCCGGTGGGACGCGGTCGGCACCGCGATGATCGGTGTGCTGCTGGTGGCGATCGCGATCATCCTCGCCATCGAGACCAAGAGCCTGCTGCTCGGCGAGGGCGCCGAGGCGCAGGACGTCGCGGCGATCGAGAAGGCGGTCACCGACGGGCCTGAGTTCGAGCGGATCATCCACATGAAGACGCTCTACCTCGGCCCCGAGGAGCTGATGGTGGCCGCCAAGGTCGCCGTGCCGGCGGGCGTCACCGCGGAGGTGCTGGCCCGCAGCATCAACACGGTCGAGACCCGGATCCGCTCCGCCGTGCCGACGGCCCGGGTGATCTACCTGGAGCCGGACATCTACAGCGTCGCCGCCGAGCGGGCGGGCGCCGGCGCGGCGTCGTCCGCCGCGGCGGGGGCCGAGCCGGGTGAGGCCGCCGGGCGGCCCGGGAGCTGACCGGTGGAACTGCTGCACGGTCCGATCCGCGACTACGCCTGGGGGTCCCGCTCGGCCATCGCCGAGTTGCAGGGGCGGCCGGTGCCGAGCGACGGCCCGGAGGCCGAACTGTGGCTGGGCGCCCACCCGGGCGCCCCGGCCGCGGTCGACCGCGACGGCGACCGGGTGAGTCTGACCGACCTGCTGCTCGCCGAGCCGGACCACTGGCTCGGCGAGCGGCTCGTCGGCCGGTTCGGCACCCGGCTGCCGTTCCTGCTCAAGGTGCTCGCCGCCGAGGCCCCGCTGAGCCTCCAGGCGCACCCGGACGCCGAGCAGGCCCGCGCCGGGCACGCCGCCGACGCGGCCCGCCCCGACGGGCAGCGCAACTACGTCGACCCGTACCACAAGCCGGAGCTGCTGGTCGCGCTCTCGCCCATGGAGGCGCTCTGCGGTTTCCGGGACCCGGCCGCCTCGGCGGCGGTGCTGACCGGTTTCGGCGTACCCGCGCTGGAGCCGGTGCTGGCGGCGCTGCGCACCGGCCCGGCCGGCCTGCGCGACGCCGTACGGCTGCTGCTGACCTGGCCGGTCGACCGGCGCGACGCGCTGGTGGCGGCCGTGGCGTCGGCGCCGGTCGCGGGGCCGGACGCTGAGCTGGCCCGGAACCTGGCCGCCGCCTACCCGGGCGACCCCGGGGTGCTGGTGGCGATGCTGCTCAACCGGGTGCGGCTGGCGCCCGGCGAGGCGATCTGGATGCCGGCCGGCAACCTGCACGCCTACCTGCGCGGGACCGGCGTGGAGATCATGGCGGCCAGCGACAACGTGCTGCGCGGCGGGCTGACGCCGAAGCGGGTGGACGTCGAGGAGCTGCTGCGGGTGCTGCGCTTCGAGGTGCTCCACGACCCGGTGGTGCCGCCGCTGGAGGTGGCCCCGGGGCTGGTCACCTGGCCGGTGCCCGTGGAGGACTTCGCGCTGCACCGGGTGACGGTGGGCGGGGGGCTGCCGCAGGTGACGGTCGAGGTGCCGGGGCCCCGGGTAGTGCTCTGCCGCTCCGGCGAGGTCTCGGTCGACGACGGGGCCGGCGCGGTGACGCTCGGGCCCGGCCGGGCCGCCGTCGGCAGCGCGACCGCCGGAGCGCTGCGGATGGGCGGCGCGGGGGAGGCGTACGTCGCGAGCTGCGGCCTGCGCTGATCGGCGCCGGGACGGCGACACGAGTCCGACTTTCCCGGAATAGCTTGACTCGGTCTTGGCGCAGTGTGACTCTATGGGTACGCAGCGTTATCGCGACGACGGTCCGAGAACGCGCGCGGGGGAACCAAACCGGGGGGATGCACGGGGCGGGCGGCCATGGACGGGACTTCGTCCACGACCGGTCGCCCCGTGCGCTGTCCGCCGATGTCTTCGTGTCGTCTTCACCCGGCCGGTCCTCGCGGCGGCGGCTCGCGAGCGTAAGGTGAATGGTCGCGCAGCACATCGTCCGACAGGAGATTCCATGACCAGCACCCTCCCGGCGTCCGCCAGTGGCACGCCGTCCGAGGCCCGGCCGAGCACTCTCGCCGAGGGCGACTACAAGGTGGCGGATCTGTCGCTCGCCGAGTTCGGGCGCAAGGAGATCCAGCTCGCCGAGCACGAGATGCCCGGCCTGATGGCGATCCGTCGTGAGTTCGCCGACGCCCAGCCGCTCGCCGGTGCCCGGATCACCGGGTCGCTGCACATGACCATCCAGACCGCCGTCCTGATCGAGACCCTGGTCGCGCTCGGCGCGCAGGTCCGCTGGGCGTCCTGCAACATCTTCTCCACCCAGGACCACGCCGCCGCCGCGATCGTGGTCGGCCCGGACGGCACCCCCGAGGCCCCGGCCGGTGTCCCGGTCTACGCCTGGAAGGGCGAGAGCCTGGAGGAGTACTGGTGGTGCACCGAGCGGGTGCTCACCTGGCCCGACGGGCAGGGCCCGAACATGATCCTCGACGACGGCGGCGACGCCACCCTGCTGGTGCACAAGGGCGCCGAGTTCGAGAAGGCCGGCGCCGTCCCGCCGGTCGAGTCCGCCGACTCCGAGGAGTACGCGGTCATCCTCGGCGTGCTGCACCGCTCGCTCGCCGAGGACGGCCAGCGGTGGACCCGGATCGCCGCCGGCATCAAGGGCGTGACCGAGGAGACCACCACCGGCGTGCACCGGCTCTACGAGATGCACCGGGCCGGCACCCTGCTCTTCCCCGCCATCAACGTCAACGACTCGGTGACGAAGAGCAAGTTCGACAACAAGTACGGCTGCCGCCACTCGCTGATCGACGGCATCAACCGCGCCACCGACGTGCTGATCGGCGGCAAGATGGCGGTCGTGCTCGGCTACGGCGACGTCGGCAAGGGCTGCGCCGAGTCGCTGCGCGGGCAGGGCGCCCGGGTCGTGGTGACCGAGGTCGACCCGATCTGCGCCCTCCAGGCGGCGATGGACGGCTACCAGGTCGCCACCCTGGACGACGTGGTCGAGCAGGCCGACATCTTCATCACCGCCACCGGCTGCTTCGACGTCATCACCAACGAGCACATGGCCCGGATGAAGCACCAGGCCATCGTCGGCAACATCGGCCACTTCGACAACGAGATCGACATGGCCGGCCTGGCGAAGCGTTCCGACGTCGAGCGGGTCAACATCAAGCCGCAGGTCGACCTCTGGAAGTTCGCCGACGGGCACGCCATCATCGTGCTGTCGGAGGGTCGTCTGCTGAACCTGGGCAACGCCACCGGCCACCCGAGCTTCGTGATGTCGAACTCGTTCGCCAACCAGACGATCGCCCAGATCGAGCTGTTCACCAAGACCGAGGAATACCCGATCGGCGTCTATGTGCTGCCCAAGCACCTCGACGAGAAGGTCGCCCGGCTGCACCTGGACGCGCTCGGCGCCAAGCTGAGCACCCTGACCAAGGAGCAGGCGTCCTACCTCGGCGTCTCCGTGGAGGGCCCGTTCAAGCCGGAGCACTACCGCTACTGACACCCGCCGCACCGACGGGCCGGCCGCTTTCCGCAAGCGGCCGGCCCGTCGGCGTCCACTTGCCGCCCGGGCCGTCAGTCCCGGCGGGCGCGGCGGCGGGCGGGGCGGACCCAGCTCCACACGCACCAGACGAGCCACGCCACCGACACCACGGCGGCCAGCACGCGCAGGCGCAGCGCGTCGAGCAGCAGCACCACGGCGAGGACGGCCAGCCACGGCCCGAACGCCCTCACGCCCGCCACCGGCCGAGCACCATCCGCCGGACCAGCGGCGGAGCGATCCACGACCAGACGCAGAAGAGCATCCAGGCCAGGGTGAACAGGCCGCCGAGCACGTCCAGGCCGACCGCCGAGAGCAGCACGATCACGCCGACCGCGAGCAGCCAGGTGCGCAGGATCCCTAGCCGGTAGAGCGGGCGCAACGGCAGCAGCAGCGGGTGCGCGTACACCCGGGTCTCCCAGGCGGCGTCGGCGTAGTCGGCGTCGGTCGGGTCCTGCGCCGACGCCTGCCCGAAGGCGCGGTGCGCGGCGCCCACCCGGCCACGCTGGGCGGCGGCGACACCGTGCAGGGCGAGCGCCACGGGGTTGCCCGGCCACGCCCCGAGGAACTCCCGGGCCACCCGCTCGGCCGCCCGGTCGTCACCCCGGGCGTACGCGAGCTGGAACCGCGAGGCGAAGACGGCCGGCGCGTCCGGTGCGATCGCCGCGGCGCGGGCCACCAGGCGTTCCGCCTTGTCGGGCTGGCCGGCGGCCGAGCAGAGGTCGGCGTACTGGCAGAGCAGCCACGGGTTCTCCGGCTCGATGGCGAGCGCGTCGAGCAGCGCCCGCTCGGCGAGGGCGTGCTCGCGGCGGTGGCGCAGCGCGAGGCCGAGCCGGCCGAGCAGTTCGGCGTCCGGGCCGTGCTCGGCGAGCCCCTGCCGCGCCACGGTCACCACGTCGTCCCAGCGGTCGAGCACGGTCAACGCGCCCGCCCGCAGCCGGAACGCGAGCCGGCTGGTGGCCAGCGGGGCGGGCAGCCGGTCGACCTCCGCCAGGGCCTGCTCCGGGCGGTTCACCTCCAGCAGGTGGGCGACCCGGGCGAGCTGCGTCTCCGGGCCGGTCACGCGACGGCCACCAGGGAGACCAGGACGGCCTCGGTGAAGCCGAGCACCAGCACCGCCCCGAGGCCCGGCAGCCACAACGACGCGGGCTGGCCGCCACGCAGCTCGTACGACCGGAACGGGCGCTTCTGCGTGGCGGCGGCCACCAGCCAGACCAGCGCGCCGGCCAGCGCCCCCACCAGCCGTACGGGTCGGCCGGCCCCGTCGTCGACGATCGCGAGCGTCATCGTCAGCCGGGCGAGCAGCGCGGCCAGCCCGGTGCCGAGCACCGCCAACTGTGCCGGGCGGGACACCCCGAGCCGGCGCCCGTTGAGCAGGGCGAGCACGGTGACGGCCGTCGGGCCGCCGAAGACGGCGGGAAAGATCAACGACTGGGGCCGCCACGGCGGGCGCCGCGTCCCGTACGCCGCCGGCGCGATCGTGGGGGTGAACAGGTCGTCGGCCACGGTGATCCTGTCTCGGTAGGGGCGAGCCGGATCCTGCCACAATCGACGCGCGGCCCGCCTCCCCGGACGGGTCGGGGCGACCGCCGAGCCCGCTCAGCTGCCGGCGATCGACCCGCCGCCGTCCCCCGCCGACGGGGCGACCGCAGGCCGTACCGTCACGGCCGGCGCGGGCGTGGCCTGGGTCGGCACGGTGGTCCGGGGCGCCGGCGCGAGGTCGGGTGCCGGCGGCCGGATCGGGCCGGCCGGCGCGGGCGGCGCGAGCACCAGTTCGGGCCAGAGCGACGCGACGGCCGTCCGGCCGAGCGCCAGCCGGTACCGCGCCCGTCGGTGTCGCTCCCCGAGGACCGCGGCCAGGTAGACCGACTCGGGCATGCCCACGGGCGGGGGCGGCGCGATCACCGCGGACACCTCGGCCCACAGGCCGCGCCCCAGCCGCCCGCGCGCCGGCTCCGCGAGCTGGTGCACCCGTGCCAGGTACTGCCGGGCGGCCAGCGCCAGGTCGTCGTCCAGCCGGCTCAGGTCCGCCGTGCACGCCCAGCCGGCCAGCGCGGGCACCGCCGTCGGAACCGGCCGCCAGGCGGTCGCCGCGCGGGTGTGCACGACCAGCGTGCCCGCCACCAGGTCGCCCAGCCGACGCCCGCGCCGGTCGGTCAGCATCACCGACACCCCGGCCACCCAGCTCAGCAGCGGCAGCACCAGGCCGGGCCACTCCACGGCCACGCCGACCAGCGCCCGGATCAGCGACTGCCGCGCCCCGACCGGGGCGCCGTCGGCGCTGACCACGCGCAGCCCGACGGCCATCTTGCCCAGCGTGCGGCCGTGGTTGAAGCGCTCGCACAGCACCGGGTAGCCGACCAGCACCAGGATCAGGCCCACCGTCGCGAGCCCGCCGGCCAGAGCACCGTCGACCAGTCCGTCCGGCAGGCCGAGGAGCGCGGCGCCGACGCTCATGGACAGCGCCAGCATGAGGGCCGCCTGGGCCAGGACGTCGAGCAGCAGCGCGAGCACCCGGGAACCGATCCGGGCGGCCCGGACGTCCAGCTCCACGGCCTCCCCGCTGACCAGCCCGGCGTCTGCCCACGGTGCGGGTCGCGGTTGTGCTCTCACCCCGACAGTGAACACTATGATCCCCGGACGGGGGTGACGGTGGATCTCGACGCGTACGTCGCGGAACACAGCGGGCAGTGGCGACGGCTGGAGGAGCTCTCCGGGCGCGGCCGGCTCGACGCCGCCGAGGTCGACGAGCTGGTCGCCCTCTACCAGCGGGCCACCACCCAGCTGTCGGTGCTGCGCAGCCGCTCACCCGACCCGGCGCTGGTCGGCCAGCTCTCCCAGGTGGTGCTGCGCGCCCGGGCCCGGCTCACCGGCCGCCCGCGTGCGTCGTGGGCGGCGGTCGGGCGGTTCCTCGTGGCCGGCTTCCCCGCCGCCGTCTACCGCGCCTGGCCCTGGTGGTGCGGGGTGGCGACGGGCTTCACCCTGCTCAGCCTCTTCCTGATCTGGTACGTGGCCGACAACCCGCAGACGGCGGCGGCCTTCATCGGCGACGAGGCGGCCGCCGACCTGGTCGAGTCCGGGTTCGCCGGTTACTACACCGAGTACGCCGCGCCGACCTTCGCCTTCCACCTGTGGACGCACAACGCCTGGCTCGCCGCCCAGTGCCTCGCCGCCGGGGTGCTGATCGTGCCGGTGCTCTACCTGCTCTGGCAGAACGCCCTCAACATCGGCGTGGTCGGCGGGGTGATGGTCGCCTACGGCCGCGCGGACGTCTTCTTCGGCCTGATCACCCCGCACGGGCTGCTGGAACTCACCGGGGTCTTCGTGGCCGCCGGGGTGGGCCTGCGCATCGGCTGGTCCTGGATCGCGCCACCGACTCAGCTCACCCGGGGGCAGGCGGTGGCCCGGGCCGGCCGCCAGGGAGTCCTGGTCGCGGTCGGGTTGGTGGGGCTCTTCGCGGTCTCCGCCGTCATCGAGGCGTTCGTGACCCCGGCGCCCGTGCCGGTCCCGGTGCGCGTCGCCGTGGGCGCCGCCGTCTGGCTCGCCTTCCTGGCGTACGTGGTGCTCCTCGGCCGCCGCGCCGTCGCCGCCGAACCTGATCAGAGTCGACCGAGGGACTTCAGGCGGAGGTAGGTGTCGGCCAGGGCGGGGGCCAGGCGGCCCGCCGGGGCGTCCACGACCGTCACGCCGTGGCGACCCAGGGCGGTGCGGACGCGGTCGCGTTCGGCCAGGGCCCGCCAGGCCGCCGCGGCGGCGTAGGCGTCCGCCGGGCGCTGCGGGACGGTGGTGGTGAGGGCGGTCAGCACGGGATCGTGCGCCGCCGCGATCACCACCCGGTGCCGGGCGGCCAGCCGGGGGAGCACCGGCAGCAGCCCCTCGCCGAGGGCGCCCGCCTCCAGCGCGGTGAAGAGCACCACCAGGCTGCGCTGGCGCTGCCGGCGCAGCAGCTCGCCGGCGATCAGGTCGAAGTCCGTCTCCGCCAGCGTCGGCTGGAGCGGGGCGAGGGCGTGCACCACGCGCGGGAGCAGGGCCGGCCCGCCCGTGCCGGTGACCGTGGCCCGTACGGCCGTGTCGGCCGCGAGCACGTCGACCCGGTCGCCGGCGCGGGCGGCGAGGGCGGTGAGCAGCAGCGCGGCGTCGATGGCGGTGTCCAGCCGGGGCTCGTCGCCGACCCGCACCGCCGAGGTCCGCCCGGTGTCCAGCACGCACAGCAGCCGGCGGTCCCGCTCCGGCCGCCACGTACGCACCAGCACGTCGGCCCGGCGCGCGCTCGCCCGCCAGTCGATCGAGCGCACGTCGTCGCCGACCACGTACTCGCGGAGGGTGTCGAACTCGGTGCCCTGGCCCCGCCCGCGGCTCACCTGGGTGCCGTCGATGACCCGAAGCCGGGACAGCTTCTCCGGCAGGTGCCGGCGGGAGTCGAAGCGCGGCAGCACGCGCAGCGTCCACGGCGGCGTGGCCGGCCGGCCGGAGCGCTGCCGGAACCCCAGCCCCAGCGGCCCGAACGAGCGCACCGTCAGCGCCACCGCCGGCCGGTCGCCCCGCCGCAGCGGGGTCAGCCGGCTGGGCAGCGCCACGGTCGCGCCGGGATCGACGCGTACGAGCCGCGACGGGGGCACGTCGGGGCGGGCACCGGCGGAGGGCACCCAGGCGTCGCGGACCTTGGCCCGCAGCGTACGGCCGGAGGGGTTGTGCAGCAGCAGCGCGACGGTGGCGGTGCCGCCGAGCCGGACCGCGCGGTCCCCCTGCCGGGCGGCCGTGAGCGCGCCCGGCGGCGCGGCCAGCGCCCGGTCGAGCAGCACCAGCAGCAGCACCGCCCCGGTCATCACCAGCAGCCCGACGAACGGCGCCGGCCAGGCCGGCAGGGTCAGCGCGCCGACCGCCAGCAGGAGCGCCGCCCGCCAGGTCATCGCGGCGTCGGCACGGTGGCGAGCACCGTGTCCAGCACCGCGTCCACGCTGACGCCCTCCAGCTCCACCTCGGGGCGCAGCCGCAGCCGGTGCCGCAGCGTCGGCCGGGCGACCGCCTTCACGTCGTCCGGTACGACGTGGTCGCGCCCGGCCAGCCAGGCCCACGCCTTGGCGGTGTTGAGCAGCGCCGTCGCGCCCCGGGGCGAGGCGCCCAGCTCCAGCGCCGGGGTGTTGCGGGTGGCCCGGCAGAGGTCGACGATGTAGCCGAAGAGCGGCTCGGCCACGTGCACCCGGCCGACCGCCGCCCGGGCAGCCGCCAGGTCGGCCGCGTCGGCCACCGGCCGTACGCCGGCTGCGGCCAGGTCGCGCGGGTCGAAGCCGGCGTGGTGCGCGCGGAGCACGCCCAGTTCCTCGTCCCGGTTGGGCAGCGGCACGGTGAGCTTGAGCAGGAACCGGTCGAGCTGCGCCTCCGGCAGCGGGTAGGTGCCCTCGTACTCGATCGGGTTCTGGGTGGCGGCGACGATGAACGGGTCGGGCAGCGGCCGCCGATCGCCCTCCACCGAGACCTGCCGTTCCTCCATCACCTCCAGCAGCGCCGACTGGGTCTTCGGCGGCGTCCGGTTGATCTCGTCGGCGAGCAGGAGGTTGGTGAAGACCGGCCCCTCGCGGAAGGTGAAGGCGGCGGTGTGCGGGTCGAAGATCAGCGAGCCGGTGACGTCGCCCGGCATCAGGTCGGGAGTGAACTGCACCCGCTTGGAGCCCAGGTCGAGGGCGGTGGCCACGGTGCGGATCAGCAGCGTCTTGGCCACGCCCGGCACGCCCTCCAGCAGCACGTGCCCGCGACAGAGCAGGGCGATCACCAGGCCGGTGACGACCGCGTCCTGCCCGACGACCGCCTTGGCGACCTCGGTACGCAGCCGGTGCAGGGCGGCGCGCGGGTCGACGGGCTCGATGGTCGACGGTTCGGCGGTGCCGGCGGGTCGGGTCACCGGGGGTCTCCTTCGGCTCGGTGCGGGTGCGGTGCGGCGGGCGGCGGCGGCCCCTCGGCGGCCGGTGCGGCAGGCGGTGGTGGACCCTCGGCGGCCGGGGGCGGTCCCTCGTGGAACGGCATCGCGGCCGGGGACGGTCCGTCGGCGGCGTGCGGGGCGACGGCTCGGGTGAGCCGGTCCAGCGCGCGGGCCAGGTCCAGCAGTTCCCCGTCGGTCTCGGGCTCGCCGCCGTGCAGCACCTCGTCGGTCCACCGCGGGTCGTCGCCGGTACGGGCGGCCACCGCGGCGGCCACGTCGGCCGGCGGCGCGGTCGGCGGCAGGTGCAGCCGGGGCGTCAGGCGGTCGAGGGCGGCGGCCCGCAGCGTCCGGGCTGCCGCGTCCCGGGCACCGGCCTTCTCGTATAGGCGGGCGCGGCCGAGCACCGTCTCGGCCGAGCGGACCGTGACCGGCAGCGGCTCGGGGGCCGGCGGGCCGAGCCGCCGGGCCCGCCAGAGCGCGGCCAACAGGGCGGCCACGGCGAGCTGGGCCAGCAACGCCCACAGCCAGCCGGGGAAGGCGGACCACAGCGGGTTCGGCGGATCGGGCCGGTCGGCCCGGGAGTCGTTCCGGCCCTCGCTGTCGCTGTCGTCGTCGGGCTCCCCGCCCGGGTCCGCCGGGTCGCCGGTGCCGTCCCCGGTACCGGTGCCGCGGCCGGGGCCGTCGTTCCCGGTGGAGCCGCCCGGCGTGGGCGACCAGGCCGGGCGGCCGGTGCTGCCGTTGCCGAAGACCGGCGGGGGTTCGGGGCCGTCCAGGTCGAGCCACACCACCCGACCCGGCCCGCCGAGCAGCGCGGTGGCGAACGCCCGGTTGTCCCACTCGTCGATCCGGTCGTTGCGGAACGGGTCGCTGGCGCCCACCACCACCGTGCCGTCGGGGACCCGGGGCACCAGGGCGAGCCCGTCGGCGAAGCAGAACCGGACGGGCGCCGAGGCGTCCGGGGTGGCCGCGTAGCGTTGCAGCCCGACCGCCGCCCGCCCCAGCTGGCGCAGCTCGGGCAACGGGCAGGGCAGGCCCCGGGCGTCCGGCCCCACCGCCTGCGCGGCCCACCGGCGGCCGGCCGGCTCCACGGGCAGCCCGACCGCCTCCAGCACCCGGCGCGGCGGATCCACCAGCACCAGCCTGGTGGTCGAGGGCAGCGAGTCCAACGCGCCGACCGTGTCGGGGTGCAGCAGGGCCGGCGCGGGCACGAAGAGCGTGGTCGCACCGCTGCGGGCGGCCAGCAGCGCCGGCAGCGTCTCCGTCTCCCGCTGCACGGTGACGCCCCGCTCGCGCAGCGCGTCGGCGAGCCGGCTGCCGCCGTCGTCCCCGGTCGCGACGGGGGAGAGGAACCCCCGGTCGCCGGGGTCGGGCTGGTCGACCGCGTGGGTGACCAGGGTCGTGGTCAGCAGCAGCGCGGCCAGGCCCAGCGGGACCAGCAGCCGGTGTCGGCGGCGCCGGGGAGCGGCGGCGGTCCCGGGGGCCGGGGCGGCGGTGGCGGGTGTGCTCATGCCCGGGGCCCGTCCGCGGGGTGCCCGGTCAGCACCCGGTCCAGCTCGGCGGCGTGCTCCCGCATCCGGTGGTCGTGCTCGACGGAGGCCGGGCGCTGGCCGTACCAGATCTCGGAGAAGACCGCCCCGGCGGCGCCGAGCGGCGGGCCCACCTGCGGCCGGCTGTCCGTCGCGGCGCGTACCAGCTCGACGACGGTCATGCCGGGCTGCGGCTGCACCACGCGGCGGGCGGTCAGCTCCCGGACCATCGCCCGCAGCCGCTCCCGGACGGCCTCGGCGTACCGGCCCTCGGCGGCGAGCCGGTCCGCGAGGGAGACGTACGCGGCGGCCGGCAGCTCCGGCTCTCGGGGCGCGGGGACGACCGGCTGCCCGGCGGCCTCCGGCGGCGCCGGCCTGCGGCGTCGGCGCAATCGGGGCAGCCGCCGGGGGATCCAGGCCGGGAACGTGTACCAGCCGGCCGCGACCAGCACCGTGGCGAGCACCAGCAGCAGCGCGACCAGGGGCAGCGGCACCCGGTCGCCGAGCGCCGCCGTGGTCTCGGTCCACCACCGGCTGAAGCTCATCGCCCGGCCGCCAGCAGGACGGCCTCGGGCGTGCCCGCCCTGGCCCGGGAGAGCCGGATGTCCAGTCCCTCGGTACGCATCCGCGTCTCCAGGTGCAGCACCGCGTCGAGGCAGGCCAGGGCCGGATAGGCGACGGCATTCACGCCCGCCCAGACGGCCAGCGACAGCCAGCCGGCCCAGGCCCGGTCGACGAGGTCGAACGAGTCCAGCCCGAGGTAGACGCCGATGCCGAGGCCCAGGCGCACGATCCACCACACCAGGTAGCCGAGCAGCCGGATCCAGCCGGCCCGGCCGGCGCCCCGGACGGCCAGGGCGGCGGAGCGCAACGGGGCTCGCAGCGGGTGCACCCGGTCCACGACCAGCGCCGGCGCCACGGCGCCGAGCACGGCGAAACCGACGAGCCACACCGGTCCGAACAGCGCGACCCCGAACATCAGCACGCCGACCAGGGCGGCGAGCAGCGCGGTGGCGCCCCAGCGGGCGCCGGCCGGGCCAAGCAGCTCCCGTGGACGGGCCGCGCGGCCGAACAGCGCGGCCCCGGCGGCCCGGGCGGCCGGGTTGCCGAGCAGCAGGATGATCATCGCCTCGGTCGCCGCGCCGACCGCCAGCAGCAGCCAGAACACGCCGAACCGGTCGAACTCGACGAACCAGACCGGCGGTACGGTGCCGGCGGCGAGGCGCAGCGGGTACAGCAGGAGTTGCTCGGCCACGGCCAGCGCGAGGGCGACCGGCACCAGCACCCGGGCCTGGGCGCGCAGCAGCAGGACCGCGGAGTCCAGCAGCTCGCCGACCGTGAGGGGGCGGCGCGGAAGCACGGCGGTCGGGCCGGCGTCGGGCACGCGTACTCCTGGGGAGGGACGGCGGTGGCGCGTGACGGCGCACGCGGGGATCATGGTGACACGCCCGTTCCGATCGGGTGGACCCGCACGTCGGGGCGGCGACGCCGGGCACCTGTTGCTGGGCGGCGAGGTCCCACGGCAGTACCGTGCCGGGTGACGGGGATCCCACCGAACTGAAGGGGATGGAAACATTAACCCCATGAGAGCCCGGGTACTGGTGGTCGACGACGACCCCGCGCTCGCCGAGATGCTCGGCATCGTCCTGCGCAGCGAGGGCTTTCTGCCCTCGTTCGTCGCCGACGGCGAGCGGGCACTGGCGGCGTTCCGCGAGAACCGCCCCGACATCGTCCTGCTCGACCTCATGCTCCCCGGCATGAGCGGCATCGACGTGGCGCGGTCGATCCGGGCCGAGTCGGGCGTGCCGATCGTCATGCTGACCGCCAAGAGCGACACGGTCGACGTGGTCCTCGGCCTGGAGTCCGGGGCCGACGACTACGTGGTCAAGCCGTTCAAGCCCAAGGAACTGGTCGCCCGGATGCGGGCGCGGCTGCGCCGCGGCGAGGACGTCGCCCCGGAGATGTTGACCATCGGGCCGCCCGGCAACCAGATCACCATCGACGTCCCGGCGCACACCGTCAGCCGCAACGGCGAGGAGGTGAAGCTGACGCCGCTGGAGTTCGACCTGCTGGTCGCGCTCGCCCGCAAGCCGCGCCAGGTCTTCACCCGCGAGGTGCTGCTGGAGCAGGTCTGGGGCTACCGGCACGCGGCGGACACGCGGCTGGTCAACGTGCACGTGCAGCGGCTGCGGGCCAAGATCGAGCCGGATCCGGAGCGGCCGGAAATCATCCTCACCGTGCGGGGCGTGGGCTACAAGGCGGGCACCGGATAGCCTGGTCACACTGTGGCCACCTCCCCCATCCCGGACCCCCCGACGACACTCCCGCGCCGGCGCGCCGCCGCGCGGGAGCTGTGGCGTGGCGTGCACGGCCGGGCCGCGCGCCTGCTCGCCGGCCTGCACCAGGCCTGGCGGCGGTCGCTCCAGCTGCGGGTGGTGACCATCACACTGGTCGCATCCAGTCTGCTGGTGGGCGGTTTCGCCTACCTGATCGCCGACAAGATCACCGGCATCCTGGTGGAGAACGTCGAGACGGACGTGCGGGTGCGGCTGGACAGCGGCGCGGACTACGCGGCGAAGCAGTTCGGCCTCTACAACCAGCCGCAGGAGACGCAGCTCCAGGAGACCATCGAGGGCACGGTCAACTACCTGGCCGGCGGTGACCCGCAGCAGACCACCGGCGTGATCGTGGCGCTCGCCGCCGACAACCACACCGACGCCATCCAGCCCCGCTCCTCGCCCGCCGTCAACGTCCGCCCGCTGATCAGTCCGGAGCTGCGCGAGACGGTCGCCGGGGGCAAGGTCGCCAGCCAGATCCGCACCGGGCGCCTCGGCGAGGAGCGCACGAAGTACCTGGTCTACGGCTCCCCGGTGCCCACCCGGTTCGGTCAGGTGGAGCTCTACTACCTCGTACCGCTGGCCCGGCAGGACGCCACGGCCGCCGAGGTCCGGGACACCGTGGCCGCCACCGGGGCGGCCCTGGTGCTCCTGCTCGGCCTGCTCGCCGGCCTGGTCACCCGGCTGGTGGTGACCCCGGTGCGGGTCGCCGCCCGGACGGCCCAGCGGCTCTCCGCCGGCCTGCTCGACCAGCGCATGGTGGTCAACGGCGAGGACGACCTCGCCCTGCTCGCGGCGTCGTTCAACCAGATGGCGACCAACCTGCAACGGCAGATCCTGCGGCTGGAGGAGATGTCCCGGCTGCAACGCCGCTTCACCTCCGACGTCTCGCACGAGCTGCGCACCCCGCTGACCACGGTCCGGATGGCCGCCGACCTGATCTTCGCGGAGCGCGACGAGTTCGACCCGGCGGTGGCGCGCAGCGCCGAGCTGCTCCAGGCCGAGCTGGACAGGTTCGAGGAGCTGCTGACCGACCTGCTGGAGATCAGCCGCTTCGACGCCGGCTTCGCGATGCTCGACTCCGAGCCGACCGACCTGGTGCCGGTCGTGCACCGGGTGGCCGACCGGCTGGCCGGCCTCGCGGAGCGCGTCGGCGTGGCCATCGAGCTGGACGTTCCCAGCACCCCGGTGATCGCCGAGGTGGATCCCCGGCGGGTGGAGCGGGTGCTGCGCAACCTGGTCGGCAACGCCGTCGAGCACGGCGAGGCCAAGCCGGTGCTGATCACGCTCGGGATGGACGACACGGCGGTGGCGATCACCGTCCGCGACCACGGGGTGGGGCTCAAGCCGGGCGAGGAGAAGCTGGTGTTCAACCGCTTCTGGCGGGCCGATCCGTCCCGGGCCCGGCAGACCGGCGGCACCGGGCTGGGCCTGTCGATCAGCCTGGAGGACGCCCGGCTGCACGGCGGCTGGCTGGAGGCCTGGGGCGCGCCCGGGCAGGGCGCCCAGTTCCGGCTCACCCTGCCGTCGCGGGCCGGCGACCGGTTGACCACCTCGCCGCTGCGGCTGGTGCCGGCCGACGCCGCGCTGCCCTTCGGCGGGCCCCGGCCGGGCGGGCTGCTGGCCATCGGCCCCGGCACTCAGGGTGCCCTCGTGATCGGCCCGGGCGCCGACGGCACGCTGACCGTCGGTCCGGGGCGGCCGGGCAACGGTGGGCACGCGGAGGTGGGGTCGTGAGGCGTCGGCTGCTCGCCGGACTGCTCGGCGGCGCGCTGCTGCTGGGCGGCGTGACCGGCTGCGGCATTCCGGAGAACACCGAGGTCCGGGTGGACGGGCCGGGACCGGCGGCGGAGGGCGGTTCGACCAGCGGTAGCCGGGGCGAGCCCCCGAGCCGCAGCGCGGCCGGCACCGACGCCGAGCAGTTCGTCCAGAACTTCCTCTCCGCCGCGGCCGGTGAACCGGACGGGGCCTACCAACGGGTCCGGCAGTTCATCGTGCCGGCGGACCGCGACCGCCTCCAGACCAAGCAGGGCAGCGAGGTCACGCTGGCCGTCGTCCGGCTCACCGAGGAGCCGGTGCCCGTGTACGCCCCGGACCGGACCGAGGTCACCCTCAAGGTGCAGCAGGTCGGGCAGCTGCGCACGGACGGCACCCTGGCCCCGCCGGAGACGAGCACCACGACCTACACCTTCGAGCTGCGCAGCCAGGCCGGGCAGGACGGCCTGACGGACGGCGGGCTGTACGTGGCGAACCCGCCGACCGCGCTGCTGCTCAGCGTCGAGGCGCTGGAGACGTACTACCAGAGCCGGACGATCTACTTCTGGAACAACGACCGCACCCGCCTCGTCCCCGACCAGCGTTACCTGCCGCTCGCCGTGCCGGACGAGCGACGGGTCAGCGAGGTGGTCAAGTGGCTGACCGCCGGGCCCTCGGCCTGGCTCGGCACGGCCGTGCGCCGGCTGCCGGACGGCACCCGCCTGATCAACAACGCCACCCGGACGGACGGCCGCTGGGAGGTCGACCTGGAGATGCCGGAGGACAAGGCCCGGCTGGAGCAGCTCGGCACGCAACTCGCCTGGTCGCTGTCGGACCTCGACGGGCCGCTCGACATCAAGATCCGCAACCAGTCCCAGGAGTTCATCCCCGACCTGGAACGGCGCCGCCTGGACCGCCCGGTGCACCAGCTCCCGGAGAGCTTCCAGCGGTTCTGCGTCTACGAGGGCGCCGTCCACCCGCTGGCCTACCCGGGAGAACCGGCCGGCCCGGTGCCCGTGGACGCCAAGGCGAACCGGAACGTCGTCTCCGCCGGGCTCAGCCGCGCCGACAACCAGATCCTGGCGGCGCTGGTGGTCTCCGACGCCAACCGCCAGTGGCTCTCCGTCGGCACCGGCACCGACCCGGTGGCCGCCTTCACCCGCAGCGCCAAGGGGTACGCCGCCATGGGCCAGCCGGTCTGGCTGCGCTCCACGTACCGGGGGCAGCCGGCCGGGCTCGTGGTCGCCGACGGGAGCCTCTACCGCTTCGACGCCCAGGCGCAGCTCACCGCCGTGCCGCTGGGCGTACCCGGCCCGGTGACCGCCGTGGCGGCCTCGCTGGACGGGCACCGGATCGCTGTCATCGCCGGGGGCGCGCTCTACGTCGCCGCCCTCAGCCCCGACGGCGCGGGGGCGACCCCCGGCCCGGCCCGTCGGCTGCACACCCGGCTGACCAGCCTGTCGGCCGTCGACTGGTACGGCGAGAACACCCTGGTCCTCGCGGGCGCGGTCGGCCGCCCCGCGGTCTACGAGGTCAGCGTGGACGGCGCCCGGGAGAGCCGGCTGGAGGACAAGATCGGCGCGCGGGTGACGCACCTCGCCGCGTACCCGGCGAACGCGGTGGGTCGCCTCGGCGCCGCGATGTACGAGGCGAACGGGGTCGCGTACCGCAGCAGTCCGTTCGAGCGGATCCAGCCGCAGCAGGTGCAGGAGGTCGCGCCGCCCTCGGCCGGGGCGCGCGCCGGCAACCCGACCGCCCCCTTCTTCCTCTACTGATCTCCGTGCGGGATCTCGGCGGGCTCTGGGCGGACCTCACCGACCTGGTGCTGCCCGTGGAGTGCGCCGGCTGCCGGGAACGCCGACCGGGGCTGCGGCACGGCGTCTGCCCGGAGTGCGTGGCGGCGCTCGGCGCGTTGCGCCCCGGGGCCGTACGCCCCACTCCCGCCCCGCCCGACCTGCCGCCCTGCGTCGCCCTCGGCCCGTACGCCGGCCCGCTGCGGGAGGCGCTGCTGGCGTACAAGGACCACGGCCGGCACGGGCTGGCCCGGCCGCTGGGGGCGCTGCTCGCCGAGGTCGTGGCGGCGGCGGTGGGCGACGCCCGTCCGGTGACGCTGGTGCCGGTGCCGGACACCGCGGCGGCGGCCCGCGCCCGTTACGGCGACCACCTCGGCCGGCTGACCCGGCACTGCGCGGACCGGCTGCGCCGGGCGGGCTGGCCGGTGCGGGTGCGCCGGCCGCTGCGGGCCCTGCCCCGCCCCGACTCGGTGACGCTGGACAGCGCCGGCCGGGCGGCGGCGGCCGAGGCGGCCTTCCGGGTCCGCCCGCGGGTGCCGTCCACGCCCGACGGGGCGGTGGTGGTGCTCGACGACATCCTCACCACGGGCGCCACCCTCGCCGCCGTGGGGCGGGCGCTGACAGCGAGCGGGCTGTCACCCACGGTCGCCGCGGTGCTCGCCGCGACCGAGAAGCGGCACCGGCCGTAGCGCTGCGTGTTTCCCTTTCACCCGTTGGTGTATGAGCGGTGAAAAATTGTGGGCGGTCCCGGCGACCGGGGGTGACTGTCGGGCGAATTGGAGTTAGCGTTTTCGTGTCGGGGGTAGGAGGTCTTTCCACCCGCTCCCGGCGGTGAAAGGAGGCGTAGCCGCACTGACCGGTCGACGCCGAGTGGGACCTCCCCCGGGGGCGCGCGACCGGATGTTGGAACGAACGACCGTCCGAACTAGGGAGGTCACATGGACATCGTGGTCAAGGGCCGTAACGTCGAAGTGCCGGATCACTACCGGGTGCACGTGGCGGAGAAACTCGCGAAGATCGAACGTTACGACCACAAACTTATTCGTGTCGATGTGGAGCTTTTCCACGAGCGCAATCCGCGTCAGGCGGACCACTGCCAGCGCGTTGAAATCACCTGCGTTTCCCGTGGCCCGGTGATCCGGGCGGAGGCCTGCACGAACGACTTCTACAGCGCGCTCGACGCGGCCATCGCCAAGCTGGACACCCGGTTGCGCCGGGCGGCCGACCGCCGCCGCGTCCACCGTGGTCGACACGCGCCGCTCTCCGTCGCCGCCGCCACCGCCGGCCTGCCGGTCGCCGGTCTCGACGGGCCGCTGGGTGCGTCCCCCGAGGGCTCCGCCACGGCCACCGCCGTGGCCGACCGGGTCGAGGAGGAGCACGACCAGCCCTGGCACATCGCGCGGGAGAAGGTGCACCCCGCCGAGCCGATGACCGTCGACGAAGCCCTGTTCCAGATGGAACTCGTCGGCCACGACTTCTACCTGTTCCAGGACAAGGAGTCCGGCCGCCCGAGCGTCGTCTACCGGCGGCACGCCTACGACTACGGAATCATCTCCCTCGACGCCTGATCGGCACGTGCCGTGGTGGCGGCCCACTCCGCCACCACGGCCGAGGGCCGGCCCGCCCGGTGTCGGCGCTCGACACCGCGCCCGGCGCGCCTCCCGGGTCGCGGCCGGTCAGCGCAGATCGTCGGGGAGCAGCCCGAAGACCAGGTCGTCGAGGCGGGTGCCGGACTGTCCCGGCAGGCGCCCGCGCAGCAGGCCCTCCCGGCGGAATCCCACCCGCTCCAGCACCCCGTGCGAGGCGGCGTTGTCGGGCACGGTGCCGGCCACCAGCCGGGCGAGCTTCGCCGGGCCGAACGCCCAGCCGGCCAGGAGCCGCACCGCGCGGGTGGCCAGCCCGTGTCCCCGCCGCTCGGGCAGGAGCGCGTAGCCGACCGAACCCTCGCCGGCCGCCGGGTCGGAGATGCTGAGCCCGCAGCTGCCCGCCGGCTCGCCGGTGACCGCGTCGAGGATCAGCAGCCGGGCGATGGCGCCGGTGAGCCACGCGCTCTCGGCGGTCAGGCAGCGCCGCTCGATGGCTGCCCGGGTCGGTGGCACCGGCGGGGCCTGGTTCGCCACCACCTCGGGCCGTGAGTGCAGCCGGTACATCAAATCGACGTCGTCCGGGCCGAGCCGGCGCAGGGTCACCACGCCGTCGGTGAGCCGTCCCTCGGGCAGGTCGGGCAGCGCCCGGTGGGCCGGGCCGGGCGGGTCGTCGGCGAGCCGTACCCACACCAGCAGGTCCGTCCGGCCGCCGCCGCGCAGCTGGCCGGCCGCCCGGCGTACGCCTTCGTGGCGGAAGCCGGCGGCGAGCGCCACCCGCTGGCTGGCCGGGTTCTCGGCGTGGGTCAGCAGTTCCAGCCGGTCGACGCCGTGGCGCAGCGCGGCGTCGACCAGGGCCCGGGTCGCGGCGGTGGCGAACCCGCGCCGCCGCGCCCACGGCGCGACCCAGTAGCCCACCTCGGCCTGCCGGCGCGGCGTCACGACCTGGCCGATGCCCGCGCCGCCCACCAGGCGGTCGGTGGCCGGATCGGCGATGGCGTACGCGGCCCCGCCGGTGGCCCAGGCGGCCGGGGCGCCCTCGGTGATCCACCACCGGGCGTCGGCCTCGGTGTACGGCTGCGGCATGCCGGGGTTGAACCGCAGGTTGACCGGGTCGCCGCAGCCGGCGGCGAGGTCGGCGGTGTCGGCGGGGCGGAACTGCCGCAGCCGCACCCCGTCGGCCTCGATCACCTCCGGTGTCATGCCAGGTCCCCGGCCAGCAACGCGCCGACCCAGACGTCCACCCGCTGGTCGCGGTGGGTGAGCCCGCCCCGGGCGACGCCCTCGACCGTGAAGCCGGCCTTCTCGGCGGCCCGGCGGGAGGCGGTGTTGCCGACGTTGGCCCGCCACTCGATGCGGGCCAGGCCCAGCGTGGCGAAGCCCCAGGCGCTGAGCGCGGTCAGCGCGGCCGGCAGGTGGCCGCGGCCCCGGGCCCCGGGGTCGGCCATGAAGCCCACGTCGGCCAGCAGCGGGTCGGCGGCGGAGAGCCGAAGGTCGATCGTGCCCACGTACCGGTCGTCGGCGTCGGCGACCACGAAGCAGGCGCTGCTGCCGCCGGCCCAGGTGCTGCGCGTGTAGGCCAGGTACGACTCGGCGTCCGTCCGCTCGTAGGGATCGGGCACGCTGGTCCACCGGATGGTCTGCGGGTCCCGGCAGGTGTCGACGATCGCGTCCAGGTCGCGCTCCTCCATGGGGCGCAGCCGCAGTTCGGTGCCGCCGGCCGTGGCGAACAGGACGGGCGGGGGCGCGCCGAAGACGGCGGCGCGGCGGGCCTCCAGGGTGCCCGGGCCGGCGGGACCGGTCTCGCCCGGTGCGGGCACCTCCCCGGGGAGCAGCGAGCCGATCCAGCCCGCGGGGCTGCCGTCGGGGGCGGGGTCGGCGAGGCGCAGCCGGCCCTCGACGCGGAAGCCAGCCCGGAGCGCGACCAGGCGGGAGGCGTGGTTGCCCACCTCGGCCTGCCAGATCAGCCGGCGCAGCTTCAGCGCGTCGAACGCCCAGCGGGCGACGGCCCGGCTGGCCCGGACGGCCACGCCCGCGCCCCGGGCCCAGGGCGCGGTCCAGTAGCCGATCTCGCCGGAGCGCAGGCCGGTGTCGATCGAGACGAGCCCGCAGGAGGCGAGCAGTTCGCCGGTGGCGGCGTCGCAGACCGCGAACGGCGCCCCGGTGCCCGTCGCCCAGTCCGCCGTGGCGACCGCGGTCACGAACCTGTGTGCGTGTTCGGGCAGGTACGGGCGAGGTACGGTGGTCCAGCGCTGGATGTCCGGGTCCTGGCACGCCCGGTGCACCGCGTCGGCGTCGGTCGCCCGCCAGGGTCGCAGCAACAGGCCGTCCTCGGTGATCTCCACAGGTTCCACCCGAGCCATCGTGCCGGACCGTTCGCGGACGGCGTAACCGGATTTCGGCGACGCGGCGCGTGTCGGGCGTGTTATGTCGGTTTCGCCGACTCGGAGGGCCGCCACCAGTGACCATCGCGCCGATGGAGCGCCTACGATGGGTCGAGACTGTCTAGGGGAGCGTTGATCCGTGTCGATTCTGGAAAAGGTCCTCCGCGCGGGCGAGGGCCGTATGGTGCGCCGGCTCAAGGCCATCGCCGCCGCCGTCAACTCGATCGAGGACGACTACGTCAACCTCACCGACGACGAGTTGCGCGGCATGACCGACCAGTTCAAGGAGCGGCTCGCCGACGGCGAGACCCTCGACGACCTGCTGCCGGAGGCGTTCGCGGTCTGCCGCGAGGCGGCCGCCCGGGTGCTCGGCCAGCGGCCCTACGACGTCCAGGTCATGGGCGGCGCGGCGCTGCACTTCGGCAACATCGCCGAGATGAAGACCGGTGAGGGCAAGACCCTGACCTCGGTCATGCCGGTCTACCTCAACGCGCTCTCCGGCGACGGCGTGCACGTCATCACGGTCAACGACTACCTGGCCCAGCGTGACGCCGCCTGGATGGGGCGGGTGCACGAGTTCCTCGGCCTCACCGTCGGCGTGGTGCTGCCCAACCGGCCGGCCACCGAGCACCGGGCCGCCTACGAGTGCGACATCACGTACGGCACCAACAACGAGTTCGGCTTCGACTACCTGCGCGACAACATGGCGTGGTCGAAGGAGGAGCTGGTCCAGCGCGGCCACAACTTCGCGGTGGTCGACGAGGTCGACTCGATCCTGATCGACGAGGCCCGCACCCCGCTGATCATCTCCGGCCCGGCCGAGCACTCCGCCCGCTGGTACTCGGAGTTCGCGGGCGTGGTGGCCCGGCTCCAGCCCGGCAAGGACGGCGAGGGCGACTACGAGGTCGACCACTCCAAGCGCACCATCGCGGTCACCGAGCGCGGCGTGGCCAAGGTCGAGGACCGGCTGGGCATCGACAACCTCTACGAGTCGGTCAACACCCCGCTGGTGGGCTACCTCAACAACGCCATCAAGGCCAAGGAGCTCTACAAGCGCGACAAGGACTACATCGTCAGCGACGGCGAGGTCCTGATCGTCGACGAGTTCACCGGCCGCATCCTGCACGGCCGTCGCTACAACGAGGGCATGCACCAGGCGATCGAGGCCAAGGAGGGGGTGGAGATCAAGCAGGAGAACCAGACCCTGGCCACCATCACCCTCCAGAACTACTTCCGCCTCTACGAGAAGCTCTCCGGCATGACCGGCACCGCCCAGACCGAGGCGGGCGAGTTCAACAAGGTCTACAAGGTCGGTGTGGTGACGATCCCGACCCACCGGCCGATGGTCCGCCAGGACCGGCCGGACGTCATCTACAAGACCGAGAAGGCCAAGTTCAACGCCGTGGTGGAGGACATCGCCGAGCGGCACGCGATGGGTCAGCCGGTGCTCGTGGGCACGGTCTCGGTCGAGAATTCCGAGATCATCTCCCAGCTCCTGCGCCGGCGCGGCATCCCGCACTCCGTGCTGAACGCCAAGTTCCACGCCCGTGAGGCCGAGATCGTCGCCCAGGCCGGCCGCAAGGGCGCCGTCACCGTCGCCACCAACATGGCCGGTCGTGGCACCGACATCCTGCTCGGCGGCAACGCCGAGTTCCTCGCCGCCAACGAGCTGCGCCAGCGCGGCCTCGACCCGTTGGAGCACGAGGAGGAGTACGCCAAGGCGATGGAGGAGGTCCTGCCCCAGTGGAAGCAGGCCTGCGACGCCGAGGCGGAGGAGGTCGCCGCCGTCGGTGGCCTGTACGTGCTGGGCACCGAGCGGCACGAGTCCCGCCGCATCGACAACCAGCTGCGCGGTCGGTCGGGCCGGCAGGGTGACCCGGGCGAGTCCCGCTTCTACCTCTCCCTCCAGGACGAGCTGATGAAGCGCTTCCGCTCCGGCGCCGTCGAGGCGGTCATGGAGCGCTTCAACATCCCGGAGGACGTGCCCATCGAGTCGAAGATGGTCACCAAGCAGATCAAGAGCGCGCAGGCCCAGATCGAGGGCCAGAACGCCGAGATCCGCAAGAACGTCCTCAAGTACGACGAGGTCATGAACAAGCAGCGCCAGGTGATCTACGCCGAGCGGCTGCGGGTGCTCAACGGCGAGGACCTCTCCGACCAGGTCCGCAACATGATCGACGACGTCGTCGGCGCGTACGTGCAGGGGGCCACCGCCGACGGCTACGCCGAGGACTGGGACCTGGAGCAGCTCTGGGCCAGCCTGAAGCAGCTCTACCCGGTGGGCATCACGATCGAGGAGATGGAGGAGGAGGCCGGCGGCTCGCGGGCCGGCATCGACGCCGACTTCCTGCTCTCCCGGCTCAGGGACGACGCGCACGCCGCGTACGACCGGCGCGAGGAGCAGCTCGGTGAGGAGGGCACCCGCCAGTTGGAGCGGATGGTCCTGCTCCAGGTCATCGACCGCAAGTGGCGCGAGCACCTCTACGAGATGGACTACCTCCAGGAGGGCATCAGCCTGCGGGCGTACGCCCAGCGCGACCCGGTGGTGGAATACCAGCGCGAGGGCTTCGACATGTTCGCCACCATGATGGACGGCATCAAGGAGGAGACGGTCGGCTTCCTCTACAACCTCGAGGTGCAGGTCAACGAGCCGGAGCCCGAGGCCGAGGAGGTCCAGCTGCTCGACAAGCCGGTCGAGATCCGGGCCAAGGGCCTGGGCCGGGCGCCGCAGCAGCAGGGCCTGCAATACTCCGCGCCGACCATCGACGGCGAGGCCGGTGCCGGCGCGGTGGCCGTCGAGCGCGCCGAGCAGCAGGCGCCGGCGCTGGGCGTCGGTGGCCCGGCCCCGGCGGCCCCGGCCGCGCCGGGGACGACCGCCCCGGCGGCGCCGCAGCGTCCGGCGTCCGGCCTGCGCGGCCCGGGCGTCCCGGCGGCCAGCAGCCGGCGGGTGGCGACGGGGCAGGCGGAGGGCGGCAACGGCCCGTCCCGCAACGCGCCGTGCCCGTGCGGGTCCGGCCGGAAGTACAAGCGCTGCCACGGTTCCCCCAACGGCGGCGCGTGACAAGCAGTTGAGCGGGCCCGCGCCCGCCGGAGCAGTCGAGCCGTGGTCCTTGTGGACCACGGCTCGCTTCCGTCTCGGCGAACGTCCGGGCGCCGTGGCCGAAGCCCGGTAGCTCAGAGCACCTGTAGGGCCGTGCAGAGCCAGCTGCCCCGGCGGTGTTCCAGGCGCAGCGCCATCGCCCAGGTGCGACCGCCCGCGCCGGCGAGGACCGCGGCGACCTCGACGGCGGCGGCGCGCGGCTCGCAGACCCGCAGCCGACGCAGGCGTACGGCCGGCCGGGTCGACCGGCGGCGGACCGGCCCGGAGCGGGCGGTGGCGCGGGCCAGCTCGGGCAACAGCCCGGCGGCCCGGGACGGGTCGAGCAGCGGCCTGAGCTGCCCGGGCGGGCGGTAGCCGTTGATCACCTCTAGGCAGGTGCTGACGAAGCGGTGCGCGGCCCGGGTCGCCTCGGGCGTGGCGGTCACGAGCGCGTCGAGCGGCAGCGGTGCGGCGGTGCGCCGGCCGGGGCCGGTCGGCGCGGGTCGCTGCCGGCGGCCGAGCGGCCGGTCGGCCTCGCGTCGGGCCGGCTCGAACAGGTCGAGCACGAGCTGGGCGTGGCCCGGGGCCGGCCAGTGGGCGGCGTCGTCGTCGGTGAACGGCGGCTCGAACGAGGGGGCGGGGCGCAGCCGGACGGGAGGCCGCGCCGGCCCGGGGCGGCGGGAGTCGGTCATCCGGGAACCTCCCATGATTCCTGCGTTTGCTTTCGTTTGCCTTCGACGTCCTCCATTCTCAGGTACGGCGGAGCCTGCGGTCAATGCCCTGCGGATCGGCCCGGTTACTCCGGGTCGCGTTCGGTCAGCGGGTTGCTCCGCACCCACTCGGCCGTCTCGGCGTACTTGCGTTCGATGTACTCCTCCAGCCGGGCACGCTCCACGCGCCACTGGCCGCGCCCGCCGATCTTGATCGCGGGCAGCTCGCCGCTGCGCACCATGTGGTAGACCTGCGAGTCCGACACGTTCAGCTCGGTGGCCACGTCGGAGAGCAGCAGGAACCTCGGCTCCACGAGAACCCCCGGGGTTGGCGTCGTTTGGTTCAGTTTGCCACCGACCACCGACGTGGCCCAGCCGACGGGTCGCGACCTGCGGCGACGCCTTCCCGGGACACGCCGACGGGGCGCTTCTGCCCGCACAGGTCGCGGTGTATGACGGTCACGGGATAGGGCATGATCGGCCGGGACCGGCGGAGGCCGGCGCGGAACCTGAGCGGGGGAGACGACCGGTGACCGAGCAGCTTGTCCGGGTGTACGTGCCGGCGACCGTTCCGATGCTGACCCTGCTGCGCGGCCCCGGGCTGCCGGTGGCCGCCGCGCACGCGGTGACCCCCACGCTGCGCGAGTGGTACGCCGAGGGCGACGAGGAGGAGTTGGAGTACGTCGCCTTCACGCGGGCCGCCCAGGACGCGTTGCAGCTGCTGCGGGCCGACCCGGACGCCCCCCGTCGCCGGGTGGTCGTCTCGGTGGACCTGCCCGCCTCGGCGGTGGCCCGGGGCGACGGGGACCTGGGCTCCAGCGCGGTCGAGCTGGGCGACCCCGTGCCGGTCGGCGCCGTCGCGGCCGTCCACGTGGACGGCGCCGACGCGGTGGAGGACGTCACCGCCGCGACGGAGGTGGTCACCGAGGCCCTGGCCGGCGACGCGGACGCGCAGTTCACGGTCGACGGCGCCGAGGACCACGAGCTGGAGTGGTACGACGTCACCGAGCTGGACCTGCTGCTGCGCGCCACCTCCTGACCGACCGGCGCCCGTACCGACGGGGCGCCGGTGCCCGGGTCAGCGGGTGGGCGCGGCCTCGGCCGGCTCGTCGTCGTCGGCGTGGGCCGGCCCCAGGGTGCGGCCGAAGGCGATCATCGCGGTCAGGGCGCCGACGAAGAGCACCCAGATGGCGTTGTCGATCCGGGAGGTGCCCAGCGAGGTCTGGGCCACCGCGTCCGCCTCGCTCAGCGCACCGGCCAGGTCGAGCAGGGACCGCCCGCCGACCCGGATGATCACCTCGGCCACGAGCAGGAGCAGGCCCGGGCCGGCCCCGGCCAGCAGGTAGGCGGGCCAGCGTGGCGCGGGCGCGGCCGCGTCGAGCCGGGCGGCCCGACGGCGGGCCAGGGTCAGGTATCCGAAGGCCAGCAGCCCGGCCACCAGGCCGGCGAGCAGGGACTCGGTGCGCGAGACCCACTTGGCCGCGCTCAGCAGCGACTCCTGGCCGTCGCCGCTGCCGAACAGGTCGAAGAGCGGGTCGCGGGCCTGGCTGAAGGCCACCACGAAGATCAGCGTGCCGAGGGCGGCGGCCACCACGGCCCCGACCACGGGCCCGCTGCGGGCGCCGGCGACGGCTCCGCCGATGGTCGCGGCGGCGGCGGTGGTGGCGGCGATCACGTTGGTGGTCGCGTTGTCGGCGTACGTCAGGTTGATCGCGAACGCGGCGGCGAGCCCGACGAGCAGGCCGGTGCCGATGGCCGCCAGGAAGCGCAGGGTGACCCGGTCGCTGCCCCGACGGGCGAGCAGGTCCACGCCGAAGAGGGCGAAGCCGGCGCCCGCGACCAGTGCGGCCGAGATCACCCCCGGCAGGGCGAACGCGGAGAGGCTGATGGCGGTGAGCCCGGCTGCCGCCGAACTGATCACCTCGCGGGTCGACCAGAGCATCGCGGCGAGCCACCCGAGGGCCAGCAGGGCGAGCACCGGCGCCCCGGGCGCGAACGCCGCGGCGGTGCCGCCCCGCGGGTCGGCGGAGGGCCCGGCCCCGCTCGGGTCGGTCGTGTCCACCGGTCCGGCGCCGGTGGCGTCCTGCGCTCCGGTGGCTGCGTCCCCGACGGTGTCCGTCGTGTCGGCGTCCCCGACGGTGTCCGTCGTGTCGGCGTCGGCGGCCGACGCCGACCGGTCCGACTCCGCGGCTGCGGAGCTGCCGGGCTGCTTGGTCATCGTGTTCCCTCCGACGGACGCCCGGCCCCGGTGGGCCGGCAGTTCACCGGCCACCCAGCGTACGCGTCCACGACCCCCGGGCCCCGTGCCCGCCCTCCCGCCGCCGGCCGGGGGCCCGGGGTCGACGAGCCCGCCGGCCCCGGCGGAGGAGCCCTCGATCGACGAAGCCGGGCGCGGGGCGGCGACGCGGCGGCGACGGCCACGGGTGGGACGGCGGTGAGGGCGGGGCGTGGAAGAATCGGGAGAGGCCCCGCTGTCGTGACCGGTGAACCCGGCGCGGCGTCGGCGCCGGTCGTCCGGCCGGTGCCCGCGGGTCCGGTTTCGCCACCGCTGCCGAGATCGCCAGGAGCCTTGATGGACGCCGTGTTCTCCGTACCCGAGCCCCGCAACGAGCCGGTGCGCAACTACGAGCCGGGCAGCACCGACCGGGAACGGCTCCAGCGGCGGCTGACCGAGCTGGCCGCCGAGCGGATCGACCTGCCGATGACCATCGCCGGCGAGCAGCGGATGGCCGGCGGCGAGTCGATCGACGTGGTGCAGCCGCACAAGCACGCGCACGTGCTCGGCGTCACCGCCCACGCCACCCACGACGACGCCCGCGCCGCCGTGAAGGCGGCCAAGGACGCCGCCCCGATGTGGCGGGCCCTGCCGTTCGAGGAGCGGGCCGCGATCTTCCTGCGCGCCGCCGAGCTGCTCGCCGGCCCGTGGCGGGACACGCTGAACGCGGCCACCATGCTCGGCCAGTCGAAGACGGCGATCCAGGCCGAGATCGACGCCGCCTGCGAGTTCATCGACTTCCTCCGGTTCAACGTGCACTTCGCCCGGGAGCTGCTCGAGGCGCAGCCGATGTCGTCGCCGGGGGTGTGGAACCGCTTCGACCACCGCCCGCTGGAGGGCTTCGTCTACGCGGTCACCCCGTTCAACTTCACCGCCATCGCCGGCAACCTGCCCTCGGCGCCGGCCCTGCTGGGCAACACCGTGGTCTGGAAGCCGGGCCCGACCCAGCAGTTCGCCGCGCACTTCACCATGCGGCTGTTCGAGGCGGCCGGCCTGCCCCCCGGCGTGATCAACATGGTCACCGGGCGCGGCGAGGAGGTCTCCGACGTGGTGCTCGCCGACGCCGACCTGGCCGGCATCCACTTCACGGGCTCCACGAAGGTCTTCCAGCACCTGTGGCGGACCGTCGGCGAGAACATCTCCCGCTACCGCGGCTACCCCCGGCTGGTCGGCGAGACCGGCGGCAAGGACTTCGTCGTCGCGCACACCAGCGCCGACGTCGACGCCCTGCACACCGCCCTGATCCGCGGCGCCTTCGAATACCAGGGCCAGAAGTGCTCGGCGGCGTCCCGGGCGTACGTCCCGCGTTCGCTGTGGGAGGGCGGGTTGCGCGACCGGCTGGCCGCCACCGCGGAATCCCTCACCTACGGCGACGTCACCGACTTCGGCAACTTCGGCGGCGCGGTGATCGACGCCAGGGCGTTCGACCGGCACACGGCCGCGCTGGAGCTGATCGGCGGCGACGACGCCTGCCGGGTCCTCGCCGGCGGCACCGCCGACGACTCGGTGGGCTGGTTCGTGCGGCCGACGCTCTTCGAGTGCACCGACGCGGCCCACGAGACCTTCACCACCGAGTACTTCGGGCCGATCCTCGGCGTGCACGTCTTCGACGACGGCCGCTTCGACGACGTGGTCACCCAGGCCGAGTCGATCGCGCCGTACGCCCTGACCGGGTCGATCTTCGCGACGGACCGCCGGGTGGTCGACGCGGTGGCCGAGAAGATGCGGTACGCCGCCGGCAACTTCTACATCAACGACAAGCCGACCGGCGCGGTGGTCGGGCAGCAGCCCTTCGGCGGCGCCCGCGCCAGCGGCACCAACGACAAGGCCGGCTCCTGGCACAACCTGGTCCGGTGGATGTCGCCCCGCACGATCAAGGAGACCTTCGTCGCGCCGACCGACCACACCTACCCCCACATGGGCTGAGGCGTGCCGAAGGGCCCCCTCCCGTCGTCGAGCGCACGGGAGGGGGCCCTTCCCCGCACCCCTACCGGGGAGGGGCGGGGGCAGCCGTACGGCGGTACCGTGGCCGCTGTGACCCACCCCACCCCCGCTCAGGATCCCCACTTCGGCGAGCAGGGTGGCCTGCTCACCTACACCGACTACCTCCGGCTGGCCGACCTGCTGGCCGCCCAGGTGCCGGAGTCCGACCCGGCCTCCCACGACGAGCTGCTCTTCATCACCATCCACCAGGTCTACGAGCTGTGGTTCAAGCTGCTGCTCGCGGAGCTGACCGACGCCCGGGACCGGCTGCTCGCCGGCGAGACCTACCTGCCCCGGGTGCGGCTGGAGCGCTGCCACGTGGTGGAGCGTGTCCTGATCGGCCAGGTGGACGTGATCGACACGATGACCCCGCAGGACTTCCTGGCCTTCCGCACCAAGCTCGCCCCGGCCTCGGGCTTCCAGTCCGCCCAGTTCCGCGAGATCGAGTTCCTCTCCGGCCTCAAGGACCCGGACTACCTGCGCCGTTTCCGGGGCCTGCCCGACGCCGAGCGGGAGCGCCTGGAGCGGCGGCTGGCCGAGCCGAGCCTCTGGGACGGCTTCCTGGCCGTGCTCGGCAGGGCCGGCTTCGACGTCGCCGAGGAGGAGTCGCGCTTCGCCGCGTACGCCAAGATCGCGGGGGACCGGGAGCGGTTCGGGCCGCTGTGGGACCTCGCGGAGGCGCTGGTCGCCCACGACCAGGCGTTCTCGCTGTGGCGGGCCCGGCACGTGCTGATGGCCGAGCGGCAGATCGGCACGAAGCCCGGCACCGGGGGCTCGGCGGGCGGGGCGTACCTGCGCTCGCGCGTGGAGACCCGGTTCTACCCGGAGCTGTGGGAGCTGCGTAGCCGACTGTGACCCCGGAGGACCGTCCGCCCATCTCCCCGGCGGACCGTCTCGCGCCGACAGTGCACATAGGAACCCGACCGGGTGGCGAAAATGCCAAATCCTGGACGCCGGGTCGGCAAAGTGGCAGCGTGAGGGGCATGGCGGATTCCGGAGTCAACCCCACGGCGGCGGCCCTGCTCGGGCTGCTCCACGAGGGCCCCATGACAGGTGGCCAGTTGATGGCCGCCGCCGAGCGCCGGCTGGCGCCGTACTGGTCGATGACGCGTAGCCAGGTCTACCGGGAGCTGCCGGTGCTGGCCGAGCGGGGCCTGGTCCGGATGGGCAAGCCCGGCCCGCGCTCCAGCCAACCGTACGCGATCACCGCAGCGGGAAAACGGACATTCTCCCGCTGGCTGGCCGAGGAGCCGGGGCGGGACACGATCCGCAACCCGATCGCCCTGCGGATCGCCTTCGGTGAGCTGCACTCGGCCAGCCAGCTCAAGAACCTCCAGGCGGCGGCCAACGAATACCACACCGAGGCCCTGGCCAAGGTCCGGGAGCAGGTCAAGAACGCCAAGAAGGAGGGCGACGCGTACGACGCCAGCGCGCTGGAGTTCGCCGTCGCCTACCACAAGGCCGCCCTGTCCTGGCTGAAGAGCGCCCCGGTCGGCTGACCGGCGCCGCCCCACAAGCGCACTCCTCGCACGAGCGGCACCTTTTTGGCTCGTGACTGCGGGGCTCGCAAGCTCACTCCTCGCACGAGCGGCACCTTTTTGGCTCGTGACTGCGGGGCTCGCAAGCTCACTCCTCGCACGAGCAGTACCCTTGTCTGTCGTGACCGCTGCCGATTACGCCGAACAGCTCAAGGACCTCGACGCCACCCTGCGCAACATCGAGGCGGTGCTCGACATCGACCGGCTGCGCGCGGACAAGGACCGCCTGGAGCAGGAGGCCTCCGCGCCCGACCTGTGGGACGACCAGGCGAAGGCCCAGCAGGTGACCTCCCAGTTGTCGTACGTCAACGGCGAGATCAGCAAGCTCGGCAGTCTCCGTTCCGGGCTCGACGACGCCAAGGTGCTGCTGGAACTCGCCGAGGCGGAGTCCGACCCGGGGGTGCTCACCGAGGTCGAGGCGGAGATCGCCTCGCTGGGCAAGGCCATCGAGGAGATGGAGGTCCGCACCCTGCTCTCCGGCGAGTACGACTCCCGGGAGGCGCTGGTCGCCATCCGGGCCGGTGCCGGCGGCGTGGACGCGGCGGACTTCGCCGAGATGCTGCTGCGGATGTACCTGCGCTGGGCCGAGCGGCACGGCTACCCGACGGAGGTCTACGAGACCTCCTACGCCGAGGAGGCGGGCCTGAAGTCGGCCACCTTCACGGTCAAGGTGCCCTACGCGTACGGCACGCTCAGCGTCGAGTCGGGCACCCACCGGCTCGTCCGGATCAGCCCCTTCGACAACCAGGGCCGCCGGCAGACCAGCTTCGCCGGCGTCGAGGTGCTGCCGGTGGTCGAGCAGACCGACAGCATCGAGATCCCCGAGAACGAGATGCGGGTCGACGTCTACCGCTCCTCCGGCCCGGGCGGGCAGAGCGTCAACACCACCGACTCGGCCGTACGGCTCACGCACATCCCGACCGGCATCGTGGTCACCTGCCAGAACGAGAAGTCCCAACTGCAGAACAAGGCCTCCGCGCTGCGGGTGCTCCAGGCCCGGCTGCTGGAGCGCAAGCGCCAGGAGGAGCAGGCCAAGCTCCAGGGCCTGAAGACCGACGCCGCCGGCTCCTGGGGCGACCAGATGCGCTCGTACGTCCTGCACCCGTACCAGATGGTGAAGGATCTGCGGACCGAGCAGGAGACGGGCAACCCGACCGCGGTCTTCGACGGCGACCTGGACAAGTTCCTGGAGGCGGGCATCCGGTGGCGCAAGCAGCAGCAGCTCGCCGGCGACGCTGCGTGATCGACCGTGGGCGGAGCGCGTCGTCGATCTCTCCGGTACGCCCGAATTGGATGACGCGACTCGCAACGGCGGGGCGTGGGGCTTGGCTCTCCGGTTACACCGCGTAGACTCACCACCCGTGATTCAGCTTGAGCAAGTGACGAAGACGTACCCGAAGGCGTCCCGGCCTTCGCTCGACAACGTGTCCGTCTCGATCGAGAAGGGCGAGTTCGTCTTCTTCATCGGTCCATCCGGCTCCGGCAAGTCCACCATCATCAAGTTGCTGCTGCACGAGGTCTCGCCCAACAAGGGGCGGGTCGTCGTCAACAGCAAGGACGTCACGTCGATGCGTTCCTGGAAGCGACCCCACTTCCGGCGTTCCATCGGCTGCGTGTTCCAGGACTTCCGGCTGCTGCCGAACCGCACCGCGTACGAGAACGTGGCGTTCGCCCTGGAGGTGATCGGCAAGACCAAGGCGGTCGCCCGCCGGGTCGTGCCCGAGGTTCTGGAGCTGGTCGGGCTCGGTGGCAAGGAGCACCGCTACCCGCACGAGCTCTCCGGTGGTGAGCAGCAGCGGGTCGCCGTCGCCCGGGCGTTCGTGAACCGTCCGCTGATCCTGCTCGCGGACGAGCCGACCGGAAACCTGGACCCGGACACCTCGATCGAGATCATGCGCCTGCTGGACCGGATCAACCGCACCGGCACGACCGTCGTGATGGTCACGCACGACTCCAACATCGTGAACCAGATGCGCCGCCGGGTCATCGAGATCGAGAGCGGCCGCATCGTGCGCGACCAGGCCCGCGGCGTCTACGGCTGAGCCGACGCCACCCCTGCGCAGCCTGACGACGAACACCTCATGCCGGAGACCCGGAGGAAATCCCGATGCGCGTGAAATACGTCCTGTCCGAGGTACTGGTCGGACTGTGGCGCAACGTGACCATGACCATCGCGATGATCATTACGATGGCGGTCTCGCTGACCATGCTCGGCGCCAGCGGTCTGATGTACCGCCAGGTCGACGACATGAAGGACCTGTACTACAAGAACATCCAGGTCTCCATCTTCCTGGACCAGGAGGTGAGCCCCGAGCAGCGTGACGCGCTGGCCGCCAAGCTGGAGGGCGACCCGCTGGTCAAGGAGAGCATCTTCGTCAACAAGGACGAGGCGTACAAGCGCTTCCAGGAGATGTTCCAGGACGCCCCGGACCTGCTCAGCGCCGTGAAGGCCGACAGCCTGCCCGAGTCGTTCCGGCTCACGCTGAACAACCCGGAGCAGTACAAGAGCATCTACGACCAGTACAAGGACACAGAGGGCGTCGACGAGATCGTCGACCAGAGCCGGCTGCTGGACAAGATCTTCGACATCCTCACCTCGATCCAGAACATCGCGCTGGCCGCCGCCATCGTGATGGCCGTCGCCGCGCTGCTCCTGGTCGCCAACACGATCCAGGTGGCCGCGTACAGCAAGCGGCGTGAGGTCGCTGTCATGAAGCTGGTCGGCGCGTCGAACTGGTTCATCCAGGCGCCGTTCGTCCTGGAGGCCGTGGTCGCCGGTCTGATCGGCTCGTTGCTCGGCCTGGTGGCCCTGATCGCGGCCAAGTACCTGCTGTTCGACGGGTCGCTCCAGGCGTTGCAGGGTCTGCTCTCGCCGGTGAGCTGGGGCGACATCCTGTTCATGTTCCCGCTGATGGCCGGCGTCGGTGCCCTGGTCAGCGCGGTGACCGCCTGGGTCACGCTCCGCTTCTACCTGCGGGTCTGACGCCGTACGGCTCGACGAGGACCCTTCCGCGCCAGGAATAAACGGCGCGGGAGGGTCCTTGTCGTTCGGGTAGCATGATCTCCGCCCCGCGGCCGGTGACGTCCGGCGCGGATCACCGGAAAGGGGGTGGCGCCGATGCCACGGGAAAAGGGACGCAAGGTCGTCGCCTCCAACAAGAAGGCCCGGCACGACTACGCGATCCTCGACACCTACGAGGCGGGCATGGCGTTGACCGGCACCGAGGTCAAGTCGCTGCGGGCCGGGCGCGCGTCGCTGGTCGACGCGTTCGCGCAGGAGCGCAACGGCGAGCTCTACCTGCACGGGATGCACATCCCGGAATACACGCAGGGCACGTGGACCAACCACGAGCCCCGGCGGACCCGCAAGCTGCTGCTCAAGCGGCTGGAGATCGACCGGCTGATCGGCAAGACCCGCGAGGGCGGCCTGACCATGGTGCCGTTGCAGGTCTACTTCTCCGACGGCTGGGCGAAGGTGGAGATCGCCCTCGCGAAGGGCAAGAAGTCGTACGACAAGCGCCAGGACCTCGCCAAGCGGGACGCGGACCGGGAGATCGCCCGGATCGCCGGCCGGCGTGGCAAGGGAATGGACGACTGATCTGTCGCATTCGTCCCGGTCGGCTCGCCGGCCCCGGGGCTCGGGATGAAACCCGTTGCGGTAGGCGTTACGCTTGTCGGTGCCGCCACATGGGCGGCCTGTCGAGGGGGTGACTGGTTTCGACTTCGTACGCAGCGACAGGGGAAGCGAGCCGAGGAAGCCGACGTCGTCTCGAGAATCGGTCGTCGGAAACCAATAAGCGCCAAGAACAATCGCGCTGACTTCGCTCTCGCCGCCTGAGGCGAGTAGTGAGTCTGTCGGCCTGGGAGCGCCTTCGACCCAGTTTGCCGGCATCAGCTAGAAGGCTGGCCAATCGGACCCGGTCGCGGGGTCCGTGCGGCGAGATCAATCAGCGACTGGGCCCGTCACACCAACTTGCTCGCGTGAGCGGTGGGGCCGAGTAGAGGCATAGCGAGCTGCGCTCGGAGAAGCCCTGACAAACCGGCGAAGGACCCGGGTTCGATTCCCGGCACCTCCACCACCAGACGATGCGCCCCGGTCCACGCGACCGGGGCGCATCGCCGTGTCCGGGCCCGGCCGCCCGTCCGGCGAGTGGGGCCGCCGGGTCGCCTGGGGCCGTAGACCGTTGGGCAGTCCCCGGGCGGTGAGGTTCCTGGGCCGCAGGGGACAGGTGGGGCGGGCGGGACGGATGAGGTGGGGCCGGCCCCTGGACAGGGCGGCGGGGCGGGTCCACCATCGCTGTACGCGGTCAGACGCGACGCGGGAGGTGCCCATGGTCACCGGTCCGATCCAGCAGCCGCCCACCCTTCCCGGAGGGCTCCGGCCGCCCGCCGCGCGCCGGCCCGCCGTCACCGGGCTCGGGGACCTGCACCCGCTCGCCCGGGCCCTGGCCGCCGCGCCGGCCGAACCGCGCTGGCGGGAACGTCTCCTCGTGGGGCTGGGCCCCGTGCGGCGGAGCTTCGCGGAGCACGTCCGGGTCACCGAGGGGCCCGCCGGCCTGTACGCCGAACTGCTCGGTCAGGCGCCCCGGCTGGCACGCGGCGTACGGCTGCTGGCCCGGGAGCACGTCGTGATCACCGCCGCGCTGGCCGCCCTCCAGCACGCGGCGGAGGCGCCGGACGCCTCGGTCGACGACCTGCTCGGCCGGGCCGGACACCTGCTGCGGGCCCTCGCCGGGCACCGGCAGCGCGGCGCGGACCTGCTCTGGGAGGCGTACGAGACGGATCTCGGCGGGGAGACCTGATCGGCGGGGAACCGGCGTGCGCGTGCCGGCGTCCAACCGACATGCGCCGTACCGCCGCCCTGCTGGGCCTTCCGCTGTTGATGATCGTCGCCGGGTGCGCGCCGGCCGGCTCCGACCCCGCCGTCGACGCGCCCGCCGCCGACCCGCGCCGGGACGCCTTCGCCCAGCGGGCCACCGAGGTGGCCGACGCGTGGCGACCGCTCCCCGCGTGGAAGTCCGGCTACGTGCCGTTGCAGGACCCGACGGTGCTCGTCGGCGACCCGGGCTTCACCGACGAGACCAGGGTCGCCTTCCTCAGCGGCTGGTACCGCGACCAGATCGACCTGCCGACCGCGAAGCCCGCCGACGGCGCCATCCGGTTCCCGGACGGCACGTTGAGCGTCCCGCTGGTCAGTGCCGCCACCGCGTACGGGCAGCTCGACCAGGGCGACCCGCCGCCGTGCGACGGCCGTCCCCGGGACCCCGGGCCGAAGCTGCCCGGTGGTGGTCCCACCATCGAGCCGGGCCCCGACGGCCCGGTGAGCAGCGCCCCGCAGACCGCCTGCGTCCCGCTCACGGTCACGGCCGTGAAGCTGGGCAGCGCGCCGGTGCGCACCAGCCGGGGCGAGGCGCAGGTGCCGGCGTGGCTGTTCACCGTCGAGGAACTCGCCGCGCCCGTCGCCCGGCTCGCCGTGGCGCCGCAGGCCGTCAGCGCGCCGCCCGAGCCCACCCCGCCGTCCGGCCCGGCCCCGCAGGGCGTGGTCGGCGCCCAGGACGTCCAGTCCGTCGACGGCGCCGAGCTGACCTGGCGGCTCGGCGTGGGCAGCTGCGACACCGGGATCACGCCGCTGGTGCAGGAGCGCGACGACGTCGTGGTGGTGGGCGGCAGCGTGGTCACCGCCACCGGTGTGTGCAACTCGATGCTGAAGCTCGAACCGGTCACCGCCACGCTGAAGGCGCCGCTGGGCGGCCGGCCGGTCCTCGACGTGCTCACCGGCGCGCCGCTGCGCCTCGTGTCGAGCTGACGCGCCGGGTGCCGGTCCTGGTCGGACCCGCCGCGCTCGCGCAGCCGCCGGCACAGGCGGTCACGCCGCCCCCGGCCGGCGAGGTCGGCGCCGCGCGGCGGGCTGACGGCGCGGGCCGCCCGGCTCACAGGAGGCGGGGCACCTCGGTGCTGACCGGCACCGGCAGCACCGTCGGGCCGTCCGCGCGCAGCCCGGCGGTCAGGGCCGCGCCGAGCTGCTCCGGGGTCTGCGCGACGGTGGCGGCGCAGCCGTAGCCGCGGGCGATGGCGGTGAGGTCCAGCCCGGGCAGGTCCAGCCCGGGCACCCCGGGCGTGTCCTTGAACGCGGCGAAGGCCTTCAGGATGGCGTACTGCTGATTGACCGGCACCACGACGACCAGCGGCAGGCGCAGCCGCGCGGCCGTCCAGAGCGCCTGCACCGAGTAGTGGAACGACCCGTCCCCGATGACCGCCACCACCGGCCGTCCCCGTCCGGTGTCGCGCTGCGCGAGCGCGACGCCGACCGCCGCCGGCAGGCCGTACCCGAGGCCGCCGCTGGCCATCGTGAAGTACGACCCGGGGCGGGTGGCGTGCAGCCGGCGGCGCAGCGCCGGCAGGTTGGACGGCGACTCCTGGACCAGGATCCCGTCGGCCGGCCAGTGCCGGGCCAGGGCCGCGAAGAGGGCGTCGGGTTCCAGCGGCAGCCCGTCGGCCGGCGGGGGCGGGTCGGGGCGCGCGGGTGGCGCCGGCCGGTCCGCCGCCGGGAGCAGGTCGACCAGGGCGGCCAGGGCCAGCCCGGCGTCGCCGAGCAGGCTGTCGCCCACGGGGGCCCGGGCCGCCTCGTCGGGGTCGTCGGTGACGTGCAGCAGGCGTGCCCCGGCGGGCAGGTGCTCGCCCGGCACGTGCGGGTAGTAGCGGAACACCGGCGCCCCCACCACCAGCACGGTGTCGTGCCCGTCCAGCGCCTGCGACAGCGGCCCGATCGCGAAGGGGAGCACCCCCCGGAAGGACGGGTGGTCCTCGGGGAAGGCGGCCCGCTCCGGGGCCGGGGCCGACCAGACCGGCGCGGCCAGCCGCTCCGCCAGCGCCACGGCGGCGGGCCAGCCGTCGGCCCGGTCGACGGCCGCGCCGAGCACCAGCACGGGCGCGCGGCTGGCGGCCAGCACGTCGGCGAACTCGCGCAGCCGGTGCGGGTCGGGCGCGAACCGGGTGGCCACCGTCCGCACCGCCGGCGGCGGGTCGGCCGGCTGCGCCCAGTCGTCGAGGGGCAGCGAGAGGAAGACCGGCCCGGCGGGCGGCTGCACGGCCGTCGCGTACGCCCGCATCAGCGCCGCCGGGACGTCCTGCGCGCGCACCGGCTCGTGGCTCCACTTGACGTACGGCTGGGGCAGCTCGGTGGCCCGCCGGCTGGTCAGCCGGGGCTCGGCCAGCAGCATCTCCCGGGTCTGCTGGCCGGCGGTGACGATCAGCGGGGTGCGGTTGTGCCACGCGGTGACCAGGTTGCCCATGCCGTTGCCCGTGCCGGGGGCGGTGTGCAGGTTGACGTGCGTCGGCCGGCCGGTGACCTGCGCGTAGCCGTCCGCCATGCCGACGGCCGACGCCTCGTGCAGGGCGTGCACGTAGTGGAAGTCGTCGGGGAAGTCCCGCAGGAACGGCTCCTCGGTGGAGCCCGGGTTGCCGAAGACGGTGGTCAGGCCGAGGGCACGGAGCAGGTCGTACGTGGTGTCGCGGACCGTAGCCATCGCCTCCCAATCTATCGGGACGACTCGGGCGGTCCGGGCCTTTCGCCTCCTCGCGCCTCAGGGCAGCGCGAAGGGCAGGGTGATGCCGTCCAGCGCGCGCCCGCAGTCGCAGTCCCGCTCGGTCGGCAGCGCCGCGACGGCCGCCAGCAGCAGGCCCCGCAGCCGGTCCGTGTTCTCGCCGAAGACCCGGAACACCTCCTCCTGCGTCACCGCCCCGCCGCCCTCGACGCCCGCGTCCAGGTCGGTGACCAGGGCGATCGAGGAGTAGCAGAGGGCCAGCTCGCGGGCGAGCACCGCCTCCGGGTGGCCGGTCATGTTGACCACCGTGCCGCCGATCGAGGCGTACCACCGGGACTCGGCCCGGGTGGAGAAGCGCGGGCCCTCGACCACCACCACCGTCCCGCCGTCGACCGCCGGCACGTCCCGGCCGGCCGCGGCGGCCAGCAGCGTACGCCGCCCGGCCGGGCAGTACGGGTCGGCGAAGGAGACGTGCACCGCGCCCCGGTCGTAGTAGGTCTGCGTCCGCCCGCTGGTGCGGTCGATCAGCTGGTCGGGCACCACGAACGTGCCCGGCCCGAGCTCCGGCCGCAGGCCGCCCACGGCGCAGGGGGCGAGCACCTGGCGTACGCCGAGGGAGCGCAGCGCCCAGAGGTTGGCCCGGTACGGGATCAGGTGCGGCGGGTGGCGGTGGTCGCGGCCGTGGCGGGGCAGGAACGCCACCCGCCGCCCGCCCACCTCGGCGACCGTGACGGTGTCGGACGGCGGCCCGTAGGGCGTCTCCACCACGTGCTCGGTCGCGCCGTCGAGCAGCGCGTAGAGCCCCGAACCACCGATCACCGCGAGTTCCGCCGTGGGACCCATCGGTCCTCCCTCGTGTCTGTCGATCAACCGACCGTCAGACCTTAGCCACCGCCCCGGGGGCAAGCTATGGTGCCAGGCATGGCGTTCACAGCGCGGATGACACCGGTGCCCCCGGGCGTCCCGGTCCGGTCGGTCTGACGGGGTGTCCGGCATGCAGGGAGAGGGGCAGGCCATCGGCGGGCGGGCGACGGGGTCGATGACCGGGCGGCTGCTGGTCGCGACGCCGGCGCTGAAGGACCCGAACTTCGACCGTACGGTCGTGCTGCTGGTGGCGCACGAGCCCGGCGGTGCCCTCGGCGTGGTGCTCAACCGGGCCACCGAGGTGCCGGTCGCCGACGTGCTCGGCGACTGGAGCGACCTGGCCCGCGACCCGGCGGTGCTCTTCGAGGGCGGCCCCGTGCAGCCCGACTCGGCGATCTGCCTGGCCCGGATGCGGCACCCGGTGCAGCGGCTCAGGGGGTTCCACCAGGTCTCCGGTGCGGTCGGCACCCTCGACCTCTCCGTCGACCCGGGGCCGATGCGCGAGGGCATCACCGGCATCCGGGTCTTCGCCGGCTACTCCGGCTGGGGCACGGGGCAGTTGGAGCAGGAGATCGAGGACGGCTCCTGGTTCGTCCTCGACGCGCTGCCCGGCGACGCCTTCGTCGACCGGCCGGACGACCTGTGGCCGATGGTGCTGCGCCGCCAGGGCGGCATGATGGCGGCGGTCGCGCACTTCCCGCCGGACGTGGCGCTCAACTGAGCGCCGGTACGCCCGGAGTGCCAGGCCCGCCGACGGGTGGCCCCCCGCGAGATGACCATGCGGCGGGCGCTGTGTATAGTTCTCTCGTGCCCGGGTGACCGGGACGAGGCAAGGGGCCGTGGCGCAGCTGGTAGCGCACCACACTGGCAGTGTGGGGGTCAGGGGTTCGAGTCCCCTCGGCTCCACCCTTGCGAAAGCCCTGGTGCGGGAGTTGTCCCGCACCAGGGCTTTCGGCTTTCCGGGCGTGGTCCCGCACCGCCGCCCGCCGACAGCGACCGGAATAGGGGTTCGGTCCCACAAATCAGGCGTTGTCGCCCGTCGGCGCCCGTGCCACGATCGCCGCACCGGAGGCCCTTCCCCGCCCGGTGGTGGGGCCGATCCCGTGGCGCACCGTGAAGGAGCCGATGGTGGATCACCCCCACGCGTTGACAGCCGAGCAGTCGGAGCAGTTCCGGCGCGACGGGCACCTGATCCTGCGGGGCGTGCTCCCCACCGCGACGCTCGACGCGCTGCACGGCTCGTTCAGCCGCGTCGTCGACCACCTCGCCCGGCAGTGGCAGCAGCGGGGAGTGGTCACCGAGACCTTCGCCGACCTGCCGTACGACCAGCGCTACCTGCGGCTGATCGAGTCCAGCCAGGTCCGCGTACCGGCCGCCTGGCGGCGGATCCTGGTGGGACGCCCGGTGTACGACCTGTGGCGCACCCCGGAGCTGCTCGGGCCGGTGCGCAGCCTGCTCGGTGACGAGGTCTACGCGCACGGCGTGTGGAACGCCCGGCCGCGTGACCCCCACGGCCGCACCCAGCAGGTCGCCTGGCACCAGGACGCCTACTACTACAAGGGCTGGGACCCGTCGGTCGGGCCGCTGCTGTCGGCGTGGATCCCGTTGGTGCCGGTCGACGAGGACACCGCCTGCCTCCAGTTCGTCACCGGCTCGCACACCCGGGGCTGGATCTCCCGCGACCGCCTGCCGAACGGCGAGTACGGCACGTCGGACGAGGCCGTCGGGGACGGCCCGGTCAGCACGGCCCGGATGGAGCCCGGCGACGTGGTGATCTTCACGGACACGACGCTGCACCGCTCGACGCCCAACGTGTCGGACCGCATCCGGTGGAACATCGACATCCGGTTCGCCCCGGCCGTCGACGAGGTGATCCGGAACTCGCCGCGCGGCTACCGCTGCTTCAGCGCCGCCGACCCGGCCCGGGTCGAGTCGTTCGAGACCTGGGCCGGCCGGTACCGCTACGAGCCCGAGGACCTGCTGACCGAGCTGACCAACTTCGAGGAGGGCTACGACCTCGACGTGCTCAGGGCCTTCTCCCGGGCGTCGCCGTACGCCGACATCTACTGAGGACGCCCGGCTCAGCCGAGGTGGCGCTCGATCTCGGCCAGCTCGTCGGCGCCGAGGTCGAGGTTGTCGAGGGCCGCGATGTTCGCCTCCAGCTGCGGGACGCTGCTCGCCCCGATGATCAGGCTGGTCATCCGGGCATCGCGCAGCGCCCAGGCGAGCGCGAGCTGGGCCAGCGACTGGCCGCGCCGCTCGGCCAGGCCGCCGAGGGCCCGGATGGTGGCCATCCTGGCCTCGCCGAGGTCGCTCTCGCTCAGGAAGGTGCTGGTGCGCACCCGGGAGTCCGCCGGGATGCCGCCCAGGTAGCGGTCCGTGAGCAGCCCCTGGGCCAGCGGGCTGTACGCGATGCAGCCTGCGCCGACCCGCTCCAGCGTGTCGAGCAGGCCGTCGTCCTCGGTCCACCGGTTGAACATCGAGTACGACGGCTGGTTGATCAGCAGCGGCGTACCCAGGTCGCGCAGGATCGCGGCGGCCCGCTCGGTCTGCGCCGAGTCGTAGTTGGAGACGCCGACGTAGAGCGCCTTGCCGGCCCGCACGACGGCGTCCAGAGCGCCCATCGTCTCCTCCAGCGGGGTGTCCGGGTCGAAGCGGTGCGAGTAGAAGATGTCGACGTGGTCCAGCCCGAGGCGGCGCAGCGACTGCTCCAACGAGGAGACCAGGTACTTGCGCGAGCCCCACTCGCCGTACGGGCCGGGCCACATGAGGTACCCGGCCTTGGTGGAGACGACCAGCTCGTCCCGGTACGCCCTCAGGTCGGTGGCGAGCATCCGGCCGAAGCTCTCCTCGGCGGCGCCCGGCGGAGGCCCGTAGTTGTTCGCCAGGTCGAAGTGGGTCACGCCGAGGTCGAAGGCGCGGCGCACGATGTCCCGCTGCCGCTCGTACGGCCGGTCGGGGCCGAAGTTGTGCCACAGCCCGAGCGAGATGGCGGGCAGCCGCAGCCCGCTGCGTCCGCTGCGCCGGTAGGTCATCTTGTCGTAGCGCTGGTCCGCGGCGAGGTAGGTCACGGTCACCGAGCCTAGCCCCGCCGGCCGCCGGCGCGCGGCGAACGGGCCTGGGGCAACGGACGCCGGGGTAGTTTCGGGGCCATGCGTTTCGTCGAGCTCGACACCCCGAAGCCCCTGTCCAAGATCGGCCTCGGCACCTGGCAGTTCGGGTCCCGGGAGTGGGGCTACGGCCCCGAGTACGAGCGCCGGGCGGCCGACATCGTCCGGCGCGCCGTCGACCTCGGGATCACCGTCTTCGACACCGCCGAGCTGTACGGCTTCGGCCGCAGCGAGCGGATCCTCGGCGACGCCCTCGGCGACGACCGGCAGAAGGTGGTGCTCGCCACCAAGATCTTTCCGATCCTGCCGGTCGCCCCGGTGGTGCAGCAGCGGGCGGTCGCCTCGGCCGCCCGGCTCGGCGTCACCCACCTCGACCTCTACCAGGTGCACCAGGCCAACCCGCTGGTCGCCGACCACACCACGATGCGCGGCATGCGCGCGTTGCAGGACGTCGGGCTGGTCGGCGAGGTCGGCGTCAGCAACTACGGCCTGCGCCGCTGGCAGGTCGCCGAGGCGGCGCTCGGCCGGCGGGTGCTGAGCAACCAGGTCCGCTACAGCATGATCGACCGTGGGCCCGAACACGACCTGCTGCCGTACGCGAAGCAGGCCGGCCGCGTCGTCATGGCCTACAGCCCGCTCGCCCAGGGGTTCCTCTCCGGCCGCTACGACGCGAAGAACCCGCCGAGCGGCGCGGTACGCCGGGCCAACCCGTACTTCCTGCCGGAGAACCTGGAACGCGGCGCGACCCTGATCGAGACCCTGCGGCAGGTGGCCGAAGCCCACGACGCCACGCCCAGCCAGATCGCCCTGGCCTACCTGCTGCGCCACCCGAACGTGCTGGCCATCCCCGGCGCGTCCGGCGTGGAGCAGGTCGAACGCAACGCGGCGGCCGCCGACATCGACCTGGCTGACGACGAACACGCCGCGCTCGCGCGGGCGGCCAGGGAGTTCCGCCCGATCACCGGCCTCGCGGCCGCGCCCCGCCTGCTGCGGGCCCGCGCCGGAAAGTGAGCCGAAGGACGACAAAACCGCGCTGATCCTCGACGACCACGCCGCCTTCCGGCGGGTCTCGCCGTACCGGCCACGTGGTGGGCGCCGCTGACGCCCCACTGGTCGCTCTGGGTCGGCTCCGCCACGCACCGCGAGCCGGCCCGCCGCCGGTGCCGCCGATCTCCCCGACGTGGGGGAGTCGGCGCGGGGCGGGACCGGGACAGAATGGGCCGGTGAAGCCCCGCACGGTCGTCGCCCCGCTGGTGGCCGCCAGCACCTGGCGGCGCGGCGTGTTCCTGCTGCTCGGCGGTGTGCTCGCGCTGCCGTACGTGCTGCTCGCGGTGGCCTTCGCCCAGATGCTGTCCCGCTCGGACGTGCCCCGGCCGCTGGTGCTGGCCCTGCTCGGCGTCGCGGCGACCATCGCGGCGGTCCCGGTCTTCCTCGACGGACCCCGGGCGTTGGAGATCGCCGCCGTGCGGACCCTGCTCGGCGTCGACCTGCCGGACCCGGCCCCCGGGCACGCCGCCGACCGGGAGACCCGGCTGCGCTCGGCGCTCTGGATCGGGCTGCACCTGGTCAGCGGCGGGCTCGTGGTGGCCGCGCTGTTCAGCGCCGTGCCCATGGCGCTGGCCTTCATCGGGCAGCAGTTCGGGCTCGACACTCAGATGACCGGCGGCGACCGGTTCGGGCCCCTCGACGGGCGGGACACCGGCTGGCTGACCGTCGCGGGCGTCGTGGTGCTGGTGGCGCTCGGCTACGCCGTGGCGGGGCTGGGCGCGCTGGCGGTGTCGATGGCCCCCGTGCTGCTCGGCCCGGCCCCGGCGGAACGGATCGCGGCACTGGAGGCGCGCGCCACCCGCCTGGCCGAACGCAACCGGCTGGCCCGGGAGCTGCACGACTCGGTGGGCCACGCCCTCACCGTCGCGACCCTCCAGGCCGGGGCCGCCCGCGAGCTGCTGGACCGGGACCCGGAGTTCGTCCGGCGCGCGCTGGGCGCGATCGAGGAGGCGGGGCGGCGGGCCATGGACGACCTCGACCACGTGCTCGGGCTGCTCCGCGAGCCCGACGGCCGGCCGTCGGCACCGGCGCCGCAGCGTACGCTCGCCGACCTGGACCGGCTGGTGGCCGACACCCGCGCGGCCGGGCTGCCCGTCAACGCCCGGCGCACCGGCGACCCGGCCGACCTGCCGGCGGCGGTCTCCCGGGAGGGCTACCGGATCGTCCAGGAGGGGCTGACCAACGCCGCCCGGTACGGCCGGGGGCCGGTCGCGTTGCGCCTCGACGTGCACGCCGACGCGCTGGAGCTGGAGCTGGACAACGCGCTGGGCCGGCCGCGCCGCGCGGACCCGGGCCGGGGCGGCCGGGGCCTGGACGGGATGCGGGAACGGGTGCTGCTGTTGGGCGGCCGGCTGACCGTCGGGCCGGACGGCGACCGCTGGCGCATCCGGGTGCGGCTGCCGTTCGAGGAGGGCCGATGACGACCGGGACCGCGACGCCGAGCACGGGCGTGCTGATCGTCGACGACGACGAGCTGATCCGGGTCGGGCTGCGGGCGATCCTCGACGCCCAGCCCGACCTGCGGGTGCTCGGCGAGGCCGCCGACGGCGCGGAGGTGCCGCCGCTGGTGGCCCGGCTGCGCCCGCAGGTGGTGCTGATGGACGTGCGGATGCCCGGCATCGACGGCATCCAGGCGACGCGGCGGCTGCTCGCCACCTCCGCCGACCCGCCCCGGGTGCTCGTGGTGACCACGTTCGCCAACGACGAGTACGTCTACGAGGCGCTGTGCGCCGGGGCCAGCGGATTCCTGCTCAAGCGCGCCCGGCCCGCCGAGGTGGTGGAAGCCGTCCGGGTGGTGGCGCGGGGCGAGTCGCTGCTCTTCCCCGCCGCCATCCGCCGACTCGCCGGGGCGTACGGGGGGCGGGGCGCCGACCGGCTGGCGTCCGCGCGGCTCACCGACCGGGAGGCCGAGGTGCTGCGGCTGATGACCACGGGACTGTCCAACCCGGAGATCGCCACGCAGCTGGTGGTCGGGGTGGAGACCGTGAAGACCCACGTCGGCAACGTGCTGGCCAAGCTCGGCGTACGTGACCGCACCCAGGCGGTGATCGCCGCGTACGAGTCGGGATTCGTCACCCCGTCGGGCTGAGCTTTCCCTCCCGAGGGGGAGCCGGTTCACCGCCGCACGGGAGGGCGGGCGCGGCCCGTCGGCCGAGGCTGGGAGGCATGACGACGACCACCGCTCCCACCCACCGGCCGGCCCTCGACCGGCTCGCCCCGGCCGCCGCCGGCTGGCTCGGCCTCTGGGGACTCCTCGCCCTGGTCAGCGCCGTCACCGGCGCAGGCTACCCGTTCGGCGCGAACGATCCGCGCGGCGGCGAGGCCAACCTGCTCCGGCTGGTCCCCACCGACCTCGGGCCACCCCTGTTCGCCGTACTGCTGCTCGGCGCCGCAGTGGCCGCGCTCGCCATGACCGGGCCGGCCCGCCGCCCGGCCCGGCCGCTGCGCACCCTGCTGCTGGCGTACGCCTGGGCCGTCGCCTTCCTGCTCGCCGTCGTCGTGCCGGACGTGGGGGTGCTGACGATCCTCGGCTACGCCCCGATCCTGATCGTCGGCGCGCCGTTCGGCTGGCCCCCGGTCGACTACGCCGAGGTGTTCACCTGGGCGCTGACCGCCCGCTTCGCGGCCGTGGCCGGCGGGGTGCTGCTGGCCGGGGCGGCGCTGCGCTGGCAGCGGCGCACCGCCGGCGCCTGCCCGGCGTGCGGACGCGACGGCGTCGACCACGGCTGGACCTCGCCCGCCTCGGCCGCCCGCTGGGGGCGCGTGGCGGCCTGGACGGCGGCCACCATCCCCGCCCTGTACGCGGTCACCCGGCTCGCCTGGGCGCTCGGCGTCCCGCTCGGCATCGAACGGTCGTTCCTCGACGAGATGCGCGCGTCCGGCCTGGTCTGGGCCGGTGCCGGGCTGGGCGGCTTCGCCCTGGTGGGCGCGGTGCTCACCCTCGGGCTGGTGCAGCGCTGGGGGGAGCGGTTCCCGCCCTGGACGGTGGGCCTGGCCGGGCGGCCGGTGCCGGTCGCGCTGGCCGTCGTCCCGGCGACCCTGGTCGCGGTGTCGGTCACCGCGGCGAGCCTCGGCCTGCTCGCCAGCCCCGACTTCTGGGACTTCTCCGGCGGGCTCAGCCTGGCCACCGCCCCGATGCTGCTCTGGCCGCTCTGGGGCGTCGCGCTCGGCGCCGCCACGTACGCGTACCACCTGCGCCGCCGGGGTGCCTGCCGGCGTTGCGGGCGCGGCTGAGGCCTCCGCACGCGGTTGCGGGCCGGGGGACCTGACGGGGGGTGCCCGGCCCGGGGCGCGTGGCGGATGGGGGGTGTCGTCGACGGGCCGCGCGCGAGCGGCCGGTCGGCGGCGTCCCGCCCGCCGCTGCCCGGGACGGGGAAGTGGGCTTTCGACGAGGTCGCCGCGTCGCCTCGTGAGCTAGCGTGGGTCGGGTGACTGCGCCTTCCCCGGTTACCCCGGCCCCACCGGCCGACCTGCCCGGCACGCTCGGCGAGCTGCGGGCGGCCGGCCACGCGTACCGCACGGTCAAGCAGGAACTCCGCGACAACCTCCTGGCCCGGATGCGTTCCGGCGCCGACCGCTTCCCCGGCATCGTCGGCTACGACGACACGGTGCTGCCCGAGGTGGAGCGGGCCCTGCTCGCCGGGCACGACATGGTGCTGCTCGGCGAGCGCGGCCAGGGCAAGACCCGGCTCATCCGCTCGCTGGTCGGCCTGCTCGACGAGTGGACCCCCGTGATCGCTGGCTCGGTGCTCAACGAGCACCCGCTGCACCCGCTCACCCCGGGCTCGCGGGCGCTGGTCGCCGAGGCCGGCGACGCCCTGCCGGTGGCCTGGCTGCACCGCTCGATGCGCTACGGCGAGAAGCTCGCCACCCCGGACACCAGCGTCGGCGACCTGATCGGCGACGTCGACCCGATCCGGATCGCCCAGGGGCGCACCCTCGGCGACCCGGAGACCATCCACTTCGGCCTCGTCCCGCGTACGAACCGGGGCATCTTCGCCGTCAACGAGCTGCCCGACCTGGCCGAGCGGATCCAGGTGGCGCTGCTCAACGTGCTGGAGGAGCGCGACATCCAGGTCCGCGGCTACCAGCTGCGGCTGCCGCTGGACCTGTTCCTGGTGGCCAGCGCCAACCCGGAGGACTACACCAACCGGGGCCGGATCATCACCCCGCTGAAGGACCGCTTCGGCGCCGAGGTCCGCACCCACTACCCGGTCGACCTCGACCTTGAGCTGGCCCTGATCCGGCAGGAGGCCGACCTGGTCGCCGAGGTGCCGGAGCACGTGCTGGAGGTCCTCGCGCGGTTCGCCCGCGCGGTGCGCGAGTCGCCGTCGGTGGACCCGCGCTCCGGGGTCTCCGCCCGCTTCGCCATCGCCGCCGCCGAGACGGTCGCCGCCGCCGCGCTGCGCCGCGCCGGCCTGCTGGCCGCCGCCGACACCCCCGAGGGGGTACGCCCCGAGGCGCCGGTCGCCCGGGTCGGCGACGCGGTGCCGGTGACGTCGACCCTGCGCGGCAAGGTCGAGTTCGAGAGCGGCGAGGAGGGCCGGGAGGTGGAGATCCTCGGTCACCTGCTGCGTACCGCGACCGCCGAGACGTTCCGGGCCCGGCTGGCCGGGCTGGACCTCTCCGGCTTCACCGCCCTCGTCGAGGGGGACGCGGTGATCGAGACCGGGGAGCTGGTCGGCTCCGCCGAGCTGCTGCGCCAGGTGGGCACCGTCCCCGGGCTCGCCAAGGCCCTGGACCGGCTGGGGTTGGGCGACGCGCCCAGCCCCGAGCAGGCGGCGGCCGGCGTGGAGTTCGTCCTGGAAGGGCTGCACCTGACCCGCCGGCTCGGCAAGGACGTCACCGACTCCGGCCGGACCCGCTACGGCGGCCGGGCCTGAGCATGGCCGGCAACCGGTTCCGGTACGGGCAGTGGCGGGGCGGCCCCGATCCGCTCGCGCCCCCGTACGACGTGCGGGAGGCGGTGGACGCCGTCGGCGCCGAGGTGCTGGCCGGCGGCAGCCTGCGGGAGGCGCTGCGCGGCCTGCTGCGGCACGGACCCCAGGGGCGCGGCGGGCTCGACGACCTCGCCGCCCGGGCCAGGCGGCTGCGTCGGGAGGCGCTGCGCCGGGGCGACCTGGACGGGGCCGTCACCCGGGCCCGGGCCCTGCTCGACCAGGCGCTCGCCGCCGAGCGGGACGAGCTGCGCGGGCGCGGCGACGACGACGCGCGGTTCGCCGAGGCGGTGCTGGACAACCTGCCCCGCTCGACGGCCCGGGCCGTGGAGGAGCTGACCGGATACCGGTGGGCCAGCGACGAGGCCCGCCGCACCTACCAGCGGATCCTCGACGGGCTGCGCGACGACGTGCTCGGCCAGCGCTTCGCCGGGCTGCGCGACGCGGTGCGCGCCTCGGCGGACCCGGCCGCCCAGCAGCGGCTGGCCGAGATGATGCGTGACCTCAACGACCTGCTCGCCCGGCACGCCCGGTCGGAGGACACCACCGACGCCTTCGCCGAGTTCATGCGCCGGCACGGCGAGTTCTTCCCGGAGCAGCCGGCCGACGTCGACGAGCTGGTCGACGTACTGGCCCGGCGGTCGGCCGCCGGCGAACGGCTGATGCGTTCGCTGTCGGAGCGCCAGCGCGAGGAACTGGCCGGCCTGATGCGGCAGTCGCTCGGCGACCGGCTCGCCGGGGAGCTGTCCGCACTGGACGCCAACCTGCGTGCGCTCCGCCCCGACCTGCACCGGGGCCCCGGCGAGCGGGTGCGGGGCGAACGGCCGCTCGGCTACGGCGAGGCCGCCGGCGCACTCGGCGAGATCGCCGAGCTGGACGACCTGCTGGACCAGCTCGACCAGGAGCATCCGGGCGCCACCCTGGACGACGTCGACGTCGACGTGGTGGCCCGGACGCTGGGCCGGGACGCCGCCGATGACGTACGCCGGCTGCGGGAGCTGGAGCGGGAGCTGTGCCGGCAGGGCTGGGTGAGCCGGGACGCCGACGGGCTGACCCTGAGCCCGAAGGCGCTGCGCCGGCTCGGCGGCACGGCGCTGCGGCGCGTCTTCGCCGACCTGACGGCCGGGCCGCGCGGCCAGCACGACCTGCGCGCGGCGGGCGCCGCCGGCGAGGTCAGTGGCGGCTCCCGGCCGTGGGAGTACGGCGACGAGCAGCCCCTCGACGTGGTGCGCACGCTGACCCGGGCGGTCCGCCGCGCCGGATCCGGCGTGCCGGTGCAGCTGGCCGTCGAGGACTTCGAGGTGGTCGAGACCGAGCGGCGGGCCTCGGCGGCGGTGGTGCTCTGCGTCGACCTGTCCTACTCGATGATCTCGCAGGGCCGGTGGGGCCCGATGAAGCAGACCGCGCTGGCGCTGGCGCACCTGATGGCGACCCGGTTCCCGCAGGACGCGTTGCAGATCGTCGGATTCGGCCTGGAGGCGCTGCCGCTGACCCAGCAGGAGCTGGCCGCCGTCGAACCCGACCTGCGGCAGGGCACGAACCTCCAGCACGCGCTGCGGCTGGCCGCCCGGCACCTGCGGCGGCACCCGGACGCCGAGCCGGTGGTGCTGGTGGTCACCGACGGGGAGCCGACCGCCCACCTGGACCCGGACGACGGGGACGCGCTGTTCCACTGGCCGCCGCTGCCGGAGACGATCGAGGCGACCGTACGCGAGGTGGACCGGCTCACCCGCTACGGCGCCACGCTCAACCTGTTCATGCTCGGCGACGACCCCGGCCTGCGCCGCTTCGTCGACGCGGTGGCCCGCCGCTCGAAGGGCCGCATGTTCACGCCGGACCTGGAGGACCTCGGCGAGTACGTGGTCTCCGACTACCTGCGCACCCGTCAGCCCCGCCGCCGCTGACCCGCCGGATTCGACGGAACCGGGCGGCTGCGCCCCGTGGCTCGGCTCGGCCCGGCTCGGCTCGGCCCGGCCCGGCTCGGCTCGGCTCGGCCCGGCCCGGCTCGGCTCGGCTCGGCTCGGCCTGGCCTGGCTCGGCTCGGCTCGGCTCGGCTCGGATCGGATCGGCTCGGCTCGGCTCGGCTCGGGGTGTAGCAACTCGAACGCTGTCGAGCTGCCCCGTTGGTGAGACCACGGCCCGTGGCGAGGCCGCTGCCTCATCCGGAAGTCGGGGCCGATGCCGAGGCTTCAACGCGGGCCGGAGGGCGTTCCGAACGCGGGGCATCGGCCGGGGCAGCGGGCCGATTCGACGCGCGCCGCCTGCTGGATTCCTTTCGGCCGTTGTCCCTGGTCCTGTTGACGGGGCAGCTCGACAGCGTCCGAGCAGCCCTTCGGCCTACGGCGTCCCGGCACGCTTCCTGGCCGGACCAACCGGGAGGGCCCTCCCGGCCGGGCCCTCCCGGTTGGTCCCGTCCGGGTGAACCGTCCGCGGGAACGCCGGGCCGGACAGCGCGGGCCGGGATTGACTGGGGGCATGGACAGCGGGGCGTTGCGGGGGGCGTACGCGGAGGTGCTCGCGGAAATCGAGGAGGGCGGGTTCGCGGCGCCGCCGGCCGGGCAGTTGAGCGCCGAGCAGATCGTCGCCCACCTCGCCGCCAACGACGAGCTGATGACGGAGGCCACCGAGGCGGTCCTTGCCGGTTCGCCGTTCGCCTACTACGACCTGGAGACCGTCCACCGCCCGCAGGTGGACGCGCTGGTCGTCGAGTGCGGTGGGTTGGCCGGGCTGGCCACCCTGCTGCGGGCCACGAGCCAGAAGCTCTGCGCGCTGACCGACCGGCTCGGCGCGGCGGCAGCCCAGACCCCGGTGGAGACCCACCTGCGCGAGGGCTTCGACCTGGTCGTGGACGAGCCGCTGCCCTGGGCCCGCACCCTCGACCTGCACGCCCGCGTCCACCTGCCGAAGCACCTGGCCCAACTGCGGATGCTGCGCGCCGGCTGAGGCACCGCCAGGTGAGCCGGGTGGGCCCTCGGCCCCGTCAGTCGACGACCCGGACGTCCTTCCAGAAGGCGACCCGGTCGCGGACCTGCTCCGCCTCCGGCTTCGGCTCGGGGTAGTACCAGACCGCGTCGGCGCTGGTCCGGCCCTCGTGTTCGAGGGTGTAGTAGGACGCCGTGCCCTTCCACGGGCACACCGTGTGCGTGTCGGACTCGCGGAGGAGGTCGTCGCGCAGGGCGGCACGCGGGAAGTAGTGGTTCCCCTCGACCAGCACGGTGTCGTCGCTCTCGGCCACGACCAGGTCGTTCCAGACGGCTTTCGGCATGGCTCCCACGCTATGCCGGTCGGCCGGCTGCGGCCAGTCGTCCGGTCACGTCGCGGACGCGCCCTGGTCACGTCCCCCGCGATGGCCACTGTGGCGCGTACAGTGATCGCATGTGTGCGGTCCGTGTGGATCATCATCCGGTCGACCACGAGGGCGCGGTGGCCCGGTTGCGACGGTCGTACGCGGCGGTGCCCGCGGGCGAGCCGGTGCGCCTCGCCAAGCGCACCTCCAACCTGTTCCGCCCCCGGTCCGCCCCGCGCGCACCGGGTCTGGACGTCACCGGGCTCACCGGCGTGCTCGCCGTCGACCCGGTCGCCCGCACGGCCGACGTGCAGGGCATGTGCACCTACGAGGACCTGGTCGACGCGACCCTGCCGCACGGGCTGATGCCGCTGGTGGTGCCGCAGTTGCGCACCATCACACTCGGCGGGGCGGTGACCGGGCTGGGCATCGAGTCGACCTCGTTCCGCAACGGCCTGCCGCACGAGTCGGTGGTCGAGATGGACGTGCTCACGGGCTCCGGCGACCTGGTCACCGCCCGCCCGCAGGGGGAGCACGCCGACCTCTTCGCGGCGTTCCCCAACTCGTTGGGCAGCCTCGGCTACGCCACCCGGCTGCGCATCGAGCTCCAGCCGGTACGCCGCTTCGTGGCCCTGCGCAACGTCCGGTTCACCCGGCTGGAGGCGCTGGCCGACGCGCTCGCCGAGGTCACCGCGACCCGGTCCTGGGGCGGGGAGGCGGTGGACGCGATGGACGGGGTGATGTTCAGCCCCGGCGAGGCGTACCTCGTGCTCGGCACCTTCACCGACGACGTGCCGGCGGCGAGCGACTACACGGGCCAGGACATCTACTACCGGTCGCTGCGCCGGCGCACCCGCGACGCACTGGCCACGTACGACTATCTCTGGCGCTGGGACACCGACTGGTTCTGGTGTTCGGCGGCGTTCGGGGTGCAGCACCCGGTCCTCCGGCGGGTCTGGCCGGCGCGGTGGCGGCGCAGCGACGTCTACCACCGGCTGGTCCGGCTGGAGCACCGGCACGGCGTGGCCGCCCGGATCGACCGCCTGCGCGGTCAGCCGGCGCGCGAGCGGGTGGTGCAGGACGTGGAGATCCCGCTGGAGCGCACGGCGGAGTTCCTGCGCTGGTTCGCCGGCACGGTCGGGATGACCCCGGTCTGGCTGTGCCCGCTGCGGCTGCGCGAGGCGGCCGGTCCCGGATCGGGTCGGGCCTGGCCGCTGTATCCGCTCCGGGCCGGTCAGAACTACGTGAACATCGGCTTCTGGGGCAGCGTGCCGATCAGGGCGGGCGCCGCCGACGGCGACGTCAACCGGGCGATCGAGCGCATGGTGTCGGAGCTGGGCGGCCACAAGTCGCTCTACTCCGACGCGTACTACGACCGGGATTCCTTCGACCGGCTCTACGGCGGCGCGACGTGGCGCGCGGTGAGGGACCGCTACGACCCGGACCACCGGCTCACCGGACTGTACGAGAAGGCGGTAGCACGAGCATGAGCCTGACCGATCGAGACCAGGGGGCGGCGAGCGCTCCCGCCAGCCCGCCGGCGGGGAGCCGGCGCCCGGGTCCGACCGTCGCGGACGTCGTCCGCGCGTTGACCACCGGTGCCCTGCCGGTGCGGGTCACCGGGTACGACGGCAGCGCCGTGGGCCCGGCCGACGCCGGGATCACCCTGTCGATCCGTTCCGAGCGGGGCCTGACGTACCTGCTGACCGCGCCGGGCGACCTGGGCATGGCCCGGGCGTACGTCGGCGGCGACCTGGCGTTGCAGGGGGTGCACCCGGGCGACCCGTACGAGGCGTTGCGGGTGCTCAAGGACGAGCTGCGGCTGCGTACGCCGTCGCTGGCCGAGGGGCTGGCCCTGGTGCGCGGGCTGGGCTGGGAGCGGCTGATGCCGCCGCCGCCCCCGCCGCAGGAGGCGCAGCCGCGCTGGAAGCGCCTGATGAACGGGCTGCGGCACTCCCGGTTGCGGGACAGCACGGCGATCTCCCACCACTACGACGTCTCGAACGCCTTCTACGAGAAGGTGCTCGGCCCGTCGATGACGTACACCTGCGCGGTCTTCCGCTCGCCCGACGACACGCTGGAGCAGGCGCAGGCGGCCAAGTACGACCTGGTGGCCCAGAAGCTGGCGCTCAAGGCGGGAATGCGGCTGCTCGACGTGGGCTGCGGGTGGGGCGGCATGGTCCGGCACGCGGCCCGCGAGTACGGGGTGAAGGCGCTCGGGGTGACCCTGTCCCGGGCGCAGGCCGAGTGGGCGCGGGCGGCGATCGAGCGGGAGGGGCTGACCGGCCTGGCCGAGGTGCGCCACCTCGACTACCGGGACGCGCCGCGCGAGCAGTTCGACGCGGTCTCCTCGATCGGCCTGACCGAGCACATCGGGGTGCGCAACTACCCGGCCTACTTCGGTGCCCTGGCCGACCGGCTGCGGCCCGACGGTCGCCTGCTCAACCACTGCATCACCCGGGCCGACAACCGCGCGCCGCACCGCTCGGGCGCGTTCATCGACCGCTACGTCTTCCCGGACGGGGAGTTGGCCGGCCCGGGGCGCCTGGTCGGCGAGATCCACGACGTCGGGCTGGAGGTGCAGCACGAGGAGAACCTGCGGCTGCACTACGCGCTGACCCTGGCCGCCTGGTGCCGCAACCTCGTGGCGCACTGGGACTTCTGCGTCTCCGAGGTGGGGCCGGGCACGGCCCGGGTCTGGGGCCTCTACATGGCCGGCTCCCGGCTGGCCTTCGAGCGCAACGGCATCCAGTTGCACCAGGTGCTGGCCACCCGCAACGGCCCGGAGGGGGCGAGCGGCTATCCGCTGCGCCCCGACTGGCTGCCCTGATCCGCGTCCGACAGCCGCGCCGGCCTCCGGCGCGGCTGTCGTCGAACCGATTGACAAACAAATTTTGTACGTACAAACTGATTTTGCCATGAGAGACGTCCTGTACCTGGAACAGATCGAGCAGGCCGAGGTCCTGCTCAAGCCGCACCGCGTCGAGGTGCTGCGGCAGCTGGCCGAACCCCGCACCTGCACCGAGGTCGCCACCCGGCTGGAGCAGACACCGCAGCGCGTCTACTACCACGTCAAGCAGCTCGTCGCCGCCGGGCTCGTCGAGCTGGTCGACGAGCGCAAGGTCCGGGGCATCACCGAGGGCATCTACCAGGCCGCCGCCCGGTCCTACTGGCTGTCGCCCCGGCTGGTCGGCCGGATCGGCCTGCGCCGGGCCCGCGACGAGCTGAGCCTCGGCCACCTGCTGGACCTGATGGAGGAGGTCCAGGAGGACATCGCCGGGCTGGACCGCGCCGCCCCCGAGCTCCCCTCGATCGGGGTCGCCGGCGAGATCCGGGTGCCGGCGGAGCTGCGCCAGCAGTTCCTGCACGACCTGCAGAGCACTCTGCGGGACCTGTTCACGCGCTACGGGGGCGCCGAGGGTGACGCCTTCAAGCTCGCCGTGGCCTGCTATCCGAAGGGGAAAGACCGTGACTGAACCGATGAGGCTGCCCGTCCGGCTCGCCGCGCCCGCCGAGGCCGTCCGCCGCGCCCTGACCGACCCGGCCGAGCTGCGCGTCTGGCTCGCCGAGCACGCCGAGGTCGAGCTGCCGCGACGGTACGAGTTCTGGGGCCGGCACACCCCGGAGGGCGACGCGCCGCACCAGCGGCTGCTGCACGTCGACGACGACACGCTGCGCTTCGCCTGGCTGCTCGACGGGGTCGAGACCACCACCGAGTTCGCCCTGCGCGCGGAGGGCCCCGACACCACCGTGCTGACGCTGACCCAGAGCCATTTCGACTTCGCCGAGGCGATGAGCGGCAGCACCATCCGCGGCGTGCTCCAGACGTTCTGGAGCCTGTCGATCGCCAACCTGGCCGCCCACCTGGAGGGCCAGCCGTTGCTGCCGAAGGTCGACTTCACCTCCGCCGAGATGCGCGGCGAGCTGCTGATCGACGCGCCGGTGGCGAAGGTGTTCGAGTCGCTGACCGACTCCGGGCAGGCCAGCGCCTGGTTCGGCTACCCGATCGGCATCGAGCCGTGGGTCGGCGGGCGCTACGCCATGGGCGGCTTCGAGTCCGGCTACGCCGCCAAGATCGTCGACCTGGAGCCCGACCGGAAGCTGTCGGTGGACTGGGGGCCGACGGGCGTCAGCACCTGGGAGCTGGCCGAGTCGCAGGGGAAGACGAAGCTGACCTTCGTGCAGTCCGGCTTCGACGAGCAGAACCCGCCGTACGGGGCCTGGGCCGGGTCGGTCTCGGGGCTGTTCGAGCTGCGCCGCTTCCACGAGATGAAGGACTGGCAGCCGATCTGGCTCCCCGCGGAGGTGCCGGGCCTGGAACCGGAGCCCGCGAAGGCGACGAGCTGACGTACGCCCCGGGGCGCGCGACCGAAGGTGCCTGGCCTGTGGCGCGGGCCGGGCACCTTCGGCGCCGTCAGGCGATGGCGGCGATGTCGCCGTCGTCGAAGTAGATGGCCTGGTGCAGTCGCCCGCCCAGGGCCGCCGCGTAGCGGGCCACCACGTCCTGGCCCGAGATCCTGCCCTGCTCGATCTGGGAGACGCGGCCCTTGGTGACGCCCATCCGTTCGGCGATCTGCTGTTGGGTGAACCCTCTGGCGCGGCGGATCTCGGCCAGGCGATGCCCGACGACCTCGGCGAGGAGTTCCTCCTTGCCGGCCCGCACCGCGTCCTCGCCCCCGGCGCGGCGCACGTACTCCGCCCGGATGTCCTTCCAGCGCACGTGGCTGCTCACCGTCGTCCCCCCTCCTGCTGTGCCCGTTCCTTCAGGTAGATCTCATAGCGTTGCTCGGCCAGTGGAATGGCCTGTCGGTACCAGCTGTCCCACTGGCCCGCCTTGTCTCCGGCGACGAGCAGGATGCTGGAACGCCAGGGATCGAAGACGAAGAGGATACGGACCGAGCCTGGCCGCAGCTCCTTGAGGTTCGAGATCGCCGACCCCGTGATGGTGTCGACGAGCGGCCGGCCGAGTCCCGGCCCTGCCTCGGCCAAGGCGTCGATGGCGTGTACGACCCGCGCGAGGGTCGGGGGATCGAGGTTGTCTATCCACTCGCGGACCTCGTCGACCACGAAGATGTCCCACTCCTCCTGCTCCACGAGCCGAGTATAGCTAATGCTATACCTTGATCGTGGGTACGGCTTCCTCCTCGCGGAAAGCGATGAGTTCAACAGGTGATAGTCGGGCCTTCGGTGGGTAGTGGAGGGCGATGTTCTTCATCTTCGGCCTTCGTACCAAGGTCAGCCAGTCCGGCGTGGTGCAGCAGGTCTGCCGCAACTGCCGCAACCACGCCGCGCAGGTGATCACGCGACGGTCGACGAAGTTCAGCCTGTTCTTCGTGCCGATCATCCCGATCCGCACCCGCTACGTGCAGCAGTGCACCTTCTGCGGCGTCCAGTACGACATCTCCCGCGCCGAGGCCGAGCGCCTCCCCGTCGGCTGAACACCCCCGATGGCCCGCTTCCTCTGCTGGCTGATCGGCCGGCAGCCCGCCGCGCCCGCGCCCGTACACACCGTCTCGCGGCCGCCCTGCACCCCCGGGCGTCGTCGTCGCCGCCGCGACCGCCGGCCGCTCGCCGGCACCGCCCTGCCCCGGTCGCCCTGGAACCGTTCGGCCGGCCGCTGACCGGTTCGTGATCCGTCGGCTCTCGGCAGGCTGGTCGGGGCGTGCCAGGATGTGGCGGTGTCGTACCCCCCTCCTGCGTCGTACCCGCACATGCCCGGCCCCGTGATGCCAATGGCGTACCCCCACCCGGTCGCGCCCCCGCCGGGCTACGCGGTGCTCGTCGTCTCGGTGAACCGGGGCCCCTACATCGTGCCCGCGCCGACCACGAGCAGGTTCAAGATCGACGGCCAGTCGGTGCCGATCCCCGGTGAGGGCACCTGGTACGTGGTGGTCCCCGCCGGGCCGCACGACGTCCGGTACACCGACTTCCTGGGCATGCCGCTGATCACCACCGCACTGGTCGCCCAGCCCGGCGTGGCGTACCACCTGTCGTTCCGCTTCGGTGGCTGGCGCAACCGCGCCTACGACGGGTACGGCACCGACGTGACGAAGTTCGGGCTCTGGTCGAACTACAGCATCACGCTGCTCACGCTCGGCGTCTTCGGGCTGCTCTGCTGCGGTGTCCTGGGGCCGTTCACCACCATGCTCTGAGCCGGTTCCGCCCCGGTCGACGGCTGCGCCGGGCGCCACCGGCCGGGGCGGCGCCGGGCACGGGCGGCGGGAACCGCCTATCGTGGCGGATCGTGACGAGCACCGAGGAGCGACTGGCCGCGATCCGCGGCGGCGTGCCACCGAGGCGGCACAACGCGCGCACCATCGCCGCCCTGACCGGCAACCCGGGCTGCACCCGGCGGGCCGTGCTGGACGGCGCCGGGGTGGACAAGCCCAGGCTGGCCGAGCGGATCGGGTTCCCGGCCCGCTTCGGGCAGTCCCGGTTCGCCATCACCCGTGGCAACGCGTTCGAGGCGCAGGTCAAGGCCGACGGCGGCGCCGAGCTGCTGCGGCTGGTCGCGGAGCGGCTGGGCGTACCGGTGCCGACGGCGGCGAGCTGGACGGACCTCGGCGACGGCGTCGAGGACGACACGGCCGCCCGGCACCGACGCTCCGCCGCGTTGCTGACCGACGCCACCCCGGGCGGGCCCGACGACACCGCCGCGCTGTTCGACCACCCGCTGCTCGGCCTGGACGTCGCCGGCCGCCGGGTGCACCTGGAGCCGGACCTGGTCGCCGCCCGGCTCGCCGGCAGGTTCCACGTCGTCGAGATCAAGTCGTTCCCGGTGGTCGACGGCCAGGCCGACCCGGCCAAGGTGTCCGCCGCCGCCATCCAGGCCGCCGTCTACGTGCTGGCCCTGCGCGAGCTGCTCGCCGCCGCCGGCCACGACCCGGAGCTGGTGTCGCACGACGCGGTGCTGGTCTGCCCGCGCGACTTCGCCAACCAGCCGGTGGCCAGCCTGGTCGACGTGCGCAAGCAACTGCTGGTGCTGCGCCGCCAGCTCGACCGGATGGCCCGGCTGGACGTGCTGCTGGCCGCCGTGCCCGAGGACTTCACCGCCGACGTGACGACCGAGCCGGCGGCGCTGCTCGCCGCGCTGTCGGGGGTGGCGGCCCGCTACGCGCCCGACTGCCTGGCGGCCTGCGAGCTGGCGTACTTCTGCCGCGACGAGGCGCGCGGGCACACCGGGGCGCTGGGCCGGCCGGTCCGCGAGGCGCTCGGCGGCATCGCCGAGGTCGACGAGGTGCTGGCGCTGGCCGCCGGCGAGCGCACCCCGGAGCCCGGGCAGGAGGAGGCCGCCGCGCTGCTGCGGGCCGCCGCCCGGCTGCGCGCCGACGCCCTCACCGGGACCCCCGCATGAGTACGCCCCACGCGACCCACGCCGTTCCGGGCCGGCCCCGCGTCGCGACCCCGCCCGGGACCCACGCCGTTCCGGGCCGGCCCCGCGTCGCGACCCCGCCCGGGACCCACGCCGTTCCGGGCCGGCCCCGCGTCGCGACCCCGCCCGGGACCCACGCCGTTCCGGGCCGGCCCCGCCGTACGCCGGGCGGGGTCGCGTGAGCACGTTGCGCGCGTTCGCCCGCGCCCAGGCGCTGGCCGCCGGCGTGGCCCAGCCGGTCGCCATCGTCCGGCACCTGCACCTGTCCGAGCGGCCGCTGGTGCTGGTGCCGCTGGCGATGGCCGGCGAGGCGAACGCGCCGCTGGCGGCGCTGGTCGGCGACGCCCCGGACGCGGCGCGGCTGCTGATCGTGCCGCAGCCCCGCAACCGCGACCAGCGGTTCGAGTTCGCCGCCGAGCTGGCCGGGATCGTGCTGCCCTACCTGGACGGGTTCCGGGGCGTCTCCGAGGCGGTGCCGGTCGACCGGGGCCGGGACGTGCGGTACCGCCACGTCGACGCCCCGCAGCTGCTGGTGCCCAACCCCGCCGGGATCACCTTCCTGCGGCTGCTCGGCCGCTCCACCCGGTTCCGCCGCCCCGACGGGGAGTATCCGGTGCACCCGTCGGTGCCGGTGCTCGGGCGCTGGCTGACCTTCTTCGCCGAGCGGGCCGAGCACCCGGGCTCGTCGGCGCTGCTGGCGATGACCGACGCGCTGAGCCTGCACTGGGCCACCGGGCAGAGCGTGGTGGAGGACCTGCACCTGCCGGCGCTGCTCGGCTGGATCGACCCGCCCGCCGGGCTCACCGGCGCCGAGGCGGCGGCCCGGGCCGAGGACCCGGCGACCTGCCCGCCCGCCGGCCCGGCCACCGACCCAGACTTCGACAACACGCTCCTCGCCCCGGCCATCGCCGCGTACACCGCCGCCGAGGACGACCCGGTCGCGCGCGCCGGGGCGTACGCGGAGCTGCGGCGCCTGCTGCACGAGCAGCTCGCGCCCACCTGGGAGCTGATGTGGCGCGGCGTGGGGTTGCTGCGTGCCCTGCCGCCCGGCGCCCGGGTGGCCGGCCGGTGGGACGGCGACAAGGACGCCTTCACCGGCTACGCCGAGCACGTAGACGCCGACGGGGCGCCGCAGCCCCGCCGGGACGGGGCGGTCACCGCCGCCCAGCGGCTGCACCGGCTGGAACGGGCCCTGACCTCGTACGCGGTGCAGCGCGCCTACGACGACCCGCTGGTGATGGCGGAGCACCGGCTGACCGGGGAGGCGTTCGTCGGCGAGGTGACCCTGGCGGACCCGAAGCGGGTGGACGACACCGGCAAGCGCCCGGTGCTGCGCCCCCGCATCCAGCTGGTCACCACCGAGCCGGTGTCGGTGCCGGTCGGCGCGGCGCTGTACTCGCCGGCCCGGCCGGCGCAGAAGGCCCGGGTGGTCTTCGTGACCCCGGCGCCGGACGGCAAGACCGAGGTGGTGCTGGAACTCTCCGGCGGGATGGGGCGGGGGCTGACCGCGCCGCCGGGCAGCGTGCCCGAGGTGGGGGAGCGGCTCTGCTACACGACCCTGTCGGACGCGTTCATGCCGGCGGGGACGTTCCCGGCGCCGGAGGAGACACCGTGGACGCACGGCGGCCCGCCGGCCGTCACCGGCGACTCCGGCGAGGAATCGGGCTTGACCCTCACGTAACGGCAGGCGGGAGCCTCGTTGGCGGAAGGGAGGGAAACCATGGCCTACACGGTGGGACAGGTGGCGAAGGCGGCCGGCGTGACCGTGCGGACGCTGCACCACTACGACGAGATCGGACTGCTCTCGCCCAGCGGACGCAGCGGCACGGGCTACCGGCGCTACGACGACGCCGACCTGGAGCGGTTGCAGCACATCCGCTACTACCGGGAGCTGGGGTTCCCGCTTGAGCAGATCGCCGCGATCCTCGACGACCCGGCGAGCGACCCGGCGGCGCACCTGCGTCGCCAGCACGAGCTGCTGTCCGTACGGATCAGGAAGCTCCAGGAGATGGTCGCGGCGATCGAGTTCGCGATGGAGGCGAGCAAGTTGAACATCCCACTCACCCCGCAGGAGCGGTTCGAGGTCTTCGGCGACTTCGACCCGGACGCGCACACCGAGGAGGTCGAGCAGCGTTGGGGCGACACCGACGCGTACCGCCAGTCGAACGAGCGGGTCTCCCGCTACACGAAGGACGACTGGCTGCGCAACAAGGCCGAGAACGAGGACTGGGCGCGGCGGTTCGTCGAGGTGATGTCCTCCGGGGCACCCGCGGACGGGCCGGCGGCGATGGACCTGGCCGAGGAGCACCGGCAGCTCATCAGCCGCTGGTTCTACGACTGCCCGTTCGAGCTGCACACCTGTCTGGCCGACATGTACGTGTCGGACGAGCGGTTCACCGCGTACTTCGAGACGATCAAGCCCGGGATGGCCGCGTACCTGGGCGAGGCCATCCACGCCAACGCGATCACCCGCGCCTGAGGCGCGGCCGTCCCCGGAGGTCAGCAGTGCTCATCGTCGCCGGCAGTCTCTACGTCGACCCGGACCAGCGGGACGCCTACCTCGCCGACTGCGTGGAGGTCGTCCGGCAGGCACGCTCCGCGCCGGGCTGCGTCGACTTCGCGATCGGCGCGGACCTGGTCGAGCCCGGCCGGATCAACGTCTACGAGCGCTGGGAGTCCGAGGAGCAACTGCTCGACTTCCGGGGATCCGGCCCCGCCGAGGAGCAGACGGTGGCGATCCGCGGCGCGGAGGTGCACCGCTACCTGATCTCCGGGGTCGAGGCGCCCTGAGCGGGCCGGGTCACTGCGGCGCCAGGCCCGGGGCGAGGCGGCGCAGCGAGGCGAACGTGGGGACCAGCGCGTCGTACAGCTCGTTGAACAGCGGCAGCAGGGCGGCGTACGTGGCGGCGGCGGCCGGGGCCGGGTACGCCGTCTGCTCGATGCGCACCAGGTCGGCGGCGACGTCGACGGAGGGGATCAGCCCCAGCGCCTGCATGCCGAGCAGCGCCGCGCCGAAGGCGGAGCCCTCATGGGCCGTGGGGAAGCGCACCGGCACGCCGAGCACGTCGGCGAGCATCTGCCGCCACAGCGGACTGCGCGAGAAGCCGCCGCCGGCCCGGATCTCGCGGACCTCGTTGCCGGCGGCGCGTACCGAGGCCAGCACCAGCGCCAGCTGCTGGCAGACGCCCTCCAGCGCGGCCCGCACCAGGTGCTCGCGGCGGTGGCCGTTGGTCAGCCCCACGTACGCCCCGCGCGGCAGCGCGCTCCAGTGCGGGGCGCGCTCGCTGAGCAGGTACGGCAGCATGATCAGGCCGCCGGAGCCCACCGGTGCCCGGGCGGCCAGCGCCAGCAACTCCTCCTCGGCGTCCTCGCCCAGCTCGGGGGCGAGCGCCTCGCCGACCCAGTCCAGCACGATGCCACCGTTGTTGATGGCCCCGCCGACCACCCAGCGCTGTTCGGTCAGCGCGTAGCAGAACACCCCGCCGAGCGGGTCGACGCCGGGGCGCTCCACCATCACCCGCAGCGCGCCGCTGGTGCCGATCGAGCAGGCCATCACGCCCGGGGCGACCGCGCCGAGCCCCAGGTTGGCCAGCGGGCCGTCCCCGGCGCCGACGACCACCCTCGTGTCGCGGGGCAGGCCGGTGGCCGCGGCGGCCTCGGCGGTGAGGCCGGGCAGCACGGTGGTGGTGGGCACCAGCTGCGGCAACTGCTCGGCGGTGATCTCGGCGATGCCCAGCGCCTCGGAGTCCCAGGAGAGCTGGCGCAGGTCCATCAGCCCGGTGGCGGAGGCGACCGAGTGGTCGGTCACCAGCGTGTCGCACAGCCGCAGCAGCACCCAGTCCTTGACGCCCACCCAGTACGCCACCCGGCCGAACAGCACCGGCTCCTGCTCGGCGAACCAGAGCAGCTTCGGCAGCGGCGCCATCGGGTGCACCGGGGTGCCGGTACGGCGGTGCAGCGCCAGCCCGGACGGGGCGGCGCGTAGCCGCTCGGCCTGCCGGCTGGCCCGCGAGTCCGCCCAGGTGACCGACGGGGTGAGCGGGCGGCCGTCCGGGTCCAGGCCCATCAGGCTGTGCATGGCCGTGCCGAAGCAGAGCCCGGCGACCGGCCGGTCCAGCTCCGCCACGACCGTACGGATCGCCTCCAGCACCGCCGCGTGGATGTGCCGCGCGTCCTGCTCGGCGTAGCCGGGGTGCGGCTCGTCGAGCGGGTAGCCCACCGAGTGGTGGGCGAGGCGCGCACCGTCCACGTCGTACGCGACCGCCTTGGTGCTGGTGGTGCCGATGTCGACGCCGATCACCACCGGGCGGAGCGGGTCACCCACCGGTCCCACCCCCTCGTCGACCCTGGGTGCCGCCGACGTTACCCAGCGTCCGGGTGGTCCGTAGGGGGAACAACCCGGTTTCCCGGTCGGGTCTTCCTCGGCACGTCCGCGCCCGGCGAGAATGCCCGTCAGTGTGAACGCTTCACACGTCCACCCGACGGGGAGGAAGTCACGATGAGGCCGAAGCCGCTCTGCGCGCTGGTCACCGCCCTCGCCACGGTCGCCACCACGGCGGTCGCCGGCGTACCGCCCGCCGCCGCGCGGCACCAGGACGGCGGCTACTCGGCGGAGATCCGCCGGGCGTCGTACGGCGTCCCGCACATCACCGCCCGCACCTTCGCCAGCCTCGGCTTCGGCGTCGGCCACGTCCAGGCCGAGGACAACATCTGCGTCATCGCGGAAAAGGTCGTCACGGTCAACGCCGAGCGGTCCCGCTACTTCGGCGCCGCGAGCCCCACGGACGCCAACGTGCGCAGCGACCTGTTCCACCGCAAGGCGATCGACGACCGCACCGCCGAGCGGCTGTTGCAGGGCCCCCGCGACGGCGTGCACTCCCCGTCGGACGAGGTCCGCGACCAGATCCGCGGCTTCGTCGCCGGCTACAACAGCTACCTGCGCCGCACCGGTGCGGCCAACCTCACCGACCCGGCCTGCCGGGGCAAGCCGTGGGTGCGCCCGCTGACCGAGCTGGACATGTGGCGCACGAGCTGGGCCAGCATGGTGCGGGCCAGCTCCCGGGCGGTGCTCGACGGCATCGTCGCCGCCGCCCCGCCCACGGCCACCGGCCCGGCCGCCGTCCTCGACGCCCCGGGCGCCGCGGCGGTCGTCGCCGCCCGCGACGGCGCGCCCGCCGGCGTCGGCAGCAACGCGTACGGGCTGGGCGCGCGGGCCACCACGCACGGCGGCGGCATGGTGCTGGCCAATCCGCACTTCCCGTGGGAGGGCGCGGAGCGCTTCTACCGGATGCACCTGAAGGTCCCCGGCCGCTACGACGTGGAGGGCGCGGCGCTGATCGGCGACCCGATCATCGAGATCGGGCACAACCGCACGCTCGCCTGGAGCCACACCGTCTCCACCGCCCGCCGCTTCGTCTGGCACCGCCTCGCCCTGGTCCCCGGCGACCCCACCTCGTACTACGTGGACGGCCGGGCCCGGAAGATGACCACCCGGACGGTGACCGTCCAGGTGCCCGCCCCGGGCGGCGGCACGGTGCCGGTCAGCCGCACCTTCCACGACACCCACTTCGGGCCGGTGGTCGTCGTCCCCGGCACCTTCGACTGGACCGCCACCGCCGCGTACGCGATCACCGACGTCAACGCCACCAACAACCGCGCCTTCGACGGCTGGCTGGAGATGGGCCGGGCGAAGACCGTACGCGAGCTGAAGCGGGTCCTCGACCGGCACCAGTTCCTGCCCTGGGTGAACGTGATCGCCGCCGACGCCCGCGGCGAGGCGCTCTACGCCGACCACTCGGTGGTGCCCCGGGTCACCGACGAGCTGGCCGCCGCCTGCATCCCCGCGCCGTTCCAGCCGCTCTACGCCGCCAGCGGTCAGGCGGTCCTCGACGGCTCCCGGTCGGCCTGTGCGCTGGGTCGCGACCGCGACGCGGCGGTGCCCGGCATCCTCGGCCCGGCCAACCTGCCGATCCGCTTCCGCGCCGACTACGTGACGAACTCCAACGACAGCCACTGGCTGGCCAACCCCGAGGCGCCGCTGGAGGGCTTCCCGCGCATCATCGGCAACGAGCGCACCGAGCGCAGCCTGCGTACGCGCCTCGGTGTGGAGCAGGTGCGGGAGCGGCTCGCCGGCACCGACGGGATGCCCGGGCGGGGCTACACCGCGTCCCGGCTCTGGCAGACGGTCTTCGGCAACCGCGCGTACGGCGGCGAGCTGCTGCGCGACGACCTGGTGGCGTTGTGCGCCGCGCACCCGACCGCGACCGCCTCGGACGGGACGACCGTCGACCTGCGCGGGGCGTGCGCGGCGCTGAAGGGCTGGGACCTGCGGGTCGACCTGGACAGCCGGGGCGCGCACCTGTTCACCGAGTTCGCCCTGGCCGGCGGCATCCGGTTCGCCGACGCGTTCGACGCCGCCGACCCGGTGCGTACGCCGAGCCGGCTGAACACCGCCGACCCGCGCGTGCTCACCGCCCTCGCCGACGCGGTCCGCAAGCTCACCGGCATCCCGCTCGACGCGCGCCTCGGCGACGTCCAGACCGAGCCGCGCGGCGACCGGCGTGTCCCGATCCACGGTGGACGCGCCGAGGCCGGCGTCTTCAACATGATCATCAGTCCGCTGGCGCCCGGCGTCGGCTACCCGAAGGTGGTCCACGGCTCGTCCTTCGTGATGGCCGTCGAGCTGGGTCCGAACGGCCCCTCGGGGCGGCAGATCCTCACCTACTCCCAGTCGAGCAACCCGAACTCGCCCTGGTACGCCGACCAGACCCGGCTCTACTCGGGCAAGGGTTGGGACACCATCAAGTACACGGAGGCGCAGATCAAGGCCGACCCGAACCTGCGCACCTACCGGGTGGGGGAGGGCCGCCGCCACTGATCCGGCATCCGTCGCGCCCGCCCGGTTACGCCGACCGGGCGGGCCCGCCGCCACCGACACGCCCGACGGACGTGAATCGACTCGGCGAAATCCTCCTGTCGCCCGATTTCGCCCGTCATTCGGTCAATTTGCCCCGTTGCGGCGTGTCCCCGTCGGGCGTTGTCGCAGTTGACAGCTGTGACACCCCGGTTGGTGGCCTGCGCGGCGAAGGAGTCGGCGTGGCAAGGACTGATTCGACGGGTTCCACGTGGCGGTACCGGTGGGTGCACCGGCAGAACGAACGGCGGCGGCGCGAGTTCCGCAGCGCCGACAAGGCATGGCGACGACGCGACGACGAGCTGCGCCGCCTGCGTACCCTCGCCGAGGAGTTCCAGGGCTCGGCCGAGGCGGGCTCCGGCCTGCCCCTGGAGCTCGCGCCCGACGAGGTGGTCTTCTGGGTGCTGCCGGCCGCGCAGCTGGTGGAGGTCCGACACACCACCGTGCTGCCGGCGCCGGACCTGACGGTCGCCCCGGCGGCCGCGCCGCCGCGGCCACGCCGGCCCGACGGCGTCCGGGTCGCCGACGCCGGCATGGCGGTCATCACCAACCGCCGGCTGGTGCTGCTCGGCGGTCGCGGCCGGCGCGACTGGTCGTACGGGAGGATGACCGGCCTGGCCCACGACCCGCACGCGCCGGTCACCCTCATGCAGGTGCTGGACCGGCGGCGCACCTCCGGCCTGATGCTCCCCACCGACGTCGCCGCGGACTTCCGGTTCAAGCTGACCCTGGCCTTCGCCGACGCCATCGAACAGCGCGGCGCGGTGCTCGACCAGCTCGACGAGGCGATCGCCGAGCACGCGCAGCTCAAGCCGTCCCGGCCGCAGATCGCCACCCCCGCGCAGGCCCGGCACTTCGCGTTCGTGCCCGGCGGCCGGCGCACCGTGGCCGTCGCCGCCGGCATCGCCCTGCTGGTGCCCGCAGCCCTGCTGGACACCGATCCCTCCGACCCGACCGGCTCCGAGGTCGCCGTCGCCGCGACCCCCGCGCCGAGCACCGCCGCCGGGCCGGTCGTCCTGCCGGCCGCGCCGGCGAAGGCGCCGCCCGCGCTGTCGAAGCAGCGACGCGGCAGCACCGCCGCCCCGCCGACGCCCGCCCGCGAGCCGCGCTGCGGCGCCCCGGCAAACCCGATGGGGTACGACTTCTGCGGCGGCGAGCGCATCCGCAGGCCGGCCGTCGAGGTGTGCGACTGGTTCGACTGCGTACCCGAGTTCTGGGCCGGCCGGGGGCACCTCGTGCAGTGCGGCGACGGCTCGGTCAGCCTCGCCGGTGGCCGGCGGGACGCCTGCGCCGCGCACGACGGCGTACGCCGCACGGTCTGGCGCTGACCCTGCTGGCCGCCATCCGGCTCCGCTGAGCCACCTGGCCCCGCTGCGCTACCTGGCCGGGCCGCGCCGGGTCTGCGGAGGCGGACGGGCCGCGCGTCGTCGCCCGGCTTGGCGGGGGCGTCCGCACCGGCTCCGCGGCACCCCTCGGTCGGGGCGAGGGCTGACGTGCGCGACGCTGTCGAGCTGATGTCGTAGACGATTCGCCGCCCGCTGGCGGCACCGCGCCGGATACCAACACCCGATGTCGCAGACGACTCAGCTCGACAGCGCCGCACGGTCCCTGCGCCTTCGACCAGCACGCGCCCCCGGCGGGGCAGCCCGGTCGGGCCGGCTCGCCGACTACCGCCGAGGCGATGCGACCCCATCCGAGGGATCCCGGGTGGCGCGGCCGTCGCATGATGTTCCGGTGATCTACCTCCCGAGCGACCGGCGTCGCAAGAAGAAGAGCCGCTTCGACAACTGCGACGCCTGCAACTGCGACATCCCCTGCTGCGACCTGGGGCTCTTCTCCACCCTGCTGACCCTGGGCGCGCTGGCCGCCCGGCTCGTCTCGCCCGGCCGGGCCTCGGCGCCGTCGACCGTCGCCGCCGGGCCCACCGTCGCCGCCGGGCGCGCGCCGCTGGTGGACCGGGCCGGACGGGCCGCGATCCTGGGCTACCGGCGCTGGCTGTCGCACCGCTGGCCCGGGCAGTGCCGCTTCACCCCGACGTGCAGCGCGTACGGGCTCGCCGCCGTCGAGCGGCACGGGCTGGCCGTCGGCGGGCGGATGGCCGCCGACCGGGTGCGCCGCTGCCGGCCCGACGTGCCGCGCGGCACCCACGACCCGGTGCGCTGACCGGGTGCCGGCGACCGGTGCGCCGCTCGTCGGGGTGCTCTGAGCTGCGGGGATGCCCCCATCCGCGCCTCGGGATCGGTCATGATGACAGCATGGAGATCCGCTCCGACGACGGCGCCCGGGTGAGGATCCGGCCCGTGGGCTACCAGCCCGGGGTCGAGCCGCCGGACGACCCGGACGAGGCGGCGGAATGGGACGACTGGCTGCTCGTCGAGACCGACGCCCGCACCGCCGACGGGCAGGCCTGGTCGCATCTCGAACCCTGCCTCACGGTGGCCGAGGCGTACGCGCTGGCGGGCTGGCTGCGGCAGCAGGCCGAGACGACCAGCGACCCGGCGGAGCCGTCGGCGGTGGCCCGCTTCACCGAGCCGAACCTGGCCTTCCGCACCCGGGTGCTGCGGCGTCGTCGGCTCGCGCTGACGGTCGAGTTCGCGTACGAGTCGCTGCCGCCGTGGATGCGGCGCCAGCCGCCGGGCGCGGTCTACCCGCTGACGCTCACCGTCTCCGCCGACGCCCTCTCGGTGGCCGCCGAGCAGTGGGCGCGGGAAGCCGACGCCTACCCCCGCCGCGCCACCTGCTGACCGCTCAGCCCGGTGGGGTCAGGTCGGAGATGGTGAGTGAGCCGTCGGGGCCGAGGGGGAAACCCGGGTTCCAGGCGATCTCCCACACGTGCCCGTCGGGGTCGGCGAAGCAGCCGGCGTAGCCGCCGTAGAAGGTCTCGCGCGCCGGCACGGTCACCCGCGCCCCGGCGTCGGCCGCCGCCGTCAGCAGTTCGTCGACCTCGCCCCGGGAGCGGACGTTCTGCGCCAGCGTCGTCCCGCCGAAGCCGCCCGCGCCCCGGTCGTGCACGCCCGCGTCGGCGGCCAGCTTCTCCCGGCTCCACAGCACCAGCGCCAGGCCGCCGGCCTGGAAGAAGACGGTCTCCTCGACCTCCTGGCCGCGCCAGCCGAGCCGCTCGTAGAAGGCGCGTGCCCTGGACACGTCGGCGACGCCGAGCGTCACGAGGCTGATCCGCTGCTCCATCACCCGGCGACCCTCCACCTACGACCCGGCACCGTCCACCGCCACCGTAGCGTCGATGCCCGACAGGCCGTCCCGGATCCGGTGGCTCAGTCCCGTGCCGTCATCCGGTCGGCGAGGCGGCGCAGGGCGGGGGCGGCGGCGAGCAGCGTCTCGCGGTCCGCGCCGTCCAGGTCGGCCAGGGCGGCGGCGAGCAGGTCGCGCCGGTGCCGCCCGTACGCGGCCATCCGCTCCCGGGCCGCGTCGGTCAGCTCCAACCGGACGGTACGGCGGTCGGCCGGGTCGCGCTCCCGGCGCAGCAGGCCGGCGGTGGTCAGCTCGCCGACGAGGGTGCTGACCGTGTTCGGCGCGGTGCCGAGTCGCTCGGCGGCCTCGCGGACGCCGATTCCCGGCCACCGCTGCACGAGCCGCAGCACCTCCACCTGGGCGTCCGGCAGGGCGGTGCGGCCGACCCGCTGGATGGCGGTCCGGCGCAGCATCCGGTGCAGGTCGCCGAGCGCTCCGCCGAGCTGGTCGACCGTCTCGTCCGTCACAGTCAGGCCCTTCGTCGGCGCAATAGCTCTGTAGTCAGAGCTATCGTAGCCGGGCCGAGCCGTCAGTGAGGGGACCACCATGCCGCACGCCACCGCGCCACCCGTACCACCGGGCGAGCGCGTCGCCGCGCCCACCGGGCGGGCCGCCGTCGTGCTGCTGGTGCTGCTCGGCACGCTCACCGCCGTCGGGCCGCTCTCCCTGGACACCTACCTGCCGGCGTTCCCGGAGATGACCGGCGACCTGTCCGCCAACCAGGCGCAGATCCAGCTCTCGCTGACCACCTGCCTCATCGGCATGGCCCTCGGCCAGCTCGTCACCGGCCCGCTCAGCGACCGCTTCGGGCGGCGCCGGCCCGTGCTGGTGGGCGTCGCCGCGTACACCCTGCTGTCGTTGGTGTGCGCGGCCGTGCCGACGGCCGAGACCCTGGCCGCGGCGCGCCTCGCGCAGGGCTTCGCCGGCGGCATGGGCGTCGTCGTCGCCCGCGCCGTCGTCCGCGACCTCTACTCCGGTCGTGAGGCCGCCAAGTACTTCTCCCGGCTCACGCTGGTCTTCGGCGTCGCCCCGATGGCCGCGCCGGCCTTCGGCAGCCTGGTGCTGCGCTTCGGGGACTGGCGTACCGTCTTCGTCGCCCTCGCCGTGACCGGCGCGCTGCTCGCCGCCGCCGTCGCGTGGCGGCTGCCGGAGACGCTGCCCGCCGCGCGGCGCAGCACCGGCGGCCTCGCCGCCACGGCCGCCGCCGGCCGCTCCCTCTTCACCGACCGGATCTTCCTGGGGTACGCGCTGGGGCAGGGCCTCGCCTTCGCCGCGCTCTTCGCCTACATCTCCGGGTCGTCCTTCGTCTTCCAGGACGTCTTCGGCGTCTCGGCCGGCGCGTTCAGCCTCATCTTCGGCGTCAACGCGCTCGCCCTGGTCGCCGCCGGCCAACTCAACGCCCGCCTGCTGGACCGCTTCGCGCCCCGCACCCTGCTGCTGCGCCCGCTGGGCGTGGGGCTGCTGGCCGCCGCCGTCCTGCTCGCCGGCGCGCTGCTCGGCAGCCTGCCGCTGGTGGCCGTCGCGCTCTTCGTCTTCATGGGCTCCCTCGGCATGGTGATGCCGAACGGCACCGCGCTCGCCCTGGACCGGCACCCCGCCCACGCCGGTACGGCCGCCGCGCTGCTCGGCACCATCCAGTCGCTGGTGGGCGCGATGGCCGCGCCGCTGGTCGGGCTGGGCGGCGAGGGCAGCGCCGTCCCGATGGCCGTGGTGCTCGCCGGGGCGGCGGCCGCCTCCCTCGCCGTCGTCGGCACCCTGGCCCGCGCCCGCCGTTAACCCCTCGCTCGGGCCGGGTGGCCGGCGGTAGCGTGCCGGCGTGTCCCGCTCCGTCACCCTCGTCCTGGTCGACGCCGCCGGTGCGCCGCTCGGCGCCCTGCCGCCGTTCGACGTGCCGTCGCCCTGGTGGCAGGAGGTCGCCCCCGTCGTGGCCGAGGCCCGTCGGCGGTACGGCGTGGAGGTGGCCGTACTCCGCCTGCTGACCGGCGACGCGCCGCAGCCGATGGGCGGCTCGGTCACGTACCTCGCGCAGGTCGACGGGCCGCCCGCCATGCCGCTCGTACCGGCGAAGCTCGACCTGTCGGCGGACCCGCTGCGCGCCCCCTACGCCGAGCCCGGCGGGCCGGCGCGCAGCCTCGCGTGGGCGACGGCCGAGCTGCGGCGGCTCGGCCGCCCGGCGGAGGCCGTCACCCAGCAGCGCACCTGGAACCTGTCGGCCGTCTGGCGGCTCGACGGGCCGGGCGGGACGGCCTGGCTGAAGCAGGTGCCGGCGTTCTTCCGGCACGAGGCCGCCGTGCTGCGCTGGCTGGGCCGGGCCGCGCCGGGAAGGACGTCGACGCTGCTCGCGGACGACGGCGACGGGCGGATGCTGATCGAGCACGTGCCCGGCGAGGACCGCTACGGGGCGCCGATCGAGGAGCGGCTGGCGATGGCCGCCGCCTTCCATCCGGTGCAGGTCCGGTCCGTGCCGGACGTGGCGGAACTGGTCGCGGCGGGCGTACCCGACCTGCGCGCCGATGCCCTGCCGCGCTGGATCCGCGACCGCCTGGCCGGCCACGACACCTCGCCGGTGCGATCCCTGCTGGCGGGGCTGGAGGCGCGGCTCGATGAGGTACGCGGGTGCGGGCTGCCGGACACCCTCGTGCACGGCGACCTGCACCCCGGCAACGTACGCGCCGACGCCGGGCGGCACGTCGTCATCGACTGGGGCGACGCGTTCGTGGGACATCCGGCGTTCGACGCGCTGCGGCTGGCCGAGGGGCTAGCGGACGACGTCGCCGCCCCGGTGCTCGCCGAATGGTGCGCGCGGTGGCGGGCCGAGGTGCCGGGGTGCGAGCCGGAGCGGGCCGTGGAGTTGCTGCGGCCGATCGCGGCGCTGCGGCTGGCGGCGGTGTACGCGATGTTCCTCGACGGCATCGAGGCGAGCGAACGGATCTACCACGCGACCGACGTCGACACCTACTTCGCACAGGCGCTCGCACAGGCTGGGTGTCGGCGTGACGATGCCGAGTAGAGGCAGGCTATAGCATCGGTGCTATGGCCGTGAGAAAGCACCTCGACTGGAACGACCTGCGTGACCGCCGGATAGCGGAGCCAGGAGCCGCGGAGGCATACGAGGCGACGCGCATCGCCTTCGAGCTTGGGCAGAAAGTGCGGCTACTAAGGGAACACAAGGGATGGAGCCAGAGCCAGTTGGCGAGGGCTGCCGGCATGACCCAGTCCGCCGTGGCCCGGTTCGAGGCTGGCGGCACCGTGCCAACCCTGCCGGTCCTGGAGCGTCTCGCACGAGCGCTCAACGTGAGACTGGAAGTCAAATTCGCTCCTAGTGCCGACACCGCCTGAACGTTCCAGCCATCTCGGCGCATCACGCGCTGGAGCACATCCCGTCGCACCAGCCATGCCGCCTGTTCGCACTGCTGTCGTTTCTCTGACAATGCTGTTCCGCCGACATGCTCCGCTCCGGTCAGCTTGGACCGCCGCGCGGAGCCCCGACCTCGACGCCACTGTGCGTGCTGAGCAGGAGGAACGTCGAATTGCCGGCAGAAAGCTGCGTGTGAGCAATACCGATCTTGCAGGCAATTGGCGGTGGGCATCAGAGAGCCGACGGCAGCCGATCCTGGAGCATCGGGGGTCCCGCTGGTAGGACTAGTGCGGGTAAGGTCCGGGGACCGCCATTAGGAAGGTGGGTCAGCGCGGAGGGGACCGTTCGCCCGCGCCGCACACCGGCCGGCAGCAACGGCTGGCCTCCTGACGACAGATGGATCCGACCTTGGCGTGGCAGGTCCACGCACGCAGAACCAAAGGTGTCGCATGCCCCACTGCTTCACGTCCTTGAGGGAATCACCCGCACGGATCCGAGACCGGGCAGTGCTGCAGGAAAGCGAGTCCAGCGAGGACGCCAGTGGGCTGTGGCGGCTGCTCGACCAGAGCCGCCAGACTGCTGACCTCGGCGGCTGGGACGGCATCCTCGCGGAGATACGCCGGCTCGTCGCTCGGCGCCCCGATACGCAACGCCTCGGGCAGCTCACCAAGCCTCTGCGGCTGGCGGCGCCCGACTGGACAGCCCAAATCGAGGACGGCACCGCCGTCGCGTTCGGCGGCATCGGGGACGACTGCCCGAACCGGTGGCAATGCCGCTGCGCGCAGAGCGGGTTCGATCCCGTGACCGGCAGTGTCGCATCCGTCGCACACGGCTCCTGGATCGAGCAGACGCGGGAGTGGATCCGAGGGCCAATCCAGGAACTCATGGGCACCTCCTATTGGCTAGAGGTCTCCAAGGTGCCCGGCGACCCTTGCCTGGCTCCGGCGCCAGAGGCGTCTACCCCGTCAAGTCGTGGGCATGCTGGGAGCAGTGCAGCGCCCTCGGGGACGTACCTTATGGCAAGGGGTCCGCACGGGAGTTGAGTGTTAGTGACCTGCGGATGGTCAGTTGCAGTCGCGACAGTTTTGCCAACTATTAACTGCATAGCATATCGACGATAAAAGGTAAGTCAGCTCAGTTTAGTTTATCGGTGGAATGACTAGGGATCGGGCCCGGAGGGCTCGTTTCGTGGGTTCAAAAACACCTTGTGGGGAGGTGGGTGACGATGCTTGCCGGGTCGGAAGTGGTGCCCGCGGTTGAAGTGGGGTCGGCAGTAGGTCAGGTGCTCGCGAATGTGCGCTCCGTCAACAGCAGAGGCGTGTTCGGCCCGTCGCTGAGGTCCCGGGAATCGGGAGGACGGGTCACAGGCGGGAGTGGTGCGCCCATGCCGAGACGTGGTCGCGGTGCCGCGAAGAGCCCGAACGTGAGGAATGTTCTCCCATGAGAATCGCGCGCCAGCCTTGGACGCCGGACCCGAAGCTCGTCCAAGAGGTGAGGGATCAGTTCAACAGAGCCATCGAATCCTATCGAGCGAATCCACATCTGATCTCCGAGCATGCAAACCATGAGGAGTCCATCCGGGTCGGTGGATATGCCAACCGAACGCTCCTCGAGCTCGTGCAAAACTCGGCCGACGCTATGTCGGGCATTAACAACGATCAAGGGATGTTCGCTGGTCGGGTCGAAATCGTTCTCGATACCCTGAATCAGACGCTCTATTGTGCGAACGCCGGACGCCCGTTCTCTAAGAACGGGCTTACCGCCATCACACATGCTCATCTGAGTGGCAAGCGAGGCGACGAGATCGGACGCTTCGGACTCGGATTCAAATCCGTACTGGCTGTTTCGAGTGCTCCGCAGGTCTTTAGCCGCTCCGTAGCGTTCGAGTTCAACTCACCCGCAGCTCGAGCCGAGATCGCTAAGATTGACCCTACTGCAAAGCGCTATCCGGCGCTTCGTGCCGCGACGGTCATCGATCCGGCCCTCGCCTTGGCCGAGGACCCTATTCTCACGGAACTCGCCGAGTGGGCAGCCACGATCATAAAGCTTCCACGTGCGTCCAATCTTAAGCGGCTCCGCAGAGAGATCGAAGAGTTTTCTTCGGAGTTCCTCCTCTTCGTTGGCGCTGTACGGGAGATAAAGCTGAGGGTACTCGGCGCAGACGCGTTCGAGACCAGCCATGTATCTCGCGACTTCGGTGATGGAATATTCAAGATCGAGCGCCCTGATGGCGGGGGTGACGAGTGGATCGTCAGAGATCGGATGCACGCGCCATCAATTGAGGCCCGGAAGGAGGTAGGGGAAGCCGTCTCGCGTGCGGAAGTAAAGGTTACCGTCGCGATTCCGAAGCGCCATGCAAGGCAGCGTATTGGGAGATTCTGGTCCTACTTTCCGCTCGAGGATCAGACCTCGGCGTCCGCTCTCTTCAACGCTCCCTGGAGCGTGAATGACGACAGGACGATGTTGCTCAGGAACGAGTACAACCGGGAGATACTCCGCACCCTCTCCGAAGTCTTTGTCAGCATTCTTCCACAGGCAAGCACGCTCGACGATCCCGCCGCTCACCTCGACTACATGCCGGCACGAGGAAAGGAGGCACTATCGTTCGGCGACGAGCTGCTCTGCGCGCACGTACCGCAGATAGCAGCGGGCCTTGAGGTCGTACCCGATGCCGGGGGGACCTTGGCGCGAGCTACAGTATTGCGTCCTCTGGATTTCGCCATAGCGGTCGACGCGAAGGACCACCAGGCATGGACCGGTTCTCCGAACACTGGAGAAGACGTTCCCCACTGGCGTTGCTACACCTCACAGCAGCGATTCACACGCCTGAGGCAGATTTTTGTAGCAGCAACATCATGCGGCCTTATGGATGGCGAGAGGGATGCGAAGCGTGCCCTGGAGGTGATGCCGAAACGAGGACTTCTTTCTTGGCTGCGTGAGTGGGCTGAAGGGGATGTAGCATCCGCCGCAGATGCGTTCAAGTTCGTCTGTCGCAACCCGAATTTGCATGATGTCGACCGTGCAAAGGTGATTCCGACGAGCGACGGCATGCGCGCCTTGATAGACAAGAACCTGGTCTTCCTCCGTCAGGAGGAGGGGATAGAGATCGAAGGCGGTGTATTTGTCTCTTCCGCATTCCTGAAGCAGCCGGGCGTGGAAGACGGCCTCAGGAAGGCTGGTTTCCGGAACTTGGACCCGCTTGCCATCCTCAATGCGCGCCTTACGATGCTCTCGACAACGTCGGGCGACGAGGAGTTCTCCAAGCTTTGGGACGCCGTTCTCGAACTGCCTGCTTCTCACGCTGTGAAGGTACTGACTAGGCAGTCCTTCTCGGTGAAGGTGCCGACGCGCGACGGGGGATGGGCATGGCCTCGACAGGTATTTGATCTCGAAGAGTTCCTAGGTGAAGGGTTAGCATCAAAGACACTGGATCGTAGCCGCTGTCTGCCGGAGGTGGCCCATCAGCTGGGAGTCGTTCTCCGGCCAGTTAAGGACTACTCCGCGGAAGACGAGACTTTCCTTGAGCAGTACCGCGAGTGGATCTTGGGAACCCTCAACTCGAAACAAGGGCCCGGCGAGCGTCCGATCGAACGCATTGAAATTTACCCAGGCAAAGGGCCCGGACCATTCTCTATGCTTTTTATCTTGCGTGACGCAGACGCGTCGCTCCAGATGCGCGTGAAGTGGACTGTCGGGTTGCTCGAAGCTGACAACTCTGACTGGACCTGTGAGGATCTCGACACCGGCAAGACCTATCGCGTGCAGTCGCCAGCTCGCTGGGCCGTCGATTGCGCCGGCATGCTGCAGTCGAACCGCGGGGTTCGTGCCCCGGTCGATGTTGTCTCTCCGTCCCTTGTCAAGTACGAACATTTCCTGCCGCTATTTCGCGGCCCAGCACGGGTTGCCGAGGCGTTGGATCTGCCCGACGAGCTGGGAAGCGTTCCCGTTCCGGTACTCAGGGAAGCGCTCGAAGCAAAACTGTTTGCGCCGCACATTCCTGATTCTGTGATCGTCGACTTTATCCTTCAGGCGAGCCGTGTCGCCTATCCGGATTCTCAACCTCCTAGCATTCCAGCTCGGGTGAAGCGAGCTATCGAGGGACGTGCTCCGCAGTCGGTATACCTCGCCACAACGGAAGAGCATGCAGCCTTTCTTTCGTCGCGGCAGCGCCCCTATCTGCGAGTGACGGGCAACCAGGGCGACGAGCTTGTTGAGTCAGTGGGGTGCCGGCGGTTCGAGGACAGCTTCGCGTTCTCGATGCTGATCGAAGGACTGCAGGAGAGCGAGAGGCTCATTGACGTCTTTACTGGGCTACGTGGCACCCCTGCCGCTGACATGGTCAACAACGCCACCGTCACTCGAGCGGTCCAGATTGTCAAGCGGATCACCACAGAGGATGGCGTGGAGGACCAATCGCGGGATTGGCATCTCGACGGACTGAGCCTTGTGGTCCGCAGCGATGCTGACGAGCAACAGCTTCTCCGTTTCGTTAACGAATCCTTTCAGCTGCGTCTCTCGAACGCTGAGCTCGAAAGGGTCCTCCAGACAGGTCTGGACCACCATCTCGAGACGCTCCGACAAAAGGCCAAGGCGGTCTCGACCGACGCCGAGCGACTTGAAGTTTATTTTGGTCCGGACGACCTGCGTGATGCGTTACCCAAAGGGCTGTGGCATGCACTCGAGGCGCAAGACCTTGTCAATGAGACAACCTCGGTCGCCGAGCTTTTCCTTACCGTCTATGGAGTCGACGCCGTAAGCCTGCTCGCAAATCAGTTCCGAGAGGAGGGTTTCCCCGACGTTCCGAAGGCATGGGCGGGGGGTGCAGCGACTATTTCGTGGTTGAGGAAGATGGGGTTTGGATCTGAATACGCTGGCCGCCGCAACCAGCACCAGGACGATGAGTTCGTCGTTCCCGGCGCGATCAAACTCAACCCTCTCCACGAGTTCCAACAGAGGATCAGCCATCAGCTTCGAGGGGTACTCACGCATCGGGATGCTAACGGGCGTCACGACAAGGCGATGGTGGAACTCCCAACCGGTGCGGGCAAGACACGCGTCGCGACGGAGACCGTGCTCAGGCTATTCATCGAGGGTTCTCTTCGTGGCCCGGTTTTATGGATCGCACAGTCGCAAGAGCTCTGTGAGCAGGCTGTGCAGACCTGGAGCACCGTCTGGCGTGGGCTCAGAGACGAGCGGCCTCTCACGATTGGCCGTTTATGGGAGAGCAACACCGTGCACGAGCCGGACACGGAGTTCAGTGTCATCGTCGCGACGGACGCCAAGCTCGACGTAATCCTCGGCTCTCACGAGTACGAGTGGCTGAGCAATGCCTCGGCGGTCATCGTAGACGAAGGCCACCGCGCGGGCGACTCCGAGAGGTACACGCGGATCCTGAACTGGCTCGGTGTGGCAGGCCGGGGTTGGGAACGCCCTCTGGTCGGTCTGTCTGCGACGCCGTTCAAGGGAACGTCCGAGACTGCGACGGCGTCGCTCGCAAGCAGGTTCGGCAAGCAAAAGCTAAGAGCTTTTGAGGGAAACGCTTACAAGGAGCTAGCCGAGCTCGGAGTGCTTGCTCGAGTTGAGCACGAGGTGCTAAACGGCATCGAGGTAGCCCTTCGGCCGGATGAACTGGCTGAAGCCAGAAGGCATCGCCGGATTAGTCACACCGTTCTTGACCGCATCGGACGTGACCAAGCACGTATGTCGATCTTGGTAAACCACATTATGAGCTTGGACGAGGATTGGCCGGTGTTGGTGTTTACTCCCAGCATCCTTTCGGCCCAGGTGCTCGCCGCAACGCTTCGGTACCGCGGTCGCGAGGCGGCTGCGGTGAGCGGACAGACCGGTAGGCAAGCCCGCCGAGACCACATCGAGCGATTCAAGAGGGGCGACATACGGGTCCTGGCGAACTGCGACTTATTGATCCAAGGATTCGATGCCCCTGGCGTCCGCGCGTTGTACATCGCCCGCCCGACTCTGAGTCCGAACGCCTACATTCAAATGGCCGGACGTGGCTTGCGCGGTCCCGCCAACGGTGGGAAGGACAAATGCTTGGTTGTAGATATGGCGGACAACTTCGGCGACGTCAACGACTTTCTCGGCTACCGAGCCTACGAGGACCTCTGGCGGGAGCAGCGCGTATGATTCTTGTTCCTGACCTGAGAGACATCGAGAAGAACGCGGGCAGCGACGCCGAACGCAGGATCGCTCGATTGCTTCGACAGGTCGACATCGACGCCGACGCGGTCGCCTTCCACTCCGTAAAACTACGCTCCCACGCCTACAAGCAGCAGGCTGAAGCGGACTTCGTCATCCTGTGGAAAGGTGTGGTGGTTCTCGTCGAGGCCAAGGGTGGCGGCGTGAGGAAACACGACGGCCTCTGGTACAGCGTTGACCGACGCGGCGACTGGCATAAGCTGGGAAGCTCGCCGATGGAACAGGCACGGTCCGCCATGTATGCGCTCAGAGGCATCCTCCATGAGGAGAGAGTCGGCTGGTTCGCGCACGAGGCTATCGTTATCACGCCTGATATCGAGACACCTCCACACTCAGTCGAATGGCAGCCGACTCAATGGCTCGCGAAGGACGACATGAGTGTTGCCGGGCTGACCGATGCTCTCGATGTGATCACGGTTGCTGCTCGCAAGGCTCCTGCAGGCCGGAAGACCGCGAGGATCCATGACCTTCGGACGCGTCTTTTTGGAGAGTTTACGCGCATGCCCGTGATCGATGCTCAGCGCGGCGCAGTTATCGAGGAGCAGAACCGTGCCACAGCCGGTCAAGCAAGGGTCCTCGCCTCGCTGGCACGTAATCCGCGGGTGATGGTGTTCGGTGGTGCCGGAACGGGCAAGTCACTCGTCCTGGTGGAAGCGGCGAAGCAGGAGGCGGACCAAGGGAGGTCCGTTTTGATCACCTTCCGATCCCCGGAACTCACCGGCTTTTTCGCCCCTCGCATCGCTGGCCGAAACATAGATCTTCTTCCGTTCGGCAAGCTAAATGGGGTCAAGGCCTACGAGACCGTCTTTGTCGACGAGGCGCAGGATCTGATGACCGCTGCGGTGATGGACACACTCGATACGATCGTGGTCGGCGGACTGGCCGCAGGCCGATGGCGGATGGGTCTTGACCCGAACAACCAAGCTCACGTCGACGGCAGCTTCGACAAGGACGTCTTCGAGCTCGTTTCCGAAGAGGCACTCTCGGTGGACCTGGACCTTAACGTCCGGAACACTAAGGCGATCGTGCACGTGGTGCAGGAGTACCTCGGAGCGGACGTCGGAGATCCGGGCATCGTCCACGGGGAGAAGGTCCAGTGGCACACGCCCGGCGGGGATCCCGACGTCGACGAGGCCGAGTCCGTGGCGATGCAGTTGGTTGCCGACGGAGTACGCAGGGAAGACATCTGGATCATCAGCACGACGTCGACGGCGGATCCCTACCTAACACGCTATGGCTTCACCGTCACGAGCCCCAAGTGCGCGAAGGGTCTCGAAGCAGAGCACGTTGTCCTTTGCGACCTTCCCTCGTCCTTCGACAGAGCTGGCACTGCAGCCCTCTACGTTGCGGCAACACGTGCTCGCGTCTCTCTGCACGTTGTTGCGTCCAAGGATGACAAACGCCGCCTTCAGCAACTACTCCGACAGCGGCTGGTGACGAAATGACCCGGACCAAAGCACAGAAGATCACGCTGAAGCACCTGCGAGCGGCATACCTCGGACCTGATGGAGGCGACGACGAGGTCGTCCTCAACCTTCCTGACCGTCAGTACGCCGTCGGGATGCTGTTTCCAGCCGAGTCCTCGGTGCCGAACCTGAAGGAATCCGACCGGGGGGCTGAGGATGATGTCGCCTCAGGAGACGTGGACGAGAGCAGTGCAGGTGTGCCGCTTGCCGAGGACTGGCGCCCTTCATCAGTCGCGATCTCCTTTGTCACGGACAGGCCGACCGTCTCATGCGACTTTTCAGGAGCGACCTACCAACCGGTCACGGGCGATGGTCCCCCGCGATGGCAACGCCACCCTTTCCGGTTCGACGGGCTCGATCTTTCCCAGGAGCGGCCTCCGCATCAGCTTTACGCAGGGAACACACCGATCGAGATTGGGTCGAGATGGCGTCCTTATGGCACCGCCCATCTTGTATCGGTGCACGCACGAGTGTTGTCGAAATCAACAGGTAGCGACCGGACTGACATTGGCCTGATGCTCTTTCAAGTCGCGCTCAGTGTTACGCCTGAACCCGGCGGGCAGTTCTGCGAGTACGACGGCCCGAGGTCCTTGGATCTCGACGCCGAGTCGGCGGAGCTGCGACTTCGCTACCGGGACAGGAAGGTCTATGCTGTCGGGCACGGCATGGCGGCCGACTGGGTCCTCACCAATGGAGAGTGTAGCCGCGTCTTCCTCGACCCCGTGCCGGCATTCGTCGTCCCCGCGATCGAGACCACAGGGTTCGACCCCGCTACCCTCGAGGCCCAGGCGCTACGGCTCGAGAACCTGTCACGGATCGACAAACAGACAGTCGAAGTCACCTCGATGCTCGACGCATTTGTCAAGGCCTTCTCCGACTGGGTGTCGACGCAGGAAGACCGCGTTGACAGCTTCCGGCTCGATGCACCGATCGCACGATCGATCACTGACCGGGCATGCACCGCCGTGCATCGCATGGAAGCTGGCGTCAACCTGTTGCGTTCCCCTGAACAGGCATCGCTGCGGGTAGCCTTCGCACTCGGGATGACCGCGATGCGACTGCAGATGCGCCAGTCGGCGATCAAGCGCGCCGACGATCCTGACGGGGTCGACGAGCCCCGATGGCGTCCGTTCCAGCTCGGCTTCTTGCTGGTGGCCCTGGCGTCAACCGTCGACGAGACGCACGACGATCGCCAGCTAGTCGATCTAATCTGGTTCCCGACGGGTGGTGGAAAGACGGAGGCTTACCTCGGACTGGCGGCGATCGAGATCTTCCGTCGCCGGATCGATCACAGTATCAGGGGTGCTGGCACAGCAGTGATCACCCGATACACGCTTCGTCTACTGACATCGCAGCAGTTTCAGCGTGCTGCGTCACTTGTCTGCGCGATGGAGCTGCTCCGGCGCGATGACGAGCGGGCCAAGGGCATGGCGAAGTTTACGATTGGCCTCTGGGTCGGTAACGAGGTCACTCCTGGCACACGGCGAGAAGCTAAAGCTGCCCTCGAACGTCTGCACAAGGCCGCCCGACCGGAGGAAGCGAATCGGTTTCAGGTCGAGAGCTGCCCATGGTGCGGTGGTGCGCTTCTGCCCGGCGCCAGGTCTCACGATCTGAGTCGATATGGCTTCCGTTCCATCGGCAACGATGTGGTCATTCACTGTACCCGTGCAAGCTGTCGGTTCAGGGAAGAACTCCCGGTAGCTGTGGTCGACGAGGTCCTCTACGAAGAGCCGCCGACGATCTTGCTTGCAACAGTCGATAAGTTCGCACGCCTCCAGTTCAAGCCAGAGGCGGGAAGTCTGCTCGGCCTCGGGACTGCATTCCGCCAGCCGTCGATGATCATCCAAGACGAGCTGCATCTGCTGTCAGGGCCGCTTGGTACGACGGTTGCAGTTTTCGACGCTGTGCTCCAGATCCTATTGAGTCAAGGTGGTGCGCCTCCCAAGATCGTAGCCTCCACAGCTACGATTCGTGCGTCCGACGAACAGGTTCGAGGGCTGTACGGGCGAAGCGTTGCGCTGTACCCGCCAGCTGGACTCGACGGCGATAGGACGTTCTTCTCCCGCCCGGTTGAAAGTGGCGAAGGCCGCCTGTACGTAGGCCTGATGCCGCAGTCCCTTTCGCAGGTGTCCGCGGTCATCGCCGCGGTCGCGCCTCAGATCGAGATTCCGGAGGTGTTGGCCCAGGAAACCGCTCCTGGTGCGACAAGGGACTCCTACTGGACTGCGGTGATGTACCACAACAGTCTCCGGGAGCTCGGGCGTACGGGAACGTTGGTAGTCGACGATGTGAACGGGCGCTTGGAACCTCGTTCTGAGCGCTTGCGCCTGCCGTTGCGTCGTGTTCGCGCCGATCGGGTATTGGAGCTCACCAGCCGGCGAGGGCCCGAGGAACTCCCTAACGACCTGCGTGAACTGGGCCGAAGCGCTGACGATAGTGATGAAGCGGTCGACGTCGTCCTATCTTCGAACATGCTGTCAGTCGGCATCGACATCCCTCGTCTGGCGTTGATGTTGATGGTTGGCCAGCCGAAGACGACCGCCGAGTACATCCAGGCCACCAGCCGCGTAGGCCGTGGACGGAACAACGGCATCGTCACCACTCTGTTCAGGTCCAACCGAGCACGTGATCGCTCGCACTTCGAGACCTTTCGGAGCTATCATGAGGCGCTCTACCGCAACGTTGAGCCGACAAGCGTCACGCCGTGGTCCATGGCATCGCGCGCGAGATCACTGGCAGGCGCCCTTGTGGCTTTGATGAGGCATTCGATTCCGGCTCTCGTAGCAAATGACTCGGCGTCGATGCTTGATCTTGACGATAGTCGGATGGGCGAGGCGGTCGAAAAGCTCGTCACGACGTTTGTCGACATGGTGAGTCGGTCGGAGTGCATCGAGGCCAAGGAGACTGAAGAGGAGGTCTGGCAGCTGCTGCGCGACTGGGACCGCCGTGCGAAGCTTGCCCGCGACGCAGGAGCGAAATTGTTCTACGACCGCCGAAAAGCGGACGATGAAGCGTTGCTGAAGCGGTTCGGTCAGCGCGGAGAGGGATGGCTCGTTGCCGACTCGATGCGGTCAGTCGAGCCGAACGTCGCCGTTCAAGTCCGTGAGCCTTTGGAAGGGGGCGGCCGTGGAACGGATCACGCATGATCTTCGTCTCTCAGAAACTATTGCGCCGTTCGGCGTGGGGTCCATCGTCGACGTGCTCGGAGAGTCTCTGATCGCGCCCGACACCTCGTGGTGGGATCGCAAGTTCGCTCCCGAAATCACCTGCGAACGACTCCTCGCGCGGCTGGGCGCAGGCGTCCTTCGGCAAGCGCCAGCTCACTCTGGGCGGGCGGGCAAGGACAGCACGCATTTGCTCTACTGGCGGTTTCCCGCCTGGCGCTTTTGCGAAAGATGCACGAAGCTCTCGCAGCTCACGGGCAGGAACAAGGGCCGTTGGGTCAACAGGTGTGATTGCGGTGGGGCGCTTGTGCCGATGCGATACGTCGCCATCTGCGAGAAGGGTAGCCACATTCAGGACGTTCCCTGGTTCAAATGGGCTCACCGCGGCAACGACGCTGGCGTCAACGATGCCGTGCGGTTCTGCCGTGCATACAAGGAACTGAAGTTCGTGCGCTCGTCCCAGCACGGCGAAGGCTTGGCATCGCTTCGTGTCCATTGCAACGCCTGCAAGCGCTTCCGCCCGCTCTCCGACCTCGTAGGCGCAGAGTCGCTGCACCGGGACGGAATCCGATGCGAAGGCACCCAGCCTTGGGAGGAGTCGAAGCGTGACAACGGTTGCGAGTACCACCTCAGAGCCGTTCAACGCGGCGCCACCGGCAACTACATCGCCGAGCGCCTCTCGGCGCTCGACATCCCTGAGGAGCGTCCGCGGTCCGCGGAAAATGCGGACCGGATCCGAAGCCACGTCTACTTCGAGAAGGTGGTCGCTGACAACGGCGGGCCACAAGCAGAACTTGTGGCGGGATGGATTGCCGATGAGCTGGGGGTATCGGTCGAAGATGTTCTTGGCCTCGCAGCCGGGGGCGAAAATCCCGCAGAGACTCCGCTTCTCGACTTGAAGGACGGAGAGTGGGCGGCTTTCCTCAAAAAGCTTGAAGGAGGCCGGGACCGCAGCGGTGGCGACTTTGTCGTTGACGGATGGAAGGTGCCGACCGACTCCGTGTGGCCGTCAGCGTTGACAAGCCGGCTCGTCAGCGTCGGCCAGGTGCGTCGGGTCCGCGAGGTCCGAGTACTTCGTGGTTTTCGACGCCACAACGCCGACGCTGTTTTCGTCCCAGCGGATCTTGGTCCCGACCGGAAGCGAAATCCGGTTTACCCGGCAATTGAAATGTTCGGCGAAGGGATTTTCCTCCGATTTGATGAGGACGGTGTGTCCGAGTGGGAGGCCCTGCCTGAAGTCCGTGCACGCGCCGACATCTTGGTGAAGCGGAGGAACTGTAGTCATTGGGCTCACCGCTTGGATATGCCTGAGCCGCGCTACATTGCGTTACACACAATCTCTCACCTGCTTATCCGCAGGCTTGCTTTTGCGAGTGGCTATTCTTCAGCGTCTCTTCAAGAGCGTATCTATGCCCACTCTGATCGTCCGGATCGCACTGCGGGCATCTTGATTTACACGGCTGCTGGAGATGCGCAGGGGACCCTTGGAGGACTCGTTCGGCTAGGTGAGCCGGACAAGGTGCTTGAGCTGCTTCTAGCTGCCTTGAGTGACGCGGATGTCTGCTCGAATGACCCGGTGTGCATCGAGAGCGACCGTCAAGGCTCCTCGCAGCTCAACCTATCGGCGTGTCACGGATGTGCGCTCGTGAGCGAGACATCGTGCGAGACGGCCAATCGTCTTCTGGACCGCCAGCTCGTTCTTGGTGGAGGGAACGTACCTGGACTCCTCGATCACGTGCTCGATCAGGTTCGATGCAGGTTGGACGGGTGATCGCTCGTGCGAGCGAGGCCGCTTCTCGGCGGCAACGCGCCGGAGTGGGTTGCCGCCCTCCGCATACCCTTAATTAGCTCGAGGAGCTGGCCTGCGGCATCTTCCGCTGACTCGTGCTCCCAGATCCGCACGACGGTCCAGCCCCCATCCTTGAGCTTGCGGGTGGTTTCGCGGTCCCGCTCACGGTTCTTCAATATCTTTGCCTTCCACCACGCCGCATTGTTCTTCGGCCAGGTTGCGTGCTGGGGACAGCCATGCCAGAAGCAACCGTCAACAAATACGGCCAACCTGAGACGGGTGAAGGCGATGTCGATCGTCCGCCGGCGCAAGCCGGTGACCGGCACGCAGATCCGATACCGCAGCCCTGAGCGATGCAGGGCTCGACGAATCGCCAGCTCGGGCTCGGTGTCCTTTCGGCGCTGCCGCTGCATGCGACCACTGACGCCAGCTGAGCTCGGCACGGGAGCGTCGGACGTAGCTCTCGGGGTAGTGATGGGACTAACTCCGGTAGTCGTTGGGCTCTGGCTCCTGTTGCGGCGGCTGCCGGAGCACTATGTAGGCGTCCACGAGGTTCGAGACCAACGCGGCACTCACGGCCAATACGATCGCGCACCGACCAAGAGTGCGGGATAGTTAGCGGGAATCCAGATTGGTGGCAATATGCTCTCCCAGACCTGCGGCCAGCTCAACCGGCACGGCGTTGCCGATTTGTCGGGCTATTTGAATCTTGGTGCCGCACCACTTGAAGTCATCCTGGAAGCCCTGCAGTAACGCGGCTTCGTGGTGGCTCAAAGCTCGGTTTTCTTCGGGGTGTAGGTAGCGACCTTTCTCGGGCTTGAAGAACTCCGTCCTGATTGTGACCGAAGGGCGATCCCAGCGAAGGCGCGCGAACACGTCCATGCCGTCCGTCCGTCCCACCCAGCATGGTGGAAGGAGAGGTTGCGGGATGCTCCGCCGATCCCCCTCCGGTGGAATCCATTTCATACGCTCAACAGAAATATCCGAATATCGCCGTGCGAAGTCGAGGGCCGACGCCTTGAAAACTCCTGGCACCTCCTGATCGAAGAATCGGTCCATGTCGTCCGGAAGCTCCGTGTTCTCCGGGATAACGGAGTGGCGTAGCCCCCAGATTGCGTCGCGTACGGTTCTCCACTCTTCTCGGGGGAGTTTCCCAGTCGGCACAAGTATCTGCGGATAGTCTTTGCGGGTCCCAATAACAATGAATCTGCGGCGAACCTGCGCTGCTCCGAAGCTGGCGGCGACAATAGTTTTGAAACTCAACACATAGTCGCTTAGCGCCCCGCCGGGCCACGTCTCTTTCCAGAAGCTGTGAAACTGGCTGGAGCGCTCAAACTGTGGGACGTTCTCGAGCAAGAACGCGGCGGGTCTGATCTTCACTAGAGCCTGGACATACTGTCGCCACATGGAATTGCGCGGATCACCGATATCGCGCTTGCCCAAGGTGGAAAATCCCTGGCAGGGGGGCCCACCGATTACAACATCAGCTGTCGGTAGGTCATTTTTGACCCATTCGGCGATATCGCCACAGTAGATTTTATCCTCACCGAAATTCGCTGCATAAGTGGAGGCGGCGGCGAGATCGAATTCGACGGCCCCTACCGACCGGTACCGGCCAGTGCTGTGGAAGCCTGCCGTCAGGCCGCCGCAGCCGGCAAAAAGGTCGACGACTCGGAGCTTGTCCGACCTGCCCTGCAACGTGTCCGACACACCGTCCTCCTGCATCGGAGACGCCGCCATGCAGAGATCACCAGAGGTAGCGGAGCAATGGTATTGATCAAGCTTGCCGCTGTCGCGGAGGCGCGCCGGCCGCCAGGTGGTGGGAGGGGAGAGCGGTTCCAACGGCCTCTTCTTTCGTCGACCAGGGGATCCGGGCGTTTTGCGCCGACCGTACAACCCACCTACGACATCCGTTGCCCGCCAGGCAGTGCGGTTGAACGTCGGCAAGGGGTGGAGGCGACTTGTGGTCCAGCAGCGTAGCTGAAGTCCCCTCGCCTCTCGCCGATGGGGGCGGCGCCTGGATCAGCCGCGCCATGTAGACGTCGCCGAGGAGACCGGGGACGTCGACTCCCGTTGCTGGCACTGGCTGAGTCGAGAGCTCGGTATGTTCTTCACGGCGCGGGAGCGACGGACCGTCGGACAGGCCGAATTGCTTGCTGCCCTTCTCGGATCCAACGGCTCCAAGAGAGCGGGGCGTGCCGGTTCGCCTGGAGGCTGTCCAGACCCGGGTTGCGGCGGTCGTCGATCCAACGCATGTCAATCGCGCCCTGGTCGGAGGTGTCTATGACGAAAATGTCCAGGGCGAGGTTTGGAAAGCTCTTGCCCGTGGCTTCGTCATGCTGTACGACCGGCTCGAGGCGCTGGATGATGCCGACCCCGCAGAACTGTACATAGCCCTTCGGGAGGGCCTGCCCTTCTCGCTCTACGGTGACCGAGCGGAACAGTAAGAGTGGCGGAGCAAGTAGTCGGGTTTCTACGCAGGTAGCCGCATAGTGTGGCCATGCATCGAGCAGCGCTTTGTTGCCTGCGGTGGAGCCGAGCGAGCCAGGGGTGTCTGCCTTGTGGTCTCCGTAGTAGCGAACACGGCCGTGACTCAGGTCGAAGTAGTCGAACCAGGGATTGGTTGCGTGTCCAGCTTTCCAGGGGCTGGACCGAAGGGCAACGACTGGCCGTCGTGCTCCGTCCGGGCCGTGAACTTTTGCGGGCGTATTGATTCCTCGCTCCAACTGGATGCGCGGCAGGCTTCTGTCTGACGGTGACATCAAGAAGTAGTAATTGAGGTAGCCGTCGAGCGTCTCTTGACGGTGGCTAGCGCCACGCGCATAGCGGAGGATGTCGCGTGTTCGGACGGTACGGGGCTTCATGGTCAAATCCTGGCATCTTGAACGAGTGCGACAGCCCCGACTGCTAGCCGCGTCTGGGCGGTAGTTATCGAAGTCGCCACGGAAGGTGTCAGTGCTGCGACTTGCTGCGCTACCAAAGATGAGGCGTATCCGCTCACAGTGGTTTCATGCTGCGTCTGATTAGTCCTACTCATGATTCAACTCGATCCGGGTCGATTGTCACTGGATTTTTCGCTGATCTCGTCGGCGGCTAGCGGTGATGGGATTGGACTGCAGTTATCCGGGTGGCTGTATACCGGACCAGGTGACAGTATTGCCGCATGTGCGTGGCGTCATCGTACGAAGGGCACGCGTGCGCTGCCTATTTGGAGGATATTGACGGGTAAGGTCGTGAGTCGGATGAGTGATCCTGACAACCGATCGCGCGGGATCGATCAGGTGCTTGAGTCCCACAGCTGATGATCCAATTTCAGGACGTCGTATGTGGGCGCGTGTTCCCAACCGGGCCGGAGCTTGGTGACCCTCCGCCAGCCCCAACTCTGGTAGGCGGCCTGGGCCGGGGTGTTGTCCGGCTCTGCCAGGAGAGTGGCCCGTTCCTCCGTGCGGCCAGCGAGTAGCTCGTCATGCAGCGACCTGGCGATCCCACGGCGGCGCCAGTCAGGGGCCACCATCAGTTCGCTGATGGCGAAGGTCCGTCTCCCATCCTCGTCGGTGAACCCGGCCGGGATGGGCTCGTGGATGCCACCCCACCACCTGGTCTCAGCGGGTAGCGGGAAGCCGTAGATGTAGCCGACCAGCTCGCTGTCAACTGTGGCGGTCACGAGGTCCCAGCCGTCGCGCTGCATGTGGCCAGCAAGCTGACGGCGGTACCGGTCCTCGCTGTGGAACTCGCCGCCGTCCGCGTGCACCGTCAGGTAGAGCCCGACGAGCCGGTCGATTAGCCCGGCGGCCTGCTCGGCGGTGTGGTGCCGCAGCTCCAAGCCCTCGATCATGCGCGCACCGCATGGTCGTACGCCTCAATGAACTTTCGGGTCGCGGCGCTCTGCCGCTGTGACTGCCCCAGGTCGGACCGGATCTGCGCGAGTTGGAGACTCACCCGCCCCGAACTCACCTGACCAATGGCGGGCAGCAGGTTCATCGCCGTGTATGCCGCCTCGTCGAGGTTGCCCTGCCGGTAGGCGGCGCTCGCGAGTTGGACCGAGTAGTAGATCTGGTTACGCCGAAGAACTGGGGACGGATTCTCGGTGATGGTTCGGAAGGAACCGGCCGCGCGCTCGGGCCTGCCCAGGGCTCCGTAGGCAAGGCCCTCTATGCCCTTCATTTCCTGCGCGGTGACGAAGTGGAGGAACGGCATGTCGTCCTCACTGGCACCACGGTCGAACTCGCGCTGAGCCCTGCTCATCGCCCGGTGGAAACCGCTCATGTCGTTCAGGGTTGCGTACGTGCGTGCGGCGCGCAGGTGCAGCAGCGTGGCCAGCCGTGGGGTGCCCCACCCGGCGGAGGACCGGAGTGCCGCCTCGGCGGCGTGCAGCGCCTCACCGGGACGGTCCTGGCAGGTCAGTAGCGCGAGGTAGGCGAATGCGCGTACCTCCATTCGCGGATCATCGGTATAGCGGGCTCTGGTGATCGCCTCGTTCAGGTAGGCCCTGGCTTCCGGGCGGCGATTCGCGTCGATGGTGAGCCAGGCCGTCTCTATGGCAAGGTCGGCGAGGGTGGCTTGGAGGGCTTCGCCGACGTCCCGGCTGTATGTGGCCTTCGCCGCAGCCGCCGACAGCTGGGCGTGCACCCGGATGGCGATGTCGCAGAGCCGGTTGGCACCCACTGCCGCGTCGGCGCGGCGGAACTCGTCCACCAGCGAGCCGACGGCGCGGACCTGCTCCATGCCGATGCTCCGGGCCGTGTTCTGGGGTGCGGCGAGCAGGTCGAGGGAACCGGTCGCGGCGATGCCCGCGAGTGCGGCGAGGGCATGGAACTGTCGACGGTCCGTAGTGCCACCTCCTTGGCTCGATGCCACGAGGTTGGCATCAGTCCGCGCCGGCGTCGCTGCCAGTCCGGCTTCTTTCACGGGTACGGGGTCGTGCTCCGCATTCTTGGTTAACCGGGCGGGGAGACTGAACCACAGGAAGCGGGGCGGGATCCGAAGCAACTGGGACCAGTGGGTAAGCCGATCCAGGTGCACCAGCGGCGGCCCGTTCTCCACCCGGCTGAGCTGTGCCTGCGTGATCCCCAGCCACCCCGCCACCACGGTCTGCGGCAACGCGGCCCGCCCGTGGTACGGATGGAACCGGTATGCCCGGACGACCCGTCCGAGATGCCGCTCCGCCAGCGCCCGCCGCACCGGCCCGTGCTCCCAGAAGCTCGCCGGCACCACCGGCGGCGCGCTCAGCCTGTCGCGCTCGGCGGCCTGGCACGGCGCGCAGCGTCCGCTGTCGTTGTCGCGGGCCAGCCGTCCGCCGCATCGGGGGCAGTTCGCGTGTGTCACCGGCAACCTCGCCATGCGCAGGTGGCTCCGTCCGTCCGTCTCGCCTCGTCGAGCCTATCCATTGAAGCCGCTCCGTGCGGGTGCGGTATACGCAGCGCGCATATCGGCAATGCTCACGCCGTCATCGGCTACCCGGCCGCCGGGCCACAGCCTGAGCGCAGACCTCAACGGAAGGAGCGCCATGCTGCTCACCGCCGACAAGACCCGCACCGGCCGGACCCTCGTACCGGATGAGCTGTTCGACCGGCTGACGACCCGCGTCGCCCACGACCACCCCGACCTGGCCCCGGACCTGCCCGCCAGGATCATGGACCAGGCGCTGGCCTTCCTCGGCGCGTGTGCCGTCACCTCCGAGCCGATCGGGCCGACCGACCTGGTGGACATCGGCTGGCACACGTTCATCCTCCACACCCACGACTACGCCGAGTTCTGCGACCGCGTCGCCGGCCGATTCATCCACCACCGGCCCGAGCCCGTGCCGGACGACAACCGCCCGTCGGGCCCGGAGCCGATCGGCGCCGCGATCTCCCGGACGGTCGCCGCGATCACCGCCGCCGGCTTCGTGCTCGACGCGCCGCTCTGGGTGGTTCGGGCTGCCGGCTGCAACTCGAAGTGCAACCAGTGCCACGCCGGCTGCCACGACAGCCCCAAGAAGTAGGCCGGTCGAGCAGCGGTTCCGGGCATAGACTGCCCGGGACCGCGCGCCGCCGGAAGGCCCACCACATGCCACGCCGTCACTGGGATGAGCTTCCCGACGGGGTACGGCGTGACGTCGAGCGGCACACGGGTCTGATCCGTACGACAAGCACGATCCCGACCGGTGCCGCCAGCGACATCGCCGTCACCCTCGACACCGCCGCCGGCCCCGTCTTCTGCAAGGGCGGGCAGGTGGACGGCCGGTTCGGCTGGCTCTACCGCAACGAGGCCCGAATCAACCGGTGGCTGCCCGCGACGGCTCCCCGGCTGCTCTGGACCGTCGAGCGCGACGGCTGGCTGCTCCTGGGCTTCGAACACGCCGCCGGCCGCCATCCCGACCTGTCCCCGGGCTCACCCGACCTGACGCCGCTGGCGGCCCTCCTCAGCGACCTGGCGCGACAGCTCACGCCGTGCCCTCCCGTCGCCGTGCCGTCCTTCGTCGACCGTTGGCGCACGCTCATCGCCCCCGAGCTGGTCGACGGCGACACCCTCCTGCACACCGACATGACGCCCCGCAACTTCCTGATCGAGACCCGCTCAGCTACGCGGGAGACACAGGTTGCCCGGCTCGTCGACTGGTCCGGTCCCGCCCGGGGTGCCGCCTGGATCGACACCGCTTTCCTGGTGCACCGCCTGATCCACGCCGGCCACGACCCGGCCGCCGCCGAGGAGTGGGGCCGGCAGGTGCCCGCCTTCGCCGAGGCACCCCAGCCGGCGGTGACCGCCTTCGCCGCCGCCCTGGTCCTGCTTTGGCAGCGCAAGCAGCGCACCGCTCCGGCGTCCCACCACGGTCCGCTCGTCGACGCCGCCCGCCGCTGGGCCGCCCACCGGTCATGCCCTCATCGGCGGGGCAGCTCGACAGCACCGGTGGCCTGAAGACCGGCAGCATGCCCTTGAACTGGCACTGCGCTATCCACTGAGGTCACGCGATCAAGGCGTGTGAGTGACGAACCGCATGCACAGCGTGTATCGCCGTCACGATCATCGCGGCATAGCGGGAGCCCTGGCCGGAGTCGAAGGTCGACGCATGGCCCGGGGCGGGTGCTGGCTCCGGCGCTGCGTCGACCCGAACGACACAGCTCCGCTCCCGCCCGCCCCGGCGCCACTCCACCTGTCGACAGGGGCCCGAAGCCGTCCCTGAACACCAAGGAGCCCGGCATGCCCACCCTGCTCGACGACTTTCCGGTGCTTACCCCGGTCACCGACGAGGATCTCGCCATCGCCGTCCAGGCGGTACGCACCCACGTCCCCGAGAGCTGGCCGCAGGGCGAGCTGTGCCGCAGCGAGCGCGTTCCGTACCCCTGCCGCCTCGCCCGCTGGGGTCGCGCCACCCTGGGGGCCGCCGGCCTCACGGAAGCCCAGGTCGAGCAGGGCGGCTGGGCGTGACCGCGCAGGAGGCGGTCGGGCGGTGGCTGCGCCTCGTGGTGGCGGACGCGGAGCTGTCGCCGTACCTCATCGGGGTCGACCTGGAGCGGCTCGGCGCGCACCTGGCGGCGGGCCTCGCCGCGGCCGTCGACGGCCAGCCGGCGACAGACCCGTGGCGCGGGTTCGGCCTGTCGGAGGAGCAGCACCGGCGCGTCGTCGACTACCTGGCGGGGGTGCTCTGGGCGCTCGACGTGCCCGACGAGCGGGTCGCCCGCGCCCGGCGGGCCTTCGCTGGCGAGGTGGGCGCGTGACCATCGCCGCCGCCTGGGAGACAGCCGTCGAGCGGGGCGCCGACGACTTCTGGTGCACGCTGGAGGACCGCCGCCCCGGCCTGCTGCCCGAGCGGGACGCGCCGCTGCTCTTCGCCGCGCTCGGCCGCCTCACCGTCGGCGGCGACGACCCGGCCGGGCGGGCGGCGCTGCTGGCGGTGCTCGGCCGCGCGTACCGCCAGCTTGGCCTGCTGCCGCACGCCGCCACGATCGGCGACGCGCTGCTCGCCGCCGTCGCCCGGCACGCCCGGCCACTGTGGACGCCGCGGCTCGTCGACGCCTGGGAGCACGCCGGACGCCGCGCCGACGAGGCCGTGCGGCGCGCCACGGCCCGCGCCGACGACGGCCCGGCCTGGTGCCCCGCCGAGGTGATCGGCCGCGACCGGCCGTGCGACACGATCGCGATCCTGACCGTACGCCCCTGGCAGCGCCTGCCCCACCAGCCCGGCCAGGCGGTCGGAGTCTGCACGCCGCGCCGGCCCGGCCGCTGGCGCTGGCTCTCCCCGGCCAATGCCCCGCGCCCCGACGGCACCCTCGAGCTGCACGTCCGCGCCGTCGCTGCCGGGGTCGTCGCCCACAGCCTCGTCCACGACGTACGCCCCGGCGAGCTGCTCTGGCTCGGCCCGCCGCGCGACGCCGGCCTCAGCCTGGACCCGTCCGCGCGGCGGGACCTGCTGCTCGTGGCCGGGGGCACCGGACTGGCGCCGCTGCGCGCCCTGGTCGAGCAGGTCGCCGCCGCACCCGACGGCCGGCGGGTGACCCTGGTCGTCGGCGCGCGCACCTTCGCGGACCTGTACGACGCGCCCGCCCTCGACAGCCTCCAGCGTGCCCACGAGTGGCTGACCGTCGTGCCCGCCCTCAGCCACGACCCCGGCGCCGAGCCTGCCGAGCGGGGCGACGCCCTCACGGTCGCCCTCGGCCACCGCCGCCCCGAGCAGGGCGTGTACGTCTGCGGCCCGCCCCCGATGCTCGCCGGTGCGCGGCTGCGGCTGCTCGCCGCCGGGGTGCCCGCCGAGCGTATCCACCTGCCGGCGGAGCTGGTGCCCTGATGGCCGTCTACCGCAGCCGCCACGCCCTGCCCGGCCCGCTCACCCCCGACCGCGTCCTCGACGTCACCCTGCCGCGTACGCCGCTCGGCCGGCGCGGCTACCGGGTCGACGAGGTCGACGCCCTGCTGTGCCGCCTTGCCCACGAGCTGCGCGACCGCACCCGCCAGCTCGACCTCACCCGCGCCGAGAACCACCGCATCAAGGAGGCGCTGCGCACCTGGCAGACCCGGCACGCCGAGGAGCGCTCGCGCAACTCCTCCTTTGTGGACGAGACATTGACGCCCGATCGGCCACGAGCACGATGATCACTAGGATCGGCGCCGTGATGATCAAACGACGGCTTCCGGCAGTCCTGATAGGACTGTTGGTGGCCTTCCCGACACTGGGCGTTCCCGCCTACGCCGACGAGCACGAGACCGAACCCGTCGAACCGCCCAAAGTGGAGCTGGTGCTCGACGTCAGTGGCTCGATGCGGGCCAAGGACATCGGCGGTCGCTCCCGCATCGCGGTCGCCCAGGAGGCGTTCAACGACGTCGTGGACGCGCTGCCCGAGACGACGGATCTCGGCATCCGCGTCCTCGGCGCCACCTACGGCGGCGACGACAAGAAGGTCGGCTGCCAGGACACCCAGCAGCTCGTACCGGTCGGCCCGGTCGACCGGGTGAAGGCCAAGAACGCCATCGCCACCCTGCGCCCGACCGGCTTCACCCCCGTCGGGCTGGCCCTGCGCGAGGCCGCCAAGGACCTCGGCACCGGCGAGACCACCCGGCGCATCGTGCTCATCACCGACGGCGAGGACACCTGCGCGCCGCCGGACCCCTGCGAGGTGGCCCGCGAGCTGGCCGCCCAGGGCACCAAACTGGTGGTCGACACGCTCGGCCTCATCCCCGACGAGAAGGTACGCAGGCAGCTCGTCTGCATCGCCTCGGCGACTGGCGGCACCTACACCTCGGCGCAGAGCAAGGACGACCTGACCCGGCGCATCAAGCAGCTCGTGGAACGGGCCAAGGACACGCACGCCAAGACGCCGGCGAAGGTGGCCGGCACCGACGTCTGCGCCAAGGCACCCGTGCTCACCCCCGGCGTCTACACCGACCGGGAGCGCTTCGAGGAGCACCGGTGGTACCGGATCCCGGTCCAGCCGGGGCAGGAGCTGCGGGCCTCGGTGAGCATCGGCCTGGACCGGCCGTTGAACCGGGACTACGGCGTACTGCTGCGGGCCACCGCCACCGACGGGCGGGAACTGGTCCGGGGCAACGACGCCGGCAGCGGTCGTACCGACGTGCTGTCGACCGGCGTGCGCTGGGCGGCGGCGGACGACGAGGATGAGGAGTCGGAGGACGGCGACGAGGGCGGCGTCTTCTCCGACTCGACGGAGCAGGCTCCCGAGCCCACCGTCGTCTGCCTGGTCGTCAGCAACTCCTTCTCCGCTAAGGCGGGTGCCGGTCAGGCTCCGGGCATGCCGCTCGAACTGACCGTCGACCTGGTCGACGCGTCGCCCGCCCCGAACAGCCCGGGCCTCGGCCGGGGCTGGGTGCTGCTGGGCGTACTGACCCTCGCGGGCCTGCTCAGCGGGTTGATCGTTGGTTGGCTGACCCGTTGGTGGGTAGCGGTCTGGAGGACCCGATGACGACGCCGAAGGCTCCGGCCCTGATCTCGGCCCGCCGGGCGGCGGTGCTGCTCGCCGCCGCCGGTATCGCCGTCGCGCTGCCGGCCGCCGCCAGCGCGGACACGCCCACCCCGTCGCCGGGGGCCGCCACCATCAACAAGGCCGGCACCTCGTTCCTCACCGCCGCCGGGATCAGCCCCGGCCAGCCCGTACGGGTCGGTGCCTCCGTGGGCGACTACCTGTACTGGTCGTTCACGGCCGAGGCGGGGGACACCCACCACGTGGCGGCCACCGTGTCGCTGCCCGCCGCGGCGAGCCGGAAGGGCGACTCCACCTGGACCGTCGAGGTCTTCGACGGGCTGCGCCGCCGGCAGGCGTGCGTCGCCGGGGCGCAGACCCCGGTGGCGTCCAAGAGCGCCGCCACCGTCGAACTCGACTGCGAGCTGCGCCAGGTGCGTTCGTGGGCCGAGCCGTGGTCGGGTGACCCGCTGCCGGGCACGTACTACGTCCGGCTGTCCGGCATCGAGTTGCCGGAGCAGGAGCTGGGCCTGCCGATCGAGGTGAGCCTGCTCGTCGGGGTGGAGTCCGACGACGACACCGAACCGGAGGGCGGCGACCTGAAGGAGCCTCTGGTCCCGGCGGTGAACCCGGGCAAGGTGCTCGCCGGCGACCCGACCGCCAGCACGCCGGCCCCGGCGGCGGCCGGCGACGAGGAGGACGGCTGGTTCGACTGGGTCCGGTGGCCGAGCCTGTCGTCCCGCTGGTACTGGACCATCGCCGGCGGCATCCTGGCCGCCGTCGCGGGCGTGGTCGGCTTCGCCCTGACCCGCCCCCGCCAGCGCGTCGGCTGAGTCGTACGCGCGGTCAGCGCACCAGGACACGAATCAGACGATGACGGCAGGGCGGGCATGACCGAACAGGTCCTGCCCGCCCTGCTCCACCGCCGTGAGTTGGCCGGCAGGCATTGACAGCCCTCGCGCCATGTCGACCACCGCCGCGGCCGGGTCGGCGGGTCAGGCTCCCGGCGGCCGGTAGGCCATCTTCAACCGGAACGCCTCGTCCATGTCCCCGGGAGTCAGCAGCGGGTTGACCCGGGTGTCCAGGCCGCCGGCCGCCCGGATCGTGGCGGCCAGGGCGACGGCGGTCTGCTGGTCGGGCAGGTCGCAGATCACGTACGCGTCGTGTGTGCCGAGCGCGAAGTACAGCGACTCCATCCGGCCGCCGGCGTTCTCGATCAACGACTGGATCACCTCGGCGCGTCTCGTCCCGCCGTCCTTCATCAACCCGTTGATCCCCGCGACCGTGTAGGTCGCCGTGAACAGGAACCTCGCCATCCGGGCACCACCTCCAGATCCCGGCCGCGCGTACCCGGTGTGCGGCTGTCTAGTCCTGCCGCTCGCCGGGACGCGGCCGGTCGGGGCCGGAACGCCGGGGCCCGTCAGCTCACTTGCGCCACGCTGGCGCCATCCGTTCGGACATCTGGCGCCAGAACGTCCGCAGATCCCTGCGGTTGACCGCCTGCCAGTCGGCCCGCGCGCCGGGCCGGAACCAGTGCCCGACGAGGTCGATCTGGTGGGCGCAGAAGACCTCCTCCATCTGGTACGGCAGCTCGTCGCCCTTCGGCGGCAGTGGGCACAGCCGGAACGGGCAGTCGTCGATGCAGGTGGAGCCCGGCTGGACGTCGTGCGCCTGGCGGCGGCTGAGGGTGACCCGCATGGCGGTGCGGTCGATGGTGAGGCACGGGGGCAGGTCGGACCGGCTGGCCCGGGTGAGCCGGCGGGCCCGCTCGATGCCGTTCTGGCCCCGGTCGGCGAGGTTGAGCAGCAGCATCACGTCGGCCAGCAGCCGCTGCGCCCGGGGCTCCAGGACGGCCCAGCCGTGCGACGCGGGCAGCCAGGAGTCCTGGAGCCGGCGGATGCCGGGCTGCGGGCTGACCGTGCCCACCCGCCCGACGATCTCCCGTTCGTCGATCCAGCAGCGTCGCTCGGGGTGCCGGTCGACGAGCGACTCGACGCACAGGTCCGCGACCTTGCGGACGAGCGGATGGTCGGTGCCGCTGCGGCGGTACGGGGCGCGGTCTCGGCCGCCGGCGATCGAGATCCAGAAGTCGACCAGCCCGCGCGGGTCCGATCCGTGGCCCCGCTCGCGCAGCGTCTCGCCGGGGTCGCGGGGCAGGGCCAGCAGGGTCAGCGCCTGGATGAGTACCAGGTGGGAGTACCAGAATCGGGAGTGCCGCAGCGCCTTCTCGGCCTCCTCGATCAGCAGGCTGCGGTGCGCCGGGTAGACCCGGCAGTTCGCCGCGAGGCGGAACCCCTGGGCGAGGGTGAGCTCGTAGACGCGGGCGCCGTCGGTGGCGTCGGTGACCAGCCGGTGCACCCAGTGCCGCAGGGCCCGGTGGGCCTCCTCCCGCCAGTTCGGCTCGCCGGGGGCGTGCGCGTCGTCGGCGTAGAGGAACAGCGACGGAGTCAGCCAGGTCCGCACCTCGTCGAGGCGCTCCCGGCCCGGCGAGCCGTCCGCCTGCTCGAACGGCAGGTCGTGCAGCGCCCGTACGGCCGCGTTGCCGCCGGCGGCGATCTCGCGGGCTGCGGCCAGCCGGGGAAGGTAGGACGTCTCGTCGGCCATCATGAGGAACAGTTGGTCGTACCGCGGGGTGGGCCGCTGCGACCGGAACCCGGTGGGGGCGGGTGGCCGGTCCACGAGCTGCCGGGCGGCGTCGCCGTAGCGGTGCACGAGGGCGATCTTGGCGTCCTCGAGCGGGCGGTCGGTGACGGACCCGTCGCCCTGGTAGTGGCACCAGGCGCCGCGGAGGGCGTCGGCCAGTCGCCGGTGCGCGGTGTGCCCGGTGGCGGCGTCCATCTCCAGCGCGGCCGCGAACATCTCCAGCGCCCGGGTGCGGTTGCGGGTACGCGCGGCCTCGTCGCAGAGCCGCCGCAGGAGGTCGATCGACCTCTTCCGGGTGGCGTTCGCGTCCCGGCCGTCCGTGGGCAGCCCCGCCTTGCGCCGTACGGCGTCGCCGAGGCGCGGCAGGTTCCCGGCCCGTACGGTCGGCCGTCGTCGCCCGTCCAGTTGCTCGAACGCGCCCGCGCTGCGGGCGTGCAGGGTGAGGGCGGCCAGCAGCTCCCGCCCGGGGCCGTGGTGGTGGCCGAAGGCCCGGTCGAGGAAGCCGGGGTCGCGCGTGGCGGCGGTGAGGAAGCGCGAGCCGAGGTACGCCTGGACGACGCCGTGCTGGAAGCGCACCCCGTCCTGCCGCTTCAACACGATGTTCAGCGCGTCCCCGGTGGTCTCGGCCAGCCCGACGTCCTGCGCGTTGTCGGCGTCGAGCTTGCACAGCCGGTTCCGCAGCTCGGTCAGGATCCACTGCCGGCAGGCGTCTGCGGTGTCGCCGCCGGTGAGTTCGGTCGTCCGCACGAACAGCCGGTTGCCGCGCAGTCCGAGGCAGGCGAGGGCGGAGAGCACCTCGATCGCGTCGGAGCGCTCGACCTGCGGCAGGCCGTAGTCCTCGTACAGGTCACCGGCGACGGTGGCGTGGTACCACTCCTCCAGCAGGCACCACCGCAGCGCGGCCCGGCCCGGCCCCGTCGGCTCGACGCGGTCCAGCCGGTCGACCTCGTGGAGCTGCCCGATGATCCGCAGGTAGAACGGCGAGTCCGCGACGTCGGCGGCCTTGACCAGTTCGCTGATGCGGTCCCACCGGTGGCCCGCTTCCGAGCGGTGGCTGCGGGCCCGCACGTATTCGAGGGCGGGGCCCTGGGCGAGCGGCTCCAGTTGCAGCAGCAGCGCGTCCAGCCCGCGCAGCGGATCGTCGGGACGCGAGGCGACCACCAGGGGGAGGCGCTCGCGCACCGCCGTGTGGATCGCGTCCCGCAGCACGCTGTCCCGGTCGGCGGGCTCGCCGGCGTCGGCGAGGCTCTCCTCCAGCCCGTCGGCGAGCACCACGAGGCGGTTCTCCAGCCAGAGCCGCCGCCAGATCCGGTCGGCCTCGCCCGAGGACCGCAGCCGGGTGTCGATGGTGCTCTCGAACTGCGCGAGGGCGAGCTGGCGGAAGTTCAGCTTCTCCGGATCGGTGACGCTGCGCAGGTCGACCCCGACCGGTACGACGTCGGCGGCCATCAGCATCTCCGCGAGTCGCGCCAGGGTGGCCGTCTTGCCGGTGCCGATGCCGCCCACCAGCAGCAGCGGTCGCCGGGTCGCCCGGTCGCGCAGCCGCTGGATCAGCAACTCGCACAGCTCGTCGCGGCCGACGACGTCCCTCGGGTCGAGGCCCCGCTCGGCGCTGGGCAGCACCATCCGGCTGTTGCGCATCACGCTGTGCCGGTACCAGCGGCGGACCGGGACGTAGCGCCAGTAGTAGAAGAAGGCGACGCCCAGCGCCGCGACCATGAGGGGCTTGACGAAGCCCTGCACCTGCCCGCAGTAGTACGCTCTCGGCTGGTTTCCCTCGCACCACCGGGTGACCGGCAGGAGACGCGGCTCGGTGTTGAGGACCGTCAGGACCAGGGAGAGCACGGTCCAGCCGAGCAACGCCCAGGCGACCGCGACGATCGTCCACCGCAGCCAGCGGCGGTAGCGCCACCGCACCCGGCCACTGGCCCGCTCGTCGGACCGTCGGCGGCGGTCCCGCTCCGTCCGGCGTTCCCGTCGGGTACGCCACCGGCGCCGGCGCTGGCGTAGCCACAGCTGGGCCGCCCAGACCGGACCACGTTTCGGCCCGCGCACGGACACCCCCATGGTCGACGTGGCCGGTCGACGGACGGAGGCGTCCCGGCCCTCACGTTCACGTTAGTGCGGTTTCCGCAGGTGGGAGCCCGGTTTCGGCGTTTCCGCGCCGGCCGATCACACCAGCGGTGCCGGACCCTCTACAGTCGACGGTCTCATCGGGCGACGGCGGGAGGGTGCGGATGCGCATCGGCATCAACACGTGGGCGTGGGCGGCACCGCTGACCGACGAGGCGCTCGCTGAACTGGCCCCACGGATCAGGGCCTGGGGCTTCGACGCCGTCGAGCTGACCGTCCAGGCGCCCGGCGACTGGGACCCCGACCGCGCCGCCGACCTGCTCGCCGGGCTGGGCCTGGCCCCCGCCGTCTGCGCCGGCCTGTTGCCCGAGCACGACCTGCTCGCCGACGACGAGGAGGTCGTACGGCGTACGGAAGAGTTCGTGCGGCAGTGCGTGCGGGCCGCCGGCCGGGTGGGGGCCGCCGTGGTGGCGGGCCCGCTCTACGCGCCGGCCGGCCGGCGGTGGCTGCTGGACGCGGACGCCCGGCGCGCCACCGTCGCGCGCCTCGTCGAGCGGCTCCGGCCCCTGGCCGACGAGGCCGCCGGCCAGGGCGTGACGATCGCCCTCGAACCGCTCAACCGCTTCGAGACGAGCCTGCTCAACACCGTCGACCAGGCGCTGGAGGTGGTGGCCGACCTCCCCGGCCTGGGCCTCGCCCTGGACACCTTCCACCTCAACATCGAGGAACGTGACCTGCCGGCCGCCATCCGGCTGGCCGGCGACCGGCTCGCGCACGTGCAGGTGTGCGGCAACGACCGTGGGGTGCCCGGCGGCGACCACCTCGACTGGCGGGGGATGTTCGACGCCCTGACCGGCACCGGCTACACCGGCCAGGTGAACATCGAGTCGTTCACCGCCGAGGCGCTGGCCGTGCCGATGTCCGTGTGGCGACCCCTCACCACCGACCCCGACACCCTCGCCGTCGAGGGGCTGGCCTTCCTGCGCGGCCTGACCGGGCGTAATCTCCCGTAGATCTCGGGGGGAAGGTGGGATCGATGCGCTCCGGGCTGGAGGTGCCGCCGACGGTCGAGGCGGAGCGGGTCATCACCGCCGTACTGGCCGACCTGCGCTCCGGCGACCATCGCGGCGTCGTGGTCGACTCGCCGCCGGGCGCCGGCAAGTCGACCCTGGTGGTGCGCGCCGCCGTGGAGCTGGCCGCCGCCGGCGAGCCGCTGATCATCGTCGCGCAGACCAACGAGCAGGTCGACGACCTCATCGACCGCCTGGCGCGCAAGGCGCCCGAGCTGCGCATCGGCCGGCTCTCCGCCGCCGACTACCGGCCGTCCGAGCGGGTCAGGGGCCACGAGACGGTCAAGGTCGCCGCGAAGGTCGCCGACCTCGGCGGTCCGGCCGTCATCATCGGTACGGCCGCCAAGTGGGCCACGGTCGCCGAGGGTTCCTGGCCGTGGGCGATCGTGGACGAGGCGTACCAGATGCGCTCGGACGCCCTGCTGCGCGTGGCCGGGCGGTTCGAGCGGGCGCTGTTCGTCGGCGACCCCGGTCAGCTCGACCCGTTCTCGACCGTGGAGACGGGCCGCTGGACGGGCCTGACCTGGGACCCGATGCAGTCGGCGGTGGCGGTGCTGCTGCGGCACAACCCGGAGCTGCCCGTGCACCGGCTGCCGGTGTCGTGGCGGCTGCCCGCCTCGGCGGCGCCGGTCGTCGCGGCGGCGTTCTACCCGTTCACCGGGTTCCGCGCCGGCACCGGCGCCGCCGACCGGGCGCTGCACCTCGCCGAGCCCGGGGCGGGGGACGCCCTGGACCGGACGGTGGAGCTGGCCGCCGCCACCGGCTGGGCCCTGCACGAGCTGCCGGCGCGGCAGACCCTGCGTACCGATGGCGAGGCCGCCGCGGCCTGCGCGGCCCTGGCGCTGCGGATGCTCCGGCGCGGCGCGGTCGCCGTCAGCGAGCACGCGCCGGCGGGCGCGCCGGTCACCGCCGACCGGATCGCCGTCGGGGCCGCCCACCGCGACCAGGTCGCGACCATCCGCGCGCACCTGGGCGAGGCCGGGGCGGGCATCACCGTCGACACCGCCAACCGGCTCCAGGGCCGGGAGTACGACGTGACGATCGTGCTGCACCCGCTGTCGGGCCGCCGCGACGCGACCGCGTTCCACCTTGAGTCGGGGCGGCTGTGCGTGCTGACGTCGCGGCACCGGCACGCGTGTGTCGTCGTGGCGCGCGCCGGGATCGGCGAGCTGCTGGACGCCCACCCGTCGACGGAGATCGTGCACCTCGACGTGCCGGTCAGGTTCCCCGACGGCTGGGAGGCCAACCAGACGATCCTCGCCCTGCTCGCCGGCACGACGGTGACCACCTGACCCGGGCGTACGCCACCTGCCCGCCGGCCGCGCGCACCCTGTCCGCCCTCTCGCCGGATGTCGATGGCTGCCTCAACATCCATCAACATCAAATTCCGGCTCCGGCGGGAACTTCCCCTATGACGGGTCTACTCGCCCGCGTCCTCGCCCCGGCCCGACGGGCGCTCGCCGGCGGCGCGCTGCTCGCCGGTGTGAAGATCCTTTACACGATCTGACGGCCGCGTACGCCGTCCGGGGGCCGCGCGACGTCGGCGCGGGCCCTCGGGCGGGCTGGCGCTCCGTCGTCGGGCCAGCAGTCGATTACTTGACGTAGTCGGCTTGGAGATAATGCCTGGTCGGATGACTACCTAGCGTGAGGTCCGTCAATCGCAACGCCTTCGTGCCGGTCTGGACCCGACTCCGCGGGAGGCCGCCACCGAGGCGACAGACAGGAGACTCGCATGTCAGCTCAGCCAGCCGCCCGCCGGCCCCGATCCCGCGCGTTCACCCTTCTCCTCGGCGCCGCCGTGGCGGCCGGGGTGATCGTCCCCGCCGCTCCCGCGTCGGCCGCCGTCCCCGGCCTCGTCCGGATCGCCGCGACCAGCGCCAGCAACTCGAACGACTTCCGCAGCGTCACGGCGACCTGCCCGGTGGGCAAGGTGCTGACCGGGACGGGCTACGAGCTCAACGGTGCGACCGGCGAGGCGGTGGTCGACGACCTGCGGCCCAACGGCGGCCCGGCCGTCGCGCCGACCGCCGTCACCGTCGGGGCGTACGAGGCGGAGGCGTTCGCGGGCAACTGGTCCCTCACCGCGTTCGCCATCTGCGCCAACCCGGTCGCGGGACTGGTGCGCGTCTCGGTGGCCAGCGCCAGCAACTCGAACGACTTCCGCAGCGTCACGGCGACCTGCCCGGTGGGCAAGGTGCTGACCGGGACGGGCTACGAGCTCAACGGTGCGACCGGCGAGGCGGTGGTCGACGACTTCCGGCCCAACGGTGGCGTGGCCGCCGCGCCGACCTCCGTCTTCGTGGGCGCGTACGAGGCCGACGCCTTCGCCGGCAACTGGTCCGCGACGGCGTACGCGATCTGCGCCAACCCCCTGGCGGGCCTGGCCCGCATCTCGGCGGTGAGCCCCAGCGACTCGAACGACTTCCACAGCGTCGCGGCGGCCTGCCCGTTCGGCAAGGTGCTGACCGGGGCCGGCTACGAACTCAACGGCGTCACGGGCGAGGGCGTGGTCGACGACTTCCGCCCCAACGGCGGCCCGGCCGCCGCGCCGGCCACCGCCACCGTCGGCGCGTACGAGGAGGACACGTTCACCGGTAACTGGACCAGCACCGCGTACGCCATCTGCGCGACGGCGTAGCCGGCGGCACCGGCCGGTGGCGTCGCCCCGACCCGGGGCCGGCGCCACCGGCCGGCCCCTGCACGGTCGGCGCGCGTCAGGCGAACGTGTCGCCGAACTCGCGCACGCCATCGACGTCGAGCGTGATCCGGCTGTTGTCGGTCCACTGGCCGGTGGCGGCGCGCCAGCTCGGGTCGTCGCGTTCGTCGATGTCGGTCCAGCCGGGCCGGTGGTGGCGCAACTGGATCGGCCCGGACGACGCACCGGGGGCGAGGACGCCGTCGGTGAAGGTCAGCTCCACCCAGCCGGGGATCGGCGTGCCCGGCAGCGGGTAGCGGGTCGGCGTCGGGGTGGGTGTCGGCGTCGACGGCCCGCCGGGCGGCAGGGGCGGCGGGAAGAACGTCGTGGTGCGCCGGATCCGGTCGCAGCCCAGCGCCGCCCAGTCGCAGTTGAGCGCCAGCGAGGTGTCCCCGCCCTCGAAGGTCACGTGGTAGCGCACCCGCACGTCGGCGAGGTCGAGCGGCCCGGTGCCGGTGTTGACGATTTGGAGGACGTGCTGGATCTGGTTGTCCGTCGGCGACCAGTCGAGGTTGAGGTAGCTGACCTTCGCCTGCCCGTACGCCGTGCGGACCGGTGTGACGGGGGAGGGGTCGGAGTAGCCGCCGAGGGTGTAGGCGTTGACGACGAGCCGGTACTCGCTGCCCGGCGCGAGGTTGGTCAGCGTCAGGGTGGTGGCGGTCGTGCTGCCGAGGCTGCGGTAGACGTGCGGGCCGAGTCGCGCCCGCACCTCGTACGTGATCGGTTGCTCGCCGGCCGGCTCGCCCACCCAGGTCGAGGGCGCCCAGGAGAGGGTGAGCAGGTGCGGTTGGTCGACCACGACGACGGGGGAGCCGGGCGTGGTGAGCGCCGGGGCGTCGTCCGCCCGCGCGGCACCCACGGCGAGCGGACCCAACAGCACGGCGAGGACGGCGGCGGTGGTGACGCGACGGACACGCATGGTGGCGATGCTACGAGCAGGAATGGAAGCTTATCAATCGTTAGGTGTCGCCCGGGTGCCGGCCTCGGGCGCCTTCCCGCCTGCGGTCTGTCTCATCGACCGTGACGGGCTGCGCCGGACCTCGACGCCCGGCGGTGTGGTGGTCCCGTCGCCTCGATGCCACACAGGTATTTTTATGCCGTAGAGGTATCGGCGTTTCGGCGTCGGTGGTTCCTCGGCTTCACGCCTTCCACGCCTTCCGCGTCTTCTGTCAGCCGGAGCGCCGTCAGGAGGGTTCGGCGCACGCCCTTCGCCGCACCCCCGCGCGACCCTGGGGCGGTTGAGCCCAACCGGGCGACAGCCGACCGACAGCACAGCCGCCGGATTCACGCCGCCGTCGATCACCTGGATTCATGTCGGCCTCCCGATAGATCGACGGCCCAGACGATCTACGTCGGTCGATAGCGTTTCGTGGCACAGGCCGTCCACGAAAGGCGGACCATGAACGATTCCCATGCCTCACTGTCCCGGCGGCGGATCCTGATCGGCGCCGCCGCTGCCTCGGCGGTCACTGTCGGCGCAGCGAGCGCCGCCCACGCCGCACCACCCGCCGGCGGAGCGGCGCCGGTCCGACCTCTCGTCATGCGGGAACGGATCGCCACCGCCCGGCTCGCCGGCGCGCCGGCCCGCTTCCAGGCCGACTTCCACGAACGTCTCGACGCCTGGCTGGCCTTCTGGTCGGCCAACTCACCGCACGCCTGGAGCCCGCCGGTGCAGGTGTCGGGGCGGGTGGGCGCGGACGGTGCCGCGTTCACGCTGTACGCCATCCAGGTCTCCCGCGACGACGAGACGCGGGACGCCTTCGCCGCCGGGCGGTCGGACGCCGCTCACCTGGCCACCCTCGCCAGCCTGCACCACCACTTCCCGTCGGTACGCGTCGAGGCCGGCGGCGCGCTCCGGGTGATCGACGGCCCCGCCGGCTGGACCGGCTCGGCCGAGCAGGTCGCGTTCGCGGTCACCGCCTGCCGCGAACTGTGGGGGCTGCGCGACGCCGACGCGGCGGACTGGCGGGAGCACCTGGGGCGGACCGGGCACATAGCCGACCCGACCTCCCGTTCCGGCTGGGCGGCCTTCACCAGGGCGGGTCTGCGGCGCGGGCTGCGGACCGACACGTACTGACCATCGGAGGTAGGACATGGCACGCAGCGAATTCCGTTTCGTCGTCGACGGTGTCGATCTGACGACCGAACAGCAGAGCCTCATCGCCAGCGAGATCCAGAAGGCCGGGCTCAACGCGCTCACCGCCGCCGGCAAGCGGCTGACCAACCCGCTCGCCGTCGGGCACGCCAACATCAAGCTCCGCCCCGAGTGGTACGGCTTGTGGGTCATCGACGGCCCGTTCGCCGAGGAACTCGGCCAGAAGATCAACGACATCGGCTTCTGGATGCAGCGGTGACGGATCCCGTCCACCGGCCGGACCCGCCGGAGCGGATGTGCCCGAGTACCCCCGCGGCCAATGCCACGGTGTTCCTCGGCATGATCACTCCGGCGGGGCGGGTCGCCTACGTCACGCCGCCGCTCCCGGCCGAGGTCGCGCTCGCCCAGGCCGGCACGGACACCCCGATCGAGTCGCGGTACCGGCTCGCCGGCCCGTGCGTCACCGCGAAGTGCGGCTTCTGGACGGGCGAGCACTGCGGCCTCGGCGAACGCGTGGCCGCGTCGTTCCGGGAGACCGTCGGTCCGACCGAGGTTGACCTGCCGCGCTGCGCGATCCGGCGGAGCTGCCGGTGGTACGCGGAGCAGGGCGCGGCGGCCTGCGCCGCCTGCTCCCACGTCGTCACCGACGCCCGCTGACCCGCACGCCGGCTGGCGCGGGGTGCCGTGCGCCGCCGTAAAGGGCTCGCGATGTCCCACCGTTCCGCTACCGTCTGGGCGTCATGGATCCGCGGTACGACGAGGCCGTCATCGGGCGGGAGCATCCCGCAGCCCTGCTGCGCGCCGAGGTCGACCGGGTGACCGCCAGCCACGGCGGCCTGGTCCTCGTCGCCGGGGAGCCGGGCATCGGCAAGACGACGCTGGTCACGGCGGCGGCCGGCGAGGCCCGTCGGCGGGGCGCGCTGGTGCTCGGCGCGGCCTGCTGGGATTCCGACAGCGCGCCCGGCTACTGGCCCTGGGTGCAGGTGCTGCGCGGTCTGCGTCGCTCGTCCGACGACTGGGCCGTGGCCCGCGAGTCGGCCGAGCCGGGCCTCGCGGCGCTGCTCGGCGAGGCGACCGGCGGCACCGCCGGGGAGCCGACGGACGGCGACGCCGACGAGGCGACCGGCGGTCCGGCCGGCGACGACCGCGTCGAGCAGGAGGAGTTCGCGCTGCACGACGCGGTGACCACCGCGCTGGTCGCGGCGTCGCAGCGCCGTCCGGTCGTGGTGGTGCTCGACGACCTGCACTGGGCCGATCCCGCCTCGATGCGGCTGCTGCGGTTCGCCGCCCAGCACACCTGGTTCGAGCGGCTGCTGTTGATCGGCACCTACCGCGACGCCGAGGTCGAGTCTCCCGACCACCCGCTGCGCGAGCTGCTGATGCCGCTGGTGGCGAAGGCGACCACGCTCACCCTCACCGGCCTGTCCCGCGACGAGGTGGCCGCGCTGACGACCCGCACGGCGGGCCGGGCACCCGACGCCGGTCTCGTCGACGAGGTGCACCGGCGCACCGGCGGCAACCCGTTCTTCGTGGAGCAGACCGCCCGCATCTGGCGTGCCGACGGCCGGGTCGGCGCGATCCCCCCGGGCGTACGGGAGGCGGTGCGCCGCCGTCTCGCCCAGTTGCCGGCGGCGGTCGTCGAGGCACTCACCGCCGCCGCCGTGCTCGGCCGGGAGTTCCACCGCCAGGTCCTCGCCGCGTACGCGGGCACGCCCGCCACGCAGGCCGACCGGCTCCTCGACCGAGCGGTGACCGCCCGGCTCGTGGTGTCCCGGGGCGGCGGCCGGTTCGCCTTCGTCCACGACCTCGTGCGGGAGACCCTCTACGACGCGCTGCCCGAGGACGACCGGCGCTCCCGGCACGCCGGGCTGGTCCGGGCCGTCGACGGCGTGCCGGCGCTCGCCGAGCGGCTGATCCCCGCCGACCTGGCCCGGCACGCCCATCTCGCCGGCGCCCACCTCGACCCGACGCGCGCCGCCGAGCTGCTGGTCGCCGCCGCCCGCGACGCGGTTGGCCGGCTGGCGGTGGACGAGTCGGTGGTGCACTTCCGCCGGGCGCTGGAGGTCGCGGAGGACCCGACCTGCCGCGTGAAGATCATGATCGAGCTGGGCCAGCTGCTGCACCACGCGGGCGGCGGCGACGAGGCCCGGCGGCTGCTCGCCGAGGCCGTCACGCTTGCCGTGGCGGTCGACGACCCGGTGGTGCTGGCCCGCGTCGCCCTCGTCGTGCACCGCCGCCACGCCGACGGCTCCAGACGGGTCCCCGATCCGGAGGGCGTCGTGCGGGAGGCGTACCGGCGGTTGATCGGCGGATCCGCCGGTGCCGTCCCGGTCAGCACGCTCGTCACCGATCTGATCGCCGCCACGGAGTCCCTGGCCCGGCGCGGGCACGACGACGAGGCGCTCACCTTCAGCCTCTGGGCCCGCCACGACACCACCTGGGGGCTGGGTTCGGCCCGCGACCGGGCCGCGATCACCGCCGAGATCCGCGACGTGGCGCGCCGGAGCGGCGACACGGAGACCGTGCTCTGGGCCACCGCGCTGCGCTGGGTCGCGCTGCTGGAACTGGGCGAGCCCCGCTACCACGACGAGTTCGCCACCTTCTTGGCCGGCGCCCGTCGGGGCGACGTCCGGCACCGGTTCGCCGCCACCATGGACGACGCCATCATCGCCGCGTTCCGTGGCGACTTCGCCCGGGCCGACGAGCTGTCCGGCGAGCTGACCGGCCTCGGTGACTGGGATCATTCCGACTTCGCCTTCATGGGTCACCATCTGCGCTGGTCCCGGCTGCACCTCCAGGGCCGCGCGGACGCCGCCATCCTCGACGAGCTTTCCTCGGCCGGCTATCCCCATCCCGAGCTGCTCCGGGGCATCACCGCCGTCGAGTGCGGCGACACCGGGTCGGCCCTGCGGCTGGTCAACGGCATCGAGGCCGCCGGCACGGCGTACCCGGGAGCGGTGTCGCCGCTGTGGCTGCGGCTGCGCGCCGGTGTCGCCGCCGCGACGCGCGACCCCCGGCGCTGCGCCGAGGTCCGGGAGGCCCTGCGACCGCACCGCGGGCAGTGGATGTCGGCGCTGTTCGGCTGCGACCTGAGCGGCCCCGTCGACCACTGGTTGGCCCTCGTCGACGCCGCGCAGCGACGCTGGGACGACGCGGTGGCCGGATTCTCCGCCGCCCGCGACTCCGCCGACCGCCTGGGCGCCCGCCCGTGGTCGGTCCTGGCCCGCACCGCCCTGGCCGACGCGCTGACCGGACGGGACTGCCCCGGTGACGCGGCGGCGGCCGCCGCGCTGCGCGAGGCCACCGCCCGCGACGCCACCGACCTGGGCATGCACCAGGTGACCCGACGCCTCACCGGTGCAGAGGGGGCCGGGGTGCCGCCCGTCGGCAACTCCGGGGCCCTCCTCCCGATCACCGGCCCGATTCCGGACCGCGTCGGCGGCCCGCAGGTGGCGGTCGTCTGGCCGCCCGGCCCGCAGGCGGCGCGCGGGCCGCACGAACCGCGGGCGGCGATCGGGCCGCGGGCGCCGGCCGGTGCCGCCGTGGCCGCCGTGGCCGCCGGTGCCGCCGTGGCGCAGCCGTCCGGCGGGGTGCAGGCGCCCGTCGGGGAGCAGGGGCTGGGCCGGGCGTACGGGTTCCGCCGCGACGGGCCGGTCTGGCAGCTCGCGTACGCCGGGGTGGTGGTGCACCTGCCCGACGCGAAGGGGCTGCGCGACCTGCACGTGCTGCTGAGCCGGCCGGGCGTCGACATCCCGGCGGTCGAACTGCTCGACCCGATCGCCGGGCCGGAACTCGTCGCGGCCCGTCGGATGGGCGGCGACCCGGTCCTCGACGACGAGGCGAAGGCCCGCTACCGGCGGCACCTGGAACGGCTCGACGACGAGATCGACCGGGCGGCCGAGCGCGGCGACCGGCGGCGGATGGCCGACCTCGACGCCGAGCGGGGTGCCCTGCTCGCCGAACTGCGCGCCGCCGCCGGGCTGGCCGGTCGCAGCCGCCGCCTCGGCGACGAGGCCGAGCGGGCCCGCAAGACGGTGACCGCCCGCATCCGGGACGCGCTGCGCAAGCTCGACCAGCGTCACCCGGGCCTCGCCGCCCACCTGCGCGACACCGTCTCCACCGGCAGCACCTGCCGCTACCTCCCGCCCGAGCCACTGCCCTGGCGCCTCTAGCCCCCGGGCACCGGCCGAGCGCCGGCATCGAGAGCCGGTAAACCCCGCAGCCCTCCGCGGTGTCTTGCTGACTGAGAGAGCGGGAGGGGCCAGATGCGAGATGCGCATGGCGCGGAGTTCGACGACTTCGTCCGTACCCGGTCCGTGGCGCTGTTGCGGGTGGCCTACCTGCTGACCGGCGACCGACACGCGGCCGAGGACCTGCTTCAGGAGGTACTGGAGCAGGTGTACGTGCGCTGGCGCCGGGTGCGCATCTCCCCGGAGGCGTACGCCCGGCGGGCCCTGGTCAACCGGTCGATCAACCGGTGGCGGCGGCGAGTCCGGCGGCCGGAGCAGGCGTTGGGTGACAACCACGGGGTCGCCCGGGACCACGCCGACGACATCGCGCTGCGCCAGGCGGTCGTCGCGGCGCTGCGAACCCTGCCGCCCCGGCAGCGGGCGGCCGTCGTGCTCCGCTACCTGGAGGACCTGTCGGTCGCCGACGTCGCCGGGGCGCTGCGCTGCTCCGAGGGCACCGTGAAGAGCCACGCCTCCCGGGGCCTCGCCCACCTCCGGGAGGCGTTGGCCGGGTCACATCTCGTCCTGTCCGTCCCGACCGACACCGGGAGCGCGCGATGACCATCGAAGAGAGTGACGTGCGGGGCGTCCTGCGTCGGGTGACCGACGACCTCGTCGGCCCGCCGACTCTGCTCGACGACGTGCGACGGGGTGGGCGTCGCCGGTTGCTGCGACGTCGAGCGGTCCTGGCCGCGCTGTGCGCGGCCGTGGTGGCGGTACCCGTCGGCGGTGCGCTGCACCTCCGGGACGACGGGGCGGTGATGGAGGTCGCCTCGCCGCTGTTCGACGAACCCACCCGCGGCGACCTGGCCGGCGACGAACGGTATCTGCGGCAGGTTCGCCAGGCGTGGCGGCAGCGGGCGAGGGACACCGGGTTCGACGCCGGGACCGATCCGCACGTGGTCTGGGCGGGAGACACCCCGGCCGGGCCTGCCGCCTACGTCGCGCAACAGAGCACCGTCGCCCACGAGGTGTCAGAGTCGGCCGGCGGTCGGATGATCGGCTATGCCGCGTTCGTCGAGCCCACCGCCGACGGGCCACGGGTCATGACGGTGGAGACCGTCACCGACGCCACCGAGGGCAATTCGTCGGCCGTGCTGCTCGGGCCCCGCCGCGACGTGCTGGTCGTGCTCGACGCCGGACACCGGGTGGAGTTCTCACCGACGCTCCGGTACGCCGCCGACGGCCGGATCGAGCGCACCTTCCAGCCGGTGGCCTTCCGGGACGGGGCCGCCGTGCTGTCGGTGCCGCCGCAGCGCGGCAGGGTGACCGTCGCCCTGGTCAGGAGGCCGGTCAGCGCGACGACCGCCGTCCACATCGCCAACGCGACCGACGTCCTCTTCGCCGACCGGAAGGCCAGTCCGCAGCCGCGGTCGGTCACCTACACGTTGCCCGGCGCGGACCGGGTGTGGGGCGACACCCCCGCCGCGCAGGTCGGCAGGGACGTCTTCGCGACGGACGCGCTGGCCGCCTACGTCGATCACGGCGGCACCCACCGGGCTGGAGGCTCTCCCAGCCTGACCGTCTACGGGGCGACCCCCGACGGCCGGCAGTTGCTGCTCCAGACCATCCAGCACGACGACGACCCCGCCCGCGCGATCGCAATGCTCGCCCACGGCGGCGCGCCCTTCCAGCCGGTGGCCAGCGGGTTCGTCGACTGGACCGCGCCGCTGCCGGTGCGGCTGCGGCTGCCGGACGGGCAGGGCGTCCTCGTCGTCACCGAGGGCGCGGCGCTGAGCTACCGGATCGGCGCCGGGCGGTGGCACGACGCCGGGCGTGGCGCGGCGCTGCTACCCGCCGACGCCACCGAGGTACGCGTCACCGCCGCCGGTGGCACGGTGACCACCGTCCGGGCCGACTCCTAGCCGGCCACCGGACGACGACGGGCACCACCACTACCTCCGTGGCGGTGCCCGTCGTCGGCAGGATCAGCGGCGGTTGTAGCGGTACATCGTCAGCGTGCCGAAGACCACCACGAAGCCGGCGGTCCACAGCAGCGTCCACATCGTGGCCGACGCGTCCGACGTCCCCGACATGACGGCGCGTACCGAGGCCACCAGCTGCGTGATCGGGTTGACCTTGACGAACGCCTGGAGCCAGCCGGGCATCGTCGCGGGCTCGACGAACACGTTGCTGAGGAAGGTCAGCGGGAACAGCACCATCATGCTCGCCCCCATCACGGACTTCTCGCTGCGCAGGACGAGACCGAAGAACGTCCAGACCCAGGAGAACGCGAACGAGAAGACCACGAGCAGGCCGATCCCGGCCACCACACCGGGCAGCCCCCCGTCGGGCCGGAACCCCAGCACCAGCCCGACGCCGAGGATGACCACGGCCGCCAGCACGTACCGCAGCACGTCGCCGAAGATCATGCCGACCAGCGGGGCCGGCCGCCAGACCGACAGCGTGCGGAACCGGTCGAAGACACCCTTCTCGATGTCGGTGTTCAGCCCCACCCCGGTGTACATGGTGATCATCACGACGCTCGTCACCATGATGCCGGGCAGGAAGAACTGGAGGTAGTCGCGCGGGCTGTCGGCCAGGGCGCCGCCGAACAGGTACGTGAACATCAGCACCATGATGATCGGGAACGCCGTCACGTCGAACAGCTGCTCCGGCACGTGCTTGATCTTCAGCAGCGCGCGCCAGCCGAACGTCAGCGACGCCGACAGCGCGTTCGGTCGGGGCGGTCGCGCGCCGGGCGCGAGGACGGTGGAGAGCGCCTCCGCCGACGGTACGTAGACGGACGGGGCGCGCCCGGTCGTTGTGGCGTTGCTCATCGGGCTGCCTCCAGCTCGTCGTCCCGCTCGTCGGCCGCGACGGCGGGGTGGTCGGTCAGGGCCAGGAAGACCTCGTCCAGGCTCGGCTGACCGAGGGAGAAGTCGTCGACGACGATCCCGGCGCGGGCCAGGTCGCCGAGCGCGCGGGCGGCCTGCGCGCCGGCGTCGAGGTCGCTGCCGGCCCCGCCGACGCGGGCGGTGAGCGCGACCGGATCGGGTGCGAGCTGCACCGGTACGCCGAGCGCCGCCTGGAGCAGCTTCTCCGCCTCCGGCCGCTGCCCGGGGTCACGCAGTCGCAGGTGGACGGTGCCGGAGCCGACCGAGGACTTCAGCTCGCCCGGGGTGCCCTCCGCGATCACCCGGCCGTGGTCCACCACCGCGATGCGGCCGGCGAGCTGGTCGGCCTCGTCCAGGTACTGCGTGGTCAGCAGCACGGTCGTGCCGTGCGCCACGACGGCCCGGACGATCTCCCACACCTGGTTGCGGCTGCGCGGGTCCAGCCCCGTCGTCGGCTCGTCGAGGAAGAGCAGGTCGGGGGTGTTGAGGATGCTCGCCGCGATGTCGATGCGCCGCCGCATGCCGCCCGAGTACTTCTTGACCTGCCGGTCGCCCGCCTCGGTCAGGCCGAACGCGGCGAGCATGCCCTCCGCGCGCGCCCGGGCGGCCGGCTTGCGGTGCCCGAGCAGGCGGGCGAGGAGCATCAGGTTCTCCAGCCCGGTCAGGTCCTCGTCCACGGAGGCGTACTGGCCGGTCAGGCTCATCCGGGCGCGTACGGCGTCGGCCTCGGTGACGACGTCGTGGCCGAAGACGCGGGCCCGCCCGCCGTCGGGGCGCAGCAGCGTCGCCAGCACCCGTACCGCCGTGGTCTTGCCGGCGCCGTTGGGCCCGAGCAGGCCGTAGACGGTGCCGGCCGGGACCTGGAGATCGATGCCGGCGAGCGCCCGGGTGTCCCCGAACGACCGGGTCAGGCCCTCGGCCTCGATGGCCAGGCCGGTGGTGCGTTTCATGCGCTCTACCTTCCTCATGCGTGACACGTTCCAAAGACGTACGGGCGCGGGGCACGACCGTCGCGCGGCGTGCCGGCGTGCGGCGCGGTCGAAGACGGTGCGGAGCAGGTCGGGTACCGGCCGATGGAACCGCACCCGTACGACACGATGCCGACCGGTCCGGCCACCCGTCGTACGCGTGGTCGACCCTGTTTCAACGAGCCCGGGAAGCTGTGGTTGTACTTCGGGGCGACCACGACGACCGCCTCCCGGCGCGCGACCCGCGCGACGAACGACCGCATCGCGCACGTCGGCCGCGCCGGACAGTTCGCGGGCGTCATGGTTCCCCTCCCGGCTCCGGTCCCACCCGGGAGGCGCTAGACGACGGCCAGCGGCCCGCCAGATCGGAACTGGCGGGGCGCGGTGCCGACGGTGGGTGCCGCGACGAGCGGAGCCGGGTGCCGGGACGGGGCCAGGCTGACCGGCTGCGCCGGCTCGCGGGGCGTCAGGTCGGGATCGCGGAGCGTCAGGCCGGCTCGTCGAAGAGCACCGGCCAGGGGCGGGGTGACGGCGTGGGCGGCGGTGGCGGGGGCTCCGAACCGTCGGCCAGCACCTCCGCCGCGAGCTGCCCGAACATCGGCGCGGCCGGGTGCGCGGCCCGGCGCGGCCAGGCCGCCGAGGTGCGTCGGACCAGGGGTGATCCGGCGATCGGCCGCCAGGCGATCCGGGGCTCCCGACGGGCCGTCGCCGCCGGTTCGACGGCCACCCCGCCGCCGGCCAGCACCAGCCCGAAGAGGAACTCCGGGTTGCGCGCCGGGCGGACCCGGCCGGGGGTGAACCCGTGCCGGCGGCAGACCTCCAGCAGGTGGTCGTGCCAGCCGGGCGCGGTGGCCCGGGGCGCGGTCACCAGGTCCAGGCCGGCCAGCGCGGCCAGCTCGACCTCCCGGCCCCGGGCCAGCGTCGAGGCGCGCGGCAGCAGCACCCCCAGCGGTACGTCGACGGCGGCGCCGAGGCGCAGCCCGTCGTCGGTGACGGGGTGGTGGAGCAGGCCGACGTCCAGCCGCCCCTCGCCCAGCATCCGTTCCTGCTCGCCGCTGGTCAGCTCGTGCAGGTCCACGTCGAGGCCGGGGGCGCGCCCGGCCAGCCGGTCGAGCAGCTCGCGCAGGGTCACCGCGGGCGTCTCCGGCGGCACCCCGGCCCGGAGCACCCCCGACACCCCCTCGCGCACCTGCCGCATCAGGTTGCGCAGCCGGCCCTCCCCGGCGAGCAGTTCCTCGGCCTCGCCGAGGAGCAACTGGCCGGCGGCGGTCAGCCGCACCTGCCGGCGCGAGCGGTCGAACAGCTCGACCGCCAGCTCCCGCTCCAGGCGCTGCACGGACTGGCTCAGCGGCGGCTGGGCCATGCCGAGCAGCTCGGCGGCGCGGCCGAAGTGCAGCTCGTTGGCGACCACCACGAAGTGGCGCAGGTGCCGGAGCAGGTCCACGGCCGGACCCTACGCCAGCGCCCGGGCGCATCCGCGACCGCGACGGGGCAGCGGCTACCGTGCGCAGTGTGGTGGCGGAGCGGATCGTGGAGATCTTCGAGCAGGCCGGGGTCACCGGCTGCCTGCACGTCGTCGACCTCGACGAGGTCGGCGGCGGTGCCGGTTCGGGGGAGCCCGGCGGCGGGCGGGAGGTGGCCCTCCGGGCGGACGAGCAGGTGGTGATCGCCTCGATCTTCAAGGTGCTGCTGGTGCTGGAGTTCGCCCGGCAGGTCGTCGCCGGCCAGCTCGACCCCCGGGAGCGGGTCCTCGTCACCGCCGCCGACCGGCTCGGCGGGTGGGGGATCGCCGGCTGCGCCGACGACGCCGAGGTGTCGCTGCGGGACCTGGCGTACTTCGCCATGTCGGTCAGCGACAACACGGCCGCCGACCTGCTGCTGCGCCGGGTCGGGGCGGACGTGCTGCCGATGCTGGCCGCCGAGCTGGGGCTGCCGCGTACCCGGATCGTCGGCGGTCCCCGGCAACTGGTCGAGACGATGCTCGCCGACGTCGGCGCGCGTACCGAGGCGGACTTCGCCCGGATCTTCCCGACCCTGCCGCCCGAGCGGATCCGCGCGATGCGGATGTTCGACCCGGCGCACACCACGTCGAGCACCGCCCGGGAGATCACCCGGCTGCTCGGCCTGATCTGGCGGGACGAGGCCGGCCCGCCCGAGGCGTGCGGGATGGTCCGGGGCTGGATGGCCCGGCAGCTCTTCTGGACCCGGCTGGCCTCGGGCTTCCCGCCCGGCGTGCGGGTGGCCGGCAAGACCGGCACCCTGCCGGGCCTGCACCTGGAGGCCGGCGTGGTCGAGCATCCCGACGGCGGCCGGTACGCCGTCGCCGTCTTCGTCCGCGCCCGCCAACTCGCCACCCGCCGCATCGACGTGGACCTGGCGATGGGCCAGGCCGCCCGGACCGCCGTCGAGGCCCTGCGCGCCGGCTGACTTTCCGGCCGCGCCACCCCACCGAAGGCCCCGCTGAGCTGGCCCGATATGCCGGCGGATATCGACCGTGTCGGACCCGGATCTTGGACCGGGCGGGGTTCGTGCTGATTGGCTCGGCACCGACCGATCAGCACCACGACGGGGAGAGTTCCGCATGCCCAACCTCGACCGCCGCCGCTTCCTGCGCGACGCCGCCGCCAGCACCGCGCTGGTCACCGCCGGCGGGCTCGCCGGCGCCGCCCCGGCGCACGCCGCCCCGCCGACCGCCGCGCCGGTCGCCGCCGTCCCGGCCGGCCGCCGCCGTGGCCCGGTCAGCTTCCGCTGGTGGGGTACGTCGGCATGGCGCATCGACATCGGCGACCGGACCGTCCTGGTCGACCCCTTCCTCAGCCGGATCGACACCGGGCTGTTCAAGGGTGCCTTCGACCAGGCCACCGAGCTGAAGGTCCGCGCCGACGTCGTCGACTCCCTGGTGGACCGGGCCGAGACGGTGCTCGTCACGCACACCCACTGGGACCACTACATGGACACCCCGCACATCGTCGGGCGCACCGGCGCCCGGGTCATCGGCACGCTCACCGCCTACCACCTGGGGCTCGCGTACGGGCTGCCGTCGGGCAGGCTCAGCCCGGTGCGGGGCGGGGAGGTGCTGGACTTCGGCGCGTACACCGTGGAGGTCGTCAGCTCCCTGCACAGCCGCAACGCGTCCTACTCGATGGCCTTCCCCGGCGTACGGGTCAGCCCGCCGCCGAAACCGGCGACCATCGCCGACCTGCCCGAGGGCGACACCCTCGCCTACCAGCTGCGGGTCTCCGACGGCCCGTCGGTGTTCTTCATGGGCGCGAGCGACTTCGCCGAGCGCAACCTGGCCGGGCTGGCCCCCGACGTGGCCATGGTCGCGCTGCCCAGCAGCACGGCCACCGCCGACTACGCCGGGCGGCTGCTCGACGCCCTGGACCGGCCGAGGGTCGTGGTGCCGGTGCACTTCGACAACTTCGAGACCGAGCTGCGCAACCCGGTGACCGTGGCGCCGTCGGACCGCGAGCGGCTCGACGCGCTCGTCGCGGCCGTACGCCGGGTCTCGCCGCGCAGCCGCGTGATCGTGCCCGAGTACCACACCGCGTACCACTTCTGAGGACGGCCGGTGGCCGTGGACGCCACGGTCGGATCAGAGCCGGCGGATGGCGGCGGAGTCGAGCCGGTAGCCGATGGTGCGGTCGACGATCCGGCCGACGAGGTCCGCCTTGCGTAGCCCGGCGACGCCGCGCAGCTCCAGGCTCGCGGCGAGCACCCGCAGGTCGCGGGCGGTCCAGCCGGAGAGGTACGCCGTACCGTCGTCGCGCCGGGCCATGGCCGCGAGCGCGGCGCGGGCCTCGGCCGGCTCTGGCGCCGGTGCCGCCCGCCGGGCGGGGGCGGCGGCTGTCGTGCCCGGGCGCCCCGCGCGGGTGGCCCGGTCGGCGGATGCGGTGGCCGGGGTGGCCCGGTCGGGGAGCGCGGTGGCCGGGGTGGTCCCGTCGGTGGCTGGGTTGCCGGCGGGGGCGAGCAGATCGGCCGGCGTGGCGGGCGGCGTCGCGTCGACCGGCACCACCGCGAGGCGGGCCCGTCCCTCGGCCAGCGCGGCGAGGTCGGCGGCGGGCAGCGCGCGCAGCAGCGCGGCCACCAGCTCGGCGACGTCGCGGGCCGGCCCGGTCACGCCCCGACCCGCTCGGGCTGGAGGTGGTCGAGGAACTCGGTGGCGAGCTGGCGCAGCTCGTCGCGGACGGCCGGGGTGGCGACCCGGTCGCGGAGCACCACCGGCACGCCGCGCGGGGCGTTCGTGGCGAACGCGGTGACGTTCTCCCGCAGCGGGGTGGGGAAGACGGGCAGGCCGAGCGCCCGCACCTGGTCCATGTAGCCCTGGTGGGCGGCGATCGGCCGCTGCGCCATGACCTGGATCATGGTGAACACCACGCCGGCGACGCCGGGGGCGACCTTGTGGTGCCGGCGGGTCGTGGCGAACCGGCGGGCGTCGGCGTTGTACTGGTCGACCAGCTCCCGGACGTTGCCGTGCAGGTAGTCGATGCCCAACGTGGACAGGTAGTCGGCCTTCGCCGGGATGAGCAGGTGGTCGCTGGCGATGATGGCCGACTGGGTGACGACGTTGAAGTTCGGCGGGCAGTCGATGAGCACCATGTCGTAGCCGCCGAGCGCGTCGTCGTGCAGCCCCTCGGCCAGTGAGCCGCGTACCCGGAACAGCTCGCGGTCGTACTCGTCGCCGTCGGCCACGGCCCGGGCCAGCGCCAGGTCGATGTCGACGAGCTGGAGGTGGGACGCGATCAGGTCGAGCCGGCCCGCGCCGGTGAGCCGCGCGTTCGCGGGGCCGGGTGAGACGACCAGCTCGCCCAGGGTCGTCGCGGGGACGTCCCCGCGCAGGCCGTCGTACCAGCGCTTCACCGTCCGGCCGTCGCGCAGCCGGTCCCGCCAGTCGTCGGGGTCGTAGAAGCCGAACGTCAGGCTGGCCTGCGGATCGAGGTCGATGAGCAGCACCTTCATCCCCCGGTTGGCCAGCTCGGCACCGAGGTTGGCGGTCACCGTGGTCTTGCCGACCCCACCCTTGTAGTTGATCACCGATACGACGTACACCGGCACCTCCCCAGACCGGGAACGGTAGCGGGCCGCCGGAGCGGTGCGGCACCCGCTCTGGCGACCCGCTGTTGCTCGTAAATACGTATGTTCGTATTATCGACTCGTGGCGGAGATCGAGGAACGGCTGGGTGCGCTGGAGGCGCAGGTCGCCGCCCTGACGGAGCGCTTCGGGGCGGCGACGCCCCCGGCCGAGGCGGCGCCGGCGGCCGGCGACGTCTTCTGGGCGCTCGACGGGCTGAAGCAGCGGATCCCGGCCGACGGCGGCGGCGCGGTGCTCTACACCGGCACCGTCCGCCTCGACGACCAGCGCCACGACTGGCAGTACGGGCGCATGGTCGACGACGTGCTCGCGGGCGACTGGACGGAGCTGGCCGGCGTGCTGAGCGCCCTGGCGCATCCGGTGCGGTTGCGCCTGCTGCGGGAGATCCTCGGCGGCCGGCACGGCACCGGCGAGCTGGCCGGGATCGAGGGTCTGGGCACCACCGGCCAGCTGCACCACCACCTGCGCCAGCTCACCGCCGCCGGCTGGCTGCACAGCGCCGGCCGGGGCCGCTACGCCGTCCCGGCCGAGCGGGTCGTGCCGCTGCTCGCCATCCTCACCGCCGCGCGCCGCTGACCCGCTGACCTTCGCTGACCTGGCCCGGCTGCTCGGCGCGACGCTCGCCGGCACCGCCCCCGGCGCCGACGCCGCCACCCGCGCTCGGGCCACCGGGCGGGGCGTGGTGGTGCTCGGCAACACCGACAAGGGCGTCGAACCGATCGCCCTGCGGCTGCTCGGCGTACTGGCGCGGGACGCCGACGGCAACGGCCCGCCGCTGCCCGTCTGGATCACCGCGGGGCTCGCGGTGGTGTTCACCTTCCCCGGTGGGCTGAGCCTGCTCGGCGCCGTCCGCCGGGCCCCCGACCGGCTGACCCTGGCGCCCGCCGTCGCCTGGGCGGTGCTCTACCTCGGCCTCGGGCACCGGCTGGGCAACTGGTCGGTGGTGCCCGGCCGGCTCTGGCCGCTCGGCGTCGGCCTCCCGGCGGCCGGGATCGTGCTGGCCGCGTACCGCTGGCGGGGCCTGCCGCCGCTGGCCGGCGCCCCGCCGTGGCGGCGGCTGACCTCGGCGGCGTTCTCGGCGCTCCTGGCGGCCCCGGCCCTCGTGATCCTCACCCCCTGACCTCCACCCCACCCACCCCCGCCCCGGTGATCATGAGGTTGGCGGGGGGAAATGCCGGAATGGGCGCCGCCAACCTCATGATCGACGCCGGGTCGGGGGTGGGGTGGGGCTGTTAGAGTTCCGCTGCTCGTGGGTCGGGTGGGTTGCTCGTGGGTCGGGTGGGTCAGAGGGGGCGACGGTGGTGGTGCCGTTCCGCGACACGCTGTCGCAGCTGCTCAAGGCTCGTTTCCCGGTCCTCTACGTCGAGTCCTCCGAGGAACAGCGGGTGGTCGCCGAGGTCTGCGCCGTCGCCCGGGACGCCACCCTCGTCCGTACGCCCCGGGCGGTGTGGGCCTGGTCGCTGACGACGGGCCTCGTGCAGCCCGACGGCACCGCCCGCAAGGGCACCACCGACCCCGACGACGCGCTGGCCGCGGCGCTGCGCGTCGACCAGCCCAGCGTGCTGATCTTCAAGGACCTGCATCCCGCGCACGGCAGCGGCGACCGGCCCGGCACCCCCGGCGTCATCCGCCGGCTGCGGGACGTGGTGGCGGCCTTCAAGGCCGGCCCGGTGCCGCGCACCCTCGTCCTGGTCTCGCCGGTGCTGCACATCCCGGTGGAGTTGGAGAAGGACGTGACGATCGTCGACTTCCCGCTGCCCACCGAGACGGAGATCCGACGGGTGCTGGACGGCATGATCGCTGCCAACTCCGCGACCGGCCGGATCCGGATCGCGCTGGACGACCTCGGCCGGGAGCGGCTCGCCAAGGCGGCCCTCGGGCTCACCCTGCACGAGGCGGAGAACGCGTTCGCCCGGGCCATGGTCAACGACGGCGTGCTCGACGGCGGCGACCTCGCCGTGGTGCACGAGGAGAAGCGGCAGACCGTACGCAAGTCGGGGCTGCTGGAGTTCGTCGACGCCGCGGTCGACCTCGCCGACGTCGGCGGGCTGGAGAACCTGAAGCGCTGGCTGGCCAAGCGGGACGGCTCCTGGCTGGCCGAGGCGGCGGCGTACGGGCTGCCCGCCCCCCGGGGCGTGCTGATCACCGGTGTGCCCGGCTGCGGCAAGTCGCTGACCGCGAAGGCCATCGCCTCGGCCTGGGGCCTGCCGCTGCTGCGGCTGGACGTCGGACGCGTCTTCGCCGGGCTCGTCGGGTCGAGCGAGCAGAACATGCGCACCGCCATCCGGACCGCCGAGGCGACCGCCCCCTGCGTGCTGTGGGTCGACGAGATCGAGAAGGGCTTCGTCGGCGGGGCCAACGACTCCGGCACCTCCGCCCGGGTCTTCGGTTCCTTCCTGACCTGGATGCAGGAGAAGTCCCGGCCCGTCTTCGTCATCGCGACCGCCAACGACTTCGAACGGCTGCCCCCGGAACTGCTGCGCAAGGGGCGCTTCGACGAGATCTTCTTCGTCGACCTGCCGACCCGCGCGGAGCGCGCGTCGATCTGGCGGGTGCACCTCGCCCGACGGCTGCGCAACCCGGCCGTCGCCGGCGCCCTGACGCCCGACGACGCCCTGCTCGGCGAGCTGGCCGGGCTCAGCGAGGGGTACTCGGGGGCCGAGATCGAGCAGGCCGTCGTCGGGGGGCTCTTCGACGCCTTCGCCGAACGGCGTCCGCTGCGCCGCGACGACCTGATCCGGGCCCTGGTCGCCATGGTGCCGCTCAGCGTCACCCAGGCGGAACGCATCGACGCCGTACGCTCCTGGGCCGACGCCCGCGCCGTCGCCGCCACCGCCGCCGAGGACTGGGATCTCGGTGGCCGTCCCGGCGGCTCCCGGCCCGGCGGCCCGGGGCCGCAGCGGGGTCAGGGCGGACGGGCGGTCGAGTTCTAGTGTGGGCGTCGACACGAACGGAAGGGTCCCGATGAGCGTCTCACTGATACTCCTGCCGCTGGCCGTCGCCGCCGTCGCCGCGACCCACGCCGCCACCGCCGGGCGGGACGGGCAGGGCCACGTCGTCTGCGAGGTGCAGACGCGGATGCGGGACGAGACGCTGCTCGTCGCCGCGCTGCGCGACACCGCCGCGGTGGTCACCGCCGAGCCCGACGCGATCGTCGCGGACTGGGCAGACGTGCGGGCCGGCTTCCGGCGCGGGGAGGACGGCATCTGGTCGGCCCACTTCACGGGCGAGGTCGACGAGCAGCGGGCCGTCGAGGCGGTCCGGGCGATCGACGCCGCGTACGGGCGGCAGGTCCAGCGGGCGGTGCTGGAGCGGCTGCGCGAGCAGGCCCCCGCCGCCGGGCTGCGCCTGGAGTCCGAAGAGGTCGCCGAGGACGCGAGCGTCCGGCTGGTGTTCGCGGTCGAGGGCCGGTCGTGACGGCGCGGCAGCCACGGATCGTGGTCACCGTGACCAGCGAGGGCGCGGTGAGCGCCGAGACCCGGGACGTGCTCGGCGACGACTGCCTCGACTACGTCGCCGTGCTGGAGGACCTGCTGGCGGCCCGCACGGTACGCAGCGCGTACACCGCCGACCACGAGCGCGCCGCCGTGCCCGCGCGGCAGGAGGAGCGCGATGTCGAACGCGCCTAGCCCCGGCTGGCCGCCCCCGGCCGTGCCGAGGCCGAGCGCCGGTTGGCAGGTGTTGCAGAGCTGGTGGCTGCTGCTGCCCGTCCTCGGGTGCAGCTGCCTCGGCGGCTTCGGGTTCATCTACGTGGGCGCGCGGGCCCGCCGCGCGGCGTGGTGGATCCCCGGCATCGTCTACGCCGTGGTGGGCTGGACGGCGTTCATGCTCGTCGGCGAGTCGGACAAGGAGAGCGCCGTCAGCGACTGGGCGGTCGGCGTGCTCCTGGCCGTCTGGGCGTCCAGCATCCTGCACGCCGCGCTGATCAACCCGGCGTGGCTGCGCTGGCTCACGCACCGCCGCGCCAGGTCGGCGGCGGCGTGGCCGGCCGGGGCGTACCCGCTGGCCCCGCTGCCCCGGGCGGCTCCCGCCGGCCCGGGGCCCGCCCCCTACCCGGGCATGACGCTGACGTACCCGCCCAGTTCACCGGCGGGGTACCCGTCCCCGTACCCGTCGGCCGCCTACCCGCCCCCGTCGGCCGGCTACCCGCAAGCCGGGTCGCCGTACCCGCCCCAGCCGTTCGGGCCGGCGGCCCAGCCGCCCGGGTCGCCGGTGGGACAGCCGCCCGCGCCGGTCGGGTATCCGCCGCCGGCGGCCGATCCGACGATGGTGCCGTACCAGCCGGTCGACTCCTTCGGTCCCGAGCCGCTCGCGCCGCCGTCGGACCCGTGGGCCGACGGGGAGTCCGGGAGGGTCGACGTCAACACGGTCGGGCCGGAGGCCCTCGCCGCGCTGCCCGGCTTCGACCCGCAGCGCGCCCGGCAGGTCGTGGCCGAGCGGGACCGGCGCGGGTCCTTCGGCAGCCTGGCCGAGTTCGCCGCCGCCGCCAACCTGGCCCCCCACGAGTACGCGCGCCTGCGCGACGCCCTGGACTGCGTCCCGCCCGCCGGGCCGGCGCCCGGGCAGTCGCCGCCCGGCCGGGTCCTCGATGTCTGACGACGGTCCCGCGCCCCGTCCGTCGGCCGGGGCGCGGACGGTGGCGGTGGCCCGCTTCCTGGCCGCCACCCGCGCCGAGGGGCCGGGCGAGCGGACGGCCGTCTGGGTGCAGGGCTGCGAGATCCGCTGCCCCGGCTGCTTCAACCCGCACTTGTGGACCTTCCGGGGCGGGGAGCGGATGGCCCCCGCCGACCTGGTGCGCCGGGTGCTCGACGCCGGCACCGAGGGGCTGACGCTGCTGGGCGGCGAGCCCTTCGACCAGGCCGCCCCGCTGGCGGTCGTCGCCGCCGGGGTACGCGCCGCCGGTCGCTCGGTGATGACCTTCACCGGTTACACCACGGCCCGGCTGCGCCGCGCGGTCGACGCGGGCCGCGACGACGTCGCGGCGCTGCTCGCGGCGACGGACCTCCTCGTCGCCGGGCCGTTCCTGGCCGACCGGATCGACACCCGGCGGCCCTGGGTGGGCTCCACCAACCAGGAGTTCGTGCTGCTCGACGACCGCTTCCCGGGCCTGCTCGACGAGGTGTCGCGCAGCCCCGACCGGGTCGAGGTGACCGTCGACGCCGCCGGCCGTGTGGCGGTGAACGGCTGGGCCGAGGTCGACGCCCTCGACGAGCTGCTGGCGTCGGTGGCCCGCCCTCAGCCCCGGCGGCGGGCCAGCGCCGAGCGCCGGTAGCCGTAGAGGGCGTAGATGATCGCGCCGAGCACGAACCAGGTACCCGGCAACGACGCCGGTAAATCTCCAACGAGGACACCCGGGCCGGGTTGCGGCGCGGGCTACCAGCCGTCGACCTCCGACTCGGCCGACGTCGCGTCCTCGGGGCGGGGACGCGGAACGGCCCGGGTCAGCCGCCAGTACTGCCGTCGCCCGTCGTCGCGGATCACCACTCCCGCGCGGCCGAGCTCGCCGCGCAGCTCCCGGGCCTCGCCGCCCCGGTCGGCGTCGAGCGCGCGCTGCCGGGCCCGCAGCAGCGCGTCCGCGCCGGTCGGCAGCCCGGGCAGGCCCGGCACCCACCGCCGGTACGCGTCCCGGTGCGGGTCGCCGTCGGTCCACGGCCAGCCGTGCGCGCGGAACGCGTCGCGCAGCCGGGCGGCGGCCAGGTCCGAACGCTCCCGGAGCAGTTCCTCGTCGTCCGCGCCGAGCAGCACGAGGTCCTTGCGGTCGACGAAGACCGCGCGCACCGCCCGCCGCCCGACCTCCCGGTCCGCGCGGTCGCGACGCAGCCGTACGCGTTCGGTGTCGACGCTGACGGCGAGCCGTTCGGCGGTGCCCACGGCGGCGACCAGCAGGCCGCCCAGCGTGCCCAGGGCCACTCCGCCGATGCCGGCCTGCGGGTCCGGTAGCCGGGCGACCGCCTCGAACAGGCCCTGCGCCGGGGCCCAGGACAGCCCGGCGACCCACTCCGCGCCGGTGACGAGCAGCCACCCCGCGCCCGCGCCGAGCGTCGGGAGGCCGCCCCAGAGGATCGCCAGTTCCGCCGCGCCGCCGTCGACGACGGTGGGTGCGCCGTAGCCGTCCACCTTCAGGACACCTCGCGCCGCAGCGTGCGGATGAGCCCCGCGACCAGCGGCACGGCCAGCCAGACGAGCAGCGACACGGCGAACCGCCCCCACTGCCCGGCGGTCACGTCCGGCGTGAGCAGCGGCTCCATGGTCCGGCCCGTGTCGAGCCAGCCCGCCGGGCCACGCAGCGGCCGGATCATCTCGCCCAGGATCGACCAGAGGGTCGGCAGCAGCAGGTACCCGACGATCGCCAGCGGCGTGTTGAGCAGCAGCAGGCCGAAGCCCGCCCCCATCAGCACGTTGGCCACCTGGAGCACCACGGCGTGCAGCACCAGGGCCCACTCCAGGCGCCACGTGCCGGCGCCGCCGGTGGCGCCGGCGACCAGCGTGCCGGCGGCGGCCACGCCGAGGCTCACCAGCACCGACGCCAGCGCCGCCAGCACCATCGCGGCCAGCTTCGCGACGATCACCCGGCCCCGCCGGGGCACCAGGGCGAACGTGGTCAGCGCCGTACGCTGCGACCACTCCCCGGTGATCGACAGGATGCCCAGCACGGGCAGCAGCAGGCCGATCGGCAGCATCGAGGGGACGAAGAAGTTGTCGAAGGTCTGCGCGGCGTCGTCCGCCCAGATCAACTGGACCACCACGAGGGCGGCGGCCAGCAGCCCGATGGTGATCAGCAGCCACAGCCCGGCCCGGGTGTCGACGAGCTTGCGCAGCTCCACCCCGGTGAGCCGGAGCAGCGACGGCCGGCGTACGCCCGGATGGCCGGGGGTGGTGGTGGCGGTGGGCGGGCTGGCGGTGGTGGTGGTGCTCATCGGACGGCCTCCTGGGTCGACGCGCCGGCGGTCAGGGTGAGGAAGAGCTGCTCCAGGCCGCCGCTGCCGGCTGCCCGCAGCTCGGTGAGGGCGACGCCGGCGTCGGCGGCGGCCTGCCCGACGGCCTCGGCGTCGGCGTGCACCAGCAGCCCCTCGGTGCCCTCGGTGACGGCCAGCCCGGACCGCTCCAGCGCGCCGCGCAGCGCCACGCCGTCGCGGGCCCGGACCAGCGTCCCGCCGCCGGCCAGCAGTTCGGCCTTGTCGCCCTGGGCCACGATCCGGCCGCCCCCGATGACCACCAGCCGGTCCGCGACCGCCTCCACCTCGCGCAGCAGGTGGGAGGAGAGCAGCACGGTGCCGCCCCGGTCGGCGAAGTCGCGCAGCAGGCCGCGCATCCAGAAGATCCCCTCCGGGTCCAGGCCGTTGGCCGGCTCGTCGAGGATCAGCACCCGGGGGTCGCCCAACAGGGCGTGCGCCAGGCCGAGCCGCTGGCGCATCCCCAGGGAGTACGCCCGCAGCCGGCGTCCGGCCGCGACCTCGTTCAGCCCGACCAGGTCGAGCTTGGTGGCCACCTGCCGGCGGTCCACCCCCATCGTGGCGGCGGCCACGGTCAGCGCCTCCCGTCCGGTGCGCCCGGCATGCTGCGCCGAGGCGTCCAGCAGCACGCCCACCTCGCGTCCCGGGTTCGGCAGCTCCCGGTACGGCCGGCCGCCGACCGTGGCGCCGCCGCCGCTGGGCGGCGTGAGGCCGCAGATCATCCGCATCGTGGTGGACTTGCCGGCGCCGTTGGGCCCGAGGAAGCCGGTGACGGTGCCCGGCTCGCAGCGGAACGACACGTCGTCGACGGCCGTGTGCCGCCCGTACCGTTTGGTGAGGTGTTCCACGTCGATCATGCCGGTCACGCTGCCGGAGCCACCCGGCCGTGCGCTGCGGCCGACGGTGCAGTCCGGTGGCTACCTTGGTCGACACCCTGGTCTCGACTTTGGTAGCTGGTCGGCCCGCCGCGGGGCTGCCTAGCATTGCGGGCGTGACCAGTGCCGCCGTACCGGAGCACCCCTGGCTGCTGCCGGGGGCGCTGAGCGTCGACCCGACGGCCCGGGCCGGGCGGCTGCCGCGGCGCACCACCCGCGACTGGGTGGTGGACTGCCTCTGCTTCGTGCTCTCCCTCGGCTGGGTCCTGCTCGCCACGGCCGACGCGGCGTCACCCGACCCCGAGTTCGCCGCCCCGCTGCCGCAGCGCTGGATGGTTCCGGTCGACGCCGTGCTCGGGCTCGTCTGCTGCGCGCTGATCTGGGCGCGCCGCCGATGGCCGCTGGGGCTGGCGGTGGCGACCCTGCCGCTGACCGTGTTCTCGATGGCGGCAGGGGTCCCGCTGCTGATCTTCTACTTCACGGCCGTGGTGCATCGCCGTACGGCTGTCGCGCTCGGGGTGACCGCCGCCGGCCTGGTCACCAACTTCGCCTTCAGCTACCTGCGCCCGGACCCCCAGATGCCGTACTGGGCGACGACGCTCTGGGGAGTGGTGATCAGCCTCTGCGTGCTGGCGTGGGGGATGTTCGTCCGGGCACGGCGGCAGCTCGTCGTGTCGCTGCGCGAGCGCGCCGAGCGGGCCGAGGCGGAGCAGCAGTTGCGGGTGGCGCAGGCCCGGCACCTGGAGCGCACGCGGATCGCCCGGGAGATGCACGACGTGCTGGCGCACCGGATCTCGCTGCTCAGCCTGCACGCCGGCGCGCTGGAGTTCCGGCCCGACGCGCCGCCGGAGGAGGTGGCGAGGGCGGCCGGGGTGATCCGGGGCAGCGCCCACGCCGCGTTGCAGGACCTGCGCGAGGTGATCGGCGTGCTCCGCGCGGAGACCGTCACGGCGGAGGACCCGGAGCGCCCGCAGCCCACCCTGGGCGACCTGCCCGCGCTCGTCGAGGAGTCGCGGGCGGCCGGGGTGCGGGTCGGTGTCCGCGACGTGGTCACGGCGGGGGAGCAGGTGCCCGCGGCGGTGGGGCGCAGCGTCTACCGCATCGTGCAGGAGGGCCTGACCAACGCCCGCAAGCACGCCGTCGGGGCGGCCGTCACCGTCGACGTCGCCGGCGCACCCGGCGACGGGCTGACCGTGGAGGTACGCAACCGGTGGCCGGTCGGCGGCGTCGCCGACCCGGCGATCCCCGGCGCCGGCACGGGCCTGGTCGGCATCGCCGAGCGGGTCAGCCTGGCCGGCGGCCGGCTGGAGTACGGGCGGGACGACTCCGGCGACTTCCGGCTGGCCGCCTGGCTGCCGTGGCCGGCGTGACCGGGCCGGCCGGGGGCGGGCCGGGCGTGACCGGGCCGGGTCCCACCGCCGACCGGCCGGTGCGGGTGCTGATCGTCGACGACGACGCGCTTGTCCGCGCCGGGCTGTCGATGATCCTCGGCGGCGTGCCGGACCTGCTCGTCGTCGGGGAGGCCGCCGACGGCGGCGAGGTGCCCGCCGCCGTGGCCGCCTGCGCGCCCGACGTGGTGCTGATGGACATCCGGATGCCCCGGGTCGACGGCCTCGCCGCCACCGAGGCGCTGCGCGCGTCGCCGCACCCGCCGGAGGTGCTGGTGCTGACCACCTTCGACGCCGACGAGCAGGTGCTCCGGGCGCTGCGGGCGGGGGCCGGCGGCTTCCTGCTCAAGGACACCCCGCCGGCCGAGATCGTGCGGGCGGTGCACCGGGTGGCGGCGGGGGAGGCGACGCTCTCCCCGGCGGTCACCCGCCGGCTGATCGACCACGTGACCGCGCCCGGCGCGCCGGGGGGCCCGGAGCCACGCCGCGATCGGGCGCGGCGTCAGCTCGCCGGGCTCAGCGAGCGGGAGCACGAGGTCGCGGTCGCGGTCGGGCGGGGCCGGACGAACGCGGAGATCGCCGCCGAGCTGTTCATGAGCGTCGCGACCGTGAAGGCGTACGTGTCGCGGCTGCTGGTGAAGCTCGACCTCAACAACCGGGTCCAGGTCGCCCTGCTGGTGCACGACGCCGGCCTCGTCTGAGGCGGGGTTGAACCTTTCGGCGCGCCGGGCCGTACCAGTCGCCGAGGATGCGGTGCGGCGGGTCGGCCGCACCGCTGCCGGAGCCGCGGGAGGCCTGCCGTGCGATTTGGTGAGCAGTCGACGGATCCCATCGACCAGATCCTGGGCGAGGTGCCGGTGCCGGCGTCGCTGACCCCCGAGGACGTCCGGCTCGCGGTGCGGGCCGTGGTGGTGCACGCCGCCGAGGAGTGGCCGGCGGGACCGCTGTGCCGCAACGACGGCGCGACGTACCCGTGTCGGCTGCACCGCTGGGGCCGGCGGGTGCTGGAGCGGCACGGGCTCAACGAGCGGCAGGTCGACGCGCTGGTGCGGCACGGCAACCCCTTCGTGCACGTGCCGTTCCCGTTCACGGTGACCGGCCCCGCGCCGGCCCCCCGCGCGTCCGCCGGGCACCCGGGCGGTCCGCGGGCGGTCGCGCCCGGCGCCCGGCCCGCCGGCCCCGGCCGGCCGGTGGCTTCCCCCGCGACCGCGCCGCGCTGGCCCCGGGCGAGCTGAGCGGGGGTACGCCCGCCGGCACGACCGGGAACGGAACCGGCCCGGGACACGGGGTGTCATCCCGCGTCCCGGGCCGGCGTCGCCGTGCCACTGCCGGCGTCACCCCTCACCCGTCACCCGTCGACCGCCGGTGACCGTCGCCGCCCGGTCGCCCGGCGTGGCCGGTCCGGGCGGGTCAGTCGTTGCCGGCGCCGATCCCGCAGTCCGGCGCGGACCAGCTGGTGGTGTTCCGGGTTTCGTCCCGGTCGTTCTCCCGTCGCGAGTCGACGTGCACGTGGTCGTCGTGGTCCGGGTAGCCGGGCCCGTAGATCCCGCTGAAGCCCCGGCTGCGCGCGTCGCGGGCCAGTTGGCAGAGGGAGCTGGTGCGGGAGGTCAGGTCGGCGGCGTTGCCGTAGAGGTGCTGGCTGTCCGTCGCCCCGCCGACCTGCCTGTTGCAGGTACGGCTGCGGAAGCCGCTGCTGACGTAGAGCGGGTTGTCGCCGAGGCTGCGCCGCATCGCCTCCAGCTTCCACATCGTGCGCAGCGCGTTCTGCCTGGTCTGCGCGGGGGAGAGCGGACCGCCGTTCCAGCCGCCGCGACCGCAGCCGTCGTCCATCTCGCTGAAGCTGAAGTGCCGCGGCGTGCAGTCGTTGTCCTGGAGGTCGTAGAGCTTGCCGTACGTCTGCGGCCCGGCGACGCCGTCGACGCGCAGCCCGTACGCGGACTGGAACCGCTTGACGGCGGCGGCGGTCTTCGGCCCGAAGCGTCCGTCGTTCTCCACGATGTCCCGGTTGCCGGCCCAACCGGCCACCCGGATCTGCAACTGGCGGACGTCGTCGCCGGAGCGCCCCTGGTAGAGGTTGCGCTTCCACGTGTAGCAGCCGTCGGCGTGGGCCGCTGGCGCGGCGACCACCGTGGCGACAGCCGCTGCCGGCAACGCCAGGGCGAATGCGACAGCGACCCGTTTCAGGGTGTTAACGCGCACAGAAGTCCTCCCGGTAGGAGTGCGATTGGGGTGGCGTCCGGGACATCGGCCTGCCCGTCCCGTGATTTCCACCCTGGCAGGCCGACCGACGGTTCGCGGCGATTAACAAGAATTGTCCTCACGATTCGCCGTTCCTGGGCGTTGCCTGGGTATTACGCGAATTGCGAAACACCCAAGGGTCGGCATTCGACGACAGGAAACCGCGAAAGGCACGCAAAGCGGCAGTCGGGCACACGCAGGGTGATGTGAGCCGGCCGGTCCGACCCGGTAACGTCAGCGCCGGTGGGACCGGGGGGAGGGGGCGGCATGGCACGTGGTGGCGTCTTCTGCATCGAGGGCCAGTGGCACCGCGACCTCAACGAGCGCGGCTCCGTCCTGCCCACCCTCGAACTGCTCGAACGGCTCGGAAAGATCCGCTTCATCCACAAGGACGCGGCCACCCGCGACGAGCTGTTCTACTTCGTGGACCGCTGGCTGCTCAAGCAGTACGCCGACCACCGGGTCGGCTTCTTCGCCATGCACGGCGAGCCGAGTCGGCTCTGCCTCACCGACTGGGAATCGGTGGCGCTCGCCGACGTCGCCGAGTTGATGGCGGGTCGCTGCGAAGGCCGACGGCTCTATTTCGGCAGCTGTTCGGTGCTGCGTGCCTCCGACGCGGTGCTGCGCGGCTTCCTCGACGCCACGGGGGCGGCGCTGATCTGCGGGTACACCCGCGAGGTGGACTGGGTCGAATCGGCCGCATTCGAGACCGTCCTGCTCGACGTGCTGGCCAACGGCCAGCGCCACAACGCCGCCGAGCTGCGGATGGGCTCGGCGCACTGGGCGCCGCTCGCCTCGTACCTCGGCTTCCGGGTGATCTACGCCAACGGTCGCGCCTGGCGGCCGTCGGTCCGCCCCCGCGTACCCGCCCAGCCCGCCGCCCGCCGCGCCGCCCCGCGACCCCGGTGAGGTCGCCGCGCGGCGGGCGCCCTGGTAGGAACGAACGATGGCACGCAGCATCGCGACGAACACCCGGGTCGACCGGGCCGAGCTGACCGAGTTCCTCCGGCTGCGGCACCGGGTGGTGCTGATGACCACCCGCGCCGACGGCCGGCCGCAGTCGTCCCCCGTCACCGCCGGGGTGGACGGCGAGGGGCGGTTGGTGGTCTCCACCTATCCCGGGCGGGCCAAGGTCGCCAACGTCCGCCGCGACCCACGGGTGTCGGCGTGCGTGCTCTCCGACGACTGGAACGGCCCGTGGGTGCACCTCGACGGCACCGCCGAGATGCTGGACCTGCCGGAGGCGCTGGAACCGCTCGTGGAGTACTTCCGCTGCATCTCCGGCGAGCACCCGGACTGGGACGAGTACCGGGCGGCCATGCTGCGTCAGGGCAAGTCGCTCATCCGGGTCACCATCGACGCCTGGGGTCCGATCGCCACCGGCGGCTTCCCGGCCCACCTCGCCGACTGACCCGCCCCCCGCCGTCAGTACGCGGCGGTGAAGCGGGCGTTCTCGTGGCGCGGCTGTTCGATCTCGTCCACGATCGCCACCGCCAGGTCCTCGTAGCTGAGCACCGAGCGGCCCTCGTGGTCGGTCACCGGCTCGTCGCCGCCGGTGCGGTAGTGCCCGGTGCGCTCGCCCGGGTGGAACTCCAGCGGCGGCGGGGAGACGTACGTCCAGGTCACCCCGTCGGCCGAGGAGCGGTAGAAGTCGAGGGCATCGGCCTGCCCGAGCGCCGCGTCGCGGTACTCCTCGGGGAAGTCCGGCTCGTCGAGGTAGCGGGTGCCCTTCGGGGTGAGCAGGGTCGAGCCGCCGCCCACGTGGACGATCCGGGGCGCGCCCGGCATGCCCCGCAGCGTGCCGACCAGGTTCCGCGCCGCGTCGAGCCACAGGGTGTGTTCGCCGCCGCCGATCGCCACCACCATCACGTCCGTGTCGGGCGCCAGCTCCCGTACGCTCCGCTCGCTGGTGGCGTCCCCGGTCACCACCGTGACGGCCGGTGGCAGGTACGAGGTGGCCTCCGGCCGGCGCACCGCGGCGGTGACCCGGTGGCCCCGGCCGACCGCCTCGGCGGTGATCCGCGAGCCCGCGGTGCCACCCGCGCCGAAAACGACGATGTTGCTCATACCGCCTCCCGCCCGGCCCGTCCGGCCCGGCGGACGTAGCCCGTCTCCAGGCTATTGACCGGTGCCGCCGCGCGCTGGCGGACCGGGGATCCCGGCCGACCTGGCCACCCCTTGCGTCGTCGCACGCTTCGGGGTGCACTGGTATCGGACCGTGACCGCTGAGGGCGGGGGTGGACGCGATGGCGGAGGAACGTGACGCGCCCGCCGAGACGCCCGTGCCCCCCGGTCCGCCGACGGCACCGGCGGAAGAACCGAGGAGGCGCCGGTCGGATCGGCTGCGGTCGCTGCTGCGTCGGCTCTCACCCGCGGGCCCGCCCGCCGGCCGCTGGTTCGCCGGGGTCCTCGCGGCCGTCGTCACGGCGGTGCTGACCGCCTGGCTCCTCGCCTGGGGTCTCCTACCCGGCACGCCCCCGCCGCCTCCGCCCGACCCCGACGCGCTGCCGTTCACGGTCGCGGTCCGCGTGGGCCACGACCCGACGGACGGCTGGGTGGTCGAGGCACCGCTGGCGGACATCCCCACCCGACCGGCCTGGTCGGGCGACTGGACGCAGTGGGCCCGGGAGGCCGCCGGAGCCCCGGCCTCCCGGCAGTACGTCTACTTCACCGTCCAGGGAGTCGACGAGGCGCAGGTGACCCTCACCGACCTGCGGGTGCGGGCGGTGACGCGGCGTCCCGCCCTGCGGGGCGTGTTCGCCGCTCCGGCCGGGGGCGGCCCGACGGCCTACCGGTGGGTGGACGCGAACCTGGACGAGGACCCTCCGGTGCTCACCGCCGGCATGTTCGACGAGGGCGGGCAGAGCCTCCCCGAGCACGAGCGCAAGGAGATCCGCTTCCCGTACCGGGTATCCCTGGCCGACGCCGAGACCTTCCTCGTCATCGGCTACACCGAGGGTTGCGACTGCGACTGGAAGATCGAGCTGGACTGGGCGGCGCGGGGCCGCACCGGCACCGTCACGGTCGACGACGCGGGCCGCCCGTTCCGGGTCACCGGCACGGCCCGGGCGCACACCGACTGCCGGACGTCCCCCGACGGGACGGAGGACTGCCGGCAGCGGTGACCCGGCGACCGGAGCGCCGAGCCGGGACCGTGCCGCCGCGTACCCGCGCCGGCGGAGTGCGGCCGGCTCAGTCGACCAGGGCGGAGTAGACGAGCTGCCGCAGCTGCGGCCGGATCGGGTAGGTGCTCGACGGCATGAGCTGGGTGAAGAACAGGGCCGTGACCTCCTCGGCGGGGTCGACCCAGAACGCCGTGCTTGCCACGCCGCCCCAGTAGTACTCGCCGGGGCTGCTCGGCACCCGGCTCGGCACGGGGTCGTCGACCACGGCGAAGCCGAGCCCGAAGCCGATCCCGTCGAGGGTGGTCTCGGCGAAGCCGCCGGTCGAGAGGGTCTCCAGGTCCTGCCCGCCGGGCAGGTGGTTGCGGGTCATGAAACGCACCGTGCGCGGACCCAGCAGGCGCACCCCGTCGAGCGCCCCGCCGCGCAGCAGCATCTGGGTGAACCGGTGGTAGTCGGCGGCGCTGGAGATCAGGCCACCGCCGCCGGAGAGCAGCAGCGGCTTCTCGTACGCCAGGGCGCCGAGCGTGTCGTAGCGGAAGGCGCGGCCGGTGCGCGGGTCGGGCGCGTAGAGGGCGGCGAGCCGCTCGGCGGCGTCGCCCTCGGCCCACCAGTGCGTGTCGGTCATGCCCAGCGGGCGGAAGATCCGGTCGGCGAAGAACGCGTCCAGGCTCTGCCCGGAGACCACCTCGACCAGCCGGCCGAGCACGTCGGTGGCGACCGAGTAGCCCCACGCGGTGCCGGGCTGGAACAGCAGGGGCAGCTCGCCGAAGGCCTGGCAGGCGGTCGCCAGGTCGACGTCCGCCGGCGGGTACAGGTCGTAGCCGGCGGCCCGGTAGATGGTGTCGACCACCGAGGTCTGCATGAAGCCGTACGTCAGGCCGGCGGTGTGGGTGAGCAGGTGCCAGACCCGGATCGGCTCGACCGCCGGCACCGTGTACGGCTTGAGGGCCGAGCCCTTGGAGTAGACCCGCAGGTCGGCGAACTCGGGCAGCCACCGGCTGATCTCGTCGGTCAGCTCGAAACGGCCCTCCTCCCACAGGATCATCGCGGCGACCGAGGTGACGGGCTTCGTCATCGAGTAGATGCGCCAGAGCGTGTCCGCCTCGACGAGCCTGCCCGCCTCCGCGTCGCGCAGCCCGTACGTCGAGGAGTGGGCGATCTCGCCACGGCGGGTGACCAGCACCTGCCAGCCGGCGAGGCGACCGTCGTCGACGTACCTGCCGAAGTGCTCGTCGATGCGCGCCAACCGCGCCGGGTCGAAGCCGATCTGGTCCGGGTCGATGCTGCGTGCCACACTCACGCCGCCGAAACTACTAGCCGGTACGCCGCGCCGGAAGGGCCGCCGCCAGTTGTCCCAGCTCCTCGATAGCCTGGCCCGATGCCCGAGCTGACCGAGGACGAGACCTTCCGCGACGAGGACTGGTACGGCGAGGAGCTGGTGGACCGGCACTTCGTCCGCTGCACCTTCTTCGACGTCGACCTGTCCGAGGCGGTGAGCCGGGGAACGGTCTTCGACGGCTGCACCTTCGGCAACGTGCGGTTGAACTCCTCCCGGCACACCGACTCGGCCTTCACCCGTTGCACCTTCCACCGGTGCAACCTCTTCGAGGTGCAGTTCACCGGCTGCAAGCTCGTGGGCAGCACCTTCACCCAGTGCGACCTGCGGCCGCTGACCGTCGCCGGCGGCGACTGGTCGTTCGTCGGGCTGCCCGGGGCCGACCTGCGCGGGGCCCGGCTGACCGACGTCCGGATGCGCGAGGCGGACCTCACCGGGGCCAACCTGACCGGCGCCACGGTCACCGGCGTCGACCTCTCCGCCGCGCAGCTGCACCGCTGCCGGCTCGCCGGGGCCGACCTGCGCGGCAGTGACCTGACGGCGCTCGACCCGACGGCGGTGGAGCGGGCCGGGGCGGTCGTCGACGCCGCGCAGGCCATCGTGATCGCGCAGGCACTGGGCTTCGAGATCCGCTGACGCGAGCCGACCCGCCCTCAGGACCCGCGACGACGTTCCCGATCGATGTCCGCTACGGTCCGGTGACGAACTGGACACACCCGTTCCGCCCGGCGCGACGGGCGGAACGGTGCGGGCCGGGAACGCCCACGGCGGACGTTCGCGTCCGGCCGGGCCGGTGGGGAGTGGAGGGTCGGTGGCGGAGGAAGACCTCACCCGGCAGCGCATCCGGCCGTCGCGGCACGGCGCCCCGCCGCCGACCCGCCACCCCCTCCACACCCTGGCCGGGCGCACCCGCGCCGACCTGCGGCGACTGGTCCGGGCGCGGCAGCGCCGCCGGTGGGTCGTCGGAGGGATCGCCGTGGTCGTCTGCCTGGTCGCCCTCGCGTCGTTCCTGATCGCCGGCGGCCCCGAGCCGGGCGGGCAGAGCGCCGGCGGCGTGCCCGGAGGTGCCGGCCGGCCGAGCGGCCTGCCCGGCCTGGAGGGGCGCGACCTCGACGCCGGCCTGGTCTCGCCCGGGCTGCGGCCCCGGCAGCGTCCGCGGAGCCCGTCCCCGACGCCGCCGACGACCGCCCCGGCGGTGCCGGCGGTGCTCGACGCCGGCATGGCCGAGGCGCCGGCCGAGGTGGACCTGACCAGGGTGGGCGGTCGCGACTGGGTCCACTGGGGTCTGCGCGGCGCGGACTCGACGGTCCGCAAGCGCGGCGGCTCCGGCGAGATCCGCGACGAGGGCGGCTCCGGCCGGCGCGGCGGCTGGGACGACAACCAGGAGAGCTTCAGCTGGCGCGACGGCAGCCCGGTCGCCTCGGTGAGCGGCTCGTCCCACGGGGTCTACCGGTGCGGCGTCGGCAGCGGCTTCACGCTCGCGGTGGCCGCCGACGGCCAACTCCGCACCGTCCGCCTGTACGCCGGGGTGTGGATGGCCCGGGGCCGGCTGGACGCCCGCCTCTCCGTCGGCGGTCCGAGCCGGACCCTGCGGATCGAGGACCGGCACACCAGCCGGTCCACGGAGTTCACCATCCGGTTCCGGGCGCCGAAGGGCGGCCGGCTCGTGCTGAGCTGGACGGTGGAGCGGGCCTTCAGCGACGACTGCGGCAGCGTCGGGGTCCAGGCGGTCGCGCTGCGCTGACCCAGGCCGCGCTGACCCGGGCGGCGGTCGCACCGCGCTGACCCGGGCGGTCGCGGCTCGCTGACCTCGGCGCTCGCGGCTCGTCGGCACCAGTGTCGTCGTTCGCCCGTCGGCCGGCGGTGACCCACAGTAGCGTGGGCGCCACGACCGGTGGGTGCGGGCGAACGGAGAGTCGATGAGCGAGCAGGTGCTGGACAGCCCGCAGGGCTGGGTGGCCGACCACATCCGGCGCTACGTCGAGACCGACGGCGCCGAGGGGCACGAGTGGCAGCCCGGTGTCTTCACGCTGCTGCTGACCACCCGGGGCAGGCGCAGCGGGAAGCTGCGGCGCACCGCGCTCATCTACGGCCGCGACGGGGACGCCTACCTGGTCGTCGCCTCGCAGGGCGGCGACCCGAAGCACCCGGCCTGGTACCTGAACCTGCTCGACGAGCCGCTGGTCGAGGTGCAGGTGGGCGCCGAGCGCTTCACCGCGCGGGCGCGTACCGCCACGGCCGAGGAGAAGCCGCGCATGTGGTCCACGATGGCCGCCATCTGGCCGGCGTACGACGAGTACCAGGCGAAGACCGACCGCGACATCCCGGTCGTCGTGCTCGACCGCGCCTGACCTGGGCGGTCGCCCGTCGTTACCCCACGGGTTCGACGTCGGCCGGGCGGCGGCGCGAGACTCGGCGTACCGTCCCGGTGATCCGGCCGGACGGACCGGCCCCCGGGAGGCACCATGCCCGCGTTCGCGCTCGCCCACCTGCACGACGCCCCGATCAACGAGGACATCCTCACCTACATCGAGCGCATCCAGGCCACGCTGGACCCGTTCGGCGGCAGGTTCCGGGTGCACGGCGGCGAGGTGGAGGTCAAGGAGGGCGACTGGCCGGGCACCGTGGTCATCGTCGAGTTCCCCGACGTGGAGCGGGCCCGGGCCTGGTACGACTCGCCGGCGTACCGGGAGATCCTGCCGCTGCGCACCCGGCACATCCCGGGCGCGACGCTGATCGTCGACGGCGTGCCCCCCGACTACGACGCCAGCCGGACGGCCGCGCGGCTGCGGGCCCGGGCGGCCGGCTGACCGGCGGCTCCGCCCCGACGACGTCGCCCACCGCCCGCCGTCCGGTCGACGGCGGGCGGTGCCGTGTCCACGCTTCGGGACAGTTTGTCCGTCGCACCGCGTCGATCCCGCCGTAACTTTCTGCTGTCCACGTCCGACCATCCCCTGTGGAGGCGTCACCGATGAGCAGCACCACCACCCGCACCGTCCGTCCGAGGGCCCCCCGGGGCGTGCGGGAGCCGTCCGGGGAGGTGCTCCGGGAGATCCCGATGCCGCCGTACGTGACGGTCGAGGACGCCCAGTTCGCCGTACGGGCGGTCGTGGTGCACGCGCCCCGGCTCTGGTCCGGCGGGACGATCTGCCGCAACGACGCCAGCCCGCACCCGTGCCGGCTGCACCGCTGGGGAACCCGGGTGCTGGCGCAGCGCGGCCTGCGTCCCGCCGAGATCGCCGCGCTGATCGAGCGCGGCGACCCGGCGGCCGAGCTTCCGCACCGTCCCGGCGCCTAGCGCCGGCGGGGCCCTCGCACCGGGCCCCGCCGGCCCGTCAGCAGGCGTTCGGCTTGATCCAGGCGCACTCCAGACCCTCCGGGACCCGGGGGGCGTCCGGCGCCGCCGGGGGCGCGACCCGCGCGCCGGTCACGCTCCTTGCCGTGTACGAGGCCAGGGCGATCGCGATCTGGTCCTCCAGCGTCTTCACGGAGGAGGCGAGGTAGTTGTTCAGCAGGATCGAGAACGCCAGCACCCGCCCGTCGGCGTCGGTGACGTAGCCGGAGAGGCCGGAGACGCCGGTCAGGCTGCCGGTCTTGGCGTGCACGTTGCCCGCCGCCGGGGTGCCCCGCATCCGGCTGCGCAGCGTGCCGCCGACGAACCGGTCCGCCTCGCCGGCGACCGGCAGGGCCGCGTACCAGGTGTCGAACCAGGGCTCGGCACGGACGGCGGTGAGCAGGTCCACGAACTCGTCGGCGGGGATCAGGTTGCGCCGCGAGAGCCCGGAGCCGTCCCGCTGGCGCAGCGTGCCGGTGTCCATCCCGGCGTCGGCGACGTACTCGCTGATCGCCGTCAGCCCGGCCGACCAGGTGCCGGAGCCGGAGAGCACCCGCCCGATCTCCTTGGTCAGCACCTCGGCGTGCCCGTTGTTCGACAGCTTGAGGAACGGCACCATCAGCTCGGCCAGTGGCATCGAGCGGTGCCGGCCCACCTCGGCCGCGCCCTCGGGGGTGGGCTGCCCGAGCACCGTGCGGCCGAGCACCCGTACGCCGTGCCGGCGCAGCGCCGAGCGGAAGACGTCGGCGGCGTAGCCGGTGGGCTCCCAGACGCTGACCCAGTCGCTCTCCGGCGCGGTGCCGAGCGCGATCTGCCCGGTGACCACGACGGTGTTGCTGCCGTGCGCGCGCTCGAAGGAGATCGACGTCGCTCCGCCGGCGACCGTCTCGGCCCGGTTGTCGATCTTCAGGTATCTGGTGGGCGGGGTGGTGGTGACGACCGGTCGCGCCCCGGCGGTCGCGCCGGGGGCGGCGTGGACGATGACGGTGCCCGCGTCGTAGTCGGTGTCCGGCGCCACGGTCAGGGCCGAGACCTGCGCGGCGTAGTAGTACGGCTCGTCGTCCCAGGTCCAGTCCGGCCCAAGGCGGGTGCTGTCGTAGCGGGTGTCGTCGGCCACCAGGTTGCCGGTGACCACCCGGACGCCCGCCTCGGCGACCTGCGCGGCCAGCGCGTCGTAGTCGGCGGCCAGCATGGTCGGGTCGCCGCCGCCGCGCAGGTAGAGGTTGCCGGAGACCAGGCCCGCGCGGCGGGCGCCGCTCGTGCGCACCTCGGTGCTGAAGCGGTGGCCCGGCCCGAGCAGTTCCAGCGCCGCCGCCGAGGTCAGCAGCTTGGTGTTGGAGGCGGGCACCAGCCGGCGGTCGCCGTTGCGGTGGTAGACCGTCTCCCCGGTGGTCGCGTCCTTGACCACCACCGAGGCCTGCGCCCCGGCCAGCCGGCTGTCGGCGAGGATCGCGTCGATGGTGGCGTTCAGGCGGGTCGCCGCGGGGGTCGGGGACTCGGCGGTGGCGGTGGGCGCGCCCGCCGTGGCCGCGGCGGCGACAAGCGCCACCAGCGCGAGCGTCCGGGGGAAGAGACGACGATGCATGGGGTGATGCTGCCATGCAGGTATCTGCCAGAAAAGACCGTCGATGGAAAGAAATCTTCCGGGGACCCGGCGGGCTGTGACCGGCGAGACGCCTCCGGCGGGCAGCCCGGCGGGCCCGCCGGTGTTGTACGGGGCATGGACGAGCGCTCCGTCGACGTGCTGGTGATCGGGGCCGGGCAGGCCGGCCTCTCCGCCGGCCACCACCTGGGCCGCGCCGGGTTCGCCCCCGGCGACGGCTTCGTGATCCTCGACGGGGGCGACGGGCCGGGCGGGGCGTGGCGGCACCGCTGGCCCACGCTGCGGCTCGACCGGGTGCACGGCTTCCACGACCTGCCCGGCCTGCCCTTTCCGGCGGCCGGACCCGACCGGCCGGCGGCCGAGGTGGTCAGCGCCTACTTCGCCGCGTACGAGCGCGAGTTCGACCTGCCGGTGCGGCGGCCCGTGCGGGTCCGGGAGGTGCGCGACCGCCCCGACGGTCGGCTGGCCGTGCACACCGACCACGGTTCCTGGACCACGCGCGCCCTGGTCAACGCCACCGGCACCTGGACGAGGCCGTTCTGGCCGCACTACCCCGGCCGGTCGACCTTCCGGGGCCGGCAGCTGCACACGGCCGACTACCGGGGGCCGGCGGAGTTCGCCGGCCGGCGGGTCGTCGTGGTGGGCGGCGGTACGTCGGCCGTCCAACTGCTCGCCGAGGTCTCGACCGTGGCCGCCGGCACCACCTGGGTGACCCGGCGCCCGCCCGACTTCCGCGACGAGGAGTTCACCCCCGAGCGGGGGCGCGCGGCGGTGGCCCTGGTCGACGCGGCGGTACGCGCGGGCCGCCCGCCGGAGAGCGTGGTGGCGGTGACCGGGCTGCCGCTGACGCCGGAGTTGCGCCGGCTGCGCGAGCGCGGCGTGCTGGACCGGGTACCCGTCTTCGACCGGATCACGCCCGACGGGGTGGCCTGGGACGACGGTCGGTTCGTGCCGGCGGACGTGATCCTGTGGTGCACCGGTTTCCGGGCCGCGCTGGACCATCTCGCGCCGCTGCGGCTGCGCGGGCCGGGCGGCGGTATCACGATGGACGGCACCCGGGTGGTCGCCGACGAGCGGATTCACCTGATCGGGTACGGCCCGTCGGCGAGCACGATCGGCGCGAACCGGGCCGGCCGCGCGGCGGTACGCGACATCCGCGCCCGGCTCGCCCCGGCCGGCGCCGCGTACTGAGCCCGCTCTATTTGACGGATGCCCCGGCAGGGGGCAACGTAGGCCGTGGAGGGGCCCTCAGCTGCCCCGAAGAGCGACGGCGACGTGCGTACGCGTCGCCCGCCATCGCCTCCCACGTGTGCTCGTCCGCGGGCCGACGCCCGGTCCCGCACCGTGAATCCGAGAATCCACGAGGAGTTCCGCCATGCTCACCATGACCGACAACGCCGTGCTGGTCATCCGAGACCTCGCCAGCCAGCAGGACGTCGCCGAGGACGGCGGGGTGCGGATCGCCGCCGACACCGACGCGGGTTCGCTCACCGTCGAGCTGGTCGCCGAGCCCGTCGACGGCGACCACGTGGTCGACAACCAGGGCGCGCGCATCTTCCTGGACTCCGACGCCGCCGAGCTGCTCGGCGACGCGTCGGTGGACGCCAGCGTCGACGACGAGGGCGTCATCCAGTTCGGGTTCACCGAGAAGCAGTGACGCCGGTGCGTACCGGTGTCCGGCGGGACGGCGCTCAGCCGGCCCGCCGGGTCTCCCCGTTGCGGTGCGGCCGGGCGGGGCGGCCCCGCTCCGGCGGCGCCTGACCGGACCGCCACGGCCCCGGCCGGGACTCCCCTCCCGGGAGCGGCAGCGTGGCCAGCACGTGTGCCAGGTGGTGCGACGTGCTCCACGCCGCCCAGTTGCTGGCGGAACCGGCGCCGGCGCCCCTGCGGGCACGCCGCAGGATCTCGTGGTCGCCCCAGGAGAACGCCGCGCCGGTGGCCGGCCAGTGCGGCGCCGAGACGACGGTGCGGCACAGGTCCGCGAACCGGTCGTCGCCCCGGCCGCCCCGCCGCGACCAGCGGTACACCCACCAGGCGCCGTCGGTGGTGTAGCGGACGGTGGGCAGCCGGTCGCCCTCCTGGTCGGCGCCGGGCACCGCGGAGCCGACGCCGTAGTCGCCGTACCCGACGCCGAGGTCGGCCAGGCGCTGCCAGAGCTGCCAGTCCCAGCGGTCGACGCGTACCGGTTCGTCGGTCGGCAGGGCGGACACCGCCGGGGGCATGCCGCCCGCCGCCACGCTCACCGAGCGCCAGGCGTGCCGGCGGGCCCACTCCAGCAGCCGGCGCACGCGTGGCTCGGCCACCCGCACGTCGGCCCGGCAGCACACGTCGCCCGCGTCGAGGAGCAGGTCGCACTGCTCGGGCACCAGGCGGGTGAACCGCCAGACCCGCTCCGCCGCCGCCGTGGCCGCGTCCGGGCCGCCGGGGTCGTGGCCGACCCGCAGCCGGACGACCGCCCGCCGGGCGTGGGCCCGGGCGGCGGCACCGTGCGCGACGAGGCGCCGGTCGCTGTCCGCGAGCCCGATCACCGGCACCAGCGGTACGCCCCAGCGGGCCAGCTCGGTCTCGGGGGCGTCGGGCAGGGCGCTGACGTCGACGGCCGTGAGCAGCCCGTCGGGCAGCCGACGGAGCACGTCGATCGTGAGCCGGTCCAGGGCGGACACCTGGAGGACCGGGGCGAGCAGGGGCACGACGACGTCGTCGAGATGACCGAGCGCCTCCAGCTCACCCCGCCGGTTGGCGAGGATGGGGCGGTAGACCGGTTCCGCCGCCCGGCCCCGGTGGGCGGGCACCATACCCCAATGTAGCCAGACATCGGTGTCCGTCACAGGGTCGATCGGCCCGCACCGCCCGCCCCGGGGGTGCCGCACGCAATCCGTGGGGGACAACGGTTCCGCGCGCCGGGGCCGGTCGGCTGCGCCGCACGTTGGCGGGCGCACGCCCCTACAAGCGCAACGGCGCCTGCTACGTCCGGGCCGCCTGCGTCCGCGGAAACGACGACGCCGCCGTCCCAGGATCGGGACGGCGGCGGGCAGGGCGCCAAATCAGTCGTCGTCGCGGTCGTCATCGTCGTCATCGTCGTCGTCGGAGTCGTCGTCCGACGCGTCGTCATCGTCATCGTCGTCATCGTCGTCGTCGACCGGCTCCTGCTCGGCCTTGACCACGCTGCCGTCGCCCCGGTCCACGTCGACCTCGTGCTCGGTCTGCCCGGCCACGATCTCGACGCTCCACACGGCGCGGCCGTCCTCGTCCTCGCGTTCGACCTCGACGACCTCGCCGCCGCCCGCCCGGGCCAGCGCGATCTCGCGGGCCCGCTGCTCGCTCACCGCGTCGCCGCCGGTGGCCGGCGCGCCGCTGCCCGACGGGGTGCCGCTGCCCGACGGGCTGGCGGGCGCCGCCGGGGTGCCGGTGGTCGGCGCGCCGCTCGTCGCCGGGGTGCCGCTCGGCGTGCCCGGGGCGGTCGGGGCGGTGGTGGCGGCGGCCAGGTTGGTCGCCCGGGCCGCGCCGTTGTCGGCCGCCGCGACGCCGACGGACGCGCCGGTCACGGCCAGCACGGCCGCGCCGCCGAGCGACGCCAGCATCAGGGACTTGCGCTTCATCTCGTTCACCCTTCCTCGGTCTACGTGTCCCAGGATCACGCCCGCCCGGATAGCGCCACGCTGCCCGAACGCTAAGGCCGGGTTAAGCCTCGCCGGGGGTGCGCCGAGGGGTGGGCCGGGCGGCGCGAGGGCGCCTCGCCGGGGCGGGGGGAGGGGTCAGGGCCGGGGCGGGCCGAGTTCGAGGCGTACCTCGGCGCCGCCGGACGGCGCGGCACCCAGGGTGAGGCGGCCCCCGCTGGCCTGGGCGGCCCGGCGGGCGATGTCCAGGCCGAGGCCGGTGGAGCCGGCGGTGCTCGCGCCCCGGTCGACCGTGCCGGGCGGCATCCCCGGCCCGTCGTCGGCCACGGTCAGCGCCGTGCGGCCCGCCTCCGCCGCCAGCCGGACGGCGAACGCGGTGCCGTCCGGGGTGTGCGCGAAGACGTTGCCGAGCAGCGCGTCCACCGCCGCCGCCAGCTCGTCGGCGGGCACGCCCACCGGCAGCGGTCCCGGCGCCAGGTCGAGCGTCACCGCCCGCCCGGTGTCCTCGGCCAGCACCGACCAGAACGCCACCCGCTCGGCCACCACGGCCACCGCGTCGGCGCTGGCCGCCCCGGCCGTGGGCACCCGCCAGCGGGCCTGCCGGATCAGGCCGGTGACCGCCCGCTCCAGCCCGTCCACGGCGGCGGTCACCCGGGCCGCGTCCTCGGGGTCGCGCAGCGACTCGGCCTCCAGGCGCAGCGCCGTCAGTGGGGTACGCAGGCGGTGCGAGAGGTCGGCGACCTCCTCGCGCTCCTGCACCAGCAGCACCTGGATCCGGCCGGCCAGGTGGTTGAGGGCGCCGGCCACCTCGCGCAGCTCGGCCGGCCCGGCGGGGGTGACGCGCGCGTCCAGCTCCGCGTTCGCCAGCCGGTGCGACACCTCGGAGAGCTCACCGATCGGCCGGACCAGGGTGCGGGCCAGCCGGTCGGCCACGGCCAGCCCGATCAGCACCAGCAGCACGCCGAGCAGGGCCAGGGCGAGCCAGGACCGGGTCACCCCGGCGGTCAGCTCGGCGGGCGGCACCACCGTGCGGATCACGCCGGTGCCGTCCGGGCGACCCTGCACGGCGATCACCACCTCCCGCCCCCGCCCGGACTCGGCGGTGAGGCTCTGCCCCCGCGCCGCCAGCGCCACCGCGGCCGTACGCGGGGCCGGGGCGCCGAGCACCGTGCCGTCGGGCAGGAACACCGTGACGGAGCGCTCGGACTCCGTGGCCAGTTGCTCGACGGTCAGCCGGATCGTCGCGGTGTCGGCGGTGCCGACGACGGTGACGAGGCTCTGCGCGTCGGCCGTGGCCCGTACGGTGGCCCGGTCCGCCGCGACCGTGCGCACCAGCAGCGCCAGCGGCACCAGGAAGGCGACCAGGGTGAGGACGCTGACCGCGGCGACGAGCAGCGCCAGCCGGGCCCTCATCCGGCGCTCCCGGGCGCCTCGAGCCGCACCCCGACGCCCCGCACGGTGTGCAGGTAACGGGGTGCCTGCGCGCTCTCCCCGAGCTTGCGCCGCAGCCAGGACAGGTGCACGTCCACGGTCTTGTCGGCGCCGCCGTACGGGACCCGCCAGACCTCGGCCAGCAGCTCCCGCTTGGTGACCACCTGGCCGGGGCGACCCGCGAGGTGGTGCAGCAGGTCGAACTCGCGGGGGGTCAGCTCGACGGGCGTACCGTCCAGGGAGACCTGCCTCGACCGTGGGTCCACCCGCAGCCCGCCGACGACCAGCGCGGGGTCCCCCTCCGAGGCGGGTCCCGTCCCGCGCCGCAGGACCGCCCGGATGCGCGCGTCGAGCTGCGCGGCCGTGAAGGGCTTCACCACGTAGTCGTCCGCCCCGGCGTCGAGCACCCGGACGATCTCGGTCTCGTCGTCGCGGGCGGTGGCGACGATGACCGGCACGGCGCTGACCGCGCGGAGCATCCGCAGCAGCTCCCGGCCGTCGAGGTCGGGCAGTCCCAGGTCCAGCACCACCAGGTCGGGCCGGTCGTCGAGCGCGTCGCGTAGGCCGGTCATCGCCGTCGAGGCGGCGGCCACCGCGTGCCCCCGCTCGCGCAGTGCCCGCAGCAGCGGCGTACGGATGGTCAGGTCGTCCTCGATGAGCAGCAGGCGGGCCACAGTGGCAGGCTAGCCGCCACCGGGCGGGCCGGCGGCGGACCTTAACCGTCCCTTAGCCCCGTCCAAAGCTCGGGCCAACCGCCGATCGGGGAGACTCGGGGGATGCGCCGCCGTTCGTTCCTCGCCGTCGCCGGGTGGCTGGCCACCGCCGCCGTCGCCACCCTGATCGGGGTGGCCGCGATCCGGTGGGTGGGCGAGAGCATCGCCGGCACCCCGGGCGGGGTGCTCAGCCAGGAGGAGGTCGAGCGCGCCCTGGCCTCCCCCGCCGCACCGGGCGGATCCGCGCCGGCGGCGACCGGCACCGGCGGGCCGTCGCCGGCGGCGGGCGGCTCGTCCCCGGCGGGAACGCGTCGGGCCTTCGCGACGACGGGTGGCAGCGCGGTGGCCGAGTGCGGGCCGGGCGGGGCGCGGCTGGTCTCCTGGACGCCCGTACCGGGCTACCGGGTCTCGGGCGCGGAGCCGGGGCCGGACGACGACGTGGAGGTGACCTTCACCGGCCCGTCCGGCGGGTTCGAGCTGAAGGTGCGCTGCGTGGGTTCGGAGCCGGTGTCGGCCGAGGACGACGACTGAGCGTTCCGCCGCAGGTCAGTGAGGGTGTGGACGGCGGCGACTGTCCGTGATCGGACACCCGTCGCGGTGGTTGCGGGCGGCTGCGGCGACATACGTTCGACCACAAAGGGTGCCGATCGCCGCTGATCCCCCTGAGCCACCACAACTGCCTCATCGCCGCCCCGAGCAGGGGCCACGAGGGAGGACCGAGATGTCCAGCTTCAGACCTCGGCGCGCGCCGGCGGCGCAGCCCGGGCCGAGGGACGACGACGCGACCCGGGCAGACGCGGAGACCACCACCTGCGCCGGCGTCGGTCTGCCCGCGACCGCACGGGTCCTCTTCGCTGTGGTGCACGCCAGCGGCGGCCTGGCGCGCGGGCTGGGCGTGGCCACCGCGAGCCGGCTGGCGACCGGGATGTACCAGGTGGTGTTCGATCAGGACGTCACGGCCGCCGGCTACGTCGGCACCGTCGGCCTGCCCGGCAGCACGGGCGTCGCGCCCTGCGGAAAGATCGTGGTCGCCGGGCGTACCGGCATTCCGAACGCCGTCTTCGTCTCCACCTTCGCCGACGACGGCCGCCCGGCCGACCGCCCGTTCCACCTGGCGGTGTTGGCCTGACGCCCACCTGGCGGTGTGGGCCTGACGCGCCCGGGCCGGCCGGCGGCACAGGTCCCGCCGGGCCCGGGCCCGGACACGAGCGCGCGGCGCCGTCCGGATCCCGGGGATCGAACGTCGCCGCGCTCTGGCCGTCTCCCACCATCGCAGCCGTACGGCGGTACGCCGGCGGGGACCTGGCTCGACCGGCCACCGTGCACCGGCTACTTCCTCGATCCCCCTCCGTCCGGGATCGAAACCCCCGACGAGTGGCGAATTCCACCATCTGCGGGTCCCGGCGTGGTCCCGGGCCTGAGCGGGTATGTGCGTGGGCATGGAGCATTTCACGATCGCGACCGTCGCCGAGAAGAGCCCGGATTTCCGGCGGGTGCTGTGGACCGGTGAGCACACCCAGTTGGTGATCATGACGATCCCGCCGGGCGGTGAGATCGGCGAGGAGGTCCACGAGGGAATCGACCAGATCCTGACCTTCGTCAGCGGTACGGGCGAGGCCCGGGTGGCGGGGGAGAAGCGCGAGGTCGTGCAGGGCGACCTGGTGGTGGTGCCGGCCGGCACGAAGCACAACTTCGTCAACACCGGCCCCAACCCGCTGGTGCTCTACACCGTCTACGGCCCGCCCGAGCACGCCGACCAGGCGGTGCACCGCACCAAGGAGGAGGCCGACGCGGCGGAGGCCGCCGGGGAGGACGAGCCGCCCACCTCCTGACCGTCCCCGCGCCCGCGCCGCCTGAGCCGGCCGGAACCGGGTACCCGCAGCGGGTGGAGCAGCTGGCGATCTCCGACTACGGGTTCCTCTCCGACTGCCGGTCGGGCGCCCTGATCGGTCGGGACGGTTCGATCGACTGGTGGTGTCCGGACCGGTTCGACTCCCCGTCTGTCTTCGGCCGCCTGCTCGACCCGGACGCCGGCCACTGGCGGCTGGCACCCACCGCCGCCGGGCTGCCCGGACACCGGGTGGAGCGGGCGTACGTGGCCGACACGCTGGTGCTGCGCACGGTGCACCACACGCCGGAGGGGAGCGTCGCGGTCACCGACGCGCTCGCCGCCGAGTTCGGCGCCCGCGGGCACCAACTGGGGATGAACTCCCCGGCCGTGCTGCTGCGGGTCGTCGAGGGACTGACCGGGCGGGTGCGGATGTCGCTCGACTTCCGTCCCCGCCCGGAGTACGGCCTGCTCACCCCGTACCTGCACGAGCAGCCCGACGGCGCGGTGCTGGCCGCGGCGGGCCCGGTGGTGCTGACCCTGCGCACCGGCGGGATCCCACCGCACGTCGACTCCGACCGGGTCCGGCAGGAGTTCGAGGTCGCCGCCGGGCAGGTGGTCGGCCTCGACGTCGCGTACGGGCAGGCGTACGGGTCGGCGCCGGTCCGGCTGGAGCCGGTGGTCGCGCTCGCCGAGACGGTGCAGGCCTGGCAGGCGTACCGGGAGTCGCACCACTACGACGGCCGCTACCCCGAGCAGGTCCGGCACAGCGCGACCGTGCTCACCGGCCTCACGTACGCCCGCAGCGGCGCGGTGGTCGCCGCCCCGACGACGTCGCTGCCGGAACGCGTCGGCGACGACCGCAACTACGACTACCGCTACTCCTGGCTGCGCGACTTCGCGATGACCCTGCGCGCCCTCTGGGTGGCGGCCTGCCCCGCCGAGGCGTCCCGGCTCTTCGCCTGGGCGGCCCGCTCGATCGGCCGGGTCGGCCCCGAGCCCGTGCCGGTGCTCTTCGGCCTGGAGGGGGAGCGGGACGTCTCCGAGTACGAGTGCGCCCACCTGCGCGGCTACGGCGGCAGCCTGCCGGTGCGGATCGGCAACGACGCCTGGCGGCAGCGCCAGCTCGACGTGCCGGGCGAGGTGATCTCGGCGGTCTGGCAGCTGCGCGACCACCTGGGCGAGGCGTTCGACACGGAGTTGCGCGAGATGGTGCTGGGCCTGACCGAGCAGGTGGCCGCGACCTGGCACCTGCCCGACCGGGGCATCTGGGAGACCCGCGACGCCGACCGGCACTACCTGACGTCGAAGGTGTTCTGCTGGGTGGCGCTGGACCGGGCGGTGACGCTCGCGCCCCGCCTCGGCGACCGGGCCGACCCCCGGCGCTGGGCGGGGATCCGCGACGAGATCCGGGCCGTCGTGCTGCGCGACGGCTGGCACGAGCGGACCGGCGCGTTCGGCGGCGCGTTCGGCTCGCCGGACCTGGACGCCTCCGTGCTGCTGCTGCCGCTGGTGGGGTTCCTGCCGGCGACCGACGCGCGGATGCGCGCCACCGTCGAGGCGGTCGAACGCGAGCTGGGCGCCGGCAACGGTCTCCTCCGCCGCTGGGGCACCGACCCGGCGGGGTTCCTGCCCTGCTCGTTCTGGCTGGTGGAGTACCTGGCGATGGCCGGTGAGCGGGACCGGGCCGAGGCGCTCTTCGCACGGCTGCTCGGGCACGCCAACGACGTCGGGCTGTTCAGCGAGCAGATCGACCCGCGCTCCGGCGCGCAGCTCGGCAACACCCCGCAGGCGCTGTCGCACATCGGCCTGGTCAGCGCGGCCTGGCGGCTGACCGACCCCGGCACCGAGTGACGGCGGGGTCGGCGCGTCAGGCGGGCAGCACCGGTACGCCGCTGACGTCCACCGTCTCCGGGTACTTCACGCCCGCCCCGGTGTTGAGCACCACCACGCGTTCGCCGGCCCGGATCCAGCCGCCGGCGCGCAGGTGCCGGGCGGCGGTCAGGCAGGCGGCCCCCTCCGGGCAGAGCAGCAGGCCCTCGCGGGCGGCGAAGTCCCGCAGGTCGGCGAGGATCTCGGCGTCGTCCACGGCGATGGCGGTGCCGGCGCTGGCGCGCAGCGCGTCGAGGATCAGCTCGTCGCCGAGCGGGGCGGGCACGGTGATGCCGAACGCGACGGTGTGCGCGTCGGCCCAGGGGCGGGCCCGCCGCTCGCCGGCGGCGAAGGCGCGCACGATCGGCGCGCACCCCGTCGACTGCACCGCTACCAGGCGGGGCAGCCTGTCGGAGATCCAGCCCAGTTCGCGCAGCTCGTGCAGCGCCTTCTGGATGCCGATCAGGCCGACCCCGCCGCCGGTGGGATAGATGATCACGTCCGGCACCTGCCAGCCGAGCTGCTCGACGATCTCGTACCCCATCGTCTTCTTGCCCTCGAGCCGGTACGGCTCCCGCAGCGTGCCGGCGTCGAAGACCGCGCCGCCGGAGTCGGCGACCAGCCCCGCGACCAGCCGGCCCGCGTCGCTGATCAGCCCGTCGACCAGGCGCAGGTCGGCCCCGGCGGCCACGCACTCGCGGCGGCAGATGGTGGGGGCGTCCAGCGGCATGACGATGGTCGCGCCCAGCCCGGCCCGCGCGGCGTAGGTGGCCCAGGCCGCGCCCGCGTTGCCGTTGGTGGGCATGGCGATGCGCGTCACGCCCAGCTCGCGGGCCCGGCTGACGCCGACCGCCGCGCCGCGCGCCTTGAACGAGCCGGTCGGGGTCAACCCCTCGTCCTTGACCAGCAGGTCCGCGATGCCGATCTCCGCGCCGTAGTTCGGGGTGCGCAGCAGCGGCGTCCAGCCCTCGCCCAGCGTGGTCTCGTGCCGGGGGTCGGCTACCGGCAGCAGCTCCCGGTAGCGCCACAGGTCGGCCGGGCGCAACGGGAACCGTTCCGGGGTGAGCACCTTCGCCACCGCCGCCAGGTCGTAGCGCGCCAGCAGCGGGGAGCCGCAGTCGCAGAGATTTGTCAGCTTGGTGGCGTCGTGCTCCCGCCCGCAGCGCGGGCACTCCAGGTGCGTCAGGTACACGATGCTCCTCGCCGTCTCAGCTCGGGTCTCGGCTCGCGTCGATGCTCAACCAGCGCCGGCTGCGCCGGCCCGGCTCGTAGACCGAGTCCAGGCGCTTCGCCACCACGCCGGGCAGCCCCTGCTCCCGCCCGGTCCGCAGCGCCTCCCGGCCGGCACCCGGGAACCAGGGCGGAGTCTGCCAGTGCCCACCGGTGAGCGCCAGGGCGTCGAGCAGCTCGCGGCGCTGCGCGTACGGCAGGTCGACGCTGCTCACGCCCTCCATCCAGAGCAGATCGAAGATCAGGTACTGGGCGTCGGGGGTGCGGCGTCCGCCGCGTGCCGGCCGCACCCGGCCGGCGGTGTCGATGCGGACGAGGACGCCGTCCAGCACGACCTCCGTGGGCGCCAGCTCCTCGGCCAGCTCCCGCAGCCAGGGGTACGCGCCGGAGACGTCCTCGTCGTCCTCCGCGAGCAGCCGCAGCCGCCCGCCCGAGACGTACGCGAGGGCGCGCACCCCGTCCCAGCGCAGCTCGTAGCCCCACCGCGCCTCGTCCGCCGGCAGCTTCGCCGCCCGGGTGGGGTGCATCGGGGGGAGCAGCTCCGGCATGCTCGTCCAGCCCTCCGGGGGCGGGTCGGTGCGGCGGACCATCCAGTCCCGTCCACCCTTGCCGCCGGTGGCGAACAGGACGTACCGCCCTCTGGTGCGCTCGCCGTCGAGCACGACGATCACCTCGTCGTCGCGCCACTTCTCGCAGTGGTAGGTGCCCCGGTCGTGCACGGTCATCCGCCCGCCGCCGTACTCGCCGGCCGGGATCTCGCCGTGGAAGTCGAGGTATTCCATCGGGTGGTCCTCGGTGTGCACCGCGAGGTGGTTGCGGCCGGTGTCGCGGGGCAGCCCGCGGGGCACCGCCCAGGAGGCCAGCACCCCCTCGTGCTCCAGCCGCAGGTCCCAGTGCAGGCTCCGGGCGTGGTGCTGCTGGATGACGAAGCGGGCCGTGCCGTCGGCGGGCCGCCCGCGTCGCGGGGGCCGTTCCGGCACCGGCTCCGGGGTGCGCGCCGCGTCCCGTCTGCGCCGGTACTCCTCCAGCGGGTCAGCCACACCCGCATTCTCCGGCAATCCGCGCCGACCCGCCGGCCGCCCGCGTGTCCGGTTCGGCGGGCATGGGGTAGGTCAGCCCGGGTAAGACCCGGGGCATGGACCACGACGACCAGCCCACCGTCACGCTCCCCGGCGACGTGCGGATGCCCCTGCTGGGCTTCGGCACCTGGCAGGCCACCGGCCAGGCCGGGTACGACGCGGTGCTCGCCGCGCTCGACGCCGGCTACCGGCACGTCGACACCGCCACGATGTACGGCAACGAGGAGGAGGTCGGCCGGGCGGTCCGGGAGAGCGGGCTACGCCGCGAGGACGTCTTTCTCACCACGAAGCTGCCGCCGGACCGGGTGGGGCGGGAGCGGGAGACGATCGAGGCGAGCCTGGCCGCACTCAGCGTCGACCAGGTCGACCTGTGGCTGGTGCACTGGCCGCCGGCGAACCCCGCGGACAACATCCCCGTCTGGCGGGAGATGCTCGCCGCCCGGGACGAGGGGCTCGCGCGCGCCGTCGGGGTGAGCAACTACGCCACGGGCCAGCTCGACGAGCTGATCCAGGCGACCGAGGAGAACCCGGCCGTCAACCAGATCCGGTGGAGCCCTTCGTTGTACGACCGCCAGCGGCACCGGGAGCACCGGGACCGGGGGGTGGTGCTGGAGGGCTACAGCCCGTTCAAGACCAGCGACCTCGCCGACCCGGTGCTGACCCGCATCGCCGCCGCGCACGACGTCTCCCCGGCCCAGGTGGTGCTGCGCTGGCACATCGACCACGAGATCGTGGTCATCCCCAAGTCGGTGACCCCGGAGCGGATCCGCGTCAACGCCGACGTCTTCGGCTTCTCGCTGACCGCCGAGGAGATGCGCGACATCGACGCGCTCGGCAACCCCTGACGGACCCCTTCCGGCCACTGTGGCGGTGGCCCGGTCCGGGTGCCGGACCCGGACCGGATTTGCCAAATTCCTTCAGCCTGAATAGGGGCGATGAAGGGTATCGACATAGATGCTCGTGACGATATACCGTGCGCGTCACCAGTTCATCGATGAGTCGGAACCCCTCCGCCCTTGTCTGAAGGAGCGCCATGAACGCGTCACGACCCGCCCGTCTCCCCCGACGTGGGGTGCTGGGCATGTCGGCCCTGGTGGCCACCGCGGTGGCCGTAGCCGCCAAGCCCGCCGCGGCGAGCGCCGCGCCGCTCGCCGCTCCGAAGGCCGAGTGCCTCGCCGACCTGCTCGGGGAGTCCTGATGGCCACCATTCCCTGGCTGGTGGACGTCCTGCGGGGAGCGGGCGTCCAGGTCGTGACCCACGGCGACTGGCTGAACCGGATGCGCCCGGGCGACTTCAACCCGATCGGCGTGCTCTGGCACCACACCGCCGCCACCTCCAGCGCCAGCAACCCGCACCCGGCGCTCAACATCTGCATCAACGGCCGGTCCGACCTGCCCGGCCCGCTGTGCCAGGCGCTGGTCGACTACCACGGCGTCTTCCACGTCATCTCCGCCGGGCGCTGCAACCACGCGGGCGTCAGCCGGGGCAGCGGGCCGATCCCCGCCGGCGACGGCAACACGCTGATGATCGGCTGGGAGATCGACTACAACGGGGTCAACCAGGAGATGACGGCGGCGCAGTACAACGCGTCGATCGCCGCCACGGCCGCCGTGCTCAAGCGGCTGGGCAAGGACGCCAGCTACGCCCGGGGCCACCGCGAGACGAGCACCACGGGCAAGATCGACCCGTCCTTCATCGACCTGAACTCGATGCGCGCGGACGTGGCCGCGAAGATGGCGGGCGGCAGCACCTGGAGCGCCGTGGTGGACAACTCCACCGCCGGACGCTTCACCGCCAGCGCCAACTGGGGCACCTCGTCGTACTCGGCCCAGCGCTACGGCACCGACTACCGCTTCGCGAACCCGGTCGCCGCCAGCGACGCCGCCTGGTACAAGTTCAACGTCCCGGCGACCGCGAACTACCGGGTCGACGCCTGGTGGCCGGCGGTCAGCGGCTACAACTCCGCCACCCCGTACATCGTGTCCACCACGACCGGAAACCGGACGATCATCGTCGACCAGCGGGTCACCGGCGGACAGTGGCGCAGCCTCGGCACCTTCACGCTGCCGGCCGGGGACGCCAACCGGGTCGCGGTCAGCCGGTGGAGCTCGGCCCCGGGCCTCGTCATCGCCGACGCCGTCCGGCTCACCCGGGTCTGAGCCGGCCAGCCCCGCGTGACGTCCGCCAGGCCCGGGGGTGGCCTGGCGGACGTCGCGTCTCTCCGGCCGTACGCGGCGACCCCTGGGGACTCGGATCGCGGCGGCGCCGGGACCGGTGACGCGGGGGCGTACTGCCCCCGCGTCGGCGTCCGGAGGGCGTCAGGTCAGGACCGGGAGCAGGGCACCCCGTTGAGGGTGAAGCTCGTCGGCGACGAGTACGCCCCGCTCAGCGTGCCCTGGTAGCCGAAGCTGGCGGTGCCGCCCGGGGCGAGCGAGCCGTTCCAGCTGATGTTGCGCGCGGTGACCGCCGAGCCGCTCTGGCTCACCGTGGCGTTCCACGCGCTGGTGACCTGCTGCCCGGCGGGCAGGTTGTAGTTCAGCGTCCAGCCGTTGATCGCGTTGGACCCGGTGTTGGTGATCTGCACGTCGGCGGTGAAGCCGTTGTTCCAGGAGTTCGGCGTGTACTTCACGGCGCACCCGTTGCCGCCGGGCGGGGGAGTGCTCGGCGGGGGCGTGGTGGGCGGTGCGGTCGTGGGCGGCGGGTTGCCCCCGCCGTTGACCGCGGCCGAGAACGAGGTCACGGCGAGCCCGGCGCCGCCCTGCCACGGCTCGAAGCCGGCCTGGATGCTGGTCAGGTACCAGGAGCTGGTGATCGCGCCCCGGTTGCGGGTGTCGTTGATGAACGCCAGCAGGTTGAGGTTCGCGCTGCTGATCGCCGACGGCGCCAGGTACGAGATGACGTTGTTGGAGCCGTTGCTGCCGCGCCAGACCTCCCAGCTGCGGCCGTCGATGGTGGCGGTGCCGACCGGGGAGCCGATGGGCTGGATCGGGCCCTGCCGGTTCAGCCAGATCATGATCTCCATCTGGTTCACCCCGTCGCGCTTGGGCGAGGGGTCCAGCCAGATGTCGTACGAGGCGTTGTAGACGGCGTTGCTGACGTACCGGTAGGAGATGTTGCTCGTGGCGCTGCTGATCTGGCTGACCTGGATCGGCAGGTTGGTGCCGGGGGAACAGTTGGTGTAATGGCAGCCGAGGAAGACCGACGGGTACGCCGTCGGCGCGCCGTTGGTCGGGTTGCTGCCGTTCTGGGTGGTGATCTCGAAGCCGCTGTCGGTCACGTTGATGCACTGCTGGGCGGTGGTGCCCCAGCGGTTGTTCTGCACCACGTAGCGGCCCTGGATGGTGGTGGAGCCGTACTGCTCGCAGATCTGGGTGTCGGCGCTGGCGGTGCCGCCGAGGGCCACGGCGACGATCGAGCCGGTGGCGAGCAGCGCGGCCGCCGCGAGGGCCCGGAGTGGACGTTTCATGATGCTCCTTCGGCTTCGGCGCGGGACGCCGGACGGAGTCGGCCGGTGGGCGCGGGAGCGCTCCCACATTTCTTCGACACATTTACACCTCTGAAACCGTGGCGCAACGGGGCCGGGGTATTGGAGAGGTAAGTGAGGTTTGTCACGCCCGATCCGGTCGGCGGGCAGGTGGTCCTTCGAAGCAGCGGGGAGCGCCGCCGAGGAATGTTTCCGCTGGGACGATTGGCTCTGGTGTGTGCCGATAGCGCCGAGTAGTGTCTTGCCTCCAACGCGTGCCGAACCCCTCCGGAGGCGTACACCACCATGGGTGGCTCCCCCCTGCGCATCCTCGTCGTCGGCGCGGGCATCGCCGGCCTGGCCGTGGCCCGGGCGCTGCGGATGGCCGGCTTCCGGCCCGACGTCACCGAGAGGCTGCCCCCGGGGGAGAACGCCGAGACCGGTCTCTACCTGCCCGGCAACGCGGCCCGGGCGCTGTGCCGGCTCGACCTCGACGGGCCCGTCCGCCCGCTCGGGCGCGTCATCCACCGGCAGCGGTTCCTCGACGCCGCCGGGGCACCGCTGTGCGAGGTGGACCTCGACGCCCTCTGGTCCGGCGTCGGCGAGTGCCGGGCGCTGCCCCGGGCGGAACTGCACCGGGTGCTGCTCAGCGGCGCGGGCGGCGCCGTCCGGCACGGCGCCGAGGTGCGCACCCTCGACCTGCTGCCGCGCTCCGTCGGCGTCACCTTCGTCGACGGCACCGCCGCCGAGTACGACCTCGTCGTCGGCGCCGACGGCCCGCGCTCCTCGATCCGGGCCCTGGCCGCGCTCGGCGGCCCGCCCCGGCCCGCCGGTCAGGTCGTCTACCGCGCCGTGGTGCGCGACGGACCGCCGGTGGCCGAGTGGACCGCGCTGCTCGGTCAGCGCGCCGGCTTCCTGGTCGTACCCTTCGGCGCCGGGCGGCTGCACTGCTACGCCGACGAGGCCGGCACCACCGCGCCGGCAGACCCGGCGGCCCGGCTGCGCGAACTGTTCGGCGGCTACGGCGGACCGGTGCCCGCCGTGCTGGAGGTGCTGGACCGGGTGCACGTCGGCGTCACCGAGGAGGTGGAGCTGGGGCGCTGGTCCCGGGGGCGGGTGCTGCTCGTCGGGGACGCCGCGCACGCCACCGCGCCGACGCTCTCGCAGGGCGCGGCGATGGCGTTGGAGGACGCCGTGGTGCTCGCCGAGTCCCTCCGGGCGACCGGGAGCGACGTGGAGTCGGCACTGGCGGCGTACGAGAGTCGTCGTCGTCCCCGTACGCGCTGGGTGCGGGACCGGACCCGGGACCGCAACCGGACCCGGGACGTGCCGCCGGCGCTGCGCGATCCGCTGCTGCGCGGACGCGGCGCGCGCATCTTCGGCGAGCACTACCGGCTGCTGCTCGGCCCGCTGTGACGCCGGCGACCGGGAGCCCTCCGCGGCGGGGCGCGGCAGGCTACCCGACCACCCCACGCGGCGCAGCCACCTGCCGGGGACTATCCTCCTTGCGGATGACGGCCCGCAGATAACCAGCGCGTGCCGAGCGGGACAACCCAGAACCGGAGGCCACTCGTGACCACCGTCGCACCCAAGCCGGTCGTGACCCGGCCCTGGCCGGTCCGAGCGCCGGTCAAGGGGTCGGCCATCGCGCGGCTGCTGCGTACCACGGACGCGAAGCAGATCGGGATCATGTACATGGTCACCGCGTTCGTGTTCTTCATGATCGGCGGCCTGATGGCCCTGATCATGCGGGCCGAGCTGGCCCGACCCGGGCTGCAGTTCCTGTCGCCCGAGCAGTACAACCAGCTGTTCACCATGCACGGCACGATCATGCTGCTGTTCTTCGCGACGCCGATCGTGTTCGCCTTCGCGAACTACGTGGTGCCGCTGCAGATCGGCGCCCCCGACGTGGCGTTCCCCCGGCTGAACAGCTTCGCCTACTGGCTGTTCCTGCTCGGCGGCTCGATGACGATGGTCGGCTTCCTCACCCCGGGTGGGGCCGCCGACTTCGGCTGGACCGCCTACGCGCCGCTGAGCTCCGTCGAGCACGCGCCCGGCGTGGGCGCGAACCTGTGGGTCGTCGGCCTGGTCATCTCCGGCCTCGGCTCGATCCTCGGCGCGGTCAACCTGATCACCACGATCCTGACCCTGCGCGCGCCCGGCATGACGATGTTCCGGATGCCGATCTTCACCTGGAACATCCTGGTCACCGGCCTCCTGGTGATCCTGGTCTTCCCGCTGCTGGCCGCCGCGCTGATGGCGCTGGCCGCCGACCGCCTGCTGGGAGCCCACGTCTACGACCCGGCGACCGGCGGGCCGATGCTCTACCAGCACCTCTTCTGGTTCTTCGGCCACCCCGAGGTGTACATCATCGCGCTGCCGTTCTTCGGCATCATCTCCGAGATCATCCCGGTCTTCTCCCGCAAGCCGATCTTCGGCTACAAGGGCCTGGTCGCCGCGACCATCGCCATCGCCGGCCTGTCGATGAGCGTCTGGGCGCACCACATGTTCGCCACCGGCCAGGTGCTGCTGCCGTTCTTCAGCTTCCTGAGCTACCTGATCGCCGTGCCGACCGGTATGAAGTTCTTCAACTGGATCGGCACGATGTGGCGCGGCCAGATCAGCTTCGAGACGCCGATGCTCTTCTCGATCGGCTTCCTGGTCACCTTCCTCTTCGGTGGTCTGACCGGTGTGCTGCTGGCCAGCCCGCCGCTCGACTTCCACCTGCACGACTCGTACTTCGTGGTGGCCCACTTCCACTACGTGCTCTTCGGCACGATCGTGTTCGCCGTCTTCGCCGGCATCTACTTCTGGTTCCCGAAGATGTTCGGCCGGATGCTCGACGAGCGGCTGGGCAAGGTGCACTTCTGGCTGACCATGATCGGCTTCCACACCACGTTCCTGGTGCAGCACTGGCTGGGCAACGAGGGCATGCCGCGTCGGTACGCCGACTACCTGCCCGGTGACGGCTTCACCACGCTGAACATGATCTCCACGATCGGCGCGTTCATCACCGGCATCTCGACCCTGCCGTTCATCTGGAACTGCTGGAAGTCGTACAAGGCCGGCCCGGTGGTCGAGGTCGACGACCCGTGGGGTCACGGCAACTCGCTGGAGTGGGCGACCAGCTCCCCGCCGCCGCTGCGCAACTTCGACCGGATGCCGCGGATCCGCTCCGAGCGGCCGGCGTTCGACCTCAAGTTCCCGGAGCTGGCCGCCGGCGGCCAGAGCCTGGCCGGCCCGCCGGAGGGCGGCGCCAAGCCGCTGACCAGCGAGTCCGACGGTGGCGCCAGCTACCGCGAGGACACCGCGAGCGACGCCGACCGGCGCTGACGCTCCGCACCGCGCACGACAGGCGCCACCCCACCCGGGGTGGCGCCTGTTCGCGTTGGGCACCCGGTGTGGCGCCCGTGCGCGTTGCCGAGAGGTGCGCCCGCAGCGGCGCTGACGGCGCAGGCCCGGCGCCGCCCTGCCCCGCGCCTGACCGTGGAACTCCCGCACGCCCCCCAGGGTCAGCACCCCGAACTCCTGCGGAGCTTCACAGAACCGCCAGTGCCGGGCCGGTCCGCGCCCAGCACGGAATGGTCGGGTCTGATTGCGGTCCCGGTGGCGTTCCGGGAAGACGTGGAAGGCGCGTGAAGTTGCTGGCCCATGACCGCCGAAAAGCTGATACCTCTGCGGCATAAAAATACCTGTGTGGTATCGGCGTATGTGGACTACACCGCCGTCGTCGAGGCCCGGCGCAGCCGGTCACGGCTCGTGAAGCAGACCGCGGCTGTCGGGGCGGGCCGAGATCGGCGACGCCGCCGGCGCCATGCGTAGCGCCGGGCACCTGCGCGTCGACTCAAGAGTCGCCGGCCCGGGCGCTGGGCTCGGGGCGCGTCTCAGCTGACGGGGGCCGGAGCGGTGGGCGCTGGGGCGCGTCTCAGCTGGCGGGGGCCGGAGCGGCGGGGGCGAGTTCGGGGGCGGGTGTGCGGGCGGCGGCGGTGCGGCGGCGGCGCAGCTCGATCGGGAGCACGGCCAGCGCCACCAGCGCGCCGACCGCCCCGGTGACCGCGAAGCCCCAGGCCGGCGCGGAGGCGTCGATGACGGCGCCCGCGAGGGGCGCGCCCACCGCCATGCCGACCGTGACCGCCGAGCCGTGCAGGCCCATCGCCTCGCCGCGTACGGCGGCGGGAACCAGTCGACTGACCGCGTCCGAGGTGGCCGCGATGGTGGGTGCGCAGAGCGCCCCGGCGGGGATCAGCGCCAGGCAGAGCAGCCACCAGTGCGCCCCGCCCAGCCCGACCGGGATGGTGCAGAGGCTGAGCGCGGCCATCAGGGCCAGCGGCGGGAACGAGCGGGTGACCGCCCCGTACGCGAAGCCGCCGGCCAGCGAGGCGACGGCCCAGACGGCGAGGACGGCGCCCGTCCACCCGACGTCGCCGCTCTCCCGCAGCACGGCGACCACGGCCACGTCGGTGCCGCCGAGCACGAGCATGCCGGCGGCGCTCACCGCCAGCACGGCGAGCAGGCGCGGGGTGAGCCACGACCGGCGAGGCACCCGCGGCTGCGGCCCGGCCGGCTCGCCCCCGGCCCGGGTGGGCGGGTTCAGCACCCAGAACGCGACCCCGGCGGCGACGATGCCGGCACCGACCAGGTAGAGCGTGGTGCGCGCGGAGATCGCGGTGACCCCCGCCACGGCCAGCGCGGGACCCACCATGAACGACAGCTCCACCGACATCGAGTCCAGCGCGTACGCGGGGCGGCGCCGCTCCGGCGGCACCAGCGCGGCGATGGACTGCCGGATCACGGAGAAGATCGGCAGGGCGAGCGAACCGGCCAGGAACGCGGCGGGAAGCAGCACCGGGTACGGCAGCGTCGGCGCGGTGGACCAGAAGGCGGCCTCGGCGACCGCGGTCAGTACGAGCACCGACCGCAGGCCGCGCCGGTCCACCAGGCGACCGAGCAGCGGGCCGCCGATGGCGGCGCCCACGGTGATCGCCGCACCGACGAGCCCGGCCGCGCCGTAGCCGCGCCCGAGATCGAGCACGACGTAGAACGTCAGGGTCACCCCGGTGGCGGTGAGCGGGACGCGGGCGAGCACCGACACCAGCAGCAACGACCGGAGACCGGGCAGGGCGAGCGCCTCCCGGTAAGGCTTCAGGTTCATGTCGGTGCGTACCTCCGCCGGACATCCTCGGCCGGAGGTACGACACCCGCCAGCGAATTACCGCCTCATGCGGCCCTGATCACAGGCGCACCGCGCATGGCGACCCCGGCCCCCTCCATCGCGCGCAGCGCCACGTCGGTGGTGTCCGGGGCGACCGCGGCGGTCAGGTCCAGCAGCACGGTGGTGGCGAAGCCCTCGCGGGCGGCGTCCAGGGCGGTGGCGCGTACGCAGTGGTCGGTGGCGATGCCCACCACGTCGACCCGGTCCACCCCGTGCCGGCGCAGCCAGTCGGCCAGGCACTCGCCGTCGCCGGCGTGCCCCTCGAAGCCCGAGTACGCGGCGGCGTGCTCGCCCTTGTGGAAGATCGCCTCGATCCGGTCGGTGGCCAGTTCGGGGTGGAACTCCGAGCCCGGGGTGCCCACCACGCAGTGCCGCGGCCAGGAGTCCACGAAGTCCGGCGGGTCGCCGAAGTGGGCCCCCGGGTCGACGTGGTAGTCCTTCGTCGCGACCACGTGGTCCCAGCGGCCCGGTTCGGCGGCGAGCAGCCGGGTGATCCCGGCCGCCACGCCCGCCCCGCCGCCGACGGCCAGCGAGCCGCCCTCGCAGAAGTCGTTCTGCACGTCCACGACGATCAGCGCGTTGCTCACCGTGGTGCTCCTTTCAGTCGGCCGGGACGACCGTGACCGGGATGGCCGGGTCGCCGGCGGAGAGCTTCAGCCCCTCCCAGGGGATGGAGATCAGGCACTGGCGCAGGTGTTCCCGGGACTCGTCCAGCGTCGGGCGCTCGACCGGCTCGCCGCCGGCGAGGAACGAGTGCTGGAGCAGCCGGTCGTTGGGTCGGGGGTCGGGCACGCCCTGCGGCACGACGATCTCCTCGGTGGCGGTGCCGGTCGGCTTGTGCCGGCGTACGGCCACCTTGCGGCCGCCGATGGTGGCCTTGTGCTCGGAGCGCTTGACCACCGGGCGGCCCTCGACCTCGACGAGCTTGTAGACCAGCCCGGCGGTGGGGGCGCCGGAGCCGGTGACGACGGCGGTGCCCGCGCCGTACATGTCGACCGGCTCGGCGGCGAGCGAGGCGATGGCGTACTCGTCGAGGTCGCCGGAGACAATGATCTTGGTTTCGGTGGCGCCCAGCGAGTCGAGCAGCTCGCGGGACTGCTGGGCGATCACCGCCAGGTCACCCGAGTCGATCCGCACGGCCCGCAGGTCCGGCCCGGCCACCGCGATCGCGTTGCGGATGCCCTGGCTGATGTCGTACGTGTCGACCAGCAGCGTGGTGTCCTTGCCCAGCGTGGCGACCTGCGAGGCGAACGCGGCCCGCTCGTCGGAATGCAGCAGCGTGAACGCGTGCGCGGCCGTGCCCGCGGTCGGGATGCCGTAGCGCCGCCCGGCGGCGAGGTTGGAGGTGAACCGGAACCCGGCCAGGTACGCGGCCCGCGCCGCGGCCACGGCCGCCTCCTCGTGCGCGCGCCGGGAACCCATCTCGATCAGGGTCCGCCCGCGCGCCGCGGTGACCATCCGCGCGGCGGCGGCGGCGACGGCGCTGTCGTGGTTGAGCACCGAGAGGATGAGCGTCTCCAGCACCACGCACTCGGCGAAGCCGCCGGAGACGGTGAGGATCGGCGAGCTGGGGAAGAACAGCTCGCCCTCGGCGTAGCCCTCGACGTCGCCGGTGAAGCGGTAGTCGCGCAGCCAGGCGGCGGCCCGCTCGTCGACCACCCCGGTACGCCGCAGGAAGTCGACCTCGTCGGCGTCGAAGCGGAAGTCGCGGATCAGCTCGATCAGCCGGCCGGTGCCGGCGACCACGCCGTAGCGCCGGCCGGCGGGCAGCCGACGGCTGAACACCTCGAAGACGCAGCGGCGGTCGGCGGTGCCGTCGCGCAGGGCGGCACTGACCATGGTCAGCTCGTAGTGGTCGGTCAGCAGCGCGGGGCGAAGGGTGCTCACCTCCCCAGCCTAGGGTTCACCCGCTCTCGCCGCCCTCGTGGCCCGGGATCGCCTGGAGGGCGGCCCGCAGCTCCGCCCGCCCGGCGACGCCGAGCTTGCCGTAGATGCGCTGGAGGTGGTTCTCCACCGTGCGGGCGGAGAGGAAGAGCCGCTCGGCGATGGCCCGGCTGGTCACCCCGTCGGCGGCGAGGCGCGCCACCTGCCACTCGCGCTCGCTCAGCGCCGGGCAGCCGGCCCGCAACGCCGGGGTGCGGATCAGATCGCAGCGGCTGAGCAGGGCCGCGAGGCGTTCGCGGGCCGGGGCCGCCGCCGGGGACCGCTGCCGGCGCAGCCGGTCCAGGGCGGCGGCCGTGGCCTCCACCGCGTAGACGGCCAGGTCCAGCGCGTCGAAGCCGTCGGCGACCGCCAGCAGCTCGTCGGCGGAGCCGCCCACGGCGGCCCGGGCGTGCCGGGCGAGCAGCGGCGGCAGCACCCCGTCGACCCGTTCGGAGAGCTCGGCGAGCCGCTGCGCGACGGTGCGCCGGCTGCCGTCGGAGCAGGTCGGCCCGAGCGGCGCGGCCGCCTGGCCCAGCCGGACCAGGTCGTGCAGCACGTGCACCTCGTGGCCGGCGAGGCCGTCCGCGCGCAGCCGGTCGGCGAGCCCGGTCAGGTGCTTGACGGCGCCGGACACGTCGCCCCCGGCGGCGAGCACGGCGCCGCGGGCCTGCTCCAGCCACGGGTAGAGCACGACCATGCCGGGGGCGTGGGTGCGGTCGGCCTCCGCCATGGCTTCCGCCGCCTGCGCGGCGTCGCCCCGCAGCGCCGCCGCCTGGGCGCGTTCGGCCTGGGCCAGGCCCGCGTACACCCGGCTGGTGGCGAGCACCGCGCAGGCGCCGAGGCTGGTGCGCAGCGCCGTGTCGCTCTGGCCGCGCAGCCGGGCCGCGTACGCCTGGAGGATGGCCAGGTAGCCGGTGCCGAGTCGGAAGTCCCCGGCGCCGGCCAGGTCGGCGAACTCGTCGGCCACGATGGCGTCGATGCCGGCCAGGTCGCCGGCGAGCGCCAGCCGGGTGCCTCGGGCCAGCTCCAGGGCCAGTTGCAGGTACGGCATGTCGCCCCGCCACCGGCCCGCCTCGGCCTGCACCTTGTTGATCGCGGTGGCGCTGCGGTGCAGCTGCCCCTGCGCCGCCTGGAGGTGGGCGATCGTGCTGCGGGCCAGTTCCCGGGCCGCGACGCTCGCGGCCGGCCGGTCCAGCACCGTCTGCCCGAGCCGCAGCGCGATGGCGGTGTCCAGCCGGTGCAGCCGCATGATGCCCTCGAAGGCCAGCACCCGCGCCTGGTCGGCGGAGTCGGCGAGGGTCGACCGGCGGGCCGCGATCTCCTCCACCGTGGACTCCCGGCTCAGCCCCCAGTAGCTGACCATGCCCCGCACGGTCAGCCAGCGGCTCAGCCGCCGGTCGCCCTCGATGTCGGTGGCGACCGCGTCCAGCACCTCGATCGCCTCGTCCGGGCGGTCGCCGAACATCAGGATGGTGGCCAGCAGCTCCGCCGCGTCGAAGCCGCCGCCCGCGTCGAGCGCCGCGCGGGCCAGCCGGGTCGCCAGCGGTACGTCGTAGCGGGCGAACGCCTGCCCGGCCGCGTCGAGCAGCAGGGCCGGATCCTGTGCGGTGCCTGAGTCGAGCCGCCAGACGGCCACCCGGAGCAGGTCGTCGCGGCGTCGCTTGCCGACCAGCTCCAGCAGCTCGGCGAGACGGGCCTGCAACCGCCGCGTCCGGCTCACCGGGCAGCGGCGGCGCATCACCTCGCCGTAGAGCGGGTGGGCCAGCCGCACGTTGGCCCGCCGGTCGTCGTGCTCCACGGCGATCAGCCCGCGCTCCTCGGCGGTCTCCACGTCCACCGGGTCGGCGGCCTGGTTGAGCAGGTGCAGCCCGAGCGGCTCGCCGAAGGCGACCAGCTCCACCACCCCGCGTACGCCCGAGGTGAGCTGGCCGATCCGGATGTCGATCAGGTCGGTCAGGTTGGGCGCCAGCTCCAGCCGGCCGGTCCACTTCCAGATTCCGTACGTGCGGGTCAGCTCACCGCGGTCGGCGGCGAACACCAGCTCGCGCAGCAGCAGCGGGTTGCCCTCGGAGAGCCGGCCGAGCCGGTCGGCGGAGGTGGCGTCGACCGGTCCCCGCAGGATCTCGGAGAGCAGCCGGGTGGTCTGGGCCGGCGGCAGCGGCTTCAGCTCGACGTGGTCGACCAGGCCGTCGGTCCACAGGGCCCGGATCGGCAGCGGGAGCTGCTCGCCGTCGCGCGAGGTGCCGACGACCGTGGCGTTGTCGGCCCGCGCGACGAGGTGCACCAGCGCCGCGGACGGCGGGTCGAGCAGGTGCGCGTCGTCGACCGCGAGCACGATGCGTCGGCCGGCGGCCTGCTGTTGCAGCACGTCCACCGCCCAGCGCAGGATGCCGGCGGGGGAGAGGCCGTGCGGCTGCTCGGTGGGGAGCACCTGGACGAGACCGCCGAAGGGGAGCGCGGCGGTGGTGGCGCTGGCCGCGATCGACCAGACGGCGTACCCGTCGCGCGGCAGGGCCGCCACCCCCTCGCGCAGCAGCCGGCTCTTGCCGATGCCCGCACTGCCGCAGAAGAAGAGGCCCCGCCCCTCCGCGCCGGTCACCGCCGACAGCAGACGGTTGAGCTCATCCGTACGGCCGACGAAACCCCACCGACTCATCGGGGCAGCATATCGACCGGAATCCGTCCGCGTGCACTTCGTCACGCACCGAAGTTGAGTAGTCTCGTGGTTACCCCTGAGTATTCGAAGTATTCGGTCCGGGGGCCCGGTCGCCCGTACTCTTCCGGCATCCGGGTGCCCTCACCGGACGTTTCCACGCGGCCGGCCGCTGCCGGTCGCCTGCCACGGGAGGCCGCTTTCGATGAAGCCCGGCCCTCTCCCCGCCGTCGGAGTGCCCGACGGCGACGTCGCCGCGGCGGCCGAGCTGCCCCGTCGGGGGCGACTGCCCGTCCGGCTGGGGGCGACCGAACCCCGGCCGGAGGAGCCGCTGGCCGTGATCGGCGTCGGCCCGGCCGGCGCGGGGCGGCCCGAGGTGCTCGCCCGCCTGCTCCGGCTCGATCCCGCCATGCTCGCCGTGCCGGCCGGCAGCTGGCTCGTGGTGCGCCACTCCCGGGTGCCGACGCGGGCCGCCTACGTGCCCGGCTACCGCCAGCCCCACTCCTACGGGGCCGACCGGCTGGCCGCCGGGCCGGCGCTCGCGCGCCCGCCGCGCCGGGTCGAGCTGAGCCTGCCCGAGCCCCTGCTGCGGCACTTCAGCCTCGTCGACACGCCCGACACCGGGTCGCTCGGGGTGGCCGGCGGCCAACTGCTGCTCGACGCGGCGGTCCGGTCCGGGGCGGTGCTCTTCGTGATCGCCGCCGACCAGGCCTTCGCCGCCGTCGAGCTGCACCTGCTCGCCGACCTGGCCCGCGCCGGGGTCGAGGTCGTCTTCGCGGTGACCCCGGGCGCGGGCGGCTGGGCCCCGGTGGGTGAGGACGCGGCGACGACGGAGGACACGGGGGTGTCCGTCGGGCCGGTCCCCGCGCCGGTGGATTCCGTCGCGGTCACCGTCGAGGCGCACCGGGCGGCCCTGCTGGCCGCCGTTCCCGGGCTCGCCGACGCCCGCTGGTTCCCGCTGGCGGCGACGGACGACGGGGCGGACCTGCGCCGGGCACTGGTCGGCTGGGCCGCCGACGAGGGGCTGCGGCGCGCGAGCGCCGAACCGCCGGTGCTGCCCGGTTCGCACGGCCGGGTGCCGGTGGTGGCCGAGCCGGGCGACTGGTCGGAGCAGCTCGACCGGCAGGCCCGCTCCTCCTCCCGGCGCATCCGCCAGCACCTCGCCCTGGAGTTGGCGAACATCCACCTCCGCGTGGTCCAGGAGATCGTCTTCGGGGTCGGCTGCGCCGGCCTGCCGCAGCTGCTCGACCGGGAGATGGAGGCGCTGTCGCTGCTGGCGACCGTCCAGTGCGACGAGGCGGTGCGGGGGCTCATCGACGAGGCGGCCGGCCGGGTCTTCGGCGCGCCGCTGCCGGTGGGCGTCCGTCGGCGCCTGTACGCCCCGGTGCGCTGGGCCCTGACGGAACACCGGGGCGAGCACGAGCTGGACCGGGTGCTGCTGGTCACCAGCACCGGCGGTGTGGCGGGGCTGACCGGCGCCGGGGCGGCCGACGCGCTGGCGAGCCACCCCGGTGCGGAGCGCGTGGAGGTGCTCCCGCCGGTGGCCGTGGCCCTCTCCGGCGGCTGCTGGCAGCACTGGCGCAGCCCCGGCAACCGTGACTCCAACGCCGCCCGAGCCTGGGCGCAGCGCGCGCTGCGCGAGGTCGAACTCGAGCTGTCCCGGGAGGTGTCCCGGCGGTTCGAGGTGGTCCGGCTCTCCCTGGACGGGGTGCTCTCCGATGCTGTCGACCACGGCATCCTGCTCGCCTGAGGGCGGCCCGTCCGCTCGCGGCGTCGGCACCGGGCCGAGGCCGCCGCTGGTTGCCGCCGACGCCCCTGACCAGGCCGGACGCGGTGATCCACGTCGGCCCGGCGTTCCGGTTCCTCGGTTCGCCGAATCCGGTGGCACGATGGGGGGCATGGCGGCTCCGCAGGTTGCACCTGTCGAAACGCCGGACACCGACGAGGTGCCGGCGTCCGATCGGCCGTGGGTGACGATCGTGTGGGACGACCCGGTCAACCTCATGACGTACGTGACCTGGGTCTTTCAGAAGCTCTTCGGCTACAGCCGGGAGAAGGCGGAAGAGTTGATGCTCGACGTGCACCACAAGGGCCGCGCCGTGGTCTCCAGCGGCGCCCGGGAGCGGATGGAGCACGACGCGTCGCAGCTGCACGCGTACGGGCTGTGGGCGACGGTGGACCGGTCGTGAGCATGTTCCGTCGCCAGGGCGACCGCTACGTCGCCACCTTCGCCGTCGACGAGGTGCGGGTGCTGCGCAAGGTGGCATCCGAGGTGGTGGGGCTGCTCACCGACGGCTTCGACCACACCGATCCGGTGGTGGGCCGGCTCTTCCCCGAGGTCTACCCGGACGACGCGTCCGGCACCGCCGAGTTCCGCCGCTACACCGAGGGCGACCTGAAGACCGCCAAGATCGACCAGGCGGGGGCGATCCTCGCCTCGCTGCCCGACTCGGCCGGCGGCGAGGTGCGCCTCGACGCGGAGGCGGCCGAGGCGTGGCTGCGGGCGCTCAACGACGCCCGGCTGGCGATGGGCGTCCGGCTGGAGATCAAGGACGGCACCGACCTCGGCGAGGAGCTCGACGACGCGGTCGCGGAGGATCCGACCTCCAGCCGGGTGTTCCAACTGTCGGTCTACGCGTACCTCGGTTATCTCCAGGAATCCCTGCTCAACGCCCTGATCGACTAGTCGTGACCGTCGCCACCTTAAGGTCGCGGCAGGTACGCGTTAGGCTGGAGCACGTGCTGAGCATCGACCGGTCGATCGTCGAGGCGATCGTCGCCCACGCTCGTCGGGACCACCCCGACGAGGCCTGTGGCGTGGTCGCCGGTCCCGCCGGCAGCGACACCCCCGCCCGGCACATCCCGATGGACAACGCCGCCCGTTCCATGACGTTCTACGAGTTCGACTCGATGGAGCAGTTGCGGGTGTGGCGCGAGATGGACGACCGGGACGAGGAGCCCGTCGTCATCTACCACTCGCACACCGCCACGGAGGCGTACCCGTCCCGGACGGACATCTCCTTCGCCGGTGAGCCCGGCGCGCACTACCTGCTGGTCTCCACCCGCGACCCCGACTCGGAGGAGATCCGCTCCTTCCGGATCGTCGACGGCGTGGTGACCGAGGAGCCGGTCCGGATCGTGGAGGCGGGGGTGGACCCGCACGCCGTGCAGTCCTACATGTTCGGGCAGAGCCCGGCGACGGTCGACTACGAGTGTTCCGGCCGCTGATCCAGCGCCGTCCCACCCGTTCACGTCCCGTCACCTTCCGGCACGCCCGACCATCGTCAAGGAGCACGACACCATGGCCATCGAGGTTCGCATCCCCACCATCCTGCGCAGCTACACCGGCGGCGCGAAGGTCGTCGAGGGAGCCGGCGACACGCTGGCCGACCTGCTCGCCGACCTGGACTCCCGGCACGCCGGCCTGCGGGCCCGGCTGGTCACCGACGCCGGTGCGCTGCACCGCTTCGTCAACGTCTACGTCAACGACGAGGACGTCCGCTTCCTGGGCGCGCTGGACGCCAAGCTCAACGACGGCGACAGCGTGACCATCCTGCCGGCGGTCGCCGGCGGCGCGTTCGGGTTCGCCGCCGCCGCCGCGATCGCCCAGCACGGCGCCGCGGTGGCCGCGCGGTCGGCCGTCACCGCCCGCTGACGGCGGCGGTCGCCGTGGCGCGGTACGACAGCCTGCTCGACGCCTGCGGGGGCACGCCCCTGGTCGGGCTGCCCCGGCTCTCCCCGACGGTGCCCGACGGGGCGCCGCCGGTGCGGCTCTGGGCGAAGCTGGAGGACCGGAACCCGACCGGCAGCATCAAGGACCGGGCGGCCCTGTTCATGGTCCGGGCGGCCGAGGAGGCGGGCCGGCTGCGGCCGGGCGACACCATCCTCGAACCGACCAGCGGCAACACCGGCATCTCGCTGGCGATGGTGGCCAAGCTGCGCGGCTACCGGCTGGTGTGCGTGATGCCGGAGAACGTCTCGACCGAGCGGGTGCAGCTGCTCCGGATGTACGGCGCGGAGATCATCTTCTCGCCGGCGGCCGGCGGCTCCAACCAGGCGGTGGCCACCGCCAAGCAGATCTCGGCCGAGCACCCCGACTGGGTCATGCTCTACCAGTACGGCAACGACGCCAACGCCCGCGCGCACTACGAGACCACCGGCCCCGAGCTGCTGCACGACCTGCCCACGATCACGCACTTCGTGGCGGGTCTCGGCACCACCGGGACGCTCATGGGCACCGGGCGCTACCTGCGGGAGAAGGTCGACGGCATCCAGGTCGTCGCGGCCGAGCCGCGCTACGGCGAGCTGGTCTACGGGCTGCGCAACATCGACGAGGGCTACGTCCCGGAGCTCTACGACGCGTCGGTGCTGTCCCGGCGCTTCTCCGTCGGCACTCGCGACGCGGTGCTGCGGACCGGGCAGCTCGTCGAGGTGGAGGGCATCTTCGCGGGGTTCTCCACGGGCGCGATCCTGCACGCCGCCCTGGCGGTGGCGCACGAGGCCGTCCGCGCCGGGCAGCGGGCCGACGTGGCCTTCGTGGTCGCCGACGGCGGCTGGAAGTACCTCTCCACCGGGGCCTACGGCGGCACCCTCGCCGACGCGGAGGACGCCCTGGAGGGCCAGCTCTGGGCCTGACGTCCCCTGGCCGGGCCGCCGACACCCGTCGGTGGCCCGGCCAGGGGACGGGGGCTCGTGGCCCGGCCGGTCCACTCACCCAGCGCTACCGCCGGACGGCGTCTCGTCACGCCGGCGGCGCGGCCGGCGCGGCAGGGTGTCACGTTGATGACAACTTCCAGTGGATGACTCTTGTCGCCGCGCGGGCGCGCGTAGGCTGCCCTGCGTGGCGTACGCGTCGGTAGAGATCATCCACGGCGGGACCGTCGACGCGAAGACTACACAGCGTGACAGTGAGATGACTCGATGCGACTGACCGTCCTCGGCTGCGCGGGCAGTTTCCCCGGTCCCGAGTCCCCCTGCTCGGCCTACCTCGTCGAGGCGGACGGCTTCCGGCTGCTGGTCGACTTCGGCTCCGGGTCGCTGTCCAACCTCCAGCGCTACGCCGGGCTGCACGCCCCCGACGCCATCGTCCTCACCCACCTGCACTGCGACCACATCCTCGACGCCGCCTCGTACGTGGTGGTGCGCCGCTACGCCCCCGACGGCCCCTGCCCGCCGCTGCCGGTCTACGCCCCGTCGGGCGCGCCGGACCGGCTGGCGGCCGTGTACGGGCAGGAGGACAGCACGGTCGAGGACGTCTACCAGTTCTACGCCCTCGAACCCGGCACCTTCCCGATCGGCCCCTTCGCCGTCACCGTCGACCGGGTCAACCACCCCGTCGAGACGTACGGCGTCCGGCTGGAGCACGACGGCCGGGTGCTCTGCTACTCCTCGGACACCGCGCCCTGCGACGCGCTGCTCCGGCTGGCCCAGGACGCCGACACGTTTCTCTGCGAAGCGAGCTACCTCGACGGCGTGGAGAACCCGCCGGACCTGCACCTGACCGGCCGGGAGGCCGGCGAGGCGGCGACCAAGGCGGGGGTGGGCCGGTTGCTGCTCACCCACCTGGTGGCGGCCTGGGGCAGCGAGGCGCACACCGTGGAGTCGGCCGGCGCCGCCTTCGACGGGCCGCTCGAGGTGGTCCGGCCCGGCGCCAGCTACGAGATCTGACCGGCCGCCGCGCAGGGGTGGGACACCCCGGGGCGCACCGCTCGGGGCACCGCATAGGGTGCAGGGATGGCACGACCTGACGGGCGGCGACCCGACGAACTCCGACCTGTGACGTTGACCCGGGGCTGGAGCACCCATCCGGAGGGCTCGGTGCTCGTGGAGTTCGGCGGCACCCGGGTGCTCTGCACCGCCAGCGTCACCGAGGGGGTGCCCCGCTGGCGCAAGGGCTCCGGGCTCGGCTGGGTGACCGCTGAGTACGCGATGCTGCCGCGGGCCACCAACACCCGCTCCGACCGGGAGAGCGTGAAGGGCCGGGTCGGCGGGCGTACGCACGAGATCTCCCGGTTGATCGGCCGGAGCCTGCGGGCCGCCATCGACCTCAAGGCCCTCGGCGAGAACTCGATCGTCCTCGACTGCGACGTGCTCCAGGCCGACGGCGGCACCCGCACCGCCGCGATCACCGGCGCGTACGTGGCGCTGCACGACGCGGTGACCTGGCTGGCCGGGCGCAAGTCGCTGGTCGGCAAGCCCGAGAAGGTGATGCACCGCTCGGTGGCCGCGATCAGCGTCGGGATCATCGACGGCGAGCCCCGGCTGGACCTCGACTACGCCGAGGACGTGGCCGCCGAGGTCGACATGAACGTGGTCTGCACCGGCACCGGCGAGTTCGTCGAGGTGCAGGGCACCGGTGAGGCGGGCGTCTTCGCCCGCGAGCAGCTCGACGCCCTGCTCGACCTGGCCGTCGCCGGCTGCGTGGAACTTGCCGAAGCCCAGCGGAAGGCGCTCTCCCTCCCGTGAGCGCGAGGAGTGAGCTTGCGGGCCCCGCAGTCGCGAACAAAGGTGGATTCAGATGAACAAGGTGCTGCTCGCCACCCGTAACCGCAAGAAGCTCGTCGAGCTCCAGCGGATCCTGGACGGCGCGCTCGGCGCGCACCGCGTCGCCCTGATCGGGCTGAACGACGTCGAGGAGTACCCGGAGCTGCCCGAGACCGGCCTGACGTTCGGCGAGAACGCGCTGATCAAGGCGCGGGAGGGCTGCCGGCGCACCGGACTGCCGACGATCGCCGACGACTCCGGGATCGCCGTCGAGGCCCTCAACGGCATGCCCGGGGTGTTCAGCGCCCGCTGGGCCGGCCGGCACGGCAACGACCAGGCCAACCTCCAGCTCGTGCTGGACCAGATCGCGGACCTGCCCGACGAGCACCGGGCCGCGTCCTTCGTCTGCACGGTGGCCCTGGTGCTGCCGGGCGGCAAGGAGCACCTGGTCGACGGCCGGCAGAGCGGCCGGCTGCTCCGGGCGCCGCGCGGCGACGGCGGGTTCGGCTACGACCCGATCTTCCTCGGCGACGGGCAGGACCGCACCAACGCGGAGCTGACGCCGCAGGAGAAGGACGCGGTCAGCCACCGGGGCAAGGCGCTGCGGGAGCTGGCCAAGCTGGTCGCCAAGGTGCTGCCGCCCGCGAGCTGACGGCCCCGCCCCCGGTGGGAGGGGTGCTGACGGGCTTCGCCGTCATCGCCACCGTCATCGCCGTCGGCTACGCGCTCGGTCGCGGCGGGGTGCTGGGGCCGGAGGCGGCCACCGTCCTGTCCCGGGTCGCGTTCTTCGTGGCGACCCCGGCGCTGCTGTTCCAGACGGTGGCCCGGGCCGACGTGCCCGCGATCGTCTCGTCCGCCCTGGTCGTGACGGTGACGAGCACCATCGCCGTGGCGTCGCTGTACGTGGTCGTCGCGCGGTTCTGCTGGCGCCGCCCGGTCGCGGAGGCGACGATCGGGGCGCTGGCCTCGTCGTACGTCAACGCGGCGAACATCGGCATCCCGGTCGCCGTCTACGTCCTCGGCGACGCCGCGTTCGTCGCGCCCGTCCTGATGTTCCAGCTGGTCGTCGTGACGCCGGTCGCGTTCGCCTTCCTCGAGGCGGCCACGGCGAAGAGACGGCCGTCGCTCGGCAGCGTGGTGCTCCAGCCGCTCACCAACCCGGTCACCGTCGCGTGCGCGCTGGGCGTCGCGGCCAGCCTGACGGGCTGGCTGCCGCCGGAACCGGTGCTGCGGCCCATCGCACTCGTCGCGGCGATGGCGGTCCCCGCCACGCTGATCGCGTACGGCGTCTCCCTGCACGGCGCGCCGCGGCCCGGCTCCGGCGACACCGGTCGGGACGTACGCCTCGCGGTCGTCCTCAAGACCGTGGCCCAGCCCGCCGTCGCCTACCTCGTCGCGCGCTTCGCGATGGGGTTGCCGGCGGCGATCGTGCTGGCCTGCACGGTCACCGCCGCCCTGCCGACGGCGCAGAACGTCTTCGTGTACGCGGTCCGCTACGGCCGGGGCACGGTCCTGGCGCGCGACTCGATCCTGCTGTCGACGGTGACCGCCGTGCCCGTGCTGATCGGGGTGGCGGTGCTGGCGGGCTGACACCCGGCAGGCGCCCGGGCCACCGTGGCGCGACGGTGGCCCGGGCGTCCGTCAGTCCAGGGTCCCGATCTCGCGCTCGATGGCGGCGCGCAGGTCGGGCCCGGCCACCACGGAGCGGGCGGCCTCCATCAGCGGGGCCAGGAAGACGTCCGGCCCGGGTTCCCCCGCGATCCCGCCGAGCGCCGCGACGGCGGCCCGGCCGGCCGGCGACGGGTCGAGCGGGGCGCGCAGCTGGAGCCCGCGTACGCCGGCGAGCAGCTCGACGGCGAGCAGGCTGGTCAGGTTGTCCAGCACGGTGCGCAGCTTCTTGGCCGCCGCCCAGCCCATCGAGACGTGGTCCTCCTGCATCCCGCTCGTGGGCAGCGAGTCCACCGACGCGGGCGCGGCGAGCCGGCGGTTCTCCGCGACGATCCCGGCCGCCGTGTACTGGGCGATCATCAGCCCGGAGTTGACGCCGGCGTCGGGGGAGAGGAAGGCCGGCAGGTCCCGGGACCGGGTGACGTCGAGCAGCCGGTCCACCCGGCGCTCGGCGATCGCGCCCACCTCGGCGGCGGCGATGGCGAGGAAGTCCGCGGCGAAGCCGAGCGGCGCGCCGTGGAAGTTCCCGGTCGACTCGACCCGGCCGTCGGGCAGCACCACCGGGTTGTCCACCACCGAGACCAGTTCCCGGCCGGCCACCGTGCGGACGAAGTCCAGCGTGTCCCGGGCGGCCCCGGCGACCTGCGGCGCGCACCGCATCGAGTACGCGTCCTGCACCGCGTGCGCGAGGTCGTCGCGGTGCGAGTCCATCACCCGGGAGTCCTGGAGCAGCCGGTGGATGTTCGCCGCCGAGGCCGACTGCCCGGGGTGCGGGCGGATGGCGTGCAGCTCCGGCAGGAACGGCCGCTCCGAGCCGAGCATCGCCTCGATGGCGAGGGCGGCGGTGACGTCGGCCATCGTGAACAGGTGCGCGGCGTCGTGGATCGCCAGCAGCAGCATGCCGAGCATGCCGTCGGTGCCGTTGATCAGCGCCAGCCCCTCCTTCGCGGCCAGCCCGACCGGCGTCAGCCCGGCCCGGCGCAGCGCGTCGGCGGCCGGCAGCCGCTCGCCGGCCGGCCCGAGCACCCAGCCCTCGCCGAGCAGCACCAGCGCGCAGTGCGCCAGCGGCGCCAGGTCGCCGGAGGCGCCCAGCGAGCCGTGCTCCGGCACCCACGGCGTCACGTCGTGGTTGAGCAGGTCGACCAGCGCCTCGGCGAGCAGGGGCCGGACCCCGGAGCGGCCGAGCGCCAGCGAGCGGACCCGCAGCAGCATCATGGCCCGGACCACCTCGCGCGGCATCGGCGCGCCCACGCCGGCGGCGTGCGAGCGGATCAGCGCGTGCTGGAGCTCGGCCCGCCGCTCGGGCGCGACGAAGGTGTTCGCCAGCGCGCCGAAGCCGGTGGAGACGCCGTAGACCGGGCGGCCGGCGGCCTCGATGCCGTCGACGATCGACCGGCTGGTGGTCATGGCGTCCACGGTGGCCGGGTCGAGCACGACCTTGGCGGAGCCGCGCGCCACGGCGAGCACGTCGGCGGGGGAGATCCCGGTGGGCAGGATGGTCACGGTCATTGGAGCACTCCGTTGCGCAGGACCTGGCGGATCAGTGGCACCCCCGGCCGGTAGGCCAGGTGCAGGTGGGACGGGGCGTCGAGGACGATCAGGTCGGCCCGCGCCCCGACGCCGAGCCGCCCGATGTCGTCGCGGCGCAGCGCCCGCGCGCCGCCGGCGGTCGCGGCCCAGACGGCCTCCGCCGGGGTCATCCGCATCTCGCGTACGGCGAGCGCGACGCAGAACGGCATCGACGACGTGTACGACGAACCGGGGTTGCAGTCGGTCGCCAGTGCCACGGTGACGCCGGCGTCGAGCAGCCGGCGGGCGTCCGGGTACGGCGAACGGGTCGAGAACTCGGCGCCGGGCAGCAGGGTCGCCACGGTGGTGTGCCCGCCGTCGACCCGGGTCGAGGCCAGCGCGTCGACGTCGGCGTCGGTCAGGTGGGTGCAGTGGTCGACGCTGGCGGCGCCCAGCTCCACGCCGAGCTGGACGCCCGGCCCGGGGCCGAGCTGGTTGGCGTGCACCCGCACGCCCAGCCCGACGGCCTGCCCGCAGGCGAGGATGGCACGGGCGTGGTCGACGTCGAACGCGCCCCGCTCGCAGAAGACGTCGATCCAGCGCGCGTGCGGCGCGGCGGCGGCCAGCATCGGCCCGCACACCAGCCCCACGTAGTCGTCGGGGCGGTCGGCGTACTCGGCGGGGACCACGTGGGCGCCGAGGAAGGTGGTCTCCTCGCTGACCTCGGCGGCGATGCGCAGCGAGCGGGCCTCGTCGGCGACGGTGAGGCCGTACCCGCTTTTGATCTCCATGGTGGTGGTGCCCTGCCGCAGCGCCTCGTCGCGCAGCCGCCGCACGGTGGCCCGCAGCTCGTCGTCGCCGGCCGCCCGGGTGGCGCCGACCGTGGTCCGGATGCCGCCGCCGGTGTACGGCTGCCCGGCCATCCGGGCGGCGAACTCGGCGGCCCGGTCCCCGGCGAAGACCAGGTGGGCGTGGCTGTCCACGAAGCCGGGGAGCACGGCGGCGCCCCGCGCGTCCAGGCGCCGGTCGGCGGCCGGCGCGTCGCGGGACGGCCCGATCCAGGCCACCCGCCCGTCCTCGACCAGCAGGGCGACGCCGCGCCGGATGCCCAGCGGTCCGCCCTCGCCCCCGGGCTCGTTGGTCACCAGCTCGCCGATGTCGTCGACCAGCAGGCTGCTCATGCGGTCACCTCCTCGATCGCCGCGGTCAGTTCGGCCGGCACGTCGACCGTGAGATGCCGGCCGTCGCGCACCACCGGCCGGCCGTCCACCACGACGTGCGTGACGTCGGCCGCGCCCGCCGCGAACCACACCCCCACCGGCGGTACGCCGGCCGTGCGCGGGCTGTCCAGCCGTACGGTCACCAGGTCGGCCCGCGCCCCCACGGCGATCCGCCCGGCGTCGCGCCAGCCCAGCGCGGCGTGACCGCCCACGGTGGCCGCGTCGCGCAGCTCGGCGGCGCCGAAGTGGCCCCGCCGGCGGGTGCGCAGCCGCTCGTCCAGCTCCACCGCGCGGGCCTCCTCGAAGAGGTCGACCACGGCGTGGCTGTCGCTGCCCAGGCTCAGCGGTAGGCCGACGTCGGCCATCCGCCGGGCCGGGCCGATGCCGTCGGCCAGGTCCCGCTCGGTGGTCGGGCAGAGGCAGACGCCCGTGCCGGCGTCGGCGAGCAGGGTGAGATCGCCGCCCGTCAGGTGGGTGGCGTGCACGGCCGTGGTGCCCGGGCCGAGCGCCCCCCGGTCGGCGAGCAGCCGGGCCGGGGTGCAGCCGTGCACCGCCCGGCAGGCGTCGTTCTCGGCCGGCTGCTCGGAGAGGTGCACGTGCAGGGGCGCGCCGCGCCGGTCCGCCCACCCGGCCACGGTGGCGAGCTGCCCGGCCGGCACCGCCCGCACCGAGTGGATCGCCGCACCCACCCGGACGTGGTCGTCCGTGGGCCGGAACGCGTCGACGCGCTCCGCCCAGCGCAGCGCGTCGCCGTCGCCGAAGCGCCGCTGCGGCCCGGCGAGCGGCTCCCCGTCGACCGTGGCGGTGAGGTAGCAGGTGTCCAGCAGGGTGATCCGGATCCCGGCGTGCGCTGCGGCCTCGACCAGCGCCTCGCCCATCGCGTTCGGATCGGCGTACGGGGTGCCGTCCGGGTCGTGGTGCACGTAGTGGAACTCGCCGACGCAGGTGATCCCGGCCAGCGCCATCTCGGCGTAGACCGCCCGGGCCAGGGCCAGGTACGAGTCCGGGTCGAGGCGCCGCGCCACGTCGTACATCCGGTCGCGCCAGGTCCAGAAGTCGCCGCGCCCGCCGTGGGTGCGCCCGCGCAACGCCCGGTGGAACGCGTGCGAGTGGGCGTTGGCGAGCCCCGGCAGGGTCAGCCCGGGCAGCCGTTCGGCGTCGGCCATGACCTCGACGCCGGCGGTCGGGGTGCTCCCGGCCGTCAGCGGGGTCACACCGGTGATCCGCCCGTCGGCCGTCTCGATCAGCACGTCGGCGGTCGGCTCGGCGTGGTCGGGCAGCCAGGCGTACTCGGCGAGCCAGCGGGTTCCGGTCATCTGGTTGGCCTCCTGTCGAGCTGCCCCGTCCATGGGACCGCCGGATCCGACCGCCCGGGCGAGCGCCGCGCGCCACGGTGGCCCCGCTCCGTCGGCAACGCCACCGTGCCCAACGAACCAGCCCTCTCCGGTCGTTGCCCCTTCCGTGAGGGCAGCTCGACAGCGGCCGGACGGCGGCCCGCGCGGAGCCCCGCGACAGGATCGGACGTCAGAAGGCGCGGCCCGCCGGTCAGCGGCACGTCAGCTCCTCCAGCACCCGGGCCAGGGCGGTCACCCCGGCGGCGCAGTCGGCGTCGCTGGCGGACTCGGCGGGCGCGTGCGACACCCCCGTCGGGTTGCGCACGAAGAGCATCGCCGTGGGCACGTGCGCGGCGAGCACCCCGGCGTCGTGCCCGGCCCCGGTGGGCAGCACCGGCGCGTCGAGCAGGGTGGCGAGCCGGTCCGCCAGCCCGCCGTCGAAGGCGACCAACGGGGTGGCCGACTCCTGCGTCAGCGCCACCTCCGTACCGTCGCGGCGGGCCCGCTCGGCGGCCTTCGCGCGCAGCGCGTCCAGCAGCCCCGTCAGCGTCTCCGGCTCGGCGGCCCGGGCGTCCAGCCAGCCGGTCACCTTGGACGGGATCGCGTTGGTGGCGTTCGGCTCCACCGCCACCCGGCCGACGGTGGCGTGCGCGCCGCGCAGCCGCGCCTCCTTGTTCGCCGCGAGCACCGTGAAGGCGTACGTCAGCATGGGGTCGCGGCGGTCGGCCATCCGCGTCGTGCCGGCGTGGTTGCCCTCGCCGGTGAACTCGAAGCGCCAGCGGCCGTGCGGCCAGATGGCGCTGGCCACCCCGACCGCCGCGTCCGCGTCGACCATCGCGCGGCCCTGCTCGACGTGTAGCTCCACGAAGGCGGCGAAGCCGCCCAGCAGCTCGGGGCGGGCGCCCGCGGGACGGGCACCCAGCGCCTCGGCGAAGCTCACCCCGTCCGCGTCGCGCAACCCGGCCGCGCGCTCCACCGCGATCTCCCCGGCGAGCAGCCGGGACCCCAGGCACGGTACGCCGAACCGCGCGCCCTCCTCCTCGACGAACGCGCCGACCACGACGGGCCGGGCCGGCGCGACGCCCGCCGCGCGCAGCTCGTCGACGGCGAGGAACGCGCTGACGATGCCGAGCGGCCCGTCGTACGCCCCGCCGTGCGGCACCGAGTCGAAGTGGCTGCCGGTGAGCACCGCGTCGCCGGCCCCCGGCTCGCCCCAGCGGGCGAACAGGTTGCCGTTGCCGTCCTCGGTGACCGGCATGCCACGGCGGTCGGCCTGCTCGCGGAACCACTCCCGCAGCCGCAGCTCCGGCTCGGTCAGCGCGTACCGCAGGTAGCCGCCGCTGCGATCGTCACGCCCGACCGGTGCGATCTCGTCCCACAGCGCCCGGAACCGGCCGGCGAGGTCGCTCATGCGGTACCTCCCTCCGCCATCGGCACCCGTACGCCGGTGGCCTCCGCGACCTCGCGGGCGGCGTCGTAGCCGGCGTCGACGTGCCGGATGACGCCCATCGCCGGGTCGTTGGTCAGCACCCGCTCGATCTTCTGCCCGGCCAGCGCGGTGCCGTCGGCGACGCAGACCTGCCCGGCGTGGATGGAACGGCCGATGCCGACCCCGCCGCCGTGGTGGATCGACACCCAGGACGCCCCGCTGGCGGTGTTGACCAGCGCGTTGAGCAGCGGCCAGTCGGCCACCGCGTCGGAGCCGTCGGCCATCGCCTCGGTCTCCCGGTACGGGCTCGCCACGCTTCCGCAGTCCAGGTGGTCCCGCCCGATCACCACGGGCGCGCTCAGCTCGCCGGAGGCCACCATCTCGTTGAACCGCACCCCGGCAAGGTCCCGCTCGCCGTAGCCGAGCCAGCAGATCCGCGCCGGCAGGCCCTGGAAGGCGACCCGCTCGCCGGCCATCCGGATCCACCGGGCCAGCGACTCGTTCTCCGGGAACAGGTCCAGGATCGCCCGGTCGGTGGCCGCGATGTCGGCCGGGTCGCCGGAGAGCGCCGACCACCGGAACGGGCCCTTGCCCTCGCAGAACAACGGCCGGATGTACGCGGGCACGAAGCCGGGGAAGTCGAAGGCCCGCTCGAACCCGCCGAGCTTCGCCTCGCCCCGGATCGAGTTGCCGTAGTCGAAGACCTCCGCGCCGGCGTCGAGGAAACCGACCATCGCCTCGACGTGCTTCGCCATGGAGGCCCGAGCCCGGTCGGTGAACTCGGCCGGCTTCGCCGCCGCGTAGTCCCGGGCGTCGGCCAGCTCCACCCCCTCCGGCAGGTACGACAGCGGGTCGTGCGCGCTGGTCTGGTCGGTGACGACGTCGATCTCCACGCCCCGGCGCAGCAGCTCCGGAAAGACCGTGGCCGCGTTGCCGACCACGCCCACGCTCAGCGCCCGCCGGTCCCGCTTCGCGGCCAGCGCCCGCTCGACGGCGTCGTCCAGGGAGTCGGCGACCTCGTCGAGGTACCGGTCGTGCACCCGGCGGTCCAGGCGGGTCCGGTCCACGTCGACGACCAGGCAGACGCCGCCGTTCATGGTGACCGCGAGGGGCTGCGCCCCGCCCATCCCGCCGCAGCCGGCGGTCAGCGTCAGCGTGCCCGCGAGCGTGCCGCCGCCCAGCTCCTGCCCGTCGCCACGGGCGCCGGCGATCTTGGCGGCGACGGCGGCGAACGTCTCGTAGGTGCCCTGGAGGATGCCCTGGGTGCCGATGTAGATCCACGAACCGGCGGTCATCTGCCCGTACATGGTCAGGCCGAGCTGTTCGAGGCGGCGGAACTCCGGCCAGGTGGCCCAGTCGCCCACCAGGTTGGAGTTGGCCAGCAGCACCCGGGGCGCCCACTCGTGGGTACGCATGACGCCCACCGGCCGGCCCGACTGCACCAGCATGGTCTCGTCGTCGCGCAGGTCGGTGAGGGTACGCACCAACGCGTGGTACGACGGCCAGTCCCGCGCGGCCTTGCCGGTGCCGCCGTAGACCACCAGGTCGTCGGGGCGCTCGGCCACCTCCGGGTCGAGGTTGTTCATCAGCATCCGCAGCGCGGCCTCCTGGGGCCACCCACGGGCGGTGCGTTCGGTGCCGCGTGCGGCGCGGACGTGCTGGGTCATCTCGGCTCTCCTCCGGGTCATCCGAGGAACAACTGGCGGCGGGCGGCGGAGGCCTCGAAGGCCTCCAACCGGCGCTGGGTGTCGGTCGGGGCGGCGTCGCAGATGGCCTGGAGCAGCACCATGGCCAGGGTCATCGGCGCGGTGTGCAGGTCGAAGACGAGCCGCGCGCCGACCGCGGCGGGCAGCACCACGTCGGCGTGCTCGGTGGCCGGGCTGACCGGCGAGTCGGTGATGGCCACCACGGTGAGGCCGGCGGCCCGGGCCTCGCGCAGCGCGTCCAGGGTCTCCCGGGGGTAGCGGGGGAGGACGAAGGCGAGCAGGGCGCCCGCCCCGGCCTCGGCGGCCTGCTCGATGCGGTCGGTGAGCAGGCTGCCGCCGTCGTCGAGTACCCGTACGTCGGGGTGCACCTTGGCCGCGAAGTAGGCGAAGTAGGCGGCGAGCGGCGCGGCGGCGCGCAGGCCGAGCACGGGCAGGGGACGGCTGGCGGCCAGCAGCCGGCCCGTCTCGGCGATCCGGTCCCGGTCCGCGAGCTGCCCGGCGAGCCGGTCGAGGTTGCCGATCTCGGCGCGTACCGCCTGCTGGAGCTCGTTGCCGGCGTCGGCGGCGTCGCCGGAGGTGCCGGCGGTCAGCTCGCGCAGCCGGCGGCGCAGCGCGGGATAGCCGTCGTGGCCGAGCGCGACCGCGAACCGGGTGACCGACGGTTGGCTGACCCCCGCCAGCTCCGCGACCTCGGCCGCCGACAGGTACGCGGCGGCCGACGCGTGCTGCACGAGGCAGTGCGCGATCCGGCGCTGGGTGGGTGTGAGCCGGACCCCCTGGAACAGGTCGAGCACCTGCTCGGTGGGCGCCACGACAGCTCCCTCATTCATGCCGCGACTGTATGCATGAAAACTTTCACAGGCAACACCCCCTGTCGGCCGCAGACGACCTGTGGCCTGAGGAGAGACCCGGAGAGGCGCGACCTGCCGGCGTCCCAGCGCGTGTCGGGCCGACGACGGGTGGGCGGAGCTGCTGGCGCCGCCTCTGTAGGATCCGCACGGCGGTTGAGCAGAGGAGTTGGCATGCAGCCGGCAGGTCCCTACAGGTTCACCCACGTGCTGGGCGGGTCTCCGGTGGGTAAGGCGTGGGCGGCGATCGACGAGCAGGGACGCCTCGTCACCGTGGCCGTCCTGGACGCCACCGTCGCCGCGGCCCCCGGCTGGCGGGAGGCGTTCGTCGGGATGACGAACTCGCTGGCGCAGGCCGCGGATCCCCTGCCCTACGCCTACGCCGACTTCTCGGCCGCCGCGCCCTGGGTGGCGTACTCGGCGGAGGTGGGGCCGGGGGCGGAGAAGCTGCTGCGTGCACTCGGCGTGGAGTACACCCCCGACCCGGCGGCCGCACGGCCGGTCTCCGGGGTGCCCCAGCCGGTCAGCGGGATGCCCCAGCCGGTCTCCGGGCTGCCCCAGCCGGTCAGCGGGGTGGCCCACCCGGTCTCCGGTGTTCCGCAGTCGATCTCCGGGCCGCCGCACCTGCCGTGGGCGGTGCAGGCGGGTCCGAACCCCACCCGGCCGGTGTCGTCGAACCCGCACCCCGCCCCGGGCCCGCCGGCGCCGGGCTGGGACGCGCCGACCACCGCGATGCCGGCGCAGCCGGTCGCCGAGACGCCCCAGTCGCCTGCCGCCGCCCAGGCCGGCATCCCGCCGTACGATCCGCTCGCCGCACCCGCTCGCCGCATCACGCCCTCCGAGACGCGCCGGCGCCGTACCGGGCTCCGGGTCGGGATCGTCGCGCTGGTGTTGGTCCTCCTCGGCGGTGCGGGTGCCTTCGCCTGGGTCGGGCTCAGGGACACGACCGAGCAGCCGACGGCGAACCCCTCACCCACCGGCGTGGTCCAGTCCGGCACCCCGGAGTGGTCACCGAGCGCGCGTCCACAACAGCCGGGCCTCGAACCGCCACGGCCGGGGGACTGGCCCAAATGGCAGGTCTTCGGCAGGAGCGACGCCGTACGGACACTGACCCCGGACGGCCTGGGCTTCGATTTCGTGGCACCGGCTGACTGGACGTGCACTCCTGGCGGCAGCACCGAGGGGCAGGCCAAGTACAACTGCGGTGCCTCGATCGGGGACAACGCGGAGATCGGCGGCGAGCTGATCGTCCGTAACTGTCCTGAATGCGGCGAGGAGCAACGCGACGCCCTGCGCAAGGCGGAGGAGGCGTGGGGACTGCAGTGGCGCAGCGGCGGGCCGTACGTCGTCCTGGCCGAGACCGTGAAGCTGAACGGCGCCAACAAGTACGGCATCGTCGTGGTCGCATTCTGGCGCTCGGAGCCCGACGGTGCGATCGACCGTCAGCTCGTGCTGCGAATGACCGCCCCGGAGGACTGGATCGACGTCATCCGGCGCGTGGTCAACTCCATCCGTGACAACGCCGGCTTCTGATCGGCATCCGGACCGGCCGGAGAGGCAGCCCGCAGCGCTCCGACCGCGGGCCGTGGTGAGCGGCAGCGGTCACCGAAGTGGGTCGGGCCGCCGCCGGTGGACGAGCGCATCGCCGACGGGCGGGACGGCATCAGGGCCCCTGGGTTCCGAGGCGGCCCGGGCCTACTGGAAACTGCTCTTCAACCCGTTTCGCAGCGCCCGGCTGAGCGGGCGTTCCACGAACCGGTGCACGGCGTAGGCCAGCAGCGCCGCCCCGACGACGCCACCCAGGAGCAGCCACGGGGGAACGTCGTCGCGTAGGTGACGTTCGGTGTGTCCGGTACAGCCGGCGTGCGGGCCGGAAGTCCTCGTGAGTGGGCCCGGGACCTATGGTTCCTCGCTGACACCCACCTCTATGATGAGCGCGCGAAGTCCCGCTTCGGCCCGGAGCGATCCGTCATCGGCTCTGGATCCCGCCCTCTGGGCGTGAGCGAAACCCCCGCACGGCGGCACGACCAGCGCAGCCGTGGCAGCGACTGGCCGACCAAGGCTGATACGGAGATGTCATGTTCACCGGTACGGCCAGCGGTCATCCCCAGGGTGATCCACGCCATGCCCCGGCGACATGGCGCAGCGGCGGTCGGGAGCCAGTCCGGACACACGCCGACCCGGCTGCCGGCCCGGGCGGCGAGAGCCGCGGAGCCCGTGGGCCGGGCCGCCACCGGGCCCCGAGCGTGGTCGTCCAGCTGATCCGGGCCGGCCGGTCGATCGCCGCAGGGCTGCGCTCCGATCCGGATCAGCGCATCGTCGCCGCATTGGCGCTCCTGGTGGCGACACTCGGACTGGTGCCGATCGCCCTCGCTCCCGCCGATGTCGTCATCTACGCCGGTGTGTCGACGGGAACGCCGACGCTCTACTCGTACACCATCGCGATCGCTGTGGCGTTCGTGCTGGTCATGATGCACACGCGTCGTCGATTCGTCCGCGCCCTCCTGCTGTGGGTGCCGTTCCTCGGGTGGCTGGCCCTGTTCGCCGCGGTCCACTGGGACGCGTCCCTGCGTACCGTGAGCGGCCTGCTGCACTTCTGCCTGGCGGCGATCGTGTTCGCCGTCGGGGCCACGGCCGAGCGCGCGGACCGGCGGCACTCGGTCCTGCTCTGGGCGTTCGCGGCCGTGGCGTGGCTTCAACTCTTCGCGATCACCGCCGCAGTCCTCGGTTTTCCGCTGCGACGCGTCTCCGGCCAACAGGCGCTCGACGTGCTCGGGCGCGCCACGGGCCTGACGAGCCATCCTGGCGAGCTGGCGAAGCTGTTGTTCTTCTGCGGCCTGTGCGCGCTGACGCTGCCGCAGCGGACGGTGCGGGAACGATGGGTGGCCTGGACGACGCTCGGTGTCGTCCTCATCGGCGTGTCCCTCACCCAGAGTCGCACGGTTCTCGCAGCCGTGGTCTCCATGATCCTGATCTTCATGTTGCTCGAGCTGATGACCGGGCGGTGGCAGAAGAAGTACTTCGTGGTCGTCGGCCTTACCGGGGTGCTCGGCGTGGCGTCGCTGCCGTGGCTGATCGAGCGATTCATGACGGACCCCGGTGGGGGCTCCCGGCGACACCTCCTTGCGGTCGCGGCGGACGCGATCCGCGCGCATCCGTGGGCCGGGGTGGGACCCAACAGCTACGTCGCCGTCGTCGGCGCCTCGGATCCGCTCACCGCGAGCGGCGTGCCCGTACACAACGTGTTGCTGCTCAGTGCCGCCGAGGTGGGCATCGTCGGCGCGCTGCTCCTCTGGCTGCCGTTCGTGCGGACCGCGACGGCGGCCATCCGCGCCGTCTTTCGTACGCGGACCTCGGAACTGGCACCCAGGGTCCTGGTCAGCGCTCTGCCGGCTCTCGTCCTTGTCGGTATGACGGGCTGGGGCCTGATGCAGGGACCCTATCTTCTGATGCTGGCGCTCGTGGCGGGCTACTTCCATGCCCGGACGCGGTTCTCGGCGGTTGCGACTGGCAATGGTCGCGACTGAGGCCAGGGCGCCGGCGGGGCGGCGCACGTCTCTGACGGTCGTGTCGGGCCTGCTGGGGCTCTCCACCCTGGCCACGCGGTTCACCACCCTGGTGGTCATGGCGCTGCTGACCAGGGGTGCCGGCGTCGAGGCCGTCGGCTTCTACGGGATGGCCACGCTTTCCGCGTCCTTCGCCGCCGCCGCGCTCTCCCTCGGCCTGCCGACCTACCTGACCAGGGAGGCCGCCGCGGGGTCGGTCTCGCCGCCCGTGGTCGCCCGGATCCACGGCGGCCGTTTCGTCGTGCTGATGTCGGCCGCCGCCGTCGCCTACGTGGTGATCGGCGTGCTCCTTCCCCCGGAAGCGCAGCTCGCCTTCTTCCTGGTCTTCGTCGCCAGCCTCTTCGAACAGTGGAACGAGACGGCGTGGGTCCTCATCCGAGGCACGCGTTCGGCCTGGCTCGAACCGCTCACGAACACCTCCACCGGCCTCCTGCTCGTCGGCGCGTGCGCCATCGACGTGTGGCTGATGGACGGGCTCACCCTCGGTGACGCCGCCGTCTACTTCCTGGTGACGTCCGTCCTCCGGTCGACGGCCGCGGTTCTCGTCGTGCGGATCCTGCCGTCGCTGCGCGCCTCCCGGGGGGTCCGCTCGGCCCAGCACATCAGGCTGGCGCTGCCGTACTTCGCCTCCGACCTGCTCGGTCTCTTCTACTTCCGCGGCGACGTCTTCATCCTCGCGTTCTTCGTCACCGCCGTGGAAGTCGGAGAGTACGTCTCGGCCGCGGCCATCATCGGACCGGCGGTCCAGGTCGCGGCGTCCATGGGCCTCGGCGCCCTCGCCTATGCCGCGCCGAAGGGGACTTCCGGGACCGCCCAGGCGAACGACCCGCTCACGATCTTCCAGTTCTTCGGGCTCGCGGGTCAGGGCGCCGCCGGCGCCATGTTCGTCGGCCTTCCCATCGCGACCGTGGTGCTGTTCGGTGACCAGGCGGGGAACATCCCGGAGCTCGCGATGGTGCTCACCCTGTTCCTCGCACTGCGATTCGCCAACTTCGGTCTGTCCGCCATCCTGCTTGCCCGGGGCCGTGCCGCCAGCCGGTTGGTGGTGCTCGTACTGAGCATCTGCGGCAGCGTGGGATTCAACCTTGCCCTCGACGGCAGGTACGGCGCCTACGGCGCCGCCTGCGCGATGGTGTTGAACGAGCTTGTCGTGGCCGGGTCGCTGCTGTGGTTCCTGCGGATCCGGGAACTGGTGTGGCCGGTCCTCATCTCGTTCGGACATGTGGCAGCGGCGGCATGGGCGCTCGCCGGACTGCTGACCGTGATGGGATCCGCCTCGGCGTCCGCCACTCTCGGGGGCGTCATCCTTGCTCTGGCTACCGTCAGATTTGTGAGACAACGGAGGGCCGCAGGCAAACTGCGGGCCGCAACGACGGAGGACATGTGAGGGTCGGAATAGTCGGGTGGTTCGGATCGGACAATCTCGGAGACGAGATCCTCCTCCACTCGCTCATCACCTGCGTCCGCGAGGTCAAGGAGAACGCGTCCTTCGTGGTCTTCTGCCCCAACCCGGACCGGGTCGCCGAACTTCACGGCGTGCAGACGGAGCACATGCCCGTACTGCGGGCTCGTGGTGCCTCCGAGCGTCAGGTCGCGGTGCAGCGCGCGATCAAGTCGTGTCAACTGCTCCTGCTCGGCCCTGGAACGGTCTTCCAGGAGCGTTCCCCCAACCTGTCCTGGCCCGGCACCCTGCCGATGTTCGCCCGGATCATCGCGATGGCCAAGTTGGCGGGAACGCCCGTCGCCACGGTCGGCGTCGGCGTACGCGAGGGCGGAACGCCGTTCGGTCGTCAGGTGCTCCGTATCATCGGCGCATCCTGTGTCGCGGTGGGTGTGCGCGACGAGCGGACCGCGTCGCACTTCGGCTCCGGCGCAGAGGTCATCGGCGACATGGCGTACACCCTGCCGCTGCCCGAGCTGGACCGGGCCGATTCCGGCCGCCGCTTCGCGCTGTCGATGCGACCGCTCGCGCCCGACCTCGAGGGCTCACTGCTGGCGGCGACCTCCGGATGCGCCGGTCGGCTCCGCCAGGAGGGATGGTCGGGCACCTTCCTTCCGATGGCCTTCGGCCGGGGAGCACACGGCGAGGACGACCGCGTCATCTACGAGCGCGCCTTCCGCGACCTTCTGGACCTGGACTCCACCCCGTTGGACGGCAGCCGACCTCTCGTCGGAGCGCTCCGCGACTGGTTGCAGTCGCTCGCGACGAACCAGCTCGTCCTCGGCACCCGCCTGCATGCCGCACTCCTCGCCGTGGCGATCGGCGTTCCGACGGTGGCGATCGCGTACGAGCGGAAGGTCCATGACGCCTTCGTCGACCTGGGGCTCCGCGAGTTCCTGGTGCCACCGGACGTCGACGCCGAGACGCTCTACCGCACGGCGACCGCGGCTGCCGCGTCCACCGAGCAGTTCCGGGAGGCCGCCCAGCGGGTCGCCGCCCAGGGGCGCATCGCGCAAGGGTTCGTCACGGCGCTCGTGAAGCGGCTGGGCTGATGCGCGTCCTCCTGCTCACCCCGTTCGCGCCCAACGCGCACCACTACCATGCTGCGGCCGACACGATCGTGCAGCTCACACCGCGGTTGGCTGAGCAGGTCGACCTCTTCGTCTACTCGCCGGAGCACACGGCGCCCACGGAGCCGGACGACCTGAAGTACACGTTGTTGCCCGCCACGGTCACCGCTCGTCCGAGCCACCGGGACCGTCTCCGCCTGGAACCGGCATGGCTCCGCCAGGCGTGGCCCCGAGAAGCGACCAGGGAGGCCGCCGAGCTCATCCGCCGGATCCGGCCTGACGTCGTGCACTCGGAGTATCTGCAGTCCGCCGAGGTCGTCGGGACCAGCCCCGCGTCGGTGCTGGGCCTGCACGACATCACCGAGAAGGTGATGCTGGAGTCCTACCGGGCGTCGTCCGGCCTGGAACGGCCGTACCGTCTCGTCGAGCTGCTTCGGACGCGACGGTTCGAACGCGCCGCGATCCGCCAGGCGGACGCCGTCATCACCCTGTCCGACGCCGACTTCGCGGTCGCCGCCGCACGCAACCCGAACACCGTGCTCGCCCGGCCGGGAATCCACGTCGGTGACCGGTCCTGGTCGCCGCCGCCAGCGACGGAGCGACCGCGACTGGTGTTCGCCGGGGCGATGTGGCGACGCGCGAACGCACTCGTCGCCCAGTTCCTCGCGCGTGAGGTGATGCCGCTGGTGTGGCAGAGCCTGCCGCAAGCGGAACTCAGGATCGTCGGGGCGGAGCCCTCCGCCGACGTGGTCGGCCTCGGCGAGGGCGACAGCAGGGTGGTGGTGACGGGTGCGGTGCCCGACCTCCGGTCGGAGATGCTCGACGCCCACGCCGTCGTCGTGCCGTCGATCGTGGGCGGCGGAGTGCTCATGAAGGTGGCACACGCCATGGCCCTCGGCTGTCCCGTCATCACGTCGGAGGGGCCGGCCGCGTCGGTACGCGGTGACGCCTCCATGCTGTACACCGCGTCGACTGCCGACGAGATCGCGGCGGCGGTCCGGGCCGCAGTCGAATCACCCGACGACGCGGCACGGCGTGGTCGGCGTGCCCGCGCACACATCGAACGGACGTTCCGTTGGGACGACACGGTTCGCTCGTACCTCGACGCCTACGGGATTGCGAGTCGACAGTGAAAATCGCAGCCATCATCGTCTCCTACAACTCGGCACGGGAGCTTCCCCAGAGTCTGGGCTGCCTGGGCGCCCTGCCGGTGGACCACGTCGTGGTCGTGGACAACTCCTCGACGGACGACAGCGTCGAGGTCGCGAAATCCTTCGGGTATCAGGTCATCTCGCTGCCGAACGTGGGCTTCGGCAAGGCGATCAACGCCGCGGCGGAGACCCTCCCCGGCGCTGACGCCTACTTCCTTCTCAACCCCGACTGCCACATCAACCCCGAGTCCTTCGCGCACCTCGTGGAGGCACTGCGGGCCGACCCGAAGCTGGGTGTGGTCGCGCCGCTGATGCGATACCCGGACGGGCGCTTCGGAATCTCGGCGGGGCCCGAGCCGAGCATCGCGAAGGAATGGCTGGCGGCGCTGAAGGTCGACCATCTCGTGCCGAGGCGACTGAAGCAGTATCTGGCTCGGGCGACGCCCTTGCGCAAGAAGTTCCAGATGCTCGACTATCTCGATGTCGAACCGACCGGCCAGGTGCGCGAAACCGCCTGGGTGTCCGGGTTCTGCATGCTCGTACGAGGTGAGGCGTTCCGATCCATCGGCGGGTTCGACCCCAGCTTCTTCCTCTACTACGAGGACGTCGACCTGTGCACGCAATTGCGCGCCAGTGGCTGGGGCGTCGCGTCGGTCGGGACGAGTGTCGCCGAACACAAGGAGAGCACCAGCACCGGTGCGGTCGGCAAGAATCCCCTGTACCGGTCCGGCATGTATGTCTATTTCGCGAAGCATGGCACGCGGGGTCAGCGACTCCTCGCGTCCGCCCTGAGGAGGCTGCCGATTTGAAGATTCTGTTTGTGGCGCCGTGGATCCCGGCATCGGTCCGCCCGCGCAGCCTCGTGATCCTGGAGATGCTCGCCGCCGAGCATGATGTCCGCTTCCTGGGGCTGGTGCACGACGAGGAAGAGGCGCGGCTGGCGGAGCTTCTGCCGGTCAAGGAGCGCACCCTCGTCCCCAACCCACGCGTCGGTTCCATGCTGCGCTCCGCGCGGGCACTCGGCACCGGGGTCTCGTTGCAGACGGGTTACGCGAGCCCGAAGGCGCTCACCGACGCGTTGCGGCGGGAGTTGGACGACTTCCAGCCGGACGTCGTGCACCTCAATGTCTTCCGTACCGTCCACCTGGTCGAGGCCTGTGGCTCGACGCCGGTCATCGTCGACCTGGACGAGTTCCGCAGCGAGTACTACGAGCAGCTCGCCTCGCACGGGCCCAGCCCCGCCTGGCGGGCGTTGGGCCGCGTGGAGGCACCCCGGATGCGGGCCCGGGAGGACAAGTTGGTCAGCATGGGGGTTCCCCTGATGCTCTCCGCTCCGTCCCTGCCCGGCCAGGAGCGACCCAACACCTTCCTCGTCAGGAGCCCCTGCGACTTCTCCGTGCAGCGGCAGGCGGGCCCGATCGCGCCGACGGTGCTGTTCGTCGGTCGGCTCAGCTACGAGGCGAACGTCAACGGCCTGATGTGGTTCGTGCGTGAGTGCTGGCAGGGCATCCGTGACGCCGTCCCGGACGCCCGGCTCCGGATCGTCGGCACGGACCCGCCCAAGGCGGTCCAGGAACTGGTCGGGAACGGCATCGAACTCCACGCCAACGCGCCCGCGGTCGAGCCCCACTACACGGATGCTGCCGTCGCCATCGCGCCGATCTTCCGGGGTACCGGCGTCCAGCTGAAGCTCATCCAGGCGATGTCGGCCGGAGTTCCGAGCGTGACGACCAGCATGGTGGCCGACCGGGCGGGTGTGGCGGACGGTGTCCACGTCCGCGTCGCCGACGACAGGGCTGGCTGGATCGAGGCGGTCAGTGGGCTGCTGTCCGCGCCCGAGACCGCCGCGCGACTGGCCGCCAACGGACGGGAGTGGGTGGCGGCACACCACAGCTCGGCGGCGGTTCGCCTGCAGTTGCAGGCGGCGTACGCCTCGCTGTCCACCGGCGCGCGGATGGACGGCGCGCCCGGCCGGTGAGCCGAGCCAGCGGACGCTGGATGACGACGCTGCGCGCCGGCGGGCCCAGGCCCGCCGGCGCGCGGCATCCGGCCGCGATCGTGGTACCGATCGGCGACCTGCCAAGGTGAGTTGTCGGTACCGGTTGCGCGAGCAATAGGCAGGCCGCGCGCATTTTTGAGTCGAGCTCGGTGGTAATCACCCGTCGTCTTCGTCCGCCACTTGGTAATAGGGGCGGCGGCGCACCCCCTTGGCATTCGCCACCAGTTAGTACGAACGGCTGAGCCGCCGATGACGTTGATCGACGAAGATGGGCTGCGTCTGTGCCGAAGGGCAACGCTGTCCATTGTCAACGGTGGACGTTCATCCCACGGGGAGTCTGGCGTGTTTCAAGTTCGTCGAACTTGTCGGTCGGTTGTGGCGGGGCTCGCGCTCGCCGCTGTCGCGACCGCGGCAACCGTGTCCGGCGGGGGTGCCGCGTCCGCGGCTCCGCCGGACGACAAGAAGGTTGCGGGAATCCTGGGTGCCGCCGACATGGGGGCCATCAAGGACAGTTACATCGTGGTGTTCAAGGACGGCAAGGCCACGCCGGCCCAGGTCGGTGCGAACGCCACCGCGTTGACCAAGCGGTACGGCGGCACGGTGTCGCGTACGTACACGCGCACGATCCGGGGTTTCGCGGCGCGCATGAACGAGGCGCAGGCGAAGCGGCTGGCCGCCAGCCCCGAGGTGGCCTACGTCAAGCAGAACCGCAAGGTGTCCAAGAGCGACACCCAGTTGAACACGCCGTCGTGGGGGCTGGACCGGCTGGACCAGATCTTCGCGCCGATGAACAAGCGGTACACGTACCCGAACACGGCGAGCAACGTGCACGCCTACGTCATCGACAGCGGCATCCGGATCACGCACCAGGAGTTCGGCGGGCGGGCCAGCCACGGCTACGACTTCGTCGACAACGACCCGATCGCGAACGACTGCGACGGGCACGGCACGCACGTCGCGGGCACCATCGGTGGCACCAACTACGGTGTGGCCAAGGAAGTGAAGCTGGTCGGCGTGCGGGTGCTCGACTGCGACGGCGGCGGCACGGAGGCCGGTGTCATCGCCGGCATCGAGTGGGTCACGGCGAACGCGGTGAAGCCGGCGGTGGCGAACATGAGCCTCGGCGGCGGGGGCAGCCCCGCGATCGACGCCGCGGTGGAGGCGTCCATCGCCTCCGGGATCACCTACGCCGTCGCCGCCGGCAACAGCCAGGACGACGCCTGCTCGTACTCGCCGGCCCGCGCGGCCTCGGCGATCACGGTGGGCGCCACGGACGAGGTCGACTTCCGTGCCTCGTTCTCCAATTACGGGCCGTGCGTGGACATCCACGCGCCGGGGCACCACATCCCGTCCTCGGTAATCACCAGCGACACCGCGATCGGCAAGTACAGCGGCACCTCGATGGCCAGCCCACACGTCGCCGGCGCCGCCGCGCTGCTGCTGTCGGCGAACCCGTCCTGGGCGCCCACCCAGGTGCGTAACGTCATCGTCTACGGCGGCACCCGACGGGTCGTGCGGAACACCGCCGCCTACAACACCAGCGACGTGATGCTGCGCATCGGCACCACCGCCGTGCCGCAGGTCACCGGCCTACGGTCCCTGACCAACGGCAAGAACGTCTCGGTCGGCGCCGGCGGCACCCAGCCGCTGACCCCCACCCAGCCCATGAACCAGATGGGTGACTCGGAGAAGTTCACCGTGATCGACGCCGGCAGCGGCTACATCGCGCTCGCGTCCTGGGCCAACGGAAAGCACGTCACCGCCACCGCCGGCGGCACCGCCGCGCTGTACGCCAACAGCAGCACCATCACCGACGCCCAGCGGTTCCAGGTCGTCATGAACGGCGACGGCACCACCAGCCTGATTGCCAAGATCAACGGCATGTACGTCACCGCCCCGTCCAGTGGCTCCCTGCCACTGATCAACAACGCCACCACCATCGGTGTGGCCGAGAAGTTCATCTGGGCCTCACCCGCTGCGGTCGTCGTGCTGCGAGCAACCGTCAACGGCAAGTTCGTGACGGCGGCGGAGGCCGGCAGGAGCCCCCTGATCGCCAACTCCACCACCGCGACCAGCGACTGGCAGAAGTTCGACATGCTCGACATGGGCGGCGACGCTGTCGCCTTCCGCTCGCACGTCAACAAGCGCTTCGTCAGCGCGCCGTCGGGCGGCACCCAGCCGCTCATCGCCAACGCCACCGCGATCGGCACGGCGCAGTCCTTCTGGCTTTTCCACTGGGGTGACGGCAACCTGCTGTTCCAGTCCCAGACCAACTACAACCTGGTGCAGGCACCGAACAGCGGCAACTCGGCGCTGATCGCGAACTTCGATCCGACCGTGGCCGATCCGGGCGCCTCGACGATGTTCACCTACGAGGTCCTGAAGGTCGGCTGATCAGCGACTGAGGGCCCGTCCTGACGCGACGGATCCAGTGGGCCGCCGAGACACGTGCGATGCGCGTCTCGGCGGCCCATCGCGTCACGGCGACCCTCCGGGCGCGACCGGCTGGTGCCGGGCCCCGGGGTCCGCCCGCACCACGGGCTTCGCATACATTTGCTGCATGGCCGACGCCTCGTTGCTCCTTCGCCGCGCCGGCTTCGGTCCCACGTCCGCCGAGCTGGCTGCCGCGAAGAAGGCAGGCTACGAGGCAACGGTCGCCGCCCTGACAGCGCCGACAGCGCCGGACGTGGGTGCCCTGAAGGCCCCCGTGCCGGGACTCGGCCCGGATCCCTTCGCCGGGTTGTCGAACCCCACTCCCAGTCAGCGGAGCAAGGGGGACGAGGAGCGGCGGCAGCAGACGAAGCGGATCACCCAGTGGTGGCTGGACCGCCTCACTGTCGCAGACCACCAGACCCGCGAGAAGCTGTGGTTCTTCTGGCACGGGCACTGGGCCACCTCGGTCCGGAAGGTGATCCGCCCGCAACTGATGCTCCAGCAGCACAGGACGCTGCGCAGCTCGCTCGACTTCGCGACGATGGCACACCGGATGATCACCGACCCGGCGCTCATCTACTGGCTCGACGGGCAACTCAACACGCGGACCGCGCCCAACGAGAATCTCGGCCGCGAGTTGATGGAACTCTTCATGCTCGGCATCGGCAGGTACACCGAACGGGACGTGAAGGAGGCGGGCCGCGCGCTGACCGGCTGGAAGATCGACTACGACAGCGGGCGCGCGTACTTCAGTCCTGCCTCACACGACGGCGGCAGGAAGAGCATCCTCGGTGTCACGAAAGACTTCGATGCCCACTCGCTGGTGGATCTGCTGCTCGGGCACGAGGCCTGCCCGGGGTTCATCGCCGAGCGGTTGTGGTTCCGGTACGCCTCGTCGGCCGACCTGCTCCCGATGTCCACCCGCGACAACATGGTTCGTGCGTTCCCGGACTCGATGGCGATGCTGCGGAAGCTCTTCGAGGACGACGCGTTCCAGGCCAGCGCCGGCAGGCTGGTGAAGCAGCCGACGGAGTGGTTCGTCGGCGCGATGCGGCAGTTGGGTCTGCGGCCGGGGAGGCTGTCCGACGATATGCTGACGTACGCCCTCAACGCCCTGGAGCGACTGGGGCAGCTGCCGTTCGCACCCCCGAGCGTTGAGGGGTGGGCGGCCGGAGCGGAGTGGCTGACGGTCGGGGCGGCGCAGGTCCGCCTGAACCTCGCCGGTCGGATCGCCCAGCTGGTCCCGGCCCAGCGGCTGACTCCGGAAGGCGTGGCGCACGTCCTGGCCATCGAGACGTGGACCAACAGGACGTACGCGGCCCTGAAGGGCACCACCGATCCGCAGCGTCTGCTGACCCTCGGGTTGGCCAGTCCGGAATATCTGGTGACGTGACATGGACGCATTGACCCGGCGCAGGTTTCTCCTGGCCTCCGGCGTCGTCGGCGGCAGCGCCATCGCCGCCGGGGTAGGGGGTCTGGGCCTGGCGGAGCTCCTGCGGACCGCGAGCGACGCGTCTGCCAGCGAAGATCACCGGAAGGCACGCAAGCTGGTCGTCGTCACGCTGTACGGCGGCAACGACGGGCTCAACACGGTCGTCCCCTACGCGGACCCGGCGTACTACGCGGCCCGACCCGAGCTGGCCTACGAGCCTGACCGGGTGCTTCGGATCGACGACTCGCTCGGGTTCAATCCGGTGATGAAGGGCCTGAGTCGACTGTGGAGCGGGCAGCGCCTGGCTGTCGTCCTCGGGGCCGGCTATCCCAAACCGGACCGTAGTCATTTCCGGTCCATGGACATCTGGCAGACCGCCTCACCGAGCGGTCCGGCCACCTCCGGCTGGATCGGTCGATGGTTGGACGGCATCAAGGCCGCGCCGGAGGCCGCGGTGAGCTTCGAGCCCATGCTCCCGCCCCTGCTCGTGGGAGAGACCCGCACCGGAGCCTGTGTGAGTATCGGTGGGCTCAAGTTGCCGCCCGGGGTCACCACCGACATGATCGGGGTGCTCGGGCGGCGGGAGCCGGACGAATCCGAGATGCAGGCACGGGCTGCGGACGCCTATGCGAACCTCATCAAGATCGACCAGCTCATCCGGGATGCCGAAGGGGTGGACGCCCGGGCGGACGTCCCCGCCGAACCGGACATCGCGGCAACGGGCACGGGCGGGGCGAACATCCTGTCCGAACAGCTCTCCCGGGTGGCTCAGTGCGTCGAAGCCGGGGTCCCCACCCGCGTGTATTCGGTGAGCCTCGGTGGCTTCGACACGCACGCGGCGGAGAGGCCCGGCCACGAGCTGCTGTTGCGCCAGCTCGACCAGGCGCTGACCAGCTTCGCGGGCCGGCTGGCGCAGACCGAGGCCGGTCAGCGGGTGTCCGTGGTCGTCTACAGCGAGTTTGGTCGGCGGGTTCGCGCGAACGCCTCCGACGGCACCGACCACGGAACCGCCGGGCCCGTCTTCGTTCTGGGTCCTCAGGTCGCGGGCGGACTCTACGGGGAGCAGCCGAGCCTGACCGACCTGGACGACGGCGACCTCAAGGCGACGACGGACTTCCGAGACGTCTTCGGCACGCTGCTGGCCTCGGTGTTGGATGCGGACCCGGCACGCTATCTCGGCGGGTACGAGCCGAAGATGCTGCCGCTCCTCCCGCGCGACTGAGACCCGGCCCTGGTGAGCGCCCTGCCGGGCGCGCGGCGACGGGCTCCGGCCCCGCCGTCGGCCGGCCCACCGGTCCGGGGATGATCCTCACCCTCGGGGCAACGCCGCACACTGGCCCGCCCACCCGCCAGGGACGCCGGTCACCGTAAGGGCGGAAGCGGCTATCGTCCGCCGCAGGCGGGGTCAGCTCCCATCCGCTGGCTGGCGGTGAACGCGCGACAGGTCTGGTAGTCCGGCAGCAGTCCCGATTCCCGCGCCCGGGCCAGGCTCGGCGCGGCTGCGTCCCGGGCCGACAACTGCGGTGACTCCGCCGGCCAGTCGATCGCCAGTTCGGGGTCGAGGGGGTGCACGGTGTGCTCCGCGGTGGGGTTGTACGTGGTGGAGCAGAGGTAGCTCAGGGTGGCGTCGTCGGTGAGGGCGCAGAAGCCGTGGCCCAGCCCCTCGCCGATGTAGACGGCGCGCCGGTCGACGTCGTCGAGGCGTACCGCCTCCCACTGCGCGAAGGTCGGCGAGCCTACGCGGATGTCCACGACCACGTCCATGACGGCACCGCGTACGCAGGTCACGTACTTGGCCTGGCCGGGCGGCACGTCGGCGAAGTGGATGCCGCGGACCACGCCGCGCGCGGAGATCGACAGGTTGGCCTGGGCGAGCCGGAGCGGACGCCCGACCGCGGCAGCGAGCTGGTCGAAGCGGTACCACTCCATGAACAGCCCGCGTGGGTCGCCGTGCTGCTGCGGGTTGACCTCCCAGGCCCCGTCGATGCTCAGCGGTCGCATCTTCATCGGACGGTCTCCCCCGGCTGGCGTTCGGCGAGCAGGCCGAGCAGATAGTCGCCGTATCCGCTCTTGCTCAGGGACTGGGCGAGCGTGCGGAGGTGGTGGTCGTCGATCAGGCCGGCCCGCCAGGCGACCTCCTCGACGCAGCCGATCTTCAGGCCCTGGCGTTCCTCGATGACCCGCACGAACTCGGCGGCCTGCATCATCGAGGTGAAGGTGCCGGTGTCGAGCCAGGCGGTGCCCCGGTCCAGCACCGTCACCGACAGCTCGCCCCATTCGCGGTAGGTCTCGTTGACCGCCGTGATCTCCAGTTCGCCACGGGCGCTGGGGGTCAGCTTGCCGGCGATGTCCACCACGCGGTTGTCGTAGAAGTAGAGGCCGGGCACGGCGTAGCGGGACCTGGGGCGGGCGGGCTTCTCCTCGATCGACAGCACGCGCCCGGCCGGGTCGAAGTCGACCACCCCGTACTCGCCGGGGTTGGCCACCGGGTAGGCGAAGATCCGCCCACCGACCAGGTCGCCGTGGCCGGGAAGCTGCCGGCCCAGGCCGACGCCGTGGAAGATGTTGTCGCCGAGGATGAGGGCCACCGACTCGTCGCCGATGAAGTCCGCGCCCAGGATGAACGCCTGCGCGATGCCCTCCGGGCGGGCCTGCGTGCGGTACTCCAGCCGCAGACCCCACTGGCTGCCGTCACCGAGCAGCCGCTGGAACTGGGACTGGTCCTCCGGCGTGGTGATGATCAGGATCTCCCGCACCTCCGCCATGATCAGGGTGGAGAGCGGGTAGTACACCATCGGCTTGTCGAACACCGGCATCAGCTGCTTCGACACGGCACGGGTGATCGGCCACAACCGGGACCCGGTGCCACCGGCGAGAAGGATTCCGCGCACCGGGGGAGACTACCCGCACCGGGGGGCGCGTGAGAATGGGCTCGCTGCCCCGGTTGTCCTGGGGTTTCGCGTACACTCTCCGACCCGTGAGGATCCTCGTCACCGGCGGTGCCGGCTTCATCGGGTCGGAGTACGTTCGGATGCTGCTGGGCGTGCCCGGCGGTGACGCCGCGAGGGTGCCGGCCGTCGAACCCACGGCGGTGACCGTGCTCGACGTGCTGACGTATTCGGGCAACCTCGCCAACCTGGCACCGGTGGCCGAGGATCCCCGGCTGCGGTTCGTGCAGCGGGACATCTGCGACCCCGCCGTGGTCGACGAGGTCGTTCCCGGCCACGACGTGATCGTGCACTTCGCCGCGGAATCCCATGTCGACCGGTCGATCGACGGCGCCGCCCCGTTCGTCACCACGAACGTGCTCGGCACCCAGAACCTGCTCGACGCCGCGCTGCGGCACGGCACCTCCCGGTTCGTGCACGTCTCCACCGACGAGGTGTACGGGTCCATCGCGGAGGGCTCCTGGACCGAGGACTGGCCACTCTCGCCGAACTCGCCGTACTCGGCCTCCAAGGCCGGCTCCGACCTGCTGGCGCTGGCCTACCACCGCACCCACGGCATGGACGTCGTGGTCACCCGCTGCTCCAACAACTACGGGCCGTACCAGTTCCCCGAGAAGGTCGTCCCGCTGTTCGTCACCAACCTGCTCGACGGCGGCACCGTGCCGCTCTACGGCGACGGCGGCAACATCCGGGACTGGCTGCACGTGCACGACCACTGCCGGGGCATCGCCCTGGTCCAGGAGAAGGGCCGCGCCGGCGAGGTCTACCACATCGGCGGCGGCACCGAACTCACCAACCTCGAACTCACCCGCCGGCTGATCGAGGCCTGCGGCGCCAGCTGGGACCAGGTCGTGCCCGTCGCCGACCGCAAGGGCCACGACCGTCGCTACTCCCTGGACATCAGCAAGATCAGCACCGAGCTCGGGTACGCCCCGAGCATCGGCCTGGAGCGTGGCCTGGCGCAGACCGTGCAGTGGTACCGGGACAACCGGGCCTGGTGGGAGCCGCTGAAGGCGGGCACCAAGCCGCTGATCGCCCCGTGAGCCGGCTGCTGGTCACCGGCGCTGGCGGCATGCTGGGCAGGGACCTGGTCGCCGTCCTGCGCTCCCGAGGTGACCTCTCCCTCAGGGCCACCACGCGCGCCGAGCTCGACATCACCGACCCGCAGGCGGTACGGGCCGCCGTCGCCGGACAGGACGTGGTGATCAACACCGCCGGATGGACCGACGTGGACGGGGCCGAGGCGCAGGAGGAGGCCGCCACCGCCGTCAACGGCCACGCCGTCGCCCACCTCGCCGAAGCCTGTGCCGCGACGGGCGCGCGGATGATCCACCTGTCCACCGACTACGTCTTCTCCGGCGACGCCACCGGACCGTATGCGGAGGACGCCGCCACGTCCCCGGTCAACGCGTACGGGCGCAGCAAGCTCGTCGGGGAGCTCGCCGTCAGCCGACTCCTCCCCGACGCCGGTTACATCGTGCGCACCGCCTGGCTCTACGGCGAACACGGACCGAACTTCGTCGCGACCATGCTGCGGCTGGCCGACCAGCGGGAGCACCTCGACGTGGTCGACGACCAGCGGGGGCAGCCGACCTGGTCGTACGCGCTGGCCGAGCAGCTCGTCGCGTTGGCCGACGCGGTGCTCGCCGGCCGTGCAGCCCCCGGCGTCTACCACGGCACCGCATCGGGCCAGACCACCTGGTACGGCCTCGCCCGCGCCGTGTTCACCCTCCGCGGCCTCTACGCCGACCGCATCCGACCGACCACCAGCGACCGCTACCTGCGCCCGGCTCCCCGTCCCGCGTACAGCGTTCTGGCCCACGACCGCTGGGCGGCGGCAGGCCTGCGGCCCCTCGCGGACTGGCACTCGGCCCTCACTCAGGCGCTGGGCAAAGGCACGCAGTGCTGATGAACCACTGCCGTCGGCACGCTGATACCTGTGCGGCATAAAGATACCTGTGTGGTATCGGGCGAGTGGACTTCACACCGTCGTCGAGATCCGACGCGGCCGGTCGGGGCTGGTGTCGGCCGTGCCTGTCAACGACCCCCAGCGCGGAATACCTCCGCCACCGTGCGGATGAGCACCTTGGCGTCGAGCCACAGCGACCAGTTCTCGATGTAGTAGTTGTCGAAGCGCGCCCGGTCGGAGATCGGCGTGTCGCCGCGCAGGCCACTGACCTGTGCCAGCCCGGTGAGCCCCACCGCGACCCGGTGGCGCATGGCGTAGTTGGGGTACTCGGCGGAGAACTTCTCGACGAAGTACGGCCGCTCGGGGCGCGGCCCGACCACGCTCATGTCGCCCCGCAGGATGTTCCAGAGCTGCGGCAGCTCGTCGAGCGACGTGCGGCGCATGAAGCGGCCGATCGGTCCGACCCGCTGGTCGTGCGCGATCGACCAGTTGGTCTGCGACTCGTGCTCGTCGACGGGACGCATCGAGCGGAACTTGATGATGTGGAACGGCTTGCCGTGGCGGCCGATCCGTTCCTGGTAGAAGAAGATGCCGGGGCCGCCGTCGAGGAACGTCGCGACGGCACAGAGCAGGAGGACGGGGCTCAGCAGGAGCAACGCGGTGGCGGCGAAGAGGATGTCCGACGCGCGCTTGAGCGCCCAGCGGGGCCCGGACAGGGTGATGTCGCCGACCTTGACGATCGGGATCGCGCCGATGTGGTCGCCGTGCGAGCGGGAGCCCCAGAGCCGGGGCACGGCCCACAGGTCGCAGCTCGCGCTTCGCGGCTGGCGGAGGACCTCCATCAGGGTCAGCTCCGGGCAGCTCGGGTCGGCGATGACGAGCACGTCGCACTCGACCATCCGGACGAGCGGCTCCAGCTGGTCCAGGGTGCCGATCAGGGGGAGCGCCGCCGACACCTGCGGAGGCGTGGAGTCGACGCAGCCGACGAAGCGCAGCCCGTACTGGGGATAGCGCCGCAGCAGCCGGGCGAGCTCCACGGCGATCGGCCCGCTGCCGATGATGATGGCGTTGTGCTCCACCCACCGGCGCTTGCGCGCGATGGTGGCGAACTCCCGCGAGAAGACACGACCGACGATGACCAGCCCGGCCGCGATGATCACCCCGCGGGCGAACCCGCCCACGTACTCCGCGGAGTCGTGACGCAGCGCCGCGACGATGGTGATTACGGCCGCGGACGCGAGCAGCCGCCCGCAGAGGCTCGGCAGCTCGTCGAGGATGCTCACGTGGCGACGGGCCCGGTAGAGCCCGCCCGCCGCGAAGATGGCCACCGTCAGGCCTGCCATGGCCAGCGTCCCGCGCCAGTACTGGAGGCTGATCAGCAGGGGCGCCAGCAGGGCGGCCACGTCGACGGGCGCCGTCATCATCCAGGCCCGCAGCCCCCGGGTGCGCGTGGAGGCACGGGAACTCGCGTACGGCAGCACCGCCGTCACGTCGAGGCCGGGGCGGGGCGGGGCGTCGCCCGCCTGACCGCCCGCCGACGGCGTGGAGGCGGGCAGCGCTCCGGTGGCACCGCCTCCGGCGCCGACCCCGCCGCGCACCTCCGCCCTCATGCCCTGCGCCGCCATGTCGTCGCGCTGCGGTGTGGTGGCGTGGTGGCCCATCGCCTGTTGCCTGGACATGGTCGGTCCTTCCCCGTTGACTGCCCCGGCGGCGCGCGGCAGCTTCGAGGCGAACGAAGGATACGACCGGTTGGCGCGTGTCACCAGAGCCGGGACGGCAGTACGACCTCCTACTTTCCGGCGTTGACGATCTCCGCCACGGCGTCGCGTCGTACCGCGTCGTAGAAGGACTTGGCCTTCTCGGTGTTCGCGAACACCACGCTCTCGCTACCCACCCGACCGGTGCCCTTCGTCGGGCTGGTGATGAAGCGCAGGTTGTCGCCGCGCAGTCCACGCAGGTCGGTCGCCATGCTCAACAGGGACATCTTCTCGTCCACCGACACCGCGTTCGACGTCGCCTTGACGAAGGAGTTCAGCTTCCCCGGGTTCGTGACGATGCCCCCGGACACGGCGCGGTCCAGGATCGCCTTGATGACCTGCTGCTGGTGCCGGATGCGGGCGAAGTCCCCGTCCGGGAACTGCTTGCGCTGGCGTGAGTAGTCGAGCGCCGTCTCACCGTCCATCCGCTGCACCCCCTGCCGGAAGGTGCGGAACGGAGGGTGGATCGAGGTGAAGGACTTCTCCGCGTCGATGTCGATGCCGCCCAGGGCGTCGATGATCTCCTTGAAGCCGGCGAAGTCGACCATCATGACGTGGTCGATCCGTACGGTCGTGAACTTCTCGACGGTCTGCACCATCAATGGCACACCACCCCACGCGTACGCGGCGTTGATCTTCGCGTCGCGGCCGCCCTGGCTGCCGTCCTTCGACCGGGGCACGGCCACCCAGGTGTCGCGGGGGATCGAGATCAGCTGGGCGCTCGACCGGTCCTTCGGCAGGTGGGCCAGGATGATCGTGTCCGTGCGGGAGCCCGACGTGCTCTCCGGGTCGCGGGTGTCGCTGCCCAGGATCAGGATGTTCATCGCGCCCTTGGCCACCGCCTGCGGGCGGCCCTGCTCGGGAACGTCCGCGAAGGCGTCGACGCGTTCGATGTCCGACTCCACGGAACGCAGGTAGAGCCCGCCGGCGATCAGGCCACCGCCGCCGAGCAGCGCCACCACCAGCAGGCTGACGAGGGCGACGCGCCGCCACCGGCGACGAGGCTTCGCGTGCTTGCCCGACTGGCGTCCGGTCTGGTCGGCGACCACGTCCGGCTCGACGAACTGTTGTGGAACTGGCATGGCGGCGATGCTACTTATCCGCGTGGGTGTGCGCGTACCCTCATCCGGCTGGTGACGGCCCCCATCCGTGCCGACCCGTCCCATTCCGTCGCACACCGTCCACCTGAACCGGGCCAACGGAGCTTTCCCCTACACCTGTTCGCTTCCGGCTGGTAGAACCCTTGCGTGGACGCAACGAAGCTCCGACGGGCCATCGCCCGCACCCGCCTCGCCCCCGTCGCGGCCTTCCCCAAGCGCCTGGCCCGCGTCGCCCGCCACGACGCCAAGGTGCTGCGCACGTCGGCCCGCTGGCTGGTCACCTCGCGGGAGCATCACAACTACACGTACGAGCTGACCAAACTGAGCCGCCACCACCTCGCCTGGTTCGTCAGCGTGGTCTGCGACGTGCCCGTCAAGCAGGTCCGGGCGTACTTCGCCGAGATCGAGTCGGACGACGTGCTGCGCCGGCACATCGAGTCCGCCACCGCCGGCGCCGCCCGCCGGGGCCTGGCCGACAGGCAGGTCCGCTACGCCCGCCGCATCGGCTGGTACGCCATCGTGCGCGCCACGAAGCCGACGCACGTGGTCGAGACCGGCGTCGACAAGGGGCTCGGCAGTTGCGTGCTCGCCGCCGCGCTGCTGCGCAACGTCGCCGACGGCCACCCCGGCCGGGTCACCTCGTTGGACATCAACCCCGAGGCCGGCTACCTCGCCCGTACCGCGCCCTGGTCGGAGGTGGTCGACCTGGTCATCGGCGACTCCATCGCCTCCATCGCCGCGCTCGACCGGCCGGTCGACCTCTTCCTGCACGACAGCGACCACAGCCGGGCCCACGAGAAGCGCGAGTTCGAGGCGGTCGAGAGCAGGCTGGCGCCGGGGGCGTTCCTGCTCACCGACAACGTCACCGCCACCAACGTCCTCGCCGAGCACGCCGAGCGCACCGGCCGGCGGTTCCTCGCCTACCGGGAGACCCCCGCCAACCACTGGTACCCGGGAGACGGTATCGGCGTCGCCTGGTGAGGCGCCCCGCAGGCCGGGCGCGGGCGTCCGGGTGAGGAGCCCGGCACTCTGCGGGGCAACGGTCGGCCGCGGGCCGTGGCAGGGTGGGCGCATGCGGTTGAGCGCCATCCACACGTACCCCGTCAAGGGCTGCCACCGGCTCGACCACGACGCGGCGGAGGTCGAGCCGTGGGGCCTGGCCGGCGACCGGCGCTGGATGATCGTCAACGCCGAGGGCGTCGGCGTCACCCAGCGGGAGACCGTGCGTCTGGTCGCCCTGCACGCCACGCCGCGCGGCGGCGGGCTGCTGCTGCGCGCCGAGGGGCATCCCGAGCTGGACGTGCCCGAGCCGACGGGCGGCGAGCCGGTCGCGGTGCGGACGTTCCGCAACCGGAAGCTGCCGGTGCCCGCGCTCCCCGCCGGGCCGGCGGCCGACGTCTGGGTCGGTCAGGTCCTGGGCCGCGCCGCCCGGCTGGTCTGGCTCGCCCGACCGACCCGGCACATCCCGCCGGGGGACCGGGAGCACGACACCGGTGACCAGGTCAGCTTCGCCGACGCCTATCCGCTGCTGCTGGCCACCGCCGCCTCGCTCGACGCGCTCAACGGCTGGCTCGCCGAGGCCGGCGAGGAGCCCGTGCCGATGGCGCGGTTCCGCCCCAACCTGGTGGTGGAGGGTGCGTCGGCCTGGGCCGAGGACGACTGGGCCGGCCGCCCGCTGCGCATCGGCGGCGTCCGCTTCCGCGCGGCCGGGCCGTGCGACCGCTGCGTGGTCACGACCACCGACCAGGAGACGGGCGTACGCGGGAAGGAACCACTGCGTACCCTGGGCCGCCACCGCAACGTCAACCGGAAGCTCCTCTTCGGACTGCACCTGGTTGCCGAGGAAACGGGCGGCGTCGCGCTCGGCGACGAGCTGCTGGTGGGCTGACCGCCGGGGCAGGCCGCACCGGTCCTGGGCTGCGGTGCGGGCGGGCTCCGCTCAGCGGGCGGGTGCCGCCGGGGCGGTGAGGTCCAGCCACATGAGGATCTCGTCGCGGTCATCGCCGGGGGCGACCCGCAGCGCGCCGGGCAGCCGGCCGATCTCGCGGTAGCCGAGGCGCCGGTAGAACCGGTCCAGCCCGAGCCCGTCCCGGACGGTCACGTGCAGCGCCTCCCAGCCCATCGTGCGGCCGAGGCGCTCGGCCTCGCGCATCAGCGCGGCGCCGTACCCGTGGCCCTGGGTGTCGGGGTGGACCATCACCCGCTTCAGCACGCACCAGTGTGCCTTGAGGCCGAACCGGTTGTCGCAGAAGATCAGCGCGGCGACGGGCCGCTCGCCCGCGTACCCGACGAGCAGGCGGTCCGGGCCGTCGACGATGCCGGCGAAGGTGGGCTCCGCCGTGTGCCGGACGTCGGCGGCGGTGACCGGTGGTACGAAGCTAACCGCGCCGCCGGCGTTGGTGACGTCGACCCAGAGGTCGACGATCTGCTCGCGCAGCTCGGGGGACAGCTCGGGATCGAGGACGAAGCGCAGGCTCACCCCGTAATCCTGGCTGCGCTGGCCCGCGCCGACCCGCGATCGTGATGCGCGCGACAGGTGGTGCTCGGTGCGGGAGGGGGGATTCGAACCCCCACGTCCTTTCGGACAATAGGACCTAAACCTACCGCGGCTGCCATTACGCCACTCCCGCCGACCCGCTGAGTCTAGAGCGTCACGCCGAATCGGTGGTGGGCCCGGCCACGGGATCGACCCCCGGGATGCCCGGCCGGCGGCGCGACCGGGCACCCGGGTTCTCGGAGCGGGCGGACGGCGTGCGCCGGCGCCTCAGTCCAGCCCGAGGTCCCGGCGCAGCTTGGCGACGTGACCGGTGGCCTTGACGTTGTAGAGCGCGCGCTCGATCTTGCCGTCCGCGTCGATCACGAAGGTCGAGCGGATCACGCCGGTCACCGTCCTGCCGTACGACTGCTTCTCGCCGTACGCGCCGTAGGCGGTCAGCACGGACCGGTCGGTGTCGGCGACCAGCGGGAAGGTGATGGCGTCGCGCTCGCGGAACTTCGCCAGCTTCTCCGGCTTGTCGGGGGAGATCCCGACGACCTCGTAGCCGGCGGCCTGGAGCGAGGCGAGCGAGTCGCGGAAGTCGCAGGCCTGCTTGGTGCAGCCGGGCGTCATGGCCGCCGGGTAGGCGTACAGGACGACCTTGCGGCCGCGCAGGTCGGCCAGCGAGAGCGTCTCGCCGGTGTCGGTGGGGAGGCTGAACTCCGGAGCGGGGTCACCGGGGGAGAGGCGGTCGGGCGCGGTCATGGCACGACCCTACCGCCGCCTCCGGCCGTCCCCGGGCGGCACGCCGTTGCCTGACCGTCAGCGGACGAGGGGCGGGGCGTGAGGGCGCGGAGAGGGAGAGGGGCGGGCGGCGTGGAGGCGGAGGGCGCCCGCTGCCGTGGCGCCGGCGCCGGCGACGAGGATCAGAGCGACCAGGATCCGGGCCGTCGTCGCCGGCCAGGGCACGGGGGCGACGGCGCGGGCGAAGACGGCGGCGTTGGCCACCCCGGCGAAGAGCGCCAGGCAGGCCCCGGCCAGCGCCAGTGCGAAGTCGGCGGCCGGGCGACGGGCCAGCGCGAAGACCCCGGCGGCGATGGCGCCGAGCCCGGTCAGCAGCGCCCAGACCTGGCCGCCCAGCAGGCCGGTCAGCACTCCGCCCACGCCCCGCGCGCCGGCGTCCACCTCCCGGCCCACGGTGAACACCACCGCGGCTGCCCCGCCGACGACCAGCAGCCCGCCGAGCCCGGCCAGCGCCCGCGCGCCCGGCCCGGAGCGGGCCGGCAGCAGCCCGAGCGCCCCCACGGCCAGCAGCCCGACCGTGGCGACCACCCACCAGACGTACGCGTCCGGCGGCGGCACCCAGTCGAGGGTGCCGCGGATCTCCCCCGCCTCGGTGCCGGCGCGCAGCGGCACCGTCCAGTCCCGCACCCGGTGCTCCCGGTCGGGGGCGGCACGCACCTGCGGCGGCGGCGCCGACTCCCGCCAGAGGGCCCGCTGGTCGTGCCAGCGCACCGTGGCCGAGTCGTCGACCCGCCGCCAGTCCGGTGCGGCGGCGGGATCGGCGTCGGCCGGCAGCCGGGTGTCCCCGGCGATGGTCCGGTTCAGGTAGGTCGCGGGGGAGCGGACGTTCTCGTACACGCCGTCGGGGCCGACCCGCAGGTAGGGCTCGCCTGAGTAGCCGAGCACCTCGACGGCGCGGTCGCCGGTGTTGGTCAGCTCCAGCCGCGCGCCCGCCTCGATCACCCGTACGGTCAGGCCGGGGCGGGCCGGGGTGACGGCGCTCACCTCGGCGCGGTAGTCGGTGCCGTCGGGGGCGTCCGCGCCGTGCGCGGCGGCCGGCCCGGCGAACGCGACCGTCGCGGCCAGCGCGCCGGCGAGCACCAGCCCGGCGCGCGTCACCAGGTGGCGGATCACTTGCCGGCCGCCTCCACCGCCGCCTTGATCCCCTCCGGGCTGCGGTCGGCGATCTCCTCGCCGTCGACCAGGATCGTCGGGGTGCCGGTGATGTTGGCCTTGCTGGCCTCCTCCGTCACGTGCTCGGTCCACGGCTTGAAGGTGCCCTCCCGCAGGCAGGAGGCGAAGCCGTCCCGGTCGAGGCCGACCCCCGCCGCGATGTCGACCAGCTCCGCGTCGCTGAGCCCCGCGCCGCCCTCCGGCGGCTGCCGGTCGAACAGCGCCTTGGCGTACTCGCGGTACCGGCCGCCCTCCGCCGCGCAGCCGGAGGCGGCCGAGGAGCGCGTCGAGTACTGGGTGGTGGAGAAGCGGTTCAGGTAGGCCACGGGGTGGTAGACGACCCGGACCTTGCCCTCGCTGATGAGCTGGTCGATCGTCGGGCCGCTGGCCTGCTCGAACTGCTTGCAGGCAGGGCAGAGGAAGTCCTCGTAGATGTCCACGGTGACCGGGCCCGAACCGGCGACGATCCCGGTGCCGGCCTCGTTCGAGCCGGTGGGCGCGGTGAAGTCGTCCGAGCGCTGGCTGGAGTAGACGCTCCAGCCGATGAGGCCGGCGACGACCAGGAGGGCCACGGCGGCCACGGAGACCCAGAGCGTGCGCTTGCGCCGCCGCTCCCGGGCCAGTTGCTCGCGGACCACCCGGGCGGCGCCCTTCTGCCCCTTGCGACTACTCATCCTCGTCCTCCACGGATGCGTCCCCCGCCAGCCAGCCGTCCACGGAGACGGGGGTGCGGGGCCAGATCAGCAGGAACCCGGCCAGCGCCAGGAATCCCAGGTCCCGGAGGATCTCCGGGAGGTAGCTCGGGGTCTGGCCCTCGGCGAGCTCCCCGCCGGTGCCGAAGCAGCCGCAGTCGATGGCGAGGCCCCGGCTCCAGGCCGAGACGATGCCGACGATGAAGACCACCAGCAGCGCCGCGGAGATCCCGGCGGAGAGTCGCGTGGCCAGCCCGATCAGCAGCAGCAGGCCCAGCGCCAGCTCGACGAAGGGCAGCGCCGCGCCGATCACCGTGGCGAGGTCGTACGGCATGACCTGGTAGGCGTTGACGGCGCGGCCGGAGGCGGCCAGGTCACCGACCTTGCTGCCGCCGGCGACCAGCCACACGGCGGCCAGACCCAGCCGGACGGCGACCCCGATCCAGGGGCGGACGGCGGGCCAGCGGGCGACCCGGGTGTGCGGTGCGGTCACGATCATTGGTCGTCCCGTCCCCGGTGGAAGTTCCCGGTCATCCGGCGAGGGCGTCGCCGACCGCCTCGACGAGGTCGTTGCGGGCCCGGGCCACCCGGGAGCGGATGGTGCCCACCGGCACCCCCTCCACGGCGGCGGCCTCGGCGTACGACAGGCCGAGCAGTTGGGTGAGCACGAACGCCGCGCGCCGTTCGGCGGGCAGCCGGCGCACCAGGTCGGCGGCGCCGAACTGGCCGGCGGGGTCCGGGTGCGGCCGGTCCGTCCACGCGTTGGCGGCGAGCCGCTCGCCGAGCCGGCGGCGACGGACGACCGTGCGCAGGTGGTCGGCGCAGGCCCGGCGGGCGATGCCCAGCAGCCAGGTGCGCGCGCTGGAGCGCCCCTCGAACGCCGGCAGCGCCCGGAACGCCCGAAGGTAGGTCTCCTGCGTCAGGTCGTCGGCGCTGTCCGGGTCGACCAGCGCGGCGGTGAAGCGCCACACCTCGGCCTGGGTCAGCCGGACGAACGCGGCCTGGGCGACGGGGTCCCCGTCGCGGGCGGCCAGGGCCCACTCGGTCGCCGACTCCCGCGCGGCGGCGCCCGCGTCACCGGTCGGACTGGCGGCGGGGGTCTCGCGCGGGGTGGGGATCACGACAATCCAGGTTACGCGGCGGTGCGGGGGCCGGGAGGGTCCTTCGGCCCTTCCATGGCCTGCGCCACCTCGGGAACTATTCCGCCGCGTCGTCCGACTACCACCACATGACATGCGACGACGTACGCGCGGCGCTGTCGGCGCGGCTGGACGGCGAGGACCCGCTGGCGGCGCCGGCGGTGCTGGACGCGCACGCGGAGAGCTGCCCCGGCTGCCGGGCCTGGCTGGCCCGGGCCGAGCAGGTGACCCGGCTGGTCCGGGTGCAGGCGGTGGCGGTGCCGGACCTCACCGCGTCGGTGCTGGCGGCCGTCGCCGCCGACCCGGTCGCGGCGGGACGCGCCCGGGTGGCGGCGACGGCGGCCCGCCGACAGGTGCTGCGGGTGGCGGTCGCGGTGGCCGCGGTCGCCCAGCTGTCGATCGCCCTGCCGGTGCTGCTCGCCGGGCTGGGCGTGAGCGTCGATCCGCACACCAGCCGCGAGATGGCCTCCTTCGACGTGGCACTGGCCGTCGGCTTCGCGCTCGCCGCGTGGCGGCCCGAGCGGGCCCGCGCGTTCGTGCCGGTGGCGCTGGTGCTGGCGGTCTGCCTGGCCGGCACCAGCGCGGTGGACATCGCGAACTCGACGACGGCCCTGGTGCACGAGGTCGGCCACCTGGCCGCCGTGGTGCAGGCGGGGCTGCTCTGGGCGCTGGGCCGGGTCAGCGACGAGCCGGACCGCCGGCCGTCGGCCGCCCTCCTGGCCCGCCATGGCTGACGCCGCGCCGACCGGGCCGGGCGCGAGTCCGCCGGACGTGGGCGCGGCCGGGCGGGTACCGGCATCGTCGGTCGCGGTCGCGCCGGCGGCGTCGGGCATGGTTGGAGTCGCGCCGGACCGGTCTGATTCGAGAGCATTGCCGGCATGAACGTCGCCAACCGCCGCCCGATCGCCCGGCTGCTCGCCATCGCCGGGCTGCTGGTCACCGTCGTCGCCCTGCTGATCGCACCCGCCGGCCCCGCCAGCGCCCACGCGGTGCTGGTGAGCAGCAGCCCGATCGCCTCGGCCGTGGTGTCGAACGCGCCGGCGGAGGTCGTGCTCACGTTCAGCGAGTCCGTCCGCAAGGTGCCCGGCAAGATCAGGGTGATCGCACCGGACGGGTCCCGCGCCGACCGCGGCGAACCGACCTTCGAGGGCACCGTGGTCACCGTGCCGGTCGACCCCGCCGGGGCGCGCGGCACCTACCTGGTCAGCTACCGGGTGATCTCCGCCGACAGCCATCCCGTCTCGGGCGCGTACACCTACTCCGTCGGCGCGCCCTCGACGCCCCCGGTCGACAGCGGGGACGACAGCCGGGCCGACCCGGTCGTCGGCAACGCGGTCAAGGTCGCCAAGTACGCCGGCTACGTCGGCCTGCTGCTGCTCGTCGGCTCGGCGCTGGTGCTCGCCGCGCTCTGGCCCCGGCGGCTGCCCCGGCAGGGCCCGGCCCGTCTGGCCTGGGCGGGGCTCGGCCTGCTGGCGGTCTCCACGGTGGCGAACCTCCTGCTCCAGGTGCCGTACACCGCCGGCGGCGGCGTGCTCGACGTCACCGGCCAGGGGCTGAGCGACGTGCTGGGCAGCGCCTTCGGCGCCGCGCACCTGGTCCGGCTGGGCCTGTTGGCGGCGGCGGCGTTCCTGCTCCGGCCCCTGATGGCGGGGCCGGTCGAACGCAGCGACCTGGTCATCCTGGGCGTACTCGGTGCGGCGGCGCTGGTGACCTGGCCGCTGGCCGGGCACCCGGCGGCCTCGCCCGCCCCGGCGGTCTCCGTGGTCGTCGACGCCGTCCACCTGGGCGGCATGGCGGTCTGGCTGGGCGGGCTCGTGCTGCTCGCGGTCTTCCTGCTGCCCCGGGCCGACGAGCGGGAGCTGGGCGCGATCCTGCCGATCTGGTCGCGCTGGGCGGCGCTGGCCGTCTCGGCGCTGCTGCTCGCCGGCACCGTACAGGCGCTGATCGAGGTGGCCACCCCCCGCGCGCTGGTCGACACCTTCTACGGGCGGCTGGTGCTGGGCAAGATCGCGCTCTTCGTGCTGGTGATCGCGGTGGCCGCGTACTCCCGGCAGTTGGTGCGCCGGCGCACCGCGGCCGGCCGGCCGACGTCGATGCGGCGGGCGGTCTGGGCGGAGCTGGCGATCACGGCGGTGGTCCTCGGCCTGTCCGCCGTCCTGGTGCAGACCACCCCCGCCCGCACCGCCGGCGCCGACGTGGCCGGCTCGACGCCCCGCTACTTCTCCACGACGTTGTCCAGCCCGAACTACTCGCTCCAGGTCGAGCTGGACCCGGCCGAGCGGGGCAACAACACCGTGCACTTCTACGCGTACACGAAGGACAACCGGCCCCAGCCGGTGGTGGAGTGGCGGGCCACGGCCGCCCTGCCGACGGCGGGGATCGAGCCCATCCAGGTCCCGCTGCTGCCACTGACCGACAACCACGCCACCGGCGAGATCAACTTCCCGGCGGCGGGGGAGTGGCAGCTGCGCATCACCGTCCGCACGTCGGACATCGACCAGGCCACGGTGACCGCCACCGTGCCGATCAGGTAACAGGAAGGCTCGCACCATGATCCGTCTCCGGCGTACCGCAAGCGCCGCCGCCGCCCTGGCGCTCGGCGCCGTCGCCACCGCCGTCCTCGGCTTCGCGGCGCCCGCCTCGGCCCACGTCACGGTCGACCCGCAGGAGGCCACGCAGGGCGGCTACGGCCGGTTCGCCTTCCGGGTGCCGAACGAGAGTGACACGGCCTCCACCACGAAGCTGGAGGTGGTGCTGCCGGAGAACGCGCCCGTGGGCTCCGTGTCGACCATGCCGGTGCCCGGCTGGACGGTGGCGGTCGAGAAGCGCAAGGTGGACCCGCCGGTCGAGGTGCACGGCAGCCAGCTCAGCGAGGTCGTCTCCAAGATCACCTGGACGGCGGCCGGGGCCGCGGGGGTCAAGCCCGGCCAGTTCCAGGAGTTCCCGGTCTCGATGGGGCCGCTGCCGCAGGCCGAGACGATGGTCTTCAAGACGTTGCAGACCTACTCCGACGGCAACGTGCAGCGGTGGATCGAGGAGCCGCTCCCCGGCGGTGAGGAGCCGGAGACCCCCGCCCCCGTGCTCACCCTGACGGCGGCCTCGCCGTCGGCCGCCCCCACCGGCGCCGCCGCGCCGCAGGCCGACGACGACGATGACGACGCCGGGAGCGACGGATTGGCCACCGGGCTCGCGGTCGCGGGCCTGGTCGCCGGCGTGGGCGGCCTGCTGCTCGGCGGGCTCGCCTTCTCGCGTACGCGGCGGGCGCCGACGTCGCGGGAGTGACCCACCCCGCACCGCTGCCCGGCCCGTCGGACCACCGGCGGGCCGGCTGCTTTCCGGGCCCGTGCCGTGGATATCCGCTGATCAGTCGCCCCTCGTCGGTAAGGTCGGCCGGGTATCCGGCTACGGAGGGGGACGAGGCGAATGCGGTTCGTGCGGGTGCTCGCCGCCATGCTGCTGCTGACGGTCGGGATCACGGGGCTGCTGACCGGCGGGGCGCTCGCGCTGCTCGCCCGGCAGACCGACCCCGGTGGTGCCTTCAGCGCCCGGTTCGAGACCGTGCAGACCCCGGGCCACGCGGTGGTCGTCCGGGACGTCGACGAGCTGTTGCGGGCCGAGGCGCCGTTCGCCCGCGCCGGGCAGGCCCGGCTCCGGCTGGACGCCCGGACGCCCGACGGCCCAGCCTTCGTCGGGTTGGCCCCCACCGACGAGGTGCGGCGCTGGCTCGACCCCGTCGCGCACGCCGAGGTGCGCCGGGTGGCGCTGGCCCGGGGGCCGCTGCCGGTGCGGCTGGAGCCCGCCGGTCCCGCGCCGTCGGCCGGTCCCGCGCCGTCGGCCGGTCCCGCGCCGTCGGCCGGTCCCGCGCCGTCGGCCGGTCCCGCGCCGTCGGCCGGTCCCGCGCCGATCGGGCAGCCCTTCTGGGTACGCGAGGGGATCGGCGGGCTGGAGTGGACCCCGGCGGAGCTGGCCGACCGGGGGTTGAGCCTGGTGGTGATGCGCCCCGACGGGCGCGCCGACCTGACCCTGGAACTGCGCGCGGGGCTGCGGGCCGGCTGGACCGCCCCGGTGACCGCCGGGCTGTTGGCCGGCGGGGTGCTGACCGTGGTGCTGGCCCTGCTCCTGCTGCGCCCGGTGCGCCCCCGCGAGGTGGTCTTCGTGGTCGAGCCCGACCAGGTGCCGGTGCTCGCCGGCCGCCTCGGAGTGACCTCGCTCAGCGGCCTCGGCGCGCAGCCGACCCGGGACAGCGACCGGTCCCGCCTCGCCGGGCGTCAGCTCGCCTCGGTCGGCGCCGCCGCGCCGGGGGCCCGACCGGCGATCGGGCCGGTGCCCGCCCGTCGGCCCGCGACGCTCGCGGACCTCGTCGGGGACGATCCGGCGCTCCGGCCGCCCGAGGTGAACCTCACGCTGGCCTGGCCACCCGTCGCCCCCGGGCAGGCGGCCGACCCCGTCGCCGCGGAGGCCCGCCTCCGCCCCGCTGTCCCCGACCCCCCTGCCGCTCCCGAGGCCTCCGCCGCCTCCGAGACTCCCGCCGCCTCCGCTGCCCCTGTGGCCTCCGCCCTCCCCGAGACCCCCGACGCGCCTGCCGCCTCCGGCATCACCGCCCCCCTTGACGCCGACCGGCAGCCGCCGGACGACGGGCGCTGAGCCAGACGACGAGACGGGCGCTGGGCCACGACGACGAGACGGGCGCTGGGCGACGACGGCGAGGCGGGCGCTGAGCCACGACGGCGAACGGCCCTCCGCGCTGCCGACGCGGAGGGCCGTCCTCACCGGGGGATCGGTGCTACCCGAGAGACGCCTGAGGTAGTTGCGACCAGATTAGCGAGGAAGGGTGCTACTTGGGAAGACTGTCCAAATGAGGTGACTTGCCGCACTCGCGTCGCACCGGTAGGGCCACCAGCAGCAGCAGGCTCAGCAGCACGTACGTGTTGCGCACCAGGAACTCGCCCGGCGAGTCAGTACGCACCGGGGCGACCCCCCAGTCGTGGAAGGTCACCACCCCGTACACGATGAGGGCGGAGGTGCCGACGGCGAGCGCGGCCATCCCACGCCGCCGGCGGGTGCCCTCGCCGGTCGCGGGGTCGGCGCTCAGCGCCGCGTCCACCAGCACCACGACGGCCGGGATGAACCAGTAGATGTGATGGGTCCAGGTGATGGGGCTGACCAGCGCGCCGACCAGCCCGGTGAGGGCGAGGCCGGTGAGCGCGTCCCCCGCGCGGGCGGCCCGCGCGGCGCGCCACAGCCCGTACGCGGCGACGACCGCGACCAGCAGCAGCCAGATCACCTGGTTGGGCTTCTCGGGCGCGGTGATGCGGCTGAGCAGGCCGAACAGCGACTGGTTGCCGGTGTAGTCCGTGCGGCCGACCCGGTCGGTCGCCCACAACTCGTGCGTCCAGAACCGCCACGAGTCGCGCGGCGCGACCGCCGCGGCGAGCAGGGTCGCCGCGGCGGCCGTCACGCTCGCCACCAGCGCCGCCCGCCACCGGCGGGTGACCAGCAGGTAGACGATGAAGATGCCCGGGAAGAGCTTGAGCGCCGTCGCGAGGCCGACGCCCACGCCGGCCCACCGGCTCGCCCGGGGTACGGCGAAGAGCAGGTCCGCCAGGATCAGCACGACCAGCAGCATGTTGATCTGACCGAAGGTGATCGTCTCGCGGGTGCTCTCCACGGCCAGCACGAGCAGGACCGCAACGGTGAGGCTGAACACACGGGGCAGGCCGTGCCGGGCGATCACCGGCGCGAGCAGCCACCGGGTGGTGACCACCACCGCCAGCCCGGTGAGGACCGTGAAGATCGCCACGGTGGCGCCCAGCGGCAGCAGCGCGAACGGGCGCAGCAGCAGCGCGCTGAACGGCGGATAGGTGAAGTAGAGCTCGCCCTGGACCCGGTCGGGCTGCGCGTAGTCGTAGAGCGGGTTCCCGGCCGACCACCAGTCCATCGCCCGCATGTAGATCTTCAGGTCGAAGAAGTCGTGCACCAGGCCGGGCAGGTAGAGCGCCGGCAGCACGGCGGCCAGCGCCAGGACGGCGACGAGCCGACGGACCGTACGGCCACCGGGATCGTCGTCGGTGACGGCGGGCGGTGCGGCGGGTTCGGCTGGCACGGGGAAACCCTAGCGGTCACCGCGCGACCTGGTGCGCGGGCGCGCGGCCGGGTGGGCTGCGCGTAGGCTGTCCCGGTGGCTGATCTTCTCGTCTGGATCGACTGTGAGATGACCGGGTTGGACCTCGGCAGGGACAAACTGATCGAGGTCGCCGCGCTCGTCACCGATCCCGACCTCAACGTGCTCGGGGACGGCGTCGACGTGGTGATCCACGCCGACGAGGCGGCGCTGGAGGCGATGCCGGAGATCGTGGCGACGATGCACGCCAAGTCGGGGCTGACCGAGGAGGTCCGGCGCTCGACGGTGAGCCTCGCCGAGGCCGAGGACATGGTCCTGGACTACGTCGCCAGCCATGTGAAGGACCCGCGCACCGCCCCGCTCTGCGGCAACTCGATCGCCACCGACCGGGGCTTCATCACCCGGGACATGCCGCGCCTCGACGCGCACCTGCACTACCGGATGATCGACGTCTCGTCGATCAAGGAGCTGTGCCGCCGCTGGTACCCCCGGGTGTACTTCGGCCAGCCGCAGAAGGGGCTCGCGCACCGGGCCCTGGCCGACATCCGGGAGAGCATCCGGGAGCTGGAGTACTACCGGCGGACCGTCTTCGTACCGCTGCCCGGGCCGGACGTGGAGACCGCCAAGGCAATAGCAGCCGGACTCTGAGCCGGCCCGGCGGAACCCGCTGGACGCGGCGGGCGGGGGTGGGGCTATTATTGGTCCGCACCCCGCCCGGGGCGATCGACCGGGCGCGGATCCATCGGGTGTGAACGGCATGGTGGCTGTAGCTCAGTTGGCAGAGCACCGGGTTGTGGTCCCGGTTGTCGTGGGTTCAATTCCCATCAGTCACCCGGTGACCGAAGGCCCCCTCCTCGCGGAGGGGGCCTTCGGCGTTTCCGGGCTCAGCTGGTCGGGGTGACCGTGGGCTCGCCGCTCGCCTCCGGGGCGGCGTCGCTCTGCGGCTCGTACGGCAGGGCACTGCCCTTGACGTACTGCTCCCAGCTCATGTTCCAGTCGGTCCAGCCGTTGCCGTTCTGGAGCCTGCGCTCGGTGCCCTTGACGGTGATGGGGTCGCCGACACGGGTGTTGGCGAACAGCCAGGCGCCGTTGGCCATCGAGACGTTGACGCAGCCGTGCGAGACGTTGACCCGGCCCTGCTGCCCCTCGGACCACGGCGCGGCGTGGATGAACTCGCCACCCCAGGTCAGTCGCTGGGCATAGTCGATCTTGGTGCGGTAGCCCTCCTCGGGACCCAGCTCCTCGAAGGTGTCGAAGACCGTCTTGCGCAGCTTCTCGATGACGACCATCGTGCCGCTGGAGGAGGGGGTGCTCTTCTTGCCGAGGCTGACCGGGATGGTCTTGATCACGGCGCCGTTCTTCGTGACCGTCATCCGCTTGGTCCTGTTGTCCACCGTCATGACCACCGCCGGGCCGATCTTGATGCCGACGCTGAGGTCCGCCCGGCCGTACCAGCCGTCGCCCAGCGGCAGGCCGCCGGCCTGGACCCGGTAGGTGACCTCGCTGTCGGCCCGCCAGAACTCCTTCGGGCGGTAGCGGATCTCGGTCGGGCTGACCCAGTGCCAGATGCCCTCCTGCGCCGGCGAGGAGGTGACCGTCATCCGGCTCTGCACGTCGTCGCGGTAGTCCTCCGCGATGGCCCGGCTGAACTTGACGATCAGCGGCATGCCGACGCCGACGACCTGGTCGTCGCCGAGGAAGCTGCTGATCCGCACCTGCTTGCCGGGCTTCGCCATGGTGGTGAAGGTGCTCGTCGCCGTGGCCGGCTTGCCGTCGTCGCCGGTCGCGGTCACCGTCGCGGTGTACGTCTCGCCGTACTTCAGGGCGGCGGTGGGCAGCCAGCTCTTCCCGTCGGCGGCCAGCTCGCCTTCGACGGCCGCGCCGGCGGAGTCCTTCAGCTCGACGCTGGTCTCCTCGGCCTCCGTGGCGGTGAAGGTGATGCCGGTCGACGCGGGCACGTCCTTCGCATCGGCCTTGGGCTCGACGATCGCGGCAGCCGCCTTCGGCGCGGCGGGCTGGTCGGCGCCGTTCTGCCAGCCCGCGGGCTTGCCCCCGCCACCGTCGGTGCAGCCCGAGGCCAGCGCGAGCGTCACGGCGAGCACCGCCGCCGCGAACCCGCGACGTCGGCCGTCCCGCCGGTCGTCGCCGCGCCGGATCAACTGGTTGTGGACAGCTCGCATGATTCCCTCACAGTTGTGGTCCCCGGTTGCCCATCGTCCCTCACTGACGCACGGGGACAGGTACCCGTTCCGCAAGGTGAACCGAAACACGCCGTACGAGATGTCCGGATGTTGATAAGATCCGGGGCTTTCCGAGGTGATCTCGCTTCCGGCGTACGCCCACTGCGGCCCGCCCGCGCGCGGCTCGCTCGGCGCCGCCGACCCGGAGCGGGCCCACGAAGACGGCGACCGGCCCGCTGGCGCGGGCCGGTCGCCGGATCGTCGGTGGGGCGTGCCTCAGAAGGGCGACCCCTCGCCGGCCTCGGGCACCGGCACGGCGCTGCCCTTGACGAACTCGGACCAGGTCAGGCTCCACGCCGTCCAGCCGTTGCCCGGCGCCAGCGTGCGCTCGGTGCCCTTGATGGTGATCGGATCGCCCACCTTCGTCTTGCCGAACAGCCAGCGGGCGTTCGCCATGGAGACGTTGACGCAGCCGTGCGAGACATTCTGCCGGCCCTGCACGTGCTCCGACCAGGGCGCGGCGTGGATGTACTCGCCGCCCCAGGTCAGTCGCTGGGCGAAGTCGATCTCGGTGACGTAGCGGTTCTCCGGGTCCGGATCGTCGCGGGTGTCGAAGACCGTGGACTCCTTCTTCTCCATCACGACCATCGTGCCGCTGGAGGAGGGAGTCTTCTTCTTGCCCAGGCTCACCGGCAGGGTGCGCACCACCTGGCCGTCCTCGTAGACGGTCATCTTCTTGGTGGCGTTGTCCACCTTCATCTCGAAGGCCTGGCCGATCTTGGCGGTCGCCGTACGGTCGACGTTGCCGTAGCGGCCGTTGCTGAGCGGGATGCCGGCCAGCGCGATCCGGACGGTGAGCGTCGTCCCGGGCTTCCAGTACTCCGGGGCGCGGTAGTAGGCCTGGGTGCCGTTCTCCACCCAGTGCCAGGCGCCCGGCTGCGGCGGGTCGGTCTGCACGAACATGCGCCTCTGCACCGCCGCCCGGTCCTTCTTGGGGATCCCCGGGTGGAACTCGGTGACCACCGGCATCGCCACGCCGTAGGTCTTGTCGTCGAAGAGGTAGAGGCCGGAGCTGATCACCGACCTGGGCTTCGCCATCGTCGTGAAGGTGCTCGTGCCCTGGCTGGTCACCCCGTCGGAGCCGGTCGCGGTGACCGTGGCCGTGTAACGGGTGCCGAACTTCAGCGGCTTCGACGGCACCCAGGAGGAGCCGTCGGCGCGCAGGCGCCCCTCGACCCGGCTGCCGTTGGCGGCGGTCAGCGTGACGCTGGACACCTTGCCGCCGCCGGGCACCTCGGCGCTGATCTCGGAACTGACCGGCCTGTTCTTCCCCCCGTCGGCCGGGCTCACCGTCAGCGGCGGCCCGCTCGGCGCGGCCGGGGTGCCGGGCTCCGCCGGCGTGCCCGACGCATCCGGCGCAGCGGACGTGGTCGGCGCGGTGCCGCCGACGAACTGCGCGTTCTTCTTCTGTTCCGTGCCGCAGCCCGTCAGAGCCAGCGACGCCACCAGGCCGAGGGCGCCCACCATCGCCCCGGCCCGCGCGAACATGCCCATCCCCACCTCTGTTCTCGCGTACCTGGCGCACATCGTGCCGCATGCTCGCCCCTTGTCCGCCCCCTGTCATCGTCCGGCGGGAGGTTTTGTCCGTGGATGCCCGTTAAGCTCGGCCGAAGGGGGGACCCGGGGATCGGATTGGAACCCCGCTCGGGAGGCGTGCTAATGTTCTCCCCGTTGCCAGCGAGCGCCGCTAGCTCAACTGGCAGAGCAGCGGACTCTTAATCCGCGGGTTCGGGGTTCGAGTCCCTGGCGGCGCACCAGCAATAAAGGCTCTGGCCTGGTGGTTTCCACCTGGCCGGAGCCTTTTTCGTGTACGTGACGATGGGCTGGGTGCTCGCCGGGTGCTCGGGAGCGGTTGGACGGTTCCGGTAAGCCATGGACACGGTGTCGTGATCGTGGACACAAGCTATTGAGTCGGCGGGGCGGTGCGCGCTGCCGGCAGCCGGGATGCCGGCCGAGACGTGGGCCGTCCGTGGGGTTTCCATGGCCGATAGCTGGCTCTGGCCGCTTCCGGGGGCGTGGCGTCCAATGGATCCTGCGGGAGGATCCACGCCGTGGATGTCCCCGAGCTTCTTCGTCGGGCTGCCCGTCACGTGCCCGCAGTCGCGACGGGTGCGGCCGGCACGACGGTGACCGATGCCAACGAGTACCTCGACCACGATGAGTGGGAGGTCGCGTTGGGCATTCTCGTGGAACTGGGCGACGCGTACCGCTGCGAGACCGCGTTCTGGGATCTGCTCGCGGAGGCGGCAGGATGATGTGGCTGTCCCGGACCGAGCGGTGGTGTCACTGGCGCCGCTTTGAGGTCGTTCACGGGGTGGTGCGCGCGGACCTTCAGCTCGTGGATCCGGACGTCGCTGGCGGCAGGCGGACTCCGATTCCTGGCGATGGGCGTCTCCGTCCGCTGTGGGACATCGGCGATGTGACGGCGGCGGGCGACCCGGACCTGTACGTCGCGCGGCTGTGGGTTGAGGAACAGCCGGATCTTCAGCCTGGCGGGAGAGCGGTGGTCCGCCTGGCTCCGCTGAGCCCACAACGGTGGCGGCGTCTGGCGGCCGGCGACGTGATCACAATGCACGAACAGGTGCCGGTGGTCGGGACCGCGACCATCGTCGAGTCGGTGCTCCCCGTTGGCGATTCTCGCAAGGCGTGACGGAGAGTGACGGCGGGCGGGTTCGGCATGTCTCGGTGTTGACCTGATGGCGGGCGGGTGGCGGCGCCCTTGCGGCTACCGGCTTCGACGTCGGCGTGGCGCTCGGCGGTGTCCGCCGGCGTTTCATCCGGCGGTCCAGACGGCATCCGAGGCCGGTGCAGATGATCCTGGTGGCCGTTCGCGGCGACGGACTGCCCGTCACGTTGTGTAATGAGCGATCGAAATGGCTATGAGTGGTTGATATTCGGCGGGATCATCAGGACATGGGTGACCGTGCGGCCGTACGGCGGTTGTCGCCGCGGCGGTGGCGGATCCTGTCGTTCCTGGCGCAGCACGGTGCGGCGTCGACACTGGATGTGGCGCTGGTCTGCGACGTGTCGCGGCTGACGGCCCACCGGGACCTGACCTGGCTGCACGGTTTGGGGTTGGTGCGTCGCGATTGCGCGGCGGAGGACCGCACCCACACCTGGTGGTACGAGGTCACGGCCGAGGGGGCCGAAGTGCTTCGTCGTGACCTGGCGGCCTCGGGGCGTCCGGTGCCCCTTCAGCTCGGTCGCCGGCCTCCGAGCGCGGCGGACACCTTGTTGTTCCTGCCACTGGTCGAGGTGTCGCGCCGCAACCCGGGGCGGTGCGAGCTGTTCCAGTGGCTGGCGACCATGGAGACCTCGGCATGGCTGCGCCAGCACGACTTGGCGCACCTGCGCGCCGACGGCTACGGCATCTGGCTGGAGGACGGGCGATGCCTGCGGTTCCTCGTACACGTCGACGGATGCGAGATCGTTCGGACGGACCTGTCTGGGGCGGCCCTCACCGGCGCCAGCATCGAGCGGTGCTCGGTGATCGGCTCCCGCTTCACCGGAACCCGGCTCGTCGACGTTCGCCTCAAGGACGTCCTGTTCGACAACTGCCGGTTCGACTATGCCACCCTGAACCGTGTCAGCGCCGCCGGTTCAGTGGCCTTCACCGACTGCACCTTCGTCCACGGCACCTGGTCATTCTGCCGGCTCTCCGGTGTCGCACTGCGGTCGTGCGACCTGAGCGATCTGGAACTGGACTCCTGCCGTCTCGACGGCGCCGACCTGCGGGGCAGTCGACTGCACGCCTTCGCGGCACCACTAAACAACGTGCAGGGCGTCGCCCTTAGCGAGGATCAGCTTCCCGAGCTGACCCGGATGGCCGTCGACGCCCTGAGCATCGACGTCCGCGCCGATACGGCACGCGGCCACCACCGCTGAAGCCGCTACCGGCTGCGCCCTGATTCGGACAGCAACCGAAGGCCAGATCGTCGCATTCACCCTTCACGGCCCGTCCGGCCGTCTACCGGATGGGGAGCGGCCGCGGCTTTGTCCTCGAGGTAGACGCTGCCGCGTCCGATCGCGGTCACCGCCGCGGTGACCAGCCGCGCCAACCGAGGAGGCAACACCTCGCGACCCGCGTCACGTCGGCGATGTAGGAGGTTCAGGCTCGGTCTGCGTCTCGGCTACGCGACCGACCTACGGGGATTCCTCAGTAACGGCTGGGAGAAGCTCGCCGGTAATCGTTGGGCCTGTCGTGACACAAGCCAGGGTGAGAGTCGCCGAGGCAGTGGGGGTTCGGGTGGGTCCACCGAAGAAGAGGGACGAGGGTTGGTTCACCGGCCTCTACGTCGCCGAGTACGCGAACGTGGTGAGGTACGGCCTGCGCCGACTCGCGGACTCCGACGCCTCGGCGGAGCTCGCCCAGGAGGTCTTCGTCGTCGCCTGGCGTCGTCGTAACGAGGTGCCGGACCGCAGCCTGCCCTGGCTGTACGGGGTGGCCCGGCGGCTGCTTGCGAACCACTGGCGGTCGCGGCGCGGCGCCCCCGATGTCCTGCCCATCGCTGGTGCCGACCTGGCACGGGTCGCCAGCTCGTCGGGTGCCGACACCACCGTCGGGGTCGCCGACGTCCGGGCCGCATTGGCCATCCTCAGCGAACTCGATCAGGAGATTCTCCGGCTGATCGGCTGGGAGGAGTTGACGGTGTCCGAGGCGGCCCAGGTTCTGGGCTGTACTCGGGCGACCGCGGCGGTGCGCCTGCATCGCGCCCGCCGCCGCCTCGCCGAAGCGATGTCGGACCGGCCCGCTCAGGCCCGGCGCCGCCCCGTGTTGGCGACCACGCGAGAGGAACTGTGATGTTCGGAGCAGAGCCCACCCGTACCCTCCTCGGCCCGGTCGACCCGGCCCGGACCGCCGTCGTCGCGCCGCCGCTGGTCTCGGCACACGAGCTGATCGACCGCGCCGGCACCACCGAGACGGTCGCCGGGCGTCGTCGCGTACGCCCGACCCGCCGGCTGGTTCTGACGGCGGGGACGCTGGTGGTCGCGGTCGGTGCCGTGGCCGTTCTCCAGCCGTTCGACAGGCCCTCACCGGACATTCCGGGCGGGCCCGGGAGCACAGCGGGGTCGGTGCTCGTGCCGGTCTCGTACCAGTTCGACACGGACCCGCCGGAGGCTGGCCCGCAGCTGCGCGCGCTGGCGGGCAAGATCAAGGACGCGGAGTACGACCACCTCGGCGGGCGCTACATGTACCACCACACGAAGGTGTGGGGCGATCCGGTGGTGACCTCCGCCGACGGCCGTCACCAGGTCGCCTTCGCCAGCGAGACCAAGGTCTGGCAGGCCGCCGACGGGACCGGCAGCCAGATCGACAGACAGTTGGAGCCGCAGTACCCCGACCAGGAGTCCCGCGACTACTGGCAACGCAACCTGGACTCGCGTCCCGCAGTTGGCGCCACGGCGGCTCCGGCCATGATCCCGCTGCCGCCCATGGAGCTCACGCCACCGTCGGCCGACCCGTCGCGGCTGCGCGAACTGCTCAAGGTCGAGTACGGGCCGGGCGCGGCGAGCAAGGAAGTCAGCACTCTCTATGCGCGGTTCGTCATACCACGTGCGGCCCGAGCGGAGATCCTGCGGGTCCTCGCCGACGTGCCCGGCTTCCGCTGGCGGGGGCAGGTGACGGATCGCGCCGGTCGGGACGGGGTCGCCGTCACCTTCGACGACCGCGAACACGACGCGCAGTCTCTCCTGATCTTCGACCCGAAGACGGGTGAGCTGCTCGCCCACGAGCGACTGACGCTGTCGCCCGTGCGGATCAGCGCGTACCAGGTGATCCTCGATGCCGCCTGGACTGATCGAACGGGTTGAACGCCGAACTCCGGGGCCGCTCCTTCCGGGAGCGGCCCCGCCGCAATCTCGGGTACCAGAGCTGTGGCCGGACAGGCCGCGGGCGTTGTTACTTCAAGTAACCATCGTGTCGGCACGACCGTAGAGATCAACTATTGGCGGTCTGATATGGCCGTATCCACGTTTCTGTCCGGCACCGAGCAGAGTAGGTCGACCAACTCGCCGATCCCTCCGGCGCGAGTACCGGCTCCGGGGCGCGGGTGGTGAAGTGCCGCTGCACGCGGTCTCGCAGCTGCGCAAGCCGTTGTTCTCTCAACGGTGAACCCCGTCCCAGTGCCCGCTCCACATCGACCGCGGCACCTTACCGTTGCCCTGGTGTCCACGCAGAGTGCCCTGCCCCTGCGCGAGGCCTCGAACGAGCGGGTCCGATCACGATGACGGTGAGCGCGGAGGCCTGGCCTTCTGCGGATAGATCGTCTCGTGGCGGGCGAGCATGGCGACGAACTCGACGATCTTCCGCTCGCGGGTCTCTGCGCGTTTGACGGCGTTGAGGCGGTGGATGAGAGCGAACCGGTTGGTCTTGGTGAGGACGTCGAACATGGCCTGGGCGGCGGGGTCGGCAGCGATGGCGGCGAGGAGGTCGGCCGGCACCTCGGCCTCCGACGGTGGGGCGTAGGCGGCTGCCCACCGTCCGTCCGCCTTCGCGGCCTCCACCGCGGCCCGGCCCGCTGGCAGCATCCGCCCCTGGGCTTCCAGCCGGGCCACGTGGGCGACGTTGCGTTGTGACCAGGAGCTGCGGGGCCGGCGAGGGGTGAACCGGATCCAGGAGGTCTCATCGTCCCGTTTGCGGGCCTGCCCGTCGATCCAGCCGAAGCACAGGGCCTCGTCGACCGCCTGCTGCCACGTCAGGCTCGTGACGGTGCCGCCCTTCCTGGTCAGGGCGAGCCAGACGCCGGGCGACGTGGCGTGGTTGGCCGACAACCACGTACGCAGCGCCTCGGCGTCCGCGACGATCAACTCATCCAGTTCCCCGCTCGGCATGACGGCAGACTAACCGTCGTGCCGGAGCGGCGGCCCTGCCGTCGGCCCGTTCGACTCACCGGGGTCCACCCGACCCATCCCAGCGGTCCGACGGTCCATCAGGTAGCAGCGGGCTGGCCGTCCGCTCGTGCGGCGGCGGCGACGGCGGCTGCCAGGCGGGTGAGGCGTGCGCCCTGGAAGCGTGCCGTCTCCAGGACGGCCTTGGCGTACTCGGGATCCCGGCCGGCGCGGCTCTCCACGAGGCTGACGCCGTACGGGTTTCCGCCGGCGGCGTGCGCCGTGTCGTAGTTCAGGTAGCCCGTGGGTAGCACGAACGCTCCCCAGTGGTGGAAGGTCTGGTAGAGGCTGAGCAGGGTCGCCTCCTGGCCGCCGTGTTCCTCGTAGGTGGCGGTGAAGCCGGTCGCCGGCTTGTCGGCCAACTCCTCCGCCTGCCACGGGGCGGTCGTGGTGTCGAGGAACTGGCGCAGCTGGGAGCAGACGTTGCCGAAACGGGTCGGCGTGCCGAAGGCGTACCCGTCGGCCCACCGCAGGTCGTCCAGGGTGGCGAGCGGGATGTCGGCGGTGGCGTCGAGGTGGGCCCGCCACTGCGGCTTGGCTTCGACGACGTGCTCCGGTGCCAGCTCCGCCACCCGGCGCAGGCGGACCTCCGCGCCGGCGTCGGCGGCTCCGTCGACGAACGCCTGTGCGAGGCGGTGCACGGTGCCGGTGGCGGAGTAGTAGATGACGGCGATCCTGGCGCGGGTCTGCATGGTTTCCTCCGGGGTCGGCTCGCTTCCCGGTCAACCGTGCCGAGCAGGCTTACCGTCCGCTGACCGTCTCCTCACCGCCGTCGCCGAGGGCCTGATCGTCGAGGTCGAGCTGTGCGCCGCGGCTCGTCTCGGCGGCGAGGTCCTCGCCGCCGAGCGCCTCCCGGAGGCGGCGGGTGATGCGCTGGACGTCATGCTGCTCGCCGGAGGGCAGCGGCGCTCCGACGGCCTCGCGCAGCGCCCGGGCCGCGCCGAGCAGCCGCGCGGCGGCACGATGGTCGCCGCCGAGGCTGGTGGCCCCGGCCAGGCCTTCGAAGGCCAGGGCGACCGCCCGGTGGTCTCCGGTGGCGCGCGCCGCGTCGAGCGACTCCCGGTGGCGGCGCTCGGCGAGGACGGCGTCACCGCGCTGCTCCGCGATGAACCCCAACTCGGCCAGCGCGAGCGCGCAGCCCGGCAGGTAGCCGGCGCGGCGGTTCCAGTCGAGCAGGTCCCGCTGCCGGGTCTCGGCGGCGTCGAGGTCTCCCCGCCGTCGCTCGATCATCGCCAGGCCCGTGCCGGCGAAGGCGGCGGCGGAGCGGCTCGACTGTTCCCGCGCGACCTGTAGCGCGCGGTCGTGGCTGGCGGCGGCCTCGTCGAGGTCGCCGCGCAACAGGGCGAGCCGGCCGATGCACGCAAGCTGCCGGGACACCGACGTCCACAGCCGCAGGTGCTCGGCGATGCGCAGCGCCTCGCGGTAGTGCGCGGCGGCGCCGTCGTAGTCACCGTGGATCTCGGCCAGGGTGCCCAACAGGCTCGTCGGATGCACCTGGCCCCACCGGTCGCCCAGCTGCCCGAACAGCGACCGGCTGGTCTCGCAGTCGCGCTGCGCGGCGGTCAGGTCGCTGCGGAGTACGAGCGCGAGGTCCGCCCGGGTGGCGCAGGCGGCTGCGATGCCCCACCGGTCCCCGTCGGCGCGGAACGCGGCCAGCGCCGCGTCGGCCAGGACGCCGGCCTCGTCCGGATCTCCGGAACCGAGCATCATGGACGCGAACAACCACTGCGCGAACGCCTTCTCCGGTCCGTCGGCGTCCTGGTAGGACTCCAGGATCCGCTGCCGGGGAGCGGTCGGGTCCCCGTCGCGGGTGGCGAGAGCGGCGAGCCACATCTCGGCACGCCGGCGCAGGGCGTCCGGTGCGACGTCGTCCCCGCTCCCGGCGACGATGCCCAATGCCGTACGCAGCGACCTGCTCAGCTCCCCGAACCGGCCCCGCAGCAGCCGGTACCAGGCCAACGAGGTGGCGAGCGTCAGGCCCACGCCGGCCTGGCCCTCGGTGGCGGCGACGTCGAGCGCCGCCCGCAGGTTCGCGTTCTCGGCGTCGAGTTCGCGCAGCGCGAGACTCTGATCGTGACCACGTAGCCGCCCGGCGGCCTGCTCGGCGAGGCGCGCGAAACACCTGGCGTGCCGGCGACGGGTCGCGGGCAGTTCGCCGGCGCTGTCGAGCTGTTCGAGGCCGTAGGCGGTCACCGTCTCCGCCAGCCGGTAGCGTCGCGGACTCTCGCCGTGGCGCACCATGACCAGCGACCGGTCGATCAGCCGTGCCAGCACGTCGAGGACCTCGTCCGGGGCCACCTGCCCGCCCGCGCACACCTGCTCGGCGGCTGCCAGCGTGGCGCCGTCGGCGAAGACCGCCAGTCGGCGCAGCACCGCGCGTTCGGGGGGCGACAGCAGCTCCCAGCTCCAGTCGAGCACGGCGCGGAGGCCCTGCTGGCGGGCGGGCGCGGTGCGCCGGCCGGAGGACAGCAGCCGGAAACGGTCGTCGAGCCGCGCCGCCAGCTCGCCCGGGTCGAGCACGGGCAGCCGGGACGCGGCCAGTTCCAACGCCAGCGGTACGCCGTCGAGACGCCGGCAGATGGTGGCGATCGTGTCGGTGTTCCGCTGGTCGATGGTGAACCCGGGCTCGGTGGCGCGGGCGCGGGCCACGAAGAGCCGGACCGCCGGGGCCACCGCGATCTGTTCCGCGTCAGCTCCGGGCTCCGGCAGGGCCAGCGGCGGCACCGGTAGGACGACCTCGCCGGGGATCCCGAGCGGTTCGCGACTCGTCGCCAGGACGCGCAGGTCGGCCGCGGCGCCGAGAAGTCTCTCGGCCAGCCGGGCGACCGGCGTCACCACGTGTTCGCAGTTGTCGAGCAGCAACAGCATCCGCCGGTCCCGCAGCGCGGCGAGAAGGCGGTCCATCGGCTCACGCGGTCGGTCACCGGGCAGGCCGGGCGGGCCGTCGTCGCGGATCTCAAGGGTCGCCGCCACCGTGTCGACGATGTCGGTGCAGGTCGCCTGATCGCCGCAGCGCGGCTGGCCGGCCAGCTCGACGAGCCAGACTCCGGCGGGGAAGGTGCCGGCGAGCACGCGGGCGACCTCGAGCGCCAGCCTGCTCTTGCCCACCCCGCCCATGCCGGTCAGCGTCACCAGCCGCCCGCTCGTCAGCCGCTCCCGTACCGCCTCGACGGCCGTCTCGCGCCCGATCAGTCCGCCGTACGGGCCAGGGGACAGGGGGGCCGGCAGGTTGGTCCGGGTCGGAGCCTTCGGCGACGCCGAGGGGTGCAGGGCGGGGTCCTGGCGCAGGATCGCCCGATGCAGCTCGGCCAGTTCCTGCCCGGGATCGATGCCGAGTTCGTCGCGCAGCTGCCGACGGAACCGCTCGTAGGCGGACAGGGCTTCCCGCTGACGTCCCGAGCCGTACAGGGCGCGCAGGTGGGCGGCCCGTAGCCGCTCCCGCCAGGGGTGGCGCTCGACCAGGTCGGCCAGCTCCCCGGCGAGCAGGTGGTGCTCACCGAGATCGAGCCGGGCCTCGGCCAGCTCCTCCAGCGCGGCCAGGCGCTGGTCTTCGAGCCGCTCGGCCGCCTGGCGCACGAACCGCTCGTCACGGAAGTCGGCGTACGGGGAACCGCGCCACAGCGACAGGGCCTCCGTCAGCGCCGCCGCGCGTTCGACCGGTACCCGCTGCGCGCCCGAACGCGTCAACAGAGCGGCGAAGCGGCCGGCGTCGACCGATTCCGACGACGTCCGCAGCCGGTAGCCGGCGTCGCCGGACTCGACCAGCGCCCGGCCACCCGCCTCACCCGCCTCCAGCGCCCGGCGCAACTGCGACACCTTGGTCTGGAGCGCCCCGAGCGCGTTGCCCGGTGCCGCGTCACCCCAGAGGTCCTCGATCAGCCGGTCGGCGCTCACCGGCCGTCCCTCGTGGACCAGCAGGTCGGCCAGGAGGGCACGGACCTTCAGGCCGGGCACGGGGACGGGTGTGCCGTCCGACGTCCACACCGCGATCTCGCCCAGCACTCCGAACCTCACGGCCTCACACTAGCCAGCCAGCTCTCCCGGCTCCGCGAACGTCCGTCGGCCGCCGGGCCGCCCACCGGGGCTCGGTGCCGGCGTCACCGAAGCCTCCGTCAGCCGACGATCAGCCGGCGGTAAGGAGCCCCGGACAGGCTCGACCGAGCCGACACCGGAGGAATGACATGCATCGTCTACAACGGCGCGCAACCGCTCACGGCCACGGGCAGCCCGCACCGGGGCGGGTGGCCACACCCTGGCTCGCCCTGCTGGCCGGTCCGCTGTCGTACGGGATCGCCGCACCGGCCCTGCTCCTCGACGACCTGGCGCGCGCGACCGGGACCGGGGAACAGGCCGCGGCGGCCGGCGTGACGGCCTTCGGTTGGGGGATCGCGTTGGGTACGCCGCTGCTGGCGGCGCTGCTGGCCCGTCGCGGCGTACGGGCGGCCCTGACCGCCGCGGCCGCGCTGGCGGCTGCGGGGACGCTCGTCCTCGTGCTGGTGCCGACCGTGCCCGCGCTGGTCGTCGGCGCGGCGGTGCAGGCACTGGGCTCCGCCGGCCTCACCGTGACCGCGATGAAGCTGGCCGACTCGGCCCGGCAGATGGGGGTCGTCGCCGCGTCGCTGGCGGTCGTGGGGGCCACCGGTCCGCTGACCGGCGCGTTGGTTGCCGACATCTCCTCGTGGCAGGCGGCGCTGGCGCTGCCGCTGCTGGCGGTGCTCGCCGTGCCTGCGGCCCGCCGCGGCACCGCCCCGCCGGACGCGGCGCCGACGTCGTTCGATCCCCTCTGCATGGCGCTGCTGGCGCTGCTGGTCACCGCAGCCGTGCTCGTCCCGCACCGGCCGCTGGTGACCGGCCCGGCCACCGTCGCGTTGCTGCTCCTGCTGGTGGCCTGGACCAGGATCCGTCCGGACGGTTTCCTGCCTGCCGCGGTGGCGCGCAACGGCCGGTTCCTCGCGGCGTGCGCGCTGGCCTTCGCGCTAGGAGTGGTGAACTTCGCCCTGCTCTACGCCGCGCCGGACCTGCTGCGAGAGCACGCGGGCTGGGCAGGCGCCCGGAGCGGGGTGGTGCTGCTGGCGCCGTACCTGATCGGCGGCTTCTGCTCCGGGTTCCTGGTCGCGGCGTCCGCGCGGGTGCCACGCCGCGTCGCGGCCGCTGCACTGCTCGCCACCGGCGCCGCCGCGCCGCTGCTGGCGGCGGTGACCACCGCCGTACCGCTGCTGCTGGTGGCGATGACGCTCGCCTCCCTGGCCGCCGCGACCGGCCAGGGCGCACTCGCCCTGCACGCGACCGGCGTCGTGCCTGCCGCCCGGCGGGCCGAAGCCCTGGGTCTGTTCAACCTCGCCTACCTGCTCAGCGTCGCGTTCGGACCGGCGATCGCCGTGGCGCTGTCGCAACCGACCGCCTGAGCATCCCCCCGGCGCGGCAGGCAACCTCGACCAGTGCCACGGCGACAGCGCGGCGCGGGGTGTCCGGACCGGTGGTCGGCGGGCGGGCCCCCGCCGACCACCGGTCCGGGGTCAGCGGGCCGGTCGCGGGGTGAGGACGAAGGTCAGGACCGCGGCGACGACGGCGATGACGGCTCCGGTGGTGAAGCCCCGGGAGAAGCCGGCGGTGCTGGTGCCGGCGATGCTGGCCGCGGCCATGCTCGACACCACGGCGGCACCCAGCGAGGCGCCGAACTCGTGGAAGGTGCTGACGATGCCGGATGCGAGACCGGCCTCGTGCGGCGCGACCTGCCCGAGCGCGACGGCGGAGGCCACGACGAAGAGGACGCCCGTGCCGGCGGCGGCGACGGCCACCCCGACGACGAGGGCCAGGGTCCCGTCGACGAAGGCGGGAACCGCCATGCCGGCCGCCGCGACGAGCAGCCCCAGGACGCCGAGGGTGCGCGCCCCGGTCCGGCCGATGGCGCGGCCGGCGGCGTTCGCGCCGAGCATGGTCGTGATCGCCACGGGCAGGAAGAGCAGCCCGGTGCGCAGGGCGCCGTAGCCCTGGTAGTTCTGCAGGTAGAACGTGCCCAGGAAGAAGACCGTGATCATCAATGCGGTCGCGACGAGGATCAGCAGCGCTCCGACCGCCACCGGCCGGCGGAGCAGGAGGCGTACGTCCATCAGCGGGCTCGCGGCCATGCGCTGGCGGACGAAGAACCCGGCGTAGAGGACCACGGCGGCGACCAGCAGCAGCAGGATCGTCGGGCTGCCCCAGCCCACGTCGCCGGCCCGGATCAGCGCGTAGATCAGCGCTCCGGTGGCCGCCGTCACCAGCAGGGCGCCGGGCACGTCGAGCCGGGCCGCTGCGCCGGTGGGCGCCTGGGGCGGAAGCTGCATCCGTAGGGCCAGCAGCAGGATGATGCCGACGGGCACGTTGATGAAGAACACCCAGGGCCAGCCCGGCCCGGCGGTGAGCAGGCCGCCGAGGAGGACGCCGAGGGCGGCGCCGCCGCCGCCGAGTGCCGACCAGATGCCCAGCGCCTTGTTGCGCTCGTCGCCGTCGAAGATCGTGACGACCAGGGACAGGGCGGCGGGGGAGAGGATCGCCGCCGCGAGGCCCTGGCCGATGCGACCGCCCAGCAGCATGGGGCCGCTGGTGGCCAGCCCGGCCGTCAGGGACGCGGCGCTGAACAGCAGGAGCCCTGCGAGGACGAGGCGCCGGGCGCCGAACAGATCGGCGGCGCGGCCACCGAGCAGCAGCAGGCCGCCGAAGGTCAGGGTGTAGCCACTCACCACCCAGGTGAGGGCTTCCCGCCCCATGCCCAGGTCCGACCCCATGTGCGGCAGGGCGATCGCGACGACGGTGACGTCCAGGATCAGCATCAGCTGGGCGATGCCGACGAGACCCAGGATCCGCCAGCGCTGCGGGTGTGGGTTCGCGGGCGCGGTTGTTTCGGTTGCGGTCACAGGTTCCGCCATGGCTGCCAGGCTCCTCCGCCAAATTGAACGGTAGTGTTCAAGTTACGGAGACACGTTAACTCATGCACGCCTGTTCGACTTAGGGGAAGTTCCATGACACGCCCACTCGCCAAGCCGACCCGCCGGGCCGACGCCCAACACAACGTCGAGAGGATCCTGGAGGCGGCGGTGAGCTGCCTGAGCCGTGACCCCGACGCCAGCGTCAGCGAGATCGCGCAGGCGGCGCGGGTGGGTCGGGTGACCCTCTACGGCCACTTCCCGTCGCGGGACGCCCTGGTCGAGGCCGCGCTGACCCGGGTGCTGGCCGAGGGGGAGGAGCTCCTGGCGGGCCTCGACCTGACCGGCGACCCGCGGGACGCGCTGCGCGTCCTGATCCGGTCGAGCTGGCTGCTGATCGCCCAGTCGAGCGCCGTCCTGGAGGCGGCGCAGGCGTCCCTGCCGCCCGAACGCGTGCACGAGCTGCACGCCGAGCCGGCGCGGCGCGTCGACCAGCTGATCCGCCGGGGCCAGGACGAGGGGGTGTTCCGGGTCGACCTCCCGGCCAGCTGGCTGACCAGCGTCCTGCACCACATCATGAAGGGCGCCGCCGTCGACGTGGCCAGCGGGCAGGTCGACCGGGCGGACGCCCCGCGCCTCATCTCCGAGACGGTCCTGGCCGCCTACCGCGTCGACGGATGACGCGCAGGCGTACGCCTGGCGGGTGTGCCGACCGCGTGGCGCGGGCCGGCGACGGCCCGGGCCCGCCGGCGACCCGGCCCGCCACCGGCCGGAGCGTGGCGGGGGCGCTCCGGCCGGTGGCGGGTACGGCTACGCGGACGCGGCTACGCGGACGCCTGGTACGTCGACTGCATCTTGTGCGAGAACCACTCGCCGACGGTCACCCGGTCGAGCCCGGCCTCGGCGCTCTCCTGCGCCAGCGGGCGCATCGGCTCGATGGTGGTGTCGTGGTTGGGCAGGTAGAAGAAGGGGATGGAGACGCGCGAGGGCGCGTCGGTCCCCTCCGGGTTGACCACCCGGTGCACGGTCGACGCCCACCGGCCGCCGGTCCAGAACGCCATCAGGTCGCCGATGTTCACCACGAAGCTGCCGGGGATGGCGGGCACGTCCAGCCAGTCGTCGTCGTCCCGCCGCACCTGGAGCCCGCCCAGTTCGTCCTCCACGTAGAGCACCGTCAGGCTGCCCCAGTCGGTGTGCATCTCCCGCCGCAGCACGCCGTCGTCGGGTGCCGGGTAGTAGTAGTTGGCGATGATCAGCGACACGTGCTCGTCGAACTTGCTGTCGAAGAAGTCCTCCGGCAGCCCGAGCGCCAGCGCGAACAGCCGCATGATGTCCGCCGACAGTTCGGTCATGGCGGCGATGTACTCGTGCCAGACCGCCCTGAAGTCGTCGTCCGGCCAGATGTTCGCCGCCTTCCAGGTGGCCGGGTGCGTGCCGAGGGCCGCGCGCTCCTCGTCGCTCAGGTCGCCCGTCACGTGCGCGGCGAACGCCTCGTACGGGCCACCGGGGCGGCGCAGCCCCGACACCCCGGAGCCGCGGTTCGCGCTCCGGTCCTTCTCCTCCTCCGGGCGGGTGAAGAAGCCCTTCGTGGTGGTGTACATGCGGTTCACCAGGTCGTCGGGCACGCCGTGCCCCACGACGGTGAAGAACCCCGAACTCTCGCACGCCTTGCCGATGGCCGCCGCGATGGCGGCGCGCCCCTCAGCGGTGGCGCGGCCCGACAGGTCGATCGCCGGTACGAAATCCTGGACCACAACGGGTTCCACAGCTGCCCGCCTCTCTCGCGACGTCAATACATTGATCGAAGCAATCCCCGGTCACCGGCCGGGAATTCGCCGCTACCCCGCCTCCACCATGTGCGGGTAATTGCTCGACGCACCTGGCGGTAAGGCAATGTTGAGAGCGACAGACATTCACATGCACGATTGCGTGGTGGCGTACGAGGACGAGCAGGTGTCGCAGGTGGTCGGGACGCTCGCCGAGGCGGGCCGCCCGCTGCCCGCGGCGGCCGTGGGTCGGCTCGTCGCCGACGCGTCGGGGACCGCGGTGGAGCCGACCGTGGACGCGCTCGTCGCCGCCGCGGCGGGGAACCGGTTGCTGCTGACGGCGCTGCTCGAAGGGATCCGCGCCGAGGGCGTCACCGACGGGCCCGGGCGGGCGCGGACGCCGAAACGGGTCCAGGAGGTGGTCCGGGCCATGCTGCGCGGCACGCCCACCGGCTCCTGGCAGCTGCTGCGGGTGGCCGCCGTGCTCGGCCGCCGCTGCCAGCTCGCGGAGCTGGCGGCGATGACCGGACGGAACACCGCCCAGATGCTGCCCGACCTGGACGCGCTGCTCGACGCCGGCCTGCTCGACTGGGCGGGCGACGATCTCGCCTTCCGGTACGAGCTGGTGTGGTGGGCGGTGCTCGACGCCCTGCCGCCCGCCGTACGGCAGGCGCTGCGCGCCGACCGCGAACGCCTGCGCCTGCGCCGGGCCGTGGCCGGTGCGCCCCGCGTCGCCGAGCCGTCGGCCGAGCCCGTGGCCCCCGCCGACCTGCGACGCAGGATCGGGCTGCGCTCCGCGTCCGCCGCCCGGGAGCGCCGCCCGGACGCCGGCGGCGCGTGGGAGTCGTTCAGCGGCGTCGAGCGGGCCATCGCGCGGCTGGTCGCCGAGGGCATGACCAACCGGCAGATCGCGACCCGGGTACGGCTGTCGCCGCACACCGTCAACTACCACCTGCGCGGCCTGTTCCGCCGGCTGGGCATCTCCTCGCGGGCGGAACTCGTGCGGCACGTGCCGCTCTCCTCCGCCGCGTAGCCCCTCTCCTCCGCCGCGTGGCGGCGGTCCGGCCCTCCGGGCGCCATCGCCACATCGCGTTTTCCGGCGCCGTTCAAGCCGAATTCGACGTGGGTTCGACCGTGCCGAAATGACTACCCTGATGAGTAGTGCCGAATCGGTCGGGTGCTCATTCTGGTAGTCGGGGGAACCGCCGTCAGGCAGTAGTGTCGCCCGTATCGAAATTCGTTGGGTCAGCGGCAGGTAAATCCACGGGTACGACCGTGCTCACACCCGAGGGAAAACATGAACATCCGTACGCAACCGCGTGTCCACGAACTTATCGCCGTCCGCGCGGCATCGCAGCCCGACCGGATCGCGGTCGTGCAGGGCGACGCGCGCATCAGCTACGCGGACCTGGAGCGCCGGGCGAACGGCCTGGCCCGGCACCTCGTCGACCGGGGCGCCGGCGCGGACTCCGTGGTCATGGTCCACCTGGAACGGTCCATCGACGCCGTCGTCGGCCTGCTCGCCACCTGGAAGGCCGGCGCGGCCTATCTGCCGGTGGATCCGGGGCTGCCGGACAGCCGGGTCGAGGCGTTCGTGAAGGAGACCGACTGCACCATCGTCATCACCGACGAGCGGGACGTGGCGCGCTTCGCGGACCTGCCGGTCACGGCGCTGACCGCGACCGTCGCGGCCGGCGTCGCGACGGCCCCGGCCGTGGCGGTGGGCGGCGGGGACGCCGCCTACGTCATCTACACGTCCGGCTCCACGGGTACGCCGAAGGGCGTCGTGGTCGAGCACGACTCGCTGAGCCACCTGTGCGGGGAGCTGGCCGGCCGCTACGGCGTCACGCCCGACGACCGGGTGTTGCAGTTCGGCGCGCTCTCGTTCGACACCTCCATCGAGCAGATCACGGTCGCGCTGCTCGGCGGCGCGACGCTCGTGCTGCCGGAGCTGAGCTGGGCGCCCAGCGAGTTGCCGGAGCGGCTGCGCCACCACGGCGTCACCGTGATGGACCTGACCCCCGCGTACTGGCGCCGTTTCCTCGCCGAGGCCGGCGCTGAAGCCGCCGACCTGCCGGTCCGCATGGTCATCGTGGGCGGCGAGGCGGTCAACGCGGAGGACTGCCGGACGGCGCTGGCGCTGATGCCCGGGGTGCGGCTGGTCAACGCCTACGGGCTGACGGAGACCACCATCACCTCCTGCCTGATGGAGCTGACCGCCGACGTGCTGCCCGACCGGGGCGCCGCCCCCGTCGGCAGGCCGCTGCCCGGCACCGCCGTGTACGTCCTCGACGCCGACGACCGGCCGGTCGCCCCCGGCGAGCGCGGCGAGATCCACATCGGCGGCCGTGGCGTGGCGCGCGGCTACCTGACCGAGGACGACGCCGGCCGGTTCCGGCCGGACCCGTTCGCCCCCGAACCCGGCGCGCGGATGTACCGCACCGGCGACCTGGGCGCCTGGACCGCCGAGGGCAACCTCGAGGTGGTCGGGCGCATCGACCGGCAGGTCAAGATCCGTGGCTTCCGGGTGGAGCCCGGCGAGATCGAGGCGACGCTGGCGGCGCACGACGGCGTCGACACGGTGGCGGTCACCACGTACGAGCACGACGGCCAGCGGCGCCTGGTCGCGTACCACACCGGCCCACGGCCGCTGGACGTCGCGGAGCTGCGCGGGTACGTCGGCCGCTACCTGCCCGACTACATGGTGCCGACGGCGTTCGTCGCCCTCGACGAGCTGCCGCTGAAGGCGAACGGCAAGGTCGACCTGGCCGCGCTGCCCGCGCCGCAGGCCACGGCGGTCGCGGCGGAGGGCGTGGACGACACCCCCGTCGACCTGGTCGAGCGCGGCGTGGCCCGGCTGTGGGGGCAGGTGCTGGGCGTGCCCCGGGTGCTGCCGGACGACAACTTCTTCGCCCAGGGCGGCAACTCGATCCTCGCCGCCGAGCTGCTCGCGAAGATCCGCGGCTCGTTCGGCGTGCTCATCACCCAGGTGCGCCCGCTGATCCGGCTGCTGCTGGAGGACGCGACGCCGCGCGGCCTGGCCCGGGCGGTACGCGAGGCGCGGGCCGGCACGCTCGCCGGCGACGACACCCGCAAGCGGGTCGACTTCGCCGCCGAGACGCAGCTGGACGTGGAGATCCGGCGCGACGTGTCCGCCGAGCCGCGCTGGCAGGACCCCCGCCACGTGTTCCTCACCGGTGCCACCGGCTTCCTGGGCATCTACCTGCTGCGGGAACTGCTGGACACCACGGACGCCGTCGTGCACTGCCTCGTCCGCGCCGACGGCCCGGAACAGGGCCTGGCCCGCATCCAGGCCAACGCGCGGCACTACTTCGGCGAGGACCTCGCCGGTCACCGGGCGGCGGGCCGGATCGTCGCCGTCCCCGGCGACCTCGCGACTCCCGGGCTCGGCCTGTCCGAGGCGGCCTTCGACGAGCTGGCGCGCACGGTCGACGTCATCCACCACCCCGGCGGGACCGTCAACTTCATCTACCCGTACTCGCACATGCGGCCGGCGAACGTCGACGGCACCCGCGAGATCATCCGGATGGCCGCCCGGCACCGCAACGTCCCGATCCACTACACGTCGACCATGGCGGTCGTCGCGGGCTTCGGCACCGGCGGCGTCCGGCACGTCGACGAGGACACCCCGCTGGCGTACGCCGACCACCTCTCCGTCGGGTACGTGGAGAGCAAGTGGGTGGCCGAGGCGCTGCTGCACCGGGCGGCCGAGCAGGGGCTGCCGGTGGCGATCTACCGGGCCGCCGACATCTCCGGCGACCGGGTCAACGGCGCATGGAACATCGCCACCGAGATGTGCGCCATGAAGAAGTTCGTGGTGGACACGGGCACCGCCCCGGTCGCGGAGCTGCCGCTGGACTACACGCCGGTCGACGTCTTCGCCGCCGCGGTCGCGCACATCGCCCGGGCCGCCCGCCCCGCCGGCGAGGTCTACCACCTCACCAACCCGGGAAAGGTCAACATCTCGGTGCTGGTCGAGCGCCTGCGGGCGCACGGACACGACATCCGCGAGGTGCCGTGGGCCGAGTGGCTCGACGAGATGGTGCGGGTCGCGGTGGAGCAGCCCGACCACCCGATGACCCCCTTCGCGCCGCTGTTCATCGACCGCTGCGCGACCGGCCAGATGAGCGTCGCGGAGATGTACCTGGAGACGACGTTCCCGGTCTTCTCGCGTACCAACGTGGAGCGGGCGCTGCACGGCAGCGGCATCGAGATCCCGACCGTGGACGCCGGGATGCTCGACCGCTACATCGGCTACCTGACCCGCACCGAGTTCCTGCGGGCCGCGTGATGGGCTGGGAGACGCTCGACCTCACCGACGCCCCCACCGACGGGCCGGTCGCGTTCGGCGACGACCTGTCCGCGACGACGCTGCTGGAGGCGTACCGGCACGGGCTGTTCCCGTTCCCGGCGGACACCGAGGAGCGGAAGATCGTCAGCGAGTTCACCTACGAGGCGGACGTCGCCGCCGGTCGGATCGCCCTCCTCGCCGGCAGCGCCGATCCGTACGCCGTCGCCTGGTGCTCGCCCGACCCGCGTCCGGTCATCCACGTCGACCAGGCCCGCATCCAGCGCAGCCTGCGGCGGCAGCTGCGCAACAAGGTCGAGTGGACGACGACGCTCGACGCCTGCTTCGACCGCGTCGTGCAGCACTGCCGCGCCGGCCGCGAGCCCCGGTGGCTCACCGACCGGCTCGTCTCGACGCTGCGCGAGCTGCACGCGGCCGGGCACGCCCACAGCGTCGAGGTGTGGGAGGGCGACGAGCTGGTCGGCGGCACCTTCGGCGTGCGCGTCGGCGGCCTGTTCAGCGCCGACTCACAGTTCGCCCTGCGCAGCGGCGCCGCGAAGGTCGCGGTCGCGTGCCTGGTGCGGCGCGTCGCGGACAGCGGCGGCGTGGCGGTCGACGTCCAGCACGACGGCGACCACGCGAAGCTCATCGGCGCGGTCGCGGTGCCCCGTACCGAATACCTGGCGCTGCTGCGCAAGCACGCCGACGACAACTGCGCCATGCCCGCGGACCCGCTGCCCGCGCGCAGCCTGGCCGCCTGACCGACGGGAGGTGACCCGCATGCGCGTGCTGACGCTCGCCGAGCGACCGGACCTGCGGGACGGGATGCTCCACATGGAGGCCTCCTGGCCCGACTACATCCCGCCCGAGCCGATGGTGGTCGGCTGGGCCCTCGACCGGTACCCGGAACACCAGCTCGTCGTGCTCGACGACGACGACACGGTGATCGCCCGCGCGGCCGCCGTGCCGTTCGCCTGGGACGGCGACCCGGCGAGCCTGCCCGACACCGGCTGGGACGCGGTGCTGGGGTTGAGCATGCTCGACACCGCCGCCGGCCGCGAGCTCACCGCGCTGTGCGCGCTGGAGATCGCCGTGGTGCCGGGCATGCAGGCGCGGAACATGTCGGGACGCGTCCTGGCGGCGGTCAAGGACAACGCCCGCCGGCACGGCCTGCGCGACGTCGTGGGCCCGGTCCGGCCCAGCGGCAAGCACGCCGAGCCGCACGAGCCGATGACGGGGTACGCCGCCCGGACCCGCGACGACGGGCTGCCGGTCGACCCGTGGCTGCGCGTACACGTCCGCGCGGGCGGGCGGGTGCTCCAGGTCTGCCCGGCCTCCATGACGATCTCCGGCAGCCTCGCGCAGTGGCGCGCCTGGACGGGGCTGCCGTTCGACACCAGCGGACCGGTCGTCGTGCCGGGTGCCCTGACCCCGGTCGCGGTGAACGTCGAGCACGACCACGCCGTCTACATCGAGCCCAACGTGTGGGTTCGACACCCTCTCGCGGAAAGGCATGACCGATGACCAGCACCGTTCCGGCCACCCTGGCCTCCAAGATCCGCAACCGTGCCGCGCTGATCGAGATCATCGGCGGGTACATGGCCTCGCAGTCGCTCGCGCTCGCCGCCGAGCTGAAGCTCGCCGACCACATCCACGACGGCCGCGTCACGAGCGCGCAGCTCGCCGAGGCGACGGGCACCCACGCGCCGTCGCTGCACCGGCTGCTGCGGACCCTCGTGGCCGTCGGCGTGCTGACCGAGCCGACGCCGGGGGAGTTCCGGTTGACCGAGGTGGGCGAGCAGTTGCGCACCGACTCGCCGAACTCGCTGTGGGCGTTCACCCGGTTCTTCACCAACCCGACGCTGTTCTCGTCCTGGCAGCAGGTGCGGCACTCCATCGAGACCGGCGAGTGCGCCTTCGACCATGTGCACGGCAAGAACGCCTACGTGCACCTCGCCGAGCACCCCGAGCTGTCCGCGCTGTTCAACGTGGCGATGGGACAGGAGTCCAGGGCGTCCGCCCAGCTCGTCGCCGACGGGTACGACTTCTCCGGCGTCCGTACCGTGGTGGACGTCGGCGGCGGTGACGGGACGCTGCTCGCCGCGATCCTCGGCACCCACCCGCATCTGCGGGGGGTGTGCTTCGACAGCGCCGCGGGCGTGGCCGAGGCCGCCGGCGTGCTCGCCGCCGCCGGGGTCTCCGAGCGCTGCGAGATCGTCGCGGGCGACTTCTTCTCGTCGGTGCCGGGCGGCGGCGACCTGTACATCATCAAGAGCGTCTTCCAGGACTGGGACGACGAGAACGCCCGCAAGCTGCTGGCCACGGTGCGCGCGCACCTGCCCGCCGGCGCGACCCTGCTGATCGTCGGATCCGTGCTGCCGGACACCGCGAACACCGACAACCCGGTGATGTTCTACACGGACATCAACATGCTGGTGACCGCCGGCGGCCGGGAGCGGACCGAGAGCGAGTTCCGGTCCCTGCTCGCCGAGACCGGCTTCACCGTCGAGTGGTGCGGCCACGGCGCCGCCGGCCCCCTCTCGCTGATCAAGGCCGTGCCGGCCAGCTGACGCGTCGACCACGGACCACGTCCGCACCGCCCCGGCGGGCGGACGTGGCCCGTGCGCGTCCCGCACCAGAGCACCCGCCGACGGGGAGGCAACGATGTCCAGACCGAGTTTCGGCAACGAACTGCTGCGCGGCAGGCTGCGGATCGACCTGCTCGACCCGCTGCCCGACGCCGGGATCGACGCCGACGCCGAGGCGTTCCTCGCGCGGCTGCGCGCGTTCTGCGCGGACAAGGTGGACGGCCGGCTCATCGAGCGCGACGACCGGATCCCCGACGAGGTGGTCGAGGGCCTGCGCGACCTCGGCGCGTTCGCCATCAAGCTCCCCCGGGAGTACGGCGGGCTCGGCCTGTCCGGAGTCTGCTACCACCGCGCCCTGATGATCGTCAGCAGCGCGCACTCCTCGCTCGGTGAGCTGCTCGGCGCGCACCAGGCGATCGGCCTCGTCCAGCCGCTGCGGCTGTTCGGCACCGACGCGCAGAAGCGCGAGCTGCTGCCGAGGTGCGTACGCGAGATCTCCGCCTTCGCCCTCACCGAGCCCGACATCGGCAACGACCCCTTCCGGATGCGAACCACCGCCACCGGAACGGACGACGGCGGCTACCGCCTCGACGGGGTCAAGCTGTGGACGACCAACGGCACCATCGCCCACCTGATCGTGGTGATGGCACTGGTCCCGCCGTCGGACAGCGGCCCGGGAGGCATGTCCGCGTTCGTGGTCGAGGCCGACGCGCCGGGGGTCACGGTGGAGCACCGCAGCTCCTTCCTGGGCCTGCGCGGCCTGGAGAACGGCGTCGTCCGGCTGCACGGGGTCCGGGTGCCGCAGAGCCGCCGGATCGGGCCGGAGGGGCAGGGGCTCCAGGTGGCGCTCGCCGCGCAGGACACCGGCCGGCTGTCGATGCCCGCCGTGTGCGCCGCCGCCGCCAAGTGGAGCCTGAAGATCGCCCGCGAGTGGTCGGGCGTACGCGTGCAGTGGGACCGGCCCATCGGCGAGCACGAGGCGGTGGCGGGCAAGATCGCGTACATCGCGGCGACCGCCTTCGCCCTGGAGGCCATGGTCGAGGTGTCCGGCCGGCACGCCGACGCCGGCCTGGTGGACACGCACACGGAGGCCGAGCTGGCGAAGCTGTTCGCCTCGGAGCAGGCGTGGCGCGTCGCCGACGAGCTCCTGCAGATCCGGGGCGGCCGCGGGTACGAGACCGCGGCGTCCGCCGCCGCGCGCGGCGAGCGCGGCGTCCCGGTCGAGCAGTTGTTCCGGGACCTGCGCGTCGGCCGCATCTTCGACGGCTCCAGCGAGGCGCTGCGGGTGTTCATCGCCACCGACGCGCTGGCCGACGAGGAGGAGACCCCCGCCGAGGGGAGCGCGCCGGCCACGCCGCCGCCCGGCTTCGGCGACCTGGCCGGGCACCTGTCGTTCGTCGCCGCGACGGGCGCCGAGCTGGCCCGGCACCTCGCCGACGGCCGGCAGCGGTGGGGCGAGGCGGTGGCCGAGCGGCAGCTGTTCCTCGGCCGCGTCGTGGACGTGGCCGCCGAGCTGTACGCGATGACCGCCGCCTGCGTGTACGCCAGGGCGCTCGGCGGCAGCGCACCCGAGCTGGCCGACGCGTTCTGTCGGCAGTCCCGGCAGCGGGTGGCGGAGCTTCGCCGGCGGCTGCGGGACGACACCGACGGCGACGACGTCGCGCTCGCCCGGCGGGTGCTGGGCGGGGACTTCATCTGGCTGGAAGAGGGCGTGCTCGACGCGTCCATCGAGGGGCCGTGGATCGCCGAGCCCGCACCGGGGCCGGCGACCCGCCCGAACCTGCACCGCACGATTCGGAGGTGACCCGTGGACGAACACGTGGCAGAGCTGGTGGCGCAGGGCCGACGGTCGCTGGAGATGGCGCCCAACCGGTTCCTGGAGCAGCTGGAACGCGGCGAGGTGCCGGTGGACCGGTTGGCCGCCCTGGCCGGCGAGCTGCACCACCTGGTGTCCAGCGACCGGAGCAGTTTCGCGTTCCTGGCGGCCCGCTTCCCCGAGCCGCTGTTCCTGGCCATGGCCGGCGCGGAGGAGGAGGCGCTGGGGCTGCTGCCGGACTTCGCCGCCGCCGTGGGAGTGGGGGAGAAGGAGCTGCGGGCGTACGAGCCGCAGCCGCTGGCCCAGGCGTACCCGTCCTTCATCGTCCGGACCGCCGTGTTCGGGCCGCGCTCGGCGATCCCGCTGGCCCTGCTGGTCAACGTCGAGGAGTCGGGCGGCTTCTACGCCCGGGTGGCCGACGCCCTCCAGGCGCGGTACGGGTTCTCCGACGCGGCGGTCGCCCACTTCCGCTACTTCGCTGAGACGCCGGCCGAGGTGCTGGAGCAGGCGGCCGGGGTGGTGTCGGCGGGCCTGGCGGCGGGGGACGCCCCGGTGGAGGCTCTGCGCGTGGCACGGATGGTGCACGCCTACGAGGCGGTGTTCTGGGCGACGATGACCGGGTGAGGCCGGGACCGGGGTGGACCCGCAGTCAGGGCAGGTCCACCTCGATCCGGCGGTCGATCCGGTCCTCGATCCAGGTGCTGGTGTCGACGAGCCACACGCGGTCCACCGTGACCTGGTAGATGCGGTGCTCGGCCGGCGGCAGCAGGGCCGACACCGGCAGCGTGTACTCCGCCCTGCTCGCCTCGTCGGGCAGCAGGGCGTCGTAGAAGGTGGCGTGGTGGGTGCGCACCTCGTCGGGGGTCAGCTCCCGGCAGGTGCCGGTGAACTGGGCGCCGTCGACCTCGGTGAGCCCGGTGCCGGTGACGAAGAGCGCCCCGCTCACCCTCGGCCGGGCCGCCACGTGCCTGCTGTGCCGAGACCGCGTCGCGGAGCCGAACAGGAAGCGCAGCGGGTCGGGCAGCCAGGCGTACTGGAGCACGGACGTCCACGGCCGGCGGTCGGCGGACATCGTGGACAGGGACAGGTACTTCGCGTCGGTGAGGACGCGGTGCAGCCGATCGGCGAGGTCCATGGTTCAGCCCACCTCCGCGAGGGACGTCCCGGCGATGTACGCGATCCTCGGCCCGGCCAGGCGGACGTAGTCCCGCGTGTCCAGGGCGATCGACATGTCGAGCCGGGCGGCGTTGAAGTAGATCTCGGGCTCGTCGAGCAGCCGGGGATCCACCACGAGTTCCAGGTCGTCGCGGAAGCTGAACGGGATGATCGTGCCGCTGACGCAGCCGGACAGCTCCTCCGCCGTCTCCCTGGTCGCGAACGACACGTACGTGCCGTCCCACATCTGCCGTACGGCGTCGAGCGCGACCAGCCGGTCACCGGGGACGACGGCCAGCACGAAGCGGTTCACCTTCTTGCCGAGCTTGACCCGGGCGACGATGCACTTCGCCGCCTGGCACAGCGGGTGGCCGCGCAGCCGGCTGGCGGGCGAGGTGACGCCCTGCGGCTCGTGCGGGATGAGCCGGAACCGCGCGTCGTGCGACTCCAGCAGACCGGTCAGCCGCTGGTAGGTGTTCATCGCCCGTACTCGTAGAAGCCCCGCCCGGACTTCTTGCCGAGCAGACCGCCGGCCACCATGCGGGCGAGCAGCGGCGGCGGCGAGTAGAGCGGCTCGCGGAACTCCTTGTACAGCGACTCGCCGGCCGCGGCCACGATGTCGAGCCCGATCAGGTCGACGAGGCGCAGCGGGCCCATCGGGTGCGCGCAGCCGAGCGTCATCGCCTTGTCGATGTCGGCGACCGACGCCATGCCGGACTCCACCATCCGGACGGCGGCGATCAGGTACGGGATCAGCAGCGCGTTCACCACGAAGCCCGCGCGGTCCTGGGCGCGGACGACCTGCTTGCCGAGCACGTCGGTGACGAAGGCGTCCACCGTGTCGACCGTCCGCGGATCGGTGCGCACCGAGCCGACGACCTCCACGAGCGCGAGCACCGGCGCGGGATTGAAGAAGTGGATGCCCACCACCTTCTCGGGCCTGCTGGTGACGCCACCGAGCTGCACGATCGGGAAGGACGACGTGCACGAGCCGAGGATCGCCTCCTCGTCCTCGACGACCTTGTCGAGGGTGGCGAACACGTCGAGTTTGATCGACTCCTGTTCCGGCGCCGCCTCGATCACCAACTGGCGGTCCGCGAAGTCGGTCAGGTCGGCGGTGAAGGCCACCCGGGCCAGCGCCGCGTCCCGGTCCGCCTCGCTGAGCTTGCCCCGGCTCACGGCGCGGTCCAGCGACGCGGTCAGCCGCGCCCGACCCGGCGCGACGGAGGCCGGTCGCGACACCGCGACGAGCACGTCCAACCCGGCCCTCGCGCACGTCTCGGCGATCCCGGCGCCCATGACCCCGCACCCGACGACGCCGATCCGGCGAATCCTGTCCATGTTTCTGCCTCCGCACACGCGTTAACAAATGGTTTGCCGCGGATTTCGGTGAGTAGGGCGGGATCGCCGCTCCCAGACAAGTGTCGTGGTAGGACGATAGGTTGGTCCGCTGGCCGTACGCAATGATCTGCGCCTTTGTCCAGTCGAATTCGTGGCGGGCGCGAGAGGGTCGTTACCCGGCAGTTCCTGATCGACAGTTACCTTTTTTTGCGTTAACTCATCAGCTAGGAGGCGCACTATGGTCGACTTCAGCGCTGCCCCCACCACCCAGATCGACAGCCGCGGCGGCAAGTGCCTGTACGCGCAGATCGACGAGTTTCGCGCCGCCGGCCCCGCGGTGGCCGTCGAGTTGCCGGAAGGCATGTTGGCCTGGTCGATCACCCGCGGCGACGTGGTCCGGCGCCTGCTGACCCACCCCGGGGTCTCCCGCAACGTCACGAAGAACGTGCCCAGCTACACCCCCGGCGAGATCAAGTGGCTGTCGCCGTGGGTGGACGTCGAGTCCATGTCCACGGCGGAGGGTCGCGAGCACCAGCGCCTGCGGCAGCTCGTGGCGCCGGCGTTGACACCGAAGCGGATCGACGCGATGCGCCCGCACGTGGAGCTCGTCGCCGAACGGCTGCTCGACGACCTGGCCACGCGCCCGTCGGACGAGCCCGTCGACCTGCACACCATCTACTCGCAGCAGTTGCCGACAAGGGTGATCTGCGACCTCTTCGGGGTGCCGGACGACCTGCGGTCCGAGGTGCTGCGCATCCTGCGTGTGGTGCTGAACACCGACAACGTGCCGGAGGAGGAGTCGGCCGCCGTCTACGTCGACATGAACGTCGCCATGCGTACGCTGATCGACCTGAAGCGCCGCGAGCCCTCCGACGACCTGACGAGCTTCCTGATGGCGGCCCGGGTGGAGGGCGAGGAGCCGCTCAGCGAGCAGGAGCTGGTCGACATGCTGCTGCTGCTCATCGGCGGCGGCAGCCAGACGACCGTGACGCTGATCGACCACACGGTCCGCGAGCTGCTCGCCCACCCGGACCAGCTGGCCACCCTGCTGGCCGACCCGGTCCGCTGGCCGGACGCTATCGAGGAGGCGCTGCGGGCGCACTGCCCGGTGGCGGCGCTGCCGATGCGCTGGGCGAAGGAGGACATCGACCTCGGCGAGGGGATCGTCATCCGGGCGGGCGACGCCATCCTCATCAGCTACCTGGCGCACGGGCGCGACCCGGCCGTCCACGAGAACCCGGGGGCGTTCGACATCGACCGGGAGAACAAGGAGCACCTCGCGTTCGGGGCGGGCCCGCACTTCTGCCCCGGCGCCCGCCTCGCGCGACTGGAGGCGGCCGTCGCGGTGCCGGCGCTGTTCGCGCGCTTCCCGAACCTCGCGCTGGCCGTGCCGCCGGACGAGATCGAGCCGCTGCGCTCGTTCATGGCGAACGACGTGGCGTCGCTGCCGGTGCTGCTGCGACACGGTTAGGCGACCACCGCGCCGCCCCGGCCCGGGAACCTGGGTCGGGGCGGTGGCGTGAGTCCGGCCTCAGCCCGGGGACCGAGGCGGTGGCGTGAGCGCGGCCTCGGGCCGGGGCGGTGGCGTGGGCACGGTCAGGCGCGGCAGCACGCGACGGTCGACCGACCGCCGGGGCCTGCCGCGCCTGACCGTGCCCGGCTGCCGTCGCGGCGGCGCGGGGGAGAGGGCCGGGTCGACGCTTCCGCGTGACAGAGGTGGCCACGGCCCTCGCGTGGGCGTCGCTCACCCCACCAACGCCGGTACCTGGATTTTGGTGTCGTGTTCGAGGATGCGGTGTTGGAGTTCTTGGAGGCTGCGGCCGGGTTCGAGGCCGAGGCCGTCGATGAGTGCTTCGCGGGTGCGGCGGTAGACGCGGAGGGCGTCGACTTGGCGGCCGCTGCGGTAGAGGGCGAGCATGAATTGGTGGCAGAGGCGTTCGCGTAGTGGTTCGGTGGCGGTGAGGATTTCGAGTTCTGGGGTGATTTCGCGGTGTCGGCCGCAGGCGAGTTCGGCTTCGAGTCGGTCTTCGATGGCGGAGAGTCGTTCGTCTTCGATGGCGGTGATTTCTGACCAGGTGATGCCGGTTTCGACGAGGTCGGCGAGGGCGCGTCCGCGCCAGAGGGCGAGTCCTTGGTGGAGGAGGTCGGCGGCGTGGTGGGGGTTGTTGGTGGTGGTGGCGTGGCGTCCTTCGCGGACGAGTCGGCGGAAGCGGTGGAGGTCGATGGTTTCGGTGTTGAGGCGGAGTTGGTAGCCGGGTGGGTGGGTGTGGAGGGTGGCGGTGGTGGTGGGGTCGGTGTTGGTGGTGAGGGTGCGGCGGATGGCGGAGACGGCGTTTTGGATCATTTTGCGGGCGGTGGGGGGTGGGTTGCCGTCCCAGATGGCGTGGAGGAGTTGGCTGGTGGCGACGACTTTGTTGGCGTTGAGGAGGAGGTAGGCGAGGATGGCGCGTTGGCGGATTCCGCCGAGTTCGAGTGGGGTGTTGTTGTTGGTGATTTCGGTGCTGCCGAGTACGGAGAATTGCATGGTTCCTCCGGGTGGGTGGCGGCGTGTTGGTGGGTTTGGAGTTTCCCATTGGTGGTCATTGGTGGGGCACCCCTAGGGCACCCCGCAGGAGGTGGTGGGGGTTGGTGGTGGTCATTGGTGTGGAAGTGCGCTGGTGCTGGTCAGGTGTCGTGGGCCGGCGGTGGGGCATGAGGCCGTCATGCCGGCCAGGTGACCTGCGCACCACGGGGCGGGGAACGGCGCCCTGCGAATCCCCGACGTTGTTCCTGGTCCGGGCGGGAGCGCGATTCATTCGGGCTGCCGCGCCCCACGTGCCGCCGGGAGCACCCGGTGTCGGGCCGATGTTTCCCGGGGCCGTCCGGCCAGGGAAAACCGCGTCGTCGAAACACCTGTGACGCTGTTCTGGCAGTTCGGAGTATTGACAAGGCTCGCCGAGCCTGCCGTGCGGCGTGGGTATGAGCGTTTCACGATTGCGCTGTGATGAACCTGCATCGAGACGGTGAGTGCAGACCTTGTTGAAACACGCACCCATCGAGGAGGTTTAAGTGGCGTTCCTCACCAACGAGGCCGTTGCAGCGCGAGAGAGGACCTCCTCCATGTCGGTCAATGCAGTCGAGATTCTGAACGCCTTCTTCTTCGACGGTGCCGACGCTCCGGCGGACGGCGACGTGCGGATCGACGTCGTGGACAGCTGGACCACCAGCGACCTGGCGGCGGTCCGGCCCACCACCATCAGCTGGAGCGAGGCGCGGGTGGACGCGGTCCGCTGACCGCCCCGGCGCAACCGGCACTGACGAGCACGAGCGGATTCGCGGGGTGGACGAGATGACAGACACCGAGCTGTGGATACGACGGTTCCACCCCGCCGACGAGGCGGCGACCAGGCTGCTCTGCCTGCCGCACGCCGGCGGCTCGGCGAGCTACTTCCTCGCGGCGGCCAAGGCCCTCGCGCCCGAGGTCGACGTGCTCGCCGTCCAGTACCCCGGCCGCCAGGACCGCTGGCGGGAGCCGGGCCTCACCTCGGTCCACGAGATCGCGGACCAGCTGGCGGCGGCGCTGCCGCCCCTGCTCGACCGGCCGGTCACCATCTTCGGCCACAGCCTCGGCGCGACGATCGGGTTCGAGGTCGCGCGGCGGCTGGGCCTGCGGGGCGTCGTTCCGACCGCCCTGTTCGCCTCCGGCCGGCGGGCACCGCACCGGCGCAAGGTCGAGCGGGTCCACCTGCGCGACGACGCCGGCCTGATCGCCGAGGTGCGCGCGTTGGCGGGCACCGACGACGCGCTGCTCGACGACGAGGACGTGGTGCGGATGGTGCTGCCCGCCATCCGCTCCGACTACACGGCCGCCGAGACCTACGAGTACCGGCCCGGACCACGCCTGGACTGCCCGATCGTCGCCCTCATCGGCGACTGCGACCCCCGCGTCACGGTAGACGAGGCGCAGGCGTGGGAGGAACACACCGGCGGCGGGTTCGAGCTGGTCGTGCATCCGGGCGGCCACTTCTACCTCAACGACAAGATGCCCGACGTGCTGCGCCGGATCCGGACGCACACCCGGGCGCTCAACCCGGCGCCGCCCGGCGGCGCCGCTTTCGCCCACGCCGTACAACCGGGGTGAGTCGCCGGCCGACCGAGCCTCAGGAGTGTCCGGAGGTGTCCCACATGGCACTGATCGAGAGAGAACACCTGCTGTCCGACCTCGCGGAGACGTACGCGACGGCCGCCGCCGGCCAGGGCCGGGTGGCCCTGGTCGACGGGGGTGTCGCCAGCGGGAAGACCAGACTGGTGAACGCCGCCGCCGAGGTGGCCGCCGGCGACGGCGCGCTCGTGCTGACGGCCGCCTGCTCGGTCGCCGAGAGCGGCATCCGCCTCGGCGTCGTCGGGCAGCTGTTCCACAGCCTGCGGGCCCAGACCGCCACGGCCGACCACCTGCCGCTGCTCCGGCGCGACGACGCCCCCTCGGGTGAGTCGGGCACCCCCGCCCTGCGCCACGGTGAGGCGCAACTGCTCGAAGACGTCTGTCAGGCCCTCCTGGATGTCGCCGCCGACCGGACGCTGGTGGTCGTCGTCGACGACGTGCAGTTCGCGGACCCCCTGTCGTTGCAGGCGCTGCTGTACCTGCAACGGCGGATCCGCTTCGCGCGGATGCTGCTCGTGGTCAGCGGATGCGTCGGCGCGCGGCCCGAGGCCGCCGCGTTCCGGGCGGAGCTGACGCGGCAACCCCACTGCCGTCACCTGCGACTGCTGCCGCTGTCGCGCGACGGGGTGGGACGCCTGCTCGCCGAGCGGATCCGGCCGGAGGCCGCCAAGCAGCTCGCCGCGTCCGCGCACCTCATCAGCGGCGGCAACCCGATGCTCGTCCACGCGCTGGTCGACGACTCGCTCGCCGGGGGCGTCGTGGACGCCGCGCCGACGGTCGGCGAGTCGTTCGTGCAGGCCGCGCTCGCGTGCCTGCACCGCAGCGACCCCCGGCTGCTCGACGTCGCCCGGGTCCTCGCGATCGTCGGTCCGTCCGTGTCCGTCGGGCTCGTCGCCGGGCTGGTGGGCCTGAGCGCGGCAGCCGTGCGGCAGGTGCTCGGCGCGCTCGCCGAGGCGGGCCTCACCCAGGGACACGTCTACCAGCATCCGGCGGTGCGCGCCGCCGTGCTGGAGGACTGCCCGCAACAGACCCAGTCGGCGCTGCGGTCGCGCGCCGCGCGGTTGCTGCACGAGGACGGCGCGTCCGCCGCCGAGGTGGCCGCGCACCTGGTGGGCATCGGTGAGCCCGCCGAGGCATGGGCCGCACCGGTGCTGGTCACGGCCGCGGGGGAGGCCGTCGCCGCCGGCGCCGTGCGGTACGCGGTGGACTGTCTGGACCTGGCGCTGCGGTCCACCCGGGACGGGCGGGTGCGGGCCGTCGCGGAGGCGGCCCTCGTGCGGGCGTACTGGCGCGCCGACCCCGAGGCGGTCCCGCGTCACCTGTCGTCGCTGCTGGAGGCGGGTCGCGCCGGCCTGCTCGACGAGGCCGACACGTTGCTGCTCGCCCGGTCGCTCGCCTGGCACGGCAGGCACGTCGACGCCGAGGAGGCGCTCGGCGGCCTGGGCGACCTCGCCGCGCACCCGGACCCGGACCTCGGCGCCGACTACCTCGCCACCCGGCGGTGGCTGCGATACTGCCGTCCGCACGGCGGCGACCCCGTTGGATCCCCCGGCGACGACCGGGGCAGCCCGGTCGACCGCGCCGAGGAGGTGCTGCAACGCGCCCGCGCGGGCGACTCCCTCCTCGTGTCGGTGTGGGACGCGCTGCGGGTGCTGGTCCACGCCGACCACCTCGACCGCGCCGCCGACTGGTGCGAGAAGCTGGCCGAGGAGGCCGAGGCGTACGAGATCACGAGCTGGCGGGCCGTCCTGTCGGACGTGCGGGCCGCCATCGCCCTGTGCCGGGGCGACCTGGGCGTCGCCGAGCGGCACGCACGCGACGCGCTGGCCACGATGCCGCCCGCGGCCTGGGGCGTCGCCGTCGGCTCGCCCCTCGCACACCTGGTGCTCGCCCGCACGATGACCGGGCAACTGCCGCTGGCGGAGACGGCCTTGCGCGAGTCGACACCGGCCGCGATGCGCCAGAGCCTGTTCTGGCCGCAGTACCTGCGGGCCCGGGGCGTCTACTACGACGCCGTGGACCGGCGGCACGCCGCGCTCGCGGACTTCCAGACCACCGGTCAGCTCGCCGTGACCTGGGGCGTCGACGACCCCGGCGCGCTGCCGTGGCGGGTCGACCTCGCCCGGCTGCACGTGCGGATGGGCCGGCCGGACCGGGCCCGCAAGCTGGTCACCGAGCACCTCGCGCTGCCGGGTGGGGACGCCCCGCGCGCCAAGGGCATGGGGCTGCGGGCACTGGCGGCGGCGTACGCGCCGAAGCAACGCCAGGTGATGCTGCGCGAGGCGATGGACCTGCTGCACGCCAGTGGGGACCGGCACGAGCTCGCGCACGTCTTCGCGGACCTCAGCCAGACCGGGCACGCGCTCGGCGAGTTCGGGCGCGCCAAGATGATGAGCGCCCACGCCCTCCAACTCGCCGAGGGCTGTCACGCCGAGCTGCTGCGGCGCAAGCTCAGGCCGGCCCACGACACCCTCGACCCTCCGGTGGCCGGCGCCAGGGAGGGGCTCGCCACCCTGACCGACGCCGAGCGCCGCGTCGTGAACCTGGCCGCCCGTGGGCACACCAACCGGGAGATCGGCGACAGGCTGTTCATCACCGTCAGCACGGTCGAGCAGCACCTGACGCGGGCCTACCGGAAGCTGAAGATCAGCACGCGTACGGAGTTGGTGCACATCGATCCACCGAAGGGTGCGCGCGGCAGGCGACGTCGGCGTGACGTCGCGCCGGCGGAACCGGCTGGGGAACCGTGATCGCGGTCGCCTCCGCGCAGGCGAGCTGAATCCCGTACGGGAAGGGACCCGATGACCATGCCGCAGGTCGTGCTACTCGACGAACAGGGGCAGCCCGTGGGCGCCACCGAGGGCGCGACGGTGCACCACTCGCGTACGCCCCTGCACCTGGCCTTCTCCTGTTACGTCTTCACCAGCGACGCGAAGCTGCTCCTGACGCTGCGCGGCGACCGGACGCGGACCTGGCCGGGGATCTGGACGAACTCCTGCTACGGGCATCCCGCGCCCGGGGAACCGGTGTCCGCGGCCGTGACGCGCACCGTCCGCGCCGAACTCGGCCTGACGGCGCCCGTGCCCGAGCTGGTGCTGCCCGCGTTCCGCTACCGCGCGGTCATGGACAACGGGGTGGCGGAGAACGCCGTCGCGCCGGTGTTCCGGGTGGTGACCGACGAGCGCCCCACCCCGGACCCGGCCGCCATCGCCGACTTCGAGTGGGCCGACTGGGCGGACTTCGTCTACGCGGTGAACACGGGGGACATCTCCCTGTCGCCGTGGTGCCGCCTCCAGGTCGCCGAGCTCGTCACGTTGGGCGAGGATCCGACGCGCTGGCCCACGGCCGACGAGTGCCTCCTGCCCGGTGGGCCCCTGCCGGCGGCCCGCTGACCACACGGCACCCCGTCCACCGACGGGTGGGCGCGGTGCCGCGTCGCGTCCGGCGACCATGCGCCGACGGGGTGGGCGACCCGCCGTCGGCGTACGCCGTCCGGTCACCGCTTCGTGCGGACGGTGGCCTCCACGGTGAACGTCCCGTCCTCCCGCCAGGTACGCAGCGCGCCGCCCGCGTCCCGCAGCCGGTCGGCGAGTCCCGGCAGCACGGCGTCGTCGTCGGCGGTGCCGGCGCCGTCGCTGACGACCGTCAACCGTGCGCCGTCCGCCTCGCGGGCCACCTCGATCGTGCACCACCGTGCCTCGCCGTCGCGCAGCACGTGGGCGCCCGCGTCGCGCAGCACGGACATCAGCGGGCCGGTGAGCGCGGGTGGCAGGTCCTTCCTCGGCTGGGTCACGGTGCACCGCACGTCGGCGGCCCGCAGCACCCGGGCCACCGCGAGCACCTGCTCGCGCAGGTCGACACCGCGGTAGCCGTGCACGGCCTCCCGCATCCGGGCCAGGGCGGCCGCCGCGAGCGCCCGGATCTCGGCGACCTCCTTCTTCGTCCGCTCCCCGTCGACCGGGGCCAGCCGCGACGCCAGTTCGGCCTTGAAGGCGATCGCCGCCAGGTGGTTGCCGAGCAGGTCGTAGACGTCGCGGGCGAACCGCAGCCGCTCCTCGGTCGCGGCCAGGCGGGCCAGCGCGTCGCGCCCCTCCCGGGCCTGCCCGAGGAACGTCCAGAACCACAGGTGCAGCACGTTCCACACCGCCACCGACAGCCCGAGCACCACCGTGACGGTCACCGCGTCGCGCACGGGGCCGCCGAGCCACCAGGCCGTGACCGCGGACACCAGGACCGTGGCGGCCATGGGGGTGACCGCGTACCGGGCCGGCAGCACCAGCGGCGCGACCCCGACGAGCGCGGCGCCCACGAAGGACCACGCCAGACCCGGGGTGTCGCCCGCCGGCCCGACGAGCGGCACGGACAGCGCCGCGGCCAGCGCGGGAGCGGCGAGCGTCCAGCCGTTGGTCATCGGAGCGGTTCCCGGGGTGACCGTCCGGTACAGCGCGCCGGCCAGTGCCACGGCCAGGAGGAGGCAGCCGGTGGCGCCGAGCGCGAGCCACCGCCCGTCGGGACCGCGGAGCAGTTGCAGGACCGTGAGCGCCAGGCACGCGGCTACCCCGCTCGCGGCGCTCACCAGCGTGCACAGCCTCGCCTGACGCATGCCCGGGGTCGACGGGGGGTGCGCCGGCAGGGCGGCGCACCGTGTCAGCTCGGCGGGCTGCTCCCCGGTGACCGTCAACGCAGGGACTCCCGGCGTACGCGGCCCGGGGCGGCTCGCCCCGGCGCGCCCGCCACGATCGGACGCACCGGGCCCGCCTGCGGCATGGCCGGCGTGGTCGTCGTAATCTCGCCCGACACGGAATGGATCGTATCCGTCACGTTGCGTCGGGGCATCTGCTGATCCGCTAGCGTCGTCGCGGTCGGCCGGCGGCGGTCCTGTCCGGAGCCGGCCGAGGGGCGGCTCACTTCGGCGGTGTGCGCTGTCATCGGATGCTCTCCGTCCGGTCGTGTTCCTGCCCGACGAGGAATGGCGCCGACGTCGGCCGCCCGCCCGCGCGGGCACCGGCCGGGCCGCGGGGCCCCGCCACGCGATCGGTCGTCCCGCCAGCATGGCGGGGGTCATCGGCACGTCCCACCCGCGCGGTGTCATGTCCGGCCCGGGAGGAACTGCACGGGTGGACCGTGTGTCGGCGGGTGGCCGAAGGGCCGGGAAATTGCACGTTCCATCGCCGCGAAATTGTTTCCGCCATCGTCCGGTAATTTGCCCGACGGCCGGTGTGGGGCCGTGGCGTTCGTGATTGCGGTCGATGCTTCTGCTCGGCTAATTTGCAGGCAAGGAACGCCTTTTCTCTGTGGAGGCTGTTGTGTCCTCATCCGTCGGAATTCTGGGCACCGGATCCTGGGTGCCCACGCGAGCATTGTCGAACGAGGAAATCGCACGTCGCGTACCGGGCGCGAGCCCGGAATGGATCGTGCGTAAGACCGCCATTCGTTCGCGTCGGTTCGCGGCGGCGGAGGAGGCCACCTCGGACCTTGCCGTGCACGCCGCCACCCGCGCGCTGCGGGACGCGGGCCTCGGCGTCGACCGCGTCGACTACCTCATCGTGTCCACGTCGACCCCGGACCAGCCCCAGCCGCCGACGGCCTGCCTGGTGCAGGACCGTCTCGGCGCGTACGGGGCCGCCTGCTTCGACATCAACGCCGTGTGCGCGGGATTCGTGCACGCCCTGGTGCTGGCGCGGTCGCTGGTGGCCGACCGGCCGGGCACCCACGCGCTGGTGGTCGGCGCCGACGTCTACTCACGCATCCTGGACTTCGAGGACCGGCGCACGGCCGTGCTGCTGGGCGACGGCGCCGGCGCGGCAGTCGTGGGGGCGGTGCCCGCGGGGCGCGGCGTCATCGAGTACGAGATGGCCAGTCGGGGCGACGCCGGTGACCTGATCCGGGTGTCGGCGGGCGGCAGCAGGCTGCCGGCGTCGGCGGCGACGCTCGCCGAGGGCGGCCACTTCTTCCGGATGCAGGGTCGGGGAGTCACGGAACTGGTCCTGCAGGAGGTCCCGCCGTTCGTGGACAAGCTGCTGGCCAGGGCGGGTGTCGACCCGGCCGACATCGCGCACGTCGTGCCCCACCAGCCCAACGGCATGCTGCTGGACGAACTGGTACGCGCGTGCGGGCTGACCGCCGCGCAGACCCATCGCACGGTGGAGGAGTACGCGAACACCGGCAGCGCCTCGGTGCCGCTCACCCTCGACCACGCCAACCGGGCCGGACGGCTCTCCGACGGCGACCTCGTCCTCCTGCTGGCGTTCGGCGGCGGCATGTCGTTCGGGGCCTGCCTGCTGCGGTGGAGCGGGGCGGCCTCCACGCCAATCGCGTCGACTCAGGACGGATGATCATGAAGATAGTGACGAAACTCGGTGCGTTCGCACTGGCCCTGGTGCTGGTGCTGGGCAGCGCCTACATCGTCGGCCGTACGGTGGGGCCCCCGCCGACGGCGGCACCGGCGCCCGCACCCGCCGCCAAGCCGGCCGCCGCTGCCGAGGAGTCCTCGTACGGCCTGGCCATCACCCACGAGAGCATGAACCTGAAGGTGATCACGGACAACGTCCGGGCGGGCACGAAGCAGACCTTCGCCTTCCAGATCCTGCAACACGACGGTACGCCGCTCATGAAGTACAAGCCGCAGCACGAGAAGCTGATGCACCTCATCGTGGCGCGGCGCGACCTGACGAACTTCCAGCACGTCCACCCGAACCTCGGCTCCGACGGCGTGTGGCGGGTGCCGCTGACCTTCGCGGCGGCGGGCGAGTACCGGATCTTCGCCGACTACATGCCGCTGTGGGGCATCCACGGCGAGACGCTCGGGGCGGACGTGTCCGTGTCGGGCGACTTCCGGCCGGAGGCGCTGCCCGCGCCCTCGACCACCGCGACGGTGGACGGCTACACCGTGACGCTCGGCGGCGAGCTGACGCCCGGCAAGAGCGGCAAGCTGACCCTCAGCGTCGCGAAGGGCGGCAAGCCGGTCACCGACCTGGAGCCGTACCTCGGCGCCTTCGGCCACCTGGTCGCGCTCCGCGACGGCGACATGGCGTACCTGCACGTGCATCCGGACGGCACGCCGGGCGACGGACAGACCGCCCCCGGCCCGGACATCCTGTTCCACGCCACCGCGCCCAGCTTCGGCGACTACCGGCTGTTCCTGGACTTCCAGCACCAGGGCGTCGTACGCACGGCGGCGTTCACCCTGCGCGTGAACGGCCCCAACCCGCCGCCGCACGGCCTGAGCGAGGAGGCCTTCGCGGCAGCCAAGGCACGCAACGAGGAGGCCGTGCGCAACGGCGGAGCCGCTGTCCCCGCCGACACGTCCGGCGGCGCCACGGAGGGAGGCACCCCGCATGGCCACGGCTGAGAACCGACTGGAACTGCTGATCGGCGGCATGACGTGCGCGGCCTGCGCGGCGCGCATCGAGAAGCGCCTCAACGCGATCGACGGCGTGGAGGCGACGGTCAACTACGCCACCGAGAAGGCGAAGGTCCTGGCCGCGCCGCAGGTCTCGCAGGCCGCGGTGATCGCCGCCGTCGAGGAGATCGGCTTCACGGCCCGGCTGGTGACACCCCGCGCGGCCAGGACCGACAACCAACTGGAACTGCTGATCGGCGGCATGACGTGCGCGGCCTGCGCGGCGCGCATCGAGAAGCAGCTCAACGCGATCGACGGCGTGGAAGCGACGGTCAACTACGCCACCGAGAAGGCGAAGGTGCTCGTCGCGCCCCAGATCACGCAGGAGAGGGTGATCGCCGCCGTCGAGGAGATCGGCTTCACGGCCCGGCCGGTGCAGCCGCCCTCGGCCCCGGCGGCGGACGCCCCGGACCCGGCCGCCGCGGAGGCGGCCGAACACGACCGTGAGCTGCGCACGGCCCGGCACCGACTCTGGGTCGTCGCCGTGCTGGCCGTGCCGGTCATCGCGATGTCGATGTTCTCCCAGCTCCAGTTCGAGTACTGGCAGTGGGCCTGCCTGACGCTGGCCGCGCCGGTCGTGGTGTGGGGGGCGTTCCCCTTCCACCGGGCCGCCTTCGCCAACCTCCGGCACGCCGCCGCCTCGATGGACACGCTGGTCTCGGTGGGCACCATCGCCGCGTTCGTGTGGTCGCTGTACACGCTGTTCCTCGGCACCGCCGGCGAGCCCGGCATGCGTCACCCGTTCCGCATCACCCTGGAACGGATGCCCGGCGAGGGCAACATGTACCTGGAGGTCGCCGCGGGCGTGACGCTGTTCATCCTGTGCGGCCGCTACTTCGAGGCACGCGCGAAGCGCCGCTCCGGCGCCGCGCTGCGGGCGCTGCTGTCGCTGGGCGCCAAGGACGTGACGGTGCTGCGCGACGGCGTCGAGGTGCTGGTGCCGATCTCGGCGCTCGCGGTCGGCGACCGGTTCCTCGTACGGCCGGGGGAGAAGGTGGCAACCGACGGAGTCGTGGAGGAGGGCTCCTCCGCGGTCGACGCGAGCATGCTCACCGGCGAGTCCGTACCCGTCGAGGTGGGGCCCGGCGACGAGGTCGTCGGCGCCACGGTCAACGCCGGCGGGCGGCTCGTCGTCCGCGCCACGAAGGTGGGCGGCGAGACGCAGCTCGCGCAGATGGCCCGGCTAGTCGAGGAAGCACAGACCGGCAAGGCCGACGTGCAGCGGCTCGCGGACCAGGTGTCGGCGGTGTTCGTACCCGGGGTGATCGCGCTGTCGCTCGCCACGCTGGGCTACTGGCTCGGCTCCGGCCAACCCGCGGCGGCCGCGTTCACCGCGGCGGTGGCCGTCCTGATCATCGCCTGCCCGTGCGCGCTGGGGCTGGCGACGCCGACCGCGCTGCTGGTCGGCACCGGCCGGGGCGCGCAGCTCGGCATCCTCATCAAGGGCCCGCAGGTGCTGGAGTCGACGAGGACCGTCGACACCGTCGTGCTCGACAAGACCGGCACGGTCACCACCGGCGAGATGTCCGTCGTGGAGGTCGTGCCCGTCGACGGGGTGGCCGACGCCCAACTGCTGCGGCTCGCGGGCGCGTTGGAGAACGCGTCGGAGCACCCCATTGCCCGCGCCGTGGTGGCGGGGGCGCGGGAACGCTGCGGCGAACTGCCCGCGGTCGCGGACTTCACCAGCGAGACCGGGGTGGGTGTGCGCGGCACGGTGGACGGGCACGAGGTGATCGTCGGCCGGGCCTCGCTGCTCGGCTCGTGGGCCGCCGACCTGCCCCCGGAGCTCGCCGCCGCAAGGGCGACGGCCGACGCGGCGGGCCGTACCTCGGTGATGGTGGGTTGGGACGGCGCCGTGCGCGGCATCCTCGTCGTCTCCGACCGGGTCAAGCCCACCAGCAGGGCGGCGGTGGCGCAGTTCAAGCGACTGGGGCTGCACCCGATCCTGCTGACCGGCGACAACGCCGCGGTCGCGGCGGCGATCGCGGCGGAGGTGGGGATCGACGACGTCGTCGCCGACGTCCTCCCCGCCGGCAAGGTCGACCTGGTCAAGCGGCTCCAGGCCGACGGCAAGGTCGTCGCGATGGTCGGCGACGGCGTCAACGACGCCGCGGCTCTCGCGCAGGCCGACCTGGGCATCGCGATGGGCACCGGCAGCGACGTGGCGATCGAGTCGGGCGACCTGACGGTCGTCCGCGGTGACCTGCGCGTGGTCGCGGACGCCATCCGGCTGTCGCGCCGCACCCTCGGCACGATCAAGGGCAATCTGTTCTGGGCCTTCGCCTACAACGTCGGGGCCATCCCGCTCGCGGCGAGCGGGCTGCTCAATCCGATGCTGGCGGGCCTGATCATGGCCGGCAGTTCGGTGTTCGTGGTGACGAACAGCCTGCGCCTGCGGCGGTTCAAGGCACACGCGGGCGCCGAACTGCCGGAGCGGGCCGACACGACCGAGGCGTCGCGCGCGCCGATGGTCAGCGCCTCCTGACACGTCCACGTGCCGCGACGGCCACGTCCGGACGGAAAGAACGGAGCCCGCACCATGGCCGAGCCGAGCCGGCTCGCGGAGGACCCGCAGCTCCTTCTGCTGCACGCGGCCGGTCTCGGCCGGGCGAGTTGGGACGCCGTCGTCGAACGCATTCCGGGGTTCGCCCGGACCCTCGCGATCGACCTGCCCGGTCACGGCGGCGTGCCGGGGCTCGCGTCGGGCCGTGACGTCGTGCCGCGCCTCGCCGAGTACGTGGCGGAGCGCATCGCCGCGCTGGGACTGCGCCGGCCGCACGTTGTCGGGCACTCGCTCGGCGGGGTGATCGCGCTCGAACTGGCGCGGCGGGTGCCCGTCGCGGCGGTGACCGCCCTGTGCAGCATCGGGTTCCGGGCGGCCTGCCACGCCTGCGTGTGCGTGGTGCGGACCCACGCGATCCTCCGGATCACCGCCGCGGTGGGGCCCCGGACGCGCGGGCGGCTGCTCGCCAGGAGCTGCGTCCGCAGGTTCGTCATGGGCAACGTGTCGGCCCGGCCCGTCGCCCTGCGGGCGGAGGCGGTCGCCGCCGACGTGACGTCGATGATCGCCAGCGACGTGTCGACGCTGTGCCGGTACGCCGGCCGCTACGCGTTCCGGGGCGCCGAGGTCGACGACACGACTCCGGTGAACCTCGTCTGGGCCGACCAGGACCGCGTCGTGCCGCTGCGCGACGCGGTCCGGGCCCGGCAGATGCTGCCGAGGGCACAGCACTTCGTCATTCCCGGCAGCGGTCACTTCGTCGTCCGCGACGACCCGGAAGGCGCGGCGGCCGTCATCTACGCCTGCCATGCCCAGCTGTGGGAACGGCAGTCCGACATTCGCGAAGGAGCCCGCGGAAATGTGAACCCACGACCTGGTAATTGACCTGGAATTTCGGCCCCGGGCACCTGTCGGGGCGGGAACTGTTGTCCGATCGGACGCGACTACTGAGGTGTCGGATTCGCGGCGCCACCGCTCAGAGGAGTGCGAATGAAAATCACCCCGCAGGCTGGAAAGAAGTTCGGCGTCATCGTGGAGGGTTTCGACGCGGAAACCGCCCCGGCGCAGGACATCGTCGAACTCAAGAAGGCCATCTACACCAACAAGATCGTGGTGCTGAAGAACCAGGACCTGTCGCCGCGACAGTTCCTGGCGCTCGGTGAGCGGCTCGGTCGGGTCGCCGAGTACTACGAGCCGGTCTACCACCACCCCGAGGTCAAGGAGGTGTTCGTCTCCTCCAACGTCAAGGAGGAGGACGGCCGCCAGGTCGGGGTGCCGAAGACCGGCAAGTTCTGGCACTCGGACTACCAGTTCATGCAGCGTCCCTTCGACATCACCCTGATCTACCCGCAGGTCGTGCCGACCAAGAACCGTGGCACGTACTTCATCAACCTCGCGACGGCGTACGAGAAGCTGACCGAGGAGCTGAAGCTGGCGGTGAAGGACACCACGGCGACGCACAGCGTGCTGCGGTACTTCAAGATCCGGCCCAGCGACGTCTACCGGCCGATCTCCGAGCTCATCGAGGAGGTCAACGCGAAGACCCCGCCGGTGACGAGCCAGACCACCTTCACCCACCCGCACACCGGGGAGACGGTGCTCTACATCAGCGAGGGCTTCACCTCGTCGGTGCGGGACGCGGACGGCAACGAGCAGCCGGAGCTGCTGACGGAGCTGCTGACCGCCACGGGCCAGCTCGACCGCACCTACGAGCACGAGAACATCCACCTCCAGACGTTCGAGAAGGGCGACATGCTCCTCTGGGACAACCGCACCCTGGTCCACCGCGCGCTGCACACCGCGACGCCGGAGCCGGCGGTGTCGTACCGGGTCACCGTCTACGACGACGTCGACGCGGCGGCCTAGTCCTCCATGGACGTTCGTTCCCGGGTGGGATCCGGCGGTGTCGATCGCCGGATCCCACCCGTGTCCACCCTCACACACACGGGAAGGCATGACGTGGCAGATCAGTTGACGGCAACGACGATCAGGGCGGACGTCGCGGAGATGCTCTACCGCCTCCCGGACGAGACCACCGACGAGGAGAACCTGTTCGACTCCGGGCTCGACTCGATGCGGCTGATGATGCTGATGGAGCGGTGGCGCGACGCCGGCGCCGAGGTCAGCTTCGTCGAGCTGGCCGAGCAGCCGACGCTGGGGCATTGGGTGAAGCTGGTGGCGGGCCGTGATGGCTGACGGGGCGCTGCGGCTGGGCGCCGCGCAGGAAGGGATCTGGACGGGCCAGCAGTTCGACCCGGACAGCTCCGCCTACAACACCGCCGAGTACGTCGAGATCCGTGGCCCGGTCGACCTGCGGCTGCTGGAGGAGGCGGTGCGCGGGACCGTCGGCGAGGCCGAGGCGCTGACCATGGTGTTCGAGGAGGACGCCGACGGTCGCCCGTGGCAACGCCCCCGCAACGACGGGCCGTGGCCGGTGCACCAGGTCGACACCAGCGACGAGGCCGACCCGCTCGCCGCCGCGCTGGCCTGGATGCGCGCGGACCTCGCGGTCGCCGTCGACCTCCGCAAGGACCTGCTGTTCTGTCACGCGATCTTCCGGCTCGGTCCCGAGCACGTGCTGTGGTACCAGCGCGCCCACCACATCGCCCTGGACGGGTACGGGCTGTCCCTCGTCGCCCGCAGGGTGGCGCAGCGCTACACCGCGCTCGTCGAGGGACGCGAACCGCCGCCCCGGACGTTCGGTTCCCTGGCCGCCGTCGTCGACGAGGACCGGGCCTACGCGGACTCGGACGCGTACGCCGCCGCGCGTGGGCACTGGACGTCCCGGGCCCAGGGCAGGCCGGCGCCGGTCGTCCTCGCCCGCCGCTCCGGCAAGCTGGCCCGCAGCGTGCACCGCGTCGGCGAGGACCTCGACGCCGCCGGCATCGGCGCGTTGAAGGCGGTCGCGAAGGCCACCGGGACCACCTGGAGCGAGACGGTCATCGCGGCCTTCGCGGCGTACCTGCACCGGATGACCGGCGCCGACGAACTCACCCTCGCGCTGCCCGTCATGTCCCGCCTCGGCTCGGTGTCGCTGCGGGTGCCGTGCATGGTGACCAACGTCGTGCCGCTCTGGGTCCGGGTCGAGCCCACCGCCACGCTGGCGGACCTCGCCGCACAGGTCGGCGACGAGGTGCGGTCGGCGCGCCCGCACCTGCGCTACCGCTACGAGCAGCTGCGCCGCGATCTGCGGCTGGTCGCCAGCGAGCGCAAGCTCTTCGGGCCCTCGGTCAACATCATGCCGTTCGACTACGGCCTGCGCTTCGCCGGGCACCGCGGGCTCGTGCGCAACGTCAGCGCCGGGCTCGTCGAGGACCTCGTCGTGCACGTCTACGACCACGCCGACGGCAGCGGCCTGCGGATCGTCCTCGACGCCAACCCCAACTGCTACGACGAGGACGAACTCGCCGGCCACCTCAACCGCTTCCTGGCCTTCCTGCGCCGCGCCACGCACGCCCCCGACACGCCGGTCGGGGACGTCGAACTGCTCCTCGACGGCGAGCGCCGGCTGCTGCTGGAGGAGTGGAACGACACGGCGAAGCCCCTGCCGGCGGTCACCGTACCCGCGCTGTTCGCCGCGCAGGCGGCCGCGACGCCGGACCGGACGGCGCTGGTGGCCGGCGACGCCACGCTGACCTTCGCCGAGCTGGACCGCCGCGCCGACCGCCTCGCCACCCTGCTCGTCGCCCGGGGGGCCGGCCCCGACCGGTACGTCGCGCTGCTGCTGCCGCGCACCTCGGAGTCGATCGTGGCGCTGCTGGCCGTGCTCAAGGCGGGCGCGGCCTACGTGCCCGTCGATCCGGACCTGCCCGCCCGGCGCGTCGCGGCGATGCTCGCCGACAGCGCGCCCGTCGCGGTGGTCAGCACCGGGGCGCTCTGGGCCGGGCACCGCGACACCGACGTACCGGTCCTGCTGCTGGACGCCCCCGCGACCGCCGTGGAGCTGGCCGGGACGGCCGACGGGCCCGTCCCGGACGCCGGTCTCGCGCCGCGGCACGCGGCCTGCCTCATCTACACGTCCGGCTCCACCGGCGTGCCCAAGGGCGTCGTGGTCGAGCACGGCGGCCTGGTCAACCTCTTCCTCCACCACCGCGACACGATGATCCGCCCGGAGTCCGCCGGCCGGGTGCGGCGGGCCGCGCTCTCCGCGTCGCTGTCGTTCGACACCTCGTGGGAGGGGCTGCTGTGGCTGCTCGACGGCCACGAGCTGCACTTCGTCGACGACGACCGGCGCCGCGACCCGGCCGCGATGCTCGACTACGTCGACCGGCACGAGATCGACTTCATGGACATCACCCCCACGTACGCCGAGGAACTGGTGGCCAACGGGTTCCTCGACGCCGGCCGGCGCCGGCCCGCCGTGCTCGCGCTCGGCGGCGAGGCCACCGGTCCCGCGCTCTGGACGGCGCTGCGCGACGCCGGGATGAGCGTCTACAACCTGTACGGCCCCACCGAGTGCACGGTCGACACCCTCTGGTGCCGGCTCGCCGAGAGCGCCGAGCCGATCGTGGGCAGGCCGCTCACCAACACCAGGGCGTACGTGCTGGACCCGGCGCGCGGGCTGGTGCCGCCCGGCACGGTCGGCGAGTTGTACTTCGCCGGCGCGCCGGTCGCCCGTGGCTACCACGAGCGTCCGGAGCAGACCGCGCAGCGGTTCGTCGAGGACCCGTTCGGGGTCCCGGGTGGCCGCATGTACCGCACCGGCGACCTCGCCCGCTGGCGGCCCGACGGCACGCTGGAGTTCCTCGGCCGCGCGGACGACCAGGTCAAGATCCGGGGCTTCCGCATCGAGCCGGGGGAGATCGAGGCGGTCCTGCTCGCCCACCCCGACGTCGCCCAGGCGGCGGTGGTGCCCCGCGAGGACGCGCCGGGCCAGCTGCGGCTCGTCGGCTACGTCGTGCCGGTCGGCGACGCCGCGCCGGAGCCGGCCGCGCTGCGGCAGTTCGTGGCGCAGCGGCTGCCCGACTACATGGTGCCGCCCGCGTTCGTCGCGCTGGCGGCGATCCCCCGAACCACGAACGGCAAGCTCGACCGCGCGGCGCTGCCCGCGCCCGACCTGACCGCGACGGTCGGCGGCCGCGCGCCGCGCGACCACCGCGAGACGGTGCTGTGCGGCCTCTTCGCCGACCTGCTCGGCCTGCCGGAGGTGGGCATCGACGACGACTTCTTCTCGCTCGGCGGGCACTCCCTGCTCGTCGCACGGCTCATGGGCCGGGTGCGCGCGGAGTTCGGCGTGGAGATCAGCATCCGGACGGTGTTCGAGGCGCCGACCGTCGCGAGGCTCGCGCCGGCGCTCGCGACGGACACCGGCGACGGCTCGACGGAGGTGCTGCTCCCGTTGCGTACGCGGGGGAGCGGGCCGCCGCTGTTCTGCGTCGCGCCGGCCACCGGGCTGGCGTGGTCGTACGCCGCGCTGCTGGCGAGCCTGCCCGACCGCCCGGTGTACGGGCTCCAGTCGGTCGCCGCCGGTGGGTGCGCGAGCGTCGCCGAGTTGGCCGCCGACCATGTACGGCGCATCCGCGAGGTCCAGCCCGACGGGCCGTACCACCTGCTCGGGGCGTCGTTCGGCGGGCTGGTGGCCCACGAGATGGCCACGCAGCTCACGGAGTCGGGCGAGTCGGTGGCCCTGCTGGCGTTGCTCGACTCGTACCCGGTGCCGGCCGCCTGGCGGGAGCTGCCGCCGCCCGGCGAGCACGACGCGGCCGCCGCCGTGCTCGGTCAGGCCGCGCTGGGCGGCCTCGACGAGCCGGGGCGTCGCCTCGCGTACGACGCCTTCGCCCGCAATTCGCGGCTGATCGCCGACTGGACGCCCCGCCGCCTGACCGGCGACGTGCTCGTCGTCGAGGCGACCGACGACAAGACACCGGACTGGCCCGGACCGGCGAGCTGGGAGCCACACGTCGACGGGCGGATCGACGTGCACCGGCTCGACTGCACCCACGACGGGATGCTCGCCGCCGGCCCCCTGGCGCGGGTCGGCGCCGTGATCCCACCTGTCGACGACCTTCGGAGGGCAGCATGAGCGAACGACGCGAGTGGCTCGGACTAGGCGCGGTCCTCGCCGCGACGTTCATGACCCAGGTGGACGGGTTCGTGGTCAACGTGGCCAGCCCGTCCATCCAGCGCGACCTCGACGCGGGCTTCGACCAGATCCAGTTCGTCGGCGCGGCGTACGTGATCGCGTTCGGGGCCCTGATGGTCACCGGCGCGCGGCTCGGCGACCGGCTGGGGCACCGCACCGTGTTCCTCTGGGGCGTCGCCGGCTTCACCGTCACCTCGCTGCTGTGCGGGATCGCGCCGGACGCCGACCTGCTCATCGTGGCCCGCTTCCTGCAGGGCGCCACGGCGGCGTTCATGGCACCCCAGGTGCTCGCGATCATCCGGGCCACGATGCAGGACCCGGACCGGCTGGCGAGGGCCATCAGCGTCTACGGCGTCGTCATCGGCCTGGGCGTGATCAGCGGCATCGCGGGCGGCGGGCTCATCGTCGAGGCCGACATCCTCGGCCTCGGCTGGCGGCCGGCGCTGCTGGTCAACGTGCCCGTCGGGATCGCGATCCTGGCGCTGGGCGGGATCCTGCCGCGTACCGTGCCGAAGGCGCCGCACCGCCTCGACCTCGCGGGCGCGGCGCTCACCATCGTGGCGGCCCCCGCCCTGCTCGTGCCCCTGGTCTTCGGGCCGGGCGGCCCGGCGTGGCTCTGGCTCGGGGTGCCCATCGCGCTCGTCGTGGCCGTCGTGCTCGTCAACCAGCAGCGGCGCCTGCACCGCGAGGGCGGCGAGCCGCTGTTCCCGCCGCGGGTCGTCACCGCCCCCGGGATGCGGCTGTCCCTGCTGACGGTGCTGACGCTGTTCGCCACGAACTCGGGGCTCTTCCTCGTGTTCACCTACTACCTCCAGACCGGGTTGCGGTTCACGCCGCTCACGGCGGCGCTGATGTTCGTGCCGCTCGGGATCGGCTTCTCGCTGGGCTCCGCGGCGAGCCGCCGGGTGGGACGCCTGGTCCCGGCGCCGACCCCGGCCGTGGGCTGCGGCCTGCTCGCCGCCGTCCTGCTGGCCAGCGCGGCCGTCGTCCAGGCGCCCGAGTCCGCGCAGGCACCCATGCTCGTCGCGGTGATCACGCTGGCCGGCTTCGGGCAGGGGCTCGTCGTCTCGCCGCTGGTGGCCGGGATCCTCGGCCGGGTCCGGCCCGCCGAGGCGGGCGCGGCATCCGGCATGGCGACCACCGTGACCCAGTTCGGCCTCGCCCTCGGGGTCGCGGTCGCCGGCGTCTGGTACCGCACCGTGCTCGGCGCGACGCCCGGCGACCCCGGCGTGCCCTTCGCCGACCACGCGACGGCCTTCGCGGCCACCGCGCTCCTGCTCGCGGCCTCCGCGACCTGCGCCGGCCTGGTCAGTGTCCGTCTGCACCACCTGCCCAAGCCCACTGCCGCGGCAGCGGAACCGGAAGGGGCGGCGGCGCCGACGCCCGTCGCCACGTCAACTGCTCGGAGGACCGGATGAAACTCAAGCGATTCCCCCTCGCGGCGGCGGTCGCCGCCCTGCTGTTCTCGACGGCCTGCACGGCGGCCAGGAGCGAGGCCGAACTGTCGAACGAGCCGCCGAAGGCGGGCTACCCGGTGACGATCACCAACTGCGGCAAGTCGTACACCTACAAGCAGGCGCCGAGCCGGGTGGTCGTGATGAACGGCGGGTCGGTGGCGGAGGTCTCCGCGCTGCTGGAACTCGGCGTCGCCGACCGGATCGTGGCGAACGCGCAGTCCTACGGCGCCTCCGAGGTGGACGGCCGGGTCGACGCGATCAAGCAACTGCCGTCGGGGAACATCAAGCTCAACGACATGTCGGACATCCCGCGCGAGGCCATGATCGGGCTGACGCCCGACTTCGTGATCTCCACGTACGACGGGGGCTTCCGCGCCGAGGCGGGCTTCGCCACCCGCGACGACCTCGCGGCCGTCGGGGCCAACACGTACGCCCCGAAGAGCTCGTGCGGCGAGGTCGGCACGGTCACGGGCAAGCCGACCATCGAGGACAGCTACGCGATGCTGCGCGACCTCGGGGCGATCTTCGGGGTGTCGGAGCGCGCCGAGAAGGTCATCGCCGACTCCCAGGCGCGGATCGCGGCCGTCGGGGCGAAGACCGCGAACCTGCCGAAGCAGAACGTCATGATGATCATCCCGGGCATGGCGATGGGTGGCGAGTTCAGCTCCGTCGGGGGCAACGGGCTCTGGAACGACGTCATGGCCAAGGCCGGTGCGGTGAACGCCTTCGAGGGCGCCACGGACCAGACGTTCGCCAACCTCTCCCGCGAACAGGTCGCCAAGGCCGACGTGGACACCCTGCTCGTGGTCAACTACATGTCCAAGGACCCGGACGCGGACGCGCAGAAGCTGCTCGCCCAGTTCCCGCAGTGGGACGCCGCGAAGAACAAGCGCTACGTGGTGCTCTCCGACTCGGTATTCCTCGGCCCGAGCAACCACCTCGCGGTCGAGAAGATCGCCCAGGCCGCCCACCCCGAGGCGTTCTGAGCGCCATGACCACGATGTCACGTTCCGTGAAGGGCCGGGCGACGGCCGCGTCTAAAGGCACCGTCGCCCGCCCGGCCCCACTGCACGGCGCGCCCCTTCCGCTGTGTCTGCTCGTGCTCGGCGTACTGCTCGTCGTGCTGGTCCTCGTCGCGGCGGCCGTCGGGTCGGTGCAGGTCTCCGTCGGTGACACCGGCCGGATCGTCTGGGCGCACCTGACCAATTCGACCGCCGACGTGGACCCGGCCCACGACCAGATCGTCTGGACCTTCCGGATCCCCCGGGTGCTGCTGGCGGCGCTCTGCGGCGCCGGGCTCGCGGTGGCGGGCGTCGTGTTGCAGGCCCTCGTGGCCAACCCGCTCGCCGACCCCTTCATCCTCGGGGTGTCGGCGGGCGGTTCGGTCGGTGCCGTCACCGTGATGGCGCTCGGCGCGGGCGCGGCCGGCGGCCTCGGGGTGTCGGGCGCGGCGTTCGTCGGCGCGATGCTGGCGGTGGCGCTGGTCTTCACCCTCGGACAGCAGCAGGGTCGGCTCAACCCGGTCCGGCTCGTGCTCGCGGGGGTCGCGATCAGCTACGTGTTCACCTCGATCACGAGCCTGCTCCAGTTGCAGACGACGCCCAACAACATGCGCCAGATCATGTTCTGGCTGCTCGGCAGCGTCGCGGGCGCCCGCTGGGAGCAACTCCAGGTCGCGGGCGTGGTCGTCCTCGCGGTGACCCTGCTGCTGACCCTGTACGCCCGGCAGTTCAACGCGCTCGTCACCGGCGACGAGTCGGCGACCGCCCTGGGGATCGACGTCAAGCGGCTGCGGATCGTGGCGATCGTCCTGACGTCGCTGCTCGCGGGCGTGCTCATCGCCGTGGCCGGGGGCATCGGCTTCGTCGGGTTGATGGTGCCGCACCTGGTGCGGCTCGCGTTCGGCGTTGACCACCGCCGGGTCCTGCCCCTCGCCGCGCTCGTCGGCGCGGTCTACCTCGTGATCGTCGACCTGCTGTGCCGGACGGTCGATCCGCCGAACGAGCTGCCCCTCAACATCCTGACCGCCCTCTTCGGCGCACCGTTCTTCATCTGGCTGATGCGCCGGGATAGGAGCCTGTCCCACTCATGAAGCTTCAGGTGCAGCAGGTGTGTGTCTCCATCGGCGCCACGCCGATCCTCCGCGACGTCAGCATGGAGGTCGCGCCCGGCGAGGTCGTCGGCCTGATCGGTCCCAACGGCAGCGGCAAGTCCACGCTCCTGCGGACCATCTACCGGTCGGTCCGGCCCGCCGGCGGGCAGGTGCTGCTCGGCGAGGAGGACGTCTGGTCGCTGTCGGCCCGGGCGGCCGCGCGGCGCACCGCCGCCGTGTTGCAGAACAGCCCCACCCCGCCGGGGCTGACCGTGCGGGAGGTCGCCGCGCTGGGCCGTACGCCGCACAAGGGGGTGTTCGCCCGCGAGACGACCGACGACCACGACATCGTCGCCGACGCGCTGGAGCGCACCGGCATGCTGGGGCACGCGGACCGGATCTACGGCTCGCTGTCCGGCGGCGAGCGGCAGCGCGTGCTGCTCGCCCGGGCGCTCGCCCAGCAGCCGCAGCTGCTGGTGCTCGACGAGCCGACCAACCACCTGGACATCCGGGCCCGTTTCGAGCTGTTGGAACTGGTGCACACGCTGGCGGTCACCACGCTGGCGGTGCTGCACGACCTGGACCTCGCGGTGCGCAGCTGCGACCGCCTCGTCGTGCTGGACCGCGGGCAGGTGGTCGCGTCCGGGCCGGTGCTGGAGGCGCTCACACCCCAGGTGCTCTCCGGGGTCTTCGGGGTCACCGCCGAGACGGAACGTCACGACGACGGGGTCGTCCGCGTCACGTACGGTGCCCGGCCGCTGGCCCGGGCCGGCTGAGTCGAGGGGTCGGCGGACGCGTCCGCGCCGCGGTGTGCGGCGGCGCGGGTGGGGCCGTCGTCGGGCGTGTGCCCGACGGCGGCCCCGTCGCCGTATCTGCCCGCGCCCGTGCGCAGCCGTCCCGCCCGCGCGATCCCCGCTGTGCGAAGCACCCTGGTCAGACGGTTCCAACGTTTTCTGGTTCCCGGCGATGAGGTCGGCTGGACTACCACTGGAAGCCGTTCTTCCCCGCATTCGGGACCGATAACGTGAATACATGTCGGAGTCACTGGGAGAAAGCGCGGTAACGGCTCTGGTCCTGGCCGTCGGGCGGGGCGACCGTTCCGCAGGGGACCCGCTCGTCCGCAGCACGCAGCGTGACATCTGGCGCTTCCTGGTCTACCTGGTGGGGCACGCCGACGCCGAGGACCTGACGCAGGAGACGTTCGTACGCGCGCTGAGCAGCGCGCACCAGTTCACCGGGCGCCACCACGCGCGGGCCTGGCTGCTGGCCATCGCGCGGCACGTGGCCGCCGACCACTTCCGCGCCGCCGCGTGCCGGCCCCGGACCGTGTCCGTCCCGGACTGGCAGGCCAGCGCGGAGCGGTCGAGGGCCCACCACCTGCCGGGCCCGGACGACACGGTCGCGCTCAACCTCGCGGTGCGTACGCTGCCCGCGGCCCGCCGCGCCGCGTTCGTACTGACGCAGGTGGTCGGCCTCGGATACGCGGAGGCGGCCGAGCTGTGCGGCTGCCCCGTGGGCACGATCCGCTCCCGCGTCGCGCGGGCCCGCCGCGACCTCGCATCGGTGCTGGCACCGGCCCCGCGACCGCGTCCGGCGTTGCCCCGGCGGCCCGCACTGGTCACCGCCTCAAATGTCCCGACTAGAGGATATGACGTGACGGCGGCAAATGTTCCCTAGCATCGATTAGGACCCTTTCGCGCTGCCGTGGGCGGGGGTGAGTGCTTGACGATCGTCATTTTTTTATGGAAGGGTCGACCTCAAGGGGGAAGGTGTCCGTAGGGGCACATCGCAATTCGCGGTCGGGAATCTGTTCAAAAACGTTTGCGTTGCGTAACAACTCTGTGGGCTTTGGGCGCCGGGTGGGCGTCCGCTCGCCCGCACGGGCTCGCGCGGGCTGACGAGGACCATTCCCGCCGTCGGGTCGATCACTGGGGAGAGTGTGCCGTGTTTGTTGGACCGACGCCCGCCAGCGGGCATCGCGGTCGGCGGGGGGCCGGCCGAACGAGATGCGGGGCGAGTTGGCCTCGGGACGTACGCCGGCTGCGCTAGAGCACACGAGAGCGCTGCTGCCGTGAACCTCACCGTCACATCAGGGCGCTCATCATCGCAAGGGGCCGCGCCGCTACCGGCGCCGCGTCTCGCGATGGGCGTCGTCACCGCCGTCTTCGCCAGCATCAGTCTCATCGGCTTTCTCCACGTCATGTTCCTGCCGGTCGGCCCGGTCGCCATCGCACTGTCGTTCACGTGCATCGCCGCCCTGATGGCCATGCAGTTGCTGTGGTACGGCCGGGACCACGGGCGCCTCCGGTCGCCGTTGGGCTTCGGCCTCCTGGCCGCCCAGGCGGTGCTGGTCTACCTGCCGATCCTGATCTTCGGCCAGGCGTGGGTCGGCATGCCGGGCTTCCTGGCCGGCAGCGTGCTGCTCGTGCTGCGGGCCATCCCGGCCTGGACGGCCTTCACCTTCATCGTGCTGTCGATGGCCCTCGCCCAGTGGCTGTTCACCCGCGCGCCGATCGACATGCTCTACACCGCGATCTCCACCGTCACGACGGGGCTCGTGGTGTACGGGCTGTCCCGGCTGACCGCGCTCGTCGTCGAGGTGCAGGAGAGCCGCGCGGAGATCGCGCGCATGGCGGTGCTGCGTGAGCGGCTGCGCTTCGCCCGCGACCTGCACGACCTGCTCGGCTACAGCCTCTCCGCGATCTCACTCAAGATCGAGCTGGTGCACCGGCTGATGGAGAAGTCCCCGCAGGAGGCGAGCGACCACCTGCTGGAGATCCTGGAGATCTCGCGGGTCGCCCTCTCCGACGCGCGGACCGTCGCCAGCGGCTACCGGGAACTGTCGCTGGAGGAGGAGTGCCGCTCGGCCGTGTCGGTGCTCAACGCCGCGGACATCCAGGTGCGGCTGGACAGCGACCACCTCGACCTGCCGGTCCAGGTGAGCACGGTGCTCGCCACGGTGCTGCGGGAGGGGGTCACCAACATCCTGCGGCACAGCAAGGCCAGGCGCTGCGACATCACCATCCGTCAGACGCAGGACGACGCCTGGATCGAGATCGTCAACGACGACCTGGCCGTCGGGCCACCCCGGGATCCGGGCAGCGGTCGCAACGGCCTGCGTAACCTGTCCGTACGCGCCCAGGAGATCGGCGGATCGCTGACGGTCGAGCAGCAGCCGGACCGGTTCCGGCTGCACGCCGAGGTGCCGCTGCGCCAGGAGCGTCACCAGCCGTCCCGGTCACAGCCAGCCGGCCTCCCGGGCGAGGCGGATGGCATCGACGCGGTTGCGCGCGGCGAGCTTGTTGACGATCGTCGTGAGGTAGTTGCGGACGGTCCCGACTGACAGGAACATCTGGGCCGCGATGTCGACGGCCTGGAGCCCCTCCGCGGTGAGGCGCAGGACCTCGGTCTCGCGCGCCGTGAGCGGGCACTCGGCGCTGTCCCAGGCCGACATCGCGAGCTGACTGTCGACGACCCGGCGGCCGGCGGCGACGCTGCGGATCGCCTCGACCAACTGCTCGGTCGGGGCGTCCTTCAGCAGGAAGCCGGTCGCCTTGGCCGACAACGCCCGGCGCAGGGTGCCGGGCCGGCCGAGCGCGGTCAGGACCAGGGTGCGGATCTCCGGCAGGTGGGCCTGGATGTCGCCGATCGCGGAGAGCCCGTCCTTGCCCGGCAGGTCGATGTCGATCACCGCGACGTCGGGCCGGAACCGCTGCGCCATGGGCAGGATCTCCGTGCCCGAGGCGACCGCGGCGACGACCTCGATGTCCGGCTCGAGGTTGAGCAACGCCACCAGCGCATCGCGGACCATGTGCATGTCCTCGGCCAACAACACCTTGATCAACTTGGCATCCCCTGTCGGGCCGACGCAATTAACCCCGTTCTATCACGCGTCCGCACGCATCATGAATGCTGTTTTTCCGCGCCTTCGCGTGAACTGCCGCAAAGCCATTTACCATAGGCCGATCGGCTCATTCACATTCCGTGTACGCCCAGGTACTCCTCGTTACAGGAAATGTCGTTTTCGGGTAGTCCGATGGCGAATTCGCCGACCCCGACCTCCGCCGGCCAGTCGAGCCCGAACGCCGACGCGGAAACCCTGGCGTCGCCCATGGTGAGGGCGCTCGTGGCGAGGCCGAGCATCGTCGCCACGAGGCAGAGCGTCTGCTGGAGCATGCCGACGTGCTTCAGGGTGGTGGCGTAGGAGATGCTGTCGTACACCCAGGAGAGTCGTCCCACGCGCGCCGTCATCGTGATCAGCACCGGTGGAGGCCGCCGGCCGCCGATCGACACGCGCGCGTTGTCGAGCAGTTCGTCGACGTCGGCCGGGGTGGCGTTGACGAGCGTCAGCGCGTGCTCGGCCGCGCTGTAGTGGTAGATGCCGCGCCGCAGGTCCGGCGAGCGGTCCACCGTCAGGTACAGCTCCAGCTCGTACAGCGAACCCGCGCTGGGGTACGGACGCCGCGTCACCGTGTACCGCACGTTGTCGGGTGCGGTGGCCGTGGCCTGCATCCGGACCCGCGCCGCGTGGAACAGCAGCTCCCCGAGTTCCCGGGTGGACGGAGCCGCGTCCGCGAACGTCCGCACGGAGCGGCGGCCGTCGATGGCCTCGGTCAGGGTCATGCCGTGCGGGACCGGCGCGGGCGGGCGGTACATCGGGATCCGCGGCCCGTCGGGCGCCGGCTTCGCGGCGGCCGGCGGGGGCAGGGTCGCGACGTGCCGGAACGTCGCGCCGGCGGGCTCGTCGTGGGTGCCGAGCCTGCTGCGCGAGTGGAACAGCAGGTCGTACGGCGACCAGAGCAGCAGCGTGGGATCGGTGTCCTCGCGGAACACCGACGTGCCGTCCTCGCCGAGGACGACCATGCCCGCGCCGGCGAGGTGGGCGACGACGTCGGCCACGACCGGCAGCGCCAGGTCGACCCTCCGCGCGACCTCGACGGTGGTGGTCGCGCGGGGAAGCGCGCCCAGCACCAGCGCCGCCTGCGGCCGGTGCAGCACCACCCGGTGGTGCGACAGCGGGGACTCGATCACCAGTTCGCCGTCCCGCTGGTGCGCGAACGCGAACCGGGACAGCCGCAACGGCCGGTCGCCGGCCACCTCCGGCAGCTCCAGCACCCCCATCGGAGACACCGGCTGCACGGACAGCAGCGGCACCGGCGAGTCCCGCGAGCCGAGGGAGCGGACTATCCGGCCCGGCAACCGGTCGAAGACCGACCTGAGGGCACGCGCGTCCAGCCCGGCGACGTTGCCGAGCGCGACCGGCCCGTACGTCATCCGGTGCAGGACCTCCTCGACCGAGGGCGCGGGACGGCCCACCGGGACGTCGCCCCAGCGGCTGAGGACCGTCAGACCGCCGTCCTCAGCCGTCTCGATGGTCACGTCGTCCCGGAAGGACCACAGCGACAGGCTCGGTCCGGGGCGGGAGGTGTCGGCGTCGGATGGCAACCTGGCTCCTCGACGGGCGTGGCGGTGACGCCACGTGCGCCCGCTCTACACGAAAAGTGGTATCGGGTTGAGGTTCTCGTACTCCGTGGGACGGTCGAGCCTGCCGAGCTGCACCGGGACGTCGAAGAGCCGGCCCGGCGCGAACCTCGCCCAGAAGCCACGCATCCCCGGCACGATGGCCTTCACCACGGGGAGCCCGACGTCCGGACGGGTCTGGTCGAGCACGAGCACGTCGAGCCCCAGCGCCTCCAGCCTGTGCTGCACCGAGCGGACGTCCGACAGCAGGTCGTCCGTCGGGGCGTGGCGGTAGTCGGTGAGCCGGCGCGCCGGCACCGCCGGATCGGGCCGCAGGTAGGCGTCCCCGGCCCAGGTGGCGGTGCGCCACCACCGTACGGCGTCGGGATCGGACCAGCCGTACCCGCCGTCGTCGTCGCCGCCGACCTCCGCCACGGTCGGCATCAACTGGTTCATCTCGGTGAGCGCGCGGACCAGCGCCGCACGCGGATCCGGGTGCGCCCCGAAACCGAACATGATGTCCTCGCACCGCTTGTCGGTGCGCCGGGACAGCGCGGCCATGGTGGGTACGCCCACGTCCGACGACACGTCGAGGACCCAGACCTCGCGGTGCAGGCCCGCGTAGACCTCGCGCAGCTCGTCGATCCAGCGGTCGCCGAAGCTGTCCAGGTCGACCGCGGGGGCCTGGGTGCGGTTGTACCACCACAGGGCCACGGCGTCGCGTTCCACGAGCTCCAGCAGGCCCTGGAGCAGGGCGTCCTCCAGGCTGCTGCCGGCGGCGTTGCCGTTCGAGTCCGCGCACAGCGACGCGCCGCCGTGCTCCTCCGGCACGTTGAAGTAGAGCATCGAGGTGGGCAGCAGCCGGTGCCGCTGCCCGGTGAGCGACCACACCGGCGTCCAGCTCGTCACGGCGGCTTCGTCGAACGGCGCGCAGACGTACTGGAACGGCGAGCAGTTGGCGTTCCAGCGGGCCCGGTCGGCGTACTGGCGCTCGTCGAACAGCAGGCACTCGTCGGGGTGGATGGCGGTGCCGGCCAGCTCGGCGTAGCTGCCCGTGACGCGGGCCTCGTCGCCGTGGAAGTAGGCGCTGTGCCGCTCGACGGCCTCGCAGAGCGCGCTCACCTCGGCGTGCAGGGGGGTGACGCCCTTGCCGCCGTTCTCGGCACGCAGCGCGAAGCGCATCTGCTCGGCGTTCCTGCGCGTCGTCATCGCCAGGTTCGGCCCGGAGCGGAACGAGTTGAGGAAGGCCGGGCCCCGCCCGTCGCGGCTGATCTCCTTGACCACGCCGCTGACCGGGCTCACCAGGTGCCCGTAGTCGTGCAGCACCCGCTCCGGGGGCAGGGCGCGGTGGCTGCCGCCGGAGCGCGACGCCTTCGGCCGGCTGCGCAGCGGCACCGGGCGGAAGGCCCGCTCGCGCTCGATGCCGGGATCGCCGCACTCCGGGCACTGCGGCCGCGCGCGCACCTGGTGGTGGGTGCCGTGCATCGTGAGGCTGTCCAGCGTCCACACCGCGCGCTGCCCGTCGTGGCGGAGGCCGGCCGTCCACTTGGTGGCCTCCAACGCCACCAGGTGCAGGGCGGCGGCGCCGAGCGGGGGCAGTGACACCGGGGGAGCGGTGACCTCCGTGCCGGGCCCGGCGACGGCGCGCAGGCGCGTCTCGGCCTGACGGTGCCCGCGCAGCCGGTGCGCCAGGCAGTGCCAGCACGCGGTCGCGGCGGCGGGGTCGAACACCGGCCCCACCCAGACCTGTGCGCCGCCGGGCTTCGCGAGGAGCCAGGGCCGGCGCGCGGCGCGATGCGCGGCGTCGACGGCCGCCAGCCCCTCGTCGAGATAGTCCGCACAGAGCACAATCGATAAGTCGGCGGGGGAGCCCGAATAGTTCCCGGAAACCTGGGTCACCGTCAATCCTGCCGCCCGCAGCGCGGTTTCTGCCGCCCCGGCGCCCACCGGGTCGCCGCCGACGTGGACGAGCTCCACCCGGGCGGCGGCCGTGGCCCGTACGGCGGCGGTGGCGTCCAGGCCCGCCGCCTCCCAGTACGCGAGCGCGGGCTCCTCGGCGGCCGCCTCCGCCGCGGGCCGCAACGTGACCAGGCCGGCGTCGACGAGCCGTCGGACGACCGTGCCGATCTCGGCCGACGAGATCCCGGGTGGACTGTCCCGGACGAGTTCGGCGAGACCACGGGTGCCGTCGAGCAGCGGCGCCAGGGCCTCCACGTGTGCGCCGCTGACCGAGGTGGCACCGCGCTCGGAGAGCACGTAGACGGCGTCCCCGCGTACGACGTGGGTCCTCAGGTGTCGTCCGAACCCGACCCGAAGCTGCGCGTCCCCATCCGACATGGCTGCCCCCTGCTCGACCAGCACCACTCCAGCGGCGCTCCAGCGTGCCTCCAGTCAGCCTCCCGGCGGCGCGGGCTGCGGGCAAGTGCCGCCGTCACAGGGTGGCCCCTCGTTTGGTCACGTCGGTCCATGACGCGGTCACTATCGGCTCGACCCTCGCTGGGAATAGCGTGGAAGCCTGTCCTGACTCCCCCTGGTCGGAATCGTCGCTCCCGTCGCGGATCCAGTACGCCGACGCCACTCGTCGGCGGTGGAAAGTGCGGTGGATCCGATTGATAGCGAGGTCGGCGAAATGGTTACCAAGTTTGCGGAACTGGGCTCGATGTCGCACGAGGAGAAACTGACACTCCTCGCCGCGTTGCTGGAGTCGGCGGCCGGCCCCGCGCCGGGCGTCGGACGCAGCCCCGACCCGCCACCGGCCGCACCGCCCGCGCGTCGGCCGACGGAGAACCCGCTCGCCGGCGTGCGGTTCGAGCTGCTCGGCCCACTCGTCATCCGGTACGACGGGGTGGACATCGCGCCCAGCGCGCCGAAGCTGCGGCTGGTCCTGTCCGCGTTGCTGTTCAACGCGAACCAGCCGGTCGGCGCGTCGGTGCTCGTCCGGGAGCTGTGGAGCTCGGGGGCGCCGCGCACCGCGCACGCCACCCTCCAGACCTACATGTTCAAGGTGCGCAAGCTCTTCCGGGGGGTGCTCGGCGGGTCCGTCGAGGATGTCGCGCGGGAGGTCCTGCTCACCTGCTCCGGGGGCTACACGCTGCGGGTGGACCCGAAGCAGCTCGACATCTTCGAGTTCGACGACCTGGTCACGGCGGGCACCGCGGCGATGCGCGCGGGAGACTACGAGCAGGCGGGAGCGCACCTGCGCCGGTCGCTGGCGCTGTGGCGCGGCAACGTCGTGCACCAGGGCCAGTGGGGCCCGCAGCTGCGCGCCCAGGCGGCGCGGCTGGAGGAGCGCCGGTTCTACGCGTACATGACCAGGATCGACGCCGACCTGTGCCTGGGCCGGCACCGGGAGACGACCTCCGAGCTCGCGTCGCTGGTCGTCGAGCACCCGCTGCACGAGTCGGCGCACGCGATGCTGATGCTCGCGCTGCACCGCTCCGGCCGTACGCCGGCGGCGTTGGAGGTCTACCGGCGGTTCCGGCGGCGGATGCTGGGCGAACTCGGCATCGAGCCCTCGGAGCGGATCCAGGCGATGCACCTGGCGCTGCTGTCGACCGAACCACTGCTCACCGACCTGTCGCTCACCTCCGACATGCTGCTGGACCGATTGGTCGCCCGGGCCCGCGCGGCCAGTTCTTCCACTGTTACCGGGTGATGGACACGCGCCGATTACGTTCAATTTCGCATCCGTGCGCAAAGGAGGAATAGCGATGACAACATCGCCGGTCAAGAACAGCGCGCCGATCGGGCGGGCGACATTTGCCAACGACCCGGTACTGCTGGCGGACGTCCTGCGTCCGTACGCCGGTGCGAAGACCCAGTACCTGAAGTCCGCGACTCTCACCGCGGCCAACGGGCTGGCGAGCGCGCAGGGCGAGTTCGCCATCCCCTACCCGTGCTACATCGACGACACCGGTCACCTCAACTCCGTCGAGGTGAACATCTGCTTCAACCAGCTCTACTACTACCTGGTCGCCAAGAGCGTCCAGGAGCAGGCCGTCCCCGCGCTGTCGGCGTGGACGATGGACGACTACTGGGCCAAGCAGCTCCCGGACATGCTCATCACGCACTTCTCCAGCAAGTTCCGGCGGCCGATCGACTCGTCGTCGTTCCGGGGCGAGGTGGTCTTCGCGGAGTTCAGCGAGCGCAACCGCAGCAAGCCGGTCCAGATCATCGACATGCCCTGGCGCTTCTGGGACGACAACGGCGGTATCGCCGAGGGCGAGGTGCGGATGGCTCTGGTCAACCCGCCCGGCATGCGTCTCGCGGCTGACGCGGCGTGATTCGTCCCCACCCGTACGCCCACTGAGGAGGACCCGGTGACTGTTCAGTTGCGCACGCTCGTCGACGTGGCGCGCAGGCACGCCGCCCAGCAGCCGGACGCCGTCGCCATGATCTGCGAGGGCCGGCGCGTCGACTACGCGACGCTGCATCGTGTCAGTAATCAGGTGGCGCGTGGTCTGCAGGCGGCGGGGTTGCGCCCTGGTGACCGGATCGCCTGGTTGGGCAGGGAGTCCGAGCACTTCTACGACCTGCTGTTCGGGGCTGCGAAGGCCGGTGTGGTGCTGGTGCCGATCAACTGGCGGTTGGCTGCCGGCGAGGTCGAGCACATCCTGCGTGACTCGGGTGCCGCTCTGCTGTTCGTCGACTCGGATTCGGCTGCGGTGGCCGAGAAGTTGGCGCCGGAGCTGCCGATGCTCAAGCAGGTGGTCGCGCTGGACTCCGGCGGTGTGGCCCGGGCCGGTTTCGCGGCCTGGGTGTCGGCCCAGCCGGACGCGAACGTCCTGACCAGGGTCACCCCCGACACGCCGCTGGTGCAGATGTACACCAGCGGAACGACGGGGCTGCCGAAGGGCGTCGTCCTCGCCCACCGCAGCTTCTTCGCGGTCCGCGACGCGCTCGCCTCGGCCGAGCTTGACTGGCTCGACTGGGGCCCGGGCGACGTCAGCCTCGTCGGGATGGCCGGGTTCCACATCGGCGGCCTGTGGTGGGCGACGCAGGGTTTCGTCGCGGGCGTGCCGAACGTGGTGATGCGCGAGTTCACCACCGCCGGCGCGGTGGAGCTGATCAGGACGCTGCGCGTCACCACCGCCATCCTGGTGCCCGCGATGCTGCGGCTGCTGCTCGCGGAACCGGGCGTCACCAAGGCGGACTTCGCCTCCCTGCGGAAGATCGTCTACGGCGGCGCGCCCATCTCGGCGGCGCTGCTGGCCCGCTGCATCGAGGGCTTCGGCTGCGAGTTCGCCCAGATCTACGGCCTGACCGAGACCGGCAACACGGCCATCTGTCTGCCCCCGGCCGACCACACGTCGGAGAGCGGCAAGATGCAGGCGGCCGGGCGCCCCTACCCGGGCTTCGAGGTCAAGGTCGCCGACGACAAGGGCAACCCGCTGCCGGCCGGTGAGGTCGGCGAGGTCTGGCTGCGTACGCCGGCGGCGATGGTCGAGTACTGGAACATGCCGGAGGCCACGGCGAGGACGCTGGTCGACGGGTGGGTCGTGACCGGGGACGCGGGCGTGCTGGACGAGGACGGCTATCTGTTCATCCGTGACCGGATCAAGGACATGATCATCGTGGCGGGGGAGAACGTCTATCCGGCGGAGGTCGAGAACGTGATCGGCCGGCACCCGCTGGTCGCCGAGTCGGCGGTGGTGGGGGTGCCCGACGAGCGCTGGGGTGAGGCGGTGTACGCGTTCGTGGTGCCGGTGGAGGGTCAGCAGCTCAGCGAGCGTGACCTGGCGTTGCATCTGCGGGGGCAGTTGGCTGGGTTCAAGCAGCCGCTGCACTACGAGTTCATCGACCGGGTGCCGCGTAACCCCAGTGGGAAGATCCTGCGCCGTGAGCTGCGGGAGCGGTTCTGGCAGGGTCACGAGCGCAGGGTGAGCTGATCGCGATGACGGCGGTGATCAGCGAGCGGGACACCCGCGACCCGCTGCACCGGCTGCCCCGGCTGCTGGACGACGACTCCCTGACCCTGCTGCACGATCCGGACGACGTCGCCGCCGTGGTGGCCCGTGGCCGGGTCGCCGGCGAGAAGGTGGTCGCCTTCTGCACCGACGCGACGGTCAAGGGCGGCGCGCTCGGGCTGCCGGAGTGCCTGCGCATCCGGGACGCCATCGAGCTGGCGCTGACCGAGGGCGTGCCGGTGATCGGCCTGTGGCACTCCGGCGGCGCGAAGCTGGCGGGCGGCGTCGAGTCGATGCACGGCATCGGCGCGATCTTCGCGTCCATGGTGCGGGCGTCCGGGCGGATCCCGCAGCTCTCGGTCGTGCTGGGCCCGGCCGCCGGCGGCGCCGCGTACGGACCGGCGCTCACCGACATCGTCATCCAGGCGCCCGCCGGCCGGATCTTCATCACCGGCCCGGACGTGGTGCGCAGCGTCACCGGCGAACAGATCGACATGGCCGGGCTCGGCGGGCCGGACGCGCACGTGCGCCGGTCGGGTGTGACGCACGTGCCCGCCGACTCGGAGGAGGACGCCTACCACCAGACGCGGCGGCTCGTGGCGCTGCTGGCCCGGCCGGGGGAGTTCGACCCTGCCCGGGCCGGCGCCTCCCGGGACCTGCGCGCGCTGCTGCCGGACTCCCCGGTGCGCGCCTACCCCGTACGCCCCCTGCTGACCGCGCTCCTCGACGACGCCGAGCTGCTGGAGCTGCAACCGAAGTGGGCGCCGAACATGGTCGTCGGCCTCGGCCGGCTGGGCGGCGGCACGATCGGCGTCGTCGCGAACAACCCGCTGCGCAAGGGGGGCTGCCTCGACTCGGTCGCGGCCGAGAAGGCGTCCCGCTTCGTGCGCATGTGCGACGGGTTCGGCGTACCACTGCTCGTCGTGGTCGACGTCCCCGGCTACCTGCCCGGCGTCGCCCAGGAATGGGGCGGGGTGGTGCGGCGCGGCGCCAAGCTGCTGTACGCCTTCGCCGAGGCCACCGTCCCGCGCGTCACGCTGATCACCCGCAAGTCGTACGGCGGCGCCTACATCGCCATGAACTCGCGCGCGCTGGGCGCGACGTCGGTGCTGGCCTGGCCGGACGCCGAGGTCGCGGTGATGGGCGCCGAGGCGGCCGTCGGCATCATCCACCGCAGGACGATCGCCGCCGCCGGGGAGACCGGGCGCGGCGAACTCGTCGCGCGACTCGTCGAGGAGCACCGGCAGGTCGCCGGCGGCCTCGGCCGCGCGCTGGACCTCGGCGTGGTCGACGAGGTCGTCCGCCCCGAGGACACCCGGGCCCGCCTGGTCTCCGTCTTCGCCGACGCCGCCGGCCCCGTCCGCCGGCGCGGCACGCACGGGAACATCCCGCTCTAGCACCCCGATCCCCCCACCGGTCCGCCCCTGGAGTGACGTCGATGCCCGACAACGAGGAAAAGCTGCTCGACTACCTCAAGCGGACGACAGCGGAGCTGCGCGAGACGCGGCGGAAGCTGCGCGACGCGGAGGAGGCGGCGCACGAGCCCATCGCGATCGTCGGCATGGCGTGCCGGTTCCCCGGCGGCGTGCGTACGCCCGAGGAGCTGTGGGACCTGGTGGCCGCCGGACGGGACGGGGTCGGCGGCTTCCCCACCGACCGGGGCTGGGACGTGGCGGAACTGTACGACCCGACGCCGGGCGTGCCGGGCAAGTCGTACACCCGTGAGGGCGGCTTCCTGTACGACGCGGCGGAGTTCGACGCGGAGTTCTTCGAGATCAGCCCGCGTGAGGCGCTGACCATGGATCCGCAGCAGCGCCTGCTGCTGGAGACGTCGTGGGAGGCGCTGGAACGGACCGGCCTCGATCCGGCGTCCCTGCGCGGCAGCGACACCGGCGTGTTCGCCGGGATGATGTACCACGACTACGCCGGCAACAGCTCCACCGGCTCGATCGCCTCGGGCCGGGTCGCGTACGCCCTGGGCCTGGAGGGCCCGGCGGTCACGCTCGACACGGCCTGCTCGTCGTCGCTGGTCGCCCTGCACCTCGCCGCCCAGGCGCTGCGCGGCGGCGAGTGCTCGCTGGCCCTGGCCGGCGGCGTGACGGTCATGGCGACCCCCGAGACGTTCGTGGAGTTCTCCCGCCAGCGGGGCCTGTCGCCGGACGGCCGGTGCAAGTCGTTCGCCGCCGCCGCCGACGGCACCGGCTGGTCCGAGGGCGTCGGCATGCTGGTGGTGGAGCGGCTGTCGGACGCGCTGCGCAACGGCCGCCGGGTGCTGGCGGTGGTGCGGGGCACGGCGGTCAACTCCGACGGCGCGTCGAACGGGCTGACCGCGCCGAACGGGCCGTCGCAGCAGCGGGTGATCCGGGCCGCGCTGGCCAACGCGCGGCTGTCGGCGAGCCAGGTCGACGTGGTCGAGGCGCACGGCACGGGCACGAAGCTGGGCGACCCGATCGAGGCCCAGGCGGTCCTGGCCACCTACGGGCAGGGCCGGGAGCGGCCGTTGTGGCTGGGCTCCGTCAAGTCGAACATCGGCCACACCCAGGCCGCGGCCGGCGTCGCGGGGGTGATCAAGATGGTGGGCGCGCTGCGCAACGGGCTGCTGCCGCGCACGCTGCACGTGGACGAGCCGTCGCCGCAGGTGAACTGGTCGGCGGGGGCGGTGTCCCTGCTGACCGAGCCGGTGGCGTGGCCCGCCGGTGACCGGCCGCGCCGGGCCGCCGTGTCGTCGTTCGGGGTCAGCGGCACCAACGCGCACGTCGTGATCGAGGAGCCCGAAGCGGACGCCTCGCCCGAGCCGGCGTACGCCGTCCGGCCGCCGGCGATCCCGTGGGTCCTCTCCGGACGGACGCCGGAGGCCGTACGGGCCCAGGCCGCGCGCCTGGCCGACGCGGTGGCCGGCCGGGACCCCGACGACGTCGGGTTCACGCTGGCCGTCGGCTTCACGCTCGCGGTCGGGCGGACCGCGTTCGAGCACCGGGCCGCCGTGGTGGGCCGCGACACCGAGGAGCTGGTCCGCGCCCTGCGGGCGGGCGTGCAGCCGACCGTGGCGGCCCCCGGCAGGTTGGCGTTCCTGTTCACCGGGCAGGGCGCACAACGACTCGGCATGGGCACCGAACTCGCCGCCGCGTACCCCGTCTTCGCCACCGCCTTCGACGAGGTCTGCACCGCCCTCGACACCCACCTCGACCAACCACTACGCAAAATCATCGACACCGACGAACTACACCAGACCGGCTACACCCAACCCGCCCTGTTCGCCTTCGAAGTCGCCCTGCACCGACTCCTCGAATCCTGGGGCATCCACCCCCACGCCGTAGCCGGACACTCCATCGGCGAACTCACCGCCGCCCACATCGCCGGCATCCTCGACCTCACCGACGCCGCCACCCTCGTCACCACCCGCGCCCGCCTCATGCAAACCCTCCCCACCGGCGGCGCCATGATCGCCATCGAAGCCACCGAGGAACAGGTCACCCCCCACCTCACCGACACCGTCGGCATCGCCGCCATCAACACCGCCACCCACCTCGTCATCTCCGGCGACGAAACCGCCACCCTCACCGCCGCCGACGCACTCGCCGCCCAAGGCCACCGCACCAAACGCCTCACCGTCTCCCACGCCTTCCACTCCCACCTGATGGACCCCATCCTCGACGACTACCGCACCGTCGCCGAATCCATCACCCACCACGAACCCCACATCCCCCTCATCTCCACCACCGACGGCCAACCACTACGACCCACCCCCGACCACTGGGTCCACCAGGTCCGCCAGGCCGTCCGCTTCCACGACGCCATCACCACCCTCACCACCAACCACCACATCGACACCTACCTCGAAATCGGCCCCGACACCGTCCTCACCACCGCCGCCAACACCACCGCCACCAACGCCACCACCATCGCCACCACCCACCGCGACCAACCCGAAACCGCCACCCTCACCAGGGCCGTCGCCGACCTGCACAACCTCGGCTTCCCCGTCGACTGGCCCACCTGGTTCGCCGGTGCCCGCGCCACCGACCTGCCCACCTACCCCTTCCAGCGTCAGCGGTACTGGGCGGAGAACGCGACCGCGACGGGGGCGGCCAGCCGGCTCGGCCTCGCCGACACCGAACATCCCCTGCTCGGAGCGGCCGTCGCGCTGCCCGACTTCGACGGCGTCGTCTACACCGGCCGGCTGTCGACCGGCACGCACCCGTGGCTCGCGGACCACGTCATCGCGGGCCGGGTGCTCGTTGCCGGCGCGGCGCTCGTCGAACTCGCCGTACACGCCGCCGACGCGGTCGGCTGCCCGGTGGTGGACGAGCTGACCATGGTCGCCCCGCTGGTCCTGCCCGATGACGGCGCGGTGCAGCTGCGGCTGCGGGTCGGTGAGCCGGACGAGGAGGGGCGCCGCAAGGTCGAGATCCACTCCCGCGGCGAGCACACCGAGAGCTGGACGCCGCACGCCACCGGGCTCGTCACCGCCGACCCGGTCGCCACGCCGGACACCGTGGCCGAGTGGCCCCCCGCCGACGCCCGGCCCGTCGACCTGACCGACGCCTACGACCGGCTCGCGGACCGGGGCTACGGGTACGGGCGCGCGTTCCGGGGCGTCACGGCCGTGTGGCGACGCGGCGACGAACTGTTCGCCGAGGTCACGCTCGCCGAGGCGGAGGAGCGGTTCGCGCTGCACCCCGCCCTGCTGGACGCGGCGCTGCACGCCCCGCTGCTGGCCGACCCGGACGGCACCGGCGACACCCTGCTCCCGTTCTCGTGGCAGCAGGTGGTGCTGCACGCCACGAACGCCACCGCCCTGCGGGTCCGGATCGTCCCCGTCGACTCCGGCTGGGCGCTCACCGCGACCGACGGCACGGGCGCGCCCGTGGTGTCCGTGGGCAGGCTGGAGACCCGGCCGGTCGCCGGGCTCGACGTGCGGCCGGCCCACCACGACTCGCTGTACGAGCTGACCTGGGTGCCGGTGCCGGCCACCGGCGGGCCGGCCGGGGACGTGACGGTGCTCGACACCACCACGTTCCCGCCCGATCCCGCAGCGACGGACACGCCGGCCGCCGTGCGCACCGCGCTGCACCGCGTACTCGACGAGATCAGGTCGTTCCTGGCCGGATCCGCCGGCTCCCGGCTCGTCGTGCGTACCCGGGGCGCGGTCGCCCTGCCCGGCGAGGACGTCACGGACCTCGTCGGCGCCGCCGTGTGGGGCTTCGTCCGCTCGGTCCAGGCCGAGCACCCCGACCGCGTCGTCCTCGTCGACGGCGACCTCGTACTGGCCGACGACGAACCGCAGCTCGTGGTCCGCGACGGCGTCGCGCACGCCGCCCGACTGGCCCGGGCGGCCACCGCCGACCCGGTGCCGGCGGACTTCGGCTCCGGCACCGTGCTGGTGTCGGGCGCGTCCGGCGCGCTGGGTGCGGTCCTGGCCCGGCACCTCGTGGCGGCCCACGGGGTGCGCGACCTGCTGCTGGTGTCGCGCCGGGGCGCGGCGGCGCCGGGCGCGGCGGAGCTGGCGGCGGAGCTGACGGCGTCGGGCGCCGCCGCGCGGTGGGCGGCGTGCGACGTGGCCGACCGCGACGCGGTGACGGCGCTGGTCGCCGGCCGGGACCTGTCGGCGGTGGTGCACGTCGCCGGCGTGGTGGACGACGGTCTGCTGACGTCGATGACGGCCCAGCGGCTGGACCGGGTGCTCGCGCCGAAGGTCGACGCGGCCTGGCACCTGCACGAGGCGACGGCCACGGCGGGCCTGTCGGCGTTCGTGACGTTCTCGTCGGCGGCGGGCGTGTTCGGCAACGCCGGTCAGTCGGCGTACTCCGCGGCCAACGCCTTCCTGGACGCGCTGGCGGTGCGCCGCCGGGCGGCCGGCCTGCCCGGGCAGTCGTTGGCGTGGGGCATGTGGGACGGGGGGATGGCGGGAGAACTGGGCGCCGCGGAACGGCAGCGGCTGGCCCAGGCGGGCGTACGGGCGCTGTCGGTGGACGAGGGCCTGCGCCTCTTCGACGCCGCGAGCACCTGCGCCGCGCCGGTGCTCGTGCCCATCGGGCTCGACCTCGGCGTGGTCGACGGCCCCATCTACCGTGGCCTGGTCCGGGCCAGGACGCGGCGGGCGGCGTCCGCCGGCAACGGCCTCGCCACCCGGCTGCTCGGCCTGCCCGCCCCGGAGCGCGCCGACCTGCTGCTGGACCTGGTCCGTACGAAGGTCGCGGGGGTGCTCGGGCACCGGGACCCCGACGCCGTCGATCCCGCCCGCGCCTTCACCGAACTGGGCTTCGACTCCCTCGCCGCGCTGGAACTGCGCAACCAGCTCAACACCGCCACCGGCCTGCGGCTGCCCGCCACGCTCACCTTCGACCGCCCGAACACCCGCGCGGTCGCCGACCTGCTGCACGAGCGGCTCGTGCCGGACACCGGCACCGACGGCGGGCTGCCGGAGGACGAGGTCCGCCGCATCCTGCTCGCCATCCCGATCAGCCGGCTGCGCGACGCCGGCCTGATGGACAGCCTGCTCGAACTGGGCGGCGTACGGGTCGCCACCGGCGAGCCCGACGCCGCACCGACCGGGTCCATCGACGACATGGACGCCGACGCACTGATCAGCATGGCGCTCGCCGACCTCGGTGACGCGACGACGGAAGCGGGGAGCTGACCACATGGCGCACTCGGAGGAGAAGCTCGTCACCGCGCTGCGGGCCTCGCTGAAGGAGAACGAGTGGCTGCGGGAGCAGAACCGCAAGCTCGACTCGGTGCTGCGCGAACCGATCGCCATCGTGGGCATGGCCTGCCGCTACCCCGGCGGGGTCCGGACCCCGGACGACCTGTGGGACCTGGTGGCCGCCGGCGGTGACGGGATCACCGGGTTCCCCACCGACCGTGGCTGGAACGTCGCCGAGCTGTACGACCCCACGCCCGGTACGCCGGGTCGCTCGTACACCCGCGAGGGGGGCTTCCTGCACGACGCGGGCCAGTTCGACCCGGAGTTCTTCGGCATCAGCCCCCGCGAGGCGCTGGCGATGGACCCGCAGCAGCGGCTGCTGCTGGAGGTCTCCTGGGAGGCGTTCGAGAACGCCGGCATCGACCCGGCCGGCCTGCGCGGCAGCGACGCCGGGGTCTTCGCCGGCATGATGTACCACGACTACGCCGACAACAAGGCCGCCGGCGCGGTCGTCTCGGGCCGGGTGGCGTACACCTTCGGCCTGGAGGGGCCCGCCGTCACCGTCGACACCGCGTGCTCGTCGTCGCTGGTCGCCCTGCACCTGGCCGTGCAGGCGCTGCGCAACGGCGAGTGCTCGCTGGCGCTGGCCGGCGGGGTCACCGTCATGGCGACCCCGCTGACGTACGTCGAGTTCTCCAAGCAGCGCGGGTTGGCGCCCGACGGCCGGTGCAAGTCCTTCGCCGCCGCCGCCGACGGCACCGGCTTCGCCGAGGGCGCCGGCATGCTGGTCGTGGAGCGGCTGTCCGACGCCCGGCGCAACGGGCACCGGGTGCTCGCCGTCGTGCGCGGCACGGCGGTCAACCAGGACGGCGCCTCCAACGGCCTGACCGCCCCGAGCGGGCCCGCGCAGCAGCGGGTCATCCGGTCGGCGCTGGCCAACGCGCGGCTGTCGGCCAACCAGGTCGACGTGGTCGAGGCGCACGGCACCGGCACCACCCTGGGCGACCCCATCGAGGCCCAGGCCATCCTCGCCACCTACGGCCAGGACCGGGAACGGCCGCTGTGGCTGGGCTCCGTCAAGTCCAACATCGGTCACACCCAGGCCGCCGCCGGCGTCGGCGGGATCATCAAGATGGTGCTCGCCATGCGGCACCGGCTGCTGCCGAAGACGCTGCACGTCGACGCACCGAGCGACCAGGTCGACTGGACGGAGGGCGCGGTCTCCCTGCTGACCGAGGCCGTCGCCTGGCCGCGCGGCGCCGAGTCGTCCCGCGCCGCCGTCTCGTCGTTCGGGGTGAGCGGAACCAACGCCCACGTGATCCTCGAGGAACCGCCCGCGCAGGAGCCCGCGCCGGCCGCCGAGGCGACCGGACCGGTGCCCTGGGTGCTGTCCGGTCGTACCGCCGACGCCCGACGCGACCAGGCGGCCCGGCTGGCGGCCCACCTCGACCGGCACCCCGCCGCCCCGGCCGACGTCGCCGCCACCCTGGCGGCCCGCACCCGCTTCGAGCACCGGGCGGTCGTGGTCGGCGCGAACCCCGCCGAGCTGCGGGCCGGCCTGGCGGCCGTCGCGGCGGACGAACCCGCGCCCGCCGTGGCCGCCGGCACCGCCCTGAAGACCGAGCCGCGGGTCGCCTTCATGTTCCCCGGCCAGGGCTCGCAGTGGGCGGGCATGGCCGTGGAGCTGATGGACACCCACGAGGTGTTCGCCGCCCGGATGGACGAGTGCGCCAAGGCGGTGGACGGGTTCACCGACTGGTCGCTGCTCGACGTCGTGCGCGGCGTGCCCGGCGCGCCCTCGCTCGACCGGGTGGACGTGGTGCAACCCGTGCTGTTCGCCGTGATGGTGTCGCTGGCGGCGCTGTGGCGGTCGTACGGCGTCGAGCCCGCCGCCGTGGTGGGGCACTCGCAGGGCGAGATCGCGGCCGCCGTCGTCGCCGGCGCGCTCACCCTCGACGACGGTGCCCGCGTCGTCGCGTTGCGCAGCCGGGCGATCGCCGCCGGCCTGGCCGGACGCGGCGGCATGGCCTCCGTGGCGGCGCCCCGCGCGGACGTGGAGGCGCGCCTGGCCCGGTGGGGCGAGCGGATCTCGGTCGCCGCCGTCAACGGGCCCGCCGCCACCGTCGTCTCCGGCGAGCCCGACGCCCTGCGGGAACTGCTGGCGGCGTGCGAGGCCGACGGCGTGCGGATGCGGATGATCCCGGTGGACTACGCCTCGCACTCCGCCCAGGTCGAGGCCATCCGGGACGAGTTGCTGAGCGTCCTCGCCGACGTCCGGCCGCGAAGCGCCGACGTGCCGCTGTACTCCACCCTCACCGGCGCGGTCGCCGACACCGCCACCCTCGACGCCGACTACTGGTACGCGAACCTGCGCGGCACGGTCCGGTTCGAGGAGGCGATCGACCGCCTGCTCGCCGACGGGCACGACGTCCTCGTCGAGATCAGCCCCCACCCGGTGCTGGGCATGGGGGTGCGCGAGATCCTGGACCGCGCCGACGCCCCCGCCGCGCTCGTCGCGTCGCTGCGCCGCGACGAGGGCGGCCTGTCGCGGTTCCTGCTCTCCCTCGCCGAGGCGTACGTGCGCGGGGTCGCCGTCGACTGGTCCCGGCACACCAACGGCGTGCCGGCCCCGCTGCCGACGTACCCGTTCCAGCACCAGCGGTACTGGCAGCTGGAGGCGGCGTCCGCCGTGGACGCGCGCGGGCTCGGCATCGACGTCGTCGGCCACCCGCTGCTCGGCGCCGCGCTCACCGTCCCGGAGCGGGACCTGGTCGTGCTCGCCGGCCGGATCAGCCTGGAGACCCACCCCTGGCTGGCCGACCACGCCGTCCTGGACACCGTCCTGCTGCCCGGCACGGCGCTGGTCGAACTCGCCGTGCGCGCCGGTGACGAGGTCGACTGCCCGGCCGTCGAGGAACTCACCCTCACCACCCCGCTGGTCCTCCCGCCCCAGGGCGGGGTGGCCCTGCGGCTCACCGTCGAGGCACCCGACGAGCACGGCCGCCGCGCGCTGGGCGTCTACGGCCAGACCGACGCCGAGGCGACGGTCGGCATGTGGACCCGGCACGCCACCGGTGTCCTCGCCCCCGCCACGACGCAGGGGGAGCGCCTCACCGAGTGGCCGCCCGCCGACGCGCAGGCCGTCGACCTCGGCGACCTGTACGACCGGCTCGCCGGGCTCGGCCTGCGCTACGGGCCGGTGTTCCAGGGCCTGCGGGCCGCGTGGCGCCGGGGCGACGAGACGTTCGCCGAGGTGGCGCTGCCCCAGGGCACCGACGCGGACGGGTTCGGCCTGCACCCCGCGCTGTTCGACGCGGCCCTGCACGCCCTCGCCGGCGACGTCGCCGACGGCACGGCGCAGCTGCCCTTCCTCTTCGGCGGCGTGACGCTGCACGGGGCGGGCGCGACGAGCCTGCGCGTCCGGTTCACCCGGAAGGGGGCGGACAGCGCCGCCCTGCTCGTCGCCGACCACGCGGGCGCCCCGGTCGCCACCGTGGCGGCGCTCACCGTACGCCCGGTGGCCCCGCAGGCGCTGCGGGGTCGCAGCGGCTTCGTCGAGTCGCTGTTCCGGCTGGAGCACGCGCCCCTGGCCGTCGGCCGGGGCGACCGGGGTGCCTGGCAGACGCTGGGCACCGCGCCGGTCTTCGACGCGCCGCCGGTGGCGTTGGCCGACGCGTCCGCCGACACGCTGTTCCTGCCGTGCTTCGCCGACGCGCCCGGCGTCGCCGCGGTCGCCGACCTCACGGCGTACGCGCTGACCACGATCCAGCAGTGGCTCGCCGCACCGGACCTGGCCGACACCAGGCTCGTCGTGGTGACCCGCCCGGACGACCTGGCCGGCGCGGCGGTGCACGGGCTGGCCCGCTCCGCGCAGGCCGAGAACCCCGAGCGGATCGTCCTGCTGGAGGCCGACGACACCGCCGACGCCCTGGTGGCGGCGGCGCTGGCGACCGGCGAGCCGGTGCTCGTCATCCGCGACGGCGTGGTGAGCGCGCCGCGCCTGGCCCGGGTCCCCGACTCCGACGTCGCCGGGCCCGCCGTGTTCGGCCCGGACGGCAGGGTGCTCGTCACCGGCGGCACCGGCACCCTCGGCGCGCTGGTCGCCCGCCACCTCGTCACCGAGCACGGGGTACGCGAACTCGTGCTGACCAGTCGCCGCGGCCTGGCCGCCGAGGGCGCGGCCGAGCTGCGCGACGAACTCACCGGGCTGGGCGCGACCGTGACCGTGGCGGCGTGCGACGTGGCCGATCGGGACCAGGTCGCCGCGCTGCTCGCGGCGCACCCCGTCACCGGTGTCGTGCACACCGCGGGCGTGATGGCCGACGCCACCATCCCCACGCTCACCCCCGAGCGGCTGGCCACCGCGCTGCGCCCCAAGGTCGACGCGGCCTGGCACCTGCACGAGCTGGCCGGTGAGCTGACCGCCTTCGTGCTCTTCTCCTCGGCCGCCGGCATCTTCGGCAGCCCCGGCCAGGGCGCCTACGCGGCGGCGAACGCGATGCTCGACGCGCTCGCCGCGCGGCGGCGGGCGGCGGGACAGCCCGCCCACTCGCTCGCCTGGGGGCTCTGGGCCGAGCGCAGCGAGATGACCGCCGACGTGGACGGCGCGCAGCTCGGCCGGATGGCCCGCAGCGGCATGGCCGAGCTGTCCAGCAAGGACGGTCTGGCGCTCTTCGACGCCGCGGTCCGCTCGACCGAGGCGCTGCTGGCACCGGTGCCGATGGACCTGGCCGTGCTCGGCCGCGGCGACCGCGAACCGCCGGCGCTGCTGCGCGGCCTCGTCCGCGCCCCGGCCCGCCGGGCGGTGGGCGGCTCGTCCCTTGCGCAGCGGCTGGCCGAGGTGCCCGCCGAGCGCTGGCACGAGGTCGTGCTGGAGGTGGTGCTCACCCGGGTCGCCTCCGTCCTCGGCTACGCCCGCGCGGACCGGCTGCCGGCGGGGCGCGCCTTCAAGGAGCTCGGCTTCGACTCGCTCACCGCGCTCGACCTGCGCAACCAGCTCAACGCGACGACCGGGCTGCGGCTGCCCGCGACGCTGGTGTTCGACTACCCGACGCCGGAGGTGCTGGCCGGGCACCTCGTGGAGCAGTTGGGCGGCGGGCGCACCGCGACGACGGACGTCGCGCTGGCGCGGCACGACCAGGAGCCCGTCGTGATCGTGGGGATGGCGTGCCGCTTCCCGGGCGGCGTGCGTACGCCGGAGGACCTGTGGCGGCTGCTCTCCGGCGGCGCGGACGCGATCGGGCCGTTCCCCACCGACCGGGGATGGCACCTCGACGCGCTGTTCGACCCCGACCCGGACCACCCCGGCACCAGCTACGTCGACCAGGGCGGTTTCCTCTACGACGCCGCCCAGTTCGACCCCGGCTTCTTCGGCATCTCCCCCCGCGAGGCGCTGGCGATGGACCCGCAGCAGCGGCTGCTGCTGGAGACCTCGTGGGAGGCGCTGGAGCGGGCCGGCATCGACCCGACCACGCTGCGCGGCAGCCGCACCGGCGTGTACGCGGGCGTGATGTACAACGACTACGGCAGCGTGCTCAGCGGCTCCGCCGAGTCGGTCGACGGGTTCCTGTCCACCGGTAACTCCGGCGGGGTGATCTCCGGCCGGATCTCGTACACGCTCGGGCTGGAGGGCCCGACGATGACCGTCGACACCGCCTGCTCGTCGTCGCTGGTCGCCCTGCACCTCGCCATCTCCGCGCTGCGCAACGGGGAGTGCTCCCTCGCGCTGGCCGGCGGCGTGTCGGTGATGTCGACGCCCGGCACGTTCCTGGAGTTCTCCCGGCAACGCAACCTCGCCCCCGACGGGCGGTGCAAGTCGTTCGCGGGCGCCGCCGACGGCACCTCGCTCGCGGAGGGCGTCGGCGTGCTGGTGGTGGAGCGGCTCTCCGACGCCCGCCGCCACGGGCACCCGGTGCTCGCCGTGGTGCGGGGCTCGGCGGTGAACTCCGACGGCGCCTCCAACGGGCTCACCGCGCCGAACGGGCCGGCCCAGCAGCGGGTGATCCGGGCCGCCCTGGCGGACGCCCGGCTGTCCCCGTCCGAGGTCGACGTCGTCGAGGCGCACGGCACGGGCACGACCCTGGGCGACCCGATCGAGGCGCAGGCCGTCCTCGCCACGTACGGCCAGGAGCGCGCGGCACCGGTGCTGCTCGGTTCGGTCAAGTCGAACCTCGGCCACACCCAGGCCGCCGCCGGGGTGGCCGGCATCATGAAGATGGTGCTGGCGCTGCGGCACGGCCTGCTGCCACCGACCCTGCACGTGGACGAGCCCTCGCCGCACGTCGACTGGACCACCGGCGCGGTACGCGTCGCCGCGACGCCCGTGCCGCTCACCGCCACGGACCGGCCCGTGCGCGCCGCCGTGTCGTCCTTCGGCATCAGCGGCACCAACGCCCACGTCGTGCTGGAACAGGTCGAGCCGGCGGCACCGGCCGAGGAGCCGGACGTCCCGTTCACGCCGTGGCTGCTCTCCGCCCGGACCGAGGAGGGGCTGCGCGAGCAGATCCCGCGGCTGCGTGCCCACGTCGCCGCCGATCCGACGCTACGCCCGGTCGACGTCGCGTACACCCTCGCCACCGGGCGGGCCGGGTTCCCGCACCGCGCGGTGCTGCTCGGCGACCAGGTGGTGACCGGCACGGTCGACGGCGGCAGGCTCGCGATGGTCTTCACCGGCCAGGGCGCGCAGCGGATCGGCATGACGACGGAGCTGCTGGGCTTCCCGGCGTTCGCGCGGGCCTTCGACGAGGTGTGCGCGGAGCTGGACCGGCACCTGGAGCGGCCCCTGCGGGAGGTGCTGGACACCGACGAGGTGCACCAGACCGCCTGGACCCAGCCGGCGTTGTTCGCGGTCGAGGTGGCCCTGTTCCGGCTGTTCGAGTCGTGGGGCGTCCGGCCGGACCTCGTGGCCGGGCACTCGATCGGTGAGCTGGCGGCGGCGCACGTCGCCGGGGTCTGGTCGCTCGCCGACGCCGCGACGGTGGTCGCGGCGCGGGGCCGGCTGATGCAGGCGCTGCCCAGCGGCGGCGCGATGGTGGCCGTACGGGCCACGGAGGACGATGTCACGCCGCTGCTCACCGACGGCGTCGCCATCGCCGCCGTCAACGGCCCGGAGTCGGTGGTGCTCTCCGGTGAGGAGGCCGCCACCCTCGCCGTGGCCGGGCAGCTGTCCGGGCGGGGCCGCAAGGCGCAGCGGCTCACGGTGTCGCACGCGTTCCACTCGCCGCTGATGGACCCCATGCTCGACGAGTACCGCGCCGTCGTGGCGCGGGTGGAGTGCCGCGAGCCCGTCATCGAGCTGGTCTCGACGGTGACGGGCGACGTCACCACCCTCGACGCCGACTACTGGGTGCGGCAGGTACGCGAACCCGTCCGGTACGCCCACGCGGTCGCCACGCTGGCCGCGTCCGGGGCCACCACCTTCCTGGAACTCGGCCCCGACGCGGTGCTCACCACGCTCGGGCGCAACGTGGCCGAGGGCGAGTGGATCCCGGCGTGCCGCAAGGGCCGCGCCGCGCCGGAGACCCTGGCCACCGCGTTCGCCCGGCTCGCGGCGCGCGGCGTGGCCGTCGACTGGCCCACGGTCGCGCCGGGGCGGACCGTGGAGCTGCCCACCTCCGCGTTCCGGCACCAGCCGTACTGGCCCCGGCCGGGCGTCGGCACCGGCGACGCGGGCGGGCTCGGCCAGACGCGGACGAACCACCCACTGCTGGGCGCGACCGTCGAGCTGCCGGACGGCGGGGCCGTGTTCACCGGCCGGCTCGCGCTGGCCACCCACCCGTGGCTGGCCGACCACGCGGTCGCGGACCTGGTGCTGCTGCCCGGCGCGGCGCTGGTGGAGCTGGCGGCGCACGCCGGCCGCGAGGTCGGCTGCCCGCGCGTCGAGGAGCTGACGTTGGAGGCGCCGCTGGTGCTGCCGGACTCCGGCGGCGTCCAGGTGCGCGTGACGGTGGGCGAGGCGGCGTCCGACGGCGGCCGGGACGTCAGCGTCCACTCGCGGGTCGAGGACGAGGACGGCTGGACGACCCACGCGGCGGGCCGGCTGACCCCGGCCGGGGCCCTCGGCGCCGACCTGCGGGCCTGGCCGCCGGACGCCGACCCGGTCGACGTCTCCACGACCTACGACGACCTGTTCGCGCGCGGCCTGCGCTACGGCCCGGTCTTCCAGGGCCTGACCGCGGCGTGGCGGCGCGGGGACGAGGTGTTCGCCGAGATCGCCCTGCCCGAGCAGGCGCACGACGACGCCGCCCGCTTCGGCCTGCACCCGGCGCTGCTGGACGCCGCCCTGCACGCGGCGGCGTCGACCGGCGACGGCGAACCCGTGCTGCCGTTCTCGTGGCGCGGCGTCACCCTGCACGCCACGGGCGCCACCCGCCTGCGGGCCCGGATCGTGTCGGGCGACGGCACCGCGACGGTCACCCTGGCCGACGCGGCCGGCGCCCCGGTCGCCTCCGTCGAGGCGCTGGCGGTGCGCCCGGTGTCGCCGGAACAGCTCTCCGCCCTGCGCCGCGACCGCCACGAGTCGCTGCTGCACCTGGAGTGGACGCCGCTGACCGCCGCGCCCCGACCGCGTACCGTCGCGGTGCTCGGCGCCGGCATCGGCGGCCTCGACGCCACCGCGTACCCGGACCTGGCGGCCCTCGCCGGGGCCGTCGACGCCGGCGCCGCCGTGCCCGAGCTGGTGGTGGCGCGCTGCGCCCCCGACCGGGGCGCGGCGCAGGACGTACGCGCGCACACGGCGACCCACGAGGTCCTCGCCCTCGCACAGCGGTGGCTCGCCGACGAGCGCTTCGCCACCTCCCGCCTCGCCGTCCTGACCAGCGGCGCGGTGGCCACCCGCCCCGACGCCGACGTCACCGATCTCGCGGGGGCCGCGGCCTGGGGCCTGATCCGCTCCGCCCAGTCCGAACACGCCGACCGGTTCGCGCTGGTCGACGTCGACGCCGAGGACTGCCCGGGGCTGCCGGCCGCGCTCGGCTCCGACGAGCCGCAACTGGCCGTCCGGGGCGCCGACGTCCTCGTGCCCCGCCTCGCGCGGACCGCCGTCGCGGCCGACGCCCCCGCCGCCGGGTTGGCTGGTCCCGTCCTGGTCACGGGCGCCACCGGCGTGCTCGGCCGGCTCGTCGCGCGGCACCTGGTCGACCGCCACGGCGTACGCGAGCTGGTGCTGGTCAGCCGCAGCGGCCCCGCCGCCGAGGGCGCGGGCGAGCTGCGCGACGAACTTCTCGCCCTCGGGGCGGAGGTCACCCTCGCCGCGTGCGACGTCGCCGACTCCGAAGCGCTCGCCGCGCTGCTCGCCGCACACCCGGTACGCGCGGTGGTGCACACGGCCGGTGTGGTGGACGACGGCGTCATCTCCTCGCTCACCCCGGAGCGGGTCGACCGGGTGCTGCGGCCCAAGGTCGACGCCGCCACGAACCTGCACGAGCTGACCGGGGACCTGACCGCGTTCGTCCTGTTCTCCTCGGCCTCCGGGGTGCTCGGCGGGCCGGGCCAGGGCAACTACGCGGCCGGCAACGCCTACCTGGACGCGCTCGCCCAGCACCGGCGGGCGAACGGCCAGCCGGCCGTGTCGCTGGCCTGGGGCCGCTGGGCACAGGCGGGCATGGCGGAGCAGCTCACCGAGGCCGACCTGCGGCGCATGTCGCGCTCGGGCGTCGGCGCGCTCTCCGCCGAGGAGGCGCTGGCCCTGTTCGACGCGGCGCTGTCGCACCGGGGCATGGTGGCGCCCATCCGGCTCGACCACCGGGCCCTGCGCGAGCGCGCGGTCGCGGGCATGGTGCCGCCGCTGCTGCGCGGCCTGGTCCGGGTGCCCGCCAAACGGGCGGCCGACGCCGACGCGGGCGCGGTCGACGCGCTGCGGCAGCGGCTGGCGGGCCGGGACGCCGAGGAGGCCGAGGCCATCCTGCTCGACCTGGTGCGTACCCACGTGGCGGGCGTGCTGGCCTACCCCGACCCGGGCGCCGTCGCGGCCGACCGGCCGTTCAACGAGCTCGGCTTCGACTCGCTGACCGCGGTCGAGCTGCGCAACCGGGTCAACGCCGCCACCGGGCTGCGGCTGTCCGCGACGCTGGTGTTCGACCACCCGACGTCGAACGCCCTCGCCGCGCACCTGCGCGCCGAACTCGCCGGTGAGGCCGGCGACACCAACGCGGTGCTGGCCGCGTTCGCCGAACTCGACCGCCTCGAGGCGGTCCTGTCGGACGTCGACGAGCAGTCCCGTACGCGGCTGTCGCTGCGGCTGCGCGACGTGCTCTCGAAGCTGGGCGGCGAGCCCGTCTCCACCGGCAACGACATCGATTCCGCGACCGACGACGAGGTCTTCGCTCTCATCGACAGCGAACTCGGCATCTCATGACAGTGCGAGGAGGGCGACTGTAGTGGCCAACGAGGACAAGCTCCGGGACTACCTCAAGCGGGTAACGGTCGACCTGCAGAAGACCCGGCAGCGCCTGCACGAGGTGGAGGCGTCCGCGCACGAGCCGGTCGCGATCGTCGGCATGGCCTGCCGCTACCCGGGCGGCGTGACCAGCCCCGAGGACCTGTGGCGGCTGGTGGAGTCGGGCACCGACGCCACCGGCGCGTTCCCGACCGACCGCGGCTGGGACCTGGAGTCCCTGTACGACCCGCAGGCGCGCCGGGAGGGCACCTCCTACACCTCGCGCGGTGGTTTCCTGTACGACGCGGCGGACTTCGACCCGACGTTCTTCGGCATCAGCCCCCGCGAGGCGGTCGGGCTGGACCCGCAGCAGCGGCTGCTGCTGGAGGTCGCGTGGGAGACGCTGGAGCGGGCCGGCATCGAACCCGGCTCGCTCGCCGGCAGCCCCACCGGCGTCTTCACCGGCCTGATGTACCACGACTACGCGGGCAGCAACAGCTCGGGCAGCGTGGTCTCCGGTCGGGTCGCCTACACGCTGGGGCTGGAGGGACCGGCGGTCACCGTCGACACCGCCTGCTCGTCGTCGCTGGTGGCGCTGCACCTGGCGATCCAGGCCCTGCGCCGGGGCGACTGCACGCTCGCGCTCGTCGGCGGCGTCTCGGTGATGGCGACGCCGCTGACGTTCGTCGAGTTCTCCCGCCAGCGCGGCCTGTCGCCGGACGGGCGGTGCCGGTCGTACTCGGCGGACGCCGACGGCACCGGCTTCGCCGAGGGCGCCGGCGTGCTGCTGGTGGAGCGGCTGTCGGACGCGATCGAGCGCGGCCACCGCGTCCTGGCGGTCGTCCGGGGCTCCGCCGTCAACCAGGACGGCGCGTCGAACGGGCTCACCGCGCCCAACGGGCCGTCGCAGCAGCGCGTCATCGAGGCGGCGCTGGTCGACGCGGGCCTGTCGACGCGCCAGGTCGACGTGGTCGAGGGCCACGGCACCGGCACGACCCTGGGCGACCCGATCGAGGCGCAGGCGCTGCTGGCGACGTACGGCCAGGACCGTGCGGACCCGCTGTGGCTCGGCTCGGTGAAGTCGAACATCGGGCACACCCAGGCCGCCGCCGGGGTGGCCGGGGTCATCAAGATGGTGGAGGCGATGCGGCGCGGCGTCCTGCCCGCGACGCTGCACGCCGACCAGCCGTCGGACCAGGTGGACTGGACGGCCGGCAACGTGCGGCTGCTGACCACGGCCGTCGCGTGGCCCGAGACGGGGCAGCCGCGCCGGGCGGCGGTCTCCTCGTTCGGGTTCAGCGGCACGAACGCCCACGTGATCGTGGAGCAGGCGCCGCACGCCGAGGCGCCCGCTCCGGCCTCCGCGCCGGTGACCTCGTTGCTGGTCACCGCCCGCGACGCCGACGGGCTGCGCGACCAGGCGCGGCGACTGTCCGCCGTGGTGTCGCGGGTCGAGCCCGCCGAGCTGGGCTACGCCCTGGCCACCACCCGGTCCCGCTTCCCGCACCGGGCCGCCGTGTTCGGCACCTCCACCGAGGAACTGGCCGCCGGCCTGGCCGCCCTGGCCCGCGACGAGCAGGCCGCCAACCTGCTACGCGGCCGTGCGGCGGACGGCCGGGTAGCGATGCTCTTCTCCGGGCAGGGCGCGCAGCGCCTCGGCATGGGCCGCGGGCTGTACGCGACGTACCCGGAGTTCGCGGCGGCGTTCGACGAGGTGTGCGCGGCGCTGGACCCGCACCTGGACCGGCCGCTGCGCGAGGTCCTGGACTCCGAGGAACTGCACGAGACCGGCTGGACCCAGCCCGCCCTGTTCGCCGTCGAGGTGGCCCTGTACCGGCTCGTCCGGTCCTGGGGCGTCACCCCGTCGGTCCTGGCCGGGCACTCGATCGGCGAGCTGGCCGCCGCGTACGTCGCGGGCGTGTTCCCGCTCGCCGACGCGGCCCGCCTGGTCGCGGCCCGGGGCCGGCTGATGCAGGCGCTGCCGGCCGGCGGCGCGATGCTCGCCGTCCAGGCCACGGAGGCCGAGGTCGCGCCGCTGCTCGGCCCCGACGTCGACCTCGCCGCCGTCAACGGCCCGGACTCGGTGGTCGTCTCCGGCACCGAGGAGGCCGTGGCGGCGGTGGCCGCCCGGTTCACCGACCGCCGGACCCGACGGTTGACCGTGTCGCACGCCTTCCACTCGCCGCTGATGGACCCGATGCTCGCGCAGTTGCGGGCGGTGGCCGAGACGGTGTCGTACGCGCCGCCGACCATCCCGCTGGTCTCGACGGTCACCGGCGCGCCCGTGGGCGACGATCTGGCGACGCCGGAGTACTGGGTCGGACAGGTCCGCGCGACCGTACGCTTCGCCGACGCGGTACGCGCCGTCGCCGCGACCGGCACCAGCACGTTCCTGGAGCTGGGCCCGGACTCGGTGCTCGCCACCATGGCGGCCGACTGCCTCGACGGCGACGTGCTGGCCACGCCGGTGCTGCGCCGCGACCGCGACGAGCCGCGTGCCCTGGTCGAGGCGTTGGCCCGGCTGGAGACCCGGGGCGTCACCGTGGACCCGGAGGCGTTCTACCACCGGTCCGGACCGTCCCTGGTCGACCTGCCGACGTACCCCTTCCAGCACGAGCGGTTCTGGCAGGACAGCGTCGGACCGGCCGCCGCCGACGGTGCCGGCGACGACGACGGCCTGTGGGCGGCCGTGGACAGCGGCGACCTCGACACGGTGGTCACCACGCTCGACGTGGACCCGCAGGCGCCCCTGGCGTCGGTGCTGCCCGCGCTCTCGGCGTGGCGCCGGGGGCGGCAGGAGCGCTCCGCGCTGGACGGCTGGCGCTACCAGGCCCGCTGGGAGCGCCTCCCCGGCGGCGCCCCGGCGGCGCTGAGCGGAACCTGGCTGCTGGTGGCCGGCGACCCGGCGGTGACCGGGGACGCGGGCGCCGCCGTCGCCGACGCGCTCGCCGCGCACGGCGCGACGGTCGTCACCACCGACCCCGACGGCCTGCCTCGCCACCTCGACGGCGAGCCGGCCGGCGTGGTCTCCCTCCTGGCGCTCGACGAGACGTTCCTGCCCGGCCGCCCCGGCGTCCCGGCGGGCGCCGCCGCCACCCTCGACCTGATCCGCGTCCTCGCCGGGCGGGGCGTCCGGCTGTGGTGCGTCACCCGTGGCGCCGTCGCCACCTCGCCGGCCGACCCGGTGACCGGGGTGGCGCAGTCGCAGGTGTGGGGCCTCGGCCGGGTCGCCGCGCTGGAGCTGCCCGACACCTGGGGCGGCCTGGTCGACCTGCCCGCCGCGCTGGACGGGCGCACCGCCGCCGCGCTGGCCGGCGTGCTCGCCGGCGGCGGGGAGGACCAGGTCGCGGTGCGCCCGGACGGGGTGTTCGTCCGCCGGCTGCACCGCGCGCCGGTGACCGGCACCCCGCGCTGGCGCGGCGCGTCCGGCACCGTGCTGGTCACCGGCGGCACCGGCACCCTCGGCATCGAGGCCGCCCGGCTGTACGCGCGCCACGGCGCCGAGCGGGTCGTGCTGCTGAGCCGGCGCGGCACCGCCCCCGCCGAGGTCCTCGACGAACTGCGCGGATCGGGGGCCCAGGTCGACGTCGTCGCCTGCGACGTGGCCGACCGGGCCGCCCTGGCGGCGGTCGTCGACGGCTACCCCGACGTACGCGCCGTGGTGCACGTGGCGGGGCTGGCGCAGCTGACCGGCATCATGGACATGGACCACGCCGAGTACGCCGACGTCGTCTCCGCCAAGGTCGCCGGCGCCACCAACCTCGACGCGATCTTCGCGGATCGCGACCTCGACGAGTTCGTGCTCTTCTCCTCCGTGGCCGGCGTCTGGGGCAGCGGCGGCCAGGCCGCCTACGCCGCCGGCAACGCGCACCTGTGCGCCCTCGCCGAGGCGCGGCGCGGCCGGGGACAGCCCGCCACCGCCCTCGCCTGGGGCCCGTGGGCCGGGAGCACCCTGGTGGACGACGAGATCTCGGCCTCGCTGCGCAAGCGGGGCCTGGCACCGATGGCGCCGCAGCGCGCCGTGGAGGCCATGCGTACCGCCCTGGGGGCCGGGGACACGGACGTCGTGCTCGCCGACGTGGACTGGGCGGCGTTCGCGCCGTCGTTCACCGCGATGCGACCCAGCCGGCTGTTCGACGCCATCGCCGAGGCGGTCGCCGACGAGGCGCCGACCGCGACGGCCACCTCCTCGGACTTCGCCCGCCGGCTCGCCACCCTGCCCGAGGCCGAGCGCCTGGAGCACGCCGTCGGGCTGGTGCGTACGCAGGTGGCGCTCACGCTCGGCTACGCGGGCCCGGAGGCGGTCGAGCCGACGTCGGCGTTCAAGGAACTGGGCTTCGACTCGGTCACCGCCGTCGAGTTCCGCAACCGGATGGTCGAGGCCACCGGCGTACGGCTCTCCGCGGCCGTCGCGTTCGACTACCCGACGCCGGTCGCGCTGGCCGAGCACCTGCTGGAGACCGGCCGCACCGAGGCGGTCGTCGGCACCGTCGCCGCCGACGAGCCGATCGCCATCGTCGGCATGAGCTGCCGGTTCCCCGGCGGCGTCGGCTCCCCCGAGGAGCTGTGGGCGATGCTGCGCGAGGGCCGCGACGGCATCGGCCCGTTCCCCACCGACCGCGGCTGGGACCTCGACAGCCTGTTCCACCCCGACCCGGAGCACTCCGGGACCAGCTACGTCCGGGAGGGCGGCTTCCTCGCCGACCTGCCGGGCTTCGACGCGGCGTTCTTCGGCATCAGCCCCCGCGAGGCGGAGGCCATGGACCCGCAGCAGCGGCTGGTGCTGGAGGCGTCCTGGGCGGCCTTCGAGGACGCCGGCATCGATCCCACCGCGCTGCGGGGCAGCTCCACCGGGGTGTACGTCGGCGCCAACAACGTCGACTACGCCCGGATCACCGGCGGCGCGGGGACGAGCGCCGAGGGCTTCATGGCCACCGGCAACGCCGCGAGCATCCTCTCCGGCCGGCTCTCCTACGTGCTGGGGCTGGAGGGCCCGGCCGTGACGGTGGACACCGCATGCTCGTCGTCGCTGGTCGCCATGCACCTGGCGGTGCAGGCGCTGCGCTCGGGCGAGTGCGCGATGGCGGTGGCGGGCGGCGTGACCGCCATGGCGACGCCGGGCGCGTTCCTGGAGTTCAGCCGCATGCGGGGGCTCGCCCCGGACGGGCGCTGCAAGGCGTTCGCGGCCGGCGCGGACGGCACCAACTGGGGCGAGGGCATCGGTGTGCTCGTGCTCGAACGGCTCTCCGACGCGCTCGCCGCCGGCCACGAGGTGCTGGCCGTGGTGCGCGGGAGCGCGGTCAACCAGGACGGCGCGTCCAACGGGCTGACCGCCCCCAACGGGCCGTCGCAGCAGCGGGTGATCCGGCAGGCGCTCGCCGACGCCGGTCTCTCCACCGCCGACGTGGACGTGGTCGAGGCGCACGGCACCGGCACGACGCTGGGCGATCCCATCGAGGTCGACGCGCTGTTCGCCACGTACGGCCGGGACCGTGCCGGCGACCGGCCGCTCTGGCTCGGCTCGGTGAAGTCGAACATCGGGCACACCCAGGCCGCCGCCGGCGTCGCCGGAGTGATCAAGATGGTGCTCGCGCTGCGGCACGGCGAACTGCCCCGGACCCTGCACGTGGCCGAGCCGACGACGCACGTCGACTGGGCGGGTGGCGTCCGGCTGCTGGCCGAGGCGCAGCCGTGGGGACGCAACGGGCACCCGCGCCGCGCCGGCGTCTCGTCCTTCGGGTTCAGCGGCACCAACGCCCACGTCCTCGTGGAGGAGGCCCCGGAGGCGCCCGGGACCGAACGGACGCCCGACGACGGGCCCGTCGCGCTGGTGCTCTCCGCCCGCTCGGACGGCGCGCTGCGCGAGCAGGCCGCCGGGATCGCGCCGCTGCTGGCCGACGTGCCGCCGCGCGACCTGGCGTACTCGCTGGCCCGGCGCAGCGCGCACCCGCGTCGCGCGGTGCTGGTCGGCGGGGCCGACGAGCTGCGCGCCGGCCTCGCCGCGCTCGCGGCGGGGGAGCCCGCGCCCAACCTCGTCACCGGGGTCGCCGGCACGCCGGGCAAGGTGGCCTTCTCCTTCCCGGGGCAGGGCTCGCAGTGGATCGGCATGGCCGTGGAGCTGCTCGACGCCTCGCCGGTGTTCGCCGCGCGGATGGCCGAGTGCGCCGACGCCCTGGCGCCGCACGTGGACTGGTCCCTGGAGGCCGTCCTGCGCGAGGGCAGGGACCTGGACCGGGTGGACGTCGTGCAGCCCGTCCTGTTCGCCGTGATGGTGTCGCTGGCCGAGCTGTGGCGTCACCACGGCGTCGAGCCCGCCGCCGTGGTGGGGCACTCGCAGGGGGAGATCGCCGCGGCCTGCGTGGCGGGCGCCCTCTCGGTTTCGGACGCGGCCAGGGTCGTGGCCCTGCGCAGCCGTGCCCTGCTGCGCCTGTCCGGCAAGGGCGGCATGGTGTCCGTGCCGCTGCCGGCGGCCGAGGTGCGCGACCGGCTGGAGCGCTTCGCCGGCCGGGTGACCGTGGCGACCGTCAACGGGCCCCGGACCACGGTGGTGGCCGGCGAGCTGGACGGCCTCGACGAGCTGCTGGCCGAGTGCGAGCGCGACGGCGTGCGCGCCAAGCGCATCCACGTCGACTACGCGTCGCACTCGGCGTACGTGGCGGAGATCCGCGACGAGCTGCTCGACGTGCTGGCCGGGTTGACGCCCCGCCGGCCCGAGGTGCCGCTCTACTCGACGGTGGACGACCGCTGGCTCGACGACGTGCCGCTGGACGCCGAGTACTGGTACCGCAACCTGCGCCAGACGGTCTGGTTCGAGCCGGCCATCCGCGCCCTGCTCGACGCGGGCGTCACCACGATCGTGGAGGTCAGCCCGCACCCGGTGCTGACCATCGGCGTGCAGGACGTCGTCGACGACGCGGAGGCCCCCGCCACGGTGGTCGGCTCGCTGCGCCGCGACGAGGGGGGCATGGCCCGCTTCCTGCTCTCCCTGGGCGAGGCGCACGCGCACGGCGTACGCGTGCGCTGGGACGACGAGGGGGCGCGGCGGGTCCGGCTGCCCGGCTACCCGTTCCAGCACGAGCGCTTCTGGCCGGCCACCGCGACGGGCACCGCCGACGCGGCCGGGCTGGGACTCGGCGCCACCGAGCACCCCCTGCTCGGCGCGGCGGTGGCCCTGGCCGACACCGACGGCCTGCTGTTCACCGGGCGGCTGTCGGTGGCCGCGCACCCGTGGCTGGCCGACCACCGGGTGGGCGGTCAGGTGATCGTGCCCGGGACCGCGTTCGTGGACCTCGCCGTGCGGGCCGGCGACGAGGTGGACTGCGCCCGCGTCGAGGAGCTGACGCTGACCGCGCCCCTGGTGCTGCCCGACAGGGGCGGCGTGCAGGTGCAGATGCGCGTCGACGCGCCCGACGACAGCGGGCAGCGGCAGATCACCATCCACTCCCGTCCGGACGGGGTCGCCACCGACGCGACGCCGTGGGTGCGCCACGGCGTCGGCCTCCTCGCCCCCGGTGGGCCGGCGGGCGACTTCGACGCCACGTGGCCGCCCCCGGAGGCCGAGCCCGTCGAGGCCGACGAGCTGTACGCCACCCTGGCCTCGGCCGGCCTCGCGTACGGCCCGACGTTCCAGGGGGTGCGCCGGGTGTGGCGCCGGGGCGAGGAGATCCTCGCCGAGGTCGCCCTGCCGGCGCAGGCCGCCCGCGCGGCGGCCGGCTACGGCCTGCACCCGGCGCTGCTCGACGCCGCGCTGCACCCGATCGCGCTCGCCACCTCGAGCACCGAGGCGTTGCTGCCGTTCGAGTGGAGCGGTGTGTCCGTACACGCCGTCGGGGCGACGGAGCTGCGCGTCCGGTTGCGTCCGCGCGGCCGGAACACCGTCGAGGTGACCGTCGCCGACCAGACCAACACCGTGGTCGCCGAGGTGGAGTCGCTGGTGCTGCGGGAGGCCACCGCCCCCGCGCAGCCGAGTACGCACCACGACGCCCTGTTCCGCCTGGAGTGGACCCCGGCCGCCACCCCGGCGACCCCGCCGGACGCCCGCTGGGCGGCTCTCGGCGGCTGCACCCTGCCCCAGGACGCCGGCCTCGTCGCCGACGCGTACCCGGATCTGGCGACGCTGCGGGCCGGCGTGGCCGACGGCGCGCCGATGCCCGCACTGGTCCTGCTGGCCTGCGCGGCCGACGCCGCCGACGACCTCGCCGGGGCGGCGCACCGGGCCGTGCACGACACCCTCGCGGTGCTACGGGAGTGGCTGGCGGAGGAGCGGTTCGCCGACGCCCGGCTGGTCGTCGTCACCCGGGGCGCGGTGAGCGTGCACGAGGCGGCGGCGGACCTGGCCGGCTCGCCGGTGTGGGGTCTGCTCCGCTCGGCGCAGAGCGAGAACCCGGACCGCTTCGTCCTGCTCGACGTCGACGACCGCGAACCGCACCGGGCGCTCGCGGCGGCGCTCGCGGCCGACGAGCCGCAGCTCGCGATCCGCGACGGCGTCGCCCTGGCGCCGCGGCTCGCCCGGGCGGCCAGCAGCCCCGCGCTGACGGCGCCCACGGCCGAACGCTGGCGGCTGGACGTCACCGAGCGGGGCACGCTGGACAACCTCGCCCTGCTGCCCGAGGCGGAACAGGCCCCCGCCCTGGCGCCGGGCCAGGTGCGCATCGCGATGCGGGCCGCCGGCCTGAACTTCCGCGACGTGCTGATCGCCCTCGACATGTACCCCGGCGGCGGGGTGATGGGTGGCGAGGGCGCGGGCGTGGTCGTCGAGGCCGCACCCGACGTGCGCGGCGTCGCGGTCGGCGACCGCGTCATGGGCCTGTTCTACGGCGCCTTCGGCACCGAGGTCGTCACCGACGCGCGGATGGTCGCGCCGGTACCGGCGGGGTGGTCGTTCGCCCAGGCGGCGTCGACCCCGATCGCCTTCTGCACCGCCTACTACGCGCTGGTCGACCTGGCCCAGGTGAAGCCGGGGGAGCGGGTCCTCGTGCACGCCGCGTCCGGCGGCGTCGGCATGGCCGCGGTCCGCCTCGCCCGGCACCTCGGCGCCGAGGTGTACGGCACGGCGAGCACCGGCAAGTGGGACGCGCTGCGCGCGATGGGGCTGCCGGACCCGCACATCGGCAACTCCCGCACCCTGGAGTTCGAGGAGCGGTTCGGCGGGGCCGGCATCGACGTGGTGATCGACTCGCTGGCCAAGGAGTTCGTCGACGCCTCGCTGCGGCTGCTGGGCCGCGGCGGCCGGTTCATCGAGATGGGCAAGACCGACGTCCGTAACCCGGGGCGGGTCGCCGAGGACCACCCGGGGGTCGAGTACCAGGCGTTCGACCTGCTCGCCATCGACCCGGAGCGGGTCGGCGCGATCCTGCGCGACGTGCTCGCGCTCTTCGCGGAGGACCGCCTCACCCCGCTGCCGGTGCGCACGTACGACGTGCGCCGCGCACCGGAGGCGTTCCGGACCATGTCCAAGGCGCGGCACGTCGGCAAGCTCGTGCTCACCACGCCGCCCCGGCGCGACCCCGACGGCACGGTGCTCGTCACGGGCGGCACCGGCACCCTCGGCGGGCTGCTGGCGCGGCACCTGGTGACCCGGCGCGGGGTGCGGCACCTCCTGCTCACCAGCCGTCGGGGCCCGGACACCGCCGGCGCCGCCGACCTGGTCGCCGAGCTGACCGGGTACGGGGCGCAGGTCACGGTCGCCGCCTGCGACGCGGCAGACCGCGACGCGCTGGCCGAGACCCTGGCCCGCGTCCCCGCCGCGCACCCGCTGACCGCCGTGGTGCACACGGCGGGCGTCCTCGACGACGGCCTGGTCACCGCGCTCACCCCGGAGCAGGTCGACGCGGTGCTGCGGCCGAAGGTCGACGCGGCGGTCAACCTGCACGAGCTGACGCTCGACGCCGGGCTGGCCGAGTTCGTGGTGTTCTCCGCGGCGGCCGGCACGATGGGCGGCCCCGGGCAGGGCAACTACGCGGCGGCGAACACCTTCCTCGACGCGCTCGTGGCCCACCGGCGCGCGGCCGGGCTGCCCGCCCGCTCGCTCGCCTGGGGACTGTGGGGCGAGGCGAGCGGGATGACCGCGCACCTGGACGCCACCGACCGGGCCCGGATGGCCCGCGTCGGGCTGCTGGAACTGTCCGTGGCGCAGGGCATGGCGCTCTACGACGCGGCGGAGCTGATCGACGAGGCGCTGCTGGTGCCGATGCCGGTGGACCCGGCGGCCCTGCGCGAGCTGGGCCGGGTCGGCATGCTGCCCCCGCTGCTGCGCGGCCTGGTGCGGGGCACGTCCCGGCGGGCGGTGGAGCAGGCGGCGCAGTCGCCCGGCGCCCTGCGGGACCACCTGGCGAGCCAGAGCGGCCCGCAGCGGCGGCACACCGCGCTGGAGTTCGTCAAGGCGCAGGCCGCCGCCGTGCTCGGGCACGCCAGCGCGAGCGCCGTCGACCCCGACCGGCCGTTCACCGAACTGGGCTTCGACTCGCTGACGGCGGTCGAGTTCCGCAACCGGCTGAAGGCGGCCACCGGCCTGAAGCTCTCCGCCACGATGGTCTTCGACCACCCCACCGCCGGGGCGCTCACCGACCACCTGCTGGCCGGGCTGGCCCCGGCCGAGGTGGACCCGGCGGCGGGGCTGCTGGCCGAGCTGGACCGGCTGGAGCGGTCGTTCGCCCAGGCCGGCGCGGCAGGCATCGCGGACGCGGTCAAGGCACGGATTACCGATCGGTTGCACGCGGTGATGTCGAATTGGCGTGGCAGGTCCGACGTGGACACCGAACCCGACGGCCTGGACGTCGGCCTGGCGCTGAAGACCGCATCGGCCGACGACCTGTTGCGGTTCATCGACGACGAACTCGGCACCGGTTGAGCCGGAGGCGCTGAGGAGGGCTACTGATGGCGAACGAAGAACAGCTTGTCGAGTACCTCCGGCGCGTGACGGCCGACCTGCACGAGACGCGGCGCAAGCTGCGGACCGCGACGGAGCGGGAGCCGATCGCCATCGTCGGCATCGGCTGCCGCTTCCCGGGCGGCGTACGCTCCGCCGACGAGCTGTGGGAGCTGGTGTCGGCCGGCGGGGAGGGCATCACCGACTTCCCCACCGACCGGGGCTGGGACCTGGACGACCTGTTCGACCCGGACAGCGGCACCGGCACCAGCTACGTACGGCGCGGCGGTTTCATCTCCGACGCCATCGACTTCGACGCGGGCTTCTTCGGGATCAGCCCCCGCGAGGCGCTCGCGATGGACCCGCAGCAGCGGCTGATGCTGGAGACCTCGTGGGAGGCGTTCGAGCACGCCGGCATCGACCCGCACTCGCTGCGGGGCAGCCGGACCGGCGTGTTCGTCGGCGCCAACAGCGTCGAGTACCTGTCGGCGATGCAGCAGGACATCGACTCGCTGATCGGCTACACGATGACCGGGGTCGCCGGCAGTGTGGTGTCCGGCCGGGTGTCGTACGTGCTGGGGCTGGAGGGACCGGCCGTCACCGTCGACACGGCGTGCTCGTCGTCGCTGGTGGCGATGCACGTGGCCGCGCACGCGCTGCGCAGCGGCGACTGCGACCTCGCGCTGGCCGGCGGCAGCTGCGTCATCGGCACGCCGGGCACGTTCATCGAGTTCTCCAGCCAGAAGGGGCTCGCCCCGGACGGGCGGGTGAAGGCGTTCGCCTCGGCCGCGGACGGCACCGCGTTCGGCGAGGGCATCGGCGTACTCGTGCTGGAGAAGCTCTCCGACGCGCGCCGCAACGGCCACCAGATCCTGGCCGTGATACGGGGCTCGGCGGTCAACCAGGACGGGGCGTCGAACGGCCTGACCGCGCCCAACGGGCCGTCGCAGCAGCGGGTCATCCGGCAGGCCCTGGACAGCGCCGGGCTCACCCCGGCCGACGTGGACGCGGTGGAGGCGCACGGCACCGGCACCACGCTGGGCGACCCGATCGAGGCCCAGTCGCTCATCGCCACCTACGGTCAGCAGCGCGACCGGCCGCTGTGGCTGGGCTCGGTGAAGTCCAACTTCGGGCACACCCAGGCCGCCGCCGGCGTCGCGGGCGTGATCAAGATGGTCATGGCGCTGCGGCACGAGGAACTGCCCCGCACGCTGCACGTGGACAAGCCGTCGCACCACGTGGACTGGACCGACGGCGCGGTGCGGCTGCTGAGCGAGCCGGTCGGCTGGCCGCGGGGCGACACCCCGCGCCGGGCTGGCGTCTCGTCGTTCGGCATCTCGGGCACCAACGCCCACGTCCTGATCGAGGAGCCCCCGGCCGTCGAGGCCCCGCGGGACGCCGCGCCGGCCGAGGGCCCCACCCTGTGGGTGCTGTCGGCCCGCACCGGGGCGGCGTTGCGCGAGCAGGCGGTCCGGCTGCGCCGACACCTGGCCGACGACCACGCCGAGCACGACGTCGCGCACGCCCTCGCCACCACCCGGGCCCGCCTGCCGCACCGCGCGGTGCTCGTCGGCGACCGGGCGGAGCTGTCCACCGCGCTCGACGCGCTCGCCGACGGCGACGCCGCCCGCAACCTCGTCACCGGCCTCGCCGACGTCGGCGACCGCACCGCGTTCCTCTTCCCCGGGCAGGGCTCGCAGTGGCTGGGCATGGCCGCCGAACTGCTCGACACCTCGCCCGTCTTCGCCGACCGGATGACGCAGTGCGCCACCGCCGTGGACCGGCACACCGACTGGTCGCTGCTCGACGTGCTGCGCGGCGTACCGGGCGCGGCGTCCCTGGAGCGGGTCGACGTCGTCCAGCCCGCGCTGTTCGCCATGATGGTCTCGCTGGCGGCGCTGTGGCGCTCGTACGGGGTCGAACCCGCCGCCGTCGTCGGGCACTCCCAGGGCGAGATCGCCGCCGCCTGCGTGGCCGGCGCGCTCTCCCTCGACGACGCCGCCCTGGTGGTGACCCGCCGCAGCCAGCTCATCGCCGTGGAACTCGCCGGCCGGGGCGGCATGGTGTCCGTGTCGCAGCCGGTGGCGGAGGTCGCCCGACGGCTGCGGCCCGGCCTGTCGGTCGCCGCCGTGAACGGGCCCGCCACCGTGGTGGTCTCCGGGTCGCCCGAGGCGCTCGACGAGCTGCTGGCCGAGTGCGAGCGCGACGAGGTCCGGGCCCGGCGGATCGACGTCGACTACGCCTCGCACTCCGCGCACGTGGAGTCGATGCGCGACGAGCTGCTCCGGATCCTCGCCCCCGTCCGCCCGCGTACCGGCGACATCCCGCTCTACTCGACCGTGACGGGCGAGCTGCTCGACACCGCGCAGCTGACCGCCGACTACTGGTACCGCAACCTGCGGCAGACCGTCGAGTTCGAGCAGACCGTACGCGGCCTGGTCGCCGACGGCATCGACTCCTTCATCGAGGTCAGCTCGCACCCCGTGCTCGTACCAGCCGTGCAGGACCTGCTCGACGAGGCCGAGGGCGGCTCCGTCGTCGGCACGCTGCGCCGCGACGAGGGCGGCCTGCGCCGGTTCCTGCTGTCGCTGGGGCAGGCGCACACCCGGGGCGTACGGCCCGACTGGGCCACGCTCGTCACCGCCCCCGCCCTGCCGGTCGCCCTGCCGACGTACGCCTTCCAGCGCCGCACCTACTGGCCCAGTGGCGGAGGCGGCCCGATCGACGTCACCGGCCTCGGCCTGGGCTCCACCGGGCACCCGCTGCTCGGCGCGACCGTGTCGCTCGCCGGCGCGGACGGGGTGCTGCTCACCGGCCGGCTGTCGACCTCGGCGCACCCCTGGCTCGCCGACCACCGGGTGGCGGGCCGGATCCTCCTGCCCGGCACCGCCTTCGTCGAGCTGGCGATCCGGGCGGGCGACGAGGTCGGCGCCACCCGGATCGAGGAGCTGACGCTCGAGGCGCCCCTCGTGGTGCCGGAGCGCGGCGCGGTGCAGGTCCAGCTCCGTGTCGGCGAGCCCGGCCCGGACGGCGCCCGGCGGCTGACGGTCCACTCGCGGCCCGACGCGGACGGCCAGTGGACCCGGCACGCCACCGGCACCCTCGCCACCGGCGCAGCGGGCGCCGACGACCGTGCGGCGACCCCGGCGGGTGTCTGGCCGCCCGAGGGCGCCGAGGCGGTGGACACCGCGCAGCTGTACGACCGGTTCGCGTCGCTCGACGTGACCTACGGCCCCGCCTTCGGCGGCCTGGGCTCGGTGTGGCGGCGGGGCGACGAGCTGTTCGCCGAGGTCACCGCGCCCGAGACGGCGAAGGTCGCCGGCTTCGGCCTGCATCCCGCCCTGCTCGACGCGGGGCTGCACCCGCTCGGCCTGGGCGTCTTCACCGCGGACGACGGCGCGGGCGGGCCGTGGCTGCCGTTCGCCTGGCACGGGGTGAGCCTGCACGCCACCGGTGCCGCCCGGCTGCGGGTCACCATCCGGCCGGCGGGCCCCAACGCCGTCGCGGTGGCCGTCGCCGACCACGCGGGCGCGCCCGTCGCCGCGATCGAGGCGCTGGCCGTACGCCGCCTGCCCGCCGGCGCGCTCGCCGCCCTGACCAACCCGCGCCACCAGGCGATGCACGTGCTCGACTGGGTGCCGGTCCCGGTGGCCGACGGCGCGGCCACGGTCGCGGTCGTCGGCGGCGACCTGCCCGGCGCCACCGCGTACGACAGCCTCGCCGCGATCACCGAGGTTCCCGGCCACGTGGTCCTCCCGGTCACCCGCGCCGGCGACGACCTCGTGGGGGACACCTACCGGGTGGCGGAGCGCACCCTCGCCGCCGTCCAGGAGTGGCTCGCCGACGACCGGTTCGCCGACGCCCGGCTGGTCCTGCTCACCGAGGGCGCCACGGACGGGACCGACCCGGCGCTCGCCGCCGTGTGGGGGCTCGTGCGCTCGGCGCAGTCCGAGAACCCCGGCCGGTTCGTCCTGGTCGACGTCGCCGGTCAGCGGTGGCAGGCGAACCTGGTGCCCGCGCTGCGTACGGGTGAGCCGCAGCTCGCCCTGCGCGACGCCGAGGTGCTCGCGCCCCGCCTCGCCAAGGCGGCGGGCGAACCGGGCACGCCGCCGGAGATCACCGGAACCGTCCTGGTCACGGGCGCCTCCGGCACGCTCGGCCGCCTCGTCGCCCGGCACCTCGTCGCGCGCCACGGCGTCCGCCGGCTCGTGCTCGCCGGCCGCCGCGGCATGACCGAGGACCTGGCGGTCCTGCACGACGAGCTGACCGCCCAGGGCGTCCACGTGACGGTGGCCGCCTGCGACGCCGCCGACCGCGAGGCGCTGGCCGCGCTCGTCGCGGAGCACCCGCCCACGGCGGTCGTGCACACGGCCGGCGTCCTCGACGACGGCATGATCGCGTCGCTCACGCCGGAGCGGCTCGCGACCGCGCTGCGCCCCAAGGTCGACGCGCTGGTCAACCTGCACGAGCTGGCGGGCGACCTGAGCGCCTTCGTCGTGTTCTCCTCGGCGGCGGGCGTCCTCGGCGGCCCCGGGCAGGGCAACTACGCGGCGGCCAACGCCTTCGTCGACGCGTTCGCCGCCCACCGGCGTGCCCGGGGGCTGCCCGCCGTCGCGCTGGCGTGGGGCATGTGGGCGCAGCGCACCGGCCTCACCGGCGCCCTCGACGACGCCGACCTGGCCCGGATGCGGCGCTCCGGCGTGCGGCCGCTGTCCACGGAGGACGGACTCGCGCTGTTCGACGAGGCGCTCGGCGCGCCGGAGGCCGCCCTCGTGCCGATCCACCTGGACCTCGCCGCGCTGCGGGAGCAGGCGACCGGTGGGGTGCTGCCCACGGTGCTGCGCGGCCTGGTCCGCACCCCGGCGCGACGCCAGGTCTCGGCCGACGCCGCGGCGGCCTCCGACCTGGTCGCGACCCTGGCCGGGCGGGGCCCGGCGGAGCGCCGCAAGGAACTCGTGGACATCGTCCGCGCGCAGGTCGCGGTCGTGCTGGGGCACGGCGGCGGCGACGCGGTCGGCGCCACGACGGCCTTCAAGGAGCTGGGCTTCGACTCGCTCACCGCGGTCGAGTTCCGCAACCGGCTCAACGCGGTGGTCGGCCTGCGGCTGCCCGTCACGCTGGTCTTCGACTACCCCAACCCGACGGCGCTCGCCGAGCACCTGGACGCGGAGCTCTTCGACGGCGGGCCGGCCGCCGCCGTGGTGGTGGCCTCCTCCGACGGCGGCGACGACCCGATCGCGATCGTCGGCATGGGCTGCCGCTTCCCCGGCGGCGCCACCTCCCCGGAGAAGCTGTGGGACCTGGTCGCGGGTGGCGTCGACGCGGTGGCCGGCTTCCCGACCGATCGGGGCTGGGACATCGACAACCTCGTGGACCCGGACCCGGAGAAGCCGGGCCGCACCTACTGCGGCGAGGGCGCGTTCCTGTACGACGCGGCCTGGTTCGACGCCGAGTTCTTCGGCATCTCCCGACGCGAGGCCCTGGCCATGGATCCGCAGCAGCGGCTGTTCCTGGAGACCTCGTGGGAGGCCGTCGAGCGCGCCGGCATCGATCCCACCACCCTGCGCGGCAGCCGTACCGGGGTGTTCGCCGGCCTGATGTACCACGACTACAGCGCACACCTGCAACACCTGCCCGCCGAGCTGGACGGCTTCATCGGCACCGGCGTCGCCGGCGGCGTGGTCTCCGGCCGGGTGTCGTACGCGCTGGGGCTGGAGGGGCCGGCCGTCACCGTCGACACGGCGTGCTCGTCGTCGCTGGTCACCCTGCACCTGGCCGCCCAGTCGCTGCGCCGGGGCGAGTGCGCCCTGGCCCTCGCCGGCGGCGTGACCGTGCTCGCGACGCCCAACGCGTTCATCGACTTCAGCCGCCAGCGGGCCCTCGCGCCGGACGGCCGGTGCAAGTCCTTCGCCGCCGGCGCGGACGGCACCGGCTGGGGCGAGGGCGTCGGCGTACTGGTGCTCGAGAAGCTCTCCGACGCGCGCCGCAACGGCCACCCGGTGCTCGCCGTCGTGCGCGCCACCGCCGTGAACCAGGACGGCGCGAGCAACGGCATGACCGCGCCGAACGGCCCCTCCCAGCAGCGCCTGGTCAACCAGGCGCTCGCCGACGCGCGGTTGCGCCCCGGTGACGTGGACGCCGTCGAGGCGCACGGCACCGGCACCACGCTGGGCGACCCGATCGAGGCCCGCTCGCTGATCGCGACGTACGGCCGCGACCGGGGCGAGCAGCCGCTCTGGGTCGGCTCGATCAAGTCCAACATCGGGCACACGCAGGCCGCCGCCGGTGTCGCCGGCGTGATCAAGATGGTGGAGGCGATCCGGCACGGCGTGCTGCCGCGGACGCTGCACGTCGACGCGCCGTCGCCGCACGTGGACTGGGCCGACGGGGCCGTCCGGCTGCTGACCGAGGCGGTGCCCTGGCCGGAGACGGGACGCCCGCGCCGCGCCGGCGTCTCCTCGTTCGGCATCTCCGGCACCAACGCGCACGCGATCATCGAGCAGGCGCCGGAGCCGGTCGTGGTGGACTCGACGGCCGAGGTGCCGGTGGTGCCCCTGCTGGTGTCCGGCCGCGACCAGGCCGCGCTGCGCGACCAGGCGGCCCGGCTCGCCGCGCGCCTCACCGCCGACGCGTCCGCCGCCGACGTGGGCTTCTCGCTGGCCACCACCCGTACCGCGCTGCGGCACCGGGCGGCCGTGCTGGGCAGGGACCTCGACGAGCTGCGCGCAGGCCTCTCCGCGCTGGCCCGCGGCGAGAACGCCTCCGGTGCGGTCGGCGGGATCGCCGACACCGCCGGCGCGACGGCCGTGCTGTTCACCGGCCAGGGGGCGCAGCGGATCGGCATGACGACGCAACTGATGGGCTTCCCGGCGTTCGCGCGGGCGTTCGACGAGGTGTGCGGGGAACTCGACCGGCACCTGGAGCGGCCGTTGCGGGAGGTGCTGGACACCGAGGAGGTGCACCAGACGGGCTGGGCCCAGCCGGCGTTGTTCGCGGTCGAGGTGGCCCTGTTCCGGCTGTACGAGTCGTGGGGCGTACGGCCGGACCTCGTGGCGGGGCACTCGATCGGTGAGCTGGCCGCCGCGCACGTGGCGGGCGTACTCACCCTGCCGGACGCCGCCCGGCTGGTGGCCGCCCGTGGCCGGCTGATGCAGGCGCTGCCCACCGGCGGCGCGATGGTGGCCGTACGGGCCACGCAGGACGAGGTCGCGCCGCTGCTCACCGCCGACGTGGCGATCGCCGCCGTCAACGGCCCGGAGTCGGTGGTGCTCTCCGGCGAGGAGGCCGCCACCCTGGCGGTCGCCGGAGAGCTGGCCCGCGCCGGCCGCAAGACCAAGCGGCTCACCGTGTCGCACGCGTTCCACTCGCCGCTGATGGAGCCCATGCTCGACGAGTTCCGCGCGGTGGCCGAGTCCGTCGCGCACCACCCGCCGACGATCCCCGTGCTCTCCACGGTCACCGGCGACGTCGCCGAGCTGACGCCCGGGTACTGGGTGGAGCAGGTGCGGGCCACGGTGCGCTTCGCCACGGCGGTCGAGGCGCTGGCGGCCCGCGGCGTACGCACCTTCCTCGAACTGGGCCCGGACGCGGTGCTCACCGCGCTCGGCCGCGAGTGCGTGGCGGACGGCGAGTTCGTTCCCGCGCAGCGCGCCGACCGGGACCCGGCGCTGGTGGCGACCGAGGCCCTCGCCCGCCTGCACAACCGTGGCGTACCCGTCGACTGGTCGGCCTTCTTCGCCGGCGCGCGCCCGGTGGCGCTGCCCACGTACGCCTTCCAGCGCACCCGCCTGTGGCCGGACGCGCCCGCCGTCGCCGCGCCCGGCGACGACTTCTGGGCCGCGGTCGACCGCGACGACCTGGGCGCGCTGCTGGGCCTGGACGACACCGCGACCCTCAAGGACGTGGCGGTGGCCCTGTCGACGTGGCGGCGTGGGCCCGCGCCGGGCTACCAGCTGCGGTGGTCCCCGGTCACCGCGCTGCCGGCCGCCGCGCTCCCGGGTGTCTGGCTGGTGCCGGAGGGCGTCGATCCGATCGCCGAGGCGATGGCCCGGCACGGCGCCGACGTCCGCGTGTACCGCGCCGGCACGGCCGACGAACTGCTCGACCTCGCGCCGGACCACGTGGTGTCGGGGGTGCTGACGACGCCCACCGGTCCCGCCCCCGCCGAGCTGCTCGGGGCCCTCGACGAGGCCCGCATCGACGCCCCGGTGTGGGCGTTGACCCGGCAGGCGGTCGCGGTCGCTCCCGGTGAGCGCGTCGCCGACCCGACCGGGGCCGCGGCGTGGGGCTTCGGCCGGGCCGCCGCCGTCACCACGCCCCGCGCCTGGGGTGGGGTCGTCGACCTGCCGGAGGCGCTCGACGAGCGGACCCTGAGCGCCCTGTGCCGGGTGCTCACCCGGGGCGCGGGCGAGGACCAGGTGGCGCTGCGCCCGGCGGGCGTCTTCGCCCGCCGGCTCGTCGCGGCTCCCGCGCACGCGGGTGACCCGTGGCGGCCGGCCGGCACGGTCGCGCTGCACGGCGGGCCGCTGGCGGAGCGGATCGCCGCCCTGCTGGAGGCGGCGGGCGCGACGGTCACCCCGGGCGCCGCCGACACGGTGGTCGTCACCAGCGACGCCGCCGACGCGGTCCCGACCGCCCTCGCCGCCGAGGCGGAGCGGCTCGTGCTCGTGCACACGGTCGACGAGCTGTTCGGGATCGCCGGCGCCGCCGAGACGGCGGCCGTGTTCGACGCGATCGCCCAGCGGCGCGACGGGGCGGTGTGCGTAGCGGTCGGGCCGGACCTCACCGTCGAGCGGTTCGCCGCCGCGGTGGGCGCGGGCGCCGTCGGCCGGGTCGCGGCCGACGTGGACTGGGCCTCGTTCGTGCCCGACTACACCCGGTACCGGCCGAGCCCGCTGCTGCGGGACCTGCCGGACGCGATGCGCCACATCACCGAGACCGCCGAGGACACGCTCGACGTCGACAACCCGGACGCGTTGCGCCGGCTGCTCGACGGCGCCGACGAGGCCGAGAGCCGCACGGTGCTGTCCCACGTGGTGCGGGCCCAGACCGCGTACACGCTCGGTCTGCCGTCGGCGGCCACCGTCGAGGAGGACCAGGAGTTCCTCGACATCGGCTTCTCCTCGCTCACCGCCGTGGAGCTGCGCCGCAGGCTCGAAGCCCTCACCGGGCTGGAGCTGACGGCCGCGCTCGTCTACGACCACCCGACACCCGCCGAGGTGGTCGAGGAACTGCTCGCCCAGCGGGCCCTCGTCGCGTAGCCGACCCCCCCACGACGTGGAGCGGCCCCCTTCCTCACCCCCCTCACAGAAGGAAGCCCACATGAGCAAGTCCGCTCGGATGAGCACCCTGATCAAGCCGCCCAAGGTGGCGTGGAACCCGACGGAACGCCGGCTGCTGCGCGCGGCGGGCATCGCCGACCTGCGCGCCACCGCCCGCCGGGCCGTGCCCCGGATGGTCTTCGACTACTGCGACGGGGCGGCGGACAGCGAACGCAGCCTCACCCGCGCGCGGGAGACGTTCGCGAACATCGAGTTCCAGCCGTCGGTGCTGCGCGACGTGTCCAACCTGGACACCAGCCGTACGGTGCTGGGCAAGCGGCAGAAACTGCCGTTCGCCCTGGCGCCCGTCGGGTTCAACCGGGTGATGCACGCCGAGGGTGAGCCGGCGGTCGCCTCGGTCGCGCAGCAGTTCGGCGTGCCGTACTCGGTCTCCACCCTCGCCACCACGTCGCTGGCGGACGTCGCCGCCGCCGCGCCGGAGGGCCGGCACTGGTTCCAGCTGTACTTCGCCGAGGACCGGGCGATGGTCAAGGAGCTGCTCGCGCTCGCGGAGGAGGCGAGGTTCGACACGATCCTGCTGACGCTGGACACGCCGATCTCCGTGCCGCGCCGCCGCGACATCCGCAACGGCCTGACCATCCCGCCGTCGATGAGCATCGGCACCATCGCCGAGGCGTTCCTGCACCCGGGCTGGTGGGTCCGGCAGTGGCGGGCGGGCACCCCGTCGCCGCAGGTGCTCAAGGCCACCGGCGGGTCCGCCTCCGACATGATCAAACGGGTGTTCAACCCGCGGCTGTCCATCGAGGACGTCGAGTGGCTGCGCGGCGCCTGGTCGGGCAAGCTCGTCGCCAAGGGCGTGCAGAGCGTCGCCGACGCCAAGCGGGTCGCGGCCGTCGGGGTCGACGGGGTGTGGCTCTCCACGCACGGCGGGCGCAAGCTCGACCGGGCGCCGGTGCCCGTGGAGCTGCTGCCGGACGTGGTCGACGAGGTCGGCGACCGGGTCGAGGTGCTCGTCGACACCGGCATCACCTCGGGCGCCGACATCGTGGCGGCGCTCGCCCTGGGCGCCACCGCCGCCGTGGTCGGCCGGGCCTACCAGTACGGGCTGATGGCCGGCGGCCGCCGTGGCGTCGTACGCGCCATGGAGATCCTGAGCCGCGAGATCGAGGTCACCATGAAGCTGCTCGGGGTCTCCTCGGTGGCCGAACTGAACCGTTCCCACGTCAAATTCCGCTGACTCCGGGCCGAGTTCGAAGCCTGATTCGGCTTTGTCGTTTGTCGATCTCTCCTTATCGGTCGCCCTCTTTGCGGGTGGTGAGGGGTGCGGGTAGGGGTTACCTCCCCCAACTCCTGTTCGTAATGATCGGACTGTCGTATTTCGGGGCGTACGTGGAGGTAGTTTGTGGCACGCATGAGCGGGAATGGTCACTGCCGTTCGTTCAACGGGGACGGGAGGATGGACATCATGGCCCGTGACGACGTCACCGGTGAACTGTTCGTCTTCCCGCACAGCGGCAGCTTCCGGGGTAGCGAGACCTTCGGCGAGCCGGTGCTGATCAGCACCGACTTCCATCCGACGCGCAACTACGGACTGGTCCGTCCCATCGACGTCAACGGCAACGGCTACGCCGACGTCATCGGCGTGAGCATGAGCTTCATGAACCCGACCCACGGGATCTTCCTCTACCCGAACAAGGGCGGGCTGAACGGCCTCGACACCCTCGGCGAACCGATCCGCATCTCCGGCGCGCGCGACGACAAGAAGTGGGAGACGCTGGGCATCGCGGACATGGATCTGGACGGCTGCGACGACATGTTCGGCCGGGAGCAGGACGCGGGCCACGTCGACGCGTTCTTCAACCAGCGGCAGGTCAGGCAGAACGACACGTACGACCGCACCGCGCACCGCATGGTGACCGTCGACGTCGAGGACTTCCCGCTCGCGATGGCCGACGTCACCGGCACCGGCCGGCCCGACCTGCTGGTCCGCCGCGCCAACGGCGACCTCGACCTGTACGAGTTCGCGCAGAACACCTCCGGGGAGGGCCCCTGGTGGCGGGGCGAGGGCCAGTGGTTCACGCTCGGCCGGGGCTGGCAGGAGTTCGCGCACATCTCGGTGACCGACATCGACCTCGACGGCCGGCCGGACCTGCTGGCCGTACGCGCCGACGGCACGCTCGTCGTCCACCTGCACAACGGCAAGTTCGACCCGGAGCAGCCCTCGGCCACGTTCTCCGCGCCGGAGGTCCTCGCGACCGGTTGGCAGAAGTACTCGGTGGTGAGCTGACGTGGGCGGCCCGATGGAGGCCGGACGGCCCGGTGACGCCGACGCGGGACGGGAGGGGCAACGGTGAGCGAGAACGCGGACGACCAGGCCGGCTGGCGGTTGAGGGTGGACTCCACCCGATGCGTCAGCTCGGGCTTCTGTGTCGGCAGCGCGCCGGAGCACTTCACGATGGAGCAGGTCTCCCGGCCGCTGGCCGACGTGGTGGCGCCGAGCGACGCGGTGCTGGAGGCCGCCGACTTCTGCCCGGTGGAGGCCATCTCGGTATTCGACGCGCGGACGGGGGCACAGATCGCCCCGAAGAGGTGACGGCGGCCGGGCCCCCGCGCCCGGCCACTCGGCGACGCCACCGGTCCGGCCCGGGCGACATCCCGCACGCGCGGACGACCGGCTGAGGCGCCGCTGATCGCAGGACATCTCGAACGGCCCACCGGCCCCGGGTACGCCCGGGGCCGGTGGGCCGTTTCGGGCTCTGGGTGCTGGGCGCGACCGGGCTGCGCCGGATGCCGCACAGGGTCGGCGATGACGCGCGGGTGGCCGCGTACGCCGTTTCGGCCGTGGGCGGGTGGGCCGTCTCCGGCCCGGGCCGGCGTCTCGTGCGCCCCGGTGGGCGTCTCGTGCGCCCGCGGCTCGACCTGCTGGGGGCCGGTGTGTCGACGACGGAAAGGACCGGCCCCCCACCCCGGTCGTGCGTCGGGGTGGGGGGCCGGTCGTGGCTCGCCCGGTGTCAGACGTTGTCCAGCTCACTGTCCAGGATGTCGAACAGGTCGTCCGCCGTGACCGAGGCGAGGTCCGTGGCCTCGGCGGGGCTGGACTTGTCGCGCCACCTGGTCAGCAGCCGTTGCAGGGCCGCGGCGATGTCCGTCTCCGCCGTCTGCGCCGCGTCCACCAACTCCAGCGTCGCCTCCACCTTGGCGATGCCGTCGACGAGGGCACGCAGGTTGAGCTGCGCCTGGTTGCCGCCCAGCTCCCCGATCAGGTGCTCCACGAGCGCCGCGGGCGTGGGGTGGTCGAACGTCAGCGTCGCCGGCAGGCGCAGGCCGGTGGCCTGGTTGAGCCGGTTGCGCAGCTCCACCGCCGTCAGCGAGTCGAAGCCCATCTGCTTGAACGCCTGCTCCGCCCGGACGGTCTCCACCGAGCCGTGTGCCAGCACCGAGGCGACGTTCGTGCGTACCAGGGTCAGCAGCACCTCGCGCTGTTCCGGCTCGGCGAGGCCGGCCAGCCGGCTGGACAGCGACACCCCGCTGCCGGCCGAGGAGGCGCGCCGGGGCCGGGTGAAGGAGCGCAGCGGTGGCGGTGCCGACGTGTTCGTCCGCAGGGCGGCCACGTCCAACCTGATCGGGACCAGACACGGCTCGTCCGTCCGGCAGGCGGCGTCGAACAGCGCGAGCCCCTCCTCCACGGTGTGCGCCAGCACACCGTTGCGTCCGATACGGGCGAGGTCGGCCTCGGTCAGCCCACCGGTCATCGCGCCACCGCTGCGCCACAGGCCCCAGGCCAGCGACGTGGCCGCGAGGCCGGACGCCCGACGTCGCGCGGCGAGCGCGTCCAGGAAGGCGTTCGCCGCCGCGTAGTTGGCCTGGCCGGCCGTGCCCAGCACCCCGGTCGCCGAGGAGAACAGCACGAACATCTCGACGTCGCCGGCCAGCTCGTGCAGGTTCAGCGCGGCGTCGACCTTCGCCCGCAGCACCGTGTCCACCCGCTCCGGCGTGAGCGACTCGACCGTACCGTCGTCCAGCACGCCCGCCGCGTGCACGACACCGACCAGGTCGGGCAGGGACGTCAGGAGCGCCGACAGCGCGGCCCGGTCCGCGGCGTCGCAGGCGGCCACCGTGACCCTGGCGCCCAGCGACTCCAACCCGGCCGCCAGCTCCGTGGCGCCCGGCGCCGCCGGCCCCCGGCGGGAGGTCAGCACGAGATGCCGCGCACCGTGCGCGGTGACCAGGTGGCGGGCCAGCGCGGCGCCCAGTGCTCCCGTGCCGCCGGTGACGAGCACCGTGCCCGCCGGGTCGAACAGGGGGCGGTCCGACGCGGCCGCGAAGGCCGCGAGGCGCGGCACGGTCGGCACCCCGTCGCGGACGGCGACCTGTGGCTCGCCGGTCGCGACGGCCGCGCCGACGAGAGCCGGATCGTCGGCGTCGACGAGGACGAAACGATCGGGGTGCTCGGTCTGCGCCGAGCGGACCAGGCCCCAGACCGCCGCCCCCGCCGGGTTCGTACCGTCGGTCGCACCCCGGGACACGAACACCAGCGGGGAGCGGTCGCCGGGCAGCCACTCCTGGACCGCCGCGAGCGCGTCGTGCACGGCGGCGCGTACCGCCTCGGCGTCCGTGCCGGTCCCGACCTGGAACACGTCGAAGGCGCCGGCGGGGGCCACGGGCGTGGGGACCGGCAGCCACTCCAACCGGTGCAGTCCGTCCGGGCCGGCGGTGGAGCGCAGCTGCTCGATCGTCACCGGGCGCGCGACCAACGACTCGACCGTGGCCACCGGCATCCCGGTGGCGTCGGCGAGCGCCAGGGCGTACGCGTCCTGAGCGGTGGGCGTGATCCGCACCCGCAGGGCCGTCGCCCCGGCGGTCGACACCCGCACGCCGTGCCAGCTGAACGGCAGGCGCAGCGGACCGTCGGCCCCGGTGGCCAGGGAGATCGGGTGCAGGGCCGCGTCCAGCAGCGCGGGGTGCAGTCCGAAGCGGGCCGTGGGCGCGTCGACGGGGAGCGCGACCTCCGCGAGCAGTTCGTCGCCGCGCCGCCAGGCCGCCACCAGTCCCCGGAACGCGGGCCCGTAGTCGACGCCGAGGTCGGCGATGCGGTCGTACAGCTCCTCGACCGGGACGGGGACGGCATCGGCGGGCGGCCACTCACCGGCCCAGTCGGTGTCGGGCTCCGCGGCGGCGTCGAGCAGGCCGCTCGCGTGCTGCGTCCACGGCTCGCCGTCGGGTGCGTCCTCGCGCCGGGAGTGCACCCGCAGCGGCCGGCGCCCGGCCTCGTCGGGTTCCCCGACCTCCACCTGTATCCGCACCGCGCCGTCCGGTGGCAGCACCAGCGGCGCGTGCAGGGTCAGCTCCTCGATGCGGTCGAGGTCGACGTGCTCGGCGGCCCGCCGCGCGAGTTCGACGAAGGCGGCACCCGGCAGCAGGACCGTGCCCAGGACGGCGTGGTCGGCGAGCCAGGGCTGTTCGCGCAGGGAGAGCCGGCCGGTGAGCACGCTCCGCTGGGAGTCGGCGAGGGCCAGCACCGCGCCGAGCAGCGGGTGGTCCGCCGCCCCGAGCCCGAGTCCGCCGGCGTTGGCGGGGGAGTCGTCGGGGACCAGCCAGTACCGCTGGTGCTGGAACGGGTACGTCGGCAACTCCACCTCCCGGGCGCCCGCCCGGTACGCGCCGGCGTCGGGGCCGGTCCCGGCGGTGAAGAGCCGCCCGACGGCCCTGGTGAGGGTGGCGGTTTCGGGTTGGTCGCGGTGGGTGGTGGCGATGGTGGTGGCGTTGGTGGCGGTGGTGTTGGCGGCGGTGGTGAGGACGGTGTCGGGGCCGATTTCGAGGTAGGTGTCGATGTGGTGGTTGGTGGTGAGGGTGGTGATGGCGTCGTGGAAGCGGACGGCCTGGCGGACCTGGTGGACCCAGTGGTCGGGGGTGGGTCGTAGTGGTTGGCCGTCGGTGGTGGAGATGAGGGGGATGTGGGGTTCGTGGTGGGTGATGGATTCGGCGACGGTGCGGTAGTCGTCGAGGATGGGGTCCATCAGGTGGGAGTGGAAGGCGTGGGAGACGGTGAGGCGTTTGGTGCGGTGGCCTTGGGCGGCGAGTGCGTCGGCGGCGGTGAGGGTGGCGGTTTCGTCGCCGGAGATGACGAGGTGGGTGGCGGTGTTGATGGCGGCGATGCCGACGGTGTCGGTGAGGTGGGGGGTGACCTGTTCCTCGGTGGCTTCGATGGCGATCATGGCGCCGCCGGTGGGGAGGGTTTGCATGAGGCGGGCGCGGGTGGTGACGAGGGTGGCGGCGTCGGTGAGGTCGAGGATGCCGGCGATGTGGGCGGCGGTGAGTTCGCCGATGGAGTGTCCGGCTACGGCGTGGGGGTGGATGCCCCAGGATTCGAGGAGTCGGTGCAGGGCGACTTCGAAGGCGAACAGGGCGGGTTGGGTGTAGCCGGTCTGGTGTAGTTCGTCGGTGTCGATGATTTTGCGTAGTGGTTGGTCGAGGTGGGTGTCGAGGGCGGTGCAGACCTCGTCGAAGGCGGTGGCGAAGACGGGGTACGCGGCGGCGAGTTCGGTGCCCATGCCGAGTCGTTGTGCGCCCTGCCCGGTGAACAGGAACGCCAACCTCCCGCCCCCGGGGGTGCCGGTGACCAGGTTGGCGGCCTCCCGGCCGGCGGCCAGCGCGGCGAGGCCGTCGAGGAGTTCCCGCCGGTCGGTCCCGACGACGGCGGCCCGCTGCGGGAACCGGACCCGGGCGGCCAGGGAACGGGCGACGTCGGCGTCCGGCAGTTCGGGCCGGGTCGCGAGGTGGTCGTGCAGGCGGCGGGCCTGCTCCCGCAGGGCCTGCTCCGAGCGGGCGGACAGCAGCCACGGCAGGGCCGGCGGCGGCGTGCCGGCGACGGCGACGGCCGCTTCGGCTTCGGCGGGTGGCTCCTCGATGATCACGTGCGCGTTCGTGCCGCTGACACCGAACGAGGACACCCCCGCGCGGCGCGGGTGGCCGTTGCGCTGCCACTCGGCCGGCTCGGTCAGCAGCGCGACCGAGCCCGCCGACCAGTCCACCTTCGGCGACGGCTCGTCGACGTGCAGGGTGCGCGGCAGCAGCCCGTGCCGCAGGGCGAGGACCATCTTGATGACCCCGCCGACGCCGGCGGCGGCCTGGGCGTGGCCGATGTTGGACTTGAGCGAGCCGAGCAGGAGCGGCTGTTCGCGGTCCTGGCCGTAGGTGGCGAGGATCGCCTGGGCCTCGATGGGGTCGCCCAGGGCGGTGCCGGTGCCGTGCGCCTCGATGGCGTCCACCTGGTTCGCCGACAGCCCGGCGTTGGCCAGCGCCGAGCGGATGACCCGCTGCTGCGAGGGCCCGTTCGGGGCGGTGAGGCCGTTGGAGGCGCCGTCCTGGTTGACGGCCGAGCCGCGGACGAGGGCGAGGACCCGGTGGCCGTTGCGGCGGGCGTCGGACAGCCGCTCGACCACCAGTACGCCGACCCCCTCCGCCCAGCCGGTGCCGTCGGCGGCGGCGGCGAACGACTTGCACCGGCCGTCGCGGGCGAGGCCCCGCTGCTTGGAGAACTCGACGTACAGGCTGGGCGAGGACATGACGGTCACGCCGCCGGTCAGCGCGAGGGAGCACTCGCCGGAGCGCAGCGCCTGCACGGCGAGGTGCAGCGCGACCAGCGACGACGAGCAGGCGGTGTCGACGGTGACCGCCGGTCCCTCCAGCCCGAACGTGTACGCCACCCGGCCCGAGGCGACACTGCCCGCGGTTCCGGTGCCCAGGAACCCTTCGACACCGTCGGGCACGGCGCTCGCTCCGGCGGCGTAGTCGTGCGTCATGAGGCCGGTGAACACGCCGGTGGGTGAGCCGCGCAGCGCGTCCGGGCGCAGGCCCGCGTTCTCCAGCGCCGCCGAGCAGGTCTCCAGGAACACCCGCTGCTGCGGGTCCATGGCCAGCGCCTCGCGGGGGCTGATGCCGAAGAACTCCGCGTCGAAGCCGGCCGCGTCGAGCAGGAATCCGCCCTGGTCGACGTAGCTGGTGCCGGGGGTGTCCGGGTCGGGGTCGAACAGGGTGTCCAGCTGCCAGCCACGGTCGGTCGGGAAGCCGCTGATGCCCTCCCCGCCGTCGATGAGCAGCTGCCACAGCTCGTCCGGCGAGCCGACGCCGCCGGGGTAGCGGCAGGCCATGCCGACGATCGCGATGGGTTCGTCGCTCGGCCGGGCGGCGACCGCCGCCACGACGGGCGCCCGCTCCTGCTCCCGGTCGCCCAGTTCGCCCCGCAGGTACTCGACGAGGGTCTCCGGGGTGGGGTAGTCGAACGTCAGCGTCGCGGGCAGGCGCAGCCCCGTCGCGGTGTTGAGCCGGTTGCGCAACTCGACGGCCATCAACGAGTCGAAGCCGAGCTGGCGGAACGGTTCGGCCACGGAGACGGCGTCCACGTCCGGCTGGGCGAGCACGGTCGCGACCTGCGTACGCACGATGTCGAGCAGCAGCCCGCGCTGCTCCTGTTCGCTGCGCCCGGCCAGCTCGCGGGCCAGCGCGGAGGCGCCCGGTCGGGTCGCGGCCTGCCGCCGGCGCGGCACCCGGGCCAGGCCGTGCAGCGGCGGCGCGGCGTCCGGCGCGGCGCGTACCGCGGCGACGTCGATGGTGACGGGCACCAGGTGCGCCTCGTCGGAGCGGCACGCGGCGTCGAACAGCGCGAGCCCCTCCTCGACGCTGTGCGGCAGGAGACCGCCGCGCGCGATGCGGGCCAGGTCGGTCTCGCCGAGCTGGCTGGTCATCGCGCTCTCCTCGGCCCACAGGCCCCAGGACAGCGAGGTGGCGGCCCGGCCCCCGGCGCGCCGGTGGGCGGCCAGGGCGTCGAGGAACGCGTTCGCCGCCGCGTAGTTGGCCTGCCCGGCGGTGCCGATGACGCTCGCGACGGAGGAGTAGAGCACGAACAGCTCCACGTCGCCCGCCAGCTCGTGCAGGTTGAGCGCGGCGTCGACCTTGGGCCGCAGGACGGCGTCCAGGCGTTCGGGCGTGAGCGACTCCAGGATGCCGTCGTCGAGTACGCCCGCGGTGTGGACCACCCCCACCAGCGGCCGGGAGAGCCCGGCGAGCAGCGCCGCCAGCGCCTCGCGGTCGGCGGTGTCGCAGGCGACGACGTCGGCGGTGGCGCCCAGGGCGGCCAGCTCCTCGGCCAGCGCGGCGGCGCCCGGGGCGTCCGGGCCCCGGCGGGAGGCGAGGAGCAGGTGCGCCGCGCCGTGCCGGGTGACCAGGTGGCGGGCGAGCGCGGCGCCGAGCGTACCGGTGCCACCGGTGATCAGGACCGTGCCGGCCGGGTCGAACAGCCGGCGCTCGGCGGCGGCGGAGGCGTGCCGCGCGAGCCGCGGCACGGTCAGCGCCCCGTCGCGGACGGCGAGCTGCGGCTCCCCGGCGGCGATCGCGGCGGCGAGGGCACGCTCCGACTTGTCGGTGCCGTCGGTCTCGACGAGGACGAACCGGTCCGGGTGCTCGGTCTGGGCGGAGCGGACCAGCCCCCACGCCGCCGCGCCCGCGAGGTCGCCGTCGCGGGTGACCACGGCCAGTCGCCCGGTGCCGGCCGCGGCCCGCTGAAGCGTCGCCAGTGTGTCGTGCAGGGACTGCCGTACGGCGTCGGCGGTGTCGCCCGCCTCGACCCGGAACACCTCGAGGTCGGGCGTACCGGCGCCGCTCGGGGCGGCCACGGGCACCCAGTCCGTGCGGTACAGCGCGGCGGTGGGGCCGCTCGCGCCGGCCAGGCCGTCGGTCGCGACCGGCCGGACCGCGACCGCGTCGGCGCTCAGCACCGGGTTGCCCTCGTCGTCGGTGGTGCTCACCCGCAGGGTGTTCTCGCCGGCCGGGGTCAGCCGGACCCGCAGCGTCGAGGCCCCCCGGCGGTGCACCCGCACCCCGCGCCAGGAGAAGGGCAGCCAGGCCCGGCCCGCCGGGCCCCCGCCGCCGTCGACGTGCAGCACGAGCGGGTGCATGGCGGCGTCGAGCAGCGCCGGGTGTACGCCGAAGCGCACGGCGGCCGGCTCGTCCTCGGCGCGCAGCGTGGCCCGGGCGAACAGTTCGTCGCCGTGCCGCCACACCTCCTGGACGCCCTGGAAGGCGGGGCCGTAGCAGAAGCCGCGCGCCAGCAGCCAGCCGTAGAAGTCGCCGACGTCGACGGGCTCCGCGCCGGGTGGCGGCCACTCGTGGACCACCGGGGCCGGCGCGGGTGCGTCGGCCAGCGAGCCCGAGGCGTGGCACGTCCACTCCGCGCCCGGCGTGTTCCCGGCCGGCTGGGAGTACACGCCGAACTCGCGGCGGCCCTGCTCGTCGGGTCGGCCGACCCACACCTGGATGTTGACCCGCTGCTCGTCGGTCAGCGTCAGCGGGGCCTGGAGGGTGAGTTCCTCGATCGTGGTGCTGCCGGTGTGCTCGGCGGCGTGCGCCGCCAGCTCGAGGAACGCGGTGCCGGGCAGCAGGACCGTGTCGAGGACGGCATGGTCGACCAGCCAGGGCTGCTCGCGCAGGGAGAGCCGCCCGGTGAGCACGAGCCGGTCGGTGTCGACGACGCCCAGCACCGCGCCGAGCAGCGGGTGGCGCGCCGCGGTGAGGCCGGCCGCGCCCACGTCGCTGCCGGCCGTGGGCCGCAGCCAGTACGACCTGCGCTGGAACGGGTACGTCGGCAGCGGCACCTCGCGGGCGCCGGGGAAGTAGGCGTCGGCGTCGAGGCCGGTGCCGACGGTGAAGAGGTGGCCGACGGCCCGGGCGAGGCTGTGCGTCTCGGGCTGTCCCCGGCGCATGGTGGCGATGCCGGTGGCGTCGCCGGTGGTGGTGGCGAGGACGGTGTCGGGGCCGATCTCGAGGAAGGTCTCGACGCGGCCGGTGGTGCTGAGGGCGGTGACGGCGTCGTGGAAGCGTACGGCCCGGCGGACCTGGGTGACCCAGTGCTCGGGCGTGGAGCGCAGCGGCTGCCCGTCGACCGTGGAGATCAGCCCGATGCGGGGCTCGTGGTGGGTGATGGACGCGGCGACGGCGCGGTAGGCGTCGAGCATCGGGTCCATCAGGTGCGAGTGGGCGCCCAGCGGGATCGGCAGCCGCTTGGTCTTGTGGCCCTGCGCGGCGAGCTGCTCGGCGGCGGCGAGGGTCGCGGCCTCGTCGCCGGAGATGACCAGGTCGGTGGGGGTGTTGATGGCGGCGATGCCGACCTGGTCGCTCAGGTACGGGGTGACCTGCTCCTCGGTGGCCTGCACGGCGACCATCGCGCCGCCCAGCGGCAGGGCCGCCATCAGGGTGGCGCGGGCGGCCACGAGCTTCGCGGCGTCGGCCAGTGACCAGACTCCGGCGACGTACGCGGCGGAGAGCTCGCCGAGGGAGTGCCCCGCCACGAAGTCGGGACGGATGCCCCACGACTCGACGAGCCGGTGCAACGCGACCTCGAAGGCGAACAGGGCGGGCTGCGTGTACGCGAACCGGTGCAGGTCGTCGCTGCGGATGATCTCGCGTACCGGCCGGTCCAGGTGCCGGTCCAGCTCGGCGCAGGCCTCGTCGAAGGCGGCGGCGAAGACGGGGTACGCGGCGGCGAGTTCGGTGCCCATCCCGAGGTACTGGGCGCCCGTCCCGGTGAACAGGAACGCCAGCCCGCCGGGGCGGGCGGTGCCGGTGAACACGTCGGCGGTGCCCTGACCGGCCGCGAGGGCGGCGAGGGAGTCGAGGAGGTCCTGCCGGGTGGCGCCGGTGACCGCGGCCCGATGGCCGAAGGCCACCCGGGTGGTGAGGAGGGACCGACCCACGTCGGTCATCGACAGCCCGGGCCGGTCGGCGAGGTGGTCGTGCAGCCGGCGGGCCTGCTCCCGTACCGCCTGCTCGGAGCGCGCCGACAGCAGCCACGGCACCACCGGCGGCGCCGCGGCCGGGGTGTCGGCGGCCGGGGTGTCGGCGGCGGGCGGCTCCTCGATGATCACGTGCGCGTTCGTCCCGCTCATCCCGAACGACGAGACGGCGGCCCGGCGCGGACGGTCGCCGGCGGGCCACGCGACCGGCTCGGTCAGCAGCGCCACCGCCCCGGCCGACCAGTCCACCTTGCTGCTCGGCGCCGAGACGTGCAGAGTGCGCGGCAGCAGCCCGTTGCGCAGGGCGAGGACCATCTTGATCACACCGCCGACGCCGGCGGCGGCCTGCGTGTGGCCGATGTTGGACTTGAGCGAGCCCAGCAGGAGTGGCTGTTCGCGGTCCTGCCCGTAGGTGGCGAGGACGGCCTGGGCCTCGATGGGGTCGCCCAGGGCGGTGCCGGTGCCGTGCGCCTCGACGGCGTCCACCTGGTCGGCCGTCAGGCCCGCGTTGGCGAGCGCGGCGCGGATGACCCGCTGCTGCGAGGGCCCGTTCGGGGCGGTGAGGCCGTTCGAGGCGCCGTCCTGGTTCACGGCCGACCCACGGACCACCGCCAGCACCGGGTGGCCGTTGCGCCGCGCGTCGGACAGCCGCTCCACCACCAGTACGCCGGCACCCTCGCCCCAGCCGGTGCCGTCGGCGTCGTCGGAGAACGCCTTGCACCGCCCGTCGGGGGAGAGGCCGTTCTGCCGGGAGAACTCGGTGAAGGTGTCCGTGCCGGACATCACGGTCACCCCGCCCGCCAGCGCCATCGCGCACTCGCCGGCGCGCAGCGCGCGTACGGCCAGGTGCAGGGCGACCAGTGACGCCGAGCAGGCGGTGTCGACGGTCATCGCCTGGCCCTCCAGGCCCAGGGCGTACGCGATCCGGCCGGACGCGACGCTGCCGTGGGTGCCGGTGATGAGGAAGCCGTCGACGCCGTCGTCCTCGCTGTGCCCGGCCCGGCCGTAGTCCTGCACGTGCAGGCCCGTGAAGACGGCGGTGTCGCTGCCCCGCAGCGAGGTCGGGGGGATGCCGGCGTGCTCCAGCGCCTCCCACGCGGTCTCCATCAGCACCCGCTGCTGCGGGTCCATGGCCAGCGCCTCGCGGGGACTGATGCCGAAGAACTCCGCGTCGAACTCGTCCGCGTCGTGCAGGAAGCCGCCGGCGGTCGCGCTGCACGTGCCCGGCCCGTCACCGGCGAACAGCGCGGCGAGGTCCCAGCCTCGGTTGGTGGGGAAGTCGCCGACGACGTCCGTGCCGCTCTCGACCACCCGCCACAGGTCGTCCGGGGAGGTGATGCCGCCCGGGTAGCGGCAGGCCATGCCGACGATCGCGATCGGCTCGCTCTCGTCGTACGCTGCCACGGCGCTCGGCGCGGCGGCGACCGCGCCCAGCCCCAGGGCGTCGAGCAGGTGGCTGGCGAGGATGTCCGGCGTCGGGTAGTCGAAGACCAGGCTCGCCGGCAGCGTGAGGCCGGTCTCCGCGCAGAGCCGGTTGCGCAGCTGCACGGCGGTGAGCGAGTCGTAGCCGAGCTGGCGGAACGGCGTCTCGCCCTCGATCGTCGCGGGCGCGTGCTCCCGCAGGACCTCGCCGGTCGCGGCCCGTACGACGTCGCGCAGCAGGCCGAGCCGGTCGTCCGCCGGGGTCGCCAGCAGCCGTTCGACCAGGGCGCTGCGGGTGCCGTCGGCGCCGCCCTCGGCGACCAGCACGGGGCGCGCGGCGACCACGCAGGGCTCGCCCGCGGCCAGCGCGGCGTCGAGGAGGGCGTTGCGCCGTGCCGCGGGGGGCCGGGCGAACCCCGGCGCGCTCCACGCCACGGAGACGCCGGGCAGGCCGAGCGCGTGCCGGTGCCGCACCAGCGCGTCGGCGGCGACGGTGGCGGCGACGTCGCGGCCGTCGGTGAGCAGCACGAGACCGGTCGGGGCGCTCCCGAGCGGCGCGGTGTGCAGCGCCAGCGTCTCCTCGACCGTGAGGTCCACCGCCGCGACGGTGGTGACCGGCCGGTCGCCGAGCACGGCCGCCAGCGTCTCCGGGTCGAACGGCACGCCGGGGTGCACGCAGACCTCGGCGCCGAACGCCGCCAGCTCCGCCGGGGCGCCGGCCGGCACGTCGTCCGGCCCCACCAGGACCAGTTCGCGTACGTCGTGGGCCGCCACAAGGTGACGGGCGAGCGCCGCGTCGTACGACCGGGCGACGAGCACCACCGTGCCCTGCTGCGGTGCGCCGCCGGGCAGGGCGGGGACGGCCGCGTACCGGGGCACGAGCAGTTCGCCCCCGCGTACGGCCAGCACGTCCTCGCCGCAGGCCACGGCCGCGCGCAGCTCCGCGACGCCGACCCGGTCGGCGTCGAGGAGCACGAGCCGGCCGGGACGGCGGAGCTGGTGGGCCCGGGCGAGCGCCCAGGCGGCGGCCTGTCCGGGGGCCGCCGCGTCGTCGCCGTGCAGGGCACCCCGGGTCAGTACGACGAGGCGCGAGCCCGCCGGGTGGTCCTCGTCGAGCACCCGCGCCAGCAGCTCGGACAGCGCGGTGTGGTCGGGGTAGCTGTCGACGGTGAGGTCGTCGTCGGTGAGGTCGGCGGTCAGCTCGGGCGGGCCCACGACCGACCAGGCGGGCCGACCCTCGCCCGCCCCGGTGCCGGGCTCCGGTGCCGGCTCCCAGCCCAGCGCGTGCAGCCGGTCGGGCAGCGCCGCGGCCACGTCGGTCAGGCGGGCGGGCAGCCCGGGGAGCCGGTGGCGGACGGGGCTGCCGAGGACGGTGCGCGGGATCTCCCGCACCAGGTACGTCTCGACCGGCACGGCCGCCGCGGGAAGCCCCGCGCGGCAGGCCGCCAGCAGGCCGGCGGCGTCCACGTCGGACCCGACGACGAACGCGACCGGACCGTCCGGCCCGGCGACGGCCGCCGCGTCGGATACCCCGGCCACGCCGCGCAGCACCGCGTCGATCCGGTCCAGCCGCACCCGCTCGCCGCCGACCTCGACCGCGTCGGCCAGCCGGCCGGTGACCGTGAGGTGCCCGGAGTCGTCGCGGCGGGCCAGGTCGCCCGTGCGGTACCAGCCGCCGCTCATCGCCTCGGCCGTCCGGGCGGCGAGTTCGTGGTAGCCGCCGGCCATCACGTTCGGGCCGCTGACCCAGACCTCGCCCTCCTGACCGGGGCTGAGATCGGCGCCCGAGCGGGGGTCGACCACCCGGACGCTCAGGCCCGGCAGGGGCAGGCAGCGCCGCTCCGCGTCGCCGCCCGGCCAGCTCACCGCGATCAGGCCGGACGTCTCGGTGGTCACGTAGCCGGCGAGCAGCGGCGCCGAGAACGCGGCCTCGAACTCCCGCCGCAGCGCCGGGTCCACGGGGCCGACGGCCAGACCGAGCCGCACCGCCGCCGCGTCCGGGACCGGCCCGTCCGCCAGGGCGCGGTGCGTCGCACCGGTGCCTACCAGCACGGTGGCGCCCAGCGCGGCGAGCGCGGCACGCGTCTGCTCGGGGGACAGGCCGCCGGCGAGCCGTACCGTCGCCCCCGCCGCCGCGGCGGCGACGAGCTGCCCGGGCCAGGCGTGCACGGGCAGCGTCCACAGCACCCGGTCGTCCTCGGCGCAGCCGAGCCCGGCCAGCTGCGCCGCCGCAGCCGGCCACAGCACGTTGCGGGTGGTGGCGAGCACCCCCTTGCGGGGGCCGGTCGTCCCCGCCGTGTAGGTGAGCAGCACCAGGTCGTCGAGGCCGGTGTCGTCGCGGGCCGGCGACGACGGCTCGGTCGTCGCCAGTTCCTCGAACGAGTGCGCCTCGCCGTCGTACCCGCCGTCGACGACGAGGCTCGGCACCCGCACCCGCACCCGGACCGCGTTCGCGGCGTCGGTGATCACGGTGTCGGCGCCCGAGTCGGCCACCAGCCGGGCCAGCTCGGCGTCGTCGAGCGCCGGGTCCAGCGGCACGGCGATCCCGCCGGCGCGGACGACGGCGAGCACGCCCTCCACCGCCGCGACGCCGTCCAGCAGCACGACGACCCGGTCCGCCGGCCACACGCCGAGGTCGGCGAGGTGTCCGGCGAGCCGCGCCGTCCGCGCCGCCAACTCCCCGTGGGTCACGCCACGCCGTGAGTCGGCGTACGCGATCCGGTCGCCGGACCTGGCGGCAGCGGTCCGGAGCAACTCGGGCAGGGGGCGGAGCAGATCGGTACGCGGCATCGTTCAACAACCTCTTGTCGGATAGCAGTGGGGTTGCGGACCGGGGGTGGGGATGCGCTCAGACCGTGACCGGGAGGGACACCAGGGCGGGCACCAGCGGCGAGTGCCGCACCCTCAGCGTCTCCGGGGGTACGGCCAGCTTGATGTTCGGAAAGCGGGTGAACAGCTCCCGCAGGGCGATGGTGACCTCCATCCGGGCCAGCTCGGAGCCGGAGCAGAAGTGCGGGCCGCCGCCGAACGCCACGTGCCCCTTGTCGACGCGGTCGATGTCGAGCACCTGCGGATCGGGGAACCGCTCCGGGTCGTTGCCGGCGGCGGTCAGGTGCAGCAGCACCGTGTCGCCCTTGCCGATCTTCGTACCGTCGATCTCCATGTCCTCGGTGGCGAAGCGGCGGAAGCCGTGGTGCACGGAGCCGTTGCGGCGCAGCAACTCCTCGACGGCCTCGTCGAACAGGTCCGGGTCCTTGCGCAGCCGCTCCAGCGTGTCCGGGTCGTCGAGCAGCGCCAGCGCGCCCCGGCTGATCATCCCCGAGGTGGTGTCGTAGCCGCCCAGCATCGTCAGCAGGGCCAGGGCCATCACCTGGTAGGCGTCGAGCTCCGGCTCCCCGTCGGCGTTCTTGGCGTGGATCCAGTACGAGAAGAGGTCGTCGCCGGGCTCCGCCGTCTTCTGTTGCCGGATCTCGTTCATGATCTTCGACATCGTCGAGCGGACCTGGGCGTTGGTCTCGTCGTCGCTGCCGAAGGCGAGGTCCGCCATCTCCTTGAGGTTCTTGCGGTACTCGTCGGGGATGCCGAGCACGTCGCAGACGATCGTGATCGGCAGGATGGCCGCGTAGTCGCCGACCAGGTCGCCCCCGCCCGCCGCCTCGATGGCGTCCAGCCGGGCCGCGACCAGCTCGTGCACGCGGGGGCGGAAGGTCTCCAGGTTGCGGGGCAGGAAGGTGAAGTTGATCATCTTCTTGAGCCGCGTGTGCTCCGGCGGGTCGAGGGTGACGATGGTGCCGGTCGCCGAGCCCTCCGGGAAGCGCTGGCTGGTGAAGTCGCCGTTGGAGTACTCGCGGGGACGCGCCAGGCGCTTGTCGCGCAGCGCCGAGTAGACCTCGGCGTGGCCGGTGACCAGCCACACCTGACCGTGGTCGTCGAGGCAGGTGCGGTGGACGGTGCCCTGCTCGTGCAGTGTCGCGTAGCGCTCGTACGCCGCGTACGGGTTCGCGAAGTAGTCGTCGTCCATCAGCTTCCGATGCCCGTGCACCGGGCACTTGTTCGCCATGTCGTCCTCGCTGTGATCGCTGGGAAGGAATCGCTGTCGGCATCCGGTGCGCCGGACGGGAGGGACCGCCCGCGCGCCCATGGTGCCCCCAGCCCGTCCACCCCCGGGTAACTGTCGGGACGACGGCCGTTGGTGCGTTGACGCCTCAGCTCACGAGTACGGGGATCTGGATTTTGGTGTCGTGTTCGAGGATGCGGTGTTGGAGTTCTTGGAGGCTGCGGCCGGGTTCGAGGCCGAGGCCGTCGATGAGTGCTTCGCGGGTGCGGCGGTAGACGCGGAGGGCGTCGACTTGGCGGCCGCTGCGGTAGAGGGCGAGCATGAATTGGTGGCAGAGGCGTTCGCGTAGTGGTTCGGTGGCGGTGAGGATTTCGAGTTCTGGGGTGATTTCGCGGTGTCGGCCGCAGGCGAGTTCGGCTTCGAGTCGGTCTTCGATGGCGGAGAGTCGTTCGTCTTCGATGGCGGTGATTTCTGACCAGGTGATGCCGGTTTCGACGAGGTCGGCGAGGGCGCGTCCGCGCCAGAGGGCGAGTCCTTGGTGGAGGAGGTCGGCGGCGTGGTGGGGGTTGTTGGTGGTGGTGGCGTGGCGTCCTTCGCGGACGAGTCGGCGGAAGCGGTGGAGGTCGATGGTTTCGGTGTTGAGGCGGAGTTGGTAGCCGGGTGGGTGGGTGTGGAGGGTGGCGGTGGTGGTGGGGTCGGTGTTGGTGGTGAGGGTGCGGCGGATGGCGGAGACGGCGTTTTGGATCATTTTGCGGGCGGTGGGGGGTGGGTTGCCGTCCCAGATGGCGTGGAGGAGTTGGCTGGTGGCGACGACTTTGTTGGCGTTGAGGAGGAGGTAGGCGAGGATGGCGCGTTGGCGGATTCCGCCGAGTTCGAGTGGGGTGTTGTTGTTGGTGATTTCGGTGCTGCCGAGTACGGAGAATTGCATGGTTCCTCCGGGTGGGTGGCGGCGTGTTGGTGGGTTTGGAGTTTCCCATTGGTGGTCATTGGTGGGGCACCCCTAGGGCACCCCGCAGGAGGTGGTGGGGGTTGGTGGTGGTCATTGGTGTGGAAGTGCGCTGGTGCTGGTCAGGTGTCGTGGGCCGGCGGTGGGGCATGAGGCCGTCACATTCACCTGGTGACCCGCGCACGAACAACCGGGGAACGGCGCCCCGAGAAATCGTGCCGTCGCTACCGGCGGTCAATTGACGGACGAATGCCGCCGTCGGATCCCGCTTTCTAGATGGTCCGCACGCCACGACGCCGCCGGGGCGCGGACCCGGGTGACCGGATCCACGCCCCGACGGCGACACGCCCCTCGCCGGGGCGGGTGGGAGGCCTCAGACCGTGACGGGGAGCGACAGGAGCGCGGGGATGAACGGGTAGGCGCGCAGCTTCAGCGACTCCCGGGGCGCGGCCAGCGCGATGTCGGGGAAGCGCAGGAACAGCTCCCGGAGGGCGATGGTCACCTCCATCCGGGCCAGCTCGGCCCCCGCGCAGAAGTGCGGGCCACCGCCGAAGACCAGGTGCGTCTTGTCGGCGCGGTCGATGTCGAACACCTGCGGGTCGGCGAACCGCCTCGGGTCGTTGCCGGCGGCGGCGACGTGCAGGAGCACCGTGTCGCCCTTGCCGATCCTGGTGCCGTCGATCTCCATGTCCTCGGTGGCGAAGCGGCGGAAGGCGTGGTGCACCGACGGGTTCTTGCGCAGCATCTCCTCGACGGCCGCGTCGAACAGCTCCGGTTGCCGTCGTAGCCGCTCCAGCGTCTCCGGGTCGTCCAGCAGGGCCAGGGCGCCCCGGCTGATCATGCCCGCGGTGGTGTCGTAGCCGCCCAGCATCGTCAGCGCGGCCAGGACCAGGACCTGCTCGACGTTCAGCACGGGGGTGCCGTCGGCGTCCTTCGTGTGGATCCAGTACGAGAAGAGGTCTTCGGTGGGCTCCGCCGTCTTGCGCCGCCTGATCTCGTCGAGCATCTGCAACATGTCCGCGCGGAGCCGGGCGTTGGTCTCGTCGTCGCTGCCGAAGCCGAGATCCGCCATCCTCTTGAGGTCCGTGCGGTATTCGTCGGGGATGCCGAGCACGTCGCAGACGATCGTGATCGGCAGGATGGCCCCGTAGTCCCCGACGAGGTCTCCGCCGCCCGCCGCCTCGAGCGCGTCCAGCCGCCCGGCGACGAGCTCCTGTATTCGCGGCCGGAAGGTCTCCAGGTTGCGGGGCAGGAAGGTGAAGTTGATCATTTTCTTGAGCCGCGTGTGGTCCGGCGGGTCGAGGGTGACGATGGTGCCGGTCGGGGTGCCCTCCGGGAAGCGCTGGCTGGTGAAGTCGCCGTTGGAGTACTCGCGGGGACGCGCCAGGCGCTTGTCGCGCAGCGCCGAGTAGACCTCCGCGTGGCCGGTGACCAGCCACACCCGGCCGTGGTCGTCGAGGCACGTCCGGTGGACGGTGCCCCGCTCGTGCATGACCGCGTAACGCTCGTTCGCCGCGTACGGGCTGGCGAAGTAGTCGACGTCCATCAGCTTCTCCAGCCCGTGCACGGGGCACTTGCTCACCATGTCGGCCTCACTCTGGTCGGTGGGAAGGGAATCGCTGGCGGCTTCGGGTTCAACCGGTCTTGCGCCCCGCAGCGATCCGCCCCTCGCCCAGGGCCGGTCTGTCAGTTGGTGCTGCTGAGCACGTGCCCGTCGGCGGGCCGCATCACGCGGGAGCGGCGGAAGTCGCGGTGCACGAAGATCCGTTGCAGCCAGCGGTCGCGACCGTCGTAGCGCGGGGTGAACTCGGTGCGGCCGTGCAGGGCCAGCCGGTTGTCGACGAACGCGAGGTCGCCGGGCTCCAGGACGAACGTACGGCGGACGGTGCGCAGCGCGTCGCCCAGCATCGACAGCGCCTGCGTGGCCTCGGGGTCGAGGGGGAAGGAGCTCTCGAAGTCGACCCGTACGTCCGGGTCCTCGAAGCTGCCGACGAGGATGCCGTGCGGCTCCGGCGCGCTGGGCAGGTCGCCGAACGACGCCGGCGGCTCGGTGACGAACCGGGGCTCGTGCAGCACCCGCCGGACCTGCTCGGACAGCAGGGGCAGCGCGTTGCGCACGGACGTCACCTGCAATCCGGCCACGTTGTCGTGGTCGTTGCGCAGGCAGTGCAGGCCGACGTAGTCCGGGCGGTGCTGGTGGAAGGCGTTCTCCACGTGCATGGAGAGCGGCACCGAGCCCGCGTTGCCCTGGAACTTCTCCATGCCCGGCACCGGCACGACGTCCTGCACGAGCGCGCCGCTCTTCTCCTCCTTGAAGGCGATGAGTTCGCCGAGTTGCAGCCCGAGCAGCACCTGGGCGGCGGCGGGCACCGTGGACTCCCGCTGCACCGAGCCGGCCACGGTGGGCGTCGCGGGCAACTCGTCGACGTCCACGGGCAGGTTCCGCACGAGCAGTACGGCTTCGAGCCCGGGATCCCAGGCGAAGCGCCGCACCATCTGGCGCAGTCGTACGGGCAGGTTGCTGGACAGCTCGCGGGCCGACGCGAGCCAGGCGGTCGCGTCGACCATGCGCGGCGGCCGGCCCGCCAGGTAGCGGGCGATCGTGTCGACCTCGATGTTCTCCTCTCTGGTCAGTGTGATCATGCGGTCGGTACCGCGGGTGGGCTGGACGTCGACGGTCACGCCGAGCCTCCTCTGCTGAGGTTCGAGACGGTGTGGGGGTTGAGCGATCGGTCAGTCGTCGTCCTCGTCGTCGTCCCAGAACGCGTCCTGCAGGTGCTCCGCGAGCTGCCGGGGCGTCGGGTTGGCGAACAGGTCGGCGAGCTGGACCGGCATCGACAGGTCGGTCCGCACCCGCTGCACGAGCTGGGCGCCCAGCAGCGAGTGGCCACCGCTGGCGAAGAAGTTCGAGTCCGCGTGCAGGCCCGGCCGGTCGAGCATCTCGGTCCAGATCCCGACGAGGGCGAGGGTCGTCTCGTCCGGCGGGTCGGCGTCGGCCGACGCCCGCGCGGCGGCGAGCGCCACGAGGGCCGCGCGGTCCACGGTGCCGGCCACGGTGACCGGCAGCTGGTTGAGCACGACCAGTTCGGGCGTGAGCGGCAGGGCGGCACGGGCGTGTTCGCGCAGCCTGTCGGTCACGTCGGGCTTGCGGGACTCGACGAACGCGACGACCGTGCCGTCCTGCGCGTCGCCGGCGGACCCGACGGCGGCGACCGCCTCCACGTCCGGGTGGGCGGCGAGGACCGACTCGACGTCGCAGAGGTGGATCCGCTGGCCGCCGACGCGTACCTGCGCCGACAGCGGGCCGACCACGTCCACCCGGCCGTCGGGCAGCAGGCGCGCGAGGTCCGCGGTGCGGTGGAACCGCCCGTACGTCGGGTGCTCGCCGAAGCGCGCGGCGGTCAGCTCCGGCCGGCCGTGGTAGCCGGAGGCCAGCGTGTCGCCCGCGACGCACAGCTCACCGCGTACGCCGATGCCCAGCTCGTGCCCGGTGCCGGGCTCGGTGACGAACACGCGGGTCGCCGGGTGGACGCCCGGCTCGTCCAGGTCGTCGTCGAGCGCGGCGTACCCGGCGACGCCGGGCGTGGTGTAGCCGTGGTGCGGCGTGCCGCCGGTGGCGCGTAGCTGCGCGGCCAGCGGACGGGGGAGTGGTTCGTGCGCCACCAGGACGACGCGGCCCGCGAGCCGGTCGCCCGCGTGCTCGGCCACCTGGCGCCACACCGCCGGCGTCGCCTGCACCACGTCCACCGCGTGCCCGCGCACCAGCTCGCCGAGCGCGTGGCCGTCGGCCCGGGCCGCGTCGGGCGCGACGACGACCCGGCCGCCGGTGCTCAGCGCGACCAGCAGCTCCGTCAGCGCCGCGTCCGTGGCGGCGCTGCTCAGCCAGGCGGTCACGGCCGGCCCGGCGCCGATCCGGTCGACGAGCCGCGCGACCGCGCCGGCCAGGGCCCGGTGGGTGACCGTCAGCGCGAGCGGCGCGGGCGTGTCGAGGTGGTACTCCAGGTAGGCCACCGTGTCGAGGTCAGCGCCGGTGGGCGCGTCGGCGCGGAGCGCGTCGGTGGCGCCGGGAACGGCGGGAATGGGCACCGCGCCGGGCACGGGGAGGCCCTCGGCCGCCAGCACCGGGGCGGCACCCGAGTCGGCCAGCCGGGCGGCGAGGTCGGGGATCGGCTGGGCCGGGTCGAGCAGGACGCAGCGCGCGCCCGCCAGCCACACGCCGAGCCACGCGGCGGCCAGCAGCGCGCCGCGCGGCGCGAGCACGGCGACCGTGCCGCCGCCCGAGGCCGCGACCAGGTCCCGGGTGGCGAGCGCCGCGGACCACAGCCGGCCGTACGACACGGCGTCGGCGCCGTCCTGCACCGCGACGAGGTCCGGGCTCGCGGCGACCGTCGCGTGCACCGCGTCCAGCACGGACGCGGTGGCGGCCGGCGCCGACGGCGACGCCGGCTGGGCGAGGTCGCTCGCGCCCAGGCGGGACAGCTGCGCCACCGGGCGGTCCAGCTCCTCACCCAGCCGGACGAGCAGCGCGTCGTAGCGTTGCAGCAGCAGCACGACGTCGGCCGCCTCGAAGGCGTCGACGCAGAACGCCGCGCGGACGGTCGTCGCCTCCTCGCCCGGCATGATGAAGAACTCCAGGTCGAAGCGGCTGTAGCCGTTCTCCACCATGACGTGGCGCACCGGCATCCCGGTCAGCGTGGCGGAGGTGTCGACGGTGCCGGGCACGTAGTTGAACAGGTGCCGGAAGAATGAGCTGCGCCACGACGACGGAGCGTCGCCGAGCACGGCGGGGGACACGTGCTCCAGCGGTACGTCGGCGTGGCTGATCGCCTCCAGGAAGGTGCCGCGCGTCTGCTTCACGACGGCGCGGAAGTCGGCGTCCGGGTCGAGCCGGACCCGCAGCGGCACCAGGTTCGCGTGGTAGCCGATGGCGTTCATGCTGCGCTGGTCCCGGACGTTGACCGGGGTGCCGATCACCACGTCGGAGCCCGCGCCGTGCTGGGCGAGCAGCACCGAGTACGCCGCGAGCAGCACCACCGCCTCGGAGGCGCGCAGTTCGCGCTGGAAGCGGCGCACCACGGCGCGGGCCGGCGCGGAGAGCTCGTGGTGGACGGTCTCGGCGCGCAGGGACGGCGCCCCGACGGGCGGCCGGGCGCACCACAGCCCCGCCTCGGCGGCCCGCAGCCCGTCGAGGTTCTTCCGCCAGTACGCGACGCTGCGCTCGTTCGGCGCGCGCTCCGCGAGCGCGGCCACCGGGGTGTCGTCGGGCCGGCGTCCCGCCGCCACCGTCTCGTACGCGACGAGCAGTTCGCGGAGCAGGATCGTGGTCGACATGGCGTCGAAGTTCAGGTGGTGCACGACGACGCAGCACACGTCGCCGTCGGCTCCCGCGCGGATGCCCGCCCGCACCAGGGGGCGGCCGTCGATCGCGAAGGGCTCGGCGGCGAACGCGGTCAGGTCGGCGTCCATCCCGTCGTCGCCGGCCGGGACGGCCACCACCGGCACGTCGAGCCGGTCGGCGGCGAGCACCTCCCGGGTCAGCGTCGCGTCGTCGGTGCGGAACACGGTGCGCAGCACCTCGTGGCGGGCCAGGACCGCCCGCAGCGCCGCGGTGAACAGTTCGCGGTCGATCCGGCCGGCCACCTCGAAGGCGACCGCCACGTTGTTGACCCCGGTGTCCGGCACCAGCCGCTCGAGCAGCCACATGGCTGCTTCCTTCCTGCTGGCCGCGATGCTCATGCTCACTCGTCCCCTCGGTCGGTGTCGGCGCAGACCTCGGCGAGCCGCGCCACGGTCCGGTTTTCCAGCACGTCACGCAGCGACAGGGTGAGTCCGCGTCGGCGTGCCTCGTTGACCAGTTGGGCGGCGCCGAGGCTGGTGCCGCCCCGGACGAAGAAGTCGTCGTCGACGCCGATCGAGGAGACGGCCGTGTAGGTGGCGAAGAGCTCGCACAGCAGCGCCTGCAACTCGTCGGCCGGCGCCCGCCCGCCGGGCGTCGCCGCGACCTCCGGCGCCGGCAGGGCCGCCGTGTCGAGCTTGCGGTTGACGGTCAGCGGCAGCGCCGCGAGGCTCACCACGGCGCTCGGCACCATGTAGTCCGGCAGGGTCTCGGCGAGGTCCTTGCGCAGCTGCTGCGGGTCGAGCGTCGCGTCCGCCTCGGCCACGACGTACGCGACGAGCTGCTTGACCTCCGGCGCGTCCGTGCGGATCACCGCCGCCGCGTGCCGCACCTGCGGGCTGCGCAGCAGCGCCGCCTCGATCTCGCCCAGCTCGATGCGGTAGCCGCGGATCTTCGCCTGGTTGTCGACCCGCCCGCAGAACTCGTACTCGCCGTCCTCGGTGGGCCGGACCCGGTCGCCGGAGCGGTACATGCGCGAGCCGGGCGGGCCGAACGGGTCCGGCAGGAAGCGCTCGGCGGTCAGGCCCGGCCGGCCCAGGTAGCCCCGGGCGAGCTGGGCGCCCGCGATGTGCAGCTCGCCGATCTCGCCGGGCCGCACCGGGCGCAGCTCGTCGTCCAGCACGTGGAAGCGCACGTCGGGCATGGGCTGGCCGATGGGCAGCGGCCCCGGCGGCACCGGCTGGTCGGGCTCGATGACCACCGTGCTGCACCCGACGGTCGTCTCCGTCGGGCCGTACTCGTTGACGACCCGGGCGCCGGGGTGCCGGCGACGCCAGGCGTCGACGGTCTCGCCGAGCAGCAGCTCGCCGCCGGCCATCAGCTCCCCGGTGGGGGACGCCTCGGCGGGCAGCGCGGTGAGCAGCGGGATGTGCGAGGGCGTCACCTTGACGAACGTGGGCCGCTCCTGCCCGAAGGGCCCGGCGGCGGGCGTGCCCATCTCCTCCAGGGCGCCGACGTGCACGCAGCCGCCCGTCATGAGCGGCGCGTAGAACGCGGTGACCGTCAGGTCGAAGGCGAACGAGGAGTGCAGCAGCGCCCGCCCGCGTACGCCCGGGTAGGACCGCACCACGTGGCGCAGGTACGTGCCGAGCTGGCGGTGCTCGATGACCACACCCTTGGGGCTGCCGGTGGAGCCGGAGGTGTAGATGACGTACGCGGTGTTGGCGGGCCGCAGCGGGGCGAGCCGGTCGGCGTCGGTGACGTCGGTTTCGGGCTGCCCGGCGTACGCGTCCGGGTCGTCGAGCAGGACCCGCGGCAGGTCGGCCGCCGGCACCGCGTGCTGGTCGTCGCCGGTGGTCAGCAGCAGCATCGGCCGCGCGTCGGTGAGCATGTGCTCCAGCCGCTGCGGCGGGTAGCTCAGGTCCAGCGGCAGGTAGGCCGCCCCGGCCTTGAGGGTGGCGAGCGCGGCGACCACCAGGTGCGCGGAGCGGATCCCGATCGCGACGAGCCGGTCCGGGCCCGCGCCGAGCGACACCAGCCGGTGCGCGAGCCGGTTCGCCTCGGCGTCCAGCTCCGCGTACGTCCTGCGGTGCTCGCCCCACACGACGGCGGTCGCGTGCGGGGTGCGCCGCACCTGTTCGGCGAACAGGTCGGTGAAGAGCGCGGGCTCACCGCCCGCCGGGCCCGGTGCCACCGCGCTACCCCGCGATCCGCAGGCCGGCGTCCGCGCCGGTCATCAGGCCGGAGACCGCCGCGGCGACGTCGGGGTGGCGCAGCATCTGGTCGTGGTCGACGTCGAGCGGGACGGCACGGCCGAAGCCCTGCCCGCCCTGGGTCGAGTGCGCGGAGGTGATCGCCGTCGCCGTCGCCCACTGCGGGGTCGGGTCGATCTCCGCCGCCGCCCGCAGGTACCCGACGAACGAGGCGAAGCTGCCGCCCAGCTCGCCCCGGACGTCGTCGTCGAGCCCGAGCCTGCGGCCCGCCACGTCGATCGCGTCGCGGAAGATGCCGGCGAGCGCGGGACCGATGAGGGTGAGGTCCTCGAGGCCGTACTTCTCCTGCACCGCCTGGCCGTCGGCGTGGAACGCGGCGATCTCCTCCGGGGAGAGGATGGTGCGCAGCGCGTCGGCGGCGGCGTGGAAGTCCCGGTAGAGCCCGACGATGTTCGGCAACTCCGGGTCCAGCAGGATCAGCCTGGGCGCCTCGTCCTGCGTCTCGGCCAGCCGGGACGCGAGGGGGGCGGCGAAGACCGCGCCCACGCAGTAGCCGATCACGGTGTCGACGGTGCGTTCCCGCCGGCGTACGCCCTTCGCCCACCGCTCGACGTAGTCGGCGCCGGACATGGTGTCCTCGGCGCCGGAGGCGGGTGCCACGGTCTCCCAGATCTCGCCGGGCGCGCTCAGCAGGGGGACCAGGTCGCGGAAGCACGCCTGGGTGCGGCCGGTGCTGGTGAAGTCGACGGTGAGCGTGAGGCCGCCCGACCCGCCCTTGCGCAGTATCTGCCAGGAGTTCTTCTTCACGATGCAATCCCTCGTCGTAGCGGTGCGTACGTTCGTCGTGCGGGGTGTGGGAGGCCCGTCGGCTCCCGGCTCAGACGCGGGCGCTGTCGCGCACGTACCGCAGGGTCACGGCGGCGCCGAGCACGATGGTCCAGCCCGCGAGCACCAGGGCCGCGAGCCCGAGGCGGGAGTCGGCCTCGAACGGGCTGTGGCCGACCTCGGCCAGCCAGTGGCTCGGCATGACGGCGGACACCGCCTGGAGCCACTCGGGGAACGCGACCGACGGGAACAGCGCGCCGCCGAGCACCCCGAGCAGCATGTGCGAGACGGAGGTGAGGACCTGCACGCTCTCGGCCGTGGCGACCTGGCCGATGAAGACGCCCAGCAGCGCGAACGGCAGCGTGCCGAGCCAGACCCCGAGCACCAGCTGGAGCCAGCCGCCCAGCGGTAGCCGGACGCCCTGCAACAGCGCGCCGGTGAGCGCCACCGCCGTGATCGCCGGCAGCGCCACCACCATCGCCGCGGCCAGCTTCGCGGTCAGGTACGACGTCGGCGACAGCGGGGTGATGCGCAACTGGCGCTGCCACCCCGTCGACCGCTCGATCGCCACCCGGGTGCCGACGTTCAACGCTACGAAGAGCGCGCCGAAGGCGGCGAGCCCGCCCAGCAGGTGCTCGCTGAAGTTGATGCCGGTGCGCTCGACGACCTCACCGCGGAACAGGTTGGCCTGCATGAGGTAGAGCAGCGTCGGGAACAGGAACGCGACGATCCAGAACTTGCGGGCGCGGATCACCCGCTTCACTTCGATCTTGAGGAAGCCCGTGCTCATCAGGCGGCCCCGCCCTTCGTGGAGGTGAGGGCCAGGAACGCCTGTTCCAGGCCGAGGGCGCCGATCTCGACGTCGTACGCCCGGGGATGGCGTGCGAACAGCTCCCGGGCGGCGGCGTCGGAGTCGGAGCAGACGAGTTCGAAGCGCTGGCCGCGGGCCTCGACGCTGAGCACGCCGGGCAGCAGGCGCAGCTGCTCCACCGTCGCGTCCGGGACGGTGGCCGACAGCGACCGGCCCGCCACCACGGAACGGATCTCGGCGACCGTGCCGTCGGCGATGACCGTCCCGGCCTGCACGAGCACCACCCGGTCGGCGAACTCCTCGGCCTCCTCCAGGTAGTGGGAGGCGAACACCACGGTGCGCCCGGAGTCGGTGAACTCCCGCATGGCGGCCCAGAACACGTGGCGCGACTCGACGTCCATCGCCACCGTCGGCTCGTCCAGCACCAGCAGCTTCGGGTCGGACACGAGGGTCATCGCCAGCCGCAGCCGCTGGCGCTGACCGCCGGAGAGCCGGCTGCGGCGGTCGGCGATGTCGGTCAGGTCGGTGCGGCGCAGCACCTCGGCGATCGGCAGCGGGGCGGCGTGCAGCGACGCCACCATCGTGAGCAGCTCGCGGATCGACACGTCGTCGAGCAGCGCGCCGTCCTGGAGCGTCGCCCCGATGACGCCCCGGGTGATGGCCTCCCGGGGGGTGTGCCCGAAGACGCGGATCTCGCCGCGGTCGGGGCGGGTGAGCCCCAGGACCATGTCGACGAGCGTGGACTTTCCCGCGCCGTTGGGCCCGAGCAGCGCCACCACCTCGCCGGGCGCGATCCGCAGGTCGATGCCGTTGACGGCCCGCACGTCGCCGTATCTCTTGTGCACGCCCGAAACGTCGATCGCCTGTGGTTCCACCGCACCGGCCGTGGGTGTCGCCACGAGGTTCGCGATTGCGTTGCTCATTGATTTCCCCATTTAGATCGGTGCGGGTATGCGAATAGTATTTATCAGCGCCGCGGAGCGGGGAGCCAGGAACTCCGGGGCCGTCGTCGCGAGGATCGGCGTCCGAGGCGCCTCATTCCGGGGTGGTGAGGGGTGACCGTAGGGGTTACCCCGCGACGGCCGCGCCGCCATCGTCGGAGTTGTCGTGGTCCTGGGCCGCGCATTTTTTGTGGCCCGTTCGGGGAGGTGTTCGTGGCACGCCAGAAGCGGAACGGTGACCGTCATTCGTCGAACGGTGACGCGAAGACGGACGTCTCGGTCCATGACGATGTCACGGCCGAGCCGTTCGTTTTTCCGCACAGCGACTTCTTCCGGCACACACGAATGGGCGCGGAATCGGAATTGACCGGCGACCGGCCCCCGCCGCGGGGCGTCCCGACCGGCCGGCCGGGCCACGCGGCGGTGAGCTGACATGGACCACGTCGCCGCCGCAGCCGAGCGGGCCGACCGGCTCGGGCCGATGCTCGGCACCTTCCTGCACCGCTTCCCGACCGTCGACGCCGGCACCGACGGGCCGCTGCGCGGCACGCTGATCGGCGTCAAGGACGTCGTCGCCGTGGCCGGCGCGCCGAGCACCTGCCAGAGCGTCGTGCACGACGCGGACTGGTGGGCCGACCGCGACGCGACCGTGGTGGCGCGGCTGCGTGCCGCGGGCGCGCTGATCGTCGGCAAGACCACGATGGGCGAGCACGCGCTGTCCCGGCCGGACCCGGAGGCGCCCTTCCCGGTGCCCCGCAACCCGTGGGACCCCCACCGGTTCACCGGCGGGTCGAGCTGCGGCAGCGCCAACGGTATCCCCGCCGGGTTCTTCGACGCGGGCGTCGGCACCGACAGCAACGGCAGCATCCGGATCCCGGCCGCGCTGTGCGGCGTGACGGGGCTGAAGCCGACGCAGGGCCTCCTGCCGGCGACCGGCGTCCGCCCGCTGGCGCGCTCGGTCGAGACCACGGGCCCGCTGGCGCGTACGGCCCGGGAGTGCGCGCGGCTGCTCGCCGTGATGGCGGACCGGCCCGCGGAGCTGTCCCGGCCGCCGCTGGCCGACCTCGCGGGCGTACGCGTCGGCGTCCCGGGTGACCTGGTGCGCTACGCCGCCGCGCTGACCGAGGACACCGCCGCCGCCTTCGCCGCCGCGCTCGACGAGCTGCGGGCCGCCGGGGCGCAGGTCGTCGACGTGCCGTTCGACGAGGCGTTCCCGCTCTTCGCCGCGCAGCTGGTGACGATGCTGGTGGAGGCGTTCGAGGTGCACGGGGCGCAGCTGCGGGCGCGCTGGAGCGACTACGGGCGACCCTTCCGGTGGAACGTCGCGCTCGGCGGTGTGCTCCCGGCGGAGACGTACCTGCGGGCCCAGCGGGTGCGCGGGTGGGGCGCCAGCGCCCTGCGGGCGCGCTTGCGCGACGTCGACGTCATCGCCACGCCCGCCTGGCCGTCCGGCGCCCCCCGCTACGACGACCAGGCCAGCCTCCAGATGATCTCCTTCCTGCCCAGCGCCTGGAGCGCGGTCGGCTTCCCCGCGCTGGCGCTGCCGATGGGCGTCGACGGCGACGGGATGCCGCTGTCGCTGCAACTCGCCGCCGCGCCCGGCCGCGACTTCGAGCTGGCCGCCGTCGCCGACGTCTACCAGCGGCGTACGGGCTGGCACGAGCGGGAGCCGAAGCTGGAGGTCGTGACGGACCTCGCGTCCGTCTGCGTGCCCGAGGCGCCGGCCGACGGCGTCGACCCCGTACGGCGGGAGCGGCTGGCACGGGCGTTCGGCGAGCTGGGCGTCCCGCTGGGGGACGGGGACCTCGACCAGGTGACCATGACGTGGACGAAGGTCGAGGCGCTCGCCGGGGTGCTGCCGGAACTCCCGGTGGACGTGGCGCCGTTCGCCGCCCACCCGGCCGGTTGAGCCCCACCCCGGGAGCACCGGGCCACCGACCGCTCGGCGTCGCTTCCGCGTTCGCGCGTCCGTCGACGCCGGGCGGCGCGCCTGCCCCGGACGTGGGGGACACACGGGTCGGGCATGCGTACGACACGGTGGGAACATGACGCGACGGGGGTTGGAACTGTCGCCCACCGACGGCAGCCTGATGAGCATGGATGACGTCGTGATCGAAGTGGACGGGCTGCGTCGCAGCTACGGGGAGTTCGAGGCGGTGCGCGGCATCTCGCTGCGGATCCGCCGGGGCGAGCTGTTCGCGCTGCTGGGCACCAACGGTGCCGGGAAGACCACCACCATCGAGGTCCTCGAGGGCCTGCAACCGGCCACCGCCGGCCGGGTCCGGGTGCTCGGGCTGGATCCGATCCGGGACCGCAACTCGGTGCGCCCCCGGACGGGGGTGATGCTCCAGCACGGCGGGTTCACGGGCGCGCTCACCGTCCGCGAGACGGTGGAGATCTGGCGGTCGCTCACCGTCCGGCCGCAGACCACCGCGGAGGTGCTGGACCTGGTCGACCTCGGCGACCGGATGAACGTTGCCGTCGAGCAGCTCTCCGGCGGCGAGGGCCGGCGGCTGGAGCTGGCGCTGGCCGTGCTCGGCCGCCCGGAGGTGCTCTTCCTCGACGAGCCCACCACCGGCATGGACCCGGCGTCGCGCCGCCGCACCTGGGACGTCGTCCGCGAGCTCCAGAAGGGCGGCACCACCGTCCTGCTCACCACGCACTACCTGGAGGAGGCGGAGGTCCTCGCCGACCGGGTGGCGATCATGCGGGGCGGGAGCATCGTCGCCACCGGGGCGCCGGAGGACGTCGTACGCACCCTGCCCGCCCGGATCAGCTTCCGGCTGCCGGCCACGGAGTCGCTGCCCGAGCTGCCGCACGCCGCCCGCCTGGTCGAGGGCGACCGGGTCACGTACGAGTCCCGCCAGCTCCAGACCGACCTGACCCGGCTGCTCGAGTGGGCCAACGCGGGCAACATCCGGCTGGCCTCCCTGTCGGCCCGACCGGCCACCCTGGAGGATGTCTTCCTGGACATCGCCGCCGACCACGACCCGACCGACCAGCACGCGGAAGCGGAGGTTGCCCGATGAGCGGGACGATGACGACGCCGAGCCCCACCACCGCCGCCACCTCGGGCGACCGCGCGACCAGGCCCATCTGGCAGATGGCCGCGATGCTCAAGATGGAGCTGCTGGCGCTGCGCCGCAGCTGGACGTCCACCGCGATGTCCGTGGTGACCCCGCTGATGATCGCCCTACTGCTGGTCAGCGAGTACCGCGGCCAGACGGTGCCGGGCGTGCGCCGGGTCGTCAGCGTCACCACTCTGATCATGGTCTTCCTGGTGCACCACCACCTGACCACCGTGTACGCCTCGCGCCGCCAGGAACTGGTGCTCAAGCGGCTGCGCGCCGGGCTCGCCTCGGACCGCACGATCCTGTTCGGCACGGCCAGCAGCACCGTGGCGATCTTCCTCGCGCAGTTCCTCGCGCTGGCCGTCTACGCGGTCCTGGTGCTCGACCTGCCGATGCCCAGGAATCCGCTGGTCATGGTCGTGGCTCTGCTGTTCGGCTCCTCGATCATGGCGGCGTTCTCGGCCGCGCTGTCCGCGATCACCCGCAGCTCCGAGGCGGCCATGCTCACCACCCTGCCGACCGTGGTGGTCTTCCTGGCCACGCCGGGTGCGCTGCTGCCGCTCGGGGCGTTGCCGGAGTCGCTGGAGCGGGTGCTCTGGTTCCTGCCCAACGGCCCGTTCACCGAGGTCATGCGCGTCGGCTGGCTCGGCCGCACCGACGAGGGCCAGACCCTGAGCTTCGCCGGCACCTTCATCGAGACGCTGCCGTCCTTCGGGGTGCTGCTGGTCTGGCTGGTGGTGTCGCTGCTCATGGCGGGCCGGTACTTCCGGTGGGAGCCCCGGCACGGATGATCGGGGCAGCGATCGCGTCACCCGGCCACGGGGACGTGAACATGGACCGGGCGCAGGTCGAGCGGGATCTCGGCCTGCGCCGCGCCCGCGTCGTCACCCTCACCACCGTCGGCAGCGGCGTCCTGGGGACGCTGCTGCTGGCCGCCGCCGGGCTGTCGCGGGAGGACGATCCGGGGTGGACGGCTGCCGGGGCGGTGGGCATCGTCCTGTTCGTCGTCGCGCAGGCCGGCGCGCTCTACGGTGCGATCACCCCGTGGCTGGCGGGGGCCGTACGGCGCCGCCTGCTCGTCGCGTTCGTCGTGGCCGCCGTGGTCTCCGTACCCCTGGTGGGGCCGGTGGGGGCGCCGGAGTGGGCGACCTGGGGCTTCCTCGGCGCGTCGGTGATCGGCTCGGTACCGATGCTGTCGCGCTGGTGGGCCGCCGGCCCGGCGGCGCTGCTGACCGTGGCGGTGGCCGCCGGGGTGGCGCTGCGCAACGGCGCGTCGGTGCGTGACCAGGTCACCATCGTGCTGGTCGCCGGCGTCTCCATGGCCGCGTGGAACGCCCTCCAGCTCTGGCTGTGGGGGCTGCTCGTCGAGGCGCAGCGGGGGCGGGCCGCCCAGGGGCGGCTCGCCGCGACCGAGGAGCGGCTGCGCTTCGCGCGCGACGTGCACGACCTGCTCGGGCACAGCCTCTCGGTCATCGCGCTCAAGGCGGAGCTGGCGTCCCGGCTGGCGGCGACGGACGCCGGGCGGGCCAGCTCGGAGGCGGCCGAGGTGCAGCGACTGGCCGCGTCGGCGCTGGTCGAGCTGCGCGAGGTGGTGCACGGGTACCGTGCGGTGGACCTCGGGGACCAGATCGCCGCGGTGGAGCAGGTGCTGCGTTCCTCCGGCATCCGCTGCGCGGTCGCCCTGCCGCCGGACGACGTACCGTCGGAGATCGCCCGGCAGTTCGTCGCGGTGCTGCGGGAGGCCAGCACCAACGTGCTGCGGCACAGCCGGGCCACCTGGTGCACCATCGAGATCAGCCAGGACGAGGACGAGGTACGGATGACCATGACGAACGACGGCGCCGAGGGTGCGTCGCCCGACCGGCACAGCTTCGGGTTGCGTGGGCTGGCCGAGCGGATGGCCGAGGCCCGGGGCTCGCTGCGGCACCGGACCGACGACGGGGTGTTCCGCCTCGACGTGACGGTACGGACCCGCCCGTGATCAGGGTGCTGCTGGCCGACGACGAGGACCTGATCCGGGCGGCGCTGGCCGCCCTGCTCGGCCTGGAGTCCGACCTGGAGGTCGTGACCGAGGCGTCGGACGGGCGGGCCGCGGTGACCGCCGCGCTCGCCCACCGGCCGGACGTGGCCGTGGTGGACCTCCAGATGCCGGCCCTGGACGGGCTGGAGGTGACCGCGGAGCTGGCGCGCGTCCTGCCCGCCTGCAAGGTGGTGATCCTGACCGGGCACGGCCGGCCGCCCCACCTGCAACGCGCGCTGGCCGCCGGAGCCAAGGGGTTCCTGCCCAAGGGCGCTCCCGGCGGAACGCTGGCCGACGTCATCCGCCGGGTGCACGCCGGGGGCCGGTACGTCGACCCGGCGCTGGCCGCGGACGCCCTCACCGCGCCGGAGTGCCCGCTCACGCCCCGCGAGCTGGACGTGCTGCGACTGGCCGAGTACGACACGCCGGTGGCGGAGGTGGCGCGGCGTACCCACCTGTCGGCGGGCACCGTCCGCAACCACCTGTCCGCCGCGGTCAGCAAGCTCCGCGTGGCCAACCGCGCGGAGGCGTTCCGCACCGCCCGGGACAACGGCTGGCTCTGACGGTGCCGCTCAGATGAGCACGCTCCACGTCACCGGCCCGACGAGGCCGTCGGCGACGAGGCCGTTGCGGCTCTGGAAGGCGCGCACCGCGCTGGTGGTGACCGAGCCGAAGCCGCCGTCGACGAGGAGGCTGGCACCGCGGGCGTTGAGGGCGGTCTGGAGGCCACGCACCAGGTCGCCGGAGTTGCCCTCGCGCAGGGGCAGGACGAGCGCGGTCCAGGTGATCGGGCCGACCATGCCGTCGGCGTAGAGGCCCCGGCTGCTCTGGAAGCTGCGTACCGCGCTGGTGGTGCCGGCCCCGTAGATCCCGTCCACGACGACGGAGATGCCGCGGGCCCGCACCAGGTACTGGATCACCCGGGGCACCCAGCCCGAGGCGCCCTGGCTGACGCTCGGGTAGCCGGTGCTGCCCACCGGGGCCGTCGAGCCGAGGGTGATGCCCCGGTTGGCCAGGAAGACCCGGGGGTCCAGCGAGGTCAGCCGGGGCCGGTGGATCTCGAAGTGCAGGTGCGGGCCGGTCGAGTTGCCGGTGTTGCCCATCAGGCCGATCAGTTGCCCGCAGCTGACCCGCTGGCCGGCGCTGACCAGCACCCGGTGCAGGTGGCCGTAGTAGGAGAAGTAGCTGTCGGCGTGGTTGATGTGGACGCTGTTGCCGGTGCGGCCGGCCAGTGGGCCGCTCGTCGTGTCGCCCGGGTACGAGTTGGTCTTGACGTCCCGGACGGTTCCGTCGGCGGTGGCGTAGATCGGGGTGCCCTGGCTGTTGGCCACGTCCCAGCCGAGGTGACCGGGCCGGCTGGGGCTCTTGTAGCCGGAGGTCAGCGTGCCGCGGGTCGGGTTGCTCCAGCCGGTGACGGCGGCCAGCGCGGGGCTGGGCAGGCCGAGCACCCCGATGCCGGCGCCGACGCCCAGCGCCGTGAACAGGGCGCGGCGCCGTGCCGGTACGTGGAGCAGGTGGCCTGTCTCCGGTGCGTCACACATTGTTGCCTCCGATGTTCGTACCGTGCGGGAGGGTTGGACGATGAAGGCCGAATCGTAAAACTTCTATATCGAGCGAGGCAATGGCGAAACTTTCCTACGAGTGGTCGCCGGCTGTCATCCGCCGAGGTCGACGGGGCTGCGGGCGTCGTCGACCCCGATCGTCAACTTCCGGTTGACGGCACGGACTCGTCAACCTATGGTTGACGCATGACGGAGCCAGTGCAGATGACCAACCCCGTACGCCTGGACGACCTGATCCGGGCGATCAAGAAGGCGCACACCGACGCGCTCGACCAGCTCACCGACGCGGTCATCGCGGCCGACCACCTCGGTGAGGTCGCCGACCACCTGATCGGCCACTTCGTCGACCAGGCACGCCGCTCCGGCGCGTCCTGGACCGAGATCGGCCGCAGCATGGGCGTCAGCAAGCAGGCGGCGCAGAAGCGCTTCGTCCCGAAGGCCGACGAGACGCCGCCCGACCCGCAGCAGGGCTTCTCCCGGTTCACCCCCCGCGCGCGCAACGTGGTGATGGCCTCGCAGAACGAGGCCAGGGCCACCGGGCACGCCGAGATCCGCCCCGAGCACCTGGTGCTGGGGCTGCTCAGCGAGCCGGAGGCCCTGGCCGCGAAGGCGATCGTCGCCCAGCAGGTGCCGCTGGAGCGCGTACGCGAGGCCGCGACGGCGGCGCTGCCGCCCTCGACCGCCGAGGTGCCCGACCTGATCCCGTACGACGCCCAGGGCAAGAAGGCGCTGGAGCTGACCTTCCGGGAGGCCCTGCGCCTCGGGCACAACTACGTCGGCACCGAGCACATCCTGCTCGCGCTGCTGGAGCACGAGAACGGCGCCGGGGTCCTCAGCGGGCTCGGCGTCAGCAAGGCCGCGACCGAGGAGTGGGTGGCGGCGGCCCTGCGGGCCGTCCAGATGCGCGAATGACCCGCCTCAGGGCGCGGCGGGGAAACCGTAGCGGGCGGCGTGCTCGGGGTCCGTCGGGTCCACCTGGCGGATCCCGGCGTCGGCGAGCCGCTTGTTGACCTCGTCGAGCCGTTCGCGCACCAGCCGGGCCTCCTCCTCGGTGACCCGGCCCCGGTGCGGCCGGCCGGCGTGCTCGATCGTGCCGTAGTCGACCCGCTCCGCGCCCTTGCGGGCCTTCGGCGGGCGGACCCGCTCGGCGGTCCTCAGCAGCTGCGCCATCGGCACGTCGGTCGCCATCGCGTCGAACTCGCTCGCGGTGAGCACCACCCGGCGCGGCTCGCCGTCGCCGTGCCGGTCGTGGATCTCGACCACCGCGACGTCCAGCGCGGCGTCGTCGATGCTCTCCACCTCGGCCGGGGTGGCGTCCAGCCGCACGGGCCCCGCGACCAGGTCCGGGTGTTCCAGGACGACGACGCGGACCACCTCGTCGTCGGGCTGGATGACCGTGCCGCTGAAGTCGGAGACGTGGATCGTCTTCTTGCCCATGCGCGGAGCTTCTCCTGTCGTAGGCCGGGATGCCGGACCAGAAGAAATTACCCGACAGGTGTGCGAAAGCCCCCGGTGGACCGTCCGGGTGTGTCGCGGGACGACCGGGCCGCGCACGGGGTGGTCAGTGGATGTTCCGGCCGCCGCGCGACGCGGCGCCCGCGGGCTGCTTGTCGACCTCGCTCCACGGGAGCGCCTCGGGCCCGGCGCGGTGGCCCCGGTACGCCGACTGGGCCGGGAACCACCCGGTGGCCTCGGTGCATCGCCAGAGTCGCTCCGGGTCCTGGTGGTACCGGTCGTTCGGCTGATTCGGCATGACCATACCGTCCCAAACAAAGTTGTCCATGTATGAAAATGAATATGACGGCCGATCGATGCGTCTGGTTCCCGTGATCGACCCTCGTCCCACGAATCGGCGGTCATCGGTGTGTCGATACGTCTACCCGCCCGCCACGCCACCCAATCATCGCGCGCGTCCCCGCTGCGCGGGGCGGGTTCCGTCGGGTCACGGGGACCCGCGCCGGTCCACCCCCGACGGGTTCGCGCGCGCGTTGCGCCGCGCCCGCGTACGGTGATCGTCGGCGAGGCGGGCGGCGTCGGCGGCCCGGCCTCCGGGGTGACGACCGACGGCCGTGGGGAGGTGACCGGCGATGCTCGACCGGCGGCTGCACCTGCACCTGGCGAGCTGGCTCGGCCAGTGGCCGGCCGGGCCCGGGCTGCACGTGGTCGGCTCGCACCGGCGGGCCCGACCGGCCTGGGACGGCCGGCTCCGGCCGGCCGTCGCGGTGGCCGCCGGCGCGAGCACGGTGCTCTCCGTCGCCCCCGACCGGGTCGCGGCGGTCCGCGAGCTGGCCCGGCGGCCGTGCGGCCCGCCGCTCGCGGCGTTGCCCGCCGCGGTCGGCCGACCCGGCTGGGCGGTGCACGACGACGTCTTCCGGTGGAGCGTGGCGCCGACCCCGCTGCCGGACGCGGGGGAGTGGACGGCCCCGACCGCCGCCGGGCTGCCGTCCTGGCTGCGCCTGTTCGACCGGCCGGTCCTGGTGGCCCGCGACGCCCAGGGCCGCTACCTGTCCGGGGTCGGGATCAAGCGGCACGACGCGTACGGCCACGAGCTGGCGGTCGGCACCGTACCGGCGGCCCGGGGGCGGGGACTGGCCCGGCGGTTGGTCGCCCAGGCGGCGCGCCGGGTGCTCGACGAGGGGGCCGTCCCCACGTACCTGCACGACCCCGCGAACACCGCCTCCGCCCGGGTGGCGACCGCCGCCGGCTTCGCCGACCGGGGCTGGCGGTCGTTCGGCGTCTATCCGCCCTGAGCGTGCCCTGGGGCGGGGCGCGGACCGTGGTTCCCGGGCCGGATCCACGGTCCGCAGTCTCCCCCCAGGGCCCGCGGGTGGTGTGCGCACCCATCACGCTACGTATCGGTGAGGGCGTCGGCAAGGTGCCACAGGTGCGATCCGGGTGTCGACTAACGGACTCTGACCTGCGGCTATTCGGAGGATGGCCGCGTTCGGCGGTCAGTGACGCAGCGTACGAATGAGGTCGAGCACCTGCCGGGTCACCGGGCGCAGCACGCGCAACCGCGACAGCCCCACCAGTCGGTCGACCAGCGGCACCGCGCCGTCGATGAGCTGCCGGGTGCGGGCCTGGCCGGGCGAGCGGTCGTAGACCCAGTAGAGCACCACCCCCATGTACGCCAGCCAGAGCAGCTCCGGCAGGTGCGGGCGCAACTCCGGGTCGACCCGGGCGGTGGAGCCGTCCAGCGCCTCGGCGAAGAGCCCGATCGCCGCCTCGCGCGGCCCGGAGGACTCGGCCGAGAAGGGGCTCAGCGGTGAGGTCGGCTCCGCCGCCGTCTTGAAGAAGCTGGCGGCGAAGGAGTGCGACGGGGTGAGCACGTCGATCCCGGCGTGCATCACCCCGGCCAGCCGGGCGGCGAGGTCGCTCTCGCGGGCGAGCACCGGCCCGGCCGCCGCCCGGTGTTCCGTCTGCGCGCGGGCGTAGAACTCCTGGATCAGGTGTTCCTTGGAGCCGAAGTAGTAGTAGGCGTTGCCCACCGCCACCCCGGCCTCCTGGGCGATGGCGCGCATGGTGGTCCGGGCGTAACCGCGTTCGCGGAACAGCCGCATGGCGGTGTCCAGGATGAGCTGCCGGGTCTGCTCGCCGCGCGCGGTCGCCGGCTCACCCGCAGCGGTCGTCGGCGCAGTCTGCTCGGTCATCGGGGCCACCGTATCCCGCCGGGTCGTCGCCCGGCTCCGCCCACGGGTCGCGCACCCGTTGGCGGACCGAGGAGGCGGCGGCGACCACCCGCCGGGCCAGCGGGAGCAGGTGCGGGCGGGCCAGCCGCTCCGCCGTCGCCCGGTGGTCGGCGAGCGACCAGAGGCAGGCGAACCAGGCGCCGTCGCCCGCGTACACCTCGCCGGTGTCCGCGACCACGGTGAGATCCCGCAGCGTGGCGTCGTGGTCCAGGCCGGGGAAGCGCCGCCGGGCCTCGGCCGAGCCGGCCGGCACGAACTCCAGGGGTACGAGCTGGGCGCGGGACGCCAGCCAGCGCCGCGCGGAGCGGCAGAGCGGGCAGTGTGCGTCGTAGAGGACGGTGAACCCCCGGACGCCACCGCCCCCGTGCGCGGTGGCGTCCGGGAGCCCGCCCGACCGGCCCGTGGGTCGGGCGCTCATCGGGCCGGCGGTCCGCCGGCCGGCCCGGTCCCCGCCCCCGGCCCGGCGGGGTGCGGCGCGGCGGGGTGCGGCACGGCGGGATGCGGCCCGGCGGTGGGCTGGGCCCCCATGGGGTACGGCCCCACGGGTCGGGCCCCGGCGGGGTGGGCGTCGCGCGGTGCGGGTGGCATCGGCAGCCGGCCGACCGGGGCGACGGGCGGGTGGGTGGCGTACTGGCGGAGCCGGCCGCGGCGGTACCGGCCGAGCGCGAAGACGTTGAAGAAGTGCAGTGCCCCGAGCACCAGCAGCACGAGGCCGATCTTGAGGGAGAGTTCCTCCATCGCCTGGGCGGTCGAGCCGACCGGGTCGGGGTGCTTCATGGCCACCGTGACGTAGCCGAGATTGAGCAGGTAGAAGCCGACGACGAGCAGGCTGTTCACGGCCCTGGCCAGCCGCTCGTCGGCGAACACCTCCTCCAGGAAGACCAACCCGTTGCGCGACAGCGCCCGGGCCACCCACACGGTCAACCCGATGCTGATCGCCAGGTAGACCAGGTACATCCAGACCTTCGTGTCCATCGCGGACGCCCTTCTTGAACGTGTTCAACTCTTGCCGCCTGAGCGTAGGCGACTTCTTGAACGTGTTCAAGTGGCTCTCCGGGCCGGCGAAGTGCCCCGGCCGGGCGGGGTCGGTATGGTCGAGGCGCGCCGGTGCCGGCGCGTCCTTCGACGGTGAGGCGGGGCCATGGACCGGGACACGCGGGACACGGAGCCGGGGCGGGTCGTCCTGCGCCCGGCCGGCGAGATCGACATGGCCAACGCCCCCGAGTTCGAGGCGACGCTCACCGAGGCGCTGCGCCGGCCCGCCGTCCGGGAGGTCGTCGTCGACCTCGCCGACGTGCGTTTCCTGGACTCCAGCGGCGTACGCGTCCTGGTGCACGGCGCCGCCGTGGGTCGCGAGCGCGACGTGCCGCTGCGGGTGACCGCCCCGCAGCCGGGGGTGGCGCGGGTCCTGCGGATCACCGGGGTCGGCGCCCTGCTCGGGTTCGTCGACGCGGAGGCGGGCCGGCCCGTCGCGCGCGGGTGGCGCGGGCTGGACTGACCGGGCTCAGGGCTCCGCGTTCGCCGCCGCCGCTGCGGACCACTCGACGAGCATCAGCGTCGCGTCGTCCTGGTGCGTACCGCCCTGGTGCTCCGTCACCGCGTGGCTGAGCCGGCGCAGCGTCTCCGCGGCCGGCAGCCCGGAGCCGATGTGCCGTTCGGCGAGGTCGGCCAGGCGGGGCAGTCCGAACATCTCGCCCGCCGGGTCGCGCGCCTCGGTCACCCCGTCGGTGTGCAGCAGCAGCCGGTCACCGGGCTCCAACCGGGTACGGGCCGCCTCGACGTCGCCGTCCGGCAGACCCAGCGGCAGCCGACGGCCCCCGGCCAGCTCCCGCACGGCCCGGCCCCGGCGCAGCAGGACCGGCGGCGGGTGCCCCGCGTTGACGTAGCGCAGCAGCCCGCTGCCGGTGTCGAACTCGGCGAGCACCGCGGTGACGAACCGCGCGTCCTGCCACTCGGCGAGGATCGCGGCGTCCACCGCCCGCGCCAGACCCGGCAGGTCCGCGCCGGCGCGCCGGGCGGCCCGCAGCGCCGCCAGCGCCACCGAGGTGGTCAGCACCGCCGGCAGGCCGTGCCCGACGCCGTCGAGGATCGCCAGGGTCAGGACCCCGCCGTGCACCGCGTAGTCGAAGGCGTCTCCGCCGACCTCGTAGCAGGGTTCGAGCAGGGCGCTGACGACCGCCTCCCCGGTGGCGAAGGTCAACGGCGGGAGCAGGTGCCACAGCAGCTCGGCGGAGACCGCCATCGGCCGGCTGCGTCGCGCCCGGTGCAGGGCGTCGCCGTAGTCCCGCTTGCTGGTGACCAGGTGACCGACCAGCCCGGAGACGAGCCGGCAGCCGTCGCGCAGCGCCTCGTCGGCGAGGTCGGCGTCGGGCGGCGGGAACACCTCCAGCAGCCCCAGCCGGTCGGTGCCATTGACGATCGGCACCCACAGCCGGGGCGGCGGCCCGGTGCTCACGTGCACCTCGACCTGCGTGAAGGCGCGGCCGGCGAGGCTCGTGTCGATCGGCAGCACCGCCGGCCCCGGCCGCTGCGAACCGGGCAGCGGGCGCAGGTCGCGCTGCTCGGCGTCGACCAGGTAGACGGTCGCCGCCGCGCCCAGCGGCCGGAGCGCGGCGGCGACCGTGGCCGCGAGTTCGTCCGGCGGCAACCGGTGGGACCGGGACACGAGGTCGGCCAGGGCCCGGTGCCAGGGATCGGTTGCGGTCATGCCGTCGCATACCCCGGCCGGGCCCGGTCGAAGCCGATCGGGCCAGGTCGGGGTGTGCGACGGCGGGTGCCGGCGTCAGCCGGCCAGGCCGAGCACCTCGGCCGCCGCCCGGCCGCAGGCGTGGCTCGCGCCGTACGTGGTCACGAACGCCCGCGCGCCCGCCGGACGCCACCGCGACGGCCAGCCCATCTCGACCACGGTCACCGGGTGCTCGGCGGCCAGCGCCGTCACCAGCTCCGCCCCGCCCGGCAGCCGGTGCAGGTGGCGGCCGACCAGCACGATCGGCCGGTCCCCGGCGAGCTGGCGCAGGGCGGCCGGCCCGGTCTCGGTGGCGACCACCCGCAACTCCTCCGCGCCATCCAGGTGCGGGCCGAGGCCCCACGGCACCCGCCCCTCGGCGATCGTCGACGCGGCGTGCAGCTGGACGACCAGCGGGCGGTCCAGGCCGGCGAGTTCCCCCTCCACCCGTACGGCGCGTCGCGCCGCCGCGTACCCGAGCCCGTCGGGAGCGACGGACGTCGTGCCGGCGGCCCGGGTCCAGGCGGCGAGCGCGGCGGCGCGGCCGGCCGCCTCCTCCACCCGCGCCCGGTCCAGGCGGCCGTCGGCGAGCGCCCCGACGATCTCCGCGACCACCCGCTCGACCAGCTCGGCGTCGACCTGGGCACCGATGCACAGCAGGTCGGCGCCGGCGGCGAGGGCCCGCACGGCGGCCGGGCCCACCCCGCCGGCGGCCACCGCGGCGCCCTTCATCTCCAGGGCGTCGGTGATGACCGTGCCGGTGAAGCCGTACTCGCCGCGCAGCAGGTCGACCAGGACGGCCCGGCTGAACGTGGCGGGGCCGTCGCCGGTCAGCGCCGGCACCCGGATGTGCGCGGTCATCACGGCCCGCGCGCCGGCCGCGACGACCGCGGCGAAGGGCGGCAGGTCGCGGCGGCGCAGCACGTCGAGCGGCACGTCCACGGTCGGTAGCTCGTGGTGGGAGTCGGCGACCGTCGCGCCGTGCCCGGGGAAGTGCTTGGCGCAGGCGGCGACCCCGGCGGCCTGGAGCCCGCTCACGGCGGCGGCGGAGTGCGCGGCGACCCGGGCCGGGTCCGCGCCGAACGAGCGGGTGCCGATCACCGGGTTCTCGTCGGCGGTGTTCACGTCCACCGTCGGCGCGAGGTTGACGGTGACGCCGAGGCCGGCCAGCTCCGCGCCGATGGCCTCGTAGACCCGGCGGGTCAGCGCCACCTCGTCGATCGCGCCGAGCGCGGCGTTGCCCGGGTACGGGCTGCCGGTGGCGTGCGCCAGCCGGGTGACGTCGCCGCCCTCCTCGTCGATCGCGATCAGCACGTCCGGGCGGCCGGCCCGCAGGGCGGCGGTGCTCGCCGCCACCTGCGCCGGGTCGTGGACGTTGGTGCCGAACAGGGTGTGCCCCGCGAGCCCCTCGGCGACCAGGTCGACCGCCCAGCCCGGGGGAACCGGCCCCGGGTACGCGGCGAGCAGCGTGCCGAGCGCGAGCCGGCGCAGTCCTGGATCCAGCCCCACGTGATCTTCCCCTTTCGTCCCCGGCGGTACGGAGGTCGTACCGGCGGGGGTCGGTGACGTACCGGGTCGGCCGAGCGCCCCGCTCCCGGGCGGCCGATACGCTATCGGCTACCCGCTCGCAGGTCGGTTTACAGTTAGCAAGGTTTATCAAAACTAGAGGACGTGGCATGAGTGCGACCCGGCTGCCCGGCACCCCCCGCCTGTTGCGGGCGCTCAACGACCGCGCGGCGTTGGAGCTGCTGCTGGAGCGGGGGCCGCTGACCCGGGCCCGCCTCGGCGAGCTGACCGGGTTGTCCAAGGTCACCGCCTCGCAGCTCGTCGAGCGGCTGGAGGAGCGGGGGCTCGTCACCCGCGTCGGCGAGCAGGCCGGCGGGCGGGGGCCGAACGCCCAGCTCTACGCCGTGCGGCCGGGCAGCGCGCACGTGGTCGGGGTGGACGTGGGCGCCGACCGGGTGGTCGCGGCCTGCGCGGACATCACCGGGGCGGTGATCGGCCGCGTCGAGCAGTCGACCCAGGACACCGACGACCCCGTGGGGGTCGTGCACAACGCGGTGGTCCAGGCCGCGAGCAGCGCCGGGGCGAAGCTGTCGAGCGTACGGCGGATCGTGCTGGGCACCCCGGGCCTCGTCGATCCCGGCACCGGGGACATCACGTTCGCCTTCAACCTGCCCCGCTGGCACACCGGTCTGCTCGCGGCGCTCCGGGACGACCTGCACACCCCGGTGGTCTTCGAGAACGACGTGAACCTGGCCGCCGTCGCCGAGGCGCAGTCGGGCGCGGCCCAGGGCCTGACGGACTTCGTCCTGGTCTGGGTCGGCGCCGGTGTCGGCCTGGCGATCGTGCTGGGCAACCGGCTGCACCACGGCAGCAGCGGCGCGGCCGGCGAGATCGGCTACCTGCCGGTGCCCGGCGCGCCCATCCCGCGTGACGTCTCCCGCCGGGCGAAGCCGGCGTTCCAGCAGCTGATCGGCGGCGACGCGGTCCGTGAGCTGGCCCGCGCCCACGGCTACCCGGACGACAGCGCCGCCGCCGCGGTGCGGGCGGCGGTGGCCGACGGCACGGCCGGCGGTCCGATGCTCGACGAGGTGGCCCGCCGGCTGGCGCTGGGCGTGGCGAGCACCTGCGTGGTGCTGGACCCGCCGCTGGTGGTGCTCGCCGGCGAGGTCGGCCAGGCCGGCGGGGCGGCGTTGGCCGAGCGGGTGCAGCACGAGGTCGCGGCGATCACGCTGGTCCGCCCCCGGGTGGTGCCCACCGGGCTGACCGAGGAGCCGATCCTGCGGGGTGCGCTGCGTACCGCCCTGGACGCCGTCCGCGACGAGGTCTTCGGCTCGACCGTCGGCTGACCGGGCCCGGCCGCCCGCCGGCGCGGACCGCGCGCCGCCGGCCGCCGACCGGGTTCGGCGGGTGCGGCGGCGGGCGGGCGACATGTGAAGGAATATTTCATCGCGGGCGGGCATGCTGCAAGGTCTTGCCGCGCCCGTGCGGTTCCCGCCCCGCGCCCCGCGCCCCGCGACGTCGCCGGCGGCCCGGCGTCACATCAGGTCGCGGCGGCGGAACGCCACGAAGGCGGCGGCAGTCAGGGCAGCGGTCAGCCCGAGCAGCAGGACCAGCGACGACTGCCAGGTGATCACGTAGAGGCCGTTGCAGGAATTGGAAACCCCGTTGTCGCACGCCCGGTAGTCCCAGAACTCGATCCGGCCGTTGAGCAGGGCGGCCGCGTGGCTGGAGAGCATGTAACGGTCCACCTTGACGACGTCCAGGATCTCCATCACCAGCCGGGCGCCCAGCTCCCACACCACCACGTAGCCGGCGATCACGCCGAGCGCCGCCGAGGTGTGCCGCCCCAGGGTCGCCACGGCGAACCCGATGACGGTGAGCAGCAGCACCAGCAGCATGCCGCGCCCCCAGGTCTCGCCCAACGAGCCCCAGAACTCCCCGTCGAGCCGCCCCGGCCGCCCGGCGAACCGACCGATGAGCCAGAACGTCCCGAGGTACGCCGCCGAGGCCAGCACCGACAGCAGCGCCGTCCCGCCGAGCAGCGTGCCCAGCTTGGTGCCGAGCACGGTCATCCGCCGGGGACGCCAGAGCAGCAGATTGACCACGCCACCGGAGTTCAGGTCGGCGCCGATGTAGGAGGCGCCGACCAGGAAGCCGAAGAGCGCGAGGAAGGCGATGAGGAAGTAGAGCAGCGGCTCGGCCTCCTCGGCGAAGGTGAACACCCCGGTGAGGAAGTCGGCCGCCACGGGCGCCCGCTCCAACAGGGCCGGGTCGACCTCGCTGCAGTCGGCGGGGAAGTACTCCGGCTCCTCCTGCTCGTCCATGTCGTCCGCGGTCGCGAGCCCGCGACGCTGCTCCAGGCAGCGCTGGTAGGCGTGCTCCAGCTCGATCCGCGCCATGGTGGCCTGCCGCTCGGCGGCGGCGAGCTCCTGCGTGCTGGGCCGGTGGGAGTTGGCCAGGGTGGTCGCCGCCGTGACGCCGAACGCGAGCACCAGCAGGACGAGCATGAGCTGCACGAAGCGCCGGGCGCCGAGACGCTCCAGCTCGGCACGGACCAGGTTCACGCGTCCACTCCCCGCACGTCGAGGTCGATCACCGGTTCGGAGGGCCCGCCGTCGGGCAGCACCGAGTCGTCCACCTGCCGGGGCAGCGCCGGGTGCGTCGCCGTGCCGGTCAGTTCGAGGAAGGCGCTCTCCAGGTCGGGCCGCAGCGGCGTCAGCTCGCGTACCCAGAGGCCCGCCTCGCCGAGGGTGCGGCTGACCTCGGTGGCGTCGTCCACGTCGCCCACCACCAGGTGGTCGTCGTGCCCGGTCGCCGCCAGCCCGGCCGCCGTCAGCAGCTCCACGGCCCGCTGCGGATCGGCCACCCGTACCAGCAACTCGTGCCGGTCGAAGTTGGCCAGCACCTCGTCGACGCGCCCGGCGGCCACCCGCCGGCCCCGCGAGATGATCGTCACGTGGTCGCAGATCAACTGGATCTCGGCGAGGATGTGGCTGGAGACCAGCACGGTCACGCCGGCCTCCGCCAGCGAACGCATCAGGTCCCGCATCTCCCGGATGCCGGCGGGGTCCAGCCCGTTCGCCGGCTCGTCGAGGATCAGCAGCTCCGGGTCCTTGAGCAGGGCGGACGCCACCGCCAACCGCTGCTTCATGCCCAGCGAGTAGCCCTTCACCCGCTCGTCGCCCCGGTCCCGCAGACCCACCCGCTCCAGCACCTCGTCGACCCGGGCGACCGGCACGCCGCCGGCCCGGGCGAGCAGGCGCAGGGTGCGGTGGCCGGTGAAGTTGCCGAAGAACTGCGGGCTCTCCACGATGGCCCCGACCCTCCCGGCCACCAGGGGCAGCCCGCCCGGCGAGGGGACGCCCAGCACCCTCATCCGGCCCGCGTCGGCGCGTACCAGCCCGAGCAGGGCGCGCAGCGTGGTGGTCTTGCCCGACCCGTTGGGGCCGAGGAAACCGTGGATCTGCCCGGCCTCCACCACCAGGTCGAAGCCGTCGACCGCCACCCGGCGGCCCTGCCGCACGCTGTGGAAGGTCTTGCGCAGACCCTCGATCTCGATGACCGCGCTCATCCGCGCGGCTCCCCGCTGCGACCGGGCATGAACCGTCCTCCGGTTGTGGTGACCAACGACACGGCGCCCCACCCTATGGCCGGAGCGCCGCCCGTGGGGGGAGCCCCGGCCGTGCGTGGTTGGATGGTCGGGTGACTGGGGACGAGGATCTGGTGGTCAGCCTCGACGGCGTCGGCGTACGCCGGGCTGGCACCGCACTGCTGCACGACGTCGACTGGCGGGTCGAGTTGGACGAGCGCTGGGTGGTGCTCGGGCCGAACGGCGCCGGGAAGACGACCCTGCTCAACCTCGCCGCCGGGCGGCTGCACCCCACCACCGGCACCGCCCACGTGCTCGGCGAGCGGATCGGCCGCACCGACGTCAACGAGCTGCGGACCCGCATCGGGCTCTCCACCGCCGCCCTCGCCGAGCGGGTGCCTGCCGACGAGCGGGTCAGCGACGTCGTCGTCACGGCCGCCTGGTCGGTGCTCGGGCGCTGGCGGGAGAGCTACGACAGCAGCGACGAGGCCCGCGCCCGCGCCCTGCTGGGCCAGCTCGGCATCGGCGGCCTCGCCGAGCGCACCTACGGCACCCTCTCCGAGGGCGAGCGCAAGCGGGTGCAGATCGCCCGCGCGCTGATGACGGACCCGGAGCTGCTGCTGCTCGACGAGCCCGCCGCCGGGCTCGACCTGGGCGGGCGGGAGGACCTGGTCGCCCGGCTGGCCGAGCTGGCGTACGACCCGGACGCCCCGGCGCTGGTGCTGGTGACCCACCACGTGGAGGAGATCCCGCCCGGCTTCACCCACGCGCTGCTGCTGCGCGAGGGCGGGGTGGTGGCGCAGGGGCTCCTCGACGACACGCTGACCGGGGACAACCTCTCCAAGACGTTCGGGCTGCCGCTGGTCGTCCAGCGCTCCGGCGACCGGTTCACCGCCCGCGCCGCCTGACGGGGAGGTGGCGATGCGGCAGACCCGGGTCGTCGTGGTGGGCAGCGCCAACATGGACCTGGTGGGCACCGCCCCCGCCCTGCCCCGGCCGGGGGAGACCCTGCTCGGCACCGACTTCGTCATGGTGCCCGGCGGCAAGGGCGCCAACCAGGCCGTCGCCGCGGCCCGGGCCGGCGCCTCCTGCGTCTTCCTCGGGGCGATCGGCTCCGACTCGTTCGGCGTCACCCTGCGGGCGCGGATCACCGCCGCCGGGGTCGACACCGGGCAGCTCCGCACGACGTACGGCACGTCGGGGGTGGCGCTGGTGATGGTCAACGCCGAGGGCGAGAACGCGATCCTGGTCAGCCCGGGCGCCAACGCCTCGATGACCGGCCTGACCGAGCCCGAGTTGACCGCCGTACGCGGGGCGGACGTGCTGCTCGCGCAGCTGGAGATCCCGGTCGCGACGGTGACCGGGGCGGCCCTTGCCGCCCGGGCGGCCGGTGCCAGGGTGGTGCTCAACGCCGCCCCGGCCGTGCCGGTGCCGCCGGAGCTGCTGGCGGCCACCGACCTGCTGGTGGTCAACGAGACCGAGGCCCAGGCGCTCACCGGGCGCGGCCGGGACGAGCCGTCGGCCCTGCTCGACCTGGCACCCCGGGCGGTGCTCACCCTCGGCGCGCAGGGCGCCTGGTACGGCGACCGGGACGGCACCGCCGTGCACGTGCCGGCGGTGAAGGTCGACACGGTGGACTCCACGGCCGCCGGGGACGCCTTCACCGCCGCCCTCGCGGTGGCCTGGGGCGAGGGCCGGGACGTGGTCGACGCGGTGCGCTGGGCGGCGGCGGCCGGGGCGGCCTGCGCCCGCCGGCTCGGCGCCTCCGTGGCGCTGCCCAGCCGGGCGGAGATCGACGAGCTGTACGTCCCCGCCTGAGCCGCCCGGCCACGGGCCGTACGCCCTCCGGTCAGGCCTCGGCGTCGTCGGTGAGCTTCTCGCCCCGGCGGCGGAGCATGCCGAGCCCGGGGATGCCGGCGACGGCGAGCTTCAGGTCGCGGGTGACGTCGAGCAGGTCGTGCAGGTCGGGACCGACCCGGTCCAGGGTGGCGAGGATCGGTAGGACGTCCGCCGTCAGGTGCCGCTTGAGCTTCGGCAGCTCGTCGACGAGCCGGATCGCGGCGGTCACCTCCTCGTGGCTGAGCTGCTCGACGAAGTGGTTCGCCATCGGGGCGCCCCGGCGCAGCGCCGGCTCGTACGCCGTCATCAGCTCGGCGGCGGTGGCCGCCGCCTCGGCCGCGGTGCCCACGGTGCCGGCGGCCCGGCCGGCCACGGCGTCGGCCTCGGCGACCACCGCGCCGGCAGCGCGGGACACCTTCTCCGCCTCGCGGACCACGACGGCCGCCGCGGCGGCCACCTCGGTTGCCGTGTCGATCGCGGTGGTCGCGGCGGCGCTGATGACGGCCACCTCCCGCACCGCCCCCTCGGCGTCGGTGAGTACCCGGTCGGTGCGGTCGAGGGTCTGCTCGATCCGGTCCACCACGCCGTCGATCCGGTCCACCACGCCGTCGACCCGCTTCAGCAGGGCCTCCACCGAGTCCAGCACGGCGAACGCGCGGGCGGGCACGGCGGCGAACGAGGCGGCCGAGCCGAGGGCCTGGTCGAGGGCGGAGCGGGTCAGGCCGACGACCGCGCCGGGCCGGGGGAGGGGAATCACCATGGCACCAAGTGTGCGTCGTCCGCGCCCGTACCGCCGGACAGGGCGGCGGGCCCCGTGGTCAGGAGTCCGTGTGCTGCTCCACCGCGCGCTGCACCGCCCGGTAGATCTGCCCGAACCGCAGCGCGTCGGGGGTACGCAGCAGCAGCATCTCCCGGCCGTGGTGCTGGACCCAGAGCTCGTGCACCTTGCTGCCCCGCTCGTATGAGCGGTCGAGCCAGCCGAGCGGGATCTCCAGGAAGGGGGCCAGGGCCAGCGCGCCGACCACGCACGCGGCGAGGATGACCAGCGCCAGCTGCCACTCGCCCCGGTCCTGCGCCGACCAGGCCAGCGAGAGTACGCAGACCACCGCGACCAACGGGGGCAGCGAGAGGAGCAGGACCAGGACGCCGCGGCCCAGCACCCGCCCCCGTACCGCCAGCGTCTTCGGCCCCTGCGCGTGCCAGACGTACGTCACGTCGGCGATCGCCACGGCGAGCCCGCCGGCCCGGATCGACTCCGACGTCACCTGCACCGCGTCGTCCCGGTAATAGAGGGTCATCACTAAGCCTAACCGCTGCGGGGCGGGTCGCGCCGCCCGCGCCGGGCGGGGTGGCACCGGGCGGAGGTGGTGTCGCGTTGGCCCCTTGGAGCTGAATCGTTTGTGGCATCGCCTGCGGATCGCCGCGTTGGGGCGCCGCAGCAACGGCGTCGGAGCAGCGGCATCGAAGCGACCCCCGGGAGTCGTCCCCGGGGGCTGTCGAGCTGCCCCGTCCATGGGACCGCGTTCGGGGCGTGCGAGCCGGGGGCGACCGGCGCGTCTGCCCCGTCGGACGGGGCAGCTCGACAGCGCGGGCGGCAGGCCACCTCGCCCGACGGGGCCAAGGCCCGCGCGGGCGGTCCGGGGGCGGTTCGAGGCGGCACTGTGACCGTCATGACGGAGCAGGAGCGCAACGTCGAGGTGGTCCGCCGCCACCTGCGGACCTTCGTCACCAAGGACCTGGCGGAGTTGCGCGCGGTGGTCGACGAGGACGCGCCGCCGGCGACCGCGTCGTGGTGTCGCTGGCGCAGACCTACCAGCGGGGCGACACCGGCTGCCCCGCCTCGACCGCCCGCTGCACCGCCCGGTAGATCTGGCCGAAGCGCAGCGCGTCGCGGGTGCACAGCAGCCGCACCGGCTGGCCGCGCCAGCGGACCCAGATCTCCAGCTGCCGGCTGCCCCGCGCGTAGGAGCGGTCGAGGTGCTCGAAGAGGAAGTCCGCGACCGGGCCGACCGCGAGCCCGATCAGCACCGAGGCGCCGACGACGGCGATGGTGACGGTGAGGGAGCGGTCCAGCCAGAGCGCGAGGGCGATGCCGAGGGCGGCGGCGACCAGGGGACCGGCGAGCGCCGCGCCGATCGCGCCGCGCCCGGCGAGCACCCGCCAGGACCGGCTGCCACGCCGGTGCCACACCATGCTGATCTCGGCCAGCCGGAAGGTCCGGCCGTCCACCCGGACGGCGGTCGAGGTGACCTGCACGGATCTGTCGTCGTAGTACGTGATCATGGCGGTACTCCCGGTGGCGGGCCTGAGACCACACTACTTACCCCAACGATCCGGCCCGTAAGGTTGGCACGCGACTTCGACGAGGAAGTGAGGGCCAGCGTGGGCGAGTTCGTGCGGTTGGAGACCAGGGACGGCATCGGCACCATCCGGCTGGAGCGGCCGCCGATGAACGCCCTGAACACCCAGGTGCAGGAGGAGTTGCGCGCCGCCGCCGCGGCGGCCACCGCCGACCCGGGCGTCCGCGCCGTCATCGTGTACGGCGGGGAGAAGGTCTTCGCGGCCGGCGCGGACATCAAGGAGATGGCCGACATGTCCTACGTGGACATGGCGGACCGGGCGGCCGACCTGTCCAGCGCGCTCGGCGCGATCGCCAGGATCCCCAAGCCGGTCGTCGCCGCGATCACCGGCTACGCCCTCGGCGGCGGCTGCGAGCTGGCGCTGGCGTGCGACTGGCGGGTGGTGGCCGAGGACGCCAAGCTCGGGCAGCCGGAGATCAAGCTCGGCATCATCCCCGGCGCGGGCGGCACCCAGCGGCTGGCCCGCCTGGTCGGCCCGGCCCGGGCCAAGGACCTGATCATGTCCGGCCGGATGGTCGACGCCGAGGAGGCCCTGCGCATCGGTCTGGCCGACCGCCTCGCCCCGGCGGCTGAGGTCTACGACACCGCGGTCGAGCTGGTCCGCCCGTACCTCACCGGGCCCGTGCAGGCGTTGCGTGCCGCCAAGCTCGCCGTCGACGGTGGCCTGGACATGGACCTGAACTCCGGTCTGGCCTGGGAGAGCCAGCTCTTCGCGGCGCTGTTCGCCACCGAGGACCGGCGCGAGGGCATGGCGGCGTTCGTGGCGAAGCGCAAGCCGGACTTCACCGGCCGTTGACCGGTCGGGGCCGGCGGGGCGACCCGCCGGCCCCGGGGTCGAACGAGAACTGTTCACATTCCGCCTACCGGTGAGTAGCGTGTGACTCCGGCCATGCGGACGAAGGGAAGAGCGGGATGACGGAGCGGATCGAAGGTCACGGCGGGGAGCTCGCGCTCGCGGCGCTGCGCGCGTACGGGGTGCGGGAGATGTTCACCCTCTCCGGCGGGCACGTCTTTCCGCTCTACGACGCCGCGCACAAGACCGGCTTCCCGCTCTACGACGTGCGGCACGAGCAGTCGGCCGTCTTCGCCGCCGAGGCGGTGGCGAAGCTCCAGCGCCGCCCCGGCCTCGCCGTGCTCACCGCCGGCCCCGGCGTCACCAACGGCATCTCGGGGCTGACCAGCGCGTACTTCAACGCCTCGCCCGTGCTGGTGCTGGGCGGCCGGGCCCCGCAGTTCCGCTGGGGCTCGGGCAGCCTCCAGGAGATGGACCACCTGCCGCTGGTCGCCCCGGTCACCAAGCACGCCGAGACGGTGTTCAGCCCCGACGACATCCCGCGCGCGGTGACCGCGGCGCTGACCACCGCGCTCACGCCGCACCGGGGCCCGGTCTTCCTCGACTTCCCCCTCGAGGCCGTCTTCTCGGTCTCCGACGCCGAGTTGCCCCCGCTGCCGGGCATCGCGCCGGTCGAGCCCGACCCCGACGAGGTGACGAAGGCGGCCGGCCTGATCGCCGCCGCCCACCGCCCGGTCGTCATCGCCGGCTCCGACGTCTACGCCGGGGACGCGGTCGACGCGCTGCGCGCGGCCGCCGAGGCGCTCCAGGTGCCGGTCTTCACCAACGGGATGGGCCGGGGCGCGCTGCCGCCGGAGCACCCGCTCGCCTTCGCCAAGGCCCGTCGCGTGGCGCTCAAGGGCGCCGACGTGGTCGTCGTGATCGGCACCCCGCTCGACTTCCGGCTCAGCTTCGGCGACTTCGGCGACGCGAAGGTGGTGCACGTCGTCGACGCGCCCAGCCAGCGCGCCGGGCACGTGCAGCCGGCCGCCGCCCCCGCCGGCGACCTCCGGCTGATCCTCGCCGCGCTGGCCGACCACCCGGGCGACCGGGCCGACCACGCCGACTGGATCGCCGAGCTGCGTACGGCCGAGGACGCCGCGAAGGCCCGCGACGCCGAGGAGATGGCCGCCGAGTCCGACCCGATCCGGCCCGCCCGCGTCTACGGCGAGCTGCGCAAGGTCCTCGCCCGCGACGCCATCACCATCGGCGACGGCGGCGACTTCGTCTCGTACGCCGGCCGCTACCTGGAGCCCGCGCAGCCCGGCACCTGGCTCGACCCCGGCCCGTACGGCTGCCTCGGCACCGGCATGGGCTACGCGATGGGCGCCCGGGTCAGCCACCCCGACCGGCAGATCTGCGTGCTGATGGGCGACGGCGCGGCCGGCTTCTCGCTGATGGACGTCGAGTCCCTCGCCCGGCAGAAGCTGCCCGTGGTGATCGTGGTCGGCAACAACGGCATCTGGGGGCTGGAGAAGCACCCGATGCGCGCCATGTACGGCTACGACGTCGCCGCCGACCTCCAGCCGGAGCTGCGCTACGACCACGTGGTGAGCGCCCTGGGCGGGGCCGGCGAGACGGTGGCGAAGGCCGGCGACCTCGGGCCGGCGCTGCGGCGGGCGTTCGACGCCGGCGTGCCGTACCTGGTCAACGTGCTCACCGACCCGGCGGACGCGTACCCCCGCTCGTCGAACCTGGCCTGAGTCGGGCCCGCCGCCGTCGCCGGGCGACCGGCGACGGCGCCGGGGCTCAGGCGGCGGGGCTCAGGCGCCGGGGGTGGAACCCTCGGGGCGGTCCTCCTCGCGCGGCGGCTCGCCGTCGCGGCGGCGCATCTCGTCCTCGCGGCGGCGCAGGTCCTCCTCCCAGCGGCGGAACAGCTCGCCGTCCTCCTGCCGGGAGCGCTCGCCGAGGGAGCGGAGGAACTCGGGGTCGTCGTCGGGGGCGACCGGGCGGGGCCGCTCCCGGGGCGGCAGGAGCCGACCCTTCGGCGCTCCGCCGGCGGGTCGTCCGGCGACGCGCTCGCGCCCTGCGGCGAACCAGGCGAGGGAGCCGAGCAGCGGGAAGAACAGGATGATCAGCACCCAGGCGATCCGGGGCAGGGCTTTGATCTCGCCCTCCTCGGCGGAGAGGCAGCTGATCAGCGCGCAGACGGCGAGGGCGATCTGCACGACGAAGAGGAGGACGTAGAGCCGGGCCATGGGTCAATCATGGCCCACCGGCTTCCGTCAACCCAGTCCGCGCGCCGCCAGCAGGGTGCCGAGCAGCGCGAAGCCGGCCGTGGCGAGGGCGACCAGGGGGAGCGAGCGCCCGTAGCCGGGGGCCGGGCCCGTGCCGGTGGCCCGCCGCCAGCAGACCGTCAGCGCCGCGCCCCAGCCCAGCACGGCCGCCCCGGCGACGAGCGCGCCGAACGCCCCGCCGGCGGGCGGCCCGGTGAGCGCGAGCCGCACGGTCAGCACCATGATCACGGTGAGCGCCAGGGCCGTACGCCGCCAGGCCAGCCTTGTGCGCTCGGGTTGCAGCCCGGGGTCGCGCGCCGGCCGGTCCCGCCCCGGCGGCTGCGCCCCGTGACCGCCGGCTCCACCGGGCCGGCTCACGGGCCACCGACCGCCCGGGCCAGCACCGCCGCCACCAGCAGCAGCGCGCCGAGGCCGACGGCGAGGGCGAGCACCGCCGGGAAGCGTGAGGCGGGCAGTTCCTCGCCGAGGCGGATGGCCCGCTCCGTACGCGCCCAGTGGTCGACCGCGCGCACCGCCACCGTGCCGCCGAGCAGCAGCAGCGCGATGGCGATCACCTCCCGCAGGTGCGCCGGCGGCAGGAACTGCGCGGCGGCCAGTCCGCCCGCGACCAGCGCCAGCCCGGTACGCAGCCAGGCCAGGAACGTCCGCTCGTTGGCCAGCGAGAAGCGGTAGTCGGGGGTGCTGCCCACCGCCCGCAGCTCGCGCGGGTCGAACCACCGCTTGATCGCCTGCCACACGTGACCATTATCCGTTTCCGGCCGGTCGTAGCCTCGTGGGATGACCGATCTTGACGCCCGCACGCTGCGCGACGCCTACGACGCCCAGATCCGCCCGGAGATTCCGGATCCGCTGCCGGCCGGGGTGACCGTCGAACGGGACGGCCCGCTGGTCCGCGTCCTCGGCCTCGACCAGCGTGGCTTCCTCACGTACCGCACGCTGGACGGGCTCGCCGGGGCCGAGCTGGACGCGTTGATCGCCCGGCAGGTGGAGTTCTTCCGCCGCCGCGGCGAGGCGGTGGAGTGGAAGCTCAACGGGCACGACCAGCCGGCCGACCTGCCCGATCGGCTGCGCGCCGCCGGGTTCGTCGCGGAGGCGGAGGAGACCGTCGTGGTCGGTCCGGTCGCGGCGCTGGCCGCCGCCGTGCCCGTGCTGCCCGAGGGGGTACGCCTGCGCGAGGTCAGTGCCCGAAAGGACCTGGAGCGGATCGCCGCGATGGAGGAGGCGGTCTGGCACGACGACCGCAGCCACCTGGTGACCGGCCTGGCGAGGGAGATCGAGGCCGACCCGCAGTCCATCACGGTCGTCGTCGCGGAGGCGGACGACACGGTGGTCAGCGCCGGTTGGGTCCGTTACCAGGCGAACACCGGCTTCGCGACCCTCTGGGGCGGCTCGACCCTGCCGCAGTGGCGACGGCGGGGCGTCTACCGGGCGCTGGTCGCGTACCGGGCGCGCCTGGCCGAGCAGCATGGCAGGACGTTGCTCCAGGTGGACTGCTCGCCGGAGAGCCGGCCGATCCTCCAGCGGCTCGGTCTCGTCCCGGTCACGACCACCACCCCGTACGTCTACACTCCGTGATCATGGAGCAGCGGTTGACGGCCGAGGAACGGCTGACCCTCAAGACGGGCGCGTTCGGGGCGGTGTTCCTGGTGGCCAACGCGGACCCGGGGATGCTCGCTTTGTTCCGGGAGAGCTTCGCCGCCTCCGGCGCGATGGCCGACAGCAGCGGGGTGGTCAAGGAGGCGCTGACCAGCGGTCCGCTGCCGAAGCTGCCCCGGGACTCGGCCCTGGAGATCGAGGCGGTGGTGCTGCCGGCGCTGGGCCGCTCGGTGCGGATCCTGCGGGAGAAGTCGCCCCGGGACGTGGCCGGCTACCGCGAGGTGGTGCTCTCGGCGGCCGAGCGGGTGGCCGGCGCGCACCGCGGGGTCGCCCCGGCCGAGGCGGCGGCCATCGAGCGGATCAGGGACGCGTTGGATCAGCCGGCGTGAGCCGCGCCGGCGTCCCGGTGCGGGCGGCCGCCGTGGTCGCCCCGGAGCCGCGGGGCGCGTCGGGGTGGGCGGTCCCGCCGTGGGCGGCGCGTCGGGTCGGCGACCAGAGCGCCCGGACGGCGGCCCGTACGCACCGGTCGCGCAGCCGGCCGCAGGCGCACCGGTACGCCTCGGGTCGGGTCCGGCGACAGCGGCGCCGCAGGGCGTCAGCGCGTCCGGCGCTGGTGTTTTCTGACATTTCGTGACACCTCCCGATTCGTCAGATTACCCGCCCGCATGGCCGCCGGTGAGCTGTGTCACCCTGAGGGCGCCGGAGGCAGATGCTACTGGCAGGTAACATTGCGCCGTGGGCAACTGCACAGCACCGCGCGGTTGACCGGCGTCAACGGAAGCGCGAGGCTGCGCCCCAGACCGGGCGAGCGATCGCAACACCAACAGGAGGGTCGTCGAAGCGCGATGAACATCGTCGTACTCGTCAAGCAGGTGCCCGATTCGGGCGCGGACCGCAACCTGCGCAGTGACGACAACACCGTCGACCGCGGTTCGGCGAACAACGTCATCAACGAGATGGACGAGTACGCCATCGAGGAGGCGTTGAAGATCAAGGAGGCCCACGGGGGCGAGGTGACCGTCCTGACCATGGGTCCGGACCGGGCGACCGAGTCGATCCGCAAGGCGCTCTCCATGGGCCCGGACAAGGCCGTGCACGTCGTGGACGACGCCCTGCACGGCTCGTGCGCCGTGGCCACCTCGAAGGTGCTCGCCGCCGCCCTCGGTCAGCTCAACGCCGATCTGGTGCTCTGTGGCAGCGAGTCGACCGACGGCCGGGTGCAGGTCATGCCGCACATGCTCGCCGAGCGGCTGGGTGTCGCGGCGCTCACCGGCGCCCGCAAGCTCACGGTCGACGGCTCCACCCTGACCGTCGAGCGGCAGACCGAGGAGGGCTACGAGGTGGTCACCGCCACCACCCCCGCCGTGGTCTCCGTCTGGGACACCATCAACGAGCCGCGCTACCCGTCCTTCAAGGGCATCATGGCCGCCAAGAAGAAGCCGGTGCAGACGCTCTCCCTGGGTGACCTCGGGGTCGCCCCGGCCGAGGTGGGCTTCGAGGGCGCGACCAGCGCCGTGCTGGAGCACACCAAGCGTCCGCCGCGCTCCGGCGGCGCGAAGATCACCGACGAGGGCGACGGCGGCGTGAAGCTGGTCGAGTTCCTCGCCACCGAGAAGTTCGTGTGAGAGGTCTGGACATGTCTGAGGTTCTCGTCGTCGTCGAAGCCACCCGGGAATTCGGCGTCAAGAAGGTCACCCTGGAGATGCTCACCCTCGCCCGCGAGCTGGGCACCCCGAGCGCGGTCGTGCTCGGCGGCCCCGGCGCCGCCGAGGCGCTGAGCGCCAAGCTGGGCGAGTACGGCGCGGAGAAGATCTACGCGGCCGAGAGCGAGGAGATCGACGGCTACCTGGTGGCCCCCAAGGCGACCGTGGTGGCCGAACTGGTCTCGCGGGTGCAGCCGGCCGCCGTGCTGCTCGCCTCCTCCCAGGAGGGCAAGGAGATCGCCGCCCGGCTGGCCGTCAAGCTGGACAACGGCATCCTGACCGACGTGGTGGGCCTGGCCGCCGACGGCACCGCCACCCAGGTGGCCTTCGCCGGCTCCACCATCGTCAAGTCCAAGGTCACCCGCGGCCTGCCGCTGGTCACCGTCCGGCCCAACTCGGTCAACCCGACCCCGGCGGCGGCCAGCCCGGCCGTCGAGCAGCTCACCGTCGCGGTCACCGACACCGACAAGCTGGCCAAGGTCGTCGACCGGGTGGCCGAGCAGAAGGGCTCCCGCCCGGAACTCACCGAGGCCGGCGTGGTCGTCTCCGGTGGTCGGGGCGTCGGCAACGCCGACAACTTCAAGCTGGTCGAGGAGCTGGCCGACCTGCTCGGCGGCGCCGTGGGCGCGTCCCGCGCGGCCGTCGACTCCGGCTACTACCCGCACCAGTTCCAGGTGGGACAGACCGGCAAGACGGTCTCCCCGCAGCTCTACGTCGCTCTCGGCATCTCCGGCGCCATCCAGCACCGGGCCGGCATGCAGACCTCGAAGACCATCGTCGCGGTCAACAAGGACGGCGAGGCGCCGATCTTCGAGCTGGCCGACTTCGGCGTGGTGGGCGACCTGTTCAAGATCGTCCCGCAGGCCGCGGACGAGATCCGCAAGCGCAAGTGAGCTGACGCCCGTCCGGGGGCGGGCCGGGAACCGCGACGCGGTTCCCGGCCCGCGCCTCTTTCCGCAGGGCGGCACCCCGGAACGACCGGCGGGGTCCCGCGTCGGCCTGCGACCATGGAGGCGCTCTACCCGGAGTGCCCCAGCGCGGCCGTCCCCGTGTCGAACAGGAGTGTGCCGATGCCGCCCAGGACGCCCGAGGGCGATCACCACGCGCTCGCCGTGCACGAGGTCGTGCTGCTGCTCGGCACCGACACCGAGCACGGGCTGACCGACGAGGAGGCGGCGGCGCGGCTCGAGCGGTACGGGCCCAACGTGCTGCCCAGCGCGGCCGAGGGCGGGACGCTGCGCCGGCTGCTGCGGCAGTTCCACAACCCGCTGATCTACGTGCTGGTCGCCGCCGGCGTGGTCACCCTGCTGCTCGCCGAGTACGTCGACTCGGCGGTGATCTTCGGGGTGGTGCTCGTCAACGCCGTCGTCGGCTTCCTCCAGGAGTCCCGCGCGGAGGCGGCCCTCGACGCGCTGCGGGCGATGGTGCGTACCCAGGCCCGGGTGCTGCGCGCCGGCCGGCAACGCCACGTGCCGTCCGACGACGTGGTCCCCGGGGACGTGGTGCTCGTGGAGGCGGGGGAGAAGGTCCCCGCCGACCTGCGGCTCGTACGCGCCGCCGAGCTGCGCGCCGACGAGTCGGCGCTGACCGGCGAGTCGCTGCCCGTACGCAAGGACGAGCTGGTGGTGCCGGCCGACGCGCCGGTGGCCGACCGCCGCAACCTGCTGCACTCCGGCACCCTGCTCACCGGCGGCACTGCGGTCGGCGTCGCGGTGGCCACCGGGGCGGAGACGGAACTGGGCCGCATCCACCGCCTGGTCGGCGGCGCGCAGGTGCTGGACACGCCGCTGACGGTGAAGCTCGCCCGGTTCAGCCGGCTGCTCACCGCGGCGATCCTGCTCCTCGCGGCGGTGACCTTCGGCATCGGTCTGGTGCGGGGGCAGGACGCCGGGGAGACGTTCACCGCCGCCGTGGCGCTCGCCGTGGGCGCGATCCCGGAGGGGCTGCCCGCCGCCGTGACGATCACCCTGGCGATCGGCGTGTCCCGGATGGCCCGCCGCCGGGCGGTGATCCGGCGGCTGCCGGCGGTGGAGACGCTGGGCAGCACCACGGTGATCTGCACCGACAAGACCGGCACGCTCACCGAGAACCAGATGACCGTCCAGGTGCTCTGGACCCCGCAGGGCCGCTACGAGGTCGGCGGGACCGGCTACGTCCCCACCGGCGAGATCCGGGACCCGGCGGGCGGTCCGGCCCCGACGGGGGAGGGCCCGCTGCGCTGGTCGCTGCTGGCCGGGGTGGGCTGCAACGACGCCCGCCTCGGCGAGCAGGACGGCCGCTGGGTCGTGCTCGGCGACCCCACCGAGGGCGCGATGCTGGTGGCGGGCGCCAAGGTGGGGCTGCACGCGCACGAGGTCGCCGCCGAGCTGCCCCGGGTGGCCGCCGTCCCGTTCACCTCGGAGCGGCAGTTCATGGCGACCCTGCACGAGCGTCCCGAGGGCGGGCGGGTGGTGCTCGTCAAGGGGGCGGTGGAGCGGGTGGTCGAATGGTCCGGGTCGGCCCTGCACCCCGACGGCTCGACGGGACCGCTCGACGCCCCGGCCGTGCTGGCCGCCGCCCACGAGCTGGCCGGCGAGGGCCTGCGGGTGCTCGCCACCGCGATGCGGCCGGTCGGCCCGACGGACGGGCTCGTCGAGGAGGAACTGGCCGGCACGCTGGTCTTCACCGGGCTGCACGCGATGCTCGACCCGCCCCGGTCCGCCGCGGCGGCGGCCGTGACGTCCTGCCACCGCGCCGGGATCGACGTGAAGATGATCACCGGGGACCACCTCGCCACCGCCAGCGCCATCGCGCGCCGGATCGGGCTGCTGCGCGCCGAACCCGGTCCGGGCGACGTGCTGACCGGCGCCGACCTGGCGGCGCTGCCCGCCGGGGAGCTGCCCGCGGCCGTACGGGGGGCGACGGTGTTCGCCCGGGTCTCGCCCGAGCAGAAGCTCCGGCTGGTGGAGGCGTTGCAGGCCGACGGCCAGGTGGTCGCGATGACGGGCGACGGGGTCAACGACGCCCCCGCGCTGCGCGCGGCCAACATCGGGGTGGCGATGGGCCGCAGCGGCACCGAGGTGGCCAAGGAGGCCGCCGACGTCGTGCTCACCGACGACGACTTCGCGACCATCGAGGCGGCCGTCTCGGAGGGGCGGGGCGTCTTCGCCAACCTGACGAAGTTCATCACCTGGACGCTGCCCACCAACGCGGCGGAGGGGCTGGTCATCCTCGTCGCGATCGTGCTCGGCTCGGCGCTGCCGATCCTGCCGAGCCAGATCCTCTGGATCAACATGACCACGGCGGTGTTCCTCGGCCTGACGCTCGCCTTCGAGCCGAAGGAGCCCGGGATCATGGACCGGCCGCCCCGCGATCCCGGTCAGCCCCTGCTCACCGTCGCGCTGGTGGTCCGGGTGCTGCTGGTCTCCGCACTGCTGGTGGTGGGCGCCTGGTGGCTGTTCGAGTGGGAGCGCTCCGGCGGGGCCGACCTGGCGCAGGCGCGGACCGCCGCGGTGAACCTCTTCGTCACCGTGATGGCGTTCTACCTGTTCAGCTGCCGTTCCCTGACCCGCTCGCCGTGGCGCCTGGGCCTGTTCAGCAACCGCTGGCTGATCGTCGGGGTGCTCGTGCAGGCCCTCGGCCAGCTCGCCCTTACCTACCTGCCGGTGATGAACGACCTGTTCCGTACGGCACCCATCGACGGGCAGGCGTGGCTGCGGATCCTGGGCATCGCCGTCGTGGCTTCGGCCGTCGTCGCACTCGACAAGCGGTTCGGCCGGTTCGGCCGCCGCCTCGGCTGACCTGCGGAGGTGGCGGCCGGGCCGCGATGGGAGCTGATCGGCGGGCCGGGGAGCTGAGCCGGCCCGCCGATCAGCCCGTCAGGGTGCCCCTCAACAGGCTCTTGCCGGAGTGGGCGGTGTTGTTGTCGTACGCCTCGGCGGAGACGTCGACAACCGAGTATGCCTCAAGGTCCACGTTCGGTGGCAGCGGCAGCAGCTCGTCCGTCGCGTCGCCGAGCACACCGACCGAGAACATCTGCATGTTCCGCGGGTTGATGAGCCACACCTCGTAGTACCCCGGGACGTCCGGGAGATTCGCCAGGTGCAGGTGCAGTCGGCCGTTGTCGAACACCCGGGCCTCGCCGTTGGCGTCCGGCGGCGTCTCGCCGTACGCCTTCAGGGGCGCGCTGGCCAGCACCACCTGCGGTGGGGCGGGTTCGGGCGCCGGCCCGGTCCCGTCGATCGCGACGAGGGTGCCGACGACGCCGACCACGGCGGCGGCCGTCGCGGTCACGGCGGTCGTGGCCCAGCGCGACCACCGGCCCCGCCGGCGGGCCGGGGCGAGGACCACGCCACCCGCCCCGTCGGCGTCGCCCGGCCGGTCGGTCGGGGGGTGCTCGCCGGCGGACCGCTCGGCGCGGGGCCCGGGCAGCGCCGGCAGGGCCTCCGCCGCGCGGATCTCCGCGACGATGCCCTGCCAGACGTGCTCCGGCGGATCGGGCAGGTCGTGCAGTCCCTGGGTGCCGGCGCCGAGGCCGGCGACGTGTTGGAGGGTGTCCATCTCGGCCCGGCAGTGCGCGCAGGTGTCGAGGTGGGTGGTCTCCGTGGCGTCCGCCTCGGTCTCACCGAGCGCCAGGAAGACCAGCCGGTCGTGGTCCAGGTGCGGCACCGTCCACCTCCCATCTGCGTTTCAAGCTCGCCATGCCGCGGCGGATGTGGCTCTTGACCGTGCCGAGCGGCACCCCGGTCACCGTCGCTATCTGCTGGTGGGTGAGGTCGTCGAAGAACGCCAACTCCAGCATGCGCCGCTGGTCGTCGGGGAGTCGGGCCAGCTCGTCGGCGACCACCAGCCGGTCGACCACGGTGTCCGGATCCGGGCCCGTACGCGCCGGCTCCGGCAGTTGCCGGACCGTCTCGACCACCCGGGTCTCGCGGGACGAGGCCCGCAGCCGGTCGATCACCTTGCGGCGGGCGATGCCGAGCAGCCAGCCGACCAGCGAGCCCTTGCCGGGGTCGAAGGTGTCCCGCCCCAGCCAGGCGGCGACGAAGGTGGTCTGGGTCACGTCCTCGGCGTCGCTGCGGTTGGCCAGGGTGCTGGTGGCCAGGTGCAGGACGGCGCGGCCGTACCGGTCGTACGCCTGCCGGAGCGCCAGTTCGTCGCCCGCGCGGAAACGCGCGGCCAGGTCGTCCTCGGGTGGGTCCGGCTCCTGCCGTGCCGCTGTCACAGGGCGGCTCGCCTTCCAGGGGGCATGCCCGACTGTAACTCCCACAGTCATCGCCCCACCTTTCCGGTCGGTCTGGTCTCGGTAGCTCTTCGCTGCCGAGGCGGTCGGTGGATGCGGATCCGGCGGACGAAAAGAAGTTGTTCCGGGGCGCATCCGGCGGCGGTGGGCCGGGCGTAACTCGTTTTGCACACCAGGCCTGACGAATCAGCACCAACTACCAGGAGGCAGACATGCAGCTCTCGTACTTCCGTCGGGTCGCCGCGGGCGGCGCGGTCGCCGCGCTCACGTTCGCCGGAGCCGGCGCCCTCACCGCCACCCCCGCGTACGCCGCCTCGTCCAAGGTCTCCGTCGTGCACGGCATCCCGGACACCCCGGTCGACGTGTACGTCAACGGCGAGAAGACGCTGGACAACTTCAAGCCCGGCGACGTGGCCGGCCCGCTGAACCTGGAGGAGGGCGCGTACGACATCGCCCTCACCAAGCCCGGCGAGCCGATCGCCCAGGCCATCCTCAGCGTCGACGACGCCGCGGTCCCGGGCGGGGCGAACATCAGCATCGCCGCCCACCTCGACGCGGCCGGCAAGCCGAAGATCACGCCGTTCGTCAACGACACCGGCAAGGTCGCCGCCGGCAAGGCCCGGCTGATCGTCCGGCACACCGCGGCCGCCCCGGCGGTGGACGTGCGCGCCGGCGGCACCCCGGTCTTCGAGGACCTCACCAACCCGAACGAGGCCAAGGGCGACGTCGACGCGGGTGCCGTCAAGGCCGACGTGGTGCTCGCCGGCACCGACACCGTGGCGATCGGCCCGGCGGACCTCGACCTCAAGGAGGGCACCGCGACGATCGTGTACGCGATCGGCTCGGCCGACGCGAAGAACCTCGGCGTCGTGGCGCAGACCATCACCGGCCTGCACTCGGCCCCGGCCGGGGTGCCCAGCGGCGACGGCGGCCAGGCCGGCACCGGCGTGGACACCTGGTGGTACGTGCTGACCGGCGCCGGCGCGCTGCTGCTGATCGGCGGCGGGGCGCGGGTGGCCACCGCCCGGACCGGTCGCCGGTGACGGTGCGCCACCGCGGGGCGCTGGCGGCCATGGCCGCCGGCGTCGCCGCGCTCACCGTCGCGGCCCTCGTCGCCTGCGGCTCCCGGCCGGCCGGGGACGTCGGCGCCGACGAGGCGGCGGCCCTGGCCAGCCCCACGCCGGCCCCGTCGGTCACCACCGGCGACGCCGCCTCGGTCCCGGTCACCACGGGGGAACTGCCGGCCGGTACGAAGGTCGTCCCGCCGGTACGGCTGGAGATCCCCACGATCGACGTCACCGCCAGGGTGAACGCGGTCGGCATCAACGAGCGCACCAACGAGTTCGAGGTGCCGCCCAGCGTCGACCAGATCGGCTGGTACCGGTACGGGCCGGGCCTGGAGACCGACGCCGGCTCGGTGGTCGTCGCCGGCCACGTGGACAGCGCCACGCAGGGCAAGGGCGCCTTCTACCGGCTGCGCGAGCTCGACGAGGGCGACACCCTCACCGCGACCGGCAGCGACGGCGAGGCCCGGCGGTACCGGGTCGTCGCCCGGGAGGAGTACGACAAGACCAGGATCCCGCTGGACCGGTACTTCGCCCGCGACGGCAAGCCACGGCTGACCCTGATCACCTGCGGTGGGCCGTTCGACGCCAAGGCCCGCAAGTACCGCGACAACATCGTCGTCACGGCGGTGCCCGCCTGACCGGGGCGCACGGCGGTGCCCGCCTGACCGGGGCGCACGGCGGTGCCCGCCCGACCGGGCGCACGGCGGTGCCCGCGACACGGCGGGGCCGTGCACCGGGCAGGCCCGACGCCGGGCGGGGAGGAGCGCCCTCCCCGCCCGGGGCCGGCATCCCTGGCCCCCGCACGGGGCCCTCCGGCATCCGGGCCGCCACCAACCGGTCGTAGGCTGAACGGCGATGGCTTACCTGGATCACGCGGCGACCACTCCGATGCTCGACGAGGCACTGGAGGCGTACGTCGCCACCGCCCGCGAGGTCGGCAACGCGTCCTCACTGCACGCGGCGGGCCGCCGTGCCCGGCGGCGGGTGGAGGAGTCGCGGGAACGGGTGGCCGCCGCGCTGGGTGCCCGCCCCTCCGAGGTCGTCTTCACCGGTGGCGGCACCGAGAGCGACAACCTCGCGGTGAAGGGCATCTTCTGGTCCCGCCGCGCCGCCGACGCGCGGCGCGACCGGGTGGTCTCCAGCGCCGTCGAGCACCACGCCGTGCTCGACGCGGTGGACTGGCTCGTCGAGCACGAGGACGCCGGCGTGGGCTGGCTCACCGTCGACGCCACCGGCCGGCTCAGCCCCGACGAGCTGCGCGCCGAGCTGGCCGCGCACGGCGACCGGGTCGCCGTGGTGACTGCGATGTGGGCCAACAACGAGGTCGGCACCGTGCAGCCGGTCGCCGAGCTGGCCGCCGTCGCCGCCGAGCACGGCGTGCCGTTCCACACCGACGCCATCCAGGCGGTCGGGCAGGTGCCGGTCGACTTCGCCGCCGCCGGGGTCGCCGCGCTGACCGTCACCGGGCACAAGCTCGGCGGGCCCACCGGGGTGGGCGCCCTGCTGCTGGCCCGCGACGTGTCGGCCACCCCGCTGCTGCACGGCGGCGGTCAGGAACGCGACGTACGCTCCGGCACCCTCGACACCGCCGGCATCGTGGCCTTCGCGGTCGCCGTGGAGGCGGCGGTCAAGGGCCAGCAGGAGTACGCGGCCCGCATCGCCGCGCTCCGCGACGACCTGGTGGAGCGGGTCCGGCACGCGGTGCCCGAGGTGGTCTTCAACGGCGACCCGACCGACCGGCTGCCCGGCAACGCGCACTTCTCCTTCCCCGGCTGCGAGGGCGACGCCCTGCTGCTCCTGCTGGACGCGCGGGGCATCGCCTGCTCGACGGGTTCCGCCTGCTCCGCCGGGGTGGCCCAGCCGTCGCACGTGCTGATCGCCATGGGCGCCGACGACGACCGCGCCCGCTCCTCGCTGCGCTTCACCCTCGGCCACACCAGCACGGCGGCCGACGTGGACGCGCTGATCGCCGCCCTCCCGGCCGCCGTCGACCGCGCCCGCCGCGCCGCCGCCCTCCGCACGCCCCGCTGACCTCGCCGCGAGGCGGTCGAGCATGCAGTCGTGGTGCCCGGAGCGTGGTCTCCTGCGGCATTCGTGCCCCGCACGACTGCATGATCGCCGGTGGCTGGGCGGGTAGGGGATGGGGATAGGGTCGGTGGGGTGAAGGGAGTGAGCCGGTGAGGGTCTTGGCGGCGATGTCGGGCGGGGTGGACTCGGCGGTCGCGGCGGCGCGGGCCGTCGAGGCGGGGCACGACGTGACCGGCGTGCACCTGGCGCTGGCCCGCAACCCGCAGACCTACCGCACCGGTGCGCGCGGCTGCTGCACGCTGGAGGACTCCCGGGACGCCCGGCGGGCCGCCGACGTCATCGGCATCCCGTTCTACGTCTGGGACATGGCCGAGCGCTTCCACTCCGACGTGGTGGACGACTTCGTCGCCGAGTACGCGGCCGGCCGTACGCCCAACCCCTGCCTGCGCTGCAACGAGAAGATCAAGTTCGCCGCGGTGCTGGACCGGGCCGTGGCCCTGGGCTTCGACGCCGTGGTCACCGGCCACCACGCCCGGCTCGGCGCGGACGGCCTGCTGCGTCGCAGCGTCGACCTGCCCAAGGACCAGTCGTACGTGCTGGCGGTGCTCACCCGCGAGCAGTTGGACCGGTCGGTGTTCCCGCTCGGCGACTCGACGAAGGCGCAGGTGCGCGAGGAGGCAGCCCGGCGCGGGCTGGCGGTGGCCGACAAGCCGGACTCCCACGACATCTGCTTCATCGCCGACGGGGACACCCGCGGCTTCCTCGCCGAGCGTCTCGGCGAGGCGCCCGGCGAGGTGGTGGACGCCGCCACCGGTGCCGTGGTGGGCAGCCACAGCGGCGCGTACGCGTACACGGTCGGGCAGCGGCGCGGGTTGCACCTGGACCGGCCGGCGCCGGACGGCCGGCCCCGCTACGTGCTCTCCATCACGCCGAAGACCAACACCGTGACGGTGGGCCCGGCCGAGGCGCTGGAGGTCTCCCGGGTGCGCGCGGAGCGTCCGGTGTGGACGGGCGGCCCGCGCCCCGACGCGTCGCTGGAGTGCGAGGTGCAGTTGCGGGCGCACGGGGACGTGGTGCCGGCGACGGTCGAGCTGACCGCCGACGGTCTGCGCGCCGAGCTGCGCCGCCCCGTGCGGGGGGTCGCCGCCGGCCAGGCGATCGTGGCGTACCGGCCGGACCCGGCCGGCGACGTCGTGCTCGGCTCCGCCACCATCGCCGGCTGACGCCCGACCGGGAGCGTGCCTCCGGCAGGACGCCCGGGTCCGGTCCCGGGCGTCCGCGTACCGGATAGTCTTCGGCCGTGACAGATCAGGTGTGGCCCTGGCCGGCCGGCGCGGCGACCGGCATCGGTTCGCTTCCCGGCACCGACATCGCCGAGGCGCAGCGGATCGTCCTCGGTGAGCTTCCCGCCCTGCCCCACCTGCCGGAGCTGCCGGCGCGGGGCCCCGGCGCCGACCTGATCGGCCGGACCGCCGGCCTGCTGGTCGAGCTGCCGGTGGAGCTGTACGCCGCCCGCTGGCGGATCGCGCCGCGCCCGGGGCGGGACGTGCGCCGCGCCCGCGACCTGATGGAACGCGACCTCGACCAGCTCGCCGAGCAGGCGGAGGAGTACGCGGGGCCGGTCAAGATCCAGGCAGGTGGCCCGCTGACCCTGGCCGCATCCCTGGAGCTGCCGATCGGCGGCCGGATGCTGCGCGATCCCGGCGCCGTCCGGGATCTCACGAATTCGCTCGCGGAGGGGCTGCGCGGGCACGTCGCGGCGGTCGCCCGCCGGCTGCCGCGCGCCACCGTGCTGCTCCAGCTCGACGAGCCGTCGCTGCCGACGGTGCTCGCCGGGCGGGTGCCCACCGAGAGTGGGCTCGGCGCGTACCGGGCCGTCGACCCGAGCGCCGCCGCGTCGCTGCTGCGCACGGTCGTCGAGGCGGCCGGGGTGCCGACCGTGGTGCACTGCTGCGCGCCGGACGCGCCGCTGGAGCTGATCCGCTCGACGGGAGCCATCGGCGTCGCCCTCGACCTCGGCCTGGTCACCGACCTGGATCCGCTGGGCGAGGCGATCGACGCGGGGCTCGGGCTGCTGGCCGGCGCCGTCTCCACCACGCCGTCGTCCGCCGGTCGCGCGCCGACCTCGGCGCAGGTCGCCGATCGCGTACGCCAGCTCTGGGACCGCCTCGGGTTCCCCCGCCGGCAGCTCGCCGAGCAGGTCGTGGTGACCCCCGCCTGCGGCCTCGCCAGCGCCACCGGGCAGTACGCGCGCGCGGTGCTCGCCGCCTGCCGGGACGCGGGTCGGCGGCTCGCCGAGGACTGAGGTTTCCCGTCGTACGGGCGGGGCAGGATGGCCGGCATGATCGGACAACTGCGCACCGTGGTCATCGACTGCCCCGATCCCCGGGCCCTGGCCGGGTTCTACTCGGAGCTGCTGGGGCTGCCCGTCGACGCCGACGCCAGCGACGACGGCTGGGTCGTGATCGCCGGCTCGGGTCACCGACTCGCCTTCCAGACGGCGCCCGACCTGCGCCCGCCGGCGTGGCCCGACCCGGAGCGTCCGCAGCAGTTCCACCTGGACGTGCAGGTGGCGGACGTGGCGGCGGCCGAGCAGCGGGTGCTGGCGCTCGGCGCCCGGCGGCTGCCCGGCGAGGGCGACGACTTCCGGGTCTACGCCGACCCGGCCGGTCATCCCTTCTGCCTGGTCTTCTCCGTCTGAGCAGCCCGCTCCACGCTGGCTGCGCGTCGCCGGCACCTGGGCCGGGCCGCCGGGCACCACGGCCGGTCCCGCCCGGTCCCTGCGCCGCCGCCGGACCGCGAGGGCGCCGACGGGCGCGGTGGGCCGCCCGCCGGGTGGTGCCGGGTGGTGCCGGTTGCGTGCGGGCGGCATGATCGCGGAATGATCGACACCTCGCTCCGGCGGGCCGCCGGTTCGCTCTTCGGCCTCGCCTACGGTGACGCGTTGGGCAAGCCGACCGAGTTCCTGACCGTCGCCGAGATCGTTCGCCGTTACGGGCCGGCGGGTCCCCGCGAGCTCGCCGGCGAGCCGGCGCTGGTGACCGACGACACGCAGATGGCGCTGGCGGTCGGCTGGGCGCTGCTCGACGCGCCGGCGCTGACCCCGGAGGCGGTCGAGCCGCTGCTGCGCAAGCGCTTCCTGGACTGGGCGGCCAGCCCGGAGAACAACCGGGCGCCGGGCATGACCTGCCTGCGGGCCTGCGCCGAACTGGAGCGCGGGGTGCGCTGGCAGGAGGCGACGGTGGCCGGCTCGAAGGGTTGCGGGGCCAACATGCGGGTCACCCCGGTCGGCCTGGTCGACGTCGACCTCGACACCCTCGCCGGGCTGGCCCAGCTCCAGGCGGGGCTGACCCACGGCCACCCGACCGGCCTCGCCGCCAGCGAGCTGACCGCGTACGCGGTGCGGCTGCTGCGCGACGGCGCGGCGCTGGCGGAGCTGCCCCGGCTGCTCGCCGACCGGGCCCGCGACCAGCGGCGGGTCTACCGCGCCGACTGGCTCGGCGACCTCTGGCAGCGCCCCGGGGTGGACACCCCGGAGGACTTCGTCGCCCGGGGCTGGGACGAGTGCCTCGCCGTCCTCGGCCGCCTCGACGCCGCGCTCGCCGCCCCGGACGACGGCGGCGACCCGTGCCGGCACACCGGCGAGGGATGGATCGCCGAGGAGGCGCTGGCCACGGCCCTGTTCTGCGCGATCCGGCACGCCGACCACCCGGTGGCCGCGCTGGCCCGGGGCGCCACCACCGCTGGCGACTCCGACTCGATCGCCGCGCTGGCCGGCGCCTTCGTCGGCACGGCCCGGGGCATGGCGGCCTGGCCCGCGCCCTGGGCCGCCCGCATCGAGTACGCCGACCAGCTCACCGCCCTCGCCCGGGCCTGGGACTGAGCCCGCGCCGCCGCCACTGGGGTGCCCGACGGGCGGGTCGGGTCGGGCACCCGGCGGGCCGGGCTGAGGGTCAGTTCAGGCGCCCGGCAGGTGGGGTAGGCGGCGGGCCGGGCTGAGGGTCAGGCGCCCGGCAGGTGAGGTAGGCGGCGGATGCGACGCCACAGGGCGGGGTCGCACTCGCCGGCGCGGCGGGCGAAGTCGGCCAGCGCGACGTGCACCGGCTCGGCCAGGTCGACGAAGCTGTCGTGGTCGGCGTCGGGGTCCCACCGGCGGGTGGGGATGGGCACGTGGTCGTCCCGGGAGCTCTTGTCCTGACTGGTGATCTTCAGGACGTCGGCGCCCCCGCCGTCGGCGCGCAGCACCAGGCAGGGCCGCACCTTCGAGCCGGTGCCGTCGGCGTACGGGACGTCGGCCCACCAGATCTCGCCCGGGCGCGGCGCCCCTTCGGGGGCCCGCTCGGCGGTGCGCGGCCGGGGCGGCGCGCTCGACCGGCCGGGGCCGCCCGGCGGCGTCCTGCGGCCGGGGCGGGCACCCGGACGCCTCGGCGGTCGCCCGGCGTCGTCGCGGTCGCCCCGCCGCCGGTCGTTCCACGCCCAGCCGGCGGCCACGGCCAGCACGATCCCCGCCGCCCAGAGCAGCCATTCCGGCATCCGTACCCCCGCCTGGTCAGTGGGTGCGGCGCGCGGGCCGCGGCGTCGACGGCGGCGCGGACCCGCCCGCGCGGCACCGCCGTCCGGCGATCCTCGCACGGCCGGGGCCCCGACGCCGCCTGGGCGCGACGGGTGGCCGGCGGATTGTCCCACCGGACCGATACGGTGCCGAGGTAGCGGAATCACGGGAGGTCGCACGGTGTCCGAGGAAGCCATCGCCCAGCAGGTCACTCCGGCACAGGAGGCGGCCGCCGGCGCCGAGCCGACCCCCGATGCCCGGGAACGGCACGCCACGCTCAGTCAGGAGCTGACGGAACACCAGTACCGCTACTACGTGCTGGACGCGCCGACCATCCCCGACGCCGAGTTCGACCGGCAGTTGCGCGAGCTGGAGGCGCTGGAGGAGCAGTACCCGGCGCTGCGCACCCCCGAGTCGCCGACGCAGCGGGTCGGCGGCACCTTCTCCACCGACTTCACCCCCGTGGCCCACGCCGAGCGGATGCTCTCCCTCGACAACGCCTTCGCCGACGAGGAGTTGGCGGCCTGGGCCGAGCGGGTCGAGCGTGACGCGGGCGGCCCGGTGCCCTACCTCTGCGAGCTGAAGGTCGACGGGCTCGCCATCAACCTGACCTACGAGCGCGGCCGGCTGGTGCGGGCGGCGACCCGGGGCGACGGGCGCACCGGCGAGGACGTCACGGCCAACGTGCGCAGCATCCGCGACGTGCCGGGCCAGCTCGCCACGTCGGCCGAGTTCGGCGACGTGCCCGAGTTCGTCGAGGTCCGGGGCGAGATCTACTTCCCGGTGGCCGCCTTCGCCGACCTCAACGCCGGGCTGGTCGAGCAGGGCAAGCCGCCGTTCGCCAACCCGCGCAACGCCGCCGCCGGCAGCCTGCGCCAGAAGGACCCGCGGGTCACCGCCTCCCGGCCGCTGCGCCTGGTGGTGCACGGCATCGGCGCCCGTCGCGGCTTCCAGCCGGTGGCGCAGTCCGAGTCCTACGCGGCCCTGAAGGCGTGGGGGCTGCCGACCAGTGACCGCTGGCGGGTGGTGCCCGACCTGGCCGGCGTCGCCGGATACATCGCCTACTACGCCGAGCACCGCCACGACGTCGAGCACGAGATCGACGGCGTGGTCGTCAAGGTCGACCCGGTCCCCATCCAGGGCCGGCTCGGCTCGACCAGCCGGGCGCCGCGCTGGGCCATCGCCTTCAAGTACCCGCCGGAGGAGGTGAACACGAAGCTGCTCGACATCGACGTCGAGGTCGGCCGCACCGGCCGGGTCACGCCGCGCGCCGTTCTCCAGCCGGTCAAGGTGGCCGGCTCCACCGTCGCGTACGCCACCCTGCACAACGCCCGGGAGGTCGAACGCAAGGGCGTCCTGATCGGCGACACCGTGGTGCTGCGCAAGGCCGGCGACGTGATCCCCGAGGTGCTCGGCCCGGTGGTCGACCTGCGTCCCGCCGACGCCCGGCCGTTCGTCATGCCCACCACCTGCCCGGCCTGCGGCACGCCGCTCGCGCCGGCGAAGGAGGGCGACGTCGACATCCGCTGCCCCAACTCCCGCACCTGCCCCGGTCAGCTGCGCGAGCGGGTCTTCCACCTGGCCGGCCGCAAGGTGTTCGACATCGAGGCGCTCGGCTACAAGGGCGCGGCGGCGCTGCTCGACGCGCAGGTCATCACCGACGAGGGCGACCTGTTCTCGCTGGACGAGAAGCAGCTCGCCCGGTCGCCCTTCTTCGTCAACAAGGACGGCACGCTCGGCAGCAACGCCGCCAAGCTGCTCGACAACCTGGCCGTGGCCCGCGAGCGCGACCTGTGGCGGGTGCTGGTGGGCCTGTCCATCCGGCACGTCGGCCCCACGGCCGCGCAGGCGCTCGCCCGGCACTTCCGCTCCATCGAGGCGATCGACCGGGCGAGCGAGGAGGAACTCTCCTCGGTCGACGGCGTGGGGCCGACGATCGCGGCGAGCATCCGGGAGTGGTTCGCCGTCGACTGGCACCGCGAGGTGGTCCGCAAGTGGCGCGAGGCCGGCGTACGGATGGCCGAGGAGGCGGTCGACGAGGGGCCGCGCCCCCTGGAGGGGCTCACCGTCGTGGTGACCGGCACCCTGCCCGGGTTCAGCCGTGACCAGGCGTCCGAGGCGATCCAGAGCCGGGGCGGCAAGGTCAGCGGGTCGGTCTCCAAGAAGACGTCCTTCGTGGTGGTGGGGGAGAACCCCGGCTCGAAGGCCGACAAGGCGGCCAGCCTCAAGGTGCCGGTCCTGGACGAGGATGGTTTCCGGGTGCTGCTCGACGCCGGCCCGGAGGCTGCCCGGGAGGTCGCCCGCGTCGAGGAGTGACGGCGGGCGCGGCACGTCGCGCGTTGACCCGGCCGGGCAGGTCGAGATACCAACTTAATTACGACTACGACCGATTCGCGACTGTCGTGCCGGGCATTGCGACACGGAGGGCGTTTCATTGGTGGCACGGCGTGCGACCGGGTCACGCCCCGTGGACCGAGCCCTCGGGAGGTGTGATGGAGGCCGCGGACTCGCGCAACTCCGTTCCGCCTGGTCGGGCGCGCCCGTTCTTCGCCTTCGTCTGGTCGGTCGTCGCGTTGGCCGCGGTGCTCTGCGTACGCCCGCTGCTCGACCTTCCGGCCGAGCTGCCGCGGCTGCCGGTGGCGTTCTGGGTGATGGCGGCCCTGGCCGTCGGCTGCGACGCGCGCCCGTTCGTGCCGCCCGGGCGCCGGCAGACCTCCGCGGTCTTCCCGTCCACCTGCTTCACCTTTGCCATCCTGCTCGGCTGGGGCTTCGGCCCGGCGCTGCTGGTGCAGGCGGTGGCCGTCGTCGTCTCCGGCTGGCGGATGGGCCACGCCCCGTGGCGCACGGCGTTCAACGCCGCCCAGTACGCGGCCGCCCTGGGCGCCGCGTACGCGGTCACGTGGCTGGGGCCCGGCAGCATCTTCGACGGCGGCCGGCTGCGCGGCACGGACGTGCTGGCGGTGGGCGGTGCGACGGTGGCCTGGTTCGCCGTCAACTACGCGCTGGTCAGCGCGGCCGTCCGGCTGCGTTTCGGCGACCGCTGGTGGCCCAGCCTGCGGCAGGGGCTGGGCTTCGAGCTGCTCTCCACCGGCTCGTTGCTGCTGCTCGCCCCGGTGCTGGTCGCGGCGGCACGGGCCAGCGCCGCGCTGATCCCGCTGGTGCTGGTGCCGCTGTTCGCCGTCTACCGGATGGCCCGGCTCAGCGTCGAGCAGCAGCAGCTCGCCTCCCTGGACCCGCTCACCGGCCTGCCCAACCGCAAGGCGCTGCTGGCCGAGGTCGGCGAGCAGGTGCACGTGCACGCCGAACGCGCGGCCCGGGGCGAGCCCGGCGCGCGGCTGGCGCTGCTCCTGATCGACCTCGACCGGTTCAAGAACGTCAACGACGCGCTCGGGCACGCGGTGGGCGACCGGCTGCTGGTCGAGGTGAGCGCCCGGCTGACCGGTGTGGTCGGTGAGGGCATGGTCGCCCGGCTGGGCGGGGACGAGTTCGCCATCGTGATGACCGGCCTGACCGACGCCGACGAGGCCCGTGAGCTGGCCGGCCGGGTGGTCCGGGCGCTGGCCGAACCGGTGTCGCTGGACGGGTTGCCGCTCGATGTGGGCGGCTCGATCGGCATCGCGCTCTTCCCCGAGCACGGCGAGGACTTCGCGACCCTGATGCGCCACGCCGACGTGGCGATGTACGACGCCAAGCACCGCAACGACACCGTGGCGGTCTACGCGGCCGAGTCCGACCACAACTCCGCCGAGCGGCTCGGCCTGCTCGCCGACCTGCGCCGGGTGCTGGAGGCGGGCCGTCCGGCGACCGCCCCGCCCACCGGACAGGCCGCGGCCGGACCGGCCGACGGCGCCCCGGGCGACCAGGCGGTGGCCGTCGCGGCCGGGCCGACGTCGGCCGGCCGCCTGCCGGGTGACGGGCGGGCCGGCCTCACCCGGGGCGGCGACGGGGCCACGCTTTCCGCCGACGTCGCGGACCTCACCCCCGGAGCCGGTCGCTGGCGGCTGCGTCGCCGTCGGCAGCGGCCCGGGCCGCCGCCCGGAGACGAGCTGATCAACCGGATCGTCACCGCCGCCGACCCGATCCGCCGCCGGGCGGCGACCGCCGCGACGGACGGCCCCGACCAAGGCGACGGCCCGGGCCGCCGCAACGGCGCCGGGCACCCCGGCGGGCAGGGCGCCGCGGTCGTACGCCGGCAGGGCCCGCCCGTCGACGACGGCGCGGGGGAGCCCGGCGACGGCCGCGCCCCGACGGGCCGGCGGGGTCCCCGCCACGACGCGACCGGCCGGCGGGACCCCGACGCCGCTGCGGCCGCCGACGCGGGCGAGATCACCATGTACTACCAGCCGCAGGTCGCCATCGCGACCGGCGAGGTGGTCGGCGTGGAGGCGCTGCTGCGCTGGCGGCACCCCCGTCGGGGCATGGTGGACCCGGAGGAGCTGATCCGCGTCGCCGAGCAGAGCGCGGTGATGCGGCTGCTCACCCGCCGGGTGGTGGACGACGTGGTGGAACAGCTCGCCAAGTGGTCGGCCGCCGGGACACACCTGCCGGCGGCGCTCAACGTCAGCGTGCGCGACCTGCACACCGGCGAGATCGCCGACCAGATCGCCGACCGGCTCGCCCGCTACGGGGTGCCGCCGCAGCGGCTGCAACTGGAGATCACCGAGGGCGCCCTGATGGCCGACCCGCGTCGCGTGCTGGCCACCATCACCCGGCTGCACCGCATCGGCGTGGGCATCGCCCTGGACGACTTCGGCACCGGCTACTCCTCCCTCCAGCACCTGCGGCGGCTGCCGCTGTCCGAGGTGAAGGTGGACCGCTCCTTCGTGCTGGGGATGGCCGACGACGCCGACGACGCGGCGATCGTCAAGTCGACCATCGAGCTGGCGAAGGCGCTCGGGCTGCGGGTGGTCGCCGAGGGCGTCGAGGACGAGCGCACCTGGCGCATGCTCCACGCAGCGGGCTGCGACGCGGCGCAGGGCTGGTTCTACGCCCGGCCGATGCCGGCCGAGGAACTCGTCGGCTGGCTGGCCCGCTACCGTCCCGTCCGCCCGACGCCCAGCCCCGACACCGAGATTCCCCGCCGACACGCCCGCTGAGCCGCCCACCCGGCGCACCCGCGACACCGGCGGCGCGGCGCGGCGGTCGAGGCACCCGGGCGACCGCCCGCGCACCACGGCGGCGGACGACGGCCCCCTCCGCCGCGCCGGAGGGGGAGTCGGGGACGCGCCGCCGGGGCGGAACAATAGACTCGCTCCGGTCACCGCGCGTCACGCACCTCGGTCGCGCGGCCGACACCCGGTCCGACCCGCAAGCACCGTCACGAAGGGGGCACCGATGGCCGCCATCTCCCGCGAGGAGGTCGCGCACCTGGCGCGACTGTCGCGGCTCGCCGTAACGGAGGAGGAGCTGGACACCTTCGCCGGCCAGCTCGACGTGATCCTCCAGGCGGTCGCGCAGGTCGGCGAGGTCGCCGCGGCGGACATCCCGCCGACGTCGCACTCGGTGCCGCTGACCAACGTCCTGCGCGAGGACGTCGTGGTGCCCGGGCTGACCCCGCAGGAGGCGCTGTCGGGCGCGCCCGACGCCGAGCAGCAGCGGTTCCGCGTACCGCGGATCCTGGACGAGGATGTGGCGTCATGACCGATCTGACCAGACTGACCGCGACGGAGATCGCGGGGCTCGTCGCCTCCGGCGAGACCTCCGCCGTCGAGGTCACCCGGGCGCACCTGGACCGCATCGGCGCCGTTGACGACCGGGTGAACGCGTTCCTGCACGTCGACACCGAGGGCGCGCTCGCCGCCGCCGCCGACGTCGACGCCCGCCGCGCCGCCGGCGAGGAGCTGGGGCCGCTGGCCGGCGTGCCGGTCGCCGTGAAGGACGTGCTGACCACCAAGGGCGTGCCGACCACCGTCGGGTCGAAGATCCTGGAGGGCTGGCGCCCGCCGTACGACTCGACGATCGTGCAGCGCCTGCGCGCCGCCGGCACGGTGATGCTCGGCAAGACCAACATGGACGAGTTCGCGATGGGCTCCTCCACGGAATACTCGGCGTACGGGCCGACGCACAACCCGTGGGACCTCAGCCGCATCCCGGGCGGCTCGGGCGGCGGCAGCTCCGCGGCGCTGGCCGCGTACGAGGCGCCGCTGGCGATCGGCTCCGACACCGGCGGCTCGATCCGGCAGCCGGGTGCCGTCACCGGCACGGTCGGCGCGAAGCCCACCTACGGCGGCACCTCCCGCTACGGCCTGGTGGCGTTCTCGTCGTCGCTGGACACCCCCGGCCCGTGCGCCCGCAACGTGCTGGACGCGGCGCTGCTGCACGAGGTGATCGGCGGGCACGACCCACGCGACTCCACCTCGATCCCGCAGCCCGTGCCGGACGTGGTGGCCGCCGCCAGGCTCGGCGCGACCGGCGACCTGACCGGCGTGAAGCTCGGCATCGTCAGCGAGTTCGTCGGCGAGGGCGCCGAGCCGGGCGTGATGGCGGCGTTCCGCGAGTCGGTCGACGCGCTGACCAAGCTGGGCGCCGAGATCGTGGAGGTGTCCTGCCCCCACTTCCGGTACGCGCTGCCGGCGTACTACCTGATCGCCCCGAGCGAGGCCTCCTCCAACCTGGCCCGGTTCGACGGCGTCCGGTTCGGCCTGCGGGTCGGTGACGACGGCAACCGGTCGCTGGAGGAGGTCATGTCCCTGACCCGGGAGGCCGGCTTCGGCGCCGAGGTCAAGCGCCGCATCATGATCGGCACGTACGCGCTCTCGTCGGGCTACTACGACGCCTACTACGGGCAGGCGCAGAAGGTCCGTACGCTGATCACGCGGGACTTCACCGCCGCGTTCGAGCAGGTCGACGCGCTGATCTCGCCGACCACCCCGTTCGTGGCGTTCCCGCTCGGCGAGCGCACCGCCGACCCCTACCAGATGTACCTGGCCGACCTGTTCACCATTCCGACGAACCTGTACGGCGGGCCGGGCATCTCGGTGCCGTGCGGGCTCTCCGACGGGCTGCCGGTCGGCTTCCAGATCATGGCCCCGACGATGGCCGACGACCGCATGTACCGGGTCGCCGCCGCGCTGGAGAGCGCCGTCGGCACGTTCACCCCACCGGCACTGTGAGGCAGGAGCTCAGATGACGACGACACTGCCCGCGTACGACGAGGTCGTGGCGCGCTACGAACCGGTGATCGGCCTGGAGACCCACGTCGAGCTGGGCACGAACACCAAGATGTTCTGCGGCTGCCCGACGGACTTCGGTGGCGAGCCGAACACCCGGGTCTGCCCGGTCTGCCTGGGCCTGCCCGGCTCGCTGCCGGTGGCCAACAAGGCCGCCATCGAGGCGACCATCCGGATCGGCCTGGCGCTCAACTGCTCGATCGCCGAGTGGTGCCGGTTCGCGCGGAAGAACTACTTCTACCCGGACATGCCGAAGGACTTCCAGATCAGCCAGTACGACGAGCCGCTGTGCTTCGAGGGCTACCTGGACGTCGAGGTCAACGGCGAGCTGGTGCGCATCGGCATCGAGCGGGTGCACCTGGAGGAGGACACCGGCAAGACGCTGCATGTCGGCGGCGCCACCGGGCGCATCCACGGCGCCACCGAGTCGCTGGTCGACTACAACCGGGCCGGCATCCCGCTGGTGGAGATCGTCACCAAGCCGGTCCCCGGCACCGGCACGCTCGCCCCCGAGGTGGCCCGCGCGTACGTCACCGAGCTGCGCGACGTGCTCCGCTCGCTGGGCGTCTCCGACGTGCGGATGGAGGAGGGCTCGCTGCGCTGCGACGTCAACACCTCCCTCAACCTGCCCGGCGAGGAGTGGGGCACCCGCACCGAGACCAAGAACGTCAACTCGCTGCGCTCGGTCGAGCGGGCCGTCCGGTCGGAGATCATCCGGCAGGCGTCCGTACTCGACGCGGGCGGCCGGATCACCCAGGAGACCCGGCACTTCCACGAGGACACCGGCGACACCACGCCGGGCCGGTCCAAGGAGACCGCGACCGACTACCGGTACTTCCCGGAGCCCGACCTGGTGCCGCTTGCGCCGGACGCCGCCTGGGTCGCCGAGCTGAAGGCCGCGCTGCCGGAGCTGCCCCGGCTGCACCGGCGCCGGCTCCAGGAGCAGTGGGGCCTGTCGGACCTGGACATGCAGTCGGTGCTCAACGCCGGCGCGGTCGAGCTGATCGAGCAGACCGTGGCCGCCGGCGCCTCCCCGGCGGCGGCCCGCAAGTGGTGGCTGGGCGAGCTGTCCCGGCGCGCCAACGAGACCGGCGTGGAGCTGGCCGACATCGGGGCCACCCCGTCGCAGGTCGCCGAACTCCAGGGCCTGGTCGACGCCGGCAAGCTCAACGACAAGCTGGCCCGTACCGTCCTCGAGGGTGTGGTGGCCGGCGAGGGCTCGCCGACCGAGATCATGACCAACCGGGGCCTGGAGGTCGTCTCCGACACGGGCGCGCTCACCGCCGCCGTCGACGAGGCGATCGCCGCCAACCCCGACATCGCCGACAAGATCCGCAGCGGCAAGGTCGCCGCGGCCGGCGCCCTGGTCGGGGCGGTCATGAAGACCACTCGTGGCCAGGCCGACGCCAAGACGGTCCGGGAGCTGATCCTGGAGCGCCTCGGCGCCTGAACCGGCAGGGAAGGGGATCTTCCGACGCCCTCCGCACGGGAGGTCCCTTCCACCGCATCGAGCCGCCGCGTGCGCCCGTCGCACGCGGCGGCTGCGCACCCGCAGACGCCCACCCCTCGCGACCCACCCGCCCCCGACCGGCCGTCAACGGTGACCGCCGGACCCTTGGAGTCGACCGTGAACCGTACCGACCTCGACGTCCTCGAAGAGATCCAGCAGCGGGTGCTCTGGCTCGCGACCCGGATCGTGGACGCGGCCAACCACGACCGGGACACCGGCGACGGGGTGAAGGTGGGCGGGCACCAGGCGTCCAGCGCCTCGCTGGTCACCGCCATGACGGCGCTGTGGTTCGCGCACCTCGACGCCGAGGACCGGGTGGCGGTCAAGCCGCACGCCTCGCCGGTCTTCCACGCCATCCAGTACCTGCTGGGCAACCTCGACCGCTCCTACCTGACGAAGCTGCGCGCCAGGGGTGGCCTCCAGTCGTACCCGTCGCGCACCAAGGACCCCGACGAGGTGGACTTCTCCACCGGCTCCGTCGGGCTCGGCGCGGCGGCGCCGCTCTTCGCCGCCGCGACCCGCCGCTACGTCGACGCGCACTTCGGCGCCCGCCCGCACTCCCGGTTCGTCGCGTTGATCGGTGACGCCGAGCTGGACGAGGGGAACATCTGGGAGGCCGTCGCCGACCCGGCCACCACCGGACTGGGCAACGTGACGTGGCTGGTCGACTTCAACCGCCAGTCGCTGGACCGGGTGGTGCCCGGGGTGCGGATCAACCAGTGGCGGGGTCAGTTCGAGGCCGCCGGCTGGCACGTGGTCGAGGTCAAGTACGGCCGCCGGCTCGCCGAGGCGTACGCCCGGCCGGGCGGCGGGGCACTGCGCGACTGGATCGACGCGATGCCCAACGAGCAGTACCAGTCGCTGTTCGGGCTGACCGGCGCGGCGCTGCGCAAGCAGTTCCTCGACGGTGCGCCCGACGGGATCGAGGCGTTCATCGCCGACGTCGGCGACGACGAGCTGGGGCCGCTCGTGACCGACCTGGGCGGGCACGACATGGCGGCGATGCTCGACGCGTACGCCCAGTGCGACGCGGTCACGGACCGACCCAGCGTGATCTTCGCGTACACCGTGAAGGGGTGGGGGCTGCCGATCGCCGGCAATCCGCGCAACCACTCGGCGCTGCTGAGCAACGAGCAGGTCGACGCGCTGCGGGCCGCGCGGGGGCTGACGCGCGAGACCGAGTGGGACCGGCTGGACCCGGCGTCTCCGGCCGGCATCCGGGCCAACGAGCGCCGGGAGGCGCTGTCCCGCGCGCCCCGCGAGCGGGCGCTGGGCGTCACGGTCCCCGACACGACACGGGTACGCGCGAACAAGCCGATCTCGACGCAGGAGGTCTTCGGGCGGGTGCTGGTCGAGCTGGCCCGCAACCCCGAGGTGGGCCGCTACCTGGTGACCACCGCGCCGGACGTGGCGACCTCCACCAACCTGGCCGGGTTCATCAACAAGACCGGCGTCTTCGCCCCGACGGAGCAGCGCTCCTGGACCGAGGACCGGATGCTGCGCTGGACGGAGAGCCCCGCCGGGCAGCACATCGAGCTGGGCATCTCCGAGATGAACCTGTTCCTGCTGCTGGGGCAGCTCGGCCTGTCGTGGGACCTGTCGGCGCAACCGCTGCTGCCGGTCGGCACGGTCTACGACCCGTTCGTGCTGCGCGGGCTGGACGCGTTCCTCTACGGCACGTACTCCGGCTCCCGGTTCGTGGTCGCCGGCACCCCGTCGGGCATCACGCTCGCCCCGGAGGGCGGCGCCCACCAGTCGACCATCACCGCCTCGGTGGGGCTGGAGCTGCCCGGGGTGACGTTCCTCGAACCCGCGTACGCGGCCACCTTGGACTGGCTGCTCTGCGACGCGCTGGGCCAGATCGCCGGCGGGGCGGCCCCGTCGGCCACGGCCGCTCCCGCCGAGGACGGCGCGTACTACTTCCGGCTCAGCACCCGCCCGATCGACCAGGCGCCCTTCGAGGCGGCGCGGGCCCGACTCGGCGACGCGGTGCTGCGTCGGCAGGCGGTCGCCGGGGCGTACCGCCTGGTCGACGCCCACGAGGCGTACCCGCACCTGGCCGACGCCCCGGTGGTGCAGTTGGCCGCCTCCGGCGCGGTGCTGCCCGAGGTGCTCGCGGCGGCGGCGGAACTGGCCGAGGAGGGCATCGCCGCGCACGTCGTCGACGTCACCTCGCTGGACCGGCTCTACCGGGCCTGGCAGCGCACCCTCCGCCAGGGCGTACGCACGGCCACGGTGCCGAGCGTGCCGGGCGCGCTGCGTTCGGCGTTCGCCGACCGGGTGCCGGTGGTGACGGTGCACGACGCCGCCTCGCACGCCATGGCGTGGCTGGGCTCGGCGCTCGCCGCCCCGGCGGTGCCGCTGGGCGTGGACGAGTTCGGCCAGTCCGGCAGCGTCCACGAGCTGTACGACCTGCACGACCTGCTCCCCGGCAGCATCGTCAACGCCGCCCTGGCGGCCCTGTCCCTGCGCTGACCTGACAAGGCGGCCGGGTGGGGCGGTCCTGCTACGGAGGGCGCCGTGCCTTCCGGCTGTGCCCGGCACACGGGGCCACCGGGCAGGCGTCGAGACGCTGCGGGCACGTGGTGTCGAGGCACTTCGGCATGTGGTGTCGAGTCGTTGCGGGGCTTGCGACGCGGCGCGGACCGGCGGCGATCAGCGCACCCCCGTTGTCGCTCAGAGTGACGGATGGTTGACGTTACGGAGCGTGGCGGGCGGCGCGGGGCGCGGCGGTCCCCGTTCGCGCGCTTTGCTCTGCAGCCGCCGACGCACCACTCTCCTGAGCAGGGGGAATGCCAATTCGCCCGACCGGCGGCTGGATGCGGATCGCTACCTGGAGTTACTGGTGCGTCTGCGGCTGCAGAGCAAAGCGTCCGAGGGGTTGGGTGGCTGCGGACGCAGGTGGCCACGCAGCGTTACGAACGCCAGCGGAGTCGCGGCCGCGGCAACCGGTCAGGGCGACCTGCAGCGGACGGTCGGCCACCCGGACACCGGCAGGCTGGCTACCGGCGCGGCACGCTCGGCACCCAGCACCCAGCACCCAGCACCCAGCGCTCAGCACCCAGCGCTCAGCACCCAGCGCTCAGCGTCAGCGGGTCGGGGGTCAGCGGGTCGGGGTGGGGGTGACCGGGGCGGGCACGCCGGCCTGCGGGTCCTCCACGACGTGCCGCTCCAGGTTGACCTGCGCCTGCCCCGTGCCGCCGACGGTGATGTCGTCGTACGCCTGGAGCAGCTTGTCCTTGTCGAAGTAGAGCACGGTCATCGTCAGCGGGGTGGGCTTCTCGCCCTCCAGGCCGCGCAGCCCGGCCCCGCCCGTGGAGCCCTGCACCATCAGCTGGGTGGGGCCCTTCCCGGGCACCTCCGGCAGCTTCGAGACCTGCCGGTCGTGGGTGTGCCCGGCGAGGACCAGCGGACAGGTGCCCGAGAGCGGGCCGGCGGAGGCCGGGTCGTGCACCAGCGCGATGTTCACGGGGCGCGGCGAGCTGCGTACCGTGGCCGCGAGCTGGTCGCCGACGCCGATGAGCTGGTCCGCGGTCTGCTGGGTGAGCCCGCTGCCGGCCGGCGACGTGTTCTTGTCGGGGGTGAAGCGCGGGTCGCCGATGCCGGCGATGGTCAGCCCCGCGACCGTCGTGGTCGTGTTGCTCAGCACGATCGCGTTCGGCTGGCGGGCCACGGCCGCCGCGGTCCGGCCCGAGTCGTGGTTGCCCCGGATGTAGACGTACGGCTTCTTGAGCAGGCCGATCGAGCCGACGTAGGAGGCCTCCGGCTCGGAGCCCCAGTCGGTGATGTCCCCGGTGTCGATCACCACGTCGATGCCGAACTGCTCGACGACGGTGCGGATGAGCTGCCAGCCGGTCGGGTTGAGGTGCATGTCCGAGACGTGCAGTACGCGCGTCGTGCCGGGGGCGGGCTCGTAGACCGGCAGCGACGACACCGTGGTGTAGAGCTGGCTGACGTTGCCGACGATGCGCTGGAGCTGCTCGGCGTAGCGGGTGTAGTCGTTCGCGATCCGCCGGGCGTCACCGACGATCGCGGGGGCGTTGACCAGCAGCCCCTCGTAGCGCGGCTCCTCGATGGCCTCCGGCCGGATGGTGGCGGCGGCGGTGCCGAGGCTGCCGGCGGTGACCACCAGCGCCAGAGCGCCCGCCCAGGCCGCCCGGCGGGTGTCGCGGAAGACCAGCAGGGCCAGCAGCAGGGTGACCAGCACCGCCGAGGCGAGCGTCCGCAGCCCGAGCCGCAGCACACCCTCGCGGACGTCGTCGACGGCCGACTGGCTCGCCCGGTTGATGCTCGCCGGATCGTCGAGCAGCGCCTCGGTGCGGCTCTGGTCCAGCGCGCCCAGCTCCACGGTCAGGTGGGTCGGCCCGTCGTGGCTGTCGAGCAGCAGCGCACCCAGCGGCGGGATGTCGACCGTGGTGCCGCCGCCGAAGGCCGGCGCGACCGAGAGGTCGGCCTGGAACGGGCCGATGTCGGTGCTCACCCGGCCGCCGGCGAGCACGCCGATCACCACGCCGACCAGGGCGACGGCGAGGACCGCCAGGATCACCCCGGTCCCGCGCAGCGCTCGCCGGCCGGTCCGTTCGGCGCCGTCGCGCCGGGGCGCCGGGCGCGGGGCGCGATCGGCCGCCGGGACGGCCTCGTCCCGGTTCGCGTGCTCTTCGTTCTCCTGGCCGTCCATGGTGAGATTCTGACCTGCCCACTGAAGGATCTTGGGAAACCCGGACCAGCCGGTGCGTCAGCTCCGGCCGGCCCCGCCACCGGCGAAGACCAACCGCAGCAGCCGGTCGTCCTCGGGCGCCGGCTGGCCCCGCCCGTCGTGGTTGGAGGTGCTGACCCAGATCGAGCCGTCCGGCGCGGCGGCCACGGCCCGCAGCCGCCCGAACCGGTCGGTCAGCAGCTCGCGTGGCTGGCCGAGCACGGTGCCGGTGTCGGTCAGCTCGACCAGCCAGAGGCGCTTGCCGCGCAGGCACGCGGTGACGAGCAGCCGGTCGGCGGCGGTCAGCCCGGAGCAGGACGCGTCGGACGTCGGCCACTGGGCGATCGGGTTGACGAAGCGCTTGTCGTCGTCACGCCCCTCGACCGTCGGCCACCCGTAGTTGCGCCCCTTGGTGATCTGGTTGATCTCGTCCCAGGTGTTCTGGCCGAACTCCACGGCGTACATCCGCTTGCCGGCGTCCCAGGCGACGCCCTGGACGTTGCGGTGGCCCAGGGACCACACCGGGGAGTTCGGGAACGGGTTGCCGGGTGCCGGCTTGCCGTCTTTGGTGATCCGCAGGATCTTGCCGCCGAGGCGCTTGGCGTCCTGCGCCTGCGGCCGGTCGCCGGCGTCGCCGGTGCTCGCGTAGAGCAGGCCGTCCGGGCCGAAGGCGAGGCCGCCGCCGTTGTGGATGCCGGCCTTGGGGATGCCGGTGAGGATCGGGGTCGGCGTGCCGCCCAACTCCAGCCGGACGATCCGGTTGTCCCGTTCGGTCGTGTAGTAGACGAAGATCGCCTTGTCCCGCTGGTAGTCGGGCGAGACGGCGATGCCCATCAGCCCGCCCTCACCCGAGGCCGCCACGTCGGAGATGGTCTGCACCGGGGTGACCTTCAGCCCGTCGGGCCCCGACTCGGGGCCGACCCGCAGGATCCGGCCGCTGTCCCGCTCGGTGACCAGCGCCGCGCCGTCGGGCAGGAAGGCGATCGCCCACGGCACCCGCAGACCCTTGGCCAGCACCGTGGTGACCACCTCCTGGCCGGCCCCGCCAGGGCTCGCCGTCGCCGACGGCGTCGGGAAGGTGGGCGGCTCGCCGGCCGGGTCGGGCTCCGGCTCGCCGAAGCTGCAACCGGCGGTCGCCAGCAGCAGCGCCGCGCACGAAGCCGCCAGGGCCGTCCGCAGACGGCGGATGCGAGGGTACGGGGGACGGGCGCTCACCCGGCCCAGGGTAGCCGGCCACGGCGACGGACCGGGGCCGTCGGATCGGACCGGTTCCGTGGTGCGGTCAGATCGCCCGGACGGCGAGCAGCGCGACGTCGTCCTCCCGCCGGGGGGCGGTGGTCAGCAGCAGGTCACAGAGATCGCCCAGCGGCAGCCGGTCGGTGCCGGCCAGCCGGGCGAGCAGCTCCGTCATCCCCTCGTCGATGGGCCGGTCCCGCCGTTCGATGAGCCCGTCGGTGTAGAGCAGCAGGGTGTCGCCGGTGGCCAGGTGGGTGTGCCGGGTGGTGCGCCGTACCGGCCGGTTCAGCCCGAGCAGCGGCTCCGGCGCTCCCGCGAGCACCTCCACCGCGCCCCCGACCCGGACCGCGAGCGGTGGGGGGTGCCCCGCGTTGCACCAGGTGACCCGCTGACCGCCGGCGTCGGCGGCGTGCAGCCGCACCAGGGCCGCCGTGGCCGCCGTCCGCAGGTGCAGCCCGCGGATCGTCTCGTCCAGGCGGCTCATCAGCTCGTCGACCGCGTCGGGCCGGCCGTACGCGTTGCCCCGGACCAGGTTGCGCAGCTGCCCCATGGTCGCGGCGGCCTCGATGTCGTGCCCGGCCACGTCGCCGATCGCCGCGATCAGTTCCCCGCCCGGCTGGCGGAAGGCGTCGTACCAGTCGCCGCCGACCTCGACCCGGTCCGCCGCCGGCTGGTAGCGGGCGGCCAGTTCGAGGTCCCGGGTGACCGGCAGTTCCGGCAGCATGCTGTGTTGCAGCACGTGCGCGACGTGCCGCTGTTCGCCGTACATCCGGCTGTTGCCGATCGCCTGACCGGCCCGGCGGCCGATGTCCTCGGCGATGAGCAGGTCGCTGTCGTCGAAGTCGCGCCGCTGCGGGCCGTTGATCAGGGTGACGCAGCCGAGCACCCGCCCGGCGTCGATGATCGGCACGCTGAGGTGCGAGGAGAAACCGAGGCGGGCGGCGAGTTCCGGCATCTCCGGCCCGACCGTGCCCCGGCGTACGTCGTCGAGGGTCGCCGCGGCGCCCAGTACGGGCCGGCCGGTGCGCAGCACCGCCCGGGTGATCGAGTGGGCGCTCAGCCCGGTGCGCATCAGCTCGGCGAAGCGGGCGACGTCCGGGGCCCGGGCCGGGTCGCGGTGTGCGGCGGTCACGTCGCGGGGCGCCCCGTCGGGCCCGACCAGGGTAACCAGGGACCAGTCGGCCAGCAGCGGCACCATCGTGTCGCGCAGGTGGCGCAGCGCGGTGGCCACGTCGAGCGTGCCGGCCAGGGTCCCGGCCAGCCCGGCCAGCAGCTCCAGCCGGCCGTTGGCCTCCTCGGCGCGCCGCCGCGCCTGCTCGGCGCCGTCGAGGGCGATCCGCAACCGCAGCTCGGAGGCGCAGGCGGCGGCCAGGTCGGCGAGCGTCCGCAACTGCTCGGCGGTCCAGTCGCGGGGCTTGTCGTCGATCGCGCAGAGCGAGCCGAGGACACGACCCTCCAGGTCCGTCAGCGGCATCCCGGCGTAGGCGACGACGCCCAGCTCGGGCACGGCGAGGTTGTCCCGCAGGGCGGGGTGCAGCCGGGCGTCGGGCAGCACCATCGGGGTCCCGAGGTCGACGACGTGCTGGCAGAACGAGTGGCTCAGGGGCGTCTGCCGCCGCGCGGCCCACGGCCGGACCAGGCCCACCTCGCCGGGAAAGAACTGGCGCTCGGCGTCGACCAGGGACACCAGGGCGACCGGCACGTCGAGCAGGTCCCCGACCAGCCGGGCGAACCGGTCGAACGCCTCGTCGGGGGCGGCCGTCAGCCGGGTCTCCGCGAGGGAGCGCAGCCGATCCGGGTCGCGTAGCGCAGAGATGGACCCGGCCCGCTCGGGGGCGTCGTCGCGGGAGCCGTCCGTCATTGACCACCTGTCCGTGCGGATGGAGGCCGACCGGCACTCCGGTCCTCCCTTATACCCCGTCCGGGCCGCAATCGCCTCGGTCGCCGCCGCGTCACCCTGATCACTGCGCCGGCGGCCCACCCGTCCGGGTGCCGCAGCCGCCCCGCCCGACGGACGGAGGCACCGGGAGCCTATCGTCGGCGGGCGTGAAGGTATGGATCCCGCACCAGGACGGTCAGGCGCTCCTCGGCGAGCTGCCGCCGGAGGTCACCGTCGAGGTGGCCGAGGACGTCTCCCGGCTTCCCTCGGAGACGTCCGGTGTCCGGTTCTGGGTGCCGCCCTTCCTGTCCGGCGGGGACGTCACCGCACTGCTGCGCGAGCTGCCCGACCTGGCGGTGGTGCAGCTCCTCTCCGCCGGGGCGGACGCGTGGGCCGGCCGGGTCCCGTCCGGGGTGACGCTCTGCGACGCCAGGGGGGTGCACGATCCGTCCACCGCCGAGTGGGTGGTCGCGGCGATCCTGTCCCAGCTGCGCGCCTTCCCCGCCCTGGCCCGCGCGCAGGCCCGGCGCGAGTGGGCGTACGGCGAGGTGGCCCCCACCGATCAGCTGGCCGGCAAGCGGGTGCTGATCGTCGGGGCGGGCTCCATCGGCACGGCGGTACGCGACCGGCTGGCGCCGTTCGAGGTGAGCTTCACGCTGGTGGCCCGCACCGCCCGCCCGGAGCAGGGCGTGCACGGCGTCGGGGAGCTGCCGGGGCTGCTTCCCGAGGCCGACGTGGTGGTGCTGCTGGTGCCGTTGACCGGGCAGACCCGGGGGCTGGTCGACGAGAGCTTCCTCGCCGCGATGCGGGACGGCGCGCTGCTGGTCAACGCCGCCCGTGGGCCGGTGGCCCGGACCGAGGCGCTGGTCGCCGAGCTGCGTACCGGCCGGATCTCGGCCGCGCTGGACGTCACCGATCCGGAGCCGTTGCCGGCCGACCACGAGCTGTGGACGATGCCGAACGTGCTGCTCACCCCGCACGTCGCCGGCTCGGTACGCGGCCTGCTGCCGCGCGCGTACCGGCTGGTCGCCGAGCAGGTCCGCCGGTTCGCGGCCGGTGAGCCGCTGATCAACACGGTGGTGGACGGCTACTGAGCGGCCCGGGGGTGCGCAGCCGCGCCCCGGGGGTGCTCAGCCGGCCGCGCCGGGCAGGCTCTGACCGGTGGCCGAGACGAGCCGGGGCAGGTCGGCGGCGCGTACGGCCGGCAGGGTGACCTGCTGACCGTCGTCGAGCCGGGCGACCGCCCGACCGCGCGGGTCGGCGGCCAGCTCGACGATCCGTTCCCAGCCGATCCGGCGCTGCCCGACCAGGGCCCGCAGGCGCAGCTCGCGGGCGTCCGCGTCGGTGCCGGCCCGCCACGCCCAGACCGCGACGGCGAGCGGGACGAGCAGCACCGGCAGCAGGTACCACCGGGCGCCGGCCACCGGCAGGGCGCCGAAGAAGGCGACGATCGCGGCGGCCAGGATCGCCTGGTTGTGCCGGAAGTGGACGGTGTCTGGGCTGGTCACCCTCCGATGATCCCACCCCTGTCGGCGCCGGTACGCGGCGGGCCGAGCCGGCCGGACCGTCGGCGTCGGTGACGGAGATCACTGGCTGGTGGGCGTCACCGCCTTCGCGGCCGATCGTTCCCGACTGATGGGCAGTGGACTCACCCCGGGTCCGATGCCCTGCACCGTCGCACCGCCCGTGCCCCCTCACGAAGGCGACCGCCGTGCCCCTCGCGTACCCGCAACACGCGTCCGTCCCTCGTCCCTCCCGGCCGGACGTCCTCGTCCTCGCCGCCGTCACGCTGCTCCTGCTCGCCGGCGCTCTCGGTCGGATGCCCGCCCTGGCCGTGGTGGCGCTGGCCGCCGCCGCCAGCTGCGCACTGGCGGGTACGCGGCTCTCCCGCCTCGCCGCCGCGCAACCGCTCCCCGCCGCCGCGCCCGCCCCCGCGCAGGTTCCGGCCCGCTCCCGCGCCGCCCGCCGGCGCCCGGCCGCGTCCCGCCGCGTCGCCGTGCTGCTCGACGCCGCGGTGGTGACGGCGGGGCTCACCGCCGCCGTGCTGCCGCTCGCCGGGCCGGGCCACCGGTCTGGCGTCGCCGTGGCGGGGCTGGCCGCCGCCGCCGCGCTGTTCGTCGCGGGGCTGCCCGCCCTGCCGCGCTCCTGCGGTCCGTCCGCCCGGGCCCGCCTGCGCGGGGCCGTCGACGCGAGCGCCGCCGGCCTGGGGCTGGTCCTGGCCGGCTGGCTGCTGCTGCCCCGCGACCCTCTCGATCCGCCGGTCCGGCTCGCCGTTGCCGTGGCCCTGGGCGGGCTCGCGCTCGCCGTACTGGTCGTGTCGACCGGGCCGCACCGGCGCACGGGTGCGGCCCGCTGCCGGGCCGGGGCGGCGCTCACCCTGTCCGGGCTGGTGCTGCTGGCCGCGCTCCCGGCCGGGGCGGCACCGGAGCGGGCGGCGCTGCTGTCCGTACCTCCGCTGGTGAGCGGGGTGCTGTTGACGGCGGCGGGGGCGCGGCGGGCGACCCGCCCGGAGCCCGCCCGGCCCGAGGTGCCGACCACGGTGTGGCCCCGGGCGGTGGTCCCGGCCTTCGCGGCCGTTGCGGCCATCGGCTGGCAGCTGCGCGACGGCGGTCCGCCGGACCTGACGGCGATCCTGCTCGCCCTGGCCCTGGCCCCGCCGCTGGTGCTGCGCGACCTGCTGCGCTCGGACGAGCCGCCGCCGGCCCGCGCCGACGCCGCGCCGGAGCGGTCCGGATCGACCGACCGGAGCCGGCCCGGCATGCCCCTGGACCGCCCGGCGCTGCTGCGGGCCCTCGCCGCCCTCCGGGACGCGCCGGCCCCCGGCGCGCTGCTCGTCGTCGACCTGCACAACCCCGGACCCGCCTCCGACGGGCACCAGGTCGGCGAGGCCGTGCTGGCCGAGGCCCTCCGCCGCGCCCGCGCCGTCGTCGGCCCCCGGGACCTGCTCGCGGACGTCACCGCCACCAGCTTCACCGTGGTCACCGAGGCCGGCCCGGTGCTGGCGTACGCGCTGGGCACCCGGCTGCTCGGCGCGCTCACCCAGCCCTACGAGGTGGCCGGTGCGGTGCTGCGGCTGCGGGCCGGTGTCGGGCTGGCCGAGATCGGCAACGGCGGCCCGGAGGACGTGCTGCGCCAGGCGGACCTGGCCCGGCGCCGGGCCGTGCAGCTCGGCCGGGACCGGGTCGAGTGGTACGACGCCTACCTGGAGGAGCAGCTCGTCCGCCGGCTCGACCTGGAACGGGAGTTGCCCGGTGCGGTGGCCCGGGGCGAGCTGGACCTCGTCTACCAGCCGGTGCTCGACCTGGCCGACGGGCAGCCGGTCGGCGCGGAGGCGCTGCTGCGATGGCGCAGCCCGGTGCTCGGCACGGTGCTGCCCGCCGAGTTCCTGCCCGTGGCCGAGGACCTCGACATCGTGGGGGAGCTGGGCTGCTGGGTGCTGGACCGGGCGTGCCGGCAGCTCGCCGCCTGGTCGGCCGGGAGCCGGCAGCTCTGGATGGCGGTGAACGTGACCGTACGGGAGCTGACCGCCCCCGACTTCGTGCCGCGCACCGCCGCCGTGCTGGACGCGTACGGGCTGACGCCGGAGCGGCTGGTGGTCGAGGTGGCGGAGCCCCGGGTGGGTGCCGAACTGCCGACGGTGGTGGCCCGGTTGGCCGGGCTGCGCTCGCTGGGCGTGCGCACCGCGCTGGACGACTTCCGGGCCGAGCACACCTCGCTGGCCCAGCTCCGCCGGTTGCCGATCGACCTGCTGAAGGTCGGCCCGCAGCTGGTGGATCCGGCGGACCCGCAGCGCCCGCTCATCGACGTGGTGGTGAACGTGGGGGACCGGCTGGGGCTCGACATCGTCGCCGAGGAGCTCGAGTCGGCCGGCCTGGTAGACGGCGCGCGGCGGGCCGGCTGCCGCTACGGGCAGGGCTTCGCGTTGGCCCGCCCGGCCACCGCGGAGCGGGTCGAGGCGTACTTCGAGGAGTTCCCGACGGCCTCGCGCTGACGGGAGACCCGCCGGTGGCCCGACCCGCAGGCGCGGGGCGGGCCACCGGCGGTGCCGGGGGACCGGCCAGGTCCCCGACACCGGAGTCACCGCAGGTAGGGGCCGGTGTCGCCGACCTTGCCCGGCGCCGGGTTGCCGGGCAGGTCCAGCACGTACACGCGCAGGTTGCCCTTGCCGCTGACGGTCGCCGTCAGCGTCCCGTTGGTGACCGTACGGACGTCACCGGTCACCGCGTCGGTGTAGCGGCCGTTGGGCACGCCGGTGAACGTCGCGCTGCCGGAGACCGTGACCAGCGCGAAGCTGTCCACCCCGCCGGCCGTGAAGCGCCGCTTGTACGCCATCGAGTTGCCGCTGATCCCCTCGGTGGAGTACTGCCCCTTCTGCAGGGCCGGCACCGCCCGGCGGATCTGGTTGAGCCGCTGCACGTGCTTGACCAGCGGCTTGTCGAGGGTGCCGGCCACCGGCCCGGTGGCGGAGCCGACCCGGCCGAAGTCCGTCGCGGTGACCGTGCCCGCCAGGTGGTCGCCGTAGTAGGCGCGGCCGGTGGTGGCCAGCGGGCACGTCGGCCCACAGTCGATCTTCGCGCCCTTCTGGAACTCGATCTCCGAGCCGTAGTAGAGCGTCGGGATCCCCCGGAACGTCCACATCAGGCTCATGTTCTCGGCCCAGGCGTCGGTGCCGCCGGTGTAGCGGGTGTTCGACTTGTTCGGGCCGTAGTCGTGGCTGTCGACGTACACGACGTTGTAGGTCGCGTCGTTGTAGCTGTCGTCTGAGTCCCTGCCGTTGCCGAAGGCGTTGTTCGCGTCGCCGAAGTTCATGTGCATCCGCATGTCGATGACGTTCATGCCGGAGAACTTCGAGTGGTCCGGCGCGTGGTACGTGTTGCCACGCAGGAACGCGTTGTCGCTGGTGGGCTGGCCGTTCGGGCCGAGCAGCTGCTCGTGGTCGTACTGCTCGATGGCCGCCCGCACGTCGTCGGGGCTGTACTCCTTGCGCTCCTTCCAGGTGAAGAACTGCGCCGAGTGGTTCACCGAGCCCCGGTTCCACTTGTCGTTGACGAACGCGGCGACCTCGCCGAAGACGTAGAAGTCGCGGCCGGACTCGCCGTGGGTGGCGAGCGCGTGCTGCTGGATCGCGGGCAGGAACCGCCGGTTCCAGGTGACCCGGGGGATGTGCACGGCCGTGTCGATGCGGAAGCCGTCCACGCCCATGTCGATGAACTTGTTGTACGCGTCGATCAGGTACTTCTGCACGGTGGCGTTCTCGGTGTTGAAGTCGGCCAGGTCCTCGTGCAGCCAGCAGCTGCGCGCGTCCTCGCCCTCCCAGTTGCCGATCCAGCACTGGTGGTAGAGGTCGGCCGGGAACAGCTTGCTGGTCGGGGTGGGCCACTGGCACTCGTAGAGGCGGAAGCCCTCGGGGCTGGTGCCGGCCGGGGCGCCCCAGCGCGGGCACTGGTTGCCGGCCGGGGCCGTGCCCGACCAGACGTCCCCGTTGTAGGGCCGACCCTTGGCGAGGGCGTTCTGCGCCGGGGTCAGCTCCGGGTCGGTGCCGGGGTGCTCGACCATGGGGTCGTACGCGCGGCCCGCCTCCTGCCGGCTGTACATCCACTTCCACTGCTCGTCGCGGGTGCCGTAGACGGTCGGGGTGAACAGCCCCTTGGCGCCCCAGCGGGAGCTGTGGTTGTAGACCACGTCCTGGAAGACCTTGATGCCCTTGGCGTGCGCGGCGTTGATCAGGTCCTGGTAGCTCGCGCCGGGGCTCTCCAGCCGGGGGTCGACCCGCTGGAAGTCCCAGCCGTGGTAGCCGTGGAAGTCGTAGTCGGAGCGGTTCAGCACGACCGGGGTGATCCAGAGGGCGGAGAAGCCGAGGCCCTTGACGTAGTCCAGCTTGTCGATGAGGCCCTTGAAGTCGCCGCGGAACATCGGGTCGTCGTTGGCCGCGTTGCCCGACTTCACGTGCTGGCTGCCGCCCCGGTTGTTGGTGGCGTCGCCGTCGGCGAACCGCGCGGTCATGACGAAGTAGATGCTGTCCTCGCGGGGGTCGCCGCCGAGCGGGGTGCCGGCGGCCGGCGGGGGCGCGGTGGCCCCGGTGGTGACCGCCACGGGGGCGCTGGCCGGTGAGGTGTTGCCGGCCGCGTCGTACGCCCGGACGGTGTACTCGTAGCGGGTGTGCGGGCTCAGGGCGGCGTCGACGTGGCCGGTGGCGGCGGTGCTCACCGTGGTGGTGCCCTGCGGCCCGCCGGTGCGGGTGAGCCGGTAACCGGTCACCGCCCGGTCGTCGGTGGACGCCGCCCAGGTCACCGCGACCCGCAGCCCGTTCGCGGTCGCGCCCAGGCCGGTGGGTACGGACGGCGCCGTGGTGTCCGGCGTGCCGGGCGCGCACGGCGACGTCGCGCCGGGGGTCACCACCCCCGCCTTGACGGTGCTCACCCCGGCGCCCAGGGTGTAGTCCGCGCCGTTGTTGTTGTCCCAGGCGCCGGTGCCGTCGTTGAACGCCGCCCGCAGCGTGCCGGCGGTGCCGAGGTCGACGATCCGGCGGACCCACCCGGCGCAGCCAGCCTCCATCGGTACGCCGGGAACGGTGGTCCAGGCGCCGCCGGCGACCTGGTGGTGGATGTTCGCGGTGGCCCAGCCCCGCGTCCCGAGGTGGTACCAGACGTCGGCCGTCCGGCCGGTCGGCGGGTCCGACGGGGTGGGCGTGGGGGAGCCGGCGCAGGGGTCGGCCGTGCCGACCACGCCGTCCGCGACGGTCACCGTCCCGGTGCCGGTGCGGTAGTTCGCGCCCCGGTTGTTGTCCCAGGTCGTGCCGTTGTGGTTGAACACCACCTGGAGGCCGGTGGCGGTGCCGGCGTCGACGGTGCGTTTGCGCCAGCCGGCACACGCCGCCTCCATCGCCACCCCGGGCACGGCCGTCCACGCGCCGCCGTCGGGCGCGTAGTGGATGTTGACCTGGCCGGTCCAGGTGGCGGCGGGTCGGTAGTAGACGGTCACGGTGTTCGCGGCGGAGGCCGTACTCAGCGGGGCCAGTCCGACGGCGAGCCCGGCGGTCAGCGCCGCCGCGATCAGCCGTCGTCGTCCGGTGCGGGGGTGCATCGGATCTCCTCGGGGGTGGTGTCGGCGGGGCCGAGGGGGACGGGGTGCCTTGCGTGACAACCGTCGGCAGCGGGGGATTGTCCGGACCGGACAGTGACGTGACGGGTTGCGTCACGAGATGACGAATGTTTCTGCAAGGTCTTGCAAGTGGCGAGAAAGTTACCACCATCAACGTCTCGACACCAGACGTTCACACCGATCGGAGGGAGGCCGGCCGGCCCGGGTCGCGCGGAGGCGCACGGGCGGGTGGCCCCAGGCGCCGCCGCGCGGGTCGGGAGAGGCGATGAACCGGTTAAGCCGGCCGGCGCGGGGCGGCGCCCACGGCTCCCGCCGTCGCCTCGGCCAGGAGGTGGACGGGCGGGCGTCCAGGTGGGCGCGCTCCGCCTCAGCTCGCGCGCGGCGGGGCGGTGCTGCCCCGGGGCGTCAGGTGGGCCGTCTCGTCCTGCACCCGCTCGGCCGGCGCGCCCCCGATCACCGCGAGCAGTTGCCGGGCGGCGTGCGCGCCGTACGCCGGGATGTCCCGGCCGAGCGCCGTCAGCGGCGGGTGCACGAGTTGGCAGAGCGGCGAGTCGTCCCAGGCCACGATGGACACCTCGCCCGGCACGGCGAGGCCCATCTCCTGGGCCACCGACAGTCCCGCTATCGCCATCACGTCGTTGTCGTAGATCACGGCGGTGGGGCGGCCGGCCGAGCTGAGCAGCCGCCGGGTCGCGCGCGCCCCCTCCTCGCCGGTGTAGTCGGCGGGCACGGTGACCGCGTCGGCCAGGCCGAGCCGCCGGCACACTCCGGTGAACGCCTCGGTGCGGATCTCGGTGTGCAGCAGGGCGGGCAGGCCGCCGACGCGGGCGATCCGGCGGTGGCCGAGGGCGAACAGGTATTCCACGGTCTCGACCAGCGCCGCCGCGTCGTCGGACCAGACGCTGGCCAGCCCGCCGGTGCCACCCGGGCCGCCGATCACCACCGCGGGCAGGCCCAGCTCCTCCAGCACCGGCACCCGGCGGTCGTCGGCGCGCAGGTCGCAGACGAGGACGCCGTCGACCCGCCGCTCGCCCCACCACCGCCGGTAGACCGCGACCTCCGCCTCCTGGTCGGCCACCACCTGGAGGGTGAGGGCGTACGACCGGGCGGAGAGTTCGGCCTCCACGCCGCTGATCAGCTCCATGAAGAACGGCTCGATGCCGAGCGTACGGGCCGGGCGGCAGAGGGTGAGGCCGACCGCGTCGGCGGTGGCGCCGGAGAGGGAGCGGGCGGCGCGGCTCGGGCTGAAGCCGATCTCGGCGGCGATGGCGAGGATCCGTTGCCGGGTGGCCTCGGAGACCCCGGGCTGCCCGTTCAGCGCGTAGGACACCGCCCCCTTGGACACCCCGGCGCGTCGGGCGACGTCGGCGATCGTGGGTCGCTTCACCGGCGTACACCTCCACTTCTCCCGCCCGGGCGGGTGTCACCGCGAGGCCGGGACGACCGGCGGCGGTCCACGCTACTGCACCGACCGGCGGCCGGGCCGGCCCGACCGGCAGGCGGCGCGGGTTCGGCCTACGTCTTTCCCGGTTAAGTCGATCTGTCGCGATGCGGCGACGGTGCCATCCGCCCTGCCGGCGCGAACTTCCGCCGTCCCACGACGCATCTTCACCTCACATGATCGCGCTCCCATGACGTGGGGAGGTTACCGCGAGGCGACCGCGTTCACGGCCCGTTGACACTGCCGGAACCGACCCGTACGGTGGCGTCACTTATCCGGTTCAGTCAACGGCTCTCGATGTCCGGGAGCGATCCCATCTGGCGCGGAGGATGACATGAGACGGTCCCTGACGCACTGGGCCAGGGCGGCCGCCGTCGGCGCGGTCAGCCTGGTCATGGTCGCGGCGTGCAGCGGCAACAGCGGGGGTGGCGGCGCCTCCCGGGCGGGCGGCCCCGTCACCCTCAAAATCAACTTCTGGGGCGACTTCGGGCTCGACGAGCTCAAGACGAAGTACGAGGACGCGAACCCGAACGTCAAGATCAGCCTGAACACCGGCGAGTACAACGCCCAGCACGAGGACCTCCAGAAGAAGCTCGTCGCCGGCTCCGGCGCGCCGGACATCGCCGCCGTCGACGAGGGCTTCGTCGTCCAGTTCCGTGGCCAGGCCGACAAGTTCGTCAACCTGCTCGACAAGGGCGCCGGCACGTACGAGCAGAAGTACCTGCCGTGGAAGTGGAAGCAGACCCTGACAACCGACGGCAAGGCCCAGATCGGCCTCGGCACCGACGTCGGCGGCCTGGCCATGTGCTACCGCACCGACCTGTTCGCCGCAGCCGGCCTGCCCACCGCACGCGACCAGGTCTCCGCGCTATGGCCCACCTGGGACAGGTTCATCGAGGTCGGCCAGCAGTACACGGCCCGCAGCGGCAAGAAGTTCATCGACGCCGGCACCAACGTCTTCAACCCCGTCCTCGGCCAGCAGCCCGTCGGCTTCTACGACGAGAGCGAGACCCTGAAGATGGACGGCGGCCCGAAGGTCGCCTTCGACGTCGCGGCCCGGACCATCGCCGCCGACCTCTCGGCCAACCTCACCGCGTTCTCCCCCGAGTGGAACAGCGGCTTCGTCAAGGGCAACTTCGCCGTGCTCGCCTGCCCGGCCTGGATGCAGGGGCACATCAAGAACACCGCCCCCGGCACCAGCGGCAAGTGGGACGTGGCCGCCATCCCCGGCGGGGGCGGCAACTGGGGTGGCTCCTTCCTGACGATCCCCAAGCAGGGCAAAAACGTCGACGAGGCGTACAAGTTCGTCGAGTGGCTGATCCAGCCCGAGCAGCAGATCGAGATCTTCAAGAAGGTCGGTAACCTGCCCTCCCAGCCGGCGCTCTACCAGGACCCGGCGATCAGGGACTTCACCAACCCCTTCTTCAACGACGCCCCGGTGGGGCAGATCTTCTCGAAGACGGCCGAGAACCTGACCCCGCAGTACCTCGGCCGGCGCAACGGCCCCACCCGGGTGGCGGTGGAGAACGTCCTCAACCGGCTGGCCACCGGAAACCTGAAGGGCAAGCCCGACCAGGCGTGGACCGAGGCGGTCAAGGAGGCCGAGAAGGCCGCCAGGTCCTGACCGCACGCCGAGCCCCGCCGGGGCGGGCCGCCCCACGACCCGCCCCGGCCGGCCGTTCCCTTCGGTCCCCTGGAGGTGCCCCGATGTCCACCACCCGTGCCGCCCCCGCGTCGCCCCGGCCCGGCCAGGATGCCGGCGCGCCGGTCGAGCGCCGGAGTCGCCGACCCGAGCCGGGCGGCTGGCGCAACCGGCTGTACCGCTTCGACGTGCGCTACGTGCCGTACCTGCTGATCGCCCCGTTCTTCCTGCTCTTCGCGGTCTTCGGGCTCTTCCCGATCGTCTTCAACGGCGTCGTCGCCCTGCGCCACTGGCGGCTCGACGACCCGACGCTCACCGGCTGGGCCGGGCTGGAGAACTTCCGCCGCCTCTTCACCGACGACGACTTCTTCAACGCGCTCGCCAACACCTTCGGCATCTTCCTGCTCTCCACCGTGCCGCAACTGCTGCTGGCGCTGATCGTCGCGTCGCTGCTGAACCGCAAGCTGCGGGCCCAGACCTGGTTCCGGGTCGGGGTGCTGCTGCCGTACATCACCCCGGTGACCGCGTCGACGCTGATCTTCTCGGTGGTCTTCGCCCGCGACACCGGCATCGCCAACTGGGCGCTGTCGCTGCTCGGCATCGGCGAGACCGCGCCGATCGACTGGCGGTCGGCCAAGTGGTCCTCCTGGATCGCCGTCGCCACGATGGTCAACTGGAAGTGGATCGGCTACAACGCGCTGCTCTACCTGGCCGCCATGCAGTCCATCCCGCGCGACGTCTACGAGGCCGCCGCCGTCGACGGGGCCGGGCCGTGGCGCCAACTGTGGCGGATCACCGTGCCGATGATCCGGCCCGTGGTCATCTTCACCGTCGTGCTCTCCACCATCGGCGGCCTGCAACTGTTCACCGAGCCGATGCTCTTCGACGCCAACCCGGCGCTGGGGCTCGGCGGCGACGACGGGCAGTGGCAGACCGTCGCCCAGCTCATCTACAAGGTCGGCTGGCGGGACCTCAACCTCGGCTACGCCGCCGCCATGTCCTGGGCGCTGTTCCTGGTCATCCTGCTCGTCGCGGCGGTCAACGCCATCGTGACCAACCGCCTGGGAGGTGGGAGGAAATGAGCGCCTCGAATCCCCGGCGGGGGGCGCTGACGGGCCGGGCGCCGCAGCACCTGCCCGGCACCGTCTGGACCTACCTGTCCCTGAGCGTCGTGATCGCGTTCTCGGCGTTCCCGCTCTACTGGATGTTCGTGATCGCCACGAACACCGACGAGGCGCTGGCGAAGATCCCGCCGCAGGTGCTGCCCGGCGGGCAGCTGGCCACCAACCTGCGGGAGGTCTTCTCCATGCAGGACGTGTTCTTCCTCCAGTCCCTCGGCAACAGCGTGATCGTGTCGTCCGTGGTGACGGCGTCGGTGCTCTTCTTCTGCTCGTTGGCCGGTTTCGCCTTCGCCAAGCTGCGGTTCAAGGGGCGCAACGCGCTGATGGTCATGGTCGTCCTGACCATGACGGTGCCGAACCAGCTCGGCGTCGTCGCGCTCTACATCCTGATGGGCCGGATGCCCGGCGAGGGCGGCTGGAACGGCACCCTCCTCGCGGTGATCGTGCCCGGCCTGGTCAGCGCGTTCGGGGTCTTCTACATGCGGCAGTTCATCCTCGACGCGGTGCCCGACGAGCTGGTCGAGGCCGCGCGGATGGACGGCGCGAGCACCATGCGGATCTTCTGGAGCGTGGTGGTGCCGGCGGTTCGGCCCGCCATGGCGGTGCTCGGCCTGCTGACCTTCGTCGCCACCTGGAACGAGTTCCAGTGGCCGCTGATCACCCTCGGCGGCACCGACTACCCGACCTCGATGGTCGCGCTGTCCGACCTGGCCAGCGGCAACTACGTGCTGTACCGGCGGGTGCTGGCCGGTGCCCTGGTCGCCACCCTCCCGCTGCTGGTGATGCTCTTCATCGGCGGCCGTCAGATCGTCCGCGGAATCATGGAAGGTGCGGTGAAGTCGTGACCCGGCAAGCGTTGCACGAGGGCTGGACCCTGCGGGCGGTACCGGGGCCGCAGGTGCCGGCCGCGATCGCGGGGCGCGCGGTGCCGGCCACCGTACCCGGCTGCGTGCACACCGACCTGCTCGCCGCCGGCCTGATCGGTGACCCGTACCTGGACGACAACGAGAAGGGCCTGGTCTGGATCGGCCGGACCGACTGGGTCTACGAGACCACCTTCGACCACCGGCCGGGCGGCGACGAGCGGATCGACCTGGTCTGCGCCGGCCTCGACACCGTCGCCACGCTCACCCTCAACGGCGCCGAGGTCGGCCGCGCCGAGAACATGCACCGCGGCCATCGCTTCGACGTCCGGTCGCGGCTGGTCGCCGGGTCCAACACCCTCGCCGTACGCTTCGACTCCGCCTACCGCTACGCCGAGGCGCAGCGGGACCGGCTCGGGGACCGGCCGAACGCCTACCCGGAGCCGTTCCCGTTCATCCGCAAGATGGCCTGCAACTTCGGCTGGGACTGGGGGCCGACCCTGGTCACCGCCGGCATCTGGCAGGAGATCGGGCTGCACGCCTGGTCGACGGCGCGGCTGGCCGTCGTACGTCCCCTGGTGACCGTCGAGGCCGGCGACGGCCGGGTGGAGCTGCACGTCGAGGTCGAGCGGGCCGGGGACGCGCCGCTCACCGTGCGGGTCACCGTCGCCGGCGCCACGGCCGAGGCGAGCATCCCGGCCGGCGAACGCACGGCCGTGCTGACCCTCACCGTCCGGCACCCGGCGCTGTGGTGGCCCAGGGGGTACGGCGAGCAGCCGCTGCACCCGCTGGAGGTGACGCTGCACGACGCCGACGCGCGCCCGCTCGACACGTGGACGCGCCGGATCGGGTTCCGCTCCGTACGCCTCGACACCACCCCCGACGCGCACGGCACCCCGTTCGCCCTGCACGTCAACGACACCCCGGTCTTCGTCCGGGGGGTCAACTGGATCCCCGACGACGCGTTCCCCACCCGGATCACCCGGGACCGGCTGGCGCACCGGTTCCGGCAGGCCGCCGACGCGAACGTCAACCTGCTGCGCGTCTGGGGCGGCGGCCGGTACGAGTCGGACGACTTCTACGACCTCGCCGACGAGGTGGGGCTGCTCGTGCAGCAGGACTTCCTCTTCGCCTGTGCCGCCTACCCGGAGGAGGAGCCGTTGGGCGCCGAGGTGGCCGCCGAGGCCGCCGAGCAGGTGGTGCGGCTGGCGTCGCACCCGTCGCTGGTGCTCTGGACCGGCAACAACGAGAACATCTGGGGCTGGCACGACTGGGACTGGCAGGAGCCCCTCGCCGGGCGCACCTGGGGGCGCGGCTACTACCTCGACCTGCTGCCCCGGATCGTCGGTGAGCTGGACCCGACGCGGCCGTACTGGCCGGGCAGCCCCTGGTCGGGCAGCGAGGAGATCCACCCCAACGACCCGGCGCACGGCACCACGCACATCTGGGACGTCTGGAACACCGACGACTACACGAAGTACCGCGAGTACGTGCCGCGCTTCGTCGCCGAGTTCGGCTACCAGGCGCCGCCCGCGTACGCGACGCTGCGTCGGGCGCTGTCGGACGAGCCCCTGGCGCCCGACTCGCCCGGGATGGCGCACCACCAGAAGGCGATCGACGGCGACGCCAAGCTCCGGCGCGGGCTCGACGCCCACCTGCCGGCTCCGGCGGACTTCGACGACTGGCACTGGCTGACGCAGCTCAACCAGGCGCGGGCGATCCAGCTCGCCGTCGAGCACTTCCGCTCCCACCGGGACGTCTGCGCCGGCACGATCGTCTGGCAGCTCAACGACTGCTGGCCGGTGACCTCGTGGTCGGCCGTCGACGGCGACGGCCGCCGCAAGCCCCTGTGGTACGCGCTGCGCCGGGCGTACGCCGACCGGCTGCTGACCGTCCAGCCCCGCGCGGGGGGCCTGGCCCTGGTCGCCGTCAACGACGGGCCGGTGCCGTGGCGGGCGAGCGCGTCGGTGACGCGGCTGACCCTGGCCGGGGAGCCACGGGCGAAGACGACGCTGGAGCTGGACGTCGCCGCGTACGCCAGGATCGAGCTGGCGCTGCCGGCGGAGCTGGCGCGGCCGGAGGAGGCCCGGCGCGAGCTGCTGGTGGCCGAGGCGGGCGACCCGGCCGGGCGGGCGCTGTGGTTCTTCGCCGAGGACCGCGACGCGCACTGGCCGGCGGCCGGGTACGACGCGGTGGTCGAGCCGGTCGACGGCGGGTACCGGGTCCGGGTCACCGCCGGCACGATCCTGCGGGACCTGACGCTCTTCCCGGACCGGCTCGACCCGGCGGCCGAGGCCGACGAGGCCCTGGTCACCCTGCTGCCGGGGGAAACAGCGACCTTCACGGTGACGACGGACGCCCCGCTGGACCCGACGGCCCTGACCACCCGCCCCGTCCTACGCTGCGTCAACGACACCCCCGCCGCCTGAGCTGCTCGCCCGGCCGGGGGAGCAGCGACGGAGATCTTGGCAGGTTACGGCCCCCGGAGGGGCCGCTCCGTACCAGGATCCCCGCCCGGGCGCACGCCATCGACTTGAAAGTTTTCGCAAGTGCTAAAGTTGGCAACCGGATGTGGGTCGCGTGACGGAGGCTGACGTGTCGGTACCGCTCTACCAGGCGAAGGCGGAACTGTTCCGCACCCTCGGCCACCCGGTGCGGATCCGGGTCCTGGAGCTGCTGCAGGACGGGCCGAAGCCCGTCCGCGACCTGCTGGCGGCCATCGACGTCGAGGCGTCCAACCTGTCGCAGCAGCTCGCGGTGCTGCGCCGGGCCGGCATGGTCACCTCCAGCCGCGAGGGCGCCCTGGTGATGTACGCGCTCAGCACCCCCGACGTGGCCGACCTGCTCGCTGCCGGGCGGCGCATCCTGGGCGCGGTCCTCACCGACCGGGACGCGCTGCTGGACGAGCTGCGCTCCTCCGGGACACAGCGGTGAGCCAGACACTCGGGCTGGGCGAGCGCTTCCTCGGGCTGCTGCCGCCGCGCGCCGACTGGCAGGCCGTCCGCCGCTCGCCCCGGCGTGACCTGCTCGCCGGGCTGACCGTGGCGGTGGTGGCGCTGCCGCTGGCCCTGGCCTTCGGCGTCACCTCCGGGCTCGGGGCGCAGGCCGGGCTGGTGACGGCGGTGGTGGCCGGCGCCGTCGCCGCCGTCTTCGGCGGCTCCCACCTCCAGGTCTCCGGGCCGACCGGGGCGATGACCGTGGTGCTGGTGCCGGTGGTCCAGCAGTTCGGCGCCACCGGTGTGCTGATGGTCGGGGCGCTGGCCGGGCTGGTGCTCATCGCGCTGGCGCTCGCCCGCCTCGGCCGGTACGTCCACTACCTCCCCGTTCCCGTGATCGAGGGATTCACCGCCGGCATCGCGGTGGTCATCGCCCTGCAACAGGTGCCGGCGGCGCTCGGGGTGACCGACGCGCACGGCGACCGTGTCTGGGCCGTGGCCGCCGACGCGGTCGCCCGGTTCGTCGCGGACCCGCGGCCGGCCCCGGTGGCGATGGCCCTCGGCGTCGCGGCGGTGATGCTGCTCGGCGCCCGCTGGCGTCCCGGCTGGCCGTTCTCCCTGCTCGGCGTGGCCGCCGCGACGGTGGTGGCCGAGACCGCCCCCGTCGAGCTGGCCCGCATCGGCGCCCTGCCCGCCGGCCTGCCCGCGCCCTCGCTGGCCTTCCTCGACCCCGACGCCGTCGGGGTCCTGCTGCCCTCCGCCCTCGCGGTCGCCGCGCTGGCCGCCCTGGAGAGCCTGCTCTCGGCCACCGTGGCCGACGGGATGACGGTCGGCCAGCGCCACGACCCCGACCGCGAGCTGTTCGGCCAGGGGCTGGCCAACCTCGCCGCACCGGCGTTCGGCGGGATCCCGGCCACCGCCGCTATCGCCCGTACGGCGGTGAACGTGCGTGCCGGCGCCGGCTCGAAGCTGGCCGCGCTCACCCACGCCGTCGCCCTCGCCGGGATCGTGCTGGCCGCCGCCCCGCTGGTCGGCCGGATCCCCCTCGCCGCCCTGGCCGGCGTCCTGCTGGCCACCACCGTCCGGATGGTCGAGGCCGGGTCGCTCTGGGCGCTGGCCCGCGCCACCCGGGGCGACGCCCTCGTGCTGGTGCTCACCTTCGCGGTCACGGTGGCCCTGGACCTGGTGACCGCCGTGGCGGTCGGGGTGGGCGTGGCGATCGTGATCGCCCTCCGCGCGGTGGCCCGTACGGCCCGCGTGGAGCAGGTTGCCCTCGACCCCGGCGAGCACAGCGCCGAGGAGCGTGCCCTGCTCGCCGACCACATCGTGGCCTACCGGCTGGACGGCCCGCTCTTCTTCGCCGCCGCGCACAACTTCCTGCTCCAGCTCTCCGACGTGGCCGACGTGCGCGTGGTGATCCTGCGGATGTCCCGGGTGACCACCCTCGACGCCACCGGCGCGCAGGTGCTCGGCGACGCCGTCCTCCGGCTTTCCGAACGCGGCATCACGGTGCTGCTCTCCGGCATCGACCCCGGCCACGACCAGGTGCTGGCCACCCTCGGCGTCGCCGACCGGCTGCGCCGCGAGGGCCTGGTCTTCCCCGACACCCCGGCCGCCATCCGGTACGCCCGGGCCGTCGTGCTGCCCGGCCCCGTGGCGTCCCGGTGAGCGCGGCGGCGGCCCCACCGGAGGCCGCGTCGGGGAGACGTACGCGCTCTACCAGACGATGACGTCGAAGGTGAGCGTCCTCTCTGGCTCGTAGCGCTTGATGGTCAGCCATGCCCATCGTTTCTCGGTCGTCTGCACACAGAACGACTGGCCTGCCCGGATCTGTCCGCCGCCGATGCCTCTCTGCCGGGTTACGGACATCTCACAGGCGCTCTGGGACGGCTTCCCGGCGATCACGACGACGTCACCAGGGGTCTCCACCCCTGCCGGACCCAGGAGCAGGTCCCCGGCCCGGCCGAGTCCGTAACCGGACTGGACGTTCCAGTTCGTGGCCGCGGAGTCGAGGTCGAGAAAGTAGTACACGGAGAGGGTGACGTCATCCTGGGTGCGGCTCGGTGGCTTGGTGCCGGCGGGGGTCGGGCTGGCGGTGGTGCTCGGATCGGGGGTATCGGTCGGGTCGGTGGGACGGCCGGTCGGTGTCGCCGGGTGTGTCGGCGCCGGGGTGGGAGACGTCGGGACAGCGCTCGTCGGCCGGCCGTCGGGGGTGGGGGTCGCCGCGACCGCCGCACGATCACCCGCTGCGGGGGCCCGGCCCACGATGCGGTCGGTGGCCGCACCGGTCACCGCCGACAGGATCACGAGGAACAGCACCACCACGGTGGCGAGGACCGAGCGGCGCTGCACCCAGAGCCACGCCAGCGCCCAACAGGCGGCGACGAGCCCGGCGAGCCCGACCGCCACCACGGCCCAGGCGCCGGCGCTGGTCAGCCACTGCATGACACCCGCCACCGCGCCCACCACGCCGGCAGCCGTCGATACCAGCACGACCCGTCTGTCCGAAGGTGGTGGACTCGGCTGGTTCATTGCGCCCGTCCGGGTCGCTCACCGGCCCAGAGGCGAAGATCAGAAGGCATGCGTCCATTCGACGCCGCACTCCTCAGTGGAGCCACAAAGTGTTGCCCATCCGACAGAGCAGCGACCAACCCGCCGTCGCAGCCGACGGGAGGTGGTGCGTTCCCGCCGCGATCTCGACGAGGTCGAGGGCCGGTGTCGGACGGGCTGCTCGCCCTTAGGAAGAGTCTCCGGAAGCGACCGGTACCGTCCGCGCGGACACGGACAGCCGCAGGTCATGACCGCCTGGGGGCGATCCTGGCGCGGTTGCTCCGACGCCGGTAGCCCCGGCCGAGGTGCGGGATATGGGATAGGTCCGCGTCATTGTGTCGAAACTGCCTGATCGTGGGGTCGATGAACGGAACCCCTCGACGATCCGGGCTTGCGGATTTCAGACTTCGCTCACCCTGTGCCTCGACCCGCCGGCAGACGAGAATGGAAGGGCATCGACGTTTCTCTCAGGAGGTATCGCATGGGCCGTTTTCGTCGGATGTTGCTCGCGGTGGCGCTCGTCGTCACCGCGACGCTGCTGGTGCCGGTCACTCCGGCCAATGCCGCCGGTCGACCGGTGACGATCTGTTTCCAGGTCGGTGAGGTCGATGGCCGGCCGATCTTTGACTGCCCCACGGTCCTGCTGCCGGAGTTCGAGCCGAAGCCGATCGGGCCGGTCGAGTGTCTGAGTTGTCCGCCGGTCTTCGACCTGTGGGACCGGATCGACCCGGAGAAGCGGTTCGAGTATCTGAACCGGCTGGGTCGGGGCCTGTCGCTGCTGGGGGAGGCGGCGCAGGCCGTGGACCCGGTCAAGGCGAAGTACCTGCGGGAGTCGGCGACGGAGAGCTTCCGGTCGTCGGCGAAGCTGCTGGACGGTTCGGAGGTGAAGCTCGGCCAGGTCGGCTGGGCGGATCTGAAGAACGAGAAGTTCCACGGCGACCCGGACCCGCAGCCGTCGCTGGTGGCGAGCGGGGAGAACCTGGCCGGCGGGCTCGGGCTGATGCAGCAGGCGCTCGGTGATCCGCAGCCGGAGCCCAACATCGCGGCGGCGATGGCCCGCTTCGACCAGGCGTACAAGGATCTCGCGACGCTGTTCGCCGGGTGATCCTTCCGGTTGTGCCGGGTGCCTACTCGGGCACCCGGCGGTAGGCGCCGTCGCTGGCCGAGGTGGCCATCGAGGCGTACGCGCGCAGCGCCGCCGACACCGGCCGCTGCCGGTCGACCGGCGTGTACGGCCTGTCGCGCTTCTCCTGCGCGATCCGCCGGGCCTCCAGCACGTCGGGGGCCACGTTCAGCTCGATCGACCGGGCCGGGATGTCGATGACGATCTCGTCGCCGGGCTCGACGAGGGCGATCAGCCCGCCGGAGGCCGCCTCCGGTGAGACGTGCCCGATGGAGAGCCCGGAGGTGCCGCCGGAGAAGCGCCCGTCGGTGAGCAGCGCGCACGAGCGGCCCAGCCCCCGGCCCTTCAGGAACGAGGTCGGGTAGAGCATCTCCTGCATGCCGGGGCCGCCCTTCGGCCCCTCGTAGCGGATCACCACCACGTCGCCGGCGACGATCCGCTTGTTGAGGATCGCCTCGACCGCGTCGTCCTGGGACTCGTAGACCTTCGCCGGGCCGCGGAAGGTCAGGCACTCCTCGGGCACCCCGGCGGTCTTCACGACGCAGCCCTCCGGCGCCAGGTTGCCGTGCAGGATGGCCAGCCCGCCGTCCGCGCTGTAGGCGTGCGCGAGGTCGCGTACGCAGCCGGTGGCCGCGTCGGTGTCCAGCGACGACCAGCGGTTGGTGGTGGAGAACGGCTCGACGGTACGCACCCCGCCCGGCGCGGCGTGGAACAGCTCGACCGCCTGCGCCGTCGCCGACCCGCCCCGCACGTCCCAGTCGGCGAGCCAGCGCTGGAGGCTGGGGGAGTGCACGGCCCGGACGTCGCGGTGCAGCAGGCCGGCGCGGTCCAGCTCGCCGAGGATGGCCGGGATGCCGCCGGCCCGGTGCACGTCCTCCATGTGGTAGTTCGGGGAGTTCGGGGCGACCTTGGCCAGGCAGGGCACCCGGCGGGAGACGGCGTCGATGTCGGCGACGCCGAAGTCCAGCTCGGCCTCGCGGGCGGCGGCGAGCAGGTGCAGGATCGTGTTGGTCGAGCCGCCCATCGCCACGTCCAGGGCCACCGCGTTCTCGAACGCGGCCCGGCTGGCGATCGCGCGGGGCAGCACGGAGGCGTCGTCGCCGTCGTACCACCGCTTGGCGATCTCCACGGCGGTGCGGCCGGCCTCGACGAAGAGCGACCGGCGCGCGGCGTGGGTCGCCAGCGTCGAGCCGTTGCCGGGCAGCGCCAGGCCGATCGCCTCGGTCAGGCAGTTCATCGAGTTGGCGGTGAACATGCCGGAGCAGGAGCCGCAGGTCGGGCAGGCCGACCGCTCGATCTCGCCGAGCTGGTCGTCGGTGACGGACTCGTTCGAGGAGGCGATCATCGCGTCGATCAGGTCGATCTTGGAGTGCACGACGCCCTCGATCGCCACGGTCTTGCCGGCCTCCATCGGCCCGCCCGAGACGAAGACGGTGGGGATGTTCAGCCGCAGCGCGGCCAGCAGCATGCCCGGGGTGATCTTGTCGCAGTTCGAGATGCAGACCAGGGCGTCGGCGCAGTGCGCGTTGACCATGTACTCCACGGCGTCGGCGATCAGCTCCCGGCTGGGCAGGGAGTAGAGCATGCCGCCGTGGCCCATGGCGATGCCGTCGTCGACCGCGATGGTGTTGAACTCGCGGCCCACCCCGCCGGCCTCGGCCACCGCCTCGGCGACCAGGCCGCCCATGTCCTTGAGATGCACGTGACCGGGTACGAACTGGGTGAAGCTGTTCGCGATGGCGACGATCGGCTTGCCGAAGTCGTCGTCGGTCATCCCGGTGGCCCGCCACAGGGCCCGGGCGCCGGCCATCGTCCGACCGTGCGTGGAGGTCTTCGACCGCAGCTCAGGCATGCCCACCAGTGTGACACCGCCGCCCCGGCGGCCGGCGGGCGTGCGCGCCGTGTCCCAAAGGTTGCACACCCGGGCTCCCGCGCCGGGCGCGCATCCGGCACAGTTGGCACGTGCAGTTCCCCCCGGGCATGGTCGCGGTCGCGGTGCTGTGCGGGCTGGTGGCCACGGCGGCCGCCGCGCTGTCGGCCGTCGAGGCCCGCCGCCACCCGGGGCCGCACCGGCAGCCGTACGCCTTGCTCGCCGGCGCGTCCGGGGTGGCGCTGGTGACCCTGCTGCTCGGGGTGAGCGTGGCGCTCACCACCGCCGGGCACGACGGGCACTCCCCGGGCCGCAGCACCGGCTGGGCCGGCGCGGTGTCGATCGGCACGGCGGTGGGCGGGCTGCTTCTCTCCGCCGGGCTGCTCCGGCTGCCCGGCGTGGCCGCCCCGGCGGCGGCCACCGCCCGGCTGGCGCTCGACGGCCTGGTGATGGCCACGGCGCTCTGGTTCGTCGGCTGGGTGCTCTTCTCCGAGCCCACCCGGCTGCTCGGCGACGCCACGCCGGCGGCCTGCGTGCCGATCCTGCTCGCCACGGTCAGCGCGGCCCTGACCGCCGGGCTCGCCCTGATCGTGGCCTTCCGCGCCCCGCCGCCGCGCGGTCGCGCCGCCTGGCTGGGCGCCGGGGCCACCGCCGTGACCTGCGGCGGGCTCGGCGTCGCCACCGGGCTCTGCCAGGCCGGGCCGACCGTGGCGCTGGCCGGGGCGGGGGTGCTCGCCGCCGGCCTGGTCGTCGTCGCGTGGGCCGCCCGTCGGCTGGACGCGGCGGTCCAGCCGGCCCACGACCTGATCCGCCGCGACGGCGCGTACGCGTTCGTCCCGATGTTCGCCATGGCCGCCTCGGCGATGTACCACCTGCTCCAGGACGGCCGGTTCGACGCCCTCGGCATCGTCGCCGGCAGCGTGGAGGGCTTCGCCCTGGTCACCCGGCAGTACCTGACGCTGCACGACGTGCGCGGCTACGCCCGGCGGCTGGCCGAGCGCGAGGCGCACTTCCGCGAGCTGGCGCACACCGACCAGCTGACCGGGCTGGCCAACCGGCGGGGGCTGTTGCAGGCGCTGCACCGCTGCGCCGGTGCCGGCACCCCCTGCGTGCTGCTCGGGCTCGACCTCGACGGCTTCAAGCACGTCAACGACATGCGGGGCCACGACGTGGGCGACGCGGTGCTGGCCGAGGTGGGCGAGCGGCTGCGCGCCAACCTGCGCCCCGGCGACGCGGCGGCCCGGCTCGGCGGCGACGAGTTCGCGGTGCTGATGCACGGCCAGCCCGCCGAAGCGGACCGGGTCGCCGAGCGCCTGCTCGGCGTGCTCGGGCGCGCCTACGAGCAGCCGGAGGGGCCCGTCTTCCTGTCGGTGAGCATCGGGGTGGCCGGCTGGGCCGGGGAGCCCGACGTGGAGCTGCTGCTGCGCCACGCCGACCTGGCGCTGCGCTACGCCAAGCAGCGCGGCAAGAACCGGATCGAGCGCTACGACGCCGCGTACGACCAGTTGCTGCGCCGGCGCACCACGGTGGAGCACGAGCTGCGCGGCGCCATCGAGCGCGACGAGCTGCGCCTGGTGTTCCAGCCGGTGGCCTCGCTGCCCTCGGTACGCCCGGTCGGCGCGGAGGCGCTGCTGCGCTGGCGCCACCCCGTGCTCGGCAACGTCGGCCCGGACGAGTTCATCCCGCTGGCGGAGGAGTGCGGGATGATCGCCAAGCTGGGCGCGTGGGTGCTGCACCAGGCGTGCCACCAGCTCTCCCGCTGGCTGGCCGACGGCCACGACGTGTGGGTCTCGGTCAACGTCTCACCCCGGGAGCTGCACGCCCCGGAGTACGTGGTCCAGGTCGCCGAGGCGCTGCGCGCCCACCGGGTGCCGCCGCAGCGGCTGGTGCTGGAGGTCACCGAGCACGCCGTCGCGACGGACCTGGACGAGCTGATCCGGCGGCTGACGGCGCTGCGGGCCACCGGTGTCCGGATCGCGCTGGACGACTTCGGCGCCGGCTATTCCTCGCTCGGGCAGTTGCGCCGGCTGCCGATCGACATCCTCAAGATCGACCACGGGCTGGTCGCGGAGCACGAGCCGGTACGGCCGGTGGGCAGGGACGGCCCGGCGTTCGCGCCGATGGTCGACATCGTCATGCGCCTCGGCCACCAGCTCGGTCTCGAGGTCATCGCCGAGGGGGTGACCACGCCGACGGAGCTGGCCGCCGTGGTCGCCGCCGGCTGCCGGTTCGGTCAGGGAGCGCTCTTCGGCTGGGGCGTACCGGCCGAGCACCTGGAGGCGATGCTGGAGGCGGCCACGTCCCCGGGCGCCCGCCCCGCCCCGGCCCCCGCCGCGTCCGCCCCGGCCGGCCCGCCCGCGGCGCCGCCCCGGCGGCTGCCGAGGCTGCCCGCCCAGCGCCCCTCCGAGCAGGGGTCCGCGCAGGTGGAGTGGGGTCCCTAGGCGCCCCGGACGGGTGAAAGTCGGCGACCCGTGAACCAACATGTGGGATCAGTTGACTCATCGCGTGAGATGCGTCAGGCTTGACCGCATGTCGTCGTACCGGTCGCTGCGAGTACTTACCTGAGCGCACTCTCCCCGTCGAGAGTGCGCTGGCCCCGTGCATCCTGCACGAGGGCTTTTTTGTTGCCGTCGGACCCATCGACGCCGGGCGTCGCCCGCGTCACCCGCTCGAACAGCCGCACCCACTCCAGCCGAAGGCCTGAACCGCCATGACGAGACCCACGCCAGAGACACTCGCCCACTCCGCCCGGCGGGCCCGCACGGCCACCGAGCCCGCGAGCGACGCCGAGCACGCCGGCGCCGTCCGCGCTGCGGCCACCCCGGCCGTCCCGGGGGTACGCACACCCGCCCCGGCCCAGGTCAGCGGCGCCGGCTCCCTCGTGCGGTCGCTTGAGGCGCTCGGCGTCGACATCGTCTTCGGCATCCCGGGCGGCGCCATCCTGCCGGCGTACGACCCGCTCTACGACTCCACCGTGCGGCACATCCTGGTCCGCCACGAGCAGGGCGCCGGGCACGCGGCGACGGGCTACGCCCAGGCGACCGGCCGGGTGGGGGTCTGCATGGCCACCTCCGGCCCCGGGGCGACGAACCTGGTCACCCCGATCGCCGACGCGTACATGGACTCGGTGCCGATCGTGGCGATCACCGGCCAGGTCGCGCGGCCCTCGATCGGCACGGACGCCTTCCAGGAGGCCGACATCCAGGGCATCACCCTGCCGATCACCAAGCACAACTTCCTGGTGCAGGAGGCCGAGGAGATCCCCCGGGTGCTGGCCGAGGCGTTCCACCTGGCGGCCACCGGCCGTCCCGGGCCGGTCCTGGTCGACATCCCCAAGGACGTCCTCCAGGCGCCCACCACCTTCACCTGGCCGCCGACGCTGGACCTGCCCGGCTACCGGCCCACCCTGCACCCGCACGGCAAGCAGATCCGCGAGGCGGCCCGGCTGATGTCCAGTGCCCGCCGCCCGGTGCTCTACGTCGGCGGCGGCGTGCTGAAGGCCGGCGCCACGGAGGGGCTGCGGCGACTGGCCGAGCAGACCGGCATCCCGGTCGTCACCACGCTGATGGCGCTCGGCGCGTTCCCGGACTCGCATTCGCAGCACCTGGGCATGCCCGGCATGCACGGCACGGTCGCCGCGGTCTACGGCCTGCAGAAGGCCGACCTGATCGTGGCCCTGGGCGCCCGCTTCGACGACCGGGTCACCGGCAAGCTGGACTCGTTCGCCCCGGACGCGGCGGTGGTGCACGCCGACATCGACCCGGCCGAGATCGGCAAGAACCGGCACGCCGACGTGCCGATCGTCGGCGACGCCCGGCACGTCATCGACGAGCTGATCGCGGCGGTGGGCACCGAGCAGGCGGCCGGCCGGCGGGCCGACCTCGCCGACTGGTGGACCCAGCTCGACGACCTGCGCAACCGGTACCCGCTGGGCTACGAGGAGCCGGCCGACGGCACCCTCTCCCCGCAGCACGTCATCAAGCGGCTCGGCGAGCTGGTCGGCCCGGACGCGATCTACGTGGCGGGGGTCGGCCAGCACCAGATGTGGGCCTCGCAGTTCATCTCCTACGAGAAGCCGTACACCTGGCTGAACTCCGGCGGCCTCGGCACGATGGGCTACGCGGTGCCGGCGGCGATGGGCGCCAAGGTCGGCAAGCCCGACACGGTGGTGTGGGCGATCGACGGCGACGGCTGCTTCCAGATGACGAACCAGGAGCTGGCCACCTGCGCGCTGGAGGGCATCCCGGTCAAGATCGCCGTGATCAACAACGGCAACCTCGGCATGGTGCGGCAGTGGCAGACCCTGTTCTACGGGGAGCGCTACTCCAACACCGACCTCGGCACCCACAAGCACCGCATTCCCGACTTCCTGAAGCTCGCGGAGGCGCTCGGCTGCGTGGGCCTGCGCTGCGAGAACGCCGAGGACGTCGACGCGACCATCGCCGCCGCGATGGCCATCGACGACGCCCCGGTGGTCATCGACTTCGTCGTCGGCAAGGACGCCATGGTGTGGCCGATGGTCGCCGCCGGCACCAGCAACGACGAGATCATGTTCGCCCGGGGCGTCCGCCCGGCCTTCGACGAGGATGACATCTGATGACCATGCACACCCTGAGCGTCCTGGTGGAGAACAAGCCGGGCGTCCTGGCCCGGGTCTCCGGGCTGTTCTCCCGGCGGGGCTTCAACATCGACAGCCTCGCCGTCGGCGAGACCGAGAACCCGGACGTCTCGCGGATCACCATCGTGGTCAACGCCGAGTCGTCCCCGCTGGAGCAGGTCACCAAGCAGCTCAACAAGCTGGTCAACGTGCTCAAGATCGTCGAACTGGACCCGCAGGTCTCGGTCGCCCGCGAACTGCTCCTGGTCAAGGTGCGCGCCGACCGCGCGGCCCGCGCCCAGGTGCTGGAGACCGTCGGCCTGTTCCGGGCCCGGGTGGTCGACGTGGCCCCGGACACGCTGACCATCGAGGCGACCGGCACGCCGGACAAGCTCGACGCGCTCCTGCGCGACCTCGAACCCTTCGGGATCAAGGAGATGGTCCAGTCCGGGCTGGTGGCGATCGGGCGCGGCTCGCGTTCCATCACCGCCGGGCCCTCGCTCCGGGCCGCCTGACCCCGACCCGGCCGGCGCCCCGCGCGCCGGCCGGGACCGCCCGACCCGGCCGGCGCGCGCCGCCCGGGACCGACACCGCACAGATCCACGACGGGCCGCCCGGGCCGCCGTACGAAAGGGAAACCATGAGCGTTGAGGTGTACTACGACGACGATGCCGACCTGGGCCTCATCCAGGGTCGCAAGGTCGCGGTGATCGGGTACGGCAGCCAGGGCCACGCCCACGCGCTGTCGCTGCGCGACTCCGGAGTCGACGTGGTGGTCGGCCTGCCCGAGGGCTCCAAGAGCCGGGCCAAGGCCGAGGAGCAGGGCCTGCGGGTGCTCACGCCGGCCGAGGCGTCGGCCGAGGCCGACGTCATCATGATCCTCGCCCCGGACACCGCCCAGCGCCGCATCTACGCCGAGTCGATCGCGCCGAACCTGGCAGCGGGCAAGGCGCTCTTCTTCGGCCACGGCTTCAACATCCGCTACGGCCTGATCAAGCCGCCGGCGGACGTCGACGTGGCGATGGTCGCGCCGAAGGGCCCGGGTCACCTGGTCCGCCGCCAGTACGCCGACGGCAAGGGCGTGCCCTGCCTGGTCGCCGTCGAGCAGGACGCCAGCGGCAGCGCCCTCGCGCTGGCCCTGTCGTACGCCAAGGGCATCGGCGGCACCCGGGCCGGCGTCATCCGGACCACCTTCACCGAGGAGACCGAGACCGACCTCTTCGGCGAGCAGGCGGTGCTCTGCGGCGGCGCGGCGGCGCTCGTGCAGACCGGCTTCGAGGTGCTCACCGAGGCGGGCTACGCCCCCGAGGTGGCCTACTTCGAGTGCCTGCACGAGCTGAAGCTGATCGTCGACCTCATGTACGAGGGCGGCATCGCCAAGATGCGCTACAGCATCTCCGACACGGCCGAGTACGGCGACCTCTCCCGTGGGCCGCGCGTCATCGACGCCCGGGTCAAGGAGGAGATGCGCAAGATCCTCAGCGAGGTCCAGTCCGGCGAGTTCGCCCGGGAGTGGGTGGCCGAGGACGAGGCCGGCCGGCCCAACTTCAGCAAGTGGCAGGCCGAGGGCGCGGCGCACCCGATCGAGGAGACCGGCCGCAAGCTGCGCGGCATGATGAGCTGGGTCGACCGCCCGATCACCGAGACCGCCTGACGCGTCACCCCCGCGGCCCGGCCCGGGCGCTCTCCCCGGCGCCCGGACCGGGCCGCCCCTGTCCGCCCACCACCGCCCGCCGCGCCGGCTCGCCGCCCGAGGTGATCCGGGCGCCCCGTCGCGCGCCGTTCACCGGCGCGTCGTCACCCGTTGTGAGGGCACTCACCCCACGGTCCGGGACCTGCCGGCCGGCCGGCCACCTACGATCGCGGGTAGGTGCGTAGCCGGCACCTGACGGCCATGGCCCGGATCAGCGCAGGGCGCAGCGCGGCGTCCCGCAGCCCGGCCCACCGCTCTGACGACAACTACGAGGACCAATGACTCCTGTCGTACTGATCGCCGAAGAACTCGCCCCCGCCGCCATCGAGGTGCTCGCCCACGACTTCGACGTCCGCCACGTCGACGGCACCGACCGTCCGGCCCTGCTCTCGGCGCTCTCCGAGGCCGACGCCGTCATCGTGCGCAGTGCCACCCAGATCGACGCCGAGGCGATCGCCGCCGCGCCCCGGCTGAAGGTCGTCGCCCGGGCGGGCGTGGGTCTGGACAACGTCGAGGTGCCGGCCGCCACCGCGCGGGGCGTCATGGTCGTCAACGCCCCCACCTCGAACATCGTCTCCGCCGCCGAGCAGGCCCTCGCGCTGCTGCTCGCCGTGGCCCGCAACACCGCCAGCGCCAGCGCCGCGCTGAAGGCGGGGGAGTGGAAGCGGTCGAAGTACACCGGCGTCGAGATCCAGGGCAAGACCGTCGGCGTGGTCGGCCTCGGCCGCATCGGCGTGCTCTTCGCCCAGCGCATCGCCGCCTTCGGCACCCGGCTGATCGCGTACGACCCCTACATCCAGCCGGCCCGCGCGGCCCAGCTCGGCGTCCGCCTGGTGGGCCTGGAGGAGCTGCTGCGCGAGAGCGACTTCATCTCGATCCACCTGCCGAAGACCCCGGAGACCGTCGGCCTGATCGGTGAGAAGGAGCTGGCCGTCGTCAAGCCGGGCGTCCGGATCGTCAACGCCGCGCGGGGCGGGCTGGTCGACGAGCAGGCCCTGGCCGACGCGATCGCCGAGGGCCGGGTCGCCGGCGCGGGCGTGGACGTCTACGCCAAGGAGCCCTGCACCTCCTCGCCGCTGTTCGCCTTCGACAACGTGGTCGCCACCCCGCACCTGGGCGCCTCCACCGGCGAGGCGCAGGACAAGGCCGGCCTGGCCGTGGCCAAGAGCGTGAAGCTGGCGTTGCAGGGCGAGTTCGTGCCGGACGCCGTGAACGTGCAGGCCGGCGGCGTCGTCGCCGAGGACGTGCGCCCGCTGCTGCCGCTGGCCGAGAAGCTCGGCCGCGCCTTCACCGCCGTCGCGGGCGGGGTCGCCGCCAGCGTCACCGTCGAGGTGCGCGGCGAGATCGCCAACCACGACGTGTCGGTGCTGAAGCTCGCCGCCACCAAGGGGCTGTTCAGCTCGGTGGTCGAGGAGCAGGTCACCTACGTCAACGCTCCGCACCTGGCCGCCGAGCGCGGCGTCGAGGTCACCCTGGTCGCCCAGACCGACACCGTCGAGCACCCCAACCTGGTCACCGTCCGCGGCGCGCTGCCCGACGGCCGTACGGTCAGCGTCTCCGGCACGGTGGCCACCGCCGGCGCCCGTGACGTGCTCAAGCTCACCGAGGTCGACGGCTTCGACGTGGAGATCGGCGCGGAGGGGATCCTGGTCTTCCTGCGCTACGCCGACCGCCCCGGCGTGGTCGGCACGGTCGGCACGCTGCTCGGCGAGGCCGGCGTCAACATCGCGGCGATGCAGGTGGCCCGCCGCGAGGCCGGCGGCGAGACCCTGATGACCCTCACCGTCGACCAGGCGCTCGGCGCGGACCTGCTCACCTCGGCGGCGGACTCGATCGGCGCGGTCGCGGCCAGCGCGGCGGATCTGCGCGACGAGTGACCTGAGCGCGCGACAGCGGGGGCCCGGCGGATGTCGCCGGGCCCTTCGTCGTACCCGGGCAGTGGTCAGCCGGGCAGCCGGGCCGGCGGCGGGTAGACCGAGCCGTCCTGGGCGTCGAAGAGCATCAGGTCGTACGCGCCGGCCAGCCGCTCGATGTCGAGCAGCACCTGGTCCTCGCAGGTCGGGTGCAGGTTCAGCTCGACGTGGTCGGCGGCCGCGTGCAGCGGCGTCACGGCCCACGGGCTGCCGGGGCCGGCCGGGCGGTCGGGGTAGCTGCCGGTGATGGCCCGGTAGAAGGCCACCACCCGCGGGTCCGGGTGCCGGTCGACGTGCTGCCCCTGCCGGCACCGCAGCACCGCCGCCCGCACGTCCTCGGGTGTCGCCCCGTCCGCCAGGGCCCACACGCTCAGATCGAAACTCACGGCGGACAGCGTGCCATTCCCCGTTCACCGCGTCGAAATCGCCCCGCCGCCGGTTCGGCACGCTCCTGTCGCGACGGTCCGCAGTGGAGGCCCTTGCGTTGAGTTGCGTCGATTCGCTAGCGTACCGGTGCGGTCACTGGCCGAGCTCGCGACGTGGGCCCGTCTTCGGGTGGCGAGGTCGACGTCCGGCCGACCGGCCCGCACCCCTCGATTGCGCGAGCCACGCGCACTCGTCGCTGACCGGCCCTCACGGTCGTTGCCGAGACCGTGGGGGCCGATCGCGCAATCCTCCCGGCGGCCCGCCGGGAGTGCACCCGTCAAACGCCGCACCCACCCCCGCGCAAACACCTCGCTGGTGGCGCGGCAGCGGCGGGCGGAGGGCTCAGCGGCGGTGGGCGAAGAGCGCGCGGTAGTCCGACCCGTTGCGGAACCAGGCCAGCCCGGCCGGCCCGGCGGCGTAGAGCGCGGTGGCGTAGGCGTCGGCGACGGCGAGGTCCGGCCCGACGACCGTCGCGGCGACGAGCTGGTCGGCGGGCTCCCCGGTGTGCGAGTCGACCACGTGCCCCTGCCGGCCGCTCACCCCCGAGGTGCCGACCGCGCCCGCCGTCATCTCCAGCACGAGCGGCGCCCGTTGCCGGTCCGTCGGATGGTGCACCGCCACCCGCCACGGGCCGCCGTGCGCCGCGTGCCCGCGTACGACCAGGTCGGCGCCCGTGAGCACGGCGTAGTCGTGCACCCCGGCGGCGCGCAGCCGGGCGGCGGCCCGCTCCACCGCCCACCCGCCGAGCAGCCCTCCGGGGTCGAAGCCGCCGGGCACCGCCCAGGCGTCGAACCAGCCGTCGGTGGCGGCCCGCATCGCCGCGCAGCGGTCCACCAGGTCGGCCAGCGGCGGGTACGAGTCGGGGCTGATCTCGCCCCGGCGCAGCCGGGAGACCAGGCTCTCCGGCCGGGTCGGGCCGTAGGTGAGGTCGATGGCGCGCAGCTCCGCGACCGCGTCGCGCAGCGCCTCCCCGATGCCGCGCCGGCCCAGCCACTCGGGGGCGTTGAGCAGCAGCGTGTATTCGGCCGTCGAGGTGCGCACGGTGTGCCGGACGGCGATCCGGTCCCCGCCGACGGTGCCGGGCCGGTCGACGCGGTGGCTGCGGGCGCCCAGCCGCAGGTCGGGCCGGCGCGGCTGGAAGGCGGACTGGTCCACCCAGCGGGTCCGTGGCTGCTGGTCGATCCGCATGGCGCTGCTCCCTCGCTGACGCCGGCCGCGTCGTCGTGGCCTCCGTCACGGGCCCCCGTCGACCCGTACGCCATCACGCTAGGCAGCGGAGATGACCTCCCCATGAATGCCACCTGGGAGGATCCTGTGCATCAGACTTTCCCGCATTCTGGAAGGTTCGTACCGGGGGGCGGGACGGCGGCGTACGGTCGACGAAACAGCGAGGCGAGGGAGCACAGGGACGTGGCACGGATCGCGGTGGTGGCCGGGGACGGGATCGGACCCGAGGTGGTCGCGCAGGCCCGCAAGGTCATCGACGCCGTGCTCCCGGGGGTGGACGCCACCGAGTACGACCTGGGCGCCGCCCGCTGGCACCGCACCGGCGAGGTGCTGCCCGACTCGGTGCTGACCGAGCTGGCCGGGCACGACGCGATCCTGCTCGGCGCCGTCGGCGACCCGACCGTCCCGCCGGGCGTGCTGGAGCGGGGGCTGCTGCTCAAGCTGCGCTTCGCCTTCGACCAGTACGTCAACCTGCGCCCGTCGCGGCTCTGGCCCGGCGTGCCCGGGCCGCTGGCGAGCGTCAAGCCCGGCGAGGTCGACCTGGTGGTGGTCCGCGAGGGCACCGAGGGCCTGTACGCGGGCGCCGGCGGCGCGCTGCACCGGGGCACCCCGGCGGAGGTCGCCACCGAGGAGAGCCTGAACACGCGCCACGGCGTGGAGCGGGTGATCCGCGACGCCTTCGCCCGTGCCACGCGCCGGGAGCGGCGCAAGGTCACCCTCGTGCACAAGACCAACGTGCTGACCCACGCCGGTTCGCTGTGGGCGCGGGCGTTCGAGGCCGTGGCCGCCGAGCACCCCGACGTGGCCACGGAGTACCAGCACGTCGACGCCGCCGCGATGTTCCTGGTCACCCAGCCGCAGCGCTACGACGTGGTGGTCACCGACAACCTGTTCGGCGACATCCTCACCGACATCGCCGCCGCCGTCACCGGTGGGATCGGGCTCGCCGCCAGCGGCAGCATCAATCCCGAGGGGGCGTACCCGTCGATGTTCGAGCCGGTACACGGCTCGGCGCCGGACATCGCCGGGCGCGGCGTGGCCGACCCGGTGGCGGCCGTACTCTCGGCGGCGCTGCTGCTCGACCAGCTCGGGCACGCCGACGCCGCCGCCCGGGTCACCGCCGCCGTAGGCGTGGAGCTGGCCGGCCGGACCCCGGGTGCGGCACTGCGCACCGAGGAGGTCGGCGACCGGCTGGCCGGGTACGCCACCGCCTGAGGCCGCCGGCCACCCACCCGCAGTTCCCGCGGCGCCGCCCGGCCACACCGTGGCCCGGCGGCGTCCACCCGTCCGGCGCTGCCGGTACGCCCGGGCGGCGCTACCGGCTGAACGACCGTTCGGGGTAAGTTTCTCGCACCAGGTTTCTCGGCATGCGGACCCGCGTGCCGTTGTCCCGCAGGGAGGTCAGCGCGATGAGCGGTGGTGACAAGCTCGACTTCGAGATCCGTCCGAATCCCGCGCCGGTATCCGTCGCCGACCGGGCCGCCCTGCTGGCCAACCCGGGCTTCGGCCGGGTCTTCACCGACCACATGGTCACCATCCGCTACGCCGACGGCAAGGGCTGGTACGACGCCCGGGTCGAGGCGCGGGCGCCGATCCCGATGGACCCGGCCGCCGCGGTGCTGCACTACGCGCAGGAGATCTTCGAAGGGCTGAAGGCCTACCGGACGGCCGACGGCGGGGTCACCATGTTCCGCCCGGAGGCCAACGCCGCCCGCTTCGCCGCGTCCGCCCGACGCATGGCGATGCCGCCGCTGCCCGAGGAGACGTTCGTCGACTCGCTGCGCCAGCTCGTCGAGATCGACCGGGACTGGATCCCCGAGGGCGAGGACGGCAGCCTCTACCTGCGACCGTTCATGTTCGCCAGCGAGGTGTTCCTCGGCGTCCGGCCGGCCAACGAATACCTCTACGTGGTGATCGCCTCGCCGGTCGGCGCGTACTTCTCGGGCGGCGTGAAGCCGGTGACGGTCTGGGTCTCCCCGGACTACACCCGGGCGGCACCGGGCGGCACCGGCGCGGCGAAGTGCGGCGGCAACTACGCCGCCTCGCTGGTGGCGCAGGCCGAGGCGATCGAGCACGGCTGCGACCAGGTGGTCTTCCTGGACGCGGTGGAACGCCGCTTCGTCGACGAGCTGGGCGGCATGAACGTGTTCTTCGTCTACGACGACGGCACGGTGGTCACCCCGCCGCTGACGGGCACGATCCTGCCCGGCATCACCCGGGAGTCGGTGCTCGCCCTGGCGGCCAACGCCGGGCACCGCATCGAGGAGCGGCCGGTGAGCTTCGCCGACTGGCAGGCCGACGCCGCGAGCGGCCGGCTGCGCGAGGTGTTCGCCTGCGGCACCGCCGCGGTCGTCACCCCGATCGGCGAGGTGCGCTTCCCCGACGGCGAGTTCCTCATCGGCGGCGGCGAGCCCGGCCGGGTCACGATGGCCCTGCGCCAGCAGCTCGTCGACCTCCAGCGCGGCAAGGGCGACGACCCGAACGGCTGGGTGCGCCGCATCCTCTGACGGCCCTGGCGGCACCGTCCCCGCCCCCTCTCGTCGGGCGCGGGGACGGCACGCCGCCGGGACGGGCTCAGTCGAGCAGGTGCTCGCGGAGGGCGGCGAGCTGGGCGTCGGTGACGCCGGCGTGGCGCAGGTAGCCCTCGATCGAGCCGTGGGCCTCGCGCAGCTCGGCGAGGAACAGCGTCATGGCCTCGGCGGGGCAGGTCAGCACCGGCAGGGTGTGCCCGCCCTGCCGCCCGGTGGCCTCGAACCAGGCGCGGTAGCGCTCGCCGGCCTCGGTGCTCAGCGCGTAGTCGGCGGCGATCTGGTCGTCGGCCACGCCGAGCACGGCGAGGGTGAGGCCGCAGACGATGCCCGTGCGGTCCTTGCCGGCGACGCAGTGCACCACCACCGGGGCGCTGGCGTCCTCGGCGATCAGCCCGATCGCCTCGGCGAGCCCGGCGGTGCCGGTGCCGGCCAGGTCGGCGTACCGGTCGGCCAGGTAGCGGGCCAGGTCGGTGCCGGGGCGGTAGGGCCGCTCGCCCCACTCGGCGTGCTCGGGGTGGATGTTGTGCCAGGTCAGGCCGTCGAAGTGGGGGACGCGGCCGTCGCGCTCCACCTCGTACGGGCGGCGCAGGTCGATGACCGTGCGGACGCCGAGGGCGGCGAACGCCTCCCGGTCGGTGTCGTCGATGCGGTGCAGCGAGTCGGAGCGGTAGAGCCGCCCGGTGCGCACCCGGCGGCCGTCGTGGCCGGCATGGCCGCCCACGTCACGGAAGTTGAACATCGTCGTGAAGGGAATCCGGCGACCGACCTCGACAGCGTCCACCCCGACACGGTAACGGCCCCCCGCGATCCGCGGGGGGCCGTGGCGCGCCGGTGCTGCCGGGCTAGCGGGCGGTGCCGGGCGGGATGGCCGAGTACGTCTCGCCGTAGTAGCCGCCGAGCCGGTCCCGGTAGGTCGGGTCGGTGTCGGCGGTCTCGTCGTACTCCGGGGCGGCCTTGATCTGGTCCTTGCTCCGGTCGACGTGCACCTCGCGCTCGTCGTGGTCGACGTGGTTGACGGTGCCGGCCGGGATCATGACCTTCCGGCCGAAGATCCACGGGCCGGTGTCCACCACCAGGTAGCTGCCGTTGACCTCGTGGCTGGCACTGTCGATCTTGCCGATGCCGCCGTCGGTGGCCTCGACCTTGTAGCCGACCAGGTCGGCGTCGGCCACGCTCGCGGTGTCCCGGTACCGCCACGGGTCGAAGGTGCCGGCGGGGGCGCCACCGGCGAACTCGCCCTGGCCGCCGCCGCGCAGCGGGTCCGGGCTGCCGTGGGTGCTGTGCGGGTCGAGCCTGTCCATCTGACAACTCCTGCCCCGACTGTCGCCAGTCGTCTCGCCGGTCCGGTGTCCTCTGCCTCCTCCGCAAGAGCTACCCGGGCGGTCGGCACCGGAAACGGCGCTCGCCGGGGCCGGAGACGACGGTGGGCCGGCGCCGCAACCGCGGCACCGGCCCACCGGGCGTACGCGTCAGGCGAGCGCGGCCTGGGCGTCCAGGGTGACCGCGGCGGCGTGCACGACGGCGGCGATGCGCAGCCCCTCGTGCACCTGCTCGCGGCTGAAGCCCGCGCCCCGCAGGGTCTTCTCGTGCGACTCCAGGCACACCCCGCAGCCGGTGATCGCCGAGACCGCCAGGCACCACAGCTCGAAGTCGGCCTTGTCCACGCCCGGCTTGGCGATGATCTGCATCCGCAGCCGGGCGGGGATCGACTGGTACTGCTCGTCGCCGATCAGGTGCTTGGCCCGGTAGTAGACGTTGTTCATCGCCATGATCGTGGCGGCGCCCTTGGCCGCCTCGACGGCCTCCGGCTTCAGGTGGTCGGCCGCCTCGGCGGCGATCTCCCGCAGCACCTCCGGGTTGCGCCCGGCCACCGCGCAGGCCAGCGCGGTGCCCCAGGCCTGGGTCGGGGTCAGCGTGCTGGTGGCGATGGTGGAGCCGAGGTTGAGCTTGATGTCCTTGGCGTACTCCGGCAGAGCCGCCTTGATCGCGTCCAGACCCATGGTCAGGCCCCGGCGCCGGCGAGGAGCTTGGTGGCGTCCAGGGTCTCGCCGCCCTTGTTCCAGTTGCACGGGCACAGCTCGTCGGTCTGGAGGGCGTCGAGCACCCGCAGCACCTCGGAGACGTTGCGGCCGACGGAGCCGGCGGTCACCATGACGAACTGGATCTCGTTGTCCGGGTCGACGATGAAGGTGGCCCGCTGGGCCACGCCGTCCTGACCGAGCACGCCGCAGGCGGCGGTCAGCTCGCGCTTGACGTCGGCGAGCATCGGGAACGGCAGCTCGCGCAGGTCCGGGTGGTCCTTGCGCCACGCGTAGTGGACGAACTCGTTGTCCACCGACACGCCGAGGACCTGGGCGTCGCGGTCGGCGAACTCCTCGTTCAGCCGGCCGAACTCCGCAATCTCGGTCGGGCAGACGAAGGTGAAGTCCTTCGGCCAGAAGAAGACGACGCGCCACTTCCCCTGGTGGGACTTGTGGTCGATCGACTCGAACGCCTTGTCGGCGTCCAGCGACACGCAAGCGGTGAGTTCGTACTCGGGGAAGCGGTCACCGACAGTGAGCACAGGTCCTCCTTGACAGCGGCACGAAGGCCGGTAACTGGATCAATTCCAGATTCTGCCGTAGCCCCGTTTCCGCCGGATGGCGGCCAGGTGACTTGTGAAGTCGATCACCGGCGGCGGGTTGTGCCGGCGCACCGCCCGCCGATGCGGTATCGCGACCCTCCGTCACCGTCCCGCCATGTGGATTGTGCCTCCCAAAACCAGGGGGCGGGTGGCAGAGTGGCGACCGTGACCAGCACCCACCTGATTATTCGCACCTAGCGCGCCGGCCTCCCCTCCGCCGAGCGCGCAGACCTCCCGCATCCGCGGGGGGTCTTTTTGTTGCTCTGAGAAAGGACTCCCTGATGACGTTCCAGGTCTACGACACGACGCTGCGCGACGGCGCCCAGCGCGAGGGGTTGAGCTACTCGGTGGTCGACAAGCTCGCGGTGGCCCGGCTGCTCGACGAGTTCGGGGTCGGCTTCATCGAGGGAGGCTGGCCCGGCGCCGTGCCGAAGGACACCGAGTTCTTCCGGCGGGCGCGCACCGAGCTCGACCTGAAGCACGCGCTGCTGGTCGCGTTCGGGGCCACCCGGCGGGCCGGGGTGCCGGTCGCCGACGACCCGCAGGTGCGCGGGCTGCTCGACGCGCAGACGCCGGCGGTCGCCCTGGTCGCCAAGGCGGACCTGCGGCACGTCGAGCGGGCGCTGCGCACCACTGCGGGGGAGAACCTGGCGATGATCCGCGACACGGTCGCGCACCTGGTCGCCGAGGGGCGGCGCGTCTTCGTCGACGGGGAGCACTTCTTCGACGGCTACCGGTCCGACCCCGCCTACACCGCCGCCGTGGTGGAGACGGCGCTCGCCGCCGGTGCCGAACGGGTGGTGCTCTGCGACACCAACGGCGGAATGCTCCCGTCCCAGGTGACCGCCGCCATCGCCGAGGTGACCGCGCGGCTCGGCGTCGACCCGGAGCTGCTCGGCATCCACTGCCAGAACGACACGTCCTGCGCGGTCGCCAACACCGTCGCCGCCGTCGAGGCGGGCGTACGCCACTTCCAGGGCACCGCCAACGGCTACGGCGAGCGCCCCGGCAACGCGGACATCTTCGCCGTGGTCGCCAATCTCCAGCTCAAGCTCGGGCTGCCCGTCCTACCGGACGGCTGCCTGGGGCAGATGGTGCGGGTCTCCCACGCCATCGCCGAGATCGCCAACATCGCCCCCGACACCCACCAGGCGTACGTCGGGGCCGCGGCCTTCGCCCACAAGGCGGGGCTGCACGCGAGCGCGATCAAGGTGGATCCGCTGCTCTACAACCACGTGGACCCACAGGTGGTGGGCAACGACATGCGGATCCTCGTCACCGAGATGGCCGGCCGGGCCAGCGTCGAGCTCAAGAGCCGCGAGCTCGGCCTGGACCTGGCCGGCCATCCGGAGGCGCTGTCGCGGGTCACCCGGCGGGTCAAGGAGCTGGAGGCCGGCGGCTGGTCGTTCGAGGCCGCCGACGCGTCGTTCGAGCTGCTGGTCCGCTCGGAGCTGGACACCGCGCCCGCCAGGCCGTTCGCGCTGGAGTCGTACCGGGTGCTGGTCGAGCACCGGGAGGACGGGTCGGTGGTCTCCGAGGCGACCGTCAAGATCCGCGTACGCGGGGAGCGGGTCATCGCCACCGCCGAGGGCAACGGTCCGGTCAACGCCCTGGACGAGGCGCTGCGGGTGGGGCTGGCCCGGCACTACCCGGAGCTGCGCGACTTCGTGCTGGCCGACTACAAGGTGCGGATCCTGGAGGGCACCCACGGCACCGGCGCCGTGACCCGGGTGCTGCTGGAGACGGTCGACGGCGCCGGCCGCGACTGGACCACCGTCGGCGTGCACCCCAACGTGGTCGAGGCGTCCTGGCACGCCCTCGTCGACGCGCTCACCTACGGCCTCGACCGGGCCCGGGTCTGAGCCCTCAGCCGGCCGGGAGGCGCAGCTCGGCCAGGACGGCGCGGTGGTCGCTGCCCGGGACCCGGTGCACCGTGACGGCCCGCACGGCGATGCGCCGGTCGACCAGCACGTGGTCGATCACCACCGACGGGATCGGGTCCCCGTCGTACGGGCCCCACGTGCCGACCAGGCCCGCGCCGGCCTGGTCGGCGGCGTCGACGTAGCCGGTGTCCAGCAGGGCGCGCAGCGGCGCGTGATCGAGGGTGGCGTTGAAGTCGCCGGCGAGGATCCGCAGCGGCCCGTCCGGGGTGGCGGGCGGCTGCGCCGCCAGGTCGGCGCGCCAGTGGCCGACCTGGTCCAGCGCGTACGGGGCCGACGGGTGCGCCGACTCGACCCGCACCGCCGGCGCCCCGGGGACCGCCACCGTGCCGTGTGACTGGTCGAAGCCCCAGCCGCCCCGGTTGTGCCGGACGCCGCCCTCGCCGATGGGGAACCGCGCGTAGAGCCCGGAGCCGACGGTGCCGACCCGCGGGTCGAGCTGCCGGTGGGGGAGCAGCCGGTCCAGGCCGAGCCGGTCCAGCTCCGCCCCGGCCCGCGGGGTGAACTCCTGCACGGCGAGCACGTCGACGCGGTGCCGCCGGACCAGGTCGACCAGCGCCCGCGCGTCGCCGGCCCCGGCCAGCAGGTTGGCGGTCAGCAGCCGTACCGTTGGCCCGTCGGCCGGGGGCTGGCCGGACGGCAGGGCCCGGGGCGCCACCACCGCCACCAGGGTCGCCGTGACCAGCGCCGCGACCACCGCCGGCCAGCGGCGCCGCAGGGCGAGCGCGAGCAGCAACGGCAGCACGCTCCCGGCGGCGGCGTACGGGGTGAAGGCGAGCAGCTGCACCAGCGGTCCCCGGTCGAGCCCGCCGAGTCGTACGGCCGCCCAGGCGGCCCCGGGCGCGACGGCGGCCCAGCAGAGCGCGGTGCGCAACCGTGCCGCCCGGCCGCCCGGCGCCCGCCGTGGAGCCTCGATGATCACCGCTGGAGGGTAGCGCCCGCGCACCCCCGTGGTGGCCCGGACGGGGCGGCACCGGGCGCGCCGGGCGCGCCGCCCCGACGCATTCGTGAATGGCTGAGCGCTCGCTTCTCACAATTTTCCGGGGCGGAGTGAAGCCATTAGCAGAACGTGATCAACTATTGACGTCCCGCTTTTTGTGGTGCTACCTTCCAGTGGGTTGAGACGTCGAAACTCTGAGTAGTAATGCCAGCTCAGAGCCGGTGAAAATTGTTGAGACGACAACATCTAGGGTGCGGCCTGAGGTGCGGGCTCCAGGCGGTTGTCGCTCATTTTCCCCGGGCCCAAGAAATGGAAATCAGCCGTCCCTCGATCGGTGGGACAGGCCGAATCCGCACGGTCAACAAAAGGGAGACCTGTCATGACCACACTCTTCCGACCCAAGGCGGTGGCGGTGGCGTTCGCCGCGCTGGCGCTCACCCTGGCCGGGGGCGGGATCGCCGTCGCCCAGCCGGCGGCCAAGGCGCCCGCCGAGGTCGCCCAGCCGGCAGTCCGGCAGCCCGGCTCCGGCGGCCAGCCCGCCGTGACCCCCGCCGAGGCCCGCAAGGCCAAGGCCGCCCTGGCGCAGGGCCCGTCCGCCCAGGCGACCGCGCCGGGCACCGTCGCCTCCGCCGTCGTATCCAGCGGCGGCGCCCTGCTCCGAGGCTCGCCCGAGGCGGTCTCCGCCACCCGGTACGGCCCCGGCCAGTACCAGGTGCTGTTCAACTACAACGTCTCGCTGGAGACGTTCGTGGCGACCATCGGCACCACCGACCCGTACAACGTGCCCCCGGGCGGCGAGATCTCCGTCGCGCCTCGGCTCCAGACGCCGAACGCGGTCTTCGTCCAGACCCGCAACTCGTCGGGAAGCTACGCCGACCGGCCGTTCCACCTGGTCATCGCCAACTGAGCACCCGCTGACGGCGCCGGCCCCCGCCACGCGCGAGGGCCGGCGCCGCCGCGTGGTCCCGCCCCATCGCAGGTCGATCACGCAGCCGGTGGTGGGACTTGAGCCCTGGATTCAGGTGGGGCGCGACAACTGCCTAGGCGACGCTGGCTGGGGTGCGGTCGTGTCCGTCGGGGCTGGGTCGGAGGGTTGTCCTGGTTCGGGCCGGTAAGGGTCGGCCCGGCGGTGATAATCCGACGTTTGTCCGGCCGTCGGCACGGGAAGCAAGCACCGTGACGGACATCTCGGACACCTTGGCCAGCGTGCCCAGCCCGGCCGATCCCGATGCGACCCCGGCCGACCTGGAACAGACGCTCTTCGAGGTCAAACGCGTGATCGTCGGGCAGGATCGGCTCGTCGAGCGCCTGCTCACCGCCCTCGTCGCGAACGGGCACTGCCTGCTGGAGGGCGTGCCGGGGGTGGCCAAGACGCTGGCCGCGCAGACCCTGGCCACCGTGGTGGGTGGCACCTTCTCCCGGATCCAGTTCACCCCGGACCTGGTCCCCTCCGACATCGTCGGCACCAGGATCTACCGGGCGTCGCGCGAGGACTTCGACATCGAACTGGGCCCGGTCATGGCGAACCTGGTGCTCGCCGACGAGATCAACCGGGCCCCGGCAAAGGTGCAGTCCGCCCTGCTGGAGGCGATGGCCGAGCGCCAGGTCTCGATCGGTGGGCACAGCTACGCCGTACCGGACCCGTTCCTGGTGCTGGCCACCCAGAACCCGATCGAGTCGGAGGGGGTCTACCAGCTGCCGGAGGCGCAGCGCGACCGCTTCCTGATGAAGATCGTCGTCGACTACCCGAGCGACGCCGACGAACTAGCCATCCTCTACCGGATGAGCGCCGACCGGCCCGTCGCCCGGCGGGTGCTCGACCCACAGCGGCTGCGCGAACTCCAGGCCCGCGCCGCCCACGTCTTCGTGCACCACGCGATCGCCGAGTACGTCGTCCGGCTGATCTTCGCCACCCGTGACCCCGGCCGGTTCGGCCTGCCCGAACTCGCCCCGCTGCTCGCGTACGGGGCCAGCCCCCGGGCCACGCTCGGCCTGGTCCGCGCCGCGCGGGCCCAGGCGCTGCTGCGCGGCCGCGAGTACGTGCTCCCCGAGGACGTGCGGGAACTGGCCGTGGACGTGCTCGCCCACCGGCTGGTGCTCTCCTTCGACGCGGTCGCCGACGGGGTGGCCGCCGAGGCGGTGGTCCGGCGGCTCGTGGAGGCCGTACCGCCGCCCCGCGTCGCGGCCGGCCACCCGGAACACGCGGCAGACCTGGCGGCGGCATGAGGTGGCGCGGGAGCGCGCCGGCCGGCGCGCCGACCGCACCGGGACTGGCCGACCTCACCTCCGACCGGCGCCTGCGCCGGCTGGAGCTGGCCGTCACCCGCCGGCTCGACGGGCTGCTGCACGGCCGCTACCGTGGCCTGCTGCCCGGGCCGGGCAGCGAGACCGCCGGCAGCCGGGAGTACCGGCCCGGTGAGGACGAGGTGCGCCGGATGGACTGGGCGGTGACCGCCCGCACCACGGTCCCGCACGTACGCGAGGTCGACGCCGACCGGGAGCTGACCACCTGGCTGCTGGTCGACGCGAGCCCCAGCATGGAGTACGGCACCGCCGAGCTGGACAAGCGCGAGCTGGCCGTGGCGGCCGTGGCGGCGATCGGCTTCCTGACCGCCGGCGTGGGCAACCGCCTCGGCGCGCAGGTGCTCGGCCCGGACGGGCTGCGCCGGTTCCCGCCCCGCAGCGGGCGTACCCACCTGCTCGGGCTGCTCCGGGCCCTGCTGACCGCCCCGCGCGTCGGCGGGCACGACGGCGACGACCCGCCGCCGGCGGGCGACGACCTGGCCGACGGGCTGGCCGCCGTGCACCGGGTGGCGCTGCGCCGTGGCCTCGTCGTGGTGGTCTCGGACTTCCTCGACGCACTGCCCGACGATCCCGGGCGGGCACCGTCCTGGGAGGCGCCCCTGCGCCGCCTCGCCGTGCGACACCAGGTGCTCGCCGTCGAGGTGACCGATCCCCGGGAGCTGGAGCTGCCCGACGTCGGCCTGGTCACCCTGGTCGACCCGGAGACCGGGCGGCGGCGCGAGGTCTGGACCGGCGACCGCGCGCTGCGCGAGCGCTACGCCGCCGCGGCGAGCGCCCAGCGCGAGCAGGTACGCCAGGCGCTGCGCCGCAGCGGGGCCACGCACCTGCCGCTGCGCACCGACCGGGACTGGGGCGCCGACATCGTGCGGCACGTGCACGCCCAGCGGCGGCTCGTGGCGGCCCCGGCCCGGACGGCCCGGGGAGGTGCGGCGTGATCTGGCAGTCGCCCGTCCGGCTCTGGCTGCTGCTCGGGGTGCTCGCCCTGGCCGTGGGCTACCTGCTGATGCAGCGCCGACGCAGCCGGTACGCCGTCCGCTTCACCAACCTGCGGCTGCTCGACCGGGTCGCGCCGCACCGACCCGCCTGGCGGCGGCACGTGCCGGCCGGGCTCTTCCTGGCCATGCTGGCGCTGCTGGTGGTGGGCTTCGCCCGGCCCACGGCGGAGGTGCGGGTGCCCCGCGAACGGGCCACCGTGATGGTCGCCGTGGACGTCTCCACCTCGATGCTCGCCGGCGACGTGGAACCGGACCGGCTCAGCGCCGCCAAGGAGTCCGCCCGGCGCTTCATCGACGGCCTGCCGGACGAGTTCAACGTCGGGCTGGTCGCGTTCGCCGGCAGCGCGGCGGTGCTGGTGCCGCCGGGCACCGACCGGGAGGCGCTGCACGAGGGCATCGAGCGGTTGGTCGAGGGGGCCACCGGGGTGCAGGGCACCGCCATCGGGGAGGCCATCAGCACCTCACTCGGCGCGGTGAAGGGCTTCGACAGCCAGGCCGCGCAGGACCCGCCGCCGGCCCGGATCATCCTGCTCTCCGACGGGGCGAACACCTCCGGCATGGACCCGATGGAGGCGGCGTCCGAGGCGATCGACATGAAGGTGCCGGTGCACACCATCTCGTTCGGCACCCCGAGCGGCACCGTGGACCGGGGTGGCCGGCCGATCCAGGTGCCCGTCGACGGGCAGACCCTGCGCGCGGTCGCCGAGGAGACCGGGGGCGGGTTCCACGAGGCCAGCACCAGCGACGAGCTGCGCGCCGTCTACGACGACATCGGCACGTCGGTCGGCTACCGCACCGAACGGCAGGACGTCTCGGCCCGGTTCATCGGCCTCGGGCTGGTGTTCGCCATGGGCGCCGCGGCCGGCTCGATGCGCTGGTTCGCCCGGCTGCCCTGATCCCGTACGACCACCGTCGAGAAGGACACGTGAGGAGCGTACGCATGGCAGTGCAGACCGGGCTGGGCGAACCGCGCGGCCCCTGGTTCATCTCGCCGGAGCTGGATCTCGACGGGCGGCCCCGGTGGGACGGGGCCGGACCGGACGGTGGTCCGGCCCGACGGCGCCCGGGCGGGCTGGTGCTGGCGGCGCTGGCGGTGGTGGCCCTCTCGACCGTCTCCGGGGCGGTGGCCGGCGGCGTCGTGGCCGGACGCGACGCCACACCCGGCCCGGCGGCGGCCTCGGCGGCCCCCGTCCCGGCGGAGCTGGTGACCGCGGCCGGCAAGACCGTGCCGGGCGTGGTGTCGGTGCTCGTGGGCGGGGCGGGTGGCGCCTCGGCCACCGGCTCCGGCTTCGCCGTCGACGACCAGCAGCACATCATCACCAACGACCACATCCTGGCCAAGGGACGCGGCGGCTCGGTGACCGTGGAGCTGCCCGACGGGCGGCGGTACGCCGCCGAGGTGGTCGGGCGGGAGCCGCGCAGCGACCTCGCCGTGCTCCGGGTGCCGCCGTCGGCCGGCCTGGCGGCGCTGCCGCTGGCCAAGCCGGGCGCCACGCGGGTGGGGGAGCCGGTGCTGGCGGTGGGCTCGCCGCTGGGGCTGCCCGGCACCGTCACCGCCGGCATCGTCAGCGCCCTGGACCGGCAGGTGCGCCTCGGCGACAACCGGCACACCGCCGTGCAGACCGACGCCTCGATCAATCCGGGCAACTCGGGCGGCCCGCTGGTCAACGCGCGCGGCGAGGTGGTCGGGGTGAACACGGCCATCGCCACGATCGACGGCAACGGCTCGATCGGCATCGGCTTCGCCATTCCCATCGAGCAGGTGCAGCAGACCGCCGACACGATCATCGGCAAGGGCGGCTGAGCTGCGTACGAGCCGTCTGGGGCGGCCCGGGAATGTGAAAACTGTCGGATACCCGGCCCGGAATGATCGGCCAATGGAAATATTACGCTGAGTATGGATACTGGCGTGGGTGGAGCGTCCTGAAATCGTGGCCCTCCTGCTGGTGGGCCTGCTGATCGGAACCGGTGTGGGGTCGGCGTACGCCCGGGCACGACGCGGGTGGGCCGACTACCAGACAGTGAGGAAGACCGTGCCCGGCGCCCGGCGCGCCGCGTGGCTGCTGATCAAGGTGGCCACCACGAAGATCGGGATCATCGCACTGCTGCTGGTGGGCGCGGTCGCGTACGCCGCCGCCGGCCCCGACGACGACCCCGCCGCACCGGGGCGGACCCCCGGCCCGTCCGCCACCCCGAGCGAGCGACAGGGGCGTTAGCCTCGGGGAGTGGACGACGGACTGCGGGTGACCGACCGATGGACCGTGCCCGCCGCCGAGCTGCGGGAACGCTTCTCCCGGTCGTCCGGGCCCGGCGGGCAGGGCGTCAACACCACCGACTCGCGGGTGGAGCTGAGCTACGACCTGGCCGCCTCGCCCGGCGTGCCCGAGCCGCTGCGGGCGCGCGCCCTGCAACGCCTCGCCGGCCGGTTGGTCGACGGCGTGCTGACCGTCACCGCCAGCGAGCACCGGGCGCAGTTGGCCAACCGGGAGGCCGCCCGGGAACGACTCGCCGCGCTGCTGCGCGAGGCCGCCGCCCCGCCGCCCCCGCCCCGCCGGCCCACCCGCCCCTCGCGCGGCGCGAAGGAGCGCCGCCTGGCCGAGAAGAAGCGCCGGTCACAGCGCAAGCGCGACCGCCGCGTCGACGGCGACTAGGCGTGTTTCAGAAGTGTTGGGGCTGGTCGCACTCCCGGCGGCGTTCTGGGAGGCGGCAGACCTGGAAGGCGCGCAAGCCGATGGACCACTGCCGCCGGAAACGCTGATACCTGTGGGGCATAAAAATACCTGTGTGGTATCAGGCGAGCGGACTGCGCCGCCGCCGTCGAGAGTCGGCACAGCCAGTCACGGCTCACGAGGCAGGCAGTAGCCGGGCGGGCCCGCTCACCCCGTCGGTCGTCGACAGCAGCCGGTCGCACTGCGCGATCAGTCGCGCCCGCAGCGGCGCGGCACGCTGCGCGAACTCGCGCTGCCGCGCGACGTACTCGGCCTTGCCCTCAGGAGTCTCGATGGCTACCGCCGGTTCCCCGTAGGAGGAGAAGTCGTACGGGGACGCCTGCATGTCGAGCAGCCGGATGTCCCTCGCCAACTCGAAGCAGTCGAGCGCCAGGTCCCCCGGAACCGCAGGGCCCAGCTTGGTTGCCCACTTGTGGCAGTCCATCGAGGCATGCAGGCAACCCGGCTGGTCGAGCTCTGCCTGGCTCTCCCTCGTTGGTTGGAGCCGGTTGAGGCCAACCGCGTCAGGGGTGAAGAACCGGAACGCGTCGAAGTGCGTGCAGCGGATCTGGTGAGACTCGACCACCGCGTCAGTTCCCTCCTGCCCAAGTCGCAGGGGGAGTGGATGCCGATGCTCACGTTGGCGGTACACCATCGCCCACTCATGCAGGCCGAAGCAGCCGGTGAAGGCTGGTCGTGACGAGATGGCGGACAACAGCCGATGGATGAAGCGCACCGACTCGGCCCGGTCGGCGAGGAACGCTGCGACGTCGAAGCTCACGATCCCGTCCGCGTCCGTGGCATACCAACGCCACTGCCGGTGTGGGGCAGAACCGTGCGGTCCCGGTTCCAAGGAGATGCCCACGCCGGGGTGCCAGCGCCGGAGCACGGAGGGGCGGGTGCCGTAGTAGTCGTACAAGAAGTCATCGATCGCGTGGCGTTCCCTCGTGGCCTTGCGGGCGCGGTGGCCGGCGGTGAGGGAGTCGGCGCGCTTCTCGTGAGCTTCCAGGAGGGGAAGCCAGCTTGCGGCGGGGATGCTGGTCAACGGTTCGGGCCTCTGACCCCGGCGGCGGTCACGGACCCCAGGATACGACCGCCGCCCCGCGCCCGGTCAGGGCACGTCCACCCGGACCCCGGCGGAGAACACCCCGCTGCGCAGCTCCAACTGCTGCGGTGGCGCCTTCCCGTCGACGGTGAAGACCAGCGGCAGCACCGTCCGGCTGCCGGCGGCCATCGGCTGGGCGAAGACGTCCCGGCCCTGGTTGGCCGCCCTGGTCGCCTGCTCGTCGGTGCTGACGAAGTTGCCGTCCGGCAGGTACGCCCGTTGCAGCCGGCCGTGCCAGCTCTGCTGCTCGGGGGTGAGGTTGCGCACCCCGACCGTGGCCTGGCACTGCCGGGCCGCCGTGCCGGGCTCGCACGACACCCGGTACACGGTGAACTCGAACGCCGACTCGCGCAGCGGCTCGCCCACCGTGCCGTTGACCCCACGGCCGACCCACGCGCCGCTGGTCGGCTGGCTGTCGGGGTCGACGGAGGCGACCTTGCGGGTGGCCGTCCAGGCGGCGGTGCCCAGCGTGCCGGCGAGCACCACGGCGGCCACCGGGACGATCAACCAGACGGACGGCTTGCGGCGCAGCTGCTCCGGGCGCGGTGCGGCCGGGCGCGGGTAGACCGTCCCCGGCCCCTCGCCGGTCAGGGCCGCGGCGACCGGTCGGCGGCGTCGGCGCCACGTCCAGGCCCCGCCCACCGCGAGCACCGCCACCGTGGCGAGCCCCGCCAGCAGCACCGGCGGCCGGCGCCACGGCGGCGCCTCGGTCCGCTCGGGCGCCGCGGCCGGCGCGGCCGCACTCCAGGTCGCGGTCGCGCAGTCGTACGGCCGGCTGCCGTCGCGGGCGAACGCGCAGGCCGGCGCGGTCAGCGGCCGGGCCGGGGCGGTGGTGGTGAGCGCCGTGCCCAGGGTGGTGGTGCTGCGGGCGGGCAGCTTCAGCTGCCAGGTCACCTCGGTGGCCGACTGCCCGGTGCCCCGGGTGGCCCGGCCCCCGTCGGTGATGGCGGTCGCCGAGGCGCCGGGCGGCAGCTCCTGCCGGACGGTGGTGTCCACCGGCGTACCGCCGCTGTTGCGGACCTGGATGCGGTAGCGCGGCGCCGGCGTGCTCTCCGGCACCACCGCGACCGTGACCGGCGGTTTCGCCACCGGCGGGGCGGCCCGGGTCGGGCTGGGCACCGCCGGCGGCGCCGACGGCATCGCCGGCTCCGGCGTCGGTGCGACCACCGGTGGTGGCGCGGCCGCCGCTGGTGGGGCCGCCGCGGGCAGTGCCGGCACGGCGGCGAGAATGCCGAGGCAGTGTACGAACACTGCGAGGGCCCTGTGGTGTCGTGTCGATGCAGGCATACGAACGAACCTCCGGAGCCGACGCTAGGGGCGCGGCGACGCCGGGCGGGTACGAAGTCGCGAACTCGGCCCGGCCGGGCGGGCGGAGGCGTATGGTGCACGGCCCGGCCTCCGGACGCGCCGGTGGCCCGGACCTCCAGGGTGCGCCGGTGGTCGGTCCGCGCGCCTCGTCGCGGCCTTGGTCGGGGCGCGGTTCGCCGGGGCTAGATTGGCCTGGTGCGTATCGCTCGTTTTGCTCATGCCAAGGGAATGTCGTTCGGGGTCGTCGAGGGCGAGCCGGAGGCGGGCCCGCAGGGCCTGACCGTCGCCGAGATCGAGGGCCACCCGTTCGGCCAGATCACCTTCAGCGGTGCCCGTTGGGCGCTGTCGGACGTCCGCCTGCTCTCGCCGATCCTGCCCAGCAAGGTCGTCTGCGTCGGCCGCAACTACGCCGAGCACGCCGCCGAGCACGGCAGCGAGGTGCCCAAGGAGCCGCTGCTCTTCCTCAAGCCGTCCACCTCCGTGATCGGCCCCCGGGACGCCATCCGGCTGCCGATCTTCTCCAAGCAGGTCGAGCACGAGGCCGAGCTGGCCGTGGTCATCGGCGCGCCGGGCGCCCGCCGGGCCGACCGGGCCGCCGCCGCGCGGGCGATCTTCGGCTACACCTGCGCCAACGACGTCACCGCCCGGGACCTCCAGCGCTCCGACGGCCAGTGGACCCGCGCCAAGGGCTTCGACTCGTTCTGCCCGATCGGGCCGTGGATCACCACCGGGCTCGACGTCCGCGACCTGGAGATCCGCTGTGAGGTGGGTCGCAACCCGGAGGAGATGGAGGTCCGCCAGCTCGGCCGGACCCGCGACATGGTCTTCGACGTGCCGGCACTCGTGTCGTACGTCTCGCACGTGATGACGCTGCTCCCCGGCGACGTGGTGCTCACCGGCACGCCCGCGGGGGTTAGCCCGCTCCTGGACGGGGATACGGTCACCGTGCGGATCGAGGGGATCGGGGACCTGACCAACCCGGTGGTGCCCGTCGCCTGATCCGCGTCGAGGCCCTGTTTCCGCAGTTCAGGGGCGGTTTGGGGGGGCTCGATTTGGCCCGCTGGCGCCGGGAGGGTAAAGTTTGATCCCGGCACCGCAAGGGGCCAATGGGGTATGGGGTAATTGGCAGCCCGACTGATTCTGGTTCAGTTAGTCTAGGTTCGAGTCCTGGTACCCCAGCGCAGCCGAGGTTCGCAAGAGTCTCGGGCGCTGGATCTCGTAGGAGACGACTCCGGTTCCCGTCAGGGGATCGGGGTTCTCTCTGATAGAGTCCAGCGGCACCGCTCGACAGAGTGGTGCCGCGAGCAAGTTCTGGCCCCGTCGTCTAGCGGCCCAGGACGCCGCCCTCTCAAGGCGGTAGCGCCGGTTCGAATCCGGTCGGGGCTACATCTCGAACGGCCCGTTCCACTCCGGTGGGGCGGGCCGTTTCGCATGTCCCGCGTGGCGCCGCCGGCTCAGCGGGCACCCGACTGGCACGCGGGCGCCCCGCACCGCCGGCCGCCGGGCGGGCGAGACCTGGTTGCCCTTGGCTGCCTCGACCCCGACTGCCGGCACCGGTCGCCCCGATTTCCGTCTCCGGAGGGGACGCCGCTAGACTACAGCGGCACCGCTCGCAAGGGCGGTGGAAGCAGTGAAGTCTTGGCCCCGTCGTCTAGCGGCCCAGGACGCCGCCCTCTCAAGGCGGTAGCGCCGGTTCGAATCCGGTCGGGGCTACATCTCGAACGGCCCGTCCCACTCCGGTGGGGCGGGCCGTTTCGCATCCCGCCATACCACCCACCCCACCTTCGTGCGGTGATCAAGAAGTTTGCGTCCAGATTCGGCGCCGGACCAGACGCAAACTTCTTGATCACCCGACAGTTGCGCGTCGGGTGGGCGGGTGGTGGGTCAGAGGCCGGAGAGGCGTTGGCCGGCCCGGACCACGGCCATCGCGTGGCGTTCGCCGGGGCGGCGTCCGAGGCGCTCGATGGGGCCGGAGATGCTGATCGCGGCGATGACCCGACCGGTGCGGTCGCGGATCGGCGCCGAGACGCTCGCCACACCGGCCTCGCGTTCGGCGACGCTCTGCGCCCAGCCCCGGCGGCGTACCTCGGCGAGGGTGCGGCCGGTGAACTTCGACCGGGGCAGCAGCGGCATCACCGCCTCGGGCGGCTCCCAGGCGAGCAGGATCTGCGCCGCCGAGCCGGCCGTCATCGGCAGCACCGAGCCGACCGGCACGGTGTCGCGCAGGCCGCTGGCCCGCTCGGCGGCGGCCACGCAGATGCGCTCGTCGGCGCGGCGCAGGTAGAGCTGGGCGCTTTCGCCCGTCGCGTCCCGCAGCGCCGCGAGCAGCGGCTCCGCCGCCGTCAGGAGCACGTCGGGCGCCGCGTTGGCGAGTTCGCCCAGGCGCGGGCCGGGACGCCAGCGCCCCTGGGTGTCCCGGACCAGCATCCGGTGGATCTCCAGCGCCTGCGCCAGCCGGTGCGCGGTGGCCCGGGGCAGCTTGGTGCGTTCAACGAGTTCGGCCAGGCTGGCGCCGTCGACGCAGGCGGCCAGGATGACCACCGCCTTGTCGAGAACGCCGACACCGCTCATACTGTGTCCCACAAGCCGAAACTTACCTCCCAGAATTTAGGATGTCCAGATGGTGGGAGTCACTACTACCGAGCCGAGGACCCTGGCCGAGAAGGTCTGGGACGCGCACGTCGTGCGGTCCGCCGATGGCGAGCCCGATCTGCTCTTCATCGACCTGCACCTGCTGCACGAGGTGACGAGCCCGCAGGCCTTCGACGGGCTGCGCCTCGCCGGGCGCCGCGTGCGCCGCACCGACCTCACGCTCGCGACGGAGGACCACAACACCCCGACGGGGTACGCCGACCCGTCGTTCCGGCAGCGGCGCGGCGACCTGCTCACCATCGCCGACCCCACCTCGCGTACGCAGATCGAGACGCTGCGGCGCAACTGCGCCGAGTTCGGCGTGCGGCTGCACCCGCTGGGCGACGAGAACCAGGGCATCGTGCACGTCATCGGCCCGCAGCTCGGCGTCACCCAGCCCGGCATGACCATCGTCTGTGGCGACTCGCACACGGCCACCCACGGCGCGTTCGGCGCGCTCGCGTTCGGCATCGGCACGAGTGAGGTCGAGCACGTGCTGGCCACCCAGACGCTGCCGCAGGCCCGGCCGAAGACGATGGCGGTGAACGTGACGGGGCGGCTCGCCCCGGGGGTCACCGCCAAGGACCTGATCCTCGCGCTGATCGCCCAGGTCGGCACGGGCGGCGGGCGCGGGCACATCGTCGAGTACCGCGGCGAGGCGATCCGGTCGCTGTCCATGGAGGGGCGGATGACGATCGCCAACATGTCCATCGAGTGGGGCGCCAAGGCCGGCATGATCGCGCCGGACGAGACCACCTTCGCGTACCTGAAGGGGCGGCCCAACGCGCCGAAGGGCGCCGACTGGGACGCGGCCCTCGAGTGGTGGCGGACCCTGCCCACGGACGAGGGCGCGACCTTCGACGCGGAGGTGACCCTGGACGCCGGTGCCGTCACCCCGTTCGTGACCTGGGGCACCAACCCCGGCCAGGGCGCGCCGCTGGGCGCGGTGGTGCCCACGCCGGAGGAGTTCGGCACCGAGGCCGAGCGGACGGCCGCCCGGCGGGCGCTGGAGTACATGGACCTGCGCCCCGGCACCCCGCTGCGGGACCTCGCGGTCGACGTGGTCTTCGTCGGCTCCTGCACCAACGGCCGGCTGGAGGACCTGCGGGCCGCCGCCGACGTGCTGCGCGGCAACCGGGTCGCCGACGGGGTACGCATGCTGGTCGTGCCCGGTTCCGCCGCCGTGCGCGAGGCAGCGGAGGCGGAAGGGCTGGACAAGGTCTTCACCGACGCCGGCGCCGAGTGGCGCTTCGCCGGCTGCTCCATGTGCCTGGGGATGAACCCCGACACGCTCTCGCCGGGGCAGCGCTCCGCCTCCACCTCCAACCGCAACTTCGAGGGCCGCCAGGGCCGGGGCGGACGCACCCACCTGGTCTCCCCGCCGGTCGCCGCCGCCACCGCCGTGGCGGGCCGGCTGGCCGCTCCCGCCGACCTGTAGAAGGGCACCCAGATGGAGAGGTTCACCACCCACACGGGCACCGCCGTGCCGCTGCGGCGGTCCAACGTGGACACCGATCAGATCATCCCCGCCGTGTACCTCAAGCGGGTGACCCGGACCGGTTTCGCGGACGGCTTGTTCAGCGCCTGGCGCGAGGACCCGGAATTCGTCCTCAACGATCACGTCCATTCGGGGGCGTCGATCCTTGTGGCCGGTCCGGAGTTCGGCACGGGCTCCTCCCGGGAGCACGCCGTCTGGGCGCTGCGCGACTGGGGCTTCCGCGCCGTGATCTCGCCCCGCTTCGGCGACATCTTCCGCGGCAACGCCCTCAAGGAGGGTCTGCTCCCGGTCGAGCTGGAATTGAAGGCGGTCGAGGAGATCTGGGACCGGGTGGAGGCCGACCCGAGCACTCCGGTCACGGTCGACCTGACCGCCCGCGAGGTGCGTCTCGGGGATGCCACCTGGTCGTTCCCGTTGGACGACTTCAGCCGTTGGCGGTTGCTGGAAGGCTTGGACGACATTGGACTCACCCTCCGCCACGAGGCGCAGATCAGCGCCTTCGAGGCCGGCCGGCCGTCGTTCCTGCCCTCGGTCGCATAGCCGTACGCCCGATCGCACAGCGGTTTCCGCCCCCACCGGTCTCACCGGTGGGGGCGAATCCGTTACGACACAAGGGCTTTTTTCGACCGAATGTTTGTGTCCCGGCAGCACAGGGCATACGGTGCGCGCAGAATGGCTCGCGTCGAGTCAGTTGCACAATCGGGAGGAAGTCGTGAACAAGGCCGAGCTCATCGAGGCGCTCGCCGTTCGCCTGGGGGACCGGAAGACGGCGACGGCCGCGCTCGACGCGGTCCTCGCTGAGGTCCAGGCGGCGGTCACCAAGGGCGAGAAGGTGGCGATCACCGGATTCGGAGCGTTCGAAAAGCGTGTCCGGGGCGCCCGAACAGCGCGCAACCCGCGGACCGGCGAGGCGGTGAAGGTCAAGAAGACATCCGTCCCGACCTTCCGTCCCGGCGCCGGGTTCAAGGAGATGGTGGCCAGCGGCAAGGTGCCGAAGGCCACGGCGGCGGCGAAGAAGACCACGTCCGCCGCCAAGACCACGTCCGCCGCCAAGAGCACGACGGCGGCCAAGGCGACGGCGGCCAAGACGACGGGGGCCAAGGCCACCGGGGCGAAGGCGACCGGGGCCAAGGCGACGGGGGCCAAGGCGGCCGGGGCGAAGGCCACCGGGACCAAGGCGGCGGGCGCGAAGGCGACCGGGGCCAAGGCGACCACGGCGGCCAAGAAGGCCCCCGCGGCGAAGGCGACCAAGACCACCGCGGCGAAGAAGACCGCGACCACCAAGGCCGCCCCGGCGAAGAAGACCACCGCGGCGACGAAGGCCACGGCGGCGAAGAAGACCGCCACGACGGCGAGCAAGAGCGCGGCGGCCAAGAAGACCACCGCGAAGAAGGCCCCGGCCAAGAAGGCCGCGGCCAAGCGCTGAGCCCAGCGGTACGGCAAGGGCGTCCACCGGCCGGTGGACGCCCTTCGTCGTGTCCGCCCCCGACCGTTGACCCCGACGGTGCCCCGCCCGCAGAATCGCCGCACCCCTTCCGGTCGGCGAAAGGCAGCCCTCGGTGCGCTACCGCCATTTCCCCACCGTCACCCTCGCCCTCGGCGTCGTGCTCCTGGTCGACGTCCTGCGCGTCTTCCTGCCGGCGGTCATCACCATCTTCGGGCAGGCCGCCTCGACCCCCGCCGAACTGCTGGGGGCCTTCGCGTTCGGCTGGTTCCTGCTCGCACTGGCCGCGCCCGCGCTGATCCGCCGGGTCGGCGCCCGCCCCGTCACGCTCGCCGCCGCGGTGCTGCTGGTGGTGGCCCGCCTCGCCGTCAACGGCCAGCCGGGCGGGCCACTCCAGCTCTGGCTCGCCACGGCCGGGCTGCTCGCCGGGCTGGTCTGGCTCGCCGGCGCCGCCGCCACCACCGACCGCCCCGTACCCGGGCTGGCCCTCGGGCTGGCGTTCGGCGCCCTGCTGCACACGGCGCTGGACACGTACCGCTCGGCGTTCTTCGGGGACTGGCCGGCGTGGCTCGCCGCCGTCGCGGTCGCCAGCCTCTTCCTGGCCGGGCAGGCGCGGCCCGCGTCGGCGGCCGGCCCGGGCGGCGTACGGAGCTGGCTGCTGGCCGGGCCGGCGCTGCTGCTGGCCGGCATGGTGGCGCTCTCCCCGGCGGTCGCCCGGACGGCGACGTCGTACCAGTTCGGGCTGCTGCGCTCGGACCCCGCCGACGCGGTGGGGGTGGCCACGGTGCCGCTGTTCGGCGCGGCCCCGCTCGCCGTGGCCGTCGGCGGGTTCCTGCTCGCCGCGCTGGCGTCGCCCCGCCGGGGGGCCTGGCGGTGGCTCGGGCCGGTGGCGCTGGTCGCCGGGGCCGTCCTCGTCGCCCTCGAACGCGGGGAGCTGCTGCTGCCGGCCGTCCTGCTCAGCGCCGTCGGCCTCGGCGCGTGCCTGGCGTCGGCCGGCGCGACCGACGGCGGGAGCCGGGGCGGCACCGACGACACGGGCGCCCCGGGGCCCGACGACGGCGGGCAGGACCTGGCCCAGGGCGGCGGGCAGGACCCGGCACGGGCGGCCGGGCGGCGCGGGTACGCCGCCGTCGCCGGGATGCTCGTCTTCGCCGTCGCGGCGGTGGCCTACTACGCCGCGTACGACCTCGGCCACCCCAACGCGGGGGTGCCGGTGGCGGTGGCGGTGCTGGTCGCCGCCGTCGCGCTGGCGACCCGGCCCGCCCCTGCGCGCGGCCCCGCCCGGGCGGGTGGCGGAGCCGGTCGTGCGGCCCCGGGCCCGCTGCGCCCGTCGCTGCCGCCGGTGTGGACGGCCGCCTCGGCCGCCGTACTGACGCTGCTGGCGGCGGTGGCCAGCGACGAGCTGCTGTCCGCCAGCAACCGGGACGGACCGCCGGAGACGGTGCGGGTGGTGGCGTACAACGTCCGGATGGGGTTCGGGATGCACGGCCGCTTCGACCCGGACGCGCTGGCGCGCGCCGCTGCGGGGGCCGACGTCGTGGCACTCAGCGAGGTGGACCGGGGCTGGCTGCTCAACGGCGGGCACGACACGCTCGACCTGCTGGCCGAGCGGCTGGACATGCCGTACGTCTTCGCACCGGCCGCCGATCCGCTCTGGGGCGACGCCGTGCTGAGCCGGTGGCCCCTGGACGCGGCGCGGACCCGGCCGCTGCCGGCGGTCGGCGCGCCCACCGGGGCGCAGGCGCTCGGGATCACGGTCGACTTCAGCGAGGACGTCCGCCTCGCGGTGGTCGCCACCCACCTGCAACCGCCGCCCGGCGAGGATCCGGTGGTCCAGGCCCGCGCGGTCGCCGACTTCGCCGTACGGTACGCGGCCGGCCGGCCCCTGGTGGTCGCCGGCGACCTGAACACCGAGCCGGGCGACCCGGCGTTCGCGGAGTTCACCCGGGCGGGTCTGGTCGACGCGCTGGCCGCCGCCCGTCCCCTGCCGACCAGCCCGGCCGACGCCCCGCGCCAGCAGATCGACCACGTCTTCGTCACCCCCGACCTGACGGCGGGCGAGGCGGCGGCCCCGCCCGGGACGGCCAGCGACCACCTGCCGGTCGCGGTGACCCTGACCCTGCCCCGGGGCTGAGCCGCCCGCACGCGCCCGCGTCCGTGCCGTCCCGGGGCGGTCGGCCGGCGACCCGCCTCCGCCCCGCCCCCGTCGGACGCGGTCGAGGGTGGCCTGATCCGCGTCGGAGGCGGTCGGGACGCCTGATCCGTGTCAGAGGCGGTCGAGGGCGAGCAGCCGGTCGCCCGCGAAGGCGAGCAGCCAGCCACCGCCCTTCGGCGTGGTGAGGTCGTCCGGCCGCCCGCTGAGCTTGGCCAGGGCGCCCGGGATCACCTTGCCCTGGCTGCACACCGCGGCGGGCTCCCCGGTGGCCGCCAGCGCGGCCAGGCGGGCGGCGGCGGCCAGCGTGCACTCGTCGGGGTGCTGGCCGGGGCGCGGCTCGTCCAGGTCGCCGTCCACCTCGATCGGCAGGTCGAGCAGCGCCGCCGCCGGGTCGAGGGTCTGTACGCAGCGACGGGCCGACGCCGACAGCAGGCGTACCGGGCGGGACAGCGCCACCAGCGGGGCGAGCGCGTGGGCCTGCGCCCAGCCCTGCGCGTCGAGCGGCCGGGCGGTGTCGGGGCCGGACCAGGTGGCCCGCTTGCCGGCGTGGGCGTGCCGGACCAGCGTCACCGCCCCGGTGACCGTCGGCAGGGCCGCGAACGCGGCCAGCACCTCGGCGTCGTGCGGGTAGCTGACCAGCCGGACCGCCTCGTCGACGCCCAGCCAGCGCACGTCGTCGACCTCGGTGGCCGGCTGGAAGCCGCCGGTGGCCGCCGCCCGCATCGACCAGTAGTCGACCACCTTCGGGCGGCCCTCGCTGCGGTAGCGCACGGTCGGCAGGCGTACCTGCGGCACCGCCCGGACGTCGGCCTCCTCGGCCACCTCCCGGACGGCGGCGAGCAGCGGATGCTCGCCGCGTTCCAGCTTGCCCTTGGGCAGCGACCAGTCGCCGTAGCGGGGCCGGTGCACCAGGCAGACCAGCACCCCGCCGCGCGCGCGCCCGTCGGCCGGCCCGGGGGCGTCGGCGGGACGCCACACGACACCGCCCGCCGCCCGGATCGGCGGCCCCGCGTCGCCGCCTGCGGTCGGCCAGCTCCGACCAGGGCCGGCCGCGTTCCGCTCATCCAGCATCTGGTCAGCCTATGCGCGTACGGGTCAGCCCGCCGTGCCACCGACGCGACGCAGCAACAACTCCTGGAGGTGGACCCGCGGCTCGTCGGCCGTGCCGGTACGTCGGCTCCAGGTGCCGTCCGGCGTCAGCTCGAAGGCGTCCACGTCCGGGCTCATCGCGGCGGTCAGCACGTGGTCCAGCTCGGCGCGGGCGACGGGATCGCTCACCCGCACCAGCGCCTCGACCCGGCGGTCCAGGTTGCGGTGCATCAGGTCGGCCGAGCCCATCCAGAACTCGGCGTCGCCGTCGTTGCCGAACCGGAAGATCCGGGAGTGCTCCAGGAACCGGCCCAGGATCGAGCGGACCCGGATGTTCTCCGACAGGCCGGGCACCCCCGGGCGCAGCGTGCACATGCCCCGGATCACCAGGTCGACGTGGACGCCGGCGCGGGAGGCCCGGTAGAGCGCGTCGGTGATCTCCTCGTCGACCAGCGAGTTCACCTTGATCTGCACGAGCCCGGGCATGCCCAGCCGGACGTGCGCGATCTCCCGCTCGATGCGCTCGATCAGCCCGCTGCGGATGCCCTGCGGCGCCACCAGCAGCCGCCGGTACGCGGTCTGCCGGCTGTAGCCGGTCAGCACGTTGAACAGGTCGGTCAGGTCGGCGCCGATCTCCGGGTCGGCGGTGAGCATGCCGAAGTCCTCGTAGAGCCGGGCGGTCTTCGGGTGGTAGTTGCCGGTGCCGATGTGGCAGTAGCGGCGGATCTGGTTGCCCTCCTGGCGTACGACCAGGGCGGTCTTGCAGTGCGTCTTGAGCCCGACCAGGCCGTAGACGACGTGGCAGCCGGCGCGTTCCAGCGTGCGCGCCCAGCCGATGTTGGCCACCTCGTCGAAGCGCGCCTTCAGCTCGACGAGCACCACCACCTGCTTGCCGGCGGCCGCCGCGTCGACGAGCGCGTCCACGATGGGGGAGTCGCCGCTGGTGCGGTAGAGGGTCTGCTTGATGGCCAGCACGTCCGGGTCCGCGGCGGCCTGCTCGATGAAGCGCTGCACGCTGGTGGCGAACGAGTGGTACGGGTGGTGGACCAGGATGTCCCCGTCGCGCAGGGTCGCGAAGACGCTGCGCGGCACCTCGCCCTCGGTGAGGCGGGGGTGGGTGGCCGGCACGAACGGCGGATCCTTCAGGTCCGGCCGGTCAGCCTCGTTGTAGAGCTGCCAGAGCGCGGAGAGGTCGAGCAGGCCGGGCACCCGCAGCACCTCCTGGTCGTGCATGTCCAGCTCGCGGACGAGCAGCTCCAGCACATGCTCGGAGACCGAGGCGGCCACCTCCAGCCGTACGGGCGGGCCGAACCGGCGCCGGGCCAGCTCCCGCTCCAGGGCCTGGAGCAGGTCCTCGTCGCGGTCCTCGTCGACCTCCACCTCGGCGTTGCGGGTGACCCGGAACAGGTGGCACTCGACCACCTGCATGCCGGAGAAGAGCTGCCCCAGGTGCACCGAGATCAGGTCCTCCACCGGCAGCATCCGCAGGCCCGGCAGGTCACGGTGCACCCGGACGAAGCGGGGCACGTTGTTCGGCACCTTCACCCGGGCGAAGAACTCCGAGCCGCCGTCGGGGTCGCGGACCGCCACCGCGAGGTTGAGCGACCGCCCCGAGATGTACGGGAAGGGGTGCGCCGGATCCACCGCCAGCGGGGTCAGCACCGGGAAGATCTGCTCCCGGAAGTACGCGCGCAGCCGCTCCCGCTCGGGGTCGTCCAGGTCGGCCCAGCGCAGGATCCGGATGTCCTCGTCGGCCAGCTTCGGCAGCACGTCGTCGGTGAAGCAGGCCGAGTGCCGGGCCACCAGCGTCGCGGCCTTGCCGGCGACCAGCTCCAACTGGGTACGCAGCGGCATCCGGTCGCCGCCGCGTACCGGCAGGCCGGCCTGGAGCCGGCGCTTGAGCCCCGCGACCCGCACCATGTAGAACTCGTCGAGGTTGCTGGCGAAGATCGCCAGGAACTTGGCCCGCTCCAGCAGCGGCGTGCGCGGGTCCTCGGCGAGCGCCAGCACCCGGGCGTTGAAGTCGAGCCAGGAGAGCTCCCGGTTGAGGAAGCGGTCCTCCGGCAGCGGCTCCGGCGGGGGCGGCCCGTCGACGAGGTCGGGCGTCTGCGCCTCGGCGGGCGGCGCCGCGTCCAGCACCTCCTCCAGCCCGGCGGAGGCGGCCGCACCGCCGGTACCGGCGGCGTCGGCCGTGCCGGTCGCGGCGGGCGCTGCCCCGGCGGGCGTGTCGCCCGGGGTCGCAGCGGGTGCCTTCGCAGGGGTCGCGGTGGGCGCCTCCTCCGGGGTGGCGGCGGCCGGGTCGGCGTGGAACCGGCCGTCGGCGCCGCGGGACCGGGCGCCGTTGCGGGGTGCGGCGGAGTCGGCGTGCGGGCGGTTGGCGGAGGGCTTGCGAGGGGTGCTCACCCGCCCATAATCACCCGGATGCGGTTAACGCAAAATGAACTTCGGCCAGCCGCTCAGGCCATCGTCGGCAATGTCACCCGGACCACCTCGCCGGCGGCGTCGGTCTCGACGCGCAACCGCTGACCGAGGCGGAGCAGCCGCAGCCCGGAGGCGTCGAACGCCCGGGCCGGGAAGGCCAGCTCGGTGCCGTCGTCGAGGAGCAGCGTCCCGCTGCGGGTCGCCGCGTCGTAGGTGGCCACCGTGCCCTGCATGCCCCGCACGCTACACGCCCCTCAGGCCGCGCAGCCGGCGGCGGCCAGCGCGGCCGTGCGGGGCCCCAGCCCGAGCCGGGCCGCTGCGGCCAGGTCGTCGGCGGTGTCCACGTCCCGGCGCAGGCTCGGCCAGTCCCCGGTGAGGGCGAGCGCCCCGCTCGCGGCGTGCGCGGCGGCCGAACCGACCCCGAAGCGGGGATCCAGGCCCACGCCCGGCGGCGTGGCCAGCAGCACGGTGCCCCGGCCGGGGGCGTCGGCCACGAACCGGCGTACGCCCCCCGGCGCCGCCTGCGCCGCCCGCAGCGCCGCCGCCAACTCGGCCGGGCGCAGCGCGGGCAGGTCGGCGGTCAGCCCGGCCACCCAGCCGCCGCCCGCAGCCGACGCGCCGTGCCGGAAGGCGGCGTTCAGCCCGGCGCCGGGGGCGTCGGGCAGTGCCCGGGCGCCCTCCCTGCGGGCGGCCTCGGCCACGCGGGCGTCGTCGGTGACGACGAGGACCCCGGCGACCGCCGGACAGGCCCGCACCGCGGCGACCGTGTCGGCGGCCAGGGCCAGCGCCAGCTCCTCGTGCGGTACGGCCGGCAGCGCCCCCCGCAGCCGGCTCTTCGCGGCGGCGAGGCGCTTCACCGGGACCACCACGGTCCACCTCGGCTGACTCACACCGCCATCCTGCCAGCCGCACGGCGGTACCCTCTCTGGCCGGACCCGGGTCGAGCAGGCATGATTTCCGCTGCGGGGCGTCACCGGGTCCGGATCCGGTGCGGGGCGGGGCGGCACGAGGAGGCGCGGGTGACACGGCCGAGGCTGGGGTTCTGGCAATGGTTCGCCGTGGTGCTGGTCAAACCGGTGATGACCGTCTGGACCCGGCGCACCTGGCGTGGCATGGAGCATCTGCGCGGCGACGGCGGCGTGATCATCGTGCCGAACCACATCTCGCACGCCGACCCGCTCGTCGCGGCCCACTTCGTCTACGACTCCGGCCGTTGGCCGCAGTTCCTCGGCAAGGCCAGCGTGTTCCGGGTCCCGGTGATCGGCTGGATCCTGCACCGGTGCCGGCAGATCCCGGTCGAGCGCAACACCGTGGAGGCGGTGCGGTCGCTGGACCACCTCGTCGCCGCGCTCGACCAGGGCGGCGCCGTCGTGATCTACCCGGAGGGCACCATCACCCGTGAACCGGAGCTGTGGCCGATGAAGGGCAAGACCGGTGCCGCCCGGCTCGCGCTCGCCACCGGGGCGCCGGTGGTCCCGCTCGTCATGTGGGGCCCGGAGCGGATGTTCGACCCGCGCCGGTCCCGCCTGGACCCGCGCCCCCGGATCCCGGTGACCGTGGTCGCCGGGCCCCCCGTCGACCTGGCCCGGTGGGCCGGGTCGACTCCGACGAAGGCCGTCCTCGAGGAGATGACCGACACCATCATGCTGCGCCTTCGTGACATGCTCACCGAGATCCGGGGTGGCACCCCGCCCCCACTGTGGGAACGCCCGGCCCGTCCCGCCGGCGAGCGGCGGCCGGGGGCGGCGGCGTGAGCGGGCACGTCGCGGTCCTGGGGGCCGGCTCGTGGGGCACCGCGTTCGCCAAGATCCTGGCCGACGCCGGCCGGGACGTCACCGTCTGGGCCCGCCGCCAGGCGGTCGCCGACACGATCCGGGCCGAGCGGCGCAACCCGGAGTACCTGCCGGACGTGCTGCTGCCGTCGCGGGTCACGGCGACGGGCGACGCCGCCGAGGCGATCACCGGGGCCGAGCAGGTGGTGCTGGCGGTGCCGTCGCAGACGCTGCGCGGCAACCTGGCCGAGTGGACCGCGCACCTGCATCCGGACGCCACCCTGGTGTCGCTGATGAAGGGCATCGAGCTGGGCACCACCAGGCGGATGAGCGAGGTGATCGTGGAGACCGCCGGAGTCGCCGCCGACCGCGTGGTGGTGGTCTCCGGCCCCAACCTGGCCCCGGAGATCGCCGCCGAGCAGCCCGCCGCCACCGTGGTCGCCTGCACCGACGCCGACCGGGCCACGCTGGTGCAGCGCTCGATCACCACGCCCTACTTCCGCCCGTACACCAACGACGACGTCATCGGCTGCGAGCTGGGCGGCGCGGTGAAGAACGTGATCGCTCTGGCGTACGGCATCGCCGTGGCGATGGGCTTCGGCGACAACACCCGGGCCATGCTGGTCACCCGGGGACTGGCCGAGACGGCCCGGCTCGGCGTCGCCCTGGGCGCCGACCCGCTCACCTTCGCCGGCCTGGCCGGGATGGGTGACCTCGTCGCCTCCTGCTCGTCGCCACTGGCCCGCAACCGCACCTTCGGCGAGCACCTCGGCCGGGGCGCGACCCTGGAGGAGGCCCGCATCGCGACCCGGCAGACCGCCGAGGGCGTCAAGAGCGCGCTGGCCCTGCGTGACCTGGCCCGCGCGCACGCGGTGGAGATGCCGATCACCGAGCAGGTCGAGCTGGTCTGCCACGAGGGCATGGACCCGCGACTCGCCGTCGAGGCCCTGATGAGCCGCACCACCAAGCCGGAGTGAGGGACATGACCGAAGACCGGGACGGCACCCGCTGCGTCCGCGCCGGCCTGCCCGAGCCGGCCCCCGGCCAGCCGTTCCTGCCCGGGCCGGTGTTCGCCGCGCCGTACCACCTGGACCCGTGGGCGGGGCCGGCGGCGGCGCCCGACGGCTACGGCCGGCCGGACAACCCCACCCGGCGGCTGCTGGAGGCGGCGGTCGGGGAGCTGGAGGGCGGCGACTGCCGGGTCTTCGCCAGCGGGCAGGCCGCGATCACCGGGCTGCTGTTGACGCTGCTGCGGCCGGGCGACACCGTGGTGCTTCCGTCGGACGGGTACTTCGCCGTCCGGGCCTTCGCCGCCGACACGCTGGAGGGCATCGGCGTACGGGTGCTCCTCGCCCCGACCGCCGGCCCGCACCCGGCCTTCGACGGCGTACGCCTGGTGTTGCTGGAGACCCCGGCCAACCCGGGCCTGGACGTCGCGGACGTGGCGGCGCTGGCCGCCCGGGCGCACGCCGCCGGTGCCCTGGTGGCCGTCGACAACACCACGGCGACGCCGCTCGGGCAGCGCCCGCTCGACCTGGGCGCCGACGTCGTGGTGGCCTCCGGGACGAAGGCCCTGACCGGGCACTCCGACCTGCTGATCGGCTACGTGGCGACGCGCTCGGCCGAGCTGCGCGACGCGGTCACCGCCTGGCGGAACGTCACCGGGGCGGTGCCCGGCGCGTTCGACGCCTGGCTCGCCCACCGGTCGCTGGCCACCCTGGATCTGCGGCTGGCCCGGCAGACCGCCAACGCGCGGGCCCTCGCCGAGCTGCTCGCGGGGCGCGACGACGTGACCGGCGTGCGCTGGCCGGGGCTGCCCGGCGACCCGGCCCACCCGGTGGCGTCGGTCCAGATGCGACGGATCCCCGGGGTGCTCTGCTTCGACCTCGGCGACGCCGGGCGGGTGGCGCGGTTCCTCGACGCGGCCCGGCTCGTGGCCGCCGCCACCTCCTTCGGCGGCCTGCACACCACGGCGGACCGGCGGGCCCAGTGGGGCGACGACACCGCGCCCGGCTTCGTCCGGCTCTCCTGCGGGGTCGAGGATCCCGTCGACCTGGTCGCCGACGTGGCCGCCGCGCTGGACGCCAGCCGCTGACACCCCGCGCCGGGCCCGGAGGTCCTCCATGACCGTCTTCTCCTTCCGCCCCGACCGGCCGGCCCTCGTGCACCGGCTGCGCGCCGCGGGTTGCGTCTACGCCGAGGACGAGGCGGAACTGCTGATCGCCGCCGCCGACTCGGCCGAGGCGCTGGCCGACCTGGTCGAGCGCCGGGTCGCCGGGCTGCCGCTGGAGCACGTGCTCGGCTGGGCCGAGTTCTGCGGCGAACGGATCGCCGTCGACCCCGGCGTGTTCGTGCCGCGTGCGCGTACCGCCCTGCTGGTCGACGCCGCCGTCGCGGTGACCGGGCCGGCGGCGGCCGTGGTGGACCTGTGCTGCGGTTCCGGCGCCACCACCGTGGCCCTGGCCCGCCGGCTCGCGCCGCGCTGGCTGGCCGCCGCCGACGTGGACCCCACCGCCGTGGCGTGCGCCCGGCGCAACCTCGCCCCGCTGGCCGTCCCGGTCTTCGAGGGCGACCTGTACGACCCGCTGCCGGCGCGCTGGCGGGGCCGGCTGGACCTGGTGCTGGCCAACGCCCCGTACGTGCCGACGACGGCGGTGGCGCTGATGCCGCCGGAGGCGCGGCTGCACGAGGCACCGGTGGCCCTCGACGGCGGGCCGGACGGGCTGGCGGTGCTGCGCCGCGTGGCCGAGGGCGCGGCGCGCTGGCTGGCCCCGGGCGGGTACCTGGTGGTGGAGGCGGGGGAGACCCAGGTGGACGCGCTGCGCGCGGCGCTGACCGCCGTGGGCCTGCGCCCCGCCGTGCTCCGCGACGACGAGCGGGACGCGATCGCCGTCACGGCCCGCCGCCCGGGCTGACCCGCGACCCGTCGCGGGAGGACGCCCGACCGGCCGGCGTGCCCGCCTCGTGGCGCTGTCGAGCTGCCCCGTCGATGGGACCGCCCGGCGCTGCCTGGCGGGGCCGGGGGCGGAGCACTAGCCTCACGTCAGGCGTGGCGGCGGGAGGCGGGTTGTCGTGGGCGGTACGGACGTGCCGGTGGTCGTCGGGCTGGACAACGGAGGCACCAGCAACAACGCCACCGTGCTCACCCTGGACGGCCGCTTCCTGGTGGACGGCCTGGTGGAGAACCCGAGCGAGGTACGCGCCGGTCCGGCTGCGGCGATCGAGGCGCTGGCCCGCGCGTTCGACGGGGTGCTGGCGCTGACCGGGGTGCCCCGCGCGGCGGTACGCGCGGTCGGGCTGGACACGCCCGGCCCGGCGAGCGCCACCGGGGTGATCTCCTCCCGGGGGTCGACCAACTTCTCCCAGCCCGCCTGGCGCGGCTACGACGTGCGGACCGCGTTGGAGCGGCGGCTCGGCCTGCCGGTGCTCTACCACAACGACGGCAACGCCGCCGCGCTCTACGCCCACCACACGCACTTCGGCGCGGAGGCGATGCGCCGCTCGTCGGTGTCGGCCATCGTCGGCACGGGGCTGGGCGGGGGCGTCGTCGAGGCGGGCCGGGTGGTCGCCGGCGCGGCGGGGATGGCCGGCGAGCTGGGGCACGTGCACATCCCGCTGACCGGGCTGCTCGCGCCGGACCAGCCGGTGCCCACGTGCGCCTGCGGCTTCGCGGGGGACGCGGAGAGCGTGGCGTCGCTGACCGCGATCGGGCGGAACCTGCTGCCGTACTGGCTGGGTCGCTTTCCCGACCACCCGCTGGCCGGCGAGGCGCCGGAGCGGGCGGCCAAGCTGCTCCGTGGCTACGCCGAGCGCGGCGACGCGCTGGCCCGGGAGGTGTTCACCCAGCAGGCGATGGCGCTGGGCCGGCTCTTCACCGTGGCGGCCAACTTCACCGATCCGCACGCGTACTTCGTCGGTGGCGGGGTGGTGGAGGCCGCCCCCGACTTCCGGGACTGGTTCCTCGCGACGGTGCGGGAGCACACGGTGCTGCGGGAGGAGCAGGCCGCGTCGGCGACCTTCGCCCTGGTGCCCGAGCGGGACATGGCCGGCGCCCGGGGTGTGGCCATCGCGGCGCTGGAGGCGCTGCGGGCGGGTCCCGCGCCCCGCCCGGTCGTCGCGGGCTGACCCGCCCGCCTCCCGGTCGGACGAGGGCGCTCCGCCGCCCCCGGTGGCGGGATGGCGGGGCCGGTCGTCGCGTCGGGCCGAGACCCGCCGGGCGACGGCCCCACCGGCTCCCATCGGTGGGACCGTCGCCGGCGAAGCGCCGGCGCGACGTGGTCAGCGGGCGCGCCGGCGCCTCCGGAGGGGGGGTCAATGCCGGGGCGGCGCCCCGGTGAAGGCGGCCCACGCGGCCGGCGGGAAGAGCAGGGCGGGGCCGTCGGGGTCCTTGGAGTCACGGACGGCGACCGTTGCCGGGAGCACCGCCATCTCCACGCACGCCCCCTCGTCGCCGCTGCGGCTGCTCTTGCGCCACCGCGCCACGGCCAGCGCCGCGCTCATCGTCGGTGTCATGGTCCTACCGTCCCTTCAACAGTTGGAGGAGCTGGTCGCGGCTGGCCGCCGGGCTGAGCGCGACGGTCCGCAGGTGCTCCATGATCTTGGTGCAGGTACGCAGGTCGCCCGGCCGGTCGAGGACCATCTGCCCGGCCACCGTCTCCACCGAGGCGATGATCGGGTCCTCCGGGTCCGCGAACTCCAGGATGTGCAGCGAGCCCCGGGTGCCCCGGTGGTAGCCGGCGGCGAGCGGGATCACCTGGACGGTGATGTTGGGCAGCTCGCCCATCTTGACCAGGTGGTGCAGCTGCGCCTCCATCACCGACCGGTCGCCGACGGGTCGCAGCAGCGCGCCCTCGTCGATGATCGCGTCCAGGATCGGCGGCTGGTCGCTGGTCAGCCGCTGCTGTCGGTCCAGCCGGAACTGGACCCGCTGCTCCACCTCGTCGTCGCCGAGGGTGTGCGGGCCGCCCCGCATCACGCCCCGGATGTAGTCGGCGGTCTGCAACAGCCCCGGCACCACCGACGGCTCGAAGTTGGCGATCCCGGTCGCCTCGGCCTCGAGCGCGATGAAGTCGATGGTGCGCCGGTCCAGCAGGTACGAGTACGACACCCACCAGCCGGGCTTGCGCGCGTCCTTGGCGAGCTGCACGGCGGCGGCGACCTCGTCCGCGCCGACGCCGTAGAGGGTGAGTAGGGCGCGCACGGTGGCCGGGCTGACCAGCGTCTGTGCGTTCTCGTAGCGGGACAGGGTGCTGCGGGTGCTGCTGATCTCGTCGGCCGCCGCCTCCAGCGTGAGGCCGGCGGCTTCCCGGTGGGTACGTAGCGCGATGCCCAGGCGCCGGGCGCGGGCGGTCTTGGGAGCCATGCATCGATCGTCGCACATCTTCCCGGGAAGGTGTAGATGAGAGAACGTCGATGAGAGTTGCATTCATGGCTGTATACATGTCAGTCTGTCATCGCGTCCTCACCGCCGGTTGTCGTGGCGACGGTGGTGGTGAGTGACCGGAGGGGATGGGGCGCGCGGCGATCGGGTTTCTCCCCCGTACCCGATCGCCGCGTGCCACGCCCCGTGGCCCGCTCGCCGGAAGGGATTCGACGTGCGTACTGCTCGACAGGCCCGCGCCGACCGCGCCGGCGGGCTCCGATGACGCGGTTCCTGGTGGTGCTCACCGACGTACGGCCGACCGAGAGCGCCGGCCGCGACGAACGCAACTGCCCCGAGCGGCGCCGTCAGGTCGTCGGGGCGAGCAGCCGGGAGGCGGCCGACCGGATCGCGGGCGCGTTCATGGCGCTGGGCATGGTGCGGGCCGGCCGGCAGCGGGTCAAGGTGATCGCCATCGGCCGGCGGCACGCGCGCGGCTGACGCCGTCCGCGGTGCGGTCGACGGAGACGGCCCCGCCGGGCGGGAGAGTGTCCGGCAGGCGGCCCGGCCCGGCGGGAGGCGCGGCCCGGCGCCCCGCCGGGCCGTCCGGCGTCAGCCCTCCGGCGAAGGTCCTGTCGGACGTCCGGCGGCGGTCCCGTCCGGCGGCCGTCCCGTCGTCCGGGTCGCAGGGAGCGTCACAGCATCCTGCGCCGCTTCAGGTAGGCCACCAGATCGTCGTAGACGCCCCCCTCGTTGGCGAACATCGCCACGTTGCGGGCGGTGGCCATCCACGGCTTCGTCGACGGCCGGACCTCCCTGACCGCCCGCTCCAGGTCCCGGTGCTCGATCATCCGCACCTCGCCGGTGCGTACCGAGTCGGCCATCGCGAACTCGGCGGCCGTCTCGCAGAGGTGGGCCAGGTCGGCGCCCGAGTAGTCCTCCGTGGCCGCGACGATCTTCCGCAGGTCGATCCCCGCGATCGGCCGTTCCCGCAGGTGGTACTCCAGGATGGACCGGCGCGCCTCGGCGTCGGGCGGCAGCACCAGCACCACCCGGTCGAGCCGCCCGGGGCGGCGCAGCGCCGGATCGACGTCCCACGGGGTGTTGGTGGCGGCCAGCACGAAGACCCCCTCGTTGCTGCCCTCCATCCCGTCCAGCTCCGCCAGCAGCTGGTTGCCCAGCGTCCGCATCGAGCTGGAGCCGACCTGTGAACGCTTGTGCCCCAGCGCGTCGACCTCGTCGAGGAAGAGCACGCACGGCGCGTTGCGGCGGGCCGCCTGGAACAGCTCGTGCAGGTTGCGCTCCGAGTTGCCCATCCACATGTCCAGCACGTGCACGATGGACAGCGAGATGAACTTCGCGCCCATCTCCCCGGCGACCGCCCGGGCCAGGAACGTCTTGCCGCAGCCGGGCGGGCCGTAGAGCATCAGGCCGCCACGCAGGCTCTTGCCGTACATCCTGCGCAGCTCCGGGTTGCGCAGCGGGCCGAGGAAGGCCAGCTCCAGGCGCTCCTTGACCGCCGACATGCCGCCCACGTCGGCCAGCCGGACGCCGGAGGCCTCCACGTCGTACACCCGGTCGGCGTCGCCGGCCACCGGCTCCGGCTCGTCGCCGGCGCGGGCGAAGCGCGGCGGCACCACGTCGGCCAGCTCCTGCTCGTAGGCCGCGAGCGGATCGTGGTCGGCGGTCGCGCCGGCGCCGCCGGGCCCGTCCGGCGCCGCGCGCCGCGCCGCCGGTCGCGGATCCGCCGGGGGCGGCGGCGGTACGGGGCCCGCCAGCGCCCGCTGCATCAACGCCTGCGCCTCGGCGCTGCCCGGATCCCGGGCGAGCGCCTGCCCGACCTGTGCGATCGCCTCCCCAGCCCGGCCGGCGTCGAGCAGCAGCGCGGCGAGGTGCAGCCGCAGCGGCAGGTCGTCGGGGCGGGCGTCCAGGGCCGCCGACAGGGACTCGATGAGGGGATCAGCGCTCATAGGACGTGCAGCGTAGTGGGCGTCCGGCGCCGTCACCGCCCCGCATCGTCGGGTGCGTGGTGACGCTACGTGTATCCCTTGTTGACCGAATGCGGCATGGCTCGGCTCTCCCCGGGTATCGGCATCCGGCGCCCGCCACGCACAGTAAGGTCAACCGGGTGAGCGCCACGACCGGAGCAGTCGCGTACGAAGAGGTGACGCAGTGACCACCCCAGGCAGGACCCGCGTGGCGATCGTGTTCGGCGGCCGCAGCCCGGAGCACGGCATCTCCTGCGTCAGCGCCGGCAGCGTCCTCGGCGCTCTCGACCCGGACGAGTTCGAGGTGGTGCCGGTGGGCATCACCCGGGCCGGCCAGTGGGTGCTGACCAGCGGCGACCCCGGCCAGTTGGCGATCAACGCGCGCCGGCTGCCGGAGATCACCGCCGAGTCCGGCACCGACATCGTGCTGCGCGCCGACCCGACCGGCAACGGGCTCATGGTGCTCGACCCCACCGAGGGGCCCCGGGCGCTCGCCGACGTCGACGTGGTCTTCCCGGTGCTGCACGGCGCGTACGGCGAGGACGGCACCATCCAGGGCATGCTGGAGATGGCCGGCATCCCGTACGTCGGGGCGAACGTCTTCGCCTCCGCCGCCGCCATGGACAAGGAGTTCACCAAGAAGCTCTGCGCCGCCGAGGGCATCCCCGTCGGCCCGTACGCCGTGCTACGCAACGGGATGACGCTGAGCGAGGCGGACAAGGAGCGGCTCGGCCTGCCGGTCTTCGTGAAGCCGTCGCGGGCCGGTTCGTCGTTCGGCATCAGCAAGGTCGACGACTGGGCCGACCTCGACGCGGCGGTCGCCACCGCCCGGCAGATCGACCCGAAGGTGCTCATCGAGGGGGCGATCGTCGGCCGCGAGATCGAGTGCGGCGTGCTGGAGGGCGAGGCCGGCGGGGCGCCGGAGGCGTCCGTGCTCGCCGAGGTCCGGGTGGTCGGGGACTACGACTTCTACGACTTCGAGGCGAAGTACATCGACTCCGAGTCCGCCTGCGAGTACGACATCCCCGCCGGCCTGCCGGAGCGGGTGACCCGCCAGGTCCGCGAGTACGCCGTGCGCGCCTTCACCGCGCTCGACTGCGCCGGGCTGGCCCGGGTCGACTTCTTCGTCACCCCCGACCTGGACGTCTACCTCAACGAGATCAACACGATGCCGGGCTTCACGCCGACGTCGATGTTCCCCCGGATGTGGGCGGCCTCCGGCCTGGAGTACCCGAAGCTGGTCAACCGTCTCATCCGCACCGCCCTGCACCGCGGCGTCGGCCTGCACTGACAGCGGCAGCGGAACGGGCCCGTTCCCGCACGGCGCGGGGGACGGGCCCTTTTCCGCGATGTCCCCGGGGCGCGGCCGGCCGGGGGCGCGTCGGTCAGTTCCGGCAGCCGCTCGGGGTGTCGGCGACGGAGGGCACCGAGGCCACGACCGTGTCCGAGACGGGGGCCACCCACTGCAACCCCTGCCCGTAGAAGTGCGGCACGCGGACGGTGACGGCGGTCTCCCGGTCCATCGTGGTGAGCACGGTGGCGTCGCGTTCCTCGCTGGCGTACCAGCAGACCCGGTTGACCGTCCAGACGTGGTCGGTGTCGTCGACGGCCGGCTTGGCCCCGCCGCAGGCGACGGTGACCGCCGGGTCGCCGTACGCGGCGTTCTGCTCCGGGCCGGCGGTGACGGGGCGCTGCGGGAGGTCGTTGACCGTGGCCGGCAGTTGGGAGAGCAGGGCCCGGCAGACCGTGGCGGGGCGCTCGGCCAGCGCCGGCGCGGCCATCTCGACCGGGGCGGTGGAGCGCGGGCCGACACTCGTGGCGGTCGCGCTCGGCGTGGCGGCCGGCTCGGCCCGCTCGTCGGGGGAGAGTTGGGTGAACGCGAGCGCGCCCACCAGCACGGTGACCGGCAGCGCGATCAGCGTCGCGATCAGCGCGGCGCCCCGGGTCGCCCGGTCGGGGGCCGGCCGGTCGGGGGCCACCTCGTCCGGCTGGTCGGAATCGGTCACGGGGGAGTCAGTGATCTTGTCCACTTACAGGCGCACCACCGAACACGTGAGGGTGCGGGTGATGCCGGGCACCATCTGCACCTTGCTGACGATGAGTTTGCCGAGTTCGTCGACGGTGTTCGCCTCGGTGAGCACGACCACGTCGTACGGCCCGGTGACGGCGTCGACGCGTACCACGCCGGCAAGTTCAGAGATGAGACCGGCCACGTCGCGCGCGCGGCCGACCTCCGTCTGGATGAGGATGTACGCCTGAACCACGACTCGACCTCCGTCCGTCGCCGCCTGCGGGGCGGCCCGAAGGGAGAAAGTACCTTACGGACCAGGTCTGATCCCTATCGGTGGTCGAGGAGAAGCGGTGAGCGAGCGCGGCGGAGGGCCGGTATGAGTGTCGCGGGGGTCGGCGAGTTCGGCCTGATCGATCGGGTGACCGCCCGGTTGTCGTACGGATCGACCGTTCTGCTCGGTCCCGGGGACGACGCGGCGGTGGTGGCCGCCCCGGACGCCCGGGTCGTGGCCTCGACCGACGTGCTGGTGGAGGGCCGGCACTTCCGGCGGGACTGGTCCGGCGCGCGTGACGTCGGCCACCGGGCGGCGGCGGCGAACCTGGCGGACATCGCCGCGATGGGGGCGCAGCCGACCGCGCTGCTGGTCGCGCTCTGCATGCCGCCGGAGTTGGAGACCGGCTGGGCCGAGGAGCTCGCCGACGGGCTGGCCGCCGAGGCGGCGAAGGTCGGCGCGAGCGTGGTGGGCGGGGACATGTCGGCCAGCCCCACGCTGACCATCGCGGTCACGGCCCTCGGCGACCTGGGCGGCCGGCCGCCGGTGACGCGCTCCGGCGCGCGGCCCGGCGACGTGCTGGCCCTGGCCGGCCGCATCGGGTACGCGGCGGCCGGGCTGACCGTGCTCTCCCGGGGCTTCCGTACGCCCCGGTTGCTGGTGGAGGCCTGCCGGCGGCCCGAGGTGCCGTACGCGGCGGGGCCGCACGCCGCCCGGCTCGGCGCCACCGCCATGATCGACGTGTCGGACGGGCTGCTTGCCGACGTCGGGCACGTGGCGAAGGCGAGCGGGGTGGCGGTGGACGTGCGCCGGGACGCCTTCGAGGTGCCCCGGCAGATGCGCGACGCCGCCCAGGCGCTCGGCGTCGACCCGTACTCCTGGCTCCTCGCCGGTGGCGACGACCACGCGCTGGCCGCGACCTTCCCGTCGGCGGTGGCGCTGCCGCCGGACTGGCGGCCGATCGGGCGGGTCGCGGAGGGCTCGGGCGTGACGGTCGACGGGCGCCCGTACGACGGACCCGCTGGCTGGGACCACTTCCGGTAAGGGCCGATCGTCGTCGTACCCTTTACTCCGTGAGTGAGATCGAGATTCGGGCCGAGCGCTTCGACTCGCCCGTGGCGCAGGGGCTGATCCGCGCCGCGCTGGCCGACCTGGGTGCCCGGTACGGCGGCAGCGGCGACGAGACCCCGGTCGACCCGGGCGAGTTCGTGCCGCCCGCCGGGGCCTTCCTCGTCGCCCACCTCGGCGGCGAGCCGGTCGGCTGCGGCGGCTGGCGCAGCCACGGTGACGAGGGCGACACCGCCGAGCTGAAGCGGATGTACACCGCGCCGGCGGCCCGGGGCCGGGGCGTGGCCCGGGCGGTGCTGGCGGCGGTGGAGCGCTCCGCGCGGGAGCACGGGCGCAAGCGGATCGTCCTGGAGTGCGGCGACAAGCAGCCGGAGGCCATCGCCATGTACGCGGCGGCCGGCTACGAGCGGATCCCGAACTTCGGCTTCTACCGCGACGCCCCGGGCTGCATCTCCTTCGCCCGGACGCTCTGACCCGTCCCCCGGACGCTCCGGCCCCGTCGCGGGCCGCTCCGACCCGTCGCCGCGACGCGGGCGCCGCGACCCGTCGCGCTGCCGCCCGCCGTGCGCGGCGGAGGCGTCGGTCGGCGGACGCGACAGAGCCGGCGGGCCGTGACGGCCCGCCGGCAATGACGAGTGATGAGGGGTGGGGCCTACCGCGTCAGGCGCGGGTGACCTTGCCCGCCTTGATGCAGGAGGTGCAGACCTTCAACTTCTTGGTGTTGCCGCCACCGGCCGGGGTACGCACCGACTGGATGTTCGGGTTCCAGCGGCGGTTGGTCCGCCGGTGCGAGTGGGACACGTTGTGGCCGAAGCCCGGTCCCTTGCCACAGACGTCGCACACGCTAGCCACGGGATACTCCTGGGATTGAAACGTTCATGAGGTCGCCGCCAGGCGCAGCCCGGGCAACCTGGCCAGGTTACCCGATGGTCCGGGTGCCGACCAACCGGCCCCGGACGGCGGCCCGGGCCGGCGCCCTCGCCGCGCTCCCGTGCGCCCACGGGCCCGACGCGTCGCGCCCCGGCAGGGGTGCGGCACAGGTCGGACCGTACCGGCCCCTGCGCCGTCGCCGCGCGCTGGACGGGCCACGCGGACGACGGGTGCGCGCGGACGACCGGACACGCCGCGCGAGTGCTGGCGACACCGGCGCGTGTCGGTGCGCGCCAGTAGGCTTCTCGCCGTGCTGGACACCCTCGACGCCGCCGCGGTCCGCCGTTGGTGCGCGGGCGGGCTGGTGGCGCTCAAACGCCATCAGGGCGAGATCGACGACCTCAACGTCTACCCGGTGCCCGACGGCGACACCGGCACCAACATGGTGCTCACCCTCACCTCGGCCCAGCAGGCGCTCGCGATGGACCTCGGCACCCTCCCGGAGGACGGGCCGACCGCGCACGGGCACGCGCTGCGGCTGATGGCCCGGGGCGCGCTGCTGGGCGCGCGGGGCAACTCGGGGGTGATCCTCTCGCAGATCCTGCGTGGCTTCGCCGACGCCGTGGCCGCCGTGCCGGTCGTGCGGGGGCGCGAGCTGGCCGCCGCCCTGCGCGACGGCACGGCCGCCGCCTACGCCGCGGTCGCCCGCCCCGTCGAGGGCACGCTGCTCAGCGTCGTCGCCGCTGCGGCGCACGCCGCCGAGCGCGCCGACAGCGACGACCTGCGCGCGGTGGCCCGGGCGGCGGCGGGCGGGGCGGCGCACGCCCTGGCGCGCACCCCCGAGCAGCTCCCGGCGCTGGCCCGGGCCGGCGTGGTGGACGCCGGCGGCCGGGGCCTGTGCCTGCTGCTCGACGCCCTGGTCGAGGTCGTGACCGGCGAGAGCCCCGAGCGGCCCGCGCCCGCGCCGCGCCCGGTCCGTCCGCCGGCCACCGCCGTGCGCGAGACCGGCTCCGAGGAGTACGCGTACGAGGTGCAGTACCTGCTCGACGCCGGGCCGCAGGAGGTGGCCCGGCTGCGCGCCGAGCTGGCCGCGCTGGGCGACTCGCTGGTGGTCGTCGGCGACGGCAGCGCCGGCACGGGCACCTGGAACGTGCACGTGCACGTCAACGACGTGGGCGCGGCGATCGAGGCGGGTGTGGTGGCCGGCCGGCCGCACCGGATCTCGGTGACCCGGTTCGCCGACCAGCTCGCACCGGTGCCGCCTGCCGTGGCCGCGGACGGGCGGGCCGCCGTGGTGGTGGCCACCGGCGCGGGCATCGCCGGGCTCTTCGCCGGCGAGGGCGCGACGGTGGTGCCCGGCAACCCGTCGATCGGCGAGCTGGTGGACGCGATCCGCGTCACCGGGGCGGCCCGCGTGGTGGTGCTGCCCAACGACCCCGACACGCAGGCGGTCGCGAGCGCCGCCGCCCGGGAGGCGCACGCGCTCGGCATCAAGGTCAGCGTGGTGCCGACGCGCTCGCCCGTGCAGGCGCTGGCCGCCCTCGCGGTGCGCGACCCGGGGCGACGCTTCTCCGACGACGTGATCGCGATGGCCGAGGCGGCCGGGGCCTGCCGCTACGCGGAGGTCTGCTACGCCCGCCGCGAGGCGCTGACCGTCGCCGGCCCGTGCCGCCCCGGCGACGTGCTGGCGCTGGTCGAGGGGGAGGTGCACCTGATCGGCTCCGACCTGGCCGACACCTGCGCGGCCGTGGTCGACCGGATGCTCGGCGGCGGCGGTGAGCTGGTGACGCTGCTCTCCGGTGCGGACGCCCCCGACGGGCTCGCCGAAGCGGTCCGCGAGCACGTCGAGCGGCGCTGGCCGTTCGTCGAGGTGCAGGCCTACCCGGGCGGGCAGCCGCACTATCCGCTCCTGGTGGGGGTCGAATGACGTCCGAGCCGTCCACGATGGACACGCCGCTGAAGAAGCTGGTCGGCGAGAAGACCGCGAAGGCCCTCGCCGGGCACCTCGACCTGCACACCGCCGGCGACCTGATCTACCACTTCCCGCGCCGCTACGACGAGCGCGGCGAGCACACCGACATCCGCTCGCTCGACGTCGGTGAGCAGGCCACCGTGCTGGCCCAGGTGCAGCGCACCGCCGTACGCCCGATGCGCCAGCGCCGGGGCAACCTGCTGGAGGTGACGGTCGGCGACGGCGCCGGCGGCACTCTCACCCTGACCTTCTTCGGCAACCAGGCCTGGCGCGAGCGCGAGCTGCGCCCCGGCCGGTGGGGGCTCTTCGCCGGCAAGGTCACCGAGTTCCGGGGCAAGCGGCAGCTCAACGGCCCGGAATACGTCCTGCTCGGCGAGGGCGGCGACGGTGAGGCGGCGGCCAACGAGGAGATCGAGGAGTTCGCGGGCGCGCTGATCCCGGTCTACCCGGCCGCCGCGGCCGTGCCCACCTGGGTGGTCGCCCGCTGCGTGCGGGTGGTGCTGGACACGTTCACCGCGCCGGACGACCCGCTGCCCGCGACCCTGCGGGCGAGCCGCAACCTGGGCGGCATCGGCACGGCGCTGCGCGAGATCCATCGGCCGACCAGCAAGGAGGCGCTCTACCGGGCCCGGCACCGGCTCAAGTGGGACGAGGCGTTCGCCGTGCAGCTCACCCTGGTGCAGCGCAAGCACCGCGCCGCCGCCTCGCCGGCCCGGCCCCGCCCGGCGCGGCCCGGCGGCCTGCTCGACGCCTTCGACGCCCGGCTGCCCTACGAGCTGACGCCCGGCCAGCGCGACGTGGGGGTGGAGATCGCGGCGGACCTGGCCACGGCCCACCCGATGCACCGGCTGCTCCAGGGCGAGGTCGGCTCCGGAAAGACGGTGGTCGCGCTGCGCGCGATGCTCCAGGTGGTCGACGCGGGCGGGCAGGCCGCGCTGCTGGCCCCGACCGAGGTGCTCGCCGCGCAGCACCACCGGGGCATCCTCGACCTGCTCGGGCCGCTCGGGCGGGCCGGCGAGCTGGGCGCGGCCGACGACGCCACCCGGGTCGAGCTGGTCACCGGCTCGCTGGGCGCGGTGGCCCGCCGGCGGGCGCTGGCCGAGGTCGCCAGCGGCGCCGCCGGCATCGTGCTCGGCACCCACGCCCTGCTCTACGAGGGCGTCGACTTCGCCGACCTCGGCCTGGTGGTGGTCGACGAGCAGCACCGCTTCGGCGTGGAGCAGCGCGACGCGCTGCGCGCCAAGGCCGAGCAGCCGCCGCACGTGCTGGTGATGACGGCCACCCCGATCCCGCGCACGGTCGCGATGACCGTCTACGGCGACCTGGAGACCTCCACGCTGTCCCAGCTGCCGCAGGGCCGCTCGCCGATCGCCTCGCACGTGGTCCCGGCCGCCGAGAAGCCGGCCTTCCTGGACCGGGCCTGGCGCCGGGTACGCGAGGAGGTGGCCGCCGGCCACCAGGCGTACGTCGTCTGCCCCCGCATCGGCGAGGGGCCGGCGAGCGAGGAGGAGCCGCCGGCGGAGGACGACAACGGGCGTCGGCCGCCGATGGCGGTCACCGAGGTGGCGCCGCTGCTCGCCGAGGGGCCGCTGCACGGCCTGCGCATCGGCGTGCTGCACGGGCGGCTGCCGACCGACGAGAAGGACGCGGTGATGCGCTCCTTCGCCGACGGCGACCTCGACGTGCTGGTCGCCACGACCGTGGTCGAGGTCGGCGTCAACGTGCCGAACGCGACCGTGATGATCGTGCTCGACGCCGACCGGTTCGGCGTCTCCCAGCTGCACCAGCTGCGCGGCCGGGTCGGCCGGGGCTCCGCCCCGGGGCTCTGCCTGCTGGTCAGCGAGGCGCTGGAGGGCACGCCCGCGCGGGAGCGGCTGGACGCGGTGGCCTCCACGACCGACGGGTTCAAGCTCGCCGAGCTGGATCTGGAGCAGCGCCGGGAGGGCGACGTCCTGGGCGCCACCCAGTCGGGGCGCCGCTCGCACCTGCGGCTGCTCTCGCTGCTGCGCGACGCCGACCTGATCCGCGACGCCCGAGCCGAGGCGATCGCCCTGGTCGGGGAGGATCCGGAGCTGGCCCGGCACCCGGCGTTGGCCGCGTCGGTGGCCGCCCTGGTCGACGAGGAGCGCGCCGAATACCTGGAGAAGGGCTGATCTAGGCTTCGACGGATGTCCGAATCCTCATTCGACAGTGGCGTGCTCCTGCTGGCCCGGGGCGACGAGATCCTGACGGAACAGGTCGCCGGGGTGGCTGATCGGAGCACCGGTGTCCACTGCGCTCCCGGGACCCGGTTCCAGATCGCCTCGATCAGCAAGCAGATGGCCGCCGCGGCGGTGCTGCTGCTCGCCGAGCGGGGTGCGCTGAGCCTGTCCGAACCGGTGGTGCGCTGGCTGCCCGGCCCGCCACCGGAATGGTCCGGCATCACGCTGCACCACCTGCTCACCCACACCTCGGGTCTGGGCCACTGGGAGCAGTACCCGGCGGTCGATCTCGTCGACCCGGCCGAGCCGGACGACCTGCTCGGCTTGTTCGCCGCGGTGCCACCGCTGTTCCGGCCCGGAGCCGGGTGGCACTACAGCAGCCCCGGCTACGTGCTGTTGGCCCGGGCCGTCGAGCGCGTGGCCGACCGGCCGTACGCCGAGTTCCTCGCCGAGGAGGTCTTCGCGCCGCTGGGCATGACGGGCAGCTTCGCGGGTGCGGGTGACGGACGGCCGGACGTGGCGGTCGGACACGAGGGCGGCCGTCCGGTGCCGTCCTGGGACCTGGCGACCGTGAGCATGGGCGCGGGTGACGTCTGGTGCACCGGGACGGACCTGCTCACCTGGCTCGACGTGCCGCGCCGGGGCCGGCTGCTCGCCCCGGCCTCGGTGACGGCGATGACCGCCCCGCACGCGCCCACCAGCCGGCCCGGGGAGGCATACAGTTACGGGTTCTTCGTCGGCCCGCTGGCCGGTAGACGGGCGCTGCACCACTCGGGGGACAACGGCGGCTACAAGGCGTTCGCGGCCTGGCTGCCCGACTCGGACCAGCGGCTCGTGCTGCTGGCCAACCAGGCCGAGGTCGACCCGGTCACGATCACGTCGGTGCTCGGTCCCGACGAGGTGCGTTGATCGTGTGCGGACGCCGACCGGGTGGCGGACGCGCCCTCGGTGCGGGCCGGCGGGGCCGGCAGGTCGTGGCGGGTCCGCCCGGCGCCTCGGGTGCTTCGTCCACCGGCCGGGCCGTCGCGTAGCGTCGGGGCATGCGCAGGGAGCGACGGTGACCCGGATCGTGGCCGGAACCCTCGGCGGGCGCCGGATCGCCGCGCCGCCCGGCGCGGGCACCCGGCCCACGTCGGACCGGGTGCGCGAGGCGCTGTTCAGCGCCGTACAGGCCGAGGTCGACCTGGCCGGCGCCCGCTTCGCCGACCTGTACGCCGGCTCCGGCGCGGTCGGCCTGGAGGCCCTGTCCCGGGGCGCCGCGCACGTGCTGCTGGTGGAGTCCGACCCCCGGGCGGCCCGGGTGGTCCGGGAGAACGTGGCGACGTTGCGCGCCGCCCCGGCCGCCCGACTGGTCACCGGCAGGGTCGCCACGGTGCTGGCGGCCGGCCCGGACGGCGACCCGTACGACGTGGTCTTCGCCGACCCGCCCTACGCGGTGCCGGACGCGGAGATCACGGCGATGCTCGTCGCGCTGGTCGACGGCGGCTGGCTGGCCCCGGACGCCCTGGTGGTGGTGGAACGGTCGAGCCGTACGGGCCCGGTCGGGTGGGTGCAGGGAATCACCGGCGAGCGCAGCCGGCGCTACGGCGAGACGACCCTTTGGTACGGTCGCCGATCATGAGACGTGCGGTGTGTCCCGGCTCGTTCGATCCGGTCACCAACGGGCACCTCGACATCGTCGGCCGGGCGAGCCGGCTGTTCGACGAGGTGATCGTGGGCGTGCTGGTCAACCAGTCGAAGAGCGGCCTGTTCACCGTCGAGGAGCGGATCGACATGCTCCGCGAGGTGACCGCCTCCTACGACAACGTCCGGGTCGAGTCGTTCCAGGGACTGCTGGTCGACTTCTGCCGGGCGCAGCAGGCGAGCGTGCTGATCAAGGGCCTGCGGGCGGTCAGCGACTTCGACTACGAGCTGCAGATGGCGCAGATGAACATCGGCCTGGCCGGCGTCGAGACCCTGTTCATGCCGACCAACCCGCTCTACTCGTTCCTCTCCTCCAGCCTGGTGAAGGACGTGGCGAAGTGGGGCGGGGACATCTCGGCCCACGTGCCCGACCGGGTACGCGAGGAGCTGCGGGCCCGCCTCACCCCGCCGCCCCGCGGCTGAGCCGCCCCGCGCACCCCCGCGGCTGAGCCGCCCCGCGGCTGCGCCCCCGTGAGCACACCCGTGCCGCCACCCCGTCGGACCGCGTCCGGCGGGGCGGTGGCGCGTCCCTCCGCGACGCGCCGGGCCGGGGTGAGCGCCGTGGGGTGGTCGGGGCGCGACATGATGTGTGGAGCGGGAAACCGGCCGTAGCCCGCATCATGTAGATCGGCCCGACGAACGACAGGAGTGAGGTACCGGTGGACCCGCTCGATCGCATCGACGAACTGATCGCCATGGTGGAGCAGGCCCGCTCCGTCCCGATGTCGCGCAACAACTGCATGGTCGACCGGGGCGAGTTCATCGCGGTCCTCGACGAGCTGCGCGCCGAACTCCCCGCCGACCTGCGCCGGGCCGCCGCGTTGCTGGAGGAGCGGGACAAGATCATGGAGGCCGGCAAGCGCGAGGCCGACCGGATCATCAGCGAGGGTGAGGCGGAACACGCCCGGCTGGTCTCGGTGAACGAGATCACTGTCTCCGCCGAGCACGAGGGTGCGCGGATCATCGCCGAGGCCCGCGCCGAGGCGCAGCGCCTGCGGGAGGAGGTCGACGACTACGTCGACACCGCGCTGGCCAACTTCGAGCAGTTCCTCACCCGGGCGCTGGCCTCGATCGAGCGCGGGCGGGACAAGATGCACGCGCTGCGCGAGATCGGCACCTTCGGTGGGGAGGAGTCGGAACGCCCGCTACCCTTCTGAGCGGCACCTCACCAGCCGGCAGACGGGGCGGGCGTCGCCCCCGGTTCGACGGTCCGGCGGTCGCCCAGGTAACCTCTTTTGTCGGCCTCTCACCGGCCGGAGTCTGACTATGCCCAAACACACGCCTTCGACACTCGACCCCAGGTCGCCGCTGGTCCTCGACACGAGGGAGCTGCCGCGCCGGCCTGGAGCCTTGCGTACGGTCAAGCGGGTGGTGCCGGCACCGGCGGACCTCGGCGGCGAGATGATCGCCGTGCCGCAGGGCGCGGACCTCGACCTCGACCTGAGGTTGGAGTCGGTGTCCGAGGGCGTGCTCGTCTCCGGGACCGTCAGCGGTCGCGTCCGGGGCGAGTGCGGTCGCTGCCTACGCGAGATCGACGACTCGCTGGCTGTGCGGGTCCAGGAGCTGTACGCGTACGAGAACAGCACCACGGACTCCACGACCGACGAGGACGAGGTGGGCCGGATGCAGGGCGATCTGATCGACCTGGAGCCGGCGCTGCGGGACGCGGTGGTGCTCACGCTGCCGACCAACCCGCTCTGCCGGGAGGACTGCCCAGGACTGTGCCCCGAATGCGGGGTGCACTGGGACGATCTGCCGGCCGACCACAGTCACGAGCAGATCGACCCGCGTTGGGCGGGCCTGTCGCAACTGAACCGTAAAGAGGAGTAGGAACCGTGGCCGTCCCCAAGCGCAAGATGTCGCGCAGCAACACCCGCGCCCGCCGGGCGAACTGGAAGGCGACCGTGGTCGCGACCGTGGCCTGCCCCCAGTGCAAGTCGGCGAAGCTGCCGCACGCCGCCTGCTCCGTCTGCGGCACCTACAACGGCCGCCAGGTCCTCGAGGTCTGACCTGGACGCCGAGTGACGCCCCCGACCCCTGGTCGGGCGGCACGCGCACCCTGGCACTCGCCCGGTGTCCCGGCTCCCTCCGACGCCGGCCGGTCCGTTTCGGCCGGCGTTCCGATGGAGTCGGGCACCGCGCGGATCGCCGTTGACCTCCTCGGCGGGGACGACGCTCCCGCCGTCGTGGTTGACGGCGCTCTGCGGGCCGTGCGCGCCGACCCGGACCTGCACCTGCTGCTCGTCGGCCCGGCCGAGGCCGCCGGCCAGCTGATCCGTGCCCTCGACCCGGCGCAGCGCGCCCGGGTCACGGTACGGCCGGTCCGCACGGTGGTCGGCATGGCCGACCACCCCGTGGCCGCTCGTGCCGACAGCACGGTCCGCGCCGCGGTGCACGCCGTCCGCGACGGCGTCGCCGACGCGCTCGTCTCCGCCGGCTCCACCGGCGCCACCGTCACCGCCGTGGCGCTCGGCCTCGGCCGCTGGCCGGACGTGCGCCGTCCGGCGCTGATCGCGACCCTGCCGGCCGTCGCCGGCCCGGTGGTCCTGCTGGACGTGGGCGGCTCGCTGGAGCCGCGCCCGGCCACCCTGGCCCGCCACGCCGCGCTCGGCACCGCGTACGCGGCGGTCGCGCACGCCGTCGCCGCGCCCCGGGTGGGGCTGCTGTCGGTGGGCACCGAGGCGGGCAAGGGCGACCGCGCCCGCCGCCTCGCCGATCCCGTCCTCGCCGCCACGTCGCTGCCCTGCGACGGGCGCTACGTCGGCCTCGTCGAGGGGTACGACGTCTCCCTCGGCGCGCGCGCCGATGTGGTGGTCACCGACGGGTTCACCGGTAACGTGCTGCTCAAGGCGATCGAGGGCGCGTACGCGATGGCCGGCGGGCCCCCGACGGGCGGCGGCGCCCCCCGCGCGGCGGCCCTGCTCGGGGTCGCCGGGACGGTGGTCGTCTGTCACGGCGCCGCCCGGTCCGAGGACGTCGCCGCCGGCATCGGGCTGGCCGCCCACCTCTGGCGGCGTCGCGCCACCGACCAGGTACGCGCACTGCTCGACGGCACCGAGGCGGGCGACCGCGAGGAACGCACCGACCGCACCACCGACACCGAGGTACCCACATCATGAGCAACGACAAGCGGCGGCGGGCGTCCGTCGGTCACCTGGAAGCCGCGTTCGGCGTCAGCCTGGATCCGGAGCTGCTCCAGCGCGCCCTGACCCACCGCTCGTACGCGTACGAGAACGGCGGCCTGCCCACCAACGAGCGGCTGGAGTTCCTGGGCGACTCGGTGCTCGGCGTGGTGATCACCACCGCGCTGTTCCACAACCACCCCGACCTGCCCGAGGGGCAGCTGGCCAAGCTGCGGGCCAGCGTGGTCAACATGCGCGCCCTCGCCGACGTGGCCCGGGGCCTCGGCCCGGACGGGCTCGGCGCCTACCTGCTGCTCGGCAAGGGCGAGGAGACCACCGGCGGCCGGGACAAGGCGAGCATCCTCGCCGACACCCTGGAGGCGCTGCTCGGCGCGATCTACCTCCAGTACGGGCTGGACACCGCGGCCATCGTGATCCACCGGCTGTTCGACCCGCTGATGGCCGAGTCGGCCGGCCGGGGCGCGGCCCTGGACTGGAAGACCAGCCTCCAGGAGCTGACGGCCGCGCTCGGGCTCGGCGTGCCCGAGTACCGCATCGAGGGCACCGGCCCGGACCACCTCAAGACGTTCACCGCCTGGGTGGTGGTCGCCGGCAACCGCTACGGCGGGGCCGACGGGCGCAGCAAGAAGGAGGCCGAGCAGCGGGCCGCCGAGGCGGCCTGGCGGACGCTGAACGAGCAGGCGGAGCGGGAGCCGGCGGCGGCGGTCGACCCGGTGGCCGGGGACCCGACGACGCAGGCCGCCGAGGCGGGCCTGGGCCGTGCCTGAGCTGCCGGAGGTCGAGACGGTCCGGCAGGGGCTGGCCCGATGGGTCACCGGCCGGCGGATCTCCTCCGTCGAGGTGCGCCATCCCCGCGCGGTACGCCGGCACACCCCCGGCGGCGGGCACTTCGCCGACGTGCTGGCCGGCCGGACCGTGCTGGACGTGCGCCGCCGCGGCAAGTACCTGTGGCTGCCGCTCGACAGCGGCGACGCCGTGATCGGGCACCTGGGCATGTCCGGCCAGCTGCTGGTGCAGCCGGCCGAGGCGCCCGACGAGCCGCACCTGCGGGTCCGGTTCCGGTTCAACGACGACGGCCCCGAGCTGCGCTTCGTCGACCAGCGCACCTTCGGCGGCCTGTCGGTCTCGGCCGGGGGCGCGGAGCTGCCGGCGGAGATCGCGCACATCGCCCGGGACCCGATGGACCCGCAGTTCTCCGACGCGGCGTTCGCCGCAGCGCTGCGCCGGCGGCGTACCGAGGTCAAGCGGGCGCTGCTGGACCAGACGCTGATCTCCGGCGTCGGCAACATCTACGCCGACGAGGCGCTGTGGCGGGCGAGGCTGCACGGCGCCCGCCCCACCGACGCGCTGACCGGCCCGGCCGCGCTGCGGCTGCTGGGCCACGTCCGGGACGTCCTCGCCGAGGCGATCAAGTCCGGCGGCACGAGCTTCGACGCCCTCTACGTCAACGTCAACGGGGAGAGCGGCTACTTCGACCGGGCGCTGAACGTCTACGGGCGGGAGGGGCTGCCGTGCCCCCGCTGCGGCGCGCCCGTGCGGCGCGAGGCGTTCATGAACCGCTCGTCGTACAGCTGCCCGCGCTGTCAGCCCCGCCCCCGGGCGGCGCTTCGGGGTTGACCCCGCCGCCGGTCAGGGCGTCGGGCAGGGGATCCGCCACGCGTCGAGCTCGCGTTCCTTGCGGATCGAGGAGAGACCGTAGCCGACCGTGGTGACGCAGAAGTCCGTCGTCGAGCCGGCGTACTCCACGTGGAACACCGGTTTGCCCGCCTCGACGAACGGCAGCAGCCGGGCGCACTGGTCGCGCCGTACGCACTCCTCGTTGACGGCGAAGTCGAAGTCCGGGGCCAGCGCGGCCACCTGCCCCAGGTCGTTGATCAGGCCGGGGGAGAGGCTCAGCGAGCGGGCCAGTGCGGCCAACCGGCGGTTGAACAGCAGTTGGTCGTCGAAGCCGAGCGGGAAGCCGGACCGGTTCGCGTACCCGTCGGCGTCGGCCAGCGCGACCGCTCCGAAGCCCTTGCCCCGGCAGAGCCGGAACCGGTCGGCCAGCACCGGGCGTAGCGCGTCCCACTGCCGTACGTCGAGCCAGCGGCTCTGCGGCCGGCGGGACGCTGCACCCCGTACGGCGGCCGGGAAGCGGTCCGCATCCGGGTCGCTCGGCAGGAACGAGCCGACGTGCACCTGGCAGACCAGCCGGCGGTCGCGGGAGCGCAGCTCGGCGGTCTGCGCGGCGGTGGTGGCGACGGGGTCGAGCAGGAAGACGTCGGCGTCGACGGTCGGGTCCAGCACGCCGCTGAGCTGCCACTGCCACTGCCACCGGCCCGCCGACGAGGCCGGCCAGGTGGTCGGGGCGCCCGGCGCGGTGAGGCCCACCCGGCAGGCGGCGACCACGCTCAGCAGCGCGAGCGCGACACAGGCCGGCAGGGCCCGCCCCACGGCGCGCGTACGCGGCCGGATCCGCATCGGCAGCTCCCGGGTCGCGGGCGGCGGCTCACCGCCCGGAGCGGGTACGCCGTGCCGGCGTACCTCACCCGGTCAAACGAGCGCGGACCCGGCCACGACTCGCGTTCAGCGCGGCGCGGCGAAGACCTGCGTCCAGTACGGCCCGTTGCTGCTGGCGACGCCGACGCCGATCTCGGTGAAGGCGCAGTTCAGGATGTTGGCCCGGTGCCCGGGGCTGTTCATCCAGGCGTCCATGACGGCGGCGGGCGTCTTCTGGTTCCAGGCGACGTTCTCGCCGTAGGTGCGCCAGGAGTAGCCGACCCGGTCCAGCCGGGTCCCGACGTTGCTGCCGTCGCTGCCCGTGTGCGACATGTTCCGGTGATCGGCCTGGTCCTGGCTGTGCCGCTGGGCCGCGGTCGTCAGCTTGTCGTCGACGCTCACCGCGCCGCAGCCGGCCTTGGCGCGCTCGGCGTTGACCAGGGCGACCACCTGGCTGGCCTGGCTGCCGGCCGCGGTGCTGCCGGTCGGGGTCCTCGTACCGCCGCCGGCCGGCGCCGTGCTCCGCTCGGCGATGCGCCGCGAGGGCGCGGTGGTACGCGACGGCGCCGGCGTCGGCCTGGCGGTCTTCGTGGCCGACGGGGTGGGCCTGGCGGTGGTCGGCGCGGTGCTCGGGGTGGGCGGGACCAGCGCGTCGCCGGGGGTCGGCTCCGTGTCGGGCAGCACCGGGGCGGCGGCGATCGGGTCGTCGACGGCGGCCGGATCGGTCGCCGGGCCGTCGCCGGTCAGCGCGACCGCGCCCACACCGAGGCTCACCACCAGCGTGGCGGCCGCGGCGGCGCCACCGATCAGCAGCGGACGGGAGATCCGCCGACGCGGGCGGTGGCGGCCCTCGGCGACGACCGGCGTCGCCTCGGCCGGGGCGGCCCGCAGCGCGGCGAGGTCCACGGGAGCGGTCGGGGCGTCGGCGGGCGCGGCCTGCCAGCGCGCGGTCGGGGCGTCGTCGAACGCCGGCTGCCGGTGCGCGGGCCGGGCGTCGACGGGTTCGGCCTGCCAGCGTGCGGTGGGGGCGTCGGCGGGTCCGGCCTGCCAGTGCCCGGGCCGGGCGTCGGTGTGCTCCGCCTGCCAGCGTGCGGTCGGCTGGTCGCGGTGCCACTCGTCGGCGGGCGGCTGCGGGTCGTCCCCGAACAGGTAGGCCGACCTCGGCTCCGGACGGTCGGTGAGCCAGGCCGGCGGCTCGTCGCCGAGCGGCTGCTCGTGGCGCCGGGGGGCGCCGGCCGGGTCGTTCGGATCGGTCCAGCCGTACACGCCTGTGCCTCCAAGGGGTCGCTTGCGGGCCGGGGTGACGCTACGTGGCGGGCGCGAACAGCGGCAATGTGGCTAAGGAAGAGTTAAGGGGAAGCCGGACGCCAGGGTGGGGACTTCCCGGGATCCGAGGCGTAGAGTCAGGGTGTCCGGACAGAGTGTGTCCGCGCCTTGTGGCAGCCCCCCGGCAAGTGGTCAGGTCGACGTGGAGATGATCTACGGCCTGCGAGAACTTGACGAAAGAGGGGGTGTCGGCTCAATATGTAGGTGTCGCCAGTCGCGCCCGGTCATGCCCAGAATCGTCTGGGATGACAGCCGCGTACACATTTGGGCGCGCGTTGGCCGGCCCTTCCGGCAGCGCATATCAAGGAGTCAACATGGCTAAGGCCCTGTACGGCCACGTAGGTGCGGCGTCCGATCGGCGCCTGCTCGACGAGGTCACCCGACTGCGTGCCACGGTTCGGTCTCTGGAGTTCGAGATCACGCGGCTGCGTGCCGAGAACGATCGGCTCGCGGCGGCTGCGGCGGAGGCGGACGACCTGCTCCGTCTGGCCGAGCCCGCGCTGACCTGATCTCCGGATCGCACAACTGAATCGCACCACGCAAAAAGAGCGCGCCGACACTTCCGTGCCGGCGCGCAGCTCTGTCCGCGCCCCTCTTCCGCCACCTCGGCCCGCGTCAGCCGGATGAGCGCCCGCCGGTCGCCAGGCGGGTCGCGTGCCCGGCGGTTCCCCGTCCCGGGTTAGTCTGCGGGTTCACCCAGGTCCGCGCAGCCGGCGACGGTACGGCGGCCACCGGACGAGGATCGAGAAGGTGCATCTCAAGAGCCTGACGGTGAAGGGCTTCAAGTCCTTCGCCTCCGCGACGACGCTGAAGCTGGAGCCGGGGATCACCTGCGTGGTCGGCCCCAACGGCTCCGGCAAGTCCAACGTCGTCGACGCCATCGCCTGGGTGCTCGGCGAGCAGGGCGCCAAGGCGCTGCGCGGCGGCAAGATGGAGGACGTCATCTTCGCCGGCACCGCCGGCCGGGCACCGCTGGGCCGCGCCGAGGTGACCCTCACGATCGACAACACCGACGGCGCGCTGCCGATCGAGTACACCGAGGTGTCGATCACCCGTCGGATGTTCCGCTCCGGCGAGAGCGAGTACGAGATCAACGGCGACACCTGTCGGCTGCTCGACATCCAGGAGCTGTTGTCGGACTCCGGCATCGGCCGGGAGATGCACATCATCGTCGGCCAGGGCCGCCTCGACGGGATGCTGCACGCCAAGCCGGAGGACCGGCGCTCGTTCATCGAGGAGGCGGCCGGCGTCCTCAAGCACCGCAAGCGCAAGGAGAAGGCGCTGCGGAAGCTCGACGCGATGCAGACGAACCTGAACCGGCTCACCGACCTCACCGCCGAGCTGCGCCGTCAGCTCAAGCCGCTGGGCCGGCAGGCGGAGGTGGCCCGCCGCGCCGCCGCCATCCAGGCCAACCTGCGCGACGCCCGGCTGCGGCTGCTCGCCGACGACCTGGCCACCCTGCGGGCCACCCTGGACCGGGAGATCGCCGACGAGACCGCGGTGCGTGAGCGGCGCGAGCAGGTCGAGGCCGAGCACACCGAGGTGCAGGCGCGGCTGGCCGAGCTGGAGGCGGCCCTCGCCGAGGACGCGCCGCTGCTGGCCGCCGCCCAGGACACCTGGTACAAGCTCTCCGCCCTCTCCGAGCGGTTCCGCTCCATCGAGCAGCTCGCCCGGGAACGGCTGCGGCACCTCAGCGCCACGCCCGACGACGAGCGCCCCGGTCGCGACCCCGACCAGCTGGAGGCCGAGGCCGAGCGGATCCGCGAGCAGGAGGAGGAGCTGCGCGGCGCGCTCACCGACGACCAGATCCGGCTGGCCGAGGCCGTCGAGCACCGCCAGGAGCTGGAACGGCAGCTCGCCGCCGCCGAGCGCGAGCTGGTCGCCGCGGCCAAGGCGATCGCCGACCGCAGGGAGGGCCTGGCCCGGCTGACCGGCCAGGTCAACTCCGCCCGCGCCCGTACCACCAGCGCCGGCGAGGAGATCGAGCGGCTCGCCACCGCGCACGCCGACGCGCTCGCCCGGGCCGACCTGGCCCAGGCCGAACTCGACGCCGTCGCCGAGCAGTCCACCGAGGCGGACCGGGACAACGCCGACCTCGACGCCCGGCACGCCGAGGCGGTCGCCGCCCAGGAGCGGGCGCAGGCCACCGTACGGTCGCTGACCGACGCGGAGCGCGCGGCGGAGAAGGACGCCGCCACCTGGAAGGCCCGGGAGGAGGCGCTCGCCCTCGGCCTGCGCCGCAAGGACGGCGCCGGGGCGCTACTGGCCCGCGCGGACGAGGTCCCGGGCCTGCTGGGCAGCCTGGCCGGGCTGCTCACCGTCGCCCCCGGGCAGGAGGCCGCGCTCGCCGCCGCCCTCGGCGGGCTCGCCGACGCGGTCGCGGTCAGCGGCGTCGACGAGGCGGTCGAGGCCATGCGGCTGCTGAAGATCTCCGACGCCGGCCGCGCCGGCCTGCTGGTCGGCAGCCCCGCCGGGCCGGGCATGGACGCCCCGGTCGACGCGTTGCGGCCGAAGCTGCCCGACGGCGCCCGCTGGGCGCCCGACCTGGTGGAGTGCTCCCCGCAGATCCGCCCGGCGGTGCACCGGGCGCTGCGCGACGTGGTGCTGGTCGACGATCTCGCGGCGGCGGCCGAGGTGGTCGCCGGCAACCCGGAGCTGCGCGCGGTCACCCCGGACGGCGACGTGGTGGGGGCGTACGCGGCGGCCGGCGGGTCGGCCAAGGCGCCCAGCTTCATCGAGGTGCAGGCCGCCGTCGAGGAGGCGCGGTCGAACCGGCTCGCCGCCGAGCAGACCGGCGCGGAGCTGCGCGAACAGCTCGTCGACGCCCGCGCCGAGGTGGCCGCGGCCAAGGAGACCGTGCAGCACGCCGCCGCCGCCAAGCGGGAGGCGGAGAGCCACCGCAACGCCGCCGCCCGCCGGCTGGCCGAGCTGGGCGCGGCGGCCCGCTCCGCGAAGGCGGAGACCGACCGGCTCGGCGAGTCCCGGGCCCGCGCCGAGGCCGCCCGGGAGCGGGACCTGCTCACCCTGGCGGAGCTGGCGGAGCGGCTGCGGCTGGCCGAGGAGACGCCGGTCGACGCGGAACCGTCGACCGAGGAACGCGACCAGCTCGCCGCGATGGTGCCGCAGGCACGGCAGAACGAGATGGAGGTCCGGCTCGCGGTGCGTACCGCCGAGGAGCGGGTCTCCTCGATCGCCGGCCGCGCGGACTCGCTGCGCCGGCAGGCCACGGCCGAGCGGGCCGCGCGGGAACGCGCGGCGGCCCGGCGCGCGGCCCGCACCCGGGGCGCGGGGATCGCCCGGGCGGTGGCGGGCGGGGCCCGGGAGGCCCTCACCCGGCTGGCCACCTCCATCGCGACGGCCGAGGAGCACCGCGACGCCGTGGCGCGCGAGCGCGCCGCCCGCGAGGCCGAGCTCCAGGAGGTACGCGGCGCCGCCAAGCGGCTCGGCGCGGAGCTGGAGCGGCTGACCAGCCAGGTGCACCGCGACGAGGTGGCCCGAGCCGAGCAGCGGCTGCGCATCGAGCAGTTGGAGGCGAAGGCCGCCGAGGACTTCGGGCTGGACGTGGAGACCCTCGTCGCCGAGTACGGCCCGACCCAGCCCGTCCCGCCCACCCAGGCCGACGTGGCGGCGGCCGAACGCGACGGCCTGCCGGTGCCCGAGCCGGTCCGCTACGAGCGGCCGGTGCAGGAGAAGCGGGCGGCCAAGGCGGAACGGGAACTGGCCCTGCTCGGCAAGGTGAACCCGCTGGCCCTGGAGGAGTTCGCCGCGCTGGAGGAGCGCTTCAAGTTCCTCTCCGAGCAGCTGGAGGACCTCAAGGCCACCCGTCGCGACCTGCTCACCGTGGTCAAGGACGTCGACGACCGGATCCTGGAGGTCTTCGCCAGCGCGTTCGAGGACACGGCCCGGGAGTTCCAGCAGGTCTTCACGGTGCTCTTCCCCGGCGGCGAGGGGCGGCTCGTGCTCACCGACCCCGACGACCTGCTCACCACCGGCGTCGAGGTCGAGGCCCGCCCGCCGGGCAAGAAGATCAAGCGGCTGTCGCTGCTCTCCGGCGGCGAGCGTTCGCTGACCGCGGTGGCGATGCTGGTGGCCATCTTCCGGGCCCGGCCCAGCCCGTTCTACATCATGGACGAGGTGGAGGCGGCGCTCGACGACGTCAACCTGGGCCGCTTGATCACGCTGCTGGCACAGTTGCGGGAGAAGAGCCAGCTCATCGTCATCACGCACCAGAAGCGGACGATGGAGGTCGCCGACGCCCTGTACGGCGTGACCATGCGCAACGGGGTGACCCAGGTGATCAGCCAGCGGCTCAACCGGGCCGACGGAGACGAGCGGCGTGACCGCGGCGAGGAGAACGAGTAGTGGGTCGGGAACGGGCGACGGCGCTCCTGGTGGACTTCGACGGCGTACTGCGCCGGTGGGACCCGGCGGTGGCCGCCGGGGTGGAGCGGGAGTACGGCCTCTCCGAGGGCGTGCTCACCGAGATCGCCATGCAGTGGGGGCGGCTCCAGCCGGTGCTGACCGGGCGGGTCAGCCACGCCGACTGGATGAGCAGCGTGGCCGACGCGCTGGCCGACTCCGTGGGCGGCCCCGAGCGCGCCCGGGCCGCCGTGGAGCAGTGGCAGCGCTACCGGGGCGAGGTCGACCCGGAGGTGCTCGCCTTCGTCCGCGAGGCGCGGGCCGGCGGCATCCGGATCGGGCTCGGCACGAACGCCACCGACCTGCTCGACGCCGACCTCGCCGCGCTCGACCTGACGGACGAGTTCGACGCGGTGGTCAACTCGTCCATAATCGGGGTCAACAAGCCGGCGAAGGAGTACTTCCAGGCGGCCTGCGCGGCCCTGGAGACCCCGGCGGGCCGGGTCCTCTTCCTCGACGACGAGGACTGGGCGATCAGGGGCGCGCGCGTCGCCGGCCTGTCGGCGCTGCGCTGGAGCGGCCCGGCCGACCTGCGGTACGCGCGGGCGGCGCTGGCGTACTGACCGGCTGAGCCGTCCGCCCCGGCGCGGGCTACTCGCCTGTGACGCCGTCGATGCGCTCGCGGATCAGGTCGGCGTGGCCGTTGTGCCGGGCGTACTCCTCGATCATGTGCACGTAGGCCCAGCGCAGGTTGAACGTGCGGCGCTTCGGGCCGACCTCGGTGAAGGTCTCGTCCAGCGACCGGCCGGCGGTGGCGGCGCGGGCCAGCGCGACCTCCCGGTGGAAGGTGGCGAGGTCGGCCTCGGCGTCGGCGGCGCTGACGTCGTGGTCGGCGTCCGGGTTGTCGGGCGTGAAGTAGGGGTAGTCGACCTGCTGGCCGGCGAAGTTCTCCCGGAACCACCAGGCCTCCACCTCGGCCAGGTGCCGGACCAGGCCGAGCAGGGTGAGCCCGGAGGGCTCGACGCTCGGCGTGCGCAGTTGCTCGGCGGTCAGCCCGGCGCACTTGAGCAGCAGGGTCTGCCGGTGGTAATCCAGCCAGCCCTCCAGCATGGTGCGCTCGTCGCCGACGTAGGGCTCGGGGGTCCGGGTGATCTCCGGTGCTCTCCAGGTCATGCCGGTCATCCTGGTGGAGCCCTCCGACACTCCGCGACCGGTTAACGGCGTCGCCGCGCGCCCGCTCACCCCTCGCGGGTCAACCGCTGGCGCATCACCTCGCGCAGGTGGCCCTCGCTGGTGGTGCCCTCGATGGTCACCTCGGCCGTCCGGCCGGCGTGCACCAGCGTGGCGACGGCGTTGCCGAAGTACGGACCGGCGAGCCGCTTCCACCGCAACGGCGGGCGGCGTACCCCGGCGGTGCGGGCGAGGGCCCGGGTGGCCCCGGACGGCCCGGACGACCAGCCGAGCTTCATCAGCGGGCGCATCCCGGCCGGGACCTGGTTGTGGATGGGCGAGCAGGTGAGCTGGTGCACCGGGGTGACCACGCTCCGGTCGTCGAACCGGGCCCGCGCCACGTACGAGTGGTGCACGTCGCCGGAGAGCACGCTGATCGACGCCGGTGGCGCGTACGCGGGGCCGGCCCCGACGCGCTCGCCGGGCTCGCCGGGGGTGCCGCTGCCGAGGCGGGCGAAGAGCGCGCCGAGCGCCTCGAACGAGCGGCGGAACGCGGCCCAGTGCTCCAGGTCCAGCCCCCGGCGCAGGTTCTCGGCCAGCCGGGCCACCCAGGGGCGCCGCGAGTCGGCCAGCTTCTCGTTCCACGCCTCCACGTGGTGGATGCCCGGCGGCAGCAGCCAGGGCAGTGACGCGCCGACCACCAGGTGGTCGTAGACGCCGTGGGCCCGGTCGAGGAACCACGACCACTCGCCCGGGGGCAGCATCGCCCGCTGGCCCGGCTCCAGCACCCGGCTGCACCGGTTGTCGAGCATGACCAGCCGGGTGCGGCCCAGGTCCAGCGCGTAGCTCCACTGGTACTGCACGGCGCGCCACCGCTCGGTGTCGTGGGCGAGGTCGGCCTCGGTGTCGACCCGCTGCCCGAACTCGCGCAGCACGCCGGTGGCGTCCTCCGCCGCGACGACCTTGGCGTAGACCGGGTCGGCGGCGATCTCGTCGGGGGAGAGGTTGCCCAGGTGCTGGTAGACCCAGTACGAGGCGAGGCCGCTGGTGATCCGCTCCGCCCACCACGGCTGCTCGCGCATGTCGGAGCGCCAGGAGGCCGAGGTGTTCCAGTCGTCGATGACCTCGTGGTCGTCGAAGATCATGACGCTCGGCACGGTGGAGAACAGCCAGCGGATCTCCGGGTCCCGCCAGGACTCCAGGTAGAGCTTCGTGTACTCGTCGAAGCTGACCACCTGGTCGCTCGGCGCGCCCTTGGGCCGCCGGCGGCGCCGCTTCAGCAGCCGCCGGACAGTGGGCGACGTCACGTCCGCGTAGACCTGGTCGCCGAGGAGCACCAGCAGGTCGGGCACCTCGGTCGTCTCCGGGTCGGCCATCAGCCGTCGGGCGTACGCGTCGAGCGCGTCCGGGGGCAGCCGCCGGGTGGTGGCGTGCTGGGTGGTCTCCCGGCAGGAGCCGAAGACCAACCGGACCGGCTGGTCGAGGTCGTCGGCCGCCCGGGTACGGATCACGCTGGGCGGGAAGTCGCTCTTCGGCACCGGCCAGGCGACCTCGTCGTCGATCAGCACCTCGTAGGTGGTGGCGCTGTCGGGGGTGAGCCCCTCCACCACGACGAGCGCGTAGTGGTGCTCGTACGCCGAGAAGGTGGGCGCGGTGCCGACGGCGCCGTCGGCGGTGCGGACGGTGACCACCGCGGGCGCGCTGGTCTCGACCCAGATGGTGGCCCGCGTGCCCACCACTCTGCGGAGCAGCGGGCCGATGAGCAGGTGTGCCGCGGGCATGGTCGACCTCCAGATGAGCGGACTTCATCTTTACTACCCGGCCGGCGGTCGCACCACTGCTGGCTGTGACCGAGCCTACCGGCGGCTTCCCTGGCGCGGCCGGGAGCGGTGGCTGGGACAGCTTCGCCGGCATCTGACAGGATTCCGGCATGACCGAATACCTCCTCATCGCGCTCGCCCTGCTCGGCGTGCTGATCCTTGGCGGCATCGGGCTGGTCGTGCCGCGGCTGCGCCGGCGACCGGAGCCGCCGCTGCCCGAGACGGAGGTCGAGACCCGGGCCGAGGAGGATCTCGCCGGCCCGCCGGTGGAGGCGCCGGAGGCCGAGTTGTCCACCGGGATCCTGGTGGAGCCGCCGGTCGTGGAGGCCCCGGCCCCGGTGCTGGAGGTCCCCGAGCCGACCGCCGGGCGGCTGGTCCGGCTGCGCTCGCGGCTGTCCCGTTCGCAGAACGCCTTCGGCAAGGGCCTGCTCGGCCTGCTCAGCCGCGACCACCTCGACGAGGACGCCTGGGAGGAGATCGAGGACAGCCTGATCACCGCCGACGTCGGCATCGACGCCACCCGGGAGATCGTCGACCGGTTGCGCGAGCGGACCCGGGTCCTCGGCACCCGCTCCGCGGGCGAGCTGCGCGCCCTGCTCGCCGCCGAGCTGGTCAACGCGCTCGACCCGACGCTGGACCGGTCGCTGCGCACCGCGCCCAAGGCGGGCGTGCCGGCGGTGGTGCTGGTCGTCGGCGTCAACGGCGCGGGCAAGACCACCACCTGCGGCAAGATCGCCCGGGTGCTGGTCGCGGACGGGCGCACTGTGCTGCTCGGCGCCGCCGACACCTTCCGGGCCGCCGCCGCGGACCAACTGGAGACATGGGGCGGGCGCGTCGGCGCGGAGACCGTCCGTGGGCCCGAGGCGGCCGACCCGGCCAGCGTGGCCTTCGACGCCGTCAAGCGGGGCATCGACACCGGCGTCGACACCGTGCTGATCGACACCGCCGGCCGGCTCCAGAACAAGATCGGCCTGATGGACGAGCTGGGCAAGGTCAAGCGGGTGGTGGAGAAGCACGGCCCGATCGACGAGACGCTGCTGATCCTCGACGCCACCACCGGGCAGAACGGGCTGGAGCAGGCCCGGGTCTTCACCGAGGTGGTCAACGTGACCGGCGTCGTGCTCAGCAAGCTCGACGGCACCGCCAAGGGCGGCATCGTCATCGCCGTGCAGCGCAAGCTGGGCATCCCGGTCAAGCTGGTGGGGCTCGGTGAGGGCAAGGACGACCTGGCCCCGTTCGACCCCGCCCAGTTCGTCGACGCGCTGCTCGGTACCGAGCCGCTCGCCCGGGACGCGTAACCTCGCAGTGACGACCGACGATCGCGCCTACGCCGGGTGGCGCGACCCCAGCCACCCGTCGCCGCGCCTCGGGAGACCGTACGTGACTTCGCAGGAGATCCCGCTGCACGGCGGGAACGTCAGCACCGTCGTCCGGGTGGGCGACACCGTCCGGCGCAACGCCGGGCCGTGGACGCCCTCCGTGCACGCCCTGCTGCGCCACCTGGAATACGTGGGCTTCACCGGCGCCCCCCGCGCGCTCGGCATGGACGAGCGCAACCGGGAGGTCCTGTCGTACCTGGAGGGGGAGTGCGGGGAATACCCGCTGGCCCCGCACTGGGTCACCGACGAGGCACTGGTGACCGTCGCCACCATGCTGCGGATGTTCCACGACGCCCAGTACGGCTTCGTGCCGCCGCCCGGGGCGGTGTGGCGCTCGTTCGGCCCGCCGCCGCCGGACACCGAGGTGGTCTGCCACCACGACGCCGCCCCGCACAACGTGATCTGGCGGCCCGACGGCACCCTCGGGCTGATCGACTTCGACCTCGCCTCGCCCGGCGCCCGGATCTACGACGTGGCGTACGCGGCCTGGACCTGGGTGCCGATCTTCTCCGACCGGGACTCGATCACGCTCGGCTGGAAGCAGCCCGACCGGCCGCGCCGGCTGCGCCTCTTCGCCGACGCGTACGGGCTGATCCCCCGCGACCGGCACCGGCTGATCCGGACCATCCGCAAGCGGATCGTGGACCACGTGGAGGGCATCCGCCGGATGGCCGCCGCCGGCGAACCGGCCTTCGTCCGGATCGTGCACAAGGGGCACCTGCGCCGGCCGATGCGCGACCTGCGGCTGCTCGACTACGAGCGCAACGCCCTGGAGTACGCGCTGCGCTGAGCCGAGCGGTTCGTGCCGCCGGTCGGTGAGGATTGCTTCACACGTCCGAAACAACCCGTCACAGCATGGAAATCGACGGGTGACGCTGGGGGAAACAGGGAGCGAGCAGGCTTCCGCCCATCCGGCGTACGGGCGACGCTGCCCCGGAAGCCGTGAAGGAGGGAACTTCACCTTTAGGAGGCCAGCGTGCCTGAGGCACCCACGATCGATTCCGGCAACACCGTCTGGTTGCTGGTGTCGACGGCGCTCGTGCTGCTCATGACGCCCGGACTGGCGCTGTTCTACGGCGGCCTGAACCGGGCCAAGGGTGTACTGAACATGATGATGATGAGCTTCTCCGCTATCGGGCTCATCTCCGTTTTGTGGTGGTTCTACGGTTTCAGCGTCGCCTTCGGCAGCGATGTCAACGGGCTCTGGGGCGACCCGGGCGCCTACCTCGGCACCAAGACCTTCCTCGCCGAGACCGACCTCTGGGGCGCCACGGCCGACAACCCGAGCGGCATCGGCGTCCCGCTCTACGTGTTCATGGCCTTCCAGATGATGTTCGCCGTGATCACCGTCGCGCTGATCAGCGGCGCGGTCTCGGACCGGGCGAAGTTCGCCGGCTGGCTGCTGTTCGCCTTCGGCTGGGCGACGCTGGTCTACTTCCCGGTCGCGCACTGGGTGTGGGGCGGCGGCATCATCGGCGGCGACCTGCACGCGCTCGACTTCGCCGGCGGCACCGCGGTGCACATCAACGCCGGCGCGGCGGCCCTGGCCCTGGCGCTGGTGCTGGGCAAGCGGCTCGGTTGGCCCCGGGAGGGCATGAAGCCGCACAACATCCCGCTCGTCGCGCTCGGCGCCGGGCTGCTCTGGTTCGGCTGGTTCGGCTTCAACGCCGGTTCCGAGCTCACCGTCGACTCGGTCGCCGGCCTGGCCTTCGTCAACACGCAGCTCGCCACGGCCGCCGCGGTGCTCGGCTGGATCGTCGTCGAATGGATCAAGGACAGGAAGCCGACCCTGGTAGGCGCCTCGTCCGGCGCCGTCGCCGGCCTGGTCGCCATCACCCCGGCCTGCGGCTTCATCGCGCCGTGGGCGGCGGTGCTGCTCGGCCTGGTGGCCGGCGCGGTCTGCGCGCTGGCGATCAGCCTCAAGTACAAGCTCGGCTACGACGACTCGCTCGACGTGGTCGGCGTGCACTTCGTCGGCGGCTGGATCGGCTCGCTCTGGCTCGGCCTCTTCGCCACCAACTCCGTCAACGGCGCGATCGGCGACGTGATCGGCGCCTCCGACGGACTCTTCTACGGCGGCGGGGTCACCCAGCTCGGCCGGCAGGCCCTGGCCGGCCTTATCGTCACGGCCTGGTCCTTCGCGGTGGCCTGGGTGCTGGCCTTCGCGATCGAGAAGACGATCGGCTTCCGCCTGCGCGCCGAGGACGAGGTCGGCGGGATCGACATCGCCGAGCACGCCGAGAGCGGCTACGACCTGTCGCCGGCCGCCGGCAGCGGCGGGGGCAGCGCGTTCGCCATGGCCGGGTTGACCGGCACCAAGCCGCCGACGGCACCCGCGCCCGCGGAGTCGACCGAGCCGGCCGCACCCGCCGCGCCGGTCGACGAGAAGGTCGCCGGTTAACGTTCCTGGGATGGAGGGGTTGGACATGAAGCTGGTGACCGCGGTCATCAAGCCGTACCAGCTGGACGCGGTGAAGGAGGCCCTGCACGCCCTCGGCGTGGCCGGCCTGACCGTCAGCGAGGTCCAGGGGTACGGGCGGCAGAAGGGGCACACCGAGGTCTACCGGGGTGCCGAGTACACGGTCGAGTTCCTGCCCAAGATCCGGGTGGAGGTGCTCACCGACGAGATGGACGTCGACAAGATCGTGGACGCCGTCGTCGGCGCCGCCCGGACCGGCAAGATCGGCGACGGGAAGGTCTGGGTGACCGCCGTCGAGGAGGTCGTCCGGGTCCGTACCGGCGAGCGCGGCCTCGACGCGCTCTGACCGACATGACCTCGTCGACCAGGAAGGACGCGTCGGAGCACACCGGCGGCGCCGGACTCCTGGTCGACGAGGTCGTCGGCGTCGGGGAGGCGGCCCGGGCGGCGCGGGCCGACGCGTACGATCGGTGGCTGCGCGGGCTGCTCCCGCAGCGGCCCGGGGTGGCGCTGATCGCCGTCGGCGGGCTGGGCCGCCGGCAGTGCGCGCCGCACGGCGACCTCGACCTCGTCCTGCTGCACGCCGGGGTGCCCGGCGTGGACGAGCTGGCCGCCTCGGTCTGGTATCCCGTGTGGGACGCCGGGCTGCGGCTGGACCACTCCGTCCGGACCGTCGCCGAGGCGCTCTCCGTCGCCCAGGACGACGTGAAGGTGGCCCTCGGGCTGCTCGACGCGCGGCTGCTCGCCGGGGACGCCGCGCTCGCGGACACGCTTGTGCGCACCGCCGCCGACCACTGGCGGCGGACCGCCGTGCGGCAGCTCCCGGCGTTGCGCGAGATCACCGCCGCCCGCTGGGCCGCCCACGGCGAGCTGGCGTTCCTGCTGGAGGGTGACCTGAAGGAGGCGGCCGGCGGGCTGCGCGACGTCGGGATCCTGCGGGCGGTCGCCACCGCCGGGATCACCGACGCGTTGCGCCCCGCCGTCCGCGCCGCGCACCTGCGGCTGCTGGACACCCGCGACGCGCTGCACCGGCAGGTCGGCCGCCGGGTCGACCGCCTGGTCGCCCAGGAACGCGACGGGGTGGCCGCGCTGCTCGGGCTTCGGCACCTCCCGCCGTGCGAACCCGTGCGGCCGGACCCGTCCGACGCCCCGCGGGACGCCCGGGTCGTCGGCGACGGCGACGCGCTGCTGCGCCGGGTCGCCGGGGACGCCCGGACCGTCAGCCACGCCCTCGACGACGCCTTCCGCGCCGCCGACCGGCTGCGCTCGGGTCGCCGCCGGGGCGCCGACGGGCGGCCGCTGCGCCGACCGGTCGCCCGGGACGTCGTCGAGCACGACGGCGAGCTGGTGCTGGCCCGCACCGCGATCGGGGCGCGCCCCGACCCGAGCCTGTCGTTGCGGGTCGCCGCCGCCGCGGCCGTCACCCGGCTGCCGATCGCGCGGGCCACCTGCGAGTGGCTGGCCGCGTACTGCCCGCCGCTGCCGGCGCCGTGGCCGGCCGAGGCCCGGGCCGCGCTGATCACCCTGCTCGGCGCCGGTCCTGGCCTGGTGCCGGCCTGGGAGACCTGCGACCGGTACGGGCTGATCGAGCGCTGGCTGCCCGAGTGGACGCGGCTGCGCAGCCTCCCGCAGCACAACCCCGTGCACCGGTTCACCCTCGACCGGCACCTCGTGCAGACCGCGTACGAGGCCAGCCGGCACACCCGCGAGGTGGACCGTCCCGACCTGCTGCTGCTCGGCGGCCTCCTGCACGACGTCGGCAAGGGGCTCCCGGGCGACCACAGCACGGTCGGGGTGCCGCTGGCGGAGGCGGTGGCCGCCCGGATCGGCCTGCCCGCGCCGGAGGTGGCGCTGATCGGCACGCTGGTCCGGCTGCACCTGCTCCTGCCCGACGTGGCCACCCGGCGGGACCTCGCCGACCCGGTCACCATCGCCGGGGTGGCCGAGCGGGTCGGCGACCCGACCACGCTGGACCTGCTGCACGCACTGGTGCGGGCCGACGCCGCCGCCACCGGCCCGGCCGCCTGGTCGCAGTGGAAGGGCCGGCTGGTCGCCGAGCTGGTCACCCGGGTACGGACCGCGCTGGACACGGGCGCGCTGCCCGCCCCGCCCGCCCCCGACCCGGCCCTGCTGGCGGGGCCCCTGCCGGTCGTACACCTGACGGCCGACCGGGTGGCGGTGGCCGCGGCGGACCGGCGCGGCCTGCTCGCGACGGTGGCCGGCTGCCTGGCGCTGCACCGGCTGGAGGTGCTTTCCGCCGACGCCTCCACCGTCGACGGCCGGGCCCTGGTCGAGTGCCGCGTGCAGCCCCGGTACGGCCTTGCGCCCGACCCGATCGCCCTCGGCGCCGACCTGCGCCGCGCGGTGAACGGCGACGTCTCGGTCACCCAGCGGCTGCGCGGCCGGGCCCTGGCGGCGCGGTCCGATCCGGCCGCGCCCCGGGTGGTCTGGCACCGCGAGGCGGCCACGGACGCCGTGCTGCTGGAGCTGCGTGCCGCCGACGCGGTAGGGCTGCTCTACCGGGTCACCTGCGCCCTCGACGAGGCCGGCGCCCAGGTGCGCGCGGCCCGCATCTCCACCCTCGGCGGCGACGTGGTGGACGCCTTCTACCTCGTCGGCGGCTGGCCGGACGACGCCACCCGGGCCCGTCTGGAGGCCGCGGTGCTCGCCGCAGTCTAAGGAAGGGCCCCCTGTCAACGCCCGAGGTAGAGCAAGGGACCCCTGCCAACGTCCGTGCGCCGCCTGGACCGCGGCCGCAAGCCCCAGCCGGGCCACGGCCCGCGTCGGTCGCCCCGGCTGCGCCCGGCCCGGAGCGGCCGTGCGGCCCGGCCGGCTACCCTAGCGGTGGCCGGACACCTCGCCCGGTCGCCGATGTGCCCGCCGAAACACTGACAAACGGGATGTTCGCGTGTTTGACACCTTGAGTGACCGCCTGTCCGGGATCTTCACCAAGCTCCGCGGCAAGGGTCGGCTCACCGACGCCGACATCGACGCCACCGCGCGCGAGATTCGCCTCGCGCTGCTGGAGGCGGACGTCGCGCTGCCGGTGGTCAAGGGCTTCATCGCCAACGTCAAGGAGCGGGCGCGCGGCTCCGAGGTCTCCCAGGCGCTCAACCCGGCGCAGCAGATCATCAAGATCGTCAACGAGGAGCTGATCAACGTCCTCGGCGGCGAGGGGCGGCGGCTCCAGTTCGCCAAGCAGCCGCCGACGGTGATCATGCTCGCCGGCCTCCAGGGCTCCGGAAAGACCACCCTCGCCGGCAAGCTGGCCCGCTGGCTCAAGGCCCAGGGCCACCAGCCGCTGCTGGTCGCCGCCGACCTCCAGCGCCCCAACGCCGTCGGGCAGCTCCAGGTGCTCGGTGGCCGCGCCGGCGTCGAGGTGTACGCCCCCGAGCCCGGCAACGGCACCGGCGACCCGGTGCAGGTGGCGCGCGCCTCGATCGAGCACGCGAAGCGGGCCGCCCGGGACATCGTCATCGTCGACACCGCCGGCCGGCTCGGCATCGACGCCGAGATGATGCAGCAGGCCGCCGACATCCGCGACGCGGTCGAGCCGGACGAGGTCATCTTCGTCATCGACGCCATGGTCGGCCAGGACGCGGTGCGCACCGCCGAGGCGTTCCGCGACGGCGTGGGCATCACCGGCGTGGTCCTCTCCAAGCTCGACGGCGACGCCCGCGGTGGTGCCGCGCTGTCGGTCCGGGAGGTCACCGGGCAGCCGATCCTCTTCGCCTCCACCGGCGAGAAGCTGGAGGACTTCGACGTCTTCCACCCCGACCGGATGGCCAGCCGGATCCTCGGCATGGGCGACGTCCTCACTCTGATCGAGCAGGCCGAGCAGGCCTTCGACACCGATCAGAAGGAGAAGATGACCGCCAAGCTGATGGGCGGCGAGCAGTTCACCCTGGAGGACTTCCTCGACCAGCTCATCGCGGTCCGGCGGATGGGCCCCATCGCCAACGTGCTGGCCATGATGCCGGGCATGGGGCAGATGAAGGACCAGCTCGCCGAGGTCGACGACAAGCACTTCGACCGGGTCACCGCGATCATCCGGTCGATGACCCCCGCCGAGCGCACCAACCCGAAGATCATCAACGGCTCGCGCCGGGCCCGCATCGCCACCGGCTCCGGCGTCACGGTGATGGACGTCAACCAGCTGCTCAACCGCTTCGCCGACGCGCAGAAGATGATGAAGCAGATGGGCGGCATGATGGGCCTGCCGGGCGGCGGCCGGCGCAAGGCGACCAAGTCGCCGAAGAACAAGCGCAAGGGCACCAAGGGCGGCAACCGGCCGCGCGCCGGGGCGGGCGCCGGGATGCCGGGCGGCTTCCCGGGCGGCATGCCGCAGCTTCCGCCGGGCGTGGACCCGAACGACCTGGCCGGCGGCCAGGGCCTCCCGCCGGGCTTCAAGCTGCCGAAGATCGACTTCAACAAGCTCGGCAAGGGCGGCGACGGCCGGCCCCGCTGAGGCGTGTCGCTGACGGCGGGTGACATGATCCCTGCGTAGGGTGATGTCGCCCCTGGAAGGAGGAGTCATGACCGTGGCACCCATCCTGCCCGACCGGTCGGAGTGGACGGTCGACGACCTCGGCGACCTGCCGGAGGACCTTCCGTACGAGTTGGTCAACGGAAGGTTGATCGTGCCGTCCCCCACCGCCGTGCACCAGGACCTCTGCGTGCGACTGCTGCTCGCACTCGAGGTCAACTGCCCCGCCGACTACCTGGTGAGCATCGACCTGTCGATGCGCATCGACCGCCGCAACGAGCCGCGCCCCGACGTGGTCGCCATCCGCCGCGAGCACGCCGACCGCTCGCCCGTTCCCGTCGAGGACGCGCTGCTGGCCGTCGAGGTGCTCTCGCCGACCTCCACGTTCCGCGACCTCTACGACAAGGCGAGGATCTACGCGCACGCCGGGGTGCGGACGTACTGGGTGGTCGACCCGCTGCACGAGCGGATGACCCTCACGGAATACGCGCTCGGCCCCACCGGCGAGTACGAGGCGGTGACCCACACCGAGGACCTCTTCGTCACCGAGCGGCCCTGGAAGGTCTCCGTCGACCTGCCCGCGCTGACGGCACGGCGGGCCGGGTTGCTCGACCGCGCCGGGGACTGAGCGACCCGCGGTCCACCCGGGCGGGGCCCGGCCGTCACCGGCCGGGCCCCGTTTCTCGTGCGACCGTCAGGACAGCAGGTCCGGCCGGTCGGTGACGCGCAGCGCGTTCACGATCGGCACGCCGTAGCCCTTGTGCGTCACGAACCGCACGTTGAGCTGGCCGTCGATCACCCGCACCGTGTACGTCCGGCTCAGCGCGGCGTAGCTGCCCACCTCGCCGGCCACGTCCAGCGACGGCAGCACCTCCTGGCCCTCGATCAGCACGTCGAAGACCCGCCGGTCCGGGGACTGCCGCTTCACCTCGGCGAAGTCCAGCTCCACCGTGTAGTGGCCGTCCGCGAGACCGTCGACGCGGTACTCGTACATCCCTTCCCGCTGGCTGGCGAAGCGGGCCGGGTCGTTGGTGCCGGTGATCGGGGTGCTGGTCGTCCGGCGGCTGGAGGCGCCGAGGTAGCCGGCGCCGCCGGCGGTCCAGGCCCGGTCCGGCGACCAGGTCTGGCCCTCGACGTCGGCCCGGGCCGACGTCGCGCCGGCGTCGATCGCCAGGGTGGTGCGCGGCACCACCAGGGTGACCGGGACGTCCAGGACGGGCTGGCGCCCGCTGGCCGAGGAGATCCGCAGCTTGGCCTGGTGGAAGCTGCCGGGGGCCAGGCCGGCGGTGCTGGTCGCCACGCCGACGGTGTGCCGGCCGCCGCTGCCCAGGGTGACGGTGGCACCCGACAGGCCGAGCCAGCTGACGTCCTGCGGCGTGCCGTCGGAGTTCAGCTCGGTGACCGTGACGCCGGTGCCGAGCACCCCCGTGTTGCTGAGGGTGATCTGTCGGCTCCGGGTCTGCTCGGCCCCCGAGACGACGGTCAGCTCGCTCGTCGGGGTGCCGACGCGTGCGGTACGCAGCGCCGCCGAACGGACCTCGGCCGCGCCGGCCTGCACCGCCACGGAGCCCGACGCCGCCTCGTAGTGCTGCTTGTCGATGGTGAACTCGACCGTGCCGACGGGGGCCTGGATCAGGTACGTGCCGTCGGCCTCCGTGGTCTGGGTGGCCGTCGCGTCGCCCACCCGGGCGGTCACGGTGGCCCCGGCGACCGGGCGCCCGTCGTTGGCGTCGGTGACCACACCGGAGAGCACCCCGCTGCGGGTGGTGCGGAACGTGATCGCCGTGCCGTCGGCGACCGCCTGGGCGTTGTACGAGTACTCGAAGCCGACGGTGCCGTCGACGTTCTCCAGGCCGATCGTCGCGCCGGTGCCGGTCTCCGCGCCGTCGCCGTCGATGTCGGCGTACCGGTAGGTGATCGAGCCGTCCTCACCGATGGCGGCGCTGAAGGTCAGCCGCGTCGACCGGTCGGCGAAGATCGACACGTTGCGCCACTCCACCACGAAGGTACGGCGCGGCGCGGTGCCCGTGACGGCCGTGTAGACCCCGAGTCCTCCTCCACGTAGAGGTCGTCCCAGAACGGGAAGAGCGCGAGGTCGGGGTTGGTGGTGTTCGGCAGGGCGGTGTTGAGGCGGCTGGTCGACGAGGTGCCGAAGCCGAGCACGCCGTTGGTGCCCACCCATGCCTGCCGGTAGGAGTTGCCGTAGAGCGGGACCCGGAAGGGCAACGTGACGGGGACGGACCTGTTGTCACCGGTCAACGTCTCCAGCAGCTGGGTGCCGGCGACGAACGAGCCGCCGGCCGGGCCGCAGGCGTACCCGAAGGAGTCGACCCGGTCGGGCAGGGTGACGTCCAGGACGGTGTCCGCGCCGACCTGCGCCGAGCGGGTCACCTCGTCCGAGCAGCGGTACGTGTGCGCGAAGCGGACGTCGTACGTGCCGTGCGGCACGGTCACGGAGTAGCGGCCGTCGGCGTCGGCGGTGGCGGTGAGCGGGGTGCCGAGGACGGCGACGGTGGCGCCGCCGGCCGTGCCGTTCGAGGTGCGCACCGTGCCGCTGAGCGTGGCCGAGGGGGCCGCCTCGAGGGCGACGTCCGCGTCGACCGTCTGGTTCTCGGTGATCGTCACCGAGGTCGTCGCCGTGGTGTAGCCGAACTTGCTCACCGAGACCGTGTAGCCGCCCACCATCAGCCGGTCGAGCGCGTACGAGCCGTCGGCGCCGGTGCTGGTGACGCGGGTCATCGGGCCGGTGACCGTCACGTCCGCCCCGGCCAGCGGGTTGCCGCCGGAGGTGACCCGACCGCCCAGCGCGCCGAGGGCGCCCCGGGGGGTGGCGTCGACCGCCGCGTACGCGTCGAGCCGGCCCTCGCCGAAGACGTTGTTGTCGTCGACGGTGCCGCCGCAGGTGAGGGCGTCGACGTCGATCGCGGTGTCGTCGAGGATGCGCTTGGTCTCGGCGACGTCACCCTGCAGGGCCGGCGAGGCCGACCACATCAGGGCCACGGTCGCCGCGGTGTGCGGGGAGGCCATCGACGTGCCGCTGAGCGCCGAGTAGCCGCCCGGCACCGAGGAGCGGACGTTGGCGCCCGGCGCGGCGATGTTCGGCTTGATGTCGCCGTTCTCGCCGGTGCCCCGGCTGGAGAAGCTGGCGATCGCGTTGTTCACGTCGAACGCGCCGGAGCTGTAGCTGATCGTGTACGACCCGGGGCTGCCCGAGGTGTTGCAGCTCGGGCCGCTGTTGCCGTTGGAGAAGGCCGGGAAGATGCCGGCGGCCACCCACGACGAGACGATCTCGGTGTACCACGGGTCGTAGGCGCTGGAGCCCCAGGAGTTGTTCACGACGTCCGGGGCGAGGTCGGGGCGCGGGTTGGCGCCGTCGAGGTCGGTGGGGGCGACGATCCACTGGCCGGAGGCGAGCAGCGACGCCCGCGAGCAGCCGCTGGTCTCGCAGCCCTTGGCGGCGATCCACCGGGCGCCCGGGGCCACGCCGATCACGTTGGCGCCGTCCGAGCCGACCATCGTGCCCATGGTGTGCGTGCCGTGGTTGTTGTTGTCGCACGGGGCGTCGGTGGGGCAGACGTCGGCCGGGTCGAACCAGTTGTAGTTGTGGTCGAGGGTGCCGTCACCGTTGCGTCCCCGGTAGCTGGCCGCCACGGCGGGGTGGGTGACGTCGACGCCGCTGTCGATGTTGGCGACCACGATGCCCTCGCCGCGTACGTTCAGCTCGTTCCAGACCCGCGGCGCGTTGATCCGGTCGATGTTCCACTCGGTGGCGTTGGTGGTGGGGACGGTCTCGCCGGGCAGCGGCTTCGGGATCTCGACCGGCTCGTCGGCGAGGATCTCGGCGACGTCGGTGCGCACGGCGAGGTCACCGAGCAACTCGGCGTCGCCGGTCACCCTGATCGCGTTGACCAGCCAGAACGGGGTGAAATCCGCGCCCTCGCGGGTCAGCATGGCGCGCAGGCCGGCCTGGCTGCGTTCGGCGTGGGCGGTCTTGGTGCGGTGGACGTGGGCGGCCTTCTCCGTCTTGCCGCGCAGGCGGGCCGCGCCGGACAGGTCGGCCTTGCTGTCCAGGAAGACCCAGTAGCTGGCCCTGCCCTCGCGGGCGAGCCGGGTGGTGACCTTCCTGTCGACCTTCGCGGCCACCGCCCTGACCTTCGTGTCGGCGGAGTCCGGTGCGGCGGCGGCCGGCGCCGCGGCGCCGATCGGCAGGGTGAGGCCGACCGCCAGGCCGACCGCGGCCATTCGCCATCGTCGTGGTGACACTGTCCCGACGCTCCTTTTGGGGTGAGGCGACACTGTGGACGCCCGTGTCCGGGCGCCTGGGAGCATCCTGGTGACGAAGGATCTCTTCATCAAGACATGCGTAAATAAAGAAATCTGTCAATCAACCGTTCGTGTCACTCGGTGGTGGAAGGGCTACGCAGCGGAGTCGGGGGTCGCCGCGCCGAGTGGGGCCGGGCGCGGCCGGCGGACCGGTGCATCCGCCGCACCCGGGCGTTCCCGACCCGTGTCGACCGGGAAGAATGACGGGCGGACCGCCCCCTTTGCGCGCAGACGGAGGACGCATGGCCTGGCACGTACGCGGCGTGGTGCTGCCCGACGACGAGGTCCGTGACCTGTGGCTGGTCGGCGATCGGGTCACCTTCACCCCGGTCCCCGGCGCGGAGACGATCGCCGACGGCGGGTTCGTGCTGCCCGGCCTGATCGACGCGCACTGCCACATCGGCATCGCCCGCGGCGGCGCCCCGGTCACCTCGCTCGACCAGGCCCGCGAGCTGGCCCGCGTCGATCGGGACGCCGGGGTCCTCGCCATCCGCGACGCCGGGTCGCCGTACCCGTACCCCGAACTCGACGACGAGCCCGACCTGCCGCGGCTGGCCCGCGCCGGCCGCCACGTCGCGCCGCCGAAGCGCTACCTGCGCGACATCGGCGTCGAGGTGGGGGCTGCGGAGGTGGCGGCGACGGTGGCCGCGCAGGCGCGCGCCGGCAACGGTTGGGTGAAGCTGGTCGGCGACTGGATCGACCGGGGGGTCGGCGACCTGGCCCCGGCGTGGGATGCCGACACCATGACGGCCGCCGTCCAGGCCGCGCACGCCGCCGGCGTACGCGCCGCCGTGCACACCTTCTCCGAGTCGGCCGTGGAGATCATGGTGCGCGCCGGGGTGGACTCGGTGGAGCACGGCACCGGCCTGAGCCTGGACCTGATCGACGAGATGGCCCGCCGGGGCACCGCCCTCGTCCCAACGATGATCAACATCCGGACGTTCGGCGGGATCGCCGAGCAGGCCCGGGAGAAGTTCCCCGGCTACGCCGAGCACATGCTCGCCCTGCGCGACCGGTTCCCCGAGGTGGTCCGTTCGGCGCACGAGGCCGGCGTGCCGATCTTCGTGGGCACCGACGCCGGCGGCGGCATCGACCACGGCCTCGCCGCCGAGGAGATGCTGCTGCTGCACGAGCAGGCCGGCATGTCCACCACGGAGGTGCTTGCCGCCGCGTCCTGGCGGGCCCGCGAGTGGCTCGGCTTCCCCGGGCTGGTCGAGGGCGGCCTGGCGGACCTCGTGGTCTACGCCGAGGATCCGCGCGCCGACCTGCGCGCCGTACGCAGCCCCGCCCGCATCGTGCTGCGCGGCCGCGTGGTGCGCTGACCCGGCGGCCGGTCAGCCGGTCCCGTCGCCCCGGGTGAGCGCGTGCGCGAGCAGGAACACCGCCAGGTCGGCGAGGGCGGCGGCCGTCTGCGCGACGGGGGCGCCGGGCAGCACGATGTGGCTGATCACCAACCGGATGACCGAGTCCGTGGCGAAGGCGACCGCGTCCCGGTCGGCGCCCGGCAGCACGCGGTCGGCCCACTCCAGCAGCACCTCGGTGGCCTCGGTCAGGACCAGCTCCGAGCGGGTGGTGAGGTAGGGCAGCAGCTCGTCCGAGCCGCCCCGGGTGCTGGTCAGCACGGCCTTGATCAGCGGGTCGTTGGCCGCCTCCGCGAGGGTGTGCGAGATGGTGGCGTGCGCGGCGGCCCGGACGTCGTCGCCGTGCGCGTCGAGCAGGGCGCGTACCGCGCCCACGAACCGGTCGACCTCCCACCGGGCGAGCGCCTCGGCCAGCCCCGCCTTGGTGCCGAACTCGTTGTAGACCGTCTGCCGGCTCACTCCCGCCGCGCGCGCGACGGCACCCATCCGGACGCCGTCCCAGCCAGTCGCGATGGTCAACGCCCGGGCTGCCTCGACGATCGTCTCCCGCGAACGGGTGCCCTCCCTCACGTCACCCATGGTGGTCGAATCCTACGACCCGCCACACCGGCCGGCACGGCGGACACCGGCGACGTCGCGCCCGATGGCGTCGTCCCTTCGGCCGACGCATAGGATGTGCGGTCATGGCACGCGTGCTCACTCCCCGTGCGGAGGACTTTCCCCGCTGGTACCAGGACCTGATCGCCAAGGCGAAGCTGGCCGACAACGGCCCGGTCCGGGGGACCATGGTCATCCGGCCGGCCGGCTACGCCATCTGGGAGCGGATGCAGGCCGAGATGGACGCCCGGATCAAGGCGGCGGGCGCGGAGAACGCGTACTTCCCGCTCTTCATCCCCGAGAGCTACCTCAAGCGCGAGGCGGAGCACGTCGAGGGCTTCTCGCCGGAACTCGCGGTCGTCACCCACGGCGGCGGCAAGCAGCTCGCCGAGCCGGTGGTGGTGCGCCCCACCAGCGAGACCGTCATCGGCGAGTTCATGGCCAAGTGGATCGACTCCTACCGGGACCTGCCGCTGCTGCTCAACCAGTGGGCCAACGTGGTCCGCTGGGAGCTGCGCCCCCGGATCTTCCTGCGCACCAGCGAGTTCCTCTGGCAGGAGGGGCACACCGCGCACGCCACCCGCGACGACGCCCGCGCCTACGCGCGCCGGATCCTGCACGAGGCGTACGAGGACCTGATGGTCAGCGTGCTCGGCATCCCGGTGGTCGTCGGCCTGAAGACGGCCCGGGAGCGCTTCGCCGGGGCCACCGCCACCTACACCTGCGAAGGCATGATGGGTGACGGCAAGGCCCTCCAGCTCGGCACGAGCCACGAGCTGGGGCAGAACTTCGCCAAGGCGTTCGACATCAGCTACTCCTCCGCCGAGGGCGGCCGGGAGCACGCCTGGACGACCTCCTGGGGCACCTCCACCCGCATGCTCGGCGGCCTGATCATGTGCCACGGCGACGACAACGGCCTGCGGGTGCCGCCGAAGCTGGCGCCCGTGCAGGCGTACGTCATGGTGGTCAAGGACGGCGAGGGCGTCGGGGAGGCCGCGAAGAAGCTCTCCGACGCGCTGCGCGACGCCGGGGTCCGGGTCGCGCTCGACGACCGCACCGACACCCCGTTCGGCCGCCGGGCCGTCGACGCCGAGCTGCGCGGCTATCCCGTACGCGTCGAGGTCGGCCCCCGCGACCTGGCCGCCGGCAACGCGGTCGTGGTCCGGCGCACCGACGGCTCGAAGTCCCCGACGCCGGTGGCCGACGTGGTCACCGCCGTGCTGGCCGCCCTCGACGCCGACCAGCGGGCCCTGCACGACCAGGCGCTGGCCCACCGGCAGTCCCGCACCGTCGAGGTCTCGACGCTGGCCGAGGCGATCGAGGCGGCGGCCACGGGCTGGGCCCGGGTGCCGTGGTCGGCGGTCGGCGTGCAGGGCGAGGCGGAGGCGAACGGCCAGGGCGTCACCGTGCGCTGCCTGCTGCGCGCCGACGGCTCGGTGCCCGACTCCGAGGACGAGCCCGACCTGGTCGCCATCCTGGCCCGCGCCTACTGACCGACCCGTACGCCGCACGGCCGGTCCCGCCTCGCGGGGCCGGCCGTGCGCGTTCCGGCGCCCGCGGGTCGACGGGGCGGGAGCCCGCAGGGCGCCGGTAGGGTCGGGGCGTGAGATTCGAACCTGGGCGGCTGGTCGTGCACCGCAACGTGCGGCGGGGGCGGATCGGCTGGGCCCGCACCGCGCGGGTGGTCAGCGACGACGACCGGGGCCTGCTGCTCTGGGTGCCCCGCGACGCGCCGGTCGCGAGCGAGGTCACCGAGGCCGGGCTGGGCATGCGGGCGGTGCCGTTCACCGAGTGGATCTCCTCGTCGTACGGGCTGGCCACCGGCCGGTGGGACGGCCCGTCCGTGCTGAAGTTCCTGCCCGCCGGGGCCGCCCACTCGGTGTGGTGGTTCCGCGACGCGCACGACCGCTTCGCCACCTGGTACGTCAACCTGGAGGAGCCCGGGGTGCGCTGGGACGACGGCACCCTCGCCGGCGTCGACATGGTGGACCAGGACCTCGACGTGCTGGTGCGCCCGGATCGCAGCTGGGAGTGGAAGGACGAGGAGGAGTTCGCCGAGCGGCTGGCCTTCCCCGACCACTACTGGGTGCCCGACCCGGACGCGGTGCGGGCCGAGGGCAAGCGGGTGATCGCGCTGGCCGAGGCGGGGGAGTTCCCGTTCGACGGCACCTGGTGCGACTTCACCCCGCCGTCCGACTGGCTGGTCCCCGACAAGCTGCCGCCGGGCTGGGACCGGCCGCCGGTGCGCTGATCCCGCGCCCACCCGCAGCCGGCCGGCGACTGTGCTTTCGGTCACTTCCGCCGCCGCGCGGGTGACCCGGGGCGGTCCGGTGTGAGAGATCCGGGCCGGATCTGGCAGAATGGCTGGCTGGTATCCGGCGCGCGTCCGGCGCCCTCTAACCCGGGCGCGTCGCCAGTCCACCGAGCAGTCTCCGGCCCAACCCCACTGTGCCGGTCGACACTCACCCGTGCACCGCCCGTTCGGGCAGGTGAGATCGCAACAGGAGCGAAACAACTGTGGCCGTAAAGATCCGGCTCCTGCGGATGGGCAAGATCCGCAACCCGCAGTACCGCATCGTCATCGCCGACTCGCGCACCAAGCGCGACGGCCGGGCGATCGAGTTCGTCGGGGTCTACCAGCCGAAGGAAGACCCTTCGGTGATCGAGGTCAAGTCGGAGCGGGTCCAGTACTGGCTGTCCGTCGGCGCCCAGCCGAGCGAGGCGGTGCAGCGGCTGCTGGAGCTGACCGGTGACTGGCAGAAGTTCAAGGGCCTGCCGGCCCCGCCGCCGCTGAAGGTCGCCCCGGAGCGGGTCGACCGCACCGCGGCGTACGAGGCCGAGGCGAAGGCCGCCGCCGGGCTGGCCGAGACGCCGGCCAAGCCGGCCAAGAAGGTCGCCAAGGCGGAGGCTCCGGCCGAGGCGCCGAAGACCGAGGCTCCGGCCGAGGCCCCGGCTGCCACTGCCGACGCCGGTGAGCAGGCCTGACATGCCTCTGCGTCCGGCCTTGGAGCACCTGGTCAAGGGCATCGTCGACCACCCCGATGACGTACGCGTCCGGATGGTCGACTCCCGTCGGGGCAAGCGGCTGGAAGTCCGCGTGCACCCGGAGGACCTCGGCACGGTGATCGGGCGGTCCGGGCGGACCGCCAAGGCGCTGCGCCAGGTGATCGGCTCCATCGGCGGGCGCGGTGTGCGCGTCGACATCGTCGACTCGTACTGATGCTGCTCATCGTCGGCAGGATCGGCAAGCCGCACGGCATCCGCGGTGAGGTCACCGTGGAGGTGCGGACCGACGAGCCCGAAGCGCGGTTCGCCCCGGGGAAGGTGCTGCGCACCGAGCCCGGGGCGGCCCCGCCGCCGGCCGCGTCCGAGCGCGGGGAGGCATTCCGGGTGCCCGCCGAGCTGGTCGTGGAGTCCGCCCGCTGGCACCAGGGGCGGATGCTGGTCGCGTTCGAGGGCATTCTCGACCGGGACGTCGCCGAGGCGCTGCGCGGCACCCTGATCGGGGTCGACAGCGGCGAGGTCGGCGCGCCGGAGGACCCGGAGGAGTTCCACGACCACCAGCTCGTCGGGCTGGCCGTGGTCACCCCGGCCGGCGAGCGGCTGGGCGAGGTGGCCCGAATCGACCACGCCCCCGCCTCCGACCTGCTGGTGCTGCGCCGTCCCGAGGGCGGCACCGCGCTCATTCCGTTCGTCAAGGCGATCGTCCCCGAGGTTGACCTCGCCGGCGGTCGCGTCGTCGTCGACCCGCCGGCCGGTCTGCTCGATCTGTAGAACCGCTGGAGCACCCCCGCATGCGCGTCGACATCGTGTCGATCTTCCCCGAGTACTTCGCTCCGCTGGACCTGTCGCTGATCGGCAGGGCGCGGGCGAACGGCACGCTGCGGCTGGCCGTACACGATCTGCGGATCTGGACCCACGACGTGCACCGCACGGTCGACGACACGCCCTACGGCGGCGGGCCCGGCATGGTGATGCGGCCGGAGCCGTGGGGCGAGGCGCTCGACGCCCTCGCCCCGGCGGAGGTGACCGCGCCCCGGCTGGTGGTGCCGGCGCCGACCGGCGCCCCCTTCACCCAGGCCCTGGCGCACGAGCTGGCCGCCGAGCCGCACCTGCTCTTCGCCTGCGGCCGGTACGAGGGCATCGACCAGCGGGTGCTCGACCACGCGGCCACCCGGATGCCGGTGACCGAGGTCTCCCTCGGCGACTACGTCCTCTTCGGCGGGGAGGTTGCGGTGCTGGTGATCCTGGAGGCGGTCACCCGGCTGCTGCCCGGCGTGCTCGGCAACGCGGGCTCGCTGGCCGAGGAGTCGCACGCGCACGGGCTGCTGGAGGCCCCCATGTACACGAAGCCGGCGACCTGGCGCGGGCTGGAGGTGCCGGAGGTGCTCCGCTCCGGTGACCACGGCAGGATCGCCCGCTGGCGGCGCGACGAGGCGCTGACCCGCACCGCGAACCGCCGGCCCGACATGCTCGCCGCGGTGGACCCGGGCCGGCTCGACAAGCGGGACGTCGCCGCGCTGGACCGGGCCGGATTTCAGGTGCCGCCGGGGGATGTGGCAAAGTAGGGGGGTTGCCGCAACCGGCCGCGCCGCGGCCGGCTGCGAGGATCCTCGACCGGGGTCGGGTCACCGACCGCCACCCGGGGATCAGAATCACCCACCCGCGCACCGATTGACGGTGCGCCGTGAGCCTCACGAGGACGCAGCGATGAACATCCTGGACGCCCTTGACGCCCAGTCGAAGCGCACCGACCTCCCCGACTTCCGTGCCGGTGACACCGTCAAGGTGCACGCCCGCGTCGTCGAGGGCGCCCGGTCCCGTGTCCAGATCTTCCAGGGCGTCGTCATCCGCCGCCAGGGTGACGGTCTGCGCGAGACCTTCTCGGTCCGCAAGATCAGCTTCGGCGTCGGTGTCGAGCGCACCTACCCGATCAACAGCCCGGGTATCGACCGGATCGAGGTCGTGACCCGCGGTGACGTGCGCCGGGCCAAGCTCTACTACCTGCGCGAGCTGCGCGGCAAGAAGGCCAAGATCAAGGAGAAGCGCGAGAAGCAGCCCAGCTGACCCTCGCGCTCGCCACGCCGCCCGAGCTGCGCGTATGTCGTACCGACCGGACCGCACTACCCTGGTCGCTACGGGCGCAGCCGGGCGACGTCCCGCCACCACGGCGGAGCGACGGCCACTACCGCCCGGGGAGCCCCGACGGGGTTCCCGGGCGGTAGTGTCATTTCTGCTGACCGGAGAGTGGCGTGGTGCAGACGCTTGACGAGGACGGCGCCGTCGACCCGTGGCGACGTCGGGCCCGTCGGCCCCGCCGACAGATGCCCCTCTGGCAGGAGCTGCCGCTGCTGCTCGTCGTCGCGTTCTGCCTGGCGGTGCTGATCCGCACCTTCCTGCTCCAGGCGTTCTTCATCCCCTCCGGCTCGATGGAGGACACCCTCCTCGTCGGCGACCGGGTCCTGGTCAACAAGGTCGTCTACGACGTACGCGACCCGGTGCGGGGCGAGGTCGTCGTCTTCCGGGGCACCGAGCGCTGGGCCCCGCAGGTCGACGAGGAGCCCGAGCCCGGGTTCGCGGGCAAGCTCAGCAGGACCGTCGGCGACCTGGTCGGCGTCAGCCGCCCCGGCGAGAAGGACTTCATCAAGCGGGTCATCGGCCTGCCCGGCGACCGGGTGAAGTGCTGCGACGCCGAGGGGCGGGTGCTGGTCAACGGCACCCCGCTCGACGAGTCGTCGTACGTCCTGCGGGACTCGCCGCTCGACATCCCGCCCAACCCCAGCGAGTGCCGCTCCCGGCGCTTCGAGGAGGTCGTGGTCCCGCCCGGGCAGATCTTCGTGATGGGCGACCACCGGATGGTCTCCCAGGACGCCCGCTGCCAGGGACCGGTGCCGATCGAGAACGTGGTGGGCCGGGCGTTCACGGTGGTCTGGCCGTCGTCGCGGTGGAGCGGGCTGTCGGTGCCCGCGACCTTCGACGACGTCGCCGACCCGCCGGCCGCCTCCACCGGCGCCCCGCCCCCGGTCCGCCCCACGCCGGACGGCGATCTGGTGCTGTTGGCCCCGACCGCCGCCGCGCTCGCCGTTCTCGCGCGTTCCGGACGGTGGCGTCCGGCCGGGCAACGTAGGCTCGTGCCGTGATTGACGAGCAGACCGACAAGCCGCGCAGTTCCTTCTGGAAGGAGCTGCCCATCCTCCTGGGTGTGGCGATCCTGGTCGCGGTGCTGGTGCGTGCCTTCGTGCTGCAGACCTTCTTCATCCCCTCCCCGTCGATGGAGAACACCCTCCAGATCGACGATCGGGTGCTGGTCAACAAGCTGGTCTACGACTTCCGGTCCCCGCACCGGGGCGAGGTGATCGTCTTCAAGGCCCCCGTGGAGTGGAGCGCCAACCCCGACGGCGAGGACTTCATCAAGCGCGTCATCGGCGTCGGCGGCGACCACGTGGTCTGCTGCGACGCGCAGGACCGGCTGGTGATCAACGGCAAGTCGCTGGACGAGCCCTACATCTACCCCGGCGACAAGACCGCCGAGGAGTTCGACATCACCGTCCCGAAGGGCCGGCTCTGGGTGATGGGCGACCACCGCGAGGCGTCGGGCGACTCGCTGGAGCACTGGCAGCAGTCCGGTCAGGACATCACCGTCGCCACCATCCCCGAGGGCGAGGTCGTGGGGCGGGCCTTCACCGTCTTCTGGCCCGTCGGCCGGGCCACCTGGCTGAGCGTGCCCGAGTCGTACGAGGCCATTCCCGAACCATAGGGGCCGCCGGGCGTGGGCGTTGTCGGCGGCGTCTGGCAGGCTGGTGCGGTGACCGTCTACACCCCTCGGCGCGCGGCGCGCGTCCTGCTCGTCGACGCGGCGGGTCGGGTGCTGCTCTTCTGCGGCTCCGACCCGGCCCGTCCCGAGCACGGGCGCTGGTGGTTCACCCCCGGCGGCGGCCTGGACGAGGGGGAGACCTACCCCGAGTGCGCGGCGCGGGAGCTGGCCGAGGAGACCGGGCTGCGGCTGCCGGCGACGGCGTTCGGGGCGCCCGTGCACCGCGACGTGACGGAGTTCCCCTTCGACGGCGTGTGGTACAGGCAGGAACAGGAGTTCTTCCTGGTGCGGGTGACGGGTCACGACGTCGACACCGCGGGCTTCAGCGACGTCGAGCGGGCCAGCGTCGCCGCGCACCGGTGGTGGCCGCCGGACGACCTGGTCGCCAGCGGGGAGCGGTACTACCCGCCGGACCTGCCGGCGGTGCTGGCCCGGGCGCTGGCCGCCCCGGCGGCGCCGACGATCAGGGTGGGCGGGCGCCAGGAAGGCGTCGACGGCCACGAGGACGCGCCGTGCTGACGCCCCCGCGCACCGTGGTGCGCCGCGAGGGCGGGCTCTACGCGCTGGAGCGCGCGTTGCAGCGGCGTGGTTTCCGGCACGTCGCCGGGGCCGACGAGGCGGGTCGCGGCGCCTGCGCCGGGCCGCTGGTCGCCGCCGCCGCGATCCTGCCCGAGGGGCGGCGCGGCGAGATCGACGGGCTGGCCGACTCCAAGCTGCTCACCCCCGCCAGCCGGGAGCGCATCCACGACGAGGTCGTGGCCCGCGCGCTCGCGTACGCCGTGGTGGTCGTTCCCGCCGAGGAGGTCGACGAGCGGGGCCTGCACGTGTGCAACCTGGCCGCGATGCGCCGCGCGCTGGCGTCGCTGACGACCCGGCCCGACTACGTGCTGACCGACGGCTTCGGGGTGGACGGCCTCGACGTGCCGGGGCTGGCCGTGTGGAAGGGCGACCGGGTGGCGGCCTGCGTGGCGGCGGCGAGCGTGCTGGCCAAGGTCACCCGGGACCGGATGATGGTCGAGCTGGACGGGGCGTTCCCGGGCTACGGGTTCGCCGAGCACAAGGGTTACATCACCGCGGAGCACACCGCGGCGCTGCGGGAGCGGGGGCCGTGCCGGGAGCACCGGTTCTCGTACGTCAACGTGGCGGCGGTGTCCGGTCGCGACGGCGCTCCGCCCCGCGCGCGTCGGCCGGCGGATGCGAGGCGGGACGAGCCGATGGAGCGCTCCTGCCCGCCAGGGGGTACCGTCGGCGTGGCGTTGGGCGAGCAGCCTCGGCCTCCGGCGTCGGTGGGGGAAGATGTGGTCATGGAAGGCGGAGTGCGATGAGCGCGGAAGACCTCGAGAAGTACGAGACCGAGATGGAGCTCCAGCTCTACCGGGAGTACCGCGACATTGTCCGCCAGTTCTCCTACGTGGTGGAGACCGAGCGCCGGTTCTACCTGGCCAACCAGGTCGACCTGCACGTGCGCAACTCCGATGGCGAGGTCTACTTCGAGGTCGAGATGCACGACGCCTGGGTGTGGGACATGTACCGTCCCGCCCGGTTCGTGAAGAACGTCCGGGTGATGACCTTCAAGGACGTCAACGTCGAGGAGCTGGAGAAGCCCGACATCTCGCTGCCCGCCGACTCCGGTTTCGGCGGCTGACCCACCGCCGGGCCCACCGTCGGGCGTACGGCCCCCTCGGCGTCCCCACCGCCGCGCGGCCGTCGTCGCCCTCCGCCCCGGCGTCCGGCCTCAGTCCGACCGCACCACGACCTCGACGCGCTGGACGAGGTTGTTGGCGAAGCCGCCCCGGTTCCACCGCTGCCCGACCGGCTGACTGCGGCCGGAGGCGTCGGTGGCACGGGCCCCGAGGACGTGCCTGCCCGGCGTCGCCGTCCACTCGTAGAGCCACCGGCGCCAGGCGAACTCCCCGCCGACCTGCTCGTCCAGAGTGGCCGGCCGCCAGCTGACCCCGCCGTCGGTGGTCACCTCCACCGAGGCGACGGGGGCGTGGCCCGACCAGGCGCGACCGTCCAGCGTGCACGGACCGGCGCGCAGCACGCGGGTACGGGACATGAAGTCGGGGAAGCCTGGCGGCCGGACCAGCGCCCGCGGCTCGATGCGGGTCACCGGCACCCCGGGGTCGTCGGCGTCCTCACGCAGCCGGTAGGCCACCGCGTTCTGGTAGCCGTCGAACGCCTCGGTGCGTACGTCGATCGCGCGCAGCCACTTGACGTGCGCCATGCCGTACCAGCCGGGCACGATCAGCCGCAGCGGGGCGCCGTGCTGCGGCAGCAGCGGGGCCCCGTTCATCTCGTACGCCAGCAGCACCTCCTCACGCAGCGCGTCGGCCACCGGCAGCGCCCGCTGGTAGTCCTGCTCGACGCCGCGCTCCACCCCGTGGTCGGCGCCCGTGAAGACCACGTCCACGGCGTCGGCGGCGATGCCCGCCTCGCGCAGCAGCGGCGCCAGCGGGGTGCCCGTCCACTCGGCGTTGCCGACGGCCTCGACCAGCCACGGCTGACTGACCGGGCGCGGATGCAGCAGGGCGCGCCCGTTGCCCGCGCACTCCAGCGTCACCCGGCGGGTGACCCGGGGCCGCTCGCGAAGCGCGGCCAGGTCGAGCGCCAGCGGCCGGTCCACCGCGCCGGACACGGTCAGCGCGTGCGTGTCCGGGTCGAGGTCCGGGATGTCGTAGTGGATGAGCAGGTAGTGCAGGCCGGCCGGGGTCACGTCGTAGCGCAGCGCCTCCAGCGGGATGCCGTGGTTGCGGGCGGCGAGCTGCAACTCCTCGGTGGTGATCCCCTCGCCGGGCTCCGCCACGCGTGACGGCCCGCTGGCGTCGTCCACTGTGGTCATCGAGGCCTCCCGGGGGCCGACGGCGGCGGCTCCGCCGTGCGCCCGTTCCAGCCTAGGGCCGACGCCGCCGCGCCGGGGACGCCGGGTGATTCCCCACGCCGTCACCCACCGTGCCCTCCGGCTCCGAGCGCCACGCCCCACGGGCTCGACCCGCTGCGCCCATCGGCTCCGACCGCCGCAGCCCTGCGGCACCGGCCACCGTGCTCGATGGGCTCCGCCGGTCGCTAGCCGAGCAGGGGGGAGGGGTAGCCGCCGGTGTCGTCGGTCGGCGGCTGGTCGGGGCGGTGCCGGGCGAAGGCGTCGACCCTGCCCCAGCGGCCGGGAATGTCCAGCAGCGCGATCCGCTGGAAGCTCGGTGGGAGCGCCGCGTCGACGGCGAGGTGCCCCTCGTGCGGATCGATGCCGAGCATGGCCCGGATGAGGAGCAGGGACGCGCCGCTGGACCACGCCTGGGGGCTGCCGGCGGTGGGGTAGCGGACGGGGTACCGCGTCGTCTGGCGGTCGAAGCCGCCGAAGGCCTCCGGCAGGCGACCGTGGAAGTAGGTCGCGGCGTCGATGACGCCCTCGGCGATGCGACCGGCCTCGGCGGCGAACCCGTAGCGGCGCAGGCCCCAGGCGATGAACGAGTTGTCGAAGGGCCAGACGGTCCCGTTGTGGTAGCCCAGCGGGTTGTAGCGGCCCTGACCCTCGGCGAGGGTGCGTACTCCCCAGCCGGAGAAGAGCGCGCGGCCCATCAGGTGCTCGACGACGCGCGGGGCCCGGTCCGGGGGCACGATGCCGCTCCACAGCAGGTGCCCGATGTTGGAGGACAGGGCGTCCACGGGGGTGCCGTCGTGGTCGAGGGCGAGCGCGTAGTAGCCGCGCTCGTCGATCCAGAAGTCCCGGTTGAACCGGTCCTTCAGCGCCGCCGCCTCCTGCTCCAGCCGGTCGGCGTACGCGGCGTCGTCCCAGAACGCGCGCGCGAGGCGGGCCGCGCGGACCTTGGCGTCGTAGGCGTAGCCCTGCACCTCGCAGGTGGCCCGGGGGAAGCCCGGCAGCCTGCCGTCGGCGTAGGAGACGCCGTCCCAGGAGTCCTTCCAGCACTGGTTCTCCAGGCCGGTCGCGCGGTTGCGCCGCTCGTACCAGACGTAGCCGGTGGAGGTGAGGTCCGCGTACCGGTCGATCCACTCCAGGGCCGCCCGGGCCTCCTTCTCCAACTCCATGACCAGCGCCCCGTCACCGGTCCACCGCTCGTACTCGTCGAGCAACACCACGAACAGCGGCGAGGCGTCCACGGTGCCGTAGTACGGCGAGTGGGGCTGCTCCTCGAAGGCGGCGGATTCGCCGTAGCGCAGCTCGTGCAGGATCCGGCCGGGGTCCTCGTCGAGGATGTCGTCCCGGCGACCGCCCTGGAGGAACGCGAGGATGCGTAGCGTCGGCGGGGTCAGCGACGGTGTGACGTGCAGGGTCTGTAGACAGGTCAGCAGGCTGTCGCGGCCGAACAGGGTCATGAACCAGGGCAGCCCCGCCGCTGGCACCGTGGCGCCGCCGAGGGACAGCGGTGCGAAGCGCAGCGCCGCCAGGTCCACGAGGCTGCGCTGGTACACCTGCCGCAGAGCGCTGTTGTCGGTGTCCAGCCGGGGGGCCTGCGTGACCCACGCGCGTACGGCGTCCGGCAGGGTCGAGTCGTCGGGGCGCTGTGCGCGCACCGACGCGCGCCAGTCGTGGCCGTCGGGCCGCAGCACCCGCATCGTCACCCGTAGCTGCGTGGACCACTGCTGCCCGGGCCGCAGCCGGGGCCGGAACCGGACGCCGCGCGCATCGACGCTGGCCGGCTCGCTCGCCGAGACGCGCACCTCCCGCCGGAACGTGCCGCGTCGGTAGCCCAGCACCAGTTCGCTGTCACCGACCTCGGAGTAGTAGGTGCCGGCCTTCTCGCGTACGTCGAACTTGATGTCGAAGATGTCGGCGAAGTCGGCGGCCACCTCCAACCGCACGTCGAGGTCGACGTCGTGCTCGCCGTAGTTGAACACCGTCACCGACTCGGTCAGGTCCGGCCCGATCCGCCGCCGCCGGATCGCCGACACGTCGGCCTGCACGTAGTCGATCTGCCCGCCCGGAACCAGGAAGAACGCCGCCTCGAAGTACTGGCTGTCGTCCACCGACAGCGCGGTCAGCCGCTCGCCGCCGATCGTGAGGATCCAGCGGGACAGGAAGCGGGTGTCGGCGGCGAACAACCCGGCCGGCGTGGCGGGCGCGGCGTCCACGTCACCGCTGGAGTCCGACACGATGAACGAGTTGCCGTCGATGCACGACACGGTGCCCGCGATGTCCCTCACCTGGCCGCCCCCCGCGTCCCGGGCGCACCGGCCTCGCGCGGCACGGCCGGCGCGGGGAACAGCAGACCCATCCGCAGCGCCAGGCCGAAGTCGCCGTCGACCATGATCTCGCCGCGCAGGATCGCGGCCAGCCCGTTCAGCTCACCCCGCGCCATGGCGTCCGCGATCTCGGAGGACATGGTGAACACGGCATCGGCGGGACCACCGTCCTCAGACAGCCGCAGCCTGCCCTGGTCGACGGTCAGCAGCCACTTCCGCACCCGATCACCGTCGCGGATGTCGAACCGGACACTGCCGGACAGCCGGCACAGCCGCGGTTCAAACTCCGTACTCGCCAACTGTTCGAAGAACGCTTCGGTCACCGGAATCCGACCTCCAGCCCCCTCTGGCCAGGTGCAGGCGGCGGCATACCCGCCGGACGAGGGGCTAACCCGCACCGCTCCGACGCGTCGCCGCGGGCGGCCACCCGCGTCGAGAGCGCCGGGGACGCGTGCCGGCCGTCAGCCGACGAACGTGAACATCGTCGCGCCGGGCGGCAGGGCACGGGGTACGCCGAGGAAACGCTGGGCCCCCACGCCCACGCCGCCCGCCGGGGTGCTGACCGTCCCCGCGGTGAAGCCCTCCTGCTCGAACCAGCCCCGGATGGTCGGGACCAGGTCGGGCTCCCGCCGGTGCCGGGTCCAGACCACCGTGCCGCCGGTCGCGCAGAGCGCCGCGCAGTGCCGCACCGTGGCGTGCACGTCCGCGTCGCTGATGTTGCCGAACACCCCGCAGACCAGCACCAGGTCAGCCGGGACCAGACCGGCGTACGCGTCGGTGCGCGCCGCGTCGCCGGTCACCACCTCCACTCGGGACAGGCCGGCTGCGCGGGCGGCGGACCGGGCCACCTCCGCGTTGCGCGGGTCCCACTCCACCAGCCGCGCCACCACGTCGTCGCGGCGGGGGTGGGCCGCCAGCTCGGGAATCAGGTCGCGGCCCTGGCCGGCGCAGAGGCTGATCGCCCGCAACGCGCCGGGCGGGGCCGTGTCGAGCGCCTCCCGCACCCGCAGCCGCACCTCCGCGAGCCGGCGGGACAGCGCCGAACCCGCCTCGTCGTAGTCACCGTGCCAGGCGTACCAGTCGCGCGTCACCCGTCGCAGCGTAGCCGCCACCGGCCGTGTGGACGATCCGGCGTGGGCGTTGCCCCTAGCAGACCGCCCGGCCCTGTGGGGGGCCGTCCACAGGACGACCGTCGTCCACAGGCGACGATGTCGCCGGTGGCGGGGGCGGGCGGGCGCCGGGCAGGCTGCGCCCATGCGACCTGCCACCCGTACCGCCGTCGCGCTCTGCGCCGCCCTGCTCTGCCTCGGGCCCGCCGCACCCGTCCCTCGGTCGGCCGCGTCCGGCGTCCGGGCGTCCACGCCCGGCCCCTGGCCGTCCACGCCGGTGGTCCGGCCGGTCTCGGCGGCACGGCCGTTCGGCGCGGTCGTGCCGGCCGCTGCGGTGTCGCCCGGGGTGGCGCGGTTCCGGTGGCCGCTCGACGGCGTTCCGCGCCCGGTGCGCCGGTTCGACCCGCCGCCGCGACCGTGGCTGCCCGGGCACCGGGGCGTCGACCTGGCCGCCGCGCCCGGCGCCACCGTGCGGGCCGCCGGCGCTGGCACGGTGCTCTTCGCCGGCCTGGTCGCCGGCCGTCCCGTCGTCACCGTCGGACACGCCGGCGGCCTGCGGACCACCCACGAGCCGGTGTCGCCGGCGGTCCGCCCCGGCGAGACACTGGCGCTCGGGGCACCGCTGGGCGCCCTCCTCGCCGGCCACCCGGGCTGCCCCGCCCCCGCCTGCCTGCACTGGGGGCTGCGGCGCGGCGCCGAATACCTCGATCCGCTGGCCCTGCTCGGCCTGGGACCCGTGCGGCTGCTGCCGCTCGACGGCGCCGAACCGGCCCTCAGCGCTGGGCGAGCAGCGGAGGCAGCCGCACCGAGAGCCGCTCGTACTCGTCCGGGGTGTTGTAGACCTGCGCGCAGAGCCGCAGCCAGCCCTGTCCGTTCCAGGCCATGACGGCGACCTCGGTGGCGAGCCGGTCGGCGATCCGTTCCCGCAGCGCCCGCGCCGCCTCGAACGTGGTGCCGAGGCCCGCCGGCAGCGGCACGATGCGCATGGCGACCCCCGGCCCGCCGGGGTGCGGCAGGTCGGCGGGGGCCACCCCGAGCGCGTCCCCCAGCACCCGCTGGCCGTACGCCGCCAGCGCGGCGTTGTGCCCGCGTACCCGGTCGAGGCCGAGGCTGCGCAGCGTGAACAGGCCCACCGGCGCGGCCAGCCAGCCCGTGTAGTCCTGCGTCGCCGCCCACTCGACCCGGCGGGGAAACCCCGACTCCTGCTCCCACGAGACGGCCAGCGGCTCGATCCGTTCCCGCCACGACGGGGCGACCACCAGCACGGCGGTGCCGCGCGGCGCGTACGCCCACTTGTGCAGGTTGCCCACCCAGAAGTCGGCGCCGACGTCGCTGACCGGCGTCGGCAGCATGCCCGGGGCGTGGGCGGCGTCGACGAGGACCGGAATCCCGTGCTCCCGGGCCACGCCGACGAGCGCGGCGACGGGGAAGAACCGGGCGGTCGCCGAGGCGAGCTGGTCCACGACGAGCAGTCGGGTCCGGCCGGGGCGCAGCCCGGCGCGGACGAGCTGGACGATCTCCTCGTCCGGGGCGGTCAACGGCACGGGCAGCACGCGGGCGACGGCCCCCGTACGCCGGCACTCCCGCGCGACGGAGAGGCCGACCGCGCCGTAGCCGTGGTCCGTGGCGAGCACCTCGTCGCCGGGGCGCAGGCCGAGCGACTGGAGCACCACCGCCACGCCGGTGGTCGCGTTCGGGACCAGGGCGGTGCCGTCGGGGTCGGCGCCCAGGAAACCGGCCAGGTGCCGGCGGGCGTGGGCGATCCGGTCGACCAGGCCCTGGGTGAAGAAGCGCAGCGGGTTGGCCTCCATCTCGTCGCGCAGCCGCTGCTGGGCCCGCTGCACGACGAGCGGCACCGCGCCGAAGGAGCCGTGGTTCAGGTGGCTGACCGCCGGGTCGAGCGAGAAGAGCAGGCGGGCTGCCACGATCGGCTCGGGCGGCTGCGGCAGGCTCACCCGATGATCGTAGCGACCCGTCGATGTCCCGCCGCCGTTCCGCGGCTGATCCGGGGCCCGGCCTCCTCGAACACGCACGGGTACGGGCGGGCCGCCCCGTTCCCGCGCCACGACGGCACCTCGACGCTGCCGTCTGTTTCAACCGTGACTGGCTGCGCCGGATCTCGACGACGGCGGTGCATCCCGCTCGCCCGATACCACACAGGTATTTTTATACCCCGCAGGTATCAGCGGAGCGGATGCTGCCCGGCCGGCTGGTCGGGGTGTTCCGGCGGCGGTGACCCACTTCTGCAACACCTACGCGCGGGGGTGGGCCTGGCGGTAGGCGGCGCGGAGCCGCTCCACCGACACGTGCGTGTAGATCTGGGTGCTGGCCAGGGAGGAGTGCCCCAGCAACTCCTGCACCGCCCGCAGGTCGGCGCCGCCCTCGAGCAGGTGGGTGGCCGCCGAGTGCCGCAGCCCGTGCGGGCTGACCGGAGGCAGGCCGGCGGCCTGCGCGTACCCGCCGACGATCCGCCGTGCCGTCGTCGGGTTGAGCCGTCCGCCGCGGGCGCCGAGCAGCAGCGCGTCGCGGGAGCGCGGTGCGGCCAGTGCCGGCCGGCCGTGGCGCAGCCACTCGTCGAGCGCCCGCTGCGCCGGCACCCCGTACGGGACCGCACGCTCCCGGCCGCCCTTGCCGAACACCCGCACGACGCGGCGCGCGTGGTCGACGTCGGCGACGTCGAGGCCGCACGCCTCGCTGATCCGCACCCCCGTGCCGTAGAGCAGCTCCAGCAGCGCCCGATCGCGCAGCAGCACCGCCTCGGCAGTCCCGTCCGGCGTACGGGACGGCTCCGGCGACGCCGGCGACACAAACCCGGCGCCGTCCGCCGCGGATGACGCCGGCCGGGGTTCGTCCCGGCTGGGCGGCGTCGGCCCGGGAGCGGAGAGCCGGCCCGGCGCCTCGACCAGGGCGGCAGCCTGGTCGGCGCGCAGCACGGTCGGCAGGTCCCGGTGGGCCCGTGGGCTGGCCAGGGCACCGGCCACGTCGGCGGGGAGCAGCCCGCGGCGGTGCGCCCACGCGCTGAACGTCCGCGCCGAGGCCGCCCGGCGGGCGAGCGACGTCCGGGCCGCCCCCGTCGTCCGCTGCTTCGCCAGCCAACTGCGCAGCACGGAGAGGTCCAGCTCCGGCAACTCGGCGCACCCCATCCGGTGGGCGTGGTCCAGCAGCGACACCACGTCACCGACGTACGCGCGCACGGTGTGGGCGGAACGGTTGCGCACCCCGGCCAGGTGCGCGGCGAAGTCGTCCACCGCCTCCCGCATGCCCGGCGGGAGAGCCTCGTGGGTCGCCCGGGTGCCCTTCGCCTCCCGGCTCACCGCAGCTCCCCGCCGGGCACCCGCCGGCCGGCCGGCGCACCTCGCGGCGGCGTCCCGCCCGGTCGAGCGGGCGCGGCGGTGCGGGTCGAGGCCGTGACGGCGGCGGACGGCGGATCCTCGGGCGGCACGGGCCCAGCCTACGGACGGCCAACGGAACCGGCAGGACACCGGGCCGGCTCACCGGGGGTCGACCGGGTCGGTGACGACCTCGCCCCAGGTCGCGCCGTCGGGTGACCATCTTGGCCGGGTCGCGCCGTCGGGTGACGATCTCGGCCGGGTGGCGCGGCCGGGGTGATGGATTGCGCCGGTCGGTGCGCGCAGACTGGTCGTACCGGCGGTCGTGGGCCGTGGTCGTGGGCCGTGGTCGTGGTCGCCGCGCGACGGGATCAGGCGCGTCGAAGGGGGACCGGACATGGGGGTGGACGTCGTCCTCTACCGGGCGGTCGGGGCGGGCTCCGGCCGGCGGCGCGTCGTGCCGGCCGAGGTGCTGCCCGATCCCGACGACGTGCTGCTGGATCTCGTCCGGCGGGTCCGTGGCGCCGGGCGCACCCCTCTGCTCGACCGGATGGACCCGGTCGGTGAGCTGGTGGTCCCCGCCGCGCAGGTGCCGCAGCTCCTCGCCGAGGTGCGCTGCCTCGCCGAGGTGGCCCGGTCGACGCCGGAGATGACGCACGTGCGCCTACTCGACCGGTTGGTGCGGCGCTGCCGGCAGGAGCGCGCGATGGAGGTCCGCTTCGAGGGCGACTGACGCGGTTCGTGCTCCGTCCGGCACCTCACGCTCCGTCCGGCGTCGCCGCTCGCCTCGCGGTCTGCTCCCTGGGCGGTGGCGCGAGGGCGTACCCGTCGTCGCGGCGGAGCACCAACGCCAACTCCTCGAGCATCGACAGCTTCCGCAGCGCGGTACGGACGGGCACTCCCGCCCGCGCGGCGAGGACGTCCACGCCCACCGCGCCCCGGCGGGGCAACGCCTCCACGACGGCCCGCGCGTCGTCGTCGAGCAGGTCGGCCGGCCGCTGGGGGCCACGCGGTACGGGTGCCAGGTCACCGATCCGCCCGACCTCCTCCAGCACCTGCGCGACGCCGGTCACCAGCCGGGCCTTCGGATGCTCCCGCAGCGTCTCGTGGGCGCCGACGGACATCGCCGACGTGACCGGGCCGGGCACCACCATGCTGGGCTTGCCCAGGGCGAGCGCCCGGTGCGTGGTCTGCGTGGCACCGCTGCGGGCGGCCGCCTCCACCAGCACCGTGCCGAGGGTGCCGGCCGCGATGACCCGGTTGCGGATGAGGAACCGGGGCCGGAGCGGGTCGGCTCCCGGCATCCACTCGCTGACCAGCAGCCCGGTGTCGGCGATCCGGTCGAACAGCGCCGCGTTGCCCATCGGGTACGGACGGTCCACGCCGCAGGCGAGCACCGCCACGGTGCGCCCACCCGCGTTGAGGGCGCCCCGGTGGGCTGCGGCGTCGATGCCGAAGGCGCCGCCCGAGACCACGGTCCAGTCCCGCTCGGCCAGCCCGTAGCCGAGTTCCGTGGCGACGTGCGTGCCGTAGCCGCTGGCGGCGCGGGCACCGACCACCGCCACGGAGCGGTCGAAGGCCTCCCCGAGCGGCCACGAGCCGCGTACCCAGAAGCAGAGCGGGGGAGCGGTCTCGACGTCCACCCGCCGGTAGGCCTCGGGCAGCCGGAGCCGGCGCAGCTCGTCGACCCGGACGGGCCACTCCTCGTCGCCGGGGACGACGAGCCGGGCGCCGAGCCGGTCCGTACGGGCCAGTGCCTCGGCCGCGACGGCCCGGGCGTCGCCGGCCGCGCAACGGGCCGCCACGCTGTTGCGCAGCGTCTCGTCCGGTGCGCCCCCGTCGAGCAGCAGGTCGAGCGTCGCCACCGGACCCAGCCGGTCGACCAGCCGGTGCACCGACCGGGTGCCCGGCTCGGCGAGCCAGGTGAGCGCCACCCGGGCCAGCGTCTCCTCGTCGATGCTCACGTCGCGTCCCCCGTCCTCAGTTGAATGGCCTCCCGCACGTCCTCCCGGTCGGGACGGTCCCGACCGTCCAGGTCCGCGATGGTCCAGGCCAGGCGGATGATCCGGTCGAAGCCCCGGGCCGACAGCGACCCGGAGTCGAGCCGGGCCCGCAGCTCCGCGGTGTCCGGCGCGGGCAACCGCCAGGGCGGGCGGCGCAGGTACGGGCCGGGTATCTCGGCGTTGACGCGGTGGCCGAGCACCGACCAGCGCGCGGCCGCCGCCTGCCGGGCCGCCGCCACCCGTTCGGCGACGGTGGCGGAGGCCTCGCTGTCGACGGTGGCCTCCATCAGCTCGGCCGCCCGGACGGGCGGCAGCCGCACCTGCACGTCGATCCGGTCCAGCAGGGGCCCGGAGAGCCGGCTGAGGTAGCGACGCCGGGCCTGCGGCGCGCACTCGCAGTACGCGTCCCCGGCCGGCCTGGCGCACGGGCACGGGTTGGCCGCCAGCACCAGCTGGGTACGGGCCGGGTACTCGGCGCCGCCCCGGCTGCGGGCCAGCCGGACCCGGCCGTGCTCCAGCGGCTGGCGCAGTGCCTCCAGCGCGCCCCTGCTGAACTCGGGCGCCTCGTCGAGGAAGAGCACGCCCCGGTGGGCGAGTGAGATCGCGCCGGGGCGCGCCAGCCCGGACCCGCCGCCGACCAGCGACGGCACCGTCGCCGTGTGGTGTGGCGCCTGGAACGGCGGGCGGCGCAGCAACCGGCCGCCCGGCGCCAGCAGCCCGGCGATCGAGTGCAGCGCGGTGACCTCCAGCGCGGCCTCGTCGTCCAGCTCAGGCAGGATCGACGGGAGGCGCTCGGCGAGCATGGTCTTGCCCGCTCCCGGCGGCCCGACCAGTGCCAGATGGTGCCCGCCCGCCGCGGCGACCTCCAGGGCCCTGCGGCCCAGACCCTGCCCCGCTACCTCGGCCAGGTCCGGCCCACCGCCGGTCGGTGGCGGGCCGTCCGACCCCGGTTCGATCAGGGGCGAGCCGTCGCGGACGAAGCTGACCAGCCGGTGCAGCGTGTCGACCGCGCGGACCCGGACCCCGGGAACGACCGCCGCCTCGGCGGCGTTGCCGGCCGGGACGATCACCTTCCCGACGCCGGCCCGGGCGGCGGCGGCGACCATCGGCAGCACGCCGCGCACCGGGCGGACCGCGCCGTCGAGCCCCAGCTCGCCGAGGACCACCACGCGTTCCAGCGGCAGCAGCGGCAGCTCACCGGAGCCACCGAGCAGGGCCGCCGCGATCGCCAGATCGAACGCGGAACCGAACTTCGGCAGGTCGGCAGGGAGCAGATTGAGCGTGATCCGCCGGTTGGGCCACCGCTGACCCGAGTTGACCACGGCCGCGCGGACCCGGTCCCGGGCCTCGTGCAGGGCGGTGTCCGGCAGCCCCGAGATCACCACGGCCGGCAGCCCGGCCGCCAGGTCGGCCTCGACCTCCACCAGATGCCCGGTGACGCCGACCAGGCCCACGCAGAGCACCTTCGCGTAGCTCACGACGCCGCCCACCGGCGCCCGCCGCACGATTCCGTCCGGTCGCGTCCGCCCATCAGAACGCTCCCTTGAGGTGCTCGATCCGGGCCGCGCCGGCGCCGGTGAGGCGTACCGAGACGACGTCGAAGCGCACCTCGTCGGCGGTGGTGCCGGTGTCGGCGAGCCACCGGGCGGCGAGCCCGCGCAGCCGTCGCGCCTTGGCCGGTACGACCGCCTCGGCCGGCGGACCGAACTGGTCGGTCCGGCGGGTCTTGACCTCGCAGAAGGCGAGCACCGGCCCGTCCCAGGCGATGATGTCGATCTCCCCGGCGGCGCATCGCCAGTTCCGGGCCACCGGGCGCAGTCCCGCCCCGATCAGGTGCCGGACGGCACACCGCTCCCCGTACGCGCCGACCGCCTGGTTCCGCTTCGTCATGTCCGGCACGGTGCCCCGGCGGGCGGGGCGACGCCGCCCCGCGTCCCGTGATCTGTGGACGGCGGACGAGCTGTGGACGGACGGACGATCATGCCCTCGCCGTGCTATGCGGCCGGACCGCCGTCCCTGAGCGTCGCCGTGCGGTGACCCGGTGCGCGGGGGACGCGGGTGCCCAGGGGGCGAATGGCGCCCGTGGAGCCGGTCGCATACGGTGCCGAACGTGGACGGACGACGGAACTTTGTCGAAGATCAGGAGTCGCGCTGGTATCCGGCCGATCGCGACCGTGACCGTGACCGTGAGAGCGGCTTCGGGGAGGCGGACTGGCGCGGCCCGGCCGAGACGCGGTACCGGGACGACGACCTGAGCGCCCCCGAGCCGCGCCGGGCCGCCGAGGACGCCCGCTACGGCGAGGCCATGGGGACCCGGCGCGGCGAAGCAGGACGTTTCGGCGCGTCGACGGAGCCCGACTCCGGCCGCTTCGGCGCCGTCGACGCCGACCGGGGCCGCTTCGGCGGGCCGGAGGACTCGGGTCGGTTCGCGGTGACGGGGCCGGAGGACGCGGGTCGGTTCGCGGTCGGCGGAGCGGAGGACTCCGGGCGGTTCGCCGTCACCGGGCCGGAGGACTCCGGCCGGTTCGCGGTGACCGGCCCCGAGGACTCCGGTCGGTTCGCCGTCACGGGGGCGGAGTCCGGGCGGTTCGGCGACGGCGATTCGGGACGCTTCGCGGCGGTGCCGCCGCTCGGGGACCCCCGGTCGGAGACCGAGGGATACCGGGCGAGCCGCTCGCGTCGGGCCGGGACCGACCCGGACGTCTCGGGGGAACTGCCCGCCGACCGCCCGGGGCGACGCGCCGCCCGGGAGTCGAGGGACGCCCGCGACGCGCTGTCGACCTCCGGTGTCGACGCCCTGGCCGGGGCGGGGCCCGTCGAGCGGGCCGTGGACCCGACCCGCCCGGCGCCGCTGGGCGGCTATCCGATCGTCGCGCCCGCCCGGGCGGCCGAGGCCGCGAGCCCGGCGGAGACGCCGGTCGACGAGCCCGCCCGGCCGGTCGAGCCCCCGAACCCGCTGGAGATGCCGACCGGGCCGATGACGCCGATCGCGCCCCGCACCGAGCTCGCGCCGGGAGAGTTGGCGGCGTACCCCCCGGTGGTCGCCCCGCACCCGGGGGCCCCGGCGGGCGACGGCGTCTACCGGACCCGGCGGCCGGCGCTGGCCGCGCTCTTCACGCTGCTGGTCCTGGTGTTCGAGGTGCCCGCGCTGCGGGTGCTGCTCAGCGGCGTTACCGGCGACCCGGTCTCGGCCGCCGACGTCGTGGTGGGGATCTTCCTGGTCTGCGGCCTGCCGATCTTCGCGATCGGCCTGTACGGGCTGCGCACCGGCGGGCTGTCGCTGGCGGAGGGGAGCCGGGGTTGGCTGCGCCCGCCGACGGCGTACCTGACCGTCGGCCTGGTGCTCTTCGTCGCCGCCGCCCTCGCGGTCGGCTGACCCTCGACCGTCGAGCCGGCCACCCGGGCCTGCGGGGCGGCTCCGCGCGGTGCCCGCGGAGCGCTGCATCCGCCTCGCCGCCGACGGCGATCAGCAGGCCGCCGGGCAGCGGACCGGCCGCCCGGCAACGCGGCTGGTGCGGACCGGCCGCCTCGGCCAGCTCCCCGGGGCCACGTCGTGTGCGGGAGGCCGAGGACCTCACCCTGCCGGTGCCCGTGGGACGGCTCCGCCGACGGAGAGCACCGGTCGGGGCGGGCGCGCCGAGTGCCGGAAATGGGCGATCCGACCCCTTCCCCGCACCCGAGGCATCGGGGGCGGGGAAGGGGCGTACACTGGTCGACTGGCGACCGCCTCGCGCGGTCGACCTCGCGCGCCCTCTCCACGAGCCGTCGTGGGGCGACGGCCTCCCTGGTCCCGATCTTGGTCGGGCCCGCCATGGCCGCCGACCGGGCGCCAGGACGCCCGGCCGCCTGGCCGGGCGGAACAACCAGGGACCACGAGGAGTACCCCACCATGGCCGTCGTGACCATGCGTCAGCTGCTGGAGAGCGGTGTCCACTTCGGGCACCAGACCCGGCGCTGGAACCCGAAGATGAAGCGCTTCATCTTCACCGAGCGCAACGGTATCTACATCATCGACCTGCGCCAGACCCTCGACTACATCGAGAAGGCCTACGAGTTCGTGCGCGGGACCGTCGCCGAGGGTGGCAGCATCCTCTTCGTCGGCACCAAGAAGCAGGCCCAGGAGGCCATCGCCGAGCAGGCGACCCGGGTCGGTCAGCCCTACGTCAACCACCGCTGGCTCGGCGGCATGCTGACCAACTTCCAGACGGTCTACAAGCGGCTCCAGCGGATGAAGGAGCTGGAGGCCCTGGGTGACCTGAGCGGCACCGCCGCCGGGTACACCAAGAAGGAGACCCTGCAGCTCTCCCGCGAGAAGATCAAGCTGACCCGCACCCTCGGCGGTCTGCGGGACATGCAGAAGCTTCCGGCCGCGATCTGGGTGGTCGACACCAAGAAGGAGCACATCGCCGTCGACGAGGCCCGCAAGCTGGGCATCCCGGTGATCGCGGTCCTCGACACCAACTGCGACCCGGACGAGGTCGACTTCCCGATCCCGGGCAACGACGACGCGATCCGCTCGGCCGAGCTGCTGACCAAGGTCGTGGCCGCCGCCGTCGCCGACGGCCTGATCGCCCGTTCCGGCCGTCGTCGCGGCAGCGACGAGAAGCCGGAGCCGGGCGTCGCCACCGACGAGCCGCTGGCCGAGTGGGAGCGCGAGCTGCTCGAGGAGCCGAAGAAGGCCGACGAGCAGGCCCCGCAGGCGCAGGCTGAGCAGGCTCCGGCCGAGCAGGCTCCGGCCGAGCAGGCCCCGCAGGCTCCGGCCGAGCAGCCGGCGACCGCCGCCGCGGAGTGACCGCACCGCCGCTTCCCCGCCGCCCGTTCGCCCGGGCGGCGGGGAGCGGCAGGTACGCCGGGCACGTCGCGCCCGGATCCGGGTAACCGGCACCAGGACCAACCCACCCGCAGTCTCAACACCGAAGAGAGAGCCATGTCCAACTTCACCGCCGCGGACGTCAAGAAGCTCCGCGACCTCACCGGCGCCGGCATGATGGACTGCAAGAAGGCGCTGACCGAGGCCGAGGGCGACTTCGACAAGGCCGTCGAGATCCTGCGCGTCAAGGGCGCCAAGGACGTCGGCAAGCGGGCCGGCCGTACGGCCGCCAACGGTCTGATCGCCCACTCCGGCAAGGCGCTGCTCGAGCTCAACTGCGAGACCGACTTCGTCGCCAAGACCGACGCCTTCATCGAGCTGGCCCAGCAGTTGGTGGAGCACGGCGAGCGCAGCGGCGTCGGCACCGCCGAGGAGCTGCTCGCGACCGAGCTGGACGGCAAGACCGTCGCCGACCTGGTGCAGGAGCAGTCCGCCAAGATCGGCGAGAAGCTCGTCCTCAACCGGTTCGCCAAGCTCGACGGCACCACCGCCGTCTACCTGCACCGCAAGAGCCAGGACCTGCCCCCGGCGGTCGGCGTGCTGGTGCAGTACACCAGCACCGCCGGCGACGAGGCGTCCGACTCGGACGCCCGGGGCGTCGCGATGCAGATCGCCGCCATGCGGCCGAAGTACCTCACCCGCGACGAGGTGCCGGCCGACGTCGTCGAGTCCGAGCGGCGCATCGCCGAGCAGACCGCCCGCGAGGAGAACAAGCCCGAGGCGGCCCTGCCGAAGATCGTCGAGGGTCGGGTGAACGCGTTCTTCAAGGACTACGTCCTGCTCGAGCAGGCGTCCGTCGCCGACAACAAGAAGACGGTGAAGCAGCTGCTGGCCGAGGCCGGCATCGACGTCACCCGCTTCGTGCGGTTCGAGGTCGGCCAGGCCTGAGCCGCCCCGGGCGCTTCGCGCGCCGCGGGCAGGGGAACGTCGACGAGGAGGCCGCCGGTGTACGTGACAGGCACCGCGGCCTCCTCGTCACATAGGGTCGGCTACGGCAGTTTCGCGGTTACGGGGCGTACGGGACGTGCGCATGGGGAAGGGCGGGCGGATGACGCAGGTTGTGAGTGACCGGAGTCTGGCGGCGGACGATCCGACGGCGCCACCTCCCGGCCGGGCCCGCCGGGTGGTGCTGAAGCTCTCCGGTGAGGTGTTCGGCGGGGGCGCGATCGGGGTGGACCCGGACGTCGTACAGGCCATCGCCCGGCAGATCGCCACCGTGGTCCGCCGCGGCGTGCAGGTCTCGGTGGTGGTCGGCGGCGGCAACTTCTTCCGGGGTGCCGAGCTGCAGAAGCGCGGCATGGACCGGGCCCGGGCCGACTACATGGGCATGCTCGGCACCGTGATGAACTGTCTCGCCCTGCAGGACTTCCTGGAGAAGGAGGGCATCGAGACGCGCGTGCAGAGCGCGATCACGATGGCCCAGGTCGCCGAGCCGTACATCCCGCTGCGCGCCATCCGGCACCTGGAGAAGGGCCGCGTGGTGATCTTCGGCGCGGGCGCCGGCATGCCGTACTTCTCCACCGACACGGTGGCCGCCCAGCGGGCGCTGGAGATCCGCGCCGACGTGGTGCTGATGAGCAAGAACGGCGTGGACGGCGTCTACACCGCCGACCCGCGGATCGACCCGACCGCCAGCAAGTTCGACTCGATCACCTTCTCCGAGGTGCTGCGGCGTAACCTGCGGGTGGCCGACGCCGCCGCGTTCAGCCTGTGCATGGAGAACGGCCTGCCGATGCTGGTCTTCGGCGCGCAGGGCGACGACACCATCATCCGGGCCGTGGGTGGCGACAAGATCGGCACCCTGATCACCGCCTGAGCGGTCGCGTGACCCCGACCTCAGCGGTCCCTCCGACACGACAAGCCCACGACGAGCACAGAAGGAGGCGAGGAGACCGGTGATCGACGACACCCTCCTCGAGGCCGAGGAGAAGATGGAGCGTGCCATCGAGCACGCCAAGGAGGAGTTCGGCGCGATCCGTACCGGTCGCGCCAACGCCGCCATGTTCTCCAAGATCATCATCGACTACTACGGCAGCCCGACGCCGCTGCCCCAGATGGCGTCCATCGGGGTTCCCGAGCCGCGCATGGTGATCATCAAGCCGTACGACAACTCGCAGATCAACGCCATGGAGAAGGCGATCCGCGACTCCGACCTCGGCGCCAACCCGAACAACGAGGGCAACCAGCTCCGCATCCTGCTCCCGCAGATGACCGAGGAGCGCCGCCGAGACATGATCAAGGTCGCCCGGCACAAGGGTGAGGAGGCCAAGGTGGCCATCCGTAACATCCGCCGCAAGGGCAAGGAGGAGCTGGACCGGCTCGTCAAGGACGGCGAGGTCGGCGAGGACGACGGCCGCCGCGCCGAGAAGGAACTCGACGACCTGACCCAGCGCTTCGTCGCCGCCGTCGACGACCTGGTCAAGCACAAGGAGAACGAACTCCTCGAGGTGTGAGTCGTACGCTTGGCCTCCGCCGCCGACGACGGCATCGTGGCACCGGCGCTCCGCCGTCCGATCGGGCGGCGGGGCCCGGTGCCACCGTCGTCCGAGGGCCGTCACGGGCCCGGTCCGACGTGAGGAATCGGTGGGTGCAGTAGGCTCGGCAGGATTCCCGGCCACCCTGCGGTGAACGGTGGGGATCGGCCGGCCGTCGGGCGGGTCAACCGGACGGAACAGTCGCGCGGGTAGGGGAATGGTTGTGGTTGTGCGTCAGTCGGTGGATCTCGTACCGGTCCCGCTCGGTGCGTGATGTCCCACCTCGAGCCCCACGGTAGCGCCGAGCCCCGCGGCTGGGACCGTCCCGACACCCCCGCCCCCGCACCGGCGCCCGCCCTTCCCTGGCCGGAGCCCGAGATCGAGCCGGGCCAGTGGCACCGCGGTCCCGCCGTCCTCCCCGACGCGTACGCCGAGGCGCCGGCCCGCCCCCGCCCGCAGGCCGGGATGATGCCGGCGGGCGGTGACGCGGCCGCGTCGAACGGCCACCGCGACCCCGACGACTCCGACTACCCGACCACCCAGCTGGAGCCGATCCGCGACGTCGAGCCGGAGCCGATCCCCGCGCCGCCCCCGGGCCGCCGGCAGCGCGGCCGGCGCCGGGCCGGTCTCGACCGGCCACCGACCCAGCAGCCCGCCCCGAGCCGGGCCGGACGCAACCTGCCGGCGGCCATCGCCGTCGGCGTGGCCCTCGCTGCCCTGGTCGTGGTGCCGCTCTTCTTCTATCCGCCCGTCTTCCTGGTGGTGGTGGCCGCGGCGGTCGGCGTCGGCATCTGGGAGATGGCCCGGGCGGTACGCCGCAGCGGCGCGCACCCGCCGCTGGTGCCGCTGATCGCCGGTGGGGTGCTCACCGTCGGGCTGGCCTGGTTCTCCGGTCCCGACGCGCTGAGCCTCGGCCTGCTGGTGACCGTGCTGGGCACCATGGTCTGGCGGCTCGGCGACGGGCCGGGCGGCTTCCAGCGGGACCTGACCGCCGCCACCCTCATCGCCGTGTACGTGCCGTTCCTCGGCGGGTTCGCCGCGCTGCTGGCGGCGGCGCCCGAGGACGGGCATCTGCGGGTGCTGGTGACGCTGGCCGCGGTGGTCCTCTCCGACACCGGCGGGTACGCGGCCGGCGTCAACTTCGGCAAGCATCCGATGGCCCCCTCGGTGAGCCCGAAGAAGTCCTGGGAGGGCTTCGCCGGCTCGGTCACCGCCGCGGCGCTGGGCAGCGCCCTGCTGCTCTGGCTGCTGCTCGACGTGGCCCCGTGGTGGGGCGCGCTCTTCGGGCTGGCGGTCTCCGGCGCCGCCGTCCTCGGCGACCTCGCCGAATCCATGATCAAGCGGGATCTCGGGGTCAAGGACATGAGCAACCTGCTCCCGGGCCACGGCGGCCTGATGGACCGGTTGGACTCGATCCTCTTCGCGTTGCCGACCGCGTACCTGCTCCTGGCAGTCTTCGTCCCGGTGCTGGAGTGAGGCGTGAATCACCCGTCGTCAGCGGTCCCGCCCGGGCGGCGGAGGGCGATTCGCCACCTCCGGACAGGTGTGTCGACAGTCCGGCGTGACAGACTGGACGGGCCATGACGAGCCTGCCCCTGATCCCCGCAGACCCCGACGCCCCCGGGCGGCGGCCCGCGATGCCTCCCCGTCACCTCGCCGATCTCGACCTCGCCGGCCGCCGGGCCCTGGTCGCCGAGCTGGGGGAGCCGGCGTTCCGCGCCAAGCAGGTCTCCACCCACTACTTCGGTCGCCTGGTGCGCGATCCGGGGCAGATGACCGACCTGCCGGCCGCCACCCGCGAGAAGCTCGCCGACCAGCTGCTGCCCCGGCTGCTCACCCCGGTCCGGGAGCTGGCGTGCGACGACGGCGCGACCCGCAAGGCGCTCTGGCGGCTGCACGACGGCTCGCTGGTGGAGAGCGTGCTGATGGGCTACCCGGACCGTGTCACCGTCTGTATCTCCAGCCAGGCCGGCTGCGGCATGGCCTGCCCGTTCTGCGCGACGGGCCAGGCGGGGCTGACCCGCAACCTCTCCACCGCCGAGATCGTCGACCAGGCGGTCTACCTGGCCGGGGTGGCCGCCTCCGGGGCGGTGGCGGGTTCGCCGCCGCGCCTGTCGCACGTGGTCTTCATGGGCATGGGCGAGCCGCTGGCCAACTACTCCCGGGTGGTCGCGGCGATCCGTCGGCTGGTCGCCCCGGCGCCCGAGGGGCTCGGGCTGTCGCAGCGCCACATCACGGTCTCCACGGTCGGGCTGGTCCCGGCCATCCGCCGACTGGCCAGCGAAGACCTCTCGGTGACCCTTGCGCTGTCGCTGCACGCCCCCGATGATGAGCTGCGCGACGAACTCGTGCCGGTCAACCAGCGCTGGAAGGTGTCCGAGGTGCTGGATGCGGCCTGGGACTACGCGGACCGCACGGGGCGTCGCGTGTCGATCGAGTACGCGATGATCAGAGACGTGAACGACCAGCCGTGGAGAGCCGATCTGCTCGGGCGGCTGCTGGCCGGGAAGCTGACCCACGTGAACCTCATCCCCCTGAACCCGACTCCGGGCAGCCGTTGGGACGCCAGCCCGAAGCCGGTCGAGCGCGAGTTCGTCCGGCGGTTGCGGGAGGCCGGGGTGTCGACGACGGTACGGGACACCCGGGGTCGCGAGATCGACGGAGCGTGTGGGCAGCTCGCCGCCGCCGAGGACATGGACACCGACCGGGCCGGGGAGAAGGCGTGACCGGGCGTAGCGAACGAGACCAGGAGACATAGTGGCGAGTCAGGGTCAGCGTTTCCGGCGTAAGGCGCTCCGCCGGGGATACAAGGTCGACGAGGTCGATGCCTTCCTGGACCGGGTCGAGGCGACGCTCGACGGCCGGCCCGTGGGTGCGCCCGTCGCCTCCCAGGAGGTCCACGACGTCGTCTTCCGGGTCCGCTTCAACGGCTACGACGAGTGGCAGGTCGACCTGCACCTCGACCGGGTCGAGCGGCAGCTGGCCGAGCTGGAGGAGCGCGGCGGCGTCGGCGGGCGCGGCGGCGACCCCCGGGACGCCGACCGCCTCGGCCCGCCCGACCGGATGGGCCCGCCGGATCGGATGGGGCCGCCGGCGCGTGACGATCGCGGCATGTCGCCGGTCCCGCAGCCGATGCCACCCCGGGCGATGCCCGCGCAGGCCGGGCCGCCCGCCGACCGCTACGGCCGCTACGACGAGCCCACCGGCGCCTTCGCCGGCGGATACGACGGGCCCCGGGGCGGCTACGAGCCGCCGCGCGGCCCGGGCGGCCCCGGCCCGATGGGACCGGGCGGCCCGATGGGCCACGGCGGCCCGCCGCCGCGCGGCCTCCCCGCCGGCCCCACCGGCTACGGCGACGGCCCGGGTGGCGGTTACGGCGACGGCCCGGGTGGTGGTTACGGCGACCGTCCGGGTGGTGGCTACGGCGACGGCCCCGGCAAGTACGGCGACGGCCCCGGCGGCGGCTACGGCGACCGTCCGGGTGGCGGTTACGGCGACGGTCCGGGTGGCGGCTACGGCGACCGTCCCGGCAACTACGGCGACGGTCCCGGTGGCTACGGCGACGAGCCGCGTTTCGACGGCTTCGAGGCCGGCCGGCGCGCTCGCGCCGACATGACCGCCGAGATCCGTATGCCGGAACGCGACCTGCGCGACCTGCGGGACCGCGGCCCGGCCGGCCCGCCCCCGCAGCCGGGCTTCGGTGGCCCGCCGAACGCCGGCCCGCCCGTGGGTGGCCCTCCGGTGGGCGGGCCCCCGGTCGGTGGCCCGCCACCGATGGTCGGTCCGCCGATGGCCGGCCCGCCCGGCAGCGACCTCTACCGCGTCGACCAGATCCGTCGCAGCTTCCAGGTGCGCCGGTTCGGCAGCGGCTACGACCCGGACCAGGTCGACCGGTTCTTCGACACGTTGCTGGGGGGCATGCAGGGCCGCAACGCGATGCCCGTGAACCCGAAGGAGCTGGACACGCTGCGCTTCCCGCTGGTGCCGGGCGGCTACTTCGAGGCCGAGGTCGACGCCGCGCTCAAGGACGTGCAGGACATCCTGTTCGGGCGCTGATCCGCGTACGGCGAGGGCCCGCTCCCCGGTCGGGGGCGGGCCCTCGTGCGTGTGGTCTCCGGCGCGCGGACCGGTGCGACGCCGGCTGGCGCGGGTGCGTCAGGACCGCAGGCCGTTGCGCCGCAGCACGGCGTCGCCGATGACGATGACCAGCAGCAGCACGGCCAGGCCGATCAGCCAGATGTTCTCGACCCTGCCCTCGTGGTTGCCGCAGAGCATCGCCAACAGGGCCAGCGCGGAGACCACCGCACCGATCCGCCCGGACTTGCGGTGCCCGGGCTTGTGCTGGTCTGGCGACGTTACCGGCTCGCTTCCTGCCACTGTCGGTCCTTCCCTCGCGATCGGATCTCCGGTTAGTCTGGCACGCCCCGTGCCGGGCCCGGCGCTGGGTCCGACCGATGGGGCGGACCGCACGATCCGCCCGGTCGGGACGGGCGTCGGCCGGAGGGCGTACGAGGGTGGCGGTCGGGGGACCAAGGTCCCGACGTCACCCGGGCGCATCGGCACTACCGGCGTCGCGGGTGGGTTGCCAGACTCCCTCCGGTAGCGTTTCTGGCGTACACCTTGTTTGTCGTTTTGAGGGGGAACTGCGGTGCGAGTGACCGGTACGGGGCACGCCAGCATGCGGATCGACACGGCCGCGGGCAGCATCCTGTGCGACCCGTGGGTCAATCCGGCCTACTTCGCCTCGTGGTTTCCGTTTCCGGACAACTCGCTGCTCGACTGGGCGGCCCTCGGTGACGTCGACTACCTCTACGTCTCCCACCTGCACCGGGACCACTTCGACGCGGCGCACCTGAAGCGCTTCGTGTCGAAGGACGCCACCGTGCTGCTGCCCGCGTTCCCCACCTCCGAGATGGAGGACGAGCTGCGGGAGTTGGGCTTCACCAAGTTCCTCAAGGCGCCGAACGAGCAGGTCGTGGAGCTGGACGGCGGCCTGAAGATCATGATCCAGGCGCTGACCAGCCCGACCGACGGCCCGATCGGCGACTCCTCGCTCTGGGTGGAGTACGACGGCGTCCGGCTGCTCAACCAGAACGACGCCCGCCCCACCGACCTGGGTGTCTTCGCCGAGCTGGGGCACGTGCACGCGCACATGCTCCAGTTCTCCGGCGCGATCTGGTACCCGATGGTCTACGAGCTGCCGCAGGCGGCGAAGACGGCGTTCGGCAAGCAGAAGCGGGACCGGCAGTTCGACCGCACGTGGCGCTACATCGACGACCTGAAGGCCGACCACGTCTTCCCGATCGCCGGCCCGCCGTGCTTCCTCGACGACGAGCTGTGGCAGTTCAACGACATCCACGGCGACGAGGGCAACATCTTCCCCGACCAGTCGGTCTTCCTGAGCGAGTACGCCAAGGTCGGCGGCACCAACGGCGTCGTGCTGCTCCCGGGCAGCGTCGCGGAGATCACCACCGAGAGCTGCGAGACCAGCCACCAGGTGCCGGTGGACGAGTTCTTCGCGAACAAGGTCGCCCACCTGGAGGAGATGCGCGAGCGCAAGCGGCCGGTCATCGAGGCGGAGAAGGCGTCCTGGCGCCACCCCGAGGTTGACGTGCTCAAGGAGATGCAGCGCCGGATCGAGCCGTTGCTGGACGAGTCGATCTACCTGGCCAAGGGGGTCGGCGGCCCGGTCCGCTTCGACCTGGTGGGCACCGACAGCTCGGGCGGGGAGACCGTCGAATCCATCGTGGTGGACTTCCCCGGCAAGCAGGTCCGCCCGTACGCCGACGAGAAGGTCCGCTACCGGTTCCGTACGGAGCGGGCGCTGATCGAGCACCTGCTGCACATCGGCGAGGTGGACTGGGTCAACTCGCTCTTCCTCTCCTGCCGCTTCTCGGCGGCCCGGATCGGCCAGTACAACGAGTTCGTCTACGCGTTCTTCAAGTGCCTCTCCACCGAGCGCCTCCAGTACGCCGAGGGCTGGTACGACGAGCACGAGCGCTCCAGCGACGCCGAGGACATCACCCTCGGCGACTGGGTGGTGCAGCGGCGCTGCCCGCACCTGAAGGCCGACCTGACCCGGTTCGGCATCGTCGACGGCGACCAGCTCACCTGCCAGCTGCACGGCTGGCGGTTCGACCTGCCCAGCGGCCGCTGCCTGACCAGCGTCGGGCACAAGGTCCGCGCCCACCGCGTCGACGCCGAAACCCCCGCCCCCGCAGGCGAGGCCCTCAGCTAGCTCCCGAAGCCGGTCAGCGGGCCAGGTCGGTGAGGATGCGGCGGGCGGCGTTGTGGCCGGCGGCGCCGATGACGCTGCCGGCCGGGTGGCAGCCGGCGCTGCCCGCGTAGACGCCGTCGACGCCGGTGGCGTACGGCATCCGGTCGGTGAACGAGACGGTGTTGTCGACGTGGTGGATGTGCCCGCCGGTGATGCCGAAGTGCGCCTCGATGCCGGGCGGCGCCAGCGGCACCGCGTCGGCGATCAGGTCACCCGTGCCGGGGGCGTACCGCTCGCAGATGCCGATCAGGCGGTCGACGTAGCCGGGCAGCGCCTCGTCCCAGGTGGTGTCGGCCAGCGCGTACGGCACCGACTGCACGAAGAGGGCCGACGAGTGGTGCCCCCGGCCGTCGGACAGCGAAGGGTCGACGGTGGTGTGCAGGTACCACTCGATGGTCGGCTCGTCGGGCAGCCGCCCCGCCTGCACGTCCGCCCACATGGCGCGCAGCGCCGCCATCGGCGACTCCCCGCCGGAGCCGGTCAGCGAGTCCGAGCCGGGCAGCAGGTGGATCGTCGAGCCGAACGGGCTGGGCGCGCCCTCGGGTAGGCAGGAGAAGCGGGGCAGGCCGGTCAGCGCCAGGTTGAGCTTGAGCGTGGTGCCGGGGCGGCGGACCGCCGTCATCCGCTCGGCCAGCGGCGCCGGGAGCGCGCCGTCGGGCAGCAGGTCCATCAGCCGGTACGGGTCGCAGGCGCCGAGCACCACCCGCGCGGCGACCTCCCGCCCGTCGGCGAGGACGACCCCACTGGCCGCGCCGCCGTCCAGGGCGATCGCGCTGACCGGCGTGCCGGTGCGGATCGTCGCGCCGGCGGCGCGGGCGGCGTCGGCGAAGGTGCGCGACACGGTGCCCATCCCGCCCTCGGCGATCATCCACGTGCCGTCGGAGCCGGGCAGCCGGCACATGTTGTGCACGAGGAAGTTGTGCCCCGTGCCCGGGTCGTCGGGGCCGGCGTTGAGCCCGGAGAGGCCGTCGGTGACCGCGTACATGCTGACGAGCAGCTCGGAGCGGAAGTCGAAGCGGGCCAGGTGCGCGGCGACCGAGCCGCGGACGAGGTCGACGAAGACCTGCCGCAGCGCCGGCCGGACGTACCGCTCGGCGGTCTCCTCGACGGGCAGCGGCTCGGCCAGCCAGGCGGGGGCGAGGTCGTCGCGCAGCGCGGCCAGCTCGGCCTGGAGGGCGTCGTCGGCGGCCACGTCGGCGGGGGAGAAGAACTCGGCGAGCTGCGCCCGGGTGGCGGCCGTGTCGCTGCCGAAGAGCAGGTAGGGCGAGCCGGGGCCGCCGGGGGTGGGCAGGAAGTAGTGCGGGTCGCGGCGCAGCACGGGGATGCGCACGTCGAGCGTGGCGAGCAGCTCCGGCGGCATCAGCCCGAGCAGGTACGACCCGGTGGAGTGGCGCAGCCCCGGCACGCGGGGGAACGGCGCCTCGGTGCGGGTGGCCCCGCCGATCACGTCGGCCGCCTCCAGCACCAGCACGTCGAGCCCGGCGCGGGCGAGCAGGATCGCGGACACCAGACCGTTGTGCCCGGCACCGACGATCACCACGTCGGCCCGGGTCGGCAGCTCGTCACCCATGCCGGGGGAGCCTACTGCCCGCAGGCCCCGCCGGTCAGCCCTTCACCACCCGGTCGGCCCTTCACCGCCGCTCAGCGCTCACCACCGGTCAGCCCTGCACCGCCGGGGCGGCCGTCGACGGGTGGTCGTCCGTCGGTGGGGCGGCCAGCAGTTGGGCGGTGAACGTCTCCAGCTCCAGCTCGAAGAGCGCCTCGGCGTCGGTGACCGCCCAGTCGAACTGGTGGAAGACCTCCATGGCGACCAGGCCGTAGAGCCGGGTCCAGCCGGAGAGGAAGGCGTACGCGACCTCGACCGGCACCTCGCCGTGGCTGATCCGCAGCGGCTCCAATCGCCGCCCGCCCAGGCGCTGGCGGAGCAGTTCGGGCGGCGGGGTGCGGAACGGGGAGCGGTGCCAGAGGTCGAGGATCGGTTGGATGAAGACCGCGCCGAAGCGGGAACCGGGGTGGCCCTGGTCGACGCCGCCGTCGAGCGCGTTGCGGCCGGGGGTCGGGGCACCGAAGATCAGCCCGAACTCGGCCGGGTGTGCCACCGACCAGGCGCGGAACGTCCGGGACATGGTGAGCAGCTGGTCGACCGGGTCGGGCCCGGCGTCGTCCCGGGTCGCCTCCAGCAGCAGCCGCAGCTCGTCGTAGAGGTCGCCGGCCAGCGCCGCGACGAGGGCCTCCAGGCTGGGGAAGTAGCGGTAGATGGCCGGCGCGGTCATGCCCATGTCGCGGGCGATGGCCCGCAGCGAGACGGCGTCGACCCCGCCCGTCACCAACAGCCGTCGAGCCCCGTCCTTGATCTCGGCGACCGTCGCCGAGCGTAGGCGTTCCCGTCGGCTCGGTGCGTCCATCCGGCTGACTCCCTTGACCGAATCGACCGCCGTTGCCATAGTTAACGGCGTTCACTCAAATGAGCGATGGTCACAGCCTAGCCGTCGTCGGAGGGGGAGGCGAATGTTCGCCTGGTGGGGACAGATGGTCGTGCGGCTGCGCTGGTCGGTGCTGGCCGCCGCCCTGGTGCTCGTCGCGGTCGGCTCCACCTGGGGGGTCGGGGTCTTCGGGCAGCTCACCGGCGGCGGCTTCGACGACCCGGCGAGCGAGTCCAGCCGGGCCGCCGAGCGGATCACCCGCGAGCTCGGGCCGCAGGGTGCCGACCTCGTCGTGCTCTGGTCCAGCGACGGGCCGACCGTCGACGAGCCCGCCTTCCGGGACCCGGTCGCGGCCACCGTCGCCGGGCTGCGCCAGCGATCGGAGATCACGAGCGTCACCACCTGGTACGACACCCAGGCCCCCGCGCTGCTCTCCACCGACCGCCGGGCCACCTACGCGCTGATCCAGCTCCGGGCCGCCGACAAGGACGACAAGGCCGCCGCGTACGAGGAACTGCGGCCCGCCCTGGCGGCGCCCGGCGTACGGACCGAGGTCGGCGGCGCCACGGCGGCCCTTCAGGAGTCGAACGCGCAGACCACCGAGGACATCACCCGCGCCGAACTGCTCTCCATGCCGGTGCTGCTGGTGCTGCTCGTGCTGATCTTCGGCGGACTGGTGGCCGCCTCCACGCCCCTGCTGATCGGCGGGCTCGCCATCCTCGGCGCGTTCGTCGCCGTCCGGCTGGTCAACATGGTCACCGACGTGTCGGTGTTCGCGATCAACGTCATCACCCTGATCGGCCTGGGCATGGCGGTCGACTACGCCCTGTTCGTGGTGAGCCGGTTCCGCGAGGAGTTGGCCGCCGGCCGGGACACCCCGGCCGCGATCCGGCGGACGATGGCCACGGCCGGGCGGACGGTGCTGGTCTCCGGGCTCACCATCGCGACCGCCATGGCCAGCCTGCTGATCTTCCCGCAGGCGTTCCTGCGCTCGATGGCGCTCGGCGGGATGGCCGCCGTGCTGGTCGCCATGCTGGCCGCGCTGACCGTGCTGCCGGCCCTGCTCGCGGTGCTCGGCCACCGGATCGACGCGCTGCGCGTACCGCTGCCGTGGCGGCGCGGGGCGCGCGGTGGGCGGCCGGCGGCGGGGGAGACGGGCGGTGCCTGGGCCCGGATCGCGCACAGCGTGATGCGCCGCCCGGTGCGCTACCTGGTCGGGGTTTCCGTGCTGCTCCTGCTGCTGGCCACGCCGATCCTGCGGATGGAGTTCGGCGGGTTCGACGACCGGGTGCTGCCCGCGAGCGCCGAGCCGCGGGTGGTCTCCGAGCGGATCGCCGCGGAGTTCCCCGGCGGCACGATCGCGCCGATCGACGTGCTGGTCTCCGGGGTGTCCCCGGAGCAGGTGCAGCCCTTCGCCGACCGGGTGGCCGCGGTGCCGGGCGTGACCGGGGTGCAGGTGGCGGCCAACCGGGGCACGTCGACGCTGCTGACGGTGACCTACCCGGGCGAGCCGACCGGTGACGCCGCGCACGACGTGGTCCGGGCGCTGCGCGCCCTGCCCGCGCCGGGCGGCGCCGAGGTGCTGGTCGGCGGCCGGCCCGGCGTCGACCTCGACCTGATCGACGGCCTCGCCGACCGGCTGCCCTGGATGGCCCTGCTGATGGCCGCCGCGATCCTGGTCCTGCTCTTCCTCGCCTTCGGCTCGGTGGTGCTGCCGGTCAAGGCGGTGCTGATGAACCTGGTGTCGATCGGCGCGTCGTTCGGCGTCGTGGTCTGGATCTTCCAGGACGGGCACTTCGCCGACCTGCTCGGCTTCACCCCGACCGGGTTCATCGAACCGAGCAACCCGATCCTCATGCTCGCCGTGCTCTTCGGGCTGGCGACCGACTACGAGGTGTTCCTGCTCTCCCGGGTGCGCGAGGAGTGGGACCGCACCGGCGACAACACCGCGTCGGTGGCCACCGCGCTCCAGCGCACTGGCCGGATCATCACGGCGGCGGCGCTGCTGCTGATCATCGTGGTGGCGGGCTTCGCCACGGGCGAGATGGCGTACATCAAGCTCATCGGGATCGGCATGATCGTGGCGATCGTGGTGGACGCGACGCTGGTCCGGGCGCTGCTGGTCCCGGCCACGATGCGGCTGCTGGGCCGCTGGAACTGGTGGGCCCCCGGCCCGCTGGCCCGCGTCTACCGCCGCTTCGGCATCAAGGAGTCCGACGACGAGCCCGGGCCGGCGGCTCCGGATCGGGTGCTGCGCCACCGGGACAGGGCGAGGGTGGCGGAGTAGCCCGCCAGCACGATCACGTGGAAGAGGTAGAGCCAGAGCAGGACCGCCACCCCCGCGCCGATCTCGTCGAAGCCCCCGAACGGCACCCCCAGGTCGATCGGGAGCGAGGCGAAGAGCACGAAGCCGTGCAGGAAGCCCGACAGGTTGGCCGCGGTGAACGACCCGACGCCCAGTGCGGAGAGCCAGTCCGGCGACGCGGGGCCGACCACCCGGAACACCCAGAGCAGCACCGGGGTGAGCACCAGCCAGACCGCCAGGAACGACAGCACCACCCCCAGCGCGCCGGTCCAGCCGCCCTGCCGTACCAGCCCGGTGGTGGTGGGCAGCGCGAGCAGGATCGACAGCAGCAGGGCCGGGGCCGGCGCCAGCAGGGGTAGCAGCAGCAGCCGGCCCCGCCAGCCGACCAGCGACTCCTCGCTGCGCGGCACGGCGACTGAGACGAAGGCGCGGCGCAGTCCCTCGCCGTAGAGCGACGCCGGCAGCAGCGACGCCAGGGCCAGCAGCGGGGTCAACCCCACCCCCGCCCCGACCAGCGCCTGCACCGCGTGGGGCGCGCCGATCGCGTCCGGCAGCGTCTCCACGGCGTACGAGGTGAGCCGGCGCACCCGCTCGCCTCCCGCCAGCAGCGACGTCAGCCAGATCGCCAGCAGGGCCACCGGCACCACGGCGATCGCCCCGTAGAAGGTGATGGCGGCGGCGTGCAGGGACAGGTCCCGCCCCCGCAGCGGGCGGAACGCCGCACTGGTCACGCGTTTCGCCCGTCGCCATCCGTCGCTCATCGCGGCTTCTTTCCCCGTGACGCCCCGCGTCACGCACGAGATCGCCGCCCGCGTGGGTGCCGTACGGCACGTCGCTCCCGGCAGCCGGGCCCGTGGACGGTCCCCGTTGCGTCTGAGTGGGAGCGCTCGTCGTCCCCGGGGGCGGCACCGCTCACTAGGATCGCCGGAATGGGGATCTTCGCCACGCAACGCCTGGTCGTCCGGAACTGGACCGCCGACCCGGCCGACCTGAACCGGATCTTCGACATCTACTCCCGCCCCGAGGTCACCCGCTGGCTGGGCGCGCCCGGCCTGCCGCTGACCGCGCCGGCGCAGGCCGCCGACCGGCTGGCGGCGTGGCGTGAGCGGCACGCGGGGCACGGCGACCGGTACGGCACGTGGGCGATCGAGGTGCGCGACACCGGCGTGGTGGTCGGCACGGTGCTGCTCAAGCCGCTGCCCGGGCGGGACGAGAACGTGCCGACCGAGGACATCGAGGTGGGCTGGCACCTGCACCCCGACTCGTGGGGCCACGGGTACGCCACCGAGGCCGCCCGGGCGGCGGTGGCGCGCGAGTTGGCCGCCGGTACCCGCGAGGTCTACGCGGTGGTGGCGCCGGGCAACACCGCGTCGATGGCGGTGGCCCGCCGGCTCGGCATGACCCACGTGGGCCGCCGCACGGACTGGTACGGCGGCGAGTCCCTGGAGACCTTCGTGCTGACCGCTGCCGGGGACTGAGCCGTTCGACGCCCAGCCCGCCTGCTCCGCGTCGAGATCTTGCGGGAACCGGGGCACCTTCCCGTCAAGATCTCCACGCGCCTCCGGCGAAGCGCGGCAGTACAGCTACGCGACCTCGACGAAGTCGAGTTCCGCCCAGCGGCTCAGGTGGGTGAACCGGAGCGTGTTGAAGCCCGCGTTCAGCGTGACGTCCACCCCCACCTGCCGCCAGACGTCCCAGCCCGTGTTGGAGTAGGTGACGACCTTCGGGTTAGCGCCGTTGACCGTCAGCGTGTGCTGGGCGTCGCCGTAGCCGGCCGCGTAGGCGACGTGCGCGCGGTACCCGCCGGCCCGGGGCGCGAAGACGGTCACCTCGACCCAGCTGTCCGCGTAGTCGATGTACGCCACCACCTGGCCCTGCGACGTGTTGGGCGCGGCGCGTACCGCGCAGTTGCTGAGCGTGCCGCGTTCGGCCTCGTACCGCACCCGGCTGCCCCGCACCACGGGGTTGCCGCCGGCCCAGCCCAGCGCCGCGACGTACATGCCGCGCGCGGAGTAGTTGTTGATCCAGCCGTGGAACACGATGTGGTCGCCGCCGGCCTCGCGGACCACGTCCGCGCCGCCCGGCCCCCGCACGGCGGAGTCCAGCGACGCCGTGGTCATCAGCGAGCGGTACGCCTTGGTGTACGGGCCGGTCAGCGAGGTCGACGTGGCGTAGCTGGTCTGGTAGCCGTCGCCGCCGTAACCGCCGAGCGAGTAGAACAGCACGTACTGCGCGCCGACCTTGGTCAGCACCGGCGCCTCGATGATGCCGCCCTCCTCGGCGCGACCGCTGCGCAGCAGCTCGACGCGGGCGCCCTGGAGGGTCACGCCGTCGGCGGCGACCCGTTGCAGCCAGAGGCTCGTCGGCTGGCCGATGGCGTTGCCGTCGTCCTTGTAGAGCAGGTAGCGCAGGCCGGTGCTGTCCGTGAAGCTCGCCGCGTCGATGTCGCCGCCCTCGCCGGCGTTGCAGACCAGCGGCCCGGTGCCGACGGAGGTGAACGGCCCGAGCGGGGAGGCGGCCAGCGCGGCGCCGAGGCACTGCCGGCCGGTGGCCCGGCTGCGGGCGGTGTAGTAGAGCAGGTAGCGCCCGTCGGCCCGCTGCGACACGTCGGGTGCCCAGGTGAGGCCCCCGTTGGCCCAGGCGCCGAGGGTCGGCATCGCGTCTGGTCGCCTGGTCCACGCCCCGGTCAGCGAGCTGGCCGTGGCGACGGGGACGTTGCCGTGGCCGTTGTTCGTCGAGTACGCGTAGTAGGTGCTGCCGAACTTGACGACGTCGGGGTCGGGGAAGTCGCTGGCGATGACCAGCGAGGGTGTGGTGGTGGCGGCCTGGGCCACGCCCGGGCTGACGAGCAGGGGAGCGGCGACCAGCAGGGCCGCCAGCCAGACGAGACCTCTTCGCATGCCGAAATTCAACCATGACGATCGATGTATTGAAAGAAAGCTGCGTGCGCCGGGCCGGGGGTCAGCCGGCGGCGGACCCGGTGTGCGATCCCGTGCGGCGGGGGCTGCGGCGGCTAGGCTGACCTGAGCAGAATGTCCGCTGAGGGGGTGAGCCCGGATGGCCCAGGCAGCTTTCGCGCCCGAGCCGGCGCCGCAGCCCACCGAGCCGTCGTTCGACGTGCTGCGGTGGCGCGACGAGCCGTGGACCGCCCAGCTCGCCCTCGACCTGTTGCCGGAGACCAACGGCCCCAAGGTTGAGGTCCTGAGCGGAAGCGTGATCGTGACCCCGCACGCCGGAATCGACCACCAGTCGGTGGAACGTGAGTTGCCCTATCTGCTGCACCGTGCCGCCCGCAGGGCGGGCCTGTGGGTCTACCCCGAGATCAACGTGGTCTCGGGCAGGGACCTCTTCATTCCCGACGTCGCCGTGCTCCGGTCCTCGGGCGGTGGCCGACCGGCCGTCGACATCGGTCAGGCCGTTCTGCTGGGCGAGATCGTGTCACCGGGTAACCGTCGCAAGGACGTCATCGACCGGCCGCGGGAGTACGCCGCCGCTGGCGTGCCGTTCTTCCTCCGGGTCGATCTGCGAAACCGGGTGCCGACCATGGCCCTGTTCAAGCTGACCGAGGGGGAGTACACGCCGCTGAGCGCGGCGGCGGCCGGCAGCACCTTCACCATGATCGAGCCGTTCGCGTTCGCCGTCGACCCGGCCGACCTCCTCGACGAGGAGGCACTCGAGGGAGACGAGGAAGCGCCGGAGGACGGCGAGGAGAGCGCGGCGGGGCAGGCCGACGCCGAGGGTTGAGGCTCCCAGCGGGGGCACAGCGACGGTGGGGAAGAATGGCCCGGTGACTTCGCCCCGGGAACTCGTCCTGCTCGGCTCCACCGGTTCGATCGGCACACAGGCCATCGATATCGCGCGGCGCAACCCGGACCGCTTCCGGGTGGTGGCGCTCGGTGCCGGCGGCGGCAACGTCGAGCTGCTCGCCGCCCAGGCCCTCGAACTGCGCGTCGAGGCGGTCGGCGTGGCGAAGGCGTCCGCCGCGCAGGACCTCCAGCTCGCCTTCTACGCCGAGGCGAGCCGGCGCGGCTGGGCCACCGGCGACTTCAAGCTGCCCAAGATCGTGGCCGGCCCGGACGCGATGACCGAGCTGGCGCAGTGGCCCTGCGACGTGGTGCTCAACGGCGTGGTCGGCTCGCTCGGGCTCGCGCCGACGCTGGCCGCGCTGCGCGCCGGGCGTACGCTCGCGCTCGCCAACAAGGAGTCCCTCGTCGCCGGCGGCTCGCTGGTGAAGGCCGCCGTGACGCGGCCGGAGCAGCTCGTCCCCGTCGACTCGGAGCACTCGGCGCTGGCCCAGTGCCTGCGCGGCGGCGCCCGGGGCGAGGTGCGGCGGCTGGTCGTCACCGCCAGCGGCGGGCCGTTCCGGGGCAGGCGGCGCGACGAGTTGACGCGGGTCACGCCCGAGCAGGCGCTGGCCCACCCGACCTGGAACATGGGACCGGTCGTCACGATCAACTCCGCCACGATGGTCAACAAGGCGCTGGAGGTGATCGAGGCGCACGAGCTGTTCGACGTGCCGTACGCCGACATCGCCGTGATGGTGCACCCGCAGTCGGTGATCCACTCGATGGTCGAGTTCACCGACGGGTCCACCCTCGCCCAGGCCAGCCCGCCCGACATGCGGCTGCCGATCGCGCTGGGCCTCGGCTGGCCGGACCGGGTGCCCGACGCCGCAGCCGCCGTCGACTGGACGAAGGCCCACACCTGGGAGTTCGCGCCGCTGGACGACGAGGCGTTCCCGGCGGTGGCGCTGGCCAAGGCCGCCGGCGAGGCCGGCCGCTGCCGGCCGGCGATCTACAACGCGGCGAACGAGGAGTGCGTCGCGGCGTTCGTGGCCGGCCGGCTGCCCTTCCTCGGCATCGTCGACACCCTCCGGCGGGTGCTGGAGGACGCTCCCGACTTCGACGAACCAGGTACCGTCGAGGACGTGCTCGCGGCGGAGTCGTGGGCGCGCGCGCACGCGCAGGAGATCATCATCGCGGGTTCGGTGGAAGGAGCTTGATGGCGTACCTGCTCGGGGTGGTGCTCTTCGCCCTCGCGATCCTCGTCTCGGTGAGCCTGCACGAGGCGGGGCACCTGCTCACCGCCAAGGCGTTCGGGATGAAGGTCACCAAGTACTTCGTCGGATTCGGCCCCACGCTCTGGTCCTTCAAGCGGGGTGAGACCGAGTACGGCGTCAAGGGCATCCCGCTCGGCGGCTTCTGCAAGATCGTCGGAATGACCCCCCAGGACGACGACGTCGACCCGGCCGACGAGCCGCGCGCGATGTGGCGGTTCCCGGTCTGGAAGCGGACGATCGTGATGTCCGCGGGCTCGATCACCCACTTCGCCCTCGCCGTGATCGCCCTCTGGATCATCGCGATCAGCGCCGGCCTGCCCAACCCGCAGTTCCCGAGCACCGAGGCGGAGATCCGCAAGGAGCCGGCGGTCATCCAGCTGTCGAAGTGCGTGGTCCCGGAGAACGCCCTGCGCGAGTGCACCGCCGCCGACCCGGCCAGCCCCGCCGCCCAGGCGCAACTGCGCGACGGCGACCGGATCACCGCCATCAACGGCACGACGATCGACGACTACGGGCAACTGCTCACCACGCTGCGCAGCCTCAAGCCGGGCGACACGGCGCAGATCGCGTACGTGCGTGACGGGCAGCCGGCCACGACCAGCACGGTGCTCGCGCAGACCCAGCGGCCCCCGCTCGACGACCCGAAGGGCCAGGTCGCCCCGGTCGCCGCGCTCGGCGTCGGCCTCGTGCCCAGCACCCCGACCCGGGTGACGTACGGGCCGGTCGGCGCGGTCGGTGCGACCGCCGACTTCACCGGCGACATGGCGGTCAACACGTACGAGGCGATGAAGCGCATCCCGCAGAAGGTCCCCGCCCTGTGGGCGGCGATCACCGGCGAGGAGCGGGACATCGACACCCCGATCAGCGTGGTCGGCGCCAGCCGGCTCGGCGGCGAGGCCGTCGAGAACGACGCCTGGCTGCTGTTCTTCATGCTCTTCGTCTCGCTGAACTTCTTCATCGGCGTGTTCAACCTGCTGCCGCTGCTGCCCCTCGACGGCGGGCACATCGCCATCGCCTGGTTCGAGCGGGCCCGCTCCTGGCTCTACGCCCGCATCGGCCGCGCCGACCCCGGACGCGTCGACTACCTCAAGCTCATGCCCCTCACGTACGCGGTGATCCTGATCGGTGGCGTGTTCACGCTGCTGACCATCACCGCGGACGTCGTCAACCCGATCACGCTCTTCTCAAGGTGAGTGCCTGAAGTGACCGCTGTCAGTCTCGGTATCCCCGCCGTACCGCCCCCGCCGCTCGCCCCGCGCCGGGTCAGCCGCCAGATCATGGTCGGTCCGGTCCCGGTCGGCGGGGGCGCGCCGGTGTCGGTGCAGTCGATGACCACCACCCTCACCTCCGACGTCAACGCCACGCTCCAGCAGATCGCCGAGCTGACCGCGTCCGGCTGCCAGATCGTCCGGGTCGCCGTGCCCAGCCAGGACGACGTGGAGGCGCTGCCCGCGATCGCGCGGAAGTCGCAGATCCCGGTGATCGCCGACATCCACTTCCAGCCGAAGTACGTCTTCGCCGCGATCGACGCCGGCTGCGCGGCGGTCCGGGTCAACCCGGGCAACATCCGTCAGTTCGACGACAAGGTCAAGGAGATCGCCAAGGCGGCCGGCGACGCGGGCGTACCGATCCGGATCGGCGTCAACGCCGGTTCGCTGGACAAGCGGCTGCTCGCCAAGTACGGCAAGGCCACCGCCGAGGCGTTGGTCGAGTCGGCGCTGTGGGAGTGCTCGCTGTTCGAGGAGCACGGCTTCCGCGACATCAAGATCTCGGTCAAGCACAACGACCCGGTGGTCATGATCCGGGCGTACCGCCTGCTGGCCGAGAAGTGCGACTACCCGCTGCACCTGGGCGTCACCGAGGCCGGTCCGGCCTTCCAGGGCACCATCAAGTCGGCGGTCGCCTTCGGCGCGCTGCTGGCCGAGGGGATCGGCGACACGATCCGGGTCTCCCTGTCGGCCCCGCCGGTGGAGGAGATCAAGGTCGGCAACCAGATCCTGGAGTCGCTCGGGCTGCGCGAGCGGGGCCTGGAGATCGTCTCCTGCCCGTCCTGCGGCCGGGCCCAGGTCGACGTCTACAAGCTCGCCGAGGAGGTCACCGCCGGCCTGGAGGGGCTGCCGGTGCCGCTGCGGGTCGCCGTGATGGGCTGCGTGGTGAACGGCCCGGGCGAGGCCCGCGAGGCCGACCTCGGGGTGGCCTCCGGCAACGGCAAGGGCCAGATCTTCGTCAAGGGCAAGGTGGTCAAGACCGTGCCCGAGGCGCAGATCGTGGAGACCCTGATCGAGGAGGCGCTGCGCATCGCCGACGAGATGGGCGCCGAGCTGCCCGAGGAGCTGCGCGGCCTGCTCCCCGGCGCCACCGTCAGCGTGCACTGAACCGTCCCGCAGTCGGCCCGTCCGGTGCCGGCGCCGTGGTCCCACTCGTCACACGGCCCGCGCGGCACCGGGCGGATCTGGCAGGCTGGTATCCGTGCTGACGGTGCCGGTACGGCAACTGGGGGAGTCGGAGCGCCGCGCGGTCGAGCGGCTGCTCGACCTCGACCCGTTCGCGGGCGCGCAGGTCGCCGAGCGGGTCACCGCGCGTGGCCTGGCCTGGTGGCGCGCCGAGGGACGCGTGCTGGGCTACGGCAGCCGCCGCAACCTGGAGTCGATCTGCTGGCTGGGCGGCAACCTCACCCCCGTGCTCGCCACCGAGCCGGCCGTCGCCGCCTACGCCGACCTGCTGGCCGGCGAGGAGCGGCTCTGCTCGTCGATCGTGGGCCGGGCCGACGCGGTGCTCGGCCTCTGGGACCGGCTCTCCGCCGTCTGGGGGCCGGCCCGGGACGTACGCCCCAACCAGCCGTTGCTGGCGACCGAGTCGCTGCCCGCGCTGCGGGCGGACCCGCAGGTGCGACTGGTGCGCGCCGGCGAGATCGACCGGCTCTTCCCGGCGGCGGTGGCGATGTACACCGAGGAGGTCGGCGTGTCGCCGCTCGCCGACGACGGCGGGCGCGGCTACCGGCGGCGGGTCACCGACCTGGTCCGGACGGGCCGGGCGTACGCCCGGTTCATCGACGGTCAGGTGGTGTTCAAGGCCGAGCTGGCGGTGGTGACCCGCCGGACCGCCCAGGTGCAGGGCGTCTGGGTGGCCCCCGAGTGGCGGGGCCGGGGCATCGCGTCGGCGGCCATGGCGGCGGTGGTGCGCGACGCGCTGCTGCGGGTCGCCCCGACCGTCAGCCTCTACGTCAACGACTTCAACCTCCCGGCGCGCCGGGTCTACGAGCGCTGCGGTTTCCGCCCGGTCGGCACGCTCGCCACCGTGCTCTTCTGAGCCACCGGCGACGGCAGCGACCCGGACGCGCTGCGGGCGCGGGCGCGTACGGCGTCCGCCCGCGGGTCGGGCCCCGACGTCGCGACCGGCACACCCCCGACCCTCCGTCCGGCGCACGCCCTCGGCACCGGTGTCCGGGCAGGTGAACGGCCGGTAAATGCGTTGAGCCGGCCGGCTTCACCGAGCAGGCTGGATGCTCCGCCCGATCTGCCCGAAGGGACTCCGTCATGCGTCTGCTCCGGGACATGTGGGCCACCTCGCCCCGCCGAATGGCGATCGTGACCTGCCTGATCGTGCTCGGCGCCGGCGGTCAGGCCGCCGCCGCCGCGCTGGCGGGCCCCGTCCTGGTGCACCGCGCCGCCGGGTTCTTCGCGCTGCTCGCCGTCGCGCTGGTCGCGGCCGTCCTCACCGACCTCGCGGTGAGCCTGCTGATGGCCGGGCTGACCGCCGACTGGTCCGCCGACGTGCGCCGCCGGCTGTGTCGGGTCGCGCTCGGGCAGGACCTGCCGACCCTGGAGACCACCCCGGTCGGCGAACTGCTCGACCGCATCGACGGCGACGTCTACCAGGTCGCCGCCGCGGTGCGCAACCAGGGCGTACGGATCGCGCAGGGCCTCGCCGCGGGCGTGCTGTCGACCGTCGTCGCCCTCGCGGTGTGGTGGCCGGCCGGCGTCGGGATGCTGGTGCTGACCGTGCTGCTGGCCCTCGGCCTGCGCAAGCCCACGGCGCGGATCGGTCCCGCCCGGATGGCCGAGGAGGAGGCCTGGTCCGACCTCGCCGCGGTGATGGAGGAGGCGATCCACGGCCAGGACGACGTACGCACCAGCCTGGCCCGGCCGTACGTGCTGCGCCTCTACGCCCGGCGGGCCGCCGAGGTGCTCAGTCGCGGGGTGCGCGTGTGGCGGATGTCGGCCCAGGTCACCACCGTGGCCGCCGGCGTGATCCGGGCCGGGGTCGCGGCCGTGGTGCTCGGCGGCGCGTGGGCGCTGGTCACCGGCCGGGTCGACGGCGCCCGGCTCACCGCGATCTGGCTGCTGGCCATCGGCTTCGGCATGACCGTCGAGCACGTCAGCCGGATGGTGCCCGAACTCCAGTACGCACTCGGCGCCTGGGGGCGGGTGCAGCTGCTGGCGGGCTCCCGGCAGGAGCCCGTGGGCGGGGGCGTCCCGGTCGAGGGCGACCTGGTGGTGCGGGGCCTCACCTTCCGCTACGGGGGCGCCGACGACGGGCGCGGCCCCGCGCTGCGCGACGTCGACCTGACCTTCACCCGGGGCCGCTCGTACGCGCTGGTCGGCCGGACCGGCTCCGGCAAGTCCACCCTGGCGAAGGTGCTCACCCGGGCCGTAGACGTGCCGTCGGGCACGGTCTTCCTGGCCGGCGACGACGTGTGCGGCCTCGACGTCGAGGCGCTGCGCCGGTGGATCGCCGTGGTGCCCCAGCGCACCGAGATCCTCGCCGGGACCCTGGCCGAGAACGTCGCGCTGTTCGATCCGGAGCTGCTCGACGCCGCCGCCCGGGCGCTGTGCGAGCTGGGCCTCGACGGCTGGATCGCCGAGCTGCCCGCCGGGTTGCAGACCCGGTTGGGCGACGGCGGGCACGTGCTCTCGGCCGGGCAGGAGCAGCTGGTCGCCTTCGCCCGGATCCTGGTGCGCGACCCGCACGTGGTGATCCTCGACGAGGCCACCGCCCGCCTCGACCCGGTCACCGAGGCGCGGGTGCAGCAGGCCACCGAGCGGTTGCTGCGTGACCGGATCGGCATCGTCATCGCCCACCGCCTCTCCTCCGTACGCCGCTGCGACGAGGTGGTGGTGATGGCCGACGGAGCGGTCGTCGAGGCCGGGCCGCTGGACTCCTCGGAACGCTTCGCCGAGCTGCTCGCCACCAGCCACGCCACCGCGTACGCCCACGCGGCGCCGGGTGGCCGCTCCGGCGGGGTCGACCTGCTGACCGGCCCGTCGGAGCCGTGGCCGAGCACCGGCCGCGACGAGGCACTCCCACCGGAGGCACCCCTTCCCGGGCCGCCGGCCGTCTCGTCGGCCACGTCCTCGGTAGTGCCGCCGGTCGGGGCGTCGGTCGTGCCGCCGGCCACGTCCTCGGCTGGACCGCCGGCCACGTCCTCGGTAGTGCCGCCGGTCGGGCCGGCCCCCGCGATCCCGGCGGAGTCCGCCGGGTCGGTCGACGGCCGGGCGGACGGGGGCGGGTCCGCGGCCTCCGGGGACCCGGTGTCGACCTCCCCGCGCGGGCTGCGCGAGCTGCGGGAGATCCTGCGGCTGTGCCTCAACGACGCGCGGTACGGGCTGGCCTCGCTGGCGTTGTTCCTGCTGCTCGTGCTCCTCGGGCTGGAGGGGCCGGTGCTGCCGTGGCTCTGGGCGGACGTGGTCGACGGCACCGGTGACCCGTGGAAGCCCGCGCTGGGGATCGTCGTCGGCCTGCTGGTGACCCTGCCGGTGCCGTACCTCAACGGCCTGCGCTTCCCGCAGTGGTGGGTCCGGCAGATGCTGCGGATCAGCCTGCGCCTGGTGCACGGCCAGACCGGACCCCGCCGGGTCAGCCGGCACACGCCGGCGGAGGTGGTGGCCCAGGGCGGCGACACCGAGCGGGTGGTGCAGCTCGCCGACAACCTGATGGACCAGGGGCTCTCGCTGCTGCTCCTGGTCACGATGACCGCCGTCACCGGCAGCGTGGTGCCGGGGCTCTTCTTCGCGGGCACGATGCTGGTCTCCGGGCTGGCCGCGACGCTGTTCGGCCCCCACCTGGAACGTTGCGCGCGGGCCACCGTCGCGGCGCGGGCCGCGTTCGCCACCGCGCTGGTCTCCTCGCTGTCGGCCGCCCGTACGGTCAAACTCGCCGGCGCCACCCGCCCGGTGCTGGCCCACCTGGCCGACCTCGACGTGGTGCGCAGCGACCGGCAACGCCGGGAGATCTCCGTGCAGGTCTGGTCCCGGTCGACCCCGTCGCTGGTCAGCGGCCTGCTGCCGATCGGCGCGTGGGCGCTCTTCCTGGCCGGGCACCTCTCGGCCGGCGCCACCCTGGTCGCGGTCGCCACCCTGGCCGCCGCCCGCTGGTTCGCCTGGACGACGGCCTCGCTGATCTCGCAGATCCCGTCGGCGCGGGTGTGGACCCGGCGGACGGTGGCGATGACCGGTGTGGAGGCATACTCGGCGTCGGTGCCGGGGGTGGACCTCGGCGCGGGGACGGCCCCGGCTCCCGTGGTGCCGCCCCGGCACCCGTTGCATCGGCTGGAGTTGACCGGCTTCGGCGTCCGGCACACCGACGGGACGGTGGCCGTACGCGACGTCGACCTGACGGTGGAACGCGGGCAGCTGGTGCTGGTCGTGGGCCCGGTCGGTTCGGGCAAGTCGTCGCTGCTGCGGGCGCTGGCCGGCATCGCCCCGCACACCGGGCGGCTGACCTGGAACGGCGACCCCGTCACCGAGCCGGAGCTGTTCCTGCGTCCCCAGCAGGTGGGCTACGTCGGCCAGCTGCCCCGGGTGCTATCCGGCACGGTGGCCGACAACATCACCCTCGGCCACCAGGTGGACGCCGCGGCGGCGGTGTCGACCGCCCAGCTCGCCCACGACCTGGCGGCGGCCGGCGGCGGGCTCGGGCTGCTGATCGGGCACAAGGGCACCCGGCTCTCGGGCGGTCAGTTGCAGCGCCTCGCGCTGGCCCGGGCGCTCGCCCCGCGTACGGAGCTGCTGGTGGCCGACGACGTCTCCTCGGCGCTGGACGTCACCACGGAGCTGGCGCTGTGGCAGGCGCTGCGCGAGCACGGGGTGACCGTGGTGGGTTCGACGTCGAAGCGGGCCGCCCTGGTGCGGGCCGACCACGTCGTGGTCCTGCGCTCCGGCACGGTCGCCGCCCAGGGGCCGTGGCACGACCTGGAACCCCAGTGGTCCCACCTGGCCGGCTGACCCACCCACCCCACCCACCCCCCCGGCCCACCCACCCCACCCCCGGCCCACCCCGCCCCGGCCACGTCGATCATGAGGTTGGCGGCACGGATGGAGATCGACATCGCCGCCAACCTCATGATCGACGTGGGGGGCGGCGGGGCAGGGGGTGAGGGTGGGGTGGGGTCAGGCGCGGGCGTACTGGGCGGGCCAGGCGGGGGTGACGCCGAGCTTGGCGGCCGCCCGGTGCGGCCAGTACGGGTCGCGCAGCAGCTCCCGTCCGAGCAGGACCAGGTCGGCGTCGCCGGACGCGACGATCTCCTCGGCCTGCCCCGGCTCGACGATGAGGCCGACCGCACCGGTGGCGATTCCCGCCTCCCGGCGTACCCGGGCGGCCAGCGGCACCTGGTAGCCCGGGCCGACCGGAATGCTCGCGGTGGCCGAGGCGCCGCCAGAGGAACAGTCGACCAGGTCCACCCCGGCAGCGGCCAGCTCACCGGCGAGCACCACGCTGTCCGCGGGCGTCCAGCCCGCCGGCTCCCAGTCGGTGGCCGAGATGCGGGTCAGCACGGGCACGTCCTCGCCGACTGCCGCACGGACCGCCCGCGCCACGTCCAGGGTCAGCCGCATCCGGCCGGCCCGATCCCCGCCCCAGCCGTCGTCGCGGTGGTTCGTCAGCGGGGAGAGGAACTCGTGCAGCAGGTAGCCGTGCGCGGCGTGGATCTCCACGGCCGCGAACCCCGCGTCGACCGCCCGACCGGCCGCCGCCGCGAACGCCTCGACCACGCCGGCGATCCCCGCCTGGTCCAGCGCCGTCGGCACCCGGTAGTCCGGAACGAAGGGCGCGGCCCCCGGGCCGACCGGCGTCCAACCCCCCTCGGCGTCGGGCACCCCGCCCCGCCGGGGCGCCCACGGCCGGTACGTCGACGCCTTGAACCCGGCGTGCGCGAGCTGCACGACCGGCACCGCGCCGTGCGCGGCGACGAACGCGGTCACCGGCCGCCAGGCGTCGACGTGCGCCCCGGACCAGAGCCCGGTGTCCTGCGGGCTGATCCGCCCCTCGGGCAGTACGGCGGTGGCCTCGGTCATCACCAGGCCGGCACCGCCGACCGCGCGGGCGCCCAGGTGCACCAGGTGCCAGTCGGTGGGCAGGCCGTCCGGGCCGGCCGTGTACTGGCACATCGGCGCCAGGGCGATCCGGTTGGGCAGGGTCACCGTGCGCAGGGTCAACGGGGTGAACAGGACACTCATGTGGTCATCCTCTCCGGAGGCGGGGCGGGCCCGCGGTGGGCCCCCCGGCGTCGTCGGGTCGCTCGTTCGCGGCGGGTGGCTCAGGCAGGTACGGGGGCCGGTTGCCCGGCCCGGCGCGGCCCGGTGTCGACGTCGGTCGGGGCGAGCAGCGGGCGCCGGCCGGCCGAGTCGTACGCGGCCCGGTCCAGGGTGCCCTCGCGGGCGGCGACGATCGTCGGGACCAGCGCCTGACCGGCGACGTTGGTGGCGGTGCGGATCATGTCCAGGATCGGGTCGATCGCCAGCAGCAGGCCGGCGCCGGCCAGCGGCAGGCCCAGCGTGCTCAGGGTCAGGGTCAGCATCACGATCGCGCCGGTCAGGCCGGCGGTGGCGGCCGAGCCGACCACCGATACGAAGGCGATCAGCAGGTAGTCGGTGATCCCGAGCTGCACCCCGAAGACCTGGGCGACGAAGATCGCCGCCAGCGCCGGGTAGACCGCCGCGCAGCCGTCCATCTTCGTGGTGGCGCCGAACGGCACCGCGAACGAGGCGTACTCGCGGGGGACGCCGAGGCGCTCGACCGAGCGCTGGGTCACCGGCATCGTGCCCACCGAGGAGCGGGAGACGAAGGCCAGCTCGATCGCGGGCCAGGCGCCCGCGAAGAAGCGCAGCGGGTTGAGTCGGCCGGCGCCCACCAGCAGCAGCGGGTAGACCACGAAGAGCACGATCGCGCAGCCGACGTAGACGGCGGTGGTGAACTTGGCGAGCGGGGCCACCAGGTCCCAGCCGTACGAGGCGACGGCGTTGCCGATGAGGCCGAGCGTGCCGATCGGGGCGAGCCGGATGACCCACCACAGCGCCTTCTGGACGATCTCCAGCAGCGCGCGGTTGATCGCCACGAACGGCTCCGCGGGCTCGCCCACCAGCAGGGCCGCCGCGCCGACGACGAGGGCCAGGAAGACGATCTGGAGCACGTTGCCGTCCACGAACGCGCCGACCGGGTTGGTCGGCACGATGCCGGTGAGGAAGTCGGTCCACGAGCCGGTCTTCGCCGGCGCGGCGGCGCCGGCGGTGTCGAGGGTGACGCCCCGGCCCGGGTCGGTGAGCACGCCGAGGCCGATGCCGACGCCCACCGCGATCAGCGCGGTGACGCCGAACCAGAGCAGGGTCTTGAGCGCCAGCCGGGCGGCGTTGGTCACGCCGCGCAGGCTGACCACGCTGACCACGATGGCGGTGAAGACCAGCGGCGGCACGGCCAGCTTGAGCAGTTGGACGAAGAGGCCGCCGACGGTGTCGAGGGTGCTGGCGAGCCAGCTCAGGTCGTTGGCGCGGGCGAGGAAGCCGAGCGCCACGCCGAGGACGAGACCGAGCAGGATCTGCACGGAGAAGGGGATCTTGCGCAGGGCGGAAGCCATGAGGGTGTGTCCCAGGTCTGGAGGGTCGGTACGGGCAGCGTCAGGAGAGCGGCTGCGCCGGACAGACGCCGCTGGCCTGCAGTCGGAGGTCGACATACAGGCGCACGGTCAGGTGCCAGACGTTGGTCATCGCCCGCCGAGGCTAACGCCGGCTGTCGATGCAGCGGAAGGAGTCCGTGCGGTGACGCTCCTTACAGCGCGGCCCCGGGACGGATCTCTCCCCGGCGCGAAGGTGGGGCTGGTCCCCTACCGGCGGAGCGCGACGGCGGTCGCGGTGGCCGCACCCCACAGGACGGCCACCAGCAGCAGCAGCCGCTCCAGGACGGCGATCAGGCCGCCGCGCCCCACGAAGACCAGGGCCACGGCGGTCGCGGCCGCCAGCGGCAGGGCCGCCGCCAGGGCCACCGCGGCCAGCCGGCGCAGCGTCGACGGCGCGGCCCGGGTCAGCGTGACCGCCAGCATCGCGAGGACCACCGCGGCCACGGCGAGGATGCTCGCCGCGCCGTGCACCAGGTCCGCCGTGGTCGCCCGCTCGAACGGCGGCAGCGGGCAGCCGGCGCTGCACGTCACCGCCCCGGAGACCAGCGCGAAGACGCTCCCGGCCGCGAGCAGCCCGGCCGCCGCCCGCAGCACCGGGGGCAGCGCCGCCGCGAGCAGCAACAACCCGGCCGCCAGGGCGAAGACCCCGATCCGGTACGCCGGGGCGTACGCGCTGTCGGTGACGCCCGCCTCGCTGACGTACCCGGTCAGGCCCGGCCCCGGACCGGCGACCACGGCGACGGTCACCGCGACCGCGCCCCCGACCACGCAGGCGGCGGAGGCCGACGCGGCGGCGGCCCGGGGCGGTGCGGTGCGCGGGCCGGCCCGGCGCGGCTCAGCCACGCCCGTGCGGCGTGGTCCAGCCGGAGGTGTCGGGGCCGAGCGGGACGATCCCCGTCGGGTTGATCGCCGCGTGGGTGCCGTAGTAGTGCCGCTTGATGTGGTCGAAGTCGACCGTCTCGCCGAAGCCCGGCGTCTGGAACAGGTCCCGCGCGTACGCCCAGAGCACCGGCATCTCGGTCAGCTTGTGCCGGTTGCACTTGAAGTGACCGTGGTACGCCACGTCGAAGCGGACCAGGGTGGTGAAGAGCCGCACGTCGGCCTCGGTGATGGCGTCGCCCATCAGGTAGCGGCGCCCCGCGAGCCGCTGCGACAGCGCGTCGAGCCGCGCGAAGAGGGCCGTGAACGCCTCCTCGTACGCCGCCTGGGAGGTGGCGAAGCCGCACCGGTAGACGCCGTTGTTGACGTCGCGGTGGATCTCCGCCATCAGGGCGTCCAGCTCCGGCCGCAGCGCCTGCGGGTAGAGGTCCGGTGCCCCCGGCCCGTGCAGGCCGCGCCACTGCGTGGACAGGTCCAGGGTGAGCTGCGGATAGTCGTTGGTGACCACCCGGCCGGTGCGCGTGTCGACCAGCGCCGGCACGGTGACCCGCCCGGTGTAGTCGGGGTCGGTGGCGAGGTAGGCCTCGGAGAGGAAGCCGATGCCGAGCACCGGGTCGAACCCGTCCGGGTCGAGGGCGAACCGCCAGCCCCGCTCGTCGCGGATCGGGTCCACGGTGCCGAGGGAGATCGCGTCCTGAAGGCCGAGCAGGTCGCGTACGATCCGGGCCCGGTGCGCCCACGGGCAGGCCCGGCACCAGATCAGCCGGTAGCGTCCCGCCTCCAGCGGCCAGCGGCCCCGCGCGTCGGGCCCGCCTCCGGGCGGGGAGTCGGAGTCCGGGGTGACCCGACCGGTGAACCGGTTGGGTTGGCGGACGAACGCGCCGCCGCCGCTGGTCTCTGCGCTGAACTGGGCCCGGGCCATGCCGCCAACCTATCCGCCGCCCGCGCGGATATCCTGGCTGCCGGGCGTCCCCGCGACCCGGAACCGCCCCGCCCCCGCCCTTCCCACCCCCCCCGAAGGATCGCGCTGATGACCGTGGCATACCTGGTGGCCGGTGTCCGCACCCCGATCGGCCGGTACGCCGGCGCCCTCGCCGGCGTCCGCCCCGACGACCTGGCCGCGCACGTGATCCGCGAGCTGGTCGGCCGGCACCCGTCGGTGGACTGGGCGCGGGTGGACGACGTGGTCCTGGGCTGCGCCAACCAGGCCGGCGAGGACAACCGCAACGTGGCACGGATGGCGGCGCTGCTCGGCGGGCTGCCCGAGGAGGTGCCCGGCAGCACCGTCAACCGGCTCTGCGGCTCCGGCCTGGACGCCCTCGCCACGGCGGCCCGTTCCGTCGTCGCCGGCGAGGCCGACCTCGTGGTGGCCGGCGGGGTGGAGAGCATGAGCCGCGCCCCGTTCGTGATGCCGAAGGCGACCACCCCGTTCTCCCGCACCGCCGAGGTCTACGACACCACGATCGGCTGGCGGCTGGTCAACCCGCTGATGAAGGAGCACTGGGGCATCGACTCCATGCCGGAGACGGCGGAGAACGTCGCCGCCGAGTACGGCGTCAGCCGCGCCGAGCAGGACGAGTTCGCGTACCGCTCGCAGCAGCGGGCCGCGAAGGCACAGGCCGACGGCCGGTTCGCCGAGGAGATCGTCGGCGTGACCGTGCCGGCGGGTCGGCGCGAGACGAAGCTCGTCGAGGTCGACGAGCACCCCCGGGAGACCTCGCTGGAGAAGCTCGCCGCGCTGCCCACCCCGTTCCGCGAGGGCGGCACGGTGACCGCCGGCAACTCCTCGGGCGTCAACGACGGCGCGGTGGCGCTGCTGGTCGCCTCGGAGGCGGCCGTGGCCCGCTACCACCTGACCCCGCTGGCCCGGGTCGCCGGGGCCGCCGCGGCCGGCGTACCGCCGCGCGTGATGGGCGTCGGGCCGGTGCCGGCCACCCGCAAGCTGCTCGACCGCCACGGCCTGGGCCTCGACGCGGTCGACGTGATCGAGCTGAACGAGGCGTTCGCGGCGCAGTCCGTCGCGGTGCTGCGCGAGCTGGGCCTGCCGACCGACGCCGAGCACGTCAACCCGAACGGCGGGGCGATCGCGCTCGGGCACCCGCTCGGCGCGAGCGGAGCCCGGCTGGCGCTGACGGCCGCGCTGGAGCTGCGCCGCCGGGGCGGCCGGCGGGCGCTGGCCACCATGTGCGTCGGCGTCGGGCAGGGCATCTCGCTGCTGCTCGAGGCGGCCTGACCCACGTGGGCCGGGCTGCCGGGCACCTACGGGGGTTCCGACCCGCGCGTGCGCGTCGGGCGCCCCGACCGTGACGGGTCGGTCCGGTGCGTCGTACGGACCGTGACGAGGGCCGGAAGGGCCGACGAAGTGGGTCATGGGACCTCCCGGAGGCGGGAGTTCGCGGCCTAGAGTGGTGAGCACCACACGACCCGCGGGTCGGCCGGTGCCCCGCGTGCCCCACGCACCCCGGCACCGGTCCCCTCCCGCACCGCGGCGACGACCATGAGGTGCAGCAGTGCAGATGCCGGACGGACTTCCCGCCGAGATCGACCTGTCCCGGCCGAGCGCGGCCCGGGTCTACGACTACTTCCTCGGTGGGGCGCACAACTTCGAGATCGACCGGCAGCTCGCCGAGCAGATCGCGAGCATGACCCCGAACCTGGCGGCGACCATGCGCGCCGGTCGGGAGTTCCTGCGTCGCGCCGTACGGACGCTGCTCGACGCCGGTATCGACCAGTTCCTCGACATCGGCTCCGGCATCCCCACCGTCGGCAACGTGCACGAGGTCGCCCAGGCGGCCAACCCCAAGGCTCGGGTGGTCTACGTCGACATCGACCCGGTCGCGGTGGCGCACAGCCGTGAGCTGCTCGCCGGCGACGAACTGACCGGGGTGATCCACGGCGACCTGCGCGAGCCGGAGCGGATCCTGGCCGGGGCCCGTGACCTCGGGCTGCTCGACTTCAACCGGCCGCTGGGCATCCTGCTCGCCGGGGTGGTGCACTTCATCGGAGACGCCGACCGCCCCGGCGACGTCCTGGCCACCCTCCGGGCCGCCGCGGCGCCGGGCAGCCACCTGGTGATCTCGCACTCCACGTTCGAGGACCAGCCGCAGGAGATGCTCGACGCGCAGCGCCTCTCCGCGCGTACCGACACCGAGATCACGCTGCGCTCCCGTGCCGAGGTGACGAGCTTCTTCGGCGACTGGACGCTGCTGGAGCCGGGCGTGGTGCACATGCCGCTGTGGCGCCCCGACTCGCCCTCCGACGTGGACGAGCACCCGGAGCGGTTCGGCGCCTTCGGCGGCGTCGCCCGGTACGACCAGCCCACCGCCTGATCCGATGGCCGCCGTCCCGGAGCCCGGCGGCGACGACCTCAGCCGGTCGGGCGCCCAGCGGTACGCGGCCGAGTGGGCCCGGGCGGTGCGCCGGCTCGGTTTCGTGCCGCTCAGCGCGGCCGAGACCGAACGGCTGCTGCACCTGCACACCGTCCGGCTCGCCCAGGCCCTGCTGGCCGAGCCGTTCTCGGCCCTGCCGGCCGAGGAGGTGGGGCGCGCGCTGGTCGAGGAGCACCTGACCGAGCCCCGGGTGCTCGACTGGTCGGTGCGGGCCCTCGGCGACCGGTTCGCCGCCCGGGTGCTGCCGGGCCGGGCCCACCGGGACGAGACGGCGGAACGGGTCGCAGCGTTGCAGGGCGGGCTCGCCGCCGGCTTCGCCCGGGCCCTGCGCGACCGTACCTTCGCCCAGCAGGAGCGGATCGCCCGCTCCGCCTGGCAGGCCCGCGACGACGTGGAGCAGGCCCTGCGCGACAGCGAGGCCCGGTTCCGGGCGGTCTTCGTGGGCGCGGCCACGGGGATCGGCATCGCCGGTGTCGACGGTCGGATCATCGACGTCAACCAGGCGTTCGCGGGCATGCTCGGCTACTCCATCGAGGAGCTGCGGCAGACCAACGTGGCCGCGCTGTTCCACCCCGACGACGCGGCCGGGATGTGGGAGCTCTACCAGGAGCTGATCGAGGGCAAGCAGGACAGGGCCCGGGTGGAGAAGCGCTACTACCGCAAGGACGGCAGCGTGGTCTGGACGGACCTGTCCGTCTCGTTGATCCGCCACGACGACGGCCGGCCCCGGTTCACCGTCGCGATGATCGAGGACATCACCGAGCGGTACGAGCTCCAGCAGCGGCTGCGCTTCCAGGCGCTGCACGATCCGCTCACCGGGCTGCCCAACCGGACCCTGTTCTTCGAGACCCTGGGCCGGGTCTTCGACGTCGCCGACGCGACCCAGCGTGTCGGGGTCTGCTTTCTCGACCTGGACGGCTTCAAGGCGGTCAACGACAGCCTCGGCCACGACCTGGGCGACCGGCTGCTCGTGGTGATCGCCCGGCGGCTGGCCGACTGCGTCGCCGGCCGGGGCCACCTCGTCGCCCGGATGGGCGGGGACGAGTTCGTCATCCTGGTCGACGACGGCGCCGGGATCGACGACGCGGTGCGGGTCGCCGAGGTGGCCCTGGCGGCGGTGTCCGCCCCGGTCCGCATCGGCGAGCACCAGCTCGCGGTGTCGGCGAGCATCGGCATCGTCGAGTGCCCGGTCGGCGGGACGAGCGCCTCGGAGCTGATGAAGGCCGCCGACACCACGCTCTACTGGGCCAAGGCGGAGGGGCGCGGCCGGTGGGCGGTCTACGACCCGGAGCGCGGCGCCCGCGACATCGCCCGCTCCGCCCTCGCCGCCGGGCTGCCGGCGGCGCTGGACCGGGGCGAGTTCGTGGTGCACTACCAGCCCATCGTGTCCCTGCTGGAGGGCTCGATGCTGGCGGTGGAGGCGCTGGTGCGCTGGCAGCACCCCGAGCTGGGGCTGATCGGGCCGGACCGCTTCATCGGGCTGGCCGAGGAGACCGGCCTCATCGTCCGGCTCGGCGAGTGGGTGCTGCGGCAGGCCTGCCGGGACGCCGAGGCGTGGCGGCGCGAGTTCCCCCGGGCCCAGCTGGTCGTGAGCGTCAACCTGGCCGCCCGGCAGGCCGACGACCCGGGGATCGTCGACACCGTCGCCGACGCGCTGACGTCCACCGGGCTGCCGGCGGACCTGCTGCAACTGGAGCTGACCGAGAGCGCGGTGATGGGCACCGCCGGGGAGCCGCTGCGGTCGCTGCACCGGCTGGCCACCCTGGGCGTGCGGATGGCCATCGACGACTTCGGCACCGGCTACTCCAACCTGGCGTACCTGCGCCGGCTGCCGATCCACTGCCTGAAGCTGGCGGGGCCGTTCGTCGAGGGCATCCGGGGCGAGGACGCCGACGCGACGGCCGACCACCGCGACGAGCGGATCGTGGACGCGCTGGTCCGGCTGGCGCACGCGCTGGAGCTGTGGGTGACCGCCGAGGCGGTGGAGACCGGGGTGCAGGCGGAGCGGCTGCGCGCGCTGCGCTGCGACACCGGGCAGGGACGGTTCTTCGGCCCACCCGCCCCGGCGAGCGAGATCACCGAGCGGCTGCGCGCCGAGGAGCGGGGAGCGACGGCATGAGCCTTACGGACAGCGAGGCGGCGGTCGGCGTACTCGCCGGGATCGCGATCCTCGCCGGGCTCGCCGGCGTGGTGGTGCCCGGCCTGCCGGCGCTGCCGCTGTGCTGGGGCGGGGTGCTGATCTGGGCGGTCTTCGGTGGCGCCGGGCCCGGCCGCTGGGCGGTGCTCGCCGCCGCGACCGTGGTCGTGGCCGGCGGCACCGTCGTCAAGTACGCCTGGCCGGGGCGGAACCTGAAACGTACCGGCGTGCCCACCTCCTCGCTGCTCGCCGGGGGGCTGCTGGGACTGGTCGGCTTCTTCGTGGTCCCGGTGGTCGGGCTGGTGCTCGGCTTCGTCGGCGGGGTGTGGGTGGCGGAGCGGCTGCGCCTGGGCGACTCCCGGCTGGCCTGGCCGGCGACGAAGCAGGCGGTGGCGGCGGCCGGCCTGTCCATGCTGGTCGAGTTCCTCGCCGGCCTGCTCGTCGCCGGGCTCTGGGTGGCGGGCCTGCTACTCACCTGAGCCGGCGCGGTGCGGGTGCGGCGCGTGCGAGGCGGTGCAGCGGTGCGAGGCGGTGCAGCGCGGTGTGGGGCAGGGGGCGCGGCAGCGCGGTGCGGCGACGGCGCGGGGCGGGCGTCGGGTACGGCGCAGCGCCGTACGGTGAGAGAGAGGTGACGTGCCCCGCGCCGCCGCGTGCCGGGCGGTCCGAGCGCCCGGCGGTGGCCCGTCGCGATCGGGCCTGGTCACGGGCTCAAGCATGCGTCGGACCAGCCGAAACGGCAACCAATTTGCCCGGTTGCCCGGTGGCCCGGTGGGTCGACGCGGGCGCCGGGCGGGCCGGCACGGGGGTGCCCCATCCGACCACCTGTCGAGCTGCCCCACGAGGCGGGGCGTCCGGCCCCCGCCATGGCCGGTTCGCGTCGGCCTCGTGGTTCGCGTCGGCCCCGTGGTTCACGCCGGCCTCGTGGTTCGCGCCGACCCCGTGGTCCGCGCCGTTCCTGGCCCCGCGCCGTTCCTCGCCCCGCGCCGGCCCTCACCCCGTGCTGGTCCCCGCCCCGAGCCGGCCTCTACCCCGCGCCGGCCCTCACCCCGCGCTGGCCCCCGCTCGCGTCGACCCGCTCGGCTCGGCCCGGGCTCGTCGGGCACGGTGCGCGGCGGTCTCATGGACGGGGCAGCTCGACAGGGCGCGGCCGGCAACCCCGGCGCCGGGGCGGTTGCCGGGACGCCGGGCGGGGCATTGACGGGCATCCGGTAAGCCAGTAGACCTTGGTGATGGAGGCCCGCCGATGAGAAGAGCTCCGCTCACGTTGGAACAGCTGCGGGTCGCCGTCGCAGAGGGTGAGATCGATACCGTGGTGCTGGCCCTGGTCGACATGCAGGGCCGGTTGCAGGGCAAGCGGTTCCACGCGCCCTACTTCCTCGACGAGGTGGCCGCCCACGGCAGTGAGGGCTGCAACTACCTGCTGGCCGTCGACGTCGACATGAACACCGTCGACGGGTACGCGATGTCGAGCTGGGAACGCGGCTACGGCGACTTCGCCATGGTGCCGGACCTCGACACGTTGCGCCGGGTGCCCTGGCAGCCGGGCAGCGCGCTGCTCCTGGCCGACCTGGCCTGGCTGGACGGCTCCCCGGTCGTCGCCTCGCCCCGGCAGATCCTGCGCCGGCAGCTCGACCGGCTGGCCGCGCACGGACTGACCGCGTACGCCGGCACCGAGCTGGAGTTCGTGCTGTTCCGCGACTCGTACGAGGACGCCTGGCGGCGCGGCTACCGCGACCTGACGCCCGCGAACCAGTACAACGTGGACTACTCCCTGCTCGGCACCGCCCGGGTCGAGCCGCTGCTGCGCCGCATCCGGCGGGAGATGGCCGGGGCGGGGCTCACCCCGGAGAGCGCCAAGGGGGAGTGCAACCTCGGCCAGCACGAGATCGCCTTCCGCTACGACGAGGCGGTCGCCTGCGCCGACCACCACGTGATCTACAAGAACGGGGCGAAGGAGATCGCCGCCCAGGAGGGCATGTCGATCACCTTCATGGCCAAGCCGAACGAGCGCGAGGGCAACTCCTGCCACATCCACTTCTCGCTGCGCGACGCCGACGGTCGCTCGGCGATGCTCGGCGACGGGCCGGCGCACCTGTCGACGACCGGGCAGCGGGTGCTGGCCGGGCTGCTGGCGACCATGCGCGAGTTCAGCCTCCTGTTCGCGCCGAACGTCAACTCGTACAAGCGCTACCAGCCCGGGTCGTTCGCGCCCACGGCGCTGCGCTGGGGCACGGACAACCGCACCTGCGCGTTGCGGCTGGTCGGGCACGGGCAGGGCATGCGGGTGGAGAACCGGGTGCCGGGCGCGGACGTGAACCCGTACCTCGCCATCGCCGCGCTGGTCGCGGGCGCGGTGCACGGCATCGAGCGGGAGCTGGAACTGGGTGAGGAGTGCACCGGCAACGCGTACGACGACCCGGCCGCCGAGCGGGTCCCCGGCACGCTGCGCGACGCCCTGGCCCTCTGGGAGGGCTCGACGCTGGCCGCCGAGGCGTTCGGGGACGAGGTGGCGGCCCACTACGCCAACCAGGCGCGGGTTGAGTTGACGGCCTTCGACGCCGCCGTGACGGACTGGGAACTCCACCGTGGCTTCGAACGCCTCTGACCCCGCCCCTGCGGCGGAGGCACCACGACTGCATGATCGACGTCGCGAAGGGGTGGGTACGTGAGCGAGGTGGTGGACCCGGCCACCGGGGAGGTCGTGGGACGCGTGGCTGCCACGTCGGCCGAGGAGGTCGACGCGGCCATCGCGCGCGCGGACGCGGCCTTCGTACGGTGGCGCGCGGTGGCTCCGGGGGAGCGGGCGCGGGTGTTGCGGCGCTTCGCGGCGGTCGTCGACGCGCACCTGGAGGAACTGGCGCGGCTGGAGGTACGCAACTCGGGGCACACCATCGGCAACGCGCGGTGGGAGGCGGGCAACGTCCGCGACGTCCTCGACTACTACGCGGGCGCGCCGGAGCGGCTGACCGGGCGGCAGATCCCGGTGCCGGGCGGGCTGGACGTGACCTTCCACGAGCCGCTCGGCGTGGTCGGCGTGATCGTGCCCTGGAACTTTCCGATGCCGATTGCCGCGTGGGGCTTCGCCCCGGCGCTCGCGGCCGGCAACACCGTGGTGCTCAAGCCCGCCGAGCTGACCCCGCTGACCGCCCTGCGCCTGGGCGAGCTGGCGCGCGAGGCGGGGCTGCCCGACGACGTGTTCACCGTGCTGCCGGGCGCCGGGTCGGTGGTGGGGGAGCGGTTCGTCACCCATCCCGCCGTACGCAAGGTCTGCTTCACGGGCTCCACGGAGGTGGGCACCCGGATCATGGCCGGCTGCGCCGCGCAGGTGAAGCGGCTGACGCTGGAACTGGGCGGCAAGAGCGCCAACCTCGTCTTCGCCGACGCCGACCTGGAACGGGCGGCGGCCACCGCCCCGTACGCCGTCTTCGACAACGCCGGCCAGGACTGCTGCGCCCGCTCTCGGATCCTGGTCCAGCGGCCGGCGTACGACCGGTTCCTGGAGCTGCTCGAACCGGCGGTGCGCGCGCTGCGGGTGGAGGACCCGGCCCGGGAGACCGCCGAGATGGGGCCGCTGATCTCCGCGGCCCAGCGGGACCGGGTGGCCGGGTACGTCGACGGGGCGAACGTGGCCTTCGCCGGCTCCCGCCCCGACGGCCCCGGCTTCTGGTACGCCCCGACGGTGCTGCTCGCCGACTCGCCCGCGGACCGGCACTGGCGCGAGGAGATCTTCGGCCCGGTCGTCTCGGTGCTGCCGTTCGACGACGAGGCCGACGCGATCCGGTTGGCCAACGACACCGAGTACGGCCTGTCGGGCTCGGTCTGGACCCGGGACGTGGGCCGGGCGGTGCGGGTGGCGCGGGCCGTGGAGGCGGGCAACCTCAGCGTCAACTCGCACTCCTCGGTGCGGTACTGGACGCCGTTCGGCGGGATGAAGCGCTCCGGGCTGGGCCGCGAGCTGGGCCCGGACGCGCTGCACGCCTTCACGGACGTCAAGAACGTGTTCATCGCGACGGAGGAGTGATCAGGTGCGGGGTCGACTTGAGGACCGGGTGGCGGTGGTCACCGGGGCGGGCAGCGGGATCGGGCTGGCCACGGTGCGGCGCTTCGCCGCCGAGGGGGCCCGGGTGGTCTGCGTGGACGTCGACCCGGAGGCTGGTGGGCGGGCCGCCGAGGAGGTCGGCGGGGAGTTCGTCGCCACGGACGTCGCCGACGAGTCGGCCGTACGGGACCTGTTCGACGGGGTGGCCGAGCGGCACGGGCGCATCGACGTGGCGTTCAACAACGCCGGCATCTCCCCGCCCGAGGACGACTCGATCCTGACCACCGGCCTGGACGCCTGGGAGCGCGTGCTGCGGGTCAACACCACGAGCGTCTACCTCTGCTGCAAGTACGTCATCCCGCACATGCGCCGGCAGGGCCGGGGCTCGATCATCAACACCGCGTCGTTCGTGGCGCTGATGGGGGCGGCCACCTCTCAGATCGCGTACACGGCGAGCAAGGGCGGGGTGCTGGCGATGACCAGGGAGCTGGGCGTGCAGTTCGCCCGGGAGGGCGTCCGCGTCAACGCGCTCTGTCCCGGCCCGGTCGCCACCCCGCTGCTGCTGGAACTCTTCGCCGCCGACCCGGAGCGCGCCGCCCGCCGGCTGGTGCACGTGCCGATGGGGCGGTTCGGGAAGCCGGAGGAGATCGCCGCCGCGGTGGCGTTCCTGGCCAGCGACGACTCGTCCTTCATGACCGCCGCGCAGTTCGTCGTGGACGGCGGCATCACCGGCGCGTACGTCACGCCGCTGTGAGCCGGCCACTGATCGGGATCACCGCGTACGTCGAGCCGGTCGGCTGGGGCGTGTGGCGGGACGTGCCGGCGGTGCTGCTGCCCGAGGCGTACGTGCGGGCGGTCACCGCGGCCGGCGGCCGGGCGGTGGTGTTGCCGCCGGACGACCGCGACGCCGACGTGCTGCGGATGCTCGATGGGCTGCTCCTGGCCGGCGGCGCGGACGTCGACCCGGCCCGGTACGGCCAGCTGCCGGCGCCCCGCACCGAGAGCCGTCCCGGGCGCGACGCGGGCGAGTTGGCCCTGCTCACCGCCGCCCTCGACACGGACCTACCGGTGCTCGGCGTCTGCCGGGGGATGCAGCTGCTCGCCGTCGCCGCCGGCGGGTCGCTGCACCAGCACCTGCCGGACGTCGTGGGGCACGACCTGCACCGTCCCGCCCCTGGCGTCTACGGCGGGCACGGCGTGCGGTTCGCCCCGGGCAGCCTCGCCGCGACGGTGCTGGCCGGCGTGGTCCGGGTCAACTCGTACCACCACCAGGCGGTGGCCGACCCGGGCCGGCTGACGGCGACGGGCTGGTCCGACGACGGGGTGGTCGAGACGGTCGAGGACCCGCACCGCCCCTTCCTGCTCGGTGTGCAGTGGCACCCGGAGAACGAGCCCGACCCCCGGCCGATCGCCGCCCTGGTCCGGGCGGCCGGGGAGCACCGGCCGGCCCGGGAGGAATCACGCGGGTAGGTGTCGCAGATCACAGCCGTGTATCGAGGGAGGCGGGTTCGGCTCGTTGTGGTCCCGTCGGCGGGACTGAAATGCCGCGCTGGTGGGGATTCGGGCGAGCGCCGTCGCGGGTGGACCGGGCCGCGCGCCGCCGCCGCGAGGCGCCGGCGGCCCGGTGCGGCGGACGTAACCAGCGCACGGCGGGCGGCATGCGTTACGTTGCTCGTCCGTCGGGGTACCAAGCGGGGCACGGCCGGTTGGATCACCGGGCCGAGGCGGTGATGGCCGGAGCGGGAGGAACTATGAGCTCGGCCCAGGGGGGCGTGGACGAGGGTTGCCCGGCCGAGGGAGGGCAGCACGTCGAGTTCCCCCCGATGCTGGCCGCCGCCTTCGCCGGCGGCGGCGAGATGGGCGAGCTGATGCGCCGCATCGACTGGTCGGCCCATCCGCTCGGCACGCCCGACCGCTGGCCGGCGACGCTCTGCTCGGCGATCGGCCTGATGCTCGCCTCGAGCGCGCAGATCGTCATCTTCTGGGGCGAGGACGAACTCGCCTTCTACAACGACGCCTACCGCCCCACGATCGGCGACAAGCACCCCGACGTGCTGGGCCGGCCGGCCCGTGAGCACTGGGCGGAGACCTGGAGCGTGCTCGGGCCCCTGCTGGAGGGCGTCCGGCGCGACAGCCGGTCGTACCGCGCGCAGGACCACCCCTTCCCGCTCGACCGTCGCGGCTTCGTGGAGGAGACGTACTTCGACGTCTCCTACGACCCGATCCTGGGCACCGACGGCACGGTCGACGGCGTCCTGTGCATCGTCAACGAGACCACCGGCCGGGTGGTCGGGGAACGCCGGCTGCGGCTGCTGGCCGAGCTGGGCACCGAGCTGGCTGAGGTCGACAGCAGCCCCGCGCTGGGCCGGGCGGCCACGGCGGTGCTCGACCGGCACCGGTCGGACGTGCCGTTCGCGGTGGTGCACCTGCCCGACGCGACCGGCGACGTGGTGCTGGCCGGGTGCAGCGGCGTCGATCCCGGGACGGTCGTCACGTCCGTGCCGGCGCGGCTCGCCGAGGTCGTCGCGTCCGGCACCGCCGCCACCGTCGCGGTGACCGACCTGCTCGCCGAGGCCCCGGACGACGCGACCGGCGAGGCACTGGTGCTGCCGGTCACCGCCGGGAACGAGACCGTCGGCACGCTGGCGGTCGGCGTGGCCCGCCGGCAGCCGCTCACCGACGAGTACCGGGACTTCTTCGACCTGGTCGCCGCGCAGATCTCCCGGGCCGTCGGGCGGCAGCGGGCGTACGAGCAGGAACGCGCCCGCGCCGCCGAGCTGGCCGTTCTCGACCGGGCCAAGACCAACTTCTTCGCCAACGTCAGCCACGAGTTCCGCACCCCGCTGACCCTGGTGCTCGGCCCGCTGGAGGACCTGCTGGCCGACCCGGCGCTGCCCGAGGCGTACACCGACCGGCTCACCATCATGCACCGCAACGCGCTGCGACTGCTCAAGCTGGTCAACACGGTGCTCGACTTCTCCCGGCTGGAGTCCGGGCGGCTGACCGCCCGCTACCAGCCCACCGACCTCGCCGACTACACCGCCCGACTGGCCAGCACGTTCCGGTCGGCCACCGAGCGCACCGGGCTGCGCCTGGTCGTGGACTGCCCACCGCTGCCGGCGCCGGTCCTCGTGGACCGGGACATGTGGGAGAAGGTCGTCCTCAACCTCGTCTCGAACGCGGTGAAGTTCACCTTCGACGGCGAGATCCGGGTACGCGTCCGCGCGGTCGACGGGGCCGCGCGGCTGGAGGTCACCGACACCGGCGTCGGCATCGTGCCGGAGGAGCTGCCGCAGATCTTCGAGCGCTTCCACCGGGTGCCCGGGATGCGCTCACGCAGCCACGAGGGCACCGGCATCGGCCTGGCGCTGGTCCGCGAGCTGGTCGAGATGCACGGCGGCGAGGTGGCCGTGCGCAGCCGCGTCGACGAGGGCAGCACGTTCACGGTGACCGTTCCGTTCGGCGCCGGGCACCTGCCGGCCGAGCGGATCGCCCACGCCGAGCCGACGGCGCAGCTCGACCTGGCGCACGCCGACCTCTACGTCGCGGAGACGGCGCTCTGGACAAGCTCCGCCGGCCCCGCCGACAGGGCTGGGGGGACGCGGGGGACCGGCGCCGCCGGGCGGATCCTGGTCGCCGACGACAACGCCGACCTCCGCGAGCACGTCACCCGGCTGCTCTCGCCGTCCTGGGAGGTGGTCGCGGTCACCGACGGAGTGGAGGCGCTGCGGCACGCCGTCGACGGCTCGTTCGACCTGGTGCTGACCGACGTGATGATGCCCCGGCTGGACGGGTTCGGCCTGGTCGCCGCGCTGCGCGCGGATCCGCGTACCCGCCACGTGCCGATCGTGCTGCTCTCCGCCCGCGCCGGCTCCGCCGAGGAGGTCGCCGGGCTGGCGGTGGGTGCCGACGACTACCTGACGAAGCCCTTCTCCGGTCAGGAGCTGACCGCCCGGGTGCGGGCCAACGTCGAGCTGGGCCAGCTCCGTGGCCAGATCATCCGGGGGTTGCGGGCCCTGGCCGACGCGGCGGTGGCGGTCAACACCGCCCGCTCCACCGCCGACGTGCTCCAGGTCGCCGCGCGGCACGCCCTGAGCCTCGCCGAGGCCGCCCGGGTGGTGGTCTCGGCCACCGGGATGCGCTTCGAGGCCGACGGCGGCGGGCTGGCCTCGATCGAGCCGTCCTTCGTGCTGCCGCTGACCGGCACCACCGGCGAACGGCTCGGCGAGCTGCGGGTCTGGCGACCGGACGGCGACGGGGCCCACACCGACGAGGCCGCGCTCACCCAGCTCGCCCGGCTGGTCGGGGTGCGGCTGGAGAACGCCCAGCTCTACGAGGCCGAGCACCGCATCGCCACCACGCTCCAGCACAGCCTCCTGCCCCGGTCGCTGCCGCAGCTGCCAGGCGCCCTGGTGGCCAGCCGCTACCTGCCGGGCAGCGCCGACGTGGAGGTCGGCGGAGACTGGTACGACGTCATCGCGCTCGGCGACGACGAGCTGGTGCTGGCGATCGGCGACGTGGTGGGCAAGGGCGTACCGGCCGCCGCGGCGATGGGCCAGCTGCGCAACGGGCTGCGGGCGTACCTGCTGGAGGGCTTCGACCCCGGTGAGTCGCTGACCCGGCTCAACCGGCTCGTCGGCACGACCGAGGGTCGGTCCTTCGCGACCGTCTTCTGCCTGTGGTTCAGTCCGCGCACCGGCCGGGTGCGGTACGCCAGCGCCGGCCATCCGTCCCCCCTGCTGATCCGAGGAGACGACGTGGCGTTCCTGCACGGCCGGGCGCTCGGGCCGCCGGTCGGGGCGATCCCCGACATGACCTACCGGACGGTCGAGGGGGAGTTGACCGCCGGAAGCCGGCTGCTGCTCTACACCGACGGGCTCATCGAGGACCGGCAGCTCGGCATCGACGCCTCGCTGGACCTGCTGCGGCAGGACGCGGCCACCCCCGGCGAGCACGTGACCGACCTGATCGACGCCGTGGTGGAGCGGGTCGCCGGCCGGCCCCTGCGCGACGACGTCGCGGTGCTCGCCCTGGAGGCGGCGGAACTCAACCGGTTCGCGCTGCGGCTGCCGGCCGATCCCACCCGGCTCAGCGTGCTGCGCAAGCGGTTGGAGGACTTCCTCGTCGCGCACCAGGTCACCGAGACGGACCTGTTCGACCTGACCGTCGCCATCTCCGAGGCGGCGGCCAACGCCATCGAGCACCCCGTCGAGCCGGCCGAGCCGACGATCAGCGTCGAGGTGACCATCCACGACCGCACGGTGGTGGCCTCGGTACGCGACAGCGGCCGGTGGCGGGAGTCGACCGGCTCGGGCTTCCGGGGGCGGGGGCTGTCCCTCATCGAGGCGCTGGGGGAGCTGTCGGTGACCCGTACCGCCGAGGGGACCGAGGTGACGCTGCGCCGGCGGCTGTCGGACTGAGCGCGACCGGCGGCGCTGCCTTGCGCGGGGCTCAGGCCGGGCGGAGCCAGGCCTGGTCGGCCAGGCCGGAGATCTCCAGCACCCGGTGGACCTGCCGCGACGGCAGCACGGCGAGCGTGCCGGGGAACTGCTGGGCCAGCCGGACCACCGCGTGGATCGCCGCCGAGTCGAAGAAGGTGACCGCCCGCAGGTCGAGCGTCACCTGCTCGGCCGGCTCCCGCAGCGCGGTCTGGTACATGACGTCGGCGGTGGCCATGTCGACCTCGCCGGTCACCAGGACACGAAGGTGGGCGCCGTCCATCTCCGCGCTGGCGGAGAAGACGGGAGACGTGCCGCCCCCTTGATCCACGGAGCCACAATGGCACAGCGGACCTTGCACGGCAACAACCGTTCCCGGCGGGCGGTGGCGGGGGTCACCATCGTCGCGGCGATAAACTCGGGCCATGACCGTCCGTGCGCCGCTGACCCCAGGCACGCTCTCCCCGCTGCGGCCCGTGCCCGCCCACATCGTCCGCCCGGAGTACGTGGGCAAGAAGCGTCCCCAGGAATGGCGCGGCTCGCACGTGCAGACACCGGAGACGATCGAGAAGATGCGGGTCGCCGGCCGGCTCGCCGCGCAGGCCACCCAGCTCGCCGGCGAGCACTGCAAGCCCGGCGTGACCACCGACGAGATCGACCGGGTCGTGCACGAGTTCCTCTGCGACCACGGCGCCTACCCGTCGACGCTGGGCTACAAGGGCTTCCCCAAGTCCTGCTGCACCAGCCTCAACGAGGTGATCTGCCACGGCATCCCCGACTCCACGGTGCTGGCCGACGGCGACATCATCAACGTCGACGTCACCGCGTACCTCGACGGCGTGCACGGCGACACGGACGCCACCTTCTGCGTGGGCGAGGTCGACGAGGAGGCCCGGCTGCTGGTCGAGCGGACCCACGAGGCGATGATGCGCGGCATCCGCGCGGTCGCCCCCGGCCGCCAGATCAACGTGATCGGCCGGGTCATCGAGTCGTACGCGAAGCGCTTCGGCTACGGCGTCGTACGCGACTTCACCGGCCACGGCATCGGCGAGGCCTTCCACAGCGGGCTCTACGTGCCGCACTACGACAGCCCGCGTCCCACGGACGTGATGGAGCCGGGGATGACCTTCACCATCGAGCCGATGATCACCCTCGGCACCCACCAGTACGACATGTGGGACGACGGCTGGACCGTGGTGACGAAGGACCGTCGCTGGACGGCCCAGTTCGAGCACACCATCGTGGTGACCGAGGACGGTCACGAGATCCTCACCCTGCCGTGACGGACACTCCGGCGGCGCTGCGTGAGGCGCACCACGCCGACGTCTCCGGCGGCTGGCTGCGCCCGGCCGTCTTCGGGGCGATGGACGGTCTGGTCACCAACATCGCCCTGATCGCCGGCGTGGCGGGTGGCGGGGTCTCGCCCCGCAGCGTCGTGCTCACCGGCGTGGCCGGCCTGGTCGCCGGCGCCATCTCGATGGGGCTGGGGGAGTACACGAGCGTCCGTTCGGCCAACGAGCAGGTCGCCGCCGAGGTCGCCAAGGAACGCCGCGAGCTGGAGCGGCACCCCGAGGCCGAGGCACGCGAACTGGCCGCGGCGTGGGTCGCCCGGGGGCTGGCCCCCGATCTCGCCATGCAGGTCGCCGAGGCCGTCCGCCGTAACCCGGACGAGGCCCTGCGGGTGCACGTCCGGGAGGAACTCGGCGTCGACCCGGACGACCAGCCGAGCCCCTGGGCGGCGGCCATCTCGTCGTTCCTGTTCTTCTCGGTCGGGGCGCTGGTGCCCCTGCTGACCTACCTGTTCGGCGCGACCAGCCTGTGGCTGGCGCTCGCGGTCGGCGGGCTCGGGCTCTTCCTGGCCGGTGCGGTGGTCGCCCGCTTCACCGCCCGCTCCTGGTGGTCCGGCGGCCTGCGCCAGCTCCTGCTCGGCGCGGCGGCGGCCGGCGCGACGTACCTGATCGGCGCCCTCATCGGCGTCCAGGGCGGCCTCGGCTGAGCCCTGCGCCCGGTCAGCCGGCGAGCAGGTCGTCGACCGTGCCGTCGACCGGGCGGCCCCGGGCCGCCAGCTCGTCCGCCTGGCGGGCCAGGACGGTGCCCACCTCCGTCATGTCCGCGCCCGCCAGGCCGGTGCGGCGTACGGCGTCGCCCGGGTCACGGAAGTAGGTGCGGCTGAGCAGGCCGTTGACCGTGGCCGCCGCCAGTCGCGCCTCGCCGAGCATCAGCAGCGCCTGGTCGGTCTCGTACCACTGGGCCAGCCGGGCGGCCCGGGCGTGCGCCGCGCTGCCCCGGTACCAGGCCCGGCGGGCCGCCGTGCTGAACTCGCCCGGCCGGGCCCCGGCCAGCCGGCCGAGGTGCTCGTCGCGCAGCGTGCGCAGCCAGCCGGTCGGATCGTGCAGTGCGCGGGTGCTGACGTACCGGTCGGCGGTCAGCGGCCAGAGCGAGGAGATCACCCGGGCCTGGCGCAGGTAGTCGTCGGCGCCCGCCACGGTCAGGTCGACCAGGACGCCGTCGACGCGCCGGGTCGCGGGCGAGGGGCCGCCGCCGGGCCGGTACGTCACCACCAGCAGCCCGACCTCGCCGTCTCCGCCGCCGTCGTCGTCGCCGTGGGCCAGCGGGCCGTGCACCGCGACCGCCAGCACGTCGGCCGGGAACCGCCGGCGCACGGCGTCGGCGACCCGCCCGGCCACCGCCCACCGTGGATCGTCGGGGAGGGGTTCGCCGTCGGCGCCGGTCACCGCGCCAGCCTATGCGGGGGCGCCCGGCCCGCCCGGCACGCCGCGCCCGGTGGGCACCAGCCGGAAGACGAGGATCTCCCGACCGCCGGCCCGCCGCGCGTACGCCCGGTAGGCGGGCCACTCGGTGACCAGCAGGCTCCAGAGGCGGTCCCGTTCGGCGCCGGTGGCGACCTGGGCGCGCACCGGCACGCGGCGACCCTTGACGGCCACCTCGGCGGCCGGATCGGCGCGCAGGTTCATCGCCCAGCCCGGCTGGTGGGCCTGGCCGAAGTTGGAGCCGACCACCACGTACGCGTCGCCGTCGGGCACGTAGAGCAGCGGATTGCTGCGCGGCCTGCCGGAGCGGCGGCCGGTGGTCGTGATGACCAGTGACGGGATGAGCCCGAGCGCGACCACCCGGCCCCGGGTGAGCCGCCCGACCATCCGGTCGGCGGGGACGAGCAGGCGGACGGCGGCGCCGAACCAGCGGTGGTGGCCGACCCGGCGGGTGAGGGCTCCCAGTACGGGCACGGCACCAGTGTGCCCCCTGTCCGCCCGTCAGTCGAGACGTCGCTCGACCGGCAGCCGGGAGCGGGTGAACAGTCCCGCGCCGAGCATCGCGACCAGCGGCACCACCACCAGGACGCCGAGCGTGGCCCACGGGACCACGACCGGGTACGGCTCCGGGCCGGGCCACAGGCTGGCGTAGCGGCGGTTGAGGGCGGTCAGGATGATCAACGCGGAGCCGAGGCCGGCGGCGATGCCGAGCACGGAGCCCAGCACGGCGATCACCCCGGACTGGCAGAGCGACAGCAGCCGGCGCAGCCCCGGCCCGGCGCCGACCGCCGCGAGGGTCGACAGGTCCGCCCGACCCTCGGCTGCGGCCAGCCCGGTGGCGATGCCGGCGGCGCCCACCGTGACGACCCCGGCGGCGGCGGCCAGCAGGAGCAGCAGCGGCCGTCCCGCGTCGCCCTGGGTACCCGGGTCGATCTCGACATGTGCGCGGAGCGGACGTACGGCGGCGACGAACCGGCCCTGCCGGTCCTCGTCGGGCACGCCGTCGGCGGCGATCGCCCAGCCGAGCGGCTGGACGCCCAGGCCGAGCCGTCGGGCGGCCGCCGGGGAGAGCAGCATCCGGTCCGCCCCCAGCCCGGTGGGCAGCGGATACCCGGCGACGGCGGTGACGGCCGGGAGGTCGGGCCGGACCTGCCCGGTGCGGGTCACCCGCACGTCGACCCGCCCGTCGCGCACGTAGCGCGGATCGGTCACCACGGCGCCGCCGGCCCGCAGCACGGCGGTGGCGGCGGCGACGTCGGCGGGGGCGGCGCCGGTGAGCACCGGCAGGGCCGTCCCGTCGTCCACCAGCACCTGGAAGGTCCTGCCGAGCTGGTCCTCGGGTTCCGCGCAGCGGGCGTCCGCGCGGGCCCGGCGCTGCTGCGCCGGGGTGAGCCGGTCGCCCGGCGTCCACGGGCAGACGCGCTCGGCGGGCAGCACCGGCGAGACGATGCACAGCTCGGTGTCCGACCCGCACCGGGGCTCCACCAGCGGCGCCACCGTGCGGGCCCCCAGGTGGTCGCGCGCGGCCTCGCCGACCCGGGACAGGTCGGGCGGGCGGTCCGGGTCCGACCCGGTGACCAGCACCGTGGCGGACGGCAGGGTCGGCAGGTACATCGTCGCCGACCGGGCGTCGTCGCTGGCCAGGTACACCCCGACGGCGACGCTGCCGGCGACCGCCGCCATCACGGCGGAGATCGCGGGCGCGGTCGACGACCGGTTGCGGCTGGCGTCGCGCAGCGCGATCCGGGGCGCCAGCGGCAGCGACCAGCCGAGGCGGGCGAGCACGCCGACCAGCGTCGGGGTGGCGAAGACCAGGCCCAGCTCGCCGATGACGAGGCCGGCCAGGATGACCGCCGGGGCCGTCCGGGCCGCCCCGAACGCGGCCACCGCGGCCCCGCCGACGGCCAGGGCCGCCCCGACGGTCAGCCAGCGCCGCCGGTGCGCCGGCGGGGTGCGCCGGCCGGCCAACCCCGCCACCACGTCCTGCCGGGCGGCCGTCCAGGCCGGGGCCAGCGCGGCCAGCACCCCGGCCAGCACCGCGACGGCGGCGATCGCCGCGAGTGCCTCCGGCCAGCAGCGGTACGCGCCGAAGCGCGCGCCGAAGAGGTGCTGCTCCACCAGGGGGCGGCCGGCGAACGCGACGGCGACGCCCAGCGCGACCCCGACGGCGGCGCCGACGGCACCCAGCACCACGCCGTCGGCCAGCACGATCCGGCGCAGGTGGGCGTCGTCCCCGCCCGCCACGGCGACCAGCGCGAGGTCCCGGCGCCGCCGCCGTACGCCGACGGCGAAGGCCGGTCCGACGAGCAGCACCACCTCCAGCAGCCCCAGCCCGCCGACGAGCACCGAGACGCTCATCCCCTCCACGTCCATGGCGGAGCGGCCGTACGGCGCGAACGTGACGGTGCCCGACGCCGGGGCGGGGACGCGGGCGTGCACCAGGACGCCGTGCGCGTTGAGCCGGCGGAACAGCGCCTCGTCGGCGGTCCCGGGCAGGTCGACCAGCCAACTCGTGCCCGGGTCGGTCTCCATCCGCCCCTCCGACGGGTGCAACGTCACCACCGGGCCCAGGTCGTCGGGGTACTCGACCACGCCGACCACCCGCCAGGAGCGGGCGCCGTCGCCGGAGGTGACGGTGTCGCCGAGGCGGGCGTCGAGGCGGCGCAGGGCCGCCGGGCTGACCGCGATCTCGTCCGGCCCGGCCGGCGCCCGCCCCGAGTGGAACCGGACCAGCCCGCGGCCGAGCGGATCGCCGAGGTCCACGGCGTGCCCCGTGAGGCCGTCGTCGACCCGCTCGCCGACCCGGGCGTCGAACGCCACCCAGCGGCGCAGCGGGACCACCCGGCTGCCGGGCGGCAGGAGGGCGGTCACCTGCCCGGCGGTGACGGGCCCGGCCGAGGGAACGTCCTCCGGGTCGGAGCGCCAGGTTTCGGCCCAGGCGCTCTGCACGATCGGGACCCGCACCACCCAGCTCAGCTCCGCGTCGGCCGCGCCGAGCTGGCGGTCGGCCCGCTCGACCGGCGTCAGCTCGGACATCCGCCAGCTCACCGCGGTGAAGGTCAGCACCAGCACCGGCAGCGTGATCATCGCCAGCACCAGCGCCGTACGCCCCCGGGCCCGCCGGGCCTCCCGCCGGGCGATCCGCAGCGCCACCCACCAGGAGCCGGCCGTCCGGGCGAGCCGGCCGCCCGCGCTCACCGACCGCTGCCGCTCAGCAGCTGCTCCACGCTGCCCAGCGGGGCCGTCGTGTCGACCAGCACCCCGTCGCGCAGGAAGACCACCCGGTCGGCCCAGGCGGCGTGCCGCGCCTCGTGGGTGACCAGCACGGCGGCGGCCCCGGCGTCGACCCGTCGGCGCAGCAGGTGCAGCACCGCCTCACCGGTCTGCGAGTCCAGCGCGCCGGTCGGCTCGTCGGCGAGCACCAGCCGTCGTTCGCCGACGAGCGCGCGGGCGATCGCCACCCGCTGCTGCTGCCCGCCGGAGAGCTGGTCGGGGAACCGGTCGCCCAGCTCGGGCAGACCCACCTCGGCCAGCGCGTCGAGCGCCAGGCGGCGGGCCCGCCGTACGCCCGTGCCGTCGAGTTCGAGGGGGAGGGCGACGTTCTCCACGGCGCTCAGGCTGCCGAGCAGGTTGAGATCCTGGAAGACGTAGCCGATCCGCCGTCGCCGCACCTGGGCCAGCCGCCGCCGGTCCAGGGCGCCGAGCGGCTCGCCCTCGACGTACACCTCGCCCGCGGTCGGGCCGTCCAGCCCGCCGGCCAGGGCGAGCAGGGTCGACTTCCCGGAGCCGGACGGGCCCATCACGGCGACGAGCTCCCCCGCGCGCACGGCGAGGCTCACCCCGCGCAGCGCGTGTACGGCCGCCGCGCCGGCGCCGTGGGTGCGGTGCACGTCACGTACGTCCAGCACGGGCGCGTTCGGGCCACCGGCCGCCGGCGGGTTCCCCGTGGTCACCGTCGCGCCTCCTCGTCGGCCCGGTCCACCGCCTCCGCAGGCGTCGTCGCGACGCGCCCGGGCTGCGCCGGACGGTAGCGCACGAGGCTGGTCTCGCAGTGGTCCAGCCAGCGCACCTCGGCCTCGGCCTGGAAGACCATGGCGTCCAGCACCAGCCGCCACGGCAGGTCCTCGGGGCGGTCGCTGGCGTACTTCAACCGGGTCAACTCCTGCAACGCCCGCATGGTCGCGCTGCGCTGGGTCTGCACCACCGACCGGACGTCGACGCCGGGGGTGGTCAGGGCGAGGGCCAGCTTGATCGCCAGCTCGTCCCGGGGCCGGTCGGTGCGGCTGATCGGGGTGGCGAACCACAGGGCCAGGTCCGCCCGTCCGGCGTCGGTGATCTCGTACGGGCGCTGCCCCGTCTCGCTCTCGGGCAGCGACCGGACCAGCCCGTCCCGCTCCAGCCGGGACAGGGTGGTGTAGACCTGCCCGATGTTCAGCGGCCAGGTCGAGCCGGTCGACTCCTCGAACGCGGCGCGCAGCTGGTAGCCGTACATCTGGCCGCGTTCGAGCAGGGCGAGCAGCCCGTGACGGATGGACATGGCAACGGAGTATGCATACCTGGTATGCGACCCGCAACCGGAGCGGGGTCGACGGGGTCGGGCCGGTCAGGCCGGGCGACCCGGGAACGGCACCGTCAGCGGGGTGATCCCGGCCGTCCGTCGCCACCGGGTGGCCCGCAGGGCGTACTCGACCAGGGCGGCCAGGGCCCGGTCCCGGTCGGCGCCGGTGGTGGCCGGCACCGCCGCCCGCCAGAACGCCGCCGTGCGCTCCTCCACCTCGACGGCCAGCCGCAGCGCGCTCGCCCGGTCGGTGACCGGGAACGGCAGCGTGTAGCCGGCCCGGTCCGCCGGGACGCTCGCGCCGCCGGTGCTCAACTGCACGATCAGCTCGTCGCGGCGGCGTCGGTGGGCGGCCTCCGCCTCCCTCGCGGCGGTCCGGGCGGCGCCGGTGAGGCGTACCCCGATGGGCCCGTACGCCCAGATCGCGGCGTACTCGGCGGTGAGGGCGGCGGCGAGCGCCCCGGCGGGCCCGGCCGGTGTCGGTGTGGTCACTTCAACGCCTCCACGTGCGTGGCCCGGGCGGCGACGATCGAGGCGAGCAGCGCGGCCCGCTCCGCCGGGGCCGCCGCGCAGGCCCTGGTCGCCGCCTCCCGGCCGGCCCGTTCGCTCTCGCGCAGGGCGGCCCGCGCCGCCGCCGGGTCGCCCGGCGTGGCGGCCGTGGCGGGGGCGGATCCCGAGGGCAGCGGTACGCCGACGAGCCGGGCCAGCTCGGCCGCGTGCGCGCGGTGCGCCTCGGCGATCGGGGTGAGCAGGGCGGCGAGGGCGGGGTGCGCGGCGGCGGCGTCGCGGTGCCCGGCGGCGAGCCGGAGCGACTCGTCGAGCAGCGGCGTGAGCGGGTCGGGCTCGGGGGCGGGTTCGTCGCCGCGGTCGAGCAGACCGCATCCGGTCAGCGGCGCCGCGGCCCCGCCGAGCGCCAGGAGCGCCCCGGCGCGCAGCACGTTGCGCCGGGAATGCCCGGTTGTCTCGCCGCGTCGTGTCGTTCTGCCCGTCGCCACCGGACAAGTCAACACCATCACCGGCCGTACGTGGGCCACCGGCGTCGGTGCGCCGCCCGGCCCGGCGCCCGGTAGGCGCGTTACGCTCTGCGCAGCCACCGGCGCGTCAGCTCCGGTGGCGTGCCGGCATGGCGGCCGACCGGGTGCCGTCGATCAGCAGGAGGGTGCGGAGATGACGCAGCGTGGCCGTGCCACGAGGTCGACGGGTCCGGCGGGGAGGCCCCGACGCGCCGACGCCCCACGGGGCGGGGAGCGTGCCGGCGGCCCGCGCGGCGACCTCGCCGCCCGGCGGGCCCGGCTGCGTGACGTGATCGAGCCGGTGGTCACCGCCGCCGGCTACGACCTGGAGGAGCTCTCCGTCTCCCGGGCCGGCCGACGGCACGTGGTGCGGGTGATCGTGGACGCCGACGGCGGGATCAGGCTGGACGCCGTCGCCGAGGTGTCCCGGGCCGTCTCGGCGGCCCTCGACGCGGCCGAGGAGGCCGGCGGCGACATCGTCGCCGGGGAGTACCAGCTGGAGGTCAGCTCCCCCGGCGTGGACCGGCCGCTCACGCTGCCCCGGCACTGGCGGCGCAACGTCGGCCGGCTGGTGAAGGTGACCGCGCGCGGCGCGGGTGCCCAGGCCGGGCAGGCCACCGGCGACCGGCAGGTCACCGGCCGGGTGGTCGAGGCCGACGACGAGCGCGTGGTGCTGGAGACCGACGCCGGCCGCGCCACCTGGACGTACGCAGAGCTCGGCCCCGGCCGGGTGCAGGTCGAGTTCCACCGCCTCGACGAGATCGAGGAGACGGACGAACCCGACGACATGGACGACACCGACGACTTCGACGACGAAGATGATGTGGAGGACGAGGAGAGGTGAACATCGACCTCGCGGCGCTGCGCGCACTCGAGCGCGAGCGGGAGATCCCGTTCGACACGATCCTCGCGGCGATCGAGACCGCGCTGCTGACCGCCTACCGGCACACCGAGGGGGCGGAGTCGCACGCCCGGGTGGAGATCGACCGCAAGTCCGGCGCGGCCCTGGTCTACGCCCAGGAGTTGGACGACGACGGCACCGTGGTGCGGGAGTGGGACGACACCCCGCACGACTTCGGGCGGATCGCCGCCATGACCGCCAAGCAGGTGATCCTCCAGCGGCTGCGGGAGGCCACCGACGAGGTGCACTTCGGCGAGTACGTCGGCCGCGACGGCGACCTGGTCACCGGCGTGGTGCAGGCGCACGAGGCGCGCAGCGAGAAGGGCATCGTCAGCGTCGACCTCGGCAAGCTGGAGGGCGTGCTGCCCCAGTCCGAGCAGGTCCCCGGCGAGCGCTACGCGCACGGCGAGCGGATCCGCTGCGTGGTGGTGCACGTGGCGAAGGGGATGCGCGGCCCGCAGATCACCCTCTCCCGGTCGCACCCGGCGCTGGTGAAGAAGCTCTTCGCGCTCGAGGTGCCGGAGATCGCCGACGGCACGGTCGAGATCGGCGCGATCGCACGTGAGGCAGGTCACCGCACGAAGATCGCGGTCCGCTCCACGACCCAGGGCGTCAACGCCAAGGGCGCCTGCATCGGGCCGATGGGGCAGCGGGTCCGCGCGGTGATGAGCGAGCTGCACGGCGAGAAGATCGACATCATCGACTGGTCGGACGACCCGGCGACGTTCGTCGGCAACGCCCTGTCGCCGGCCAAGGCCCTGCGGGTCGAGGTGGTCGACCTGGCCAGCCGTACCGCCCGGGTCACCGTCCCGGACTTCCAGCTCTCCCTCGCCATCGGCCGGGAGGGGCAGAACGCCCGACTTGCGGCCCGGTTGACCGGTTGGCGGATCGACATCCGGTCCGACGCCGAGCAGGTTGGCGGCTCCGGCCGGGCCGGGGCTGATCACGTCCCGGAGCCGGGCGGCGCGATCTCGGGCGCCTAGGGGTAGACTTTCTCCAGTGGTACGACGCGCGCTGCCGGAACGCACCTGTGTGGGTTGCCGACGACGTGCGCCGGCCAGCGAATTGCTGCGGATCGTCGCGGTCGGCGACGAGGCTGGTCACAGCCTTCGGCCCGATCCGGCCCGCAGGCTGCCGGGTCGGGGAGCGAACATGCACCCGGATCCGGCCTGCTTCGCGCAAGCGGTGCGGCGACGCGCCTTCGGGCGTGCGCTGCGCATCACCGGGGTCCCCGACCACGGTGAGCTCGCGGAGCACGTCGATGCGCCAACCACTACGTCCGGTCAGCCCGATCGGACGAGGGTCGCTAGCAAGGTAGGACGACCGACATGAGCACACGATGAAGTCCCTGAAATGACCAGGCTTCAAGTGCACGAGTGAGGTCGCTGCGGGTGCTGCCCGCACGACCTCGGAGTGAGGAGTGCAGTGGCAGGTAAGGCCCGCGTACACGAGCTTGCAAAAGAGCTCGGGGTCGAAAGCAAGACCGTTCTCGCCAAACTCAAGGAGATGGGCGAGTTCGTGAAGTCCGCGTCCAGCACCGTCGAGGCGCCCGTCGCCCGACGGCTGCGCAGCGCGTTCGTCGCCTCCGCCGGTTCGCCGGCACCGGCCGCCCCGCCGGCGGCCGCCCCGGCGCCGACCCCGACCCCGACGCCCTCCCCGGCCCCTGGTGGGCCCCGGGTCTCGGCCAAGCCGATGCCGCCCCGGCGGCCGGCCGCGCCGACGCCCGGCCCGAAGCCCAAGGGCCCGGTGCCCGGTCCGCCGCAGCCCGCGGCCCCGGTCGCCAAGCCGGCGAGTGCCCACGACATCGAGGTGGCGGCCGCCGAGGCGCGTGCCGCCGCGCTGAAGGCCGAGCAGGAGGCGGCGGTCAAGGCCGCCCAGGCCGCTCGGCAGCAGCAGCGTGACAACGTCCGCCGGGAGCCCCCGGCCGACGGTGGCAACCGTCCCGGTCCCCGACCGGGTCCGGGTGCCATGCCGCCCCGCCCGGGTTCCCCGGCCGCCGGTCGTCCCGGCGCGCCGACGCCGGGCCCGGGTGGCCGTCCGGGCGGGCGTCCGCCGGCGCGCGGCGCCGGTAACAACCCGTTCGGCATCCAGGGCAGCCAGCAGCAGCAGCGGCCCCCGGCCGCCGGTGCGGGTGGTCCCCGGCCCAGCCCGGCCGGCATGCCGCCGCGTCCGAGCCCGGCCTCCATGCCGCCGCGTCCGAGCCCGGCCTCCATGCCGAGCCAGCGCCCCGCCACGGGTCGCCCCGGCCCCGGTGGTGCCGGTCGCGGTCCCGGCGGCGGCGCGGGTCGTCCCGGTGGCGGCGGTGGCGGTGGCTTCCGCGGCGGTCCCGGTGGCGGCGGCGGTGGCGGTGGCTTCCGCGGCGGTCCCGGTGGCGGCGGCGGTGGCGGTGGCTACCGCGGCGGTCCCGGTGGCGGCGGCGGTGCTCCGGGCGGCGGTTTCCGTCCGGGCGCTCCGGCCGGTGGCGGCGGTCGCCCCGGCGGCGGCGGTCGTGGCCGTGGCGGCGGCGCCGCGGGTGCCTTCGGGCGTCCGGGTGGCCGGCCGACGCGCGGTCGCAAGTCCAAGAAGCAGCGCAGACAGGAGTTCGACAACCTGTCGGCTCCGACCATGAGCTCGGGTGCTCCCCGGGGTCAGGGTCAGGTCGTCCGGCTCTCCCGTGGCGCCTCGCTGTCGGACTTCGCCGACAAGATCAACGCCAACCCGGGTTCGCTGGTCCAGGAGATGTTCAACCTGGGCGAGATGGTCACGGCGACCCAGTCGTGCTCCGACGACACCCTGCTGCTGCTGGGTGAGCACCTCGGCTTCAACGTGCAGATCGTCAGCCCGGAGGACGAGGACCGTGAGCTGCTCGCGCAGTTCAACATCGACCTCGACGCCGAGGTCGCGGAGGACCGTCTGGTCAGCCGTGCGCCGGTCGTGACCGTCATGGGTCACGTCGACCACGGTAAGACCAAGCTGCTCGACGCGATCCGCAAGGCGAACGTCGTGGCCGGCGAGGCGGGTGGCATCACCCAGCACATCGGTGCCTACCAGGTCCACGTGCCGCACGAGGGCGAGGACCGCGCGGTGACCTTCATCGACACCCCGGGTCACGAGGCGTTCACCGCCATGCGTGCCCGTGGTGCCCAGGTCACCGACATCGTGGTGCTCGTCGTCGCGGCCGACGACGGCGTCATGCCGCAGACGATCGAGGCGTTGAACCACGCCAAGGCGGCCGACGTGCCGATCGTGGTCGCGGTCAACAAGGTCGACAAGCCGGAGGCGAACCCGGACAAGGTCCGCCAGCAGCTGACCGAGTACGGCCTGGTCGCCGAGGAGTACGGCGGCGACACCATGTTCGTCAACGTGGCGGCGAAGCCGGGCATCGGCATCGACGAACTGCTCGAGGCGGTCCTGCTGACCGCCGACGCGTCGCTGGAGCTGACCGCTCCGATCGACGGGCCGGCGCAGGGTGTGGCCATCGAGGCGCACCTGGACAAGGGTCGCGGTGCGGTGGCGACGGTGCTGGTGCAGAAGGGCACCCTGCGGGCGGGCGACTCCATCGTCGCCGGTGGGGCGCACGGCCGGGTCCGGGCGATGCTCGACGAGAACGGCAACCAGGTCTCCGAGGCCGGTCCGGCGCGTCCGGTCCTGGTGCTCGGTCTGACCGCGGTGCCCGGTGCCGGCGACACGTTCCTGGCGGCCGAGGACGACCGCACGGTGCGCCAGATCGCCGAGCAGCGGCAGGCACGGCGGCGGGCGGCGTCCTTCGCCAACTCCCGCGGCCGGGCCACCCTCGAGACGCTCATGGAGCAGCTCAAGGAGGGCGAGAAGACCTCGCTCAACCTGGTGCTCAAGGGCGACGTCTCCGGTTCCGTGGAGGCCCTCGAGGACGCGCTGTTCAACCTCGACATCCCGGAGGAGGTCCAGCTCAGGATCATCCACCGGGGCGTGGGCGCGATCACCGAGAGCGACGTCATGCTCGCGAGCGCGTCGTCCGAGCCGGTCACGATCATCGGTTTCAACGTGCGGGCCGCCAACAAGGTCCGCGAGATGGCCGACCGCGAGGCTGTGGAGATCCGGTACTACACCGTGATCTACCAGGCCATCGAGGAGATCGAGGCGGCGCTCAAGGGCCTGCTCAAGCCGGAGTACGAGGAGGTCGAGCTGGGCACCGCGGAGATCCGCGACGTCTTCCGCTCGTCCAAGATCGGCAACATCTCCGGTTGCATCGTCCGGTCGGGCATCATCCGGCGCAACGCCAAGGCGCGCCTGCTGCGCGACGGTTCGGTGGTGGCGGACAACCTCACCGTCAGCTCGCTCAAGCGGTTCAAGGACGACGCCACGGAGGTGCGCGAGGGCTTCGAGTGTGGTCTGACCCTGGGTGGTTACAACAACGTCCAGGTCGGCGACATCATCGAGACCTTCGAGATGCGGGAGAAGGTTCGCGCCTGATCCGGTGAACCACTGATCGGGGGGTTTACGCCGCAGGGCGTAAACCCCTTGATCATGTGGGGGTCCGTACGGGTATCGTCCGGGGCGATGTTCACCGGAACCGCGGTCTTCGACCTGCTGCTGCCGGGCGACTCCCGGTCGCTCAAGGCCAAGAGATCATACGTACGGCCGATCGTCGCGGCGTTGCGCCGCTTCGAGGTGTCGGCCGCCGAAGTGGGAGCGCTCGACCTGCACGGTCGGGCCGAGATAGCCGTGGCCGTGGTGGCCGCCGAGGCGTCGCACGTCCGCGAGGTGCTGGACTCCTGCGAGCGCCTGGTGGCCGGCCGGCCGGAGACCGAGCTGCTCTCGGTGCGCCGGCGGCTGTACGGCGAAGAGGACTGACCGGCGGCGCTGTCCGCCGAAGCCGGGACGGAGCCGGCGCCGCGCGACGCGGGTGGCCGCGCGGGTAGTGTTCGAGTTTGTTGGGCCGTCGGCTCCGGGGCGCTCCGCGTCGCCGGACGGCGGCCGGGAGCAGGACGCCGTGGAGGTGGCGAGATGTCGGATCCGGCCAAGGTACGCCGGCACGCGGAGCGGGTGCGTGAACTGGTCGCGTCGGTGGTGCGCAGCCAGATCAAGGACCCCCGGCTCGGCATGATCACGATCACCGACGCCCGGATCACCGCCGATCTGCGCGACGCCACCGTCTTCTACACGGTGCTCGGCGACGCGGCGGCCCAGGCGGGCACGGCGGCGGCGCTGGAGAGCGCCAAGGGCATGCTGCGCAGCACCGTCGGCAAGGCGCTCGGTCTGCGGCACTCGCCGACGCTGACCTTCGTCCTCGACGACGTGCAGGATCAGGTCAAGCACATCGACGACCTGCTCGCCCAGGCCCGCAGCGCCGACGCCGAGGTGCAGCGCATCGCCGCCCGGGCCGAGTACGCGGGCGAGCCCCAGCCGTACCGGCTGGACGAGGACGAGGACGGCGACGAGGCGCCCGCCGAGGACGCCGACGAGACCCCCTCGCGGGGCGGGGAAGCGCGGTGACCGAGCCCTCCGGCGGGCCGGCCGGTGGCGCCCTCGCCGAGGCCGCGCCACCGCTCGACGCCGGCCCGACCGAGGCGGACTGGACCGCCGCCGTCGCGGCGGTGCGGGACCTGCCGCCGGACGGGCGGGTGCTGCTGATCTGCCACGTCAACCCGGACGGGGACGCGCTGGGCAGCATGCTGGGCTTCGGGCTCGGGTTGCGCCAGCTCGGGGTGCGGCGGATGCAGGCGACGTTCCCCGGCCCGCCGGAGGTGCCGGAGCCGTTCCGGGGGCTGCCCGGGCTCGACCTGCTGGTGCCGGCGACCGAGGCGTACCCGGACCCGGACCTGGTCATCTGCTTCGACGCGGCCAGCGGGTCGCGCCTCGGCGAACTGGTCGACCGGCTGGAGACCGCCCGCGCCGCGCTGGTGCTCGACCACCACGCGTCGAACACCCACTTCGGCCGGATCAACCTCGTGGACCCGCACGCGGCGGCCACCTCGGTGGTCGCCGAGGGGCTGCTCGGCCGCCTCGGCGTCGAGCTGGACGCCGGGATCGCGGAGTGTCTCTATGTCGCGCTGAGCACCGACACCGGCTCGTTCCGGTTCGAGGCGACCACCCCGGCGGTGCACGAGCTGGCGGCACGCCTGCTGGCCACCGGCATCCGGCCCGGCGACATCTCCCGCCGGGTCTTCGACACCCGACCGTTCGGCGCCGTCCGCCTCTTCGGCGAGGTGCTCGGCCGGGCCCGCCTGGAGCCCGCCGTGGCCGCGGGGCACGGTCTGGTGTGGACGTACGCGACCCAGGACGACCTGGCCCGGCACGACCAGCGCCCGTACGTGCTGGAACCGCTGATCGACTCGGTGAGGTGCACCGCCGAGGCCGACGTGAGCTGTGTGGTCAAGGAGACCACGACCGGAGACTGGGCGGTGTCGATGCGCAGCAAGGGCGCGGTGGACGTCAGCCGGGTGGCGGTCGCGCTGGGCGGCGGCGGGCACCGCTTCGCCGCCGGCTTCACCGGTTCCGGCACGCTCGACGAGGTCGTCGGCCGGATCCGCGCGGAGCTCGACGGCGCGCTGACCGGCGCCGGCCGGCACTGACCCGGACAGGCGGGCGCGGGAATATCAGGGTGAGCCCGGGGAGTGTCCGTCTTCCCGGTTGCGGCGAGTACGGGGAGAATCGCGGGATGGAACAGCCCCACGACCTCACCGTCGAGGCGCCCCGCGCCTGGGACCGTCCCGCCGTCACCGTGCCGGTGCTCGTCTGCCTCTCGTTGGTCGGCGGCCGGTTCCCGTCGTTCTCGACCGAGGCCAATCTCTGGACCCTCGGCACCGGCGGGGTGCTGATCTGGTTGGGCCTGAGCAACCGGGTGCCCCGGCGGCCCGCGCCGCGCCGGTTGGGCGCCCCGGCCGCCTGGTGGGCCCTGCCGGTGGTGGTCTTCGGGGTCTTCGAGGGGACCACGTTCGTCCTGGCGGCGGGGGACGACTTCCCCACCTTCTCGCGGCTGGCCGATCCGCTGCTGGAGGACCGCCTGGTCCGCTCGGCGGCCTGGCTGGGCTGGCTGGCGGCGTTCTGGGGACTGGTGCGGCGATGATGCGGACGTTGGCCATCGGTGGCTTCCTGGTCTCCCTGGTGCTCTTCGCCGCCGTCGAGTGGGCCGCCCGCCGCGAGGGCTCCCGGATCCCCACGCTCGGCGAGGTCTGCGCCTACGTGATGCGCTACGAGGTGGGCCCGGTGCCGGTCGGCCGGATCGGCCTGTTCGGCTTCTGGTGGTGGCTGGGCTGGCACTTCCTGGCCCGCTGACCCGGCTCCGCGTCGGCTGGCCCGGTTCCGCGTCGGCTGGTCCGGTTCCGCGTCGGCTGGTCCGGCTCCGCGTCGGCTGGCCCGGTTCCGCGCTTGCTGGCCCCCTCCGCGTTCCCCTCGGAGCGCCGTGCCGCGCGCCGGCTCCGGACGAACATGAGTCCAGATCGCGGGAAGACCGGGCAGTATGTGGAACTGAACGATAGCTTGGGAATCGGCCGGCGTCGTGTGGCGGCGCTGGCTGTGGGCGGTGTCGCCACACCCGGCGGCGCCTTCCTCCAGGGTCGAACCGACCCGGGCTAACGCTGCCCACCAGCCGCTCCGGTGACCCCGGGCCGCTGCCGGGCGCTCAGCACGACCGCCCGTGAGGGCTGCCGCTCAGGCGGCTGCCCGCGCCCTGGAAGGGGACCACCATGCCCAGCAAGCCCAAGCCGCAGACCACCGACGAGGCCCGCGAGCAGATGCGCCGCGCACTGCAGACGTCCATGGACACCCGTCAGTGACAGACGCCGACCGGCGGTGACGCTGCCGGCCTCCCGCGCCGACAGCGTCACCCCGCACCGGGCCCTGAGCACCAATCCGCCCTCCCTCCGGGCCCACCTCGTCCCCCACCCTTCATGCCCGTCCCGGCGCCCCAATGCCCAGCACGGCAGCCGCGCCTCCTGGTGGCCCGGCCCGCGTGCCCGCCAGGGAAGCCCGCGCCCAGCCGGTGGCTCGCCCGCGTGCCCGCCAGGGACGTCCCGCGCTCTCCCATCGGCCCGGCGCCCGCAGCGGAGGCCCGCGTTTTCCGGTGGCCCCGCTCACCGCGTGCCCGCGACGGAGGCCCGCGCCTTTCGAGTGGCCTGGCACCTGCGCGCCCCGCGACGGAGGCCGCGCCTTTCCCGGTAGCCCCGCTCCGCGTGCCCGCCACGAAAGCCCGCGCCTTTGGTCGCCCGGCACCGGGGCTGCGCCGAGGGCCTGCTGCCCGCCCGCTGCCCGCTGCCCGCCGCCTGCCGCCTGCTGCCCGTCCGATGCCTGCCCGCCCGCCGCCCGCAGCCTGCCCGCCTGCCGCCTGCCGCCTGCCGCCCGCCCGCCGCCCGCCGCCCGCCGCCCGCCGCCCGCCGCCCGCCGCCCGCCGCCCGCCGCCTGCCGCCTGCCGCCTGCCGCCTGCCGCCTGCCGCCTGCCGCCTGCTGCCCGTCCGATGCCTGTCTGTCGTCCGCTGACCGCCTGCTGCCCGTATGCCGCAGGCCGGGTGGATGTCCGCCCGCTGAGCGCTGGCGCAGTCAGGGACGCCCGGAACGCCCGGTGATCAGGACGCCATGGACCTGAAGAAGGCCGAATAACGTCCATGGCGTCCTGATCACCGGGGGGCGCTCGTGCGGTGTCAGGCGGGGCGGTGGGCTCGCGTCGGGTGAGGGCGAAGGTGAGGGGCCCCAGGACGTCCCTGGTCGCGCTGGTCGGCTTGCCGTCCGTGTCACGCGGCACCCCGACGGGGTCGGCGGCCCGGCCGTGCCCGTCGGTCCTGGTCCGCCCCCTGCCACGGCGAGGGCGTGCGTCCCGGCGCCGGCACCCACGGGTGGCGCCTTCCCGCCCTGCTCCAAGCCGGTCGCCGCCGATCCGCGCCGGTCGCCGCCGGCCCACGCCGGTCGCCGCCGATCCGCGCCGGTCGCCGCCGGCCCACGCCGGCCCACGCCGGTCGTACCGGTCGCGCCGGTCGCGGCGGTGCCGCGCGCGCCTGGGGGTAGAGCACGATCAACTGGCCGTCTCGTCTCCCCGGCGCAGCTGCCGGCGAGACGGGGAGTCGGTGAAGCGGCATCCGGGCGGAGGCGCGCGCCGCCGTACTGCTTGCGGGCCGGCTCGTCGGGGAGTCGCCGCCCGTGCCGGTGCTCGTCGGGGGAGTGGTCCTGTTCGGGGCCGTGGAGGGCGTCCCGCCGGCGACGGACGGGCCGGGCATCCGGTAAGTGATCGGCTAGCTTGCGATCCTTACCGATGCCGTGTCAGGATCGGCGGCGATGAGCCACACCGTCGCCCTCGACCGGGCCGCCGCGCCCCGCCGGATCGCCGCGCTGGCCCTGCCGGCGCTGGTGGTGCTGGCCGCCGAACCGATCTACGTGCTCGTGGACACGGCGGTGGTCGGGCATCTCGGTCGGGTGCCGCTGGCCGCCCTCGCCGTCGGCGGGACGGTGCTGACGCTCATCGCCTGGCTCGGCACCGTGGTCGCGTACGGCACCACGGGGCGTTCGGCCCGACGCTTCGGGGCGGGGGACCGGGCGTCCGCCGTCGCCGAGGGCGTCCAGGCGTCGTGGCTCGCCCTGGCGGTGGGGGTGCTGGTCGCCCTCGGCATGCAGGTCGGCGGTGGGGCGTTGGCGCGTACCCTCGCCGGAGGCCCCGGCGAGGTGGCCGACGCCGCCGCGCAGTGGCTGCGGGTCGCGGCGCTCGGCGCGCCCGGGCTCCTGCTCGCCGCCGCCGGCAACGGCTGGCTGCGCGGCGTGCAGGACATGCGCCGACCGCTGGTGTTCGTGCTCGGCCCGAACCTGCTCTCCGCCCTGCTCTGCCCGCTGCTGGTCTATCCGGCCGGGCTGGGCCTGGTCGGCTCCGCCGTGGCCAACGTCATCGCGCAGACCATCTGCGGGATGCTCTTCGCCGGGGCGCTGGTCGCCGAACGGGTGTCGCTGCGGCCCCGGCCCCGGCTCATCGGGCAGCAACTGGCGCTCAGCCGGGACCTGCTGATCCGGGGCGTCGCGTTCCAGGCCAGCTTCCTCTCCGCCACCGCCGTCGCCGCCCGCTTCGGGGCCGCCGCCGTGGGCGCGCACCAGATCGCCCTGCAACTGTGGTTCTTCACCGCCCTGGTGCTCGACGCGCTCGCCATCGCCGCCCAGTCGCTGGTCGGCGCGGCCCTCGGAGCGGGCGACGCCGCCGCGGCCCGGGACGTCGCCCGCCGGATCGGGCTGCTCGGCGGCGTCTGCGGCGTGGCGTTCGCCGTGCTCATCGCCGCTGGCGCCGGCGTGGTCCCCGGCTGGTTCAGCTCCGATCCGCAGGTACGCGAGCAGGCCATGCTCGCCTGGCCGTGGTTCGTGGCGATGCAGCCGTTGGCCGGTGTCGTGTTCGCCCTCGACGGCGTGCTGATCGGCGCGGGCGACGTCCGCTACCTGCGCAACCTCACCATCGTGGCCGCGCTCGGCGGCTTCCTGCCCGCCATCTGGCTGGCGTACGGGCTCGGCCTCGGCCTCGGCGGCATCTGGGCGGGACTCACGCTGTTCGTGGTGATCCGGCTGGTGGCCCTGCTGCTGCGGCTGCGCTCCGGGGGCTGGGCCGTGGTCGGCGCGGTGCGCTGAGCCGTGCCCCGACGACCAGGACGGGCGTCGACGCTGTCGGTGCCGGTCAGCGGCTCTCGCCGTCGCCGGGCCGCCGGTCGGGGCCGTCGACGTCGTCGCTCGGCGTGGCCGCCGGCAGGCCGGGTCGCAGCCGCTGACGCTCCAGGACGTGGACGACGCGACGGCCGCCCGCCCGACCCCGTACGGCGGCGGCGGGGCGTCCGGCCCGGTCTGGCAGGCTTGGGTGTCGTGAGCACAGACGGTCTGATCGTGGTCGACAAGCCCGGCGGCATGACGTCGCACGACGTGGTGGCGCGCATCCGCCGGTTGGCGCGGACCCGCCGGGTGGGACACGGCGGCACCCTCGACCCGATGGCGACCGGCGTCCTGGTGATCGGGGTCGGGCGGGCCACCCGCCTGCTCACCTACGTGATCGGCGCGTACAAGAGCTACACCGCCACCGTCCGGCTCGGCCAGGCCACCGTCACCGACGACGCCGAGGGCGACGTGATCGCCACCACGCCCGCCGGCACGGTCACCGACGAGGCGATCCGGGCGGCGCTCGCCGCGTCGACCGGGGAGATCGACCAGGTGCCGAGCGCGGTCAGCGCCATCAAGATCGACGGGCAGCGGGCGTACAAGCGGGTGCGCGAGGGGGAGAGCGTCGAGCTGCCCGCCCGCCGGGTCACCGTGTCCCGGCTGGAACTGCTGGCGGTACGCCGCGACACGCCGGACGTCGTGGACGTGGACATCGACGTGACCTGCTCCTCGGGGACGTACATCCGGGCGATCGCCCGCGACGCGGGCCTGGCGCTCGGGGTGGGCGGCCACCTGACGGCGCTGCGCCGTACCGCCGTGGGGAACTTCGCCCTCACCGAGGCCGCCACCCTCGACGAGCTGGAGCAGCGCGCCCCCGAGGTGGTGAACCTGCCGCTGGCCGCGGCGGCCGACCGGTTCTTCCCGCGCCGCGACGCCGGCGCCGACGAGGCGAAGGTGCTCTCCCACGGCGGGCCGCTCGACCCGGCGGGGATCGCCGGCCCCTACGCGGTCTTCGGCCCCGACGGCGGGCTGATCGCTATCGTCAGCGAGCGGGACGGCCGGGCCCGCGCGGAGATCGTGCTCGCCCCCGCCTGACGGGCGCGGGGCGTAGGACCGGCGGCCGGCGCGGGCCGCCGCGGAGGCAGGGGAGGAGCGGCATGCAGCGGTGGCGGGGGTACGACGCGGCGCCCGGTGGCTGGGGGCGGTCGGTCGTCACCATCGGCGTCTTCGACGGCGTGCACAAGGGGCACCAGGCGACCATCGGGCACGCCGTGTCCCGGGCGCGCGAGTTGGGCGTGCAGTCGGTGGTGGTCACCTTCGACCCGCACCCGGCCGAGGTGGTGCGCCCCGGTTCACACCCGGCGGTGCTCACCGAGACCGCCCGCAAGGCGGAGCTGATCGAGGCGCTCGGCGTGGACGTGCTCTGCGTGGTGCCGTTCACCCCGGAGTTCTCCCGGCTGCCCGCCGAGGCGTTCGTGCACGACATCCTCGTCGAGCACCTGCACGCCGCCCTGGTGGTGGTGGGCGACAACTTCCGCTTCGGGCACAAGGCCGCCGGCGACGTGGCGCTGCTGGAGCGGCTCGGACGCACCTTCGGCTTCGCCGTGGAGGGGGCGCCGCTCGTCGCCGAGGCGGGCACCGTCTTCTCCTCCACGTACATCCGCTCCTGCGTCGACGCCGGGGACGTGACGGCCGCCGCCGCCGCGCTCGGCCGTCCGCACCGGGTGGAGGGCGTGGTGGTCCGCGGCGACCAGCGGGGCCGCGAGCTGGGCTTCCCCACCGCCAACCTGCTCTGCCACCGGTACGCGGCGATCCCCGCCGACGGCGTCTACGCCGCCCGGCTGGTGCGCCGGGGCCATCCCGAGCCTTTGGCGGCGGCGGTGTCGGTGGGCACCAACCCGACGTTCTCCGGGCGGGAGCGGCGGGTGGAGGCGTACGTGCTCGACTTCACCGGCGACCTGTACGGCGAGCGGCTGGCGCTGGACTTCGTGGCGCACCTGCGCGGGCAGATCCGCTACGACGCGATCGAGCCCCTGATCGCCCAGATGAACCAGGACGTCGAGCGGACCCGGCGCGTGCTCGGCTGACCGCGTCGCGGCCCTTGACAGGCCGCCACCCGGCCGGGCTGGTAGTCTGGCGGGGACGTCGGCTGACCGACGTGGGGCCTCGCGTGCCTGCACGACGCCGCGGGTGCGAGGTACCGGTCCGTTTCCGGTCCACTGACCGAGCCGACGGACATCATCGAACAACCCACGAAACAGGGAGAACATGGCGCTCGACCAGGAAGCCAAGGCCAAGATCCGCGCGGAGTACGCGACCGCCGAGGGCGACACCGGTTCGCCGGAGGTGCAGGTCGCGGTCCTCACCAAGCGGATCGCCGAGCTCACCGAGCACCTGAAGGTGCACAAGCACGACCACCACAGCCGCCGTGGGCTGCTGCTGCTGGTCGGCCGTCGCCGTCGGCTGCTCAACTACGTCCAGAAGAAGGACATCAACCGCTACCGGTCGCTCATCGAGCGGCTCGGCCTGCGCCGGTGACGTGACGGGGGAGCGGCCCGACCGGGCCGCTCCCCCGCTTCGCCGCCACACGAAAACCGGGCCGCGCGACCACCTGAAAAGGGAGCCGGTCAGCGTACCGGTCTCCGGTAGTGGCCCCCGGGCATCCCGGCCTCGCGCCGGCCACCCGGGCGCTTCGATCGAAGACCGGCCGTCTGAGCAGCTCCCCGCGTCGTGGGCCCCCGATGCGAAGGAGCACGACAGCACCATGACCGAGACCAACCTCGGCACCGAATCCCGCACCGCCGTGATCGACAACGGGTCCTTCGGCACCCGTGAGATCACCTTCTCCACCGGCCGGCTGGCCCGTCAGGCCGCCGGCTCCGTCGTCGCCCAGCTCGGCGAGACGGTCGTCCTCTCCGCCACCACCGCCGGCAAGCAGCCGAAGGAGCAGTTCGACTTCTTCCCGCTGACCGTCGACGTCGAGGAGCGGATGTACGCCGCGGGCCGCATCCCCGGCTCGTTCTTCCGCCGCGAGGGCCGGCCCAGCGAGGACGCGATCCTCACCTGCCGGCTGATCGACCGGCCGCTGCGCCCGTCGTTCGTCAAGGGCCTGCGCAACGAGGTCCAGGTCGTCGAGACCATCCTCGCGCTCGACCCGCAGCACCCTTACGACGTCGTGGCGATCAACGCCGCCTCGATGTCGACCAAGCTCTCCGGCCTGCCGTTCTCCGGCCCGATCGGGGCGACCCGGGTCGCGCACATCGACGGCCAGTGGGTCGCCTTCCCGACCCTGGAGGAGCTGGCCCGGGCCACCTTCGACATGGTCGTGGCCGGCCGTTCGCTGCCGGACGGCGACGTCGCGATCATGATGGTCGAGGCCGAGGCGACGCCGAACGCCGTGACCCTGATCGCGGGCGGCGCGACCGCCCCGACCGAGGAGATCGTGGCCAGCGGCCTGGAGGCCGCGAAGCCGGCGATCCGCGAGCTGTGCCGCGCGCAGGCCGAGCTTGCCGAGGTGGCCGCCAAGCCCGTCGCCGAGTTCCCGGTCTTCCTCGACTACCAGGACGACGTCTACGGGGCGGTGGCCGACCTGGCCCGCGCCGAGGTCGCCGAGGCCCTCCAGATCGCCGGCAAGGCCGACCGCGAGGAGGCCCTGGACCGCATCAAGGCCAAGGTCGCCGAGGAGCTCGGCGGTCGCTTCGAGGGCCGCGAGAAGGAGCTCGGCGCCGCCTTCCGGTCGCTCACCAAGTCCGAGGTGCGCAACCGGGTGCTGCGCGAGCAGGTCCGCATCGACGGCCGCGGCCCGCGCGACATCCGCCCGCTGACCGCCGAGGTCGGCGTGCTGCCCCGGGTGCACGGTTCGGCGCTGTTCGAGCGTGGCGAGACCCAGATCCTGGGCGTCACCACCCTCAACATGCTGCGCATGGAGCAGATGGTGGACACCCTGTCCCCGGAGAACCGCAAGCGCTACATGCACAACTACAACTTCCCGCCGTACTCGACCGGTGAGACCGGCCGGGTCGGCTCGCCGAAGCGGCGCGAGATCGGCCACGGCGCGCTCGCCGAGCGGGCGCTGATCCCGGTGCTGCCGTCGCGCGAGGAGTTCCCGTACGCCATCCGGCAGGTCTCCGAGGCGCTCGGCTCCAACGGCTCCACCTCGATGGGCTCGGTCTGCGCCTCGACGCTGGGCCTGCTCTCCGCCGGTGTGCCGCTGAAGGCGCCGGTGGCCGGCATCGCCATGGGCCTCATCTCCGACGAGGTGGACGGCAAGACCCAGTACGTGACGCTGACCGACATCCTCGGTGCCGAGGACGCCTTCGGTGACATGGACTTCAAGGTCGCCGGCACGCCGGAGTTCGTCACCGCGCTCCAGCTCGACACCAAGCTCAACGGCATCCCGTCGGACGTGCTGGCCGCCGCGCTGCAGCAGGCGTACGAGGCCCGGCAGACCATCCTCGGCGTGATGCAGGCGGCGATCGAGGGCCCGGCCGAGATGTCGGAGTACGCCCCGCGGGTCACCACCGTCAAGATCCCGGTCGACAAGATCGGCATGGTGATCGGCCCGAAGGGTCAGACCATCAACGCGATCCAGGACGAGACCGGCGCCGAGATCTCCATCGAGGACGACGGCACGATCTACGTCGGCGCCACCAACGGCCCGTCGGCCCAGGCGGCGGTGGACCGGATCAACGGCATCGCCAACCCGACGCTGCCGAAGGCCGGGGAGCGGTTCCTCGGCACGGTGGTCAAGACCGCCGCGTTCGGCGCGTTCATCTCGCTGCTGCCGGGCCGCGACGGCCTGCTGCACATCTCCAAGGTGGGCGACGGCAAGCGGGTCGACAAGGTCGAGGACTTCCTCAACGTCGGCGACCGGGTCGAGGTCGAGATCGCGGACATCGACGCCCGCGGCAAGATCTACCTGGACAAGGTCCGCCCGGAGGGCGCCGAGGCGCCGGCCGCCGGTGAGGCCGCCGGCGGCGAGCGTCCGGCCGGTCGGGACCGCGACGACCGGGCTCCGCGCGACCGGGGCGACCGTGAGCGCGGCGGCGACCGGGGCGGTCGTGGCCCGGGCGGCGGCGAGCGCGGCGAGGGCGGCGGCGAGGGTGGCGAGGGCGGCGAGCGTCCGCGCCGCCGCACCCGGCGCAGCTGACCCACCGCACCATCGCATCACCCACCCCTCGTCGATCTGGGAGCAACACGTGAGTCGGGCCGTCAGCGCGCCGTTTCCGCCGGATCGACGGGGGGTGGCGTCCGTCCCGGGCCCCGCGGGGGCCTCGCACCGCAGCACCGGGGCGGCCCGCTCCGGCGGCGCCGCCCGGGCGGTGACCCGCACGATCAGTGACGACCCGCTGGGCGGCACGGTACGGCGTACCGTGCTGCCCAGCGGGCTGCGCGTGCTCACCGAGGCGATCCCGGCGATGCGCAGCGTCTCGTTCGGCGTCTGGGTCGCGGTCGGCTCGCGCGACGAGACCGGCCCGCAGGCCGGCGCGGCGCACTTCCTGGAGCACCTGCTGTTCAAGGGCACCAACAAGCGCAGCGCGCTGGAGATCTCCGCCGAGATCGAGGCGGTGGGCGGCGAGACCAACGCCTTCACCACCAAGGAATACACCTGCTACTACGCCCGCGTGCTGGACGAGGACCTGCCGCTGGCCATCGACGTCATGTGCGACGCGGTCGCCGACTCGCTGCTGGAACCGGCCGACGTGGAGACCGAGCGGGGCGTGATCCTCGAGGAGATCGCCATGCACGACGACGAGCCCGGCGACGAGGTGCACGACCTCTTCGCCCGCGCCGCCTACGGCGACCACCCGCTGGGCCGGCTGATCTCCGGCACCGAGGAGACCGTCACGCCGATGACCCGGCGGCAGATCCAGGGCTTCTACCGCCGCCACTACACGCCGTCGCGGATCGTCGTCGCCGCCGCCGGCAACCTCGACCACGCCACGGTGGTCAAGCTGGTCCGCCAGGCGCTGCGCGGCACCCCGCTGGACACCGACCCGGCGACGCCCGCGCCGCACCGGTCGGCCACCCCGACCGTACGCACGAAGCCCGCCACCACACTGGTGGAGCCGAAGGAGACCGAGCAGGCGCACGTCATCCTCGGCTGCCCCGGCATCGACCGGCTCGACGAGCGGCGCTTCGCCCTCGGCGTGCTCAACAACATCCTCGGCGGCGGCATGTCGAGCCGACTGTTCCAGGAGATCCGCGAGCGGCGCGGCCTCGCCTACTCGGTCTACTCCTACGCCAGCCAGTACGCCGACACCGGCCTCTTCGCCGTCTACGCCGGCTGCGCGCCCGGCAAGGTCGACGAGGTGCTGGAGCTGACCCGGGCGGAACTCGCGCGGGTGGCGGCCGACGGCCTGACCGAGGCCGAGGTGGCCCGGGGTAAGGGGATGAGCAAGGGCTCGTTCGTGCTGGGCCTGGAGGACACGGGCTCGCGGATGAGCCGGCTCGCCAAGGGCGAGCTGCTCTACGGCCACCTGATGCCGGTCGACGAGCTGCTCGGCCGGGTCGACGCGGTGACCGTGGCCGACGTCAACACCCTGGCCGCCGAGCTGCTGAGCCGGCCGATGTCGCTGGCCGTGGTCGGCCCGTTCGACGCGAACGACTTCGCCACCCGCTGACCCGTCCCGCACTCCTGCCCGGCACCGGCCTGCCCGCGATGGCGCGTCCCCGGCGGCCGATGGTCCGCCCGGATGGGTGCTGCCCGGCGGCGGCCGGTCGGCCCGGGACGGGTGCGTTCCGGCCGCTGACGGTCCGCTCGGACGCGCGCGTCCCGATTGGGATAGGTTGTGCCCCGTGAGTGACGAGCAGGAGAAGAGCCCGGACGAGCTGATCCGGGTCGGCGTGCTGGGCGCCCGGGGGCGCATGGGCGTCGAGGTGTGCCGGGCCGTGGACGCCGCCGCCGACATGGAACTGGTGGCCATGGTCGACCAGGGCGACGGCCTCTTCGCCGCGTCCGACGCCGGGGCCGAGGTGGTCGTCGACTTCACCACCCCGGACGTCGTGATGGACCACCTGCACTGGTGCATCGACCAGGGCATCAACGCCGTGGTCGGCACCACCGGCTTCACCGAGCAGCGGCTGGAGCGGGTGCGCGGCTGGCTGGCCCACAAGCCCGGGGTGGGCGTGGTGATCGCCCCCAACTTCGGCATCGGCGCGGTGCTGATGATGCAGTTCGCCGCCCGCGCCGCCCGGCACTTCGAGTCGGTCGAGATCGTCGAGCAGCACCATCCCCGCAAGCTGGACGCCCCCAGCGGCACCGCCACGCACACCGCGCGGCTGGTCGCGGCCGCCCGCGCCGAGGCCGGGCTCGGCCCCGTCCCGGACGCCACGAAGGACGAGGTCGCGGGCGCCCGGGGCGCCGACATCGACGGGGTACGCGTGCACGCCGTGCGCGCCACCGGGCTCGTCGCCCACCAGGAGGTGCTCTTCGGCACCGTGGGGGAGACGTTGACGATCCGGCACGACTCGTACGACCGGGTCTCGTTCATGCCGGGGGTGCTGCTGGCCGTCCGCGCGGTCCGCACCCGGCCCGGGCTGACGGTCGGCCTGGACGCCCTGCTCGACTGACGGTAAACCTTTCGCGGAGCACCCGGGCGGTCCCTAGGCTGCCCGGGTGATCGAATCTGGACTCTCCGACCGGGCCGGGCGCCGGGTCACCCTGCGCCCGGTGGACGACGACAACTGGCGGGCGGTGGCCGATGTCGCCCCGCGCGACGACCAGCGCGCGTGGGTCGCGGCGCTGGCCGCCCGCTACCTGCTGCTGAGCATGCGCTCCGAGGTGTGGAACTCGCTGGCGGTGTACGCGGACGACACCGTCGTCGGGCACGTCATGTGGGGCGTCGACGACGACGGGTCGCGTTGGATCGGCGGCATGGTGATCGACGCGGCCGAGCAGGACCGGGGCGTCGGCCGGGCGGCCGTGCGCACCCTGGCCGCGTGGCTGGGCGACCAGGACGGCGGACATCCCGTCCGGCTCTCCTACCACCCCGACAACGCCCAGGCCGCCCGCCTCTACACGAGCCTCGGATTCGTGCCCACGGGGGTGATGGAGGACGACGAGCTGGTCGTCGAGCTCCTGCCGTCCGTGCGGGGCCGACCGCGCACCTGACCCGAGCCCGCCTCGCTCCGGCGGACCGCCCGGGCCCGGCCCCGCCCGCCCACGACGGCGGGTCAGCCCGCCTCGATCACCGACAGGATGTTGCCGGCCGGGTCGGTGAACCACGCGATGGTCGGCCCGTTGTCGCGCATGATGCCCCGCTCGTCCTGGGGCATCGCGGGATAGCGCGCGAAGCGGACCCCGCGCGCGGTCAGCTCGTCGACGGCCCGGTCGACGTCCTCGACGGGGAAGTTGAGCACCGTGTAGGCCGCCGGGGTGTGGTCCGCCTTCGGATAGACAATGACGTCCCGGCCGCCGGCCAGGTGCAGCGTCAGCAGGCCGCCCATGTCGTCGTCGCGCGACACCCGCAGACCGAGCGTGTCGGTGTAGAACCGCTCGGCCTGCCCGGTGTCGTCCACCGAGAAACTGCTCCACGCCCTCGTGTCCGTGAACATGCCTGTCGCCTCCCTGTCGTGGACGCCGTCACCGCGACCATGGGGTCACCGTAGGCGACGCCCCCGACGGTTTCCGGCGGAACGTGGGCACCGCGTGGCGTGCTCCGGGAACGCCGGTCGGTCAGTCCCCGGGCGTCACGGGCGACGACTCGTCGGGCCTCAGGTCCGGCAGCGTCGCCTCGGCGGGCGTCGCGTCCGCCGGGTCCGCGTCACCGGGCACTGCCACGTGCAGGCGCACCTGCGCGACGAGCATGTCCTCCACGTCCAGCGCCCGGGCCGCCCCGTCGGGCTCCCAGCCGGTGCTGGTGAGGAACTTCCGGGTCGCCGCGTCGCCGTCGAAGGCCCAGGCCAGCGCGCGGGTGAACCCGTCGGCACGCCACAGGTCGACGGTCGCGGCGAGCAGTCGGCTGCCGTGCCCCCGCCGGCCCCAGCGCGGCTCCACCAGCAGGTCCGTCACCGCCGCGACGTCCGGCCCGAGGACCTCCGCCGGCTCGCCCGGCGCGAGCGCCTCGGCGTCGGCCGGACCGGAGGCGGCGAACCCCACCAGATACGATTGCTCGGCCTGTTCGACGGCGACCAGCACCCGATGGGCGCCGGAGGGCGGCTCCTGCACGGCCGCGCTCCACCGACGGGCGAGCCACGCCTCGTCCAGGTTGTCGAGCACGTGCCGGGGCAGGATCCGGCGATAGGCGACCCGCCAGGTCGCGAGTTGGATGCGTGCGATCTCGCCGGCGTCTTCCGGACGCGCCGGGCGGACGTACCCGAGAGCCATGGGACGGAAGCCTACGCAGGGCCAGGGAGGCGATGGTGGCGCAGGGTGCCAGAAAGACGATCGGGCAGGTCACCGGCGTCGTCGGGCTAGCCGTCGCGGTGACCGCCTTCCTCTCCGTGGCCGCCGTCCGGCACGGCTTCTTCGACCTCAAGGTCTACTACGGCGCGCTGACGTGGTGGGTGCACGACGGCGGGGAGATCTACGACTTCCTCAAACCCGGCACCCAGTACGGCTTCACCTATCCGCCCTTCGCCGCCCTGGTCATGCTGCCCATGGCGTACCTGCCGTGGACGGCGGCGATCGCGGTCAGCGTGGCGGCCAGCGTGGTGGTGACCGCCGTGCTGTTCTGGTGGCTGGTCGACCCGATCTCCCGCCGGTCGGGCTGGACCCGCTGGTTCGCCCTCGCCGTGGCGCTCTGCCTGGCCGCCGCGTACGAGCCGATGCGCGAGACGGTCAACTTCGGCCAGGTCAACATGCTGCTGCTCTTCCTGGTCGCGATCGACCTGCTGCGGCTGCTGCCGGCCGGCAGCCGGTGGGCGGGCGTGGGCATCGGCCTGGCCACCGCGATCAAGCTGACCCCGGGCATCTTCATCGTCTACCTGCTGGTCACCCGCCGCTGGCGGGCTGCGGTCACCTCGATGGCCGCCGCGGCCGGCACGACGCTGCTGGCCGCCGCGCTCTTCCCGGACGCCTCGCGGGAGTTCTGGACGGAGGCGCTGTGGAACACCGGCCGGGTCGGTGAGCTGGCGTTCGTCTCCAACCAGTCGCTGCGCGGCGTGGTCGCCCGGCTGAACCCGGAACACCCGAGCACCCTGGCCTGGCTGGCCCTGGTGCTCGCCACCCTGGTGCTGTGGGCCTGGCGCTCCCGCGCCGCCGTGGCCGCCGGCGACGAGGCGACCGGCCTGGCGCTGACCGGCGCGGTGATGTGCCTGGTCAGCCCGGTCACCTGGGTGCACCACCTGGTCTGGCTGCTGCCCGCGCTGATCCTGCTGGTGGACAACGGGATGGCCGCGCCCGCGGGCAGCCGCCGGCGTCGCGTCCTGCTGGGCGCCGCGATCGTCGGGTACGGCTTCCTGATCAGCCGGATCGTCTGGGCCTGGGAGAAGGACTTCACCGGCCTCGACGGCTTCCTCGGCAGCAACACCTACGTCTGGATCAGCCTGGCGTTGCTGGCGTTCCTGCCCATCCGTCGCTGGGCGACGCCAGCCGACTCAGCCGTCGCTGGGCGGAGCCGGCCGGGTCAGCCGTCGAGACGGCCGGCGTACCGCAGCTCGACCAGCCCGACCGGCGCGGCCCCGCCGGCCAGCGGCACCGGATAGGTCGAGCGCTCACCGTCCGGTGACAGCCCGGCCCGCTCGTAGAACCGGCGGGCCCGGTGGTTGGCCTCCAGCACCCAGAGCCGGTAGTCCGACCAGCCCCGCGCGACCAGCCCGGCCCGTGCGGCGGCCAGCAGTGCCCGCGCCGTGCCGTCGCCCCAGTACGCCGGCTCGACGTACATCGCCACCACCTCGCCGTGCGCGGCGTCGAGGTCGCCCCGGTCCTGGTTGTTGCGGTACGGGCCGAACGTGGTGAACCCGACCAGCGCCCCGTCGACCTCGGCGAGCAGGGTGGTGAACGGGTGCTCCGGGTCGGCGGTGCCGACGTCCCGGCGGCGCTGGGCCCAGGCCGTGACGTTGAGCCGCCGCAGCACCTCCTCGGGCATGATGCCGGCGTAGCCGGCCTGCCAGCCGTGGATGTGCACCCGGGCGACCGCCTCGGCGTCGTCGGGTGCCTCGCGACGGATCGTGAGCATGCGTCCGTTGTATGCCCCGGCGGGTCACCGGTCCAGCGTCCGCACCGGTGTCGTACGTCTGGATTAGGGTGCCCGACGATGACCGCACCGGAATCGCTCTCGCTCGCCCAGGCACGCCGGGTGGCGCTCGCCGCCCAGGGCTTCGCCGACCCCGCGCCCACCGGGGTGCCCACCCGCCGGCACCTGCGCCGGGTGCTCGACCGGGTCGGGCTGATCCAGATGGACTCGGTCAACGTGCTGCAACGGGCGCACTACCTGCCGCTCTACAGCCGTCTCGGGCCCTACCCGACGTCGCTGCTCGACGCCGCCGCCTACCGCCGCCCCCGGGAGCTGTTCGAATACTGGGGGCACGAGGCGTCGCTGGTGCCCGTCGGTCTGCACCCCGCGCTGCGCTGGCGGATGGCCCGGGCCCGCTCGGAGGCCTGGGGCGGGATGCGGCGCATCGTCGAGGAGCAGCCCGGCCTGGTCGCCTGGGTCCGCGACGAGGTGGCGGTCCGGGGGCCGCTCACGGCCGCCGACATCGAGCACGACGCGCCCCGGGAGACCGGCAACTGGGGGTGGAACTGGTCGGCGGTGAAGCGGGCGTTGGAGTTCCTGTTCTGGGCGGGGGAGGTGACGGCCGCCGAGCGCACCACGTCGTTCGCCCGCCGCTACGACCTGCCGGAGCGGGTGCTGCCGGCCGCGGTGCTCGACGCGCCCACGCCGACCGACGCGGAGGCCCACCGCGCGCTGGTGGGCATCGCCGCACGGTCGCTCGGGGTGGCCGCCGAGCCGGAGCTGCGCGACTACTTCCGGCTGCCGGTGGCCGGCGCCCGGCAGGCCATCGCCGAGCTGGTCGAGGCGGGCGAGCTGCTGCCGGTCGCCGTGCAGGGCTGGCGGCGGCCCGCCTGGCTGCACGCCGGGGCGCGCCTGCCCCGCTGGGTGCGCGGCAACACCCTGGTCAGCCCGTTCGACCCGTTGGTCTGGGAGCGGGCGCGCACCGAGCGGCTCTTCGACTTCAGCTACCGCATCGAGATCTACGTGCCGGCGGCGCAGCGGGTGCACGGCTACTACGTGCTGCCCTTCCTCCAGGGGGAGCGGTTCACCGCCCGGGTCGACCTGAAGGCCGACCGGAAGGCCGGCGTGCTGCTGGTGCCGGCCGCGTGGGGCGAGCCGGGCGTCGACCGGGGCGAGACCGCCCTGGCGCTCGCCGCCGAGCTGCACCGCCTCGCCGGCTGGCTGGGGCTCGACGCGGTGGCCCCGCCCGCCGCCGGCGACCTGGCCGCGCCGCTGGCCGCCGCGCTGGTGGGCGTGGCCGGTGTACGGTGAGCGACGTGACGAGCGTTGACGGACCGGCCTCCCCGTCGCATCCGCAGACGGGCGGGCTCGACGCCCCGCCCCAGGCGGGCCCGGCGGCACCGGCCGACGGACGGCCCACGGACCAGGCGCCACCCCACCCGGGTTCGCCCTATCCGGGTTCGCCCCACCCCGGGGCGCCCTATCCGGGTTCGCCCTATCCGGGTTCGCCCTATCCGGGGGCAGCGGCCTACCCCGTCGCCGAGCCGGACCGGCTCACCCGCTTCGTCGTCCGCCTCTACGACCGCTCACCGCGCTGGGCCGTGCCGCTGGCCGCGCTCGGTTGCGTCGCCGCCGGCATCGGCTACGCGCTGATCAGCGATCCCACGCGCTCCGCGCCGGACGCCGCGCCGACCTGCCTGCTCAAGCTCACCACCGGGCTGGACTGCCCGGGCTGCGGCGGCACCCGCGCGCTCTGGTACGTCCTGCACGGCGACCTGCCGGCCGCCGCCCGGCACCACTTCCTCTTCGTCTTCGCGCTGCCCTTCCTGGCCTACCTCTTCGTCGCCTGGGCCGGGAAGCAGGCGTTCGGCTGGCGCCTGCCCGAGCTGCGGATCAGCTCCCGGGCGATCGGCGTCTTCCTGGCCGCCTGGCTCGCCTTCACGATCCTGCGCAACCTGCCCTGGGCGCCCTTCACCTCCCTCTACGTCTGACCCGCGCCTGGCCCGACGTCCACGCCTGCCACCCGGCGGTGGCGCTGGGCCTGACGTCCGCGCCTGCGCCGGCCGGTCGCGCCTACGAACCTGCCGTCACCCCGCTCACCGCACCGGGCTACCGCGATCCGGCCGCCGGTGCCGTCCGGTGACCGAGATTGCACCCGGCGAGCCTGGCTTGGGTGGCCCGGGGCGCCGCCGCTACAGTCCCAGGAATGCCGGAGATGGTGCAGCCCCAGGTCAAGCTCATCGCGTGGACCCACTTCGAGGCCCCCGACGAGGTGCCGTGGTCGACCGACGCCGAGGGCGGCCAGGCGCTCGCGGAGTTCGCCGGCCGGGCCTGCTACCAGAGCTGGAAGAAGCCCAACCCGGCCACCGCCACCAACGCCGGCTACCTCGCGCACATCCTCGAGGTGGGGCACCTGAGCGTGCTGGAGCACGGCTCGGTCAGCTTCTACTTCAGCGGGGTGTCCCGTTCCTTCACCCACGAGCTGATCCGGCACCGGCACTTCTCGTACTCGCAGCTCTCGCAGCGGTACGTGCCGGAGCGCGACGCGGCCATGGTCGAGCCCTCGGTGATCGCCGACGATCCGGAGCTGCACAAGAAGTTCGTGGAGGCGGCCGAGGCGAGCGTGCGCGCGTACAACGAGCTGTTGGAGGGGCTGGAGCGGCGCTTCGCCGACGTGGAGAACGCCACGCTGCGGCGCAAGCAGGCCCGTCAGGCGGCCCGCGCCGTGCTGCCCAACGCCACCGAGACCCGCATCGTGGTCACCGGCAACTACCGGGCCTGGCGGCACTTCATCGCCATGCGCGCGACGGAGCACGCCGACGTGGAGATCCGTGAGCTGGCGGTGGAGTGCCTGCGGCAGCTCCAGGGCGTCGCCCCGAACGTCTTCGCCGACTTCGTCGTCTCGGCCCTGCCCGACGGCACCGAGGTCGCGGCGAGCCCGCACGCCGAGCTGTCCTGAGGCCTTCCCCGGCGGGGCGCCGGTGGTCGTCCGCTAGGTTGGTGGCATGACGCACGACCACCCTGACACGCCCGCCCGGGCGGTGTCCCGCCCCTTCGGGCGAGTGCTCACGGCCATGGTGACCCCGTTCACCGCCGACGGCTCGCTCGACCTCGACGGCGCCGCGCAGCTCGCCAGCTACCTGGTCGACGAGCAGGGCAACGACGCGCTGGTGGTCAACGGCACCACCGGCGAGTCGCCGACCACCACCGAGGCGGAGAAGGAACAGCTCATCCGGGCCGTCGTGGCGGCCGTCGGTGACCGCGCCAAGGTCGTGGCCGGGGTCGGCACCAACGACACCCGGCACACCATCGAGCTCTCCGTGGCCGCCGAGAAGGCCGGCGCCCACGGCCTGCTCGTGGTCACCCCCTACTACAACAAGCCGCCGCAGAGCGGCCTGCTGCGGCACTTCACCGCCGTCGCGGACGCCACCGGCCTGCCGGTGATGCTCTACGACATCCCGCACCGGGCGGGCGTGCCGATCGCCACCGAGACGATGGTGCGCCTGGCCGAACACCCCCGGGTCGTCGCGGTCAAGGACGCCAAGGGCGACCTGACCGCCACGAGCTGGGTGACCAGCCGGACGAACCTCGCCTTCTACAGCGGCGAGGACTCGCTCACCCTGCCCTCGCTGGCCGTGGGCGGCGTCGGCGTGGTCGGCACCTCGACCCACTTCACCGGCGCGCTCACCAAGCAGATGATCGAGGCGTACGACGCGGGGGACACCGCCACCGCGCTGAGCCTGCACCGGCGGCTGCTGCCGCTGTACACCGGCATCTTCCGTACCCAGGGCGTGATCCTGGTGAAGGCGGGCCTGGCGGCCGCCGGGAAGCCCGCCGGACCGGTGCGTTCGCCGCTGGTGGACGCGACCGACGACGAGATCGCCCAGCTCCGCGCCGACAGCGCGGCGGCGGGCCTGGAACTGCCCGAATGACCGAACGACACGACGGACGCCGAGTGACGGCGTCGCAGAATGAGGTGGACGCGTGACCGAGGCGCACTTCGAGACGGAACTGCCCCCGCCGCTGCCGGAGGGTGGGCTGCGGATCATCCCGCTCGGCGGGCTCGGCGCCATCGGTCGCAACATGACCGTCTTCGAGTACGACGGCAAGCTGCTGGTGGTCGACTGCGGGGTGCTCTTCCCCGACGTGGAGCAGCCCGGGGTCGACCTGATCCTGCCCGACTTCGGTCCGATCCTGGACCGGCTCGACGACGTCCAGGCGATCGTGCTGACGCACGGCCACGAGGACCACATCGGCGCGGTGCCCTACCTGCTCGCGCACAAGCCCGACATCCCGCTGGTCGGTTCCCAGTTCACCCTCGCCCTGGTCGAGGCGAAGCTGGCCGAGCGGCGGATCCAGCCCTACACGCTGACCGTGCGGGAGGGGGGCCGGGAGCGGCTCGGCCCGTTCGAGTGCGAGTTCTTCGCGGTCAACCACTCGATCCCCGACGCGCTCGCGGTGGCGATCCGCACTCCCGCCGGCCTGGTGCTGCACACCGGCGACTTCAAGATGGACCAGCTCCCGCTGGACGGCCGGATCACCGACCTGGCCGGGTTCGCCCGGCTCGGCGCCGAGGGCGTGGACCTGCTGCTCTCGGACTCCACCAACGCGGAGATCCCCGGCTTCGTCACCCCCGAGCGGGAGATCGGGCCCGTGCTGGACTCGATCTTCGCGAAGGCCAAGGGCCGGATCATCGTCGCGTCGTTCGCCTCGCACGTGCACCGGGTGCAGCAGGTCTTCGACTCCGCCGCCGAGCACGGCCGCAAGGTCGCTCTCATCGGTCGCTCCATGGTCCGCAACATGGGCATCGCCCGTGACCTGGGGCTGCTCAACATCCCGGCCGGGCTGGTCGTCGGGCTGGAAGAGGCGACGAACATGCCGCCCGAGCAGATCGTGCTGATGTCCACCGGCTCGCAGGGCGAGCCGATGAGCGCCCTGGGCCGGATGGCCAGCGGCGACCACCGGCACATCACCATCGCCCCAGGCGACACGGTGGTGCTCGCCTCGTCGCTGGTGCCCGGCAACGAGACCTCGGTCTACCGGGTGATCAACCGGCTCGCCCGGGCCGGCGCCGTGGTGGTGCACAAGGACGTGGCCAAGGTGCACGTCTCCGGCCACGCGCCCGCCGGCGAGCTGCTCTACCTGCTCAACGTGGTCCGTCCCAGCAACCTGATGCCGGTGCACGGCGAGTGGCGGCACCTGCGCGCGCACGCCCGCCTCGGCATCGAGTCCGGCGTCGCCCCCGACCGGGTGGTGCTCTGCGAGGACGGCGACGTCGTCGACCTCGTCGAGGGCCGGGCCAGCCTGGTCGGGCACGTGAAGAGCCGCTACGTCTACGTCGACGGCCTCGCCGTCGGCGACGTCAGCGAGTCGCTGCTCACCGAGCGCCGGATCCTCGGCGACGGCGGGTTCATCGCCACCACGGTGGTGGTCGACTCGGTGACCGGCAAGGTGGTGGGCGGCCCGACGCTCTCGGCGAAGGGCTTCTCGGAGGACCCGGAGGCGTTCAGCCCGGTGATCCCGCTGGTCACCGAGGCCCTCAACCGCGCGGCCTCCGACGGCATCACCGACCCGCACCAGCTCCAGCAGATCGTCCGGCGCACCGTGGGGCGGTGGGTGAACGACGCGTACCGGCGTCGGCCCATGATCGTTCCCACCGTCGTCGAGGTCTGACCCGCGCCGACGACGCCCGCCCGCACCCCGTGTGCCGGCGGGCGTCGTCGTGGGGCACCGGACCGGCCTCCGCCGGTCAGGCCAGCAGCGCGTTCAGCTCGCCGTAGCTGATCGCGCCGGCCAGCGAGTCGTACGACCCGGAGCGCAGCGCCTCCTCGGCGGCCCGCCGGACCAGCCCGTACGCGGCCCCGGCGACGGCCGAGCCGAGGCTGACCCGGGCCACCCCCAGCGCGGCCAGCGTGGCGACGGGCAGCCCACCCGGCCCGGTGAGCACGTTGACCGGCCCGTCGATCCCGGCGACCAGCGCGCCGATGGTCTCGGCGTCGACGACGCCCGGCACGAAGATCCCGTCCGCGCCCGCCGCCCGGTACGCCTGCGCCCGGCGCAGCGTCTCCGTCAACCGGTCCGCCGGGTCGCCCACCGCCCGCAGGTAGACGTCGGTGCGGGCGTTGACGAAGAGCCGCACCCCCGCCTCGTCGGCGGCCTCCCGGGCCGCCCGGATCCGGGCGCACTGCTCGTCGACCGGCCGCAGCGCCGACGTCCCGACCGCGGGGGCGTCCTCGATGTTCACGCCGACCGCGCCGGCGGCCAGCACGCCGGCCACGGTGCGGGCCACCCCGGCCGGGTCGGCGGCGTACCCGCTCTCGATGTCCGCCGTGACGGGGACGGTGACGGCGGCGGCGACGCGGGCCACCACCGCCAGGGCGTGCTCCCGGTCCAGTTCGTCGCCGTCCCGGGCGCCCAGGCTCCACGCGACGCCGGCGCTGGTCGTGGCGACCGCCGCCGCGCCGCAGTCGGCCACGATCCGGGCGCTGGCCACGTCCCAGGCGTTGGGCAGGACGAGCGGTGTGCCCGGGCGGTGCAGGGAGTGCAGGAGCTGGGCGGCGTGCTGCTGGTGCGTCGTCGTCATGGGCACCAGTCCACCAGGGCGCGAGGAGATCGTCCGGCGGGTTTCGGACACCACCCGTGGGCCGCCGGCCGGTCAGGGCAGGGCGGCCACCGCGTCGGCGTACGCGACGCAGGTCTGCACGGCCGCGTCGAGCAGGACCGCGAGCTGGGCGGGGGCCACCCCGTGCGCCAGGTCGGTGGCGACGTGGCCGGCCAGCATCAGCTCGCCGTCCTGCTCGTGCACGTACGCCTTCGGCAGCAGCCGGTCGTGGTTCCAGGCGTTGCAGAAGGCGTACGCCTCCGTGAGCCGGTCGGCCGGCAGCCGGCGGCTCGCCACGGACCGGGCCTGGAGGACCTCGCCCCGCTCGCCGCCGCGCCGGAACTGGATCAGCGCCTCGCCCCACCGGCCCGTCACGGCACCGCGATCGTCCACTTCGTAGCGGTCCCCGCGTCGGTCGAGGGCGGCGGTGATCATCGCCACGCTCAGCGGGCGGGGTTCGTCGTCCGGCGGCGGGGCCTCCTCGCCCGGCTCGTCGACGTCGTCGGGGTCGTCGTCGGGCGGCAGGGGCACCGGCGCGGCGGCCGGCCGCTCGGCCAGCCAGGACGCGATCCGGCCGGACTGGTGGCCGGTGCCGTTGCGGGCGTCGAAGCTGCCGGCCAGCGCGGTGGCCACCCCGAGCAGGGTCGCGCCCAGCGTGGCCACGTCCAGGTCGGCAGCCGGCCGCACCCCGTACGCCGGGCGGTGCACCGTCCGGCCGCCGAGCCCCGCCTGCACGGCGCGGGCGCAGACCAGTGCCCCGGCGGCGGCGAACTCCATCGCCGACAGGTCGTCGTGCGGCCGGTCCAGCCGGGGCAACTGCTCGGCGAGGACGTCGAGCCCCCGGGCGGGGTGCCCGGCCAGCGCGCACCACCGCAGGTGCGCGGCGAGCAGCGGGAAGGCGGCCCGCTCCCGCCGGTGCCGCCGGTACGCCCGTACGTGCGCCTCGGCCGCCCGCTCCGGCTGGCCGGCCCGCAGCCAGGACAGCATCCCGGCGGCCAGCGCCCGCTCCGGCTGCTCGGTGCAGCCGTCCGCGCCGTCGGCGACGTCCCCCAGGGCGGCGAGCGCGGCCGGATGGTCGCCCCATCCGGCGAGCAGTTCCGCCCGCCGGGCCGCCGCGCAGTCCGGGCAGCCGCCGACCGGGCCCGGATCCTCCGCCGCCCAGCGTTCGTAGCACCGCCGGGCGGTCGGCTCGTCGCCGAGGTGGTCGGCGATGCGGCAGCGCAGCTCGGCGAGGACCGCCGGGTCGTCGGCGGCACACGCGGCGAGATCGTCCAACATGGCCCGGGCCTGGTCCAGCCCGACCCGTGGCGAGCCGAGCAGGGCCTCGACCGCGTAGCGCCGGTGGCGCCGCAGCAGCTCGGCCTGGTCGCCGGCCAGCAGCTCGGGGCGGCGCCCGGCGGTGGCGAGGCAGCGGCGCAGCGGCTCGACCAGCCGCCACCGCTCCCCGTGCAGGAGGTACGCCTCGATCAACGCGAACCGGGCCGCGAGCGCCGTCCGGTCGTCGCCCGTGGCGTCGGCGTGCGCGGCGATCCGCTCCAGCTCGGTGCTGCGGGCCTCGCCGTCTCCGGTGTCGCAAGCGTCGGCGAGAGCGCCGGCCAGCGCGGGGTCGGGCCGCCGGCCCCCGCGCCGCAGCCCGCTCCACCAGCCGGGCAGCCCGAACGGGTCGAGGCCGCGGCCGGCCACGCCCCCGCCCTGACCCGTCACGCCACCACCCCGCCGGGCAGCCGGGCCACCTCGGTGGCGAGCTGGCAGCCGGTGGCGATGCCGCAGTCGAGCAGCTGGTCGAGCTGGTGTGCGGTGACGCCGCGCTCCAGGTCGGTGATGACCTCGCCGCAGATCCGGGCCCGCCCGTCGTCCTCGACGTGCACGAACGCCTTCGGCCAGAGCCGGTCGTGGTTCCACGCGTTGCAGAAGGCGTGCAGCGCCGGCACGTACTCGATGGGGAACGTCGGCGCGGTCAGGGTGCGGACCTGGAGCAGCTCTCCGGCGGTGCCGGGGCGCAGGAACCAGATGAGGCTGTCGTCCCAGCGGCCGACGAGGTCGCCGTCGGCGTCGGCCCCGACGTGGTATCCCCGGCTGCGCAGCACGGCGGCGATCAGCTCGCCGGTCAGCGGCTCCAGCGCCCCCGGGTGTCCGGTCAGGGGGCCGTCCCGGCCGTCCTCGGTCTCCGGCGACGCCATGGGGGCACCCCTTCTGAGGCAGATATCACGTGACGCGGCGGGGCCCGCGCTGCGACACGCGGACACGACCCGGAAAGGCGGCGATCTGCCGGGTCACGCCATTAGGTTGATGCTATGGCGGGCCGTACCCCTCAGGCGAGTCGGCGGCGCGGCGCGTCGCCGCGTGGCACCACGAACAGTCGTGCCCGTCAGCCGGCGAAGAAGGCCGGCCGGGCGGCGCCCCGCCGGCGGCCGGCGGCCCGGCCCGGCCCGGGTCCGATCGTCGGACAGGCGGTCCGCGCGCTGTGGATGGGGATGGCGCACGGCGTCGGCTGGGCGTTCCGGCAGGCCGGCTCCGCGCGGGGGCTCGACCCGGAGCAGCGTCGTGACGGCGCGGGCCTGCTGGTCTTCGGCCTCGCCCTGCTCAGCGCGGTCGCCCTCTGGTTCTCCGGCGCCGGCCCGGTCGGCGCGCGGCTGGCCGACACCGTCCGGCTCTTCCTCGGGGCGATCTCGGTCGTGGTGCCGGTGCTGCTGATGATCGGCGCCTGGCGGCTGATGCGCGAGCCCGTCGATCCCGAGCACCGCGGCCGGGGGCTGGTCGGCTGGACGTCCATGCTGGTCGCCACCGCCGCGATGCTGCACATCGGACAGGAGCCGGCCGACGCGGGCCAGCGCGACTTCGCCGGCGGCCTCGTCGGCGCCGGCGTCGGCAGCCTCATGGAGCGGGCGGTCACCGCCTGGGTGGCCGTGCCGCTGCTGATCCTGCTGCTGGTCTTCGGCCTGCTGGTGGTCACCGCGACCCCCATCAACAAGGTCCCCGAGCGGCTCGGCCTGCTGTTCGGCACCCGGATCGCCCCGCCGGTCGGTTCGGAGGAGGCCGACGAGGCGCCCGCCAGGCCCGCGCGCCGTAAGCGTCCGGCGAAGCGGGCCGCCCCGCCGCCGCTCGACCCGGCGGAGTTCGACGAGGACCTCGACGGGGTGGACCTCCAGGAGACCCTGGTGCTGCCCCGCAAGCCCCCGGGCCGGGTCCCGGCCACCCGCAAGCCGGCCGAGCCGCCGGAGCACTCGCCCGCCCCGACCCGCGCCGAGCAGCTCGCGCTGACCGGGCTGTCGGGCGACTACACGCTGCCGCCGGCCAACATGCTCGGCAGCGGCGCGGCCCCGAAGTCCCGGAGCAAGGCCAACGACGAGGTCATCGTCGCGCTCACCGGCGTCTTCGATCAGTTCGGTGTGGACGCCGCCGTCACCGGCTTCACCCGCGGACCGACCGTCACCCGCTACGAGGTGGAGCTCGGCCCGGGCGTCAAGGTCGAGCGCATCACCCAGCTCTCCCGCAACATCGCGTACGCGGTGAAGTCGCCCGACGTGCGGATCCTCAGCCCGATCCCGGGCAAGAGCGCGGTCGGGGTGGAGATCCCGAACACCGACCCGGAGAACGTGGCGCTCGGCGACGTGCTGCGCTCGCGGGCCGCCACCAGCGACCACCACCCGATGGTGGTGGCGCTCGGCAAGGACATCGAGGGCGGCTACGTGGTGGCCAACCTCGCCAAGATGCCGCACATCCTGATCGCCGGCGCGACGGGTGCGGGCAAGTCGTCCTGCCTGAACTCGCTGCTGGTGTCCATCCTCACCCGGGCCACGCCGGACGAGGTGCGGCTGCTGCTGATCGACCCGAAGCGGGTCGAGATGACCGGCTACGAGGGCATCCCGCACCTGGTCACCCCCATCGTGACCAACGCCAAGAAGGCGGCGGACTCGCTGGAGTGGGTCGTGCGCGAGATGGACATGCGCTACGACGACCTCGCCGCCAACGGGGTCCGGCACATCGACGACTTCAACCGCAAGGTCCGCAACGGCGAGATCAAGGCGCCGCCGGGCAGCGAGCGGGAGATGCGCCCGTACCCGTACCTGCTGGTGATCGTGGACGAGCTGGCGGATCTGATGATGGTCGCCCCCCGCGACGTGGAGGACTCGGTCGTCCGGATCACCCAGCTCGCCCGCGCGGCCGGCATCCACCTGGTGCTGGCCACCCAGCGCCCGTCGGTCGACGTGGTCACCGGCCTGATCAAGGCGAACGTGCCGTCGCGGCTGGCGTTCGCCACCTCCTCGCTCGCCGACTCGCGGGTCATCCTCGACCAGCCGGGCGCGGAGAAGCTGCTGGGCCGCGGCGACGGCCTGTTCCTGCCGATGGGCGCCTCGAAGCCGATCCGCATCCAGGGCGCCTGGGTGACCGAGCGCGAGATCGCCGACGTGGTGAAGTTCTGCAAGGACCAGCGCGAGCCGGAGTTCCGCCCCGACGTGCTCGCCGCGCCCGACACGGGCAAGAAGAAGGTCGACGAGGAGATCGGCGACGACCTCGACCTGCTGGTGCAGGCGGTCGAGCTGGTCGTCACCTCGCAGTTCGGCTCGACCTCGATGCTCCAGCGCAAGCTGCGGGTCGGCTTCGCCAAGGCGGGGCGGCTGATGGACCTCATGGAGACCCGGGGCGTCGTCGGCCCGTCGGAGGGCTCCAAGGCCCGTGACGTGCTGGTCAAGCCGGACGAGTTGGAGGAGGTCCTGGCCGGCCTGCGCGGCGGCGAGGAGTAGGCCGGCCGGCCGGCCGCTGACGGCGTGGGGGCCGTTCCCGATCGTCGCCAGGCGGGGCCGCGCCGGCAGCCGCCCGGCAGGGCGCACAGGCGACGGGCCCGCCGGCACGCCGGCGGGCCCGGTCTTCGCCCGGGGGAGCGGGGGTCAGTTGTTGATGATCGCGCTGACGATCAGCAGGCTGAGGATGATGGCGACCACGTTGGCGGCGGCGGCGTACCAGCCGAGCGGCTTGTCGCCCAGCACGGCTCCGACGATGCCCAGGACCAGCCCGATCACGCCGAAGATGAGTGGGCTGAGCAGGAGCGCGAGGACCGCGAACACGAAGGCCAGGATCGTGCAGATGCGGGCGGCGTTGGTGCGCGGGCGGGCGGTCGAGTGCATGTTGGCCATGTCTGCCTCCGTGGGTGAGAGCCTTTCGGTGCCAGGCACAGCTCTACCCACTGTGGTCGTCCGCCACGCCTGGTCCGGGGACGCCGGTCAGTGGAAGATCTTCAGGCCGACGACGCCGGCGACCACCAGCAGCAGGCAGGCGATCCGGGGCAGGCTGGCCGGCTCGTTCAGCGCCAGCATGCCGACCAGGGCGGTGCCGACCGCCCCGATGCCGACCCACACGACGTAGCCGGTGCCGACCGGGATCTCGCGCAGCGCGTACGCCAACCCGGCCATGCTGAGCACCAGGGTCACCCCGAAGACCAGCGACGGGACGAGCCGCGTGAAGCCGGCGCTGCGGTCGAGGGCGATCGCCCACGCGGTCTCGAGAAGTCCGGAGATCACCAGCACGATCCAGGCCATGGGAATCACCTCTGCGTCGGCGCCCGGACCGTCGGGCCGGGACGAGTGGGTCGGGTAACACACGCGGGGCGTCTTGGCCTGACCGGGTACGCCCACCACTCGTCCGGGGCGACCGTGGCCGCCACGGCCGACGTTAGCACCGGCCGGCCGACGGCCCGGGTGAGCCGGGCCACCACGACTTGACGTGAACCTCGCTTCAACTTGCAGTATCGGATCATGCCGCTGCTCTTCGCCGACTCCGACGTCGCCGCCGCGCTGGACGCCCCCACCACGGTGGCCGCGATGCGCGACGCCCTGCTCGCCGCGTACGCCGGCCGCCTGGTGGCCCCGCCCCGGGCCGCCGCGCCGCTGGGCGGGGGACGGATGGTGCTCACCGCGGGGCACCTCACCGGCGAGTGGTACGGCTACCGCTCGTACGACACGTTCGGGCACCCGGGGAGCGAGCAGGTGGTGGTGCTGCACGACGGGCGTACCGGGGCGGTCCGGGCGGTGGCGGTCGGCGAGGAGCTGGGCTCCCGGCGTACCGGCGGGCTCGGCGGGGTGGCCGTGGACGCCCTGGCCCGGCCGGACGCCGCCACCCTGGGCGTGATCGGCTCGGGCGGGCAGGCGTGGACCCAGGTGTGGGCCGCCGCCGCCGTCCGCCCGCTGCGCGAGGTCACCGTGCACAGCCGCTCCGTCGCCCGGCGGGAGGCGTTCGCCGCCCGGGTCCGCGCCGAACTGGGCGTGCCGGCGCGGGCGGTGGGGTCGGCCCGCGCCGCCGTCCGCGACCGCGACGTCGTGGTGCTCGCCACCACCGCCGTCACCCCGGTGCTCGACGCCGCCGACCTGACCCCCGGCACCCACGTCAACGCGGTCGGCTTCAAGCAGGTCGACCGGCACGAGTTCGGCGCCGACCTGCTGGACGCCGCCGACCTGCTGGTGACCGACTCGCCCGCGCAAGCGGCCGCGTACGACCCGCCGATGCTGGCGGCGCTGCCTGCGTACGCCGGGCGGTTGCGCGACCTGGGCGCCGTGCTGGCCGGCACGGTTCCCGGCCGGACCGACGCGGACCAGGTCTCGGTCTTCTGCTCGACCGGCCTGGCCGGCACGGAGGTCTTCCTGCTCGACCGGCTGGTCCGGGTCGGCGCGGCGGTGGCCTGAGCCGGCCGTCGCGGCGGGGCAGTGTGAGGCGGTCGATGCGGCGGCCCGCCGTTGACGGCCGCCGCCCGCCGGCCCGGTACCCTCGGATGGTGTCTGCCACCTCCCCTTCCCCCGCCGACGGCCGTCGGGTCGCCCTGCTGACCCTGGGCTGCGCCCGCAACGAGGTCGACTCGGAGGAGTTGGCCGCCCGGCTGCACGCCGACGGCTGGCAGGTGACCACCGACGGCGAGGGCGCCGACGTGGTGGTCGTCAACACGTGCGGGTTCGTGGAGAAGGCGAAGCAGGACTCCATCCAGACGCTGCTGGCCGCCGCCGACACCGGTGCCAAGGTGGTCGCCGCCGGCTGCATGGCCGAGCGGTACGGCCGCGAGCTGGCCGACAGCCTCCCCGAGGCGCAGGCGGTGCTGAGCTTCGACGACTACCCGGACATCGCCGCCCGGCTGGACGCCGTGGTCGCCGGCGAGCGGATCGGCGCGCACACCCCGCGCGACCGGCGTGAGCTGCTGCCGCTCACCCCCGTCTCGCGGCGCGACAGCGCGGTGTCGCTGCCCGGTCACGGCACCCCGGTCCGGGGCGTCACCGAGACCGACGAGCACACCCCGGCCCACCTGCGCCAGGTGCTGCGCCACCGGCTCGACACCGGCCCGGTCGCCTCGCTCAAGCTCGCCAGCGGCTGCGACCGGCGCTGCGCGTTCTGCGCCATCCCCGCCTTCCGCGGCGCCTTCGTCTCCCGTACGCCCGACGAGCTGCTCGCCGAGGCGGAGTGGCTGGCCAAGACCGGCGTCCGCGAGCTGGTGCTGGTCAGCGAGAACTCCACCTCCTACGGCAAGGACCTGGGCGACCCCCGGGCGCTGGAGAAGCTGCTGCCCCAGCTCGCCGCGATCGACGGCATCGTCCGGGTGCGGGCGAGCTACCTCCAGCCGGCCGAGACCCGGCCCGGCCTGGTCGAGGCGATCGCCACCACGCCCGGCGTGGCGCCCTACTTCGACCTGTCGTTCCAGCACTCGAGCGAGCCGGTGCTGCGCCGGATGCGCCGTTTCGGCTCCACCGACCGGTTCCTGGAGCTGCTGGCGAGCGCCCGCGCGCTGGCCCCGGAGGCGGGCGCGCGGAGCAACTTCATCGTCGGTTTCCCCGGCGAGACCCGCGCCGACTACCAGGAGCTGGTGCGGTTCCTGACCGAGGCGCGACTCGACGCGATCGGCGTGTTCGACTACAGCGACGAGGACGGCACCGAGGCCGCCGGCCTGCCCGGCAAGGTCTCCGCCGCCACGGTCAAGCGCCGCTACGACAGGCTCAGCGCGCTCGCCGACGAGCTCTGCTCGCAGCGCGCCGAGGAGCGCCTGGGCTCCACGGTCGAGGTGCTGGTCGACTCGGTCGACGACGGCGTCGTCGAGGGGCGCGCGGCCCACCAGGCCCCCGAGGTCGACGGCTCGACCACCCTCGTCGCCCCGGCCGACGGTGGGGTGGATCTGGCCGCGCTGCGCCCGGGTGACCTGGTGCGGGCGACGGTGACCAGCACCGAGGGAGTGGACCTGGTGGCGGTCCCGGATGAGATGATCTCGGCGGCGCCCGGCGCAACACGGTGACGGCGGGCCCGGACGGAGCGGGGGAGCCACGTGGTGGGGTGCCAGGTACGCCACGACCGCCGGAGCGGGGCGCGGCGGTGACCGGGGCGACGGACTCGACGCCGGCGCCGGTGGTGGCCGGCGTACCGGTGATGAACGCGGCCAACGCGCTCACCGCGCTGCGGCTGGTCCTGGTGCCGGTCTTCGCGGCGTCCGTGGTCGCCTCGGCGATGACCCACGCCGGCTGGCGGATGGTCGCCTGCCTGATCTTCGCCGTCGCCTCGGCGACCGACCTCGTGGACGGCTGGATCGCCCGCCGGTTCGCCCTGGTCACCTCGGTGGGCAAGGTCGCCGACCCGATCGCCGACAAGGCGCTCACCGGTGCGGCGCTGCTGCTGCTCTCCTGGTACGACCAGCTGCCCTGGTGGGTGACCGCCGTGATCCTCGCCCGCGAGCTGGGCATCACCGCGCTGCGCTTCTGGGTGATCCGGCACGGCGTGATCGCGGCCAGCCGGGGCGGCAAGGCCAAGACGGCGCTCCAGATCCTGGCCATCACGTGGTACCTGTGGCCGATGCCGGCCGTGCTCGCCGCCGTCGGCCCGTGGATCATGGCCGCCGCCGTCGGCGTCACGGTGGTCACCGGCTTCGACTACGTCGCCCAGGCCCTCCGGCTCCGCCGCACCACCACCTGACCCGGTGCCCGGCCCTGCCCTGCCCCGCCCCTCTCCCGCCCGGCCCCGCGCCCGTCGGGAAGGATGAGTAGGGCCAGCGGGGCGGGGAAAGGATCCGGGACATGGACAGTGACGCGGACGGAGCACGGCCGGTCGGGAGCCCGGCGGCCGGGGTGGTGCACAGCCTCTCGGAGCGGCACGAGACCCTCGCCACCGTCGAGTCGCTCACGGGCGGGCTGCTGGCCGCCTCGATCGTCGAGATCGCCGGGGTGAGCGGGATCTACCGGGGCGGCCTGGTGGTCTACGCCACCGAGCTCAAGTCGCTGCTCGCCGACGTACCGGAGGAGCTGCTGGCCGCCCGGGGGCCGGTCGACCCGGACGTGGCGGTGGCCCTCGCGGAGGGCGGACGGCGACGCTGCGGGGCCGACTGGGGCATGGCGACCACCGGGGTGGCCGGTCCCGAACCGCAGGACGGCAAGCCGGTCGGGCTGGTCTACGTCGCCGTGGCCGGGCCGTCCGGCACCGAGGTCCGGCAGCTCGACCTGGCCGGCGGTCGCGACCACATCCGCTCGGCCGCGGTCGTCGAGGCGTTGCGGCTGCTCGCCGGGCGGATCCACGAGGCCGACGCCGCCGGGCCGGCGGAGTCCGACACCCGGGCGGCCGGGGCCGACGGCGGGCGGACCGATGCGGCCGGTGCGGGTCGCCGGTGACGGTTCTCCCCGGATCCGAGGGGCGGGGTGGGATGTCGTGAGGGCCCGCAACGGGTACGGTTGCGGGAAGGCTCCGGCGACCGGTGCGGCTCGACGCACCGGACGGGCCGCGTGAAAGAGTGGTGTCCCTCAGGGGGAGGTGCGAATGGTCCTGCTACGCCGCGTGATCGGTGACGCACTGCGGGCGCGCCGGCAGGGGCAGCACCGCACCCTGCGGGAGGTCTCCTCCGCCGCCAACGTCAGCCTCGGCTACCTCTCCGAGATCGAACGCGGCCAGAAGGAACCCTCCAGCGAGCTGCTGGCGGCGATCTGCGACGCGCTCGGCGCGCGCCTGTCGGAGCTGCTGCGCGAGGTCAGCGACACGGTCGCCCTCGCCGAGCAGATGCCCGGCGTGCTGGTGCCGGTGCAGGACGAGCCGGCCGTGCCCGCCGCCCCCGTCGCGGTGCGCAGGAGCACGGGTCGAGGCGTGCACCAGGTCAGCTCGGACGGCACGGTCGCCGTCCAGGTCCGTCAGGACTCCCCGCTCAAGGCCACCCTGCGCAGCTCCCGGGTCCGGGGCAGCGAGCGCGACGTGGTCTGCGCCGCCTGATCCACCTTCCGCTCTCGCGCCACGTGGTCGGCCTCGACGGGGCCGCGTACCCTTGATCGCGGACGGCGTCGGCGCTCGCTTCGCTCGCCGGTACGGGTGCCCGGGTGGCGCCCGGCTGGGACGATGGAGCCACTGCCGCGCCGGAGCCGGCCGGGAGCATCCGGCGCGGTCGAGGCGGAGCGACGCTACTGAGGGGACAACGCAAAGATGGCGAACCCGTTCGTCAAGGGGTGGAAGTACCTGATGGCGCTCTTCGGCGCCAGGATCGACGAGCACGCCGATCCGAAGGTGCAGATCCAGCAGGCCATCGAGGAGGCTCAGCGCCAGCACCAGGCGCTGGTGCAGCAGGCCGCCGCCGTGATCGGCAACCAGCGGCAGCTGGAGATGAAGCTGTCCCGTCAGATGTCCGAGGTCGAGCGGCTGCAGGCCAACGCCCGCCAGGCCCTGGTCCTCGCCGACCAGGCCCGCGCCCGGGGTGACGAGACCGAGGCCGGCCGCTACGAGCAGTCCGCGCAGACCCTGGCCACCCAGCTGGTCTCGGCCGAGCAGGCCACGGAGGACCTCAAGACCCTGCACGACCAGGCGCTCGGCGCCGCCGCCCAGGCCCGCCGGGCGGTCGAGAACAACTCGATGATCCTCCAGCAGAAGCTCGCCGAGCGCACCAAGCTGCTCAGCCAGCTGGAGCAGGCCAAGATGCAGGAGAGCGTGGCCCGCTCGCTGGAGTCGATGTCGTCGCTGACCGCTCCCGCCAACACGCCCTCGCTCGACGAGGTGCGCGACCGCATCGAGCAGCGCTACGCCACGGCGATGGGCCGCGCCGAGCTGGCCGGCAACTCCGTCGAGGGCCGCATGCTGGAGATCCAGAAGTCGACCCTGGACTCGGCCGGCTCCTCCCGGCTGGAGCAGATCCGGTCGAGCATGGCCGGCGAGCAGCTCGGCGCCAAGCAGGAACGACCGGGTGTGGAGCAGGCCCAGCCCGCCGCGCCGGCCGCCGACCCGGCGGCCGCCGCCCGGCTGAACGAGATCCGGGCCAGCATGGGCCGCGAGCGCGGCACCGGGGACACCACCGCCGCCGGCTGAGCGGCCGGGTCGAGGAGGCAGAGGTGGCAGACGAGCGCACGCGGTACTTCCGGCGCCTGAGCAGGTTGCGGGGGTCCGCACGCCGGTGGAGCGTCACGGCCGGTGGCCTGAGCGGCGCCGCCGCCGTGCTGACCCCGTACGCCGGGCTCGGGCTGCCCGACGCGGCGTGGGCGGCCGGCGCGGGCGGCGCGCTGGTGCTCGCCGCCTGGCGCTGGATCGACCTGCGGGCGCTGGCCGCCCAGCCGGCGCCGCCGCCGCTCGACCCGGCCGAGGCCGCCGCGCGGTCGCGCGCCAAGCTGGTCGCCGCCGTGGAGCGGCTGCCCGTCGGCCCGGGGGTGCTCGCCGAGGTCCGGCGGGTGCGCTCGCGGGTGGCGCTGCGCGGCACCAGCGCCGCCGAGCCGTGGGCCCGGCTGGACCGGGCCGCCCTCACCCTCGCCGGGATGACCGGGCGGCTGACGGGGCTGGCGTCGCCGGCCGTGCTGGAGGCCGCCGAGGCCGACCGGTCGCTGCGCGACCTCGCCGATCGGGTGGCCAGCGTCGAGCGCACGCTGCGGCTCGCCCCGGCCGAGTCCCGTCCGCCGCTGGCCGAGGCGCACCGCGCCCTGACCGCGCAGTTGGAGGAGGGCGTCACCGCGTACGAGCGGCTGGTCGTGGCCGCCGCCGGCTACGTCGCCGGGGACGCGCACCCCGACGCCGCGCACCCGGCGGCCTCGCGCCTCACCGAGGCGACCGACCTGCTGCACGGCGTCGCCTCGGCCCTGACCGAACTGCGCGCCGTCAACGCCCCGCTCCGCACCCCCTGACGCCGCCCCGCCTCACGACCCGGCGCGGGCCGGTCACGGCGGCGTGGTCATTGGGATCGGGCCGGTGAACGGGGAGGCGCCGACCACGTTGAACGACCGGATCCGGTAGTGGTAGGTGACGCCGCGCGCCAGTCCGGTGTTGGTGAATCCCCGGCCGGTGACGGTGAAGGTCGCCACCTCCCGGCTGAACGCCGGGTCCAGCGCCCGCTGCACGATGAACCCCGCGCCCGGCGCGGCCGGGGTGCTCGCCGCCCAGCCGAGGATCACCGTCGCCGTGTCCGGTCCGGGTGCCGTCGCGGTGGCGGTCACCCCCGTCGGCGGGCCCGGCGCCGGCGGGGTGGTCGCCCGGGCCACGGTCGACCAGGCCGAGGCGGCGCCGAGGTAGGTGGTCCGCACCCGGTAGTAGTACGTGGTGTCGGGGGCGACGGCTGCGTCGAGGTGGTTGTCGCCGACCCCGATGGCCGTGGTGCCCGGCCCGCTGCTGAACGTCGGATTGGTGGCCCGCTGCACGTCGATCCCGGTGGCGAAGGAACGGTTGGCCCAGCGCAGCGCGATCCGCAGCGGCGCGGCGGGCGGGATCGTCGCGGTCAGCCCGGCCGGCGCGGCGAGCTGCACCGAGGCCGGCACGCTGTTGGACCACGTGGAGCAGCTCACCGCGTTCTCCGCCCGGATGCGGTAGTGGTAGGTCACCCCGGGCGTGACGGTGGCGTCGGTGTAGCGGGTCGCCGTGGCAGCCACGGTGATCGACGTGAGCCCGTCCGTGAAGGCGGCGTCCGTGGCCCGCTGGAGCAGGTGGCTGGTGGCCGGGGGACGACTGCCGTTGCCCGTCCAGGTCAGCGCGATCGCCGGCAGCGCGGTGGCCGAGCCGGGGGCCGGGGTCGCGGTCAGCCCCGTCGGTGCCCGGGGCGACATCCGCACCACCAGTGGCCGGATCATGCCCTGGTCCCGGTGGCCGCCGAGCTGGCTGTGCCAGTGGTACTCCCAGCCCAGGTTGACGAGCTGGTTCACGACCAGCGCGGGCCGCCCGTCCACCGGGCTGACCGGGGTCGAGCCCGTCCGGGCGCCCGCCGGCCGGAGCGGGTCGAGCAGCCGTACGCTGTCGCCGACCTTGAAGGGCAGGGGTGGCGCGAGCGGCCGGAGCGCGACGATCACGTCCTCGCGCGGGTCGACCCGGACGACCTGCTTCCAGCCCCGCTCCGCCGGATGCGGCGCCCGGGTGGCGCCGTCCCAGCCGACCCGGCCGATCACCTGCACGTCGCAGCCGGTGAACCGCACGGGCTGGGTCTGCCGACTGTTGCCGCGGATCCGCCAGAGCTGGGTGCCGTCGGCGGGCCCACCCACCGCGACGGCCGGGTCGCTGACGTGCAGCACCTCGGTGGCCGGATCGCTCGGCCCGAGCGGCAGGACGGTGGGGGAGAGCGGTCCGGCGTGCGGGTGCCCGACGCCGAGCCGGCCGACGAGCCGGCCGTGCTCCGGCTCGAAGACCTGCTGCACCGACTTGACCTCGATCGGCAGGAGCACCGGGGCGGCGGCGCCGGCCGGGACGAAGCTGACCGTCGCGGCGTGCACCGGCACCACCGTGTCGCGCGCCGTCCGGGTGCCGAACGCGGCGTCGTACGCCGGCTGCGGCACGATCGGCGGCCGCTGGCTGGCCGCGTACGCGGCGGGCAGGCGCTCGCGCAGCCGGGCCAGGTCGTACGGCGGCGCCGGGGTCCCCGCCACCCGGAACTGGAGCAGGGTGCGGGTGTTCGGCCCGTACCCGGGGCGGGTCGGCGGTGCCCCGCCCTCGGCGGTGCGGTCCGGGCCACCGGTGAAGTGGTCGGCGCGCGGGTCGAAGCCGGGCAGCGGGGCGGGGCAGTCGTTGTAGAGGATCAGCGTGCCGCCGGGCGCGACGGCGGAGAAGTCGACCAGCACGTCGGCGACCTCCCCCGGGGCGAGCAGCAGCGCGTGCGCGTCGACGTTGAGCACGGTCGGGTCGCGCCGGTCGTACCGGTAGCCGACCGGCTGGTTCGGCACCGGCACCGGCGCGGGGAGCAGGCCGCACTCGTTGCCGATCTGGACGAGGCGTGGGCCGGCGGCGCGCGGGTCCGGGACCCCGCCCTCGCGCCCGTCCGTCGGCCAGCCGGCCGGCCGGTCCGGCGCGCGTGCCGCCTCCACCATCGGCACCTCACCGGCGTCGGCGTCGGCCAGCGCGCCGTCCGCGTCCCACATCGGCCCGTCCGAGCGGGCCCGGTAGAGCTGGAGGTTCAGGGCGCGGTCCAGGCAGGCGTTGAGGATCCGGAACCGGTACGTCCTCGGCTCGACCTCCAGGTACGGGTACGCGATCCCGTTGACCAGCACGGTGTCGCCGAACGCGTCGGGCACCGCCGACGGGTGCGGTACGCCGGGCGCCAGCGGCGGCTCGTCGGGTTCGGCGACGGGATCGTGGTGCGGGTTCGGCACCGGGCCCGTCGGGTGGAACGTGGCCGGCTGGTCCCGCTGCCCGGTGTCGTCGGCGGTACGCGACCAGGGGCCGTAGTCCCACCGGCCGGTCGGGTTCGCCCCGTCGGCGCGGTGCGGGTTCTGCCGGGGCTGGTAGACGTGCGGGTGCCAGAGGCTGCCCCGGGAGCCCCAGCGGTCCCGGTCCCACGTGGGGTCCTCCGCGGCGAGTTGGGCGTCCTCCGGCACGAAGGTCTTGTCCTCGAACACCAGGGGCAACTGGTCGGCGGGGAGCACCCCGTCGGCGACGAGACGCTCCTCGGCCGGGTCCGTGAGCAGGTAGAGCGCGAGCTGCCCGGAGTAGACGGTGAGCCGGGCCAGGCCCACGGTGTTGTCGTGGAACCAGCACAGCCGCCCGCTCTGCTCGTTCGGGTAGTAGAGCGTGGTGGCGCCCGCGCCGGGCGGCGGCATGTCGGGCACGTGGGTCAGGCCGGGCCCCGTCGGGTACGGGGTGATCTCACCGGCCGGGGTGACCCACTGCCAGGGGTTGCCGGCGCTGGTCCAGCCGGTGTGCGCGCCCGCCAGCCGCAGCACCGCGCGGTTCTGCGGGTAGGGCGCCGGGCCGTCGAGCGGGCCGGCCCCGGCGCCGTCGACGGTCGCGTCGACCGGCAGGAAGAGCTCGCCGGAGCGGCCGGTGGGCAGCTGGTTGATGAACTTGACCCGGACCGGCCGGCCCCGCCGGGCCAGGATGAACGGACCCAGGTGCCAGGGCCGCCCCGCCGGCACGACCGTGTTGTGCCCGTGGGCGTCCGTGCCGAGGTTGAGCTGCCGGTAGCCGCGCAGCCGGGTCGCCGGCAGGTCCCGGTGCAGCCGCTGCGCGTACTGCTCCAGGCCGATCTCGTAGTAGTCGCACCCCGGGTAGCTGACGGTGTCGGGCACCGCCACCGGCAGGCGGGCGCCCAGCTCGGTGCGGCCGGGCGCGCCGAGGCGCGGTAGCGCGTCGACGAACTTGCGGATGCCGGTGCCGGGCACCACGGAGCCGTCGGTGTCGACGACCGGCAGCGGGCTGCGCGCGTGGTTCGGCACCGGGCCGAAGTAACGCGGGACGGCGGCCGGATCGAGGCTGGCCGGCGCGACGAGCGGCTCCGGCGCGCGCCGGGTCGCCGGGACGGGACCCGCCCCGGCCCCGTCGTCGGGACGGGCCGGCACCCGCTGCGCCCACGGGACGCGGAGTCTGCGGAACAGCTCCATGGCTCTCCCCGGTGTCGGGCGCGGCGGCCGCCACCGCGACGTGGCGGACCCGGTCGCGCGTCGCTGACGATGCGTGAGGAGTCAACCGCAGCATGCGACCTCGACGGCGGGGTTAGGAAGTACCCAATCGTCCGTTTCTGTGGCGGGGATGCGACTCGCCGCCGCAGCGCCGGAGTGTCCCGCCCGACACGCCGACCCGGGCGTCAGTCCGCCTGGCGTTCGGGTTGGCAGACCGGGCACCAGTAGGTGACCCGCTCGCCCAGCTCGTCCTTGCGGATCGCCGTGCCGCACCGGCGGCAGGGCTGGGCACGCCGGCCGTAGACGTAGCTGGTCTGCCCCCGGTGCAGCGACCCGGTGGTGCTCTGCGTCCAGCGGCCCCGGTTGGCCGCGAGCAGCTTCCGTGCCAGCGCCACGGTGCCCGCGAGGTCCGGCACCGCGCGTACCGGGGTCCAGGGCGAGACGCCGCGCAGGAAGAGCACCTCGCACTTGTAGAGGTTGCCGACGCCGGCCAGGTTGCGCTGGTCCAGCAGCGCCTCCGAGATGGTGGCGTCCGGGTGGGCGGCCAACCGGCGTACGGCCTCCGCCGGGTCCCAGTCCGCGCCGAGCAGGTCGGGGCCGAGGTGCCCGACGAGGGACTCCTCCTCGGCGGTCGGCAGCAGCGCCAGGTCGTGCAGGTGGTAGCCGACGGCGACGGCCCGCTCGCTGCGCAGCACCACCCGGATCAGGTGCGCCGGCCGGGCCGTCCACCGTTCCCCCGGCGCGTACGCCCGCCAGGCGCCGTCCATGCGCAGGTGCGAGTGCAGCGTCCAGCGCGCACCGGCGTCGTCGCCCGCGGTCGGGCCCGCGCCCGTCGAGGAGGTCGCCCCGGTGGGCGGGGGCGTGGCCTCCGGTGGGGCGGTGAGACGGAGCAGCAGGTGCTTGCCCCGGCTGGCCGACTCCCGCACGGTCCAGCCGGTGAGGTCGGTGGCGGCGAGCTGCGGCACCCGGAAGTCGCTGCCGGTCAGGCGGGCGCCGGCCAGGGCGCGGTGCAGCACACGGGCGGTGTTCCAGACGGTGTCGCCTTCGGGCACCCGTCCATCCTTCCTCGTCCGAGGCGAATTCGCATGTGTCGCTATTTGTATGGAGGTTCCTATCGATCTACCCACAAGGGCACGATCAGGGGGTTCTGAGGAGAATGCCCATGATTCTGCCCCAACGTCGTGCCCGTACCACCGCTCTGACCGTCATCCTCGCCCTCGCCCTCCTGCCCTCCCCGAGCCCCGCGCTCGCCGACGCCGGCGAGCGGTGGAGCGCCGACCTCTCCCGCGTCGACGGCGACGACGTCAACGTCCGGCACACCCGCGCGGGGCTCCGCCTGGTCGACTCCCGCCCCGCACCCGCCCGCTCACCCCGCGGCGCGGTCGCCGAGGGCATCTTCCTCGCGCCGCCGCGCACCCTGACCCGGCCCGCCACCCGGGTCAGCGCCACCGTCGTCGCCCGTACCGCCGGCGGTGGCACCGCCGAGGCCCAGGTGCGGGGGTGGCGGGCGGCGGGCTGGACCGAGTGGCGCGACGCCACCGGCGGGGCGGTCTTCGACCGGCCGGTCACCCGCGTGCAGACCCGGGTGGTGCTCACCGCGGGCCGGCCCGGCGCCACCGCCGAGGTGCGCGCCGTGCGGCTCGCCGCCGACACCGTCGCCGCCGTCTCCGCCGCCACGCCCGGCCTCACCTACCGGGTGTACGCGACCCGCATCGGGTTGGTCGGCGAGGTGACCGCCAACGGGCACACCATCGTGACGCGGGACCACTTCGTCGCGCTGCCGTCGCGGCGCGGCCTGTCCCCGGCGAACACCGGCGACTACACCGTCCGGGTCTGCACCACCACCGGCAGCCGCTGCGAGTACGCCCCGGTCTGGGACGTCGGCCCCTGGAACACCCGCGACGACTACTGGAACCTCAGCGCCGTACGGGAGAACTGGAAGGACCTGCCGCAGGGCCGGCCGCAGGCACAGGCGGCCTACCAGTCCGGCTACAACGGCGGGCGGGACCAGTTCGGCCGGGTGGTGCTGAACCCGGCCGGCGTCGACCTCGCCGACGGTACCTTCTGGGACGGGTTGCAGCTGACCACGAACGCCTGGGTGGACGTCGCGTACCTGTGGACCGGCAGCGGCCCGCGCGGCGTGGTGGGCGACGGCCCACTCAACATCCGCACCGGCGCCGGTACGGGCTACGCGGTGCGCGGCCTGGCCGCCCGGTACGCCAACGTGCCGATCCAGTGCTACGTGACCGGGCAGACCGTCGCCGGCCCGTACCGGACCACCAACCGGTGGAACCGCCTCGCCAGCGGCCAGTACGTCAGCCACGCGTACGTCTCGGCGGTCTACGGCGGCACCGTGCCGCTCTGCTGACCCCCACCCCGTACGCCCGCCGGGCCGGTCGGCGGAATCCGGCCGGCCCGCTGTGGTGCCAGGCCAGGTCAGGCGGCGATCCGGCTGCTCAGCCGGCCGCGACGCGCAGCAGGTCGCCCGGCGCAACCGCCAACAGGTCCACGGCCCGGCCGCCGTTGACCGCCACGGCGACCCGGCCGGCGGAGTCGACGTGCACCACCAGCCCGCCCGGCTGGGCGTCGCCGAAGGTGCGCCCGTGCACGGCCTCCCGGCCGGGCGCGGAACCGGTGCCCGGCCCCACCCGGACCCGGGCCGGCAGCGGCGCCAGCAGCTCGCCCGGGGCGGCCAGCTGGACGTTGCCGAAGTGGTCGACGGTCAGCACCTCGGCCGCGAACCCGTCCGCCTCCCGCCGGAGCACCGGTGCCGGCAGCCGGACCAGGGACCCGGGGTCGACCGCCGGGCCGAACCGGGCCAGCGGCGCGCCGAGCGCGAGCCGCGCGGCGACCGGCGCGAAGACGTCCCGGCCGTGGAACGTGCGGGACACCTCGGGCGCGAGCCAGTCCGGATCGGTCAGCTCGACGGCCGCGCTCACCCCGCCCAGCGCCTCGGCGGCGTCGACCAGCAGGCCGTTGTCCGGCCCCACCAGCAGCCCGCGCGGGGTGGCCAGCGCGACGCCCCGGCGGGCCGTACCCACGCCCGGGTCGACGACGGCCACGTGCACCCCCTCCGGCAGGTGCGGCACGGCCTGCGCGAGCACCGCCGCGCCCCGGCGTACGTCGGCCGGCGGGACCAGATGGGTCACGTCGACGACCCGGGCCTGCGGCGCCAGCCGCGCGATCACCCCGTGGCAGGCGGCGACGAACCCGTCGGCGAGGCCGTAGTCGGTGGTCAGCGAGATCCACGGGGCGCGGTCCGCGCCGTGCTCCGCACGGCCGTCGGGCACCCGATCGCCGGTGGCGAGCAGCAGCTCCAGGACCAGTTCGTCGTGCAGTCCGATGCCGTCCTCGCCGACCATCGGGATGCTCGGCTTGAGCCGGCGGGCCCGGTCCACCGCGCCCCGGTCCACGCGCACCAGCCGCAGCCCGCGCCGCTGGTAGAACCGCAGCGCCCGCAGGTTGTCGTTCGTCGTGACGAGCCAGAGCCGGTGCCGGCCCCCGGCCCGGGCCACCTCGGCGGCCGCCGCCAGCAGGTCCGTGCCGACGCCGCCGCCGGGCGTCGCGGCCACCACGCTGACGACCTCCAGCCCGTCGGCGTCGGCCCGGTACACGAGCGCCCCGAGCACCGCGCCCGCGCCGTCGGCCGCCACCAGCGTCGGCAGCGTACGCAGGTCGTGGCGGGTGTCGTGGGCGACGACGTACGGCCCACCCCACTCGCGTTCGTGCAGCGCGTCGACCGCCGCGCGGTCCTCGGCCCGCGCCGGCCGGACGGTTGTCCCGGTCATCGCGTCCACCCCCGTCGTCCTCGGCTTCCCTCGTCGACCGGTCGGGATCGTACCGGTGCCGGCCGACCGGGGCGGGTTGGCGGAAATGGGACAGCGGCACTGACCGACCGGCCACTGCCGGGACGGGACCCGGTTGGGCAGACTGCCAGGGGTGACCAACCGGAGCCTGCCCGCCGTCGCCGTGCTCGTGATCGCCGCCGCCCTCACCGCCGCCTGCGGCGACGACGCGGGGGACCGGCGCGCCGCGCCCTCCGCCGCCCCGGCGTCGACCCCGGCCGCCGTACCGTCGTCGGGCCCGGCCGAGGCGCCCGCAGCCACGCCGACGCGGCCCGCCCCGCCGGCCGCCTCGCCGACCGGGGCGGGTCCGGCGGTTCCGAGCGCCGGCGGTGCGACCGAGCGCCGTCCCGCCAGCCCGCCGCCCGTGAAGCTGCCGGCCCGGCCGACCGGTACGCCCGGCGCGCGGCAGGTCGTGGACGCGTTCAAGGCCGCCGGGCTGAAGGTGCCGAACCCTCGGGACCGGTCGGTCGAGTGCGGTCCGGACGGGCTCGGCCTGGGCTGCTCCGAGCTGATCGCCACCGACGCGGTCACCGTCTACGTCTTCCCCGACGAGACCAGCGCCAGCGAGATCGCCGAGACGTGGGGCGGCCAGTCGTTCCGGCGGGGCACGGTGGTGCTCAACTACCTGGAGGCGAAGACCCCCACCGCCGACCGCGCCCGCTACGAGAAGGTCCTGACGGGCCTGCGCTGACTGCCCGGGCCCACCGTCCTCGACCCGGTGCGGCGCGGGCCCGGCTCGGCGGCGCCGCTGTACTCGGTCGTCGTTTCGGCACCTACGTCCCTGCGCACAAGCCCTTGGCTGGTGTGCCGGGCATCGAGTGCCAGCGGTGCACTCCGCTCGTTCCGATACCAGACAGGTATTTTCATGCCGCAGAGGTATCAGCGTTCCGGCAGTAATGGTTCGTCAGCTTCCCCGAACCCCACCCTCGCCCGGCTTGGCGCGGCGGTGCGTGGGCGTGTCGGGGCTGATCAGCCGCGCAGGCGCAGGCCGCGCGGGGTGGCGCGGAAGCCGGCCGCGGTGAGCGCGTCGTGCAACGGCGAGGAGTGCACCGCCTCGCCGTCGGCCCGCTCCACCGACATCGCACCCAACGCGCCCGAGTGCACCGCGTCGGCGAGTGCCTTGCCGGCCGCCGCCAGCAGGTCCGCCTCGTCGGTGAAGGAGAGGATGGTCCGCCCGCCGCGCTCGACGTAGAGCACCAGGTCGCCGGCGACCAGCACCACCACGGCACCGGCCTTGCGCCCCGCCCGGTGCCCGGTCGCCGGGGCGGCCCCGTCGCCCGAGTCGACGGCCCGCTCCGGCCAGGACAGCGCCGCGCCGTACGGGTTGGCCGGGTCGGTGGCGGCGAGCACCAGGGCGGGCCCGCCGCGCCCCCGCCCGCCGTCTGTCGGCTCGGCCAGCGCCCGGATGCGGTCCACCGCACCCGGCACCGCGAACTGCGCCGCGCCCAGGCCCTCGACGAAGTAGCCCCGGCGGGCCGCGCCGCGCTCCTCCAGCGCGGAGAGCACCGGATAGACCGCGGCGAAACCGCCGGTGACCTGCTCGGCCAGCACCGCGCCCCGGGTCACCACGCCGTGCCGTTCGAGCAGCACGTCGGCCAGGGCCGCGGCGCGGCGGGTCGGGTCGGTGTCGCGTTCCGGCAGCCGGGACCAGCGGCCCGCGACGGTCGGCGGACCGCCCCGCGTCGGCAGGGCCACCCGCCCGGGGCGCCGGTAGCGGGTGCGCGGCGCGGTGGGACGGGACCGGTGCGCCCCGCCGCCGCCGAGCGCCGCGCGCAACGGCGCCAGGGTGTCGTTGGTGAGGTGACCGGCCCACACCAGGTCCCAGACGACGGCGGCCAGCGCGGCGTCGTCGGTCGAGGCGACCCGGTCGGACAGCGACCGGAAGAACAGCGCCTGCCCGTCGCCGAGCGCGTCCAGGACCGCGTCGTGCAGCGGGGTGCGGGTGAGCGACTCGTCGGGCGGGGGAAGCAGCAGCGGCGCGACGTCCGCGTACGCGAGGGTGACCCAGCCGTCGCCGCCGGAGATGGCGCCGGAGCCGGCCCAGAGCACCTCGCCGCTGGCGCAGAGCTCGTCGAGCTGGGCGGGGGAGTAGTCGGCTACCCGGCCGGGCAGCACCAGCCGTTCCAGCGCCGACGCCGGCACCGCCGCCCCCTGCAACTGCTCCACGGCGGCGGCCAGCGCCTCCACCCCCCGCGCGGAGGAGCCCACCTGCTGCCAGCGGGGCAGGAACGCGGCCAGCGCGCGGGGCGGCACCGGCTCGATCTCCCGGCGCAGCGCGGCCAGGGAACGGCGGCGCAGCAGCCGCAGCACCTCCGCGTCGCACCACTGGCTGCCGGCGGTGTCGGGAGTGAACTCGCCGGCGACCACGCGCCCGGTGGCGGCGAGTCGGCGCAGCGCCTGCTCGACCACGAAGACGCCGAGCCCGAAGCGGGCCGCGCAGGTGGCGGCGGCGAAGGGCCCGTGCGTACGCGCGTAGCGGGCGACGAGGTCGCCGAGCGGATCGGCCACCGGGGCGAGGTACGCCTCGGCCACCCCGACGGGCAGGGCCACGCCGAGGGCGTCGCGCAGCCGCGCCGCGTCCTCGATGCCGACCCAGCGCTCCTCGCCGGCGACGCGTACGCGCAGCACCCGGCGGGCCGCCGCCAGCTCCGTCAGCCACCCGGGTGAGGCGCCCCGCTCGACCAGCTCCGCCTCGGAGAGGTCGCCGACAACGCGCAGCAGCTCGACCACGTCCTCCGCGTCGCGCGGGCGGCGCTGCCCGGTCAGCCAGCGCAGCTGCCGCTCCGTCTCGGCCAGCACCGCCGGATCGAGCAGCTCCCGCAGGTCGACCCGGCCGAGCAGCTCGCCGAGCAGGGTCGAGTCCAGCGCGAGCGCGGCGGCCCGGCGCTCGGCCAGCGGCGCGTCGCCCTCGTAGAGGAACGCCCCGACGTAGCCGAAGAGCAGCGAGCGGGCGAACGGCGACGGCTGGGCGGTCTCCACCTCGACCAGGCGCACCTTGCGGGCGGCCAGGTCGCGCATCAGCTCGGCCAGCGAGGGCTGGTCGAAGACGTCCTGGAGACACTCCCGGGCGGCCTCCAGGGTGACCGGGAAGTCGGCGTACTCGCGGGCGACGTCGAGCAACTGGGCGGCGCGCTGGCGCTGCTGCCACAGCGGCTGGCGGCGGCGCGGGTCGCGCCGGGGCAGCAGCAGGGACCGGGCGGCGCACTCGCGGAACCGGGAGGCGAAGAGCGCGGACGTGCCGACCGACTCCTCCACGAGCTGGGCGATCTCCTCCGGCTCGAAGACGACCACGTCGGCGCCGGGCGGCTCGTCGGCCGTGTCGGGCAGGCGGACCACGATGCCGTCGTCGGACGGCATCACCTGCGCGTCCACGCCGTAGCGCTCGGCGAGCCGGCGGCCGATCGCCAGCGCCCACGGCCCGTTGACCCGGGCACCGAGGACGCTGTGCACGGCCAGCCGCCAGTCGCCCAGCTCGTCGCGGAACCGCTCGACCACCACCGTGCGGTCGTCGGGCAGGGACCGGGTGGCGGCGCGCTGCTCGCGCAGGTAGGCCATCAGGTTGCCGGCGGCCCAGTCGTCCAGCCCGCCGGCCCGCAGCGCGGCCACGGCCGTCTCGTCGTCCTGCCGCAGCAGGGCGCGCACCCGGGCGCCGATGGCCCGGCCCAGCTCGACGGGCCGGCCGAGCTGGTCGCCCTTCCAGAACGGCATCTTCGCCGCCTGCCCGGGGGCGGGGGAGACCAGCACCCGGTCGGGGGTGATCTCCTCGATCCGCCAGGACGACGAGCCGAGCAGGAAGACGTCGCCGACCCGGGACTCGTAGACCATCTCCTCGTCCAGCTCGCCGACCCGGGCGGCCCGCTCGGCCCCGGCCAGGAAGACGCCGAAGAGCCCCCGGTCGGGGATGGTGCCGCCGCTGGTCACCGCGAGCCGCTGCGCGCCGGGCCGGCCGGTGAGCGTGTCGGTGGCGCGGTCCCAGACCAGCCGGGGCCGCAGCTCCGCGAACGCTGTGGACGGGTAGCGGCCCGAGAGCATGTCGAGCACGGCGTGCAGCGCCGAGTCGGGCAGCTCGGCGAACGGCGCCGCCCGGCGTACCAGCACGGCCAGGTCGCCGACGCGCCACGGCTCCAACGCCACCATGGCGACGATCTGCTGGGCCAGCACGTCGAGCGGGTTGCGTGGATGGTGCAGCTCCTCGATGGCGCCGTCGGCCATCCGCTCGGCCACCACCGCGCAGGAGAGCAGGTCGCCCCGGTGCTTGGGGAAGACCACGCCGCGGGAGACCGCGCCGACCTGGTGCCCGGCCCGGCCGACCCGTTGCAGGCCGGCGGCCACGCTGGGCGGCGCCTCGATCTGTACCACCAGGTCGACGGCGCCCATGTCGATGCCCAGCTCCAGACTGGAGGTGGCCACCACGGCGGGCAGCTGACCGGACTTGAGCGCCTCCTCGATGTGCTTGCGCTCCTCGCGGGAGACGCTGCCGTGGTGGGCGCGGGCGATCACGGGCGGCGCGCCGGCCGCCGCGCCCGCCTGCGCCATCAGCTCCGCAGGCGTACGGCCGACGCGCACCGGCCCGGCGGGGCCGCCCCACCCGTCGGCCCCGCCGGCCGGCGGCGGGGACCCACCGGTCGGCTCCTGCCCGGCCGCCTCCTCGCCGGCCAGCTCGTTGAGCCGGGCGCAGAGGCGCTCGGCGGAACGCCGGGAGTTGGTGAAGACGATGGTCGAGCGGTGCGCCCGGACCAGGGAGAAGACGCGCTCCTCCAGCGCCGGCCAGATGGACGCCCGACGGGCGCCGAGACCGCCGAGGTCGTCCTGCGGCGGCTCCTGCTCGTCGAGGCGGGTCATGTCCTCCACCGGGACCTGGACGCTGACCTCGATCGTCTTGGCGCTGGGTGGCGCGACCACGTCGATGGGGCGGGTGCCGCCGAGGAAACGGGCGCACGCGTCGACCGGCCGGACGGTGGCGGAGAGGCCGATCCGCTGCGCCGGGGCGGGCAGCAGCTCGTCGAGGCGTTCCAGGGAGAGCGCGAGGTGGGCCCCGCGCTTGGTGCCGGCGACCGCGTGCACCTCGTCGACGATCACCGTCTCGACGCCGCGCAGGGAGTCGCGGGCGGCGGAGGTGAGCAGCAGGAACAGCGACTCGGGCGTGGTGATGAGGATGTCCGGCGGGGTGCGCGCGAAGGCCCGCCGCTCGTCGGCGGGGGTGTCGCCGGTGCGCATTCCCACGGTGATCTCCGGCGGCGCGACGCCGAGCCGGGTGGCGGCCTGCCGGATGCCCGTCAGGGGGGTGCGCAGGTTGCGCTCGACGTCGACCGCGAGCGCCTTGAGCGGGCTGACGTAGAGCACCCGGCACCGGTGCCGGGGGTCGGCCGGGGCGGGCTCGCGGGCCAGCCGGTCGAGCGACCAGAGGAACGCCGCCAGCGTCTTGCCCGAACCGGTGGGAGCCACCACCAGTGCGTTGCGCCCCGCCGAGACGGAATGCCACGCGCCGGTCTGGGCGGCGGTGGGCGCGGCGAAGGCGGCGCCGAACCACTCCCGGGTGGCCGCGCCGAAACCCGCCATCGCATCCGTCACGCCGTCCATCCTGCCCCGACGAACCGACATTCCGGCCCGCGGCGGGGACGCGGCGCCCTGCTCCGGCCGCACCGCGCTGTTTGCGCGTTTAATCCATTAAGTCTTACTTAACTGCTTGATTGTGTCCCACAACATAAAGTAACTTCACTCGGAGCGTCAGCCTGGGGTGGAGGGGATCGGATTGACCGTCGAGCAGCGGAGCTTCGAGCCAAGCACCGACGTGCTGATCCGCAAGGTCGACAGTCACCTCGCCGCCGTCCGCACCGGCCTGTCCGGCCCGGAGCTGGAGCTGGCCGAGCGGCTCGCCGCCGCGCTGCGGGAGCTGGTCGTCTCCACCGCGCAGGCCAGCGCGGCCGACCGGGGGCAGGTCCGCGCCGCCGTGCACTACTTCGTGCTGCGGCGCGAGAGCCGGGGCCGGCTGCTGCCGGTGCGCTCCCTCGCCGCCGCCCAGCGGGTGGTCAACAAGGTCGTGGTCCAGCTCGGCCGCCCCGACCTGCTGGTGGAGCCCCGGCGCGAGCGTCCCGCCTGGGAGCCCGTCGTCCCCGCCGCCGAGGTCATCGTCGGCTGAGCGTTCCGCCACAGCCGGGACGAATTCGCGCAAAACCGCCCGCCGGGCAACGAACTGGCGTGTGATCGCACCTAGGTGCCGTCCCACCTCAGGCGCGCGCCGCAGCCACCTCGACCGGGAGCGCGGGTGCTCGTACTGCTGATCCTCCACTGCGTGGCGGCCCTCGTCGCGCCGCTGCTCGTCCGGTGGTGGGGTCCCCGCGCCTGCTACCCGCTGGCGCTGGCGCCGGCGGCCGCGTTCGGCTGGGCGCTGGCCCGCACCCCCGCCGTGCGCGACGGCGGGGCGGTGGTCGAGACGTACCCGTGGATCGGCCAACTCGACGTGGACCTGGCGCTGCGGCTGACCACCCTGTCCTGGCTGATGGTCCTGCTCGTCGGCGGCGTCGGCGCGCTGGTCCTGATCTACAGCGCCCACTACTTCGGCCGGGAGTCCACCGGCGTGGCCCGCTTCGCGGCCGTCATGGTGGCCTTCGCCGGGGCGATGCTCGGCCTCGTCCTCGCCGACGACCTGCTGCTGCTCTACGTGTGCTGGGAACTCACCACGATCTTCTCGTACCTGCTGATCGGGCACAGCGCCGAGCGGCGCGCCAGCCGGTGGGCGGCGGCACAGGCGCTGACCGTGACCACGCTCGGCGGGCTGGCGATGCTGGTGGGGTTCATCATGCTGGGCGGGCACGCCGGCACCTACCGCTGGTCGGAGATCGTCGCGGCCCCGCTGCCGGGCGGGGCGTACCTGGTCACGGCGGTGCTGCTGATCCTCACCGGGGCGCTGTCCAAGTCGGCGCTGCTGCCGTTCAGCTCGTGGCTGCCGGTGGCGATGGCGGCCCCCACGCCGGTGAGCGCGTACCTGCACGCCGCCGCGATGGTGAAGGCGGGCGTCTACCTGATCGGGCTGCTCGCCCCGGTGCTGGCGGCCGTCGGCCCGTGGCGACCGGTGGTCGTGGTCGCCGGCCTGGCCACCATGCTGGCCGGGGGCTGGGCGGCGCTGCGGCAGACCGACCTGAAGCTGCTGCTGGCGTACGGCACGGTCAGCCAGCTCGGCCTGATCGCGGTGACGATCGGGGCGGGCACCCCGGACACCGCGCTGGCCGGGGCGGCGATGCTGCTGGCCCACGCGCTGTTCAAGGCGCCGCTGTTCCTCGTCGTCGGCATCATCGACCACGGCGCCGGCACCCGCGACCTGCGGGAACTGTCCGGGCTCGGGCGCGGCGCGCCGCTGCTCGTCGCCGTGACGGTGCTCGCCGCCGCGTCGATGGCCGGGCTGCCACCGCTGGTCGGCTTCGCCGCCAAGGAGGCCGTGCTGGCCGCCTTCACCGACCGGCCCGCCGTCCTCGCCGTGCTGGTGGCCGGCACCGCGCTCACCGTCGCCTACAGCTTCCGGTTCGTCTGGGGCGCGTTCGCCACCCGGCCGGGCGTGGCGCCGACCGTCCTCGGGCGGGTCCCCGTGTCGATGCTCGGCCCGCCGGCCCTGCTGGCTGCCGTCGGGCTGGCCGCCGGCCCGGCCGCCGGGATCCTCGACGGCCTGCTGCGCCCGTACGCCGAGCTGTTCGGCGCGGTCGGCAAGGACCTGGCGCTGTGGCACGGCCTCAGCCCCGCGCTCGGCTTCTCCGCGCTCGCCGTGGCCGGCGGCGCGGTCCTGTTCGCGCTGCGCGGACCGCTCGCCCCGGTGCTGGCCCGGCTGCACGTCCCGGTCACCGGCAACCAGGGGTACGAGTGGACCACCCGCCGCCTCGACCGGCTGGCCATCGAGGTCACCGGCGCCACCCAGCGCGGCTCGCTGCCGCAGTACCTCGGCGTCATCCTGCTGGTGCTCACGGTGGTGCCCGGCGGGGCGATGCTGGCCACCCGGCCGTGGCGGGACCGGATCGCCCTCTGGGACAGCCCGTTGCAGGTCCTGGTGGTGACGGTGGTGACCGTCGCGGCGGTGCTCGCGGTGGGCGCCCGCCGCCGCCTGACGGCGATGCTGCTGGTGGGCATGACGGGCTACGGCACCGCGATGCTCTTCGTGGCCCACGGCGCGCCGGACCTGGCGCTGACCCAGTTCCTCGTCGAGACCGCCACCATCGCGGTGTTCGTGCTGGTGCTGCGCCGGCTGCCGGAGCGGTTCTCGGCCCGCCCGAGACGCAGGCGGTGGGTGCGCCGCGCGATCGGGGCGGTCGTCGGCGTCGTGGTCGGTGGGTTGGCCCTGACCGCGGCGGCGGCCCGCCAGGCGCCCACCATCTCCGACGCGTTCCCGGACCTGGCGGTCACCCAGGGGTACGGCCGCAACGTGGTCAACGTGACCCTGGTCGACATCCGGGCCTGGGACACGATGGGCGAGCTGTCGGTGCTGGTGGTGGCCGCGACCGGCGTGGCCAGCCTGGTCTTCCAGCGCTCCCGCACCGAGCCCCGCCCACGTCGCCCCGAGCCGCCGAGGCGGGTGCAGCGGCCGGGGCACCGGGTCTGGTTGCGCGGCGGGGCGACCCTGCACGAGCGGCAGCGTTCGATCGTGCTGGAGGTGGTGACCCGGCTGATCTTCCACACGGTGGTGGTCTTCTCCCTGTTCCTGCTCTTCTCCGGCCACAACGCGCCGGGCGGCGGCTTCGCGGGCGGCCTGGTGGCGAGCCTGGCGCTGGCGGTGCGCTACCTGGCCGGCGGGCGCTACGAGCTGGCCGAGGCGGCCCCCGTCGGCGCCGGCACGGTGCTCGGCGCCGGCCTGCTCGTCTCGATCGGCACCGGGGCCGTCTCGCTGCTCGCGGGCGGGTCGGTGCTCGAGAGCGCCCGGATCGACCTGTGGTTGCCCGTGATCGGCGACTTCTACCTGGTCACGTCCCTCTTCTTCGACGTCGGCGTCTACCTGGTCGTGGTCGGGCTGGTGCTGGACATCCTGCGCAGCCTCGGCGCCGAGGTGGACCGGCACATCGAGGCGGCCGGCGAGTCCGGGGGCGGGCTACGGGTCGACCGGCGGGGGGAGCGGGCGTGAGGAGCGGCGTCGCGGGACCGGCTCTGGTGCTGGTCGTGGCCGCCGGGGTGTTGTGCGGCTGCGGGGTCACCCTGCTGCTGGAACGCAGCCTGAGTCGGATCCTGCTCGGCGTCATCCTGCTCGGCAACGGGGTCAACGTGCTGATCCTGCTGGGCGGGCGCGCGGGGGCCGCCCCGGTGGTCGGCACGGCGCCCGCCGGCACGCTGAGCGACGCGCTGCCGCAGGCCATGATCCTCACCGCGATCGTGATCACCTTCGGGCTGACCGCGTTCCTGCTCGCGGTGAGCTACCGCAGCTGGTACCTCACCGGCGACGACGAGGTCCCCGACGACATCGAGGACCGGCAGGTCCGGGAGGCGGCCGAGCGCAACGAGCTGGCCACCGCCGACCTCGGGGGCGAGGGCCCGGACGCCGACCCCGAGCAGGTCGACCCGGGGCCGCCGCGCCGGCGCGGGGACGGCCCCGGATGACCGGGTACGCGGGACGGGGCACCCGATGAGCCGGCTCGTGCCGCTGCCCGTGGTGGTGCCGCTGCTGGGCGCGGCGCTGACCCTGCTGCTGTTCCGGTGGCCCGGGCTGCAACGCGTCGTCAGCGTCACCTGCCTGGCGGTCACGCTGGTGGTGGCGGCGGTGCTGCTGGTGCAGGCGTACCGGCACGGGCCGGTGGTGGTCCAGGTCGGCGGGTGGCCGGCGCCGGTGGGCATCGTGCTGGTTGCGGACCAGCTCGCCGCGCTGATGCTGGTGGTCTCCTCGGCGGTGACCCTGTGCGTGCTGCTCTATTCCGTCGGCCAGGGGCAGGGCGACTTCGGCGAGACCGTGCCGGTGACCATCTACCACCCGACCTACCTGGTGTTGACGGCCGGCGTGACCAACGCGTTCCTCGCCGGCGACCTGTTCAACCTCTTCGTCGGCTTCGAGATCCTGCTCGCCGCGAGCTTCGTGCTGATCACTCTCGGCGGCACCGAGACCCGGATCCGCACCGGCTCGACGTACGTGGTGGTCAGCATCCTCTCCTCGATGATCTTCCTCGCCTCGGTGGGCCTGGTGTACGCGGCCACCGGCACCCTGAACATGGCCCAGCTGGCGCACCGGCTGGACGCGCTGCCCGACGGCGTACGGCTGACCCTCCAGCTGATGCTGCTGCTCGCCTTCGGGGTCAAGGCGGCGGTCTTCCCGCTCTCGGCCTGGCTGCCGGACAGCTACCCGACCGCCCCGGCCCCGGTCACGGCGGTCTTCGCCGGCCTGCTCACCAAGGTCGGCGTGTACGCGATCATCCGCACCGAGACGCTGCTGTTCCCCGGCGGCCAGCTCGCCGGGCCGCTGATGGTGGTGGCCGGACTGACCATGCTGGTCGGCATCCTCGGCGCGGTGGCCCAGTCCGACATGAAGCGGCTCTTCTCCTTCACCCTGGTCAGCCACATCGGTTACATGGTCTTCGGCGTGGGGCTGAGCACCGTGGCCGGGCTCTCCGGCGCGATCTTCTACGTGGTGCACCACATCACCATCCAGACCACGCTGTTCCTGGTCGCCGGCCTCGTCGAGGAGCGGGCCGGCAGCACCGACCTGCGCCGCATCGGCGGGCTGGCCCGGGCGGCCCCGCTGCTCGGCGTCCTCTTCTTCGTCCCGGCCATGAACCTCGCCGGGATCCCGCCCTTCTCCGGGTTCCTCGGCAAGCTCGGCCTGCTCCAGGCCGGCGTCGCGGCCGGCGAGCCGCTGCCCGGCGCGCTGGTGGCGGCGGGGACCATCACCAGCCTGCTCACCCTCTACGTGGCCTCGCGGGTGTGGAACATCGCCTTCTGGCGTGCCCCGCAACTGGCCACCACCGAGCCGGTCGTGCGCCTGCCGGCGTTGATGGTCGGCGCGACGATCGCACTGGTCGGGCTGGGGCTTGCGTTGACCGTCGTCGCCGGGCCGCTGTTCGACGTCACCGCCGACGCGGCGGTCGACCTGCGCGAGCGCACCCCGTACATCCGTTCCGTGCTGCCGGTCGGTGCCCCGTGAACCCGGCCCCGCAGGCGCCGCCGCGCGGGCGGGGGCGGCGCCGCGACCAGCTGATCGCCTTCGGCTGGCTGGTGCTGGTCTGGATCCTGCTGTGGGGGGACCTCTCCTGGGGCAACCTCGTGGGCGGGGTGCTGGTGGCCGGCGCCGTGCTGGTGTTCTTCCCGCTGCCGCCGGTGAGCTTCGGCGGCCGGCTGCGCCTCGGGCCGCTGCTGGTCTTCGCGGTGCGTTTCGTCGGCGAACTGGTCAGCGCCAGCGCGCACGTCGCGCGGGTCGCGGTGCAGCCCGGCTACCAGCCGCGGGCGGCGATCATCGCGGTCCGCCTGCGGGTGCACACCGACCTGAACCTGGCGCTCACCGCCGAGGCGCTGTCGCTGGTGCCGGGCACGCTGATCGTCGAGGTCGACCGCAACGCCGGCGTCCTCTACGTGCACGTGTTCGACACCCGCGGCCCGCAGGACCTCAGGGGCAGCCGGCGGCGGATCCTCGCCGTCGAGCGGCGGCTCGTGCGTGCGGTCGGCTCCGCCGCCGAGGTGCGCCGGGTCAGCGCCGATCCCGTCGAGAGGGGACCCGAACCGTGACCACGTTCCTCGCCGCCGCCCTCACCCTCCTGTTCTCGGTGACCGCGCTGCTGTCCCTGATCCGGCTCTACCGCGGGCCGTCGCTGATCGACCGGGTGGTCGCGGCCGACATGCTGCTCGCCACGATGGTGGGCGCGGTGGGCGCGGAGGCCGCGGTGAACCGTCACGCCACCACCCTGCCGGTGCTGGTGGCGCTGTCCATGCTCGGTTTCGTCGGGTCGGTGTCGCTGGTCCGCTTCGCCGTGCGCGAGGACGGTGAGGCCTGATGTGGGGCACGCTGGCCGACTGGCTGGGCGGCGGCTGCCTGGTGGCCGGCGCCCTGCTGAGCCTCGCCGCCGGGATCGGGGTGCTGCGCTTCCCGGGCACGCTGGACCGGATGCACGCCGCGACCAAGCCGCAGGTGCTCGGGGTGCTGCTCCTGCTGCTCGGCGTCGCGCTGCGGCTGCGTACGCCGGCGGACCTGGGCATGGTGGCGCTGGTCGGGATCTTCCAACTGGCCACCGCTCCCGTGGCGGCGCAGATGATCGGCCGGGCCGCGTACCGGGCCGGTCGGGTCGAGCCGGCCCTGCTCGACGTCGACGAGCTCGCGTCCGCCGACCGTCGTACGGGTGGCGGGGGCGATCCGTCCTGACCCGCGGCCTGCGGGGGATCGCTTCCGAGGCGTCCCAATTCGGGGACTGCGACGAATCTGAGCCTTGCGTCTTGCCGGGTGGTCCGCCCCGCTGCACGCTTTCGCAGTGATGGCTGTCGATCAACGGCCGTCCGCCGGTCACCGCCCACCCGGCGGGACCGGGACCACCGGACCCCGGAGGACCAATGAGACCCCGCACCCCCCGCTCCGCCTGGCTGGCCGCGCTGGCCGTGGCGGCGGCGACGGTCGTGACCGCCTCCTCGGCGACCGCCGCGCCCACCACCACGGTTCCCGCCGCCGCCCCCGCGACGCTCGCCGCGGCCCCGGACATCCCGCTGGCCAACGTGAAGGCGCACCTGTCCCAGTTCCAGTCCATCGCCACCGCCAACGGCGGGAACCGGGCGCACGGCCGCCCCGGCTACCTCGCCTCGGTCAACTACGTCAAGGGCAAGCTCGACGCGGCCGGGTTCACCACCGTGGTGCAGTCGTTCAGCTACGGCGGCGCCACCGGCTACAACCTGATCGCCGACTGGCCCGGCGGAGACCCGAACCAGGTGGTCATGACCGGGGCGCACCTGGACAGCGTCACCGCCGGCCCCGGGATCAACGACAACGGCTCCGGCTCGGCCGCGATCCTGGAGACCGCGCTCGCAGTGGCCCGCAGCGGCTTCACCCCCACCAAGCACCTGCGCTTCGGCTGGTGGGGTGCCGAGGAACTCGGGCTGCGCGGCTCCCAGTACTACGTGAACAACCTGCCGTCGACCGAGCGCACCAAGATCAAGCAGTACCTGAACTTCGACATGGTCGGCTCGCCCAACGCCGGCTACTTCGTCTACGACGGCGACAACTCCGACGGGGTGGGCTCCGGCCCCGGCCCGGCCGGCTCGGCGCAGATCGAGCAGACCATCCAGGCGTACTTCAGCTCGATCGGCGTGCCCACCCGGGGCACCGACTTCGACGGCCGCAGCGACTACGGGCCGTTCATCAACGTCGGCATCCCGGCCGGCGGCACCTTCACCGGCGCCGAGGGCACCAAGTCCAGCGCCCAGGCCTCGCTCTGGGGCGGCACGGCCGGTCAGGCGTTCGACCCGTGCTACCACCGCTCCTGCGACACCACCAGCAACATCAACGACACCGCGTTGGACCGCAACGCCGACGCGATCGCGCACACGGTGTGGGCGCTGGCCGGCACCGGTACCCCGCCGGGCACCACCGTCTTCAACGACACCTTCGAGACCGCCACCGGGTGGACCGCCAACCCGGCGGGCACGGACACCGCCACCCTCGGCCGGTGGGAGCGCGGCGACCCCGCGGCCACCAGCTCCGGCGTGGCCACCCAGCTCGGCACGACCGTCAGCGGCAGCTACGACCTGGTCACCGGGCCGCTCGCCGGCAGCAGCGCCGGGGCGTACGACCTCGACGGCGGGGTGAGCACCATCCAGTCGCCGGCCATCACGCTGCCGTCGACCGGCACCCTGAACCTCTCGTTCTCCTGGTACCTGGCCCACCTGAACAACGCCAGCAGCGCCGACTACCTGCGCGTACGGGTGGTGGGCAGCGGCACCGTCACGGCGCTGAACGCGACCGGGGCCGCGACCAACCGGGCGGCGGCCTGGCAGAGCGCCAGCGTCGACGTCTCCGCCCTGCGGGGACAGACCGTACGGATCGTGATCGACGCGGCCGACGCCAGCGGCGCGAGCCTCGTGGAGGCGGCCGTCGACGACGTGAGGATCACCCAGAGCTGACGCGGCGAGGGGCCCCCGACCGACCGGTGTCGGGGGCCTTCGGCACACCTTCAGCGGATATCCAGCCGATCCCGATAAAATGGGCCGCATGATCGACTCTTCTGCCCAGGAGGGCAGCAGTAGCCAGCCGGGTCGTGCCCGGCGTATCCCGACCCCGACGTCCCCGGGAGCCCTGAGCGACCCGTGTTGATCGTCGTTGGTCTTCTCCTCATCATCGTTCTCACCGTCGCCACGGGTTACTTCGTGGCCCAGGAGTTCGGCTACGTCGCCGTGGACCGCGGCCGGCTCAAGCAACTGGCCGACGACGGCGACAAGGCCGCCGCACGGGCGCTGGAGGTGACCGGGCGGCTGTCGTTCATGCTCTCCGGCGCCCAGCTCGGCATCACCGTCACCGCCCTGCTGGTCGGTTACGTCGCCGAGCCGTTCCTCGGCGCCGGGCTGGCCGAGCTGCTCGGGGGCGCCGGCGTCTCGACGGCGCTCAGCCTGCCGCTCTCGGTCGCCCTGGCCCTGGTCCTGGCCACCGTGGTGCAGATGGTCCTCGGTGAGCTGGCCCCGAAGAACCTCGCCATCGCCCGGCCCGAGCCCCTCGCGAAGGCCCTGAGCAGTTCCACCCTGATCTACCTCAAGATCGCCGGTCCGCTGATCAAGCTCTTCGACCGGGCCGCCGTCCGGCTGCTGCGCCGCGTCGGCATCGAGCCGATCGAGGAGCTGCCCAGCGGCGCCACCCCGCAGGACCTGGAACAGATCATCGCCGAGTCCCGCCAGGAGGGGCACCTGACCGCCGAGATGTCCACGCTGCTCGACCGGGGGCTCGACTTCCGGGGGCTCACCGCGGGCGAGGTCATGGTGCCCCGCGTCGACGTGCACACCGTACGCGCGCACGAGCCGCTCAGCCGGGTCGTCGAGCTGCTGGACACCGGCAAGTCCCGCTTCCCCGTGCGCGGCACCGAGGGCGTCGACGACCTCGTCGGCGTGGTCGGCATCGCCGACGTGCTCGGCGTACCCCCGGAGAAGCGCGCGAGCACCCCGGTCAGCGCGGTCGCCGGCCCTCCGCTCCTGGTGCCGGAGACGCTGCCGCTGCCGACCGTGCTGGACCGGCTGCGCTCCGGCCATCGGCAGCTCGCCTGCGTGGTCGACGAGTACGGCGGCTTCGCCGGCGTGATCACGCTGGAGGACATCGCCGAGGAGCTCGTCGGCCCGATCCGGGACGAGGACGACCCGCCGGAGCGGGCCCCGGCCCGGCAGACGGACGGCTCCTGGGTGGTGCCGGCCCGCTGGCGCATCGACGAGGTCGCCGACAGCACCGGCATCGCGCTGCCCGAGGCCCCGGAGTACGACACGCTCTCCGGCCTGGTCATGCGGGAGCTGGGGCGGGTACCCGAGGTCGGTGACCGGCTGGAGATCAGCCTGCCGGCCGACGGCGAGGACGGCGCGGAGGGACCGCGCGCCCTCGTCGAGGTGCTGGCCGTCGACCGGCACGTGGCCGACTCCGTCCGGCTGCGGATCGCCGAGCCCGGGGAGGTGTCCGCGTGAGTCCCGGCATCGCGCTCTTCACGTCGGTGATCCTGCTGGCGCTGAACGGCTTCTTCGTGGCCGCCGAGTTCGCCCTGGTGGCCAGCAAGCGTTACCGGCTGGAGCACGCCGCCGCCAGTGGCGGCCGGGCCGCCCGGGCCGCGCTGGACGGCGTACGTGAGCTGTCGCTCATGCTCGCCGGTGCGCAGCTCGGCATCACCCTGTGCACCCTGGGTCTCGGCGCGCTCGCCGAACCGGCGATCGAGCACCTGCTGAGCCCGCTGCTGCACGCGGTCGGGCTGCCGGACGCCGCGAGCCACGTGATCGCGCTGATCTTCGCGCTGAGCGTCGTCACCTTCCTGCACCTGGTGGTCGGGGAGATGGCGCCGAAGTCCTGGGCGATCACCCACCCGGAGCGCTCGGCGGTGCTGCTGGCGTTGCCGTTCCGCGCCTTCGCGCGGGTCGCCCGGCCGGTGCTGTCGGTGATGAACGCGCTGGCCAACGCGATGCTGCGGCTGGTCAAGGTCAACCCGCAGGACCAGCTCGCCCAGGTGCACGGCCCGGACGAGCTGCGGATGCTGCTGGAGCAGTCCCGCGAGCACGGCCTGCTGGGCGCCGAACAGCACGAGATGCTCACCAGCATGCTGGAGCTCCAGGGCACCACGGTGGCGCAGGTGATGGAGCCGTTCGACCAGATGGTGACGGTGCGCCGCGACGAGGGGGCCGACCGCATCGAGCAGGTCAGCCGGGACAGCGGCCGGTCGCGGCTGGCCGTGCTGGACGCCAGCGGCGACGTCTGCGGCCTGGTCCACGTGCGGGAGGCGGTGCGGGCCACCACCACGGGCCGTACGGTCACCGCCGGGGACCTGATGACCAACGCCCTCACCCTGCCGGCCACGGCGTCGGTGACCGAGGCGGTGGCGGAGATGCGCGCCCGGCAGTCCCAGCTCGCGCTGGTGCGCAACGGTGGCGGGCCGGCCCGGCCGGTCGGCTTCGTCGCGCTGGAGGACCTGCTGGAGGAGGTCATCGGCGAGTTCGACGACGAGACCGACCCGGTGCCGCGCGGGCGACGCATGAGATGAATCGGAGGGGTGGCCGCTGTTCGCCGAAGTCGGGGCGGCCACCCGCCGGGTCCGCGACGATGGGGGTGCCCCACCTGCCGGGTCCGCGACGATGGGGGTGCCCGCGCGAGGCCCGCGGCCATGCGGGTGGCGGGCAGGCCCGGCCCGGTCGTGGACGGGGGAGTGCCGTGCGGTTGACGGGGGTGTCACCCGAGTCCGGCGGGACCGGGCTGTCGGTGCGCACGGCCCTGGCGAACCCGAGCACCCGTCCCGGGCTGCGGCTGCCGGGGCGGGTCACCGTCGTCGCCGGCTCCACCGACGTACCCGTCCTGCACGTCCGGCTCGGCCTGGTCACCACGGCCGAACCGGACGACCCGGAGGCACCCCGTCGCCTGGTGCAGTTCCACCAGGCCACGGTGGCCGGCGCCTTCGTACTGCGCGCGGGGCGGGGCCGCTCGATCCCGTTCGAGTTCCCGCTGCCGTGGGAGACCCCCGTGACCGTCTTCGGCGGGGTGCCCCTGCTCAGCCTGCGGATGGGGCTGCGTACGGAGGTGGCTGTCGAGCCGGCGCTCGACCAGGGCGCGATGGTGCCGGTCTTCGTGCACCCGCTGCCCACCCAGGCGCACGTCCTGGTGGCCCTCGACACGCTCGGCTTCAGCATGCGCCAGGCCGGCCTGGTCGACAGCCGGCTGCCGGGGGTGGCGCAGACCCTGCCGCTGCACCAGCGGCTGGGCTACTGGGTGGCACCGCTCTACGCCGGGCCGATCACCGAGCTGGAGCTGATCTTCATCGCCGACCCGGCCGGCCTGGAGGTGATTCTCTGGCTGGACCGGCGGCTCGCCCTGGCCGGGATCACCCACCAGAGCATCAGCCGGTTCCGGGTCTGGCACACCGGCGCCGAGCAGCGGGACTGGGTCGCGACCGTGGACGCCTGGCTGCGCGCGGCGATCAACCGGCACGCGGCGGCCGCCGCGCACGCCGACTGGTCCGCGACCATTTCCGAGTCGGCGCACGTCAGCCGCCCGCCGGACGAGCCGATCCACCCCGGCTTCGGCCTGGGCGGCGCGGCCGGCGGCTCCGGCGGCGGTGACGGCACCTGATCCGGAGCGGGGCGGCGAGGCACCGCCCCGGCGGAGTCAGGCGGCGACCGGCCGGCAGGGCCAGGGCGTGCCGGCGGCCCCGCCGGGTCAGGCGCTGGCGGTGGCCAGCTTGAGGCTGAAGCCGAGGAAGAGCGCGGCGACGCCCGTGGTGGCGCCGGCGGCCAGGCGGTGGCGCCGGCGGAACTGGGCCGCCAGGAACGTGCCCGTGAAGATCAGCGCGGTCAGGTAGAGCGCGCTGGTGACCTGGGCGATGAGCCCGAGCAGCAGGAACGACAGTGCCGGCCAGGCGTAGCCCGGGTCCACGAACTGGATGAAGAACGAGACGAAGAAGAGGATCGCCTTCGGGTTGAGCAGGCTGATCACCAGCGCCTTGCGGAACGGGCTGCGCAGCGCCGCCGGCTCCGCGGCGTCGATGAGCCGCGGGGTGGTCGGGTCGTTGCGCGTCCGCCAGCGCCGCCACGCGCCGCGCAGCATCGTCAACCCCACATAGCCGAGGTACGCGGCGCCGGCGTACTTGATCACGAGGAAGAGCGGCGGGTACGCCTGGACCAGCGACGCCACGCCGGCGGCGGAGAGGAACATGAGTATCCCGTCGCCGACGAAGACCCCGCCGGCCGCCCGGTAGCCGGTCGCCACGCCCCGCTGCGCGGCGGTGGAGAGCACGAAGAGGGAGTTGGGACCGGGCAGCAGAACGATCGCCACGGTGCCCAGCACGTACGTCCAGATGTCGGTGATGCCCAGCACGCCCGCCATCATGAGGCCACGGATGCCGCCCGGCGAAGCCTTTCCCGGAGCGTGACCTGTGCGTTCGGCCACTCGTCGACGATCATCGAATACTGCACGGTGTCCCGCCAGGAGCCGTCCGGCCGGAGCCGGTGCCGGCGCAGCACCCCCTCGCGGGACGCGCCGAGGCGCTCGATGGCCCGCTGCGAGCGCTCGTTGCGGATGTCGGTGTGCCAGACCACCCGCTCCGCACCCAGCTCCTCGAAGGCGCGGGTGAGCAGCAGCAGCTTCGCCTCCGTGTTGATCCCGGTGCGCCACCAGGGCCGGCCCAGCCAGGTGTAGCCGATCGCCACCGCCCGGCGCTCCGGGTCCACCTCGTAGAAGGAGGTGGTGCCCACCACGGCGCCGGTCACCGCGCAGCGCTGCACCCACGGCACCCGCTCGCCCCGCCGGTGGGCGGCCAGGGCGACGGCGATCCCCTCGGCGGTGGCGGCGGGGTCGGCCGGCTGCGGGCTGCCGAGGTGCCGCCAGACCTCCGGGTCGGCGGTCGCGGCGTGCAACTCGTCGGCGTGCGCGAGGTCGAGCGGTTCCAGCAGCACGTGCTCCCCGCGCAGCACCGCCGGATCGAGCCACGGTGAGGTGCGCTCCCGCAGGTACGCCGGCACCGGCACGCCCACCCCGGCGTCGGGCTCGGGCGCCCCGGCGGTCAGCCGCAGCGGCACCACGCCGGCCCAGTGCGGCAGGGCGAGGTCGGTCTCCTCGTCGCGTACGCCGCCGGCGCGGGCGCGCACCGACACCTCGCGCAGCGGCAGGGCGAGCACGGCCGTCTCGGCCAGCTCCCGGCGCGACGGGGGACGGCTGTCGGCGCTGCGCCCCGGGGCGGCCTTCTCCACCAGGGCGGTCAGCATCCGCAGCTTCTCCCGCTCGTCGGTGACCAGCCGCGCGGTGCCGTGCGCCACGACCGAGCGGTAGTTGGCGCTGTGGTGGAACTGCGAGCGGCCGTAGACGAGGCCGTCGAGCAGGGTGACGGCGACGCAGACCCGCAGCCCCTCGCCCCGGGCGGCGAGCAGCGGCCGGCTGCCGGTGGAGCCGTGCAGGTAGAGGGTGTCGCCGACGCGCACGTGCAGGGTGGGCAGCACGCGGGGCTCGCCGTCGACGGTGAACCCGAGCGCGCAGTCGTACGCCTCGTCGAGGACGGCGTGCGCGGCCGCCCCGTCGTAGCTCATCCGCTCCCGGGAGCGGCTGGCGGTGGTCCGGTCGGTGGGTGCGTACATGGCTCGACCTTTGTTCTAGTACAATCCCTGATTTGTGTCAGCACGCTATCAGGTCGCCGGTACGACGGCCGCCGAGATTTCGGCCAGCATCGAATCGGGCATCCGCTCCGCCGCCCTCGCCCCCGGCGACGCGCTGCCGCCGGTGCGGGAGCTCGCCGCCCGGCTCGCCGTGAGCCCCGCCACCGCGGCCCGCGCCTACCAGGAGCTGCGCCAGCGGGGCCTGGTGGTCACCGCCGGCCGGCACGGCACCCGGGTCCGGCCCCGGCCGCCCGTGGCGGCCCGCCGCTCCGCGTTGCGCCCGCCGCCCGCCGCCGGGCTGCGCGACCTCTCCCGGGGCGAGCCGGACGTGCGCCTGCTACCACCCCTCGGGGCACACCTCGCCGGCCTGGCCGCCGCCGCGGGCGAGCCGGTCGGCTACCCGGCCGCCGGGGTGCTGCCCGCGCTGGCCGAGGCGGCCCGCGAGCGGCTGGCCGCCGACGGCGTACCGGCCGCGGAGCTGACCGTCACCGGCGGGGCGCTGGACGGCATCGAGCGGCTGCTCGGCGCGCACCTGCGCCCCGGGGACGCGGTCGCGGTCGAGGACCCGGGCTGGGCCAACCTGCTCGACCTGGTCGCCGCGCTCGGGCTGCGGCCGATCGGCGTGCCGGTCGACGACGACGGTCCGCTCGTCGCCGGGGTCGGCGCCGCCCTCGCCGCCGGAGCGCGGGCGCTGATCGTGACGAGCCGGGCGCAGAACCCCACCGGCGCAGCGGTCTCCGCCGAGCGGGCCGGCGAGCTGCGTGCCCTGCTCGCCGGGCGGTCCGACCTGCTGCTGATCGAGGACGACCACGCCGCCGAGCTGGCCCGCGTACCGCTGCACCCGCTCGCCGGGGCGACCCCGACGTGGGCCTTCGTCCGCTCGGTGAGCAAGCCGTTCGGTCCCGACCTGCGGCTGGCCGTGCTGGTGGGCGACGAGACCACCGTGGCCCGGGTGGCCGGGCGCGCCCGGGTCGGCGCCGGCTGGGTCTCCACGGTGCTGCAACGGCTGGTCCTGGCGCTCTGGCGGGACGCCGCCGTGGCCGCGCTGGTGGACCGGGCCGCCGGCAGCTACGAGCGGCGGCGTACGGCACTGATCGCGGCGCTCGCCGGGCACGGCCTGACCGCCCACGGACGCAGCGGCATCAACGTGTGGCTGCCGGTCGACGACGAGACCAGCGTGCTGACCGCGCTGCGCGACGCCGGCTGGGCGGTCGCGCCCGGCGCGCTGCACCGCATCGCCGGCCCGCCGGCGCTGCGGATCACCGTCAGCTCGCTTGACGAGGCGGAGATCCCGGAGCTGGCCGAGGCGGTCGCCCGGGCGGTCCGGCCCGCCCCGCCGAGCGGCTTCGCCGCCTGACCCGTGGTCGTGCCGACGGCCGACCGGCGGGCCCCCGCGCGTGTTCGAGACCACACCGGGTAGAAAAGTCGCCATGGCCGAGCAGACGCAGACCGGGACCGCGCCGGGCGCGCAGAAGTTCATCCCGCCGCGCGCCGACACCCTCGACGACCTGCGCGCCGCCGCCGCCGGCTGCCGGGGCTGCGAGCTCTACCGGGACGCGTCGCAGACCGTCTTCGGTCGCGGCGACGCCGGCGCGCGGGTGGTCTTCGTGGGCGAGCAGCCCGGCGACCTGGAGGACCAGAAGGGCCTGCCGTTCGTCGGCCCCGCCGGCCGGCTGCTGCGCAGGGCGGTCGACGACGCCCGGCTCGACCCCGGCCACATCTACCTCACCAACGCGGTGAAGCACTTCCGTTTCGAGCTGCGCGGCAGGCGGCGCATCCACCAGACCCCGGACCGGGTGCACGTCACCGCCTGCCGGCCCTGGCTGGTGGCCGAGTTCGCCCAGCTCCGCCCGGAGATCGTGGTGGTGCTGGGCGCCACCGCCGCCAAGGCCCTGCTCGGCCCGACGTTCCGGGTCACCCGCCAGCGCGGCGAGTTGCTGCCCTGGCCGGAGTCGGCCCAGCACCCGGAGGACTTCCGGCGGGTGCCGGTGGATTCCGCGGGCGCCGTCGCGGACGCCCCGCCGGCCCGGCTGCTGGCCACCATCCACCCGTCCGCCGTGCTGCGCGCCGACGACCAGGACAAGGCGTACGAGGGGCTGGTCGCCGACCTCACCGTGGCCGCCCGCGCCCTCGCCGGCCGGTAGCGAGGCGTCGACCGCGCAGCAGGCTCTCGGCGGCCCTGGGCAGGGCGGGTGAGCGGTGCCACACTTGCCGCCATGGAGCAGCATCTCTACGAGCGCGACCACGAGGAGTTCCGCGAGCTGTGCCGCGAGTTCCTGACCCGCGAGGCGGTGCCCCACCACGAGCGCTGGGAGGCCGACGGCATCGTCGACCGCGAGGTGTGGCGCCGCGCCGGGGCCGCCGGCCTGCTGGGCATGGACGTCGACACGGAGTACGGCGGCGGCGGGCAGCGCGACTTCCGGTTCAACGCCGTGCTGGACGAGGAGATCGTCGCCGCCGGCTGCACCGGACTCGGCTTCGGCCTGCACAACGACGTGGTGGCGCCGTACCTGACCGAACTCACCACGGACGAGCAGCGCAAGCGCTGGCTGCCCGGGTTCTGCTCCGGCGACCTGGTCACCGCGATCGCGATGAGCGAGCCGGGCGCCGGCTCCGACCTGGCCGGGATCCGTACGAGCGCGGTCCGCGACGGCGACGGCTGGGTGCTCAACGGCCAGAAGACCTTCATCACCAACGGTGAGATGGCCGACCTGGTGGTCGTGGTCGTGCGTACCGCCCCGGACCAGGGCGCGCACGGGGTGAGCCTGATCGCCGTGGAGAGCGGCACGCCCGGCTTCTCCCGGGGCCGGCGGCTGGCCAAGGTCGGGCTCAAGGCCAACGACACCGCCGAGCTGTTCTTCGACGACTGCCGGGTCCCGGCGGAGAACCTGATCGGCACCGAGAACCACGGCTTCTACCACCTGATGGCCAACCTGCCCCGGGAGCGGCTCAGCATCGCCGTCGCCGCGGTGGCCGCCGCCGAGCGGCTGCTCGCCGTCACCCTCGACTACGCGCGCTCCCGGCAGGCGTTCGGCAGGCCGATCGGCGCGTTCCAGCACAACCGCTTCCTGCTCGCCGAGCTGGACACCGAGGTCACCATCGCCCGCACCTTCGTCAACCACTGCGTCGCGGAGTACGACGCCGGCCGGCTCTCGGTCACCGACGCGGCCAAGGCGAAGTGGTGGACCACCGAGTTGCAGAACCGGGTCGCCGACCGCTGCGTGCAGCTGCACGGCGGCTACGGCTACATGCTGGAGTACCCGGTGGCGAAGGCCTGGCTGGACGGGCGGGTGCAGACCATCTACGGCGGCACCACCGAGATCATGAAGGAGATCATCGGCCGGGGCCTCGGGCTGTAACCCGTCAACCGGCTGCCGGGCGGCGGGGCGGGTGCGCAAGGATGAGACGGCACCTCGCCCCTTACCTCGAAGGAGCCGCCATGGCCACCGACCTGGCCGCGACGCTCGCCGCGCCCGACGTCGCGCCCATCCAGCGGCGTACGCTGCGGCTGCTCTTCGCCACCCAGATCATCGGTGGCATCGGGGTGACCATCGGCGTCGCCGTCGGGGCGCTGCTCGCCTCCGCCGTCGCCGGCACCGCCGTCGCGGGCCTGGTCAGCAGCGCCGCCGTGGTCGGCGGGGCGTTGCTGGCCGTGCCGGTCACCCGGATCATGACCGTCCGGGGCCGGCGACCCGGCCTGGTCGTGGCGTACCTGACGGGCGCGGCCGGCGGCGTGCTGGTGGTCCTCGCCGCGGTGACCCGCTGGGTTCCGCTGCTCTTCCTCGGCATGCTCCTGTTCGGCGGCGGCAGCGCGGCCAACCTCCAGGCCCGTTACGCGGCGGTCGACCTGGCGGTCCCGGCGCGCCGGGGCCGCCAGCTCTCGTTGATCGTCTGGGCCACCACCATCGGCGCGGTCGCCGCGCCGAACTTCGCCTCGCTCGCCGACCGCACCACCAGCGGCTGGGGGCTGCCGCCGCTGGCCGGCCCGTTCGCGTTCAGCGCCGCCGCGCTCGCGCTGGCCGCCGTGGCGATCCTGGCGCTGCTGCGGCCGGACCCGCTGCTCACCGCGCGCCGCGTGGCAGCGGCCGGCACCCCGCCGGCCCCCGTCGCGGCGCCGGCGGCGACGGCCCGGCACGGCGCGGGCATGCGGGCCGCCTGGGCGGTGGTACGCACGCGGCCGGCCGCCCGGCTCGGCATCGTCGCGGTGGCGGTCGGCCACCTGGTCATGGTCGCGGTGATGGTGATGACCCCGGTACGCCTGCACGAGTGGCACGACGACGCCGACGTGCTGCGGGTGGTCGGTCTCGTGCTGAGCCTGCACATCGCCGGCATGTACGCTCTCGCCCCGGTGGCGGGCTGGCTCACCGACCGGGTCGGCCGCCGAGCGGTGATCCTCGGCGGTGTCGGGCTGCTGCTCGCGGCGTGCGCGGTCGCCGGCACGGCAGGGCACCACACGGCCCGGCTCTCGGTCGGGTTGTTCCTGCTCGGGCTGGGTTGGTCGGGGACCATGGTGGCGGGCTCGACGCTGCTGTCGGAGTCGGTGCCGGTGGGGATCCGGCCGAGCGTGCAGGGGCTCTCGGACCTGACGATGGGCCTGGCCGGCGCCGGCGCGGGGGCGGTCAGCGGGTTTGTCGTGGCGGCGGCCGGCTATCCGGTGCTCACCGGGCTCGCGGCGGTCGCGGTGGTGCCCCTGGTGACGCTAGCGTTGCGGCCGGTGCCGGTGGGCGCACCGGACGAGGAGGAATGATCACGTGCGGTTGACCGACTTCTGGTCCCGGTTGGAGGAGGCGTTCGGGCCCGGCTACGCGGCCAGCATCGCCCGCGACCAGGTGCTCGCGCAGCTCGGCGGGCGGACCGTCGAACAGGCCCTGGCGTCGGGTGAGCAGACCCACGTGGTGTGGCGCGCGGTCTGCGCCGCCTATCCCGACCGGGTGCCCGCGCGACTACGCTGAGCAGCCGTTTCGTCGCTTCCGCGTGTCGCTTGCCGACTCGTACACCTGTTCGGCTATTGTCCACAGCGGGGCGCTCGTCCACAGCTCACGGCCGGTCGGCTGGTTTTCTGTCGGACCCAGCGCCTAGCGTGTCCGCGTGACGCGAAGCTCAGGAAAGACGCCGGCGAAGGCAGGGGTGGCAAACATGGCCGCAGGGCCCGATCGGGAGAAGGCACTCGACCTTGCTCTCGCTCAGATCGACAAGCAGTTCGGCAAGGGTTCGGTGATGCGGCTGGGAGAGCGGCCGGTCGTCCAGACCTCGGTGATTCCGACGGGTTCGATCGCGCTCGACGTGGCGCTCGGCGTGGGCGGTCTGCCCCGGGGCCGGGTCGTCGAGATCTACGGCCCGGAGTCCAGCGGTAAGACCACGGTGGCGCTGCACGCGGTGGCCAACGCCCAGCGGGCCGGCGGCATCGCCGCCTTCGTCGACGCCGAGCACGCGCTCGACCCGGAATACGCCAAGGCGCTCGGCGTCGACACCGACGCCCTGCTGGTCTCCCAGCCCGACACGGGCGAGCAGGCGCTGGAGATCACGGACATGCTGGTCCGCTCCGGCGCGATCGACATCATCGTCATCGACTCGGTGGCCGCGCTGGTGCCGCGCGCCGAGATCGAGGGCGAGATGGGCGACAGCCACGTGGGTCTGCAGGCCCGGCTGATGAGCCAGGCGCTGCGGAAGATCACCGGCGTGCTCAACAACACCGGCACCACGGCGATCTTCATCAACCAGCTCCGCGAGAAGATCGGGGTCATGTTCGGGAGTCCCGAGACCACCACGGGTGGTCGGGCGCTGAAGTTCTACGCGTCGGTCCGGCTCGACGTGCGCCGCATCGAGAGCCTCAAGGACGGCACCGACGTGGTCGGCAACCGCACCCGGGTCAAGGTCGTGAAGAACAAGGTCGCCGCGCCGTTCAAGCAGGCCGAGTTCGACATCATGTACGGCAAGGGCATCTCCCGCGAGGGCTCGCTGATCGACGTCGGCGTCGAGCAGGCGATCATCCGTAAGTCCGGCGCCTGGTACACCTACGACGGCGACCAGCTGGGCCAGGGCAAGGAGAAGGCCCGCGAGTTCCTCCGGGAGAACCCGGACGTGGCCGCCGAGATCGAGAAGAAGATCCTGGAGAAGCTCGGCGTCGGGGTCGGCGCGGGTGACGCCGCCGGCGGCCCGGAGCTGCCGCCGGTCGACTTCTGACCGGTCCCTGACCTGTGGCAGGAAGACGCGCCCGCACCGGGCGGGGCTGGGACGCCAGCCCCGCCCGCGCGGGTGACGACGACAACGCGCCCCGGCCCCGTCGCGCCCGGCGTGGCCAGTCCGGCGACACCGACCCCGAGGCGCCCCCGGCCCCACCACGTGACGAGGCCGAGTTGGCGCGGGAGATCTGCCTGCGTCAGCTCGCCGTCCGCCCTCGCACCCGGGCCGAGCTGGCCGGGGCGCTGGCGAAGCGGGGCGTCTCCGACGAGGTCTCGGCGGAGGTGCTCGACCGCTACGACGAGGTCGGCATCATCGACGACGCCGCGTTCGCCCGGGCCTGGGTGGCGAGCCGGCACTCCGGCCGGGGTCTGGCCCGCCGGGCGCTGGCCAACGAGCTGCGCCAGCGCGGGGTGGACGGCGAGGTCGCGAGCGAGGCCCTCGGCGAGCTGGACGAGGAGACCGAGGCCGAGACCGCCCGCGCCCTGGTCGAGCGGAAGCTGCGCACCGCCCGGGGCGAGCCGGACGCCGTCTTCCGGCGGCTGGTGGCCATGCTGGCCCGCAAGGGCTACCCGCCGGGCGTGGCGATCCGGGCGGTGAAGGACGCGCTCGCCGCGCAGAGCGCCGAGGCGGCCGAGTTCGCCGACCAGATCGACGCCGACGCGCTCGCCGACGCCGAGGGCGAGCTGGAGCGCGACAGCCGCCCCCTCGGCTGAGCGGGGCGACGCGCGTGTGGCGCCGAGCCCGCTGAGCCCGGCGACGGCGGAGGGGAGGCTTCGATGCTGAAGGCGTGTCTCAACGGGGCCCGCACCCGTGCCGAGCACCCGGCGGTGCCGGTCACCCCGGCGGAGCTGGCGGCCGACGCGGCCCGTTGCGCGGGGCTCGGCGCCGACGCGGTCCACGTGCATCCCCGGGACGCCGACGGCCGGGAGTCCCTGCACCCGTCGGTGATCGCCGCCGCGCTGGAGGCGATCCGGGCCGCCCGGCCGGGGCTGCCCGTCGGGGTGAGCACCGGGGCCTGGATCGAGCCGGAGCCGGCCGCCCGGGTGGCCGCCGTCCGGGCCTGGACGGCGCTGCCCGACTTCGCCTCGGTCAACGCGCACGAGCCGGGCGCGCAGGCGGTGGCGCAGGCGCTGCGCGAGCGGGGCGTCATGGTCGAGGCGGGGCTCTGGACGCTCGACGCCGTCGCCGCGTACGCGCGGTGGCGGGTGCCGGCCGGGCGGATCCTGATCGAGTGCATGGCCGAGGAGCCGGCCGTGGCGCTGGCGGACGCCGCCGCGATGCTGGCGGCGCTGCCTACCGCGCCCGGTGGCCCGCAGGTCCTGCTGCACGCCGAGGGGCCGGCGACCTGGTCGGTGCTGACCGAGGCGGTACGCCGGGGCCTGCACAGCCGCGTCGGGCTCGAGGACACGCTGTCGCTGCCCGACGGCTCGACCACCCCCGACAACGCCGCCCTGGTGACGGCGGCCCTGACGGCCGGTGCCCGTTGGCCCTCCGCCGGCTCGCCGTCGCCGTCGTGAGGTGACAGGCGGGGGCCGGTGGGTGCGGCGGCGCGGATACGTGCGTCACAGCCCGTCACAGGGGCCTCAGCCTGGGCGGACGCAGCCGCGCCCGGCTGAGCTGGGCGGATGTGCCGCGAGAGCTGATCGGCTGCCGTTTTGTCCGCCCGTGTCCGGGCGCGCGTCAGCGGTGCGTGACGCGGCAACTTCTCTCCGTTCGGGGGGTTTGATCATGAGTTCTTGACCGGAGCACCCCGGGAGACCTAGCCTCGCCATACAGGCTCACATTGCCCGACCAAGCGCAGGCTAAGCGCACAACATAGATCGCGTAACGGAACAGCATCACTTTGACCGATCCGATCGGTCATCGGCGACAGCTCGGACTGGCCGGTCCGACGCTGCCGCGACAACTGCACCCGGCCGTCGGCGATGCTCCAGGTGGGCACCGCCAACGGAAGCTACCCCACGGCCAGTCGCTCCGGTCGGGCGTCCACAGCCGCAGGGTGCGTGCCCATCGGCACGGTCGCTGCGGTCCCGACGTTCAGGGGAGGCGGCCATGGCCAGGCGGCATAGTTGCACGGGGGTGCCGACATGAGCCGGCCGGTCGCCGGGCGGGAGCCCGTGCTCGTCGGGGCACCCCGCGCGCCTCGGACCCCAGGGCCGCTTCGCGGCCCTTCCGCTTCGGCCGCGTCGCGGGACGGGGCGCCGGCATGAGCGGGTTCGACGTCGTGATCCTGGCCGTGGTGCTGGTCCTGACCGTGGTCGTGCTCGGGGCGGTGCTGCTCGGCGTACGGGCGCTGCGCCGCTTCGGTGCGGCGCCGGCACCGGAGGATCCCGCCTTCATCGCCGAGAAGGACCGGCAGGAGCAGTCCCTCGCGGCCCTGCGTACCGCCGCCGACGAGGCCAACAGCACGATCGACGTGGCGAAGTCCGCCGCCGCGGCGGCACACGCCGAGGCCGCCGCAGCGAAGGCCGAGGCCAAGGCGGCCCGGGCGGAGGCGCGCCGGGTGCTCGACGACGCCCGGGCGGAGGCCGACACCGTCCTGGAACGGGCCCACAAGCAGGCCGAGGCCGACGCGGAGCAACTGCGGGCCACCGCCCGTCGCAGCGGCGAGCGGGAGGTCGCGGTGCTCGCCGCCACCACCCGGGAGCAGGCCGCCGAGGTGGAGCGGCGGGCCGCCCGGATGGACGAGCGCGAGCGGCTGCACACCGAGGAGGTGGAGCGCCTCGCCGAGCGCGAACGGCAGCTCACCGCCGCCAGCGCGGCCCTGTCGGCCCGGGAGGCCGCGCTCGCCCAGCGCGAGGCCGAGCTCGCCGAGGCGGAGGAGCAGCGGCGCCGCGAGCTGGAGCGGATCGCCGGCCTGACGGCCGACGCGGCCCGGGCCGAGCTGATCGAAGCGATCGAGGTGCAGGCCAAGCGGGAGGCCGCGCTGCTGGTCCGGGACATCGAGTCCGACGCGCGCGGCACCGCCGAGCAGCGCGCCCGGCACATCGTCGTCGACGCCATCCAGCGGGTCGCCAGCGAGCAGACCGCCGAGAGCGTGGTCAGCGTCCTGCACCTGCCCGGCGACGAGATGAAGGGGCGGATCATCGGCCGGGAGGGCCGCAACATCCGCGCCTTCGAGTCGGTCACCGGCGTGAACCTGATCATCGACGACACCCCCGAGGCGGTGCTGCTCTCCTGCTTCGACCCGGTGCGCCGGGAGGTGGGGCGGCTGACCCTGGAGAAGCTGGTCCTGGACGGGCGGATCCACCCGCACCGCATCGAGGAGGTCTACGACCAGGCCCGCCACGAGGTGGACCAGCTGTGCCAGCGGGCCGCCGAGGACGCCCTGGTCGAGGTCGGGATCACCGAGATCCACCCGGAGCTCGTCACCCTGCTGGGGCGGTTGCGCTACCGGACGTCGTACGGGCAGAACGTGCTCAAGCACCTGGTGGAGACCGCGCACATCGCCGGCATCATGGCCGCCGAGCTGCGGCTCGACGTGCCGGTCATCAAGCGTTCGGCGTTCCTGCACGACATCGGCAAGGCGCTCACGCACGAGGTGGAGGGCAGCCACGCCATCATCGGCGCCGACCTGGCCCGCAAGTACGGCGAGATCGAGGACGTCGTCCACGCCATCGAGGCGCACCACAACGAGGTGCCGCCGCAGACCATCGAGGCCGTCCTCACCCAGGCGTCCGACGCCTGCTCGGGCGGCCGGCCGGGGGCCCGGCGGGAGAGCCTGGAGGCGTACGTCAAGCGGCTGGAGCGCATCGAGGAGATCGCGGCCGGCAAGCTCGGCGTGGAGAAGGTCTTCGCCATGCAGGCCGGCCGCGAGATCCGGGTGATGGTCAAGCCGGACGACGTCGACGACATCGGCGCCGCCGTGCTGGCCCGGGACGTGGCCAAGCAGATCGAGGAGGAGCTGACCTACCCGGGTCAGATCCGGGTGACCGTGGTCCGCGAGTCCCGGGTCACCGAGATCGCCCGCTGACGGCGACGACACGAAGGGCCGGCCCGAACATCGGGCCGGCCCTTCGTCGTCAGGGGGTGGATCAGGCGCCGCCGGTGCCCTCCGCCTGCGCGCTGAGCGCGGCCGGGGGCGGGTCCTGGGCCGGGGTGCCGGCGGTCTTGCGGCCCTGGGAGAGCCGGCGCTGCACGTACTGGGCCAGCTTCGACAGCGCGTAGTTCACCACGATGAACATGACCGCGATCACCACGTAGACCTGGATCGGGTTGTCCAGTACGCCGATGATCTGCTTGCCGATGTTCAGGGTCTCCTCGTAGCTGATGATGAAGCCGAGCGAGGTGTCCTTGAGCACGACGACGAGCTGGCTGATCAGCGCCGGCAGCATGATCCGGAACGCCTGCGGCAGCAGGATCATCCGGGTGGTCTGCAACGGGGAGAGGCCGATCGCGGCCGCCGCCTCGGCCTGCCCGCCGGGCAGGCCCTCCATGCCGGAGCGGAGGATCTCGGCGATCACCACGGAGTTGTAGATGGTCAGGCCGATGACCAGGTACCACAGCGTGTCGAACGAGACGCCGAACTCGGGGAAGCCGCGGGCCACGAAGAAGATCGTGATGACCACGGGCAGGCCCCGGAACACCTCGACGCAGACCCGGGTGACCGCCGACAGCAGCGTGCTCAGCCCACGCAGCAGGTACGCCAGCGGCGTGGCGAGCCCGGTGAACCGGCGCCGGGTCAGGCTCTTGAGCTGGATCCGCAGCACCGCGAGCAGGGTGCCGACCACCAGCGAGGAGACGATCGCCAGCGCGGCGGCGGTCAGGGTGTTCTTGAAGCCGGTGCCGATCCGGTCCCACACCAGCGAGAAGTTCTCGTCGGAGGGGTCGATCAGCGGCCCCCACAGCTCCATCGAGAACTGGCCCTTGTCGTCCAGCGGGCGGTAGATCAGGAAGTACGCGGCGGCGAGCAGCAGCACCGTCGCCACCACGCTGCCGATCAGCGTGAGCCGGCGCTGCCGGGGACCGGGGACGTCGTAGAGGACGCTCTGCTGGCTCATCGGGCCACCGCCTGCCGCTTCTCGATCCGGTCGAGGAGCGCGCCGAGGGGGACGGTCATGATCAGATATCCGATCGAGATGCCGATGGCGACGGGGACGAAGGCGTAGCCCTCGGCCGAGGTCAGCTGGTCGGCGGTCTGCGAGAGGTCGCCGACGACACCGAAGAAGCCGACCAGCGCCGAATTCTTGATCATTGCGATGATCACCGACCCGAGCGGCACGATCGAGGCCTTCCAGGACTGCGGCAGCACCACGTACCGCAGGTTCTGCCCGAAGGTCAGGCCCAGCGACCGGGCGGCCTCCGCCTGCCCGGCGGGTACGGCGTTCACGCCGGAGCGCAGCGCCTCGCAGACGAACGCGGCGGTGTAGAGCACCAGCGCGATCAGCGCGAAGCGGAAGTACGGCAGATCCGTGCCGAGCCGGCTGAACAACGAGTCGAGCACCGGGATGCGCAGGAAATCGGCGTTGGAGCCGAGCGCCGGCAGGCCGAACGCGGCGAAGAACATCACCACGGTCAGCGGCATGTTGCGGAAGACGTTGACGTAGCCGGTGCCGACCGCCCGCAGCGGCGGCACCGGGGAGATCCGCAGCACCGCCAGGACGGCGCCCAGGATCAGGGCGCCGACCGCGGCGAGTACGCAGATCTGGAGGGTGAGCCAGAAACCACCCGCGAAGACGTCGAACTTGTCGATGAGCACACTCACGGGCCGGTCTTCCTCCCCACCCTCCAGATCAACGGATCAGATCAGTAGCGGTTGACGGTCGGCGCGGAACCCAGCTCGGCACCGAACTTGCCGGCGGTGTCGTCCCAGGCCTTCTTCCAGCTGCCGTCGGCGAACGCCTTCTCCAGCGTGTCGTTGACGAAGTTGCGGAAGTCGGTGTCCTCCTTCTTCACCCCGAGGCCGTACGGCTCCTTGGTGAAGTTCTCGCCGGCCAGCTTGAACGACGCCTCGTCCTTGGCGATGTAGCCGAGCAGGATCACGTTGTCCGTGGTGACGGCGTCGACCTGCCCGCCCTTGAGGGCGTCGCGGCACTTGTCGTAGGTGTCGAAGAGCACCAGCTGGGTGGCGACGTCCTTGACGTACTTCTTGATCTCCTCGGCCGGCGTGGAGCCGGTGACCGAGCAGACCTTCTTGGTGCCGTCCTTGAACGAGTCCGGCCCGGTGATGGAGGTGTCGTCCTTCTTCACCATGATGTTCTGGCCGGCCTCGTAGTAGGGCCCGGCGAACGCGATGCGCTCCTTGCGCTTGTCGTTGATCGTGTAGGTGGCGGCGACCAGGTCGACGGTGCCGTTCACGATCACGTCCTCGCGGACCTTCGAGGGAGCCTCGATCCACTCGATCTTGTCCTCGGGGATGCCGAGCTCCTTGACGATGATCTTCGCGACCTCGACGTCGAAGCCCTCCGGCTTGCCGGAGAGGCCCTTCTGGCCGAAGCCGGGCTGGTCGAACTTCGTGCCGATCTTGATGGCCTGGGCCTTGTTGAGGCGCTCCATCGTGCTGCCGGCGGCGAAGGACTTGCTGCCGGCGCCGGTGCCCTCGTCGGCGTCGTCGCCACCGCAGGCGGTCATGCCGAGTGCCAGGGTGGCGGCCGCGGCGAGCGCCGCTACGCGCGTGATACGCATACATTTCTCCTTCTTCGACGGAACCCGCCGGGGGACGGCGCGCTCCGGGTACGGACGCCTAGTGCGTGAGGATCTTGGAGAGGAAGTCCCGGGCCCGCTCGCTGCGCGGGTTGGCGAAGAACTCGGCCGGCGGCGCGTCCTCGACCAACTGGCCGTCGGCCATGAAGATGACGCGGTTCGCCGCGTGCCGGGCGAAGCCCATCTCGTGGGTCACCACGACCATGGTCATGCCCTCGCTGGCCAGCGAGGTCATCACGTCCAGCACCTCGCCGACCATCTCCGGGTCCAGCGCGCTGGTCGGCTCGTCGAAGAGCATCGCCTTGGGTTGCATGGCCAGCGCCCGGGCGATCGCGACCCGCTGCTGCTGACCGCCGGAGAGCTGGGCCGGGAACTTGTCGGCCTGGTTGGCGATGCCCACCCGGTCGAGCAGGGCCAGGCCGCGCTCGCGAGCCGCCGCCGGCTTCTCCTTGCGGACCTTGACCGGCCCGAGGGTGACGTTCTCGAGGATCGTCTTGTGCGCGAAGAGGTTGAACGACTGGAACACCATGCCGACCTCGCTGCGCAGCTTCGCCAGCGCCTTGCCCTCGGCCGGCAGCGGCTGCCCGTCGAAGGTGATCGTGCCGGAGCTGATCGGTTCGAGGCGGTTGATGGCGCGGCAGAGCGTCGACTTGCCGGAGCCCGACGGGCCGATCACGACGACCACCTCGCCGCGCCCGACCGACAGTGAGACGTCGTCCAGCACGTGCAGCGGCCCGAACCACTTGTTGACCGAGTCCAGCACGATGAGCGGTTCGCCCGTCGTCACGTCGTTCACCGTCCCTGTCGTCGCGCGGGGTCGGGTGACCCCCGGTTGGGCAACTGTAGGCGGGGGGATGTGGCAGTACGCAACCCGGTTGGTCACGGAGCGATAACACCAGTTCGGATGGGGGTCAAGAGTCCGATTCTGACCGCGCCGGACGCCGCTCTCCCTGGCGGGGCCGGGGCGGTGCGGAGATCATGTGGGGATGACGGAACCGGTACGGCTGACCCGGTACGCCCGGGGTGGCGGCTGCGCGTGCAAGATCCCCCCGGGGGAGCTGGAGGTCATGGTCGCCGGCCTCGGCCCGGCCACCGGCACCGCCGAGCTGCTCGTCGGGCTCGACCACGGCGACGACGCCGCGGTGGTCCGGCTCGACGAGCGCACCGGCCTGGTCACCACCGCCGACTTCTTCACCCCGGTCGTCGACGACGCGTACGACTGGGGGCGCATCGCCGCGACCAACGCCCTCTCCGACGTGTACGCCATGGGCGGCACCCCCCTCGTCGCGCTGAACCTGCTCTGCTGGCCGCGCGACGTGCTGCCGCTGGAGCTGGCCCGGGAGGTGCTGCGCGGCGGGCAGGACGTGGCCCGCGACGCCGGTTGCCACCTCGCCGGCGGGCACAGCGTCGACGACGAGGGCCCCAAGTACGGCCTGGCCGTCACCGGGGTGGTCCGGCCGGAGGAGCTGATCACCCTGGACGCGGGCCGGGCGGGCCTGCCGCTGTCGCTGACCAAGCCGCTCGGCGTCGGGGTGCTCAACACCCGGCACAAGGCCACCGGTGAGAGCTTCCCCGAGGCGGTCGCGGCGATGACGACGCTCAACCGGGACGCGGCGCGCGCGGCGGTGGCGGCCGGCGTGCGCTGCGGCACCGACGTGACGGGCTTCGGTCTGCTCGGGCACGCGTCCAAGCTGGCCCGGGCGAGCCGGCTGACGGTGGCGATCGACGCGGCCCGGGTGCCCTACCTGCCCGGCGCCCGGGAGGCGGTGCGCGACGGGCACGTCAGCGGCGGCAGCCGGCGCAACCTGGAGTGGGTCACGCCGTGGACCGACTTCGGCCGGGTGGCCGAGGAGGACCGGCTGCTGCTGGCCGACGCGCAGACCTCGGGTGGCCTGCTGGTCGCCGGCGAGCTGCCGGGCGCCACCGTGGTCGGCGAGCTGCTGCCGCCGTGGGAGCACCGGGTGATCGTGCGCTGAGGGGCGGCCCTGGCGCTGTGGGGGGTCGCCGGCCGGGCGGCTGTCGAGGACGGGCGCGGCCCGCCCGCGGCGGTCTTTTCCGGCCGGCGTGTGGCGGGCGGAGCGGGCCACCGTACCCGATAAACTGTCACCTTCCCGCTACTCCGAGCAATGGCGCTCGAGGAAATTTTGCCCGGAATGGTCACAGACCGGTAACTTGCCCCCGGCTGAGGTCATATGCCCCCCACCATCGTCAGTAAGGCCCGATCCGGAGGCCGGTGGGACGAGCACAGCGAGGAGGCGGCATGACCGAGCTGTGGAACTGGAGAATCGAGCAGGTGCGGCCGGTGGAGGTCTACCCGGCACTGGCCGAGGCGCTCGGCCGGGTGGTGATGCCCCTGGCGGCGGCGGACCCCGCCCGCCTGCCGACGTACGCGGTGATCTGTGACGTCTGGCAGGCGCCGGGCGAGTTCGCCACGATCGTGGACTGCTACGGGGTGCCCGAACGGCTCTCCGAGCACGGCAGCGTGGCCGCGCTGGCGCGGCTGCTGGACCGCAACTGCCTGCTGCGCGACGACACCCTCGACGCCGGGCGGCACCTGCTCGTCGCGCCCGACGGCACGATCCGGCCGGTGCACTTCGACGTCCGGGAGACCGACGACGGCGAACTGCTCACCAACCAGCGCCTGTGCACCGAGGCGGATCCCCGCTGTCGCGGCTGGTCGCAGTGCCACCGCTCGCGCTGGGCGCCGGACTCGGTGCTCCCGGCGCTCGCCGCCGCCTGACCCCGCCCGCCGGCCCGCCGGCCCCGCCGGGCGTCCGCGCCCCGGGGTTTCCGGCGGGCGAGCCGGCCCTCGTCGGCTCGGCGGGTCAGCTCGCCGGGCCGGCGGAGCGGCCGCCGCGTACCTCCAACTGGGCGAGCAGGGTCGCGGTGGCCGACGCGACGGCGGCGACCGCCGCGTCGAAGGCGGCGGCGTTGTGGGCCGCGGGCTTGCGGAAACCCGAGATCTTGCGGACGTACTGCAACGCCGCGGCGTCCACGTCGGCCGGGGTCACCTCCTCGGTGTACGGCTCACGCAGGGTCTTGATGCTCCGGCACACGGCTCCTCCTCGTTCGGGTTGGTCGGCGGGCGGCGGATACGCTGTCGGGGTCATGACTACCGCAGCGGCGAGCAGCCCGCGCACCTATCAGGTGCGCACCTATGGCTGCCAGATGAACGTGCACGACTCCGAGCGCATTTCCGGCCTGCTGGAGGGCGCCGGCTACGTGCGCGCCACCGAGGCCGACGACAACCCGGACGTGGTGGTCTTCAACACCTGCGCCGTCCGGGAGAACGCCGACAACCGCCTCTACGGCAACCTCGGTCACCTGCGCCCCGTCAAGGCCCGGCACCCGGAGATGCAGATCGCCGTGGGCGGCTGTCTCGCCCAGAAGGACCGGGGCGAGATCGTCCGCAAGGCGCCCTGGGTCGACGTGGTGTTCGGCACGCACAACATCGGGTCGCTGCCGGTGCTGCTGGAGCGGGCCCGGCACAACGCGGCAGCCGAGGTGGAGATCCTCGAGTCCCTCGACGTCTTCCCCTCGACGCTGCCCACCCGGCGCGAGTCCACGTACGCGGGCTGGGTGTCGATCTCCGTCGGCTGCAACAACACCTGCACGTTCTGCATCGTGCCCTCCCTGCGGGGCAAGGAGAAGGACCGCCGCCCCGGCGACATCCTCTCCGAGGTCCGCGCGCTCGTCGACGAGGGCGTGCTGGAGGTGACCCTGCTCGGGCAGAACGTCAACTCCTACGGCGTCGAGTTCGGCGACCGGCTGGCCTTCGGCAAGCTGCTGCGCGCCTGCGGCGACGTCGAGGGGCTGGAGCGGGTGCGGTTCACCAGCCCGCACCCGAAGGACTTCACCGACGACGTGATCGCCGCGATGGCCGAGACGCCCAACGTCTGCCACTCGCTGCACATGCCGTTGCAGTCCGGCTCCGACGACGTGCTGCGGGCCATGCGCCGCTCCTACCGGGCCGACCGCTACCTGGGCATCATCGAAAAGGTCCGGGCGGCGATGCCGGACGCGGCGATCACCACCGACATCATCGTCGGCTTCCCCGGCGAGACCGAGGCCGACTTCGCGCGCACCCTCGACGTGGTCCGCGAGGCCCGCTTCTCGTCGGCGTTCACCTTCCAGTACTCCAAGCGCCCCGGCACGCCGGCCGCCACCATGGACGGCCAGCTGCCCAAGCAGGTCGTGCAGGAGCGCTACGAGCGGCTGATCGCCTGCGTCGAGGAGATCACCTGGGCGGAGAACAAGAAGCTGGTGGGGGAGACCGTCGAGGTGCTGGTCGCCGTCGGCGAGGGGCGCAAGGACGAGCGCACGGGCCGGATGTCCGGCCGCGCCCGCGACGGCCGCCTGGTCCACTTCGCGACCGGCGCGAACGGCCAGCGTGGCGACGCCGGGCTGATCCGTCCCGGCGACGTCGTGCACACCACCATCACCTACGCCGCCCCGCACCACCTGAACGCCGACGGCGAGCCGTTGTCGCACCGGCGCACCCGGGCCGGCGACGCGGCCGAGGCGGGACGCGCCCCGCGTACGCCGGGGGTGCTGCTCGGGCTGCCCACGATCGGCGCGCCGGCCGCGGCGCCCGCGCCGACGACCGGCTGCGCCGCGCACTGACCCGCGACCGGCCGGGACCCGCACGCGCGGGCCCCGGCCGGAGCGTCAGCGGCCGCCGTGCGGGCGACCGGAGGTGGAATCAGCAGGCGGCGCCGTTGAGCCTGACCGTGCCGGGCGCGGCGGACGAGCCGTCGGCGGTGAAGCCGACGGTCACCGAGGCGCCCGGTGCCAGCGCCCCCGCCCAGGTCGGGGCCGCCGCCGTCACCGTGGTGCCGGACTGGGTCACCGTGGCGTTCCAGCCGCTGGCCAGGCTCACCCCGGCCGGCCAACTCCAGGTGACCTGCCACGGGTTGACCGTCGCGGTGCCGGTGTTCGTCACCGTCAGCTCGCCCTGGAAGCCGCCCTGCCACGCGTTGACCTGCCGGTACGCGGCCGTGCAGCCCCCGGTCGGCGACGGCGTCGAGGTCGGCGTCGCCGTCGGGGTCGGCGTCGGGCCGCCCCCGCCGCCGACCGGCGGGATCAGGTACGGCTGGAGGATCGCCTGCTTGGTGGTGTTGATGCTGGTCCAGTCGTCGAGCGCGATGCCGCCGGTGTCACCCGAGTTCGGGTTCCACGACCAGTACGTGAACGACATCCCGTCGAGCCCGGTGCCGGTGTAGGCCATCAGCTTCTCCAGCCACACCTTGTCCCGGGGGTCGGCCAGGGTGCTGCCGAACTCGCCCATCATGATCGGCGCGATGTTCTGCTTGTGCAGGTAACCCCAGTACTTGTCCCAGATGCCCGGCAGGTTGTCGGGGAAGTCGGGGGACTTGAACCAGTTCTGCTCGAAGACCGAGGTGGCGTACTCGTGCGGCGAGTAGACCAGCCGGTTCGGCACGTCGAGCCGCACCGGGAAGTCCTTGGCCTTCGTCAGGTTGCCGCCCCACCAGCCGCAGTCCTCGTCGTTGCTCGGGTCGTTGTCCCAGACGTTGGAGAGGCCGCCGCTGGGGCAGCTCACCCCCTCCACGAAGATCAGCCAGTTCGGCTGCACCGACAGGATCGCGTTGCCGGCCCGCTCGGCGGCCAGCCGCCAGTCCCGGGCCGGATCGCCGCAGCCCCAGCACGCGCCGGTGGCCGCTGGGTTCGTCCCCTCTGCGTGCGGCTCGTTGTGCAGGTCCGCCCCGATCACGGTGGTGTTGCCCGCGTACCGCTGGGCGAGCATCTTCCAGTCGTTGATCCAGGTCGCCTCGGAGACCGTCGGGGTGTACCACAGCGGGGACTGGCCGGCCGACGTCGGCCGGTGCCGGTCCAGGATGACCCGCATCCCCTTGCCGCCGGCGTACCCGATGACCTTGTCGAGGATCTGCAGCGGGGAGAGCCCGACCAGGTCCGGGTTGACGAAGTCGTTGATGCCGCTGGCCGTGGCGCCGGGCTTCAGCGCGTCGTTCGAGTACGGCACGCGCAGCGTGTTGTAGCCGAGGCTGGCCATCTTGTCGATCTGGCCCCGCCACGGGTTGGTGGACCAAAGCCCGTGGAAGGTCTTGTTGTCGGTCTCCATACCGAACCAGTTGATGCCGGTGATGCGTACCGTCGCGCCGGTGCTGTCGACGATCCTGTTGCCGTTGGTGTGCAGGTAGCCGGTGCCGGTGCCGGCGGGGGCGGCGACGGCCGGGGCGGTGCTGACGGCGGCGGCGACGAGGACGCCGGCCGCGGCGGTGGCGAGCGCGGTGATCGCGCCGCCGAGGGCGCTGCGTCGGTGCATGCGAGCTCCACTTCGAACTGCCCGCCGCCGCCTGGGCGGCGCGGGCGGGAACCGGGCGACGTCCGTCGGGCTGCCCTCAGCGGTACGCGGACAGGGCGCGACGGGACGTGCCACGTGGGATGCGGCCGCTCGCGGGACCACCGGCGTCCCCCGACGACGTGACGTGCGCCGTCGGCGCCCTCGCGCCGGTGCCGGACCTGGCTCCGCGCTCATTCTGATCAGCCCGCCTCGATGCGTCAACCGCCCCGTCCTCGGGCGGACGGGCGAAAGGACCCGCCGCCAACGTCGCCGTCGGGCACACCGGCGCCTCCGGCCGGGCCACCCACGTCACCGTGGCCGGGCCTCCCGCCCGGCAGCGGGCCGGACAGTCGGAAGCCCCCGGTCCGTGATGGACCGGGGGCTTCCGTGGCAACTCGGTGCGCGACGCTCGCCGGGCGAGCCAAGCCTGGGGCGTACGGCTCAGCCGGCCTGCTCGGCGAGCTGGAGGAACTGCCGCTTCGAGGCCAGCGCCTGCTCGGCCTCCTTGACCCGCCGGGCGTCCCCGGCCGCCTGGGCCCGGGCCAACCGCTCCTCGGCCTCGGCGACCTGCGCCCGCATCTGGGCGAGCAGGGGGTTGTCCTCCTTGGTGGTGCGCCGCCACGCGGAGTCCATCACCTCGCGGACCTTCTCGTCGACCGCGCGCAGCCGGCGCTCCAGCCCGGCCGCCGCCTCGCGGGGCACCCGACCGGCCTCGTGCCACTGGGCCTGGATCTCGCGCAGCTTGGCCTGCGCGCCCTTCGGGTCGCCGTCGACGTCCAGCGCCTCGGCCTCGGCGAGCAGCGCCTGCTTGCGCTCCAGGTTGCCGCGCTGCTCGTTGTCGCGGGCGGAGAAGACCTCGCTGCGCCGGGTGAAGAACTCGTCCTGCGCGCCCCGGAACCGTTCCCAGAGCTTCTGCTCCGCCTCCTTGGAGGCCCGCGGAGCGGCCTTCCACTGGTTCATCAGCTCCTTGAGCTGGTTGGCGGTGGCCGCCCAGTCGGTGGAGTCCTTGAGCTTCTCGGCCTCGGCGACCAGCTCCTCCTTGACCGTCTGCGCCTGCTTGCGCTGCGCGTCGAGGGAGGCGAAGTGGGCGCCCCGGCGGCGGGTGAAGCCGTCCCGCGCGGCGGCGAAGCGCTTCCACAGCTCGCCGTCGGTCTTCTTGTCGACGCCGCGGATGGTCTTCCACTCGTCGAGGATCTCCTTGAGCCGGTCCCCGGCGGTCTTCCAGCCGGTCGACTCGGCGGCGAGCTTCTCCGCCTCCTCCACGAGGGCCTGCTTGCGCGCGAGCGCCTCGCCACGGGCGGCCTCCCGGGCGGCCTTGGCCTCGCCGGCCTTCTCCTCGGCGACCGTGGCGAGCCGGTCCAGCCGGGCCGCCAGCGCGTCGATGTCGCCGACGACGTGCGCCTCGGCCAGCGACGCGCGGATGCGCCGGATGGTGGTCAGTGAATGGCCGGCGTCCGCGGCACCCGAGTTGAGCCGGGCCTCCGTCAGGTTGACCTCGGTCACCAGGTCGTCGAAGCGGCGGGCGAAGTGGGCCAGCCCCTCCTCGGGCGCTCCCGCCTGCCAGGATCCGACCACCCGCTCGCCGTCGGCGGTCTTGACGTACACGGTGCCGTCCGCGTCCACCCGTCCGAAGGCAGTCCAGTCGCTCATGTGCCCATCCTCGTTCTCCCGGCGTCGGGGAGCAGTCCCGCGATCGCCGCCACGGCGCAGCAAAGTTTCCCCCGGCATTGTCACAGGTGCGACCCCGTTCCCGTCGAGCGCCTATCGCCGACCGTGACCATACGGTGTCCTACCGCCCGCGGACGGGCTCCCTGGGGGGAGTGTCGCAATCCGTCGTGCGGCGTTTGCGACGTGCCGGGCGTTCCCGGGCCGGGTGCGGGGTGGTGGGCGCCGTCGTGCCGATACCGTTGCCTGGTGCCCCTGGTCGCCGCCGCCGTCTGCCCCCATCCGCCGCTGATCGTCCCCGAGTTGGCGGGCGCCGCCGCGCCCGAGCTGGACGAGCTCCGTGCCGCCTGCGACGCCGCGGTCGCCGGGCTGCTCGCCGCCGACCCCGAGGTGGTCGTCCTCGTCGGCGGTGGTCCGGAGACCACCCGTTTCCACGCGGCCGACCACGGCTCGCTGCGGCCGTACGGCCTCGACCGGCAGGTGCGGCTGTGGAAGGTGAACTGCGCCGGCGGCGAGCGGCTGCCGCTGAGCCTGACCATCGGCGCGTGGCTGCTCGGGCGCTCCCGCACCGAGCTGCCCCGGCTGGCCCGGTCCGTCGCGGCCGATGCCTCCCCGGCGCAGTGCGCCGAGCTGGGTGCGGCGCTCGGCGCGGCGACGGAGCCGCGCACCGCGCTGCTGGTGGCGGGGGACGGGTCGGCCTGCCGGGGCCCGAAGTCGCCCGGCTACGACGACCCGCGCGCCGAGGCGTACGACGACGGGGTCGCCCGCGCCCTGGCCGACGCGGACGCCGAGGCCCTGCTCGGCCTGGACCCGGCCCTGTCGGCGCAGCTCAAGGTCGCCGGGCGCGCGCCCTGGCAGGTGCTGGCCGGCGCGGTCCGCGCGACCGGCGGCGACTGGCGCGGCGAGCTGCGCCACCACTCGGCGCCCTACGGCGTCGCCTACCTCGTCTCCTCCTGGGCGCCGGCGTGACCGCCCGCCCGCCCGCCGGGACGGTCGTCGCCGTGGTCGGGCCGACGGCGGCCGGCAAGTCGGCGCTGAGCATCGCGCTCGCGCACGCCCTCGACGGCGAGGTCGTCAACGCCGACTCGATGCAGCTCTACCGGGGCATGGACATCGGCACCGCCAAACTCACCCCGGCCGAGCGCGAGGGGGTGCCGCACCACCTGCTGGACATCTGGGACGTCACCGAGCCGGCGAGCGTCGCGGAGTACCAGCGGCTGGCCCGCGCCGCCGTCGACGACGTCCTGGCCCGGGGCCGGGTGCCGCTGCTGGTCGGCGGCTCCGGGCTCTACGTGCGGGCGGTGCTGGAGCGCTTCGAGTTCCCCGGCACCGACCCGGCGGTGCGCGAGCGGCTGGAACGGGAGCTCGCCGCGCTCGGCCCCGCGCCCCTGTACGCCCGGCTGCGCGAGGCCGACCCGGCCGCCGCGACGGGGATCCTGCCCGGCAACGGGCGGCGGATCGTGCGGGCCCTGGAGGTCATCGAGCTGACCGGGGCGCCGTTCACGGCCGCGTTGCCCGAACCGACCCCGTACTACCCGTCCGTGCAGCTCGGGGTGGACCTGGACACCGCGCTGCTGGACGAGCGGATCGCCCTGCGGGTGGACCGGATGTGGGCCGACGGGCTGGTCGCCGAGACGCGGGACCTCGTCGGGCAGGGCCTGCCCGAGGGGCGTACGGCCAGCCGCGCGCTCGGCTACCAGCAGGTGCTGCGGCTCCTCGCCGGGGAGCTGACGGAGGCCGAGGCGCACGACGAGACCGTGCGGGCCACCCGGCGCTTCGTGCGGCGGCAGCGCTCCTGGTTCCGCCGCGACCCGCGCATCCACTGGTTGGACTCGGCCGCGCCGGACCTGGTGACTGCCGCCCTGCGTCTGCTGCCCGCTCTTGCGGAATGATGGGGGCGTGCAGTTCACCAAGGGCCACGGCACCGGCAACGACTTCGTCATCCTCCCCGATCCGGACAACCGGCTCGACCTGACACCCGGGCTGGTCGCGGCCCTCTGCGACCGCCGGCGCGGGTTGGGCGGCGACGGCGTGCTGCGGGTGGTCCGGGCGGCCGCGCACCCGGAGGGCGCCGGATTGGCCGGCGAGGCCGAGTGGTTCATGGACTACTGGAACGCCGACGGGTCGTTCGCGGAGATGTGCGGCAACGGCGCCCGGGTCTTCGTCCGCTACCTGGTCGCCTCCGGGCTGGCCGAGCCGGCGGAGGGGGCGCTGCCCGTGGCGACCCGGGCCGGCGTCGTGCGCGCGCTGGTCACGGCCGACGCCATCGCCGTCGAGATGCGCCGCCCCCGGCTGTACGACACGGCGACGGCCACCCTCGGCGGGCTGACGCTGCCCGGTACGGCGGTGGACGTGGGCAACCCGCACCTGGTCTGCGCGCTGCCGTCCGGGCTGGAACTGAGCGCGCTCGACCTCACCCGGGCCCCCGAGGTCGACGCGACGGTCTTCCCCGCCGGGGTGAACGTGGAGTTCACGGCGCCCGGCGAGCCCGTCGACGACACCGACGGCCACGTGCTCATGCGCGTGTACGAGCGCGGCTCCGCCGAGACCCTCTCCTGCGGTACGGGCGCCTGCGCGGTGGCCGCGGTGGCCCTGCGCGACGCCGGGCGGGACACCGGCGTACTGGCGGTGGACGTCCCGGGCGGACGCCTCTCGGTCACGGTGACGGAGGACTCCTGCTGGCTGGCCGGCCCGGCCACCCTGGTAGCCACCGGCACCCTCGACCCCACCGCCCTGACCCCCCACCCCCCGCCTGACCCCACCTCTCCGCCCCCACCCGTCCCCTGATCGTTGACAGTTGAGCTGCTCGACCGGCGGCGTGTCGACGAGCTCGACCGCCAACGATCAGGGCCGCCTCACAGACGGCGAGCGGTGACGCGACCTGCCCCCGGCGGAACCCGCATCCGGCAGGGCGGACGAATTGCGAGAACCGGCAACGGCCGAAACGCCGTCCTGCGAGTCTGCTGCCGGTCACCCACCCCACCCTCCCCGTCGATCATGAAGTTACTGCCCTGGAGAGCGTTTCCGAGGGCAACAACTTCATGATCGACGGGGGCGGGGCGGGGGAGGCGCGGGGTGGGTGGGTGTGGGTCAGGGGGTGGCGCTGGCTTCGGCGGCGATCTCGGGGAGGTCGGCGGGGCCGGGGTCGGCGGCGGGGGCCGGGGCCGGGTTCTGGGCGGCGGCGCGGACCGCCGCGGCGACCGCCGGGGAGACCCGGGAGTCGAAGACGCTGGGCACGATCACCGTCGGGTTGATCTTGTCTTCGCCGACCACGTCCGCGATGGCCCGGGCCGCCGCGATGGCCATCTCCTCGGTGAACTCCTCGGCGTGCGCGTCCAGCATGCCCCGGAACACGCCCGGGAAGGCGAGCACGTTGTTGATCTGGTTCGGCTGGTCGGAGCGGCCGGTGGCGACCACGGCGGCGTACTTGCGCGCCTCCCGCGGGTCGACCTCCGGGTCCGGGTTGGCCAGGGCGAAGACGATCGAGTCCTTGGCCATCGTGGCGATGTCGTCGCCGGTGAGCAGGTTCGGCGCGCTGACCCCGATGAAGACGTCCGCGCCGCGTACCGCCCCGGCCAGGTCGCCGGAGTAGTTCTCCCGGTTGGTGTTCTCGGCCAGCCACTGCCACGCCGGGTTGAGCCCGCTCTGGCCGCGGTGCAGGGCGCCCTGGCGGTCGTACGCGATGATGTCGCCGACGCCCTGGCGGAGCAGCAGCTTCATGATCGCGGTGCCGGCTGCGCCCGCGCCCGAGACCACGACCCGGACGTCCGCGAGCTGCTTGCCCACGACGCGCAGCGCGTTGGTGAGCGCGGCCAGCACGCAGATCGCGGTGCCGTGCTGGTCGTCGTGGAAGACCGGGATGTCCAGCGCCTCGCGCAGCCGCGCCTCGATCTCGAAGCAGCGCGGCGCCGCGATGTCCTCCAGGTTGATCCCGCCGTACGCCGGGGCAATGGCCTTGACGATCTGCACGATCTCGTCGGTGTCCTGGGTGTCGAGCACGACCGGCCAGGCGTCCACCCCACCGAAGCGCTTGAACAGCGCCGCCTTGCCCTCCATCACCGGCAGCGACGCCGCCGGCCCGAGGTTGCCCAGGCCCAGCACGGCGGAGCCGTCGCTGACCACGGCGACGGTGTTGCGCTTTATGGTCAGCCGGCGGGCGTCGGCGGGGTTCTCCGCGATCGCCATGCAGACCCGCGCCACCCCCGGGGTGTACGCCCGGGACAGCTCGTCGCGGTTGCGCAGCGCCACCTTCGAGCTGACCTCGATCTTGCCGCCGAGGTGCAGCAGGAAGGTCCGGTCGGACACCTTGCGCACGTCCACGCCGTCCAGCGCGGTCAACGCGTCGACCACCTGGTCGGCGTGGCTGGCGTCGGCGGTGTCGCAGGTCAGGTCGACGAGCACGTGGGTCGGGTCGGAGTCCACCACGTCGAGCGCGGTGACGATCGCCCCGGCCTCACCCACGGATGTGGTCAGCCGGCCGATCGAGGACGCGTCCGCCGGCACGGCGATCCGAATCGTGATCGAGAATCCGGCACTTGGAAGTCGGGTGATGGCCACGGGATCCCTCCGTCGACGCTGAACGGCTCGCCCCGCATTTCTACTCGCCCCGGCCGTCCCCTCCGGCATCCGCCCCCACTTTTGTGGCCCGTTCGAGCGGGCATATAGCGGGTGCGTTCCGCGTTGGCACATGTCAGGATTGCTCGGTACGTGACAGAACGGACAGGAGACCGGCTTGCACAACCAGGAGACCCTACTTCCCTACGAGGACGACGAGCTCGACGCCACCACCGGTGAGTTCGAGCTGTCGGAGCGGCAGGCGCTGCGGCGGGTCCCCGGCCTCTCCACCGAACTCGCGGACATCACCGAGGTCGAATACCGCCAGCTGCGCCTGGAGCGCGTCGTCCTCGTCGGCGTCTGGACCGAGGGCACGCAGAGCGACGCCGAGAACTCCCTCACCGAGCTGGCTGCGCTGGCGGAGACCGCCGGCTCGCAGGTGCTCGAAGGGCTGATCCAGCGGCGTAACCGCCCGGACCCCGCCACCTACGTCGGCCGGGGCAAGGTCGACGACCTCGGCTCGGTGGTGCTCTCCACGGGCGCCGACACGGTGATCTGCGACGGTGAGCTGTCGCCGTCGCAGCTACGCAACCTGGAGCAGCGCACCAAGGTCAAGGTGGTCGACCGCACCGCGCTGATCCTCGACATCTTCGCCCAGCACGCCAAGAGCAAGGAGGGCAAGGCGCAGGTCGAGCTGGCCCAGCTCGAATACCTGCTGCCGCGCCTGCGCGGTTGGGGTGAGACCCTCTCGCGGCAGACCGGTGGTAGCGGTCGCGGCGGTGGCGCCGGCGGCGGCGTGGGTCTGCGCGGTCCCGGTGAGACGAAGCTGGAGACCGACCGGCGCCGGATCCGCCACCGCATCGCCCGGCTGCGCCGGGAGATCAAGGGCATGAAGACGGTACGCCAGACCAAGCGCGCCCGGCGTTCCCGCAACGCCGTGCCGGCCGTGGCCATCGCCGGCTACACCAACGCCGGCAAGTCGAGCCTGCTCAACCGGCTGACCGGGGCGGGCGTGCTGGTGGAGAACGCCCTCTTCGCCACCCTCGACCCGACCACCCGCAAGGCCACCACGGCCGACGGGCGGCTTTACACCCTCTCCGACACGGTGGGGTTCGTCCGGCACCTGCCGCACCAGATCGTCGAGGCGTTCCGCTCGACGCTGGAGGAGGTCGCCGAGGCCGACCTGGTGGTGCACGTCGTCGACGGCACCCACCCGGACCCGGAGGAGCAGGTCCGGGCGGTCCACGAGGTGCTCGCCGAGGTGGGTGCCGACCGGCTGCCCGAGCTGCTGGTGGTCAACAAGACCGACGCGGCCGACGAGGAGACGCTGCTGCGGCTCAAGCGGCTCTGGCCGGAGGCGGTCTTCGTCTCCGCGCACACGGGTCGCGGCATCGACGGGCTGCGCGAGGCCGTCGAGGCGCGGCTGCCCCGCCCCGCGGTGGAGGTCCGCGCGGTGCTGCCGTACGACCGGGGCGACCTGGTGGCCCGGGTGCACCGCCAGGGCGAGGTGCTGAGCACCTCCCACCTGCCGGAGGGCACCCTGGTGCACGTACGGGTCGGCGAGGCGCTCGCCGCCGAGTTGGCGCCGTTCCGGGCGGAGGAGGATCCGGCGGTAGCGGGCGCCCGGTGACGCGCTCCCGGCGTCACACGTCGGAAACGCCCGGCATGCGACACTGATTCAATGCGCCGCGCTGTTTCTTCGGTCACGGTCGTCCTCGGCTTGCTGGGGGCGACCGTGGCGTGTACCGGAGTCGCCCTGGCTGCGGCACCGGCCTCGGCCGCGTCCTCGCTCGCGGCCGCCCCGGGCAAGAAGCGGTGCACGGTCACCGACGAGCGGCTGCGGGAGCTGTCGGGCCTGGTGGCCACCAAGAGCGGCTACATCGTGATCAACGACGGCACCGAGGTGGAGAGCCGCAAGCGGGTCTTCTTCCTCGACGCCAAGTGCGGAATCTCGAAGGAGCCGGTCCGCTACTCCGGGCAGGGCCCGTTCGACACGGAGGATCTCGCTCTCTCGCCGGACGGCAAGACCGTGTGGATCGCCGACACCGGCGACAACGTCACCAGCCGTGAGCGTCGTGAGCGGGTGGCGCTGTGGAGCATGCCGGTCGACGGGTCGAAGCGGCCGGTGCTGCACCGCCTCTCCTACCCGGAGGGCAAGCCGCACGACGCCGAGGCGCTGCTGATCGGCGACGACGGCGCCCCGTTGATCATCACCAAGGTGATGTCCGGCAAGGCCCAGATCTTCTCCCCGACCGAGAAGATGAAGAGCGGGGACACGCCGCCCGTGCCGATGAAGAAGGTCGGCGAGATCAGCCTGCCGGAGACCGACACGGACAACCGTCTCGGCGCTCCCGGCCGCGTGGCGATCACGGGTGCGGCCCGCTCACCGGACGGCGCCCGGGTCGTGGTGCGCACCTACGCTGACGCCTTCGAGTACGACGTCACCGACGGCAACGTGCTGGCCGCCCTCACCGGCGGCAAGCCCCGGGTGACGGCGCTCGCCGACCCGTTCGGTGAGGCGATCACCTACAGCCCCGACGGCAAGACCTTCCTCACCGTCTCCGACGGCGGCCAGCTCGACGAGGACGCCCCGATCGACATCCTCGGCTACACCCCCTCCACGGAGGGCGCGAAGCCGGTGGCCGGCGGGGGCGAGACGCCGAAGAAGGCCGGCCAGTCGTGGGTCGACGGCCTGAGCCTGAGCGACATCACGTACCTGATCGCGGCAGTGGGGGTGATCGGCGCGCTGATGGTGGCGGCCGGTGTCTTCGGCATCCTCCGGGCCCGGCGCAGGCCGGCGCCCGTCCGCGACGGCGGTCCGGAGCGCGACGACGCCCTCGGCGACGACCGGCGTGCTCCGGCGGACGACGACTTCGTGGCGCCGGGCGACCGGGGGCGCGGCGTCTACGGCGGTGCGCCGGCAGGGGCGGTCTACGGCGGCCCTGCCGGTGGGCGCGGTGGCCGTCCGCCGTCCGGCGGCGGGGGGCACGGCGGTGCCCGTCCGGCTGGTGGCGGCGTCTACGGCGGAGCCCGTCCGGCTGCCGGCGGCGGTGTCTACGGCGGCGGCCGTCCGCCCGTCGACGGGCCGCCGCCCGGCCTGGGCGGACCGCCACCCGGTGGTCGCCGCCAGGGCGGTGGCGCGGGTGACCGCCAGGGCGGCGGGGGCCGGCAAGGTGGCCGTGGCGGACGCCAGGAGGGCGGTCGCCCCGGTGGCGGTGTCTACGGTGGCGGGGGCCAGCCGGGCGGTGGCGTCTACGGTGGTGGCCGGGCGGAGCCGCCGCGTCGGGGTGGCGAGCCGGATCCCCGTGGCCAGCGGCCGGTCCGCCGGCGCGACGACGGCCCCGAGGACGGTCGCGGCTACGGGCACGTGCCCGGAGGCGGCCGGGGCTACCGGGGCGATCGCTACTGAATTCCGCCGGACCGACGGTCCTGAGGGACCGTCGGCGGTGAGGGGACCGACGGTGACCGCCGGCGGCGGCCACCCGGTGTGGTGGTGCGGATCAGATGCGGCGCAGCACCGCGACGACCCGGCCCATGATGGTGGCGTCGTCACCGGGGATCGGGTCGAAGGCCGGGTTCTGCGGCATGAGCCAGACGTGCCCGTCGCGGCGGCGGTAGGTCTTCACGGTCGCCTCGCCGTCGAGCATGGCGGCGACGATGTCGCCGGCCTCGGCCGTCGGCTGCTGCCGGACCACGACCCAGTCGCCGTCGCAGATGGCCGCGTCGAGCATCGAGTCGCCCTTGACCTGGAGCATGAAGACCTCGCCCTCGCCCACCAGCTCGCGGGGGAGGGGGAAGATGTCCTCGACGGCCTGCTCGGCCAGGATCGGGCCACCGGCCGCGATCCGGCCCAGCATCGGCACGTAGGCCGGGGCGGGGCGCTGCGAGCGGGCCAGCTCGTCGTCGACGTCGGCGGGCGCCCGGACGTCCACGGCGCGCGGCCGGTTGGGGTCGCGGCGCAGGAAGCCCTTCTTCTCCAGCTCCTTGAGCTGGTAGGCGACGCTGGACGGGGAGACCAGGCCGACGGCCTCGCCGATCTCGCGCACGCTCGGCGGGTAGCCGTGCCGCTCGACCCAGGTGCGGATGAACTCCAGGATCCGGCGCTGCCGGGCGGTGAGATCCACCGTCGCGGGGTCGGGGAAGGCGCTGACCACCGGGGTGACCGGGCGTACGGCCGGCTGCCCGGTCCGGCTGCGCGCGGCGCCCCGGCGTCGGGTGGCTGGCGGGCCCGCCTCGGTGATCTGCTGCGGGCTCTTCGGCCGGCTGGCCCGATCCTCGGTCACGTCCGTCCTCCCTGGTCGGCGCTGGGTGCCTTGGCGGCTCGTGGTGCGTGCGGTGCTGCGGTGTGCGAGCTGACCGGTGGACGGAGGATTCCGCGCCCGGTTCTTCAAGACCGTATAGGTGAGATCGGTCATTTTCAAACATCTGTACGACCTTGCTCGGCGTGTCGGGATGAAAAATCGGTCCGCTCGTACTCGTGTTCTGATAAATGGTACGTCGGATCGAACGGGTGTTCGACTTTCGCCCGATCGTCGGCCGTTTCGCGACGGTCGGACCGGTAACCCCCGGGGGCGTCGCGCGGTTGGTCCAGCGGCGGGCGGCGTGCTGGTCGGCCCCGGAGTCAGGGTGACGCGCCGGACACGCCGGCCAACTTGACCTCCGATCCGCAGCGGCCTACGGTCGACCCCTAGATGTAGTAGTCACACGGGCGTAAGTCGCCTACAGGTTGGGTTCGACTACCGACCGCACTCCGGCACCGTCGACACGGCGAAGACCATCGACAGATGGCTCCGTCGCGCTCACGCGTGCCCGGGAAGCGGTCGGCGGGCCCGCGATCGACGAAGGAGGTCGGGTGCGATGCGGTGTCCGTACTGCCGGCACGCCGACTCCCGGGTGGTCGACTCGCGGGAGGCCGACGACGGCCAGTTGATCCGCCGGCGGCGGTCCTGCCCGGAGTGCGGCAAGCGGTTCACCACGGTGGAGGAGGCGGTCCTCGCGGTCGTCAAGCGCAGCGGGGTGACCGAGCCGTTCAGCCGTACGAAGATCGTCGGCGGGGTGCGCAAGGCGTGCCAGGGCCGGCCCGTGGACGACGACTCGCTCGCGCTGCTCGCGCAGAAGGTCGAGGAGACCGTCCGGGCCAAGGGGGCCGCCGAGATCCCCAGCCACGAGGTGGGGCTGGCCATCCTGGGCCCGCTACGGGACCTGGACGAGGTCGCCTACATGCGGTTCGCCAGCGTCTACCGGTCGTTCGACTCGCTCGCCGACTTCGAGCGCGAGATCGAGACGCTGCGGGCCGCCGCGCGCGCCCGGGAGGGCGCCGGGGCCGACGCGGCCGGGGCCGCCGGCCGTACCAGTTGAATTCTTCGCAGTTTGTTGACAGTCGGATCGGGCGGCGGTTGGCCGTGCGGACGAGGGGGCGGATGAGATGTCGGGGGACGGTGTGACAACCAGCAGGGCACGCAACAAGGCCGGCGCGGGGCTCAAGATCGAGCGGGTCTGGACGACCGAGGGGGTGCACCCCTACGACGAGGTCGCCTGGGAGCGCCGCGACGTCGTCATGACCAACTGGCGGGACGGCTCGGTCAACTTCGAGCAGCGCGGCGTCGAGTTCCCCGAGTCGTGGAGCGTCAACGCGGCGAACATCGTGACCACCAAGTACTTCCGGGGCGCCGTGGGCACCCCGGAGCGGGAGTGGTCGCTGCGGCAGCTGATCGACCGGGTGGTCACCACCTACCGCACGGCGGGTGAGGAGTACGGCTACTTCGCCGGCCCGGCCGACGCCGAGGTCTTCGCCCACGAGCTGACCTGGATGCTGCTGCACCAGGTGTTCAGCTTCAACTCGCCGGTCTGGTTCAACGTCGGCACGCCCTCGCCGCAGCAGGTCAGCGCCTGCTTCATCCTGGCCGTCGACGACTCGATGGACTCCATCCTCGACTGGTACAAGGAGGAGGGGCTGATCTTCAAGGGCGGCTCCGGCTCCGGCGTCAACCTGTCCCGGATCCGCTCCTCCCGCGAGCTGCTCTCCTCCGGCGGCAACGCCTCCGGCCCGGTCAGCTTCATGCGCGGCGCCGACGCCTCCGCCGGCACCATCAAGTCCGGCGGCGCCACCCGGCGCGCGGCGAAGATGGTCATCCTCGACGTGGACCACCCGGACATCCAGGAGTTCGTGGTCACCAAGGCGCGCGAGGAGGACAAGATCCGCGCGCTGCGCGACGCCGGGTTCGACATGGACCTCGGCGGCGCCGACATCGTCAGCGTGCAGTACCAGAACGCCAACAACTCCGTCCGGGTCTCCGACGAGTTCATGACCGCCGTGGAGAACGGCGGCAGCTTCGACCTGCGCGGCCGGCTCGACGGCGCGGTGATCGAGACCATCGACGCCAAGAACCTGTTCCGCACCATCTCCCACGCCGCCTGGGAGTGCGCCGACCCCGGCCTGCAGTACGACGACACGATCAACGACTGGCACACCTGCCCGGAGACCGGGCGGATCACCGCGTCGAACCCGTGCTCGGAGTACCTGCACCTGGACAACTCCTCGTGCAACCTGGCCTCGCTCAACCTGATGAAGTTCCTCCGCGCCGACGGCGGCTTCGAGGTGGAGAAGTTCGTCCGCTCCGTCGAGTTCGTCATCACCGCGATGGACATCTCGATCTGCTTCGCCGACTTCCCGACCGAGAAGATCGGCGAGACCACCCGCGCCTACCGGCAGCTCGGCATCGGCTACGCCAACCTGGGCGCCCTGCTGATGGCCTCCGGCCTGCCGTACGACTCGGAGCAGGGCCGCTCGGTCGCCGCGGCGATCACCTCGCTGATGACCGGCACCGCGTACCGCCGCTCCGCCGAGCTGGCCGGCGTCGTCGGCGCGTACGACGGCTACGCCCGCAACGCCGAGCCGCACAAGCGGGTCATGCGCAAGCACGCCGCCGCCAACGACGAGATCAAGCCGTCGGGCACCGTGGCCACCGCGATCGTCCGCGAGGCCACGAAGCAGTGGACCCAGGGCAACAAGATCGGTGACAAGTTCGGCTGGCGCAACTCGCAGGCCAGCGTGCTCGCCCCGACCGGCACCATCGGCCTGATGATGGACTGCGACACCACCGGCGTCGAGCCGGACCTGGCGCTGGTCAAGTTCAAGAAGCTGGTCGGCGGCGGCTCGATGCAGATCGTCAACCAGACCGTGCCGCGCGCCCTGCGCAGCCTCGGCTACCCCGAGGAGCAGGTCGAGGCGATCGTCGAGCACATCGCCGACCACGGCCACGTGGTCGACGCCCCCGGCCTGAAGCCGGAGCACTACCCCGTCTTCGACTGCGCGATGGGCGAGCGCTCGATCGCCCCCATGGGCCACGTGCGGATGATGGCGGCCGTCCAGCCGTTCATCTCCGGCGCCATCTCCAAGACGGTCAACATGCCGGAGCAGGCGACCGTCGAGGACGTCGAGAAGATCTACTTCGAGGGCTGGAAGCTCGGCCTCAAGGCGCTGGCGATCTACCGCGACAACTGCAAGGTCGGCCAGCCGCTGTCGGTCGCCAAGCCCAACAAGGCCGTCGCGACCACGGAGGCCCCGGCCGAGGTGGAGAAGGTCGTCGAGAAGGTCGTCGAGTACCGCCCGGTGCGCAAGCGGCTGCCGAAGAAGCGCCCGTCCCAGACGGTCAGCTTCTCCGTCGGTGGCGCCGAGGGCTACCTCACCGCCTCGTCCTACCCGGACGATGGCCTCGGCGAGGTCTTCCTCAAGATGTCGAAGCAGGGCTCCACCCTGGCCGGCGTGATGGACGCCTTCTCGGTGGCCATCTCCATCGGTCTCCAGTACGGCGTCCCGCTGGAGACGTACGTCAGCAAGTTCACCAACATGCGCTTCGAGCCGGCCGGCATGACCGACGACCCGGACGTGCGGATGGCCGCCTCGGTGATGGACTACATCTTCCGTCGCCTGGCGCTGGACTTCCTGCCGTACGAGCGCCGCGCGGAACTGGGCATCTTCACCGCCAGCGAGCGGGCCGCCCAGCTCCGGGCCGAGGCGGAGGCGGAGGCGAGCGGTGCGGACCTCACCGCGATGGCCGCCTCCGCCCCGGTCGAAGCGCCGGCCGAGCCGAAGACCGGCCCGATCGCCCAGCCGGCGCAGGAGACCGCCGCCGTCGCCGCCGCCAAGCCGGCGCCGCCCGTGGGCTCCAGCACCGAGTTGCTGGAGGCCGTGATCGGCAAGGCCGCCGACGCGCCGCTCTGCTTCACCTGCGGTACGAAGATGCGCCCCGCCGGTAGCTGCTACGTCTGCGAGGGCTGCGGCTCCACCAGCGGCTGCAGCTGACGTACGAGTGACAAAGGTGGGCCGGCGGACATCCGCCGGCCCACCTTGTTCGTTGTTGGACGCCTGTCTTCCTGTGTCCGAGTGGTTAGCACGCCGATCTGGATCCACTGCGCCTCGACTGGGACGGGGCAGATGCGGCCGACACCAAGCAGGACATCGGCAACGACGGCCGAGGACTCGCTCGCAGCATCACGGCCGGAACCCAGATCGCGGCTGTCCCGACGTCGGCGCCAGCTACCTTCGCGATGTGCCTGGACGTCGCCGTGTCCGCGCGCGGCGTCTCGTCAGCGGTCCTCGTCGCCGTCGGTCGGGCGGGGCGGGCGATTGTGCCGGGCCCACTCGTCCACCTCGTCCGCGTCCCAGACAGTCGTCCCGATCAAGCGGGCGATGGGTTCCGGGAAGCCAGGCCTACGGGTGATTTGTAGGACCCGCTGACGCGACACGCCGAACAGGGCGGCCAACTCGCCAGGCCCGTACAAGCGGGGTCGCTTCACGGCCTGAAGGTAAGTGCGACATTCTCTTTGCGATCGTCACTTACAGATTGACAACCCAAAAGGAGGTGGTGTGTGGTGTAGCGGGGTCCGCTGGTGACAGCGGGACGACGGATCCCGGGAGGTCAGGTGCCCAAGCGCGTGTCGTACGACGGTTATCTGCTGGCAGTGGCGCTCACCCTGGCCCGTCGGCACCGCCCGGTCTGGTCCTGGCGACTCTGGCGTCGCGTCTGCCGATGCGGGTCGGAGCTGCCCTGCCGGGCCCGGCACCGCACCCCGATTCGTCGAGGCCATTGGCCGGGGGAGGAGCAGTCGTGACCACCCACGGCCCCGTCCTACCCCTGTGGACCTGTGGCGGCTGCGACGCCCCTTGGTCGTGCGGGACGCGGCGCAGGGAACTGCACGCCGAGTTCGAGGGCGCGCCGGTGTCGCTGTCCCTCTTCATGGGGTCCTACCTGGTCTGGGCCGCCGAGGACCTGACCTGGGTGCCCGCCGGGCTGCTGCACCGGCGCTTCCTGGGGTGGGTGCGGTGAGCGTCATCCGGCGCGGCGACGAGCGCTTCCACTACAGCGACGGCTCCCACAAGTGGATCCCGCCGGACCCGGACTACGACCAGGAGGCCTGGGACGCGATGGTGCGGCAGCACCAGCTCCAGCACCTGGAGGAGATCTCGGCGGGCCGAAAGCCGCGTCACGGGGGGCGAACACCGTGAGGCGTCGACTGCGACCATCGGAACATGACGATCGCCGAGAGCTACGTCGAGTTCGGCACCCGTGAGGCGCGCGGCGTTTCCCCGACCTACGAACGCCTGTCCCTCGCCGTCTCCCGCGACGAAGAGGTGCTCGCACTGATCGGTGCGCTCCCGCCAGGAAAGCGGCAGCCGAACCTGCTGTTCGGCGTCGTACGGCTGCTCGGCGGCCCGGTCGACGACCCGGCGGCCTTCCACGACTTCGCGCTGGCGAACTGGCCGGCGATCGAGGCGGAACTGCGCAGCCGGGCGACCCAGACGAACGAGCCCGGGCGGTGTGCCGTACTGCTGCCCGTGCTCGCCGCGTTACCGCAGCCGCTGGCGTTGCTGGAGGTCGGCGCGTCCGCCGGGCTCTGCCTCTACCCCGACCGGTACGCCTACCGCTACAACGACCACGCGCTCGGCGCGGGCGACCCGGCCTTCGGATGCGCCGCCACCGGTATGGCCCCGCCCGACCGGCTGCCGGAGGTGGTGTGGCGGGCCGGCCTGGACCTGAATCCGCTGCGGGTGACCGAGCCGGCGGACGTCGCCTGGCTCGACGCCCTCATCTGGCCGGAGCACACACATCGCCGCGCCCGGCTGCGGGCCGCTGCGGCCGTCGCCGTGGCCGAGCCGCCGCTGCTCGTGCGCGGCGACCTGGTGGACGACCTGCCCGCGCTGGCCGCGCGGGCGCCGGCGGGCGCGACGCTGGTGGTGTTCCACACCTCCGTGCTCTACCAGGTGCCGGCACCGCGCCGGGCGGCGTTCACGGACGCGGTACGCCGCCTGCCCGGCCACTGGATCTCCAACGAGTCTCCGGGCGTGCTGCCTCTCGACGCGCTGCCGGAACCGCCGGACGGGGCGTCGTACAACGTGCTCGCGCTGGATGGCCGGCCACTCGCCTGGACGCGCTCGCACGGGCAGGCGATGACCTGGTTCGGCTGACCCGGCCGGGCTGCCGTGCCGTCCTCCGGCACGGCAGCCCCGCGTACGTCAGTGCTGCTTCTGCTGGCAGGGCACGCAGAAGCGGGCGTGCGGCAGCACCTCCAGGCGCTCCCGGGGGATCGCGGCGGAGCACCGCTCGCAGATGCCGTAGCGGCCCTCGGCGAGGCGGCGAAGCGCCCCGCTGATCTGCTCGATGCTCTGCCGGGTGGCGGCGATCAGCGCGCTCTGGGTGTGCGCCTCGCCCGGGTCGCCGGTGTCGGCGGTGAGCTGCGTCAGCCGGACGGTCTGCGCCTCGAAGTCGTTGGTCAGTGTCGTCCGCAGGTCGTCGAGCCACTTCTGCTCGGTGGACTGGGTGGGCGTGGTCATGGCGTAGCTCCTTCTTGCGGAAAAAGAAAAAGGGCCGAAGCTGGATAGCTTCGCCCTGGTGGCCGTTCGCGAGAGTTGCGACCGGTCCACGGAGGGCTACGTCCGGCGGGGCTCGGCAGTCGGGAGGCGACCGAGCCGGCGCACGACGGTGCGACTGCGGATCGCACCACCCGGGTCGCCACGGTCACCCGCAGGGCGCACCGGCAGGCAGCAGCGGACGCCGCCGTCACCATGACGGCGGTGCTGCTGCGCTGACCGGTCGAACACATGCAGCCACCATAGGCCGGGCGGATCGGAAAGCCAACGTGCTTCCGTGCCCACGAGGGCCGGCCGGTGCCCGGGGCTCACCCGGTCAGGCCGCCGGCATGTCCCGCATCCGCCGCAGCGGCGAGAAGACGACGAAGAGCGCGGCGCTCCACGTGCCGAGCACGCAGATCCACAGCGCCGGCCGCAACCCGAACTGGCTGGCGAGGGCGCCGCCGGTGAGCGCGCCGAGCGGGATCACCCCGAAGCAGACCCAGAGGAACGCCGCGTTCACCCGCCCCAGCAGAGCCGGTGGCGTGATCCGCTGCCGGTACGTCATGGCGGCCACGTTGTAGAGCACCGCGTTGGCGGAGAACGCGGCCAGGCCGACGCCGTAGAGCAGCACGCCCCAGCCGGGCTGCGCCAGGGGCATCAGCAGGTAGAGCGGGCCCGGGGCGGCCATCGCCACCCAGATCACCCGGGCCGAGCCGAGCCACGCGGTCAACCGGTCGGCGAACGCGCCGACGACCAGGCCGCCCACGGCGCTCACCGAGAAGACCAGCCCGACCAGCGCCGGCGTGGCGTGCAGCTCCTTGAGCAGGAAGACCACCTCGATCGAGCCGGACGCCATGACGAAGAAGTTCGAGGTGGTGGTGCAGGCGAGGATGCTGCGCAGGATCGGCTGGCGGCGGATGAAGCCCAGCCCCTCGGTCATCTCCACCCGCAGCGGGACACGGTCGCGCCGGGGCGCGGGCCCGGTCGGCACCTCCCGGATCAGCAGCAGGGTCAACCCGCTCACGGCGAAGGCGACGGCGGTGACGACGAGCGTCCTCGCGGCGCCGACCAGCCCGACCAGCACGCCGCCGATCGTCGGGCCGACGAGTTCGGCGGAGTCCTGGCCGACGGTGAGCTTCGCGTTGGCGTCCACGAGGCGCTCCGGCGGCACCAGTCTCGGCAGCATGCTCTTGTAGGCCACCGTGAACAGGACGGTGAGCACGCCGGAGAGCCCGACCACCGCGTACAGGAAGCCGAGGGTGAGCTGGCCGACCAGGGCGACCACCGGCACCGACAGCAGCAGCCCGGCCCGGCCCAGGTCGCAGGCGACCATCAGCCGCCGCTGGTCGACGCGGTCGGCGAGGACGCCCGCGGGCAGGGAGAAGATGAGGTACGGCAGCCAGGCGAGCGCCGTCAGCAGCGCCACCTGGAAGACGCTGGCGTCGAGTGTGCCGACGGCGAGCAGCGGCACCGCCACGTTGGAGACCCGGGTGCCCAGTTCGCTGACCGTCTGCCCGGCCAGGAGCAGCCCGAAGTTGCGGCTGCGCAGCAGCGAGGGTCGTTTCGGGGCGGCACCTGCGGCGGGCCTGGCCGCCTGTTGCGTCACGCCGGGCTTCCGGTGCGGGCCGGTGATCGCCGTGGGGAGGCCGGCGACCTGGTGGGATCCGACGCGGCTCGCGGGCGCCCGGCCCGTCCGTGGTCCATCCGGTCAGCCTGCCGGCGCCGCCCGGATCGACGCCACTGGTTATCCGATCCCCGTACGGGCGGCGCGCGCTGGCCCGGCTGGTCGACGGCAGCGAGCCGTGCCCTGTCGACCATCCGCAGTGCCGCGACCTGCGGGACCCGACGGTGGCCCGGCGCCCCGCCCGGGCAGGCCGAGCACGTCTCTAGACTGCGCCGGTGACCGGAGAGCGACGACCGCTGGCGGACCGGCCGCTGACCGAGCCGCACCCGTCCCGCCTGCCGCCGCAGCACCCGGACCGGGAGCGGATCCTCGCCGCGCACGCCGCCGCCCTGACCGCCGGCGGGGCGGGCTACCTCGACCCGGCCACCGGGCTGTTCGTGCTCAGCGCGGGTTTCCTGGCCCGGCGCGGCACCTGCTGCGGGCGCGGCTGCCGACACTGCCCGTACGTCGACGACTGAGGGAGTCCATTTGAGGGCTACCGCCCGGCCGGGCCACATCGTACGGTTTCCGGCGGGCGCGTCGGAGTGGACAGCGGAGGAGTGAGCGTGCGCGGGCGGATGCTGGGTGCCGGGGTGGCGGTGCTGGTGGTGGCCGGCTGCGGCGCGGAGGCCGAGCCGGTGGCCGTACCGCCTCCCGCACCGGTCGCGGTCGACGTGGCCGCCGCCTCCTCCGGCGGGGCGTGCCGCCTGCTGGACTTCGGCGTCATCGAGCAGCACGCCGGCGTCCGCTTCGACGTCGCGGCGGCCAGCGCGACCGGCGACAGCCACACCTGCGTGGTGCGCGCGGGTCAGGACGCCCTACCGGAGCTGACGCTGACCGTCACGCGGACGTCGATCGACGCGGCGACCTTCACCGCCGACGTGGTGCCGGAGAGGGCGGCCAAGGTGCCCGGGCTCGGCCAACGGGCGTACCGGCGGACCGTCTCGGCCAAGGGCGGCGCCGGGCCGGTCGCGGAGGTGGGTTGGCTGGCCGCCGAGGCCCGCCTCGTCACCCTGCGCTACGCCACCGCCCGCGACACGGCCAAGGCCGACGCCGAGCGGCTCACGGAGGCGCTCGTCACGCTGGCCGGGCAACTCGACGTCCGGGCGCTCTGACTCCGGCCCCGGGCCGCCGCCCGCGCGTCGGCCGGTGCGCCCTGCGTCCGGCCCGAGCCGGCCGAGGAAGCGACGTGCCCGGAACGGATCAGTGCGCGGCGACGAAGACGCGGGAGGCGATCTCGCGCGGCAACCTGATGCGGTCACCGGAGCGGTCGATCGACACCCCGTCGCGTTCCTGCGCCACCGTGACGGTCGCGCCCGGGTCGACGCCGGCGGCGTGCAGCTGCCGGAGCACGTCCGCGTCGGTCTGCACGCTCTCGCAGATGCGTCGCACCACGACGGGCCCCGACAGCCCCGGGAACGCCAGGTTGCGCTCGCCCTCGATCGGGGCGGCGGTCGTCTGCTCCGGCGTGCCCAGCTGGTCCAGCCCCGGGATCGGGTTGCCGTAGGGGGAGCGGGTCGGCCGGTTGAGCAGGTCGTAGACCCGCTTCTCGACGGCGTCGCTCATCACGTGCTCCCACCGGCAGGCCTCCTCGTGGGCCTCCTCGTAGGGCATCCCGATCACGTTGACCAGCAGCAGCTCGGCGAGGCGGTGCTTGCGCATCACGGAGACCGCGTTGCTGCGGCCGTGCGGGGTCAGCGCCAGGTGGCGGTCGCCCTCGACGGTCAGCAGGCCGTCGCGCTCCATCCGGGCGACGGTCTGGCTGACGGTCGGCCCGCTCTGCCCCAGCCGCTCGGCGATGCGGGCACGCAGCGGCGGAACCCCCTCCTCCTCCAGCTCGAGGATGGTCTTGAGGTACATCTCGGTCGTGTCGACCAGATCATGCTTCACGTCAGCGGACCTCCGGCCAACGATGCTACCTCGGCGTTCACCGAACGACCCACGGCGAACCGCCAGGTCCGCGCCGGGATGGTGTTGACTGGACGCCATGCCCGCCTCCGATGATCTCATTGTCGAGGCCGGTCGGCTCGCGGTCGAACTCGGCCAGGCAGACCCGCCCACGCTGCTCGACGTCCGCTGGCGGCTCGTCGGCCCGCCGGGGCGGGAGGACCATGCCGCCGGTCACCTGCCCGGCGCGGTCTTCGTCGACCTGGACACCGCGCTCTGCGGCCCGCCCGGCCCCGCCGGCCGCCACCCGCTGCCCGACCCCGCCGCCCTCCAGGCCGCGCTGCGGGCCGCCGGCGTCCGCGCCGGTCACCCCGTGGTGGTGTACGACGGCGGCGACGGCATGGCCGCCGCCCGTGCCTGGTGGACCCTGCGCTGGGCGGGCCACCGGCCGGTACGGCTGCTGCACGGCGGCTTCCCGGCGTGGCAGGCCGCCGGGCTGCCCGTCAGCACGACGGTGCCGACCCCGCAGCCGGGCGACGTCGAGGTGCGTCCCGGCGCGCTGCCGGTGCTCGACGCGGCGGGGGCGGCCCGGCTGGCCGCGGCCGACGACGGTGTCCTGCTCGACGTGCGCGCCGCACCCCGCTACCGGGGCGAGACCGAGCCGATCGACCCGGTCGCCGGGCACGTGCCCGGCGCGGTGAACCTGCCCGCCGGCGAGTACGTCGCCGAGGGCCGGTTCCCGGCCGCCGAGGCGCTGCGCGAGCGGTTCGCCGCCGCCGGGGTGGGCGAGGACCGGCCGGTGGGGGCGTACTGCGGGTCGGGGGTGACGGCGGCGCAGGCGGTGTTCGCGCTGCACCTGGCCGGCCGCCCGGACGCCGCCCTCTACGTCGGGTCGTGGAGCAACTGGGTCGCCGACCCGGACCGCCCGGTGGCGACGGGGCCGACCCCGACCGGCTGAGCGAGGAGCGGGGGGGGGGGGGCACCGACGGCACCCGGCGGCTGAGCGGGGAACTGCGTCGGGCGACACCCGGCGGCTGGGCAGCGCGTGCGCGGGCCCGCCCGGCTGCGCGTGCGACGATGGGGCCATGTCCGACGACACGGTGGTGGTGTGGGACGAGTCCCTGCTCGCCTACGACATGGGGGATCATCCCCTCGACCCGGTACGGGTGGAGTTGACGTTCGCCCTGGCCCGGGAGTTGGGCGTCCTCGCCCGTCCCGGGGTGCGGCTGGTCAAGCCGGAGCCGGCCGACGACGCGCTGCTGAGCAGGGTGCACGACCCGTGCTACCTCGCCGCGGTGAAGGTCGCCCCCCGCGACCCGCTCTTCGCCGGTTTCGGGCTGGGCACCTCCGACAACCCGGTCTTCGAGGGGATGCACGAGTCCAGCGCGCTCGTGGCCGGCGCCACGGTGGCGGCGGCCGAGGCGGTCTGGCGGGGCGAGGCCCGGCGGGCGGTCAACGTGGCCGGCGGCCTGCACCACGCCATGCCGGCCCGCGCGGCCGGGTTCTGCGTCTACAACGACCCGGCGGTGGCGATCGCCCGCCTGCTCGACCTGGGCGCCGAGCGCGTCGCGTACGTGGACGTGGACGTGCACCACGGCGACGGGGTGCAGCAGGTCTTCTGGAACGACCCGCGGGTGCTCACGGTCAGCGTGCACGAGACACCGCTGGCGCTCTTCCCGGGCACCGGCTTCCCCGACGAGACGGGCGGGCCGGGCGCCCAGGGCAGCGCCGTGAACCTCCCGCTGCCGCCGGGCGTGGACGACGCCGGCTGGCAGCGCGCCTTCCACGCGGTGGTGCCGTCGGTGCTGCGCGCGTTCCGGCCGCAGGTGCTGGTGACCCAGTGCGGCGCGGACGGGCACCGCCTCGATCCGCTGGCCGACCTGAACCTCTCCGTGGACGGGCAGCGCGCCACCTACCTGGCCCTGCGGGCGCTCGCCGACGAGTTGTGCGAGGGTCGCTGGGTGGCCACCGGCGGCGGCGGGTACGCGTTGGTGGAGGTGGTGCCCCGGGCCTGGACGCACCTGCTCGCGGTGGCCGCCGGCGACCCGGTCGACCCGGCGACGCTGACCCCGCCGGCGTGGCGGGAGCTGGCCGCCGCGCGCCGGCCGGGCCGGCAGATCCCGTTGCGGATGACCGACGACGTCGACCCGGCGTACGAGCCGTGGCAGCCGACGGGGGAGCCGAGCGCGGTGGACCGGGCGATCGCGGCGGCCCGCAAGACCGCCTTCCCGCTGTTCGGGCTCGACCCGCACGACCCACGCGACTGAACCGGTGCCGGAAGGGACCGCACAGGTGACCAGGGTGGAACAACCGGTGGACGTGCTGCTCAGCGACGGCACCACCGTGCAGCTGCGCCCGATCCGCCGGTCGGATGGGCCGGGCGTCGTGGCGATGCACTCCCGCTTCTCGGAGCGCACCCGCTACCTGCGCTACTTCTCGCCGTACCCGCGCATCCCGGAGCGGGACCTGCAACGCTTCGTCAACGTCGACCACCGCGACCGGGAGGCGTTCGTGGTACTGGTCGGCGAGCGGATCGTCGCCGTCGGCCGCTACGAGCGGCTGGGGCCGCAAGCGCCGGAGGCCGAGGTGGCGTTCGTGGTCGAGGACGCCTACCAGGGCCGGGGCATCGGCTCGGTGCTGCTGGAGCACCTGGCCGACGCGGCCCGCCGCAACGACATCGCCAGCTTCGTGGCCGAGGTGCTCCCGGCCAACGGCGCGATGCTGCGGGTCTTCTCCGACTTCGGCTACCAGGTCCAGCGGCAGTTCGCCGACGGCGTGGTCCATCTGACCTTCCCGATCGCCCCCACCGACGCGACGCTTCAGGTGCAGCGCGGTCGGGAGCACCGCACCGAGGCCCGCTCCGTCGCCCGCCTGCTCGCGCCGCGGGGCGTCGCCGTCTACGGCGCCAGCGCCACGGGGCAGGGCGTCGGCGCCGCGGTGCTCGGGCACCTGCGCGACGGCGGCTACACCGGCGCGGTGGTCCCGGTGCATCCGGGCGCGGCGTCGGTCGCCGGGCTGCCCGCGTACCCCTCGGCGGCCGATGCCGGCGTGCCGGTCGACCTGGCGGTGGTGGCGGTTCCGCCGGAGGCGGCGACGAAGGTGGTCGCCGACGCGGCCGCCGCGGGCGCGCACGGCCTGGTGGTCATCTCGGCGGGCTTCGCCGAGGCCGGCGGGGAGGGCGCGGCCGCGCAGCGCGCGCTGGTCCGCGCGGCGCACGCGGCGGGCATGCGCGTGGTCGGCCCGAACTGCCTGGGGGTGGCCAACACCGACCCGGCCGTACGCCTCAACGCCACGCTCGCCCCCCGGCTGCCGGTGCCCGGTCGGGTGGGCATCTTCAGCCAGTCCGGCGCGTTCGGGGTGGCGCTGCTGGCCGAGGCGGACCGGCGCGGGCTGGGGCTGTCGAGTTTCGTCTCGGCCGGCAACCGGGCCGACGTCTCGGGCAACGACCTGCTCCAGTACTGGCAGGACGACCCCGGCACCGACGTGATCATGTTGTACCTGGAGACCTTCGGCAACCCGCGCAAGTTCGCCCGGCTGGCCCGCCGCATCGGCCGGGACAAGCCGGTCGTGGCGCTGGCGTCGCCGGCCCGGCCGCCGGGGGTGGGCGACTCGGCCGGCCCGGACGAGGTGGCGGTCGCCGCGCTGTTCGCCCACTCGGGCGTGATCCGGGTGGACACCGTCGCCGAACTGCTCGACGTCGGGGTGCTGCTGGCCCACCAGCCGCTGCCCGCCGGGCCGCGCGTCGGCGTGGTCGGCAACTCCTCGGCGCTGACGGGGCTGGCGGCCACCGCCTGCGCCGCGCAGGGGCTCACCGTCGCCCGCGGCTATCCGCGCGACGTCGGCCCGCGCGCCGGCGCCGCCGAGTTCGCCGCCGCGCTCGCCGAGGCGGGCGCCGACGACGAGGTGGACGCCCTGGTGGTGGTGTTCGCCCCGCCGCTGCCCGGCCAGCTCACCGACACCGACGCCGACTTCACGGCCGCGCTGCCGAGCGCGTTCGCCGCCGGCAAGCCGGCCGTGGCGACGTTCCTGGTCGGCCGGGCGCCCGCCGGGGTGCCCGCGTACCCGAGCGTGGAGGAGGCCGTGCGCGCCCTCGCCCGGGTCGCCGCGTACGCCGACTGGCTGCGCCGGCCCGCCGGGGTGCCGCCGGAGCTGACCCGGGTGGACCGCTCGGCGGCGCACGCCGCCCTGCGCCCGGAGGCCCTCGATCCGGCGGGGCTGCTCGCGGCGTACGGGATCGACGTGGTCGAGTCGGTGCCGGCGCGCTCGGCGGGGGAGGCCGCCGAGGCGGCGGCGCGGCTGGGTTTCCCGGTGGCCCTCAAGGCCGCCGCCCCCGGCCTGCGGCACCGCCTCGACCTCGGCGCGGTCCGGCTCGACCTGCCCGACGCGGCCACGGTCCACCGCGCGTACGCGGAGATGTCGGCGCTGTTCGGCGCGGACGTCCTGGTGCAGCCGATGGTCCCGCCCGGCGTGGCCTGCGTGGTCGAGCTGGTGGAGGACCCGGCGTTCGGCCCGGTGGTCGGTTTCGGGCTGGGCGGCGTCGCCACCGAGCTGCTGGGCGACCGCGCCTGGCGGGCGGTGCCGCTGACCGACCTGGACGCCGCCGAGCTGGTCGACGAGCCCCGGGCGGCGCCGCTGCTGCGCGGGCACCGGGGCGCGGCGCCGGTGGACCGGGCGGCGCTGGCGGAGCTGCTGCTGCGGGTCGGCCGCCTCGCCGACGAGCAGCCCCGGGTACGCGCGCTGACCCTCAACCCGGTGCTGGCCCGTCCGGACGGCATTTCGGTGCTGCACGCCACCGTCCGGGTCGGCTCCGCCGTGGCCCGCCCCGACACCGGCCCCCGCCGCCTGTGAGGAGGGGCCCCTGCGCCGGGTGCGCAGGGCGCCCTGCGGCGGCGTGGCGCTCAGGCCCGCTCGGAGATCTGCTGCACCGCCCAGGCGTTGCCGTCGGGGTCGGCGAAGTGGATGAAGCCGACGTTGTCCAGCGGGTCGGGCACCGGGCGGGGGTTCTCGCCGACGACCTGGATCTCGCTGACCTCGACGCCGCGCTCGACCAGCTCGGCCCGCGCCCTGCGCAGGTCGGGCACGACGAGCTGGAGGCCCTTGAGCGAGCCGGGGGGCATCTGCGGCACCACCCCCTTGCCGATCACGACGGAGCAGCCGGAGCCGGGCGGGGTCAGCTGGACGATCCGCGCAGCGTCGTCGATCACCGTGTCGTGGTCGACGACGAAGCCGAGCCGGTCGGCGTAGAACGACTTGGCGCGGTCCACGTCGGAGACCGGCACGATCACCACTTCCAGGGTCCAGTTCATGCTGTCGCTCCTCCTGTCGTCGTTGGCCGGCCCAGCAGGTCGGCGAGGCGGGTGAAGCTCTCGCCGACGCCCCGGGCCATCGGGTAGCGCAGCACCCTGTCGCGGCCCGAGGGGGTGGCGTAGCGCAGCGTGCTGGTGACGGTGGTGCGCCCGACGAGTTCGGCGAACTCGTGGGTGATCAGGGTCTCGCCCGGATAGGACTGGTCGTCGAAGAGTTCGGTGAGAACCAGTCGCCGGGGCGGGTCGAGGTGCCGGTACACCCCGCTCTGGCCCATCCGCTCCCCGCCCGGGCCCTGCGAGACGAAGCGCCACCGTCCGCCCACCCGCAGGTCCACCTCGCACTCGACCAGCCGCCAACCGCGCGCGCCGTACCACCGCACGAGCAGCTCCGGGCGGGTGAAGGCGGCGAAGACCAGGGACGCGGGCGCGTCGAACAGCCGGCTCAGCACGATCTCCCGGTCACCCGGCGCGTGGACCACCAGTGGGTCGCCGTCGCCGGTCACCGGTTGGCGTCCGGGATGTCGTCACGCCCGGTGCCGGCGGGGGCGCCGACCCTCCGGTCGGTGGGCTGGAGGTCGTCGAGCAGGGCGTCGAGGCGCTGGTAGCTCTCCGCCCAGTAGTCCCGGTAGCCGGCGAGCCAGGCGGTTGCCTCCCGCAACGGGCCGGCCTCCAGGCGGCACGGTCGGCGCTGGCCGTCGCGGCCCCGGCTGACCAGCCCGGCGCGCTCCAACACGCGCAGGTGCTTGGAGACGGCCGGCTGACTCATCGCGAAGGGCGCCGCCAGCTCGGTCACGGTGGCCTCGCCGGCCGCCAGGCGGGCCAGGATGGCCCGTCGGGTCGGGTCGGCCAGCGCCGCGAAGGTCGCGTCCAGCAGGTCGGCGCGCACGATTCGATAACCTCCCGGTTCAATAACCAGATGGTTTTATAACCCGGCGGCGCCGCCGGGGCAAGCACCGTTCCGGCGCGCCGGACGAACGCGAGGCCCCGGCGAACCGCCGGGGCCTCGCGTGGCGCAGGGACGTCAGCAGGCGTACGCCTCCAGGCGCTGCGCCCGCTCCGGGTCGCGCAGCTTCAGCAGGGTCACCTTCTCGATCTGCCGGATCCGCTCCCGCGACAGGCCGAACTCCCGGCCCACCTCGTCGAGGGTGCGCTGCCGGCCGTCGTCGAGGCCGAAGCGAAGCCGGATCACGGCCTGCTCCCGCTGGGAGAGGGTGGACAGCACGATGCTCACCTCGTTGCGCAACTCACCCTGCGCGGCGGCGTCGCCCGGCTCGGCGCTCGGGTCGACGGCGGCCACGAAGTCGCCGAGCGCGCTCTCGCCGTCCTCGCCGACCGCCTGGTCGAGGCTCACCGGCTCCCGGTCGTACGAGATCAGCTCGATCACCTGGAACTCCGGGATGTCCATGGCCCGGGCGACCTCGGCGACGGTGGGCTCGCGGCCCAGCGAGACGGAGAGCTCGCGACGGGCCCGGACCATGCGGTTGACCTGCTCGACCATGTGCACCGGGATGCGGATCGTGCGGGCCTGGTCGGCCATGGCGCGGGTGATCGCCTGTCGGATCCACCAGGTGGCGTACGTGGAGAACTTGTAGCCCTTGGCGTAGTCGAACTTCTCGACCGCGCGGATCAGGCCGAGGTTGCCCTCCTGGATCAGGTCGAGGAAGGCCATGCCGCGGCCGGTGTAGCGCTTGGCGATGCTGACCACCAGGCGCAGGTTGGCCTCCAGCAGGTGGTCCTTCGCGGCCCGACCCTGCGCGACGATCAGCTCCAGGTCGGCCCGCAGCTCCGTCGAGACGGGGGTGCAGGTCGCCAGTTTCTCCTCGGCGAACAGGCCGGCCTCGATCCGCTTGGCGAGGTCGACCTCCTGGGCGGCGGTCAGCAGCTTCGTGCGACCGATCCCGTTCAGGTATGCCCGGACCAGATCCGTGGAGACGCCGCGCTCGTCGGTGGCGTCGAGGTCGGTCAGGGTGTCGGTGGCGCTCGCGGCCTCGGTGGTGCCGGCCGGGCGTGTCCGGTGCTCCGTCATCTGTTGGGCCATCTCAGTTCTCCCCGTGTCCACGTCTGTGCCGTTGGTTCCGGCCCAGTGGTGCCGGTGTGACACACAGCTTGGCGGGCGGGGCGTGAAACGGGAGTGAGGCGATCGGGGACCCGACACCAAACGCGTCGATGGCCTGCTCAGCGTACGCGGCTCGTCGCCGAGCGGTTGTTGCCGCAGGCGGTTACCGTGCCAGCGGTCGGCCGGTACGGCCGGCGTCGCCGGTGACACCGGCGCAGCGAACTGGTCAAGGAGGTTGGCGTGGTCTTCAAGCGGCTCATGCAGGCGATGGGTGTGGGTGGCCCGTCGGTGGAAACCGTGCTGGCGAACCCGAACTGCCGCCCCGGCGGGCAGTTGGAGGGCGTCGTCCACGTGGCCGGCGGCGACCACCCCGTCGACGTGGAGTACGTCGCCCTGGGCCTGGTCACCCGGGTCGAGGTGGAGAGCGGCGACAACGACTACGAGACCACGCAGGAGTTCCACCGGCAGGCCGTGACCGGCGCGTTCCGGCTCGACGCGGGGCAACGCCACGACATCCCGTTCCGCTTCCCCGTGCCGTGGGAGACGCCGCTCACCGAGCTGTACGGGCAGCACCTGCACGGCATGACGATGGGGCTGCGTACGGAGCTGGAGGTGGCCCGCGCGGTCGACAAGGGCGACCTGGACGCCGTGGCGGTACACCCGCTGCCGTCGCAGCAGAAGATCCTGGAGGCGTTCCTGCGGCTGGGCTTCCGGTTCGCCCGCGCCGACGTGGAGCGGGGCCACATCTACGGCGTACGGCAGAGCCTGCCCTTCTACCAGGAGATCGAGTTCTACCCGGCGCCGCAGTACGCCGGGGCGATCAACCAGTTGGAGGTCACCTTCGTCACCGACCCGCAGCAGATCCAGGTGGTGCTGGAGCTCGACAAGCGCGGCGGGCTGTTCACCGAGGGACGCGACGCGTTCGGCCGCTTCACCATCGACCACGCCACCGCCGAGCGCACCGACTGGGCCGCCCAGCTCGACGCCTGGATCCGCCAGTCGCTCCAGCGCCGCGGTCTCTTCTCCTGACGCCTGCCCGACCTCTCCGGCCGCGCCCGAGGGCGACGGGACGGGGCCTGGTGGCCGTCGTCCCCGTGGGCGGCGAGGAGAGGCGGGAGCGTGCGCTCAGAGGTCGAGCAGCACCGTACGGGGACCGACGTTGACGCTCTCGACCAGCATGTGGGCGCGGAAGCGGCCGGTCTGCACCTTCGCGCCCCGGGCGCGCAGCGCCGCCACGACCTCCGTCACCAGGGGCTCCGCGACCTCCGCCGGGGCGGCCGCCGTCCAGCTCGGACGGCGGCCCTTGCGGGCGTCGCCGTAGAGGGTGAACTGGCTGACCACCAGGATCGGCGCGCCGGCGTCCGCCGCGGACCGCTCGTCGTCGAGGATCCGCAGCTCGTGCACCTTGCGAGCCATCGTGCGGGCGGTCTCGACGGTGTCGGTGTGGGTCACCCCGAGCAGCACCAGCAGCCCGTCGTCGATCGCGCCGACCACCTCGCCGTCGACCGTCACGGCGGCCCGGCCGACGGTCTGCACCACGGCCCGCATCAGTCGGCCACCGGCTCGATGAAGCCCCGCTCGACGAGGTGCGCGACGATCGGTCCGGCCGCCTCGGCCAGCTCCCCGGGGGCCACGTCGTGCGCGGCGGCGAGCAGGGCGAGCTGGTCGCGCAGTGGCAGCCGCCCGTCGGCCCCGCCGACCAGGGCCAGGACCAGTGGGTCGATCTCCTCGGTCCAGCGCAGGCCGTGCGGCATGGCCAGTACCTGCCGGTCCACCGCCCAGCCCTCGTCGCCCATCGTGGCCTCCTGCCGCAGCTGGAGCCCGTCGGCGGCCCGGAACCGGGCGGCGAGCAGCCCGTCGGTGTCGCGGCCGCGCAGCCAGTCCTGGCGGTCGAACCACGCGCCGACCCGGTCGCCGAGCGGCGCCTGCACCCGCTGGCGCAGGTCCTCCACCCGCAGGACCGGATCGTCGTGGCCGGAGCGGCGCAGGGAGACGATGCCGAAGCCGACCGCCTCCACCTTGTGCGCGTCGAACCAGTCCAGCCAGTCCGCCATCCGGCGCGGGTCGGCCGCCTCGCCGACGTCGGTGAGCCACAGGTTGACGTACGCCATCGGGTCGGCCACCTCACGCTGGATGACCCAGGCGTCCAGCCCTGTGCCGGCGAACCAGCCGGTCACCCGCTCGGCCCAGTCCTCCCCGGCGACGTGCACCCAGTTGGCCAGGTACTGCATGGTGCCGCCCTCGGTCAGCAGGCCGGGCGCGGCGGCGGCCAGTTCGGCGCCGATCGCGTCGCCGACCCGCCCCGAGTCGCGGTAGACGTGCGTCGTGGTGCCGGGGCCCACCACGAACGGCGGGTTGCTCACCACCAGGTCGAAGCGCCGCCCGGCGACGGGGGCCACCAGGTCGCCGCGGAGCAGCTCCCAGTCCTGGCCGTTGAGCGCGGCCGTCGTGGCGGCGAAGCGCAGCGCCCGCGCCGAGAGGTCCGTGGCGGTGACCCGCCCCGCGTGGGTGCCCAGGTGCAGGGCCTGTACGCCGGAACCGGTGCCCAGGTCCAGCGCGGTCTCGACGGGCCGGCGTACGGTCGCGCCGATCAGCGTCTGCGTCGCCCCGCCGATGCCGAGGACGTGCTCGGCGTGCAGCGGGCGGCCGGGCCGGGCGCTGGCGGGCACGTCGGCGAGCACCCACCAGTCGTCCCCGTACGGCTCCAGGTCCACGCCCATCCGCAGCCCGTCGCCGTGCCGCTCGACCAGGCCCCCGGCGAGCGCCTCGTCCAGCGACAGCGGCGCCAGCGCGGCGGCCACGGCGGCCTCCGGCTCGGTCTGCTCGCAGACGAACACGCGGATCAGTGTGCCGAGCGGGTCGCGGTCCTCGGTGGCGCGCAGCGCCGCCCGGAAGTCGTTGCGGGCGACCCCGCCGGTGGCCTGCGCGCCGAGCCGGGTGGCGATGCCGTTCGAGGTGAATCCCGCGCGGGTCAGCGCGGTCCGCAGCGCCTCGACGCCGGCGGGGGAGAGCAACATGTCGTGTCCGTCCACGTCGCCATCCTGCCTGGTGCGCGGCGCGGGCACGCGGCCACCCGGCGATCCCGGGGCCCACCTCCCGCGACCCGTGGGCGGTACGCGAACGCGCGTGTCCGGGCACCGGCCGGTCGGCGTGGTGACAGCATGGACGCCATGACGCTCGCACTGCCCATCGACCCGGAGGCCAACCGGTTGCTGGAGCGCAGCCCGCTGGCGCTGCTGCTCGGCATGGTCCTCGACCAGCAGGTGCCGATGGAGAAGGCGTTCTCCTCGCCGTACGTGCTGGCTCAGCGCCTCGGGCGCGAGCTGGATGCCCGGGAGCTGGCCGGACACGACCCGGAGGCGCTGGTCGCCCTGTTCGCCCAGCCGCCGGCGCTGCACCGGTTCCCGAAGGCCATGGCGTCCCGGGTGCAGGAGGTGTGCCGGGTCCTCGTCGACCGGTACGACGGCGACGCCGCCCGGCTCTGGTCCGACGTTGCCGACGGCCGGGAGCTCCTGCGCCGCATCGCCGACCTGCCCGGCTTCGGCGCGCAGAAGGCGCAGATCTTCCTCGCGCTGCTCGGCAAGCGGTTCGGGGTCACGCCGGCGGGCTGGCGGGAGGCGGCCGGCGGCTACGGCGACGCGGACGCCCACCGGTCGGTGGCCGACGTGACCGACGCCGACTCGCTGCGCCGGGTGCGCGAGTACAAGCAGCAGATGAAGGCGGCGGCGAAGGCGAAGACCGTCGGGGGCTGACGCAACCGCGGGGTGGAGCCGGTCGTTGTAGCCAGGATGGTGACGACGGGCAGCCGATGACGGACGAACGCGCCGGGCGGCTGCTGCGGCCGGAGGACAGCTCGCCCCGGGCCACCTTCCTGGAACTCTTCTTCGACCTGGTCTTCGTCTTCGCGCTGACCCGGGTCTCAGTGCGCCTGGTCGACGCCGCCGGTGCCCCCTTCGGCGAACTGGTCCTCGAGATCGTGCGCACCGGCGCGCTCTTCCTCGCCCTCTGGCTGCTCTGGTCGATCACCGCCTGGGTGACCAGCCGGTACGAGCCGGAACGGGTGGTGATCCAGTTCGTCGTGGTGGGGTCGATGTTCGGCGCCATGGTGATGGCCGTGGCGCTGCCCCGGGCGTTCGAGGAACGGGCCCTGTCGTTCGTGCTCGCGTACCTGGCGGTGATGATCGGCCGGCCGCTGGTCATGGCCTGGGCGCTGCGCCACCACCCGCGCCGCACGGTCCCGCTGCGACTCGGCGCCTGGGCGGTCGCGGGCGCCGTGCCGTGGCTGGCCGGGGCGCTCGCGCCGGAACACCTGCGCCTGCCGCTGTGGGTGCTCGCGCTGGCTGTCGACGGCATCGGCCTCGGGCTCGGCTGGCCGCTGCCCCGGTTGGGTCCGGCGCGCGCGTCCGGCTGGCTGATCGCCGGCGAGCACCTGGCCGACCGGTACCAGCAGATCTTCCTCATCTCGCTGGGGGAGACCATCCTGGTGATCGGGCTGACCTACAGCGGTGTGGACTTCACGGCCGATCGGGCCGGCGCCTTCGCGGTCGCGTTCGTCACCACGGCGCTGCTCTGGCGGATCTACTTCCACCGGGCGGGTCACCTGCTCGGCGAGGCGCTGCGGGTGGCCCGGTCGCCCGGGCGGCTCGGTGCCTCCGTCGGCGGCACCCACCTGCCCATCGTCGTCGGCGTGCTGAGCACCGCCGTCGGTTACGAGCTGGTGATCCACGACCCGTACGGCCCGGCCGACCCGGCCTGGCTGGTCTTCATCGTCGGCGGTCCGGCGCTCTTCCTGACGGCCCTGGGCCCGCTTCGAGTACGAGATCTTCGGCCGGGTGTCCTGGTCCCGGATGGGCGGCCTGCTGGCGTTGCTCCTGCTAACGCCGGTGCTCGCCCTGGCCCCGCCCATGGGGGCGCTCACGCTGGTCGCCGCCGTGCTGGCCGGGGTGGCGGTCGCCGACGCGCGACGCAGCCGGGGCCGTACGCCCGAGAGGTCCGCCTCGCCGCTCGGGCACGGCGAAGCGGGGGAGACGGGCTTCCACCCGGCCCCGTGATCGGGGTGCGGGGTCAGGCGGCGGTCGGCCGGGAGAGGGCGGCCAGGGCCCGCCGGACGTCGGCGAGGGAGACCGTGGCGGAGTCGTCCAGGTCGGCCAGGCCGGCCTCGATCCACTGCCGCATGAGCGTGGTGACCCCGATGCCGCGCGCGTCGGCGGCGGCGCGGACCCGCTCGTACGTCTCCAGCGGCAGGCGCACCGAGCGGCTGACCATGGGGGTGTCGGTGTCGGGGGCGGGCAGCTCCACCTGTGGGCTCCCGTCGATCAGCTCCGCGAGCCGGTCACCGCCGCTGTGGAACTGCTTGGTCGCGTCGTTACGGTTCATCGTCACCGCCTCCTCATCGAGATCTCCGCACGGCCTCGTCGTAGCGCTTCGCCTCGACGTCGCTCAGCTCGCGGGCGGAGAGGACGTCCCAGTCGTTGTCGGTGCCGTCGGCCTCGGCGAGCAGCACGGCCAGTCGGCGCCCCCGGCGGGCGGCGGCGTAGACGACCATCACGTCGTCGCCGAGGTGCCGGATCACCCGGCGGGTGCTGTGCAGCGCCTCCCAGACTTCCCCGGGCGTGACGTCGTAGACCCTCAGGTTGGCCAACGCCTCGTCGGTGAAGCTGAACCTGCTGCCCACGGCGCGAGCGTACCACGGAGGTAACACGAGGCCAGGTCGAGCGATTCTCGCTGATCACGCGCCGGAGGTGTCAGGATGGGGCGTAACCCCCTCGAGGAGGTCCATGGTGAAGCGTCAGGCGTACCAGCCGATCCTGATCACCGACGCCTCACGCAGCCAGGACGACCAGCTCACCAGCCGTCAGAAGCGCTACGTGCTGATGATGGGCATCCGGGTGGCCTGCGTGATCGTCGGTGCCGTCCTGGTCGGCGTGCAGGCCCCGCTGCTCTGGCTCTGGCTGCCGATGGTGGCCCTGGGCATGGTGCTCATCCCGTGGCTGGCGGTCCTGCTGGCCAACGACCGCCCGCCCAAGGAGCAGCACCGACTGGCCAACCGGTTCCAGCCGCGGCACCGCGACGAGACCCCGCCGATGAGCCTCACCGCCCAGGAGCGCCCCCACAAGATCATCGACGCCGAGCCCTGACCCACCCGCCCGCCGGGGGAGGCCCGGCGCCCGCACCTGCCCGGCAGGCCGGCAGGTCACGGAGCGGGGCGGGCGCCGATCTGCGAGACCGCGAGGGCGCCGAGGTCGCCGGCGCGGCCCAACGCCACCGTCGGCTCGGCGCCGTCGAGCCAGGCGGCCAGCAGCCCGGCCGCGAACGCGTCCCCGGCGCCGGTGACGTCGACCACCGCCACCCGGCGGGCCGGCGCGACGGCGACCGACGCGGCCCGGTCCACCCAGACCGCCCCGGCGGCGCCCTGCTTCACGACGATCCGCCGGGCGGAGGCCGACAGGACCCGCCCCTGCGCCGCCGGGTCCAGCCCGCCGGCCAGCACCGTCGCCTCGTCGGCGTTGACCAGGAGCAGGTCGACCCCGCGTACCCAGGACAGGAAGGCCGCCGCGCCGACCCGCCGCAGCGGGGCCGCGGAGGCCGCGTCGACGCTGGTGCTGAGACCGCGCTCGCGGGCGGCGGCCAGCGCCCGCAGCCCCGCCGGTCGGGACTCGTCGTCCAGCAGGGTGTACCCGGACAGGTGCAGGTGCCGCGCGTCCGGCGCCGTGGCCAGCGCCGCGTCGACGTCGCGCGGGGCCAACCGCAGGTTCGCGCCCCGCTCGGTGACCATCGACCGCTCCCCGGCCGTGGCCAGCACGATGACCGTCCCGGTGGCGCGGTCGGGGCACACGGTCGTCGCGCAGTCGACCCCGGCGCGCTCCAGCTCGGCCACCCGGTCCCGGCCGGCGTCGTCGTCGCCGACGGCGCCGACCAGCGTGACCGGTACGCCCTGGGCGGCGAGCCAGGCCGCGGTGTTGGCGGCCTGCCCGCCGCCGCTGAACCGGATCGCCGCCGGGGTGTCCGACCCGGTGGTCAGGGGCCCGGCCAGCACCGCCACCACGTCGGTGATCAGGTCACCGACGACGAGGACGCGGCCTGCGCTCATGCCCCGGCGCGGCGGGCGGCCGCAGCGACGGCGATCCGGGCGGCGAGGTCGGCGTTGCGCAGGATGATCCGGACGTTCACCGCCAGGCTCGCCCCCTCGGTCGCCGAGTGGAAGTGCGCGAGCAGGTAGGGCGTCACGGCCTTGCCGGTCACCCCGTCGCGCTCCAGCAGGGCCAGCCCGTCGGCGAGGGTCCGGTCGTGCAGCTGCGGGTCGAGCTGCTCGTCGGTCGGCAGCGGGTTGGCCACGATCAGGCCGCCGTGGTGCACGCGCTGCTGCTCCCGGGCCACCAGCACGTCCGCGACCTGCTCCGCCGACTCCAGCGACCAGTCCAGGTCGAAGCCGCCGTCGGTGATGAAGAAGCCGGGGAAGCGCCGCGTCCGGAAGCCGACGACGCCGACGCCGAGGGTCTCCAGCCGCTCCAGGGTGGCGCCCACGTCGAGGATCGACTTGACCCCGGCGCAGACCACCGCGATCGGCGTACGGGCCAGGGTGACCAGGTCGGCCGACTCGTCGAAGGTCTGCGCCGCCTCCCGGTGCACGCCGCCGAGGCCGCCGGTGGCGAACACGGCGATCCCGGCGGCCGCGGCCACCGCGCTGGTCGCGGCCACGGTCGTGGCACCGTCCGCGCCGGTCGCGGCGGCGAGGGCGAGATCGCGTACTGAGAGCTTGGCGACCCCGTCGACGGTGGCGAGCCGGGTCAGCTCCGCGTCGTCGAGGCCCACCACGAGCCGCCCGCCGACCATGCCGATGGTCGCCGGCACCGCGCCCGCGTCCCGGACGGCCTGCTCGATCTCGCGGGCCACCCGCAGGTTGTCCGGCCGGGGCAGGCCGTGCGAGACGATGGTGCTCTCCAGGGCGACGACGGGACGCCCGTCGCGCAGGGCGTCGGCAACCTCGCTGCCGTAGCGGATGTGAAAGTCGGTCACGTAACCACCGTACGGCCCCCGTCCGGGCGACCTGAAGTGGACCGGAGCGGGGGTGACCTGCCAGACTTGACGGTCGGAGGTGCAGAAGTGAGCACAGAGGTTCTCGAGCGTCCGGAGCTGAAGGACGCCGACACCGGTCCCGAGATGTTCCACTACGTGCGCAAGGAGAAGATCGCCGAGAGTGCCGTCATGGGCACGTTCGTCGTCGCGCTGTGCGGGGAGACCTTTCCGGTCACCAAGGCCGCCAAGCCCGGCTCGCCGGTCTGCCCGAAGTGCAAGGAGATCTACGACTCCTGGGGCGAGTGAACGTGGGCGACCCTCCGGGGCGCGCACGTAACCTTCGCCGGTGACCACCTCCACCGCCCTGCTCCTCGCCGACCTCACCGGGGTGGCGGTCTTCGCCGCCTCCGGGGCCTCCGCGGCGGTGGCCAAACGGCTCGACCTCTTCGGCGTCGTCTTCGTCGGCTTCGTGGCCGCGCTCGGCGGCGGGATCTTCCGTGACCTGGCGATCGACGAGGCGCCGCCGCTGGCCTTCGGCGACTGGCGCTACGCCGCGACGGCCGCCGTCACCGCCGCCGCCGTCTTCTGGCTGCACCCCCAGTTCGCCCGGCTGCGCACCACCGTGCTGGTGCTCGACGCGGCCGGGCTGGCGCTGTTCACCGTCACCGGCACGGTCAAGGCCCTCGACGCCCAGGTGCCGGCGGTGGGGGCCTGCGTGATCGGCATGCTCACCGCGATCGGCGGCGGCCTCGGTCGCGACCTGCTCACCGCCGAGATCCCGGTGGTGCTGCGGCGGGAGATCTACGCCGTCGCCGCACTCGTCGGCTCGATCCTCGTGGCCCTGCTGGACGCGCTCGGGCACGCCAACGCCGGCTGGCTGACCGCGGCGGCGGTCGTGGTCTTCCTGCTGCGCCTGGTGGCGCTGCGGCGGCGCTGGTCGGCGCCGGTGGCCACCCTGCGTCCCCCGCGTACGGGGACCTCCGGCAACCGCCCCTGACTCCGGTGACGGATGTGACCAGCGTGGCGTCGGCTGGGTCGGGCGGGCCGCGCTGGTTATGCTGAGTCGGCCTTCGCGGCACCATCTGCGCGGAGGCGTTTTCATGGGCGGCGGTACCCGTGGCCCTCGCCCGGGGTCCGCCGTCAGGCGGTCGGAGAGGAGCTTCCCGTGGCGGCCCGGATGCCGGCGATCGAGACGTTTCCGGCACTACGCGCGTGGCAGCGCAAGGCACTCGTGGAGTACCTGCGCCGGCGGGACCCCGACTTCACGGCGGTCGCCACCCCGGGCGCCGGAAAGACCACCTTCGCCCTGCGGATCGCCGCCGAACTGCTCGCCGACGGCACCGTCGAGGCGGTGACCGTGGTGGCCCCGACCGAGCACCTGAAGACCCAGTGGGCACAGGCGGCGGCCCGGGTCGGCATCCAGCTCGACGCCGCGTTCCGCAACGCCGACCTGCACTCCTCCGCCGACTTCCACGGCGCCGTCGTCACGTACGCGCAGGTCGGCATGGCACCGCACGTGCACAAGCGGCGCACCCTCACCCGGCGCACCCTGGTCGTCCTCGACGAGATCCACCACGCGGGGGACAGCCGCTCCTGGGGCGACGGGGTGAAGGCGGCCTTCGAGGGTGCCGAGCGCCGGTTGATGCTCACCGGGACCCCGTTCCGCTCCGACGACAACCCGATCCCGTTCGTCAGCTACGAGCGGGGCGGCGACGGCCTGCTGCGCTCGCGCGCCGACTCGGTCTACGGCTACGCCGACGCGCTGCGCGACGGCGTCGTCCGGCCGGTGCTCTTCCTGGCGTACTCGGGGGAGACCCGGTGGCGCACCAACGCCGGGGACGAACTGGCGGCGCGGCTCGGCGAGCCGATGACCCAGGACCTCGTGGCGCAGGCGTGGCGTACCGCGCTGGACCCGGCGGGCGACTGGATGCCGCAGGTGCTGCGGGCCGCCGACGCCCGGCTGACCGTCCTGCGCAACGCGGGGATGCCCGACGCCGGCGGGCTGATCATCGCCAGCGACCAGCAGACCGCCCGCTCGTACGCGAAACTCATCGAGCAAATCACGGGCGAGCGCGCGGCGGTGGTGCTCTCCGACGACGTGGGTGCCTCGGCGCGGATCGCGACGTTCGCGGCGTCCGAGCAGCGCTGGCTGGTGGCGGTCCGGATGGTCTCCGAGGGCGTCGACATCCCCCGGCTGGCCGTCGGCGTCTACGCGACCAGCGCCAGCACCCCGCTCTACTTCGCGCAGGCGATCGGCCGGTTCGTCCGCGCCCGCCGCCCCGGCGAGACCGCCTCGGTCTTCCTGCCCAGCGTGCCGCACCTGCTCGGGCTGGCCAGCGAGATGGAGGCCGAGCGGGACCACGTCCTCGGCAAGCCCAAGGACCGCGAGGGCTTCGATGACGACCTGCTGGAGCGCGCCCAGCGCGACGACCAGGCCAGCGGCGAGTTGGAGAAGCGGTTCGCCGCGCTCTCCGCGACGGCCGAGCTGGACCAGGTGATCTTCGACGGCGCCTCGTTCGGCACCGCCGCCCAGGCCGGCACCCCCGAGGAGGAGGAATACCTCGGCCTGCCCGGCCTGCTCACCGCCGACCAGGTGGCCCTGCTGCTCACCAAGCGCCAGCAGGAGCAGCTCGCCGCCCAGCGACGCCGGGCCACCCGGCCCGCTGAGGCGGCCGCTGAGGCCCCCACGGCGCCGCCGGTACCGATGAGCGCCGCCCAGCGTCGGGTCGCCCTACGCCGCCAGCTGAACGCCCTCGTGGCCGCCCGGCACCACCGCACGGGGCAGCCGCACGGGAAGATCCACGCGGAGCTGCGCCGCCTCTGCGGCGGCCCGCCGAGCGCCCAGGCCACCATCGAGCAGCTCGAGGAACGTATCGCCACCGTCCAGACCCTCTGACGGCGGCCGGATCACCGCCGCCGGCACGGCGGACGGCTCCGGTGAGAGCGACGCCTCCGGTCGGCGGGACGCCGCCCGGTCCGAGGGACGGCGCCAGCCCGTAGGGACGCCCGGGTGGGCATCGCCATCGGCTGGCACCAGAGACGGCGCCATCGGCCCGAAGGACCCGAAAAGCCGGCCGGAGGCCCCTTGCGGGGGCCTCCGGCCGGCTATGTCGTGGATCTGCGAAATCTCTCAGTTCGCCATCAGATCGGCGCCACGCCAGCTGAACTCCGGGTCCGTCGCGAATCGCACGGTGATCTTCACGAGATCCTCCGCGTACTTGTTCGCGTGGTGCCCACAGAACACCAGTTCGCTCCCACCCGCCAGAGTGATCCGGAGCTTGCCGGCAGCATTGCAGCGGTCGCACCGTTCATCGGCGGCTGGGGGAGCCACCGTCTCGGGCGGCGGCGTGAGGGTCGGGGTCATCGCCTTCCTCCTCTGGTCGTCACCGATGAACAATCTCTTCGGTCGTTGCTCACCTATCGTGCAACACCCTGTCCCGGCGCTGCCTTCCCTGTGTGCCCGCGGGGGACCGAGGTCACACATGGCACGGACAGTGTGCCGTGCACCAAGGGTGCCACGTCAACGATCACAATCGTGCAACCGCACGGTCACCTTCCGACGTTGCACGCCAGGTGATCAAAACGACACGTTCGGTTGACGATCGCGATCAGTCCAGGTAGTCGCGCAGCACCTGCGAACGCGACGGGTGGCGCAGCTTGGACATCGTCTTGGATTCGATCTGCCGGATGCGCTCCCGGGTCACCCCGTAGACCTGGCCGATCTCGTCCAGCGTGCGCGGCTGGCCGTCGGTCAGGCCGAAGCGCAGGCGTACCACACCCGCCTCACGCTCGGACAACGTCTGGAGCACCTGCTGGAGCTGGTCCTGCAGGAGCGAGAACGAGACCGCGTCGACCGCGACCACGGCCTCCGAGTCCTCGATGAAGTCGCCGAGCTGGCTGTCGCCCTCGTCGCCGATGGTCTGGTCCAGCGAGATGGGCTCCCGGGCGTACTGCTGGATCTCCAGCACCTTCTCCGGTGTGATGTCCATCTCCTTGGCGAGCTCCTCCGGGGTGGGCTCGCGGCCCAGGTCCTGGAGCAGCTCGCGCTGGATGCGGCCGAGCTTGTTGATGACCTCGACCATGTGCACCGGGATGCGGATGGTGCGGGCCTGGTCGGCCATGGCGCGGGTGATCGCCTGTCGGATCCACCAGGTGGCGTACGTGGAGAACTTGTAGCCCTTGGTGTAGTCGAACTTCTCGACCGCGCGGATCAGGCCGAGGTTGCCCTCCTGGATCAGGTCGAGGAAGGCCATGCCGCGGCCGGTGTAGCGCTTGGCCAGCGAGACGACCAGCCGGAGGTTGGCCTCCAGCAGGTGGTTCTTGGCGCGCTCGCCGTCGCGCGAGATCCAGCCCAGGTCCCGCTGCATCTCGCGGGTGAGCTTCTCCTCGCCCTCCTCGGACGCGCGCAGCCGCTCGGCGGCGTAGAGCCCGGCCTCGATCCGCTTGGCCAGCTCCACCTCCTGCTCGGCGTTGAGCAGCGGGACCTTGCCGATCTGCTTGAGGTACGCCCGGACGGAGTCGGCGGAGGCGGTCAGCTCCGCGTCGCGGCGGGCCTGCTTGAGCGCCTCCGACTCCTCGTCGTCCCACTCGAAGTCGTTGTCGCTGGCCGAGTTGGCGGCGTCGGTCTCGGCGGCCCGGGTCAGCTCCGCGGGCTCCTCGACGACCACGTCCTCGATCTCGGCGGCCAGCTCCTCCGGGTCGATGTCGCCTTCGCCCTCGCCCTTGGCCTTGCCGCCGGCCTTGGTCGGCTTGGCGCCGGCCGCCGCGACCGTCGCCTTGGTGGCCCGGGTCGACTTGGTCGCCTTCGCCGGCGCGGCGGCCTTGGCGGCCACCTCGGCGGTGGTGCCGGCGGCCTTGCGGGGGGCGGCCTTGCGCGGGGCGGGCGCCGGAGCCTCGTCGGCGGCGGGCGCCTGCTTCGGGGCGGGCGCGACGGCCTTCTTGGTGGTCTTGGCGGTGGTGGCCCGGGACGCCGGGGTGGCCGATCGAGCGGCGGCGACGCGGCGGCGGGTGCTCGCCGAGCCGTCCACCACCACGGTCACTCCCGCCTCGGAGAGCGCCCGCAGGATCTTCTTGGCCTGGGCCGGAGTCACCTCGGCGGACTCGACGGTGCGCGCGAGCTGAGCCGACGTGAGCTGACCACCGGCGCTCTGCGCGTGGGCGATCAGAGTGTCGGTGAGCGAGCGAACGTCGGCGCCGGTCTGGCGGGGTTCTGTCACGAATGACCTTCCGGAGGCGAAGAGCGAGCACGGCCGGGTCGTCCGACGCAGAGCGGGGCACCTTGCCGGGCGATGTGGTTGAGGGACCCCCGTGTCCCGGGCCGGCCGGTCGTTGGCGGTCCGTCGCAGCGTGGGCAGGGGTGAATTGTAACGCCGTCTGCGGCGATCATCCGTCGCCGCACGGCGGACCGGCGGCGGGGGCCGCCGATTCGACGCAGATGTGGACTTTGTAAGGATGGTACCGCGCGTGGCCCGGAACACCCCGGCCGTGTGGGAAGGGGACGAACGATGGATCGCTCGACGCCGTCGGAACTGCTGGAGATCGCGGTCGACGTGGCCCGCGACGCGGCCGCGACCGCGCACCGGATGCGGGTCGAGGGCGTCTCGGTGGCCGCCACCAAGAGCACGGTCACCGACGTGGTGACCGCCGCCGACCGGGCGGTCGAGCGGCAGGTGATCGACGCGCTGCGCCGGCTGCGGCCGGGCGACGCCGTCCTCGGCGAGGAGTACGGGGTGGGCGAGACCGGCCCGGTCGGCCCCGGTGGGGTCCGCTGGATCGTGGACCCCATCGACGGAACCGTCAACTACCTCTACGGGATCCCGCACTGCGCGGTGTCGCTCGCCGCCGAGGTCGACGGCCAGGTGGTCGCCGGGGTGGTGCGCAACGTCAGCACCGGCGAGGAGTGGACGGCCACCGTCGGCGGGGGCGCCTGGCGCGCCGGCGAGCGGCTGCGCTGCTCCACGGAGACCGACCTCGGCCAGGCGCTGGTCGCCACGGGGTTCGGCTACGACCCCGGGCGCCGGGCCCACCAGGCCCGGGTGGTCGCCGAGCTGATCCCGCACATCCGTGACATCCGCCGCTTCGGCGCCGCCGCGCTGGACCTCTGCCTCGCGGCGGAGGGGCGGGTGGACGCCTACTACGAGAAGGGGCTCGCCGCCTGGGACCAGGCCGCCGGCGCCCTGGTCGCGACCGAGGCCGGGCTGCTGGTCGCCGGGCTGGGCGGACTGCCGGCCGGCCCGGACCTGGTGATCGCCGCGCCGTCGGCGCTGTTCAAGCCGCTGCACGACCGCCTCGCCGACCTGGACGCCTCGGGCGGTCCCTGACCGGCCGGCCCGCGCCCCCGGCGGAACCGGGGGCGCGGCGCGGTCAGTCGTCCTCGGACACCGGGCAGGAGCCGGCCGGCGCGACCGGCGCGCCGAGGTCGCCCAGGGACTGGTTGACCTCGGTGGTGGTGGCGAGCTGCTGGAAGCTGCTGCCGAGCACCACGTCCACGACGTCGTCGGTGCGCTTGGCGTCGTAGTCGTACTCGGCGTTGTCGAGGAAGTACGCCCGCAGCAGGTGCGCCGAGCCGACTCCCTTCGGGCCGTAGCGCAGGACCGCGATGTCGTCGATCTGCTTCTTCTCGTTGCCGACCTTCTTGACCTGGAACTTGCGGTTGCGGAAGTCGTCCGCCACGGTGCTGGCCCGACCCGGCTCGTCGGTCGCGTTGTAGACGTTGATCTTGACGTCCTTGGATTCCCGCAGGGTCACGTCGGCCATCGGCCAGCCCTCCGGGCAACCTCCGGCGAGGCCGGCGCTGCTCTGGGTGTCGCGGACCAGCGCGACGACCACGAAGACGAGGGCCAGCACCGCCAGCAGGCCGACGACAACGAGTGCTCGCACTCGCGCAAAGCTCATCAGGGTGCTCCCCGGACAGTGGGTGGGTGGTGGCGGCCGCCGGTGGACGGGCCGCCCCGCCGGCCGTCGAGTACGCCGCTGAGGTTAACGGTTGTCCGGCCGTCGCGTGGAAACAGCCGGACATGCCGGCGCGCCACCCGGGAACCGGGTAGTACTACCCCTATCTTCGTGTCGCCTGAGTCACATTGGGAACAACTTCGCGTGCGGGGGCGTACATCTCAGCCACGAGGGCGGTATACATGCCTCGCCCAAAGGGGGGGTATGTTCCGCGCTCGCCGGGTGTTCCTTGGGGATGCCTCCGTCCGTGCTGTCTTCGGGTCGGGTGACCGACACAAGTGGTGGCCGGCCAGCGGAACCGAAACAGCGTCGTCCGGCGTTACAACCGGAAGCGACAACATCGATATGGGAGAGTGAAACCGATGGCCACCGACTACGACGCCCCGCGTCGCGACGAGGTCGACCTCGGCGAGGACAGCCTGGAAGAGCTCAAGGCCCGACGCGTCGACTCACAGTCGGGCGCCGTGGACGTCGACGAGGCCGAGGTGGCCGAGAGCTTCGAGCTGCCCGGCGCCGACCTGGCGGACGAGGAACTCACGGTCAAGGTGCTGCCGATGCAGCAGGACGAGTTCCGGTGCGCCCGCTGCTTCCTCGTGCACCACCGCAGCCAGTTGGCGGTGGAACGCAACGGCGAGCTCATCTGCCGCGAGTGCGTCTGACATCGTGCGTCCGCACCAGCGGCGGCTCCCTCGTCGGGGCCGCCGCTGATCGAGTCGCCGTGCGGTACCCCCGGGGACCTGCTTGACTCGTTGACGGGTGACCGTCATGTCGACGTCGGTCCATTCGGGAGGTCGGGCATGAGCGAGCGGAGCGAGTCCGGCGGCACGCGGGGCACCGACCCGCCCCGCACCGGCGTCGTGGGCGAGCCCGGCGCGCGGGGTGACCACGCCGGCACCGTGCCCGCGCGGGGTGACCACGCCGGCACCGTGCCCGCAGGTGGTGGCCAGGCCGACGTCGCGTCCGCGCGCGGCGCGGACGAGCTGGGCGCCACCGTCGCGGCGCTGACCGCCGACGACATCGAGCCGGCCCGCCGGCGGCAACTGCTCGGCCGACTCGTCGGGCAGGCACGCGCGCGTGGGCTGACCGACCTGTTCAAGCCGAAGAGCGCGGTGCGCTGGATGGTCGACACGGTCGCCGAGATCGCCCCCCACGTGCCCGTACGGGACCTGGCCACCCTGCGTCGGCACTTCGACGGCCTGGACGGCGAGGAGCTGGCCGAGCGGCTGGTGCGCAACGCCGCGCGGACGACCGCCGGGATCGGCGCCGCCGGCGGAGGAGTGGCGGCGGTCGAGTGGGCGGTCGCCCCGACCCTGCTCTCCGCTCCGGTCCTGCTGGCCGCCGAGACGGTCGCCGTGGTGGCCGTGGAGCTGAAGCTGATCGGCGAGCTGCACGAGGTCTACGGGGCGCCGGTGCCGGCCGGCGGCACCCAGCGGGCGGTCGCGCTGGTGCAGTCCTGGGCCGGGCAGCGGGGGATCAACCCGATGATGCCCGGCGTCGGGGTGGGCGCCGTGCTGGGCACCGCAGCGCGCAAGGAACTGCGCGACACCCTGCTCAAGCGCTTCGGCCGCAACCTGACCACCCTCGGCCCCTTCCTCACCGGGGCGGCGGTGGCCAGCTACCTCAACCGCCGGGCCACCCGGACGATGGCGGACCAGCTCCGCAGCGACCTGCGTCGCCGGTCCAAAGCCCTGCCGGGCAGCCCGCCGGCCCTCCCCGGCGCCGACTGACCCGCCGGGGGCAGGTCCGGCAGCGGCCGGGACGACTCAGGCACGGGCGGCCCCGGGACCACCGAGGCGTCGCGGGGTGTTCCAGGTCCGGCAGGAGCCGGGACGACTCACGGACGGGCGGCGCCACCGCGTCGCGGCGGGTTCAGGGCCGGGCGGCGTCGCGGGCGGCGAGGAGCGCCTCGGCCAGCTCGACCGGGCGGCGGGTGCTGACCACCCAGAACGGGGTGGGGTCGGCCGGGTCGTCGAGGACCACCTGGACGGCGCCGGGGACCCACGGCCGCTGCACCACGAACGCCAGCGGGTCGGCGCCGACCCCGAGCACCTCACGCCGGCCGGCGGCGTCCAACGGGACGACGTCGGCGACGAACCGGACCGGCAGCCGGGCGTCGTCCACCCGCAGTTCGCCGTCGCGTACGGCGATCCTGATCCGGCCGAGCCAGACCAGGCCGGCGACGGTCGCCGGCAGCAGCACCACGAACGGCAGCCAGGCGCGCACGCCGGGCGCGCCCATCCAGACCTCCAGGGCGAGCAGCGCCGCCGCGCCCAGCCCGCCCAGCCACAGCCACCAGGGCAGAGTGAGCCGCTCGGCGTACTGCGGGGGGCTCGCGGCGGCCGGCGCCGGGGAGGGCGAGGATGGTGACAGGCTCACTCCTGCCAGGGTACGGCGCACGAAGCCCGACGGAACCGGCAGGATGGCAGGGACACCCCAGGAATCGGACGGAAGAGGGGAACCGTGACCGACGTCGTACCCGTGCCCGTACGGCAGCTCGACCCCGAGCTGCCGCTGCCGGCGTACGCCCATCCCGGTGACGCCGGGGCAGACCTGGTGGCGGCGGCGGACGTCGAGCTGCCACCCGGCGGCCGGGCCCTGGTCCCGACCGGCGTGGCGATCGCGTTGCCGGAGGGGTACGTGGGCCTCGTCCACCCCCGTTCGGGGCTCGCGGCCAGACTCGGCGTGACGGTGCTCAACGCGCCCGGTACGGTCGACGCCGGCTACCGGGGTGAGATCCTGGTCAACCTGATCAACCATGATCGGGAGACACCGGCGAAGATCTCCCGTGGCGACCGCATCGCGCAGCTCGTCGTGCAGCGGGTGGCGCGGGCGGACTTCCGTCCGGCGACCGAGCTGCCGGAGTCCCGGCGCGGCAGCGGCGGGCACGGCTCCACGGGCGGCCACGCCGGCCTGGCGCCGTCCCCCACGGGTGGCGGCCAGGGCACGACCCTGGACGCACGGCGGGCGCCGGACGTGCCGGACGCGCGACGGGAAGAGCGGGACCGGGCAGGCGGCCGGACGGAAGAGGTGGCAGGGTGAGCACGAACAGCGGAGGGTTGGCGCAGTGATCTTCTCCCGGAAGCGGGACAGTGCCGCACGGCACGCCCGCGACGAGCGGACGACCGAGGTCCTCGACTCCCACGAGGAGTCGGCCCCGGCCCGCGGCCCGTACGACCTCTCGGAGGCGCCCGAGGGGGTGCAGCGGCTCGACCTGGGCAGCCTGCACATCCCGGCGGTGCGTGACGTCGAGGTGCGGGTGCAGGCCGACCCGGAGGGCGTGATCCAGCAGGTCGTGCTCGTGCACGGCTCGAACGCGCTCCAGCTCGGCGTCTTCGCCGCGCCGCGCTCCGAGGGCATCTGGGACGAGGTGCGCGAGGAGATCCGCCAGTCGCTGTTCAACGACGGCGCCGCCGCCCAGGAGGTCCAGGGCGAGTACGGCACCGAGCTGCGCGCCCGGGTGCGTACCCCGGACGGGCTGACCGACCTGCGCTTCGTCGGCATCGACGGGCCGCGCTGGATGGTCCGCGGCGTCTACCAGGGCGACGCGGCCACCGATCCGGGCGCCGCGGGCCCGCTCGCGGAGTGCCTCGACGGCCTCGTGGTCGACCGGGGCCAGGAGGCCAAGCCGGTGCGTGAGCCGCTGCCGCTGCGGCTGCCCCGCGACGTCACCGACCAGGCGGGCGAGCAGGCGGCGGCCGACGGCAACCCGGCGCCCGCGCCCCGCGAGGCCTGACCGTCCGGCACGACGCGCCGGGACCGGCCCCGTCGGCGTACGCTGGCGGGACGGTTCCGGCGTCGCCGGGGCCCGCCCGGGTGCCGGCGACGCGTCGGCCAGCGTGGAGAGGGTGACGCGGAGGTCATGTCGACCGACGAGGGCCGGGGTTCGCTGCGCCGCATGCTGCGACGGCTCACCGCGAGCGAGGCGGAGATCGAGGCGCAGGAGCTGCGCCGGGAGAGCGCCGAGCACGGCGGTGTCCCGGCCGGGCAGTGCACGCGGGGCCAGGTGGTCTCCGTGGCCGGCAGGCTGCGCACGGTGGTCTACACCCCGCGGACCAACCTGCCCACGCTGGAGGCGGACCTCTACGACGGCAGCGACGTGGTCACCCTGGTCTGGCTGGGCCGGCGGCACATCGCCGGGATCGAACCCGGCCGGCACCTGACCGCGCGCGGGCGGGTGGCCGTGCGCGACGACCGTAAGGTGATCTACAACCCGTACTACGAGCTGGAACCGCCGAAGTGACCCGGTGGCCGCGGCGGACGGAAGGCGTGCGATGACGACGGGACAGCACCGGGCGGCACAGCCGGAGAGCGACCCGCAGGGCGAGGAGCCGCTGCCCACCCTCGCCGAGCAGATGGCCGACCAGCTCGGCGGCTGGCGGGGGCTGGTCGAGTCCAGCATCCCGGTGGTCGTCTTCGTGCTGGCCAACATCATCGGCGAGCTGCGGCCCGCCGTGATCGCCTCGGTGGCGGTGGCGCTCGTGATCGCCGGTCTGCGGCTGGCGCAGCGCCGGCCGGTACGGCACGCGGTCAACGGGCTCTTCGGCATCGCCGTCGGCGCCGCGATCGCCTGGCGTACCGGTGACGAGCGGGACTTCTACCTCCCCGGCATCCTCTACGGCATCGGCTACGGGCTGGCCCTGCTCGTCTCGGCGGCGGTCCGTCAGCCGCTGGTGGGGTGGATCTGGTCGGTGCTGGTGGCCAAGGGCCGCTCGGAGTGGCGCGACGACCCGCGCCTCGTCCGGACCTTCACGGGGCTCACCGTTCTCTGGGGCGTGGTGTGGCTGGCGAAGGTGGGCGTGCAGGCCGGGCTCTACCTCGCCCACCAGGACACGGCCCTCGGCGTGGCGCGGCTGGTGCTGGGCTACCCGCCGTACGTGCTGCTGCTGCTGATCACGGTCTGGACGGTCCGGCGGGTGACCCGGGAGTCGGAGCCGGAGGCACTGCCCGGCGGCTGAGCCGGCTCACGGCACAGCCCGGCGGCTGAGCCGCCGCCTCAGCGCTGCCCACGGGTGCGTTCGACGCTGTCCGCCCCGAGCATCACCGTGCGGACGGCGTCCTCGACCTCCGCCGTGCACACGAAGATCAGCTCGTCGCCGGCCTCCAGCGGGTCGTCCGGCGTGGGTACCAGCACCCGCTTGCCCCGCAGGATCGCCACCAGCGCCGAGTCGCGGGGCAGCGGGACCGCGCGCAGCGGCTCCCCGACGTACGGGGCGGCCGGCGGCAGGGTGATCTCCACCAGGTTCGCCTCGCCCTGCCGGAACGTCATCAGCCGGACCAGGTCGCCGACGGTGACCGCCTCCTCGACCAGGGCCGCCATCACCCGCGGCTTGCTCACCGCGACGTCGACGCCCCACTGCTCGGTGAAGAGCCACTCGTTCTCGGCCCGGTTGACCCGGGCCACCACCCGGGGCACCGCGAACTCGGTCTTGGCCAGCAGTGAGACCACCAGATTGGCCTTGTCGTCCCCGGTGGCCGCGACCACCACGTCGCACCCGGCGATGTCGGCCTCCTCCAGGCTGGCCAGCTCGCACGCGTCGGCCAGCACCCAGTCGGCGGCCGGCACCCGGTCGGGCCGCAGCATCCGGGGCTGACGCTCGATGAGCATCACCTGGTGGCCGTTGTCGATCAGTTCCTGGGCGATCGAGCGGCCCACGTTGCCCGCACCGGCGATGGCGATACGCATGCTCACAGCCCTCCTTCCGGCGGCGCCGCCGCCGCCGACGTGACCGTCGCCGCGATGTCGTCGGTGACCAGCATGAAGATCTGGTCGCCCTCCTGGACGACGCTGGAGCGGGTCGGCAGCGTGCCGATGCCGAAGCGGATGAGGTACGCCACCCGGGCCCCGGTCGCCTCCTCCAGGGCGCGTACCGGCCGGCCCACCCAGTCCTTGTGCACGGGCACCTCGACGATCGACACCGTGCTCGTCGGGTCCCGGAAGATCTCCACGTTCCCCTCGGGCACCAGGTGCCGCAGCATCCGGTCGGCGGTCCACCGGACGGTGGCGACGGTGGGGATGCCGAGCCGCTCGTAGACCTGCGCGCGGCGCTGGTCGTAGATCCGCGCCGCCACCCGGGACACGCCGAACGTCTCCCGGGCGAGCCGGGCCGAGATGATGTTGGAGTTGTCGCCGCTGGAGACGGCCGCGAAGGCGTCCGCCCGCTCGATGCCGGCCTGCCGGAGCACCTCCCCGTCGAAGCCGGCACCGGTGACGGTGATCCCGGCGAAGTCGGGGCCGAGGCGGCGGAAGGCGTCGGCGTCCTGGTCGATGACCGCGACCGAGTGCCCCCGGGACTCCAGGCTGTAGGCGAGGGTCGAGCCGACGCGGCCACAACCCATGATCACGACATGCACCGCGTCCCTCCTCAAGGTGCGCAACGCCCGGCCGGTGAGGGTGCCGTCTGCGAGCCTGCCACGTTCCCGGCGCGGACGCGGACCGACGGTACTCCGCCCGCCCGCGCGGTCGCGATCGACCACCCCGCGACGCCCACCAGCGTGGTCGTACGCTTGGCGGTTGTGGCCAGACCCACCTCGCTGCTGAAGCGGCTGCTGCTCGGTCGACCGTTCCGGTCCGACCGGCTCAAGCACACGCTTCTGCCCAAGCGCATCGCGCTTCCCGTGTTCGCCTCCGACGCGCTCTCCAGCGTCGCGTACGCGCCCGACGAGATCCTGCTGACGCTCTCCATCGCCGGCGCCTCGGCGTACTTCTTCTCGCCGTGGATCGCCCTGGCCGTCGTGGTGGTGATGCTCACCGTCGTCGCCAGCTACCGGCAGAACGTGCACGCCTACCCCTCCGGCGGCGGCGACTACGAGGTGGCCACGGTCAACCTCGGCCCCCGGGCGGGCGTCGCGGTGGCCAGCGCGCTGCTGGTCGACTACGTGCTCACGGTCGCCGTCTCGGTCTCCTCCGGGGTGGCGAACCTGGGCTCGGTGGTGCCGTTCGTGGCCACCCACAAGGTGCTGATCGCCGTCACCGCGGTGGTGCTGCTCACCGCGGTCAACCTGCGCGGCCTGCGGGAGTCCGGCACGGCCTTCGCCATCCCCACCTACGGCTTCATCATCGTGATCGTCGGGATGCTGCTCACCGGCCTGGTGCGGGTCTTCGTGCTCGGCCACGACCTGCGTGCGCCCAGCGCCGGCCTGGAGATCCAGGCCGAGCACAGCGTCACCGGCTTCGCCCTGGTCTTCCTGCTGCTGCGCACCTTCTCCTCCGGCTGCGCGGCGCTGACGGGCGTGGAGGCGATCTCGAACGGGGTGCCGGCGTTCAAGGCCCCGAAGAGCCGCAACGCGGCCACCACGCTGCTGCTGCTCGGCACCATCTCGGTGGCCATGCTGGTCGGCATCATCTGGCTGTCCCGGCTCACCGGCCTGCAGTTCGTGGAGGACCCGAAGCTCCAGATCATCTCCGGCCCCGACGGGTACGTGCAGAAGACCGTCACCACCCAGCTCGGCGAGACGGTCTTCGGCTCCGGCTCGGTGCTGCTCTTCGTGGTCGCCGGCGTCACCGCGCTGATCCTCTTCCTGGCCGCGAACACCGCGTTCAACGGCTTCCCGGTGCTCGGCTCGATCCTCGCCCAGGACCGCTACCTGCCCCGGCAGCTGCACACCCGCGGCGACCGGCTGGCCTTCTCCAACGGCATCGTCTTCCTGGCCGTCGCCGCGATCGTGCTGATCGTCGGCTTCCAGGCCGAGGTGACCCGGCTCATCCAGCTCTACATCGTCGGCGTGTTCGTCTCGTTCACGCTCTCCCAGGCCGGCATGATCCGGCACTGGAACCGGCATCTGAAGACCGCGCGGGACCCGCAGGCGCGGCGGCGGATGCTCCGCTCCCGGGCGATCAACACCTTCGGCATGGCGATGACCGGCACGGTGCTGGTCATCGTGCTCGTCACCAAGTTCCTGCTCGGCGCGTGGATCGCCATCGCCGCGATGGCGATGATCTACACGCTGATGCTGGCCATCCGCCGGCACTACGACCGGGTCGCCGCGGAGTTGACCCCGCCGGACGAGGGCCGCGCCGTGCTGCCGGCCCGCAACCACGCCGTCGTACTGGTCAGCAAGCTGCACAAGCCGACCCTGCGGGCCGTCGCGTACGCCCGGGCCACCCGGCCCGACACGCTGACCGCGGTGACCGTGAACGTCGACGACAAGGACACCCGGGACCTTCAGGCGGACTGGGAGCGGCGGGACCTGCCCGTGCCGCTGACCGTCGTCGACTCCCCGTACCGGGAGATCACCCGTCCCATCCTGAACTACGTGGCCGGGCTGCGCCGGGAGTCGCCGCGCGACGTGGTCACGGTCTTCATCCCGGAGTACGTGGTGGGGCGCTGGTGGGAGAACCTGCTGCACAACCAGAGCGCGCTGCGCCTGAAGGGCCGGCTGCTCTTCGAACCGGGGGTGATGGTGACCAGCGTGCCGTGGCAGCTCGCCTCGACCGCCGGCAAGGATCTGGACCGGCTGGACGCCACCCTGACCCGGGGCCCGGCGCGCGGTCCCCGGGTCGCGCCGCGCGGCACCCTGCCGCCGAGCGTCCCGCCCGTCGTGTCCGCGCCGCCCGGCGAGGGCGGCCCGAGTGGTGGGGGTGAGCGGTGAGCCCGCAGGAGGACGGCCGGGGGCTGGAGGAGGCCGAGCGGGTCGAGGTGACCGTCGGGGCGGTCGCGCCGGGCGGGCACTGCGTCGCGCGGGTGCACGGGCAGGTCGTCTTCGTCCGGCACGCGCTGCCCGGTGAGCGGGTGGTCGCCGAGGTGACCGAGGTGCACAAGGGGTTCGTCCGGGCCGACGCGGTGAGCGTGCTCGAGGCCGCCCCGGAGCGGGTCGAGCAGCCCTGCCCGTACGCGAAGCCGGGCCGCTGCGGCGGATGCGACCTTCAGCACGTCGCCCCGGCCGCGCAGCTCGACTGGAAGGTCGCGGTGGTGCGCGAGCAGCTCACCCGCCTCGGTGGGCTCACCGACGCCGAGCTGGACGCCCTCGGCGTGCGGGTCGAGGCGCTGCCCGGCGGGCCGCTCGGCTGGCGCTCCCGGGTCCGCTACGCCGTCGACGGGGCGGGCCGGGCCGGCCTGCTCAAGCACCGTTCGCACGAGGTGGTCCCGATCGACCGCTGCCTGATCGCCCACCCGGCGATCCGGGAGCTGCCCGTGCTGGCCCCGACCGGGGCGCGCTGGCCGGACGCGGACGCGGTCGAGACGGTCGCCTCCACCGGCGGGGACGTGGCGGTGACCGCCGTCGCCGACGGGGTGCCCCACCCGGTGAGCGGCCCGGAACGCGTGCGCGAGGTGGCGGCCGGCCGAGAGTGGACGCTGCCGGTCTCGTCGTTCTGGCAGGTCCACCCGGCCGCCGCCGACACCCTCGTCGGCGCCGTGCTGGAGCTGGCCGACCCGCGCCCGGGGGAGCGGGCCTGGGACCTCTACGGCGGGGCGGGGCTCTTCGCCGCCGCGCTCGCCGGTCGGGTGGGCGAGACGGGCCGCGTCACCCTGGTCGAGTCGGCGGCGCAGGGCGTCGCCGCCGCCCGCGAGAACCTGCGCGACCTGCCCGGGGTGGAGGTCGTAGCGGCCCGGGTGGAGACCGCGCTGGCCCGCCGCCGGATCACCGGGCCGGTCGACGTGGTGGTGCTCGACCCGCCGCGCTCCGGCGCGGGCGCCCGGGTGGTGCGCGACGTGGTGGCCGCCGGGCCGCGCGCGGTCGCGTACGTGGCCTGCGACCCGGCCGCCTTCGCCCGCGACGTGCGCACCTTCGCCGGGCTGGGCTGGCGGCTGGCCGCGCTGCGCGGCTTCGACCTGTTCCCGATGACCCAGCACGTCGAGCTGGTCGGTCTGCTCCTGCCGCCCGACGGAGCCGCCCGCTAGCCTGACGCGATGAAGATCGTCGGGCTGATGTCGGGGACCTCCTACGACGGGGTGGACGTGGCCGCCGCCGAGTTCACCCTCGACGGCGACACGCTGCTGCTGCGCCCGCTGGGCCATCGCGGCCTGGACTACGACGACGGGCTGCGCGCCGGCATCGGGGCGCTGCTGCCGCCCGGGAGCACCACGATCGAGGCGGTCTGTCGGCTGGACAACCGCCTCGGCGAGGTCTTCGCCGAGGCGGCGGCCCTCGGCGTCGAGCTGGCCGGCGGCGCGGTCGACGCGGTGGTCTCGCCCGGGCAGACGGTCTTCCACTGGGTCGACGGCGGGCGCGCCCGGGGCACCCTGCAACTGGGCGCGGTGGCCCGGGTGGCCGCCCGGGTCGGCGTACCCGTGCTCAGCGACCTGCGCTCGGCGGACGTCGCGGCCGGCGGGCAGGGCGCGCCCCTGGTCCCGGCCTTCGACGCGCTGCTGCTCGACCCGGTCGACGGCGCGGCCCCGCGCGCCGCGCTCAACCTGGGTGGCATCGCCAACCTCACGGTCCTCGCGCCGGGCGCGCCGGTGCTCGGGTACGACGTCGGGCCCGCCAACGCGCTGCTCGACGCGGCGGCGCGGCGGTTCCTCGACCGCCCCTGCGACCTCGACGGCGTCCGCGCGGCGGCCGGTCGGGTGCACCCCGGCCTGCTGGAGCTGCTGCTCACCGAGCCGTACTACGCGGCGCCGCCGCCCAAGTCGACCGGCAAGGAGCTGTTCCACGCCGACTACCTGGACGCGGGGCTGGCCGCCCTCGGCGAGGCGGTGCCGGCCGACGACGTGCTCGCCACCCTGACCGAGCTGACCGCCCGGGTGGTGGCCGCCGAGTGCGACCGGCACGGCGTGGCGGAGGTGGTCGCGGCCGGCGGCGGCGTGCGCAACCCGACGCTGACCGCCCGGCTGGCCGCCCTCGGGGCGGGTCGCTGGCGGCTGCGCACCACCGACGAGCTGGGGGTGCCCGCGCAGGCCAAGGAGGCGTACGCGTTCGCGCTGCTGGGCTGGCTCTCCTGGCACGGGCTGCCCGGCGCGCTGCCCTCGGTGACCGGCGCCACCCGGGCCAGCGTGCTGGGCTCCTGGACCCCCTCCGGCCCGGCGTACCGGGGCGTCCCGTCCGCGGCGGCGCCCCGGCGGCTGCGGATCGTGACCTGACCGTCCCTGGCGCCCGCGATCCATCCGGCACCTGACCTGGCGCTCAGCGCCCCCGGCGGGTGGGCGGGCGTCCGGGCCAGGCTGCGGAGTACCGGACGGCCGATAGACTCTTGCGTCATGAGCGTTGAAGAGGGCACGGTCCACCACACCGGGCTGCTGGCCACCGTCCGGGGTCCGCAGGACGTCAAGCGGATGTCCGCCGAGGAGTTGGACGTCCTCGCCGCCGAGATCCGGGACTTCCTGATCGCCAAGGTCTCGCGCACCGGCGGGCACGTCGGTCCCAACCTGGGCGTGGTGGAGCTCACCCTGGCCATGCACCGGGTCTTCGACTCCCCGCGCGACCGGCTCCTGTTCGACACCGGCCACCAGGCGTACGTGCACAAGATCCTCACCGGCCGGCAGACCGGCTTCGACCGGCTGCGCCAGCGCGGCGGCCTCTCCGGCTACCCGAGCCAGGCCGAGAGCGAGCACGACCTCATCGAGAACTCGCACGCCTCCACCGCCCTGTCCTACGCCGACGGCCTGGCCAAGGCGTACGCCCTGCGGGGCGAGCAGCGCAGCGTGGTCGCCGTGGTGGGCGACGGCGCGCTCACCGGCGGCATGTGCTGGGAGGCGCTCAACAACATCGCCACCGCCCGCAACCCGCTGGTGATCGTGGTCAACGACAACGGCCGGTCCTACGCGCCGACCATCGGCGGCCTCGCCGACCACCTCTCCTCGCTGCGGCTCAACCCCGGCTACGAGAAGGTCCTCGACACCGTCAAGGAGGCGCTCGGCTCGACGCCGCTGGTCGGCCGGCCGATGTACGAGGTGCTGCACGCGGTCAAGCGGGGCATCAAGGACGCCGTCGCCCCGCAGGCCATGTTCGAGGACCTCGGCATCAAGTACGTCGGCCCGGTCGACGGGCACGACGTGGCCGCGGTCGAGTCGGCGCTGCGCGCGGCGAAGAACTTCGGCGGCCCGGTGATCGTGCACGCCGTCACCCGCAAGGGCTACGGCTACCGCCCGGCCGAGGAGGACGAGGCCGACTGCCTGCACGGCCCGGGCAGCGCCTTCGACATCGAGACCGGCAAGCTGGTCGCCGCCCCCTCGGTGAAGTGGACCCACGTCTTCGCCGACGAGCTGGTCGCGATCGCCGACGAGCGGCCCGACGTGGTGGGCATCACCGCGGCGATGGCCGAGCCGACCGGCATCGCCAAGCTGGCCCGCAAGCACCCCGACCGGGTCTACGACGTGGGCATCGCCGAGCAGCACGCGGCCACCTCGGCCGCCGGCCTGGCGCTCGGCGGGCTGCACCCCGTGGTGGCGGTCTACGCGACGTTCCTCAACCGCGCCTTCGACCAGGTCCTGCTGGACGTGGCCATGCACCGGCTGCCGGTGACGTTCGTGCTGGACCGGGCGGGCATCACCGGCCCGGACGGGCCCAGCCACTACGGCATGTGGGACATGTCCGTCTTCGGGGTCGTGCCGGGCCTGCGGATCGCCGCGCCCCGCGACGCCGCCACCCTGCGCGAGGAGTTGCGCGAGGCGGTGGCCGTCGACGACGGCCCGACCATCGTCCGCTTCCCGACCGGCACCGTCGCCGCCGACCTGCCGGCCGTGCGCCGCGTCGGCACCGTCGACGTGCTGGCCGAGTCGGCGCGCAAGGACGTGCTGCTGGTCGCGGTCGGCTCGTTCGGGCACCTCGGCATGGAGGTCGCCACCCGGGTCGCCGGGCAGGGCTTCGGGGTCACCGTGGTCGACCCGCGCTGGGTGCGCCCGGTGCCGGCCGAGCTGGTCGAGCTGGCCGCCGGGCACCGGCTCGTGGTCACCGTCGAGGACGGCGTCCGCGTCGGTGGCGTCGGCGACGCCCTCGCCCAGGCGATGCGGGACGCCGACGTCCGGGTGCCGCTGAAGGACCTGGGCGTACCGGCCGACTGGCACCCGCACGGCACCCGCGCCCAGATCCTCGCCGACCTCGGCCTGACCGCGCAGGACGTGGCCCGCGACGTCACCGGCTGGATCTCCCGGCTGGACGTCGAGCCGGTCGAGCCGGTCGAGCCGGTGATCACCGCCGACGACGCGACCGCGCCGAACTGAGCCCCCGACCGCCGACGGCGGGCGCCCCGGTCGCCCGGGACGCCCGCCGTCGGCGTTTCGCGTGCCGGGTCAGCGACCGCCGAGGGAGCGGTAGTGCGTCTTCTCCGCCTCGGCGAGGCTGAACGTCTCCGAGCGGGTCGGCATCGGCACCACGACCAGCCCCGGCCGGTCCACCAGCCGCAGCGTGTCCGGCGGCGTCGCCAGCGAGCTGTCGGCGGTCGGCCGCCAGCTCAGCACGGCCAGCGGCTGACCCGGCACCGGCAGCTTGTACGTCTGCAACGGGTGGGACCGGTCGGCGGGGGAGACCACCGCGGCGCCCCCGTCGGCGGGCCGGTAGACCACGGCGGTCATCGTGCCGTCGGCCGTCTCCCAGGTCAGCTGCTCCAGCTCCGCCGGCTCGCCGCCGCCGAGGGCGACCTCGCCCAGGGTGCGTACGGTCAGCTTGGTCATCGGCCACGACGACGGCACCGAGCGCGGCGCGTCCCGGTCGCCGATGCGCCGGGGGACGCTGCCGAACGGGCCATCCTCGCCGGCGAGCACGCAGGTGTCCAGGCCGGTGAGGGCCCGCTTGCCGGAGCCGCTCTCGTCGCGTACGAGCGGGTAGCGCGGGTCGGTGGTGCCGGTGCCGAGGTCCAGCAGCCGGTCGGCGGCCCGGCCCCGGGGCAGCGCCCGGGTGGCCTTGAGCGTGGCGGTCACCGGCACCGCCCGGCAGGCCGGCACGTCCACCGGCTCGGTGAGGCCGTCGGTGTCGCGCAGGGCGCGTCCGTCCGGCCCGAGCAGCCGCTGCACCCGGCCCGACGTGAGGTAGCGCCGCCCGTCGGAGGTGTGCACGGGCAGCACGTCGGAGTAGACGAGGTAGCCGGGGTCCGTGTACTCGGCGGCGCGGGTGACCGCGTACCGGCCGCCCTCGGCGGTGACCTGGAGCAGCCAGGAGGCGCTCTCGCCGGGCACGTCGGCGGCCACCAGCGCCAGCGGCGCGCCGTCGACCTCGCCGGACCAGAGGATCCCGGACGTGGGCAGGTGCACCCGGTCGTCGGCCGGTGACCGCCAGTCGCGCACCGCCCCGGTCACGGCCGACCGGACGGCGTCGTCGCCCGCGAGCGTGCCGCGAGGCGGCCAGACCGTGAGGTCGCCGTCCAGGCTGTCGTAGCCGGCCCGCAGGTCGCCCGGCTGCCGGTCGGCCACCGGCCCGCAGGCCGTCGCGGTGAGCAGCAGGGTCAGCAGTGCGGTGGCCGTGATGCCGCGCCGGCGGACTGGAGCCACCTGTACGCCCCCTCGATCGCCTCAGCCGTCGTTCAACGGAAAGCGCCATAGTACGAGATGTCGGATCACCGGGACGCGCCACCTCGCCGGCCGCCCGCGCCCAGGTCGGGGCCCCTGCCCGACACGAACCACAGAGGACAGTGCCGTGGTTTCAGGGTGAATGTCCCGCTCGGGTAGACTCCGCCGACTGTGACGCCTGCCGAGACCCGCGCCGAATCCTGGTCGGAATCCGACGCCGCCGAGGCCCCCGCGTCCGAACCCGTGGCGCCGCCCGTCGACCCCGGTGACCGTACGCCGGACGGGGCCGCCCGCGACGCCGGTCCCGGCGTGGCCGCCGCGACGACCGACGCCGCCACCCCCTCCGGCGGGGCGGACGCCGCGGCCCGGCCCCGACGGTGGGGCCGGCGGCGGCAGGACCTCACGGTCTTCGGCCTGTTCCTGCTCGCCGCGGTGTGGGTGACCAGCCAGATCTGGGTGGACCCGGCCGGCCGGGTGGCCTCGCTCTACAGCAGCGACCCCGCCCAGGTGCAGTTCTTCCTCGCCCACTCGGTACGCGTCGTGCTGCACGGCGAGTTCCCGTTCTTCACCGAGCAGTTCAACTACCCCGACGGGGTCAACCTGATGGCCAACACGGCCATCCTCGCGCTGGGCATCCCGATGGTGCCGGTGACGCTGCTCTTCGGGCCGGCCGTGACCTTCGTGGTGCTGGTCACGCTCGCGCTCGCCGGCACCGCCTCGGCCTGGTACTTCGTGCTCTCCCGGCACGTCGTGCGCAGCCCGCTGGCGGCGGCCGTCGGCGGCTGGTTCTGCGGGTTCTCGCCGGCGATGCTGTCGCACGCCAACTGGCACCCCAACATCATCTCGCAGTTCCTGCTGCCGTTCATCGTCTGGCGGGTGCTGGTCATCACCCGGTCGGCGCGACCGTGGCGCGACGGCGTGCTGCTGGCCCTGATGGTCACCGCCCAGGCGTTCATCAACGAGGAGATCCTGCTCTTCACGGCGCTCGCCTGCGGGGTCTTCCTGCTCGCCGTGCTCGCCCAGCGGCCCGCGCTCTGGTCGACGGCCTGGCGGCCCCTGGCCAAGGCCCTCGCGATCTGCACCGTGCTCGCCGGGTCGCTGCTGGCGTACCCGCTCTACGTCCAGTTCGCGGGGCCGATGGCGTACCACGGCCTGAGCGACGCGGTCCGCGACTACGGCAACGACATCGCGGCCTTCTTCGCCCCCGGCTCGCCGACGATCGGTGGCGACGAACGCGCCAACGTCAACCTCGCGCCGAACTACTCCGAGGAGAACGCCTTCTTCGGCTGGAGCCTCGCCCTGATCGCCGTGGGCATCGTGGCCTGGCTGCGCCGGGAGATGCTCGTGCGGGCGCTCGCCGCGACCGGGGCGTTCTTCGCGGTGCTCTCCCTCGGCGAGCGGGTGTCCTGGTGGCACCGGGAGCTGTTCACCGGGCCCTGGGAGTGGCTGGTCCGGCTGCCGCTGCTCGACGCGGTGGTGCCCACCCGCTTCGGCCTGATCACCAGCGTGGTGGTGGGCATCCTGCTGGCGCTGGCCGTCGAGCGCTCCCGGGCGCTGCCGCTGGAGCGGCGGACGCTGCGTACGCTCACCGTGGCCGGCCTCGTCCTCGCGCTGCTGCCGATCGCGCCGATGCCGCTGAAGGTGACCTCCCGCCCGCCGGTGCCGGACTTCATCACCGCCGACCGGTGGCGCGGCTACGTCGGTGCGGACCAGACCCTGGTGCCGATCCCGGTGCCGAACATGGGCCACACCCACGGCATGCGCTGGGCCGCCTCCACCAACCTCGACTTCAAGATCCCCGGCGGCTACTTCCTGGCGCCGCGCAACGGCAACACCGGCGACCCCGGCCGCTTCGGCGGCCGGCCCAGCGGCGTCGGGCAGCTGCTGGAGGAGGTCGCCTCGACCGGCCGCATCCCGAAGCTGGACGACCGGCAGCGCCGCCGCTCCCTCGACGAGCTGCGGCACTGGCGGGCGGCCATCCTCGTGCTCCCGGTCGGCCAGCACCACTCCGAGCAGCTGCGGCGCACCGTCGAGCAACTGGTCGGCCCTGGCCGGCGGGAGCTGGACGTCTGGGTCTGGGACGTCCGGGCGCTGACGGACCGACCGGCCTGATGGCCGCCCCGGCGGCGACCGGCACCGCCGAGGCGACACCCGCCCGGCGGTCCCGCCGGCTGCCGGTACGCGCGCCGGACGCGCTGGTCGTCGCCGGCTACCTCGCCCTGGCGGTGCTGCTGACCGTCGGCCAGTGGGGCCGCCCCGGGCGGCTGTTCCACCAGGCCGGCGACCAGATCCTCTTCGAGTGGATGCTGGCCCGCGCGGCCCGGGCGGTGACCCGCCTGGAGAACCCGCTGTACAGCGCGGAGCTGAACGCCCCGGACGGGGTGAACCTGATGGCCAACACCTCCGTGCTGGGTCTGGGGGTGCCGCTGACGCCGGTCACCCTGCTCTTCGGCTCGCAGGTCGCGTTCCTGGTGGCCGTGGTCTGCTGCCTCGCCGGCACCGCGACCGCCTGGTACGCGCTGCTGCGCCACCGGCTGGTCGACTCCCGGGCCGCGGCGGCCGTCGGCGGGCTCTTCTGCGGCTTCGCCCCCGGCATGGTCGCGCAGGCCGGGGCGCACCTGCACATGGCGGCGCAGTTCCTCGTGCCGGTGATCCTGGCGCTGGTGTTCCACCCCGACCCGCGCCGGCTGCGGCGGCACGGCACGCTGCTCGGGCTGCTGGTGGCGTACCAGGTCTTCCTCGGCGAGGAGGTGGCGTTCTTCCTGGTCCTCGCCGCCGGCACGTTCACGTTGGCGTACGCGGCGGCCGACCGGGCGACGGCACGCCGGCTGGTACCCGCGCTGCTGGGCCGGCTCGCGATCGGGGTGACGGTCGCGCTGCCGCTGCTGGCGTACCCGCTGTGGTTCCAGTTCTTCGGCCCCGGCCACTACCGGGGGATGCCCTTCCACGCGTACGGCTACCAGCTCGACGCCGCGTCCTTCACCGCCTCGGCACGGCAGACGGTGCTCGGTGACGACCATCTGCCCGGCCTGCTCGCGCCGAACCCCACCGAGGAGAACTCCTTCTTCGGCCCCGGGCTGCTGGTGCTCGCCGTGGTGATCGTGATCTGGCTGTGGCGCCGGCCGCTGGTGCGCGCGTTGGCCGCCTGCGGGCTGCTCTTCGCGCTGCTCTCGCTGGGCGAGCAGGTCCGCCTGGACGGCACCTCCACCGGCATTCCCGGGCCGTACCGGCTGGTCGCCGAGCTGCCGCTGCTCGACCACGCGGTGCCGGCGCGCTTCCCGCTGGTCTGCGTCCCGGTGCTGGGCATCCTGCTCGCCCTCTCCCTGGACCGGCTGCGCCCCGAGGCCGGGGCGGGCCGACTGCGCCCCGAGGCCGGGGCCGAGGCCCGGGTGGGTGCCGTGCCGGTGCGGCTGCTCTGGGGCGGGGCGGTGGCCGCCGCGCTGCTGCCGCTGATCCCCACCCCGATCCGGACCGTGCCGGCCTGGCCCGTGCCGGCGTTCGTGGCCGAGGGCGGCTGGCGGGCCCACGTGCCGCCGGGCCGGACCCTGGTCCCGGTGCCGCCGGTGACCGGCGCCGGGGTCAGCCCGGCGATGCTCTGGTCGGCCCGCACCGGACTGGCCTTCCCGGCTCCGGGCGGCTACTTCATCGGCCCCCGGGCCGCCGACGATCCGACCGCGCGGTGGGGCGCCCCGGACCGCCCCACCGCCGCGCTGCTGCGCCGGGTCGCCGAGACCGGCGAGGTGCCGGTGGTCACCGACGAGCACCGTCGCCAGGCGGTCGAGGACCTGCGCCACTGGCGCGCCGCCCTGGTGGTCCAGGGCGGCCTGCACCACGGCGACCCGGTCCGGCGTACGGTCGACGCGCTCCTCGGCCCCGGCCGCGAGGTGGCCGGCGCCCACGTCTGGGACGTCCGCCCCCTGGTCGGCTGAGCCGTCAGCCCACCAGCGGCCGGACGTCCCAGAGCCAGACGTCGTCGACGCGCTGGGGCGGGCCGATCAGCGCCGTCATCAGCTCTCGCAGGGCCGCCTCGCGCGGATGCGCGCCGAGCACGACCACGGAGGCCCGCCAGAAGCGCAGGTCCTCGACCGCCTGGCGGCGGTTCTCCTCGGTGAGCGCGGGCACCGCGTTCTTGTCCATCGTGGAGTAGATCAGGGTGCTGGTCGGCCGGTTCGGCGCGCCGAAGACACCCTCGCCCCGCTCGTTCGGCCCGATGAAGTAGCCGCCCGGGATCGGGAACGCGTGCTGCGTCAGAGCGCTCCAGCGCAGCGTGGGCAGGCCGTGCACGTTGCTCGGGATCGGCACCGGCACCAGCGTCCGGCCGTCCGGCACGTACGGGCGCCAGCCGCCGGCGGTGATGAAGTGCGGCGGCGGCTCGACGGGCTGCGCCGGCAGCGGGCGCGGGAACAGCGGCAGCACGGCGAGCGCGACGGCCGCGTACCCGACCGGGCGCAGCCAGCGCCGTCGCGGCCCGGCGGCGTCGGCACCGGCCGCGCTGTCGTCGGTGCCGGCGCGGGGGGCCGGCACCGACGGGCGGCCGCTGCGGGCGACGGTGTCCCAGGCCAGGGCGAGCAGCACGCCGAGCGCCGCCGCCACCACCAGGGCCAGCCGGGTCGGCATCATCATCTCGACCAGCGGCAGGTCGTCGGAGATGTAGGCCCAGGGACCGTCCGTATCCGTCTCCACCCCGTTGATCCGCACCTTCGGACCGATCGAGGCCACCGTGAACACCACCACCAGCACGGCGAGGATCCGGGCGGCGAGGGAGCGGCGGACCAGCAGCGCCAGGGCGACCACCGACAGCAGCACCAGCGGCCAGCCGAACCAGGTGTTCTGCTCGGTGAGCCCGATGGTCTTCTCCACGGCCTCGTCGCCCGCCACGGTGTCCCGTGCGAAGGTGACGAAGGCGGCCAGGTCCTCGCCCCAGCTGTGGAACACCCCGCCCTGCAAGCCCCGGTAGGACTGCGGGCCGTTGAACTGGAACCAGATCGGGTAGGCCGTCAGCAGCAGCGCCAACCCGCCGCCGACGCCGAGCGCGGCGGCGAAGGTGCCGGCCACCGCCCGCGTCCGCGCCGGGCGCATGATCGCGTACGCGAGCACGACGACCAGGCAGGCCAGCGCGGTGAGCAGCAGCATCTCCTCGTTGATGAAGATCTGGTACGCCACCAGCAGGCCGAGCACGATGCCGTTGCGCCGCCACCGGCCGGGCTCGCCGAGCCGGAGCACCCGCACCACGATCAGCGGCAGCAGGAAGTTCGACACGAAGTTGGGCTGGCCGTTGGCGTGGTGCACGATGCCCGGCGCGAAGCCGAGGAACGCGCCGCCGACGAAGGCCGCCGCGCGGGAGCGCACCAGGTGCCGCGACAGCATCCAGTACGACGTGCCGGCGGTCGCGGCCAGCGCGCCGCCCAGGTAGAGCGCGTACATGACCTGCGGGCCGAGGAGCATGGTCAGCGGCGCCAGCGGCAGCGTCACCCCGAGCAGCGAGGTGTTCGCCATCATGTTCACCCCGTCCGGGGCGTTCTGCCGCTCGGTGAACAGCGGGTTCTCCAGGTGCCGCACCGAGTACGCGCCGTGCGAGAAGAGCCACTCGAACCAGCTGTGGTCGGTGGGCAGGTGCGACGACACCCGGTTGTGCACGTCCGCCCAGTAGTTCAGGCACACGAGAACGCCGAGCAGGACATAGGCTCCGATGGCCAGTACGTCGGCGCGGGAGGGCCGACGCCGCAGCCGGCGCGTCGGCTCGGCCGCGACGGGCTCGGAGACGGAGTTCAGCGAGGGGTCTACCACCGGCACAGCCACGACGCGCCATCGTACAGGCGCGCCGGCGTCGCTTTTGCCTCAGCCGGTGCCCCCACGGCCGATTTGCCGGCCCGCCGGAGGCCGGGTGTGACGGGGAGGACGGCACGTGACGCTCATCGACCTCGGCGAGGTGCGCGACGAGCCGGAGCGGGAGGCGCCGGCGCCCCGCCCGCCCCGCGCCGTCGGCAGGCCGCTGCGGATCGCGCTGGCGCTCGCGTTCCTCCTGGCCACCGTGGCGGCGGCCGCGCCGGTGTCGGCACGGGTCGCACTCGTCGTTCCGGCCCGCCTCGGGGCGGAGGCGTTCCCGCACGGCGACCGGCTCTACGTCGTCGAACCGGCCGAGGGGGAGCCCGAGGGGACCGTCGAGGTGCGCGCGTACGCCCTGCCCGCACGGGCGCCGGCGGACGCCGGCCCGCCCGATCCGCTCTGGCGTACCCGGCTCGTGGCGGCCGGCCGGTTCTGGCACGTCCAGACGGGGCCGGGGACGGTGCTGTTCTCCATCACCGGGGACCAGGACGACGGGCAGACGGTGGCCCTCGACGACGGGACCGGCCGCGAACGCTGGCGGCAGCCCGGCCATCCCTGGTCCGACCCGACCGGGATCCTGCTGATGCAGACCGGCGGGCCGCACGGCGGCACCGTACGGTCGGTGGATCCGGCCTCCGGCCGGGCGCTGTGGTCGGTGCCGACGCCGCCCGAGGCCGCGACGTACGCCCTGCGCGACGGGCGCGTCGAGCGGATCGTGCTGGCCCCCGCCACGGGCCGTGTCGAGGTGCGCGACCCCCGCTCCGGCGCGCTGGTGCACGCGGCGGACCTGGGCCTCGGCGAGGCGTCCGGGCACGTGGTGGTGGCGCACGACCTGCTGCTGGTCGTCCGGCCGCCGCAGGGCGTGGTGACCGCCTACGGGCTGGACGGGCTGCGGCGGCGCTGGGAGGCGCGCGTGCCCATGGTGGAGCACGTCAACGAGTGCGGCGAGCTGCTGTGCGCGCCCGGCGGGAACAGGTTCGTCGCGCTCGACCCGGCGACCGGCGCGCAGCGGTGGACCGGCGAGCGGTGGTTCGGGGTGCTGGCGACCCGGGGCGACCGGCTCCTGGCGGTCGCGCCCGGGCCCCTCGGCGACCGGTTGGGCGTGCTCGACGCGGCGACCGGCCGGCAGGTGGCCGACCTGGGCAGCTGGCAGCTGCTGCCCTGGTATCCCGACGAGCGGCTCCTGACCGTGCGGCCGGCCGTCGCCGGCGGCGGGCTGGTGGTGGCCGAGCTGGACGTCGTTGCCGGTCGGGCCGGGGTGCTGGACGTGCTCCGGGAGGCCTCCGGCAACTGCCGCAGCCGGGCCGACACGGTGGTGTGCCGGCTGCGCACCGGCGAGCTGGGCGTCTGGCGCTATCCCGGCTGAGCCCGCCGCGCGGCGAGCACCGGCGTGGTCACCAGTTGGGCTGCTCCGGTGCCGGGGGCAGCGGCACGCCGGGCGGCCGGAGCACGTACGCCACCCCGCCGCTGCCGCCCTGCCAGGCGGCCTCGAAGCGGTCCCGGTCGACGATCCGGCGCACCGCGTCGTCGTCCGGCGCGTACGGGTCGTTGAGCACCGGAGCACCCGTGTCGGTGAAGCCCACCAGCACCATCAGGTGCCCGGCGGTGTCGTAGTCCAGCCCGGGCACCTGGCCGGCGGTGAACGCGGCGGAGACGATCAGCGGGATGCCGGCGGCCACGAACGCCTCCGCCTCGGTCAGCGAGCGCAGCCGGGTGACGAAGGCGTCCACGCCGTGCAGGCCCGCGTACGCGGTGTTGAACGCCCAGTTGCCGGCCCCGGCGTAGGCGTGGTCGTAGCAGTGCCGCGCGGCGTGCACCACCACCGGGCGGGGGCCGGCCGGGGCCACCCACGCGTACCGGGTCGGGGCCGGGGCGGCACCCCAGAAGGCCAGCACCATCGAGGTGCAGGTGGGGCTGCACCAGGAGTCTCCGCCGCCGCCCCACTGCGGGTGGCTGCCGGCGTGCAGCCGCTGCGAGTAGCGCGGCACGTCCAGCACGGTGCCCCAGCCCGTGGGTGGGGCGTCCTCCCCGGCCAGGCGGGACGGTCCGGTCGTCGCCGCCGGGCGGGGGCCGGCGGCGACCGCCCCGACCGCGCGCAGCACCGGGGTCGCGTCGGCGTCCTCCGGTCGGAGCAGGGTCACCCGCACCTGCCAGCCGGTGACCGTCGCGTCCGTCACCAGCAGGGTGTCGGTGTCCACCCGGGCGTCGGCGTCGCGCTGCCCCGGCACGGTCGTCCGGCGGATCGCGTGGTCGTCGGCCGCCCAGTCGGCGAGGACGTACCACCCGGTGGCCGGGGCGTCGTCGTGCCAGCCGCGCAGCTCCACGCGCAGCCAGCAGTCGCCGGGGGTCTCGCCGGTCCACGAGGGCACCACGTCGCGTACGGCGAAGCCGACCGGCACCGGCGGGGACGTCCAGCTGCCGGCCGCGTACCGGCGGGTGCGGCCGTCGGCGTCGGTGTGCTCGAGCCGGTCGGCCGGGTCGGCCAGTTCGAGGCCGCGCCCGCCCGCGCGCAGCCCGGACAGGTCGCCCAGCCCGGCGTCGTCGGGGAGGCGGAAGCCCCGGTAGGTGACGTCCCGCCGGATCGTCGGCGCCGCGTCGGTCATGCGTCTCCCCGTCCGTCGCACGAAGCTTGGTGCCGAGAGCATCGCGTACGACGAAGGTTTTCTGCAACGGGGTCGGCCGGGGACGGCGGGTGCGGCCGGGTTTGGCTACCGCCACTAGGTTGTCAGTGGTCAGGGGCGCGAGGAGGCCGGGATGCGGGTACTGGTGGTCGAGGACGAGCGCAACCTCGCCGACGCGATCGCGCGGGGGCTGCGTAAGCGGGGCATGGCGGTGGACGTCGCCTACGACGGCGACAGCGGCCACGAGATGGCGTTCGTCACCCGGTACGACGTGGTGGTGCTGGACCGGGACCTGCCCGGCGTGCACGGCGACCAGATCTGCGCGGAGCTGGCCGCCTCCGGCACCCTGACCCGGGTGCTGATGCTGACGGCCAGCGGCACCGTCGCCGACCGGGTGGAGGGGTTGCAGCTCGGGGCCGACGACTACCTGCCGAAGCCGTTCGCCTTCGACGAGCTGGTGGCCCGGGTGCAGGCCCTCGGCCGCCGGGCCACCCCGGCCGCGCCGCCGGTGCTCGAACTCGCCGACCTGGTCCTCGACCCGGCCCGCCGGGTGGCCACCCGGGGCGGGCAGCCGGTCGACCTGACCAACAAGGAGTTCGGCGTGCTCTGCGAGCTGCTCAAGGCGCGCGGCGCGGTGGTCTCCAGCGAGGAGCTGCTGGAACGGGTCTGGGACGCCAACACGGACCCGTTCACGACGATCGTCCGGGTCACCGTGATGACGCTGCGCAAGAAGCTCGGCGACCCGCCGCTGATCGAGACGGTGGTCGGCGCGGGCTACCGCACGGCGGAGCCGTCGGCATGAGCGCGAGGAGTGAGCCGGTCCTGCGAGCCCCGCAGTCGCGAACGAAGGTGGGCTTGTGAGCGCGAGGAGTGAGCCGGTCTTGCGAGCCCCGCAGTCGCGAACGAAGGTGGCAAAGTGAGCGCGAGGAGTGAGCCGGTGCTGAAGGCCGGGCGGTCGCGGACGAGGGCCGACGCCGCGAGTCGGCGGACCCGGCTGCGGCCCACGCTACGGCTGCGGTTGACCCTGCTCAACGGGGTGCTGCTGGTCGGCGCGGGCGCGATCCTGGTGCTGCTGGCCTGGCTGCTGGTCCGCGACGCGCTGCGACCGACCGACGAGCTGCTGCCCGGCACCACGGTGGTGCTGGCCGACGGCCGGTCGCTGGACGCCGCACAGTGGCAGCGTCAGCTGGTCGACGCCGCCAGCGGGGAGCTGCTGGTCAAGGGGCTGGTGGCGCTGCTGGCGATCAGCGTCGTCGGGGTGGCCGGCGCGTACGCGGTCGCCGGGCGGGCGCTGCGCCCGCTGCACCAGGTCACCGCCACCGCCCGCCGGCTCGGCGAGACGACGCTGGACCAGCGCATCGGCTACTCGGGCGCCGACGACGAGGTCGCGGAGCTGGCGGCGACCTTCGACGAGATGCTGGACCGCATAGCCGCCGCGTTCGAGGCGCAGAAGCGGTTCGTGGCGAACGCCTCGCACGAGCTGCGGACCCCGCTCGCGGTGATGCGCACCGAGATCGACGTGACGCTCAGCGACGACGAGGCGGACGCGGCCGAGTACCGCCGGATGGCCATGGTGGTCCGGGACGCCTCCGAGCGGGCCAACGGGCTCGTCGACGCCCTGCTGGTGCTCGCCCGCAGCGAGGCCCAGGCGGGCCGCCGGCTGGGCCGGCGCACCGAGTGCGACCTCGCCGCGGGCACCGCCAACGCCCTGTCGGCGGTACGCCGGGAGGTGGAGCGGATCAAGCTGCGGGTGCAGACCTCGCTGGAGTCCGCGCCCGTCGTCGGCGATCCCGGGCTGCTCGACCGGCTGGCGGGCAACCTGATCGAGAACGCGATCCGCTACAACCATCTGCACGGCCGGCTCTGGGTGCGTACGGGGTCGGACGGGTGCCGGTCGTGGCTGGTGGTGGGCAACACCGGCTTCGAGGTGGACCAGGCCGACGTGCCCGGCCTGTTCGAGCCGTTCCGGCGCGGCGGCCGGGAGCGTACCGGCGCACGCGGCTCCGGGCTCGGGCTCTCCATCGTCCGGGCGGTCTGCGACGCGCACGGCGGCACCGTGAAGGTGATCGCTCAGGCCGGCGGGGGGTTGGAGGTCACGGTGACCCTGCCGGCGGCGGAGGCCGCACCGGCGATCACCGCCGAGGAGCCGGCGGCCCGTCGCTGACGGGGCCGGCGGGGGTGCGGCTCACGCCGCGGGGGGTTAGGGCTCGCGCCGTGGGGGTGCGGCTCGCGCTGCGGGGGTTGCGGCGGGAGCCGGCCCGGTGGAAGGATCATGGCGTCAGCACGAGGACCGGAGGGGGGTGCGTCGATGTCCACCGTCATGACTTCCGCGCCCCGTCCCGCCGGCTGACTCTCACGCACGCGGGGCGCCTCCATCCCTAGCGGAGGAACCCGTGCATCCACGGATCCAGAACATCAGTTTCGACTGCCACGACACCTACGCCCTCGCCGGCTTCTGGTCGGCGGTGCTCGGGTACGCCCGGCACGCCGACGACGCCCCGGGCGATCCGGAGGCGGTGCTGCTGCCCCCGGACGACACCACCCCGCACGTCTTCTTCCAGCGGGGTTCCGAGGCCAGGACGGTCAAGAACCGGGTGCACGTCTGCCTGCGACCGACCGGCCGGACCCGGGAGCAGGAGGTCGAGCGGGTGATCGGCCTCGGCGCGGTCCCGGTGAGCGACCGCCGGCGCGCCGACGGTACGGGCTGGGTGGTGCTCGCCGACCCGGAGGGCAACGAGTTCTGCGTCCTGCGCGGCGCGGCGGAGCGGGCGGGTACGACCACCGAGGAGGAACACCCGTGAGCGCACGGATCCACAACGTCAGCATCGACTGCCGTGACACGTACGCGCTGGCCGGCTTCTGGGCGCAGGTCTTCGACTGCCCCCGCCAGCCGGACGACTTCCCCGGCGACCCGGAGGCCATGCTGCTGCCCCCGGGTGGCCCGGAGGTGCTCTTCGTGGCGGTGCCCGAGGGCAGGCAGGTGAAGAACCGCCTCCACCTCGACCTGGAGCCGGTCGACCGGACCCGGGACGAGGAGGTGGCGCGCCTGCTGGCCATCGGTGCGACCCAGGTCGCCGACCAGCGCCGTGCCGACGGCTCGGGCTGGGTGGTGCTCGCCGACCCGGAGGGCAACGAGTTCTGCGTGCTGCGCAGCGCCGCCGAGCGGGCCGCCACGGCGGCCTGACGCGAGGGGCCCGTCCACGTCGTGGGCGGGCCCCTCCGCGCTGCCGTACGGCTCAGTACTTCTGCTCGATCTGGCCCCGGATGGCGACGAACTCCGCCGCCGAGGCGGCCGCGGAGGAGAAGAACATCACGATCATGCCGACGCTGCCGTGGTCGGCCCACGCACAGACGCCCAGGGGGACGCCGGCGGACTCGCCGTCGCCGCACTTGGCCAGGCCGCCCTGCGGTCCCGGGGCGATGGTGGTCATCTTCGTGACGGCGAGGTCCTTGGAGATGCCCTTGATCGCGTCGTCGAGCTCCCGCTCGGGGTTGAGCACGAAGGACGCGGCGGCGATCACCATGACCATGTTCCGCTCGTCGGCGCTGCCGTAGAAGGCGCCGGCCACGCCGGTCTCGCCGTTCACCGAGGCCCGCAGCTCGCGGACCATGTCGTCGGCGGCCTTGCGCAGGGTCGGCTCGGTGCTCTTCGGGCGGCCCGCGAGCGTCTCCGGCGTGACGACCCGGATCTGCGGGGCGTCGCTGGACGACTCCGGTGACGGGGCGGCCTCGGACGACGTGGCGGCGCTCGGGGTGGCGCTCGACGCCGCGGCGCTCGGGGACGCGCTCGGCGTGGGCCGGGGGTCGGCGCCCTGATCGCCGTCGTAGGCGAGGTAGGCGATGCCGCCGCCGCCGAGGCAGAGCACCAGGAGCCCGACCAGGCCCAGGGTCAGCATCAGCTGGTGGGGCCTCGCCGGCTGGCCCGCGCCCTGCGCCGGCGGCGCGTAGCCCGCGTACGGGCTGGTGGGGACGCCGGCCTGGGGCGTGACGGGGTAGCCGCCGTAGGGCTGGGTGGGGTGCGGCTGGGCCGGTGGGCCGGAGTACGGCTGGGCCGGTGGGCCGGAGTACGGCTGGGCCGGTGGGCCCGAGTGCGGCTGGGCCGGTGGGCCCGAGTACGGCTGGGTCGGCGCGGGACCGGGGTGCGGCGTGGCGGGCCACCCCCCGCCGGACGGGTGCTGGCCGCCGGGCGGGGGAGTCCAGCCGTCGGCGGGCGGCGCCGGGTAGCCGTCGGGCCGCGGCGGGTGGAAGTCGTAGTGCGTGTCGTGCTCCGGCTGCCCGGACCAGGGATCGACCGGCGGTTGGGACATGATCAGCTCCAGGCGAGTCTGCGAACGGGTGATCGTAGCCAGCCACGGCACGGTACCGCTGTCCCGATCCCGACCGTATCGGCCGCAACGACGATCGCGGTGGCCACCACCATCCAAGCTGGACGGGGCAACCACCGCGAACGCGGGGGTGGTGCGGATCAGGCGGGCAGGCTGGCCACCCCGTGCGGCAGGAACCGGCGGCCGGTGACCCGCTCGGAGGTGCCGGTCCGGTCCAGGTACGGCGTGACGCCACCCAGGTGGAACGGCCAACCCGCGCCGAGGATCATGCACAGGTCGATGTCCTGCGCCTCGGCGACGACGCCCTCGTCGAGCATCAGCCGGATCTCCTGCGCCAGCGCGTCGAGCGCGTTCTGGCGTACCTGCTCCTCGGTGAGCGGCTGGTCGCCGACCACGAGCAGCTTGGCGACCTCGTCGTTGATCTGGTCGTCGACGACGATCGGCTGGCCCGAGTCGGCGATCCGCTTGAGGTTCTCGCTGACGCCGAAGCGGTCCGGGAACGCGGCGTGCAGGGTGCCGCCCACGTGGTACGCGACGGCCGGCCCGACGAGCTGGAGCAGGGCCAGCGGTCGCATCGGCAGGCCCAGCGGGTCCAGCGCCCTGTTCGCCACCTCCAGCGGGGTGCCGGCGTCGACGGCCGCGAACACGGCGCCCAGGAACCGGGTGAGCAGCCGGTTGACCACGAACGCCGGGGCGTCCTTCACCAGCACGCTCGACTTCTTCAGCTGCTTGCCGACCGCGAACGCGGTGGCGAGCGTGGCGTCGTCGGTGCGCTCGCCCCGGACGATCTCCAGCAGCGGCAGCACCGCGACCGGGTTGAAGAAGTGGAAGCCGACCACCCGCTCGGGGTGCTCCAGCTCCTCGGCCATCGCGGTGATCGACAGGCTGGAGGTGTTGGTGGCGAGCACCGCCTCCGGCTTGACGATCTTCTCCAGCTCCGCCCAGACCTGCTTCTTGACGCCCAGGTCCTCGAAGACGGCCTCGATGACGAAGTCGGCGTCCGCGAAGACGCCCTTGTCGACCGAGCCGCTGACCAGGCCGTACAGCTTGGCGGCCGTGCCCTTGTCCATCCGGCCCTTGCTGACGGCCTTCTCGATCTGGGTGTGCACGTAGCCGACGCCCTTGTCGACGCGGGCCTGGTCCAGGTCGGTCATGACGACCGGCACCTGGAGGCGGCGGGCGAAGAGCAGCGCGAGCTGGCTGGCCATCAGGCCGGCACCGACGATGCCCACCTTGGTGACCGGGCGGGCCAGGCCCTTGTCCGGCGCGCCGGCCGGCCGCTTGGCCCGCCGCTGCGCCAGGTCGAACGCGTACAGGCCGCTGCGCAGCTCCTCGGAGAAGACCAGGTCCGCGAGGGCCTCGTCCTCGGCGGCGGTGCCGGTGGCGAAGTCGGCGTCCTTCGCCGTCTCCAGCAGGTCCAGCGCCTTGTAGGCGGCCGGGACCGCGCCGTGCAGCCGCGCGTCGAGGGTCTGCCGGGCGAAGTAGAGCACGCCCGCCCACATGTCCTTGTCGACCTCGGGCCGGGTCACGGTGACCTCGCCCCGGACCACGCCGGCGGCCCACTCCAGGGATCGCTCCAGGAAGTCCGCCGGCTCCAGCAGGACGTCCGCGATGCCCATCTCGGCGGCCTGCTTCGGCTTGAGCATCTTGTTCTGCATCAGCGGGTTCTGGATGATCACCTGGGTCGCGGCCGGGATGCCGATCAGGTTCGGCAGCAGCTGCGTGCCGCCCCAGCCGGGGACCAGGCCGAGGAAGACCTCGGGCAGCGCCAGCGCCGCCGCGCCGCCGGAGAGCGTCCGGTAGTGGCAGTGCAGGGCCAGCTCAAGGCCGCCGCCCATCGCCGCGCCGTTGACGAAGGCGAAGGTCGGGATCTCGCTGTCCTTGAGCCGGGCGAAGACCCGGTGGCCGAGCCGGCCGATCTCCAGCGCCTGCTCGCGGTCGGCGAGCTGCGGGAGGCTGGTGATGTCCGCGCCCACGCAGAAGACGTACGGCTTGCCGGTGACCGCGACGAACGCCGGGTTCGCGGCCAGGGCGGCGGTGATCGCCTCGTCCAGGCTGGTCAGGCCGCCCGGGCCGAAGCTGTTCGGCTTGGTGTGGTCGAAGCCGTTGTCGAGGGTGATGAGGGCGGCCGGCCGGTCCAGCCCCGGTACGTTCACCTGGCGCAGGAGCGCCCTGGTGACGACCTCGTTCGTAGCGGCGAGCGCGCTCACTTGTCTCCACCCTCCCAGTGGGGGTTCTCCCAGATCACGGTGCCGCCCATGCCGATGCCGATGCACATGGCGGTGACGCCGTAGCGGACCTCGGGGTGCTCGGCGAACTGCCGGGCGAGCTGGGTCATCAGCCGCACGCCCGAGGACGCGAGCGGGTGCCCGATGGCGATCGCGCCGCCCCACGGGTTGACCCGCGGGTCGTCGTCGGCGATGCCGAAGTGGTCGAGGAAGGCGAGCACCTGCACGGCGAACGCCTCGTTCAGCTCGAACAGGCCGATGTCGTCGATGGTCAGGCCGGCGAGGCGCAGCGCCTTCTCGGTCGACGGGATCGGGCCGACGCCCATCACCTCGGGCTCGACGCCGACGAAGCCGAACGACACCAGCCGCATGGCGACCGGCAGGCCCAGCTCGCGGGCGACGTCCTCGGAGGCGAGCAGGCTGGCGGTGGCGCCGTCGTTCAGGCCGGCCGCGTTGCCGGCGGTGACCTTGCCGTGCGGGCGGAACGGGGTCTTCAGGGTGGCGAGCTTCTCCAGCGAGGTGTCCCGGGGCGCCTCGTCGACCGTGGCCATGCCCCAGGCGTTCTCCTCGTCGCGGACCGCCACCGACACCAGGTCGTCCTGGAGCTTGCCGTTGGCGTACGCCTTGGCGGTCTTCTGCTGCGAGGCGAGCGCGAACGCGTCGGTGCGCTCCTTGGTGATGTGCGGGACCCGGTCGTGCAGGTTCTCCGCGGTCGCGCCCATGACCAGCGCGGACGGGTCGACCAGCTTCTCGGCGACGATCCGCGGGTTGGGGTCGACGCCCTCGCCCATCGGGTGGCGGCCCATGTGCTCGACGCCGCCGGCGATGGCGACGTCGTAGGCGCCCATGGCGATGCCGCTGGCGACGGTGGTCACCGCGGTCATGGCGCCGGCGCACATGCGGTCGATGGCGAAGCCGGGGACGGTCTTGGGCAGGCCCGCCAGCAGGGCGGCGGTCCGGCCGATGGTCAGGCCCTGGTCGCCGATCTGGGTGGTGGCGGCGATCGCGACCTCCTCGACCCGCTCCGGCGGCAGCTGCGGGTTACGGCGCAGCAGCTCGCGGATGCAGCGGATCACCAGGTCGTCGGCGCGGGTGTTGGCGTACATGCCACCCGCCTTGCCGAACGGGGTACGGACGCCGTCGACGAAGACGACATCCCGAACTTCACGGGGCACTTGAGCCTCCTCTTCGACCACGATTCGGCCGCCGCGCCGACGGGCGGCACCACGGACGGAACGAAGGTCGCCGGCACGGGCGTGTTCCCCCGGATGCTACTCGCCAGTAACCATCGCCGGCACCCGCCCCCGTGTGGCCCACCCCACACCACCCTGCCATCGGCCGGCTCGTTGATCATGAAGTTGTCGTGCCGACCCACCGGGTTGGGCGACAACAACTGCATGAAAACGGGAAGGCCGGGGGAGGGAGGGTCAGGGGGCGGGGGGTGGATCCGTGAGGGCCTCGGCGAGAGCGGGGAGGAGGAGGGCGATCTGCCATTCGCGGGCGTTGAGGCCCCGGAGGGTCTCCGCGACCGTCGCCTCCGTGACCTCCTCCGGGGGCACCCAGGCCAGCCGGCGGATCGAGTCGGGGGCGATCAGGTTCTCGGGCGGCAGCTGGTGCGCGCCGGCGACGCGGACCACCACCTCCCGGCAGCGGGCCAGCCGGGCCGCCGCCACCGGGTCCCGTTCGGCCCAGCGGTGCGGCGGCGGGGGACCCTCGACCGTCGGGGCGACCGGCAGCGCGTCGTCGGGCAACTGCCGCGCGTCGTCCAGCGCGGCCAGCCAGGTGCGGGCCAGCCGACGCACCGAGCGACCGCCGAAGCCGGGCAGGGTGAGCAGGGTCTTCTCGTCCTTCGGATCCAGCTCCGCCGCCGCGACGATGGCCGAGTCCGGCAGCACCCGCCCGGGAGCGGCGTCGCGCCGGGCGGCGATCTGGTCCCGCGCGTACCAGAGGGAACGGACGCGGGCCTGCGCCCGTGCCCCACGCACCCGGTGGATGCCGGACGTGCGACGCCACGGCTCGGCGCGTGCCCGTGGCGGGCGGGCCCCGGTGCGCACCAGCGCGGCGAACTCCTCCGCCGCCCACGCGGACTTGCCCTGCCGGGTCAGCTCCTCGTCGAGCGCGTCGCGCAGGTCGACCAGCATCTCCACGTCGAGCGCCGCGTAGGTCAGCCAGGACTCCGGCAGCGGGCGGCTCGACCAGTCGGCTGCCGAGTGGTGCTTCTCCAGGCTGAACCCGAGTAGCTGCTCGGTCAGCGCGGCCAGGCCGACCCGCTCGAATCCGGCCAGCCGGGCGGCCAGTTCGGTGTCGAACAGCCGGCGCGGGCGCAGCCCCAGCTCGGCCAGGCAGGCCAGGTCCTGGCTGGCCGCGTGGAGCACCCACTCGGCCTCGCCGATCACCGTGTCGAGGGTGCTCAGGTCGGGCAGCGGCAACGGGTCGATCAGCGCCGTGCCGGAACCGGCCCGACGCAGCTGCACCAGGTAGGCACGCTGGCTGTAGCGGTAGCCCGAGGCGCGTTCGGCGTCCAGGGCGACAGGGCCGCTGCCCGCCGCGAAGCGGGCCACGACCTCGGCAAGCTCGTCGGGCGTGGCGGCCGGCTGGGGTGTGCCCTCGCGCGGAGCGGTCAGCGGCACGGGCCCGTCGGCGGTCGGTTCGGTCCCCGCGGCCTCCGGCTCCGGTCGGGCCGACGGCGGGTGGGGCGCATCGTTTCCCGTACGGCTTTCGGCGGGCCGACGGCGCAGGGGTGGTTCGTCGGTCACCTGACAACCCTAGTGCGCGACGCGACGCGGTGGGTGAAGCCGGTCCGGTGTGTGTCGACGGGACGACCGCCACGCGTACCCGCAGGAGCCGGACATAGGGGAAGACAAAGACCGTTGGCGCAGGTACGGTCCATCGAGCCGTTGCGCGGGTAGGGCATCATCAGGTCCCGGAACGGAGCGGGGCGTCTACGGGGAGGGCAAGGCGAATGACTGCTGGCTACGGGTCGGCGGACACGGGCCCGGCGGGACCGGGCGACAGCGGGTTCCCGCGGGGGACGGCTCGTCCCGGGCCCCTGCCGCCCCGGATCGAGCCGGCCGCCCCCGCGTACCTGCCGCCGGGCGCTCCCGGGCAGCCCTCGCCCGCCTGGTCGCCGCCGGCCCAGCCGGGCCAGTGGGGCGCGGCCCCGGCCAACGCGCCCGCCCCGGCCGCCACGCCCGCCGCCGGTGGCTGGCGGCAGGGCGGCGCGCCGTCCACGACCCCGGGCCCGTCGTCGCCGCCCGGGAACCCGCCGGGGCCCGCCTGGCCCCCCGCGTCCGGGCCGGTGCCGTCGGGCGTCGCCGCCCCGGGCCACCCCCAGGGTCCCGGGCCGGGCCAGCCCTACCCCGTCCCGGCGACGAGGGGGCGCGGGCTCACCTTCGCCGCGCTCGTGCTCGCCGGCCTGCTCGCCGTGGTGACGGGCGTGCAGGCGTACCAGATCAACCGCCTCTCGAACCGGCTGGGCGACACCGACAGCAAGGTGGCGGCGGGGCAGGCGGCCGACAGCACCCGGCTCGACGGCCTGGAGTCCCGGGCGGGGGCACTGGAGAAGCAGGCCGGCGCCGCGTTCAACCCGGAGGCCGTCGCCAGCGCCGTGCTGCCCAGCGTGTTCCGGGTCCGGGCCGGCAACTCCACCGGCACCGCGTTCGCGATCGGCAAGCCGGCCGCGGGCGGGGGCACCAACCTGTTCACCAACTACCACGTGGTGGACGCGCTCTGGCAGACCGGCGAGCGCGAGGTCTTCCTGGAGCGCACCGACCAGCGCTTCCCGGCGACCATCGTCCGGGTCGACGAGGCGAACGACGTGGCCCACCTGCGCACCAACGGCAAGTTCACCGGCCTGGTCGCCGCGCCCGCCGCCGTGAAGTCCGGGCAGCAGATCGTGGTCGTCGGCGCGCCGCTCGGCCTGGAGGACAGCGTCACCACCGGCGTCGTGAGCGCCTTCCGTCAGGCCGGCGGCGGCGAGGGCCCGGTCATCCAGTTCGACGCCCCGATCAATCCCGGCAACTCCGGCGGTCCGGTCATCAACGGCAGCAAGCAGGTCGTCGGCATCGCCACGGCCAAGGCCCGTGACGCCGAGGGGATCGGCCTCGCCGTACCCATCAAGGTGGCCTGCGACGGCTTCAAGATCTGCTGACCCCGTCAGCGCCCAACCCACCCCCTCGGCCCGGCGGAGCACGCCGCCCGGACCAGCACACGTGGAGGAAGAACGAATGTCCCAGCCACCGACCGGGCCGGAGGGCTACCCGCCGTACCCGCCGGCCGCGCCCGGTCAGCCGCCGTCGGGCGGCGCCCCGCACGGCACCACCTACGGCAGCCCGCGCCAGTACTCGCCCGAACAGCCGGACGCCGGCCAGCAGTACGCCGCGACCCCGCAGCAGTACAACCCGGCCCCGTCCGCCGGTTACCCGCAGTCCGCGCCGCCGGCCCCGTCCGCCGGCTACCCGCAGTCCGCGCCGCCGGCCGGACCCTCCGGTTACCCGCAGTCCGCGCCGCCGGCGTCGCCCGGCTACGGCCCCGGCAGCGCGTCGCCGCATGCCGGGCAGGCCTCCGGCGGGCCGGCCTTCGGGCAGCCGATGTCGGTCCCCCCGGCCTCCGGTCCGGCCTTCGGGCAGCCGATGTCCACGCCGCCCGGCTCCGCCCCGCCCTTCGGCGCCCCCGCGCCGAGTGGCCCCGGCAAGAGCCACAAGGTGCTGATCCTGGCGGTCGTGGCCGGGCTGCTCTTCGTCCTGGGCGGGGTGATGACCGGCCTGTTCGTGTCGACCACGAACGAGCTGGACCGGACCGAGAAGAAGATGGCCAGCGAGGTCAGCCAGCGCGACGGCACCATCGCGGCGAACGGCAAGGAGATCGAGAAGCTCAAGACCGATCTCCAGGCGGTCCGGGACAAGCTCGGCGACACCGAGCAGGACCTCACGGGCACCCGCAACGACCGGGACGAGCAGGCCCGGCAGAAGAAGGTCATCGCGAGCTGCCTCGACAAGCTCACCACCGCGCTCGCCGCGGCGGCGAACGGCAACAAGTCGGCCTACGACAAGGCCATCCAGGGCATGGACAAGGTCTGCAACGAGGCCGAGAAGTATCTGTGAGGTGACCCGAACCGGGGTCAGGCCGCGCCGGCGGGGCGACGCTCCGGCAGCGCGGTCACCCCGGGCGGGGGAAGCCCGGCGGTGGAGGCCAGCAGCGCGCACCACGCCAGCAGGTGCGGGCCGAGGTCGTCGTCGACCGGCGTCCAGGAGGCGCGGATCTCGATGTCGCCGGCCGCCGGCGGGCCGGCCAGGTCACCGAACCGGGTCGACAGGGTCTGCGTGATGGTGCCGCCGATCGCCCGGTGCCGCGCGTCCTGCGCCTCCAGGGCGTCGGTCAGCCACGTCCAGCCCACCCCCGGCAGCAGCGGATCGGCGGCCAGGTCGACCTCCAGCTCCGCCGTCACGTAGGTGACCAGCCGCAGGGTGCCCTGCCACGCCTCGTGGCCGGCCGGATCGTGCAGCAGGATCAGCCGCCCGGAGGCCACCTCGTCGCCGTCGCGTCCGACGGTGGCGGAGAGCGCGAAGGCGTACGGCGCGAGCCGCTGGGGGGCGCCGACCTCCTCCAGCACGATCTCCGACCGGGGCGCCGCGGACCGCAGCCCGGTGACCGCGCGGGCGAAGGTCTCCGGGAGCGCGATCGGGGGGGCCATGCCGGCAGCCTATGCCGCAAGCCGCCCGCCCGCCCGAGAGGCGCGCCGAGGCCGCCCACGCCGTGACCCCTACCGCCTGGGACAGGGGTCCCTCGGCACCCGCGCCCCGCCGGGCCGACCGGGTCACAAAAGGCGGCGGTGCCGGCTGCCTTCCGCGTCCCGCGTGGCACGATGGCCGCGATGAGCACCACGACGACGGGCGCCGACGCCCGAGACGAAGACCCCCGTCCCGGCGGTCCGGCCGACTCGCCCTTCGTCCGGGCCTGTCGTCGCCAGCCCGGCCCGCACACCCCCGTCTGGTTCATGCGCCAGGCCGGCCGGTCGCTACCGGAGTACCGCGCGATCAGGGCCAACGTGGGGATGCTGGAGTCCTGCCGCCGCCCCGACCTGGTCACCGAGATCACCCTCCAGCCGGTACGCCGGCACGGGGTGGACGCCGCGATCCTGTTCAGCGACATCGTGGTGCCGGTCGCCGCCGCCGGGGTGGACCTCGACATCGTGCCCGGCACCGGCCCGGTGGTCGCCGAGCCCGTACGCACCCTGACCGACGTGGAACGGATCCGACCGATCACCCGCGACGACGTCTCCTACGTGGACGAGGCGGTGCGGCTGCTCGTCGCCGAGCTGGGCGACACCCCGCTGATCGGCTTCGCCGGCGCGCCGTTCACCCTGGCCAGCTACCTGGTCGAGGGCGGGCCGTCGCGGACCCACGCGAAGACCAAGGCCCTCATGTACGGCCAGCCGGAGCTGTGGCACGCGCTCTGCGGCCGGCTGGCCGAGGTGACGCTGGCGTTCCTGCGGGTCCAGGTGGCCGCCGGGGTCTCCGCCGTGCAGCTGTTCGACTCGTGGGCCGGCGCGCTGTCGGAGGCCGACTACCGCCGCTTCGTGCTGCCGCACTCGGCGGGCGTGCTGGCCGGGCTGGCCGACGCGGGCGTGCCCCGGATCCACTTCGGGGTGGGCACCGGCGAGCTGCTCGCCGCGATGGGCGAGGCCGGCGCCGACGTGGTGGGCGTCGACTGGCGTACGCCGCTGGACGCGGCGACCCGGCGGATCGGGCCGGACCGGGCGGTGCAGGGCAACCTCGACCCGTGCGTGCTGTTCGCGCCGTGGCCGGTCGTCGAGGCCGAGGTCCGGCGGATCCTGGAGCAGGGCCGGGCCGCCCCCGGGCACGTGTTCAACCTGGGGCACGGGGTGCTGCCGGAGACCGACCCCGACGTGCTGACCCGGGTGGTCGCCCTGGTGCACGAGCTGTCCGCCCAGTCGGGCGACCGGGGCTGAGCGGCATGCGGGCGCCGTGGCGGGTGGCGGTGGTCGGCGGCGGGATCGCGGGGCTGGCCGCCGCGGTCCGGTTGCGCGACCGCGCTCCCGCCGGCACCGAGATCACGGTGTACGAGCAGTCCGGCCGGCTCGGCGGCAAGCTGCGCACCGGCGAGCTGGCCGGCTCACCGGTGGAGTTCGGCGCCGAGTCGTTCCTGATGCGCGACCCGGCCGGGGGCGAGTCCGCCGCCGTGGCCCTGGTCCGCCGGCTCGGCCTCGGCGAGCGGATCGTGCACCCCACCGTCGGGCAGGCCGCGCTCGTCGTCGACGGGGGGTTGCGCCCGATCCCGGGCGGCACGCTGGTGGGCGTACCCGGGGACCTGGAGCGGGTGACCACGGTCGCGCGGCCGGCGGCGGACGCCGACCCCGACGCCGGCCGACCGCTGCTCGGCGCGGACGACGACGTCTCCGTCGGCGCGCTGGTGCGCGCCCGGTTCGGCGACGAGGTGGTCGACCGGCTGGTCGACCCGATGCTCGGCGGCGTCTACGCCGGCCGGGCCGACGACCTGTCCCTGGTGACCACCATGCCGGCGCTGGCCCGGGCCGCCCGGGTGGAACACACCCTGGTCGGCGCGGTGCGCGCCGCGCAGGCGGCGGCCCCCCGCGCGCCCGGGGCGCCGGTCTTCGGCACCCTGGCCGGCGGGCTCAGCACCCTGGTCGAGGCCGCGGCGGCGGCCAGCGGGGCGACGGTCCGGCGGGGCGCGGCGGTCCGCGAGCTGACGCCGGCCGGCCCCGGGTGGCGGTTGACCGTCGGCTCCACCCGGGACGCGGAGCTGGTCGACGTCGACGCCGTGGTGCTGGCCGTGCCGGCCCGCCCGGCGGCCCGGCTGCTCGCCGGCTGGGCGCCGCGGGTGGCCGAGGGCGTCGGCGGGCTGGACTACGCCAGCGTCGCGCTGGTCACCCTGGCGCTGCCCGAGCCGGAACTGCCGGAGCTGTCCGGCTTCCTGGTGCCGAGCACCGAGGGCCTGCTGATCAAGGCGTCGACCTTCTTCACCACCAAGTGGGGCCACCTGCGCCGCACCGACGGGCTGGCGCTGGTCCGCGCCTCGGTGGGCCGCTACGGCGAGGAACGGCAGGTGCAGCGCACCGACGAGGACCTGGCCGCCACCGTGCACCGGGAGCTGTCGGCGGTGCTCGGTGTGCCGCTGCCCGCACCGGTCGCCGGTCACGTGCAGCGCTGGGGCGGGTCGCTGCCGCAGTACACCCCCGGCCACGGCGACCGGGTGGCCGTCGCGCGGGCGGCGCTGCGGGCGGGCCACCCGACGCTGGTCCTGGCCGGTGCCGGGTACGACGGGGTCGGCATCCCGGTCTGCGTCCGCTCCGGCGAGACGGCGGCCGAGGAGATCATCACAGCACTGGGAGGATCGGGGACATGACCGAGCAGACCAACGCGGCCCGGCTGCGGGAACTCAACGACAGCATCCGCTACACGATGTGGTCGGTGTACCGGGCCAGCAGCCCGCTGCCGTCGCTGCGTGAGAACGTCACCGGCGAGGTCGAGGCCCTCTTCGCGGAGCTGGCCGGCAAGGACGTGGTGGTCCGCGGCACGTACGACGTCTCGGGGCTGCGCGCCGACGCCGACCTGATGATCTGGTGGCACTCCGCCTCCAGCGACGACCTCCAGGACGCGTACCTGCGGTTCCGTCGCACCACGCTGGGCCGGGCGCTCACGCCGGTCTGGTCGCAGATGGCCCTGCACCGGCCGGCGGAGTTCAACAAGAGCCACATCCCGGCGTTCCTGGCCGGCGAGGAGGCGCGCTCCTACGTCTGCGTCTACCCGTTCGTCCGCTCCTACGAGTGGTACCTGCTGCCGGACGCCGAGCGACGCGAGCTGCTCGCCGAGCACGGCAAGATGGCCCGCGGCTACCCGGACGTGCGGGCCAACACGGTCGCCTCGTTCGCGCTCGGCGACTACGAGTGGATGCTGGCGTTCGAGGCCGACGAGCTGCACCGCATCGTCGACCTGATGCGCGACCTGCGGGGCTCCGGCGCCCGCCGGCACGTCCGGGAGGAGATCCCGTTCTACACCGGCCGCCGTCGCTCGGTCGCCGACATCGTCAACTGCCTGGTCTGACGCGCGGGCCGGCCGGGGTCGCGTCCCGGAGGGAGTGGGACGCGGCCCCGGCCGGGGTCCCGGTGCGGATCAGACGACGGTCGTGCAGGTGGGCGTCGGGCTGCCGTTGGTGCCGGACCACGAGCCGAGGAACCCGAAGGTGGTGCTCGCCCCGGGGGCCAGCGACCCGTTGTGGGCCGCGTTGCGGGCGACGACCCGCGTGCCGCTGGTGGTCACGGTCGCGTTCCACGCCGACGTGACCTGCTGGCCGTCGGCGTAGGTCCAGGTCACGGACCAGCCCTTGACGGCGCCGCCGCCGGCGGTCACCGTCACCTCACCCTGGAAGCCTCCGCCCCACTGCCCGACGACCCGGTAGGTGGCCGTGCAGGCCCCGGCCGGCGGCGGGGTCGTCGGTGGCGGCGTGGTGGGCGGCGGGGTCGTGGGCGGGGGAGTGGTCGGCGGCGGCGTCGTCGGTGGCGGGGTGGTCGGCCCGCCGGAGAAGTCGACGTCGCTGCACAGGTAGTACGACTGGTCCAGGTGGCTGGCCTGCCAGATGGTGTAGACGACGTGCCGCCCCGTCCGCCCCGGCGCGTTCGCCGGGATCTCGATGGACACGCCGGTGGGCTCCGGCTTCCACCCCGACGCCGGGGTGTTGCCGATCTGGCCGACCAGTTCCAGGTCGTCCCAGCCCAGCGGCTCGGTGAGCGCGTCGAAGCCCTGCTTCGTCACGTACACCCGGATGTAGTCGGCGCCGTGACTGGCCTGGTCGTACAGGCGGACCCGGAAGTTGCTGGAGACCGGGGCGGTCTTCCAGGCGCCGACCGTGTCGAGGGCGTTGTAGCGACCGCCCTCGGTGCGGCCGCCGGAGCAGAGCTGCCCGTCGGGGATGGCGGCCTGGTGGTTGCCGGCGACGCCCTCGCGGAACAGGCCGTTCCAGTTCCACATGGCGTTCGGGTTGGCCTGCCAGGCCTGCCAGCACATCGGGTCCTCGGTGGCCATCCGGGGATTCTGGAAGTCGCTGCCCCAGCGCTGCCAGCAGCCGTAGTTGCGTGACGCCGGGTCCACCACGGAGCCGTGCGCCGACGCGGGGTTGGCCAGGGCGGTGGTCAGCAGCAGCACGGCGGTCGCCGCGACGGCGAGCGGCCACGCCAGGCGGGATGATCGAAGTTGAGTGGACATGGAGCCCCCGGGGGGAGAGGTCGGACGAACGACGCCCGGACGGCGCGGGAGTTGCCCCTCCCGTGCGCGCTGCGTGGCTTCCGCGACGGCTCTGCCCGGAGGCTCCCACATCTATCGGCTCTGGTCAATGCCTTCGCGTCGCATGGGGGTGTGCGGGATGCCGTCCTCGACGTATTCGGGGCCGGCGACGGCGAAGCCGTGACGGGCGTAGAGGCCGACCAGGTGGGACTGGGCCTCCAGCACGCAGGGGCGGTCGCCGACCAGCTCCAGCGCCGCGGCCATCAGCCGGCCCGCGTGGCCGCCGCCGCGCGCCTCCGGCGCCACCACCACCCGCCCGATCCGCGCCACGCCGCCCGGGTCGGCGAGGATCCGCAGGTACGCCAGGGGCGCGTCGCCGTCGTCGAGCCAGAGGTGCCGGGTCTCCGGCTCGACGTCGCGCCCGTCGAGTTCCGGGTACGGGCACTCCTGCTCCACCACGAACACGTCGATCCGGAGCCGGAGCAGGTCGTGGAAGGTGCGGGCGTCGAGGTCGGCGAACGAGGCGGCCCTCGTCAGGGGGGTCTGCGGCACTGTGCGATGGTAGGCCGCGTCCGCGGGCCCGCCGCCCCGGCCGTCGTCCGACCCGGTCCCGGGCTCAGGCGGGGCGGGCGCCGACCGCGTCGCGGATCTCGGCGCCCTGGGTGCCCTCCTCGGCGCGGGCGCAGTGCGCGCAGCAGAAGAACCGGCCGGACACCTCCACCCCGTGCCCGACGATCTTGACCTGGCAGTGCTCGCAGATCGGCGCCAACTTGTGCGCGGCGCACTCGAAACAGTCGAAGGTGTGCACGTCGCCGCTGACGGTCCGCACCTCGAACGCCATCCAGTACTCGTTACCGCAGACCTCGCACGTCGCCACGACAGAACCCCCCGAAACGCGGACACCTTTGCCCCAGCCTGCGGCACCGCGCGTCGCCGGACGGGCGAAACCGTCCAGGTCACCCGGGTTCGGCGGCGTGTCGCCCCCGGCGTGTCGGGCGTTGTACCCGGTGACCGCGTACGACCCCGGAGGAACACGACATGATCAAGCGGAACAAGCTCTTCGGCAACCAGGTGCGGGTGACCTTCAGCCTGCCCCGCGACGCCCCGCCCGGCCCGGTCAGCGTGGTGGGCTCCTTCAACGGCTGGGAGCCGGGGCGGCACGAACTCGTCCCGCGCCGCGACGGCACCCGCACCGTGACGGTGCGGCTCGGCCCGGGGGAGCACCGCTTCCGCTACCTCGCCACCGGCGGGGTGTGGCTGGACGACGAGTCCGCCGACCGGGTGGACGAGCGGGGCAGTCTGCTGCTGCTCTGACCGGTCACGCTGCGTGCCTGTTCCGTCCGATGTTCCTATCGACAGGAGTCTTTACTGTTAACAAGGTTTAATTTATGTTGGAGGGCACCTCACCAGGCTTAAGTCCGAAGGAGCTGCCACCATGCGCCGAAGAATCACGATCCCGCTCGTGGCGACGGGCGCCGTCGTCTCCGCACTGGCCGTCGCGGCGCCCGCCCAGGCCCACGGCTACGTCTCCGGCCCACCGAGCCGCCAGGCGCTCTGCGCCCAGGGCCGGGTCCCCGACTGCGGGCAGATCAAGTACGAGCCGCAGAGCGTCGAGGGGCCCAAGGGGCTGCGCAGCTGCCACGCGGGGATCGCCCAGTTCGCCGTGCTGAACGACGACAGCCGGGGCTGGCCCGCCACCTCGGTCGGCAGCTCCGTCACCTTCACCTGGACCAACACCGCCCGGCACGCCACCAGCAACTGGGAGTACTTCATCGGCGGCACCCGGGTGGCCGTCTTCAGCGGCGGCGGGCAGCAGCCCGGCGCGAGCGTCTCGCACACCGTCGACCTGGGCGGCTACTCCGGGCGGCAGAAGGTCCTCGCCGTGTGGAACATCGCCGACACCGCCAACGCGTTCTACTCCTGCGTCGACCTCCAGGTCGGCGGGGGCGGCAACCCGTCGCCCACCGCGAGCCCGACGCCGCCGGCCCCGTCGCCCACCCCGACCCCCACCGCCGCCCCGACCACCCCTCCCGCCCCGGGCGGCAGTTGGACGGCGGGCCGGGCCTACCAGGTTGGTGACCAGGTCACCTACGGCGGGCTGACGTACCGCTGCCGGCAGGCGCACACCGCGATCCCCGGCTGGGAACCGCCGTACGTGCCGGCGCTCTGGACCCAGGTCTGACCGCACGGGTGCGGCCCGCCTGCCGGCGCCCGCCGCACCCGTCACCCCTCTGTGGATCGGAGTACGCCATGCGACGGCTGCGCACGGTCGTCCTGCTCGCCGCCCTGCTGCTGGTCCCCGCCTGCGCCCCGGCGCCGCCCGCCCCCGCGCCGACGGGTCCCGCGGCGGGCACCGGGACCGGGATGAACGGCCTCGACGTGGTCTTCCTCGCCACGCTGGCGGCGCACACCGAGCAGACGCTGGAGATGGTGCGGATCAGCCGCGACCGGATCACCGACCGGAAGCTGCGCACCCTCGTCGCCGCCATCGAGGTCACCGAGACCGACGAACTCGCCACGATGCGCGGCTGGCTGCGCGACGCCGGGCCGGAGGCCGCCGAGGCCGCCCGTCGGCACGACCACGACGGGCACGGGATCGCGGCCGAGGACATGGCACGCCTGCGGGCCGCCCCGGACGGGGAGGTCGACCGCGTCCTGCTCGACCTGCTCGCCCCGCACCAGCAGGCGGCCGCCGACCTGGCCCGGGCGCAGCAGACGGTCGGCGCCGATCCGCGCGTACGCGACCTCGCCGGGCGCGTCGAACGCTCGCGTACGGCCGAGGTCTCGCTGATGGCCGGGCTGACGCCGGCCCGGCCGTGACCCCGGCGGGCGGCGGCCCGGCCGCCCGCCGGGGTCACCCGGGGCGTACGCCCTCAGGCGTCGGCGCGCGGCTCCAGGCGGATGGAGACGGAGTTGACGCAGTGCCGGGTGTCCTTCGGGGTGAAGCCCTCGCCCCGGAACACGTGCCCGAGATGGCTGTCGCAGCGGGCGCAGCGGATCTCGGTGCGGCTCATCCCCAGGCTGCGGTCCTCGATCTCCTTGACCGCGCCCGGGATGGCGTCGTCGAAGCTGGGCCACCCGCAGTGCGAGTCGAACTTCGTGTCGCTGGGGTAGAGCTGCGCGCCGCACGCCCGGCAGTGGTAGGTGCCCGGCGTCTTCGTGTCGACGTACTCGCCCGTCCACGGGCGCTCGGTGCCGGCCTCCCGCAGCACCCGGAACTCCTCCGGGCTGAGCCGGACCCGCCACTCTTCCTCGGTACGGGGCAGTTCACTCTCGTCAAGACTCACCCGCCAACGGTACGTCGGACGTCGGGGGTGTGGCATATGGTCGCGCAATGGGTGGCACGAAGGCCGCAGCCGAGCAGATCGAGGTGGCCGGGCGCGACGTCCGGCTGACCAGCCCCGACCGGGTGATCTTCCCGCAGCGCGGCTTCACCAAGGGCGACGTCTTCCACTACTACCTGGCGGTGGGCGACGGCATCATGCGCGCGCTGCGCGACCGACCCACCACGTTGCAGCGCTTCCCCGAGGGCGTCGAGGGGGAGGCGTTCTTCCAGAAGCGGGTGCCCGCACGGGGCGTGCCGCCGTGGGTGCGGACGGCGACCATCAGCTTCCCGAGCGGCCGCAGCGCCGCCGAGCTCTGCCCGGCCGACCTGGCCCACGTGGCGTGGGCCGCCCAGATGGGCACCATCGTGTTCCACCCGTGGCCGGTGCGCGCCGCCGACGTCGACCGCCCCGACGAGCTGCGCATCGACCTCGACCCGCAGCCCGGCACGGACTTCGCCGCCGCGGCGACCGCCGCCGGCGAGCTGCGGGGGCTGCTCGACGAGCTGGGCGTCACCGGCTGGCCGAAGACCTCCGGCGGCCGGGGCGTGCACGTCTACCTGCGCATCGCGCCGCGCTGGACGTTCACCGAGGTGCGGCGGGCCACCATCGCGCTGGCCCGCGAGCTGGAGCGGCGCCGGCCGGAGCTGGTGACCACCGCCTGGTGGAAGGAGCAGCGGGGCGAGCGCGTCTTCGTCGACTACAACCAGATGGCCCGCGACCGCACGATCGCCTGCGCGTACTCGCTGCGGGCCAACGCCCGGGCCACCGTGTCCACCCCCGTCACCTGGGACGAGCTGCCCGACGTCGACCCGGACGACTTCGACCTGCGTACCGTCCCGGCCCGGCTGGCCGAGCGCGGCGATCCGCACGCCGGCATCGACGACACGGGGTGGGACATCACCCCGCTGCTGGAGTGGGCCGACCGGGACGACGCCGCCGGCCAGGGCGACATGCCCTACCCGCCGGACCACCCGAAGATGCCCGGCGAGCCGAAGCGCGTGCAGCCCTCCAAGGACCGCGACCGCCCCCGCTGACCGTCGCGCCCCGGCACGGCGTCGTCATCCGACGCCCGCCCGGCGCCACCCGCCCGCTGGCACGCGCCGTCACCGCCGGCCCTCGTACGCCTCCACCGCCTGCTTCGCCGAGAGCAGGTCCGCGCCGGTCGCCTCCCGGTACGCGGCGATCGCCTTGATCCTGTCGCCCCGGGCCAGGTGCTGCTGCACCTCCGGCGGCACGGGCGAGGGGTCCACCACGCCCAGGTGGTCCATCACCAGCCGGAGCCGGCGCTCGATCTCGGCCAGCCGGTACGCGGTCCGCGCCTGCTCGGTCCTGGCCGGCAACTGGGCGGCCAGCAGTGCGACGACGGCCACCATCAGACCGGCGAGGGTGATCTCCATCCGGTGATGGAAGCACATCCACGCCACGGCGCCGGCGTCGCCCGGTGCGCCCGAGAACTGACCCGACCACGCGCCCGGATAACGATCAAGTAACGGGCGCGAACCTTTCCCGGCCCGTCGCCGCTCTCCCTGGTCGTCGGCCCGACCCCGGGCCAGGGGAGGGCGTCGGATGAAGCTGGTGTGGAGGCGGGCCCGCGAGGCACGCGGGCTGCTGCTCGCCGCGGTGGTCGCGGCCCTGGTGGCAGTCGCACTGGTCACCGGCCTGTCCGACTACAACCGGCGGGCCGTCGAGGCGGGCCAGCGCGCCCTGCTCAGCGGCGCGTCGTTCGAGGAGCGCAGCCTCCTGGTCAGCGGCACGGCCGGCCGGGACGCCGCCGAGTTCGCCACCCGGGACCGGGCGATCCGCGACGGGTTCGCCGCCCGCCTCGGCGGGGTGCCGATCACCGTCGGGGCCGCCCGGTACGGCGGTGGCCGCGAGCTGACCGGCGACCTCGGTTCCGTGGTCCGCGACGGCGACGACCCGGTCTTCGCCAGCCTGGCGACCCTCAACGACCTGGCCGCCCACGCCGAGCTGACCAGCGGCGCCTGGCCCGCCCCGGGAGCCACGCCGTTGCAGGTCACGCTGCCCGAGAAGGTGGCCGCCGCGCTCGGGATGACCGTAGGCGAGCAGGTGCCGATGCTGGACCGTCGCTCCGACGAGGCCAGCAGGGTCGTGCTCGTCGGCACCTGGCGGCCCCGCGACCCCGCCGAGGCGTACTGGCGGCTGGCGCCGGGAGTGGGGGCCGGCGCCGTCGAGGCCGACACCTCGTACGGGCCGTTCGTGCTGGACCCGGCGGACTTCGTCGCCACCTACCCGGGCCCGGTCTCGGCGTCCTGGATCGTGGAGCCGGACCTCGTGGCGGTGGCGGGCGCCGGTCGGCTGCCCGACGTGCGGCAGGCGCTGAACACGGCCCTCGCCGAGGTGCCCGAGGCCGCCGGGCTGGGCTCCTCCGGCCAGACCGTCACGGCGCTCGACCGGCTCCTCGACCGGGTCACCCGGGCCGACCTGGTGGGCCGCTCCTCGCTGGCCACCCCGCTGCTGCTGATCGTCGTCCTCGGCGGGTACGCGCTTGTGCTGGTCGCCGCCCTGCTGCACGAGGACCGGCGCAGCCAGACCGCCCTGCTGCGGGCCCGGGGCGCCGCGCGGCGGCAACTCGCCGGCCTGGCGGCCCGGGAGGCCGCCCTGGTCGTCCTGCCCGCCGGCGTGCTGGGACCCCTGATCGCCGGCGAGGCGCTGCGGCACGTGGGCACCGGCGGCGCCGCGCCGCTGACGCTCTCCCCCGGCAACACCACGCTCGTCTGGGCCGCCGCTGCCGCCACCGCCGCCGGCTGCCTGGTGGCGATGGTCGTCCCGACGCTGCGGGGGGCCGGCACGTACGTCGCCGACATGGCGGCCCGGTCCCGTCCCACCCGCGCCGCGAGCGTGCAACGCGCCAGCGTCGACCTGGTGCTGGTCGGCTTCGCGGTGCTGGCCTGGACCCAGCTGCGCCAGTACTCGTCGCCGGTCGCCGGGGCTGCCGGCCGGCTCGGGGTGGACCCGCTGCTGGTCGCCGCGCCGACGCTGGGCGTGCTGGCCGGCGCGGTCGTGGCGTTGCGGCTGCTGCCGCCCGCGACCCGCTTCGCCGAGCGGTTCGTCGACCGCAAACCGTGGACCGCGACCATGTTCGGCATGTGGCAGGCGGGCCGGCGCCCGCACGCCGGCCCGGTGCTGCTGCTCGCCCTCGCCGTCGGCGGCAGCACCCTGGCCTGGTCGCTGGTGACCACCGGCGAACGGTCGCAGGCCGACCAGGCCGACCACAGCGTCGGTGCCGACCTGCGGGTGGTCGAGCGCACCGGCGCGGCACCGGCCGAGCGGGCCGCCCAGCTCGGCGCGCTGCCCGGCGTCGACGCGGCGCTGCCGGCCTGGCGGGACGAGATCCGCCTCGGCCGTGGCGACCTGCCGGCGACGGTGGTGAGCCTCGACGCCGCGAGCGCGGCCGGTGTGCTCCGGCTCAACGAACGGCTGGCCGACGAGCCGGCCCCGGCGCTGCTGGACCGGCTGGCCCGGGCGCGCGCCGCGCCGACCGGCCTGGAGCTGCCCGCCGGCACCCGGTCGCTCACCGGCACGGTGCGTACGCCCGTGCGCGCCGCCGTCACGCCGCACCAGATCGGCCTCTGGGCGCTGCTGACCCGGGCGGACGGGCAGGCCTTCCGGCTGCCGGCGGGCAGCAGCGGCAGCGACGGGCGGCCGGCGCCGTTCACGGTCGCCGTTCCCGACAGGGAGGGCCCCGTGCGACTGACCGGCTTCGAGGTCGACGGCGGGAGCGCGCGTGGGCGGGCGTACCGCGTGGAGCTGTCGGACCTGCGGCTGGTCGGCGCCGACGGCGCGGCCCGGTCGGCGTCGCTGGACGGCGAGTGGGCGGCCGTCGACGGGCAGGGCGAGGCGGCCGGCGCGGCGGTCACGGCCGGCGGCCTGAGCGCCGAGCGGGAGGTCGACTACCGGGCGGGCGGCCGGTTCGCGTTCCAGCCGCCGAGCCGCTTCGCCGTGGTGCCGGCCGGCGAGAACCGGCCGGTACCGGCGCTGATGACCCCGGCCGTGCGCGACGCCCTGAGCCTGGACGTCGGCGAGACGGTCGACCTCGTGCTGTCCGGCGCGACGCTGCCGGTCACGCTGGTCGGCGAGCTGGACGAGGTGCCGTCCACGGCCGGCGAGGGCGTACTGCTGGACCTGCCGGCGGCGGCGCAGTGGCTGATGCGGGACCGGGGCGGCGTCCGGCCGGTCGCGGAGTGGTGGCTGGGCACCGACGGCGGCGGCCACGCCGAGGCGGCCCGCGCGGCGGCCGGTCTGACCGGCACCACGCTGCTCGACCGGCGGGCGGTGGCCGAACGGGCCGCCGACGACCCGTACTGGCAGGGGGCCCGCACCGGGCTGCTCGCCGCCGCGCTCGGCTCGGTGCTGCTGGCCCTCGTCGGGCTGATCGTCGACGTCTGGGCGACCGCCCGGCACCGGCTGGGGGAGTTCGCCGTGCTGCACACGCTCGGCGCCAGCCCCCGGCTGCTGGCCCGGGCGCTGCTGGCCGAGCAGACCTTCCTGGCCGGGATCGGCGTCGGCGTGGGCCTGCTGCTGGGCGCCGCGGTCGGCGCGACCATGGCCCCGCTGGTCATCCTCACGCCGTCCGCCGGCCGGCCGGTGCCGGAGGCCGCGTTCGTGCTGCCCTGGCTGCCCATCGGCCTGACCGCGCTCGGCCTGCTGCTGGCGGCACTCGCCTTCAGCGCGTTCATCGCCCTCGGCATCCGGCAGCGGGTGGCCGTGGCGCAGCTGCGGATCGGGGGAGACCGGTGACCGGGTGGAGCGTAGGGACGAGCGGGATCGGAGTCGGGGCGTGGTGAGCATCGGGGCGGTCGCGCGCCGGGTGCGGGCGTACGGGGGGCAGTTCCTGCTCCTCGCGACCCTGACGCTGGTCACCACGCTGGTGATCAGCGGGGTGCCCAGGATCGTCAACGGGCACGCCCAGGAGGGCCTGCGGGCGCACCTGGACACCGTGGCGCCGCAGCAGCGGGACGTGACGTACTCGACCGGCGCGCTCGCCGCGACGGACAACGGCACCTCGCTGGTGGCCGCGCACGAGGGCGACCTGGCGGCGATCGAGAGCGCGATGCCGCCGGTCGTCCGGCGGATGGTCGAGCAGCGGTGGTACGCCGGGGAGACCCCGGCCAGCCGGGTGCGGGGCCCGGACCTGGCGGCGAAGAACCTCCTGGTCGACCTCGGCCTGCGGTCCGTGACCGGGATCCAGGAGGCCGGCACCCTGGTCGAGGGACGCTGGCCGGCCGACGTGCCGAAGGACGAGCCGGTGCAGGTGGCGCTGGCCGCGGACGTCGCGCGCACGCTGAACCTGCGGCTCGGCAGCCGGCTCACCCTCGCCGCGCCGGAGCCGCTCACCCCCGACTCCCCGCCCCCCACCCCGATCACCGTGGTCGGTCTGTTCGCGCCCCGCGACGGCGCCGACGGGTTCTGGGACGGCCTGCCGCCGCTGCTGCGCATCGTCGAGCCGGTGGGCGACGGTGAACCCTTCATCGCCGTGGGGGTCGTCGACGGCGCCGCGCTGAACCGCCAGGCCGTCGCCGGCCGGCCCCTGACGTTCAGTTGGCGCTACCGGATGGGCGCCGACCGCATCGACGCCCGCGAGCTGGACCAGGTGCTCGACGCCCTCCAGCAGATGACCCGGGAGGCGGCCGGCCGCAACCTCGTGCAGGGGCTGGACATCCCGCTGCGGCAGTTCTCCGCCGAGGTGGACAGCGCCCGGACGGTGCTCGGGGTCATCGCGGCGGGCGTACTGGCCACGCTGGCCGGGCTCGTCGTGCTGGCCGCCGGGCTGCTGGTGCGCCGGCGCCGGGCGGAGTTCACCCTGCTGCGCGCCCGGGGCGGGGCGAGAACCACGAGCGCGGGCCGCAGCCTGGCGGAGGCGCTGCTCGTGGTGCCGCCCGCCGCCGTACTCGGCTGGCTGGTCGGCGGCCTCGTCCCCGGGGCGCCGGGGGAGACCCGGTGGTACGCCCTCGCCGCAGCCGTCCTGGTGGCGGCGGCGCTGCCCGTGGCCACCCTCGCGGCGTCCACCGGCGGCACCGGGCGGCGCGACCTGGTCCGCGCGCGCCCCTCCGCGCGCCGGCTCACGGTGGAGGCGGGGCTGCTGGTCCTCGCCGGTCTCGCGGTCGTGCTGCTGCGCCGCCGCGGCCTCACCCCCGGCGAGGTCGACCCGCTGCTGGTCTCGGTGCCGGTGCTGCTGGCCGTCGCCGCCGCGCTGGTCGCGATGCGGGTGTACCCGTGGCCGCTGCGGCTGGTCAGCCGGCTCGCCTCCCGCGCCCGGGGCAGCGTCGCGTTCCTGGGCACCGCGCGGGCCGGCCGGTCGGTCGTCGCCGTACCGCTGGTGGTCGTCGTGCTCGCCATCGCGACGGCGGCGTTCTGCGCGGTGACGGCCGCCGCGATCGAGGCGAGCCGGGACCGGGCCGCCAGCCGGGTGGTGCCGGCCGACGCCCTGATCCTGGGCGAGCGCATCGCCGCGGACACGGCCGCCGAACTGGAGCGGCTGCCGGGGGTACGCGCCGCGAGCCCGGTGTTGCGCGAGGCCGGCCAGCGCCTCGCGAAGGACGCGATCGGCACCGAGACCCGGCTCGGCGGGGTGACCGTGCTCATGGTCGACGGCCCGGCCGTGGCCCGCATGGCCAGGCAGGCCGACGTCGACGTGACGGTGCCGGCGGCGCTGCTCGCCCCCGCCGGGGGCTCCGGCCCGCTGCCCGCCGTGGTCTCCCCGACGGTCGCCGCCGAACTGGCCGACGCCGGCCTGACCGGCTCCGCCTTCGTCAGCGCCCAGGGCCAGCGGTACGAGTTCCGGGTGGCCGAGCGGGCGGAGAGCTTCCCGCTGTTGCGCGCCGACAGCGCCCGGTTCGTCGTCCTGCCCTGGCAGGCCCTGCCCCGCCGCGACTACGCCGCCGTGCCGACCGGCTTCCTGGTGGCCGGCGACGACCTGGACGCCGAGGCGCTGCGCCGGGCCGGCGACGCGGGACAGTCCCGCTTCCAGACGGGCGGGACGGTGACCGGCCGGGAGCCCCCGCGCGGCGTGGAGGTGCTGACGTACGCGGACACCCGCCGTCAGGTGGGCGAGGGTGGCGCGAACGGCGTACTCGCCTTCGGCTTCACCGCCGGCGCGGCCGGCGGGACGGCGCTGGGGCTGCTCGCGATCGCCTTCACGGTGCTCGCCGGCGCCCGCGAGCGCGGCCAGGTGCTGTCCCGGCTGCGCACCCTCGGGCTGTCCCGACGTCAGTGGCGCGGGCTGCTGCTGGTGGAGCTGGCGCCACTGGTGGGCGTCTCGGTGCTGACCGGAGCGCTGGTCGGCACGGCCCTGCCGCTGCTGCTCAACCCGGTGCTCGGACTGTCCGCGTTCACCGACGGCGTCCAGGTCCGGGTGGCGTTCGAGCCCGGCCTGGTGGCCGCCGTCGTCGCCCTCGGGGCGCTCGCCCTCGGCTTCGCGGTCGCCGTCGAGGCCCTGAACAACCGTCGGATGCGCCTCGGCGAGGTGCTCCGGCTCGGAGAGGAGAACTGACCATGACCGCTACCGCGGAGAGCACCGCCGCGCCGGACCTCGCCACCCTGCAACAGCGGGCCGCCCAGCGGGCGGCCGAGCGGGCCGGCGGCCGGGACCGGCTGCGCGGGCACATCGTCTGCGACGGGCTGGTGCGGATCTTCAAGACCGAGGGGGTGGAGGTCGTCGCGTTGCAAGGGCTCGACCTGGTCATCGACCGGGGCGAGCTGGTGGCGATCGTGGGCGCCTCCGGGTCCGGCAAGTCGACGCTGCTGAACATCCTCTCCGGGCTGGACACGCCCACCGCCGGCATCGCCCGCGTCGGCGAGTACGACCTGCTCAACCTCTCCGCGCGGCGGCGACTGAGCTACCGGCGGAGCATGGTCGGCTTCGTCTGGCAGCAGACCGGCCGCAACCTGCTGCCGTACCTGACCGCGCTGGAGAACGTCGAGCTGCCGATGCGGCTGGCCGGGCGGCGGGGCGGCCGACGGGCCCACCGCGAGCGGGCCCGGGAACTGCTCGACATGGTCGGGGTCGGCTACTGCGCCGACCGGCGGCCCGGGCAGCTCAGCGGCGGCGAGCAGCAGCGCTGCGCGGTCGCGGTGGCCGTGGCGAACGACCCGGAGGTGCTCTTCGCCGACGAGCCGACCGGCGAGTTGGACGAGGCGACCGGGGCCGAGGTCTTCGGGGCGCTGCGCACCATCAACGCCGAGCTCGGCGTCACGATCGTGGTGGTCACTCACGACCACGCCGTGGCCACCCAGGTCCGCCGGACCGTCGCGATCCGCGACGGCCGGACCGCCTCCGAGGTACGCCGGACCGCGCGCATCGGCGCGGACGGCAGTACCGAGCTGGTCAGCGAGGAGTACGCCGTGCTGGACCGCAGCGGCCGGTTGCAGCTGCCGGCGCCGTTCGTGGACGCGTTGTCGCTGCGCGACCGGGTGCGGCTCAACCTGGAGCCGGACCACGTGGAGGTGCGGCCGGGCGACCGGGCGCAGGAGGAGCGGGAGGCGGGGCAGTGAGCGAACGGGACGTGACACCGGACGGACGACCGGCCGCACCGGCGGCGGGCGTGGCCGGTGCCGACGGGGCGGGCCTGCGACGTGCCGGTGGGGCGGTGGCGGGTGCCACGGTCACCGACGAGGTGGTCCGGGTCGAGGGGGTCAACCGCACGTTCGGTCGGGGCGAGCACGCCGTGCACGCCGTACGGGACGTCTCGTTCTCCGCTGGGCGGGGCGAGCTGGTCGCGGTGCGTGGCCGCTCCGGGGCGGGCAAGACGACCCTGCTGAACCTGGTCGGCGGGCTGGACCGCCCCGACTCGGGCCGGGTGGTGGTGGCCGGGCACGACGTCACCGGCGCCGGCGAGAAGGAGCTGCTGGAGATTCGCCGGGGCACCGTCGGCTTCGTGTTCCAGACGTTCGGACTCGTGCCGATCCTGTCCGCCGCCGAGAACGTCGGCGTACCGCTGCGGTTGGCGCGGGTCCCGGCGGCCGAGCGGGAGGAGCGCGTGGCGGTGCTGCTGGAGCTGGTCGGGCTCGGCGGGCACGCGGGCCAGCGCCCGTACGAGCTCTCCGGCGGGCAGCAGCAGCGGGTGGCGGTGGCGCGGGCCCTGGCCAACGAGCCGGACCTGCTGATCGCCGACGAGCCCACCGGTCAGCTCGACTCCGAGACGGGCCGGTCGATCATGGACCTGCTCCGGGCGGTGGTGCACGCCCGGGGCATGACCGCGCTGGTCGCCACCCACGATCCGGCCCTGATCGACCTCGCCGACCGCGTCCTCACCCTCCGCGACGGCCACCTCCTCCCCGCCTGACCCCGCCCCACCCCGCCCTGCTGCGGGGGATGGGGCGTGGGGGGTCAGAGGGGGAACTTCAGGCCCTCGTGCGTGGGGAGGAAGCCCAGGTTGAGGTAGAAGCGGTGGGCGTCGTGGCGGGTCTTGTCGGTGGTGAGCTGGACCAGGGCGCAACCACGCTGCCTCGCCTGGTCGATCGCCCAGTTGATCATCTGCCCGCCGACGCCCCGCCCGCGCAGGTCGGAGCGGACCCGGACCGCCTCGATCAACTGCCGCTCGGCGCCGTGCCGGCCCAGGCCGGGGATGTAGGTGAGCTGCATGCAGCCGAGCAGTTCGCCGTCCGCGTCGGCCACGATCAGCTGGTTGCGCGGGTCGGCGTCGATGTCGGCGAACGCCTTCTCGTACGCGGCGTCGACCTCCGTGAAGTCGCGGGTCCTGCCGAGCACGTCGTCGGCGAGCAGGGCGACCACGGCCGGCAGGTCGGCTCGGACGGCCTCGCGGAAGATCACATCACTCATGCCGCCCAGCGTGGCACAGCGAGCCGGACCGATGGACGGGCGGCGCTTGCCCCAGCCAGGCAACATGACTGTCCATGGACGCCCTGCTGCTGCCGTTCCGGCTGATCTACCGGGGGCTGGTCTGGTTCGCCAACTCGCCCCGGACGCTGATCATCTCGTACCTGTTGATGATCGTGGTGGCCGGCGTGATCTACGGCCGCGTGGAGAACCGCAGCCCGGCGGACGCCGTCTGGTGGGCGGTGGTGACGGCGTCCACCGTCGGCTACGGCGACATCTCACCGGTGAGCTGGCAGGGCCGCACCCTCGCCGCGCTGCTCATCTCCACCATGGTGCTACTGGTCATCCCGTTGATCACGGCGCACTTCGCCAGCCAGCTCATCGTTGACGACGACGCCTTCGAGCATGAGGAGCAGGAGCAGCTCAAGGCCGACGTACGCCGGATGCGGGCGCTGCTGGAGGAGATGGCCGCCCGGCAGGGCATCGACCTGCCTGACCTGCCGCCGGAGCGGCCGGTCAGCGGGCCGGGCAGCGCAGCCCCTCCCTGGGCACGGTCAGGTCGATCAGATAGGCGTCGACGGCCTGGGTGATGCAGGCGGTCTGCGGGTACGCGGTGTGCCCCTCGCCCTCCCAGGTGAGCACCCGGCCCACGCCCAGCATCGCGGCCAGCGCCGGGGTCTGCTCGTACGGCGTCGCGGGATCGCCCGTGGTGCCCACCACCAGGATCGGCGGCGCCCCGGTGGCCGGGCCCGTCGGGTACGGGTCGCGACCGCCGGGCCACTCCGTGCAGGAGAGCAGGCCGACGGCCAGGGCCGGCCCGAACAGCGGGTACTTCGCCCGCCACTGCGACTGGAGCTGCCGGATCCGCTCGCGGCTCGGCTTCTCCTCCTCGTCGGCGCAGTTGACCGCCAGGTTGGCGTCGAACATGTTCGAGTAGCGCCCGTCGGAGTCCCGGTCGGCGTACGCGTCGGCGAGGCGGAACACGTCTGCCGGGTCGCCGCCCTCCAGCTTGTCGATGGCGCCGGCCAGCTCCTGCCACCCCGACTCGGTGTAGAGCGACGAGATGATCGCGTAGAAGACCCAGCCCGCGGTGGCCTCCCGGCCGTCGTCCCCGCGTACCGGCGACACCCGCGCCTTGTCGATCGCCGAGGTGACCGCGGCCCGGGCGTCCGGGGCGATCGGGCAGCGCCCGGCATTGGCCGCGCACCAGGTGGTGAAGTTGCCGAAGGCCCGCTCGAAGCCCTTGGCCTGGCCCTCCGATCCGGCGACCAGGCCCTGCCGGGGGTCGACCGCGCCGTCGAGGACCAGCGCCCGCACCCGCTGCGGGTAGAGCTGGGCGTAGGTGGCGCCGAGCAGGGTGCCGTAGGAGTAGCCGAGGTAGGTCAGCTTGTCGTCGCCGACGGCGGCGCGGACCGCGTCCATGTCGCGGGCGGCCTGCTCGGTGCCGTAGAGCGGCAGCTGGTCGCCGTAACGGTCGCCGCAGCCGCGCCCGATCCGCCGGCTGAGCGCCACGAACCCGTCGAACGACTCCTGGCTGCGCGGGTCGGGGTCGTAGCCGAAGCTGGCGTCGAGGTCCTTGTCGGGGATGCACTCGACCGGGCTGGAGCGGGACACCCCGCGCGGGTCGAAGCCGACGATGTCGAACCGGTCGGTGATCGAGGCGGGCAGACCGCCGAACGCCGGGCCGAAGGAGAGGTAGACGGCCGTGTCCACGCCGGAGCCACCGGGACCGCCCGGGTTGACGACCAGCGAGCCGATCCGGTCGCGCTGCTTGGTCGACCGGGCCCGCAGCAGCGCGATCTCGAAGGTCTGCCCGGCGCCGGGACCGGCGGTCGCCCCGCCGGCCGCGCCCGTGCCCCAGTTGCGGGGCACCTTGATCCGCGCGCACTCGTAGCGCATGTCCGACGCACCGCGCCCGACCAGCTCCTCGGCCACCTCGGGGCAGGCCCGCCAGGTGGGCGCGGTGCCGGGCGCGGCGGCCTCGCCGCCGGCCTCCGTCCGGGGTGCGATCGCCGGCAGGGTGCAACCGGCGGCGACCAGCGCGGCGGCGGCCAGCCCGGCGAGGGTCAGCCGGAACCGGCGGGTCCGGGCGGGGGTGCGGGTCACGAGCGAGCCTCCGTGGTCGAGTCGACGGCCAGGCTACGCCGGACCGGTGGCGGGCCCCACGGTCACCGTGGGATCGCCGCGCAGCACCTGGTCCACATCGAACCGTACGGGCCGGTCGAGCTGGTCGTAGCGGCAGGAGCGGGGATCACGGTCGGGCCGCCAGCGGACGAACCGGGCGGTGTGCCGGAACCGGTCGCCCTCCATGGCGTCGTAGCCGACCTCGACCACCAACTCGGGGCGCAGCGGTTCCCACTCGAGGTTGCGGGTGCCCGTCCAGCGGCTCACCCCGCCGGGGAGGCGCTGGCCGCGTTCGTGGTCGCCGTGCACCCACGGGTGGTCGGCGCCCACCTCGCGGTAGGGCTCCAGCTCCTCCAGCAGCTCCGCCCGGCGGGCCATGGTGAACGAGGCGCTCACCCCGACGTGGTGCAGGACCCCGTCGTCGTCGTAGAGGCCGAGCAGGAGCGAGCCGATCACCGGGCCCGACTTGTGCCAGCGGAAGCCGGCCACCACCACGTCGGCCGTACGGGCGTGCTTGACCTTGAACATGAGCCGCTTGCCCGGCTCGTAGGGCAGGTCGGCCGGCTTGGCGATCAGGCCGTCCAGGCCGGCGCCCTCGAAGACGTCGAACCAGCGGTGCGCGGTGTCGACGTCGGTCGTGACCTGGGTGACGTGCACCGGCGGGCGGACCCCGGCCAGCGCCGACTCCAACCGGGCCCGCCGCCGGGGATAGGGCTCGCCGAGCAGCGTCTCGTCGTCGAGGGCGAGCAGATCGAAGGCGACGAAGTCGGCCGGCGTGGTCTCGGCCAGCAGCTTCACCCGCGACGCGGCCGGGTGCACGCGCTGGGCCAGCAGCTCGAAGTCGAGCCGGGGCTGCCCGCCCGGGCCGTCGCGCCGGATGACGATCAGCTCGCCGTCGACCGCGCACCGCTCGGGCAGCTGGCGGCGGGCCTGCTCGACCACCTCGGGGAAGTAGCGGGTCATCGACTTGCCGCCCCGGCTGGCCAGCTCCACCTCGTCGCCGTCGCGGAACACGATGCACCGGAAGCCGTCCCACTTCGGCTCGTAGGTCATCCCGGGCGCGGTGGGGACCCGCGGGACACTCTTGGCCAGCATCGGCTCGACCGGCGGACTGATCGGCAGCTTCACGGCGACAGTCAACCAGACCGCACCGACAGTGGTGAGGCAGATCACGACGGGTGAACGGGCGGCGTGTCCCGCCCCGCGCCGCTCGTGCCGCGCCGGGCGAATCAGGAAACCGCAGGTCAGAGCTACTTTCGCGGGGTGTCGGAGTGGGTCTGCGGGTGCTGCGGGCGGTGGCGGGTGAGCGTCGAGCTGATCCGGGGCCGCCACCGGTACCGGCTGGTGCGCCGCTACCCCCGCCAGTTCGGCGGGGGTAAGGACGTGCTCGGCGAGGTCGGCTCCGTCGAGGAGCTGGCGGAGCTGCTGCGGCGGCGTACCCCTCTCGGGCTGGCCGACCTGCGCGAGGCCGGCTGACCCGGCGGCGGCCGAGCCCGGCGGACACCCCGGCGATCCGCCGGCCCGGCCCCGGTCGGGCCGGAAGGTGCCCGCCGCTGTCACGATCGGTGGGGCAGCGTCGTCGGGACGGCAGCGGCGCCGGTCGGGTGCCGCCCACGGGAGGGGGCACCATGCGGTTCGAGGCCGGTACGGAGGTGGCCGCCGAGGCCGGACGGGTCTGGGCGCTGCTGGTGGACGTCGAGCGGTGGCCGGAGTGGACGCCCTCGGTGCGCCGGGCGCGACGGGGGGAGTCCGGGCCGCTCGCGGTGGGCGCCACCGCCCGGCTGGAGCAGCCGAAGCTGCGACCGGCCGTGTGGCGGGTCACCGAGCTGGCCGAGGGGCGGTCGTTCTCCTGGGTGTCGGGCAGCCCGGGGGTGCGCACCCTCGGCGAGCACCGGGTGCTGCCGCTGCCCGGCGGGCGCAGCCGCGTCGAGCTGGCCGTCACGCAGACCGGGCCGCTGGCCGGGCCCGTCGGCTGGCTCTACGGCGACCTGATGCGCCGCTACCTGTGGCTGGAGGCCGACGGGCTCAGGCGTCGCTGCGAGCGGGACTGAGCGGCGTCTTCTCCAGCAGGGCGAGCCGGATGCCGTTCGCGTCCGGCCGGTGCCCGACGACCCGGTAGCCGTGCCGCTGGTACAGCCGCAGGTTCTGTGCGCTGTCGGCGCCCGTGAGGAGCGCGAAGCGGCGTACCCGGGCGGCGCAGACCGCCTCCACGGCGCGCAGCAGCCGCCCGCCGACGCCCCGGCCCTGCTGGTCGGGGGCGACGGAGAGCCGGCCCACGTGCGCGGTGTCGCCGTCGATGTGCGCCCGGACGGAACCGACCAACCGGTCGCCGAGCCGGGCGGTGAGCACCGTCGCCGGCCCCGCCAGCGCGGCCCGCACCTCGTCCAGGGTCTCGGTCAGCGGGGGCAGGAACGGGTCCGCGTAGTGCTGTGCCTCGGTGAGGAACGCGGCGCGCTGCACGGTGAGGATCTCGTCGGCGTCGGCGACGTCGGCGGGGGCGATGCGCGGCTCGGTGATCACCTCGACAGCCAACCACAGGTCGCCGGGCGGGCCGCCCGCACCGCCCGTACGCTGGCGGTGGTCCCGTCGAGTCGTGGGGGTACGTCGTGCCGGCACTGACCTATCCGCACGTGGGCGCCACCGAGACCGGCGCGCTGCCACCCGGCTGGCGGCACGTGCGGCACCGGGTCCGGCTGCCCGACTCCTGCTTCGCCACCGCCGGGGACGCCGTGCTCGGCTGGCGGCTGCACCGGGCGGCCGGCATCCGGATGGACGCCGACGCCGAGCGGGCCGCGCCCGGGGTCCGGGTGGTCTCCGGTCTGGGCGTCGGCCCGCTGCGGCTGGCCGCGCCCTGCGAGGTGGTCTGGGCCGTCGACGACGGGCGGCGGGTCGGCTTCGGCTACGGCACGCTGCCCGGGCATCCGGCGCGCGGCGAGGAGGCGTTCGTGGTCAGCCGCGACGCCGCCGGCCACGTCTGGTTCGAGGTGCTCGCGTTCAGCCGGCCGGACCGCTGGGTCATGCGCGCCGCCGGGCCCGCCGGTCGGGCCTTCCAGCGGGCGTACGCCTGGTGGCTCGGGCGCACCCTGCGCCGGCTCTGCGCCCGGCGCTGACCCCGCACCGCCGTCCCGCCTCAGAAGCGGGCGAAGGAGCGGATCGGCATCCGTGGACCGTACTTCGGCGCCTGGACGCCACCGGCCGCCAGCAGTACGCAGACCCGCCCCCGGTGACCCCGGAACGGCTCCAGCAGGGCCAGCATCCGGGCGTCGTCGCCGCGCGGCTCGCCCGCCAGCGCCCACGCCACCGTGTTCGGCACGTGGAAGTCGCCGACGCTGACCGCGTCCGGGTCCCCGTACGCGATCCGCACCACCTCGGCGGCGGTCCACGCGCCGATGCCGGCGACGGCGGTCAGCCGGCGGGTGGCCTCGGCGGAGTCCGCGCAACGCTCCAGCCGGTCCGCGACGGCCGCCGCGCGGCGCAGCGTCTCGGCCCGGCGCTGCTCCACGCCGAACGGGTGGAACACCCAGTACCCGGCGGCGGCCACCGCCGCCGGGTCCGGCGGGAGCAGCAGCGGCTGCATCGGTCCGGGTGCCGCCTCGGCGAAGTGCCGCACCGTCGCCGCGTACGCCCGGTACGCCTCCTTGCCGGTGACCTTCTGCTCGAAGACCGCCCGCAGCAGCTGGCGGAAGACCTGCCCGGTGGCCGGCATCCGCAGTCCCCGGTGCTGGGCCGCGAGCCGCGCCACCACGGGATGGTTCGCGGCGAGCGCCGCGAACCCGCTGACGTCGTCGCGCAGCCCCGCGATCGCGTCCGCCCGCTGCACCACCCGGTCGGCCCCCGGGCCGTAGCCCTCGGCCAGCAGGGCGCCACCCGACGGCCGTAGGGCGAGGGTGGCCGGCCCGTCCGGGGTCCGGGTGGCCCACCAGAAGGTGCCGGCCGCGACGCGCGCGCAGGGGTCGTACGGGCTGAAGGTCAGCGCCCGCACCGAGGCGGCCAGCCGGTACCCGGCGGGCGGGCGCAGCTCCCGACGCGCGGTGGGTTCGGTCCCGGTCACCCGCACATGCTGTCACGTCCCGGCCCCGTGACCGGCGACACGGCCGACGCGTCCTGCCTCGTCACCGGCGGCCCGGCCGGTCCACGGCGTCGACCGGCGGCACGGGGACCGGTCGCGCCCCGCCGAGGCTGCGACCGGGTCCCGTGCAGGTCAGTACGAGTAGTTCGAGTCGGCCTTCTCGTCCGCCGGCGGGGCGACCGGCTTCGGGGTGCCCGTCGGCAGGCAGCTCAGGTTCTTCTTGCCGTCCGGGGCGACCACGAACCAGGTGCCCCCGACGCCCTGGCCCTTCCACTGGCCGGGCTTCTTGTCGCCGACGTAGCGGTAGAGCGGCCAGCCGTCCAGGGTGATCTGCCGGGTGCCGTCCTGCCGGGTGACGGTGCCGACCTTGTCGTCGGAGACCCCGTTGAGGTCCGGGGCGCCGTCGGTCAGCGCCGGCGGCCACACCTGGGCGCACTTGTCGACGCAGTTCGACGAGGGCGGGTCGTTGGTGTCCTTGTCGAAGCGGTAGAGGATCCAACCGTCCTGGTCGGTGACCACGCTGCCCATCCGGGCGACCTTCCTGCCGTTGAGCTCGTCGGTCAACTCCGCGTCGGACGGCGCGGCGGTGGGGGACGGCGACGCCTCGGGCTCGACGGCCGCGCTGGGCTCGGCGGCGGTCACGGCGACCGGCTCGGCCGCGCCCGAGTTCGCCCCCTCGTAACCCGCGGGAGCGCAGGCCGTCAATGCGACCATCGCGCTCGCGACGATGACGGTTCGCTTCATCTGTGCCACGTGCCCTCCTCGGTTATGGCGGTTCACCGATTGATACGGAGGGAGCGTTGTCAAGGTTGAACGCGCGATCGTGGTCGATGTCACCGGAAACCGTTGAACCGAACGGGCCGGAGATCCGTTTCCCGCCACGAGGGCGGTTCCTCCCCGGAAGGACCGCGCCGCGCGAGACCGCCTCCCGCGTCTTCGTCGCCGCGCAGGCGGCCATCCGCCCGCGGCCGGGAGACCGCGCCGCGACGGCACGCGGGACCGTCGCCGGTCGTCGTGCTGGCCGGCGCCGGTCCCGCGGTGGCTGCTACAGCTGCACCGTGACCAGCGGGCTCGCCACCCCGCCGGCGTCCACCGACTGCACCTGGATCTGCTTGATGTCGCCGAGACGCGTCGACGTCGACGCCGACAGGCTCAACTTGGCAGCGCGCGCGTTGGTGCCGTACCCGGTGCCGGGCACCGACCAGCTGGAGATCACCTCGGTGCTGTTGTTCTGCCGCACCACGACGAGCCGGCACGTCCGGGGCCCGGGCAGCTTGGCGAGGATGAAGTCCACGCCCGTGCCGAAGTCCTTCGACACGACGAAGAACGTCGCCTCGACGCCGGTGGTCGGGTCGACGACGTTGACCGGGTCGCCCTCCGGCAACGTACCGCCGATGTCCGGGTCGTTCGGGTCGCTGGAGCGGCTGGCCGTCGGCGGAGCGACCAGCGCGGTCGCGGTCGGCTCGGCCACCACCTCGGGCGCGCTGTCACCGGCGATCCGGGCGAACCCGAGCCCCGTCAGCCCGCCCAGGACCAGCACCGCGGCGGCCGTGGCCAGCAGCTGCCGGACCCGGTTGCGCCGCCGGTGGGCGCGGACCGCGACCAGCGTCCGGTCCAGCAGCGCCGGATCGGTGCGGGTCTGCTCCAGCGCGGCCATCGTCTCGCCGTCGATGTCGGAGAGCAGGCCGACGACGGGCACCATCGTCTCCAGCTCGGCGGCGCACGCCCAGCAGGCGGCGAGGTGCTCCTCGAACCGTTGCGTGTCGTGCTCGTCCAGCACGCCGAGCGCGTACGCCGCGACGTCCATGTGGTCCGCCCGGCTCATTCCGTCACCCCCCGTTCCTGCAGAGCCGTGCGCAGCGCGCGCAGCGCGTAGTAGACCCGCGACTTCGCGGTGCCGAGCGGCAGGCGCAGCTCCTCGGCCGCCTCCGGCACCGTGCGACCCCGGAAGTACGTGGCCACCAGGATCTCCCGGTGCGACTGGCTCAGCGTACGCAGCGCGTCCGCCACCGTCATCGTGCGCAGGACCCGGTCGGTGCTGTCCGCCTCGGCGAACGCGGTCAGGTCCCGGTCGTACGTCTCGGCCGGCCGGGCCTGCTCGCTGCGGTGCTCGTCGATGGCGATGCGGCGGGCCACCGTGACCAGCCACGGCCGCAGCGAGCCCTGCCCCTGCGCGCCGAGCCGGTGCGCGTTGCGCCACGCCCGCAGCAGCGTCTCCTGGACGATGTCCTCCGCCCGCTGCCGGTCGCCGCCGGTGAGCCGCATGACGAACGCCAGCAGCGGCCCGGCGTGCTCGGCGTAGAGCAGCCGGATCAGCCGGTCCGAGTGACCCGCCTCGGTGGACGGTGCCGCCTGGTGGCGTCCGGGGGCGGATCTCGGCGTCACCGGCCCATTCTGGCGAGGCGCCTCGCGGGCGTCGACCCCGCGTGCCGCCGTGCCCGGCCGGGACTGGGACCGCGCGGACATCCAGTCCCCCCGCGCCCCGTCGCCGGGCCAACCGGCCGCCGCCACCGCATGCATGCAGACCTCCGGGTGTCCGATGACATCGGCCGTCCCCCGCGGGCACGGCCGCCGGGTGGTACGCGGCCACGGGGCGAACGGATCAACGGCGCGCGGAAAAGATTCCGCTCACCGGCCCACGGAGAAGATCCCGGGCGGCGGCGGGGTCGAGTCGGTGGCGTCGACGTCGCGCACCACCGCCGCGCCGCCCGCGAATCGGTCGAGTTCCTCGCCGGCCAGGACCCGGCCCGGGAACCAGTCCCCGGCCGCGCGCCGGGTCAGCTCCGGCACCGGCGGCTCGACCCGGCCGGCCACCAGCACCAGGTTGCCGTAGCGACGCCCGCGCAGCACCGCCGCGTCGCCGACGAGGCAGGCCCGCGGCAGCACCGAGCGGACCGTGGCGACCTGCGCCCGGGCGTGGCGCAGCGGCGGGCCGTCGGCCACGTTGGCCAGGTGGAAGCCGGCGGGACGCAGCACCCGGGCCACCTCGGCGGCGTACTCCACCGAGGTCAGGTGCGCCGGCGTGCGGGCACCGGCGAAGACGTCGGCGAGCACGACGTCGTAGCTGGCGTCCCGGCTGGCGGCGAGCACCGCCCGGGCGTCGGCCACCCGCACCTTGAGGCGGGGGTCCGGCGGCCACGGCAGGGCCCGGCGGACCAGTTCCACGAGCGCGCCGTCCACCTCGACGACCCGCTGGGTGGAGCCGGGCCGGGTGGCCGCCACGTAGCGGGGCAGGGTGAGCGCGCCGCCGCCGAGGTGCAGCACCCGCAGCGGCGCCCCGGCCGGGGCCAGCAGGTCGATCGCGGCGGCGAGCCGCCGGACGTACTCGAACTCCAGGTGCGTGGGATCGGCCAGGTCCACGTGCGACTGCGGGGCCCCGTCGAGCAGCAGGGTCCACGATCCCGGCCGGTCCGGATCGGGCACCAGCTCGGCCTGGCCGGTGTCCACCCGCGCGGCCACCGTGTCGGCCGCCCGCTTGCGGCCCATCAGCGCCGGGCCCGGGCGGCGGTGGTGAGCACCCGGTGCAGCAGCCGCGCGTCGCCGAGCAGCGACCGCAGCCGGCGCTCCAGGCCGGCGATCGGGATCAGGTTCTGCGGTGCCCGCGGGTCCTTGTAGGGGGTGGACGCGAACCGGGGCAGCGTGACCAGCGACAGGTCGGCGAGCCCCACCGCCTCGTCGATGCCCAGCTCGGCGGAGCACTCCATCCGGACGATGCCCGCCCACGGTGCGCCGAGGGCCACCGGCAGCCGCAGATACCACGACCAGCCGCCCCAGGCCGTGCCGAGCTTGAACACCGGGGAGCGCTCGCCGGCCGCCAACCCGGTGACCACGGCGGTCAGCCGGGCGTCCAGGTATTGGCTGTGCTGGGTCTTGATGTAGCCGAGGGTGCGCGGCAGCTGCCGCCGGTTGCGCAGCGGACCGTCGACCACCAGCAGGTCGCCGTCGGTGCGGGCCGCCCCCGAGACCTCCACCTCCAGCGCCGTCAGCGGCCCCTGCACGGCGGCCGGGAGCTTGTTCAGCTCGCCCGTGCCGCTCACCCGGTGCACCGGGTAGCGGACGCTGCCGGCCACCACGTCCACCGCCGACGGACTGGCGGTGAACAGGCCCCGGCCCACCTTCGCCCCGGCGAGCTGCGCCGCGCCGCGCTCCAGGTCGCACCGGACCACGCCGGCGGCGTACGACGCGGCGAGGCCGGGGAAGGACGCGCCGTCGTCCTCGGCCGTCCACACGCTCGCGTCGATGCGGCGCACCCCGTCGACGAGCAGCACCACGTCGGGGGCCCGGACGTCGGAGCGCGGCCCGATCGCCCGCCAGTCCACCGCCGGCAGTTCGGCGTCCGCGTCGACCTGGGCGCTGCTCGGCGCGGCGGGACCGCCGCCGGACGCCTCGAACGACGCGCCGTACGCCGGGTCCCACGCGTCGACGAAGAACCGGGGATCGGTCACCGCAGCGGACCTCCCGTCGCGCGCGCCGGGGCCCCGCTCACCGGCCGGTCCGTTCGACGCGGGCCGACCGGGCGTCCTTGCTGACCTCGAACCGGACCGGGATGCGCTCGGCGAGAGCCGGCACGTGGGTGACCACACCGACCATCCGGTCGCCCCGGGCGGCCAGGTTCTCCAGTGTGGCGGCCACCGTGTCGAGGGTGGCCGCGTCGAGCGTGCCGAAGCCCTCGTCCAGCACGATCGACTCCAGGCTCGCCGCCGTGGTGGACATCCCGGCGAGCTGTTCCGACAACGCCAGCGCCAGCGCCAGCGACGCCTGGAAGGTCTCACCGCCCGACAGGGTGCGTACGCCCCGACGCAACCCCGCGTCGTGGTGGTCGACCACGAAGAACTCGCCCTTGTCGTGCACCAGGTCGTACTGCCCGCCGGAGAGCTCCCGCAGGATGCCCGAGGCGCCGTCGACCAGCAGGTCCAACGCCTCGGCGAGCAGCCACCGCTCGAAGTTGTTGGCCCGCAGGTGCCCCGCGAGGGCCCGGGCCACCTGCGCCTCGCGCTCGTAGCCGGCCCGCTGCTCGCGCAGGCCACCGGCCTGCTCCCGGCGCCGCTCCAGCTCGCGCAGGTCGGCCTCGGCCCGCTCGAGGGCGCGGTCGGTGGCGCGCAGCGGATCGTCGGCGGGCGGCAGCCCGGCGGCGGCGAGGACGCCCGCGATGCGCTCGCCGACCTCGGCGGCCGCCGCCTCGGCCGCCGCCACCGCCCCGGCCCGTCCGGCCCGCTCGGCGCGGCGCCGCTCCGCCTCCTCGCCGGCCCAGCCGGTGAGGGCGGCCCACGCGGCCCCCAGGTCGTCGCGGTCCGCCGTCGGCGGCCCGAACCGGGCGAGCCCGTCGCGGGCCGCGTCGAACGCCCGCCAGGTCGCCCGCAACCGCTCCTCGGCGGCGTCCACCGCCGCCCGGGCCCGCCGCGCGGCCTCCCGACCGGCCCGCACCGCCGCCGCCGACTCCTCCAGCGCCCGGCGCAGCCGCGCGTGGTCGTCCAGCTCGCGGCGCAGCACCATCGGCTCGGCCGCCCCGGCCAACTGGTCGTCCAGCTCGGCCAGCCGGGCCTGCACCTGGTCCTGCCGGGCCCGCGCGCGCAGCAGCACCCGCTCCAGCTCCCGGGCCGCCCCGTCGCGCTCCTGCACCACCGACTGGGCGGCCTTGCTGGCGGCCCGCGCCGCCCGTCCCGCCGCCGTCGCGGCGGCCACCGCCGAGTCGGCCGGCACCGCCGGCACCGTCGCGACGGTCTGCTCGCAGACCGGGCAGGGCGCCCCGGCGCGCAGGTGCGCGCGCAACGCCACCGCCTGGTCGGTCGCCTTCGCCTCCTCGTGGGCGCGGAAGGCCGCCTCCAGCTCCGTCTCGGCCCGCTCGGCCGCCGCCCGCGCCTCGGCCAGCGCCGCCACCGCCGCGCCGTGCTCGGCCTGCGCCCCGGTCACCGCCGCGCGGACCGCCGCCGCCTCGCCGGCCAGCTTCTCCCGATCGGTGTACGCCCGCAGCAGCAGCCGCAGCGCGCTCTCGTCACCGGCGGCGGCCAGCTCGCCGCGCAGCTTCTCCTCCCGCTCCTCGGCCAGCGACACCGCCGTCGCCGCCTCGTCCGCGCCGGCCCGCGCCGACGCCACCGCCCGGGCCACCTCCGCCACCCCGTCCGGTGCCCGCACGGCCGCCAGCACCGCCAGGTCGGCGTCGAGGGCCGCCAGGGCCGCGCCCGCCTCCCGCGCCGCCGCCCGGGCCGCCTCCAGCTCCGGTACGGCGCCCGCCACCGCCCCCGCCAGCTCCCGCATCCGGTCGACCCGCCCGGTCGCCGCCTCCAGCGCGGCGTCGTCGACGTCGGTGAGCCCGGCGAGCGCCCGGTCGACCGCCTCCAGCTTCGCCTCGGCCTGCGCGGCCCGCGCGGTCGCCTTCTTCTGCACGTCCTCGTAGACCCCGAGGCCCAGCAGGTTGACCAGGATCTGCTGCCGGGTCGCCGGCTTGGCGTGCAGGAAGTCCGCGAACTGCCCCTGTGGCAGCACCACGCAGCTGGTGAACTGCTCGTACGGCAGCCCGACCGCCTCCAGCACCGCCTGCTCCATCTCGGCCGGGGTGCCGGCCACCACCTCGCCGAGGTCCTCCGGGCTCAGCCCGGTGTCGAGCTTGGTCACGTCGAAACCGGCCGGCATCAGCTGCAATCCGGCGTTGGCCGTCTTGACGTTGCCCCGGCCGTCGCGGCGGACCACCCGGGTCGCCACGTAGCGGGAACCGGCGGACTCGAAGACCAGCCGGACCCGCGCCTCGGTGGCCGACGGCGCCAGGGCGTTGGTCAGGCCCCGGGCGCCACCCCAGCGGGGCACCGTGCCGTAGAGGGCGAAACAGATCGCGTCCAGCACCGTCGACTTGCCGGAGCCCGTCGGCCCGACCAGCGCGAAGAAGTCGGCGTCGGTGAAGTCGATCGTGGTCTCGTCGCGGAAGACGGTGAAGCCCGCCATGTCCAGCCGCATCGGCCGCATCAGTGGTCGACCTCCTCGAAGAGCTCGTCGAAGAGCTCCCGCACCCCGTCGTCGGTGTGCCCCCGGCTGTCGAGGTAGTCGGCGAAGAGCTGCCGGGGCGAGCGGCCCGCCCGCTGCGCCACCCGCGCGCCGCTGCCCGGGGCGGGCACCAGCTCCGGGTCGATCCGGATCTCCAGGGCCTGCGGGAGCAGCTCCTGCACCTCCTCGCGCAGCCCGGCGCGCGGCTGTTCCCGCACGTAGACCCGCAGCCAGGCGTCCGGCACGTCCATCTCGGCGAGCTGGGCCAGGGTGCCCCGGACCGTACGCAGCGTGGTGGCGGCGGTCACCGGCACCTCCCGTACCTGGGCCGCCGTGGTCGCGGTGACCTCGACGACGGTCACCGACGGCACGTTCTCCTGCTCGCCGAAGTCGACCGCGAGCGGGCTGCCGCTGTAGCGGATCGGGCAGGGGCCCTGCACCCGCTGCGAGCGGTGCAGGTGGCCCAGCGCCACGTAGTGTGCCGTGCCCGGGAAGACGGTGGCGGGCACCGCGTAGCCCAGCACGGTGTGCGCGTCGCGCTCCCCGCCGCCGGTGGTCGCGCCCACCACGGTCAGGTGGGCGGTGACCAGGTGCACCCGGTCCGGTTCGGTGAAGCTCTCCGTCAGCCGGCCCAGCACCCGGCCCAGGTGGTCGGCGTACGTCTGGGTGGTCTCGGCGGCGGTCAGCTCGTACATCTCCACGGCGCGGATGGCGTAGCGCTGGGAGAGGAACGGCAGCGCGGCCAGCCGCCACCGCTCGCCGCCGGCGGTGGTGCCGTCGATGACGTGCTCGTCGGGGTTGTCCCGGACCCCGCCGCGCAGGGTGATGCCGGCGGCCTCGGCCCAGGGCCGCAGCGCGTCGAGGGCCTGGCCGTTGTCGTGGTTGCCGCCGATTGCCACCACGTCGGCGCCGGTGCGACGCAGCGCGGTCAGCGCCCGGGTGACCAGCCGGGTGGCCTCCGGCGTCGGGGCGGCGGTGTCGTAGAGGTCACCGGCGACGATGACCAGGTCGGGCGCCTCGGCGCGGGCGACGTCGATCACGCCGGCCAGGACCCGCTTGTGCTCCTCGGCCCGCGACTGCCCCTTGAGGACCTTGCCGACGTGCCAGTCGGAGGTGTGCAGGATCTTCACGGGTCACTCCCTAGAAGGGGATGTCGTCGTCGGAGGTGCCGCCGCCGGAGCCGACCACCGCGAACGGGTCGACGGACTGGGTGAGCGACCGGAGCGTCTCGGACGGGGCGCGGCCGGCCTCGGAGACCCGGGTGGCCCAGGCCGGGAACGGGAACTCCAGGCAGAGTGGCACCGGGATGTCGGGCTGGTTGACGAACATCGTGCCCGGCTTGGCCAGCAGCGCGCGCTGTCGCTGGGCGGGCGGCAGGAAGCCGTATTCCGGGCGGGACGCCTCGGCGGGGTCGAGCCGGCCCACCACCCGGATCGCCGAGTTGGTGACGATGCGCCGTTCCACCTCGCTCGCCGTCTGCTGGGCGCCGACCAGGATCACCCCGAGGGAGCGGCCCCGCTCGGCGATGTCGAGCAGCACCTCCTTGATGGGGGAGGAGCCCTCGCGGGGGGCGTACTTGTTGAGCTCGTCGAGCACCACGAAGAGCAGCGGCTTGGCGGTGCCGGCCTTCTCCTTGCGCTCGAACTCGCTCTTGAGCGTCACGCCGACCACGAACCGCTGCGCGCGGTCGGGGAGGTTGTGCAGGTCGACCACGGTGACCTGGGCGCTCTCGGCGGTGTTGATGCTGTGCGGGCGGCGGGTGGCCAGGTCGCCCCGGATCAGCCGGGACAGGTCCTTCTTGCTGCCGATCAGCCGCCGGGCGAACGCGTTGACCGTGCCCAGCCCGACGGCGCTGCCGGCCCAGTCGGAGCGGGTCTCGTCGTCGTTGAGCTGCTCGACGACGTGGTCGACCAGGTCGGCGTACGAGCCGAGGCGCACCCCGTCGATGCTCACCCCGCCGTCGGCGGGCTGGGCGTAGCGGGCCAGGTGGGCGGCGACCGAGTGCACCACCATCGTGTACTGCTGGCGTTCGTCGTCGGCGTCGGCGAACACGTAGGGCAGCAGGCGGTCGGCGCAGAACTCGCTCAGCGTCCAGTAGAAGCTGTCGACCCCGGTGAGGCGGCTGCTCACGTCGGGCGTGCCGGAGGAGTCGCCCACCCGGGGCGGGGCGTAGACCCGCACGTCGGGGAAGGCGCCGGCGACCAGGCCGAGCTTCGCGTAGGAGGCGCGGGTGGCGTCGTCGAGCCGGGTGTTGGGGTGGTCGAGGAAGAGCAGGTCCTCGCCCTTGACGTTGAAGATGAGCGCCTTGGCGTTGACCGCGTCGCCGCCCAGCACGCCGGAGCGGAACACCGAGTAGAGCAGGAAGGTGGCGAAGCTCGTCTTCGTGGCGACGCCGGAGATGCCGGAGATCGACACGTGCGCGCCCCGGCTGCCGTCGAGGAAGTCGGCGTTGAGGTAGACCGGCACCCCGTCGCGGCCCATGCCCATGGGGATGCGCCGCTCCATCCGGTCGAAGTGCAGCGCGCGGGCCCGGGCGTCGCCCTCGGCGCGGTGCACCACGGCACCGGGCGACGGCGGCACGTAGAGCTCCGGGTCGACGCGGGTGGTGGTTACCTCGGCGGCCTCCTGCACCTGGGCGGGCAGCGTGCCGTCGGCGATGGCGAAGACGTCGGACTCGAACTGGGCGCCCTCGTGCCGGGCCCGCACCTGGGTGACCACCCCGGCGATCGTGACCGGCTCGCGGTCGGGCAGCTCGCGCCGGGTCACCACCACGTCGTCGAGCTGGAGGTAGCTGCCGGGGGAGACCGCCGTCCAGAACTGCAGGGGGGTGGCGTCGGCGGTGCCCAGCACCCGGCCGACCGCCTCGCCCGGGCCGTCGAACCCGTCGTCAGTCATCGGGCAACTCCGGTCGGCTGGTCGTCGCGGTCGGGGCACACGCCTGCATCCTGCCCGAGGAGTACGACAGGTTGCCACGCGACGCGGCGGACGCCACGTGGTCCGTGCGGCACCGCCACCCACGGTCGCCTTCTCGCCGCGCTGTGTCGTCGCCCGGCGGCGGCCGCTCGGGTTCAGGCCCGGGCGTACCGGAGCATGAGGACGCCGTCGGTGGTGGCCAGCACGTGCCGCAGCGACAGGTGCCGGACGGCGGCGGCCGCGCCGGCGGTGATCCGGCCCGGGCCCGGCCCGGCGAGCAGCGGGGCGACGGTCAGGCAGACCTCGTCCACCAGGTCGGTCCCGGTGAGCGCGCCGAACAGCTGCGGGCCGCCCTCGCAGAGCACCTGGCCGAGACCGCGTCGGCGCAGCTCGGCCAGGCCGGCGGCGAGGTCGACCCGGTCGTCGCCGACGGGTACGACGTCGGCGACGTCGACCAGCCCGGGCGGTGCGGTGGCCCGCGCGTGGGTGAGGACGACCGGCCGGACCGGGGCGTCGGCGAAGGCCGCCTGCCCGGGGTCCAGGTCCAGCGAGCCGGAGACCACCACCAGCGTGGGGTACTCGGCCAGGCCGTGTTCCCGGCGCCAGGCCCGGCGCCGCGGGCTGAGCCGGACCGCCTGGTAACCCTCGTGCCGCAGCGTGCCGGCGGCGACCACCAGCGCGTCGCAGAGCATCCGGAGCAGGCCGAAGACCCGTTTGTCCGGCTCGCCGGACAGGCCGGCGGAGTAGCCGTCGACGGTGACCGCGCCGTCGACGCTGGCCACGAAGTTCACCCGCAGGTGGGGGTGGTCCGCGCGGCGGTAGAGGGCGGTCAGCGCGGCGTCGTCCAACGGCTCGGCGGCCGGGTCGGGCCAGAGCCGGGAGATCGGGATCCCGACGGTCATTCGCCGGCCGGACCGGTGACCGGAGGGGTGGGTCGGGAGGTACGGTGCTGACAGTCGCACCAGTTCCGGCCCGGGCAGTCGTCGTGCCGCCTCGCCCGGCACGCTCGGCAGATCATGTTGGCAGCCTAGTTCCCCGGAGGAGGGTGGGAGCGCATGCCACGTCAGATCTTCCAACTGAGGATCTCCGTGACCGGGGTCCGGCCCCCGGTCTGGCGTCGGGTCCTGGTGCCCGGCGGCTTCACCCTCGACCGGGTGCACCGGGTCGTGCAGTACGCGGTGGGCTGGCGGGACTGCCACCTGCACTCATTCGAGGTCGACGGCACCCAGTACGGCGAGCCGGACCAGGACGGGGAGCTGGCCGTGCACGACGAGCTGGACGTCCGGCTGGACGCCGTGGTCGGCAAGGGCAGCCGGTTCCACTACACCTACGACTTCGGCGACTGGTGGGAGCACGATCTGCTGGTGGAGGACGTCTGCGCCGCCGACCCGCGGGAGCGCTACCCGGTCTGCCTCGACGGGGAGCGGGCGGGACCGCCGGAGGACGTCGGCGGACCGGACGGTTACCGGGTGCTGCTGGCCGCGTGGGGCGATCCCGGTCATCCCGAACACCGGGACATGCGGGCCTGGGTGGGGGAGCGGTTCGACCCGGCCGCCTTCGACCCCGGATCGGTGTCGACCCTGCTGCGTCGGCTCTGCTGACCGCTCGCGCCGACTTGAAGGTCCTAACTCCTTGAGCGTTGGAGTCGGCGCCAGGCAGATGATGGCGCAGGCGAGGGTGAGCGATCACCGGTCAGCGTGACCCCGGGCATGATTCGGCGCTGAACCGCTTCGGCGCAGGTCGGCAGCCGGTGATGATCGGCAAACGTCCTGGTGGTAACGATCTGGGAACGCTCCCAAACGGCCTATTGACACTCCCGACACCCCCCGGCAATCTCATGGGAGCGCTCCCGGAGTGGTGCGGGTCACCCGCCGCGCACCGGGCGCCATCCGGGGTGGCACCCACCGGGACGCACCACGGCACCCCCCACCACACCCGACTGACAGCCTCACCACCGAAAGAGGGGTTACAGATGCGCCTCACCACGCGGCGTACCCGCCTGGCGGCCGTCGCCCTGGCCGCGATCACCGCCGTCGGCGGTCTCTCGGCATGCGGCAACGACGACGACGAGCCCGCTGCCGGCGAGAAGCCGGCCAAGCTGGTCGTCGACACGTTCGGCGAGATGGGCTACGACGAGCTCGTCAAGCAGTACGAGAAGGAGACCGGCATCAAGGTCGAGCTGCGCAAGACCGCGCAGCTCGGTGAGTACCGGCCCAAGCTGGTCCGCTACCTCGCCACCGGCAAGGGCGCGGCGGACGTCACCGCCCTGGAGGAGGGCATCCTCAACGAGTTCAAGGCCAACCCGCGCAACTGGGCCGACCTGAACCCGTTGGTCGCCGACCACTCCACGGAGTACCTGCCCTGGAAGTGGGAGCTCGGCAAGGCGCCGGACGGCCGGCTGATCGGCCTGCCGACCGACGTCGGCAGCCTCGCCGTCTGCTACCGCAAGGACCTGTTCCAGGCGGCCGGCCTGCCCACCGAGCGCGACCAGGTGTCGGCGCTCTGGCCGGACTGGAACGGCTTCCACGAGGCCGGCAAGAAGTACAAGCAGGGCAGCGGCGGCAAGGCGTTCATCGACTCGATCACCGCCGTCTCCAACGGCGTTCTCTTCCAGCAGGGCAGCGACCTGTTCTACGACAAGGAGAACAACATCATCGCGGACACCAGTCCCGCGGTGAAGGCCGCCTGGGACACCGCCACCTCGATGGTGGACATCTCCGCCAAGGCGTCCACCTGGTCGCCGGAGTGGTCGGGCGGCTTCAAGCAGGGCACCTTCGCGGCGACCTTCTGCCCGTCCTGGATGCTCGGCATCGTCGCGGACAACTCCGGTGCGGCGAACAAGGGCAAGTGGGACGTGGCGGCCGTTCCGGGCGGCGGCGGCAACTGGGGTGGCTCGTGGCTCGCGGTTCCCGAGCAGAGCAAGTACCAGAAGGAGGCGGCGAAGCTCGCCGAGTTCCTGACCAACGCCACCAGCCAGGTGGAGGCCTTCAAGGCCAAGGGCCCGCTGCCCACCAACCTGGAGGCGCTGAAGAACGAGGCGTTCCTCAGCTACACCAACGAGTACTTCAGCAACGCGCCGACCGGCAAGATCTTCGGCGAGAGCGTCAGCAAGATCCAGCCGGTGCACCTGGGCCCGAAGCACCAGGCGGTGAAGGAGAACGCGCTCGAGCCGGCTCTGCGGGCGTTCGAGAACGGTCAGGCCGACAAGGGCAAGGCCTGGGAGCAGTTCACGAAGGACGCGAAGACTCAGGGTGCTTTCTGAGTGATTCCCCTCCGGTGGCGTTCGGGACTCCCCGGACGCCACCGGTCGGTCCCCTCCGCGTAGCACCCTGCCGAGGGCCCCCGGGCCTCGCCGGAAAAGGAAATTCGCATGAGCCTGTCGGCCACGACGGCGCCGCCGTCGCCAGCAGCACCGCCACCTCCAGACGTCACGTCCCGGCGTCGCCGGAGATACCTCCTCAACCGCCTCGATCTCAAGTACTCGCCGTACCTCTACATCGCCCCGTTCTTCCTGATCTTCGGCGCGTTCGGGCTGTACCCGATGGTGCGTACCGCCTGGATGTCGCTGCACGACTGGGACATGATCGGCGACCACTCGTTCATCGGATTCGACAACTACACCCGGTTGTTGTCCGACGAGTACTTCTGGAACGCGCTGCGCAACACGATCGGCATCTTCGCCCTGTCGACCATCCCGCAGCTGCTGCTCGCGCTCTTCCTGGCGAACCTGCTCAACCGCACGTTCCTGCGCGCCAAGACCTTCTTCCGGATGGCCATCTTCGTCCCGAACGTGGTCTCGGTGGCGGCCGTCGCGATCGTCTTCGGCATGCTGTTCCAGCGGGAGTTCGGCCTGTTCAACTGGCTGCTCAGCCTCGTCGGTGTCGACGCGGTCGACTGGGACGGCCAACGGTGGAGTTCCTGGACCGCCATCGCCTCCATGGTCAACTGGCGGTGGACCGGCTACAACACGCTGATCCTGCTCGCCGGCATGCAGGCCATCCCGAAGGACCTCTACGAAGCCGCGGCGATCGACGGTGCCAGCCAGTGGCGGCAGTTCTGGCAGATCACCCTGCCGATGCTCAAGCCGACCTTCATCTTCGTGGTCATCCTGTCCACGATCGGCGGCATGCAGCTCTTCACCGAGCCGCTGCTCTTCGGCAACGGCAACATCATCGGCGGCAACCAGCGGGAGTTCCAGACGCTGGCCATGTACATGTACGAGATGGGCATCGTCAACCTGAACACCGCCGGCTACGGAGCCGCGGTCGCCTGGGCGATCTTCATGATCATCGTTCTGGTGTCCCTGATCAACTTCCTACTCGTCCGCCGCTCGGCGAAGTGAGGAGAGCTCGGTGATCTCGGGTTCCCAGCGCCTGTGGCGCACCAGTCCGTTGACCTACGTGGCGCTCGTCCTGGCGGCGCTGCTGTCGATCTACCCCTTCTACTACATGATCGTGATCGGTACCCGCAGCCTGGACTCCATCAACGACGTGCCACCGCCGCTGACCCCCGCCGGGGCGTTCGGGGACAACTTTGGCCGGGTGCTCGACAACGACGCGGCCAACTTCCTCAAGGGCATGATGAACTCGATCATCGTGTCCTCGGTGGTCACCCTGTCGGTGGTGCTCACCGGGTCGCTGGCCGGGTTCGCCTTCGCGAAGCTCAAGTTCCGGGGCCGGAACGTCCTGCTGCTGGCGATCATCGTCACCATGATGATCCCGACCCAGATGGGCCTCATCCCGCTCTGGGGCATGATGCAGGAACTCAAGTGGTACGACACCCTCTACGCCGTCACCGTGCCGTTCCTGGTCAGCGCCTTCGGCGTGTTCATGATGCGCCAGTACGCCAGCCAGGCGATCTCCGACGAGCTGATCGAGGCCGGTCGGGTCGACGGCGCCAGCACGTTCCGGATCTACTGGAGCATCGTGCTGCCCGCCCTGCGTCCGGCCGCCGGCGTGCTTGGCCTGCTGACCTTCATGGAGACCTGGAACTCCTTCCTCTGGCCGTACGCGATCCTCTCCCCGGAGAACCCGACCCTCCAGGTCTCGCTCTCCTTCCTCTCGTACGCCTACTACACCGACTACTCGCAGGTCTTCGCCGCCACGGCGGTGGGCACCATTCCCCTGGTGCTCGTCTTTCTCCTGTTCGGCCGCCAGATCATCGGCGGGATCATGGAAGGTGCCGTCAAATCGTGAGCAACCCCGCCCGCCCGCCGGCCTCCGGTGCCCTCGCCGAGCGTCCGCCGCTCACCTTCCCGCCCGGCTTCCTGTGGGGTGCCGCCACCGCGGCGTACCAGATCGAGGGAGCCGCGACCGAGGACGGCCGGGGCCCGTCGATCTGGGACACCTTCAGCCACACCCCCGGCCGGACGGTCAACGGGGACACCGGCGACGTGGCCTGCGACCACTATCACCGGCTGGACTCCGACCTGGCGCTGATGGCCGAGCTGGGACTGAAGTCCTATCGGTTCTCCGTCTCCTGGCCCCGGGTGCAGCCGGGCGGGTCCGGCCCGGCCAACGAGGCCGGTCTGGACTTCTACCGGCGGCTGGTGGACAACCTGCTCGCCAACGGCATCGAGCCGTGGCTCACCCTCTACCACTGGGACCTGCCGCAGCCGCTGGAGGACGCCGGCGGCTGGCCGGCCCGGGACACCGCCGCGCGCTTCGCCGACTACGCCACGCTGGTCGCCGACGCGCTCGGCGACCGGGTGCGCTACTGGACCACGCTCAACGAGCCGTGGTGCTCGGCGTTCCTCGGCTACGGCTCGGGCGTGCACGCGCCGGGCCGCTCGGACGGCGCCGACGCGGTGCGCGCCGGGCACCACCTGATGCTCGGGCACGGCCTCGCGGTGCAGGCGCTGCGCGCGGCCCGGCCGAGCGCCGAGGTGGGGGTGACGGTCAACCTCTACCCGGTCACCCCGGCCAGCGACGCGCCCGCGGACGTCGACGCCGCGCGGCGCATCGACGGGCTGGCCAACCGCTTCTTCCTGGACCCGCTGCTGCGCGGGTCCTACCCGGCCGACCTGATGGCCGACCTCGCCGGGGTCACCGACTTCGGGCACGTGCGCGACGGCGACCTCGCGACCATCTCCACCCCGCTGGACGTGGTCGGGGTCAACTACTACAGCCGCCACGTCGTCGCCGCGCCGGTGCCCGACGCCGAGCCGGAGCCGTACTGGCGGGCGCCGTCGTGCTGGCCGGGCAGCGAGGACGTGCGGTTCGTCACCCGGGGCGTGCCGGTCACCGACATGAACTGGGAGATCGACGCCCCCGGCCTGGTGGAGACGCTGCGCCGGGTGCACGAGGAGTACACCGACCTGCCGCTCTACGTCACCGAGAACGGCTCCGCCTTCGTCGACGAGGTGGTCGACGGGCGGGTCGACGACGTCGACCGGCTGGCGTACTTCGACGCCCACCTGCGCGCCGCGCACGAGGCGATCGAGGCAGGGGTGCCCCTGCGGGGATACTTCGCCTGGTCGCTGATGGATAATTTCGAGTGGGCCTGGGGCTACACCAAGCGGTTCGGGATGGTCCACGTCGACTACGACACCCAGGTGCGCATCCCCAAGTCCAGCGCCAGGTGGTACGCCGAGGTGATCCGACGCAACGGTCTGGCCGCACAATAGGCCAGGGCCAGTCATCAACGGGCGGCCCCGGCGCCACCCCGCAGGGGGTGGCGCCGGGGCCGGTCCGCCGTCGGAGGAGCAGACAATGACAACGCAGCGCACCCGGTCGCTCGGGCGCCCGACCCTCGACGCCGTCGCCGCCCGCGCCGGCGTCGGTCGCGGGACGGTCTCCCGGGTGGTCAACGGCTCGCCGCAGGTGAGCCCCGAGGCGCGCGCCGCGGTGCAGCAGGCCATCGCCGAGCTGGGGTACGTGCCGAACCGGGCCGCCCGCGCCCTGGTCACCCAGCGCACCGACTCGATCGCCCTGGTGGTCTCCGAATCCGGCGACCGGGTCTTCACCGAGCCGTTCTTCGCCGGCATCGTCCGGGGCGTCAGCTCGGGGCTGCTGGAGACCCCGTTGCAGCTCTGGCTGGCCATGGTGCAGTCGCCGATCGAGCGGGAGCGGGTCGAGCACCACCTGACCAACCAGCACGTCGACGGCGTCCTGCTGCTGTCGCTGCACGACTCCGACCCGCTGCCCACCCTGCTGGAGGAGCGCGGCCTGCCCACCGTGCTCGGCGGCCGTCCGGCCCGGATGCTGCAACCGGGCGCCCAGCCGGCGTACTACGTCGACGTGGACAACGTCGGCGGTGCCCGGCGGGCGGTGGAACACCTGGCCGGCCGGGGGCGGCGGCGCATCGCGACCATCGCCGGCCCGCAGGACATGGGCGCCGGCCTGGGCCGACTGACCGGCTATAAGGAGGCGGTCAAGGCCGCCGGGCGCGGGGTCGACCCCGCGCTGATCGCGTACGGCGACTTCAGCGAGGGCAGCGGGGCGGCCGGGATGCGTCGGCTGCTGGAGGCCTGCCCCGACCTCGACGCCGTCTTCGTCGCCTCCGACCTGATGGCGTTCGGGGCGCTGCGCGCGCTGCGCGAGGCGGGCCGGCGGGTGCCGGAGGACGTGGCGGTGATCGGCTTCGACGACGCCCCGATCGCCCGGCAGGCCGAGCCGCCGCTGACCACGGTCTTCCAGCCGGTGGAGGAGATGGGCCGGCAGATGGCCCGCCTGCTGGTCAGCCGCATCCGCGGCGACGAGCTCCCGTCCCCCCACATCCTCCTGGACACCCAACTGATCGAACGCGCCTCCGCCTGACCCGCCCACCCCACCCACCTCGGGTTGATCATGAAGTTGTCGCCGCCGACGTCGGCGTGTCGCGACAACAACCTCATGATCAACAGGCCGGGTCGGGCCGGGGGAGCGGGCGGGAAGCGCGGTGTGGGGTGTCCTGGGGTCAGTTCGACCAGCGGCGCAGTTCGCGTTTGGCCAGCGAGGAGCGGTGGACCTCGTCGGGGCCGTCCGCCAGGCGCAGCGTCCGTGACTGGGCCCAGAGGGCGGCGAGCGGGGTGTCCTGGCTGACGCCGGCGCCGCCGTACGCCTGGATGGCCCTGTCGATCACCCACTCGGCCATGGCGGGAGTGGCGATCTTGATGGCCTGGATCTCGGTGTGCGCACCCTTGTTGCCGACCGTGTCCATCAGCCAGGCGGTCTTGAGCACCAGCAGCCGGGCCTGCTCGATGCGCACCCGCGACTCGGCGATCCACTCGCGCACCACGCCCTGCTCGGCGAGCGGCCGGCCGAACGCGACCCGGTCGAGGGCCCGCCGGCAGAGCAGCTCCAGGGCCCGCTCCGCCATGCCGATCAGCCGCATGCAGTGGTGGATGCGGCCGGGGCCGAGGCGGGCCTGGGCGATCGCGAAGCCGGTGCCCTCCGACCCGACCAGGTTCTCCACCGGTACGCGGACGTCGGTGAAGTCGATCTCGGCGTGGCCGCCGTGCGAGGCGTCGCTGTAGCCGAACACCGTCATGCCCCGCCGCACGGCGACGCCGGGGGTGTCCCGGGGCACCAGGATCATGCTCTGCTGGCGGTGCCGGTCGGCCTGTGGGTCGGTCTTGCCCATCACGATGAAGATCTCGCAGCGCGGATCCATCGCCCCGGACGACCACCACTTGCGCCCGTCGACCACGTAGTGGTCGCCGTCGCGGGTGATCCGGGTGGCGATGTTGGTCGCGTCCGAGGACGCCACCTCCGGCTCGGTCATGCAGAACGCGGAGCGGATCTCGCCCTCCAGCAGCGGCCGCAGCCAGCGTTCCTGCTGCTCCCGCGAGCCGAACTCGGCGAGCAGCTCCATGTTGCCCGTGTCGGGCGCGGCGCAGTTGAGCGCCTCCGGGGCCAGGTGCGGGCTGCGCCCGGTCAGCTCGGCCAGTGGGGCGTACTGGAGGTTGGTCAGGCCGGCGCCGTGGCGCGGGTCGGGCAGGAAGAGGTTCCACAGGCCGCGCTTGCGCGCCTCGGCCTTCAGCTCGGCCATCACCGGGGGCCGGGCCCACGGGTCGCCGGCGGCGGCCACCTGCGCGGCGTGCACCGGCTCCGAGGGGTAGACGTGCTGCTCCAGGAAGTCCGTCAGCTCGGCCCGCAGCTGCTCCGTGCGGGCGTCGTACGCGAAGTCCATCACCGCTCCCTGGCGGCGGTCAGCCCGTGTTCGACCAGCGGTGCCACCATGTCGCCGATCCGGTCGAAGCCTTCGCCGAGCGTCTGCCCGAGCGTGTGCCGGTAGTGGATGCCCTCGCAGATCACCGCGAGCTTGAAGCAGCCGAGCGCGACGTGCCAGTGCAGCGGCCCGACGTCGACGTCGCCGCGCCCCGCGTACCGGGCGATCAGTTCCGTGCCGGTGGGGAACCCGGCGCGCGGGCCGAGCCCGTCGGCGACCGGGTTGCCGGCGGCCGAGTCGCTGCCGCCGAGCACGTCCCAGTAGGTCAGCAGCAGCCCGAGGTCGGCCAGCGGGTCGCCGAGGGTGGCCATCTCCCAGTCGAGCACGGCCCGTACGGCCACCGGGTCGACGGTGGCGAGCAGGTTGTCCAGCCGGTAGTCGCCGTGCACGATCCGGCCGGCGTTGGCGCCCTCCGGCGCGGTGCCGGCGAGCAGGTCCCGTAGCTCCTCGATGCCGGGCAGCGGCCGGCTGCGGGACCGGTCGAGCTGGCCCGCCCAGCGGCGTACCTGCCGCGCGAGGTAGCCCTCGGGCCGGCCGAAGTCGGCCAGCCCGACCGAGGCGGGCTCGACCGCGTGCAGCGCGGCGAGGGTGTCCATCATCGCCAGCGCCAGCTCCCGCCGCTGCTCGGCGGTGAGCGGATCGGTCTGGGCGCGGGTGCGGAACACCTCGCCGTGCACCCGTTCCATCAGGTAGAAGGGCGCGCCGATGACCTCGGCGTCCTCGCAGAGCAGCAGCGCGGCGGGCACCGGCACGTCGGTCGGCGCCAGCGCGGAGATCACCCGGTACTCCCGGGCCATGTCGTGCGCGGTGGCCAGCACGTGCCCGAGCGGCGGGCGGCGCAGCACCACCTCGCGCTCGCCGAGCGCCAGCAGGTAGGTCAGGTTGGACTTGCCGCCCGCGATCAGCCGGGCCCGCAGCGGGCCGTCGGCCAGGTCGGGCCGGTGCCGGGCCAAATGATCGGCGAGCCGGTCGAGATCCAGCCCGCGGGGGGAGGCGGAGGCGGAGGCGGGCACGCTGCCCGGCCCGTGCGCGTCGACGGCCGGCTCGGTCATCCGATTAGTTGATGGCAGCTCCGCCATTCTGTCAAGGTCGGGATTTGACCCTCGGGACATGCCGCTGCAACAGGGGTGAAACGGCCACCCACCAGGCTGGGGCCCAGCCTGCCGGCCAGCGGTGCCGGCCCGCCGAGCGGAGGGTTCAGACATGTTGCTGCGAGTTCGGGTCACCCTGCCGGACCGTCCGGGCACGCTCGGTCAGGTGGCGCGCACCATGGGCGTGTCCGGTGCGGACATCGTCCAGGTGGTCGTCCTGGAGCGGCTCGGCGGGCGGGCGGTGGACGACTTCACCGTGGTCTGGCCGGGCGCGGCGCGGGTCGAGCGGCTGCTCGCCGGGCTGGCGGCGATCCCCGGCGTCCGGGTGGACGGGGTGTGGCGGGCGATCGGCGCGCCCACCACCTCCGGGCAGGACGCCGAACTGCTGGCCCAGGTCGCGGCCAACCCGGTCGACGGCGTCGCCACCCTGGTCGACGCCGTGCCCGGGCTGCTCGCCGCCGACTGGGCGGTGGCCGCGGTGGTGCCCGTGGACTGGGCCTCCCGGACCGGCGCCGCCGGGGAGGCGACCGTCGGCTACGCGAGCTGGCGCGCCCCCGTACCGCCGCCGCTGCCGGAGGTGACCCCGCTGCGCGCCCGGGCGATCAGCGTCGCGGCGGGCCCGCACGTCGCGGTCGCTCCGTTCGGCCGGGCAGGCCTGGTGCTGGTGGCCGCCCGCGAGTGCGCCGGGACGCCGGCCGCGGCGGCTTTCCACGCCACGGAGGTGGACCGGCTGGCGCAGCTCGTGCGGGCCGCCGCGGTGATCCTCGGCGACCGGCTCGACCTGGTCGGGGCGCCGCCGGTGGCCGCGAACCCCTGAGCCGGGCCGCCCGGCGGCGGTCGGTGTGGCGCAGGTCGCCGTGCCGGGACCGGAGCCGTCACCCGGTAGCAACCGGCCCGCAACAGCGACCGGTGAGCCTCGTACGGGGGAAGGGAGCGAACCATGACGCTGTGGCGGATCCGGGCGACCGTGGACGACCGGCCGGGCTACCTGTCGGTGCTGACGGCGAGCCTGGCGTTGCGAGGGGTCAACATCCTCGCCGTGCAGGTGCACACCACCGAGCGGGGCGCCGTCGACGACTTCCTGGTCGACGCGCCCGACTCGCTCGACGAGGCCGGCCTCGTCGCCGCCGTGCACCGGGGGCGGGGCCGGGACTGCTGGGTGGCGCGCAGCGAGGCGCGCGGGCTCGCCGACCAGCCGACCCGGGCGCTCGGCCTGGCCACCCGGCTGGTGCGGGACCCGGACGCGACCGGAGAGGCGCTGCGCGCCCTGCTCGGCGCGGACGCGGTCGCCTGGCGGCCCGCGTCGACCGGCTCCGGCGGCGGGCTCGCCGAGACCACGATGCTGCTGGACGACCCGGCCGGTGGGTCGTTCGCGCTGCGCCGCGCCGTGCCGGGCTTCACCCCGGCCGAGTACGCCCGCGCCCAGGCCCTGGTCGAGCTGTCGGCGGCCGTCGCGCGCCGGGCCGCCGAGCAGGTCACCCTGGTGCTGCCCGACGGCGCCGAGGCGGCCGTACGACCCGCGACCGTCGACGACCTGCCCGGCGTCGTCGAGTTGCACGAGGGCTGCTCGGCGCGCAGCCGGCACCGCCGCTACCTGGGCGGTGCGGCGGCTCCCTCGCCGGCCCGGCTGCGCCGGCTGCTGGAGCCGGCCCGGGGCGTGACCCTGCTCGCCACGGCCGGCGACGCCGGCGCGACCGGGTCGGTGGTGGCGATGGCGAACCTGCTCGCCGAGGGCGACGAGGCCGAGGCGGCGCTGCTGGTGCGCGACGACTGGCAGCGGCGGGGCCTCGGCTCGGCCCTGCTGCGCCGGCTGGTCCGGCACGCCGAGCAGGCCGGCCACGCGGCCCTGGTGCTGCACGTCCACGCGGAGAACACGCCGATGCTGCGCACCGTGCGGCGGCTCGACCGGCCGGCCGCGGCCGAGCGGGACGGCGCGCTGGTCAGCCTCACCGTCCCGCTCACCGCGGGCGTGCCCTCGGTCAACGGGCGGGGCTCCTGCTGACGCGGCGGGCGCGCGGAGGCGTCACGTCGCGGGTGCGCGCGTCCCCTGCACGCAGAACCGGTTGCCCTCCGGGTCGGCGAGCACCACGTACGGCGGCTCGGCCGGGTGCGGGTCGGTCGGGTAGTGCCGCCAGTCGACCGGGCGAGCACCGAGCGCCACGAGCCGCGCCACCTCCTCGTCGAGGTCCCGGTCGCCGGCGTCGATGTCCAGGTGGATGCGGGGGAACTCCTCGGCCGGGCTCTCGCTGACGTCCATGGCGATGGCGGTGCCCGGCACGCCGGGCGGCGGCTCCAGCACGATCCAGTCGTCGCCGGGGTACCGCAGCGGGCGGCGGTGGTAGCCCAGCACGGCTGACCAGAAGGCCGCCGCCCGCTGCGGATCGGACACTCCCAGGGAGAGCTGCGCGATGATCGACATCGCTCGACGGTACGCGGCCGTGGTGGCGGCAGGGCCCCTGCGACGTGCACCGGGGCCCTGCCTCGCGTCTCAGGTGGCGGGGTAGCTGCTGTAGTCGGGGAAGTTGCCGTAGAGCCGGCCGTCGCCGCCCTGGGTGACGGCCTGCACCAGCAGGTCCCCGCCGACGAAGGCGCCCTTCCAGGACGCGCCCCGGCCGCCGAACGGCTCGTCGCGGTCGCCCCGCGAGCGCGGCTTGTTGATGCCCACCTTGAACGCCTGGAGGTCGACCGCGAGCTTGCCCGCCAGCTCCTCGTCGTCGCAGGCCAGCGAGGCGACCAGCGCGCCGTTCGAGGCGTTCATCGCGGCCAGCAACTCGTCGGTGGTGTCCACCACGACGATCGTGTCGACGGGGCCGAACGGCTCGGCGTGCATCAGCCGGGACCGCCCGGGCGGGGCCAGCAGCACCGACGGGGCCACGTACGCGGAGGTGTCCTGCCCGTCGAGGAACGGCGCGCCGTGCAGCTTGCCCCGGTGCAGCGGCACGGCGCCGCCGCGTACCGCCTCGTCGACCTTGCGGCGCAGCTCGTCGGCCTTGGCGCCGCTGATCAGCGGGCCGAAGTCCAGCTCGGGCAGCGGGTCACCGGCGGCCCAGTCGTCGCCGACGGCGAGCGGGTGTCCGAACCGGACGGAGCGCACCACCGGCAGGTACATGTCGAGGAACTCGTCGACGAGGTCCCGCTGGACCACGAAGCGCGGGTACGCGGTGCAGCGCTGCTTGCCGTACTCGAAGCCCTTCTTCAGGTGCCCGGCGAGCAGGTCCCACTGCGAGAAGTCCCAGATGCCCCACGCGTTGAGGCCCTCCTGCTCGATGAAGTGCCGCTTGTCGGAGTCGAGCAGCGCGGCGGCGACCTTGCCGCCGTTGGAGCGCCCGCCGACGAACGCCACCGCGCCGATCTCCGGCGCCCGTACGAGCACCTCGGACAGTTCCTCGCCGCCGCCGGAGACCAGGGTGGCGGGCAGCCCGGCCCGGCGCATCAGCGCGTGCGCGACGGTGAGGCAGACCGCCCCGCCCTGCGACGGGGTCTTCGCGATCACCGCGTTGCCGGCGAGCAACTGCACCAGCTCGGCGTGCACGAGCACGCTCATCGGGTAGTTCCAGGACGCGATGTTGCTGACCGGTCCGGGCAGCGGCTCCCGGCCGTCGGCGAGCATCCGGTCGATCTCGCCGACGTACCACCGGACGCCGTCCAGCGCCCGGTCCACGTCGGCGCAGGCCAGCCGCCAGGGCTTGCCGATCTCCCAGACCAGCAGCATGGCGAGCAGGTCGCGGTGGGCGGTGAGGGCGTCCAGGGCGTCGCTGACCCGGGCCTTGCGCTCGGCGAGCGGGGTGTCGGCCCAGGCACGGTGCGCGGCGGCGGCGTGCGCGACCGCGGCGCGGGCGGAGTCGGCGTCGAGGCGGGCCAGGTTGACCAGCACGGTGTTGTCCACCGGCGTGCGGACCGGGCTGGGTGAGCCCACGGCGTGCCAGTCGCCGCGTACGAGGTTGTGCAGCGTGGTGACGCCGTCGACCGGGGAGCCGAACGCCTCCGGTGCGGCGGCCACGGCGCGGGCGAGGGTGTCGGACCAGGCGGTGCCGTCGGCGAGTCGTAGAGCCATCGCGATCTCCTCAGGGTTGACCGGGGGAGCGGCGGCGTCGATGGCACCGCTGGTGAGGCGTACTGTCGCGCGCCGGAAAGCGGCGCGGCAACAGTACGTTCGTATGCCGGAACGCCGGCCCCGCGTCCCGCCGGTCCCGCCGCACGTTTCCGGACGCCGTCCGGTGGCCTGGCCTGGGCATATGTCGTCAATCCATCGACGTACTTAGATTATGTGATGCACGTCCGGTGGTCGCGGGAGGCCCGTTGGGCGTCCGGGTGGCGGGCGTCCGGGGCGGAGACGAGGACCGGCCGCCGGACGAGGTGTCCGGCGGCCGGGTCGGCGCTGGGTGGGGTCAGCTCGTGAACGTGATGTCGTCGCGACGGCGGCGCAGCATCAGCAGCGCGCCGCCGCCGATGAGGGCGAGGCCGCCCAGCGCGATGCTGGTCGTCGCCACGCCCGTCAGCGGCAGGCCGCCCTCACCGCCGCCGCTGCCACCGGAGCTGGCGGTCGGCGAGGCGGTGGCCGGCGTCGACGGCGAGTCCGAGGGCGACGGCGACTCCGACTCCGACGGCGTGGCGGACGCGCTCGGGGAGGCCGACTCCGACGGGGACTCCGACGGCTGCGGCGACTCCGAGGTGGTCGGCGACGGGCTCGGGCTCGGCGACTGCGACGGCGCGGTGCCCCCGCAGGTGTGGCTCAGGTTGAACTTGCCGGCGGTGCCGGTGATGACGGCGCTGCCGTCCAGCAGGGTCCAGCCGGCCGGGGTGAAGAGGTAGGCGTGGATCAGCCGGTCCTCGTTCCTCCCCGCCGGGTAGAGGGCGTCGGGGTAGGCGTCGTCGGCGTCCGGCACGGTGACGGTGACCTCGCCCGTGCCGGTCCCGAAGGTCAGCGTCAGGCTCTCGAAGCCGCCCGAGGCCTTGCCGCCGGGCAGGACGAAGTGCCAGCCGTCGTGGTCCGCCGGGCGGTCCGCGAACCGCGGGTCGCCGCAGTCCCGCGTGGAGAATCCGCCGGCCGTCTCGTCCCGGTGGTCCGGGTTGATCGCAATGGTGCTCGACGCCCACGCCGGGGTGGCGAGGGCGAGACAGGCGGTGGCGGCTGCGGTGGAAACGGCCGCGCGCGCCACGCGCCGACGGTGTGCCATGAGGATTCCTCCGGAATTGATCGAGGGGACGGCCCATGATCGCACGATGAGTGACGGTCCCGGGCATCGGGCGATCGGGCTGAGCTGCCGATACGCGTCACCTCTCTTCTCGACGGCACGGGAATCCGTGACTCTCGGTGGGCGTGTCGCTGTAACGCTTTCGGTCCCGCGGGCGCTCCGGCGGCACCGGGTCGCCCTGTCCGGCGCGGCGACGCTTCCCAAATCGTCCGCGCCCGCCTTACATTGTCGTCTATCCATGGGAGCGCTCCCGGCGACCGTGGTCGTACCGCACCGACCCTGCCCTTGCCACCCACCACCTCGTCGCCACGCGGACCCGCACCGACCGCAGCGCCGCGCCCGACGGTGCCCGAAGGGCGACACCACCGACACCACCGACAGGAGCACCTGATGCGCCATCCGAGCTCTCCACGCCCGCCGGGCGCCCCGCCCCGGTCGCGCCGCCTGCTGGCCGCCGGCACCGCCCTCGTCGCCGGCCTCGCCCTCGCCGTCACCGGCCCGGCGCCCGCGTCCGCCGTGGACGCCACGGGAACCGCCGCGACCGCCACGACACGGACCGCACCCGCTGCGGCCGGCGCGTTCAACTACGCCGAGGCGTTGCAGAAGTCGCTCTACTTCTACGAGGCGCAGCAGTCCGGCCCGCTGCCGGCGTGGAACCGGGTCTCCTGGCGCGGCGACTCCGCGCTCACCGACGGCGCCGACGTCGGGGTGGACCTCACCGGCGGCTGGTACGACGCCGGTGACCACGTGAAGTTCGGCTTCCCGATGGCGTTCAGCGCCACCATGCTCGCCTGGGGTGCGGTCGAGTACCGCGACGGCTACGTGGCCAGCGGCCAACTGCCGCACCTGCTCAACAACCTGCGCTTCGTCAACGACTACTTCGTCAAGGCGCACCCCGCGCCGAACGTCCTCTACGGGCAGGTCGGCAAGGGCGACGACGACCACAAGTGGTGGGGCCCGGCCGAGGTGATGCCGATGGCGCGGCCCGCGTACAAGATCGACGCGAGCTGTGGCGGCGCGGACCTGGCCGGGGAGACGGCGGCGGCGATGGCCGCGTCGTCGATGGTCTTCCGGCCCACCGACGCCGCCTACGCCGACCGGCTGCTCGGGCACGCGAAGCAGCTGCACACCTTCGCCGACACCGTGCGGAAGAACTACCACGAGTGCATCACCGACGCGACCAGCTTCTACCGCTCCTGGAGCGGCTGGCAGGACGAGCTGGTCTGGTCCGCCATCTGGCTGTACCGGGCCACCGGCGACGCCGCCTACCTGGCCAAGGCCGAGAGCGAGTACGACAGGCTCGGCACCGAGAACCAGAGCACCACCCGCTCCTACAAGTGGACCATCGCCTGGGACAACAAGCAGTTCGGGGCGTACGTGCTGCTGGCCAACCTGACCGGCAAGCAGAAGTACGTCGACGACGCCAACCGCTGGCTGGACTACTGGACCGTCGGCGTCAACGGGCAGCGGGTGCCGTACTCGCCCGGCGGGATGGCGGTGCTCGACTCGTGGGGGGCGCTGCGCTACGCCGCGAACACCGCCTTCGCCGCCCTCGTCTACAGCGACAGGACCACCGACGCCACGCGCAAGGCCCGCTACCACGACTTCGCCGTCCGGCAGATCGACTACGCGCTCGGCGACAACCCGCGCGCCTCCAGCTACGTCATCGGCTTCGGGGCCAACCCGCCGAAGAACCCGCACCACCGCACCGCGCACGGCTCCTGGTGGGACAGCCAGACCGTGCCCGTCGAGACGCGGCACACCCTCTACGGCGCGCTGGTCGGTGGCCCGTCGGCGGCCAACGACGCGTACACCGACAACCGGTCGGACTACGTGATGAACGAGGTCGCCACCGACTACAACGCCGGCTTCACCTCCGCGCTGGCCCGGCTCACCAAGGAGTACGGCGGCACCCCGCTCGCCGGCTTCCCCCGCGCCGAGACGCCCGACATCGACGAGCTGACCGTCGAGACCACGGTGATGCAGGCCGAGCCGCGCGCCACCGGCCTCAAGGCCATCGTCTACAACAAGTCGGCGTTCCCGGCCCGCGCCCTGACCGACGGGAAGTTCCGCTACTACTTCCGTCCCGACGGCACCGGCCCGGTCACCGTCACCCCCGGCTACACCCAGGGCTGCCCGTCGCCGTCCAGCGCCAGGCAGTTCTCCGGCGACGTCTGGTACGTCGAGGTGGACTGCACCGGGCACACCATCGCGCCCGCCGGGCAGTCGCAGCACCGGATGGAGGTGCAGTTCAAGATCGGCGTACCCGAGGGCGGCACCTGGGACCCGACGAACGACCCGTCGTACCAGGCGACGGCGGGGCCGAACCGGAAGGTCACGCTCCACTCCGGCGCCACCCGCATCTGGGGCGAGGAGCCCGGGCCGGCCATCCCGGACACCACCGCGCCGACCACCCCCGGCACCCCCGTCGCCTCGGCGGTCACCGCGACCGGGCTGACCCTCACCTGGCCCGCGTCCACCGACGCCGGCGGCAGCGGGCTGGCCGGCTACGAGGTCACCCAGGTCCAGGTCGGCAGCGACGCGCTCGTCCTGCTCAACTCGGCCACCAACACCCTGGCCGTGACCCGGCTGCTGCCCGAGCGGACGTACCGGTTCACGGTGCGGGCCCGCGACGGCGCCGGCAACCGCTCGACCGCCTCGCCCGTGGCGGAGGTGACCACGCCGGCCGCCCCGGCCCCCGACACCGTCGCGCCGACGCGCCCCGGCACGCCGACCGCCTCGGCGGTCACCGCCACCGGGCTCACCCTGAGCTGGGCGGCGTCGACCGACAACGTCGGGGTCACCGGCTACCGGGTCTACCGGTCGGCCGCCGGCGGGAACACGCTTGTCGGCTCGCCCACCGGCACCACGCTCGCGGTGACCGGGCTGACCGCCGCCACGGCGTACCAGTTCCACGTGGTGGCCGTGGACGCGGCCGGCAACGTCTCGGCGGCGTCCGCGCCGGTCGCCGTCACCACCGCCGACCCGCCCACGTCCGGCGGCTGCGCCGTGACCTGGACGGCCAGCAGCTGGGACACCGGCTTCACCGCGAACGTCACCCTCACCAACACGGGCACGACGACGATCGACGGCTGGACGCTCGCCTTCACCTTCCCCAGCGCCGGCCAGAAGGTGGGCCAGGGCTGGTCGGCGACCTGGACCCAGACCGGCACCGCGGTCACCGCCACCAACATCTCCTACAACGGCAGGCTCGCGCCGGGGGCGTCGACGAGCTTCGGCTTCAACGGCACCCACACCGGCTCGAACCCCGAGCCCGCCGCGTTCACCCTCGACGGCACCCCCTGCACCGTCTCCTGACGCACCACCCGCGGGTGGCCCGGACGTCGCCGTCCGGGCCACCCGCGGCACCTGGGACGGTCGCCGTTCCCGCGCGACGGTGACAGTCCAGGGCCTGTCCTGCGCGGCGCCGGCCGGCGGCCGTCAGGACGCGGCGGCCTCGTCGGCCGGACGGTCGGGGCACCCCCGTACCACCCTCGCCGCCGGCCGCCCGCCCGCAGATTCCGGGCGATCTCCGCCTCGCGTGGGTGGTAGCCGCCCGGGATTCGGGGCATTCCCAAGGCGTGACACTGCTGACGGTGGGACATGGGACGGCGGACCGGCAGCGGCTGGGCGAGCTGCTGGCCGACGCCGGGGTCGCGCTGGTCGTGGACGTGCGGCGCTTCCCGGCCAGCCGGACCAACCCGGACGTACGCCGGGAGGAGCTGGCCCGCTGGCTGCCGGCGGCGGGCGTGGACTACCGCTGGGAGCAGCGCCTCGGCGGCCGGCGGCACACCCCGGCCGGCACCGAGGAACCGGACACCTGGTGGACCGTGGCCGCCTTCCGGGCGTACGCGGCGTACACCCGTACCGCCGACTTCCGGGCGGCGCTGGACGCGGTGCTGGCCGACGCGGCGGCCCGGAGCACGGCGGTGATGTGCAGCGAGAGCGTCTGGTGGCGCTGCCATCGGCGGCTCGTCGCCGACGTCGCCGTGCTGGGGCGCGGCGTGCCGGTGTGCCACCTGATGCCCGACGGCCGGCTGACCCCGCACCGCCCCGCCGACGGCGCCCGCCGGCTGCCCGACGGCGACCTCGTCTGGGACGGCTGACCGACGGGCGGGACGGCTGACCGGCTCAGTCGGCCAGTTCGTCGGCGAGCAGGTCCATCAGCAGCCCGTCGTGCCAGCGCCCGTCCTCGCCGCGCTCGTAGCGGCGCAGCACCCCGACGGGGCGGAAGCCGACCTTCGCGTACGCCCGCACGGCCGCCGTGTTCGCCGCCGCCGGGTCGATGGTGAACCGGTGGTGGCCGTGCTCGTCGATCAGGTGCCGGACCAGGGTGCGGATCGCGTCGCCGCCCAGCCCCGCGCCGCGTACCGCCGGGTCGAGGAAGACGTCCATGCTGGCGTGCCGGTAGTCGGGGTCGTCCTCGGCGTACCACTGGATCGCGCCGACCACCCGGCCGTCGTGCTCGATCGCGTACACCGACAGGGCCTCGTCGGCGAGGTCGGCCCGCACGGCCGCGACCAGGTCGTCGCCCCCGCGCCACCAGCGCCGGACCTCCGGGTCGGCCCGGATCGCGGCGAGCGCCGCCACGTCCCCGGCCGTCGCCGGCCGCAGGGTCACCGCCCGGCCCCGCAGCATCGCCCTCAGCCCCGCGTCTCGCCGTGCTCGACGCAGACCGCCGCCCAGCCGACCGGCAGCACCTGCACCTTCATCCGCCGGCGGCAGTACGCGCAGAAGCGCGGCGGCTCCAGCACCCGGGCCGCCGCGCACGCGCCGTGCGACCCGGCCGTCACGGCGTCGCCGCAGCGGTCGCACCAGACGGCCGCCGTCGCCGCGTCACTCGTCGTCACCGGGATGGTCACAGCGTCGCGGAGAGCGCCTTGACCGGCATCTTCAGGTCGTCGAGCAGCTCCAGGTCGGCCGTCGCCGGCCGGCCCAGGGTGGTCAGGTAGTTGCCGACGATGACGGCGTTGATGCCGCCGAGCAGGCCGTCACGGGTGCCCAGGTCGCCGAGGGTGATCTCCCGGCCGCCCGCGTACCGCAGGATGGTGCGCGGCATGGCCAGCCGGAAGGCGGCGATGGCGCGCAGCGCGTCCTTGCCCTCCACCACCGGGCGGTCGCCCAGCGGGGTGCCGGGGCGGGGGTTGAGGAAGTTCAGCGGCACCTCGTGCGGGTTCAGCTCGGCGAGCTGCGCGGCGAACTCGGCCCGCTGCTCCACCGTCTCGCCGAGGCCGAGGATGCCGCCGCAGCAGACCTCCATGCCCGACTCGCGGACCATCCGCAGGGTCTCCCAGCGCTCCTCCCACGAGTGCGTGGTGACCACGTTGGGGAAGTAGGAGCGGCAGGTCTCCAGGTTGTGGTTGTAGCGGTGCACGCCCATGTCGACCAGCTCGTCGACCTGCTCCTTGCTGAGCATGCCCAGCGACGCCGCCACCTGGATGTCGACCTCGGCCTTGATCGCGGCGACGCCCTCGCGCATCTGCTTCATCAGCCGGGCGTCGGGGCCGCGCACGGCGGCCACGATGCAGAACTCCGTCGCCCCGGTCGCCGCGGTCTGCTTCGCCGCCTCGACCAGCGAGGGGATGTCCAGCCAGACCGAGCGCACCGGGGAGGTGAACAGGCCCGACTGCGAGCAGAAGTGGCAGTCCTCGGGGCACCCGCCGGTCTTCAGCGAGACGATGCCCTCGACCTCCACCTCCGGCCCGCACCAGCGCATCCGCACCTCGTGGGCGAGCTGGAGGGCGGCGGGCAGTTGCTCGTCGGGCAGGTTCAGCACGGCGAGGACGCCGGCCTCGTCGAGACCGACGCCGTTCTCCAGCACCTGGGTTCGGGCCTGGTCGAGGATCTCTGGCATGGCTCGTACCCTACAAGGCCGCCCGGCCGGGGCGAACGGCCCGCGTGTCGGGGCTCCGACGGCGGGGTGGACACGCCGGGCGGTGGCCGGTGGGTGGTAATTTCGCCCGGCGGAAGCGGCCGACGGTGGCCGGCGCGGGCGCGTGGGGGGTGACGGTGGCGGACTGGCTGGCGGCGCTCGACCGCCGCGCCGAACTGCGCGCGAAGGCGGGACTGACCCGCGAGCTGCGGGCCCGGGCCGCCGGCGACGCCGTGGTCGACCTGGCCGGCAACGACTACCTGGGCCTGGCCACCCACCCCGAGGTCACCGCCGCGGCGGCGCGGGCGCTGTCGGCGTACGGGCTGGGGGCCACCGGGTCGCGGCTCGTGCGCGGCTCCACCGACGCCCACCACGCGCTCGAGGACGCCCTCGCCGACTGGCTCGGCGCCGAACGGGCCCTCGTCTTCTCCTCCGGCTACCTGGCCAACCTCGCGGCGGTGCGGGCGCTGGTGCGGCCCCGTACGCTGCTCGTCTCCGACGCCCACAACCACGCGTCCCTGATCGACGGCTGCCGGATCTCCGGCGCGGAGACCGTGGTGACCCCGCACGCCGACGTGGCGGCGGTGGCCGCCGCGCTCGCCGCCGCGCCGGGCCGTCCGGCGGTGGTCGTCACCGAGTCGGTCTTCTCCGTCGACGGCGACCTCGCCCCGCTGGCCCGGCTGCACGCCGTCGCCCGGGCGCACGGCGCGTTGCTGCTGGTCGACGACGCGCACGCCCTCGGCGTGACCGGCCCGTCCGGCGCCGGGGGAGTGGCCGCCGCCGGCCTCGCCGGCCAGCCCGACGTGGTCGTCACCGCCACCCTCTCCAAGGCCCTCGGCGGCGCGGGCGGGGTGGTGGCGGGGCCGGCGGAGTTCGTCCGGCACGTGATCGAGACTGGCCGCACCTTCATCTTCGACACCGCGCTGCCCCCGGCCGTCGCCGCCGGCGTGCACGCCGCCGTCGGCCTGGCCCGCGCCGGTGACGACCTGCGCGCCGAGTTGGCCGACCGGGCGGCCCTGGCCGCGCGCCGGCTGGGCGCCGCCGGGCTGGCGGTCTCCGTCCCCGACGGCGCGGTCGTCTCGGTCACCGCGCCGGGCCCCGAGGCGGCGACCGCCTGGGCGGCGGACTGCCGCGACCGGGGGGTCGCCGTGGGCTGCTTCCGGCCCCCGTCCACGCCCGACAGCCGGTCCCGGCTGCGCCTGACCATCGGCGCCGGCGTCCCCCGGGCGGACTTCGAGCGTGCCCTGGAGACCATCGTGGAGTGTGCCCCGTGAGCGCGAGGAGTGAGCGGGGTTGGCGAGCCCCGCAGTCGCGAACAGAGGTGGCCCCGTGAGCGCGAGGAGTGAGCGGGGTTGGCGAGCCCCGCAGTCGCGAACAGAGGTGGCCCCGTGAGCCGGGGTGGTGACGTGACCGGGCCTTGGCGTGGGCCGGTGCTGGTGACCGGCACCGACACCGACGTCGGCAAGACGGTGGTCACCGCCGCGATCGCCGCCGCCGCGCAGGCCGCCGGCCTGCGGGTCGCGGTGGTCAAGCCCGCCCAGACGGGTACGGCCGGCGGTGACCCCGGCGACGTCGACGCGGTCAACCGGCTGGCGGCCCCGCTGACCGGTCGGACCCTGGCGAGTTTCCCCGACCCGCTCGCCCCGCTGGCGGCGGCCCGGGTCGCCCAGCTGCCGCCGCTGGAGCTGCACACCGCCGTCGACGCGGTCCACGAGGAGGCCGACAAGCACGACCTGGTGCTCGTCGAGGGCGCGGGCGGCCTGCTCGTACCGATGGGGCTGTGGCCGGAGGGGAAGCCCTGGACGGTGGCGGACCTGGCGGTGGAGCTGGGCTGCCCGGCCGTGGTGGTGACCCGGGCCGGCCTGGGCACCCTGAACCACACGGCGCTGACGTTGGAGGCGCTGGAGCGCCGGGCGGTGCCGGCCGGCGTGGTGGTCGGCGCCTGGCCGGCCGCGCCGGAGCTGGTGCACTGGGCCAACCTGACCGACCTGGTGCCGAAGCTGCTGGGCGCCCTGCCCGCCGGCACCGGGGCGATGGACCCGGGGGTCTTCCGCCGGTCCGCGCCCGGCTGGTTAACCCCGCCGCTGTACGGGGTGCTCGACGACTGGCGTGCGTGGGCCGAGGAGATCAGCTGAGCACCTGACTTTCGTCGGTGTCGGCGCAGGTCGGGCGTCGGTAGCCTGGCCGCCGTGGAGAGCTGTTGGTCCGCCCGGGCGGGCGTCGGTCGGTGGTCCCGGGCGGTCGTCCGGCGGCGCGCCGCCGACCTGCTGCTGTGGGCGGGCACCGCCGCTCCGATCGGGTACGCGGGCGTGACCCCGCCGCACTCGGGGCGCGCCACCGCCCTGACGCTCGGCGCGCTGCTGCTGCTCGCCGCGGCGGTCGCGGCCAGCCGGCGATGGCCGGTGGCCGCCCTGGTCGTCGTGGTGCTCGGGTCGCTGCTGGACGGCAACTTCCTCTTCGCGATCCCGGTGTTCGCCTACCTGACCGGTCGCCGCAGCGCCACCGCCGTCCCGGCCGCCGTCGCCTTCGCCGTGCTCGCGGCCGGCGGCACCGTGCTCAACCTGGGGCTGCTCGGCACTGGCGCGGCCACCTGGTTCCTGCTCGCCTCCGTGCTGCTCTTCGCCGGGGTCTTCCCCTGGCTCGTCGGGCGGTACCGGCGCCAGCAGGCCGTGCTGGCCGAGGCCGGTCGCCGGCACGCCGAGGCGCGGGACCGGGAGCGGCGGGGCGCCGCCGAGCGGATCCGGCTGCGGGAGCGGGCCCGCATCGCCCAGGAGATGCACGACTCGCTCGGGCACGACCTGAGCCTGATCGCCCTGCGCGCCGCCGCGCTGGAGGTCGCCGGCGACCTGGCGCCCCGGCACCGGGCCGCCGCCGGGGAGTTGCGCGCCAGCGTCGCCGCCGCCACCGAGCGGCTGCACGGGATCATCGGGGTGCTCCGGGAGCCGGACGGCGCGGCGACCGTCCGGGCCGCCGACGAGAGCGTCGGCGAGCTGGTCGACGGGGCCCGCGAGGCGGGCATGGCGGTACGGCTGGACGGCGCGGACGCCCTCGCGGACCTGCCCCCGATGGCCGCGCACGCCGCGCACCGGGTGGTCCGCGAGGCGCTCACCAACGCCGCCCGGTACGCACCCGGCGCGGCGGTCGACGTCGTGTTGCGCCGCGACGGCGAACGGATCGAGGTGGCCGTCGTCAACGCGCCCCCACCGGCCGGGCCGTTGCCGGGACCGCCGTCCACCGGTTCCGGCCTGCTCGCCCTCGCCGAGCGGGTCCGGCTCGTCGGCGGCGCCCTGACGACCGGTCACCAGGACGGTGGCGGCTTCGCCGTCCGCGCCCGCCTGCCGGTGGCGGCCCGGGCAGGCGGCGACGCCCTCCCGCCGCGCGGGGGTAGCTCCGTCAGCGTGGGCGGCTGGCCAGCGGGCGGGGCGGACGAGCCGGGGTTTCCGGTCGCCCCGGGAGCGGGCACCGACGCGTCGGACGGCCGGTCGCCGGGGGAGCGGCCGGGACCGTCGCCGTCGAAGTCCGCGACCGAGGCCGAGCGGCGGTTGCGCGACGCCCGCCGTCGGGTCCGGCTCAGCCTGCTGACCGCACTCGGCGCCCCGGCGGGCCTGGCGCTGGTGCTCTCGCTGGTCTACTACCCGGTCGCCACCGCCGGGACGGTCCTCGACGACGGGACCTTCGCGCGGCTGCCGCTCGGCGCGCAGCGCGCCGAGCTGACCGGGCTGCCCCGCCGGCAGCTCACGCCGCCCGACGGCACGGTGCGCCCGGGCTGCGAGCACTACACCGACGGCAACTTCCCCCTGGCCCAGCCGACGTGGCGGCTCTGCTTCGTCGAGGGCCGACTGGTCAGCAAGGAGCGGATCGACGGATGAACGCCGACACGGCCGGCCCGGTGCGGGTCGTCCTCGCCGACGACGAGGCGATGATCCGGGCCGGGGTCCGGGCCATCCTGGCCACCGATGCGGGCATCGAGGTGGTGGCGGAGGCCGGCGACGGCCGCAGCGCGGTGGAGCTGGTCCGGGCGCACCGGCCCCGGGTGGCGCTGCTGGACATCCGGATGCCGAGGCTCGACGGGCTCACCGCCGCCGCCGAGATCCGTCGGCTCGTGCCGGAGACGGCGACGCTCATGCTGACCACGTTCGGCGAGGACGACCACGTCGCCCGGGCGCTCGGGCACGGGGCGAGCGGATTCCTGCTCAAGGCGGGCGACCCGCGCGAGCTGATCGCCGGGGTGCACGCGGTCGCCGAGGGCGGCGCGTACCTCTCGCCGAGGGTCGCCCGCCGGGTCATCGAAATGGGCGGTGACCGGGTCGCCCGCCGGCCGGTGGCCCGGGACCGGCTGGCCGGGCTGACCGAGCGGGAGCGGGAGGTCCTCGCGCTGGTCGGGGCCGGGCTGTCCAACGCCGAGATCGCCCGCCGGCTGCACCTGGTCGAGGGGACCGTGAAGAGCTACCTGACCAGCGTCTTCACTCGGCTGGAGGTGCGCAACCGGGTGCAGGCGGCGATCCTCGCGTACGAGGCGGGGCTGGTCGAGCCGACCGGCTGACCCGCCCCGCCCGCTCTCCGGTGCCTCACGCGTCCCGGCGGCGCAGCGCGGCCCGGCCCAGCAGCAGCGCCGCGCCGGCCCAGGCGGCCAGCAGCAGCAACCCGACCGGAGCCGGGTACGGGCCGGTGTCCCCGGCCATGAAGTGCCCGCCGGCGACCCCGGGGAAGGCGTCGGCGATCCGGTCGAGCACGGCGATGTCCGGCTCCTGCAACGACAGCGGGACGATCATCAGCGTGGCGACGAGCACGACGAGGGCGAGCACCGCGCTGCGCAGGGCCGCGCCGAGCCCCAGGGCCAGCACGCCGACCAGCGCCAGGTAGGTCGCCACCGCCAGCACGTCGCCGACCGTGCCCCCCGCCGGCGCGGCGCCCCAGCGGCCGAGCACCGGGCGGGCCACGAGCGCGCCGACCGTGCCCAGCAGCAGCCCGAGGGCGAACGTCACCGCCCCGGTCACCGCCGCCTTGGCCAGCAGGACCCGGCCGCGCGAGGGCGTGCACTGCAGGGTCGTACGGATGGTGCCGCTGGTGAACTCGCTGGTGACCACGAGCAGGCCCAGGGCCAGCACGGCGTACTGGGTCAGCTCCACCGAGCCGATCACGACGCTGCCGACGGTGACGATCCCGGCGTCGTCGGCCGGGTCGTCGTTGGTGTTCGCGTTGGCGGCGTAGATGGCGAGCTGACCGGCGGTGGCGGCCATCAGCAGCACCCCGGCCAGCAGCGACCACCAGGTGGAACGTACGGACCACAGCTTGGTCCACTCGGCGGAGATCGTGTTCATCGTGCCTCGCTCCGGGTCGGGGTGCCGGCGTACTCGACGCTGTCGGCGGTCAGTTCCATGAAGGCCTGTTCCAGGGACGCCCCGTGCGGGCTGAGCCCGTGCAGCGGCACCCCCAGCTCGTACGCCAGATCGCCGATCCGCTCGACGGTGGCGCCCGTGACGGTCAGTTCGTCCGGTCCGGTGGCCTCGACGGCGGCCCCGGTCGCGCTGAGCCGCGCGGCGAGCGCCGCGAGGCCGGCCGGCTGCGGGCTGCGTACGCGCACCGCCACCGCGCTGCCGGCGATCACCTCGTCGATCGGGGCGTCGGCGAGCAGGCGACCCCGGCCGATCACCACCAGCCGGTCGGCGGTGAGCTGCATCTCCGTCATCAGGTGGCTGGAGACGAAGACCGTCCGGCCCTCGTCGGCCAGCGACCGCATCAGCTGCCGTACCCAGCGCACGCCGTCCGGGTCGAGGCCGTTGACCGGTTCGTCGAACATCAGCACCGGCGGGTCGCCGAGCAGCGCACCGGCGATGCCGAGCCGCTGGCCCATGCCGAGGGAGAGGGTGCGGCCCGGCTTGGCGGCGGCGCGGGCGTCCAGCCCCACGGTGGCGAGCACCTCGTCCACGCGACGGTCCGGTATCCCGTTGCTGCGGGCCATCGCGAACAGGTGCGCCCGACCCGACCGGGCGGGGTGCACCGCCCGTGCGTCGAGCAGCGCGCCGACCTCGTGCAGCGGCCGCCGCAGTTCCCCGTACGTCCGCCCGCCCACGAGCGCCTGACCGGCGGTGGGCCGGTCCAGCCCCAGGATCATCCGCATGGTGGTGGACTTGCCCGCGCCGTTCGGGCCGAGGAAGCCGGTGACCCGCCCGGGTCCGATGTCGACGGTCAGGGCGTCGACGGCGGTCACGTCCCCGAACCGCTTCGTCAACCCACGTAATGTGATCATGCGTCGACGCTAGGTCCGGAACCCCCGCCCCGACCGCGCCCGAACGGCACCACCGTCCACTGACTTTCGTCGAGTCCCGCGCCCCTTCGCCCACACGGGCCGCGACCTCTCCCACGCGGGCCACCCCTTCGCCCACATGGGCCGCGACCTCTCCCACGCGGGCCGCCCCTTTCCCACATGGGCCGCCGCCGCGACCTGCTCACCGCCCGCCGACGCAGCCCGCGGTGCCGCCTCGTCGGTGGTGACCGGTGGTGATCAGGACGCCATGGACCTTAAAACCACCGGCAAAGGTCCATGGCGTCCTGATCACCGAGCCGTGTGCCGCTCGGCGAGCCGCGTGCCGTTCGGCGAGCCGGGGTATGTCCGAGTGGACCAGCGGGCCATCGGGGGCACCCCGGGGAGCGCGTCAACCCCGGGCCGGTGCGGTACGGCGTGCGCGGGCCGGTCAGCGGCGGCGGACGACGAAGGCGTCGGGCATGCGGAAGGTGAGGTTGTCCGGGCACCACGGCTCACGAACGACGGTGAGCCCGTCCAGCAGCGCGGCGGTCTCGGCGACCACCACCGCCGCCTCCATCCGGGCCAGCTGGTCGCCGACGCAGCGGTGCGCGCCCGCCCCGAAGGCCAGGTGCCGGCGGGAGCCGCGCTGCCCGGGCCGGAACTCGTCCGGCGCCTCGACGGTGGCCGGGTCCCGGCCGGCGCGGGCCAGCCAGAGCACGATGCTGCTGCCCGCCGGCACGGCTGTCGCGCCCAGTGTGGTGTCGAGCGCCGCCACCCGCCGCCACGTCACGATCGGCGGCTCCAGCCGCAGTCCCTCCTCGACGACGTCGGCGACCGCGACGGTGCCGTCGCGCAGCCCGGCGAGTACGGTCGGCTCGCCGGCCAGCCGGTGCAGCAGCAGGGTGAGGAACTGCGAGGTGGTCTCCTGGCCCGCCACCAGCAGGAAGAACAGCGCGCCGACCACCACGTCGGGCGGGTGCCCGGCGGACCGCAGCGAGCCGGCCAGCCCGCCCCCGGTCGCGGCGAACTCCCGCAGTACCCGGTGGAAGCGGCCCACCTCGGCGGCGAGGGCCTGCTGTCGTTCGGCGTCCAGCGGCGCCCAGAACAGCTCCAGCGCGGCGCGGGCGAACTCCTTCACCGCGCCGACCGGCGCGTCCGGCAGCTCGACCAGCCGGGCCAGCACCAGCAGCGGCAGGTCGGCGGCGAGCTCGGCGTGCAGGTCCACCGGCGTGCCGGTGTCCAGGGCGGCGCCGATCCTCGCGACGCGCTCCCGCACCAGCCCGGTCAGCCAGGGCCGCTGCGCGGCGACCCGGCTCGGGTGCAGGGCGTCGGCGACGATCGCCCGGATCGCCGGGTGGCTGGCGCCACCGTTGTTCGCCAGGGTCGGCGGCAGCCGGAACCGGTGCCCGGCCAGCACCCGCAGGGCGGCGACCGGGACGGGGGTCACCGCGTCGAGCGCGTTGTCCGGCCGGTACGTCGCCGGATCGGTGAGCACCTGGCGGACCAGGGCGTGCCGGGTCACCACCAGGTGCGCGACCCCCACGTGGTCCGAGACCCGGGCCACGTCCGGCCAGTGCGCGTCGGCGGTCTGCGCCCAGCTCCGGAACAGCACGCCGACACGCTAGCGGCCCGCGCCCGGCAGCCCCGCCCGCAACTGCCACACCGTGGTGCGCTTCACCCGTACGCTCTCCAGCGTCTCGGGTACCGGCACGTCGTAGACGGCCAGCTCGTCGAAGCGGTCGTGCGGCAGGAAGGCACGGCCGGGGTCGCCGACCAGCACCCGGGCCCCGGCGCGGGCGGCCCGCAGCAGGAAGCGCAGTACCCGGTTGGCCATCGCCTGGCTGTAGAAGACGTCCCCGGCGAGCACCACCTCGGCCCCGCCGGCGTCGCCGTCGAGGATGTCGCCGAGCTCGGCGTCGACGCGTACCCCGTTGGCCTCGGCATTGACCGCGACGGCCGCGACGGCCAGCTCGTCGATCTCGACGGCGCGCACGGCGGCGGCGCCGGCCCGCGCGGCGGCGATGGCGACCAGGCCGGAGCCCGCGGCGAGGTCGAGCACCCGGCGGCCGGCGACCAGCTCCGGGTGATCCGTGACGTACCGGGCCAACGCCTGCCCGCCGGCCCAGGCGAAGGCCCAGAACGGCGGCGGCTGCGAACTGCGGAACTCGCCCTCCGTCAACTCCCACAGCCCGATGGCGTCGTCCGCCTGGTGCAGCCGCACCTCGGGGACGAAGGCGACGGGGGTGAGGCTGGCGTGCAGCCGGACGAAGGCGGTGGAGAGCTCGGACACGCCGGCGATTGTCCCCCCTCACCCGCACCGGCCGACCGCCGCCACCCCGGCCGGTCCCCGCGACCCGGCCGCCGGTCCCCGCGAACCCGGCCGTCGACCCGCCGGCGTCGGACGATCGGCGTGTCGCGGGGGAGGGGTGACCGGTTCACCACCGTCGGTGAAAGTGGGCCCCATGGTTGGCGACCGGTGCGAACACGCCCGTCTACCGGCCGGCCGGCGGCGCTGGCAGCGTTGCGGGGTGGCGGCGACGGACGGGAGGTGGCGAGGGTGGCGACGGTGTGGCGGTACGCGCTACGGGCCGCGGTGGTGCTCGCCTGCCTGGCCGGGGCGGGGCTGCCCGCGCCCGCGCAGGCGGCCTTCACCACCGAGCTGAGCGGACTGCCGGACGAGTTCACCGCCGGGGACCGGGTGCGGACCGTCTCCGCCGTGGTCTCCCGCGACGACGGCGGCTGCGTCAAGGTCCGCTGGTCGATGGTGCTGCGGGTGCGCGGGCTCCGGCTCGACCAGGTCAGGATGGACCGGATCGAGGAGACCGGCTCGTTCCCGCTGGAGGTCCGCGCCGAGGGCGACGTGGCCCGGCTGACCGACCGCCGGCTCGACCCGGGCACGCTCTGCCCGGGGCGGACGGTCACCGCCCGCTACCGGGTGGCCTTCGCGGGGGACGTCACCCGGGGGCGCATCACCCTGGCGGCCGAGGCGTACGACGCGAACCTGCGGCTGCTGTCGCGGCAGACGGCCACGCGGTCGGTCGTCGGACCGGACGCCCGGCCGGCCCCGACGGGGGAGCCGGCGCCCGGCGACACCCCGCCTGAGCCGACCCCACCGGCGGCGGAGGAGACCGGGGCGACGGAAACCGGGGCGACGGAGCGCGGAGCGGAAACCGTCACCGACGAGCCGGTGACCGACGACCCCGCGTCCGACGGGCCGCCCCCGGCCGGCGCGGGGCGGCCGGTGGCGGAATCCGGCGGTTTCGGGGTGGTGCAGGCCGCGTTCCTGCTGGGCGGGCTGCTGCTCTCGCTCGGTCTCGGCCTGCTGCTGCGGCTGCGCCACCTGACCCGGGCCACCGACGCGGGCGACGCCGACGCCGGGCCGGACCGACGCCGGGAACGACCCGTCGCGTCCGCACGGTGGCGGGCGGCGCGCCGCTGACCGGCGGTGGTCCGTCGGGGCCGGCCGGTACGCCGACCGGCCCCGACGGGCGGTCACTTCGAGAACGCCTGGAACTCCGCGATGCGCACCTGCGTACGCGCCGGGCTGGCCGTCGCGCAGTCGGTGGTGGTCGCCGGGTCGTCGTCCTGCTCACCGGCGTAGGCGGGGCCGCCGGTGCACTGGCTGGCGAGCACCTCCAACCGCAGGTGCGTGGCCAGCGTGGTCGGCACCGCGAACCCGCGCAGGTTGATGTCGGGCACGTACGCCCGGTACGCCCCGCCCGGGAACGCGTCGGGCGCGCTGGTGTGGATCCGCCGCCAGTTCGCCGGGTCCGCGCAGTCGGTCGTCTTCGCGTTGCACGCCGACACCGCGAACGAGCGCAGCGCGCTGAGCGCGTTCTGGCCGCCCGCGTCGGCGTCGCCGGCGATCGCCGGGCGCAGCATGGCGCTGACGTTCACCCGCTTGACGACCTGCGGGGCGCCTCCGGGCAGCGCCACGGTGACCTGCCGGCCGGCCACGCCGTCGAGGGAGGCCCAGTTGGTGGCCTCGGTGTCGTCCGCGATGCGATCCAGGTTGACCCCGTCACCGGTGACGGTCGCGCCGGACGCCGTGGACGCCAGGTTCCGGCTCATCCGCAGGTCGACGTACCCCTGCTTGCCGGCCTTGGCGACGACGGTCAGCCGCTGGTGGCCGAAGCCGGGCGCGACGGCGAGCAACTGGTACGTGCCGGGCACCAGCTCGACGGTGTCCGGCAGCGCGGTGGCCGGGTCGGTGTCGGCCACCGGCACCGCCCGCGCCTCGTACGCCCCGACGTACACCCGGATCGGCGCCTGCGCGCTGTCGCCCTTCGGGCGGAGGGTGAGCACGGCGTTGTCGGCGCCGGGGGCGGCGAAGCTCGGCGTCGGGTCGGTGTCGGCGGCGCCGTTGGTGGCGGCGTCGCGGCCCATCCCGGAGCGGGCGAACTCGGCCCAGAGCAGGTCCTGGTTGGCGCCGCCGAAGCGCAGCAGGTCGGCGGTGAGCATGTTGTCCCGCATGTCGAGCATGCTCACCTGGCTGGCGGCCTGGAGCAGGAACGAGTCGAAGACGAGCTGCGACCAGCGCCGGTTGCCCGGGCACTGCTCCACCGCCACCCTGCCCTGCGCGCAGTCGAGCTGCCGTTGCGGGGTGCCGGCGCCGTAGCGCTTCATCAGCGCGGCGCGCACCCGGAAGTTGGTGGCGCTCCAGATCTCGCCGTCGGCGTGCACGGCGGGGCCGCCGGTGTTGTAGCCGACGTCGGAGTAGTTCAGCGGGCTGCGGCTGAAGTCGTGGTTGCGGATGCCGCTGACCAGGTTGCCGGTGACGTAGCCGCCGGTGACGTAGGGCGTCTCGCCGGGGGCGCGCAGCCCGTGCTGGAACAGGTACTCGGCGGCGAGCAGGTCGCTCCACGACTCGCCCATCGAGCCGCCCTGGTGCCCGCTGATGCCGCTGTCCGGGCCGGCGATCATGCGGTTGGTGATGGCGTGGGTGTACTCGTGCCCGATCACCGTCATGTCGTAGTCGCCGTCGACGCACGGCGGGTACGGCCCGCCGGCCTGCGGCTGCCACAGGTACATGTTGGTGGTCGGCGGCAGGCCGTCGCGCGGCGTGCCCTGGTTGGCGTTGTTCCGGTTGCCGCTGAGCGCGCCCTGCTGGGCGCGGCCCTGCTCGGCGTCGCCGCCCCGGCCCTCCGGCGTCAGGTTCACCGCCTGGAGGTTCCAGGTCGCCTCGGTGAAGCCGAGGTGCCACGCCCAGTCGTGCATCCGGTTGTGCATGGCGAACAGGTTGGCGATCGCGGCGTCGCCGTCGTTGCGCTGCGCCGAGGTGAACACCTCGGGGTTGCAGCGGGCCTGGTGCCACCGGTCGGTGAACGGGTACTCGTAGCGGCGCTGGAGGCTGGGCGTGGCCGGTACGGCCGGCGTGCCGCCGCCCCAGGAGAGCACGGTGTTGGCGGAGTTGCCGCGCGCGGTGCCGGTCGGCGTGCCGGTGGCCGCGTCGACGTCCCACGGCTGGCCGGTGGCCGGGTCGCGGAAGGCCGCCTCGCAGTTCGGCGCGGGGTCGCCGCACCAGCGCACCCGCGGGTCCTGCCCGGGGCCGAGGTCGCGCGGCGGGGTGGCCGGGAAGACCGCCCAGCTCGGGTTGTCCGAGTCGAAGTCGACGAGGTCCTCGCGGACGAGCACCTGACCGGTGATCCCGTCGACGTAGGTGGTGAACGCCGCCGGGTGGTCGGCGTCCGCGCCGATCAGGGTCACCTCGTAGGCGGCCCGGGGGCCGTCGAGCGGGGTGGGCACGGCGACGGCCCGGACGCTGTGGCTGCGTACCGCCTCGGCGCTCAGGCCGGCGTCGGCGCGGGCCGCGGCGTACGCCTGCTCGTCGGTGAGGGTGGCCGGTGCCGGCGCGGCGGTGTCCCGGGACAGCGAGGAGCTGACCGCGAGGACCTTGCCGCCGGCGACCGCGACGGTGACCAGACCGTCGTGCCCGGCCGGCAGGTCGCCGAAGCGCTGCCGGAGGGTGACGACGGCGCCGGCGCCGATCGGGCGGACCAGGACCCGGTCCATCGCGTCGACCGCCGCGGCGTCCAGGCCGAAGAGGTCGTGGTGGCCGGTGAGGTACGCGCGGGCGGCCGCCTCCGGCTCGGCGGGCAGGCCGGTGGCGAGGGGCGCGCTGCCGGGGCCGAGCGCGTGCGGGGTGCCGAGCCAGTTCCAGCGGGCGTCCGGGTCGGCCTTGCGCGCCAGGCCCCGCTGCCGCGCGTCGGGGGCGGCGGTGCCGGGGCGGTTGTCGACGTCGGCGTGCTGGTGCTGCCCCTCGGCGAACGGGCCGGAGCGCCGCTCGGCGGAGGCGCCGCCGGCCGGGGCGGCGGCGGTGGGGCCGGTGGGCAGCAGCGCGGCCGCCACCGCGGTCGCCGCCAGGACGGGGATGAGCCGGCGTCGCCGCCGGCTCATCCAGGGTGTCCACTCCGGTTGTGCCACGGGACCTCCTCGTGGGAGCGGGGTGACCGGCTCTCTCCGCCGGCCCGCGCAGTGCGCTTACGCATGCGCATCTGTGGATATCAGCCTGCCTGGTCGGGAACAAGGGGCGCACCTACTCAAGGCGGCCCCGCGGCCCGCGGGGGCGCCGCGCCGCGGGACCGCTCCCCGCGTCGGTTTCGACAAAAACAGTCCCTTGTACAGGAGCGTGACGGCTGTCACAGTCGAGGCAGGACCGCGACAGATTCGGAGGCCGGCCCATGGCCCTCGACCCCGCAGCGACAGCCTCGGCCGCCGGCTGGCGGGACGCCCGCCGACCGTTCTGGCCGCTGGCGTTGCTCGTCCCCTCGCTGCCGTTCGTCGGCTGGGCGACCTGGCGGGCCACCGGCGACGCGTGGGCCTGGTGGCTCACCCCGGCGGCCGTTTTCGTCCTGATCCCGGTGGTCGACCTGCTGGTGGGCGAGGACCGACGCAACCCGCCCGACGAGGCGGTGCCCCGGCTGGCCGCCGACGGCTACTACCGCTGGCTGACCTACCTCTACCTGCCCGCCCAGTACGCGGCCCTCGTGCTGTGCTGCGCGGTCTGGGCCCGGGGCGGCCTCACGGTGGCCGGTGCGGCCGGCCTGGTCGCCACGATCGGGGTGGTCGACGGCATCGCCATCAACACCGCCCACGAGCTGGGCCACAAGCGGGAGACGGTGGAGCGCTGGCTGTCCAAGGTGGCCCTCGCGCCGGCCGCGTACGGGCACTTCCACGTCGAGCACAACCGGGGCCACCACACCCGCGTCGCCACGCCCGAGGACCCGGCCAGCGCCCGGCTGGGGGAGAGCTTCTGGGCGTTCTGGCCGCGTACCGTCTCAGGCAGCCTGCGCTCGGCGTGGCGGCTGGAGGCGGCCCGGTTCCGCCTGCGGGGCCGCAGCCCGTGGACGTGGCGCAACGACGTGCTCAACGCGTTCGCCATGACCCTCGCGCTCTACGCGGCGCTGACCGTCGCCTTCGGCCCGGGCGTACTGCCGTTCCTGGCGCTCCAGGCGGTGGTCGGGTTCTCCCTGCTCGAGGTGGTCAACTACCTGGAACACTACGGGTTGGCCCGGCAGCGCACCCCCGCCGGACGCTACGAGAAGGTCGACCCCCGGCACAGCTGGAACAGCGACCGCAGCGTGACCAACATCTTCCTCTTCCAGCTCCAGCGCCACAGCGACCACCACGCCAACCCGCTGCGCCGCTACCAGACGCTGCGCACCTTCGAGTCGTCCCCGCAGCTGCCCGCCGGCTACGCCACGATGGTGGTGGCCGCGTTGGTGCCGCCGGTGTGGCGCCGGCTGATGGACCACCGCGTGCTCGCCCACTACGGCGGCGACCTGAGCCGCGCCAACGTCCACCCGCTGGCGCTGCGCCGGTTGCGCGAGCGCCGCCGGGGCCCGGGGGCCGACTGACGCGGACCCGCGTCGCGGCGGCTGGCCCTCCGAGGGCTCCTCAGGGCGTCCAGTCGGGGTCGCGGCCGAAGGCGGCGACGAGGCGGTCCTGCTGGTCCGCCCGCGCCGGCACGTCGACCTCCGGGCGGACGAGCCGGCCGCGCTGGTAGTCGCCGATCCGCTGGTCGAACCACCGCGCGCAGGCGGCGACCGCGTCGGCGTCCAGCCGGGGGTCCGCGCCGATCGCCACGGCGAGGTCCCAGCCGTGGATCAGGTGTTCTGCGATCAACTGGTGCAGGTACTCGTCGGCGGGGGTCTCGCCGGAGGAGAGCGCCACCGTGCGCTCCAGCGCCCCCGGGTGGGTGAAGGCCAGCTCGGCCTGCCCCGCCGCCTCCCGGGCCGTGCCGGCCGGGTCGGGGCCGAGCACGTCGCCGTCGTAGCGGTCGCCCACCTCTTCGATCGTCCGCCCCGCGAGCAGCGCCACGCTCCAGCGGTCCTCGCCCACCACGTGGTTGACCAACGTCCGGACGTCCCAGTCGGGGCACGGGGTCGGGTCCGACCACTGGTCGGGGCCGACCCGGTCCACCCGGTCGGTGAACTCGGCCAGGCTGCGGCGGTACGTCTCCAGCGGGTCCATGCCGACGATTGTTCCGGCTGCCCCGGGCAGCCGAGCCGTTTTGCCGGCTTCGCGGCCCTCCCGCCGCCGCCCGGATCAGTCCAGCTGTGCCGGGTCCAGCCCCAGCTCGCGGGCGGTGAGCAGGCGTACCCACTCGGCGAACTGCCGACGGGAGATCACCCGCTCGTGCACCGCGAGCTGCACCGCCAGCCCGTCGACCACCGCGCTGATCCGCCACGCCGCCCCGGCCGGGTCGGCGCACTCGAAGGTGCCGTCGCGGACCCCGTCCGCGATGACCGTGGCCAGGTCCTCCCGCCAGCGCAGGTCGAGTCGGCGGGAGACCTTCTCCAACTCGGGGGTACGCAGCGACTCCGCCCAGCCGTCGATCCACATGGCCCAGGACGTCGCCCGGCCCGCCGGCGTGTAGAGCCGCACGATCCGGCGGAGCTTGGTCAGGGGCGGGGCGCTGGAGCGCATCACCGCGTCGAGCCGGGCCAGGTCCTGCTCCACCGCGTACGCGAACGCCTGCGCGAGCAGCCGGTCCTTGGTGGCGAAGTGGTAGAAGACCAGCGCCTGACTCACCCCGGCGGCCTGCGCCACGTCGGCCGTGCGGGTGTTGGCCAGACCGCGCTCCACGATCACGTCACAGGCCGTGCGCAGCAGGGCATCCAGGCGGATCTCGGCCGCACGTCTCGTCACGCCGTTACCGTAGCCCATCCGGCCGAACACGAGCAGTTACGGATCACGGCCCCGTTGCCCCGATGCAGTCGGAAGCCGGACAGTTTCCACCCCGCCCCGCCGGCCGCGAGGCGGCCCCGAGGATCCCGACCCATCCTCCTAGGAAGGCTAGAGCGGGAGGCGGACGTCACCCCGCGCCCCGCGCGCCCTGCGCCGGAGTCGATCACGTCGTGGTCAAAGCAGGCCCGACCCTGTCGGACGCGCCGGGAGTGCCCCCGATTTGGCAACCGCTCGCCGGCTCGGCTAAAGTTCTCACCCGTCACCGGTTAACGCCGGAGACAAGCGGACGTAGCGCAGCTGGTAGCGCATCACCTTGCCAAGGTGAGGGTCGCGGGTTCGAATCCCGTCGTCCGCTCGGAGCTGCCGCCACGCATGACGGGGGCAACCTCGGTGGGGTGGCCGAGAGGCGAGGCAACGGCCTGCAAAGCCGTGTACGCGGGTTCAAATCCCGTCCCCACCTCGGTAACAAGCGAGGGCGATTGGCGCAGTGGGAGCGCGCTTCCTTGACACGGAAGAGGTCACTGGTTCAAACCCAGTATCGCCCACCAGCACGAAGGCCCGTCACCATCCGGTGACGGGCCTTCGTCGTCTGCTCACTCGGCCGGGTGACCGGCACATCGACGGTGTGCCGCGCGACCGTTCAGCTCCGGCGGCCGCGTGGAGCCCGCGTCAGAGCGGCGGGGCGACGTCCCGACGCTCCTCGACGCGCCGGTACTCGACCGGCTCGGCCGTGCTGACCACCCGGCGGCGGCGCCCCCAGATGAGCGTGGTCATGATGAGACCGAGCACGCCGGCGGCCATCAGGATCCACCCGACGACGTCGAGGTTGAGACCGCCGAGGTTCGCGTCGAGTGCGAAGGTGAGGATCGCGCCGAGCGCGATCAGGAAGATGCTGGTGCCGATACCCACGACAGCCTCCTTCGTCAGGGATGTGGTGTGCCGTCGATGGACCTCAGTACCCTTCGCGTGAGCAGCGCAATCCTCGCCCGGTCGGGCCCCCGGCGGGGTGGCGTGTGAGGCGATCTTGCCGTCGGGTAGAGTTTCCCTCGTCGCCGACGAACACCGGCGACACGCGGACGTAGCGCAGCTGGTAGCGCATCACCTTGCCAAGGTGAGGGTCGCGGGTTCGAATCCCGTCGTCCGCTCGCGATCCGCCCCACGTGCTCCGGTCCGCCGGAGCGGGCGGTCACCCCGGGCGATTGGCGCAGTGGGAGCGCGCTTCCTTGACACGGAAGAGGTCACTGGTTCAAACCCAGTATCGCCCACCATCCGACTGCCAGCCTGTCCCGCCGTGAGCGGGAACACCGCCGCGAGCGGACCGAGCTGACGGGTCCCACCACGCGTACGCCCCGACCGCGATCGGGCTCTGCCGAGGGCAGATCCGCCGACGGTGAACACGGGACCGCGTCGCCGCCGGCAGCCGGCACAGTGGAGCGCATGAGGCTGCTGGTGCTGGGCGGAACGGGATTCGTGGGCGGCGCGACGGTCGCCGAGGCGGTGCGCCGGGGCTGGTCGGTGACGGCGTTCAACCGTGGGCTGCACGGCGCGACGCCGGAGGGCGTACGCCGGTTGCGGGGTGACCGGAGCGCGCCCGACGGCCTGGCGGCGCTCGCGGACGGCGAGTGGGACCTGGTGGTCGACACCTGGGACGGCGCGCCCCGCGCGGCGCGGGACGCCGCCCGCGCGCTGGCCGAGCAGGTCGACCGGTACGTCTACGTCTCCAGCGGCTCGGTCTACGCCGAGCCCGTCGCCCCCGGCGTGGGCGAGGACGCCCCGCTGGTGGACGCGGAGCCGGACGCCGACGACGGCGACTACGCGGCCAACAAGGCCGGTGCCGAGCGGGCCGTACGGGAGACGTTCGGCGAGCGTGCACTGATCGCCCGGGCGGGGCTGATCCTCGGGCCGGGGGAGGACATCGGCCGGCTGCCCTGGTGGCTGACGCGCGTCGCGCGGGGCGGGGACGTGCTGGCGCCCGGCCCGGTCGACCTGCCGGTGCAGTACGTCGACGTGCGTGACCTCGCGGGTTGGCTGCTGGACCGGGGCGCGGCGGGCACGGGCGGAACGTTCAACGTGGTCAGCCGCCCCGGGCACACGACGATGGGGGAGTTGCTCGACGCCTGCGTCACGGTCACCGGCGCCGACGCCCGGCTGCGCTGGACCGGTCCGGAACCGATCCTGGCCGCCGGCGTCGTGCCGTGGAACGACCTGCCGATCTGGATCCCGGTCGGGCACGAGTACCGCTGGTTGCAGGAGCGCGGCGTCGAGCGGGCGTACGCGGCCGGGCTGACCTGTCGCCCGGTGACCGAGACGGTCGCCGACACCTGGGCGTGGCTGCGGGAGGTCGGCACCGTCCCGCCCCGGGCGGGCCGACCGCAGCGCGCCCCCGTCGGGCTGGACCCCGACCGGGAGGCGGTGCTGCTCTCCGCCACGCACGCGACAGGCACCTGAGCGGGCGGGTGCGCCGACCGGGTGACGCGGTGCCGCCGGCCCGCTGCCGGTCAGGACCGGACGACCGCCAGATCGAGCACCTCGTCCACCTCGCGGCGCGGGGTCGGCCAGCCCGGCTGGCCGTAGCCGACGCGCATCACCATCTGCGGCGTACCGAACCGCCCCAGCGACAGCCGCAGCTGCTCGCGCGCCGACGGCACCTCGATCGGCTGGGACAGCATCGACACCGACAGCCCCGAGTCCGTCGCGGTCAGCAGCACCCGCTGCAACGCCTGCCCGGCGACGACCTGGTCGACGGCCGTGTTGCCCGGGGAGCCGAGCACCGCGACCAGCGGCTCCGGCTCGAAGTCCCGCCCCGGTGCCCGGTCGAGGCCGCCGAAGCCCCGGGAGGGCAGCAGGTCCTGCGGCTCGCCCTGCGGTCCGCCGGAAGCGGCCGGGATGCCGTCCGGGGCGGGCGTGGCGCGTACCCACTCCTGGCGTTCGGCCCGGTATTCGGGGCTGCGCTCCAGCACCCGGTGGGCGCTGCGGGCGATCTCGGCGAACGCGTTCACGGCGCTCACGCCGACCAGCAGCTCCAGCCAGCACTGCTCGGCGCGGGCCGCCTCGGCGAGGCGCCAGCGGGCGTCGGCGGGCACCGGGTCGGGCCAGAACGGCGCACGGTTGCTGAACCGGCGGGGGATGGCCGCGTGCAGGGCCTGCTCGGCGGGGGTGGGGCGGCGCGGCAGGTCCGGGACCAGCCGGGCCACCACGTCCGGCTCGGCCGGGTAGGGGCGCAGCCGTACCTTCGCCGGGGTGCCGGCCGCGGCCAGGGAGAGCCGCAGGTTGAACAGGGCCGCCCCACAGGCGATGCGGACGCCCCAGCCGTTCGGGTCGGTGGCCGGCAGGCGCCGGGCCGGGTCGACGAGCACCTCGATGCCGCCGTCGCGCAGTCGGAACCGCCACGGCTGGGTGTTGTGCAGCGACGGCGCGCGGACTGCGTCGGTGGCGGCGGCCCGTAGCTGCTCGACGGTGAAGCCGGTGTCCATGGTCGTGCTCCTTCCGTGACAGGTCCTGCGCCGGCGGGGGTGGTACGTATCCACGGTGCGTCACGACGACGGCTCCCGGGCAGGGCCGGACGTCCCGTCCCGCCGGGCCCGACCGGCCCCGTCCAGGAACGTCGACCCGACCGGCCACCGACGTCCGCGCCCGTGGCGGTCGCCCCCGGCCGGCGGCGCGGGTGTTGCCGGTTCGGGACCTTCGGCCCGTGCGGAAAGCGGTGGGCGGGGGTAGAAACGAGGGATGATCCGCGTGTTCCTGCTCGACGACCATGAGGTCGTCCGTCGTGGCCTTGCCGACCTGCTGGAGAGCAGCGGGGACATCGAGGTGGTCGGCGAGTCCGGCCTCGCCCAGGAGGCGGCCCGGCGCATCCCGGCCCTGCGGCCGGACGTGGCGATCCTCGACGCGCGGCTGCCCGACGGCAACGGCATCGACGTGTGCCGCGACGTGCGGGCCGTGGACTCCTCGATCAAGGGCCTGATCCTGACCTCGTACGAGGACGACGAGGCGCTCTTCGCCGCGATCATGGCCGGTGCGTCGGGTTACGTGCTGAAGCAGATCCGCGGCACCGACCTGGTCGACGCGGTGCGCCGGGTCGCGGCCGGGCAGTCGCTGCTCGACCCGGCGATCACCACGCGGGTGCTGGAGCGCATCCGCAGCGGCGTGGAGCAGCCGCGCGAGCTGAAGTCGCTCACCGAGCAGGAGCGGCGGATCCTGGAGTACGTGGCCGAGGGCCTGACCAACCGGGAGATCGCCGGCAAGATGTTCCTCGCCGAGAAGACGGTGAAGAACTACGTCTCCAGCGTGCTGGCCAAGCTGGGCCTGGAGCGCCGCACCCAGGCGGCCGTCCTCGCGACCCGCCTGCTCGGCAAGACCCCCTGACCGATCCGCCTGCTCGGCGAGACCCCCGACGCCCGCGGGTCAGTCCCGCAGCGGCACCGACCAGCACACCTCGGTGCCGCGGGGCTCGGCCCGGCGTACGTGGAACTCGCCGCCGTGGCGCTCGGCGCGCTCGCGCAGGTTGACCAGGCCGCCCCGCGCGGCGGCCGGATCGCAGCCCACCCCGTCGTCGGTCACGGTCACGGTTACCCGGCCGGCGTCGACTCGCACCGCCACCGCCACGCGGTCGGCCCGGGCGTGCCGTACGGCGTTGGAGAGCGCCTCCCGCAGCACGGCGGTGAGGTCGGGGCGGACCGCGTCGGGCACGGCGCTGTCGATCGGCCCGCTCAGCTCCAGGCGGGGGCGGTGGCCGAGCGACTCGGCGGCCACCTCGATCGCCTCGCGGATCTCGGTGCGCAGCGCCGCGCTCATCGGGGTACGCAGCTCGAAGATGGTGCGGCGGATGTCCTTGATCGTGGCGTCCAGGTCGTCGACCGCCGCGTTGATCCGCCGGGCGACCTCCGGCTTCGTCGTCATCGGGGCGGCGCTCTGCAACTGCAGGCCGGTGGCGAAGAGCCGCTGGATGACCACGTCGTGCAGGTCCCGGGCGATGCGCTCGCGGTCCTCCAGGACCACCAGCAACTCCCGTTCCTCCTGCCCCCGGGCGCGTTCCATGGCCAGTGCGGCCTGGCCGGCGAAGCTGCCCAGCAGGGCCATGTCGTCGTCGTTGGCGACGGGCGCCCGGTCGGCCCGGTGCGCGATCACCAGCACCCCGTGCAGGGTGTCGGCGGTGGTCAGCGGCGCGACCATCGCCGGGCCGGTGCGCAGCAGCGCCGGCCAGGGCGCGGCGTGGGCCAGGTCGTCCACCCGGTCGTGCCGCCCCTCGACGACGGCGGCGGCGAAGCTCGTCTCGGCCGCCGGTAGCACCGTGCCGACCAGGGCACCGGCCTGCTCGTCGGCGCCGTCCACCACCTCGACGGTGAACTCCTCGGCGTCGGGGTCGTAGAGCAGCACCAGCGCGACCTCGGCCTCGGCGACCTCGCGGGCGCGTCGCGCCACGAGGGTGAGGGCGTCGGTGCGGCGCACCTCGCCCAGCAGCACGGCGGTGATCTCGGCGGTCGCCGCCAGCCAGCGTTCCCGGCGGTGGGCCAGCGCGTAGAGGCGGGCGTTCTCGATCGCCACGCCGGCCGCCGCGGCGAGCGCCACGACGATCTCCTCGTCGTCCTCGGTGAACTGCGCGCCGCCCTGCTTCTCGGCCAGGTAGAGGTTGCCGAACACCTGGTCGCGGATGCGTACGGGCACGCCGAGGAAGCTGTGCATCGGCGGGTGGTTCGGCGGGAACCCGTAGGACTTCGGGTGCTGGGTGATGTCGGGCATCCGTAGCGGACGCGGATCGTCGATGAGCAGGCCCAGCACGCCCCGCCCGTGGGGCAGGTCACCGATCCTGGCGTGCAGCTCCGGGTCGATGCCGTGGGTGATGAAGTCGTGCAGCAGGCGGTCGTGGCCGATCACGCCGAGCGCGCCGTAGCGGGCGCCGACCAGGTCGCAGGCCGACTGCACGATCCGTTGCAGGGTGCTGCGCAGGTCGAGGTCGGTGCCGATGCCCACCACCGCGTCGAGCAGGGCGCGCAGCCGCTCCCGGCTGGTCACCACCTCGCCGACCCGGTCCAGCATCTCCTGGAGCAGCTCGTCGAGCCGAACCCGGGACAGCGGGCTGAGCCCCAGCGAGGGCGTCACGTGCGGTTCGGGGCGGGGATTCGGGGTGCTGGCCACCGGGCGATGGTATCGCCCGGTGGCCGTGGCCCGGGCTCCGCTACGCGTCGGGGGAGCGCACCGCGGACGTGTCGACGACCTGCGCGACGTCCAGGCGCGGGGTGTGCGGCGGGCCGGCGTGCGCCGGGTCCGCGAGCCCCAGCCGGATCACGAGGTACGGGTAGCCGAGGCCGGCCAGCAGTCCGCGCAGCGTCTGCCGGGTGCCCGCGACCTCCACCACCCCGCTCAGCGGCACCACGGAGACCCCGAGCCGGGTCGCGGTCAGCCAGGCGGCCGAGAGCGCCTCGCCGGCGCGCAGCCAGCTGTCCGGCTCGTCCTCGTCGCCGTAGAGCACCCCGTACACGGCCGTCCGGTCGTGCCCGGGGCCGACGGGCAGGGTGCCGGGGCGGCCGAAGTCACGGGCCGGCACGGTGGTCCGGGGCGCCTCGGCGGGCAGCACCTCCGGCGGCAGTCCGGTGCCGGTGCCGGCCCGGCTGGTCCAGTACTCCAGCTCCTCGCGCAGCTGCGAGTCCTCCGCCTCGACCGAGGCGGCGCGGCTGGCGACGGCGGCCAGCTCCAGGACGTTGTCGCGGTCGAGGAACTGCAGCTGGCAGCCCTCGGCGGCGACCGCCGACGCGATCTCGCCGAGCGCGGCGGTCGGCACGGGTTCGTCGCTGACCGGGCGCCGGTCGGTGTGCCGCACCTGCATGCACTGCACGAGGCGCATGGCCCCGGGGTCGGCCTGCGCGCGGGCCAGCTCGGTCAGCCGGGCCAGCAGGTCCCCGTCGGCCGGATCGGGCATCCGCTCCACGACGGCGGTCCAGCCCTCCGCGGTCAGCGCGACCCGCGCGTGGTGCAGCGCCGCCCCGCAGCTGTACGCCACCAGCCGGCCCTCCGGGTCGGTGGCCGCCAGCCGGGGATCGCGGACCACCCGCAGCTCCAGCGCGTCCGGCAGGACCCGCCACCGCCACGGCTGGGCGTTGTGCACCGACGGGGCGTGCCCGGCCGTCGCGGCGGCCTCCGCGAGTGCGGTGGTCAGCGGACGATCCGTCGCCGGCGTCTCGTGGCTCATGGTCACGACCTTTCCGTTTCTCCCCATCGTGCCCCAGCCCGACGGTGCCCCGGGCGGGGTTGCCGCTCCATCCTGCGCCATCGGCCGTGCCGACGCACGGTACGCAGGTCCCGGCGCGGCAGGGCATGTCGCCCCCTCCGGTTCGCCCGGATGCCCTCCGTGACGCGGTGGGCGCTGAGACGATCCGCAGGTGGGAACGGAGCCGCGCGAGTGCGTGCCGGAAAGGCCGGTACGGCGGGACCGGTCGCGCCTGCTGCTCTGGGCGCCGCTGGCCGGCGTGACGGCGTTGGTGCTGGTCGGGGCGGCGCTGCGCCTCGCCGGGCGGCGGGACGCGGCCGAGGCGGTGTGGGCGTCCGCCACCGTGGCCGCCCTGGCACCCGCCGCCTGGTCGGTGCTGCGTCAGTTGTGGCGCCGGCAGTTCGGGGTGGACGTGATCGCCGTGCTGGCCCTGGTCGGCGCGCTGGTCGTCCGGGAGTACCTGGCCGGGGCGGTGATCGCGGTGATGCTGGCCACCGGGCGGGCGCTGGAGACGTACGCCCAGGGGCGGGCGACCCGTGACCTGCGTGCGCTGCTCGCCCGCGCCCCCCGCACCGCCCGCCGGCGTACCCCGGGCGGGGGCGTCGAGGAGGTGCCGCTGGACCGGGTGGCGGCGGGGGACCGGCTGCTGGTCGGCCCGGGGGACGTGGTGCCGGTCGACGGGCAGGTCGACGAGCCGGTGACCCTCGACGAGTCCGTGGTGACGGGCGAGTCCCGGCTGGTGCGGCGCGCGGCGGGCGAGCAGGTCGCCAGCGGCGTGGTCAACGCAGGCGCCGGCTTCGGCATGCGCGCGACGCGCGACGCGGCGGGGAGTACCTACGCGGGGATCGTCCGGCTGGCCGAGGAGGCGACCGCCCGCAAGGCGCCGATGGTCCGCCTCGCCGACCGGTACGCCGCCGCGTTCGTGCCGTTCACCCTGGTCCTGGCGGGGCTGGGCTGGCTGCTCTCCGGCGAGTTCGTCCGGGCGGTGGCCGTGCTGGTGGTCGCCACCCCGTGCCCGCTGCTGCTGGCCACCCCCATCGCCATCGTGTCGGGGCTGTCGCGTACCGCCCGGCGCGGGGTGCTGGTCCGCGACGGCGGCTCGCTGGAGCTGCTCGGCCGGGCCCGTACCCTCCTGGTCGACAAGACCGGCACGCTGACGGCGGGCCGCCCCCGTGCCGCCGAGGTGGTGGCCGCCCCCGGCGGCGACCGCGACGACGTGCTGCGGCTGGCCGCCTCGGTGGAGCAGCTCTCCCCGCACGTGCTGGCCCGCGCGCTGGTGGCGCAGGCGCGCGGGCGGGGCCTGCCGCTGACCGAGCCGGCGGGGGTGACCGAGGAGCCGGGCCGGGGCGTACGCGGGGCGGTCGACGGGCGGCAGGTGCGGGTCGGTCAGCTCGACGGCGACCTGCCCGACTGGGCGGGGCGGGCCCGGTCCCGGGCCGAGTTGGCAGGCCGCTCGGTGGTGTGGGTCAGCGGCGAGCGGGGCCCGCTCGGGGCGATCCTGCTGGAGGACCCGGTACGCCCCGACGCCCGCCGCACCGTGCGCCGGCTGCGCGAGGCGGGGCTGCGGCGCATCGTGATGGTCACCGGGGACCGGCCCGACGTCGCCGCCCAGGTCGCGCGGGTGGTCGGCGTGGACGACGTGGTGGCCCGGTGCTCGCCGCCGGAGAAGGCGACCCGCGTACGCGAGGAGGCGCACCGGGCGGTCACCGTGATGGTCGGTGACGGGGTCAACGACGCCCCCGCCCTCGCCGAGGCGCACGTCGGCGTGGCCATGGGCGCAACCGGGGCGACCGCCTCGGCCGACGTCGCCGACGCCGTGCTCACCGTCGACCGACTCGACCGGCTCGCCGACGCGGTGGAGATCGCCCGCCACGCGCGCCGCATCGCGGTGCAGAGCGCCACCGTCGGGATGGGCCTCGCGGTGCTGGCGATGCTGGCCGCCGCGCTGGGCCGGCTGCCCCCGGTCGCCGGCGCGTTCCTCCAGGAGGGCATCGACGTGCTGGTGATCCTCAACGCGTTGCGCGCCCTCGGGGGCGGGTTGCGCCGCCGCGACGTGCCGCCGGGCACCCGCGAACTGCTCGACCGGTACGCGGCCGAACACGGCGGCGTCCGTGACGTGCTCGCCGCTCTGCGGGACACCGCCGACCTGGTCGCCACCGCGCCGGACGCGCCGCAGTGCCTGCCGGCGCTGCGCGGGACGCACCGCAGGCTGACCGGGGAGGTGCTGCCGCACGAGGCGGCCGAGGAGCGGCAGCTCTACCCGGCGCTGGCCGACCCGCTGGGCAGCGCCGAGGCGACCTCGACGATGAGCCGCGCCCACGTGGAGATCCGGCGACTGGTGGAGCGGCTCGGCGCCCACCTCGCGCAGGCCGGCGACGGCCCGCTGCGCCGCGACCAGCTCACCGACCTGCTCGCCACCCTCTACGGCCTGGAGGCGATCCTGCGGCTGCACCTCGCCCAGGAGGAGGAGGACTACTTCTCGCTCAGCCCCGCGGAACCGGCCGAGACCCGGTGACCGCACCGAAGGGCCCCCCGCACGTCGGCGGGGGGCCTCCCGTTCAGCGCTCGCGGACCACCGCCACCGGGCAGTGCGCGTGCTGGATGAGCTGCTGGCTGACCGAGCCGAGCAGCATCCCCTTCAGGCCGCCCCGGCCCCGGGTGCCCACCACCACCAGGCACGCGTTGCGACTGCCGTCGACCAGCAGGGACGCCGGGCGCCCCTCCGCCACCTCGACGGTGACCGGCACGTCGGGGAACGTCGCGCCCCACCGGGCCAGCGGCTCGTCCAGCTCGGCCCGGTCGGCCGCCGCGGCCTCCCGCGCCTCGGGGCCCGACGGCGGGCGCTGGCCGGTCGGTGGCTGCCAGGCCCGCACCACGTGCAGGGGTACCCGCCGGGCGGCGGCCTGCTCGAAGGCGAAGCCCAGCGCCAGCAGCGAACAGTCGGAGCCGTCCACGCCGACCGCCACGTGCCCGCTGCGCCCACCGGCGGCGGCCTCGCCGCGCACGACCACGACCGGGCAGTGCGCGTGGGCGGCCACGGCGACCGCGGTCGAGCCGACGAGCAGCCCGCCGAAGCCGCCGTGCCCCCGGGTGCCCAGCACCAGCAGGTCGGCCTGCGCCGAGCGTTCCTGGAGCACCAGCGCGGGCGGCCCGTCGAACACCTCGCCCGTGACGGTCAGCTCCGGGTGCGCGGCGGACGCGTCCGCCGCCGCCTTGCGGACCAGCTCCTCGACCTGCCGGCGGGCCGTCTCGTCGGGCCAGATGCCGGGGGCGACGCCGGGGCCGATCCAGCCGGCCACCGTGAGCCACTCGAAGACGTACGCCAGCCGCACCGGCCGCCCGCTGCGGCCGGCCTCCTCCAACGCCCACTCCAGCGCGGCGGAGGCGTCGGCGGAGCCGTCGTAGCCGACCAGGATCTCGTTGCCGCTCATCGGGTCCACCTCTCGTTCGCGACTGCGCTCCTCCCGCTCACTGGGCTGGCCTTTCGTGCGCGACTGCGGGGCTCGCAAGCTCACTCCTCGCGCTCACTGGTCACCCCGCAGCCCTGGGTCCGTCTCGCGCACCCATCGCCACTCCGCGACCCGCGGGTCGTCCTCGCCGTGCTCGCGGGTGTGGTCCCGGCAGGACTGCCGCGCGTCGACCATCTCCTGCCGCAGGTGGGCGGCCCGGTCGGCCAGCCCCGGCACCCGGTCGATCACGTCGATGACCAGGTGGAAGCGGTCCAGGTCGTTGAGCATCACCATGTCGAACGGCGTGGTGGTGGTGCCCTCCTCCTTGTAGCCGCGCACGTGCAGGTTGTCGTGGTTGGTCCGGCGGTAGGTAAGCCGGTGGATCAGCCAGGGATAGCCGTGGTACGCGAAGATGACCTGCTTGTCGCGCGTGAAGATCGTGTCGAACTCCTTGTCCGACAGCCCGTGCGGGTGCTCCGTGGGCGGCTGGAGCCGCATCAGGTCGACCACGTTGACGACCCGCACCTTCAGCTCCGGCAGGTGCTTGTGCAGCAGGTCGGCGGCGGCCAGCGTCTCCAGGGTCGGCACGTCGCCCGCGCAGGCCAGCACCACGTCGGGTTCGCTGCCGGCGTCCGTGCTGGCCCAGTCCCAGATGCCGATGCCGCGCCGGCAGTGCTGGACGGCCTCGTCCATCGACAGCCAATTCGGGGCGGGCTGCTTACCGGCCACCACCACGTTGATGTAGTGCCGGCTGCGCAGGCAGTGGTCCATGGTGGAGAGCAGGGTGTTGGCGTCCGGCGGCAGGTAGACGCGTACCACCTCGGCCTTCTTGTTCATCACGTGGTCGATGAAGCCCGGGTCCTGGTGGGAGAAACCGTTGTGGTCCTGCCGCCACACGTGGCTGGAGAGCAGGTAGTTCAGCGAGGCCACCGGCTCGCGCCACGGGATGCCCCGGGTCACCTTCAGCCACTTCGCGTGCTGGTTGAGCATGGAGTCGACGATGTGGATGAACGCCTCGTAGCTGGTGAAGATGCCGTGCCGGCCGGTCAGCAGGTAGCCCTCCAGCCAGCCCTGGCACAGGTGCTCGGAGAGGACCTCCATCACCCGCCCGTCGGGCGAGAGGTGGTCGTCGCCGGGCACGGTGCCGGCCACCCAGGCCCGGTCGGTGACCTCGAACGCCGCGCCGAGCCGGTTCGAGGCGACCTCGTCCGGACCGAAGAGGCGGAACGTCTCCGGGTTGGCGGTGATGACGTCGCGTACCCACGGGCCGAGGGTGCCGGTCGCCCCGGCCACGGTCCCGCCGGGCCGCTGCACGTCGACGGCGTAGTCGCGGAAGTCCGGCAGCACCAGGTCACGCAGCACCAGCCCGCCGTTGGTGACCGGGTTGGCGCTCATCCGCCGCTCGCCCCGGGGCGGCAGCTCGGCCAGCTCGGCGACCGGGGCGCCGGTGGCGTCGAAGAGCTCCTCCGGCCGGTAGCTGCGCAGCCAGCGCTCCAGCTCCGCCAGGTGCTCCGGGTTCTTGCGTACCTCCGACAGCGGCACCTGGTGCGCGCGGTAGGTGCCCTCGACCTGCTTGCCGTCGACGTCGTGCGGACCCGTCCAGCCCTTCGGCGTACGCAGGACGATCATCGGCCAGCGGGGGCGCTCGACGGCGCCGCCCGAGCGGGCCCGCCGCTGGATGGCGGCGATCTCGTCCAGCGCCCGGTCCAGCGTGCCGGCGAGCGCCTGGTGCACCGTCGCCGGGTCGTCACCGGCGACCACGTACGGCTCGTAGCCGAAGCCGCGCATCATGGCCAGCAGATCGTCCTCGGGGATGCGGTCCAGCACCGTCGGGTTGGCGATCTTGTAGCCGTTGAGGTGCAGGATCGGCAGCACCGCCCCGTCCCGGGCCGGGTTCAGGAAGACGTTGGAGAGCCAGCTCCCGGCCAGGGGGCCGGTCTCCGCCTCCCCGTCGCCGATGACGCAGGCCACCAACAGGTCGGGGTTGTCGAACGCCGCGCCGTAGGCGTGGCTGAGCGCGTACCCCAGCTCGCCGCCCTCGTGGATCGAACCCGGCACCTCCGCCGCCACGTGGCTGGGGATGCCGCCGGGGAACGAGAACTGGCGGAACAGCCTGGCCATGCCGGCCTCGTCGCGGCCGATGTGGTGGTACACCTCGCTCCAGGTGCCCTCCAGCCAGGTGTTGGCGACGATCGCCGGACCGCCGTGACCGGGGCCGGTGACGAACAGGGCCGACAGGTCACGGGCGACGATGACCCGGTTTAGGTGGGCGTAGAGCAGGTTCAGGCCGGGACTGGTGCCCCAGTGGCCGAGCAGGCGCGGTTTGACGTGCTCGGGGGCCAGCGGCTCGCGCAGCAGCGGGTTGTCCAGCAGGTAGATCTGCCCGACGGTCAGGTAGTTCGCCGCCCGCCAGTAGGCGTCCAGCCGGCGCAGCTCGTCTTCGGTCAGGGGGCCGTGCAGGTCGAGAGCGGTGTCCATACTGCATGAGCCTCTCGCGGGTAGGGGAATCCTGCATCCTCAGAGCGCGGATTCATCCGGGCCGGCCCCATCGTCGCCGGTCGACGCCGATGTGGATCAGGGCCGTTGGTCCCGTGGGTGGCGGGCGTTGCGCCCGTCCACCGGAATCCCCGTCAGCCCGCGCACCACGATCAGCGGCGCGGGGGAGTGGTAGAGCAGCGCCTGACTCACCGCCCCGAGCATGCCCCGCCACGGCTCGTCGCCCCGGGAGGCGACCAGCACCACCTGCGCCGAGCGGGACTGCTCCACCAGGACGGTGCCGGGATCACCCCGGATCGTGTGGCACTCCGTGGCCACCGACGGGAACCGCTGAGCCGAGCGCGCCACCATCCCGACCAGCGGCCCGGCATCCTCGTCGCCGTCCTCCGGCTCGACGACGCGGACCGCCAACAGCCGCGCCTCCCGCCCGGCCGCGCACTCGAACGCCCACTCCAGCGCGGCCTGTGAGCTGTCCGAGCCGTCCACCCCGACCAGCACCGGCCCCTGCGGCGGTGGATCCCGGCGGACCACCAGCACCGGGCAACCGGCCCGGGCGGCGAGCTGTACCGCCGGCGCGTCGACCGACACGCACTCGCCGCTGGCCGCCATGCCGCCGTCCCCGACGGCGAGCAGGAACGCCGACTCCGACCGGCGGACCAGGGTGGGGACGAGGGCACCCTCGAGGATCTCGCCGCTCACCGGCAGCGCCGGCTCGACCTCGTTGGCGACCTGCGTGGCCTGGGAGATCAGCTCCTCGGCGTCCGCGCGCGGCCCCGCGACCGACGGCGCCTCCAGCGCGGCCGCCCAGTCGAACGCGTGCAACAGGCACAGCGGACGCCCGTGCGCGGCGGCCTCCTGCGCCGCCAGTCGGACCACCGGCAGGTTGCGTTCCGTGCCGAGCCCGACCAGCACCGCCGCGTCGGTGGGTGCGGCCATCCGAATCACCTCCGCAGGCGTCGCGCCCGGCCCTCCTGTCGAGGCTAGTCGCGTCCGTACGTGGGTGGGGCGGGATCGCGTGTCGCGACCTGCTGGTCTCTGCCGTGGCTGGTGGCGCGGTCTCTGGTTGCGCTGCGTCGTACCTGCTCGGCGGGTGTGTCGGTTGCGGGACGTCCTGGGTGGGTCGGTTGTGAGGGGTCTCGGGTGGGTCGATGCGCGGCGTGGGGGTGAGGTCGGTTTGCGCTGCGGCGGGCCACACCCCTCGGTGCCCACTCCCACGTCCGGCCGCGGCGGCTCCGGTTCCGGTTCGGGTTCCGGCGAGATCTTGGTAGGAACGCGCCCCTCCAGGGGCCGGTACGTACCAAGATCTCCGTGCATCGCCGCCCCGCCCCGCTTGCGTCGCCTGTCCGGTTCCGGCGTTGCTGTCCGGGTGGGCTCGGTTAGGGCGGCGGTGTTCGAGCCCTCCGGGGGCGGGTGTCCGGTTTGGGGGTGTGGTCGGGGGCATCGTGGGGGTGGAATCGTGGGCGGGGCGGGGTCGTTACACCCTGCGTACGACCGAGCAAGGCCACGCACCGAGGCCACGCCGCTTCTACGGGATGGCGTGCCGGGGTCCCGGAATGATGGCGGGCCGGCGGTCGTTACACATGGTCCGGCCGTCGTGAGGGCACCCCCCGCCCCGCGAAACAGCCGGCCTCTTCCGACCCGCACAGGTCGGACATCCGGCCGACACGGCCGACCTGATCTTTCCTCTGGTACGACGCCGGAGATCCCTCCGGTTCGGCTGGAGATCCCCCTGATCTTCTTGGGCGCCGGACGGTGCTTGCACCCGCGCGAAAGCCGATCCCCCTTCGGTGCGTGGGTGCCAACCCCCGAATGGAGCATCTGCGATGAACACGATCATCCGTAACAGCGTTCTCGGTATCGCCGGTCTCGCGTTCGCCGGTGGTGTGGCCGCCGGCCCGATGACCGACACCACCCACACCAGCGCCCCGAGCGTGGGGGCCACGGCTGTCGCCGTCGTGCAGGCCGACAAGCCGTCGGTGGACAAGAGCAAGCTGGTGCCGCACGGTGTGCAGGGCGCGCAGTCGCACATCGACCTGTCGGACGAGCAGGTGGAGAACGTCAAGGCGATCATCGCGGCGACGAAGAAGGCCGGCATGGACGAGCGCGCCGCCGTCGTCTCGATCGCGACCGCCCTGCAGGAGTCGAAGCTGGAGAACCTGGGTCACCTGGGTGACCGCAACGACCACGACTCGCAGGGCCTGTTCCAGCAGCGTCCGTCCAGTGGTTGGGGCACGGTCGAGCAGATCACCGACCCCGAGTACTCGACCACCGCGTTCCTGAAGGGCCTCAAGCAGGTCGACGGGTGGCAGGACATGCCCCTGACCAAGGCCGCGCAGACCGTGCAGGTGTCGGCGTACCCGGACCACTACGCCCAGTGGGAGCAGATGGCCGCCGACCTGGTCGCCGAGCACTGGAACAGCTGACCCCGAGCAGTGTGAACGACTGCCGCTGGCCGGCACCCCACCCGGGGTGCCGGCCAGCGGCGTCTGCGGCGCGGCAGCAGGACGTCGGCGTCACCGCTGCGGTGACGCCGACGTCGTCCCGCTCGTTACGGGGTGACCACCCTGCCGCCGAAGGTCACGACGAGGCGACCGTCGGACGCGAAGGACCAGCCCAGGGCGCCGGAGTACTGGGAGCACCGGGATCCGTTGGTGCCGGACCAGAACTGGTTCGAGCTGTCGGAGTTGCCGACGATCTTGTCGTTCGAACCGCCGTCGCACGAGGTGTTGTTCCGGAACACCGAGGAGCCGCCGTCGAAGGTGAAGTTGCGTTCGGTGTTGCCGATGCTGGCGTTGTTCGACACCTGCATGGTGCCCAGATTGCGGTTGTAGGTGAATCCGTGCTTGCCGTTGTCGTAGGCGATGTTGCCCCGGACGATGTGGTTCACCCCGATGTCCTCGCCACCGAGCTTGTAGCCGTTGCGGTCGCCGGCCCCGGCCTGGCCGCCGTTGCTGAGGGTGCCGTTGTCGTAGGCGAGGGAGGACTCGATGGTCACCGCGCCGATGGCCCCGGTGTCGCTCTTCGTGTAGAGGTCGTAGCCGTCGTCGATGTTGTTGTGGGCCACGGTGTAGCGGAAGACGTTGCCCGGGCCCACGGTGAGCTTCGGGGCGAAACCGTCGGCGTCCTCACCGTCGGAGTCGACGTTGTCGTGCGACACGGTGCTTACCACGAGGTTGTTGGAGGGCCACTGGTCGCGGGGCGCGTTGGCCACCAGCCGCGAGAGCTGGAGTCCCGAGTCCCGGTTGTGGCGGGTCACCGTACGCTCGATGATGTTGTTGTTTCCAGCGAGCAGGATGCCGTTGTCCCCGGCCCGCTCGACGATGATGCCGCGGATGTGCCAGTACGATCCGCCCACCGCGAGGCCGCGGTTGGCCGGGTCCTCACTCTGGGCCGAGAAGTTCAGGATCGGGGTCTCGCCCGGGTAGGCGAAGATGTTCTTGCGCGCGCTCGACGTGCCGTTGTTGCCCTGGCCGATGGTGATGGTCTGCGAGTAGCGGTAGGTGCCGCCGCGCAGGTAGATCGTGCCGCCGGCGGTGATCCGGGTGATCGCGGAGGTGAGCGTCGTCGGGTTCGCCTCGGTGCCGGCCGCGCTGTCGGTGCCGGTCGGTGCCACGTACAGCGTGTTGCTCGACGGCGGGGGCGTGGTCGGCGGCGGTGTGGTGGGTGGGGGCGTGGTCGGCGGGGGCGTGGTCGGCCCGGTCGTCGGCGGCGGGGTCGTCGTGCCAGAGGCGTACGTTTCGAACTCGGCGACCCTCGGGGTGCCGGTCGAGCTGGTGATCTCGAAATTGATCTTGCGAAGCGAGGTGGCGGCGAAGCTGATGGCCCCCGCCCCGGCGCCGCTGGCCAGGGTGGTGCCGGTGTCGTGGTTGACGACCCGCCAGGAGCCGATGGCCCCGACGGCGCCGGCCGCCTCCCGGATGTTGATCGAGGCCACCGTGGTGGCGGAATCCCACTTGATCGAGATGCGGCCGGTCGAGCCTGCCGGTGACCAGTAGGTGCTCATGTTGCCGTCACGCACGTTGCCGTAGCTGGTGCCGCTGGCCTTGCTGGAGCCGTCGGAGTCGCCCCCGAGGCTGAGGTTGGTCGCGTTGGCGCTCACCGATGCGGGACTGGGGCCGCCGGACGCACCCGACGCCTGGGTCATCGGCAGCGCCGCGGCGACCGCGGCTGCGGCGGCCACGGCGGTGCCGCCGGCGAGAAGCTTGTGTCGCACTGCGGTTCTCACTGTTGGGACTCCTCAGGAGTAGGCGCGGCGCGGGGCGCTGCCTTGCCGCCCGGCACCGCAGGTGGCTTCGTGTCCGCACCCTCGGCCCGGTCGAGAATCGGAAACATCGATGAAACACAGGCTAGGAAAGCGCTTGCCGGGGAGGCAAGAGTGGAAGACATGCAGGTTTGTTGCAGCTGGCGACGCGCGCACGACCAGGACCGGGCCGGGTGTCCGGCTTGCTGTCGTACGCGTGTGTGAGGCTTCGGTACGTGGCGACTTTCGTTCTGATCCACGGCGGCGGGGGCAGCGCCTGGGACTGGCATCTCCTGGCCCCTGAGCTGGTCGGTCGTGGCCACGACGTGGTGGTGCCGGAGCTGCCGATCGGGGACGCCTCGGCGGGGTTCGCCGAGTTCCGCGAAGCGGTCGTCGGCGCGATCGGTGACCGGGGCGATCTCGTGGTCGTCGGGCACTCGTACGGGGCGTTCACCGCGCCGCTGATCGCCGACAGGCTGCCGGTGCGGCTGATCGTCCTGCTCGCGCCGATGGTGCCCAAGCCCGGTGAGAGGCCCGGGGACTGGTGGGACGACACCGGTCACCGGGTCGCGGAGGGGTTGAGCGAGGAGGAGCAGTTCTACAACGGCCTGCCGGCCGAGGTCGTCGCGGAGGCTGCGGCGCACAGCCGGGCGCAGGTCAGCGTGGAGTGGAACGAGCCGTGGCCTCTGGACGCCTGGCCGGCCGTGCCGACGAAGGTGCTCATCGCCCGCGACGACCAGTTCTTCCTGGCGGACTTCCAGCGCCGGGTGGCCGCCGAGCGGCTCGGCGTCGCCCCGGACGAGATCGACGGTGGGCACTCGGTGGCGCTCAGCCATCCGGAGCGGCTCGCCGACCGGCTGACCGCCTACCTGCTCGACTGAGAGGCGTCAGCGGCCACTCAGTCGAGACAGAACTCGTTGCCCTCGACGTCCTGCATCACGAGGCACGACTCGTCGTAGCCGTCGGCGCGCAGCAGTCGCACGCGTACCGCGCCGAGCGCGACCAGCCGCGCGCATTCGGCCTCAAGCGCGGCCAGGCGCTCCTCGCCCACGAGCCCGGTGCCGACGCGTACGTCGAGATGCAGCCGGTTCTTGGCGACCTTGCCCTCGGGGACGCGCTGGAAGAACAGTCGCGGGCCTGCGCCTGAGGGGTCGACACAGGCGAACGCCGAACCCCGTCGCTCGGGCGGCAGCGCGCGATCGAAGCCGTCCCAGGTGGCGTACCCCTCCGGTGCCGGCGGTACGACGTAGCCCAACACCTCGCACCAGAAGCGGGCGACGCGCTCGGGTTCCGCGCAGTCGAAGGTGATCTGTACCTGCCTGATCGACGCCATCGATACACCATAGCCGCTGTCAACATGGGTTGACAGTTCCGCGGTGTCAACGTAGGTTGACGACATGAGTCAGGCAACGGAACTCGCGGCGGCAGCCGGCAGCACCGACCCCCGGGTCGGGCTGCGCGCCGTCCGCGCGCTGCGCCGGCTGCTCGAGCGGCTCGAGGTGGTCCAGGTGGACAACGCCCGTCGACAGGGCTGGTCCTGGCAGGAGATCGCCGACGAGCTGGAAGTCAGCCGGCAGGCGGTCCACAAGAAGCACGCCGGTCGTCCGGCGGTCGGATCCTCCTGGGAGGCGTGATGTTCGAACGGTTCACCGACCGGGCCCGCACTGTCGTGCGCGACGCCCGGGACGAGGCCCGGACCGAGGGCCAGCGGCCCGTCGGCACCGAGCACCTGCTGCTCGCCCTGCTCTCCGACGGCGACAGCCTCGCCGCCCGGGTGCTCGCCGAGGCCGGCCTGCGCGCCGACGACCTGCGGGCCCGCATCCGCCGGCACACCGAGCGGGGAGCCACCGGCCTCGGCGACGCCGACGCCGCGGCCCTGCGCGAGATCGGCATCGACCTGGCCGCCATCGTGGCCCGGATCGAGGAGTCCTTCGGCCCCGACGCGCTGCGCGAGGCCGCGCCGGCGCCGCGTCGCCGCTGGGGTCGTCGACGGTACGCGGGCGGCCCCTTCTCCCCGCGCGCCAAGAAGGTGCTGGAGCTGGCCCTGCGGGAGGCGCTGCGCCTGCGCCACCGGCACATCGGCACGGAGCACATCCTGCTCGGCGTGCTCCGCGAGGGCCACGGCCTCGGCGCGCTGGTGCTCACCGAGGCCGGCGCCGACCTCGACGACCTGCGCCGCCGGGTGGAGACCGCGCTGCGCACGCCCGCCTGACCTCCCGTCCCCGCCGTCGGCCTCCCGGACGACGGGACGCGGCGGGCGAGGCGGGTGAGGCGGAAGTGGGGGAGGAGGCCGGAGCGGCACCGGGGCGCGGCAAACGTGTTGGCGCTGCGCGTAACGTCACCGCGCCGCCGGGTCGCTGCCGTGCCGGATCTGCTGCACACTGGCGCCGTGGATGCTGGACAGGACAAGGGACGCCCGGCGCACGACGGCGGTCTGCGCTCGGCCGTGGTGGTCAACCCGGTGAAGGTGGCCGACCTCGACGAGCTGCGTCGTACGGTCCACGACGCCCTCGCCGCGGCCGGTTGGCCCGAGCCGCTGTGGTTCGAGACCACGGTCGAGGACCCGGGCCGGGGCCAGACGGAGGAGGCGGTCGCGGCCGGCGTGGACGTCGTCTTCGCCTGCGGCGGCGACGGCACCGTGATGGCCTGCGTCAGCGGCCTCGTCGGCACCGACGTGGCGCTCGCCGTGCTGCCGCAGGGCACCGGCAACCTGCTCGCGGCCAACCTGGGGCTGTCGGGTGACCTGGCCGCCGGGCTGGAGGTCGCCGTCGAGCGCGGCCGCCGGCTGCTCGACGTCGGCGCCGTCGAGGACCACTACTTCACCGTGATGGCCGGCATGGGCTTCGACGCCCAGATGCTCGCCGACACCTCGGAGACCACCAAGAAGCGCATCGGCTGGCCGGCGTACGTGGTGGGGGCCGCCCGGCACCTGCGGGACCGGCCGATGAGGGTCTCCATCCGCATCGACGACCAGCAGCCGCTGCGCCGCCGGGCCCGCTCCGTCCTCGTCGCCAACGTGGGCCGCCTCCAGGGCGGCGTACGCCTGCTCACCGAGGCCGAACCGGACGACGGCTACCTCGACGTCGCGGTGCTCACGCCGCGTACGCTGCGGCACTGGCTCGCGCTCGGCTGGGCGGTCGTACGCAAGCAGGACCGTGTGCCCCGGATGGAGGTCTTCCGGGCCCGGCGGGTGGAGATCACCAGCAACCGGGCCCAGCCCCGGGAGCTCGACGGCGATCTCATCGAGCCGGGGCGCACCCTCAAGGCCGAGATCCGGCGACGGGCGCTGTGGCTCTGCGTGCCGCAGCCGGAGCAGGATCCCGACCTGGCCGAGGACGCGCATGCGGCCGCCGAGCGTGGTGAGCAGTTGATCGAGGAAGCCCGCCGTGAGTAGCACCCGCATCGTGCCGGAGACCCGGCTGATGTCGGACGAGGAACTCAACGCCGACGACGCCTGGCACACCCTGCGCCGGCAGGGCGGCTGGCACCTGCTGCGCGACGCGTTCATCCGGTTCCGCTACGGCGACGGGTTCAGCCACTCGCGCGCCTTCGCGCTGCAACTCTGCCTCGCCGTGGTGCCGTTCCTGATCGCGCTGACCGGCCTCATCAGCGAACTCGGCGTGGAGGAGGGCGGCCAGGTCGTCGCCGACACGGTCCTGGCCCTCACCCCCGGGGCGAGCGAGCCGATGGTGGCCGAGCTGCTCGGCGAGGGGGACCGCACCGAACGGGCGGGCGAGCTGGCGCTCGGCCTGGGCATGCTCACCGGCCTGGTCGCGCTGACCAGCACCATGGCCCAGATCGAACGCGGGGCCAACCGCATCTACGGCGTGGAACGGGACCGGCCCGCGCTGTGGAAGTACGTCCGCGCGACCATCCTCGCGCTCGCTGCCGGCGTACCGGCGTTGACCGGGTTCCTGATCCTCGTCGGCGGCGGCCCGATGGGCGACTCCGTGCAGCGGCACTACGCCTGGGGCGAACTCGCCAACGGCCTCTGGGACGTGGTGCGCTGGCCACTGAGCCTGGGCCTGACCGTCCTCGCCGTCGCCGTGATCTTCCGGCACGCCCCCCGCCGCAAGCAGCCCGGCCTGTCCTGGCTCTTCTTCGGCGCCGGCATCGCCACCGCCCTGTGGTGGCTGGCCAGCCTGCTGCTGGCCGCGTACGTGCGCGTCAGCGGGGGGTTCGGCCAGACGTACGGGGCGCTGACCGGGATGATGGCGCTGCTGCTCTGGGCCAACCTGACGGGCATGGCGCTGTTCGGTGGACTCTCCTTCGCCGCCCAGCTCGAGGCGCTGCGCATCGGCGTGCGGGAGCCCGCCCAGCCCGACCTCTGGGAGCCCGAGGCCACGCGCGAGGAGACCCACGACACCGGCGAGATGACCTCGCTGTAGCTCCGCATCGGACACCCCCGGTGTACGCGGAGCGCCGATCGGGTATTGCGGCACGCCAGAGGCGAGAGGGAGGCTGCCGTGGACGCGGTCAAAGAGGTGTTACGACGACCCTTGGGTCACTTCACCGAGCGGACCCTCGCCGGTCTGGCGATCGTGCTCGGTGCCGGGGTCGGCTTCGGGGTGCTCCTCGTGCTCGTCCGGACCCGGTGGACCCCGCTCTACGACGTCGACCACGGCGTGGCCCAGTGGCTCAACGACCTGGTCGCCCCGCACGGACCACTGGTGACCGTGCTCAACGCCCTCACCGACCTCGGCGGGCGGGCCGTCATCATCTGGCTGGTGTCGGTCGCCGTGGTGGGCCTGCTGATCCGCAAGCAGGGCCGGCTCGCGGTCTTCCTGATCGTCACCGGCGTCGGCGCCCTCGTCCTCGACCCGGCGCTCAAGACCCTGGTGGACCGGCTGCGCCCCGAGGTGGAGGTGCCCATCGGCACGTACGCCGGGGACAGCTTCCCCAGCGGCCACGCGCTCGGCTCGATGGTCGCGTACGGGGCGCTGCTGCTGGTCTTCCTGCCGGCCATGTCGCGCCGCTGGCGCAAGCCCGCGATCGCCCTGGTCGCCCTCGTCGTCTTCCTCATCGGCCTGACCCGGATCGCGCTGGGCGTGCACTTCGTCTCGGACGTGCTGGGGGCCTGGCTGCTCGGCGCCGCCTGGCTCGGCGTCACCGCGTACGCCTTCCGGCTCTGGCGGCTGGAGCGGGGCCGTCCGGTCCCGGCGCTGACCGACGGGCTGGAGCCGGAGGCCGCGCACGACGTCGCGCCCGCCCCCGACGAGGCGCACCTGCTACCGCACCCCCGGGCCGCCGTGTTCGAGCTGATCGTCGGCTGGGTGCTCGTCCTCGGCGCGCTGTACGGCTTCGGCATGTTCGTCAGCTACTACGCCGACGGCACCTTCTTCGCCACCCTCGACACCGACGTGCCACGGTGGTTCGCCGAGCACCGCACCCCGGGCAGGGACGACTTCAGCTACTGGTGGAGCAAGGTCGGCGACACCCACGCGATCCTGCTCATCTCGCTGGTCTTCTGCCCGCTCGTGCTCGCGGTGTGGCGGCGCTGGCGACCGGTGCTGTTCGTGGCGTTGACCATGTTCGGCGAGCTGAGCCTCTTCCTCGCCTCCGCCGCCGCGGTCGACCGGCCGCGCCCGCCGGTCGGCAACCTCGACGGGCCGATGCCGACCTCCTCCTTCCCGTCCGGCCACATCGCCGCCACGCTCTGCGTCTGGGTGGCGATCGCGGTGATCGTCTTTCCGCGTACCGACCGGTGGTGGCGGTGGATCTTCGTGGCGCTGGCGGTCGTGATGCCGGCGGGCGTGGCGATCAGCCGGATGTACCGGGGGATGCACCACCCCACCGACTTCATGGGCGCGATCATCCTCACCACCCTCTGGATCGGGCTGCTCTACTGGGTCGTACGTCCCAACGAGGACCTGCGCGAGGGCAACCAACCGAGCATCGAGTCCGAGGACGTCGACACCCTCGACGACGAGCTGGCCAAGGCCGGCCGGGCGGACTGACCCGGCCCATGCTGCGGGCGATGACCTGGAACATCCGCACGGGCGGGCGCGACCGGGGCGGCGCCGACCGCCGGGACCTGCTGGTGCGGGTCGTCGCCGCCGAGCGGCCGGACGTGCTGGCGTTGCAGGAGTTGCGGGACTTCGACGACCGGCCGGCGGCTGCGCCTGCCCCCGCCGGTGGTCTCCGCGCAGATGGGGGCGGCGTGCTCGCCGACTTCGCGGGCCGGGTGGGGATGCGCCCCCACCTGGCCCGGTCCTGCTTCGGTCAGCCGGTGGCGGTGCTGCTCCGCCCGCCGCTGCGGGCGCTCGCCGCGACCCGGGTGCGCCGGCCGTTCCACCACGCCGCGCAGCGCGTCAGCGTGGCCACCACCGCGGGCGCGCTGACGGTGCTGAGCGTGCACCTCGACCCGTACTCGGGGTTGCGGAGGCGCGTCGAGGCGGGCTGGGCCGCCGCCGCGCTACGCCGCGCGCCGGGGCGACTGGGGCTGTTGGCCGGCGACCTCAACACCCTCGACCCGGTCGCCGAGCACACCGACCGCATCGCCCGGCTGCCGGCCGCGTACCGCCGTCGTCACCTGCGCCGCGACGGTCGGACGGTGGAGACCCGGGCGGTGGCCCGGCTGCTCGCCGCCGGCCTGGTCGACCTGTACGCGGCGGCCGGCCGGACGGACGACGGGCTGACGGCCCCCACCCGGCATGGGGGCGGGGCCGAGTTCTCGGGGATGCGGCTGGACTACCTGTTCGGCACCGCCGCGCTCGCCGAGCGGGTGCGGGACTGCCGGGTGCTGCGCGGCGGCGAGACCGAGTACGCCTCCGACCACTACCCGGTCGTCGCGGACCTCGACCTCGACCCCGCCTGACCACCTGGCCGTCCCGAGGGCCGCGAGGACGGCGCGTTGCCGCTGCGGACTACCGTGAGCTGGTGATCGACTCGCCGAGTCCGGAGCCGGGGCGCACCGGGTCGTCGCCCGCTCCGCTGCTGGTCGCCGTCGCCCGGGGAATCGCGCTGGTCGTGGTGGTGCCGCTGCGGTTGACCTGGGAACTGGTCGCCGCCGTCGGCGGCTGGCTGCACCGCTGGCTGCTCGCGCCGGTCGGCCGGTTCCTGGACCGCTGGCTGCTGCGCCCGTTGGGCTGGCTGCTGCGGATGCTGCTGTGGGTGCCGCTGGTGTGGCTCGATCGTGGCCTCGGCTGGCTGTTCCGGACGGTGGTGTGGGTGCCGCTGGCCTGGCTGGCGTACCACCTGATCTGGGTGCCGCTGCGTTGGCTGGGCCGCGTGCTCGCCCCAGTCGGACGCCTGCTTGTGGCCGGGTTCGCGGCGGTCGGCCGTTGGCTGGCGGCGGCGGGCCGGGTGCTGCTGCACGCGCTCGCCTGGGCCTGGTGGGCCGCCGGCCGGCTGCTGTGGTGGTGCTACGCGCTCACGCTGCGGCTCTTCGTGCTGGCGGCGGGCTGGCTGTGGCGGAACGCCGTCCGCCCGGTGGGCCGGGCGGTGGCCGCCGCGTGGCGGGCGACGGTGTCGCCGGCCGTGCGCTGGGTGCGCCGCGCCGTCGTGGGCCCGGTCCGCCAGGCGACCCGTGAGGTGTCGACGGCCCTGGGGCTGCGCGGCTGACCGCCCACGCGGCCCCGTGAGCGGCGCCCGAGCGAGATCTTGGCGCGGAACGGCCCCTCCAGGGGCACCCCCGTACCGAGATCTCCGGAGCGGGAGCGGGGCGGGTTACAGGAGCAGGTTGAGCAGGACGGTCAGGACGACCGACGCGACGATCGAGAAGAGGATCATCAGCAGGCAGCCGAGGCCGCCGCCGGCCGGCCGGATCTCCGTGTTGCCGATACGCATGTGATCACCTGTTCGTCAGCGAGGGGGCGAGAAGGGCGCGCACCGCGTCGGCGAGCTGCGTCGGCGCGGTGGTGGCGACGTTGTGCGCGGCGCCGGGCACGGTGACCGTACGGGCGTGCGGCACCAGCCGGCCCACCTGCGTACGCCAGGACGGCGGCACGATCGGGTCCCGGGAGCCGGCGACCACCAGGGTGGGTGCGGCGATGCGGACGAGATCCGCCTCGACGCCGTTGCGTACCGAGTGCGACAGCGTCGCGTAGACCCGCCAGGGGCGGGCGTCGACGACGTCCCGCAGCAGGATCGGCGCCTGCAACGGCGCCTCCCACAGGGTGTCCACCAGCCAGCGTCCGAACTGCGCCCGCCGGGACCGGGCGGCCGGGTCGCTGGTCGGGCCGGCGAGCACCACCGCTGCGACCGCGTCGGGGTGCCGGGCGGCCAGCGCCGCGACGACCTCCGCGCCGAACGAGTGCCCGAGCAGGCAGACGGGCGGCATCCGGTACGCGGCCAGCCAGGCGGCCAGGTGCGCGGCGTGCTCGCGCACGTCGTACGCGCGGCCGGGGCGCTCGGTCAGCCCGAAGCCGGGCAGGTCGGGCACGTACACCGGATGGGTGTCGGCCAGCGCCAGGGCGAGCGGGGTCAGGTAGCGGTGGGACACGGCCAGCCCGTGCACCAGCACGACCGGGGTGGCGGCGGTGCCGGGGTCGCCCGCGCGGCGGGTGTGCGTACGCAGCCCGTCGACCAGCCGCCATTCGCTGGTCAGCCCGGCGGCCGGTCTCGGGGCGGCCAGCGCGACGCGCAGCTCCGCCGGACCGAACCGGCCCGGCGGGCTCACCCGGGGCCGCCGGGTCGGTGTGGTCCTCACAGCTCGCGCAGCCTCGGCAGGAGCTGCTCCTGCGCCCAGTCCAGGAACATCGGCTGCGTCTCGCCGCCCACCTGCACGATCGCCACGTGGGTGAAGCCGGCGTCGACGAACTTGCGGAACGCCTCGACGTGCCGGTCCACGTCGGGCCCGCAGGAGATCCCCTCGGCCACGTCCTCCTCGCGGACGAACTGCGTGGCGGCGGCGAACGACTCCGGCCCGGGCAGGTCCGCGTTGACCTTCCAGCCCATCCCGAACCAGCGGAACTGGTCGTGCACGATCTTGCGGCACTCCGCCTCGTCCGGGCCGTAGCAGATGGCCACCTGGCCGTAGCGGGGCTGCCCGGCGCCGCCGGCCTCGTCGTACATCTCGATGATGTGCGGGTCCGGCTCGGTCGCGACGAGGCCGTTGCCGTACTCGGCGGCGAGGGTGACCGACTGGCGGCCGGAGGCGGCGACGGCCATCGGCACGGGCCGGGCCGGGCGGTCCCACACGTAGGCGTCGGGCACGTCGTAGTGGTTGCCCGAGAAGGTGAGCGTCTCCCCGTTGAGCAGCGGCCGGATGATCTGGAGCGCCTCCTCGAACATCTCGTGCCGCTGCTGCACGTGTGGCCAGCCGCCGACGACGTGCTCGTTGAGGTTCTCGCCCGCGCCCAGGCCGAGGGTGAACCGGCCGTCGGAGAGCACCCCGACCGTGCTGGCCTTCTGCGCCACGACCGCCGGGTGGTAGCGGCGGATCGGGCAGGTGACGAAGGACATCAGCTCCGCGCGGCTGGTGGCGTGTGCGACCGCGCCGAGCACCGACCAGGCGTACGGGGAGTGGCCCTGGGAGTCCAGCCAGGGGTAGTAGTGGTCGGAGATGACGAGCTGGTCGAAGCCGGCCGCCTCCGCCCGCACCGCGTAGTCGACCAGTTGCTTCGGACCGGCCTGCTCGCACATCAGGGTGTAGCCGACGTTGACCATGGATGTCTCCTTCCGACCCGGGCGGATCATCCCCGGATACCCCGGCCAGCCCCGGTCAACCCCCCGCGTCCGGTGTCGACCGACTGCTGCTTAACCGGTTCATTGCGTGACCGGCCCGACCCGCCTACGCTGATCCCTGCGCCGCCGGGAGCCGGGCGGCGGCTGCCGGGCTGCAGCCGCCATCCCCTGTGACGTCCCACCCCCACCTGGGCAGTGGGGGTCCTCCCTCTGAGGAAGGCCATGAAGAAGAGACTCTCCGCCGCCGGTGCGGCCCTGCTCGCGTTGCTGGTCGCCGTACTGGCGTTCGGCCAGCCCGCGCGGGCCGCCACCGGCTTCTCCGTCGCCGACGGCAAGCTCTACGACGCCAACGGCAGCGAGTTCGTCATGCGCGGCGTCAACCACGCGCACACCTGGTACCAGCAGCAGACCAGCTCCTTCGCCAACATCAAGGCGCTCGGGGCGAACACGGTGCGCGTGGTGCTGGCCAGCGGCCAGCGGTGGGCGAAGAACGACACCGCCGACGTCGCCAACGTCATCTCGCTGTGCAAGGCCAACCGGCTGATCTGCGTGCTGGAGGTGCACGACACCACCGGCTTCGGCGAGCAGAGCGGGGCGGCCACCCTGGACCAGGCGGCCGACTACTGGCTCAGCGTCTCCAGCGCCCTCGCCGGCCAGGAGAAGTACGTCATCGTCAACATCGGCAACGAGCCGTACGGCAACCAGGGCTACGGCACCTGGGCGACCGACACCGCCAACGCGATCAAGCGGCTGCGGGCGGGCGGCCTGACCCACACGATCATGGTCGACGCCCCCAACTGGGGCCAGGACTGGTCGTTCACCATGCGCGACAACGCCGCGTCGGTCTTCGCGGCGGACCCGCAGAAGAACACCGTCTTCTCCATCCACATGTACGGCGTCTTCGACACCGCCGCCGAGATCAGCGACTACCTCGGCCGGTTCCGCGCCGCAAAGCTGCCGATCGTGGTCGGCGAGTTCGGCTTCGACCACTCCGACGGCAACCCCGACGAGGACACCATCCTCTCCTACTCCCAGGCCAACGGGATCGGCTACCTGGGCTGGTCGTGGAGCGGCAACGGCGGCGGCGTCGAGTACCTCGACATGGTCACCAGCTTCAACCCCGCCGCGCTGACCACCTGGGGCCAGCGCATCTTCAACGGGGCGAACGGGATCAAGGCCACCGCGAAGGAGGCGACGGTCTTCGGCAGCACCCCGCCGCCGACCACCCCGCCGCCCACGACGCCCCCGCCGACCACCCCGCCGCCGACGACGCCCCCGCCCACGACCCCGCCGCCGTCCACCCCGCCGCCGGGCGGCTGCACGGCGACGTACGCGGTGACCAACCAGTGGCAGGGCGGCTTCCAGGGTGAGGTGAAGGTGACCGCCGGCTCGGCCGCGATCACCGGCTGGACGACGAAGTGGACGTTCGCAGGAGGCCAGACCGTCAGCCAGTCCTGGAACGCCGCCCTGAGCAGCAGCGGGTCGGCCGTCACCGCCCGCAACGTCGACTACAACGGCCGGCTGGGTGCCGGCGCCAGCACCAGCTTCGGCTTCATCGCCAGCTGGAACGGCACCAACGCCACGCCTGCGGTGACCTGCACCGCGAGCTGAGACCCGCTCCCACCGGTGGCCGGTCCGCGTGTCCCCGGCCACCGGTGGGACCCTGCCGTACACGCTGTCGAGCTGCCCCGTCCGTGCGATCGACACATGACCGCCCCCGCCCACGCCGACCGCCAGAGCTGCAGACAGCTCCGGCTCGTCCATCTCTCCTGCGTCGATGCGTTACGCATTCGCATGGCGGTGTTGTCGCCCTACTCCCTGTACACCCACTTCCGTAACCTGTCAGCCACGGCTGACGCGCCGTCGGGCTGCCGCAGAGATTGCAGAAATACCCGGTGCCGCCAGGCCAGTAGCGCGATCCAGAAGACCACCACAGCCCACAGCAACAGAGAGATGCTGCGGAACCGTTTGACTGCCGCGTCGCGGCGTACCTGGGCCTCGGTCGCCGTGTAGACCACAGTGCCGTCGGCGACGAAACCGTCGGCGGTGATCCGGTGGTGCACCTTGCCGAGGGAGCTGGCGTTCTCCAGCGTCGGCGCGGGGTCTTCGCGCAGCTCGAACCGGACCGGCGTGCCGGGCACCAGCTCCCTGCCCGGCAGACTCCGTACCCTGAACTCGACCCCGGGGTGCTCGCGGAGCTTCACCAGATTACGCACGACGAAGGTCCTTCTATTGCCTGATCCCGACATCTCCTGTGCGGTCCCGATCGAGTCGACCGTGCCCGTCACCACGAACAGCTCTGTCGGCAGGTCCGGCTCGTCGGCGTCCGTTGCCATGTGCCAGAAGAAGGCTGCGGTAACGGCAAGCGCGAGGAGGGCCACGTAACGCGCTCTGGGGCGGAAGTGCGGCATGCGGGCGAGAGTAGCCACCTTCAGCCACCGGTGCCGTTGCCCCCGACCGGCCGGCGACACGAAACCCACGGCGGCCCGCACCTGACGCCACGACGACACAGTCGGTGACATCCCGCCCCACCATCCACATTGCCGCCCGGACCGCGTCTTCGACGGTTCATGAGGATCGGGCGGGCGGCGGCGCCGCTCCGCCGCCGGCCGTCACTCGTCGGTGGCGGTGAGTTCGAGCAACAGGGTCTGCTCGGGGTGCAGCGCCGGCATCTGGAGCCCGACGGTCGCCAGCACCGCGCCGCCGAGCGTCACGCCGTTCCCGTCCGCCAGCCAACCCGGCCCGGTCAGTTCGAGGGTGGCGGGTTCCGGCACGCCGGCGACGGGCCGCACCGCATACCGGCGGCGGGGGTCGAGGCCGGGGAGCCGGACCGGCCCGGGCGTCTGCGCCACCGAGGTGGCCACCCGGGCCACGGCGTACACCGCGCGGCAGCCGTCGTGGGCGACCACGCCGTGCGCCCAGACGGCCGGGTCGGGGTGGTCGACCCGGACCACCCGGCCGGCGTGCAGCAGCGGGCGGAGCCGCTTGTGCAGCGCGACCCAGGCGGCCAGTTCGCGACGCCGTCCCGCGTCGATCGCGCCGATGTCCCACTCGATGCCGAGGTGGCCGAAGAGCGCGGTCGCGGCGCGGAAACCCAGGTCGTGCACGCGGTGGGTGGTGTGCGAGCGCTCCGGCCCGATGTGGCTGCCGACCAGCTCGGGCGGGAGCAGCAGCCCTGTCCAGCGCTGGATGGCCAGCCGTTCCAGGGCGTCGTTGCAGTCGCTGGCCCAGACCCGGTCGGTGCGCAGCAGGATCTCCAGGTCCACCCGCGCGCCGCCGGACGCGCAGCTCTCGATCTCCACCCGCGGGTGGCGGCGGCGCAGCTCGTCGAGGAGCCGGTAGGCCGCGAGGGTCTGCCCGTGCACCCCCGGGCGGCCGTGGTGACCGGCCTCGGTCAGGTCCCGATTGTGGTCCCACTTGAGGTAGTCGATGCCGGGGTGCGCGGTGAGCAGCGCGTCGAGCCGCTCCAGCAGGTGGGCGTACGCGGGCGGGTGGGCCAGGTCGAGCACCTGCTGGTGCCGCCACGTCGGCGGCAGCCGGCCGGGCGTCGACAGCACCCACTCCGGGTGGGCGCGGAACAGCTCGGAGTCCGGGTTGACCATCTCCGGTTCGACCCAGAGGCCGAACTGCATCCCGCGCCCGCGTACGTGGTCGACGAGCGGGTGCAGGCCGTCGGGCCACACGGTCTCGTCGACGTACCAGTCGCCGAGGCCGGCGCGGTCGTGGCGACGCCCCCGGAACCACCCGTCGTCGAGCACGAAGCGTTCCACCCCGACCTCGGCGGCGTGGTCGGCCAGCGCAAGCAGCCGCTCCAGGTCGTGGTCGAAGTAGACGGCCTCCCAGACGTTGAGGGTGACCGGGCGGGGCGTGGCCGGGTGCTGCGGGCGGGCGCGCAGGTGGGTGTGCAGGACGTCGCTGATCCCGTCCAGCCCGGCGGCGGAGAAGGCGGCGTAGAGCAGGGGAGTGGCGTACTCCCCGCCGGGGTCGAGCACCACCTCGCCGGGGGCGAGCAGCTCGCCGCCGCCGAGGACCGACTCGCCCGTCGGCCGCCGCTCGGCGAAGGTGACGTGATCGCCGCTCCACGCGGTGTGCACGGCCCACACCTCGCCGTGACCGAACCCGAACCCCGCCGTGCCGGCGACCAGCAGCAGGGTCGCGTCGTGCCCGGTGCGGCCGTGCCGGCCCTCGCGTACCCAGGTGCCCATCGGCCAGGGGTGCCGCTGCGGGGACCGTTCCCGGCACCACCGGCCGGTCAGGTCGAGCAGTTCGGTGGCGACCGTCGGCACCGGCAGGACCGGCGTCAGCTCCCGCAGCTCGTACGGGTGGTCGCCGGTGTTGCGCAGCCGGTGGCGCAGCAGCACCAGCCCGGTGGCGTCGAGCGTGAGCTCGACGGTCAGCGACAGCCCGGCGGCGGCGTCGGCCGCCCGTACGGTGACCCGGGCGGGACCGCTGCCGTCGTCGGCCACGTCGACGCCGTCGAGCCGGAAGGCGGTGGACCAGTCCCGGCGCTCGCGGTGCCCGGCCAGCGCGGGCCGGCCGCCCCAGCCGGCCGACGCCTCGGGCAGCAGGGACAGCACCGTCGGCGCGTCGAAGCTGCTCGGTACGACCGGCGCGACGGTCGCGGTGAGCAGGGCGGGCAGGTCGTCGGCCGGGACCGGGCCGAGATCGGCGCCCCAGTGCGCGAGGCGGGGCAGCCCCGGGCCGCGCGCGTCGAGCACCAGGCTGGTCCGGGCACGGCGCAGGTGGACGACGCTCATCCCTTCGACGCTCCCAGGGTCAGGCCCCGGACGAACTGCCTCTGCAACAGGAAGAACACCACCAGGGTCGGGATCGCGACCAGCACCGAGCCGGCCGAGACGAGGTTGTTGTCGGTGAAGAACTCGCCGCGCAGGTTGTTCAGCGAGCTGGTCACCGGAAACTTGTCGCCGGTACGCATGAGCACGGTGGCCCAGAAGAACTCGTTGTAGATCCAGGTCACCTCCAGGGTGGCCAGCGCGGCGAGGGCCGGTCGGCACAGCGGCACGGTGACCTGCCAGTACTGGCGCCAGACGCTCGCCCCGTCGATCATCGCCGCCTCGTAGAGGTCGTGCGGCAGGGCCTTCATGTAGTTGCTGAGCACGAAGACGCAGAAGCCGCACTGGAAGGCGACGTTGACCAGGATCAGCCCCCAGTAGCTGTCGTAGAGCACCTCCGAGTCGCTCATGAACGCCGGCAGCGGCACCTGGGTGAAGAGCCGGAACAGGGGGATGAGCAGGGCCTGCTGGGGCAGCAGGTTCGCGGCGGTGAACAGGCCGAGCAGGACGATGTTGGTCTTCCAGCTGAACCGGGCGATGACGAACGCCACGCAGGAGGCGAGGAAGAGGGTCAGCAGCACCGCCGGCACGGTGATGTAGACGGAGTTGAGGAAGTGCTTTCCGAACTCGGCGGTCCGCCAGGCGGTGACGTAGTTGTCGAAGGTCCACCCGCCGAGCGAGACGTAGCCGTTGGTGGCCGTGTACTCGTAGGAGCGCAGCGAGGTCAGCACGGCCCAGAGGATCGGGAAGAGCCAACCGATCGCCACCGCGGCGAGGAAGACGTGCAGCACGATCCGCGCCGGGCGCGGCGGCGGGCGCCGCCGGGACGCGGGGGCGGTGCCGGCATCCCGGGTGACGGTAGCGGTGCTCATCGGCGTCCCTCCCGCAGCACGGTCGCCAGGTAGACGGTGATGAAGAGCAGCGAGACGACCAGCATGATCGTCGCCAGTGCGGAGCCGAAGCCGATGCGGCTCGCCTCGCCCACGACGTTCTGGGTGACCAGCGCCGAGATCAGTTCCAGGCCGTTGCGGCCCTTGTTGATGACCCAGACCAGGTCGAACGCGCGCAGCGACTCGATCACCGTCACCACCAGCACGATGATGTTGATGGGCCGCAGGACCGGGAAGATCACCTTGAAGAACGTCCGGGCCTCCGACGCGCCGTCCACGGCGGCGGCCTCCCGCAGGGACGGGTCGACGCCCTTGAGCCCGGCCAGGTAGAGCAGCATGATGTAGCCGACGTGCCGCCAGCCGGCGGCCACCAGCACGGCCCAGATGTTGACGTCGGGGTCGCCGTACCAGTCGACGTCGGTGCCGAGGACGGCGTTGAGCAGGCCCTGGTCGCGGGAGTAGAGCAGCTGCCAGACGAACCCGATCAGCGCCAGGGAGAGCACCACCGGCAGGTAGAGCGCGGTCTGGTAGAACCGGGTGCCGCGCAGCTCCTTGTCGAGCAGGACGGCCAGGAACATGCCGAACGGGGTGGCCACCGCGAACAGCGCCGCCAGCCAGAGCAGGTTGTTCTGCACGGCCGGTACGAACGGCGGATAGTTCTGGACCACGTCGGCGTAGTTGCGACCGCCGACCCACTCGATGCCGGAGACCGGGCCGATGCCGTCCCAGTCGGTGCCGGAGAGCAGCACGGTGGCGCCCGCCGGCAGCCAGACCAGGCCGACGACGAGTAGCAGCGGTACGGCCACCATGAGCGCGACGACCACGCGGTCGGTGCGGGACAGCAGCCGTACGCGCCGGCGGCGGCCACCCGTGGGGGTGGTGGCCGCCGCCGGCGGCGGCGCGGCGCGATCCGCTTGGATCAGGGGCAGGTCGGACACGGTGCCCTCACCCTCTCGCCGTCAGTCGGTGAAGATCGACTTTTTCTGCTTCTCGATGCTGGACGTCAGCCCGTCGATGTCCTTCGGGTCCTTGATGAACTGCTGGAGCGCCGGGATGATCACCGTCGAGGCGAAGTCCGGGCGGGTGTCGCGGTCCAGGAACTGGGCGATCTCGGTGGCCGAGCCGACCAGCTCGGCGGCCTTCTTCTGCAGGGCGCTGTAGCCGCTGGTGTCGGCCTCGCCGTTGGCGACGAGCGTGCTCGGGTCGTTCTTGACGGTGATGTCCGCGGCGGCCTTCGAGCCGACGTACTCCAGCAGCTTCCTGGCGTTGGCCTCCTGCTTCGGCTTGCGGGCCATCATGTAGCCGTCGATGGGCGCGTCCAGGGCCCTGGCCCCGATCGCCGGGTCGATCTCGGGGAAGGTGAAGAAGTCGAGGTCGGCAAGGTCGTCGCCGTCGAACTGCTGGCCGACGAAGAGGCCGAGCAGGTACATGCCGCTCTTCTTCTGCTGCAACGACTGGGCGGCCTCCTGCCAGGTCCGGCCGAGGCTGTCGGGCTGGTGCAGGGGCAGCAGGCCGCGCCAGGTGTCGAAGACCTTCTTCACCTTCTCGGAGGTCCAGGACTCCTTGCCGGCCATCAGGTCGATGTGGAACTGGTAGCCGTTGATCCGCAGGTTGAGGATGTCGAAGGTGCCCATCGCCGGCCAGCCGTCCTTGTCGGCGAAGGCGATCGGCGTGAGGCCGTCCTTCTTCATCTCGCCGGCGAGCGCGGTCAGGTCGTCGAGGGTCTTCGGCACCTGGTAGCCGTTCTGCTGCCAGACCGACCTGCGGTAGAAGACGGCCCACGGGTAGTACGACGACGGCACGAAGTACTGCTTGCCGTCGTCCCCGGTCGACGCCTTGCGGAACGCGTCGGACATCCCGGAGAGCCTGCCCCAGACGTCGCTGAGGTCCCCGGCGAGGCCCCGGGCGGCGAAGAACCGCATCCGGTAGCCGGCGAACCACATGAACACGTCGTCCGGCTTGCCCTGGAGATAGTTGTTGATGTTCTCCTGGAACGTGTTGTGGTCGACGGTGTTGACCGCGACCTGGAGGCCGGACGAGGTCTGGAACCCGTCCACGACCTTCGCGACCACCTCCTTGGGCTTCGGGTCGGACTGGTTGGAGCCCAGCGACACCGTCTTGGCGTCGGCGCCGCCGGAGTCGGAACCGCAGCCGGCGAGCAGGCCCGTGCCGAGCAGCGCGGTGCTGCCGGCGGCGCCGGCCAGCAGCGAACGACGGTTGAGGCCGGCCACGGAGGGGGGTACGAGCCGGGCGAGGTACTCGGCTCGGGTGCGGGGACGGGACATGGTGCCTCCTGCGGATGAAGAGGAGTGCCCGAGGGCCGTCGGTGGCGGTGCCCCGGCAACCGTGATCACACATCCGGATCCATCGCGAATCCACATTGGCGAACACGAATTGCCAGTGGCGCCTCAAGCTACTCGTCCTCCGGGCGCTGTCAAGAGGGCGGCGGGAGCCCACCAATCCGGCCGCGACAAGGGCATTGGGAGGTAAACGTTGTAAAGATGATCGATGTTGGAACGTGTTGACTTGGCCGGCTCCGCCGGGCACGCTCTGCGTTCATGCGGCGATGGCAGGGCGACGACATGTGGTTCGGCGCCGACTACAACCCCGAGCAGTGGCCCGAGTCGACCTGGGCCGAGGACGTCGAGCTGATGCGCCGCGCCGGCGTCAACCTGGTGTCGGTGGGCATCTTCTCCTGGGCGCTGCTGGAGCCCGCCCCCGGCGCGTACGAGTTCGGCTGGCTCGACCGCGTGCTCGACGTGCTGCACGGCGGCGGGATCTCCGTCGACCTCGCCACCGCCACCGCGAGCCCGCCCCCGTGGCTGGCCCACCGGCACCCGGAGACGCTGCCCCGGCGTGCCGACGGCGCGATCCTCTGGCCCGGCGGACGGCAGGCGTACTGCCCCAGCTCGCCGGTGTTCCGGCAGCGGTCGCTGGCCCTGGTCGAGGCCCTCGCCACCCGGTACGCCGAGCACCCCGCCGTCGTCATGTGGCACGTCTCCAACGAGCTGGGCTGCCACAACGTGCACTGCTACTGCGACGTCAGCGCCGAGGCGTTCCGCCGCTGGCTGCGCGAGCGCCACGGCGACCTGGACGGGCTCAACGACGCCTGGGGCACCGCCTTCTGGAGCCAGCGCTACGGCGACTGGGCCGAGATCAACCCGCCGCGCACCGCGCCGACCTTCGCCAATCCCACCCAGCAGCTGGACTTCCTGCGCTTCTCCTCCGACGAGCAGCGCGCCCAACTGCGCGCCGAAGCCGAGGTGCTGCGCGGGCTGGTGCGCCAGCCGGTCACCACGAACTTCATGGTCGGCACCGGCATCAAGCACCTCGACTACCACTCGTGGGCGTCCGACGTGGACCTGGTCGCCAACGACCACTACCTCACCGCCGCCGACCCGCGCGCCCACGTCGACCTCGCCCTCGCGGCCGACCACACCCGGGGCGTCGCCGGCGGCGCGCCGTGGCTGCTCATGGAGCACTCCACCAGCGCCGTCAACTGGCAGCCGCGCAACGTCGCCAAGGCACCCGGCCAGTTGCGGCGCAACAGCCTGGCGCACGTGGCGCGCGGCGCGGACGGGGTGCTCTTCTTCCAGTGGCGGGCCTCCCGCGCCGGGGCGGAGAAGTTCCACTCCGCGCTGCTGCCGCACGCCGGCCCGGAGACCAAGGTGTTCCGCGAGGTGTGCCGGCTCGGCGCGGACCTGCGGGCCCTCGCCGAGGTGCGCGGCAGCCGGGTCGACGCCGAGGTGGCGATCCTGTTCGACTACGAGGCGTGGTGGGGCGCCGAGCTGGACTCGCACCCCACCGTCGACGTCACGTACGCCGACCGCCTCGGCGCGCTGCACGACGCGCTGTGGCGGGCCGGGATCACCGCCGACGTCGTGCACCCGTCGGCCGACCTCGCCCGTTACCGGCTGGTGCTCGTCCCGACCCTCTACCTGGTACGCGACGCGCACGCCGCCGCGCTGCGCGCGTACGTCGAGGCGGGCGGCACCGCCCTGGTGACGTACTTCAGCGGCATCGTCGACGACCACGACCACATCCGCCTCGGCGGCTACCCGGGGGCGTTCCGGGAGCTGCTGGGCGTACGCGTCGAGGAGTTCTTCCCGCTGCGGGCGGGGGAGCGGGTCACCCTCGACGACGGCTCCGCCGCCGACGTGTGGACGGAGTGGCTGCACCCCGAGGGCGCGCAGGTGCTCGCCGCGTACGCCGACGGGCCCCTGCCGGGCGTGCCGGCGTTGACCCGGCATGCCGTCGGCGCGGGCGCGGCCTGGTACGTCGGCACCCGGCTGGACGCGGCGGCGACCGACCGGCTGGTCGCCCGGCTGGTGGCCGAGGCGGGCGTACGCCCGGCGGCGCAGGCCCCCGCCGAGGTGGAGGTGGTCCGACGGCGTGCCGGCGGGCGCAGCTGGCTCTTCGTGATCAACCACACCGACGCCGACGCCCGGCTCGACGCGACCGGCGTGGAGCTGCTGACCGGGGCACCCTGCGCCGGCCACCTGGTCGTGCCGGCCGGCGAGGTGGCCGTGGTCCGCGAGGAACCGGCCGCCGGCGCGGCCCGGTGACGGCGCGAAGGAGGACTTCCGGATGCTGGCCCGACAACGGCAGACCGCGATCCTCGACCTGATCCGGCAGCACGGCGGCGTGCGGGTCAGCCACCTCGTCAGCCGGTTCGGCGTCTCCGACATGACGATCCGGCGTGACCTGGAGGTGCTGGCCGAGCTGGGGCTGGTCGACAAGGTCCACGGCGGCGCGACCCTGCCCGGCCCCGGCTCCGCCGAGGAGCCCGGCTTCGCCGCGAAGTCGGTCCGCCAGCAGGCCGAGAAGCGGGCCATCGCCGAGCGGGCCGCCGCCCTCGTCGAGCCCGGCATGGCCGTCGCGCTCTCCGCCGGCACCACGACCGCCGCGCTGGCCACCCTGCTCGCCGACGTACGCGGCCTGACCGTGGTGACCAACTCGATCCCCGTCGCCGACGCCCTGCACCAGCACCCCCGCGCCGACCGGACGGTCGTGCTGACCGGCGGCATCCGTACCCCGTCGGACGCCCTCACCGGCCCGGTGGCCGAGGCGGCGATCGGCTCCCTCAACGTCGACGTGCTCTTCCTCGGCGTGCACGGCATGAGCCCGCGTACGGGGTTCACCACACCGAACCTGCTGGAGGCCGGGACGAACCGGTGCCTGATCGAGGCGTCGCGGCGCCTGGTGGTGCTGGCCGACCACACCAAGTGGGAGACCGTCGGGATGGCCACCATCGCCCCGCTCTCCGCGGCCGACCTGCTCGTCACCGACGCGGGCCTGCCCCCGGAGGCGCGCGCTCAGCTCGCCGACCAGGTGGGGGAGCTGGTCGTCGTCGAGGGCGGCTGACCGGTGCCTACCGCCCCCCGTACGGGGGCGTGACCCTCAGCCCGTGGAGCCCGGCGTGGGCCGGACACGCCTGCGCCACCGGTGGCCATGAGCCACAGTCCCACCCACGCCCACTGCCAGCCGCGTGGCCGGGAGAACCTGTCCGGCGGGTCGGAGACGGCGACGAGGACGGCGGCTGCGGCGCAGACGACGACGAACAGCGGTGCCCCGACGCGCCAGGTGGCCTCCCACAGCGACATGAGCCGATCATCGCGTACCGCCGCCGTCGATCCACGCGATCTCTCCACGTCGGACGGCGGGCCTTCACAGGCACTTCACAGCGCCCACGGATAGGGTCCCGGGAAGTCAGCGACCGGCTCCAGGGTGGAGCGCGGTGTCTTTGCACGGGAGTTCCGATGGTCTTCAAGAAGATGTTGAGCGCGTTCGGCGTGGGCGGGCCGAGCGTCGACACCGTCCTGACCAACCCGAACACCCGGCCCGGCCTGACCCTCGAGGGGCAGGTGAACCTGCTCGGCGGCGACGCGCCGGCCAACATCGAGCAGGTCGTCGTCGGCCTGGTCACCCGGGTCGAGATCGAGGGCCACGACACGGAGTACGCCGGTGTCATGGAGTTCCACCGGCTGCCGGTCAGCGGCCCGCTCCAGCTCGCCGCGAAGCAGCAGCTCGCCATTCCGTTCCAGCTCCCGATGCCGTGGGAGACCCCGATCACCGACGTCTACGGTCAGCGGCTGCGCGGCATGACGATGGGCCTGCGTACCGAGCTGGCCATCGCCCGGGCGGTGGACAAGGGTGACCTGGACCAGGTCAACGTGCACCCGCTGCCGGTGCACGAGCGGATCCTGGAGGCGTTCCAGCGGCTCGGCTTCCGGTTCAAGCACGCCGACCTGGAGCGCGGCCACATCCGGGGCACGCAGCAGACGCTGCCGTTCTACCAGGAGATCGAGTTCTTCGCCTCGCCCCAGTACGCGAGCACCATCAACGAGGTCGAGCTGACCTTCGTGACCAGCCCGCACGGTGTCGAGGTCATCCTCGAGTGCGACAAGCGCGGCGGGTTCCTCACCCCGGGTCACGACGCGTTCGGTCACTACCGGGTCGCGCACACCGACGCCGACGGGACGGACTGGGTCCAGGTGGTCGACGGCTGGCTGCGGGAGACGACGTCCCGCTACGGCAGCCTGCGCGGCGCGCACGGCTTCGGCGGGCACGGGCACGGTCACGGCCGGGGCGTCGGCATGGGCGGCGTCGTCGCCGGCGCCGCGGTGGGAGCCGTCGGCGGCATGATCGTGGGTGACATGATCGGCGATGCCTTCGAGGGCGACGGCGAGGACTTCGGCGGCTTCGAGGAGTAGGACCACACACGACGGTGGCCCCCGGGACGACAGTCCCGGGGGCCACTGCGGTGCCGTGGTGCGCGGCTACGCGGTGCCGGTCAGTGCCGGGCCTTGCGCTCCTCGCCGCTGCGCCAGTTGCTGCCGGCCTTGGCCAGACCACGGCTACCCAGGTACCCGATGGTCAGCAGCGTGATCATGAACCAGGCGTTGTCGGCCCGGAAGATGTCCACCCCGGCCGAGTTCCGGCCGACCAGCTGCGAGGCGGCCAGCACGCCGATCACGGCCGCGATGTAGACCCAGAACTCGGTCGTCCGCAGCGACGGCTTGGTCTCCGTGCCGGGCGCCTGCATGGCCTCCCGGTGCCCGTCGTGCATCATCGGCATCGGACGGGTGGGCGTCTCCTGCATGGCCCTGTCCTGCATCGCCCGGTTGGGCATGTCCTGCGTCGGCCGGTTCATCGGCCTGGTGGAAGCAGCCTGCGTGCTCATCTTGTCCTCCTCAGGATGCGATGAGTCGTACCTGCGTTCCCTCGCCCCGCTACCGCGTGTCGGCCACGGCACGGTTCGCGTTCATGGCGGGGGCACCCGCCGTCTACCCGAGCCGTGGGGGCCAGTAACCCCCACGGCTGCCCGAATAGCCGACCACCCCTGCCCTGCCCCCGCGCCCCGGAGGCCGGCGTCGATCATGCGGTGGTGATGGGAGGCAAAACGCCCGAACGGGCATCTGACCGGCACCACGACTGCATGATCGACCGAGGTGTGGGGTGGGGCGTCGGGGCGGGTTTGCCGGGCCGGCCCTCGGGCACGCAATCCGCACCGACACTTCTGCGAGGTGATGGACGTGCGTGAGGACGACATGCGACAGGAAGCCGCCCGGCAGGCCGAGGACCGGATCGCCGGCGGCGTGTACGGCGAGGGCGCCCTCGACGAGGTGACCGTGCCCCGCACCGACGTGCAGCGGGTCATCCAGGACGAGGACCCGGACGACCCCGCCCACGTCCCGATCGACCCGGAGGTGCTGCGGGACGGCGGACCCACCCGAGGGCAGGGCGCGGTCACCACGACCGGCGGCACCGCGGGCCCGGCCAGCGTGCGCCGGGTGGCGCGGCAGCCGGAGCGGCACCCCGGCAAGGTGGCCCCGACCACCACGGGCGACGCCACCACCGGCGGCCTGAGTACCCCGGCGGGCGGCTCCACCAGCGACCAGTCCGGCCCCGCCAGCCAGGTCGGCGACTTCACCCCGGACTGACAGGCCCACCCGCCGCCCTTCCCCGCCCCCTCCGCCATGACCCACCGGGTCGATCATGGGGTCGGCGGCAGCTGTAGATATCGACACCGCCGCCAACCTCATGATCATCGGCGTCCGGAGGCGGGCGTGGTGGGAGGCGGGCGTGTGGGTCAGGTGGGGCGGACGATGCCGAGGCGTTGGGTGGCGCGGGTGAGGGCGACGTAGAGGTCGCTGCGACCCCGGGGCGACTCCGCCACGATGCGGTCGGGATCGACCAGGAGGACCGAGTCGAACTCGAGCCCCTTGGCCTGGCCGACGGTGAGCACCACCACGCGGCTCTCCAGCGCCGGGTCCTCGCCGATGGCGGCCTCGGGCACGGCGGCGGTGAGCGCGCCCCCCAGCTCGTCGACCCGCCCGGCCGGCACGATGACCCCGAGCCGGCCGTCGTCCAAACCGGCCGCCTCCCGGGTGGCGGCGGCGACCAGCTCCGCCGCCAGGCGCTCCGCCGGCACCGCCCGGTCCCACGGCGGCACCCCGCTGGAGCGTACGGAGCGGGGCGGGCGCAGCGCCGGGTCGATCTCGGCGAGCACCTCGGCGGCGACCGCCATGATCTCGGCCGGGGTGCGGTAGCTGACGGTCAGCTCCTCCAGCCGCCAGCGCTGCGCCACGTACGGCTCCAGCGCGTCGGCCCAGGACGGGGTGCCGGCCAGCGCGCCGGTCTGCGCCACGTCGCCGACGATGGTCATCGAGCGGCTCGGGCAGCGGCGCATCAGCAGTCGCCAGGCCATGGGCGACAGCTCCTGCGCCTCGTCGACGATCACGTGCCCGAACGCCCAGCGCCGGTCGGCCGCGGCCCGCTGGGCGGTGGTCAGCCGGTCGGCCTCCTCCTGCCGTTCGAGCAGCCGGTCGGCGTCGAGCAGGTCGGTGACGCCGAGGATCTCACCGCCGTCGGCCTCGTCCTCGACGTCGATGGAGCGGGAGCCCCGGGCGATCTCCAGTACGCCTTCGGCGTACTCCCGTTGCAGGCTCCGGATCCGTTCCCGGCGGGCGGCGGCGGCCCGCTCGTCCTCGCCGAGCAACTCGGCCGCCTCGTCGAGCAGCGGCACGTCGGCCGGCGTCCAGCCGCCCGGCTCGCGGTGCAGCATGGCCCGCTCGGCGTCGCTGAGCATGGGCGCGGCGGTGGCGATCCGGTCGGTGCTGGCGTACAGGTCGGCGAGCAGGCGCTGCGGGGTGAGCACCGGCCAGAGCTGGTCCAGCGCGGCGCGTACCTCGGGCTCCTCGCGCAGCTCGCGGCGGATCTCGGCCACGTCGGCCTCGTCGAGCAGGTTCTCCCCGCCCAGCGGGTCCGCGCCGATGCGCTCGGCGACCTGGGCGGCGAGGGCGTGGACGATCTCGACGTCGAACAGCGCCCGGGCCAGGTTGTGGGGCCGCTCGGAGCGGCGTGCCCGGTCGCGGGCGGCGAGGACGGTCTCCGGGTCGAGCCGCAGTACCTCCTGCTGCGGCAGCTCGATCTCCAGCGGCTCGTCGGGCACCCACTGCCGGTCGCGGACGGCGGCGGCAAGCACCTCGACCATGACGGCCCGGCCCTTGAGCGCGGCGGTCGTGGCCGGCTCCGCCCGGCGGGCGCTGACGCCCGGGAAGAGGTCGCTCTGCGTACGCAGCAGCACGCCGGTCTCGGCCAGCGCGGGGAGCACCTGGGAGATGTAGCGCAGGAACGTGGCGTTCGGGCCGACGAGGAGCACGCCGCGGGTGGAGAGCTGCTCGCGGTGGGTGTAGAGCAGGTACGCCGCGCGGTGCAGCGCGACGGCGGTCTTGCCGGTGCCGGGGCCACCCTGCACGACCAGTACGCCCGGCAGGTCGGCGCGGATGATGCGGTCCTGCTCGGCCTGGATGGTCTCGACGATGTCGCGCATCCGGCCGGTGCGCCCGGCGTTGAGCGCGGCGAGCAGCGACGCCTCGCCGGTCAGCTCCTCGTGGGCGGTGGGGGAGGCGGTGGCGAGGTCCAGCACCTCGTCGTTGAGCGCGGTCACCTTGCGCTCGCGGGTGCGCAGGTGCCGGCGGCGGCGTACGCCCTGGGGGTTGGCCGCGGTGGCGAGGTAGAAGGCGCGGGCGGCCGGGGCGCGCCAGTCCATCAGCAGCGGGTCGTAGTCGCCGCCGGTGTCGAAGATCCCGATGCGGCCGATGTAGTGGGGGCCGCCGTCGTCGGTGTCGAGCCGGCCGAAGCAGAGGCCGCTCTCCACCGAGGAGAACTGCTCGACCTGGTCGGCGTACATCCGCACCGCGCTGTCGCGCTGGGAGCGGGCCTGGAGGGTGCCGCCGGTCGCCCGCAGCTCGTCGGTCAGCCGGCGGGAGGCCTGCTCACGCAGCTCGTCCAGCCGGCGATAGAGCATCGAGACGTATTCCTGTTCGCGGCCGATCTCGTCATCGGGCTGCAATTCGGCGGAATCGGCGGAATGCCTTGACAAGCCGTCTCCCATTTGGTTAGCATCTCTCTCGGAACGGCTATTTAAGCCGTTCTTTTTTGTTGCCTGAACTGAGAAAGATACCGTGCGCCGGTCGCCTCGACCAAGCGCGCCGGGCCACACCACGACTCGTCCCGCACAGACAGCGGGGGCCCGCCGCGTGACGGGCCCCCGGACTGCCGATCCTCAGCCCTTCGCCACCTCGTAGAGCCGCTCCGGCGTCACGGCGCCGGCGATGAGTCGGCCGTCGTCGGTGAGCAGCGCGCTGAACACCTTCCCCGTCAGCAGCCGGCCACTGCCCCAGTCGCCGCTGACCTTCGGCAGCGCGCCGAGCAGCGCCGCCGGGTCGCCGGTCGGTCCGTTCCCGGCGCGACCGCCGGTGGTGGGTCGGTCCGCGGGCGCGCCGGCGCCGTCGAGCCGCGCGACCACCACCGTGGTCCAGCTCTCGCCGACCGTACGCACGTCCGGCCGCTCGCCGTCCGCGCGCCGCTTCCCGGGGGCGTCGGCGGGCTGCCTGCCGGCGGTCTCCTCGGTCACCTTCACGCCGGGCGGCGGGTTGAAGGTGAACTGGTCGGCGTCGGGCCGGGCGTACGACACCTGGGTGAAGGCCATCTCGAAGGCCGGCTTGTCGCTGCCGTCGGCGAAGACCTCGAAGCGCAGCGGCACGTGCTGCCGCGCGTCGATGGCGATGCGCACCTGGTGCACCAGCGAGGCGGCGTCGCGCGGGGCGAGCACCAGCTCGTACGCGTCGCGGCCGGCGACCGTGGCGGAGCGGCCGACGCTCACCTCGGTGCTCGGGCCGATCGCCGCGAGGGCCCGGTCGGCTGCCTCACCGGGGGTGACCGGCAGCTCCGGCGTCTGGGCCCCGGCGGTGCCCTCGGGCAGGGTGCGGTGGGTGGCGGTGTTGGACCGGCTGTTCCAGGCCCACACGTCCCGGCCGTTGCGCACGATGTCGTGCTCGCCGAGCGTGTCCACCAGGGCGACGCGCTGCCGGTCGGGCCCGGAGTGCCAGACCCGCAGGGTGTGCGTGCCGGTCAGCAGGCCGGTCAGGCCGTCGCCGCCGACGAGGCCGGCCAGCGGCGGCAGGCCCAGGTCGGCACGCTGCACGACGGTGCCGGAGAGCCCCTCCAGCCGGGAGGTCTGCAGGTCGACCAGGAGTTGGGCGGCGGTACGCGGTGGCAGGCTCGGCTCAGCCTGGGCGGCGAACGTGCCGAGCGCGGCGCCGCCGCCGATGACGGTCGCGACGGCGGTCACCGGGACCAGCCAGCGCAGGACGGGACGGCTCTTCAGGACGGACATGTGACACCTCCTGCCGGACATCCTGCCTCCTCGACGCTGTGAGGGCGCTGAGGACGGCCGTACGACCCCGGGCGCCCGGGTGGCACCCTTGGAGGCGTGCGGTTGCTGGTGGTGGAGGACGAGTCGCGGCTGGCGTCCGCCCTGCAACGGGGGTTGCAGGCCGAGGGGTTCGCGGTGGACGTGGCGGCAACCGGCCCGGAGGGGCTCGACGCGGCACGCCACGGCGGGTACGACGCGATGGTCCTCGACGTGATGCTGCCCGGCCTCTCCGGCTACGAGCTGGTACGCCGGCTGCGCGCCGAGGAGCACTGGCTGCCGGTGCTCATGCTCTCGGCCAAGGACGGCGAGTACGACCAGGCCGACGGGCTGGACTGCGGGGCCGACGACTACCTCACCAAGCCCTTCTCGTACGTCGTGCTGCTGGCCCGGCTGCGCGCCCTGTTGCGCCGGGGCGCCCCCGAACGCCCGACGGTGCTCGCGGTCGGCGACCTCCGGCTGGACCCGGCGCGGCGGCGGGTGACCCGCGCCGACGCCGAGGTCGCGCTGACCAGCCGCGAGTTCGCGCTGCTCGACTACCTCATGCGCCGCCCCGGCGAGGTGGTCTCCAAGACCGAACTGCTGGACCACGTCTGGGACGCCAGCGTCGAGACGGCGCCCAACGCGGTCGAGGTCTACGTCGGCTACCTGCGCCGCAAGATCGGCCGGGAGCGCCTGGAGACGGTCCGGGGCGCCGGCTACCGGCTCGCCCCGTGACGCGGGGGACGCGCGGGCGGCTGCGCGCCGGGCCCGGGCTGCGCGGGCGGCTGATGGCGGTCGGCGTACTCGGTGTGTCGGGGGGACTGGCCGTCGGCGGGCTCGTCCTGCTCGCCGTGCTGGGCTGGGCCCTGCAACGTGCCGTCGACACCGAGGCGTTCCGGACCGCCGACGCGGTCGCGCTGCTCGCCGCCGAGGAGGTCCTGCCCGATCCGCTGCCGGTGGCCGGCGGGCAGGTCCGGGTGCAGGTGATCGACGCCGCAGGCCGGGTGCGGGCCGCCTCCATCGACGCCGACCGACTGGTGCCGATGGTGTCGCCGGGCAGCCTCGACGCCGGCGTGCGGCAGCGGCTGACGGTGTCGGGGGAGCGGGTCGGCCTGACCGGGCCGGTGCGGGTGGTGGCCGTACCGGCGGGCACCGCCGCCGACCCGCGTACCGTCCTGGTGGCCCGGTCACTGGCGGACGTGCGGCACAGCGCGCACGTCGTACGGACCATCCTGCTGGTGAGCTTCCCGCTGCTGGTGGCGGTGCTCGCCGCCGTGGCCTGGCGGGTGGTCGGCGCGACCCTGCGCCCGGTGGAGGCGCTGCGCCGGGGCGCCGAGGAGATCACCGGGCGGGACGGGGGCGGGCGGCTGCCCGTACCGGCGTCGCGGGACGAGATCCACCGGCTCGCGGTGACGCTCAACGGGATGCTGGGCCGGCTGGAGTCCGCCCGGGACCGGCAACGGGCGTTCGTCGCGGACGCCGCGCACGAGCTGCGCAGCCCGCTGGCGAACATCCGTACCGAGCTGGAGGTCGCCCGGCGCCTCGCCGACCGGACGGACTGGACGGCGGTGTCGGCTAACCTGCTCGCCGACACCGAGCGCCTCGGGCGGCTCGTCGACGACCTGCTGCTGCTGGCCCGACTCGACGAGCGGCCGCCGGCGCGGGCCACGGGGCCCGTCGAGCTGGGGGCCCTGCTGGCGGCGGTGGCCGCCCGGTATCCGTCGCCGCCGGTGCGCCTCGACGCCCCGGCGGCGCCGCTGTGGACCGAGGGCGATCCCGACGAGCTGCGCCGCATCCTGACCAACCTGGTCGACAACGCCGTCCGGCACGCCCACGGCGAGGTGGTGCTGGCCGCCGGCCCGGGCGCCGGCGAGGCGGGCGGCGACGGCGGGACGGTCGGCGGGGGCGGCAGCGGCGTCGGGGCGTACCACCTGGTGACGGTGACCGACGACGGGCCGGGGATCCCGGCCGGGGACCGGGAGCGGGTTTTCGGCCGGTTCACCCGGCTCGACGACGCCCGCGCCCGCGACGACGGCGGCGCCGGCCTCGGCCTGGCCATCGTGCGCGAGCTGGTCCGCCGGGCCGGTGGCGGCATCGAGCTGACCGACGCCCACCCCGGTCGGACCGGCGGGCCGGGGCTGCGGGTACGGCTGCTGCTGCCGGCCCTGCCCGACCCGGAGCGACCCTGACGGACGGCGCCGCGCCGGGCGGGCCCGATCCGGACCATCCGGTACGCCTGCGATCGGCGTCGCCGCCCCCGGGACCCGCGACCGGCCGACTGCCGGGACGGACCGACTGCCGCGACGGACCGTCAGCCGGGACGCGGCCGTCAGCTCCGACGAACCGTCAGCCGCGACGGGTGCAGACCTGCTGCGCGCGGGCGATCGTGTCCGTCGACCACACGACCGCGACCGTGAAGCAGTAGTCGGTGCTGCGGTTCAGGCCATAGACGACGAAGGTCGTGGTGCCGGCGGGCAGGTTGGCGAAGGCCGTCTGCGCCTGGCCGACCCGGCCGCCCGAGATGACCACGGGACCCTCCCCGCCGGCCGGGTACGTCCAGCGCAGCGCCACGTTGTCCCGGTTGTCCCGCAGCGTGACGGCCCCCGGCGGGCTGCCGGGGGAGGCCGCTGCCCCGCTCGTCGGGCTGGCGGCGGGCGGGGCGCCCGTGCCGGTCGACCCGCCGGCGGGCGTGGAGGCCGGCGCGCCGGTCGCGGCCGGGGGCGCCGGATCGGGGGCGCCGTCCATCGCGGCCACCCCGGTGATCACCGCGACCGTGCCCAGCAGCACCACCGCGACGCCACCGACGGCGAGCGGCAGCAGCCGGTTGCCGCGCCGCGCCGGCGCGCGGTGCACCGGCACCGGCAGCAGCCGCGACGGCTGGTAGGGCTCCTCGGGCGTGTCGGGCCGGTGCACCCGGTGCACCCCGTCGGCCTCCTCGGTGGCGGCGCCACCGGCCAGGGGTACGACCGTCGGCGGCACGGCGCTGTCGGCCGGCCCGTCGTCGGCGTCGGGAGGCCACCAGCCGGGCGGCGGATCCTCCGTCGGCTGCCGGGGCGTCGGCACCGGGTGCGGCGGCGCGGCGTACGGGTCGGCGTGTGCCGCCGCGGCGTACGGGTCCGGCTCCGCCGGGCGGTAACCCGGCTGCGAGGGGTGCTGCGCCGTCGTCGGCCCGTCGCCCGGGGGCGGGGTACGCGCGGACGGCACGATCGGGCCGTCCCGGCCGACGGGTGCGGTGTCGGCGCAGACGTGGTCCGGGTTGGCCGCCGCCCGGGCCAGCCCCGCCACCTGCGCCGCCAGCGGATCGTCCGCCGGCAGGTGCTGGCGGCACAGCTCCCTGGCCAGCGCGAGGTTGTCGTGGGCCTCGGCGAACTGCCCGCAGTCGCGCTGCATCGCCCCGAGCCGCGCCAGCATCTTGATGCCGCTGGGGTGCCCGTCGCCGTAGACCTCGCGGTGCAGCTCCCAGGCGTCCTGCAAGCGGTCGCGGGCCACCTGGCACTGGCCGCGCGCGTACTCCACGGTGGCCAGGTCGGCGTGGGCGGCGAGCACCCGCAGCGACTCCGGCCCGTCGAGCGCGGTCAGCTCGATGATCACTTCCTGGTAGAGCCGGGCGGCGCGCGACCAGCTGCCGACCCGGTGCAGCACCGCCGCGAGGGTGGCCGCGGCGGCCACCGTGCGCTGGTCGGCGCGCCCGTGCAACCGGGTCGTGGCCGCGTACGCGAACGCGGCCCAGCCCCGGGCCGAGTGCGGCTCGCCGAGGGCGACCAGTACGCGGGCCTGGAGGCTGGCGGCCTCGGCCAGCTCGGGCGTGGCGTTGGCCGGACGCGGGTCGGCGTCGGTCAGCGCGTCGGCGAGCAGCCGCTGGGCGCCAGCGAGGTCGCCGGAGGACACCAGGTGGTGCGCCTGGTCAGTCAGATCACCGAAGCCGGAAGGCACGCCCCATCGTGCTCATCCGGCGACGGTAAGTACAAGACCCGAGGGGGAGTGTATTGGTCAAGAACCGGTCAGGTGTGCGGCGAGCGTCTCGCTGATCCGGCGCAACTGGTCCACCTGGGTGGGGGTCAGCGCGTCGAACAGGTGCCGGCGTACCCCCTCGACGTGGCCGGGCGCGGCGGCGGCGAGGGTGGCGAATCCCTCGTCGGTGAGGACCGCGATCTGCCCGCGCCGGTCGGTGGGGCACTCCTCGCGGCGGACCCAGCCCTCGGCCTCCAGCCGGGCCACGGCGTGGGAGAGCCGGCTGCGCGAGGAGCCGCTGACCTCGGCCAGTTCGCTCATCCGCAGCCGCCGCTGGGGTGCCTCGGAGAGCCGGACCAGGATCTCGTAGTAGGCGTGCGGCATCCCGGCGTCGCGTTGCAGCTCCCGGTCCAGCGCCTCCGTGAGCGCCCGGGAGGCGGTCAGGTACGCGCGCCAGGTGCGCTGCTCGTCGGGATCCAGCCAGCGGGTCATGACGCCCATCATACGGCATGTAGTTGAACGTTCAACGAAACCGCGCTAGCGTCGGTGGCATGGGAATCCACCGCCTCAACCACGCCGTGCTCTACGTCAGTGACCTCGCCCGCAGCGTCGACTTCTACCGCGACGTGCTGGGCTTCCGGCCGATCCCGATGACGCCGGACGGTTTCCGGGGCGCCGCCTTCCTCCAGGCGCCCGGCTCCACCAACGACCACGACCTCGGCCTGTTCGAGGTCGGCGCGGGCGCCGGACGCTCCACCGCCGGCCGCGGCACCGTGGGCCTCTACCACCTGGCCTGGGAGGTCGACACCCTCGACGAGCTGGACGCCACCGCGCAGCGGCTCGCCGCCGCCGGCGCGCTCGTCGGCGCGTCCGACCACGGCACCACCAAGAGCCTCTACGGCCAGGACCCGGACGGGCTGGAGTTCGAGATCGTCTGGCTGGTGCCGGCCGACCGGCTCGACGAGACCGCCCTGGCCGCGCGCAAGCGGATCGGCCGGCTCGACCTGGACGCCGAGCGGCGGCGCTACGGCGGCCAGACCCGGGGCGGCGTGGGCGTCTCCGTCCCGGCCTGACCCGCCCTGGGCGTTCGGCGGGGCCCGTCGGCAGCCGACACGGGACCCGGCGGGCCCGCCGGGGGTGCGGTGACGAGCCCCGGCCGGGCGTCGCGAAGGGTTCCGGCCGGGTGTCGCGACGCCCGCGCTGTCGGGGGAGCCGTGCCCCGGCCCGGGGCGGCGTGCGGTAGAACGGCAGCATGCCGACCGACGCCGTCCTGCGCGAGCTGCTCGTCCGACACCTGGAGACCTGGTTGCCGGGGGCGCTGCACCGCGCCCGCCGGGCCACCCTCGCCCTGGCGTACGCCGGTGGCGACGCCGGCTGCGCGGAGGCCGCGCTGCGGGTGGTCGCCGGACACGCCGACCGGCTGCGGGGCCGGCAGCTCACCGTGCTTGTGCTCGCCGACGGCACCGAGGAACTGCCGGCACGGCTCGGCGCCGTGGAGGCGCAACTGCCGGCAGGCGTCGCCGTGCACCTCGTGCCCGGCGGCCCGGCCCGGCTACCGGTCGCGGTGAAGGCGGCCGGCGCGGCCGGCGCGCCCCTGCTGTCCGTCGTGGACGACGACGCCGCCGATCCCGCCGTGCTGACCGCCGCGGCGGCCGGCAAGCCGGCGGACGTGCTGCTCGCCACCGCCGTCGGCACCCCGGCGCGGGCGGCCCTCGCCGACGCCGGTTTCCCGCTGACGAGCGAGGTGGAGCTGGTGACCGCCGACGGCGACCCGGCGCGGCTGTTCGCCTTCGCGACCGGGTCGGACAAGAGCTTGGAGGCGTTCAAGGATGCGCTCTGGGCGGGCGACGGCGCCTCCGGCGTGCGCTACCGGGACCCGGCGGGCGGGCTGCTCGACGTCGTCGAGGTCCCGGAGGCGGGCCCGCTGCGCGAGGAGTTGCTCGCCGAGCTGCGACGCTCGGGCCCGCGTACGGTCACCGAGCTGCGCCGGCACGCCCTCACCGCGACCGCCTACCGGTCCTCCGACGCCGTCCGCGCGCTGACCGGGCTGCTCGACGCGGGGGAGGCGACCCGCGAGCCGGAGCACGGCCGGCTCGGCGGCGACGTGGTCATCGCCGCCCACGGCGCCGCGACGGCCCCCTGACCCGACGCCGAGCGGGGTGCCGGTGGATCACCGGCACCCCGCTCGACCTCGGGACCTCACGCCCGGGACTTGTCCTGCTTCCAGGACAGCGGGCCCGGCAGGTCGACGCGGTGCGCCTTGGCCCGCGAGTTCCAGGACCAGCGACCGATCTTGATGCTCCAGGACGAGAATCCGTTCTCGGTGAAGTTCAGGATGATCGGGCCGTACTTCTTGCGCTTACGGAACATCAGACCCATCGCTCAAGCTCCCTTCGAATCCCTTCCCTGCCCTGTCGAAACCGAACGTTCCCGGATGACCGGATCGGGAAACCCGCTCCGTCCGGGGTGGAACGAACCCAGGGGCCGCCGGTAACCCCTACGCCGCCGGGCGCTGCGCGGCCCGGCCGCCGGGGTAGGGGTCGGCGCCGACGTCGACCGACGCCGATGCTGCCCTCGATAGGGGCATTGACCGGGGATGCGGCCGGCGGCAGCATGGGGCGATGACGCAGCGGGACGATCCTCTCCACGCGGCTCGCCCGCCCGTCGCCGCAGGGCTGCCCCACGTCCGCCCGGCGGTGGCGGCGTGACCACCGTGGAGTGGTCCCGGCCCGACGCGGCCGACCTGCTGCCGGTGGACCGGGACCTGTTCCGGGCGCTGCTGCGCCGGCAGGCCGCCACCGTCACCGTGGTCACCACCGCCGCCCCGGACGCCGCCGGGCCGACCCGCGCCGACGGTTCCGGCGAGCCCGCGCGGGCCGGCTTCACCGCCACGTCCTTCACGTCGGTGTCGCTGGACCCGCCGCTCGTCTCGTTCTGCCTCGGCACCGCCTCGTCGAGCTGGCCGGTGTTCGCCCGGGCCGAGCACGTCGCCGTGCACCTGCTCGGCGCCCAGCAGGGGGAGGCCGCCCGGGTCTTCGCCACCGGCGGGATCGACCGGTTCGCCGCCTATCCGCACTGGACGCCGGGGCCGTTCGACGTGCCGCTGCTGTCCGGCGTGCTGGCCCGGCTGCTCTGCCGCGTCGCGCACCGGGTGCCGGCCGGCGACCACACGCTCTTCGTGGCCGAGCCGCTCGCGCTCGGCGGCGGCGAGGACGGGGACCCGCTGGTCTACCACCGGGGTGGCTACACCACCACGGGCCCGCCGACGCGGGCGTGACCCGGCCGGTGCCCCGCCGGCACGTCGGCCGGCGGCACCGTCGTGCGGTCCACGGGATGGCGGCACGCGGCCGGTGGCGGGGACGGGCGGATCGTCAGGCGGTGGCGCGGTCGGCGACGAGCACGCGGGTGACGCTGCCGTCGTCCTCGGCGATGTCGCGCTCGTGGACGAAGCCGATCCTGCCCAGCAGCGCCAGCGAGGCGTAGTTGGCCTCGGCGACGGTCGCGTACACGCGGGGCAGGCCGAGGGTGCCGAAGCCGTGGCGGACCAGGGCCCGGGCCAGCTCCGTGCCGAGGCCCACGCCCCAGGCCGGCTTCGCCAACGCGTAGATGATCTCATGCCCGTCGACCTGGTCCGTCCGCTTGACCTCGGCGTGCCCGACGTAGCGGCCGTCGCGGCGTACCGCCCAGACGTCGAAGAGGTCATCGGCGTAGACCTTCGTGAACACCCGTCCGAAGAGGGCGCCGGCCTCCTCGGCGCTCAGCGGCCCGTCGCCCATGAACCGGCCGACCTCCGGGTCGGCGAGCAGGGCGACGAAGTCCTCGGCGTCGTCGGGCCGGTAGGGCTCCAGCAGCAGGCGCGCGGTGCGCAGGACGGGGGTGGGCATCAGCGTGGCTCCCAGGCGTCGGGCAACGCCGTCAACCTACGGACGTGGGCGGGCAGGCGGCCACTGACTATCTCCGCGAGGCTCACCTCGTCGACCACGCGCCGCACGGCGGCCCGTACCGCCACCCACAGCCCCGGCAGGTTCTCCGCCGCGCCCTCGTAGCTGGTCTCCTCCGGGCGCAGCCCGCGGACCCCGGCCAGCGGCCCCTCCACGGCGCGCAGCACCGCGCCGACGGTCACCTCGCGCGGCGGCCGGGCCAGCGTGTAGCCGCCCTCCGCGCCGCGCTGCGCCCGCACGACGCCGGCCCGCCGCAGGTCGGCCAGGACGGCCTCCAGGAACTTGCGGGGCATGTCCTGCTCCGCCGCGATGGCCTGGGTGGAGAGCAGCCGGGGGTACGCGGTGGCGAGGCTCAGCGCCGCCCGTACCGCGTAGTCGCCGCGCGCGGAGATCTGCACCCCGCCATCATGCCCCGCGCGGGCGGCCGGTCGCGTCGGCGGGCGGGCGGGGCCGCACGAGCGGCCCGGGTAGCGGCTGCTCGCGGGCCGCGCGGAAGGCACCCGGGCTCACCCCGACCTCGCGGGTGAAGAACCGGCCGAAGTTCGTCGGCTCGGAGAAGCCCAGCCGCCGGCCGATCCGGGCGATCGGCTCGTCGGTGGCCGCCAGCAGCCGGCTCGCCTGGAGGGCCACCCGCTCGTCGACCACCTGCTTGGCGCTGCGCCCGGTCACGGCCAGGCAGGCCCGGGTGAGCGTACGCACCGAGCAGCCCAGCCGGTCGGCGTAGTCCTCGACGCGGCGGGTGTGCTGGTAGCCGCGTTCGACCTCCCGGCAGAGCCGGTGGAACGTGGCCGCCTCCGCCCGCGTGGCCCGGGAGGCGCGCTCGGGCAGCAGCGACAGCCGCAGCAGCAGCACGGCGAGCTGGTGGCGGAGCAGGCCGCGCGCCGCCGCCACCCCCCGGTGCCGCTGGCAGTCGACCGCGAGCTGGCTGACCTCGTTGATGACCGCGTCCTCGTCCTCGCCGGCGAGCTGGAACCAGGACCCGACGGCGTCCGGGTCGACGTCGAGCCCGCGCAGCGCCGCCGGGTCCCAGCGCACCACCGTCGCG